>NZ_CP128405.1:557500-3661702 GCF_030345315.1 Stenotrophomonas sp. 17(2023)
CTCGATGTCGGCTCATCACATCCTGGGGCTGTAGTCGGTCCCAAGGGTATGGCTGTTCGCCATTTAAAGTGGTACGCGAGCTGGGTTCAGAACGTCGTGAGACAGTTCGGTCCCTATCTGCCATGGGCGTTGGAAGTTTGAGAGGGGCTGCTCCTAGTACGAGAGGACCGGAGTGGACGAACCTCTGGTGTTCCGGTTGTCACGCCAGTGGCATTGCCGGGTAGCTATGTTCGGAAGCGATAACCGCTGAAAGCATCTAAGCGGGAAGCGCGCCTCAAGATGAGACTTCCCGGGGCACAAGCCCCCTGAAGGAACCATGTAGACTACGTGGTTGATAGGTCAGGTGTGTAAGCGCGGCAACGCGTTGAGCTAACTGATACTAATGATCCGTGTGGCTTGACCATATAACCTCAAGTTGCCTTGGCCGACATGACATGTCGATAGACCCAAGTGCACGCTACGTCACAAGACCTACGAGAGGCTGGCGCTTTATCCTGCTCCAATGGATAGCGACCCTCCAACCCTCTCCCTGGTGAAATTAGCGCTGTGGAACCACCCGATCCCATCCCGAACTCGGAAGTGAAACGCAGCTGCGCCGATGGTAGTGTGGCTCAAGCCATGCGAGAGTAGGTCATCGCCAGGGGCTTTATCCCCAAACCCCCGCTGCTAACGCAGCGGGGGTTTGCTTTTTTCCCGCATCCAGAACCCGGATGTCGCATAAACCAGAACGGCGCCAAAAGGCGCCGTTGGCGTTTTCCACGTCCTCAAATCAGCGTGGCTGCGGGTATTGCCCAGTGATAATCGCCCTGCAGGCGCGCGACACAGAGAAAGGCCACGGGCCTGGCGGGCCCGGCGGCTGTGCCGGAACGGAGCCTCGCACGCGAACGCGTGCAGCACGGGCTGCCTCACGTAGATCCGCGACCACCGCGCATACGACAACGGCGCCAAAAGGCGCCGTTGCTTGAACCCCTTGATGCCCCGGCCTTACAACCGGCCGAACACCAGCGTCGCGTTCGTACCACCAAAACCAAAGCTGTTCGACATCACCGTCTCAAGGCGTGCTTCCTGCGTCTGGTGGAGTATCGGGAAGCCCTCCGCGCGCGGATCCAGCGTCTCGATGTTCGCTGAGCCGGCCATGAAGCCGTCACGCATCATCAGCAGGCAGAAGATCGCCTCGTGCACGCTGGCCGCGCCGAGCGAGTGGCCGGACAGCGCCTTGGTCGAGGAGATCGGCGGCACCACCCGCTCGCCGAAGACCTCGCGCACCGCACCCAGCTCGGTGATGTCGCCCAGCGGGGTGGAGGTGCCGTGGGTATTGAGGTAATCGATCGGGCGGTCGATGCCGGCCAGCGCCATGTGCATGCAGCGCACCGCGCCTTCGCCGGACGGGGCGACCATGTCGGCACCATCGGACGTCACGCCGTACCCGATCAGCTCGGCATGGATGTGTGCGCCGCGCGCGATGGCGTGGTCGTAGTCTTCCAGTACCAGCATGCCGGCGCCGCCGGCGATGACGAAGCCGTCGCGGTTGGCGTCATAGGGGCGCGACGCGGATGCCGGGGTGTCGTTGAAGCCGGTGGACAGCGCGCCCATGGCATCGAACATCACGCTCATCGACCAGTGCAGGTCCTCGCCGCCGCCGGCGAACACGATGTCCTGGGCGCCGTGGCGGATCAGGTCGGCGGCCGCGCCGATGCAGTGCGCCGAGGTGGCGCAGGCAGCGGACAGCGAGTAGCTCAGTCCCTTGATGCTGAAGGCGGTGGCCAGGTTGGCCGAGACCGTCGAGCACATCGTGCGCGGCACCATGTACGGGCCGACCTTGCGCACGCCGCGGTTGCGCAGCAGGTCGGCGGCTTCCACCTGCCACTGGCTGGAGCCGCCGCCGGAGCCGGCGATCAGGCCGGTACGGACATTGCTGACCTGGGTCTGGTCCAGGCCGGCGTCGGCGATGGCATCGCGCAGGGCGATGTAGCTGTAGGCCGCCGCGTCGCTCATGAAACGCTTGAGCTTGCGGTCGATCTGCGCGTCTAGGTCGATGTCGACGCGGCCGCCGATCTGGCTGCGCAGGCCGGCTTCGGCATGGTCGGGCAGGGCGACGATGCCGGGACGGCTTTCGCGCAGGGCACTGGAAACGGTATCCAGATCGTTGCCAAGGCAGGAGTTGATCCCCATGCCGGTGATGACGACACGACGCATCAGAAGCTCTCGGTGGAAGTGAACAGGCCCACGCGCAGGTCCTTGGCGGTATAGATCTCGCGCCCGTCGACCAGCATGCGGGCGTCGGCCTGGGCCATGACCAGCTTGCGGTTGATCACGCGCGAAATGTCGATTTCATATTGCACCAGCCTGGCGCTGGGCAGCACCTGGCCGGTGAACTTGACCTCACCGCAGCCCAGGGCGCGTCCGCGTCCCTCGGCGCCCAGCCAGGTCAGGAAGAAGCCGGTCAGCTGCCACATCGCATCCAGGCCGAGGCAGCCGGGCATCACCGGGTCGCCGATGAAGTGGCAGCCGAAGAACCACAGGTCGGGGCGGATATCGAGCTCGGCGCGCACCAGGCCCTTGCCGTGGGGCCCCCCGTCGTCGCGGATGTCGGTGATGCGGTCGAACATCAGCATCGGGTCGTTGGGCAGGCGGCCCTTGTTGGGCCCGAACAGCTCGCCGCGGGCACTGGCCAGCAGCTGTTCGCGCGAGAACGCATTGAGACGGTTCATCGAAGCGGTAATCCGGAGCACGAAAACGTGGGTTAACGCCCGAGCATGCATGATGCGCGGGCTTTCAATCAACAGTTTTATCCGTACGCATCCGTAGTGTTGCGGGGAAAAGGCGGCACGTTCGTCGTAGATCGTACCGGTGCGTATGGAGCGCGGCGCTATGATGGCGGTCCTTCGTTCCGCGGTCGTGTTGCTCGCCATGCGCAAGATCATCCACATCGACATGGACGCGTTCTACGCGTCTGTCGAGCAGCGGGACGATCCGGCGTTGCGGGGTCGGCCGGTGGTGGTGGCCTGGCGCGGTGCCCGGTCGGTGGTATGCGCGGCCTCCTACGAGGCGCGCAGGTTCGGCGTGCGCTCGGCGATGCCCGCGGTGCGCGCCGAGCGGCTGTGTCCGGACGCGGTGTTCGTGCCGCCGGATTTCGCCCGCTACAAGGCCGTGTCGCGGCAGATCCGCGAGATATTCCTGCAGCATACCCCGCTGGTCGAGCCGCTGTCGCTGGACGAGGCCTACCTGGACGTGAGCGGATCGCCGACCTGCGACGGCATCGCCACCGAGATCGCACGCACCATCCGCGCGCAGATCCGCGAGGTAACCTCGCTCACCGCCTCGGCCGGCATCGCGCCGAACAAGTTCCTGGCCAAGATCGCTTCTGACTGGCGCAAGCCCGATGGCCAGTTCGTGGTGCCGCCGGCGCGGGTGGAGCAGTTCCTGACGCCGCTGCCGGTCAGCCGCGTGCCCGGCGTGGGCAAGGTCATGGAAGGACGCCTGGCGGCGCTGGGCATCGCTACCGTCGGCGATCTGCGCGGGCTGCCGCTGGAGCAGCTCGAAGCGCTGTTCGGCACGTTCGGGCAACGCCTGTACCGGCGCGCGCGCGGCATCGACGAGCGCCCGGTGGAGCCCGACCAGCCGGTGCAGTCGATCTCCTCGGAGGACACGTTCGCCGAGGACCTGCGGCTGGGCGAGTTCGACGAACTGATCGCCCAGCTGGCGGCGCGGACGTGGCGCGCGACCGGGCGCACCGAACGTATCGGCCATACCGTGGTGCTCAAGCTCAAGACCGCCCAGTTCCGGATCCTCACCCGCAGCCTCACGCCGGATGCGCCGCCGGCCTCGGAGGAGGAACTGCGCGACATCGCGCTGGCGCTGTGCCAGCGCGTGCAGCTGCCGCCGGACACGCGCTACCGGCTGGTGGGCGTGGGCCTGTCCGGGTTCCGCGACCGCGAGGATACGGTGGTGCAGGGCGACCTTTTCCGCGATGCGGCCGTGGACTGACGGGTTTCCGCACCCCGGTACAATCGACGGTTCACTGTCATGGAGTGGGTGCGTGGGCATTGCAGCGCTGGTATTCGATCTGGACGGTACGCTGGTGGACAGCGCCGAGGACATCGCCGAGGCGATCAACCGCTCGCTGGAGGAGCTGTCACTGTCGCGCGTGTCCGAGGCGACGGTCCGCAGCTGGATCGGCGAAGGCGTGCGCCGCCTGGTCGCCATCGCGCTGGCGCACGCCGGCAGCGAGCGCACGCCGGAGGAGGTGATGCCGCTGTTCATGCGCCACTACCATGACTGCCTGCTGCGCAGCCCGCGCCTGTACGACGGCGTGGCCGACGCCCTGCAGCAGCTGCAGGCGCGTGGGCTGCCGATGGCGATCTGCACCAACAAGCCATCGGCACTGGTACCGCCGCTGCTCGCGCATCTGGGCATCGCCGGATACTTCGCGCACATCGTCGGTGGCGACACGCTGCCGCAGCGCAAGCCGTCGCCCGAGCCGGTACTGCATGCGGCGCGGCTGCTCGGCCGCGCGCCGGCGCAGTGCCTGATGGTCGGTGACTCGGCCACCGACCTGGAGGCGGCCAACGCCGCCGGCATGCCCATCGCCCTGGTGCGCTACGGCTACCCGCGCGATCTCGACCTGGATGCGGCCGGTGCGGTCGCGGTGATCGATGATATGCGGGAACTGCTCGCAGGCGTCTGAGCGACGATTCGCCGGCCTGTGCGGCGAGCGGGCATGGTGCCAGGCGCCGCCCGGTCCACTGCCGGACGTCCGGCGTGGATGATGCCGGCATGGCCCTCGTGGTCATGGAACGACGCCCCGGCATGAGGCCGGAGCGTCGTCGGAGCGGCCGTGGTGGCGGCTTCAGCGCGAGCGGTAGCGCAGCGTCAACTGGTACTCGCGACCGGGCTGGTTGTACCAGGCCACGGTTTCGTACTCGCGATCGAACACGTTGGCCGCCCGGGCCTGCAGGCTCCATGCCTCGTTGATGGCATACTCCACGCGCAGGTCCACCGTGCCGTAGCCGGCCAGGCGCAGGCTGTTGGCGGCGTTGTCGAAACGGTGCCCGGTGGCGGTGGCGGTCACGCCCACGCGCAGCGGCCCGAAGCCACGGTCCACGTCGAGGCGGCCGCTGCTGCGGGCACGGCGTGGCAGCCAGTTGTCGTAGCTGGCCGCGCCGCGGGTGTGGTCGCGCGGATCGGTGAAGCTGGCCTGGGCGTTGATGTCGAACCCGGCCAGCGATGCGAAGCCGGTCAGCTCGGCACCGCGGATGCGCGCCTTGGCGATGTTGTACGGAGTGTAGGTGCTGTCCAGCGCAATCAACTGGTCGATGCGGCTTTCGTAGGCGTTGAAGGTCCAGTTCCAGCCCTCGCCGTACTGCGCGATGCCGACGTTCACGCTGGTGGATTCCTCCGGCTTCAATGCCGGGTTGCTCGACCACGGGAAGTACAGGTCGTTGAAGGTCGGTGCCTTGAAGCCGGTGCCGGCGCTGGCGGTGAGGCGCAGGCCGTGGCCGAGCGCCAGGCCGTAGCCGAGGCTGCCGGTGGTGTGGTTGCCGAACTGCTCGTTGTCGTCGTTGCGCACGCTGGCCTGCAGCGAGTGCGCGCCGAAGCGGCCCTGGTACTCGGCGAACACGCCGGTGTTGTCGCGGTTGTCGATCGAATAGGCGGTGGTGCTGGTCACCTGGTCCTTCTGCCAGTCGCCGCCGACGCTCAGCTGCTGGCCCTCGGCGAACAGGAAGTCGCCCTGCACGCTGGCGGTGTCGCGGCGCGTGTCGAAGGTGGAAACGAAGCTGCGCTTGCCGGCCTGGACGTAATAGCTGTCGGCCTGGTCGTCGTTGCGGCCCACCTGGACGGACAGGCCGAACGCGTCGCCCGGGGTCCAGCGCAGCTTGCCGCCGTATACCCGCTGCTGGTTGTCGGCCTCGTTGCCGCCATAGATGCTGCCGTCGTACTGGTTGCGGCTGGCGGCGTCGAGCATGTGGCCTTCCACGCTAAGGGTTTCGCCCAGCGCGTAGCCGCCGCGCACGTTGAGCGAGGTGTTGCGGTAGCCGTCGCGGTCGGGCTCGTCGACATAGCAGCCCTGGAACAGCGTGGCCGACCCGTTGCACGCGTTGATGCCGTCGGTCTTCTGCCAGGCGCCTTGCGCCGACAACCAGCCGCGTTCGCCGCGGTTGCTGAACCCGGCGCTGGCCTGGCGCAGGTTGTGGCTGCCGGCGGTCAGTGCCAGGTTCTGCTGCAGGCCCTGGCCGGCGGCGCGGGTGAAAATCTGGATGACGCCGCCGATCGCCTCGGAGCCGTACAGGCTCGAACGCGGCCCGCGCACGATCTCCACGCGCTCGATCTGGTCGATCGGCAGGTCCTGCAGCGCCGGCATGCCGCTGGAGGCGGCGCCGATGCGAACGCCGTCGACCAGCACCAGTACCTGGCTGGAGGCGCTGCCGCGCATGAACAGCGAGGTGATCTTGCCGGGGCCGCCCTGGTTGACGAAGTCCAGGCCGGCGCGGCCACGCAGCAGGTCCATCAGCGAGCCGGCCTGGCTGCGGTCGATCTGCTCGCGGTCGATCACCTGCACCGGCACCACGCTGTCGGCGATGGAAACCGGCGTACGGGTGGCGGTGACCACCACGTCGTCGAGTTCGGTGGGCGCCTGCTCGGCGCTGGCAATGCCCGGCAGCGCCAGCGCAAGGGCGAGGGAAAGGGTGTGGTATGGCAGTTTCATCTGAACTCCTGGATCCGCGCGCTCCCGCGCGGATGGACGGTGGAGGCTGCCAGGAGAAGGGAAACGACGGAGTGCGCGCACGGCGCCACTGCCGCCGCCATGCCCTCCGCATCGCAACCAGTCGGCTTCCGGGCCGGTCTCCGGGCTCGCAGGCGAAGCGCGCATCGACGCTTCCGGCCAGGCGCCTTCCCGTGCGATGGATGCACAGTGGCGGTATGCCTGTCCTTGTCCTGCTTACCGTTGCGGGGGCAGCGCCGGACTGGCGCGGGCCAGGATGTTCCTGGCAGGCGCGGCACCGGCTTCCCGTTTCAACCGGCCAGAGCGAGTCCGGCCGGTCACCCGAAAGTGCGGGCATTCTATGCCATCACCCGCCGCGCTGCCGGGGGAGACCGGTGCGGGGCAGGCGGCGGCGCCCGCCACGGCACATCGTGCAGGCGCCATGCGCCCTACAATGCGCGATTGCAACGCGGTATCGGAACACACGTGACAGACGCATGGTTCACCCGGGCCTGCCCCGCGCCTTCGCAGGCGCACCGGCAGCATGCCATCGCCCGCCAGCGGCAACTGACCAAACCCGAGGGGGCGCTGGGGCGCCTGGAAACCCTCGCCATCGAACTGGCCGCCCTGCAGGGGCGCGAGCAGCCGCAGGCCACGCGGGTACCGGTGCTGGTGTTCGCCGGCGACCATGGCATCGCCGCACAGGGCGTGTCGGCGTATCCGGCGGAAGTGACGGTGCAGATGCTGCGCAACTTCGCCACCGGTGGCGCCGCCATTGCCGTGCTGGCGCGCGAACTGGGCGTGCCGCTGCATGTCTGGGACGTGGGCAGCCTGGCCGATGCGCCGGTCAGCGGCGTGACCTGTGACAAGCCGCGTCGCGGCACCGACGATTTCACCGCCGGTCCGGCCATGGCCGCGGCCGACCTGGATGCGGTGTTTGCCGCCGGCCGGCGCGCGGTGTCCGCGGCCTGCGACGATGGCGCCGACCTGCTGCTGCTTGGCGAGATGGGCATCGGCAACACCACCTCGGCCAGCGCGCTGGCGGCGGTGCTGGGGCCGTTGCCGCTGGCGGAACTGGTGGGGGCCGGCACCGGCCTGGATGCGGCGCGCATCGCCCACAAGCAGGCCGTGATCGCACGGGCACTGGCGCTGCACGGTGCCGCGATTACCGCGGCCGGCGACCCGGGCCGCGAGGCCCTGTGCCGCGTCGGTGGGCTCGAGATCGCGGCACTGGCCGCGGCCATGATCGCCGCCGCCCAGCGTGGCGTGCCGGTGCTGGTCGACGGCTTCATCGTCTCCGCCGCGGCGTTGGCGGCGGTGCGCATCAATCCTTCGCTGCGGCCGTGGCTGCTGTTCTCGCACCGCTCCGCCGAGCGTGGCCACGCTCGGGTACTGGAGCAGCTGCAGGCCGACCCGCTGCTGCAGCTGGACCTGCGCCTGGGCGAAGGTTCCGGCGCGGCGCTGGCGCTGCCGCTGCTGCGCCTGGCCTGCGCGCTGCACAACGGCATGGCGACGTTCGCCGAAGCCGCGGTTGCCGACCGGAGCGCCGCGCCATGATCCTGGACCTGATGCGCCATGCCTCCACCGGCCGCCAGGGCCACCTGGACGGCCGCAGCGATCCGCCCCTGCTCGACGGCGCGGTGGACGCGCTGCTGCAGCGCCACGGTGATGGCCAGTGGAGCCGGGTGATCGCCTCGCCGCGGCGCCGTGCGCTGGATACGGCCACTGCGCTGCTCGCCGGCCGCGAATTGTTCTGCGAAATCCACCCGGACTGGGCCGAACTGGATTTCGGTGACTGGGACGGGCGCCATTACGACGAGATCCCCGCCGAACTGCTGGCCGGGCTCTACGACGCGCCGCATGCCGTGGTGCCGCCCAACGGCGAAAGCTGGCAGCAGTTCCAGCAGCGCGTCGATGCCCAGCTGCAGCGGCTGCTGGACGAGGACGAGCATGACGGACCGGTGCTGGTGGTCAGTCATGCCGGCGTGCTGCGGCTGGTGGTGTCGCGCGTGTGTGGCATCCCGCTGGCGGCCCTGTGGGCGATGCGCATCGATTACGGCACCCGCGTGCGCCTGCGCGTGGAGCGCGCGCAGGACGGACAGGTGTGGGGCGAGCTGCTGGAGTTGTGCCAGCCGTGAGCGTGCGCCGCCTGGTCCTGGCCATCCAGTTCCTGACCCGGCTGCCGACGCCGCAGGTCAAGGACTTCCGCGACGACGACCTCAGCCGTGCGGCGGTGTACTACCCGCTGGTCGGTGTGATCATCGGCGTGCTGCTGGCCGCGCCGTTGTACCTGCTCGGCGACCGGCCCTGGCTGGCCGGCGTGCTCACGCTGCTGGCGTGGGTGTGGGTGACCGGCGCGCTGCACCTGGACGGGCTGGGTGATGTCGCCGATGCCTTCGGCGCCGCGCACCGCGACCCGCAGCGTTTCCTTGAAGTGCTCAAGGACCCGCACATGGGCGTGTTCGGCGTGGTCACCCTGGTGATGCAGCTGCTGCTCAAGTTCGTGCTGCTGGCCGAGCTGTCGGCCAGCCCGCTGTGGTACGGCATCGTGCTGGTGCCGGCGTGGGCGCGCTGGGGCACGCTGTGGTGGAGCCGGTTGTTGCCGTCGCTGCACGGCGCGGGCATGGCCGAACGCTTTTCATGGCAGCTGAGCCTGCGCTCGATGTGGGTGTGGGCGCTGCTGCTGGCAGTGGTCACCGCCTTCGTGGCCTGGCCGCTGCTGCTTGCGCTGCCGCTGGTGGCGCTGATCGCGGCCTGGTGGCGGCGCCGGCTGGGCGGTATTTCCGGCGACTGCCTGGGCGCCAGCGTCGAGGTCACCGAAAGCCTGCTGCTGCTGGCACTGGTGCTGCTGGGCGGGGTCGAACGGGTACTGCCGTAGCGGCCCGGCCGCCGGCTTCAGTCCTCGCCGAAACGGATCTCGCCGGTCTCGTCGCCGCCGTCGTCGAGGTCCGCATGCGGCTGCATGCGGGTCTCGCGGACCGGCCCGGCCATCTGCCCGGCGCGCGCGGCAGGCAGCCCGCCGGCCGCGGCTTCGTATTCGGAGACCAGTTGCTGGCGGCGCGCGTCGGGTACTTCCTGCCAGTGGCAGCCGACCAGCGCGCCTTCCAGCGAGTAGAGCAGGTTGAGGCTGGGCTTGAAGCCGGCGCGGCGCACCTTGACGAAGGCACCGACGGCGCCCACCGCGGCCAGGTCCTCGGCGCTGCGCAACCCGACCTGGCGCAGCCACGCCGCGCTCTTGGGGCCGATGTTGCGCAGCTTGAGCGCACTCATGCCAGCGCCTCGACGAACACCCCGGCGATGGCCTCCAGCCCCGCCTGGTCGTCGGCGTCGAAGCGCGAGGTGACCGGGCTGTCGAGGTCGAACACGCCGACCAGCGCGCCGCCATGGACCAGCGGCACCACCAGTTCCGAGCGCGAGGCCGAGTCGCAGGCGATGTGGCCGGGGAAGGCATCCACGTCGTCCACGCGCTGGGTCTGGCGGGTGCTGGCGGCTGCCCCGCACACGCCCTTGTGCAGCGGGATGCGCACGCAGGCCGGCAAGCCCTGGAACGGGCCGACCACCAGCTCTGTGCCATCGAAGAAATAGAAACCCACCCAGTTGAGTTGCGGCAGCGCGTGGTACACCAGTGCCGACAGGTTGGCGGCATTGGCGATGCGGTCGCTCTCGCCGTGGACCAGGGCGCGTGCCTGTGCCAGCAACTGGGCGTACTGTTCCGGCTTGCTGCCGGTGAGCGTTGTGGAACTGAACATGGGGCGAAGTCTAACCGTTGCGCCCCCGCGATGGTGTCCGCTGGGAGCGGCAGCGCCCGTTGCGCTATGACCGCCCGGGGCACGCCATCGCGCTTGATGGCGCGCGGTGAGGTGGCAGGGGAGGAAGCCTGCCCGGAACCCGGTGTGGGACGTCGGGCAGAAGCAACTCCTGCCCGCACACACGGGCAAGAGGTGCAATGCATAGGGGCCGCCCACTGGACGCGGCCAGGAAATGTGCAATGCCGCCCACCTCAGCCGGCTTTCCCGTTCCAGCGGTACCTGATGCGGGAAAGAGCCCACGGGGAGACCGGCGTGGCTTGAACTACCGGTAACACCTGAAGATCAGTGGCGCCATGTTCCACCAGTCATCCTCGCTGTCGCAGAACAGGAATCCTTCGCGCTTGCCGTAGGCAATGCCGATTTCGGCCCGGGGAAAAATGGCCTGCAGCATCGAAAAAAGAGGCCAGCCAAAGTTGTAGAACGTATATATCCCGCGTTTGCCGACGCCATCGTCGTGATACTCGCCCGGCATCAGCTCGACCAGTCTTCCTGCTGCGTCGGTTGTTCCTCTCACCAGCGTGCTGTCAAGCGCGGTGAAGAACGGGACGGTGAAAATCAGGGGGGCTCCCGGCCGCAGAACGCGGTGACACTCGACCAATGCCCTGTGGGTATGCTCGACATGCTCAAGGACGTCGGTATGGATCAGGAAATCCAGTGATCGATCGTGGTAAGAAAAATCCAGGATCGATTCGTTTCTGGAAACCTTCGGTATGAATGCGCGCCCGAATCTGATGCGATGACTGCCCTTGCCGACATTCGGGCCAAGGAACTCCGAGCCGATGATTTTGGGTGATGCGCTACAAAGCGTCCTGTAAAGTCGGGTATGACGCTCCAGGATCGCGCCTCGTGCATCTGTCCAGCCCGAACTGGAACTGGACGAAAAGGCGAGCTGCACCAGCCGCTGTCTTGCCGAAAGTTTGCAGTTGCTGCACCTCATGCCTTCCCGAAGGTTTGGCCGGCCATCGAAAGTTGCCCCCGTACCCACCTGGAAGCGCACGGCCGTGTTGCAGTAGGTGCAGTAGCCATCGCATTCCTGCTGCCGCCTGAGCTCGGACTCAAGGCGCAGGCCATACTGCGCCTTGAGTGAATTCTCATGTTCGATCAGGGCTTCTTTGTTGGAAAACCAGCGAATGTCCAATCTCACTCCCGGGATGAAATTCAGTCGAACCAGACGGTAGGCATCTCGGCATTCATCATCGGATGCCTGAAGTTGCCTTGAGCCGGGCCAGCGGCTTGCAGCGTATGGCATCCCCGACTCGATGCGCCTGCGATACGCGCCTGTCTTGAACCCATGGACTTCCGAGGCACGTGGCGGGCGCGTTGTCGGGAGGCCGTTCGTGCCAGCGCAGGCGCAGGAGGATCGATTGTACAGACCGTTCACGGCGTGCTTGCCGATGTTCGGCCTGTCGACGCACTCCCGTTGCTGGCTGTTGGTCAGCAGCATGCACGGCACCCTGGGCTGTTCGTGTTCGTCGAACTCCATGAGTCGGCTTGTCGAGATGGCGGGCTTCTACCGAAGCCACTCCGGGAAGTCATGGAGTGCGGCGACATCCCTCTGCACGTGTTCGCCACGCCGCACGACCACGGTGAGCGCGTGCATGGGCGTATGCGGGGCGATGCAGTACACGGTCCGTTGGCCTTTTACTCCGCCGGGCCTGTGCTCTGCGGAGGCTCGAGGAGGATCACTGTGTGGACGGGGCAAGGGTAACGATGCTGTTGGAACTGCATGCTGGCAGGCTGCGCATGGGGGCAACGGCGAACGCCTGCTCGGGTCAGGCGTGCCGATACGGATCGGCTGCATGGCATAAGGCAATGCGCCGGCTGAGCCTGCACTTCCGCCTTGAACATGCACTCGTCGGCGGTCATGTCCGGGGCGGGATTTGCGTGAACCCCGGATCAGAAGAGCGATAGCCGGACTCGCGTACCCGGCCCCATGACGGTCGTCATCGGCACAAAGCCGATAACCGATCGGTTTCCAGGCCCGGATCCGGAAAGCAAAAAAAAGAAAGACCCGGCAACGGGAGAGAGCTCGTTGCCGGGTCCGGACAGGGCGCGGGGAGGGGGATCCGCGCGCTGTTGAGGGGGAGTCAGCGGGTCTTGGTGCCTTGGTGCTTGCCGTTGCCGGCCTGGAAGGGCTGCCGTGCCAGTTCGGCCAGCGCCTGTCCGGTCTGCAGCCCGAGCCCGGCGATCTCCTGCCCGGCCGAGGCCAGCCGCTGCAGGTTTTCCCGGGCTACCCGCAGGCCCTTGGGCAGCAGCGATGGCAGGTCGGCCGCCGGGTCGGGATGGACCAGCTCGCCGAAGAAGCCGGCGGTGGCGTTGGCATTGCGCTCGAAGGTACGCAGCTGCACGCCGAACGCGCTCTCCGCGTTTTCCAGTGCCAGCCGGTTGGCGCGATGGGCCAGTGCCGCGAACTGCCGGGTGTAGCCGCTGAAACCGTCGTCGAACCGGGCGGACATGCCGTTGCTCCGTCGTTTGTTGCGACGCAGCATAACGTTCGCCATGGCGGCGCGGAAGTCCGGTGCCTGCGGCCGCCGGGGAATCGTTCAGCTCAGATGCCGCGGTAGCGGCAGCCGGAGGTGCAGGTCTCGTGCACGGTCACCGCGCTGAGCTGCGGCAGGACCGGCTGGAGCCGGTCCCAGATCCAGATCGCCAGGCGCTCGCTGGTGGGGTTTTCCAGCCCGGGGATGTCGTTGAGGTAATGGTGGTCGAGCTGCTCGTAGAGCGGCTGGAAGGCGGCCTTGATGTCGCCGAAGTCCATCACCCAGCCGGACTCGGCGCCGGGTTCGCCGCTGACTTCCAGGCGCACGCGGAACGAGTGCCCGTGCAGGCGCGCGCACTTGTGGCCGGCGGGAACGTTGGGCAGCCGGTGGGCGGCCTCGAGGGTGAAGTCTTTGAAGATGTCCATGACGCGATTGTAGTAGCCGGTGGGCGTGGGCCGGGTGTCCGGCGGGCGCAGGCGGGGTCAACGGCGAACGGCCGCAATGCGGCCGTTCGCTACGGGTCCAGTCGGGTCGGTCAGACCGCGCTGTTGGGCTGCGGCGCCTTGCCGCGACCACGGCCGCCACGGCGGCGGCGTGCGGCGCCGGCCGGCTGGCCTTCGCGGCGCTGGCCGTTGTTCTCGCCACGCGGGGCGCCGGACGGCGCACCCGCCCCGCCACGGCGCTGGCCCGGCGCGGCGTCGCGGTGGCCACCGGGGCGGCCGCCATTGCCGCGGCGCGGCGGACGTTCGCCGCCGGGCTGCTCGGCCTTGCCCGGGGCACTGTTGCCCCAGCGGATCGGCGTGTGCGGCTCGAAGCCCGGCACGTCGCGGATGTCCATGTCGCGGTCCAGCAGGCGCACGATCTGGCGCAGGTACTTGGCATCTTCCTGCGCCACCAGCGAAACCGCCTGGCCGCTGGCGCCGTTGCGGCCGGTACGGCCGATGCGGTGCACGTAATCCTCGGCCACCATCGGCAGGTCGTAGTTGATGACCTTGGGCAGCTCGTTGATGTCGATGCCACGCGCGGCGATGTCGGTGGCCACCAGCACGGTGACGCGGCCGGCCTTGAAGTCGCCCAGTGCGCGCAGGCGCTGGCTCTGGCTCTTGTTGCCGTGGATCGCCGCGGTCTTGATGCCGGACTTGTCCAGGAACGTGGCCAGCTTGTCGCTGCCATGCTTGGTCTTGGCGAACACCAGGGTCTGCTCGCGCGAGTCCTGCGCCAGCAGGTGCAGCAGCAGTTCGCGCTTGCGCCCGGCGTCGACCGGGTGCACGCGGTGGGCGATGGTCTCGGCCACGGTGTTGCGCGGGGTCACCATCACCTCGCGCGGGTTGCGCATGAACTCCAGCGCCAGCTGTTTGATCGGGTCGGCGAAGGTGGCCGAGAACAGCAGGGTCTGCCGGTTCTGCTTGGGCAGCTTGGCCAGGATGCGCTTGATCGAGGGCAGGAAGCCCATGTCGAGCATGCGGTCGGCTTCGTCCAGCACCAGCACCTCGATGCCGGACAGGTCGATGCTGCGGCGCTCCAGGTGGTCGATCAGGCGGCCCGGGCAGGCCACCAGCAGGTCCACGCCACGGCGCAGGATGTCGAGCTGGTTGCCCATGCCGACGCCGCCGTAGATGCAGGTGCTGGGGATGCGCAGGTACTTGCTGTAGCCGCGCAGGCTGTCATGCACCTGGGTGGCCAGTTCGCGGGTGGGGGTCAGGATCAGCGCACGCGGCCGGCGCGGGCCGTTGCGCACTTCCTGCGCCGAGGTGGCCAGGTGCTGCAGCAGCGGCAGGCCGAACGCGGCGGTCTTGCCGGTGCCGGTCTGTGCGCCGGCCAGCAGGTCGTGGCCTTCCAGCACCAGCGGGATGGCCTGCTGCTGGATCGGGGTGGGGTTTTCGTAACCCTGCTCGGCGAGCGCGCGCAGCAGGAAGGGCGCAAGGCCCAGATCTTCGAACGACATGGAAACTCCGCAATATGGGGACGCGCCGGCCCGGATGGGTCTGCGCTGCCGGTCATGGCGACCGGTCGGCTCGGAGCGTTCCCGTAAAACCGCGCTGCGAGATCATGGGTGCGACCAGCGCAAGGCGCGCTGGCCGGAATGCGAGACGAATGGCGTCGGAATGGGGGCGGGCGGGCGGACCGGGCGACGAGGCCTGCGGTCCTGCGCCGCCGGCGATCCCGGAAGGGAAACGGACGGCCGCTGGCAGACCGCGATAGTCTAAGGGATGTTCGGGAACGGCACAAAAATCCCTGTTCAGGTACGGTCGGGGGCGCGGGTTCCCGATCGGCCCGGCAGGGCGCGGTGCCGTCGCTGGTTGCCGCGCAGCACCCGGTGGCGCGGCAGCCGGGTGGATTCCCGGCAGTGCCCGCGTGGCGCTGGTCGCCGCCGGACTATTCGTTACAATCGAAACTTGTTTCCCGCCCCTGGACTGGACGCTCCGATGAAGCTTGGTTCCCTGAAGGAAGGTGGCCGCGACGGCACCCTGATCGTGGTCTCGCGTGACCTGGCCCGTGCCGTGCGCGCCACCGGCATCGCCGCCACCCTGCAGCAGGCGCTGGAGGACTGGTCCAACGTCGCGCCGCGGCTGAACGCGCTGTCCGAGTCGCTCAACCACGGCGATGCCGATGGCGTGTTCGACCTGGACATGCAGGCGCTGGCCGCACCGCTGCCGCGCGCGTACGAGTTCGTCGATGGCAGCGCCTACCTGCCGCACGTGGCACGGGTACGCAAGGCACGCGGCGCCGAGGTCCCGGAGAGCTTCTACACCGATCCGCTGATGTACCAGGCCACCAGCGCCGGCTTCTATGGCCCGCGCGACGCGGTCAAGGTGGTCAGCGAGGACTACGGAATCGACCTGGAAGCCGAGATCGTGGTGATCACCGACGACGTGCCGATGGCGGTGACGCCGGAGCAGGCCGCCGGCCACATCCAGCTGGTCGGCCTGGTCAACGACGTCAGCCTGCGCAACCTGATCCCGGCCGAACTGGCCAAGGGCTTCGGCTTCCTGCAGTCCAAGCCGCGTTCGGCGCTGAGCCCGGTATTCGTCACCCCGGATGAACTGGGCGAGGCCTGGCAGGGCAGCAAGGTGCACCTGCCGCTGGTGACCCACATCAACGGCGAATGGTTCGGCGCGCCGGAAGCGGGCGTGGACATGCAGTTCGATTTCGCCCAGCTGGTCGCGCATGCGGCCAAGACCCGTCCGCTGTCGGCCGGCGCCATCGTCGGTTCGGGCACCATCGCCAACGAGGACACCGCGCTGGGTGCGTCCTGCTTCGCCGAGCGCCGTACCGTGGAAACCCTGCGCGACGGCAAGCCGTCCACGCCGTTCATGAGCTTCGGCGACGTGGTGCGGATCGAAATGTTCGACCGCGCCGGCAACAGCATTTTCGGCGCCATCGAACAGCGCATCGAGCAGGCCGCGCGGCCCTGAGGGCGGCGCGCACCTTCACCGGTGCGCGCGGGTACCCGCCGACCGGCCGGGGGCATTCCCGGCCGGCGGCGCGATGGACCGACCGGCGGCACGGACGCTTCCGTCACCGGCGGGTATGGTGGCCTGCAGGCAAAAGGACATGGACATGCAACAGGCATTGACGCTCTACAGCTACTGGCGCTCCAGCGCCGCCTACCGCGTACGCATCGGCCTGAACCTGAAAGGGCTGGACTACGCCATCGTGCCGGTGCACCTGGTGCGCGACGGCGGCCAGCAGCACGCCCCGGCGTATGCCGCGCTCAATCCGCAGGAACTGGTGCCGACGCTGTGCGATGGCGAACGCGTGCTGACGCAGTCGCTGGCGATCCTCGAGTACCTGGAGGAAACCCGCCCGCAACCGGCGCTGCTGCCGGCCGCTGCCGGCGACCGCGCGCGGGTGCGCGCGCTGGCGCAACTGGTGGCCTGCGACATCCATCCGCTCAACAACCTGCGCGTGCTGCAGTTCTTCGACCAGGAATGGCACGTGCCGCAGTCCGAGCGCGACGATTGGATCCTGCACTGGATGCGCATGGGCTTTTCGGCGCTGGAGACGGCGCTGGCGGGCTCGGCGCAGACCGGCCGCTTCTGCCATGGCGACGCGCCCGGGCTGGCCGATTGCTGCCTGGTGCCGCAGCTGTACAACGCGCGTCGCTTCAACCTGGATCTGGACGCCTTTCCGACCCTGCGGCGGATCGAAGCCGCCTGTCTGGCGCTGCCGGCATTCGACCGCGCGCGGCCGGAGAACCAGCCGGACGCGGCCTGACCTTCCCGCGCCGCAGCCGGGGAGCCACGCAAAAGCCCCGCCGCAGCGGGGCTTCGTGGTGCGCCATCACGGCGGTGGCGCGCCTCAGAACCCGTGGGTGATCGACGCCGGTGCCGCCGCCGCGGAGAAATCCGCGTAGGGGTCGTGCTCGCCGCTGGCGCCTTCGGACAGCCGGAACTTGAGCGCCAGGCCGTCGCGCGAATCGGCCGCGCGCAGCGCCTCCTCCTGCTCGATCACGCCCTCCTTGGCCAGCCGGAACAGGCACTGGTCGAAACTGTGCATGCCCTCCTCCAGCGACTGTTCCATGGCCTGCTTGATCTCGTGCACCTGCCCGCGGCGCAGCAGGTCGCGGATCATCGGCGTGTTGATCAGCACCTCGGTCGCGGGCCGGCGGCGGCCGTCGGTGCCCTTGACTAGGCGCTGGCTGATCACCGCGCGCAGGTTCAGCGACAGGTTCATCAGCACGTTGCGGTGCGCGCTCTCGGGGAAGAAGTTGAGGATGCGCTCGATGGTCTGGTCGGCGTTGTTGGAGTGCAGCGTGGCCAGGCACAGGTGGCCGGTCTCGGCGAAGGCGATGGCCGCTTCCATGGTCTCGGCGTCGAGGATTTCGCCGATCAGGATCACGTCCGGCGCCTCGCGCATCGCGTTCTTCAGTGCGTTGTGGAAGGCATGGGTATCGAGCCCGACTTCGCGCTGGTTGACGATGGACTGCTTGTGCCGGTGCAGGAATTCGATCGGGTCCTCGATGGTGAGGATGTGCCCGGTGGTGGTGGCGTTGCGGTGGTCGATCATCGACGCCAGCGACGTGGACTTGCCCGAGCCGGTGGAGCCGACCACCAGCACCAGCCCACGCGGGGTCATGATCACGTCCTTGAGCACGTCCGGCAGCTTCAGTTCCTCGATCGAGGGAATCCGGTTCTTGATCGCGCGGATGACCATGCCCACTTCGCCGCGCTGCTTGAACACGTTCACGCGGAACCGGCCCACGTCGGCCAGCGCGATGGCCATGTTCAGCTCCAGGTCGCGCTCGAACTGCGGCACCTGGCCTTCGTCCATCAGCGAGTAGGCGATCTTCTTGACCATGCCCGGCGGCAGGCCGGTATTGCCCAGGGGGTACAGCTTTCCTTCGATCTTGATGTGGACCGGCGCACCCGTCGTCAGGAACATGTCCGACGCGTTTTTTTCGGTCATCAGCTTCAGGAAATAGCCGATATCCATGGAAGGTTCCCCAAGCAGGAGCCACCCGGCGTTGCAAGCACGTGGCAGCCTTGACGACAATGGCCGTGCTCAACTTTCCGCGACGGCTCCCCAATGAAACCTAGCTTCGCACACTTACGACGTTTCCTGTATGTGACCGCGTGCGCATCTGCGCTCTGTGCCAGCGCGATGGCGCAGGACCCGGCCGCGGCCGACCTGCTTGCCGCCCAGCAGGCGGTCGAACGCGCCGACCGTGCCGATGCCGACCAGTACGCGCCGGACACCATCGCCCTGGCCCGGCAGCAGCTGGAGCAGGCCCAGCGCGCGGCCGGCGACCGCCGCGAGCGCAAGCAGGCGCCACTGCTGGCACAGCGTGCGGCGGTCGACGCCGACCTTGCACGGGCCCAGAGCGAGGAGGCCGTGGCGCTGGCCATGCTGGCCCAGCGCAGGGCCGAAGTGGAGCGCCTGCAACGCCAGCTGGCGACCGGGGAGGGACGCTGATGGGCATCCGCATCCTGCTCGTGGCCGGCCTGCTGGCCGTGCCGCTGCTCGCCACCGCCGCCGAAGACCCGGCGGTGGCGATGTTGAACCAGCGCCTGGTCACCCTGCAGGCCGACGCGCGTACCACCGACCTGGCGGCACTGGAACGATTGCAGGCACAGCAGGCGATCGCCGTGCTGGCCAAGGCCAGGCGCAAGGAACTGGACCAGGCGCGTTACCTGGCCGAGCGCCGGGTGGCGATCGCCGAGGCCAGTGCCCGCGCCGAAGCCGCCCGCCGCGAAGTCGACCAGCTCGAACGCACCCGCAGCGAACTGCTGGTCGAGGCCAGCCGCCGCGAGGCCGCGCGCGCCCGCCAGGAGGCCGAGCGGCTGCGCGTGCAGGCGCAGATCCAGGCCGAGGAAGCCGAACGCCTGCGCCAGGCCGCCGAGGCCGAGACGCTGGCCCGGCAGGACGCCGAGGCGGCGCTGACCAGCGTCGCCGGCAAGCAGGCCGCGCGGGTGAGCTCGGCCCAGCAGAACGCCGCCAGGCTGGCCCGCGAGGAGGCCGAACTGGTTTCCGGCAAGAAGCTGCCCGCGTCCAGGTTCGACAACCGCGGCGAGGTGTTCACCCTGGCCGGCGACGCCTTCGCGGCGGGCCAGGCGACCCCGTCGGCTGCCGCGCGCGACCAGCTCAAGGCATTGGCCGAGTACCTGAACATCGGCAAGAAGGGGCGGGTGACCATCGAGGGGTACGACAGCGCCAGCGGTGTCGGCCAGCGCCGCGCGCAGGCGTTGAAGGATGCCCTGGTGGCGGCCGGCGTCGGCGCCAACCGCATCCAGGTCAGCGGCAAGAAGGCCGCCGCCACCCGGGCCCGTTCGGCCGAGGTGGTCGTCGCACCGTGATGCCGTGCCGGCGCTGCCGGCACCCACCGGGTGGGGTGCCGGCCGGCTCCGGCACTACTGCTTGTGTTGCCTGGGCGCATGCGCTGGCGTGCCGCGCGGCGGTGTCGTGAACACTGAATGTGCGGCCGTTGCTGAACCTTTTCAGACTCCCTGCGGTGCGCTTGCCGGAACTATTTTTCAGGCGTAGGGTCAATCGTCCGGGCGACATTTTCGTCGTCCGTACAGCGGAGGACCGGGCCAGTGCAACCGTGGCGCGAACCAGTACCAGACAGCTTCCGGGCAGTGAGCCGGAACGCAGCCGGGGGTTCGGCCGTGCTCCGTCCGGACCTCCATCCCAGAGCGCCCCGTGCCGCAAGGCCGGGGCGTTCGTGTTTCCGCATGTAGGAGGTAGTCATGTTCGAAGGGCAGCCGCAGAGTGAGATCGACGCGTTGATCAAGGTCAACCCCGAGTTCAAGCAGCTCTATCAGCAGCACCAGAAGCTGAACAAGAAATGCATGGATGCGGAACTGGGAGTACTTCCCATCGACGATGTGACCCTGGGGCAGATGAAACGCGAAAAGCTGCTGGCCAAGCAGAAACTGCTGCGGATCTATGAAGACCGGCTCAACTGAACCTTCCCCACGCTGAAGTCTTTCCGTCGCGGGCAATGGCGGCCTCCTCGTCGGTCGCCATTGCCCGCGCCGCTTGCGCAAAGGCGCGCTGGCGATGATCCAAGAACCGATCGTCGCCTGACTTTCGCGCATATCCATCGGATAATCGGGCTCCGGCCGCCGCGCGGCGCGATCCCAAGCATATCGATGGCAATCCACTCCTCCGTACTCGAACTCATCGGGCGCACGCCGATCGTCAAGGCCCAGCGCCTGGATACTGGCGTCTGCGAGCTCTATCTCAAGCTCGAAAGCGCCAACCCGGGCGGTTCGATCAAGGACCGCATCGGCCTGTCGATGATCGAGGCGGCGGAGAAGCGTGGCGACCTCAAGCCCGGCGCGACGCTGGTGGAAGGTACCGCCGGCAACACCGGGCTGGGCCTGGCGCTGGTCGCCCAGCAGAAGGGCTACAAGCTGATCCTGGTGGTTCCGGACAAGATGAGCCGGGAGAAGATCTTCAACCTCAAGGCGATGGGCGCCGAGGTGGTGCTGACCCGCTCGGACGTGGCCAAGGGCCACCCCGAGTACTACCAGGACCTGGCCAAGACCATCGCCGAGCGCACCCCGGGCGCCTATTTCGTCAACCAGTTCGGCAACCCGGACAACCCGGCCGCGCATGAGTTCGGCACCGGCCCGGAGATCCTCGAGCAGATGGACGGCGACCTGGACGCCATCGTGTTCGGCTGCGGCAGCTCCGGCACCATGACCGGGCTGTCGCGCGCCTTCGCCCGGCTGTCGCCGAAGACCGAGCTGGTGCTGGCCGACCCGGTCGGTTCGATCCTGGCCGAGTACATCAACGAAGGCACGCTCAACGAGAAGTCGGGTTCGTGGCTGGTGGAGGGCATCGGCGAGGATTTCCTGCCGTCGATCTCCGATTTCAGCCGGGTCGGCAAGGCCTATGCCATCACCGATGCGGAGAGCTTCCACACCGCGCGCGAGCTGCTGGGCAAGGAAGGCATCCTCGGCGGTTCCTCCACCGGCACCCTGCTGGCGGCGGCGTTGAAGTACTGCCGCGAGCAGACCACCCCGAAGAAGGTGCTGGTGCTGGTGTGCGATACCGGCAACAAGTACCTGTCGAAGATGTACAACGACTACTGGATGCTGGACAACGGCTTCCTCGAGCGTCCGCGCTACGGTGACCTGCGCGACCTGATCCTGCGCCCGTACAGCCAGCGCGACACCGTGGTGGTCGGCCCCAACGACCTGCTGACCACCGCCTACCAGCGCATGAAGCTGTACGACGTCTCGCAGCTGCCGGTGATGGATGGCGACCGCCTGGTCGGCATCATCGACGAGAGCGACGTGCTGTTGCATGTCTACGGCGACGAGGCGCGGTTCCGCGACCCGGTGGCCATCGCCATGGTCAGCAAGCTCGACCGCCTGGACGTGAAGTCGCCGATCGAGGCGCTGCTGCCGGTATTCGACCGCGGCCAGGTCGCCATCATCATGGACGGCGCCGATTTCCTCGGCCTGATCACCCGCATCGACCTGCTGAACTACCTGCGGCGGCGGGTGCAGTGACCGCCGCGGCCGGAACGGCTGGTTCAGCTCGTCCCCGTAGAATTCCACCCCTCACAAGCCGGAAAGCACCATGACGGATCAGCATCCACGCGACGATGGCGGCGAGCGCAGCCTGTCGCTTGCCACCCTGGCCATCCACGGCGGCCAGTCGCCGGACCCGAGCACCGGCGCGGTGATGCCGCCGATCTACGCGACGTCCACCTATGCGCAGTCCAGCCCGGGCGTGCACCAGGGCTTCGAGTACTCGCGCACCCACAATCCCACCCGCTTCGCCTACGAGCGCTGCGTGGCCGCGCTGGAGGGCGGCAGCCGCGGCTACGCGTTCGCCTCGGGCATGGCCGCGACCTCGACGGTGATCGAGCTGCTCGACGCCGGCAGCCACGTGGTGGCCATGGACGACATCTACGGCGGCAGCTTCCGCCTGTTCGAGCGCGTGCGCCGGCGTACCGCGGGGCTGGACTTCAGCTTCGTCGACCTGACCAGTCCGGCCGCGCTGGAGGCGGCGATCACGCCGAAGACGAAGATGGTGTGGATCGAGACCCCCACCAATCCGATGCTGAAGATCGTCGATATCGCCGCGGTCGCGGCCATCGCCAGGCGCCATGGGCTGGTCGTGGTGGTGGACAACACCTTCGCCTCGCCGATGCTGCAGCGCCCGCTGGAGCTGGGTGCGGACCTCGTCGTGCACTCGGCGACCAAGTACCTCAACGGCCATTCGGACATGGTCGGCGGCATGGTGGTCGTCGGCGACAACGCCGAACTGGCCGAGCAGATGGCCTTCCTGCAGAACTCGGTCGGCGGCGTGCAGGGCCCGTTCGACAGCTTCCTGGCGCTGCGCGGGCTGAAGACCCTGCCGCTGCGGATGAAGGCGCACTGTGCCAACGCACTGGAGCTGGCGCACTGGCTGCAGGCGCATCCGGCCATCGAAAAGGTGATCTACCCGGGGTTGCAGTCGCATCCGCAGCACGCGCTCGCGAGCCGGCAAATGAGCGGCTACGGCGGCATCGTGTCCATCGTGCTCAAGGGCGGCTTCGAGGCCGCCAGGCGCTTCTGCGAACGCACGCAGCTGTTCACCCTGGCCGAATCCCTCGGTGGCGTGGAAAGCCTGGTCAACCACCCGGCGGTGATGACCCATGCCTCGATTCCGCCGGTCCGCCGCCAGCAACTGGGCATCAGCGACGCGCTGGTGCGCCTGAGCGTCGGCGTGGAGGATGTGGGCGACCTGCGCGCGGATCTGGAGAACGCCCTCGCGGCCTAGGCATCCACCGTGTTGCTGGAAAAGGAAAAGGGGCTCGCAGGAGCCCCTTTTCATGTCCGGGTGGCACTTCGGCCACGGATTACTGCTGGACTTCGCTCAATGCCTTGCAGGTGATCAGCACCTTCTCCTGGCTGGCTTCGGCCAACGTCTTCCAGTAGAACGGGCAGGCGAGAAGATTGTCCGGCGTCGACGTCTTGGAGGACGTGACGTTGACGGTCAGCTGTACCTCGCCGACGATGAATTCCAGGCGCGACTTGTCGATCACGTCGTCCTTGAAGGTAATCGAGCCGGCGCCATCCAGGGTCTGCTTGTTCTCGCCGAGCTTGATCATGCCGGACGCATCCGCCATTTTCTGGGCCTGCTCGGAGGCGCTCGGATCACCCGAGTAGGTCGCCACCACCAGTACTTTCTCTGATTTGGCCTTGAGCGCGGCTTCGGCCTGCGGGCTCAGGGTGACCTGCACGTTCACCGGGGCGATGGTGGCCTTGGGGACCAGCTTTTCGGCTTCGGCTTCCGAGGTCGGGGCGGGGGTTTCGGTTGCCGGGGTTTCCGGCTCTTCCTCGCGACGGGCGCAGCCGGTCACCACCAGGGCTGCGATAAGGGCGGCTGTGAAAGTCTTCTTGTTCATGGCTGGGATGCCGTGGGTTGTGGGGAAGTGGTGTTCTGGGGCGGTGGCAATACAGCGGGAGCGGGGGGCGCAGCGGGAGCTGGCGACGGGGTCCTGGGAGCCTGCTCCAGGTCCAGGTATTGCAGGCGATCGATGATGGCCTGGCTCACCGCCGTGGCCTGGTCGTCGTTCTCGACGATGTAGGGAACGATGACCAGCACCAGTTCCTTCTTTTCCGTCACCTTCTTCCTGCTCTTGAACAGGTTGCCAAGCAGCGGGATGTCCTTGACCAGGGGCACGCCGGTGTTGCCGTCGCTGTCGTCGCTGCTCATCAGTCCGCCCATGACGACCGTCTGGCCGTCCTTGAGCGTCAACGACGTGTTGATCACCCGGTTCCGGATCGTGGGCGAAGCCGCCGAGGCCGCGGTGGACTGCGAGGGGGCTTCGTCGCTGGCCTTGCTCACTTCCTGGGTGAGGTCGATGTCGACGCGGTTGTCCGAATAGACCGTCGGCTTGATCTTCAGCAGGACACCGGTCTTGCGGTACTGGATGGACTGGAGCAGGTTGCTGGTGCCCTCGGAACTCTGGTTGGACGTCGTGGTCATGGAGACGGTCGGAATCTCGTCGCCGACATCCATCGATGCCTCGCTGCCGCTCTTCACCAGCAGGCGCGGGGTGGACAGGATGTTGACCCGGCTGTCCTGCGCCATCGCTTTGAGCATGACCCGGTTCTGGCCGGCTACGTCCAGCAGCCAGGTCAGGCCGGTGCCCACCGACGGCGCGCCGCTTCCGCCCGATCCGGTGCCGGACCAGATGCTTCCGTCGAACCGCCCGAAACCGTGGGTGGCAAACCAGTTGAAGCCCACGTCGGTCGTGTTGCTCAAGGTGATTTCGGCGATCGTCACCTCGATCATCACCTGGCGCGGAGCCTTGTCCATCTGCCGCACCAGGGTCAGCATCCGTTCCCACTGCGCCGGCTCGCCCTGGAAGATAAGGGCGTTGCGCGGTTCATCCACCTGCAGCGAGCCCGTGCTCTGGGCATGCCCGCGCGCTGCCGCGGCAGGCTGTCCGGTCGCGCCAGCGGCCGGTGGTTCGACTGGTGCGGGCGTGGCACTGCTGCCCGTGCCCAGGATTTTGGCCAGGTCGGCGGCTTTGGTGTTCTTGACCTGGTAGTAGAACAGCGACTGGGTACCGGCCTGCCTGCTGGGTTTGTCCAGTTCGCGTGCCCACGAAACCGCGTAGTCCAGCGCTTCCTGGGTGTTGGCGAAGACCAGCACCGAATTGACCGCGGTGATCGGCAGCACGATCACGCTGGAGGGCGAGCCGATCGAGCGGTTCGCGCCGTACCCCTGGACGTTCATCACGTCCACCAGCCGGTCGGTCAGCTGCTCGGCGCTCATGAAGGCGGGCTCCAGGCGCGTGCTCACGCGCCCGCGCATGAGCGGGCGGTCGAACACGCGCAGCGCCTCCACCGCCTGCTGCACCTGCGCCGGCTTGCCGCTGACGATGATCGAGTTGCGGCCGGCTTCGTCCAGCACCTTGATGTCCTGGCCGAACAGCGTGCCCAGCCAGCGTACCGCGTCGCCACTGCGCACCACTTCCAGCTCGATCAGCTGGAACACCGGGCGGTGCGATGCGGGGACCTGTGGAGAGGCGCGACCGCTGATGATGAGCGGGGGGGCGATCGAACTGCCGGTGGCGCCGGTGGCGAGCTTGACCAGCTTGCCCTCCACCGTCACGGAAACGCCGTACTCGGCCAGCAACTGGCGGGTCAGTACGAACAGATCCTCGGGCTTCTGCCTGGCTTCGGTACGGAGCGTTACCAGGTCCTGCAGTTTGGAAACATCCGGGGTCATCGTCATGTTGAGACCCAGGAGGTTGCCGAACACCTCGTTGGCGAACACCGGCACCGGCACGTTCTGCACATTGACGCTTACCGGCGTGCTGCTCATGGCGGGCAGCGTGTCGCGGATCTGCGTCCCTGCGGTCGCCGGGCCGAGGTCGCCGATGCGCGGCGTGTCGGTCTGGGTCAGTGCCTGCTGACGTTCGACATGGGGGCCGATTTCATGTTCGGCACTGACCGATTCCTTGGGGGGCACGTCCAGTCCGGTGGTCACCCGCACCGGCGGCGGCGTGGCGCAACCGGCCAGCAGCGTTACGCCGAATGCGGCAAGGCCAATCAGGGGGCGGCGATGGGACATCATTTACGGATTCCTTGATCGGGTGCTTCCGGTTCCTCGCAGCCGTCGGACATGTCCACGGCCTCGCTCTGGAACAGTTGATACGTGACGATGCAGGCATCGCGCTTGGTCATGGCCCTGTCGCCGTCCACCTTGTGCAGCACGCTGCCGTCGGGCAGCGCCTGCCCCAGTTCGACGCGCTTCACCTTGTCGGGGCTGTCGGGCGTCATCACCAGGATTGCCGGGGTGGCCTCATCGACGGTGCCCGCCAGGCGCCAGGCCGCGCGTTCGCCGGGCGTTCCGCCGACGTCGCCTTTCCAGCGCATGCCACTGGTGACCACGGCCAGGTCCTGGGGTACATGGCGGGCGATATCCGCCGTTGCCGGCAGGCTCCAGGTATTGCCCTGCTCGTTGGCCTTGGGCAGCGGCGGGGGCGGCCACGCCGCACCGATCGATGCGCCGGCCAGCAGGGCGGCGGCCAGATACAGGTAGGGCCAATGGCGGCGGGCGATCATGGCGCTGCCCCTTCGGCGATCCGGTAATAGGCGTTCAGGGTCAGGTGCAGGGTGTTGCTGTCGTCGCTCTGCAGGGTGAGCGTTTCCAGGGTGACCAGATTGCTGGAGCTTTCGATCTGGCGCAGCAGGTTGAGCGATTGCCGCGGCGAGGCGGCGACGTTCAACGATGCGTTGACCCTCAGTACGCCGGGCACGGTCTCCACGGTTCCGGAGCGGTTGATCCGGATGTTGGCGTTCTGCTCGTTGCCGAACCCCGAAGTAAGCCCGCGCAGCCAGTTCTGCAGGGAGGCCTGGGCCATGCCCGGGGTGGCCACCTCCGGCAACTGCGCCCGCAGCGTGTCGCGCAGTTCCAATGCGCTCTTTTCGCGCTCGAACCAGACGTCCTGGCCCTTGAGCGACATGATCCGGCGCAGGTCCAGCTCGGCATCCATGGCGGCCTTCTGCCGCTCCACCCGCACCGCATCCAGCGCCTGCAGGCAGAACAATGCGAGCAGCAGGACGATGGCCAGCCCGGCCCATTTCAGCCAGGGTGCGGCCTCGACCTGGCGTTTGAGACTCTGCAGTTGGCTTTCGAATGCCTTCATGGCGTGTCGTTTCCGGCGGTCGAGGCAGCGGTGATCGTTGCCTTGATCGTCAGTTCATTGTTGCGTCCCAGCTCTGCGGTGACGCCCTTGAACATCGGGGAGTCTTCCAGCGAAGAAACCAGCGTCTCGGGATTGCTCCCGGGCGCGATCACGTTCACCTCAAGCGTATCAGGGGTCGGCTGGTTCCACTTCCTGACCTGCCACTCCTTGCCCGGCAGCAGCCGGACCAGCTCGGCCATCAGCGATGTGCTCGGGCGCAGTCCATGAAGCGAGAGCATGCTGTCGATCTCGGCGACTGCCTGGTCGGCTGCGTCGCGGGCATCGAGGATGCGCTGGAGCGGCGCATCGAGATCGCTCGCCGTGGACTGTGCCCGCCATATGTCCACCTGTGCGCGCACGATGCCGCCAAGTTGGGCGCCCGTAACCAGCAGGAAGATCGCGACCAGCACGAAGGCAGCCTTCGGCAGGTATTGCTCGAGTCCGGACAGCTGCAGTTTGTCGGTTCCGGTTGCCTGCCGGTTCCATGGCGTGTCGGCCAGCGTGACCGCCAGCGGCTCGGGGAGGGGCAGGGCAGGGTCCAGCGCCTGCCCGGTGCCGCGCACGAAGTCGCGCCATTGCCCTGCCGACGGCAGGCCCTGCCACCATCGGCTGGCGCAAAGCCGCCCGGCCTTCCATGCGCGTGCCTCGACCCCGTCATCGAGTTGCAGCAGCTCGACGCCCTGTTCCAGCGGGGAGCCGGCATACAACGCCTCGGCCACGAACCGCTTGCGCCTGCCAGGCTCTGCCGCGGCGAGTGCGTTCACCCGGGCGCGCGACCAGTACCAGAGTGCGGCGCTGCCGTCCGGCGACCAGGCAATATCGAAATCAGGGTCGGGGAACGGCGCGGCCCGGCGCACCGCGAGCGCGGCGAACTCCTTGCGCTGCTTGCCCGGGGCCTTGCTGGCGTCCAGGGTCATGAAGAGGCAGAGCTCGCGTCCGACGAGAAAAACCGTGGTATCGCTGCCACCACCGTTCAGCGGCACATTACCCTTGTTTCCCAGGCGTATCCGGCGCGGAGAAAAGCGGTGTCGAAGGCGAGCCAACCACGGCCTGATCGGATTCGTTGCCACGTGGAAGGATGACCTCGTAATCAATACGCCATGGGGGGCCGTTGGGCTCCATAGGCGTTAGCGTCCAATGCAGGAGCTGGCGAGCGCCGGAATGTCGATCCCATAGGATAAGGTTGCCGGAGGGCTTTGCAAAGAGGGTCAGCCCGTCCTCGAACCCCGTCCCCATGCCGATCCCGAAGGTCTGCTGTACCTGCCACAGCGACACGAACGGGGTGGTGCGGCGCAGTTCCACCATGCGTTTGGCGTTCTCGGCAGTCAGGCCTGGCGCCAGTTCCAGTACCTGCAGGGGGGCCGTGTTGACGTTCAGGTCCACGCCGCGGGTCATGGTGAACATGGAAAGCAGTTGCGCGTCGTCCATGGTGGCCAGCAGCTTGTCCCAATCCAGGATGCGCCGCAGTTCCAGCGGTGTTGCCAGGGTGCGATTGGTCGGCGGAGGGAGCCCTGCGCGTTCGTA
This sequence comes from Stenotrophomonas sp. 17(2023), assembly GCF_030345315.1. Taxonomy (NCBI): domain Bacteria; kingdom Pseudomonadati; phylum Pseudomonadota; class Gammaproteobacteria; order Lysobacterales; family Lysobacteraceae; genus Stenotrophomonas; species Stenotrophomonas sp. 17(2023). Next base: position 586,166 of record NZ_CP128405.1, read on the forward strand.
GTGGCCCTTTTCCGCGCCGTTGAGGCGATGCAGGTCGTCCTGGTCCTGGTAGTCCAGCCGCTTGGCGTCCAGCCCGTCCCATTGGTCGGCGGGTACTCCCAGCGCGCGGTAGAAGGCTTGCCGCATCACCGGAGCTGCCCAGTTCACGCTGAGCAGGCCGCGGTCGTCCTGCAGCGAGAAGCGCGTGTTGCCCAGGCCCTGGTAAACGGTTCCATCGAGCCGGATCTCGTTGCCGACCGGCAGGGCCATGAAGCCATCCGGATCATCGGGCGGGACGGGCGCGGCGGCGCTGTCCGAATCATTGACGGTAAGGCCGGCCACGGTCTGCCGTTGCGTTGCCAGCAGGTACAGCAGGGTCTCCCGGGTTCCGGCCATGGCCAGTTCGCTCTCGAACCGGTCGGCGTCGGCCTGCGCGGCCTGGATGGCGCGCTCGGCGGAGGTTGCGGTCGCGGCGGCGAGCAGCGCCAGGACCACCAGCAGTGTCAGCACGATCACCAGCACGAAGCCGGCGTCGGTCTTCGGGCGATGGTCAGTCAAACTCGGCCTCGAACGGGTTGACATAGGGGTTGTGGGCGCCGGCGACCGCGGCCGCCCACAGGCGCTGGCTGCCGTCGTCCATTTCCTGCTCGAGCACGATCATCGCCGGCAGGTGGTCGTGCAGGCCGAGCTTGGGCGGCCACTGCTCGTACATGCGCCCCTCTTTGTCCATGTAGCCGAAGGCCGCCTTCGCGACTCCCGGCAACGGCAGGTCGAGCTCCTTGCCGGCTTCGATCAGTTTCAGGCTGCGCAGCGCGCCATCCTCCTGGATCGACCACTCCACCGCCACTGCCCCGCCCTGGTGCGACTGGATCGCTTGCGTGGCGATACCCGCAAGGCGTTGCGAGGTCCCCTCGAACGCCTCTTCCTTCACCGGGTACAGGCTGCGCAACGAGCTTTCCACCCAGCTTTCGGTGAGCGTGGCCTGCTGTGTGGCGCCGCTGATGCCGGCGATGGCGGCATTGGCGCGCCGCCATTGCCCCAATGACTGGAAGCCCAGGGCGATGGCCATGCCCGCGATCAGCAGGACCACCATCATTTCCAGCAGGGTGAGGCCACGCTGGCGCAGGTGCGGGCGGTCATTCATCGTCGATCGACCTGGGGCGGGCGATTTCCCAGCCGGTCTTGCGCAGGCTGAAATCGCGTACCGGCTGTCCGTTGCGCAATATCTCGACGTCGAGCTCGTAAAGGCGGAAGTCGAACGGCGTTGCCCCCCCGGCCGGACTCATGCCCACGCGGCGCTCGGTCAGCGGACGTGCCTTCCAGCGGATTTCCAACGGCGGCAGGTCCCGCTTGCCGTCGGGCTCCATCATCGGATTGACTGTCTCCAGCGCCGCCATCGCCGCGCGGGCATCCTGCAGCGCCCGTGAATTCGCGCCAACACGGCCCAGCGCGAACGTGCTGGTGGACAGCCAGGCGTAGAGCGCGAGCAGGCACGTCGCCATGATCGTCAGGGCCACGATCGCTTCCAGCAACGAGAAGCCGTGCTGCCTGTGGCGGGGCCGGTAACGGGGGTTCATGGGCCGGGCCGCTGTATGCGGCAGAAGGGGGCATGTATGCGCAGGTCGATCGTCTGGTGCGCGGTGACAAGCGTCGCCTCGCCGTCGGCACATGCGCCGTTGGCCTGTACCTGCAGAGGGGTTTTCGCGCGCAGCGCCCAGCCGTCGGGCAGCGTGACCAGTGGGATGGCCTCCTTGCCTTCGACGTTCAGGGAGCTGCCGGTGGCACGGACGCGACTGGGAAGGCGCTCAAGCTGCTGCAGGACGTCATCGACCTGGGTGGCTTCCTGCCACGAGCGCACCATGCGGTAGCTCGGGGGGGCTGCAACAGCGGTGGCCATTGCAAGAATGGCCATGACGACGATCATTTCAAGCAGGGTATAGCCCGCTTGGGCGCGGCTCATTGCTGCTGGGGCAACTGCCCGATATCGGCGTCGTAGCCGCTGCCGCCATTCTTGCCGTCGGCGCCGAACGAGTACAGGGTGAATGCGCGGGTGCCGGACGGCTGCGGCGAGTACTGGTAGGCGTTGCCCCACGGGTCATCGGGCAGGCCATCTTCCAGGTACGGGCCTTTCCAGCGCTGTGCCAGCTTGCTGTCGCCCGGGGCCTGCACCAGCAGTTTCAGGCCCTCTTCCTGCGAGGGGAAGCGGCCGATGTCCAGGCGCATGGTCTCAAGTGCGCCCTTGAGCATCTTGGCCTGCGTCTCGGCGGTCTGGACCTTGGCCTTGTCGGCCTGGCTGAACAGGCGTGGGCCGACAAGCCCCATGATCAGCCCGATGATGACCAGCACCACGATCATCTCCAGCAGAGTGAAGCCCTGGATGGAGTTGCGGCGCAGGGAGCGGCTGGAACGGGAGCGTGGGGAGATCATCGCGGACCATGCAGGCAAATCGAAAGGCGGCCAGCAGTCTACGGCTTGCCGGCGATGGCCGGCAACCGCCGACCCCGGGCGATGGTGCCGGTCGGGTAGGGTCGTTCAGGGGGTCTGCGGGGCATGCAGGGAGGCAATACCGCTTGTGATGGCTGTTAATCTACGTGCCGTCCGCCAACTGCTGGTGTTTCGCCTGTTTTGTTCATGAGTTCCCATTTCCTTTCCCGCGGCGCCGGGTACATCGCCCTGTGGCGGACCCTGGTGGCCCAGGAGCTGGCGGTCCGCTACCGGGGCACCCTGCTTGGGCGGGCGTGGCCGTTCCTGATGCCGCTGACCATGCTGGCCGTGTACGGATTTGTATTCGGCGCGGTGTTCCGCGCCCGCTGGCCGGGTATGGCCGAGAATGATCACCTGGGCTTTGCGCTGAACCTGTTCGTCGGCCTGCTCGTGCATGGGTTGCTGGCCGAGGCCGTCGGGCAGGCGCCTTCGCTTCTGCTGCGGAACAGCAATTTCGTCCGCAAGATCGTATTCCCGCTGCCGGTGCTGGTCGCCGTGCCCCTCGGCGCGGCCCTGTTCCACATGCTCCTCGGCCTGCTGCTGGTCTGGGGCGTCAATGCGCTGTGGGGGTCGGGACCGGGCTGGCAGGTACTGGCTCTGCCGCTCGTGCTGGTGCCCTACCTGGTCATGCTGTACGGCATCGCGCTGGCGTTCGCGGCGCTCGGTGCCTACCTGCGCGATCTGGCCCAGGTGGTGTCGGTGCTGGTCACGGTCGCGTTGTTCACCGGCGCGGTGCTCTACCCGCGCAGCATGGTGCCGCCGATGCTCGCCGGCGCGGTGGCGGTCAACCCCATCAGCTGGCCCGCTGAAGCGCTGCGCGGCGTCATCCTGCACGGGCAGTGGCCGGACCTGGGGGCCACTGCCGGTTATTCCGTTGCGGCCCTGGTGGTGCTGGCGCTCGGCGGGGCGCTGTTCAAGGCGCTTCGTCCGGGCTTCGCCGATGTGTTGTGATGCTTCGCCGCTCCCTCCTTCCTTCTTGTTCGTGCGCCCATGACCGCTGCCAGTCCGCTGCCTGTTTCCCCTGAAGCCGAGGCCGCTTCTCCCCTGCTGGGCCAGATCCTTGTCGCCCGTGGCGTCATCGGGCCGTCCGACCTGGAGCGGGCCCTGGAGCTGCAGGGCACCATGGGGGGGCGCCTGGGCAGCCTGCTGGTACGCATCGGCGCGCTGTCCGAAGAACAGCTGCTCGCGGCGCTGTCCGAGCAGTTGGGCCTGCCTCTGGCAGGGCGCGACGTGACCCTGCCCGAGGTCGAGGCATGGGTCGTTCCCGGCGAGGAGCCGGTATCGGTGGACTGGATGCAGGACCAGGGGGTGCTGATCTGGCAGGACCCCGAAGGCGTCGTCTGGTGTGCCAGCCGTGACCCGCTGGATCCGGTGCTGCAGGAAACGCTGGCGTACCTGTACCCGGCACAGGACGTGCAGCGGGTGCTGGCGGCCACCCAGTTGATGGAAGGAACCCTGGACAAGCTCGGGCGCGGGCTGCTGTCATCGGGGTACGGCGGCGATGACGTCCGCCACCTGCGCGAGCTGGCCGAGGAGGCGCCGGTGGTCGAGCTGGTCAACAGCCTGCTGGCGCAGGCGGTGGAGCAGCGGGCCTCCGACATCCATCTGGAACCTGACGAGCACCAGTTCGTCGTGCGCTTTCGCATCGACGGCGTGCTGTATGCACGGCTGCAGTTGCCGCGTGAGCGTTTCAACGCGGTCGCTTCGCGCCTGAAGCTGATCTCCGGCATGGACATCGCCGAGCGCCGGTTGCCGCAGGATGGCCGCCTGAGCGTGCGTGCCAGTGGCCAGGCCATGGATGTGCGCGCCTCGGCGTTGCCCGGGGTGCATGGCGAATCCATCGTGCTGCGCCTGTTGCCAAAGGAGCGCAAGGACCTGGGGCTGGAGCGGCTGGGCATGGCCCCGGACCATCTGGCCCTGCTGGGCGCCTGGAGCCGGGAGGCCCACGGCATCCTGCTGGTCACCGGGCCCACCGGTTCGGGCAAGTCCACGACCCTGTATGCCACGCTGGCCGCCGCCGACGACGGCATGAAGAAGATCATCACCGTCGAAGATCCGGTCGAGTTCCAGCTGCCGCGCATCACCCAGATCCAGACCCATGCCGACATCGGGCTCACGTTCGCCAGCGCGCTGCGCTCGATCCTGCGCCAGGACCCGGACGTGATCATGGTGGGCGAGATCCGCGACCGCGAAACAGCGGAGATTGCCATCCAGTCGGCGCTCACCGGCCACCTGGTGCTGTCCACGGTGCACACCAACGACGCGATCGGCGCCTTCACCCGCCTGATCGACATGGGGGTGGAGCCGTTCCTGGTGGCCACCCCGGTCAAGGGGCTGCAGGCCCAGCGCCTCGTGCGGCGGCTGTGCCCGCACTGTGCACGGCCGGCCGCCCACGTGCTGCCGGCCATCGCGGCCGAAGCCGCGCAGTGGGCCACCCGGGTGCTGGGCGACGCGCCCGCGCAATGGCGCGAGGCGGTGGGCTGCGAGCGCTGCCAGCATTCCGGCTATCGCGGCCGCGTGGGTATCTACGAACTGATCCCGGTGGACGAGGAAATGCAGCAGGCGGTGGTGGCTGGTGCCAGCCACGCCGAGCTCAAGGCCATGGCCCGCGCCCGCGGCTGCCGTTTCCTGCGCGAGGACGGCCTGCTGAAAGCCTGGCAGGGCGTGACCTCGGTGGAAGAAGTGCTCCGCGTGACGGCGGTCTGACCCCATGGCCCAGTACCGATACAAGGCCTTCAATGCCGAAGGCGCTGCGCTGGAGGGGGTGGTCTCGGCCCAGTCCGAGCGCGAGGCCGCGCGCCAGCTGGAGCGGCGCGGGCTGTCCGTCGTCGCGGTGCGGACGGTTGAGGCGGGCGCCGGGCGCAAGGTCCGGGGACGTGCCTCGCCCTTGCGGCAGCGCGACCTGATCCTGGCCTTCCACGAGCTTGCCACCCTTCTCGGGGCCGGTGTCGGCCTGGCCGAGGCGGTGGCGGCCCAGGTGCGCTCGGTCCGGCACCCACAATTGCTGGCTGCCTTCGAGGGGATCGCAGCGGGCCTGCGCCAGGGCCAGGCCTTTTCCACGGCGCTCGAGGCCGCGGGGCTGCCACTTCCCCGCTACGTGGCCACGGTGGTCCGGAGCGGCGAAAAATCGGGCCTGCTGGGGCGCGCCCTGCACGATGTGGTCGAGCAGATGGAATACGACCAGACGGTGCGTGGCGAAATCCGCCAGGCATTGACCTACCCTGCGGTGCTGGTCTGCGCCGGACTGGGCGCGGTGGTGATGATGTTCACCTTCGTCGTTCCCAAGTTCGCCACGCTGCTCAAGCGCGCGGACGACCTGCCATGGCTTGCCGCGGCGGTGCTCAATACCGGCATGTTCCTGCGCCAGTGGTTCCCGGCGGTGCTGTTGCTGGTGGCCGCCCTGGTCGCATGGTTGATCGTGCGGCTGCGCAATCCCGATACCCGTGCCCGCTGGTTCGAGGCGCTGGAACGGCTGCCGGTGCTGGGGGCCTGGCGGGTCGAGTCGGAAACCGCGACTTGGGCGCGGGTGCTGTCCACGCTCCTGACCAACCGGGTGCCGCTGATGGATGCGCTGGGCCTGGCCCGGGCCAGTGTGATCGCCCCCGGTCGCCGGGCGCGCCTGGACGAGGTATCGCGCAACGTGCGCAATGGCATCCCGCTGGCCGATGCCCTGGAAGAGCAGCAGACGCTGACCGCCACCGGTTACAACCTGATCCGGGTCGGCGAGCGTTCCGGCGAGCTGCCGTCCATGCTGCAGTCGCTGGCGCGGCTGTGCGAGGACTCCGGCCGCACCCGCATGAAACAGTTCCTGGCCCTGCTGGAACCGGTGGCCATCCTGCTGATCGGCGGCGCCATCGGCGTGATCATGATCGGCATCATCCTGGCCATCACCAGCGCCAACGACATCGCCGTCTGAAGCGGGCTACCTCCCCAAGCGCAGGCCACCGGGGTCGCCCGGGCCACTGGGTCGCATGCCATGGAGCGGCGGCAGTGACAAGGCAATTCAGCTGGATTAACCCGCGCACCGGCATGGCATTCCCTGACTGCGGGCGCCAGTTGCTACAGTTGACCACTGAATGCGCGCGGCATCCCACAATGAGTGGGACCCGGGCCCGCGCATGTGCTATGGCCGGGTCGCAGGCTTGACGGCCAAGTAAGGCTTGGTTAACGTTCCCCGGTAGCTTGCTCCATGGGGACTATGGGGAAGGAATCTTTTTCCACATCCGCCCAGCAGCGACCGGTATGCCAACGGGCTGGCCCGACGGTACCGGGGTAGGTCAGGCGACCGGTAACAGCTACTGCAGTACCTAGGAAGTTTCATTTTTAGTTAACTAAAAAAACTCAACGGAGTTGATTCACATGAAGAAGTTCAACAAGAGCCTGCTGACCGCAGCCGTGGTGGGTGCCCTGGCACTCCCGGCGCTGGCGTCGGCTGCTTCGCTGGCCTACCCGACCGGCAAGCAGATCTGGTTCGCCAAGGACCTGATCGTCAACAACGGCACCACCATCAACACCCCGTCCCAGCTGACGCTGGCCGCGACCACCGACGATGCTGCCCGCATCGCCACCGTTGCTGGCAACAACGTGACCGTCAAGGTCACCCTGACCAACGGTGCCAAGTTCGACGCGACTGCCGATGCCAAGACGCTGGTCGAGAACTTCAAGATCGGTGACGAGCTGGGCGGTACCGGCGCCATCATCGGCGCTGCTCTGGTGGGCACCCCGTACTACTCGGCTTCCGGCCAGGAACTGAACTTCACCTTCACCGCTCCGGGCAATGGCGCCGACACGCTGAACGGCTACGCGATCGAGCTGAACAGCGTGCAGATCACCAACCTGGTGCAGGGCCTGTTTGACGGCAACAGCGTCGGTGCCGAAATCACCGTGCAGAACTCGGTCGGCCAGCAGATCCTGGCGTCCAAGGCTGTCATCGCCCGCTCCAAGTGGGGCCTGGTGACCGAGGCCGTTGCCTCGTCCGAAACCACCAAGAAGATCGACGTTGGCAGCACCCCGGATCCGAAGACCTGGTTTGCGGCCAATGGTCAGGTCGGCGGCAGCGGTAACAACGGTGCGACCCCGGGTTCCGATTACTTCCACCTGGGCGGCATCACCATCGACATCGCCGAAGGCGCTCTGGTCGGTGGCGGCACCGGCTACGTCAACAACTACAGCGCCGTTGCTCCGAACCCGGAGTACAACGTGGTCAGCACCGCTGAGTTCAAGATCAAGCTGAACGGCCTGGCTGCCTATGACGACAACATCAAGTTCTCGACCAGCCCGACCTGCTCGGCTCCGGTTGGTACGTCGTCTCCGGCTGCTGACGGCAGCATCACCGTGACCCTGCCGGCTTCCTCGCCGCTGCTGGCCAACGTGACCGCCGCCAGCCCGTCGCCGTCGACCCTGCACGTCTGCGCCATGGCCGACGGCAGCTACGAGCTGGCCAAGGTTGACCAGATCACCGGTGAAGTCACCGTTGACTACAACCTGTCGACCCAGCGCGTGAACCCGGTCCTGGATCCGGCCCAGTTCGGCGCCATCGACTTCAACGGCACCACGCTGATCTTCCAGAACGTGAACCCGGGCGGCAACGCCACCGCTCAGTCCATGCTGCGCCTGACCAACAACAACGCCACCTCGTGCGCTGTTGAGATCGACGCGAAGGACGACGCTGGCCTGCACAGCGACAGCGCCAAGATCACCCTGGGCGCCCACAAGTCGGTGCAGCTGTACGGTGAAGACCTGGAAGGCGGCAACGCTGGCAAGGGCCTGACCGGCGGCTTCGGCGACGGCACCGGCAAGTGGTACGTCCGCGTGACCGCTCAGTGCACCAACTTCAAGGCTTCGGCCCTGAACCGCAACGTCAACACCGGCACCGTGACCGACCTGACCGCTGAGAAGTGGAACGGTAGCGAGTGGAACACCCCGGCGACCAAGCTGAACCCGTAATCGATCCGATTACGGCGAAAGCCTGAGAAGCAGTAGGGCGGGCGGCGAAAGCCGCCCGCTTTTTTTGTCCGCATGTCGGCCTCTTGGCCGGGCAGCCGCCGAAAGATGCAGGGGGTTGCTTCACAGTCGTCCGCAGTGGGGGGGACGCATGCCAGGCGGGGTGGCCACGGGCTTGTATGGGCATGGTGCCTACCCGGGGCTATGCTATGCAGCGATTTTCCGTCGGCTGCACCATGACCATTGATCCAGATGTTCCCGCCCTGCAGGTGTGTGGGATCAGCAAGACCTATCGACTATGGGCCACGCCGGGCAGCCGCCTATGGGTGCCGTTACTGCACCGGTTGTCGGTGCTGCTGCGCGGCATGCCATCGCTGTCGGCGTGGTTGCTTCGAAGCGCGCAGCGGCGCGTGCACTACCACCAGGCGCTGCAGACGGTCAGTTTTTCGTTGGGGCGCGGCGAAGCCCTGGGCATCATCGGCCATAACGGCAGCGGCAAGAGCACCCTGCTGCAGATCGTGGCGGGCGTACTCGAGCCGACCGCGGGCAACGTGCGCGTCAATGGCCGGGTCGCGGCCTTGCTGGAGCTCGGGTCCGGCTTCAATCCAGAGCTGACCGGCCGTGAGAACGTGCGCGTCAATGCCGCCATCCTGGGCCTGAGCCCGGCGCAGGTGCGCGAACGCATGGGCAGCATCGTCGAGTTCGCCGACATCGGCGAGTTCATCGATGAGCCGGTCAAGACCTACAGTTCCGGCATGGCCCTGCGCCTGGCCTTCGCGGTGCAGGTGCATACCGATCCGGACATCCTGATCGTGGACGAGGCCCTTGCCGTCGGCGATGCGGCGTTCCAGGCCAAGGCGATGGCAAAGATCAGCGAGATCCTGGCGACCGGCACGACCCTGCTGTTCGTCAGCCATGATCCGGCGATGGTCAGGGCCTTCTGCCGGCGCGCGATCCTGATGGACCATGGACAGATGGTGATGGAGGGAGTCCCCGAGGACGTCATCATCGAGTACACCCGCCGCATCCACGATGCCAACCTGAAGCGGCTTGGGTATCAGGAGCAGAGCCGGCTCAAGCGCCTGGAGGATGGGTTCGGCTTCGATGACGTGCGCGTCACCGCGGCCTCGGTGAATGGCGTCGAGCATGCGACGGTCGGCTATGGCGAGCCGCTGCATTTCACGTTGACGCTGCGCCTGCGTCCCGACATTGCCAACCCGCTGCTGATATTCGACCTGATGGACGAGCGCAGCACCCAGTTGTGCGGGCGGCGCATCCGCCTGCCTAAGGTCGAGAGCGTGCGCGACATCGCCCTGTCGGTGAAGATGGAGGCGACGCTGCAACGCGGCATCTACCGCGTGCGCATGCGGGTGCTGGATTCGGCGCATGTACACGAGCACACGGTACTGGCGCGCCAGGAAGGTGCCCCCTCCTTCGAGGTGCTCGATGACAGCCAGGAGCGTTTCACCGGCCTGTTCCCGGTACCGATGGACGTGGCGGTGGAGGAATGAGCGCACCCAGGGTGCGTTTTGTGGTGGGCGGGGTGCAGAAGGGCGGGACCACGGCACTTGCCGCGTTCCTGCAGCGGCACCCCGGCGTGGCGCTGCCGGCGTACAAGGAGGCGCACGTGTTCGATGCGCCGGACTTCGACGACGGGTGGAGTCCGGAACAGGTCGACGCGCGCTTTGCGGCGCATTTCGGCGAGCCGGCAGAAGCCTGCGGTGCGAAGCTGCACGGTGACGCTACGCCGATCTATCTGATGCATGAGCGGCTGATCGGCCGTATTGCCCGCTACAACCCGCAGATGCGCTGGATCATCCTGCTGCGCCACCCGGTCGAGCGTGCCCTGTCGCAGTACCACATGGAACGCTCGCGTGGTGACGAGCATTGGCCGCTGTGGCTGGCGTTGCTGGCCGAGCGCTGGCGCCTGCGTGGACATGAGGATGATTTCTCCACCGGGTCGCCGCTGCGTCATCACAGCTACCGCCTGCGTGGAGACTACGCACGGCAGCTGGATGCGTTGTACGCCGCTTTTCCCCGTGAGCAGATCCTGTTGCTGCGCAACGAGCAACTGCGCGAGGACCCTGCAGCGACCGTCGACGCGGTCTGCCGGTTCCTCGGACTGGAGGCCCCCGCTCACGAGCAGGGCTATGGGACGGTCTTCTCCGGCCAGTACGAACGCTGGCCTGCCGGAAGCTGGCGCTGGAAGGTGGTGCGCTGGTGGTGGCGCCGACAGCTGGCCGAACAGGCGCGGCATGGGCTGCACTGGCAATAGGCGCGACACATCCACTCAGCGGGGAGCGGAAGGGGTTCGACTACAATGCGCGCACTTTCCCAAGTTACCGGGGTACAGGTGAAGTCCGCTGAAAAAACCAGTCCGCCCCATGTGATTGTCGTGCTCGGCATGCATCGCAGTGGCACCTCGGCTCTGGCCGGAACCTTCAGCCAGCTCGGCTTGAACCTCGGCGACGAATTGATGCCGGCCACCGCCGATGCGAACCCGAAGGGCTACTTCGAGCACGTGCGCATCGTCCAGGCACACGACCGCCTGCTGGCTGCGTTCGACATGGATTGGGCCGATCCCAGGCCCCTGCCCGAGAGCTGGATGCGGCATCCAGCCACTGTGCAGGCGCGCCGGGGACTGGCGGCGCTGTTGTCGGAGCTGGTGGCCAATGGCGATACGGTGGTGATCAAGGATCCACGCCTGTGCCGTTTCGTTCCCCTGTGGCAGGCCCTGTTCGAGGAACTGGGCATCGACGCGCATTTCGCCTTCATCGCGCGCCATCCGGTGGAGGTGGCGGCGTCGCTGCGGCGTCGCGACGGCATGTCCGAGTATCGCGCCGGGCTGCTGTCGCTGGCCTACCAGCTCGAGGCCGAGCTGGCCACACGCGGCTCGAACCGCGTGTTCATGACCTACGAGGCGCTGATAACCGACTGGCGAGGGCAGCTCGAGCGCTGCAGGCATGCCTTTGGCGAGCGTGTGTTGCCGGGTGGGGAAGGGCATGCCGCGGCAGTGGAAGGCTTCCTCGATGCGCAGCTGCGCAATCATCGTGCCGCCGATGTATCCGCGCTTGATCCCGTGGTGGTAGCTGCTTACGACTGCTTCCAGGCGGCCGCCGATGCCCTGCCGGAGAAGTTGCCGGCGGCCATGGATGCGCTGCGTGAGCGTTTCGAGGCCGGGCGTCGCGGCTATGCAGCGGCGATGGAGGCCGTGCTCTCCGCACTGGACCAGGACCACGCGCGCCATGTACCCGAGTGGAGTCGCGGTCTCGAACTGGCCAGCGCCTGGAATTCGCCGCCACTGGACATGACGCCTACGGTCGCGCCGAAGGTGTACCTGCGCACGGCCATGGAAGGGTACTCGGAGGAGTACGCGGCCGAGGGGCAGGCGCGCATCGCGCCGGACGGAACCTGCGTGCTGGCGATCGACATCGCGGTCGATCGCGCGCCGGAGCGCCTGCGCTTCGATCCCGATGGCCGCGCCGGTGCCTACGAGCTGTTGGCGCTTTCGTTCGATGGCCGGCCCGTCGCGGACCTCGCGGGCCGGGTGAAGGTGATGCATGAGTACCGCCTTGCCACCGCCGACCCGGGACTGGTCGCGTGGGTCGCGGCGGGCGACGATCCTTGGCTGGAGCTGGACATCGCCGACGCCGCGAGGCACTGCCGGGGCGATGCCATGCGCATCGAATTGCATTTCCGGCGCCTCACCGCCAGCGTGCTGGCCGAACGCAACCTCAGCGCACGGCACGGCGAACAGGTCGCCAGGCTGGATACCCTGCGTGACGCATTGGCGCAGGCGCAGGTCGCGCAGCACGGCTTCATGCAGCAGACGCACAAGCACCTCACCCAGGTGCAGGCCGAGCACAGGACCGTGGTCGAGCATGCGCGCTCCACCCAGGAGCAGCAGCTGGCGGCGCTGGCCGGACAGGTACACGTACTGTCGGGCATGGTGCAGGAACTGAAGCAGCGCTCCGACAGGCCGGTGTTGTACCGCCTGGGCCGGAAATGGCAGGCACACAAGCGGCGCAGCAACCAGCGCGAGGATGGCTGGAAGGCACGGCTTGAACCGCTGGCCAACGTATCACCCTGCGAGCCACGGGGGTGGCGTGGTACCCGCTGCGACCCCCAGTTCCTGCTCAGGATGGGCGCCGGGCCGGACACCGGGTGTACGCCCGGTTGGCATGTGCTGACGATCGATTCCCGTGTATACGAAGGGCGGTTGGAGAATCCCTGCCTGTACCTTGATTGCGGGACCGGGATGCAGGCTGCCGCCAGGATCGACCTGCTCCAGTACGATGCGGCAGGCCGCAGCGAGACGGTCGTCTACCTCGGGTCCGGGCTGCAGGCCCTGCGCCTGGATCCGTCCGATGACGACGCCTGCTTCGATATCCAGGTCCGGCTCGAACCGGTGAGCCGGTCGCGTGCGTGGATGCGGATCATGCACGCGCTATGGCGTGCCCGCGGCGGCGGCTTCATGGCTGCGGCCGGCCTTGCGGGTACCACGCTGCGCCGCGCAGTGGTTGCCGGGCCCGGCGGAATGTTCCGCCAGGGGGTGGAGGACTATCGCGGTCTGACCCCACCGGTACCCAGCGACTACCGGCGTTGGCTGCTGCGCAACGAGCCCGTGCTGTCCGCGGCCGACGCTGCCGCGCGCGTTGCCGCGTTGCCGCGCAAGCCGCGGTTGTCGGTGGTGATGCCTGTCTACCAGGCGCCCGAACGCTGGCTGCGCCGGGCGCTGGACAGCGTGGTGGCACAGCACTATCCCGATTGGGAACTGTGCATCTGCGATGACGCGTCGCCGTCGCCGCACGTGCGCAGCGTGCTGGAGGAGTACCAGCGCCGCGACCCGCGGATCAAGGTGGTCTACCGCCAGGAAAACGGACATATCTCGGTGTCCTCCAATTCGGCGCTGGAGGTAGCCACGGGCGATTACATGGTGCTGCTGGACCATGACGACGAACTGCACCCGGATGCCCTGCTGCTGGTCGCCGAGACGGCCTGCCGCGTGCCGGATGCCATGCTGATCTACAGCGACGAGGACAAGATCGACGAAGACGGCAACCGCTTCGATCCCTATTTCAAGCCCGATTGGAACTACGACCTGTTCCTGGGGCAGAACTGCATCTCGCACCTTGGCGTCTATTCGTTGCCGCTGGTGCGGGAGCTGGGTGGGTTCCGCAAGGGGCTGGAAGGCTCGCAGGACTGGGACCTGGCGCTGCGTTGCGTGGAGCGCATCGCACCCGGGCAGATCGTGCACATACCGCGCGTCCTGTACCACTGGCGGGCGATCCAGGGATCGACCGCACTGGCCGCGGGCGAAAAGAACTATGCGGTGGTGGCTGGCCGTCGCGCGGTCGAGGAACATCTGCAGCGGACCGGCCAGGCGGGCGAGGTGAGCATTCTTCCGGCCAGCATGATGCGGGTGAAGCGGCCCGTGCCGGTGCCGGCGCCGAAGGTGAGCCTGGTCATCCCCACCCGCGATCGCGTGGACCTGCTGCGCCTGTGCGTGGACAGCATCCTCGAACGCAGCAGCTACCCGGACTACGAGATCCTGGTGGTCGACAACGGCTCGGTCGAGCAGGAGACGCTCGATTATTTCGATCGCATCTCCGCGATGCCGGACGTACGGGTCCTGCCGTATCCGGGTGAGTTCAACTATTCGGCGATCAACAACTTCGCCGTGGCCCAGGCGCGGGGTGAAGTCATCGGCCTGGTCAACAATGACATCGAGGTGATCTCCCCCGACTGGATGGAGGAGATGGTGTCGCACGCGATGCGGCCGGACGTGGGCGCGGTGGGCGCGATGCTCTACTACCCGGACGAGACCATCCAGCATGCCGGCGTGCTGGTAGGGCTGTGTGGCGTGGCAGGTCATGTCGGCAGCCGCCATCCGCGCGGCAGCGAAGGTTATTTCGGACGCATGCTGCTTGCCCAGGAATTGTCGGCGGTGACGGCCGCATGCCTGCTGGTGCGCCGCTCGGTCTACGAGGAAGCCGGTGGATTGGACGAACGCCTGCGCGTGGCCTTCAACGACGTCGACCTGTGCCTGCGCATCCGCGAGAAGGGCTACCGCAACGTGTGGACGCCGTTTGCCGAGCTGTACCACCATGAATCGGCATCACGCGGACTCGAGGACAACCCGGTGAAGCAGGCCAGATTCATGTCCGAGGTGGCGTTCATGCAGGAGCGATGGGGCAAGGCACTGCTGCATGACCCTGCCTACAACCCCAATCTTTCCCTGACCCAGCCGTTCGCACTGGAGTCCTGACGGGAGCGGAGGCGGGGTCGTTCGGCTCCCGCCTCCCGGCCGGCTTTCCGGCTGGTACGCCGGCAGTGTCCACTGCTCGGCCCGCGAGACGGGGCGTGGTGGCACCCCGGTGTCAGGTCAGGTGCGGCAATGCGATGCGGGTGAACGAGGCCGCCGACAACAGGAAAAGAACCAGCGCGGCGGTGGTGAAAAGCCGCCGGGCGAGCGGCGACTCCCCGGTCCGCAGGAAGAACGGCACCATCATCACCAGGATGCCCAGCACATAACGCCCCTGTGGCTGGAAGTCGTACACCCAGCTGTGCAGGAACGAGGCAAGTACCAGTGCGGCGGCGCAGCCCGCGCTGGCGACGACCTCGGCGATGCTCAGCGTACGCGTTGCCAGGCCAAGGCCCAGTGCCAGCAGCAGCAGCGCGCACACGCCCCATCCCATGGCCCTGTAGACGATGTCGGCATCGTAGTACTCCATGTACCCGTAAACGCCGAAGAAGCTGCGGAAGGACGTGGTATGCCACGTCCTCGGGGCCTCCAGCAGTCCGCCGGGGGTCACGCCCTTCTGCTGCAGGCGCAGCCCGGGATACAGTTCGGACATGTCCTTGGCCACCGACGGCTTGAATGCCGGTGCGGCGTAACGTTCGCGCTGCTGCTCGACCAGTGCCGATTTGCCCGGTCCGCCCCGATGCTTGTAGGCGTCCATGCTGATCCACGGCAGCGCCACGGCTGCCGCCAGCGTGAGCACGATGGCGATCCGGCCGATACCGCGCCGGCTGTCGGGCTCGCGCAGCAGCGTCCACGCCGAATACAGGCAATAGCCCAGCGCCCCTGCGGCCAGCACACCCGCCAGGCCAAGCCCGCCCTGGCCCACGGCCGCCGCGAGCGCGGCGCCGGCACCATTGGCCGCCACGCCCAGCAACAGGAGCGTGACCAGTGCCAGCACGACGCCGGCGCGCAGGCGAAGGGCCACTACCGACATCGACAGCGCGATGAAGGCGGCAACCGGCCAGTAGTTCTTCTTGGATAGCAGCAGCAGCCCGAAGCAGGTGCAGAACAGCAGCAGGTGCCCGAGTGTCGCGGTGTCGAACGGGCCCCGCCGCTGCAGGAAGCGCTGCAGTGGGCCATCCGGCATCAGCGCGACCACGCAGGCCACAATGCCCAGTGCGAAGGGCAGGGCGTCGCCGTTGAAGTAGGAAAAAACATACCAGAGCTGGGGCGTTATCAGCAGCGGGATATAGCTGCCCCGCGGTGCGCCGGTTGCGACCAGGCCGACGAGCATGAGCGCGAACACGGCGACGTTGAAAGCGCGGAAGGACAGCTTCTCGTTCATGCCCAGCTCGCGGAACAGGCGCGATGCCTTGCCGGCGAACAGATACACCACGTTCCACTCTGACAGATAGGTCACGCCGTAGGGGCTGGTGGTGAAGCTGGGGGCCAGGTCGGGCGCGTCCATCCTCGGCGGCGTCCAGTGGCGCTGGAAGTAGCGGGCGTCGGCTTCATGCAGGCGTTCGTCCGGATGCAGCGAGCGGCCATCGGTAGGCGAGAACATCGCCATGGCCGAGCACAGGCCGAGGGCGAGCAGTGCCAGCACCAGCATGGGCCTGGAAAGCCGGAGGAACTGCAGGGTGACCACGCCCAGCAGGCAGAGCCAGAATCCCCACCACAATGCCCTCCACAGGACCGGGGGAATGCCGGTATTGCTGGGCAGGGGCGCGTCCAGCGCAAGTGCAAGCTGGGGGTCGTTGGCATCCTCGGCGACCAGGAAACGCGCATGGCCGTGTTCGTCGGTCCCGTCACGGACGATCTGCGTGCCTGCCAGCTGCCCGGGATCAGCCAGTATGCGCACGCCATCCTGCGCGCCGCCGGTGCTCGCTATGCGTGCCAACACCAGTGGCGCGGCGCCGGGGCTGGGGTCCAGGCGCAGGCTGCGGATGTTGCCGCGAGGCAATCTGTAGCGGAGTTCGGTCTCGCCGGCCGCGTATGCCTGGGTAGCGGAGAGCGACTCGGACAGGCCGCTGCCCCTGTCGAAGTACACCTGCAACTGGCCGGGCTCCGCGCTTTCCACGGTGATCACCAGCGCCTGCCGGTCGTAGGGAACGGCCAGCAGCAACAGCAGCAGCAGGCCCGAAGCGAGCAGCAGGGCACCCTGCAGCCGCTGGCGCGGCGTCGACGCGGACAGTCGCGCGGGCACGGACTGCAGGTAGGCCCTGAACGAACCGGGGACCGGCAGCGACGCCGGGTTCATGCCAGCACGTCGTCGGCGGCGGCGAATATCGCATCGAGGTGTTCTTCCACCCCGATCCACAGCGGCATCCGCACCAGGCGCTCGCTGAGCGCGTCGGTATTGTGCAGCTGGCCATGGGTACGCGCGGTCTGCAGGCCGGCCGGCGCCGAGTGCAGGGGAATGTAGTGGAACACCGTCTGCACCCCCCGGGCCTTCATTTCCGCGATGAAGCGGGTCCGCGTCTCGAGATCGGGCAACAGCATGTAGTACATGTGCGCGTTGTGCTCGCAGTCGCCGGGGACGACCGGGCGGCGCAGGCGGCCGGCCTTCTCGTGCGGCGCGGCCCACTGGTGGTAGCGCTCCCAGATGGCCAGGCGCCGGGCGGTGATCTGGTCGGCCTCCTCGATCTGGGCGCACAGGAATGCGGCGGTGATCTCGCCAGGCAGGAACGACGAACCGACATCCACCCAGGTGTACTTGTCGACCTGGCCGCGGAAGAAGCGGCTGCGGTTGGTGCCCTTCTCGCGCAGGATCTCGGCGCGCTCGCCGAAGCGCGCGTCGCGGCACAGCAGAGCGCCGCCTTCGCCGGAGATGATGTTCTTGGTCTCGTGGAAACTCAGCGCACCCAGTTCGCCGATGGTGCCCAGCGGACGTCCCTTGTAGGTGGACATGATGGCCTGTGCCGCATCCTCCACGACCGCCAGCCCGTGGCGGGCGGCGATGTCCATCAGCGTATCCATCTCGCAGGCCACGCCGGCGTAGTGGACCACGCAGATGGCGCGGGTGCGCGGGGTGATCGCGGCCTCGACCAGGCGCTCGTCCAGGTTCAGGGTGTCCTCGCGCACGTCCACGAACACCGGCACCGCACCGCGCAGCACGAAGGCGTTGGCGGTGGACACGAAGGTGTAGGACGGCATGATCACTTCATCACCGGGCTGCAGGTCGAGCAGCAGGGCCGCCATTTCCAGCGCCGCGGTGCAGCTGTGGGTGAGCAGCGCACGCTGCGCTCCGGTGCGCTGCTCCAGCCATGCATGGCTGCGCTTGGTGAACTGGCCGTCGCCGGACAGGTGGCCATTGGCATGCGCCTGGGCGATGTGCCACAGCTCGCGGCCGGTCATGAAAGGCTTGTTGAAGGGAATCAAGGGTGGCCTCGCGGGATGCGTTGAGGTGGTTCAGGCGACCGATCGCGAAAGCACGACCACGCCGAGCATGATGATCAGCGTGCCGGCGATCTTGTAGCCGTCCAGCTGCTCATGGAAGAGCGCCACGGCCAGCAGCGCGACCAGGAAGAAGTTGATCGCCATGTACGGATAGGCGCGGCTGATCGGCATCTTGCTGATCGCCGCCATCCAGCACAACGAAGCGCCGAACGCCGCGGCGAAGGCGGAAATCACCCATGGCTTGAGCAGCAGCTGCACCAGGTTGAGTGGCTGCAGCGGGGCCGCCAGCAGGTGCCCATGCACGCCGACCTGCCATTTCAGGATCAGTTGGCCGTAGACGGTCAACAGGATGGTCAGGGCGATGAATACATAGCTCATCGGGTCAGTTTCCAGGCAGGGTGATCTTGCGGGTGAGCACGTCCAGCAGGTCGGTGCCATCCCAGACCGGATGGAAATCCAATGCGCGGCCGAACGGCACGATGCGGTCCAGCGCGCGGTTGCCAAGCTGGTCCAGCAGGGCGACCAGCGCCTCGCGGGAGAAGCCGTGCTGGACCAGGGTCTGGTCGCGGTCGTCCAGCTGCGGTGCGAGCTCGACGAGCGAACCGAGCCGGACATCCACCACCAGCCCATGCCCGCTCTGCAGTTCGCGCAGCCGCCCGTCGGCACGCCCGGCATCCAGGGTCAGGGGGTAGCTGCCCAGGGCGCTGCCGGCATGCAGGCCCGGCGCCAGCGCCGCCATCAGGTGCGCGTCGGTGACCCGGGCCATCAGTGCGGCGGGCTCATCGGCGACCTGCCCGGACTGCGCACGCACGGCCGCCCAGAAGCGCGCGCGCGCGGCTTCCACCGTGTCCGCCGTGCCGACCCAGTACAACGTACGCGGCGAGGAGCAGGCCTGCTGGCCGAACCAGAGCACGTCGTTGATGAAGCGGTGCGCGAGCTGGCCCAGCTCGGCGTCGTCGCTGGCCGCGAGCGTGGCCGCATCGATGGCCGCCACCCCGAACCGGTCGGGGAAGGCCAGTTCCAGCGCCAGCGGTGCCAGCGGCAGCGAGCGGATCTTGGCCACGGTCGCGTCGCCGCCCCAGATGATGCGCGCGTGGCACTGGCGCGACAGCAACGTGGTTGTCGCGTCGTCGTGCGGATAGGTCAGCAGCACGCTGCGCTGCAGGACGTCGTCGTGCAGGCCTTCGGCCTGCATCGCGTGCAGGATCGAGACGAGCGCCTCGCGCTGGGCGCTGGGCTTCTGCGACAGGCGCGCGACGTTGCGGTTGCCGGCAAGCACCGACATCAGCCAGGCGTAGGCGAACAGGACATCGACGTTGGCCGGCGCAAGGTGGAACACCAGCCCGCGCGCGAGCAGGTGTTCGTTGGCCGGCGATTGCAGGCGGCGCGAAAGGTGTTCCTGCGCGGCCGGCCGGAACCAGTGGGCCAGGGTGGCAAGCTCGGGATGGTCACGCAGTACCGGCAGGGCGAACACCCGGCGCGCGAAGTCGGTCACGAAGGCCCGTGCCTGCGCACTGAACGGCGGCAGTGGCGCCAGCGCGGCGATGCGCGTCAGCTGCGCATCGAGCGGTGCGGTGCCGTCGACGGAAAACAGGATGCGGGTCATGCGTTCGGTACCGTCCTTGTGTCGCTGCAGCCACGTACTTCGACGTTCCTGATGCGGCCGAGCACGCCGAAATGCTTGCCCGGGCGCCCGCACCGGCAGTCGTCCTCGCCATGGATCACGCCCAGGTCCTCGGTGAGCAGGCTGTGCCCCGGATAGCTGCCGGGCAGCAGGCTCAGTACCTGTATCGCGCCGACGGTACCGTCGGCGACCGGGGCAAGATCCTTCAGGTCGCGGACGATGACGTCCGCATAGGCCGGTGCGTGCAGGTGCCCGTGCTCGCATTCGAAGAAGATCGACCCGACCTGCTCGACCATGCCGTAGTAGTTGTGCACCCGATCAATGCCGAATGTGGTGGACAGCGCGGCCTTGTAGGCGGCGTTGTCGACCTTCTGCTCGTCCATCTTCTTCCAGCCACCGCCGTGCACCAGCATGCTGCCGGCCGGGAAACGCAGTTCGACCCCGTCGCGCCGCGCCGCCTGCACGAAGGATTGCCAGACGATGAAGGTGAACCCGAACAGCAGCACCGGTTCCTCCGGCGCCCTGGACAGCCATTGCGCCAGGGCAACCCAGTCGGGCTGCAACTGCTCGTCGAGCAGATAGAGATGATCGCGGCCGAAGTTGGAGAAGCCCAGGATGCCGGCCGCGCGCGCGTTGAAGCGGCTGCGGTCGCGCAGGAAACTGTCGTCGTCGACCACCAGCATGCGCATTCGGCGGTTGCCGGCGAAGTGCGAGAAGATCCGTGCCAAGGCACGGGTCTGCGCGCGCGCGGTGTCAGCATCGAGGAAGATGCGCGATACCGCCGCGCCGGTCGTGCCGCTGGAAACCAGCGTGCGCAGCACCTGGTCATCGGCGACGCTCTTGAGCTCCAGCTGCTTGAACAGGCGCACGGGCAGCCACGGCAGCGCCTCCAGGCTGTCGGCCGCGCCACCCTGCCAGAGCGCGTCGAGCATCGCCGCGTAGGGTGCGCAATGCGCATGATGGTGGCGGGTGAGCGACTGCAGCCCATGCAGCAGCCACTCGCGCTTGGCCTGGCGGTCCAGGCCGAAGACATCGACGTCCAGTGCGGCCGCGGCCAGCGGCGTCGCGGGTGCCATGTTCACTTTCCGGCTCCTTCCCCGGCCAGCTGCCGGAGCGACGGATAATCGATCTTGCCGTTGGACAGCAGCGGCAAGGCCTCCAGGTGGATGCAGCGCACCAGCCCGCCGAACAGCTTGTAGCGCGCCTGTACCAGGCGTCGCACCTCATCCGGCGGCGCGGCCTCGCCGCCATGGCTGAACACCACCAGGTCGTCGTCGCTGCCCGAGCAGGCGATCTGCCGGCCCAGCGCCGCCGACAGCATCGCTTCAACCTCGTCCAGGTTGACGCGGTTGCCGGACATCTTCAGGAAGCGCTTGGCGCGGCCGGTGATGTAGTGGAAGCCGTCGGCATCGACACGGGCCAGGTCGCCGGTGCGCAGCACGCCGTGCTGTTGGTCGGCAGCAGCCAGTTCGCCGCGCGAGGTGGCGTAGCCCATCATCACGTTGGGGCCTTCGTACACCAGCTCGCCGCTGTCGCCATCGACATGCATGCGGCCGCCGGGGACCGGAATGCCGATGCTGCCGATCTTGTCCAGCAGGCGTTCCGGTGGCACGTAGCTGATCCGCGGGGATGCCTCGGTCTGGCCGTACATCACGAAGAACTGAAGGCCGTGGTCGCGTGCCGATTCGGCGAAATGCCGTACCAGTTCGTCGCGCAGGCGCCCGCCGGCCTGGGTCAGCATGCGCAGGCCCGGCAGTTGCAGTCGCGCCAGTCCCATGCGCCGCAGGATCTCGTAGGTGGCCGGGACGCCCGAAAGCGAAGTGACGGCGTTGCCGCGCGCGGCTTCCCAGAACTCGCGCGTCATCAGGCTGTCCTCGCTGAGCACCACGCAGCCACCGCATGCGAGGTGGCTGTTGAGGATCGACATGCCGAAAGAGTAGGCCAGCGGCAGGGTGGTGATGGCACGGTCGTCGGCGGTCAGGCCCAGGTAGGCGACGATTGACGCGGCGTTGCTGGCCAGCCCCTGCGCGGACAGCCGCACCAGCTTCGACGAGCCGGTGCTGCCGGACGTGCTGAGCAGTACGGCCAGTTCCGGGTGCGGCGCGGCGCCGGTGACGGCGTCGCGGACGTGGATGCTCAGGCGCCCGCCGCCGTGCACGGTGGTGTATCCCCGTGGTGCCGGGCCGGGCAATGCGAGCCACTCGGGGGTGTAGCAGTCGACCAGGGCCGCGAGCAGCTCCGGGTCGGTATCGGCCTGCACCAGCAGCGGTACCTGGCGTGCGCTGCGCAGCGCACCCAGGTACAGCGCCACGGCCTCGATCGTGCTGGGCATCGCCAGGATGCCCATGCCACGGCCGCCCGGGAGCAGGCCGGCCAGGTCATCGGCCAGTCCGGCCAGTTCGCGGTAGCTGAGCGTGCGGGTCCCCTCGATCAGGGCCGTGCGCTCTCCATGGGGCAACTGCCAGAACCGCACTCAGACCACCATCTGCCCGTCGATGCCGATGACCTGGCCGGTGACGTAGGTCGACTGCCCGCCGAGCAGGAACGCGACCAGTTCGGCAACTTCCCGCGGCGTGCCGGCGCGTCCCATGCCGATCGACGCCACGCGCCTGGCATGGGCGGCTTCGGGCATGGCGCGGGTCATGTCGGTGTCGATGAACCCGGGCGAGACCGCATTGACGCGGATCCCCTTGGCGGCCAGTTCCTTGGCGGCCGAACGCGTCGCCCCGACCAGGGCGGCCTTGCTGGCGGCATAGAGGCTCAGGCCCGCGGCGCCGTTGACGCCCATGATCGACACCAGGTTGACGATGCTGCCGCGCTGCGTGCGTGACATCAGACGCGCCGCGTACTGCATCGCCATCAGTGGCGCCTTCACGTTGATCGCGAGCACGCGGTCGATGTCCTCGGCGCGGATCATCCCGAGCAGGCCTTCGTGCAGGACGCCGGCATTGTTGACCAGGCCGTCGAGGCGGCCGAAGCGATTGAACACCTGCTTGAACAGCCCCGCCAACGCATCCGCGTCGGCCAGGTCGATCACCGCGACCATCGGCTCAGGCGCGCCGTGTGCGGACAGTTCCGTCGCCAGCACCTGCAGCGCTTCGCCGTCGCGCGCCGCCATCACCAGCTGCGCGCCCTGGGTGGCGAGCAGTTCGCAGATGGCCTTGCCTATGCCGCGCGAGGCACCGGTGACCAGGATGACGGGAGCGTCGGCGGTTCCCATCGTCAGAGCGCGGCGCCGTGCTTGCGCAGGATCTCGCGCGCCTTTCCTACCGAGCTCATGTCGATCACGTCATCCATGTCGATCATCACGCCGAAGGCTTCTTCCAGCGCCGCAACCACCGACATGTGGGCAATCGAATCCCACTGCTGGATGGTGTTGTAGCGCAGCTCGTCGGTGACCTGGGCGGCGTCGATGCCCAGCACGCGGGCGAAAACGGCGACGACCTGGTCTTCGTGGGAGGGGTTGTTCATAGGAATTTCCGGAAACCAGTGAGGGAAGTGTTGAACTGGAAGCCAAGCCGCGCATACAGGTTGATGATGCCGGTGTTGGCAGCCGATACCAGCGTGGTGCAGCGCTGGATGTCGCGTGCGGCCAGCGATTCGAGCGCGGTTACCCACAACGGCATCGCCAGCATCGCATACGGCGCTGCCGCGCCCGTGAGCAGGAGCTCGGCTCGGTGCGCATCGGCGTACACGCGCTCGGCATGGAAGCCGATGACGCGACCACGCGACTCGGCGGTGTAGGCAAGGCCGCCGTTGACCAGGTCCTCGATCCAGTTGGCGGTGCGCTTCCGCGCGTGCGCCGGATCGATCGCCGGATCCTCGAGGAAGCGGCCGTGGCCGAAGTCATCGTGGGCGATGCCGCGCAGCAGCGCGATGTCGCTGGCGACGGCGGGGCGCAACGTCGGCAGCATGCCGCGTGGAACCGGCGGCAGGTTGCCCATGCCGCTGCGCGAAACGGTCAGCGAGGTCTCAACGAACTGGAAGCCACCTGCCAGCAGCGCGCCACGCAGCAGGTGCGCATTGCCGTCGACGCGGCCGAACAGGTAGCGCACGCCCAGCCCATGGGCCCATCGTTCGGCCTCCACCAGCAGGTGCGACGCGCTGTCGGCGCTGTGTGCCTCGAAGCCGGTGATCTCGGCGGTGGCGAAGCCCAGCGCGCGCTCGTCCCATGGGGTGAGTCGCGCCAGCAGCGTCGCGCCCTCGCGCTGGAGCGAAAGCTCAGCCATGGGGGGCCTCCGCGGTGGTGTCGGCGACGATGTAGTAGGGGCGCCGCTGCACGTTGCGGAACACCTGGCCGACGTACAGCCCGACCACGCCCATGGAGAACATCATCAGGCCGCCAATCAGCCAGATGGCGGCGATGATGGAGGTATATCCCGCCACCTGGATGTCGCCGTCCCACCAGCGCAGCACGCTGATGGCGACCATCACGAAGGCGACCAGCGCGCAGAATATGCCGGTGCCGGCCACCATGCGCAGCGGCTTCTCGGAGTAGCCCAGCGCGATGTTCATGGCCAGTCGCAGTAGCCGGCGCAGGGTGTAGGACGACTCGCCCTGCGCGCGCTGCTGGTGGCGCACGGGCAGCTTGGCGGTGCGGAAGCCGGCCCACTTCACCATCAACGGGAACGAACGGTCGCGTTCGGGCATCGCGCAGACCGCGTCGATGACCTTGCGGTGGAAAATGCCGAAATTGGCGGTGGACGGATCCTGCGGCACGCCGGTAAGCCAGCCCAGGGTAGCGAAGAAGCCCCACGACGACAGCCGCTTGAGCGGCGTGTCCTGGCGTTCCACGCGCTGGGCGAAGACGACCTCGTAGTTCTCTTCCAGCGCCTTGCGGTACAGCCGCGGGATTTCCGCCGGCACATCCTGCAGGTCGCAGTCCATCACCACGGTCCAGCGCCCGGATGCATGCTCGATGCCGGCGGAGATGGCCGAATGCTGGCCGAAGTTGCGTGACAGCCGCAGGCCGGTGAGCCATGCCCGGGTGGCCGCCAGTTCCTGGATGCGGCCCCAGGCCCCGTCCGGGCTGGCGTCGTCGACCAGGATCATCTCGAACGCGATATCCATGCCCGCCACCGCGGCCTCCACCTGGTCGGCCAGTTCCTCCAGGCAGCCCACGCAGCCATAGACGGGAACGACCACCGACAGTTCGATTGGCAGCGTGAGGGGGACTGGAGCAGCGGTCATGGAATGTAAGGCCTCGGCGCCATCGATCAATAAGGTCGGACCTGGGGGCGCGATGCCCTCGTCCGTGCGCAGACGGACCCAGCGACGCGAAAGTATAGGCGCCCGCGCAGGCGGGCGGCATGATGGTGGCGGCAACCGGTTGCGGCTGCCGCCACGCGCGGCGTCAGAGCGCCGCTTCCAGCTCGGGCAGGATGGCGAACAGGTCGCCGACCAGGCCGATGTCGGCCACTTCGAAGATCGGCGCGTCGCCGTCCTTGTTGATGGCCACGATGGTGCCGGCGTCCTTGATGCCGGTCAGGTGCTGGATGGCACCGGAAATGCCCACGGCGATGTACAGCTCGGGTGCGATGATCTTGCCGGTCTGGCCGACCTGCATGTCGCTGGGCACGTAGCCGGCGTCGACCGCGGCGCGCGAGGCGCCGACCGCGGCACCGAGCTTGTCGGCCAGCTGGTAGATCACCTTGAAGTTCTCTTCCGAACCGACGCCGCGGCCGCCGGACACCACGCGCTTGGCGCTCTGCAGGTCCGGGCGGTCGCTCTTGCCGGCGGCAAGGCCGACGAAACGGGTGTGCGCGGGCAGCGCGACATCGACGCTGATGGCTTCGACCGGGGCGCTGTTGCCCCTTGCCGCTTCCGGCCAGGAGGCGGCACGCACGGTGGCCACCACCACCTGGTCGGCCGGCACCTCGACGGTGATGATGGCGTTGCCGGCGTAGATCGGGCGCTTGAAGGTGTGCGTGCCGTCGACGGCCATCAGGTCGGAGACCTGGTTCACGCCCAGCAGCGCGGCAACCGCCGGCATCAGGTCCTTGCCGGTGGTGGTGGACGGGCCGAACACGTGGCTGTAGCCGGCGGCGGCCTTGGCGATCTGCGGGGCCTGGACCTGGGCCACGGCGTGCTGGTTGGCCGGGTTGGCGATGGTCAGCACCTTGCCGACACCGGCGATCTGCGCGGCTTCGGCGGCGATGGCGGCCGGATCGGCGGCCAGCACCAGCACGTCGATGTCGCCACCGATGGCGGCCGCGGCCGAGACCGTCTTGGCCACGGCGCTGTTGAGCTTGCCGTCCAGGTGTTCGGCGATTACGAGAATTTTAGACATCGGAACTTCCTTCAAATGGGGCGCAAGGCTTCGGCATTGGAAAGTCCGGCCATGTATGGCCGGGCTCGTGATCAGGGGTGATCACAAGAGCCCCTTCTGCCTGAGTGCGGCCACCAGTTCGGCGGCGTCTTTCACCATCACGCCCTTGCTGCGCTTGGCCGGCGCGGCGTAGTGGGTGGTCTTGAAGGTGTCGGCGGCTTCGACCCCCAGGTCGGCCAGCTGCAGGGTTTCCAGCGGCTTGGCCTTGGCCTTCATGATGTCCGGCAGCTTGATGAAGCGCGGTTCGTTCAGGCGCAGGTCGGTGGTGATCACCGCCGGCAGTTCCACTTCCAGCGTCTCCAGGCCGGCGTCCACTTCGCGGGTGACCGTGGCCTTGCCGTCGGCGATCTCGACCCTGGAGGCGAACGTGGCCTGCGGGCGTGCCCACAGCGTGGCCAGCATCTGCCCGGTCTGGTTGGCATCGTCGTCGATGGCCTGCTTGCCGAGGATGACCAGGTCCGGCTGTTCCTTTTCCACCAGCTTGAGCAGGGTGCGGGCGGCGGTCAGCGGCTGGATGGCCTGGTCGGTGACCACGTGGATGGCGCGGTTGGCGCCCATGGCCAGGCCGTTGCGCAGGTGCGCCTGGGCGTCGGCCGGGGCGATGGTGGCGACCACCACTTCGCTGGCGATGCCCTTGTCGCGCAGGCGCAGGGCTTCTTCCAGTGCGATTTCGTCGAACGGGTTGGGCGAGAGCTTGACGCCGTCGGTGACCACGCCGGAACCATCCGGCTTGACCTGAATGCGGACGTTGTAGTCCACCACGCGCTTGTACGCGACGAGGATTTTCATGTGCTGCGGGATCCTTCGGTTGCAGGGGGCCGGCGCCAGTGCCGGACAGATGAAGGCCCGATTCTAGCGGGTGGGGGATTGCCGTGCGAATGCGTATGGACAGTTGCGCGGGCCGGGACGTCGTCGACCCGTCCCTGTCCGCTGCTGGCGTGACCGGTACCGCACGTTTCGGTGGCGGCAAGGTAGTGGGGGCGGGGCAGCCTGTATCCTGTGCCGCCTGGAACAAGCTTCGGATCGCGGAGATCCGGGCAAATGGACGTCACAGGAGACAAGAATAGTGCCCACCTGGCTAGTGACCGGCGGTGCCGGCTTCATCGGCGGCAACTTCGTGCTGGAGGCGGTCGCCCGCGGCATCAAGGTCGTCAACCTCGATGCCCTGACCTATGCAGGCAACCTGCGCACACTGGCGAGCCTGGAAGGCAACCCGGCCCATGTTTTCGTCCAGGGCGACATCGGTGACCGTGTCCTGGTCGAGCGCCTGCTGGCCGAGCACCGGCCCGACGCGGTGCTGAACTTCGCCGCCGAGAGCCATGTCGACCGCTCGATCGATGGCCCCGGCGCCTTCATCCAGACCAACGTGGTCGGTACCCTGGGCCTGCTCGAAGCGGTGCGCGACTACTGGAAGGCGCTGCCGACCGCACAGGGCGAGGCGTTCAGGTTCCTGCACGTGTCCACCGACGAGGTCTACGGCACGCTGGGCGAGACCGGCAAGTTCACCGAGACCACGCCGTATGCGCCGAACTCGCCGTATTCGGCGTCCAAGGCCGCCTCGGACCACCTGGTGCGTGCGTTCCACCACACTTACGGGCTGCCGGTGCTGACCACCAACTGCTCCAACAACTACGGTCCGTACCACTTCCCCGAAAAGCTCATCCCGCTGGTGATCGCCAAGGCGCTGGCCGGCGAGCCGCTGCCGGTGTACGGCGATGGCAGGCAGGTGCGCGACTGGCTGTTCGTCACCGACCACTGCGAAGCGATCCGCACGGTGCTGGCCAAGGGCAGGATCGGCGAGACCTACAACGTCGGCGGCAACTCGGAGAAGCAGAACATCGAGGTGGTGCAGGCTATCTGCGCACTGCTCGATGCCCGCCGCCCGCGCGAGGACGGCAAGCCGCGCAGCAGCCAGATCACCTACGTGGCCGACCGCCCGGGCCACGACCGCCGCTATGCGATCGATGCGTCCAAGCTGAAGGACGAGCTGGGCTGGGAGCCGGCCTACACCTTCGAGCAGGGCATCGCTTTCACCGTGGACTGGTACCTGGACAACCAGGCGTGGGTCAACGGCGTGCTCGACGGCAGCTATCGCCTGCAGCGCATCGGCACCGCTGCCTGACACCGGAGACGACATGACCCAACGCAAAGGCATCATCCTCGCCGGCGGTTCCGGCACGCGGCTGTATCCGATCACCAAGGGCGTCAGCAAGCAGCTGTTGCCGGTGTACGACAAGCCGATGATCTACTACCCGCTCAGCGTATTGATGATGGCCGGCATCCGCGAGGTGCTGATCATCAACACGCCGCATGAGCAGGCGCTGTTCCAGGCGTTGCTGGGCGATGGCTCGCAGTGGGGCATGGACATCCGCTACGCGGTGCAGCCGAGCCCCGACGGGCTGGCGCAGGCCTACCTGATCGGCCGCGATTTCGTCGCCGGCAAGCCGAGCTGCCTGGTGCTGGGCGACAACATCTTCCACGGCCATGGCCTGCGCCAGCTGCTGCGCAGCGCCGACGCGCGCGATACCGGTGCCACCGTGTTCGGCTACTGGGTCAATGACCCGGAGCGCTACGGCGTGGCCGAGTTCGACAAGGACGGCAAGGTCGTCGGGCTGGTCGAGAAGCCGGAGAACCCGCGCTCCAACTACGCGGTCACCGGGCTGTATTTCTATGACGGCAATGCCAGCGACCATGCCGCCGGGCTCAGGCCCTCGCCGCGCGGCGAGCTGGAGATCACCGACCTGAACAAGTGTTACCTGGACGCCGGTGCGCTGTACCTGGAGCAGCTGGGGCGTGGTTACGCCTGGCTCGACACCGGTACCCACCAGTCGCTGCTGGAGGCGTCCAACTTCATCGAGACCATCCAGACCCGCCAGGGCCTGCAGGTCTGCTGTCCCGAGGAAATCGCCTACGGGCAGGGCTGGATCGGCGCGGCCGAACTGGAAGCGCTGGCCGCGCCGCTGCTCAAGAACGGCTATGGCCAGTACCTGCAGAAACTGCTGCAGCGCGGGGTGGTGCCATGAAGGTCATCGAAACCTCGCTGCCTGGCTGCGTGGTGATCGAGCCGGCGGTGTTCGGCGACGCCCGCGGCATGTTCTTCGAGACCTGGAACGCCGAGCGCTTCGCCGCGCACGGGCTGCCGACGAAGTTCGTGCAGAGCAACGTCTCCACCTCGGTCAAGGGCGTGCTGCGGGGCCTGCATTACCAGTGGCCGCGGCCGCAGGGCAAGCTGGTCAGCGTGCTCGAGGGCGAGGTCTATGACGTGGCGGTGGACATCCGCCGCGGCTCGCCGACCTTCGGGCGCTGGGAAGCGGTGCTGCTCAGCGCCGGGAACCACCGCCAGTTCTGGATCCCCGAAGGCTTCGCGCACGGTTTCGCGGTGCTCTCCGAGCGGGCGGTGTTCAGCTATCTGTGCACCGATGTCTACGTCAAGGAAGCCGATGCCGGCGTGCGCTGGAACGATGCCGACATCGCCGTCGACTGGCCGATCAGCGCGCCGACGCTGTCGGCCAAGGACGAGAGCGCGCCGTTCCTGGCGGAGATCGCCGAGGAGCGGCTGCCGGTGTACATGCCATGACGGTGCTGGTGTTCGGGGGCAACGGCCAGGTCGGCCGGGAGTTGCTGCGCGCGCTGGCGCCGCTGGGCACGGTGGTCGCCACCACCCGCAGCGGCACGCTGGCCGACGGCAGTGCCTGCGAGGTGGCCGATTTCGACCGCCCCGACAGCCTGCCGGCGCTGCTGGACCGCCTGCAGCCGGCGGTCGTGGTCAATGCCGCGGCCCATACCGCGGTGGACCGTGCCGAGCAGGAGCCGGAGGCTGCGTTCCGCGCCAATGCGCAGGCCCCGGGCGTGCTCGCGCGCTGGTGCGCCGCCCAGGGCGTGCCGCTGGTGCACTATTCCACCGACTACGTGTTCGACGGGCAGGGCGGCACGCCTTACCGCGAGGACGCGCCGACCGCGCCGCTGGGCGTTTACGGCACCAGCAAGCGCGACGGCGAGGACGCGGTGCGCGCCGCCGGCGGACGCCACCTGATCTTCCGCACCGCGTGGGTGTATGCCGCGCATGGCGGCAATTTCCTGCGCACCATGCTGCGCCTGGGCGCCGAGCGCGACCAACTGCGCGTGGTCGCCGACCAGATCGGCACGCCGACCCCGGCGGGGCTGATCGCCGACGTCACCGCGCAGGCGCTGCGGCACCCGGGTGGCCTGTCCGGCACCTGGCACCTGACCGCATCGGGGCAGACCAGCTGGCATGGTTTCGCCGAGGCGATCTTCGCCGAGGCGCAGGCTGCCGGGGTGCTGGCGAAGACGCCGGTGGTGGATGCCATCGCCAGTTCGGACTATCCGACGCCGGCCAGGCGTCCGGCGTGGTCGGTGCTGGACAACCGACGGCTGCAGCAGGACTTCGGCATCGTACTGCCGGCCTGGCAGGATGGCCTGAAGCGGGTGATGGCGGAAATCGCTGCGACCTGACCTGGGTCGCGTCGAGTACAGACAGGAAGCCCGGCCAGTGGCCAGGCTTCCTGTCTGCGCCAGGGCGCTTCAGCTGCGCCCGTAGGTATCTTCGAAGCGCACGATGTCGTCCTCGCCGAGATAGCTGCCGGACTGCACCTCGATCAGTTCCAGCGGCAGTTTGCCGGGGTTGCGCAGCCGGTGCGTCACCCCCAGCGGGATGTAGGTGCTCTGGTTCTCGCTGAGCAGCAGCACCTCGTCGCCACGGGTGACTTCGGCGGTACCGCTGACAACCACCCAGTGCTCGGCGCGGTGGTGGTGCATCTGCAGGCTCAGCGTGCCGCCGGGCTTGACCGTGATGCGCTTGACCTGGAAACGCTCGCCGTTGTCGATGGAGTCGTAGGCGCCCCACGGGCGGTAGACCTTGCGGTGCCAGGCGGCCTCGCTGCGGCCCTCGGCCTTCAGCCGCGCGACCACGTCCTTGACCTCCTGCATGCGGTCGGCCCGGCCGACCAGCACCGCGTCATCGGTCGCCACCACGATCACGTCATCCAGCCCGACCAGCGCCACCAGCCGTTCGCCGTAGGCGTAGGTGTTGCGGCAGTCGATGGCGATCACGTCGCCGTGGTGGGCATTGCCCTCGCCATCGCGCAGGGTGACGTCGCGCAGCGCGGTCCACGAGCCGACATCGCTCCAGCCCGCGTCCAGCGCCACCACCACCGCGTCGGCGGTCTTTTCCATCACCGCATAATCGATCGAGTCCGACGGCACCGCCGCGAACGCTTCGGCGTCGAGCCGGGTGAAATCGGCATCGCGGCGGGCGTTCTCCCAGGCGCTGCGGCTGCGTTCGAGCATGGCCGGGTTGAAGCGGGCAAGTTCCTCCAGGTAGCGCGATGCACGGAACAGGAACATGCCGCTGTTCCACAGGTACTGGCCGCTGGCGACATACGCGGTAGCGGTGTCCAGGTCGGGCTTCTCGACGAAGCGCTCGACCGGGCGGGCGCCACTGCCCGGCGCTGCCTTGATGTAGCCGTAGCCGGTTTCCGGGCCGGTCGGGACGATGCCGAACGTCACCAGCTTGCCGGCGTCGGCGGCCGCCGATGCCAGGCGCACGGCGGCATGGAAGGCCGCCTCGTCGGCGACCACGTGGTCCGAGGGCAACACCAGCAGCAGCGGGTCGTCGCCCTGGCGGGTGGCTTCCAGCGCGGCCACCGCGATGGCCGGCGCGGTGTTGCGCCCCATCGGTTCGAGGATGATCGCCTGCGGCTCCGCGCCTGCCTGTTGCAGCTGTTCGGCGGCCACGAAGCGGTGCGCCTCGTTGGCGATCACCAGCGGACCGTGCGCGGCGACGGCCGCGACCCGGTGCCAGGTCGACTGCAGCATGGTCTGCGTTCCGGTCAGCGCCAGGAACTGCTTGGGATAGGTCTCGCGCGAGAGCGGCCACAGGCGGGTGCCGGAGCCGCCGGACAGGATGACGGGCGTGATGTTGCTCATGCGGGAGCCTCAGGCCGAAAGCAGGGTGGAGATTTCGTCGGTGCGCGCCTGCAGCAGCGCCGCATCGCCGCGCGTCTCGACATTGAGCCGCAGCAGCGGCTCGGTGTTGGAACTGCGCAGGTTGAAGCGCCAGTCGCCGAAATCGGCGCTGACGCCATCGGTGTGGTCCAGCGCCGGCGCCAGCGGGGCGAAGTGGCGCATCACCCGCTCGACCGCGGCCTTGGCGTCGGCCACCTTGAAGTTGATCTCGCCACTGCAGGGATAGGCGGCCATGCGGTCCTCGACCAGTTCGGCCAGCGACTGGCCGCTGGTGGAAACCAGTTGCGCGATCAGCAGCCATGGAATCATGCCCGAATCGGCATAGGCGAACGCGCGGAAATAGTGGTGCGCACTCATTTCGCCGCCATAGACGGCGTTCTCCGCGCGCATCTTCTCCTTGATGAAGGCGTGGCCGCTCTTGCACAGCACCGGCACGCCGCCGGCGGCTTCCACCATTTCCACGGTGTTCCAGACCAGGCGCGGATCGTGCACGACCTTGCCGCCGGGATTGCGCGCCAGGATCGCCTTGGCGAGCAGGCCGACCAGGTAGTAACCCTCGATGAAGCGGCCGTTGTGGTCGAAGAAGAAGCAGCGGTCGAAGTCGCCGTCCCAGGCAATGCCGAAATCGGCGCCATGCGCGCGCACCGCGTCGGCGGTGGCGGCACGGTTCTCCGGCAGCAGCGGATTGGGGATGCCGTTGGGGAAGCTGCCATCGGGTTCGTGGCAGATGCGCACGAACTCCAGCGGCAGGTGCGGGGCAAGCAGGTCGATGATGGCGCCGGCGCCGCCGTTGCCGGCATTGACCACCAGCTTCAGCGGCCGCAGCGTGGCCACGTCCACATAGGACAGCAGGTGCGCGATGTAGGCGCTCTTGTCGTGCCGCTGCACCTGCCCGGCGCGCGGCACCTGCGCCGGTGCGGCATCGGCTGCCACCGCGTCGGAAATGGCGAACAGGCCGGTATCCGAGCTGATCGGCCGCGCCTGCGCCTTGACCAGCTTCATGCCGTTGTAGTCCATCGGGTTGTGGCTGGCAGTGACCATCACCCCGCCGGCCGCGCCCAGGTGGTCGGTCTGGAAATAGACCTCCTCGGTGCCGCACAGGCCGATGTCGATCACCTCGCGGCCCTCGCCGCGCAGTCCGGCGGCCAGCGCGTCCTGCAGGCCCTGGCTGGTCAGGCGCACGTCGTGGCCCAGCACCACCGGACCGTCTTCGAGCCGGGCCGACAAGGCCTTGCCGATCCTGCGCGCGAGGTCCTCGTTGAGTTCCTCGGGCACGCGGCCGCGGATGTCGTAGGCCTTGAACGCGGGTAATGGCATGCGGGCAACCTGTCGAAGCGTGGAAAGGCGCCCAGTTTAGTCGCTTGGCGGTTAGCGGGCCGTTCGCGGCTGGACGAAGGTCCAAGAGGGCCGCCGCTGGACTGGGGCTAGAATGCCGCCATCCTTATGACTGTGGGCATGATGCGATGAGCGATCCTTCAACCCTGGACGGGCGGCGCGGCAAAGTGGTGGCCAGCGCGGCCCTGGCGCTGGACGGCGTGGTCGCCGACGGCCAGACCCTGGCGGTCGGTGGCTTCGGCCTGTGCGGAATTCCCGAGGCGCTGATCGCGGCGCTGCGCGATTCCGGCGTGACCGGCCTGACCGTGATCTCCAACAACGCCGGCGTCGACGGCTTCGGCCTCGGCCAGTTGCTGGAAACCCGCCAGATCCGCAAGATGATTTCGTCCTACGTGGGCGAGAACAAGGAGTTCGAGCGGCAGTTCCTGGCCGGTGAGCTCGAGCTGGAGTTCAACCCGCAGGGCACCCTGGCCGAGCGCCTGCGCGCCGGCGGCGCGGGCATCCCGGCGTTCTTCACCGCCACCGGCTACGGCACCGTGGTGGCCGAGGGCAAGGAAACCCGCGAGTTCGACGGCAAGCACTACGTGATGGAGACCGCGCTCAAGGCCGATGTCTCGCTGGTCAAGGCGTGGAAGGCCGACGCGGCCGGCAACCTGGTGTTCCGCAAGACCGCGCGCAACTTCAATCCGGCCTGCGCCATGGCCGGCAGGGTCTGCGTGGTCGAAGTGGAGGAGATCGTGCCGGTGGGCGCGATCGACCCGGACCAGGTGCACCTGCCGGGCATCTACGTCGACCGCATCGTGTTGAACGCCACGCCGGAGAAGCGCATCGAACAGCGCACCGTGCGTCAGGAGGAGAACTGAAATGGCCTGGACCCGTGACGAGATGGCGCAGCGCGCCGCGCGCGAACTGACCGACGGCGCGTACGTGAACCTGGGCATCGGCCTGCCGACGCTGGTGGCCAACCACATCCCCGAGGGCATGGACGTGTGGCTGCAGTCGGAGAACGGCCTGCTGGGCATCGGCCCGTTCCCGACCGAAGCCGAAGTCGACGCCGACCTGATCAACGCCGGCAAGCAGACCGTGACGGCCCGCGCCGGCGCCAGCTACTTCGGCAGCCACGATTCGTTCGCGATGATCCGCGGCGGCCATATCGACCTGGCCATCCTCGGCGCCATGCAGGTCACCGCCAAGGGCGACCTGGCCAACTGGATGGTGCCCGGCAAGATGGTCAAGGGCATGGGCGGCGCGATGGACCTGGTGGCCGGCGTGCAGCGCGTGGTGGTGCTGATGGAGCACACCGCCAAGAACGGTGAGCACAAGATCCTGCCCGAATGCACGCTGCCGCTGACCGGCGTGGGCGTGGTCGACCGCATCATCACCGACCTGGCAGTGTTCGACGTCACCGATGCCGGGCTCGCCTTGGTCGAAGCCGCCCCCGGGGTGGACATGGAAGAGCTGAAGGCCCGCACCGGCGTGCCGTTCGCGCACGCCTGAAACATGCCGCGGGGCCACCACGTGGCCCCGCCTGCTCAGTGGCGGCGGGCGTAGGCGTAGGGCGCCGCCGCATCCACGGGCAGGCCGAGCAGTTCGGCGGCCGTGGCCTGGCTGAAGCCCGCATCGCGCGCGGCCAGGGTGAAGATCCGCTCGATCGCGTGCGCCAGCGTGCCGTCCACCTGCGCGGCCTCGGCCTCGAACTGCGATGGCTGCAGATGACCGTCTAGCAGCGGGCGCAGTGCCGGCAGGCGTACCCAGAACATGCTGCCGGCAATGAACGTGTCGCGCTCGAGGTCAGGCTGCGCAATGCCCAGGCGGCCGAGCAGGGCGCGCACGTTGTCCTGGTTGGCGCCCCAGTAGAAATGCAGTGGCTGCACATGGCCTTCCGGTGCGACCAGCCCGAGGCCGGGCTGCTCGCCGAACGCACGCACGATGGCCGCCGCCCTGTCCGGCGCCAGCAGGCGCCCGATCAGCTCGTTGCGCCACTGCTCGCCGTCCTGGCGATGCGTGGAGCGCTTGGTATGCAGCTTGAGCACCACGTCCTCGCCCTCGTCGAGCAGGCGCCCGGCGACGTGCAGGAACGGCAGGATGTCGCGGCCGCGGTTGGCGAAGGCGTGCACCTCCACCTGCATGCCGCGCGCGCGCGCGATGCGTTCGATCTCGTCCTTCCGCTCCGGCGGCGTGGTGGCCACGACGCGCCAGCTCAGGCCACTGGATTGCAGGGCCTGCAGCAACGCGTCGAAGACGTCCGGGTACCAGGCATGGATGACCGCGCATGGGCGGGTGCCGGCCCGCGGGGCGGCACATGGCGCCAGCGCCTGTCGCGTGGCCTCCAGCCAGGCGTGGCCCAGCCGCGCATCGGGTTCCAGCACCGCCCCTTCGGCCCATTCGTTCCACGCGTTGACGAACACCAGGCGCCGCTCGGTGGGCACCGTGGCCAGGCGCTCGTGTACGGTCGTGCGCAGCCAGTCGCGGTAACCGCGCGGCGAGGCATGCACGAAGATGCGTCCCGCGCCCGGGCGCCGCGGCTCGTTGTCCCAGCCGGGGTTCACCCCGGGATACAGCGTATAGGCGGGCAGCGGCCGTGCCGCCGCCTCGCGTGCGAGCTCGCGCCAGTCGCGCACGTCGCCGGCGAAGTCCGGGTTGATCAGCCACTGTTCGGCGGCCAGTGAGCGTGGGTTGCTCATGTTCGGCGGGAACTCGACCGCTGCGTCGAAGCCGATCTCGCGCGGATCGGGGCGTTCGAAGCCCTGCACATAGGCCAGGTGCAGCTCGCCGATGCCGTTGTCGCGGCACCACTGGCGCCAGCGCTGCGCGGTGGCGCGCGGGTCGGGCAGCAGGTGCGGGCGGTAGACCAGCAGCATCGGCCGGCCGTCGACCTTCAGCGCGCGGCGGTCGCGCAGGTAGGGGGCGACGTGGGCGATGAAGGCCAGGTCGTCCGCGGCGCTGTGCTGCTGTCCGATCAGGATCTCGCCGTCGCGCCCGTCCCAGCGCCGGGTCCAGTTCTCGTTGGCCCAGCACAGGCAGAACGGCAGGTCGATGTCGTCGTCGGCCAGCCATTGCCGCAGCGGATCCTCCATCAGGGTGCGGCCGCTGAACCAGTAGTAGTAGAAGCAGAACGCGCCAATGCCGTACTCCGCGGCCAGGCGCGCCTGGTCGCGCATCACCTGCGGGTTGCGCAGGTCGTAGAAGCCCAGGTCCGCCGGCAGCCGCGGCTGCGCATGGCCTTCGAACTGCGGCAGCGCCCGGGTGACGTTGCGCCACTCGGTGAACCCTTTGCCCCACCAGGCGTCGTTCTCGGCGAACGCATGGAACTGCGGCAGGTAGAACGCCACCAGCGTGGCCGGCAGCGGGCTGGGCAGGGCCGCCCTGGAGTAGGGCACATGGCCGATCGCCGGCTCATCGGCGCGGTGCATGGGCCGGATGATGCGTGGTGAGGCTCCCGCTTCCGGCGCATGCCCGCGTGGCGGCGGCGGCAACAGCCCGCCAAAACGCTCCAGCAGGCGGTTGCGCCACCTGTCGCGGCGGGCGTCGGAGATCGGAAGGGCGCGGAACGCCTGTCGCAGCAGCTGGTGAAGCGCCTGGTGCAGGGAAGGGAAAGGCATCGATCGAGGCATCGCCGGCGACGGGAACGGGGCGCGGTGGTGTGGGGACGCAGCGCCTGCCTTCACCACCGCCATCGGGGATTCTAGGCCAATGCGCCACCGGCCCGCCGCCACGCCACTCCGGCGCACCCTCCAGCCGCTGCCATCGGCGCATCGCCTACAATCCGCGTCCTTCCGTTCGATGACGACGTGCCGATGCCTGCAAACCCGATGTCCGCCGCTGGAAAGCTGTTCGCCGTCGCCGCCCTGGTCGAGGGCGTGACCTGGGCCGGGTTGCTGGTCGGCATGCTGCTCAAGTACGGCACGCAGACGACCGAGCTGGGCGTATGGCTGTTCGGGCGCCTGCACGGGCTGGCGTTCCTGTTCTACGTGGTCGCCAGCGTGTACGTCGGGGTGCGCCAGCGCTGGCCGTCCTGGGCGCTGCTGCTGGCCTTGCTGGCGGCGGTGCCGCCGCTGGTCACGGTGCCGCTGGAGTGGTGGTTCCGGCGTCGCGGGCTGCTGTCGCCGCTGCGCTGAGCCGGGCGCAGGGCGCGGTCGACCCGCGACGGTGTGGCCCAGGGGCGCGGCGGCCACTACGATGATGCCGGGCCCGCGGGCCAGGCACCGGGCCCAGTGTCCCGGCAGGCGCGACCGGCCGCGGGCACCGGGCATGTTCGCAGCCTGTTTAGGTTCGATCTTCTAGCTTTGGCGCCTGTCTGCCCCCGGAGAGCCCCGTGCACCACGCACCCCCTGTTGCCGCCGTTTCCGACCGCCTGCCCGCGGCGGCGCCTGCCTGTTGCCCGGCGCGGCCCGGCACGCGGTGGATTCCATGACCGGTACACCCGTTGCCGCGCGCGATGCCGGCATCGCCGTACTGCCGCCGGAAAGCCCGCTGCCCATGCCCGTGCAGTCGCTGCGCGAGGGGCGCCTGCACGGGCGGCGGCAGGACACGTCGCCGCCGAACATCGTGCTGCGCCGCCTGTACGTGTTCGGCAGCACCGCGGCAATGACCGCGGTGGCGACGTGGATGATGGCGCGGGTCCTGGCCAACGGCGGCATCAACGTGCTCGAAGCCTGCCTGCTGGCCCTGTTCGTGCTGTTGTTCGCCTGGATCGCATTTTCCTTCGTCAGCAGCCTGGCCGGCCTGCAGGCGCTGCTGCGCGGACGGCGCAAGCTGGGCATCCACCCGGACGCGCCGCTGCCCACGCTGCACAGCCGCACCGCGCTGCTGATGCCCACCTACAACGAGGATCCACGGCGGATGATGGCCGGGCTGCAGGCCATCTACGAATCGGTGGCGGCCACCGGCCAGCTCGACCGCTTCGATTTCTTCGTGCTCAGCGATACCACCCGCGATGCCATCGGCCGCGCCGAGGAGCAGGTGTTCGCGCGCCTGGTCGAGGCCACCGGCGGCCGTGGCCGGCTGTTCTACCGGCGCCGCGCCGACAACGCCGGGCGCAAGGCCGGCAACATCGCCGACTGGGTACGCCGCTTCGGCGGCGCCTATCCGCAGATGCTGATCCTGGACGCGGACAGCCTGATGACCGGCGAAGTGATCGTGCGTCTGGCCTCGGCCATGGAAAAACACCCCGGCGTCGGCCTGATCCAGTCGCTGCCGGCGGTGGTCGGCGGGCGTACCGCGTTCGCGCGCATGCAGCAGTTCGGTGGCCGCGTCTATGGCCCGGTGATGGCCTACGGCGTGGCCTGGTGGCACGGCGCCGAGAGCAACTACTGGGGCCACAATGCGGTGATCCGTACCCGCGCCTTCGCCGAACAGGCCGGGTTGCCGGAGCTGCCCGGGCGCAAGCCGTTCGGCGGGCACGTGCTCAGCCACGATTTCGTCGAGGCCGCGCTGATGCGCCGTGGCGGCTGGGCGGCGCACATGGTGCCCTACCTCCAGGGCAGCTACGAGGAAGGGCCGCCGACGCTGACCGACCTGCTCATCCGCGACCGCCGCTGGTGCCAGGGCAACCTGCAGCACTCCAAGGTGGTCACCGCCGCCGGCCTGCACTGGATCAGCCGGGTGCACATGCTGGTCGGCATCGGCCATTACTTCACCGCACCGATGTGGGCGATGCTGATGCTGATCGGCATGGCGATCCCGCTGATCCATGGTGGCATCGACCTGGCCGAGGAGCTGCACCTGCGGTTGTCGCCGGCGCACTACTGGCGCGGGCTGGACCAGCAGGGCGTGCTGTGGGTGTTTGCGGTCACCATGGGCGTGCTGCTGGCGCCCAAGGCGATGGGCTACGTGGCCATGCTCAGCGCGCGCAGCGAGCGGCAGGGCTGCGGCGGCGCGCTGCGCGCATTCGTCTCGATGCTGCTGGAAACGCTGCTTGCGGCCCTGATGGCGCCGGTGGTGATGTACGTACAGTCGCGCGGCGTGGCCGAGGTGCTGGCCGGCAAGGACTCGGGTTGGGACGCGCAGCAGCGCGACGACGGCCGGGTGTCATGGATCGCCTTGCTGCGCAGCTACGGCGGGCTGAGCGTGTTCGGCCTGGTGATGGGGGCGATGGCCTACGCCGTGTCGCCGTCGCTGGCGGCGTGGATGGCGCCGGTAGTGATCGGCATGGTGCTGGCTGTGCCGGTGGTAGGGCTGACCTCCTCGCGCAAGATCGGCGACTGGCTGCGCCGGCACCGGTTGCTGTCCATTCCCGAGGAGAGTGCACCGCCGCCGGTGCTGGTGCGTGCGGCGGAACTGCGTGCGGCGGCGATGCAGACGCCGCTTTCCGTGGAGTAGCACGGCGGTCCCCGTTCTACTGACGACCGGCTCCTGGTTTCGGCTGCAGAACGGATCGGGTGTGAAACGGTTCGAGGGTTGAAGATGCCTTCGCCTTCGCCTTCGCCTTCGCGGTTGCTCGTGCTTTTGCTTCTGCGCTTTTGATTTCCGGGTCCCCTTCTGTAGCGACGGAGCCGGCGGGAGTAACCCGAAGGGCGGCGTGCATGGGTTCGGCGGAAATAGGCGAAGCACTGCTTCGCCCCGCCGGACGGGCGGGCGCCGCACGGCGCCTGCCCCGGACTCGGCAGCGAAGCGGGCGGGCACGCCGTTTTTCGATGAGACAGGGATGTCTCGTCGAAAAATCCCGGCGGCGGAGTGGACCCGGAGTGCCGCAGGTACGGAGGGCGCGGAGGCAGGGGCGTGTTGACTCGCCATTCGGCTGTTGAAAAGCGCCTCTTTGGGCCACGTTTTCTTGCACGAGCAAAGAAAGGTGGCTCGCTCCTCGAAGGGGAGCGAAAGCCTTTGATCCTGCTTTTGTCGGCCTCGATTCCTTGAGGTTCAGAAGCAAGAGGAGGTGCAGGAGGAGAACCTGCTAGCCAAAAACGGGCAAGGCCAAGGGAAAGGCTTGAAAGCAGAGCTTTCGCCCCTGCTTCGCAGGAGCGAGTTACTTCTCTTTGCTCGTGCAAAGAGAAGTAACCAAGAGAAAGCACGGGCCGGGCCGCAAGCCGATGCGGCTGCGCCGCATCGGTCCCCTGCGCGCCTCGCGTGCCGAGGGGGCGGCGCACAACTCGCTTCGCTCAGACACGCGCGCCTCTTCACCCATCGGCCCGCTGCGGTGCTCGGCTCGCTCTACGGCCAGAGGGAGTCAAAAGCTGGGAGCAACCGCAACCGCAACCGCAACCGCAACCGCAACCGCAACCGCAATGGCTTGGCCTCCCGCCTGCGCAGGCATAATGCAACCCGGTCCCTTGGAGTCGCATGCAATGCTGGAAACAGTGGAACAGGAAACCGGCGCGGCGCCGGAATGGTCGGTGATCTGGCTGCACGGGCTGGGTGCCGATGGCCATGACTTCGCGCCGATCGTGCCGGAGCTGGTACGGCCGCACTGGCCGGCGAT
The DNA here is from genome assembly GCF_030345315.1 of Stenotrophomonas sp. 17(2023). NCBI lineage: Bacteria > Pseudomonadati > Pseudomonadota > Gammaproteobacteria > Lysobacterales > Lysobacteraceae > Stenotrophomonas > Stenotrophomonas sp. 17(2023). The sequence continues at coordinate 626,904 of NZ_CP128405.1, forward strand.
CCGCTTCGTGTTCCCGCATGCGCCCAAGCGTCCGGTCAGCATCAACAACGGCATGCCGATGCGCGCGTGGTACGACATCGTCAGCCTGGACTTCCGCAGCCGTGCCGACGCCAGCGGCGTGGCCGAATCCGTGGCCCAGGTGGAGGCGTTGATCGCCCGCGAACAGGCCCGTGGCACGCCGCGCGAACGCATCCTGCTGGCCGGCTTTTCGCAGGGCGGCGCCATCACCCTGTCCACCGGCCTGCGGCAGCAGTCGCCGCTGGCCGGGCTGGTCGCGCTGTCCACCTACCTGCCGGAAGTGGATGCCGCCGCCGCGCAGCTGGCAGCAGGCGCCACCGCGCAGCCGGTATTCATGGCCCATGGCAGCGGTGACCCGGTGATCCCGGTACAGGTCGCCGAGCACAGCCTGCAGGTGCTCCGGCAACTGGGATTCGAGGTGGAATGGCACCGCTATGCGATGGCGCACCAGGTCTGCGCCGAGGAAATCCAGGCCCTTGGCGACTGGCTGCAGGCGCGCTTCGCAGCGGGCTGAATCCGTGGCTGGCGGGGCGGGTGGTGGCTGCCGGAGCGTGCCGGGGTTGGCTAACATGCGTCATCCGGGGAGCAATGCAGGGCAGGGGAGTGGCGATGAAGGTACTCATTGCCGATGACGAGCCGCTGGCGCGCGAACGCCTGCGCATGCTGTTGTCCGCGCACGGTGACGTGGCGGTGGTGGCCGAGGCCGGCGACGGCCAGGCGACGCTCGAAGCCTGCGCGCGCGCGCAGCCGGACGTGGTGCTGCTGGACATCGCCATGCCGGGCATCGACGGCCTGGACGTGGCGCGGCACCTGGCGCGGCTCGAACCGCGCCCGGCGGTGGTGTTCTGCACCGCCTACGAGTCGCATGCGCTGTCGGCGTTCGAGGCGGCGGCCATCGATTACCTGATGAAGCCGGTGCGTGCCGAACGGCTGGCGGCCGCGCTGGAGCGGGCCCGTACCTTCCTGGCCGGACGGGTCGGGGGGGCGGCTCCCGCCGCGGGCGGACGCCGGGTGCTGTGCGCGCGGCTGCGCGGCAACCTGCGGGTGATCCCGCTGGAGGACGTGTTCTACCTGCAGGCCGAGGAGAAGTACGTGGTGGTCCACCATGTGCACGGCGAGGACCTGATCGAGGAATCGCTGCGCTCGCTGGAGGAGGAGTTCGGCACCCGCTTCGTGCGTATCCACCGCAATTGCCTGGTCTCGCGTGAACGCCTGCAGGAGCTGCGGCGGACCGCGGCCGGGCAGGTGCAGGCGGTGCTGCGCGGGGTGGCGCAGCCGCTGGAGGTCAGCCGCCGCTGCGTGGCGGCGTTGAAGGCGGAACTGGCCGGCACGTGAGTCCTGCGCCGATAATGGCGCCATGAACATGCTGCGCATCGCCACCCGCAAGAGCCCGCTCGCCCTGTGGCAGAGCGAACACGTCGCCGCCCGCCTGCGCCAGGCGCACCCGGGCCTGTCGGTCGAACTGGTGCCGATGAGCACGCGCGGCGACGAGGTCCTGGACCGCTCGCTGGCCGCCATCGGTGGCAAGGGCCTGTTCCTCAAGGAGCTGGAACTGGCGATGCTGCGCGGGGAGGCCGACTGCGCGGTGCACTCGCTCAAGGACGTGCCGATGGAACTGGATGCGCCGTTCGCGCTGCCGGCGATCCTGGAACGCGCCGATCCGGCCGATGCCTTCGTTTCCAACCGCCATGCCACCCTGGACGCGCTGCCGCACGGCGCAGTGGTGGGCACCTCGTCGTTGCGCCGCCAGGCGCAGTTGCGCGCGCTGCGCCCGGACCTGCAGGCGCGCGACCTGCGCGGCAACGTCAATACCCGCCTGGCCAAGCTCGACGCCGGCGATTACGACGCCATCATCCTGGCCTGCGCCGGGCTCGAGCGCCTGGAGCTGGGTACGCGGATCCGCGACCGCCTGCGCGCACCGCAGTGGCTGCCGGCGCCGGCGCAGGCAGCGGTGGCGGTGGAATGCCGCGCCGATGCGGCCGACGTGATCGCGCTGCTGGCGGTGCTGGACCATGCCGGCACCCGCGCCTGCGTGGAGGCCGAGCGGGCGATGAACCGCGCGCTGGACGGAAGCTGCCACGTGCCGGTGGCCGGGCTGGCGCAATGGCGCGGCGAGGACCTGTGGCTGCAGGGGCTGGTCGGCGGTGTCGCCGACGGGCGCGCGGTGCGCGCGCAGGCCCAGAGCCCGGGCAATGATCCGGAATCGCTGGGCCGGGATGTCGCGCGCCAGCTGCTGGACGGCGGCGCCGGCGAACTGCTGCGCTGAGACCGCGGCGTCGGCGGGAACGGCGGCCCGCTGCCGGCGGTCAGCCGCCGGCCCGGGCCAGCCCCGCGTCGTGCTCGCTTACTTGAAGCTGTAGACCACGTTCATCGTGGCCAGGGTGTCGGTCTTGCGCTTGTCCTCGGCCACGTCGCTGTTGTAGCGGGCCTGCCAGCCGGCCTTGAGCGCGAAATGGCGGTTCATCGCCACCGAGACGCCGAAATCGTTCTGCGCGAAGGTGTTGTACGAGCCGGATTCGACCAGCAGGGTATTTACCAGGTCGGTGTTGTCGGTGAGGCCGAACTTCAGGTCGAACAGGCCGCGGCCGATCAGCCCGGTGCGGTTCTCGTCGGTCTCGGAGTTGTGCGAGCGGCGCACGCCGGGGCCGATCTGGGTGTCCAGCACCAGGCGCTCGCCGTCGATCAACCGGGTGCCGTAGCCGAGACCGAAGCTGCCCTGGCGGTCGTAGGTCGCGAAATCATCGCTTTCGTAGCGCACCGTGGCGGTCAGCTGGCGGTGTTCGCCCAGCTGCAGGGCGCTGCCGGCGCCCGCGGTATAGCGGTTGGCGGTGGTCTGGCGCTCGCGGTAGGTGTTGCCGTTGTCGTCGGTCTGCTTGTACTCGGCGCTGGAGCGCAGGCCGAACAGGTCCATGCTGTGCACCCAGTCGTCGTCGGTGTAGCGCAGCTTGAGGCGGCCATTGAGGCTTTCGGTGGAGCTGTTGCCACGCGCCGAGGCGAACCCGAGCTCGCCGCCGCTGCCGCTCCAGGGCGAGGTCATCGCGGCAGGGTCGGAAGCATCGTCCGCCCACGCCATCGGGGCGCACAACAGCAGCGGCAGGAGCAGGGAAACACGCAGGGACATCGGGAAGTCTCCAGGGAGAAGGCGGGAACGGGAACCGTTTTCATGATACCGGATGACCCCGCCGCGCCCGCTGCGCCCGCCGGGCGGCGCTTGGCCCACGGTTAAGCCTGGCGCCATGCCCGCCGCGCGCCATTCACCTCCGAGTCGGACATAATCGGGCCATGGACCGCTATGAACGCATCAACGCACTGCATCGCCTGCTCAAGTCCGCGCGCTACCCGATCACGGTGGCGCGCCTGCAGGAGGAACTGGGCTGTTCACGGGCCACGGTCTACCGCGACCTGGCCTTCCTGCGCGACGCCCTGATGGCGCCGGTGGAGGGCGACGGCGAGGCGGGTTTCCGCTACCAGAGCGGGGAAAGCGACCGTTTCGAGCTGCCCGGGCTGTGGCTGAGCTCGGAGGAGCTGCATGCGCTGCTGGCGTCCCAGCACCTGCTGGCACGCACCGGCGGCGGCGTGCTGTCCTCGGTGCTGGCACCGCTGCAGCAGCGCATCGAAAGCCTGCTGGCGGCCCAGGCCGGTGCGTCGACGTGGCCGGTGGAGCGGGTGCGGGTGATCCCGCATCGCGGCCGCAAGCTCGACGAGGCCAGCTTCCGCACGGTGGCTTCGGGCGTGCTCGAGCGCCGCCAGCTGTCCTTCGATTACCGGGCGCGTTCCACCGACGAGGTCACCCGGCGCACGGTCTCGCCGCAGCGCATCACCCATTACCGCGACAACTGGTACCTGGATGCCTGGGACCATGGTCGCGAGGCGCTGCGCAGCTTCGCTGTGGACCGCATCCACAAGGCGCGGGTGATCGACCAGGCCGCGCGCGACATCGATGACAGCGAACTGGACGCGCAGCTGGGCGCCGGCTACGGCATCTTCTCCGGCGCGCCCAAGGGCTGGGCGACCATCGTGTTCAGCGCCAAGGCGGCGCGCTGGGTGGCCGACGAGCACTGGCACTCCAGGCAGCAGGGCCGCTTCCTGGCCGACGGCCGCTATGAGCTGAAGGTGCCGTACAGCGTGTCGCGGGAACTGCTGATGGACGTGCTGCATTACGGCTCGGACGCGGAGATCGTCGAGCCGCAGTCGCTGCGCGAGCAGGCCAAGGCGTTGCTGTCGCTGGCGCTGAGCAACTACGACTGACCCGGCCCGCGCCGCAAAGCCGGCGCGCTTGACCCAGGTCATGGGGCGATGCCGGCCGCGTCGCCAGAATCGGTGTCCCCGATGGCCCGGAGCCGCCGCATGGCCTTCCACGATCTGCGCGGTTTCCTGCAGCACCTGGGTGCCTGCGGCCAGCTGCGCGAACTCGCCGTGCCGGTGGATCCGGAACTGGAAAGCACCGCGCTGTGCCTGCGCGCGCTGCGGGCGCAGGGGCCGGCGCTGCTGATGCCGGCAACCGGCTCGGCGCACCCGCTGCTGGGCAACCTGTTCGGGCACAGCCGCCGGATCGAGCTGGCCCTGGCCGGGCGCCCGCTGGCCTCGCTGCGCGAACTCGGCGAACTGCTGGCCGCGGTCAAGGAGCCGCGCTGGCCCGGCAACCTGCGCCAGGCGCTGGCGCACTGGCCGGAACTGGCGCAGCTGGCGCACGTGGCGCCGCGCCGGGTGGACGAGGCCGCGTTCGACGCGGACGTGCGCAGCGGCGAGGACGTCGATCTGGGCGTGCTGCCGGTGCAGCGCTGCTGGCCGCAGGACGCGGGCAAGCTGATCACCTTCGGCCTGGTGGTCACCCGCGGCACCCGCCAGCCACGGCAGAACGTGGCCATCTACCGCCAGCAGGTGATCGGCCGCAACCGGGTGATCATGCGCTGGCTGCCGCACCGCGGTGGCGCGCTGGACTTCGCCGACTGGCAGGCCGCGCACCCGGGCAGGCCGTTCCCGGTGCTGGTGGCGATCGGCGCCGACCCGGCGACCCTGCTGGCCGCGGTGGCGCCGGTACCCGACACGCTGTCCGAATACGAGTTCGCGGGGCTGCTGCGGGCATCGCGCACCCGGCTGTGGCGCAGCGCCCTGACCGGGCTGGACGCGCCGGCCGGCGCGGAGATCCTGCTGGAGGGCTTCATCCACCCCGGCGACACCGCGCTGGAAGGTCCGTTCGGCGACCACACCGGCTACTACAACGCGCAGGACACCTTCCCGGTGCTCACCGTCGAACGCATGCGCATGCGCACCGGCGCGATCTACCACGGCAGCTACATGGGGCGCGCCCCGTACGACGAGCCCTCGGTGCTGTCGATGGCGCTGAACGACGTGTTCGTGCCGATCCTGCGCAAGGTGTTCCCCGAGATCGTGGATTTCTACCTGCCACCGGAAGCATGCTCGTACCGGATCGCCGTGGTGAGCATCCGCAAGCAGTACGCGGGCCACGCGCGGCGGATCATGATGGGCATCTGGTCCTACCTGCGCCAGTTCACCTACACCAAGTTCGTGATCGTCACCGACGACGACATCGACGTGCGCGACTGGTCGCAGGTGATCTGGGCTATCTCGACGCGGGTGGACCCGGCGCGCGACAGCATGCTGGTGGAGAACACGCCCATCGATTACCTGGACTTCTCCAGCCCGACCCCGAACCTGGGGTCCAAGCTGGGACTGGATGCCACCCACAAATGGCCGGCGGAAACCTCCCGCACCTGGAGCCGGCCGATCCAGCCCGACCCGGAGGTGGAGCGCCGCGTCGACGCGCTGTGGCGCGCGGTGATCGCGCACTGATCAGTCGGTGGCGGCATCCCATGCCGGGTCGTCGAAAAGCTGCGGGTAGCGTGCCAGCGCCGCGCGCATGGCGGCGATCTCCGCCACTGGCACCTGCTGCGACGTGCGCACCGCCTCGGCACCGGCCAGGAACCGTGCCAGCAGGCCATGCAGTGCCACGTCGGCTTCGGGCTCGAGCCTGCAGTTGGCGAAGATGTCGTTGACCGCGGTATCGATCAGCGCCACCGTGCTGCTCGCCTGGGCGATGCCCATGTGGCCGTGCTCGTAATGCTCCAGCGCCTGCACCGCCACGCGGATGGAACGCATGCCCTCGCGCAGCGGCGCGTCGCTGGTCCAGCGCTGCGCGGGTGCCGTCGCCGTCGCGGTGGTCGGCGCATGCGCGGCATGCCCCTCGTGGGCGGACTGCGCGGCGGCGGTCGCGGAGGAAAGCGCGCCCGCGAGGATGAGCAGCGGGGCGCAAAGCAGGGTCGTGCGTCGCATGGTGTTCTCCGGAACGATGGGCCGATGCCCATCCGTGCCGCAGCATCACATGCAGGCGCGCCGGTGCCCATGATCCACGTCAACGGCGTGCGGGCGCGGCGCTTGACCCACGTCAAGGACGCATGTGGCTGCCCGCAGGATCATGCCGGCTCCCCCGGCCGGAGCCTCCGCATGCAACTGGTATGTCCCGCCGGCAACCTGCCGGCCCTGCAGGCGGCGGTGGATGCCGGGGCCAACGCGGTGTACGCGGGCTTCCGCGACCAGACCAACGCACGTGCATTCCCCGGCCTGAACTTCTCGGACGACGAACTGCGTGCCGGCATCCGCTATGCGCATGCGCACGGCGCATCCGTCTACCTGGCATTGAACACCTATCCCGAAAGCGCGCGCCTGGGCGACTGGTACGCGGCCGTGGACAAGGCCGCCGCGCTTGGCGCCGACGCCATCATCGCCGCGGAGATGGCGGTGCTCGATTACGCCATGCGCACGCACCCGCGGCTGCCGCGCCATCTGTCGGTGCAGGGCTCGGCCACCACCGCGCCGGCGCTGCGCTATGCGTACGAGCGCTTCGGCATCAGCCGCGCGGTATTGCCGCGGGTGTTGTCCATCCAGCAGGTCGAACGCCTGTGCGAAAGGTCGCCGGTCGCACTGGAGGTGTTCGCCTTCGGCAGCCTGTGCATCATGGTCGAAGGCCGCTGCCAGCTGTCCAGCTACGTTACCGGTGCCTCGCCGAACCGCCATGGCGTGTGTTCCCCGGCCAAATTCGTGCGCTGGGACGAGCACACCGACGGCAGCCGCAGCGTGCGCCTCAACGACGTGCTGATCGACGCGTTCAAGCCGGACGAGCCGGCCGGCTACCCGACCGTGTGCAAGGGCCGCTTCGAGGTCGGCGACGAGGTTTTCCATGCACTGGAAGAGCCGACCAGCCTCAACACCATGGAGCTGCTTCCGCGGCTCAAGCAGATCGGCGTGGCCGCACTGAAGATCGAGGGCCGCCAGCGTGGCGTGGCCTACGTCGGTTCGGTCACGCGCACCTGGCGCAGGGCCATCGACCAGCTCGCCGCCGATCCCGCGCACTGGCAGGCACGGCCCGAGTGGCAGGCCGAACTGGCGCGCCACGCCGAAGGCCACCAGACCACGCTCGGCCCGTACCACCGCGCCTGGCATTGAAGGAGCGACGATGAAGATCAGCCTTGGCCCGCTGCAGTACTTCTGGCCGCGCGAGCGCACGCTGGCGTTCTATCGCGAGGCGATCCACTGGCCGCTGGACGTGGTCTACCTGGGCGAGACCGTGTGCAGCAAACGCCGCGAACTGCGCACTGCCGACTGGCTGGCGCTCGCCGAGGAGCTGGCCGCTTCCGGCAAGCAGATCGTGCTGTCGACGCTGGCGCTGATCGAGGCCGAGTCGGAACTGGGCGTGCTTGACCGCCAGGTGTCGCACGGCGGCTTCTGGATAGAGGCCAACGACCTGTCCGCGGTGCAGTTGTGCCGGGAGAAGGGCCGGCCGTTCGTGGCCGGGCCTTCGCTCAACGTTTACAACCATCGCGCACTGGCGATGCTGGCCGAGGACGGCATGCGTCGCTGGGTGCCCGGCGTCGAGCAGGGGCGCACGCTGATCGGCGAACTCAAGCAGGCCTTCGTCGCCGCCGGCGGCGCGATGCCGGAACTGGAAGTGACCGCCTGGGGCCGGTTGCCGCTGTCGTACTCGGCGCGCTGCTTCACCGCGCGCGCGCTGGACGTGCCCAAGGACCAGTGCGGCTTCCGCTGCATCGACCATCCCGACGGCATGCCGCTGGCCACCCGCGAGGGCCGCCCGTTCCTGCGCATCAACGGCATCTCGGTGCAGGGCGAGGAAACCACCGACCTTGGGCCCGAGCTGCCGGAGCTGCGCACGCTGGGCGTGGACATCCTGCGCCTGTATCCGCAGGCCGAAGGCATGGAAGCGGTGGTGCGGCATTTCGACGAGGCACGCACCAGTGCGACGGTGCCGCCGCGGCTGGGCCAGCGCAACGGCTACTGGCACGGCGAGCCGGGCATGCGCATGCAGGCCTGAGCGGAACCCGCCGTCGCGTTGCCGCACCGCGGTGCGGAAATGCGGCCCACAGGCAGCGCCTGTCGGCCTGAATGGGCAGTGCTCCGGCCATGAGCGCGCGCGCGGATCTGGAATGCGGGGGCGCAATGGTCGCGTCAGCCAAACCGGCCGCCACTGCATGCGTTGGTTCGGTCCCGCTGCCGCCAGCCATGGGCAGCCGGCATGCCGCGACGGGTTCAGTCGGCCAGGAAATGCGCGCCCAGGCTCTGCGTGCGGCGCAGCGCCGCCGCCAGCAGCGTGCGCGCCAGTCCGCCCTGCCACCCGTCCGCTGCCTGGTACTTGAGCAGGGCGGCCTGCAGGGCCTTGCCGCTGCGCACCGGCCCCATGGCCTGCATCATCGTTTCGCGCAGGCCGGCAATGCGTATGGCATCGAGCGATGGGCCGCGCCGCACCAGCGTGCATCCTCCGTGCCTCGCGCCGGTGCCCGGCAGTGCACCCAGCAGCGTCCCCAGCCTGCGGCCGAAGACCACGCCTTCCAGCAGGGAGTTGCTGGCCAGGCGGTTGGCCCCGTGCACGCCGTTGCAGGCTGCTTCGCCCACCGCGTACAGGCCGGGCAGCGAGCTGCGGCCATCGGTATCGACGGCGATGCCGCCCATGTGGAAATGCGCGGCCGGCGTCACCGGGATCGGCTGCAGACGCGGGTCGATGTCGTGCTGCATGCAGGCTGCGAACACCGTGGGGAAGCGCGCGGGAAAGGTCGTGCCGATGCCGCGCGCATCCAGCCATGCGCCGCCCTCGCGGCAGGCCTGCCAGACCTGCCGCGCGACGACATCGCGCGGCGCCAGATCGGCCAGCGGATGCACGCCGTCCATCAATGGCCGGCCTTCGGCGTCGAGCAGCCGCGCGCCGGCGCCGCGCAGCGCCTCGGTGACCAGCGGCAGGCTGTGCAGCCCGGGCACGGCAAGCGCGGTGGGATGGAACTGCACGAACTCCAGGTCGCGCAGCGCGGCGCCCGCGGCCAGGGCCAGCGCCAGCCCGTTGCCGTCGGCATCGGCCGGGTTGCTGGTCCGGGCGAACAGCCCGCCGATGCCGCCGGTGGCGAGCACCACCGCGCACCCGTGGATCCGCTCGGCATGGCCAAAGGCATCGAGCGCATGGACGCCACAGGCGTGGCCATCGCGCAGCAGCAGGCCGGTGACATCCAGGCCCGCGCAGCGATGGATGTGCGGCGCGCGGCGCGCGGCCGTGACCAGGGCCTGCATCACTTTCGCGCCGGTGGCATCGCCGCCTGCATGGACAATGCGCGCGCGGTCATGGCCACCCTCGCGGCCGAGCTGCAGCGCACCCCCGGGGTCGCGGTCGAAGGCGACGCCCTGGTGCTGCAGCCATTCGACCGCGGCCACCGCGTCGCCGGTCAGCCGCTCGACCGCGGCAGGGTCGTTGTGCTGGCTGCCGGCCACGCAGGTGTCGTGCGCATGGGCCTGTGCGGTGTCGCCATCGCCGACCGGCGCGGCGATGCCGCCCTGCGCCAGCGTGCTGGCCACATCACTGCCTTCACGCGCACGGGTGAGCAGCAGTACCGGCGTTGGCGCGGCGGCCAGCGCCGTCGCCAGCCCGGCGATGCCCCCGCCGACGATGAGGATGGGCGCGTTCACACCGCGTCGCGACGGCCCACCGCCAACATGCGCTGCAGTGCCGTGCGCGCGCGCCGGGCGATGTCGTCCGGCACCGTGACCTCGTGGCGCAGCTCGCGCAGGCAGGCATGGATGTTGGGCAGGGTGATCCGCTTCATGTGCGGGCACAGGTTGCAGGGCTTGATGAACTCCACCTGCGGGAACTGGTTGCGCAGGTTGTCGGCCATCGAGCACTCGGTGATCATCGCCACCCGTGCCGGCTTTTCCTGCGCCAGCCAGCGCCCCATCGCGCTGGTCGAGCCGACGAAATCGGCTTCGGCCAGCACGTCCGGCGGGCATTCCGGGTGCGCCACGATCTTCGCGTCGAAGCGCTCGCGGGTGTGCCGGGCTTCGATCGCGGTGAACTTCTCGTGCACCTCGCACTGGCCGTTCCACAGCACCAGTTCGACACCGGTCTGCTGTGCGACCCAGGCGCCGAGGTAGCGGTCGGGCAGGAAGATCACCTTGCCGGTGCCGAACTCGGCGGCAATGGCTTCGACCACCTGCGCCGCGTTGGCCGAGGTGCAGCAGGCGTCGGATTCGGCCTTCACCGCCGCGCTGGTGTTGACGTAGCTCACCACCGGTATACCCGGATGCTGCGCGCGCAGGGCGCGCACGTCGTCGGCGGTGATCGAGGCGGCCAGCGAGCAGCCGGCGTCCGGGTCGGGGATCAGCACGGTCTTGCCCGGGGCCAGGATCTTGGCGCTTTCGGCCATGAAGTGGACGCCGCACAGCACGATCAGCTCGCTGTCGCAGTCGGCCGCCGCCTGCGCCAGCGCCAGCGAATCGCCGGTGACGTCGGCCACGCCGTGGAAGATCTCGGGCGACTGGTAGCTGTGCGCCATGATCACCGCGCCACGCTGGCGCTTGAGTTCGCCGATGGCGTCGATCCAGGGCAGGTGCAGCGGCACCTCCAGGCACGGGATCAGCCGTTCCAGGGTGTCGACCAGCGGTGCGTAGCGCACTTCGAGCTCGGGGTGCCAGGCGGGCGTGGTGGAGGCGTTCATGCGGTACCGGGGTGGGAGGGAGGGCTCCCGCGCGGTGCCGGCGCGGGCATCGGAGGCGCGCCGCTGCTCAGGCCCGCGCCTGGTGCGCGCTGCGTGCCGCGCGGGCCAGGCGTGCGCCGCGGTTGAGCGCGATGCGCAACCCCAGCGGCACGCTTTCCCACGGCAGCCGGTCCAGCAGGTTGCGTGCGGTCAGGCCCAGCTCGACGTCGCCGGTGAGCACCAGTCGCCGCTGGAAGAACAGGGTGTCGGCGTCTTCCAGCCGCCCGGCCAGCAGCAGCAGGTCGGTGGCGCTGCCGCGCACGGTGGCTTCGGCAGCGGCGTCGACCGCTGCCAGGCGCTGGCCCTGCAGCTCCACCACCCAACGCAGGCCAAGGTCGCTGACCTCGATGCCCAGCCGGCGGCCGGCCATGAAATCCAGCGTGCCGTCGCGCAGCGGCGCGGCCAGTACCCGGGCCATCGCCCGTTCCAGCAGGCGCTTGTGCACCGGCGGCGGCATCACCCGCAGCAGCGGGGCGATGCGGCGGGGCGGCGGCAGCAGCCGCAGCAGGGTCTGCGCCGGTGTCGGCGGGTAAGCGTCATGGGTGTGCATCATGGGGGCGATGATCGGGGCATTGCCCGCGATTGCTCCTTGATCCAGATCAGGTTCAAGCCCTTGCGTGCGGCAGGCGTCGCCGATGGCCAGTGCCAGCACGCCGCTGGCGGTCTCCGGCGGCACCCCCAGCACCGAGGCCAGGCGCTCGGCCCGGTGGCGCACGCGCTGTTCGCGCGCGCCATCGCGGCCCTGGACGCCCGCATGGGCCTTGATGCGCCCGGCCAGCCGTGCCAGCCGCTTGCGCGTGGCCAGCAGCAGCACCAGCCCGTCATCCACGCCGTCGATGGCCAGCCGCACCGGTGCCAGCCCGCGTGCCTGTTCAGCCATGCGTTTTTTCCTGGTTGAGCGCCTGCACGGCCGGCAGCACCTGCGTGGCGTAGACCGCTTCGGCCTCGGTGGCATCGAAATCGGCATGCTTGAGCTTCTTCACCCCGTAATCGGACAGGACGAGGTGGGTGTCGGCGACCACGCCCGCGTTCGCCAGGCAGGCGGAAACGCAATGCAGCACGCAGCCGTCCAGGGCGAGGATGGGGCGCCGGCTGCGCGCGGTGCGTACCAGCCCGGCAACGCCGCCCCCGACCCCGGCGATGCAGGACATCTCCGCCTGGCCGGCACGGTCCAGCCGCAGTGCCAGGTGGTTGGCCATCTGCGCCGCGCTGGAGCAGCCCGAACACGAATACACCAGCGGCCGCGAGCGGCTCATGCCGCCACCCGCCGGTTGCGGGAATGCCGGCGTGCTGCCGGCCGTTGCCGCCGCGCGTTCATCGTCGCCGCGCAGGCCGGGGAGCGGAAGGACGGGCAGGAGCATCGGTCATGGCGTTGTCCCGGTCGAAGGACACCCATGCTAGGCCGCGGCAGGCGCGCGGCCATTGACGCAGGTCAAACCCGCCGGCTTCGGCGGGGCCGCTCAGTCGCGGTTGGGGACCTCGAAGCCGAGCTTGCCGACCTGCGCCGGGTGCTGCGGCACGCGCTTGAGCTTGTCGGTGTTGACCTCGTAGCGGTCGCGCAGGCGCAATGCCAGCTGCCGGTACAGCGTGGCGTCCATGTCCGGCTCGCGCGCGAAGATCCACGCCATTTCGCGGCCCGGGTAGCCGATCAGCGCCCAGGAATAATCCGGCGCCACTTCCAGCACGCGGGTGTGGGTGGGCACCACCTTGTAGAACCAGGTGCGCCAGCGGCGGTTGCCGCTGTCCTCGTCCACGCGCGCGCGCAGGTCGAGCTCTTCTTCAGGCGCATTGAAGCCGTCGCGGAACTGGTAGCGGATCGACACCCGGTCGCCACCGCGCAGGGTGTAGGTGTTGACGCTGGCGACATGGCCGCGCTCGACGAAATTCGGCACCCGTCCGATCACGTACCAGCGCCCCATGAAGCGCTGCAGGTCGATCGGGCCTTCGGCGATGCCCTCGGCCTGGGGGGCGGCCGCGGTGGCGTCCTGTGCGAGGGCCGGCGCCAGCGGCAGGGTCAGGCTCAGCAACAAAGCGGACAGGAACGCGGGAATGGGTCGCATTGCGGAGTGGAGCGCCATGGTGGGTGACACAAGCATGTTCGATGGGCGGCGATGGATGCGTCAATGCCCGGTCGCAACCTCTGAGATGGATGCCCGGCAGCATGTGCCCCAACCCGTTACCGGAGCGTGTCATGACCGAGTCGTCCCGCCGCACTGCCGTCGAACATCCCGATCCGCGCGTGCTGCGCTGCGTCAGACAGGCCGCGCTTGCGGGGCTGGCCCTGGTACTGGTGTGGCCGGCCATGCGCGGCAGCAACGCCTGGATCGGCTGGCTGCCGTTGTGGCTGCTGGGCATGCCGTTGAGTGCGTGGTGGGCGCTGTACCGGTTCCGCCTGCCCGCGGCCTGGCGCAACCGGCGCCAGCATGCGGGCGGCCGGCAGCGGCCGCAGGCGCGGCGCCTGCGCCGGGCGCGTCGTGTCGGCGCGGTGCGGGCGGCCTGACCTTCGACAGGGGAACGCGGCAGGGCGGCTGTGCTAGCGTGCGCGGCTTATGACCGCATGGAGCCATCATGTCCCGACTCACTTCCGCCTGCCTCGCCGCGGGCCTGATTTCCGCCAGCCTGTCCGGAGCCGTCATGGCCGCCGATGAAGGCAAGGACACGTACGCCTGGCTGGAGGACGTCACCGGCGACAAGCCACTGGCATGGGTAAAGGAACAGAACGCCAAGGCCGAGGCACGGCTGGCGCAGAGCCCGCAGTTCAAGGAGATGGAGGCCGGCATCCGCGCGGTGCTGGATTCGGACGCCAAGATCCCCGGCGTCGAGAAGATCGGCGATTACTACTACAACTTCTGGAAGGACAAGCAGCACGAGCGCGGCGTCTGGCGCCGCACCACGCTGGTTGAGTACCGCAAGGCCGAACCGCTGTGGGAAACCGTGCTGGACCTGGACGCGCTGAACAAGGCCGAGGGCGAGAACTGGGTGTGGCATGGCGCCAACTGCCTGCGCCCGCAGTACACGCGCTGCCTGATCGCGCTGTCGCGCGGCGGTGCCGACGCCGACGTCACCCGCGAGTTCGACGTTGCCAGGAAGGAATGGATCAAGGACGGCTTCTTCCGTCCGGAGGCCAAGGGCGGGTTGGGCTGGATCGACCAGGACAACGTGTTCGTCTACACCGATTTCGGCGACGGCACGATGACCACTTCCGGCTATCCGCGCGTGGTCAAGCGCTGGAAGCGCGGCACGCCGATGTCGGCGGCCACCCCGGTGTACGAGGGTACGCCGCAGGACATGTACATCGCGGCGATGCATGACGACACCCCGGGCTTCGAGCGTGACTTCGTCAGCCGCACCATCGCCTTCTACAACAACGAGCTGTTCCTGATCGGTGCCGGCGGCGCGCTGACCAAGGTCGACGCGCCCAATTCGGCCGAGAAGGGCGTGCGCCGCGAGTGGCTGACGCTGGAACTGCGCGAGCCGTGGACCGTGGGTGGCAAGACCTACGCCGCCGGCTCGCTGCTGGCGACGAAGTTCGACGACTTCATGGCCGGCAAGCGCGAGTTCGACGTGCTGTTCGCACCGACCGACACCACCTCGCTGGCCGGCGCGGCATGGACCCGCAACCATGTCGTGCTCAACGTGCTCGATGACGTCAAGAACCGCCTGAAGGTGCTGACCCACGGCAAGGACGGCTGGACCAGCAGCGATTTCGTCGGCGCCCCGGCCTTCGGCACCATCGGGGTCGGCGCCGTCGATCCGGATGAAAGCGACGCGGTGTGGATGACCGTCACCGATTACCTGACCCCGACTACGCTGTCGCTGGCGCAGATCGGCCAGCAGCCGGAAGTGCTCAAGACCATGCCGGCGTTCTTCGACGCCAGCGGCAAGGTGATCGAACAGCACTTCGCCACCAGCAAGGACGGCACCCGCGTGCCGTACTTCGTGGTACACGGCAAGGACATGAAGCTGGACGGCTCCAACCCGACCCTGCTGTACGGCTACGGCGGTTTCGAGATCTCGCTGACCCCGTCCTATTCTGGTGGCATGGGCCGCGCATGGCTGGACAAGGGCGGCGTGTATGTCGTGGCCAACATCCGCGGCGGCGGCGAGTACGGCCCGCGTTGGCACCAGGCGGCGCTGAAGCAGAACCGTCACAAGGCCTATGAGGACATGGCGGCGGTGGCGCAGGACCTGGTCAGCCGCAGGATCACCAGCGCCAGGCACCTGGGCGTGCAGGGCGGCAGCAACGGCGGCCTGCTCACCGGCAACATGCTCACCCAGTATCCGGAGCTGTTTGGTGCGGTGGTGGTGCAGGTGCCGCTGCTGGACATGAAGCGTTACAGCCACCTGCTGGCCGGCGCCTCGTGGATGGCCGAGTACGGCAACCCGGACACCGCGGACTGGGAATTCATCAAGACCTTCTCGCCGTACCACCTGTTCGACCCGGCGAAGGACTACCCGCCGGTGCTGTTCACCACCTCCACCCGCGACGACCGCGTGCACCCGGGCCATGCCCGCAAGATGGCGGCCAGGATGATCGACGCCGGCAAGAACGTGACCTACTACGAGAACATCGAAGGTGGCCACGGCGGCGCGGCCAACAATGCGCAGGCCGCGCACATGTCGGCGCTGGCCTACAGCTTCCTGTGGGAGCAGCTGGGCGGGAAATGATCCGCTGCGGATGAACCGCTTCGTGCCTGGATGAAACGACGACGCCACCGCAACGGTGGCGTCGTCGTTTCCGGGGCTTCCACTGGCGGCGCGGCCTGCGCCCGTGGTGTGTGCGGCGCGGCTATGCCCCGCGCCAGCTTTCCAGCCCGCGCCGGATCCGCGTCACCGCTTCCTGCAGTCGCGCCACGTCCTGGGTATAGGCGATGCGCACGTGCTGGTGGGCGCGGTGGTGGCCGAAGTCCAGCCCCGGGGTGAACGCCACGTGCTCGGTCTCCAGGAAGTGCGCGCAGAACGCCTGTGCGTCGTCGGTGAGCCCACTGACGTCGCAGTACAGGTAGAACGCGCCCTGCGGCTCCACGTCGATGCGGAAGCCGAGGCTGCGCAGCGCCGGCAGCAGGTAGTCGCGGCGCTGGCGGAACTGTTCGCGGCGCTGCTCGAAGATGGCGATGGTTTCCGGCTCGAAGCAGGCCAGCGCCGCGTGCTGGGCCATCGACGGCGCGCTGATGTACAGGTTCTGCGCCAGCTTCTCGAGCTCGGGCACCGCCGCCGGTGGCGCGACCAGCCAGCCCAGGCGCCAGCCGGTCATGCCGAAATACTTGGAGAAGCTGTTCAGCACGAACGCATCGTCGTCCACCTGCAGCACGCTGGGGGCGTCGAAACCGTAGGTCAGGCCGTGGTAGATCTCGTCCACCACCAGGTGCCCGCCGCGCGCCTTCAGCGTGGCCGACAGTGCCGCCAGTTGCGCGGCATCGAGCGTGGTGCCGGTGGGATTGGCCGGCGAGGCGACCAGTGCGCCGACGCTGTCATCGTTCCAGTGCCGCTCGACCAGCGCCGGGGTCAGCTGGTAGCCGCTGTCCGGGCCGACCGGTACCAGCTGCGCGGCGCCCTCGACCAGGCGCAGGAAATGGCGGTTGCACGGATAGCCCGGGTCGGCCAGCAGCCAGTGCCGGCCCGGGTCGACCAGCAGGCTGGAGGCCAGCAGCAGCGCGCCCGATCCGCCCGGGGTCACCAGGATCCGTTCCGGGTCGATCTCCAGGCCGTAGCGGCCGCGGTAGAAGCCGGCGATGGCCTCGCGCAGCGCCGGCAGGCCGCGCGCGGCGGTGTAGCGGGTATGGCCGGCGGCGAGCGCGGCCTGGCCGGCGCGGATGATTGGTCCGGCGGTGGTGAAATCGGGTTCGCCGATCTCCAGGTGGATCACGTCGAAGCCGGCCTGCTCCAGCGCATTGGCGCGGGCCAGCAGGGACATGACGTGGAACGGGGCGATCTCGTGGCTGCGCCGGCTGTAGCCGGACGGGGTGGGGGCGGCGGTGTTCATCGCCGCCATCATAGGCCGCGGCGCGGCGCGCGGTGCCTGCGGCAAGGTCCATGGCACACTGTCGGCCATCGCCCGGGCGGCAACGTGCCCGTCCATGGAGCCCGTACCGTGAAACCCGCCCTCTGCCTGTTGGTCGCAAGCCTGATGATGAATACCGCCACCGCTTCCCCGCCCGTTCCACCCGATGCCGAAAAGCGCCCCCACCAGGTCAAGGCGCCGTTCGGCGCGGTGCGCGAGGACGCGTACTACTGGCTGCGCGACGATGAGCGCAAGGACCCGGCGATGCTGGCCTACCTCAACGCCGAGAATGCCTACACCGATGCGCTGATGGCGCCGCTCAAGCCGCTGCAGGACGCGCTCTACGCCGAGATCGTCGGCCGCATCAAGCAGGACGACGCCAGTGTGCCGTACCGCGAGCGCGGCTACTGGTATTACACCCGCTACGAGACCGGCAAGGACTACCCGGTCCACGCCCGCCGCAAGGGCGACATGCAGGCGCCGGAAGAGGTGCTGCTGGACCTGAACGCCATGGCCGAGGGCAAGGGCTACTTCGCCGTCGACGACATGGAAGTGAGCCAGGACAACCGCCTGCTGGCCTGGGCCGAGGATGACGTCGGCCGCCGCCAGTACGTGATCCGCTTCAAGGACCTCACCACCGGGCAGCTGCTGCCGGACGTGATCCAGGGGGTGTCGCCGAACGTGGTGTGGGCCGACGACAACCGTACCCTGTTCTACGTCGAGAACGACCCGGAAACGCTGCTCACGGTGCGGGTCAGGAAGCACGTGCTGGGCACCCCGGCCAGCAGCGACGCGCTGGTCTACGAGGAAGACGACGACAGCTTCTACATGGGCGTGGGCCGTACCCGCGACGACCGTTACATCACCATCGGTGTGGACAGCACCGTGTCCTCGGAGCTGCGCTACGCGCCGGCCAACGACCCGGCGGCCTTCACCGTGCTGGCGCCGCGGGCGCGCGACGTGGAATACGACGCCGACCATTTCGACGGCCGCTGGGTGATCCGTACCAATGCCGACGGCGCGAAGAACTTCAAGCTGGTCACCGCGCCGGACGGTGCCACCTCGCGCGCGCAGTGGCAGGACTGGGTGAAGCACGATCCGCAGGTGCTGGTGGAAGGCTTCGAGCTGTTCGACGGCTATACCGCCATCGCCGAACGCGCCGAGGCGCTGGAACGCGTGCGTCTGTTGTTCGCCGACGGCCGCAGCGAGCTGGTCAAGGCCGATGAGCCGGCGTATTCGATGGGCCTGTCGGTCAACGCCGAGCCGGACACCGACTGGCTGCGCTACAGCTACACCTCGCTGACCACGCCGGCCACCACCTACGAACTGAACGTGAAGACCGGCGAGCGGCGCCAGCTCAAGCAGCAGCCGGTGATCGGCTATGACCCGTCGCTGTACCAGACCGAGCGCGTCTGGGTGACCGCGCGCGACGGTGCCCGGGTACCGGTGTCGCTGGTCTACAGGAAGGGCTTCAGCAAGGACGGCAGCGCCGCGCTGTACCAGTACGCCTACGGCAGCTACGGCATGTCGATGGATCCGTATTTCAACCAGAGCGTGGTCAGCCTGCTGGACCGCGGCGTGGTCTATGCCATCGCCCATATCCGCGGCGGCGAGGAAATGGGCCGCCACTGGTACGAGGACGGCAAGCTGCTGCACAAGCAGAACACCTTCAACGATTTCGTCGACGTCACCCGCGCGCTGGTGGCGCAGGGCTACGCGGCGAAGGACCGGGTGGCCGCGTCCGGTGGCAGCGCCGGCGGCCTGCTGATGGGCGCGGTCGCCAACCAGGCGCCGGGCGACTACCGGGTGATGGTGGCGCAGGTGCCGTTCGTGGACGTGGTCACCACCATGCTCGACGCCAGCATCCCGCTGACCACCAACGAGTACGACGAGTGGGGCAACCCCGAGCAGAAGCCGTACTACGACTACATGCTCGGCTACTCGCCCTACGACAACGTGCGGGCGCAGGCCTACCCGGCGCTGTTCGTGGGCACCGGCCTGTGGGATTCGCAGGTGCAGTACTGGGAGCCGGCCAAGTGGGTGGCGCGCCTGCGCGACGTCAACACCGGCACCCATCCCATCGTGTTCCGCACCAACATGGAAGCCGGCCATGGCGGCAAGTCCGGCCGCTTCCAGCGCTACCACGAACTGGCCGAGTCCTACGCGTTCGTGCTGTCGCAGCTGGACGTGGCGCACTGACGGCAGCGGTGCCCGTGCCGGAGCCGCCCATACCGCCCGGACGACGCCCGGCGCGCCTGCGCTGGGCGTGGTGGCTGCTGGCCTATGCCAGCCTCGGGGTGGGCATCGTCGGCATCTTCGTGCCGGGGTTGCCGACCACGGTGTTCGTGCTGATCGCGGCCTGGGCCGCCTCGCATGGCTCCGACCGGCTGCACCGCTGGCTGCTGTCGCATCCGCGCTTCGGCAAGGCCATCGCCGACTGGCAGGCGCATGGCGCGGTCAGCCGCCGGGGCAAGTGGATGGCCACCCTCACCATGCTGGTGTGCGCGCTGGTCATGCTGTGGTGCGTCCCGCTGGCCTGGGTGAAGTGGTTTTCGATCGGCAGCATGGCCTGCGTCTGCACCTGGCTGTGGCTGCGCCCGCTGCCGCCACCGGGATGAGGCGGCGCGTGCGCTGGCGCGGCTGCATTTACCCGCGAGTGGATATACTCGGGCCATGAACAAGACGTCCCGCCTTCCGATGCTCGTTGCAGCCGCCTGTGCGCTGCTGGTCCTCACCGCCTGCGGCAACAAGGGGCCGCTGGTGATGCCGCAGAAGCCGGTGCCGGTGGAAGAGCAGGAAGTGAAACCCGCCACGCAACCCCAGGCCGACGGCCCCGCACAGGAAGCGAAGGCCGACGGCCACGACCATGAATAGGCCGGCCATGCCGCGCCTGCGTTTCACCAAGATGCATGGCGCCGGCAACGATTTCGTGGTGCTGGACCTGCGCGATGGCGCACCGCCGCCCGACGCCGGCCTTGCCGCGCGCCTGGCCGACCGCCACCGTGGCGTCGGCTGTGACCAGATCCTGACCATCGAACCGCCGCGTGCCGCCGGCTCGGTGGCCTCGTACCGGATCTGGAACTCCGATGGCTCCACCTCCCAGCAGTGCGGCAACGGCGCGCGCTGCGTGGGCGCCTGGCTGGTACGCGACGGCGCGGCGCAGGGGGATGAATTCCTGATCGACAGTCCGCTGCGCACGCATGTCGTGCGGCGCCTGGACGCCGGGCATTACGCGGTGGCGATGGGCCGACCCGAGTTCGAGCCGGCGCGGATTCCGCTGATCGGCTTCCCGCGCGCGCGCGAGGAATACGTGGTGCCGCTGCAGGGCGAGAACGTGCGCTTCGGCGCGGTGTCGATGGGCAACCCGCACGCGGTGCTGGAGGTGGGCCTGATCGACGCGGCACCGGTGGAGCGGATCGGTCCGCTGCTGCAGCAGCATGCGTCGTTCCCTGAGTCGGTGAACGTCGGTTTCGCCCAGGTGCTGGGCCCCGGCCACGTGCGCCTGCGGGTGTTCGAGCGCGGCGTCGGCGAGACCCTGGCCTGTGGCAGTGGCGCCTGCGCGGCGGCGGTGGTGCTGATGCAGCGCGGCCGGCTGGCGCGCGATGCGGTGATGTCGCTGCCAGGCGGCGACCTGCGCATCCAGTGGCCGGCCGACGATGCGCAGATCGTGATGTCCGGCCCGGCGGCCTTCGTATTCGATGGAGAGTGGATGGGATGAACGAGACCCTGGAGAAAATCGGCGCCCACGAAGTCGCGGCCTGGCTGCGGCGCCATCCGACCTTCCTCAAGCAGTTCCCCGACCTGGCATTGACGCTCGTGGTGCCGCGCGACGACGGCCCGACCGCGTCGCTGGCCAGCTACCAGCTGGAAGTGCTGCGCGACAAGAACCGCGAGCTGTCGCGGCGGCTGGTCGAGCTGGGCACCAATGCGCAGGTCAACGAGCGCCTGGCGGTCCGCACCCACCAGTTGACCCTGGCGCTGATGCGCCAGGGAACCGCCGCCGACACCCTGCGCGCGATGGCCGCGTCGCTGGAAGAAGACTTCGCCGGCGACCTGGTGCGCATCGTCAGCCTGCAGCCGGTGGCGGAACTGGAGCAGGCGCCGTGGCTGCAGGTCATCGCCGCCGGTGATGCGCGGCTGGCACCGTTCCACGACTGCCTGCAGGATGGCGAGCCGATCTGCGGCCGCCTGCAGCCGGAGAAGAACGACGTGCTGTATGGCGAGCGGGTCGGCGAGGTGATGTCCACCGCGCTGCTGCCGCTGCCGGGCGTCGGCATGATCGCCGTCGGCAGCCACGACTCCAACCGTTTCTATCCCGGCATGGGCACGCTGTTCCTGCGCATGATGGGCGAATCGCTGGTGGTGGCGCTGCAGCGCTTCCGCGCCGGCTGAGGTGGCCGCGGCGATGGACGCCGTCGAAGCCTTCCTGTCCTACCTGCAGGTCGAGCGGCGCATGTCCGCGCACACGCTCGATGCGTATCGGCGCGATCTGGCGGCGCTGGCGCAGTGGTGCGATGCGCAGGGGGCCGGCGAGCCGCAGGCGCTGGCAACCGACCAGCTGCGCGCATTCATCGCCGCCGGGCACCGCCGCGGCCTGTCGCCGCGCAGCCTGCAGCGGCGACTGTCGGCGATCCGCAGCTTCTACGCCTGGCTGCTCAAGCGCGGGACGATCGGCAGCAGCCCGGCGGCCGGGCTGCGCGCGCCCAAGGCGCCGCGCAAGCTGCCACAGGTGCTCGATGCCGACGAGGCGGTGCGCCTGGTCGAGCTGCCCACCGACGCGCCGCTGGGCCTGCGCGACCGCGCGCTGCTGGAGCTGTTCTATTCCTCGGGCCTGCGCCTGAGCGAGCTGTGCGCGCTGCGCTGGCGCGATATCGACCTGGCCAGCGCGATGGTGCTGGTGCACGGCAAGGGCAACCGCGAGCGCACCGTGCCGGTCGGCTCGCACGCGATGGCGGCACTGCTGGCGTGGCGCAAGGACAGTGGCGGGGCCAACGACGGCCCGGTGTTCCCCGGCCGCGGCGGCGGTGCGATCAGCCAGCGCGCGGTGCAGATCCGGATCAAGCAGCTGGCGCAGCGCCAGGGGCTGTTCAAGCACGTGCATCCGCACATGCTGCGGCACAGCTTCGCCAGCCACATCCTGGAGTCGTCCGGCGACCTGCGGGGCGTGCAGGAACTGCTTGGCCACGCCGACATCGCCACCACCCAGATCTACACCCACCTGGATTTCCAGCACCTGGCCAAGGTCTACGACGCGGCGCATCCGCGCGCCAAGCGGCGCAGCTCACCGTCGGACTGAGCGGCGGGGCCGCGCACGGACGCAATGCCGGGTCTGGATATGGCCGGCCGGCGCGCCATCGCGGCGGCATCCTGCGTGCCTGTCCCGCTTCCCGTTGACCGCCATGGCCGCCTTCGTGCTTTCCGGCATCGATCCCGCATCGCTGCAGCCCCTGTTCGATCTCGATGACGCCGGGCTGGCGGCGCGCTATGCCGTGCGCCGCATCGCCGACAGCGCGCGCGGCTTCCCCTGTCGCGTCAGCCTGCGTGACGCCGCGGTCGGCGAGGAACTGCTTCTGGTGCCGTACTGGCACCAGCCCGCGGCTTCGCCGTACCGCGCCTGCGGGCCGGTGTTCATCCGCCGCGGCGCGATGCCGGCGCGGTTGGCGGCCAACGAGGTGCCACCGTATGTCGCGCAACGGCTGGTGTCGGTGCGCGCCTACGACCACGCCGACTGCCTGGTGGCCGCCGAGGTGATGGAGGGCGTGCAGGTGGGGGCGTGGCTGGGCAGCCAGCTGGACGACCCGGGCATCGCGTATGCGCACCTGCACAGCGCCCGCCATGGCTGCTACCTGTGCCATGCCGGGCGCGCGCTCAGGTGAGATAGAACATCGCCTTGGCCAGCAGCACGATGCCGAGCATGTGGCAGAACACGCTGAGGTGGATGCGCCGGAAGCGGCGCGTGATGCGCTCGCCGTGGCCGCGCGTGGCCATCGCCACGGCGAAATGGCCGAGCACGCTCAGCGCCAGCGCGATCTTCAGCGTGAGCATCAGCGCGAAGCTGCTGGCCAGCGGCTGCGCCAGCGCCACGCGGTAATGCCAGGCCATGCCCAGGCCGCTGGCGTACAGCACCGCCAGTACCCAGGGCATCACCCGGCGCGCGCGGCGGGCGATGGCCGCCTCGATGCGCTGCCGGGTCGCCGCCGACACCCGGGACAGGGCGCTGCCGAGGATCAGCACCTCGAAGAACACCGCGCCGACGAACATCAATGCGGCGAACAGGTGGGCGATGAGCAGCAGCGGGTAGGGGATCACGGTGTTCCTCGGGTGGCCGGGCCACGTCGCCATGATCGTCCCGCCGCCGCGGGCGCTGCTTGACCTGAATCAAGCAGTGGCTGCCCGGGCGCGGATGCTTGAACCGCCCGCTGCTGCCCCCATTGTTGCCGGGACACCCCGGAGGCTCCAATGGATCCCAGCCAGAACCCGAATGTTTTCCATGCCACCACCATCTGCTGCGTGCGCCGCGGCGAGCACGTGGCGATCGCCGGCGATGGCCAGGTCACGCTGGGCCACACGGTGATGAAAGGCAATGCGCGCAAGGTGCGCCGGCTCGGCCGCGACGGCCAGGTGCTGGCCGGCTTCGCCGGTGCCGCCGCCGATGCCTTCACCCTGTTCGAGCTGTTCGAAGCCAAGCTGGAAAAGCACGGCCAGCTGACCCGTGCGGCGGTGGAACTGGCCAAGGACTGGCGCACCGAGCGCCGTCTGGGCAAGCTCGAGGCGCTGCTGGCCGTGGCCGACAGGGAAACCTCGCTGATCATCAGCGGTACCGGCGACGTGATCGAACCGGAAGACGGCATCATCGCCATCGGCTCCGGCGGCTCCTACGCCCTGAGCGCGGCGCGCGCGCTGCTGGCGCATACCCAGATGGACGCGCGCGCGGTGGCCACCGAGGCGATCAGCATCGCCGGCGGCATCTGCATCTATACCAATACCAACGTGGTGGTCGAAGAACTCTGAGGCACGTGCCGCATGCACCCGTGAAGCCGGTGGGGCCGATGCGCGGCATCCCCGCTCTCATCGGTTCCCGCGTTCCGTGCAGCCCGCGACTCCCGCCACCCCCGGCGCCATCGTTTCCCAGGTAAAGCCATGAACCACAAGATCGAAGTGTCCTCCGCCACCATGACCCCGCGCGAGATCGTGCAGGAGCTTGACCGCCACATCGTCGGCCAGCACGACGCCAAGCGCGCGGTCGCCATCGCCCTGCGCAACCGCTGGCGCCGCATGCAGCTGCCGGCCGAGCTGCGCAACGAGGTGATGCCCAAGAACATCCTGATGATCGGCCCCACCGGCGTCGGCAAGACCGAGATCGCCCGGCGCCTGGCCACGCTGGCCAATGCGCCGTTCGTGAAGGTCGA
The DNA here is from genome assembly GCF_030345315.1 of Stenotrophomonas sp. 17(2023). Taxonomy (NCBI): domain Bacteria; kingdom Pseudomonadati; phylum Pseudomonadota; class Gammaproteobacteria; order Lysobacterales; family Lysobacteraceae; genus Stenotrophomonas; species Stenotrophomonas sp. 17(2023). The sequence continues at coordinate 651,377 of NZ_CP128405.1, forward strand.
GGCCACGCGCTTCACCGAGGTCGGCTACGTCGGCAAGGACGTTGAGCAGATCATCCGCGACCTGGCCGACACGGCGGTCAAGCTGTACCGCGAGCAGGCCAAGGTGCGGGTGCGCACCCAGGCCGAGGAAAAGGCCGAGGACCGCATCCTCGACGCGCTGCTGCCGCGCCGCAGCGTCGGCATCGGCTTCGATCCGGAGGCCGCGCGCAACGAGCCGTCGGCATCCGACAGCGAGACCCGCATCAAGTTCCGGCGCATGCTGCGCAACGGCGAGCTGGACGAGCGCGAGATCGAACTGGAGATGTCCGCCAGCGTCAGCATGGACATCATGACCCCGCCGGGCATGGAGGAAATGGGCCAGCAGCTGCGTTCGATGTTCGCCAACCTCGGCAACGCCAAGTCGAACAAGCGCACCCTGACCATCAAGGCCGCGCGCCCGCTGCTGGTGGAAGAGGAGGCCGGCAAGCTGGTCAACGAGGACGATATCCGCAGCGCGGCCATCGAGGCCTGCGAGCAGCACGGCATCGTGTTCATCGACGAGATCGACAAGGTCGCCAAGCGCGGTGATTCGAACGCGTCCGGTGGCGACGTCTCGCGCGAAGGCGTGCAGCGCGACCTGCTACCGCTGGTGGAAGGCTCCAACGTGTCCACCAAGTACGGCACGGTCAAGACCGACCACATCCTGTTCATCGCCTCCGGCGCGTTCCACCTGGCCAAGCCCAGCGACCTGATCCCGGAACTGCAGGGCCGTTTCCCGATCCGCGTGGAGCTGGGTGCGCTGAGCAAGAACGACTTCGTGCGCATCCTCACCGAGCCGAAGGCGGCGCTGACCAAGCAGTACGAGGCGCTGCTGGCCACCGAGGGCGTCAAGGTGAGCTTCACCGGCGACGCCATCGAGCGCCTGGCCGAGATCGCCTTCCAGGTCAACGAGCGCCAGGAGAACATCGGTGCCCGTCGCCTGCACACGGTGCTGGAACGGCTGCTGGACACGCTCAGCTACGAGGCGCCGGACCGCGACGGCGAGACCCTCGCCATCGACACCGCTTACGTCGACAGGCATCTGGGCGAACTGGTGCAGGACCCGGACCTGAGCCGCTACATCCTGTAATCAGGCCGCAATTGCGACAACGGCGCCCGAGGGCGCCGTTGTCGTTGGTGCCGGTGGCGCGGGATCAGGCGTCCCAGCCGGCGCTGTCGGCCTGGGCCGGGAACACGCCCGGCTGGAACACCCCGTCGCGGACGTAGGCCTGCAGCACCACGTCCATCACCATCAGCCCGTCGCGTTCCAGGTCGTACTGCTCCGGCTGCGCCATGGCGTTGTACAGCGCGCCGGTCAGGCTGATGTGCAGCATGCGGCTGGCGGCGGCGGGATCGACGCCCGGGCGCAGTTGCCCCAGTTCGCGCGCGCGTTCCAGGGTGCGGGTGACCATGTCCAGCTCCTCCTGCGAGTTCTGGCGCTGCATCGCCTGGACGCTCAGGCTTTCGCTGGACTGCTCGCTGCGCAGCAGGATCTCCATGAGGCTGCGCTGGCGCGGGTCGCCGACCAGCTCGGCGAGCGAGACGCGGATGACCTCGCGCAGGTCCAGGATCGGGGTCTGCCGCTGCGGCGCGTAGGTGCGCTGCAGGCGCTGCACGAACGGCATGCGGTCGCGCTCGATCATCGCCTCCAGCACTTCGGTCTTGTTCTTGAAGTGCCAGTACACCGCGCCGCGGGTATAGCCGGCGCGGGTGGCGATCATCGCCAGCGTGGTACCGACCACCCCATGTTCGTGGAAACAGGCGATCGCCGCGTCGAGGATGCCCTCGCGGGTCGCCTGCGCGTCCTCTTTGCTCTTACGCGCCATCGCACTGCCGTTGCTCACAGCTGACATGAAACATGTCTGAATTCTACCAATTTACAAACAGACGTGCATGTATGTATTCTTCCGCGCTCTTTTCCCGTCGTCCGATCACGGCCGCGTGCGCAGGTTCGTCCCGGTCGGGTGGCTTCCTTACCTACTGCCGAGTCTCCCCGCCATGAATCGATCGATTCTCCGTCCCGCCCTCCTGTCGCTGCTGGTTGCCGCCGCACTGGCCGCCTGTGGCGGGCAGCCGCCGCAGCAGGGCGGTGGTCCCGGCCAGGTCACCGTCGTCACCCTGAAGGCCGGGCCGCTCACCCTGACCCGTGAACTGGCCGGCCGTGCCACCGGCTACCAGGTCGCCGAGGTGCGCCCGCAGGTCAGCGGCATCGTCGCCAGGCGCCTGTTCACCGAAGGCAGCGTGGTCAAGCAGGGCCAGCCGCTGTACCAGCTCGACGACGCCGCCTACCGCGCCCAGGCCAACAGCGCCCGCGCCCAGCTGGCACGGGCCGAGGCCAGCGCCAACGCCGCGCGCCTGGCCGCGCGCCGCAGCAGCGAACTGGTCAAGAGCAGGGTCATCAGCGTGCAGGACGACGAGAACGCGCAGGCCGCCTGGAAGCAGGCCGAGGCCGACGTCGGCGCCGCCCGCGCCGCGCTGGACGCGGCCAACGTGACCCTGGGCTATGCCCGCATCACCGCGCCGATCAGCGGCCAGATCGGCAAGTCCAGCGTCACCCAGGGCGCGCTGGTCAGCGCCGGCCAGGCCGAAGCGCTGGCCACGATCAACCAGCTGGACCCGATCTACATCGACGTCAGCCAGTCCTCGGCCGAGCTGCTGCAGCTGCGCCGCGAGCTGGCTGCCGGGCGCCTGCAGGGCGCTTCCGAGCTGCCGGTGGACATCGTGCTCGAAGACGGCAGCACCTACGCGCACAAGGGCACGCTGGAGTTCTCCGAGGTCAGCGTCGACCCCAGCACCGGCAGCTATGGCCTGCGCGTGCGGGTGGACAACCCCGACCAGGTGCTGATGCCGGGCATGTTCGTGCGCGCGGTGCTGGGCAGCGGCGTGCGCCAGGACGCGCTGCTGGTGCCGATGCAGGGCATTGCCCGCGATCCCCGCGGCAACACCAGCGCGATGGTGGTCGACGCCGAGGGCAAGGTCGCGCAGCGCGCGGTCACCGTCAGCCGCGCCATCGGCGATGCGTGGCTGGTCGAGGACGGCCTGAAGGCCGGCGACAAGGTCATCGTCGAGGGCCTGCAGAAGATCGCCCCGGGCATGCCGGTGCAGGCCACCGAGAAGGGCGCCGCGCCCGCCAAGCCCGCCGCGCCGTCCGCGCCGGCCGCCAAGCAGTAAGCGGAGACGCATATGGCTCGCTTCTTCATCGACCGGCCCATCTTCGCGTGGGTCATCGCCATCATCATCATGCTCGCCGGCGCGCTGGCGATGCTCAAGCTGCCGATTTCGATGTACCCGGAGGTCGCACCGCCGGCGGTATCGATCTCGGCCAACTACCCGGGTGCCTCGGCCAAGGTGGTCGAGGACTCGGTGACGCAGATCATCGAGCAGAACATGAAGGGCCTGGACGGGTTGATCTACTTCTCGTCCAACAGCTCTTCCAACGGCCAGGCGAGCATCACCCTGACCTTCGAGAGCGGCACCAACCCGGACATCGCCCAGGTGCAGGTGCAGAACAAGCTGCAGCTGGCCATGCCGCTGCTGCCGCAGGAGGTGCAGCGCCAGGGCATCAACGTCGCCAAGTCCAGCTCGGGCTTCCTCAACGTCATCGGCTTCGTGTCCGAGGACGGCAGCATGGACGAGCACGACATCTCCGACTACGTCGGTTCCAACGTGATCGACCCGCTCAGCCGCGTGCCGGGCGTGGGCTCGATCCAGGTGTTCGGCGGCAAGTACGCCATGCGCATCTGGCTGGATCCGAACAAGCTGCAGACCTACCGGGTCTCGGTGGACGAGGTGACCGCGGCGGTGCGCGCGCAGAACGCGCAGGTGGCCGTGGGCCAGCTGGGCGGTGCGCCGGCGGTGAAGGGCCAGCAGCTCAACGCCACCATCAACGCGCAGGACCGGCTGCAGACCCCGCAGCAGTTCCGCGACATCGTGCTGCGCACCGAGGCCGATGGCTCGACGCTGAAGCTGGGCGACGTGGCGCGCGTGGAGCTGGGCGCGGAAACCTATGACTTCGTCACCCGGTACAACGGCAAGCCGGCCTCGGGCCTGGCCGTCACCCTGGCCACCGGCGCCAACGCGCTGGCCACCGCCGAGGGCGTGCGCAAGACCCTGGACGAGCTGGCGGCCAACTACCCGCACGGGCTCAAGGCGGTGATCCCGTACGACACCACGCCGTTCGTGAAGGTGTCGATCAAGGGCGTGGTCAAGACCCTGCTCGAGGCGATCGTGCTGGTGTTCCTGGTGATGTACCTGTTCCTGCAGAACTTCCGCGCCACGCTGATCCCGACGATCGCGGTGCCGGTGGTGCTGCTGGGTACCTTCGGCGTGCTGGCCGCGCTGGGCTTCTCGATCAACATGCTGACCATGTTCGCCATGGTGCTGGCGATCGGCCTGCTGGTGGACGACGCCATCGTGGTGGTGGAGAACGTCGAGCGCATCATGTCCGAGGAAGGGCTGTCGCCGCTGGAGGCCACGCGCAAGTCGATGGGCCAGATCACCGGCGCACTGGTCGGCATCGGCCTGGTGCTGTCGGCGGTGTTCGTGCCGATGGCGTTCATGAGCGGCTCCACCGGCGTGATCTACCGCCAGTTCTCGGCGACCATCGTCTCGGCGATGGCGCTGTCGGTGCTGGTGGCGATCGTGCTGACCCCGGCGCTGTGCGCGACCATGCTCAAGCCGTTGAAGAAGGGCGAGCACCACGTCGCCCACCGCGGCCTGGCCGGGCGCTTCTTCAATGGCTTCAACAACGGCTTCGACCGCACCAGCAGCACCTACCAGCGCGGCGTGCGCGGCATCCTGGCGCGGCCTTGGCGCTTCATGGCGGTGTTCGCGGCGCTGGCGGTGGCCATGGGCGTGCTGTTCATGCGCCTGCCCAGCTCGTTCCTGCCCAACGAGGACCAGGGCATCCTGATGGCGCTGGTGCAGGCCCCGGTGGGCGCCACCCAGGAGCGCACCCTGGAGTCGATCTACAAGCTGGAGGACCACTTCCTGCAGAACGAGAAGGACGCCGTGGAATCGGTGTTCTCGGTGCAGGGCTTCAGCTTCTCCGGCATGGGCCAGAACTCGGGCATGGCCTTCGTCAAGCTCAAGGACTGGCACGAGCGCACCCCCGACCAGGGCGTGGGCCCGATCACCGGGCGCGCGATGGCCGCGCTGGGGCAGATCAAGGACGCGTTCATCTTCGCCTTCCCGCCGCCGGCGATGCCGGAGCTGGGCACCGCCTCGGGCTACACCTTCTTCCTGAAGGACAACACCGGGCAGGGCCACGATGCGCTGGTCAACGCGCGCAACCAGCTGCTGGGCATGGCCGGCAACAGCGACAAGCTGGCCAATGTCCGTCCCAACGGCCTGGACGATACCCCGCAGCTGCGGCTGGACATCGACGTGGCCAAGGCCGGCGCGCACGGGCTGTCGCTGGATGCGATCAACAGCACCCTGGCCACCGCATGGGGCTCGAGCTACGTCGATGACTTCATCGACCGCGGCCGGGTCAAGCGCGTGTACATGCAGGCCGACGACGGGTTCCGCATGAACCCGGAGGACTTCAACCTGTGGACGGTGAAGAACAGCGCCGGGCAGATGGTGCCGTTCTCGGCCTTCGCCAGCCAGCGCTGGGACTACGGTTCGCCGCGCCTGGAGCGCTACAACGGCGTTTCGGCGCTGGAGATCCAGGGCGAGGCGGCGCCGGGCGTGGCCTCGGGCGACGCCATGGCCGAGGTGGAGAAGCTGGCCAGCCAGTTGCCGCCGGGGTTCAGCATCGAATGGACCGCGGTGTCCTACCAGGAGCGCGAGGCCGGTTCGCAGACGCCGCTGCTGTACACCCTGTCGCTGCTGATCGTGTTCCTGTGCCTGGCCGCGCTGTACGAAAGCTGGAGCGTGCCGACCGCGGTGCTGCTGGTGGCGCCGCTGGGCATCCTCGGCGCGGTGCTGGCCAACACCTTCCGCGGCATGGAACGCGACGTCTACTTCCAGGTGGCGATGCTGACCACAGTGGGCCTGACCTCGAAGAACGCGATCCTGATCGTCGAGTTCGCCAAGGAGCACCTGGAGAAGGGCGCGGGCGTGATCGAGGCGACGATGCATGCGGTACGCGACCGCCTGCGCCCGATCGTGATGACCTCGCTGGCGTTCGGCCTGGGCGTGCTGCCGCTGGCCATCGCCTCGGGCGCCGGTTCCGGTGCGCAGCGCGCCATCGGCACCGGCGTGCTGGGCGGCATGATCGCCGGCACGGTGCTCGGCCTGTTCTTCATCCCGCTGTTCTTCGTGGTGGTGCAGCGCCTGTTCAATCGCCGCCGTCTGGCCGCGAACGGGGAACCGCCGCAGGCGTGACCCCTGTGCCGCGGGGGCCGGCGTGGCGCCGGCCGCCCCGCCGGCATGGCGACGCCGGGGCATGCCCCGGCGTCGTCGTCATGCGCCCTGGCGGTCAGCCCGGGCGGACCGCCGCATCCACCAGCTGCGCCTCTTCCACCGCACCCAGGCGCTGGGCGAAGGCGGCCATGCGGTTGCACAGTTCGGCGCGGTGTTCGGGGAAGGCCTCGGCCAGCTCGTTCTGGATCTGCTGGTAGGCGTCCCAAAAGGCGGCGGAGCGGCGATGGCGGGCGTAGTGGGCGCGCAGGCGTTCTCCGGCCTGGCGCAGCGAGTCCCGATGGCGTCCGTGTACGGGCGAAAATTGCATCGCGTCACCTTGATGGCAGTGCCCCCTGCACGACCGAGCATAGCCGGTGCCGATGACACCGGGGTGGCGGCGCGATGGCGGAATCGCGCGGATGTGGAGCGCGTCACATCCGGTGGCGGCGCGCCGGGCCTATTCGCCGATGTCCTCGTTCCAGACTTCCGGATTGCCGGCGATGAAGCCGCGCATCATCTCGATGCAGCCGGCATCGTTCAGGTCGATGACCCTGACCCCGTTCTCGCGCAGCCAGTCGATGCCGCCGGCGAAGGTGACCGATTCGCCGACCACGACGGTGCCGATGTTGAACTGGCGCACCAGCCCGGAGCAGTACCAGCACGGGGCCAGGGTGGTGACCATGATGGTGTCGCGGTAGCCGCGCTGGCGGCCGGCCTTGCGGAAGGCGTCGGTTTCGCCGTGGATGGAGGGGTCGCCCTCCTGCACCCGGCGGTTGTGGCCGCAGCCGAGCAGGCGGCCGTCGTTGTGGTACAGCGCCGCGCCGATCGGGATGCCGCCCTCGGCCAGGCCCTGGCGGGCCTCGGCGATGGCGGTGTCGAGCAGGGCGCGGTAGTCGGGCGTGGCGATCATGGGGGCGGGCATCCGTCGGGTGGCCGGCCATGATAACGGCCCGTTCCCGGGCCCCGGCACGCCGCCGCCGCGGGAGTGCGATAATCGGGCGCATGAGCGAATCCCCCTACAAGAGCGGCACCACCCACTTCGGCTTCCGCGACGTGCCGGCCAAGGACAAGCAGAAGCTTGTCGGCCAGGTGTTCACGTCGGTGGCCGACAACTACGACCTGATGAACGACCTGATGAGCCTGGGCATCCATCGGTTGTGGAAGCGTTACTTCGTGGCCACCGCCCAGGTGAAGCCGGGCGACCGCGTGCTCGACCTGGCCGGCGGCACCGGCGACATCGCCGTGCTGCTCAAGGAGCGGCTGGGCGCCGAAGGCAGCGTGGTGCTGGGCGACATCAACGCCGGCATGCTGTCGGTGGGCCGCGACCGCCTGACCAACCGCGGCCACGTGTCCGGCTTCGAGTGGGTGCAGCTCAACGCCGAGGCGCTGCCGTTCCCGGACCAGAGCTTCGACCTGGTGACCATTTCCTTCGGCCTGCGCAACGTCACCGACAAGGACGCCGCGCTGCGCGAGATGTACCGCGTGCTAAAGGTCGGCGGCCAGGCCCGCGTGCTGGAGTTCTCCGAGGTCACCGCCGACTGGTTCAAGCCGATCTACGACTTCCATTCGTTCAAGGTGCTGCCGCGGCTCGGCAAGCTGTTCGCGCGCGGCGACGGCGACAGCTACCAGTACCTGGCCGAGAGCATCCGCAAGCATCCGCCGCAGGAAGAGCTCAAGGCGATGATGGCCGAGGCCGGCTTCGCCCGCTGCCATTACAAGAACCTCAGCGGCGGCATCGTCGCCATCCACTCCGGCTACAAGATCTAGGCATGGGGGAGGGGCCGGGTACCGGGGACGGGCGCTGCCCGGGTCCGCGTTCCCGCCTTCTTCCGCGCCTCGCCTGCTGCACCCACTCCTTCGCTGCAAAGGTAATCCCATGCGTTCACCCTTCCTGATGCTGCCCCTGGCCGTCGCGCTCGCCGCCGGCTGCGCCAAGGACCCCGCCGCCCCCGTCGCCGCCCCCGTCGCCGAGAAGCCCGCCGCCGCCGTGAACACCGTCAGCCGCAGCCACGATGAAAGCTCCTACGCCGAGCCGGACAAGGTCGTCATCAAGGACCTGGCGCTGGACCTGAAGGTCGACTTCGAGCAGAAGCAGATCGGCGGCACCGCCACCTATGCGCTGGAGTGGAAGGACAAGGCCGCCAGGCAGCTGGTGCTGGACACCCGCGAACTGACCATCGCCAAGGTCGAGGCGCTGGCTGCCGATGGCGCCGCCACCGCGCTGCAGTTCGAGCTGGCGCCGGCGGACAAGGTGTTCGGCAGCAAGCTGACCATCCAGGCCCCGGAGCAGCCGGCCAGCGTGCGCATCACCTACCACACCGCACCGACCGCCTCGGGCCTGCAGTGGCTGGAACCGTCGATGACCGAGGGCAAGAAGCTGCCCTTCATGTTCAGCCAGTCGCAGGCCATCCACGCGCGCTCGTGGGTGCCGCTGCAGGACACCCCGAGCGTGCGCTTCACCTACAGCGCGCACGTGGCCAGCCGCCCGGACGTGATGGTGCTGATGAGCGCCGACAACGACCCCAAGGCCGCCCGCGACGGCGACTACACCTTCAAGATGCCGCAGCCGATCCCGTCCTACCTGCTGGCCATCGCCGCCGGCGACCTGGTGTTCGAGCCGATCTCGTCGCGTTCGGGCGTGTGGGCCGAGCCGGCCATGGTCAACAAGGCGGCCAAGGAGTTCGAGGACACCGAGAAGATGATCGGTGCCGCCGAGAAGCTGTACGGCGAATACCGCTGGGGCCGCTACGACATGCTGGTGCTGCCGCCGTCGTTCCCGTTCGGCGGCATGGAGAACCCGCGCCTGACCTTCGCCACCCCGACCGTGATCGTCGGCGACAAGTCGCTGGTCTCGCTGGTCGCCCATGAGCTGGCGCACAGCTGGTCGGGCAACCTGGTGACCAACGCCAGCTGGAAGGACATCTGGCTCAACGAAGGCTTCACCACCTACGTGCAGGCGCGCATCACCGAAGCGCTGTACGGCCAGGAGGCGGCCGAGATGGAGCGCGAGATCGACCAGACCGACCTGCTCAACGAAGTGAAGGACATGAGCCCGGCCGACCAGGCGCTGGCGCTGCCGCCGCTGAACGAGCGTGACCCGGACGACGCGCTGAGCCAGGTGGCCTACGTCAAGGGCGCGTGGTTCCTGCAGTTCCTGGAGCAGCGCTTCGGCCGCGAGGTGTTCGATCCGTTCCTGCGCGGCTGGTTCGATGACCATGCCTTCCAGAGCGCCAACACCGACCAGTTCGTCGAGTACCTGAAGAAGAACCTGCTGCCGAAGAACCCGACCGCGGTAAGCGATGCCGAACTGCACGCGTGGCTGGAGGAGCCGGGCATCCCGTCGTTCGCGCCGAAGGCCCGTTCGCGCGGCTTTGCCGTGGTCGACACCGCGCGCATCGCCTGGTTGGGCAGCGAGCAGCTGCCGAGCAACCAGGTGACCAGCCAGTGGACCACCCAGGAATGGGTGCGCTTCATCGACGGCCTGGGCAAGACCGTGCCGGTGGCCAAGCTCGAACAGCTGGACAAGGGCTACCACTTCACCGGCACCCCGAACGGCGAGATCGCCATGCGCTGGTATCCGCTGGCCATCCGCAGCGGCTACACCCAGGCCCAGCCGGCCGCCGGCGAGTTCATCCAGAAGGTCGGTCGCCGCAAGCTGATCCTGCCGATCTACGCCGAGCTGCTGAAGACCCCGGAAGGCCTGGCCTTCGCCAAGGAGGTATTCGCCAAGGCCAAGCCGGGCTATCACCCGATCACCACCGCGTCGGTGGCCGACATGATCGCCAAGGCCGAGGCCGCGCCGAAGCCGGACGCAGCGCCGAAGCAGTAATCAGCCCGATCGCGCTTCACCCGGACGGCGAGCTTCGGCTCGCCGTCCGTGTTTCCATCCCCGCGAATGCCAAGGGGCGTGCCGCCCGGACCCGTGCGGCGCACCCGGGACAGGCCGTTGGCCGGGCAGGGGACGGGCACGTAGCAGCACGCGGGCGCCTTTGGATGGCGCGCCCAATGCGCGGTGCTTGCCGGGCGTTGCGCATGCCGGGGCTCGACCCCGGCCACGGCCGGTCAGTCGCCCGCTTTTCCCGCGGCAACCGGCAGACTCTTCAGCACCGATTTGTCGATCTTCGCCGCTACGCCAACGCTGCGGCCAGCAAGATTGACCACGCTGTACTGCGCTGCCACCCCGAGTACCTGGGTGGCCTGCGACATATCCAGGCCGTAGGCCTGGCGCAGCCACTGCAGCATCCCCGATGTCGCCAGGCGCAGCGCATCGTCGCTGGAGCCGGCCTGCCCCAGCGTCATGATCTGGGTAGGTGATTCCACCCGCGGAGTGGCAATGGGGTGGTTCTTGATCAGCTCAACCTTCAGCACCACATCCAGCGAGGTTTCCAGCGCCCATTGGCTGGTTTCGCCATCGCCCTGCAGGGCATGCCCATCGCCCAGATAGAGCAGCGCCCCGGGTTGCTGCACTTGCAGGTAAACCGTGTTTCCCTGGACCACGGCGTTGAAATCCATGTTGCCGCCGAAGTCGCCGGTGTCGCCGGTGGAAAAGGGGGGGTAGCCGAAACCGGGTGCGACGGCGAGACCGCCGAGCATCGGCTTGACCGGGATTTCGAAGTTTCTCAACCCGCCGCTGGCGCCTTGCGGCCGCGCCACGCCGCGCACGCGATCCAGTTCCCAGCGAACCGGGTTGCCCAGCTTGGATGTTTCCGTGGCGATGCGAGGGGTCTTCAAACGCCCGACGATGCCGTCGAGGCTGTCGGCGTAATCGCGGTTGAGTCCGAGCGATTGGAGTGTGATCGCCAGCGTATCGCCCGGTTCAGCCCCGGCTACGAAGAAGGGGCCGACCTGTGGGTTGCCGAACAATGCGCGGGTGATGCCGTTCTCGTCGACGCCACCGGAATCCAGGGTGCGGGTCTGCACCGAATCGCCCGGCCAGATCACCAGTACCGCAGCACGATCGGCATCGAACGTGTTGGAATAATCGGTTGGCGTGAACGCGTGCAGGCGTGGCCCAGCGTCCGCCCGCGTCGGTACCCGCCACGCACTGAAGGAGTGCGCCGCACGCGCGCTGCGGTTGTTGGTATCGGGCTCGTCGCTGCGGCCCTGCATGTGGTTTCCCTCGATGCGGCCGTTGTAGTGATGGGGCTGGCCGTCGCTGTCGGTCGCGGTGAACTGCAGCTGCGCACCCTCCAGGCGGCCGGTTATCGGGTCCCCGCCCAGTGTTCCGCTGACACGCGCGCCCTGCACGTCCAGGTTCAAGGTCTGTTGGGCGGTGTTGCCCCACAGATCGGTCGTCAGGATCCATTGGTCGGCGGCGAGGGCGCCGAACGGGAATGCGGACAACAACAGCGAGGACCATTTCAGTGGGGTACGCACGTGTCGTGTGCCCGTGAGGCGCCCGGGGGCATGTTGGCGGAGTCTACGAAGGGGTATGCCGCTGCCGCAGTGTCAAACGTAACGGGATGGGCTGCCGGTGCATGGGTCGCAGGGCGGGGACGATTGGAGCGGCAAACCCGCTGCCGGCGTCGAGTACGGCGTGGCGTGGCGCTGGCCACGCCGGAGATGCGGGAGTGGCTGGCATGCACGCGCCGGTGCCACCCGCGGCATTGGGGGTGGGCGGCGCGGGAATGACGGAGCACCACGCGGGTGTTTAAAGTGGACGCCATCGCGCGGCATCGCCGCGCCTGTCCACGCGGAGTCGCTCGATGAAACCCCTGATCCTTGGCGCCCTGTGCGTCCTCGCCCTGGCCGCCTGCAGCAACCCGGAGGCCGAGCGCCAGCAGCAGGAGGCCGCCGCCGCCCAGGAACGTGCCCGGCGCGAGGCCGATGCCGACGGCATCGCCAGGCTCTACGACGCGGCGGTGACCGCCAGCGAGTGGGAGAAGGCGCGTGTCCACGGCGCCGCGCTGCTCGACCAGTTTCCCGGATCGGCTGCCGCCAGCCGCATCGAGCCGGGCTTCGCCGAGGTCAAGGAAAAGGCCGAGGCTGCGCGCGAACTGCGCCGCATGCAGGGCCTGTGGAGCTACAACCAGGTGGCCGTCGGCAGCAAGGGCGTGCAGCGCTCGGCGATGATCCAGGGCAAGGAGCGGGTCGATGTCGACGGCACCGGCCCCAAGGTGGTGCAGCTGGTGTTCCGCGATCATCCGGAATGGAAGCGCCACGCCTACCTGGTGCTGCAGACCGGCGATTTCGCCAAGGCGTGCTATGCCAGCTGCCAGGTCACGGTGACGGTGGACGACCAGGCGCCGCGGCGGATGGCCGCGTACCGCCCCGACACCGACGAGGCCATCGCCATGTTCATCACCGACAACCGTGGCCTGTGGCGGCTGGCGGGCAAGGCCCGGGTGGTGCGCATCGAGTTCCCGGTGAAGGCCGGCGGCACCCGCACCGCGGTCTTCGAGACCGGCGGGCTGGATGGCAGCCAGATGCCCGCGGGCTGGGATTGAGCGGCATGGACAGGCACGCCGGCTCCATGCCGCGGCGCCGCGCTGCGCCGCGCGCGTACTGGCCATGCGCGCTGGTCGCGCTGCTGTGGCTGCCCCCGCCGCCGGCGCTCGCCTGCGGCAGCCTGCCCGCCGACGCGCAGCGCCGGCTCGTGGCCGGGGACCTGCAACGGCAACAGGCGTTGGCCGCCATGCTTGCCACCCGGGCCGACGCCATCGTGATCGCCGACGTCGTGGCGGTCGCACCGGACGATGCCCGGGTGCATGTGCGCCAGTGGATCAAGGGGGCAGGGGATGCGGCGCTGCAGGTGGCGCCGGCGAACCGGCTCGATGCCATCGGCTGCCTGCCGTCGGCGGAATTCGGCAATGTCGCGCTGCGGCCCGGGGAGCATTACCTGCTCTATCTGGCCGGCGGCAGCGTGCTGCGTGCCGGCAATCTGCGGCGCGGGTCGCGGGAACTCACCCTGGGCCAGGAACTGGCGCGGGTGCGCGGGTCGATGGTGGCGCCGGCAACGACGGAGGTGCGGTGATGGATCTGGTGATCGTGATCGTGGTCAGCGTGCTGGCCATCGCCCTGCACGTGGTGCTGTACCTGCTGTTCCGGCGCTGGATGGACCGTGACCTGGCGCTGTCGCTGGCCGGCGATGACGAGGACAAGCGGCGCTACATGCTCGATTGCCTGCAGCGCGCCAGGGACGACGGCGTGCGCCGGCGCGAGCTGCCGGCTTGGCTGGAGCGCGAGGCGGCGCGCTACGCGCCGCGCTAATGGGCCGTGGCGCGGTCCGCAGACGCAAACGAAAACGGCGCCCTGCGGCGCCGTCTGCATGTGTCCCGGGCGCGCAGGATCAGAGCGCGTAGCCGAACTGCTGCTTGAACTGCTCGTTGAACTCGTCGAAGTCGAAGCGCTGGTTCTGGGTGCCCGGGTGTTCGACCTTCAGCGCGCCCATCAGGTTGCCCATGCGGCCGATGGTCAGCCAGTCGTAGCCCTTCTGGATGCCGAAGATCAGGCCTGCGCGGAACGCGTCGCCGCAGCCGGTCGGGTCGACCACGCGGCGTTCGTGCGCCGGCGGGATGTCGTAGCTCTTTTCCGGGGTGTGGATCACCGCGCCCTTGGGGCCGCGGGTGGTGATGTAGGCCTTGACCCGGCCGACGATCTCCTTCTCGTTCCAGCCGGTGCGCTCCTGCAGCAGGTTGGACTCGTAGTCGTTGACCACCACGTAGTCGGCCTGTTCGATGAAGGTGCGCAGCTCCGGGCCGTTGAACAGCGGCATGGCCTGGCCCGGGTCGAAGATGAACGGCACGCCCATCTCCTTGAACTCGATGGCGTTCTGGATCATGCCCTCGCGGCCGTCGGGGCCGACCAGGCCCAGGGTCACGCCCGGCACGTCCTTCACGTGGTTCTCGTAGGACCGCATCATCGCGCCCGGGTGGAAGGCGGTGATCTGGTTGTTGTCGTGGTCGGTGGTGATGAACGCCTGCGGGGTGAACAGCTCCTCGATCACCCGCACCCGGGTCAGGTCGATGCCCAGCGCGTCGAAGTGCTCGCGGTACGGGCCGAAGTCCGAGCCCACCGTGCCCATCGGGATCGGGTCGCCGCCGAGCAGGTGCAGGTTGTAGGCGATGTTGCCGGCGCAGCCGCCGAATTCGCGGCGCATGCGCGGCACCAGGAAGGACACGTTCAGGATGTGCACCTTGTCCGGCAGGATGTGGTTCTTGAACTGGTCCGGGAACACCATGATGGTGTCGAAGGCAAGGGAACCACAGATCAGAGCGGACATCGCGAACGGGCCTATACGGGTAATGGGGTGCCGCCGCCATGCGGGCGCAGGCGGGGTGGCGCGGGCGCGCGCCAAAGTGCATAAGGGTACCGGCTGCGGCGGCGCGCGACCAGAACCACGTGTCGCCGGGGCGCCCGGGCAAGGGCCTCAAAACCCCCTGCGGGCATGGATTTTCCTTGCCCGTGCCGGGGTGGGTTGATAGGCTAGCCAACCTCGTTTTCTGCCCATTTTTTCGCCATCCGGCGTGGGCGCGCGCCCTCAGGATCACTCCCCAGATGTTCAAGAAGCTCCGCGGCATGTTCTCCAATGACCTGTCCATCGACCTGGGCACGGCCAACACCCTCATCTACGTGCGCGGGCAGGGGATCGTGCTGAACGAGCCGTCGGTCGTGGCCGTGCGCCAGGACCGCGCCATCGGCGGTACCCGCTCGGTGGCCGCAGTCGGCGCCGAGGCCAAGCAGATGCTCGGCCGTACCCCGGGGCACATCACCACCATCCGCCCGATGAAGGACGGCGTCATCGCCGACTTCACCTACACCGAGGCGATGCTCAAGCACTTCATCAAGAAGGTGCACAAGTCGCGCGTGCTGCGCCCGAGCCCGCGCGTGCTGGTGTGCGTGCCGGCCGGTTCGACCCAGGTCGAGCGCCGCGCCATCAAGGAATCGGCCGAGGAGGCCGGCGCCCGCGACGTGTACCTGATCGAGGAGCCGATGGCGGCGGCCATCGGCGCCGGCATGCCGGTCACCGAGGCGCGCGGCTCGATGGTCATCGACATCGGCGGCGGCACCACCGAGGTGGCGGTGATCTCGCTCAACGGCATCGTCTATTCAGCCTCGGTCCGCATCGGCGGCGACCGCTTCGACGAGTCGATCACCAACTACGTGCGCCGCAACCACGGCATGCTGATCGGCGAAGCCACCGCCGAGCGCATCAAGGTGGAACTGGGCTGCGCCTACCCGCAGGCCGAGGTGCAGGAGATGGAAATCTCCGGCCGCAACCTCGCCGAGGGCGTGCCGAAGATGATCAAGATCAGCTCCAACGAGGTGCTCGAGGCCCTGCACGAGCCGCTGTCGGGGATCGTCTCGGCGGTCAAGCTGGCACTGGAGCAGACCCCGCCGGAACTGTGCGCCGACGTCGCCGAGCGCGGCATCGTGCTGACCGGCGGTGGTGCCCTGCTGCGCGACCTGGACCGGTTGATCTCCGAGGAAACCGGCCTGCACGTGCAGGTGGCCGACGACCCGCTGACCTGCGTGGCGCGTGGCGGTGGCCGCGCGCTGGAGCTGGTCGACATGCACGGCAACGAGTTCTTTGCGCCGGAATAAGCCGCACCGGCCCGCTACCGCGCCCGCGCCTCTGCGGCGCGGTGCCCGTGGCGCGCAGGCGCCGGGCATCGCACCGCCGGGGCGTCGTCGCATCCTTCTCCCGTATTTTTCCAGCTGAAGTCCGTCGTGCCGCCCTATGCCGGTCCACCCGTAGCCTCCCGACAGGGCGACGCCAGCAGCACCCTGCGGCTGCTGGCCTACCTGGCCCTGGCGATCACCCTGATCGTGCTGGACGACCAGGGCGGCTGGCTGTCGCGCCTGCGCACGCAGGCCGCCGTGGCGGTGCAGCCGGTGTGGGCGCTGGCGGGCCTGCCCGGGCGCCTGGGCGCTTCGGTACGCGACAACGCCGCCAGCCACAACCAGCTGGTCGCCGAGAACCGTGAGCTGCGCAACCAGCTGCTGCTGGCCAACGCGCGCCTGACCCGCCTGCAGACCGCGGCGCTGGACAATGCCCAGCTGCGCGAGCTGCTGAACGTGGCCGAGCGCAGCGGACTGGACGTGCAGCTGGCGCCGATCCTGGATATCGACCTGGACCCGGTGAAGCAGCGCCTGGTGCTGGATGCCGGCAGCCGCGAAGGCGTGCGCATCGGCCAGGCGGTGATCGATGCCGGCGGGCTGATGGGGCAGGTGATCGCGGTGACGCCGCTGCATTCGACCGTGCTGCTGCTGACCGACCCCGACCATGCGGTGCCGGTGACGGTGGCGCGCAACGGCGTGCGCCTGATCGCCTACGGCCGCGGCGACCGCGTCGAACTGCGCGACATCCCGCTCAGCGCCGGGGTGGAAGTGGGCGACGAGATCGTCACCTCCGGGCTCGGTGGACGCTTCCCGGCCGGCTTCCCGGTGGGCCGGATCCTGCAGCTGCGGCCGGACGATACCCATGCCTTCCTGGTCGGCGAGCTGGAGCCGGCGGCCAAGCTGGACCGTGGCCGCGACGTGCTGCTGTTGCGCTCGGTGCCGCAGATCCCGCGCATGCCGGTGACCACCGGCCTGGAGCCGCCGGCCGGCGACACCGCGCCGGGTCCGCGTCCGGCGCCGGGCAACGAGGCGCCGCGGGGCATTGCGCCAGCGACGCCGGCCGATGCGGCCACCGCACCGGCAACCCCGCCGGCGCCCGTACCCACACCGGCCGCCACCGCGTCCCCGGCCACCGACGTGCCGGCGGCGCCGGCAGGAGACCGCCGATGAGCCGCCTGCGCAGCCGCGGCTGGGTATTGCCGGCCAGCATCGCCCTGGCCCTGTTGCTGGGGCTGGTGCCGCTGCCGGACCTGCTGCAGCCGATCCGCCCGTACTGGCTGGCGCTGGTGCTGGGCTACTGGGTGATCGAAACCCCCGAGCGGGTCGGGCTGGGCTTCGCCTTCTGCATCGGCCTGCTGGCCGACCTGCTGTACGGCGGGATCCTCGGCGAGCAGGCGCTGCGGCTGGTGGTGTTCGCCTTCATCCTGCAGCGCTTCCGTGCCCGCATCCGCTTCTTCCCGTTGTCGCAGCAGGCGCTGGCGATCGGCGGGCTGCTGCTCAACGACCGCATCATCAGCGCCGCCGTGCGCCTGTTCACCGCCGAGCCGCTGCTGCCGTGGAGCTACTGGTGGGCGCCGCTGCCGGGCATGCTGCTGTGGCTGCCGATCTACGTGCTGCTGGACGCCGCGCGGCTGGGCAAGCGCGGGCACTGAGCCATGTACGGGCGGCGCCAGCACAAGAACCCGCAGGCCGAGGCCGAGCAGTTCCGGCGCCGTGCGGCGGTCGGCTTCCTCGGCGTGCTGCTGGGGCTCGGCGTGCTTGCCGGCTGGTACTTCAAGCTGCAGGTGCTCGACCACGACGTCTACGCCACCCGCTCGGAAGCCAACCGCATCAAGGCGCGGCCGGTGGTGCCAGGGCGAGGCTTGATCTATGACCGCAAGGGCCGCCTGCTGGCGGAGAACGTGCCGGCGTTCCGCCTGGACGTGACCCCCAACAAGGTCCAGGACATGGCCGCCACCCTGGACGGGCTGCGGGCGATCTTCTCGCTGAGCGACGAGGACATCGAGCGTTTCAACCAGTCGCGCAAGGCCCGGCGCAGCTTCATCCCGGTGACGCTGAAACTGCGCGTCAGCGACGAGGAGATGGCGCGCTTCGCGGTGGACCGCTGGCGCTACCCGGGCGTGGAGCTGGAACCCTACCTGACCCGTCGCTACCCCTACGGCGACCTGCTCGCGCATGTCATCGGCTACGTCGGCCGGGTCGACGACAAGGACCTGCAGGAGCTGGGCGAGGGCAATGCGGCGCTGACCCATATCGGCAAGTCCGGGCTGGAGCGTTATTACGAGGACCAGCTGCGCGGCAAGGTCGGCTACGAGCGGGTGGAGACCAACGTGCAGGGCCGGGCGATCCGCACGCTTGGCCGCGTGCCGGCGCAGTCGGGCGCGGACCTGCGCCTGTCGATCGACGTCGACCTGCAGCAGGCGATGGTGACCGCGTTCGGCGAGCAGGAAGGGTCGGCGGTGGCGATCGACCCGCGTACCGGCGAGATCCTGGCCATGGTCAGCCTGCCGTCGTACGACCCCAACCTGTTCGTCAACGGTATTTCGCACGCCGATTTCAAGCGCCTCAACGAGAACCCCTCGCGGCCGCAGTTCAACCGCCTGGTGCTGGGCGGCGTGGCGCCGGGCTCCACGGTCAAGCCGTTCCTCGGCCTGGCCGGGCTGGACAGCGGGCTGCGCCGGCCCGAGGACAAGATCCTCTCGCGCGGCATGTTCTACCTGCCGGGCGTGAGCCGCGGCTGGGGCGACGCCAATCGCGGCGGCCATGGCTGGACCGACCTGCGCAAGTCGATCTCGCAGTCGGTGAACACGTACTACTACCAGCTCGGTACCGACATGGGCGTGGAGCGTTACGACCAGTACATGGGCGGCCGCTACGGCTTCGGCCAGCCCACCGGCATCGATCTGGCCGGCGAGATCGGCGGCATCCTGCCGTCGCCGGCGGCCAAGGCCCGGCTGCGCAATGAGCGCTGGTATCCGGGCGACATGGTCAACGCCAGCATCGGCCAGGGCCTGTGGAAAGTGACCCCGCTGCAGCTGGTGCGCGGGGTCGGCGGATTGGCCTCCGGGCAGTTGCGCAGGCCGCACCTGGTGGTCGAGCAGAAGGTGGGCTTCGACCACGACTGGGCGCCGCTGCCGCAGCCCGAGTCCAGGCCGATCAGTCCCAACCCGGCCAATCTGCAGGCCGTGCGCGAAGGCATGATGGGCACCATGCAGCCCGGTGGCAGCGGCTGGCGGGTGGCGGCCGGCGCGCCATACCTGATGGCCGGCAAGACCGGTACCGCGCAGGTGGTCAGCCGCAAGGGCACCGCCGCGGTGAATCCGAAGAACCTGCCGATGCACCTGCGCCACCGCGCGCTGTTCATCGGTTTCGCCCCGGCCGAGGATCCACGGATCGCCATCGCGGTCGCGGTCGAGGGCGGTGGCTACGGCGGCGCGGCGGCGGCGCCGATCGCGCGCAAGGTGTTCGATGCGTGGCTGCTCGGGGTGATGCCCGAGGTGCAGCAGGCTGCCGATGCCGGTGGCGTGGTCGAAGGTGCGGCCAACGCCGGTTCCGCCGTGTCCGCTCCCGCGGCAGCGCCGCCGGGCGAGCCGCTCCCGACACCGGTACCGTCGCCGTCGCCGGCATCGTCGCCGGAACCGGTACAGGAGGAACGCCGATGAGGGACTTCCTGCGCTGGCTGCTGGAAATGGCGCAGCGCCTTACCCGCGGCCTGGACTGGCCGTTGCTGCTGGCGCTGTGCGCGCTGATGGGCATGGGCCTGGCGGTGCTGGACAGCGCCGGGGGCAGCGGCCTGGTGATGGCCCAGGGCGCACGTTTCGCGGTGGGCCTGGTGGCGATGTGGGCGATCGCGCGGGTACCGGTGCTGCGCATCCGGGCCTGGACGCCGATGATCTATGCGTTGTCGATGCTGCCGTTGCTGGCGGTGTTCGTGCTGGGCACCGGCAAGTACGGCCGCCAGTGGCTGGACCTGAAACTGTTTTACCTGCAGCCGGCCGAACTGCTCAAGGTGAGCATGCCGATGATGGTGGCGTGGTACCTGCACCGGATGCCGTTGCCGCCGCGGATACCGGTGGTGCTGGTCGCTTGCGTGATCATCGGCGTGCCCACCGCACTGGTGATGCTGCAGCCGGACCTGGGCACCGCCATGCTGATCGCCGCCAGCGGCGTGTTCGTGCTGTACCTGGCGGGGATGCCATGGTGGTGGTTCATCACCGCCGGCACGGTCGGCGGCAGCGCCCTGGCGGTGGTCCTGTTCGCGCCGATCTCGTGGTTCTCGTTCCTGCGGCCCTACCAGCAGGATCGCATCCTGACCTTCCGCGATCCGGACAACGACCCGCTGGGCGCGGGCTGGAACATCATCCAGTCCAAGATCGCCATCGGCTCGGGTGGGCTGACCGGCAAGGGCTGGGGGCTGGGCTCGCAGTCGCACCTGAACTTCATTCCCGAGCAGACCACCGACTTCGCGTTCTCGGTGCTGAGCGAGGAATTCGGCTGGCTGGGCGTGGCGTTCGTGATCGCGCTGTACATCTTCATCATCGGCCGCTGCCTGTGGATCGCGGCGCAGTCGCGCGATGGCTATTCGCGCCTGGTTGCCGGCGCCGTGGGCCTGTCCTTCTTCGTGTACGCGCTGGTCAACGGCGGCATGATTTCGGGCCTGCTGCCGGTGGTGGGCGTGCCGATGCCGCTGATCAGCTATGGCGGCACCGCCGCGGTGTCGCTGTTGGCCGGGTTCGGCCTGGTGATGGCCGCGCGCAGCTACAACCCGGTGCATGGCGGCCACGGCTGAGCCGGCGGCAGGCGCGACCTCCATTCCGGGGAGGTTGATCAGGATCAAACACCGGGTTTCACAAAAGCGTCACAATGGCGCCCGCCACAGGACGCGTCGCGCCGTGGCGGCTGGCCTGCAGACCTGCTGGACGGCTAGGCCGGGATCCGCAGGCCGGGCGTGGGGAGACGCCCGGCTTGTGTCTCAATCCGGTCCGGGCACCGGCTGTACCCGCGGGGATGGGGGTGCAGCCGGTGCCCAGATTTTTTCCGGCCCCGGCGCGGGGCGCTTGCGGACGCTGCGCATTCAGTTTTTAGGCCGTTGCAGCGCGGGGGCGTGTTTTCCCGCGCGGCCATTCCTGGCACTTCAATCTCTTTGCGATTCATGGTGTTATTGATGGAAATTCATCAATGACCTGTTAATCTCGGCTGATGATTCGACGTGTTCTGGTCTGCTGTCTCACCCTGGGCATGGTCGCCTGCGCG
The DNA here is from genome assembly GCF_030345315.1 of Stenotrophomonas sp. 17(2023). Taxonomy (NCBI): domain Bacteria; kingdom Pseudomonadati; phylum Pseudomonadota; class Gammaproteobacteria; order Lysobacterales; family Lysobacteraceae; genus Stenotrophomonas; species Stenotrophomonas sp. 17(2023). The sequence goes on from NZ_CP128405.1 coordinate 672,557, forward strand.
ACCCAGCCCCAGGCGCCTGCTCCCGCTCCTCACCCGACGGGCAAACCGATAGGCACGGGCGGTACGCCGGCCGAAGCCGCCCCCGAGCGCAAGCCCGATCTGCCGCCGGTGGACCTCACCCCGGTGCCGTTCGAGACCGCGCGCGCCAATTTCGTGCGCGATACCGCCGCCCGCTATCGCCTGGACCCGGCCTACATCGAGTCGGTGCTGGCACAGGCGCAGATCCGCGAACCGATCATCGCCGCCATGGCGCGCCCGGCCGAACGGGTCAAGCCGTGGAACGAGTACCGGCCGATGTTCATCAGCCAGGCGCGCATCGATGGCGGACGCAGGTTCCTGGCCACGCACCGCGACGCCCTGCAGCGCGTGCAGGAGCGCAGCGGCGTGCCGGCCGAGGTGATCGTGGCGATCATCGGTGTGGAGACCAGCTATGGCGCCAACACCGGCAGCCACCGCGTGCTCGATGCGCTGTACACGCTGGCCTTCAAGTACCCGCGCAGCGGCGACCCGGAAAAGCTCGAGCGCGAGGTGCGCCGCGAACTGTTCTTCCGCGACGAACTGGCCAAGCTGTTCGAACTGGCCGCGCAGGAGAAGCTGGATATCACCGCGCTCAAGGGCAGCTATGCCGGCGCCATGGGTATGGGCCAGTTCATGCCGTCCAGCTACCTGGACTATGCCGTGGATGGCGACGGCGATGGCCGCCGCGACCTGTTCAACAGCCATGACGACGTGTTCGCGTCCATCGCCAATTACTTCGTGAAGAAGGGCGGCTGGGTGCGCGGTGGCACCGTCGCGGTGCCGGCCACACTCGATGCGGGCCGCGAGGAACTCAACCCCGTGGACTGGACGCCGACCCTGGGCATCGAGGCGCTGGCCGCGCGCGGCTACCACGCGGTCGTACCGGTGCGCGCGGCCGGCGCAACCGCCACCCCGATCACGCTGGAAGGCAGTGACGGCAAGCAGTACTGGCTGGGCTTCCAGAACTACTACGCGATCACCCGCTACAACCTTTCCAAGATGTATGCGATGGCCGTGTTCCAGCTGTCCCAGGCCATCGCCGGACAGGAGTTGCCTCCGGCATGAACAGCAAGTGGCTGGTCCCTGCGTTGATCGTTCTCGGGCTGGCTGCCTGCAGCAGCGCGCCACCGAAGTCCCGGTCCGCCGGCCATGGTGCTTCGTCCGGCAGCGTGGTGCAGGGCCAGGGCGGGCGTCCGTCGCACTGCCCCGAGGGCTCGCCCTATGCCAAGGCGCAGGAGGACCCGGCCACGCGCGGCAACTACCGTGCCGGCGGCCTGTATCGACCGGGCGTCAAGGACACCACCCCCGACTATGTGCCTGACGTGGCCTGCATCCCCGAGCCGCTGGTCAGCGACGAGCCGCGCTCGGCCGTCGGCAACCGCTCGCCGTACGTGGTGCTGGGCAAGGAATACCGGGTGATGGAGCGGGTCGACGATTACGTCGAACAGGGCACCGCCTCTTACTACGGCGCCAAGTTCCATGGGCGCCTGACCTCCAACCGCGAGGTCTATGACATGTACCAGTTCACCGCCGCGCACAAGACGCTGCCGCTGCCGAGCTTCGCCCGTGTCACCAATCTGGACAACGGCGAATCGGTGATCGTGCGGGTCAACGACCGTGGCCCGTTCCACGACGGCCGCGTGATCGACCTGAGCTATGCCGCTGCGGTGCGGCTGGGCATCACCCAGCGTGGCACCGGCCGGGTGGAGGTGCGCGGGTTGACCCCGGGCAGCGACAACCTGCTGGCCTCGCGGGAGACGCGTCGCCCGGCACGCGGGCGCGCCGCCACACCGGCGGCAGGTACCGCCGCCGCGCCGCCGCCCAGTCGCATGGACCAGCTGGTGCAGGCGTTGCCGGCCACGCCCGGTACGGCGCGGACGCCGCGGCCGGCCGAAGTCCACGCCGCCGGTCCGGCGGCACAGGCGGTGGCCGTGCAGGCATTGCCGGCTGCCCCTGGTCCGTCGCCGGCGCCGGCGACGCTGCCCGGCGCCGTCGCGCCGGTGGCCGCCGCCCCGGCACCCGATGCCGCGGCCCGCGCGCTGGGCGCGATCCTGCTGCAGGTGGCGAGCTTTTCCAGTCGCGACAACGCCTCCCGCGCGCTGGGGCAACTGAGTGCGGCCGGCATCGCCGGTGCCACGCTCAGCGACGTGGTCAGCGGCGGACGCACGCTGTGGCGCCTGCGCGTGCCGGCCGACGACGTGGCCAAGGCGGCGGAACTTGCCGGCCGCATCGCCGGTCTGGGTTTCGGCAGGCCACAGATCGTCCGCGATTGACCGCGATACGGCATGGAAGCCACGCCGATTGGGCGCTGATGCCGGTGCGATGCCGCCGCCACGCCCTACAATGACCGCCTGTTTTTCCATTCCTTGTCCCGACAGGAACCGCTTTCCGATGAAATTCCGCTTTGCCGCCGCCGCCATGGCCACGACGTTCGCCATCGGCCTGGCCTCCGCCCAGACGCCCACTCCGGCCCCGGCTCCGGCCGCCGCCCCTGCCTCCGCCCAGGTGGCGATCCCGCCCGCACCGGCGCCGTCCACCTCCACCGCGTGGGTGCTGATGGACTACGCCTCCGGGCAGGTGCTGGCCGGCGAGAACATCCACATGCCGCTGCCGCCGGCCAGCATCACCAAGGTGATGACCTCCTACGTGCTGGCCGCCGAGACCCGCAACGGCAAGATCAAGCCCGACGACCAGGTGATGATGAGCGAGCGCGCCTGGCGCGAGGGCGGCGCCGGTACCGATGGCAGCTACAGCGGGTTCCCGGTCAACCAGACCGCGCGCCTGGAGGACATGGAAAAGGGCATGGCGATCCAGTCGGGCAACGACGCCGCCATCGCCCTGGCCGAGCACGCCGCCGGCAGCCAGGAGGCCTTTGCCGCGTTGATGAACAACTATGCCGCCAAGATCGGCATGAAGGACTCGCACTTCGTCAACGCCCACGGCCTGACCGCCGAGGGCCACCAGTCCAGCGCCTACGACCTGGCGCTGCTGGGCCGCGCCTTCGTGCGCGATTACCCGGAAACCTATGCCTACAACAAGATCAAGGAATTCACCGTAGGCAACATCACCCAGCCCAACCGCAACCTGCTGCTGTGGCGCGACGCGAGCGTGGACGGCATCAAGACCGGGCATACCTCGGCGGCCGGCTACTGCCTGCTGAGCTCGGCCCAGCGCGGCGACCAGCGCCTGATCGCGGTGCTGATGGGCGGGGCGTCGGAGAAGCAGCGTGCCGACGACAGCCTGGCCCTGCTGAACTGGGGCTTCCGTTTCTTCGAGACCCACCGCCTGTACGAGACCGGCAAGGCCGTGACCACCCAGCACGTGTGGAAGGGTGCCGCCGACGAGGTGCAGCTGGGCGTGGCGCAGCCGCTGCTGGTCAGCGTGCCGCGCGGCCGCTACGCCGACCTCAAGCCCAGCATGGACGTGCCCAAGCAGCTCGTCGCGCCGATCGCCGCCGGCCAGCAGATCGGCACGGTGAAGGTGACGCTGGATGGCAAGGTGGTCGCCGAGTCGCCGCTGGTGGCGGTGCAGGCGGTGGAAGAAGGGGGCTTCTTCAAGCGCCTGTGGGACGCCTTCATGATGTGGTGGAAGTCCTGATCTGCCCATGAAAAAAGCCGGCGCAAGCCGGCTTTTTCAATGGGCGCTGGCGGCCGCTGCCGGCCTGCGTGATCACAGCGTGCGGCTGATGGTGAAGCTGCCGAACACCGGGCGCTGCTTCTGTCCCTCGAATTCGCGGCTGCGGTGGTAGCGGGCCAGCGCGAACTTCCACTTGCCGCGGGTGAGCGCCACGCCATAGCCGATGTCGCCGACCAGTGCGCGCCTGTCCACGCGGTGGCTGCCGCGGAAGGTGTTGCCGTCCAGGGTGATGTCGCGCAGCACCCAGCGCGCATCGGCGGTCGCGAACAGGTGCCCCGACCAGCCGGACAGCCGGCCGCCGCGGGTCGGCGCGGTGTTCTCGCCGGCCGGGCGCAGCGGCGAGCTGCCGAAATCGTCGGGCAACTGCCAACCGAAGCGGACTTCACCGCCGGCGTTGCCGTAGGTCGCCAGGTTGCCGAGGGCGCCACCCCAGTGGCTGATCGCGTCCCAGCCCCAGCCGGCGTCGTTGTTCGCCGGCCAGCGCCGCATCCGTTCATGCAGCAGCCGCAGCACCGGCTCGTCGTGCAGCTGGTTCTTCCAGCCCATGAACTTCTCGTCGTCCAGCACGCCGTGCACGGCGTCCTGTACCTGCTTGCCCTGCGCCGACGGACCGACCATGCCCACTGCCAGCTGGGTGGTGCGCAGGCGGTCGCCGGTGCGCGCGTTGTAGCCGAAGTTGACCAGCAGCACCCCGGCATAGGGACGGTCGTCGCCGATCAGGTCGGTGCGGGTGCTGTCGGTCGGGGTGAACAACCCCTGGCCGACGCTGAAGATCATGTTCTGCTGCTCGAAACCGCCCGGCTGCAGCCGTTCCAGGTGGCGGTTGATCCAGCGCGCCGGCGCCGGCAGGCAGGGGTCGTCGGTGTAGTCGGCCAGGTTCGGCGAGACCAGGGTCAGCATCGCGCCGTTGGTATAGCCCTGGTCCTGGTGGGCGCCGCCGAACAGGTCGTTGTCCACGCGGAAATTGACCGCGGGCGGGTGGTCGCGCAGGGCGCTGCCGCTGCAGGTATCGGGCTGCGCGGCCGCGGCGCATGCGGGGCTGCCGGCGAGCGCCAGTGCCAGCGCCAGGGGCAGCCGGAGGCGGGTGTCCATGCACTCGGATCCGGGTCGTGGGAGTGCGCGCAGCTTACCGGCGCGGCCCGTTCAGGCGCAGTGGCGGCCGCGGATCACATTGTTGCAGCGCCGCCGGCTGGCGCCGCGAACCGTGACGGGCGCAGGTTGGAAACCGTCATGGCCCTGCGGTAGCATCGCCGCCGACCACTCCGCGCTTGCCATACTGGCTGCCTGCAAGGACCAGGACCCTAGTCGCTGGGTTTTCAGACCAAAGGAACGCGCCCGCCACGCGGCGCAGGTTAACGGGGAATACAACACTATGCGTAATGTCTTTTCGCCGCTGATGGCGGCTGCCCTGACCGTCGGTGTCGCCGCGGTCGTGTCCAGCCAGCCGGCGCAGGCGTCGTTCAAGAACACCGGGACCCAGGCCCAGGAGCAGCGCAAGCAGGCTGCCGCCCAGATTCCGGTGTGCCAGCGTCCGATCGGCACGATTTCGGTGATCGAGCCGGAAGACGCCACCAACTGGTGGACCGGCCAGCAGCTGCCGGCGCCATCGCGGCTGATCAAGGTGTTCGTCAGCCGCTCGCGCTGCTTCACCCTGGTGGACCGCGGCGCCGGCATGGCCGCCGGCCAGTTCGAGCGTGAGCTGGCCGCCAGCGGCGACCTGCGCGGCCGTTCCAACGTCGGCAAGGGCCAGATCAAGGCTGCCGACTACGTGATGATCCCCGACCTGGTGTCGCAGAACAGCGACGCCGGCGGCAATGCCATCGGCGGCCTGCTGGGCGGCCTGATCGGCGGCAAGGCCGGCGCGATCGTCGGTGGCCTGAATTTCCGCAGCAAGACCGCCGACGTGGTGCTGACCGTGACCGACGTGCGCTCCTCCGAGCAGGTGGCGATCTCCGAGGGCTCGGCGCGCAAGAGCGACATCGGCTTCGGCGCCGGCGGCGGCCTGTTCGGCGGCAGCGGCTTCGGTGCCGCCGGCGTCGGTGGCTACGCCAACACCGAAATCGGCCAGGTCATCACCATGGCCTACCTGCAGGCCTACACCGACATCGTCGCCCAGCTCGGCGGCCTGCCGGAGAACGCCTCGGCGGCCAACGCCCAGCAGGCGGTGACGGTGACCCGTCCGGGGCGCCTGCTGGCCAACGCCAAGGGCACCGGCGCGCCGGTGCGTTCGCTGGACGCGGGCATGATGCTGTACCCGACCGGCAACAAGGAAGGCGTGATGTGGGAAGTCGAGGATGAACTGGGCAACAAGGGCTGGGTCTCCTCGACCCTGCTGGAGCTGTCCAAGTAAGGGCGGCGCGCCCGCACCGGTGCCGGCGTCCGCCCGGCGCCGGCCGCGCGGCGACAACGCAGCTTTCCATGGAAGGGCCGCCCGCAGCGGCCCTTCCGCGTTCCCGGACCTTGGGTTTGCCGGCGCGCGCCCCGATAATGGCGGGCATGGAAATCAAGTCCGACAACCCCGAACACGGCTTCCAGTTTCCCGGCACCTTCGAGTTGAGCGCCATGGGCGCTGCCAACATCGGGCTGGAGCATGAACTGCCGCAGCTGCTGCTGCAGGCCGGTCTGGATGTGCTCAGCGAGCGCATCAGCTGGAAGCACTCGTCCAACGGCAAGTACGTGTCCGTGCGCATCGCCTTCAAGGCCGACAGCCGCGAGCAGTACGACGCCGCGCACGCGGCCCTGCGCAACCATCCGGAAGTGAAGTGGACGCTGTAGGCGCCTGCGCGGCCGCGGCGGTGGGCGCTGGCAAGGTCCGCGCGGCGACGCTGCGCGACCTCGGCCGCCAGGCCTATGCACCGGTCTGGCACGCGATGCAGCGTTTCACCGACGCCCGCGACGACGCCACCACCGACGAGCTGTGGGTGGTCGAGCACGATCCGGTGTTCACCCTGGGCCAGGCCGGCAAGGACGAGCACGTGCTGGCGCCGGGCGACATCCCGGTGCTGCACGTGGACCGCGGCGGCCAGGTGACCTACCACGGCCCCGGCCAGATCGTGGTCTATCCGCTGCTGGACCTGCGCCGGCTGGGCATCGGCGTGCGCGACTACGTGTGCCGCATCGAGCAGGCGATCATCGATACCCTGGACGAGTGGAACATCGTCGCCGAACGCCTGGAGGGCGCGCCGGGGGTGTATGTCGGCGGCGCCAAGATCGCCGCGCTCGGCATCCGCGTGCGCCGCGGCTGCAGTTTCCACGGGCTGGCTTTCAACGTCAGCCTTGACCTGGAGCCCTTCCATCGCATCAATCCCTGCGGTTACGCCGGGATGCAGGTGACCTCGGTGCTAGACTTGGGCGGTCCTTCGGGCATCGCGGCGGTCAAGCCGGTGCTGCTGTCCCATCTGGCCCGGCAGTTCGGGCTGGACCTGCGCGACGATCCCGGACTGCCCGACCTGACCATGCGGCCCTGACGCCGCCGGAACGCCATGAACGAATCCACCAGCCGCTCCATCCCCCTGCAGGTCCTGCAGGGCGACACCCCGTCCGCGCCGCTGCAGGCCGGCGCCAAACAGCTCGGTGGCGACAAGATCAACCGTTCGCCGGTGCAGTTCGCCGATGCCCCGGTGCTGCGCAAGCCGTCGTGGATCCGCGTGCGCATCCCGTCCGGCAACGCCGTCCAGCAGCTCAAGGCCAAGCTGCGCGAGAACCGGCTGGTGACGGTGTGCGAGGAGGCCAGCTGCCCGAACATCCACGAGTGCTTCGGCCACGGCACCGCCACGTTCATGATCCTCGGCGAGGTCTGCACCCGCCGCTGCTCGTTCTGCGACGTCGCCCACGGCCGGCCCAAGCCGCCGGACGCCGCCGAGCCGCTGCACCTGGCGCAGACGGTCAAGGACATGGGCCTGAAGTACGTGGTGGTCACCAGCGTGGACCGCGACGACCTGCGCGATGGCGGCGCCGGCCATTTCGTCGATTGCATCAGCGCCATCCGCGAGTTCAGTCCGGGTACCCGGATCGAGATCCTGACCCCGGACTTCCGTGGCAAGGGACGCATGGAGCGCGCGCTGGAGATCCTTGCGGCCAATCCGCCGGACGTGTTCAACCACAACATCGAGACCGTGCCGGACCTGTACCGCAACGTGCGCCCGGGCGCGGACTACCAGTGGTCGCTGACCCTGCTGCAGAAGTTCAAGGCGCAGCATCCGGGCGTGCCCACCAAGTCCGGCATCATGCTCGGCCTGGGCGAAACCCTGGAGCAGGTGCAGGCCACGCTGCGCGACCTACGCGCGCACGACGTGGAAATGGTCACCATCGGCCAGTACCTGCAGCCGACCCCGCACCACCACCCGGTGCTGCGCTACTGGACGCCGGACGAGTACAAGGCGCTGGAGGACTACGGCTACGCGCTGGGTTTCCACCACGTGGCGTCCGGGCCGATGGTGCGCTCGTCCTACCACGCCGACCGCCAGGCCGCCGGCGCCGGGGTCGGCTGACGCGCCTTCGCCGCACCCCGCGAGCCCGTGTCCGCGCCGCCTGCAGGGTGGCGCGGCGCAGTGCCGCCGCCACGGTGCACAGCGTTATGCCCGGCAGCGTGGCCCGGGCCTGCTTTTCCCGTTCTACCGCCCCGGCTGCCCTGGCCCGCGAGCCTCGCCCCGGCAGCCGGGCGATCGCCAGGCACCCCGGTTGCCCCGGCTGGAATGACCACCGCGCCCGTCGCCGGGCTGGCCGGCCCGGCGGGGCTCCGGCACGGTTCACGTTGCGCTACGGTCGGGCCGCTAGGCTGTGGGCGGTCCGGATGACAAGCGCTGCAACTTCCGGCACTGTCCCGTTGTCCGAGTCATCCGCAGTCTCATTCCACCGCCCGGTGCCACGAGTATTTTGATGAACTACCGAGTACCCGCTTTCCTGCTGGCTTTCGCGCTGACCGCGCCGGCCGCGCTGCTGGCGCGCGCCGACACCTCGGCGCTGCCGTCCACCGCGACGGTCGACCAGGCGACCACCTCCAAGCTGGTCTACGGGCTGCTGTCCGACAGCCGCTACGCCTACCGCCCGCGCCCGCTGGACGCGGCGACCTCGCAGGATGTGTTCAAGCGCTACCTGGAGTCGCTGGACAGTGGCAAGCAGTTCTTCACCCGGGACGACGTGGAGCGCTTCGCGCCGCTGGCCGAACGGACCGGCAACGCGATCCGCAGCGGCGAACTCGACCCGGCGTTCGAGGTGTTCGCGGTCTACCGCCAGCGCGTCGGCGAACGCGTGGCCCATGCGCGGCGGCTGCTGCGGCAGGAGCCGGATTTCACCACCAACGAGCGCTTCGACTACGACCGCAAGGACGTGCCGTGGGCGACCAGCGCCGAGCTGGACGAACTGTGGCGCAAGTCGGTGAAGAACGACTGGCTGCGGCTGCGGCTGGCCGGCAAGCCGGCCGCCGACATCCGCAAGACCCTGGACAAGCGTTACGCCACGCTGCTCAAGTCGGTCAACGAGGTGAAGGGGGAGGACGTGTTCTCCTTCTTCATGAACGCCTACACCCGCGCGGTCGATCCGCACACCGATTACTTCACCCCGCGCACGGCCGAGAACTTCAACCAGGCCATGTCGCTGTCGCTGGAAGGCATCGGCGCGCAGCTGCAGCGCCAGGACGACGTGGTGGTGATCCGCGAGATCATCGCCGGCGGCCCCGCCTCGGTGGACGGCACCCTCAAGCCGGGCGACCGCATCGTCGGTGTCGGCCAGGGCCGCTCGGGCCCGGTCGAGGACGTGATCGGCTGGCGCATCGACGACGTGGTGGCCAAGATCCGCGGCGCCAAGGACACCCAGGTGCGGCTGGAGTTCATCCCCGCCGCCGAAGGCCTGGACGGCAAGCACCGCATGGTGACCCTGACCCGGCAGAAGGTGCGCCTGGCCGAGCAGGCCGCCAAGGGCGAGACCATGTCCATTCCCGGCGCCGCCGGCGAGCCTGCGCGCCGCATCGGCATCGTCAAGCTGCCGACCTTCTACCAGGATTTCGAGGGCCGCCGCCGCAACGCCACCGACTATGCCTCGGCCACCCGCGACGTGGCGCGCCTGCTGGCCGGCTTCAAGGCCGACAAGCTCGACGGCGTGGTGCTGGACCTGCGCAACAACGGCGGCGGTTCGCTGGACGAGGCGATCGAACTGACCGGCCTGTTCATCGAACAGGGGCCGGTGGTGCAGGTGCGCGAATCCGGCGGCCGGGTCACCGTCAACAGCGACCGCAACCCGGCCGTGGCATGGGACGGGCCGCTGGCGGTACTGATCAACCGCGGTTCGGCCTCGGCCTCGGAGATCTTCGCCGGCGCCATCCAGGACTATGGCCGTGGCCTGGTGATCGGCGAGACCACCTTCGGCAAGGGCACCGTGCAGAACGTGGTGCCGCTGGACCGCTGGCCGGCCAGCGAGAAGGAACGCTTCGGCCAGGTCAAGCTGACCATCGCCCAGTTCTTCCGCGTCAGCGGCTCGTCCACCCAGCACAAGGGCGTGGTGCCCGACCTGGCATTCCCGGCCAGCGTCGATGCCAGCGAGTTCGGCGAGAGCACCTACGACAACGCGCTGCCCTGGACCCGCATCGCCGCGGTGCCGCACACCCAGTACGGCAACTTCGCGCCGATCCTGCCGAAGCTGGAGACGCGCCATGCCGCGCGCATCCGCGGCGACCGCGAGTTCAGGTGGTGGGAAGAGGACGTGCAGCAGTTCCGCAGCGAGGCGGCGAAGAAGTACGTATCGCTCAATGAGGCCGAGCGCCGCGCCGAACGCGACAAGCAGGACGCCCAGCGCAAGCAGCGCCAGGAAGTACGCAAGGAACTGGGCCTGCCGCTGGATCCGCTGGCCGACGACGGCAGCGACGACGGCCTGACCGGCAACGAGCGCGACATCGTCAAGGATGCCGCGCGCGAGAAGGCCGCCGAGAAGCGCCCCGATCCGCTGCTCAAGGAATCGGCGTCGATCCTGGCCGATGCGGTGAACCTGCTGGAGAAGGACCGGCCGCTGTCGGCGCAGGTGCTGCCGCAGTCCAGCGGCCCCGGCCGCTGGGCCGACTGAGCGCGGGCCGACAGCGTCCGCGCGTTCAATGCGCCGTCAGCGTGCCTGCACGCTGGCGGCGTTATGCTGATGGCCTTCCGGTATGTGGAGGCGCCATGCACAGGCATCGTTCACGCGTACTGCTGGCCCTGGCCTGCTGCGCCGTCCTGGGCGGCTGTGGCGGCCGGGCCGCCGACACCCCGCTGCTGCGCGAGTCGTTCGACTCCGGCGATACCTATACCCGCGACATCGACGCGTCCCCGGCGCAGGCCTGCGAAGCGGCGCGCCGTGCGCTGCTGGGGCAGGGCTACGCGATCACCCGCGCCGGTACCGACAGCGTCGAGGCCAACAAGAATTTCCAGCCCAGGGAAGAACTGCACGAGCAGCTGGTGCTGCGGGTGTCCTGCGCGGCGCACGGCAATGGCCGCGCGCAGGTGTTCGCCAGCGCCGTGCAGGACCGCTACGCGCTGAAGAAATCGCCGACGTCGGCCAGCGTCGGGGTCGGCGCGCTGGGTTCGGTATCGCTGCCGTTCGGCGGCAACGACGATTCGCTGGTGCGGGTGGCCAGCAGCACGGTGCAGGACCCGGTGTTCTACCGTCATTTCTTCGAGCGCCTGCAGCAGTACCTGGCCCCGGCGGCTCCAGGGGACGCCGCGCGGTGAGGCGTGCCCGTCGCATCCCGGCCTGGTTGAGTGGATGCGCGCTGGCGCTGCTGGGCCTGGCACCGACGGTGGCGGCTGCCGATGGCGCCGCCTGCGTGCTCCCGCTGCTGCAACGGCTGGGCTGGCAGATACGCGAAAGCGACGTGCCCGCGCCGCTGGTGCACGGGGGCGAGCCCTGCCGCCGTGCCTCGCTGGACGATGCGCGACGGCACGGCGACCTGCAGGTGCAGGTGCCGCGCGGCTACGCAGGCGTCCCGCGCGAGCGCCTGCAGCGCGAGCTGCTCGAGCACCCCGCGACCCTGTGTGCCTACGCGTTCGAACTGGGCGAGGCCGCGCGCCGCGCCGCCACGCGCCTGCAGGACAATCGCGGCTACCGCTTCTCCGCGCTGCAGCTGGGGTGGATCGGGTTCGGCGCACGCGGCGCGCGTTCACAGGGCTGGCAGCGCTTCCGCAGCTTCGGCCGCGGCTACCGGCCGGTCGCCTCAAATTCGGTCGCGCTGGAGGCGTTCTACAGCGGGCGGGTGCGTTCGGAATGCGGCGTCGGTCGCCAGGTCGCGCAGCTGGCCACGCAGCGCGAGCTGTACGGCGATGCCGGCTTCGACCGCGAGTTCACGCCGGGCGAGTTGTCGATCGGCACCTTCCTCACCCTGCACGACACCCCCAGCATCCTGCTGGGCAGCCAGGCCGGCGAGTTCTTCTCCGACGGCAAGGCGGTGCGCAGCGCGCGCCTGGGACGGCAGGCGTTCATGGGCGTGCCCGGCTTCATCGAGCACGTATTCGACCGGCAGTACCTGGACGACATCAACAACCAGGCCGAGAACTTCATCATCACCGACGTCAGCGCACAGGCCGCCGATGCGCTGGCGCGGCACGGCGGCTTCGCCCACTACGACGCGCTCAACCGGCGCCTGTGGGAGCTGTCGCGGCAGATGCCGGCCACCGGCGGGCGCTACTTCGAGCGGCTGCTGCACGAACGCGACCCGGCGCTGCGCGAGGCGCTGCCGCTGGCGCAGCGCCCGTTGCTGGCGCAGATGGACGCGCTGCTCGCCGACCCGGTCTATGCCGGGCTGATGCTCTACGTGCACCCCAGGGGCATCCGCCCGCTGGGCTACCACATCGCGCGCCTGCTCGACCGCAATCCGCGCACGCCGTACGCCATCGACCTGGCCCTGCACAATCTGCACACCACGCTGTTCCGCCGCTGGCTGCAGGCGCAGCTGCGCGATTGCGCGGGGGCAACCGCTTACATCGACGAACGAGGTGGAACATGGAACTGGGCATGATCGGGCTGGGGCGCATGGGCGCCAACATGGCGCAGCGCCTGCACCGCGGGGGCATCCGCGTGACCGGCTTCGATCCCGGGCAGGCGGCACGCGAGCGCATGGCCAGCGCCGGCGTGGCCACGGCGGCCTCGCTGGAGGCACTGGTGCAGGCGATGCCTGCGCCGCGCGCGGTGTGGCTGATGGTGCCGGCGGCGGCGGTCGAGCCGCTGCTGGAACAGTTGCTGCCACTGCTGGCGCCCGGCGACCTGGTCGTGGACGGCGGCAATTCCTGGTACCGGGATTCGTTGCGGCACGCGCAGCGCTGCCACCAGGCGCAGGTGGCGTTCATCGACTGCGGCACCAGCGGCGGCGTCTGGGGCCTGAAGGAAGGCTACTGCCTGATGCTGGGCGGCGAGCCGGGCGCGATGGCGCGCCTGAAGCCGGCGCTGCAGGTGCTGGCGCCGGCGGCGGATCGCGGCTGGGCGCACGTGGGGCCGGTCGGCGCCGGGCATTTCTGCAAGATGGTCCACAACGGCATCGAGTACGGAATGATGCAGGCCTATGCCGAGGGTTTCGCGCTGATGCAGAAGAAGCAGGCGTTCGCGCTCGACCTGGCCCAGGTGGCCGAGGTGTGGCGGCACGGCAGCGTGGTGCGTTCATGGTTGCTGGACCTGGCCACCGACGCGCTGCGGGACAACCCGCGGCTGGAAGGCATCGCGCCCTATGTGCAGGATTCCGGCGAGGGCCGCTGGACGGTCAGCGAGGCGATCGAACTGGACGTGTCGGCGCCGGTGATCACGCTCTCGTTGCTGGAGCGCCTGCGCTCGCGCGAAGCCAACTCCTTCGCCGACCGGATGCTGGCGCAGATGCGCAGCGGCTTCGGTGGGCATGCGGTGAAGGCGGCCAACGATGGTGAATGAATGGGGAGGGGCGGGACGATGAAGAATCCCTGGCATGCATGGATCCTGCTGGGCGGATGCCTGTGCGGCGTGGTGGCGCTGCCACTGCACGCCCAGGCACCGCCGGAGCCGCCGCAGGCAGCGGCTCCGGAGCAGCCGGGCGACGCCTGGATCACCACCCGCATCCGTGCCGCGCTGGTGCCACTGCAGCGTGACGGCCATGCCGACGTGCGCGTCGCTACTGCCGCAGGCGTGGTCACCCTGGAAGGATCGGTCGACAGCCCGATCACCCGCGACCGTGTGGTTGAACTGGCCACTCGGGTATGGGGCGTGCGCGGCGTGGAGGCGCAGGCATTGCAGGTTGCCGGGACAACGCCGTATCCGTGACGGCGGGCGCCCTGCGCCGCGTTCACTCCGGCCGCGAATCATGCAATGCTTGCGCACCGGTTCGCATGCACTCGGCCGGCTCCAGTCCCAGGGGAGCCGCTCCCTTGGCACTGCCTGCCAACGGCCTGGCGTACCTGGGAAACCGTTCACGCTCATCCCGGTTTTGGTACCGGCCACAGGCTAAGGAATGAGGATGGCTTATCGATTCACCGACGAGGGCTGGGACCGCTGGCGCTTCGCCGGCCTGGCACTGGCCGCGCTGCTGATCGTCGTGGTGCCTTCGTTGTTGCTGTTGCAGCTCTCGCGCGACAGCGTCAATGCCGCCAACTGGGTGGCGCATACCCAGGCGGTGAGCGCACGCCTGTACGTGCTGCAGGCCGATATCCGCGATGTGGAGTCGGCCGCGCTGACCATGTCCAAGGGCGTGGAATCCGACGCGCTGCGGCAACGCCTGCGGCGCGCCGACTACATCGGGCAGACGCTGGGCGAACTGTCGAACCTGGTCAGCGACAGCCCGGAGCAGCTGGTGCGCATCGGCCGCATCACCTCCATGCTGGAACGGCGCATGGCGCTGGCCAAACAGATCGCCGACAGCGTCGATTCGCCGCGCCAGCGCCAGCTGATCGAAGAGATGACCTTCAGCTATCCGATCCGCGACATCGTCGTGGAACTGCAGCATCACGAAGAGCAGCTGCTGACCAAGCGCGTGGCGGCGGCGCAGCGGCAGCAGCGCCTGTCCACCCTGGTCACCTGGAGCACGCTGGCCGCGCAGCTGCTGCTGCTGGGGCTGGTGCTGTGGCTGCTCAAGCGGCAGATCGGCCGCCGCAACCGCGCCGAACAGCGCCTGCTGCAGGCCAGCGCCCGCGCCGGGGCGGTGCTGCAGACGGTGCGCGAGCCGATCGTGCTGCTCAATGCCGAGCAGCGCATCGTGCTGCACAACGCCGCCTTCGCCGAGCTCTACGGCGTGCAGGGCCGCGATGCCAACGGCCAGCCGCTGCAGTCGGTCGGCGAGGGCGCCTGGGCCGACCCGATCATCCACCAGCGCCTGGCCGACGTGCTGCTGCGCGGCCGCGAGCTGTGGGACTACGAGCACGAACAGCGCGGTGTCGATGGCCTGGTGCGGATCATGCTGGTCAATGCCCGGCGCATGCCGCTGCCGGACAGCGACGATGAAGTGGTGTTGATGACGGTCAGCGACGTCACCCTGCAGCGCGCCGTGCAGCTGCGCGTCGAGGAGCTGAACCGGCAGCTGGAAGGCAAGATCGAGCAGATGGCCGAGGTCAACCGCGAGCTGGAGGCGTTCAGCTATTCGGTCTCGCATGACCTGCGCGCGCCGCTGCGGCACGTGGCCGGGTTCTCCGACAAGCTGGCACGGCACCTGGGCGAGGACGCGGACGAGCGCTCGCGCCACTACCTGCAGGTGATCGGCGACTCGGCGCGGCGCATGGCGGCGCTGATCGACGACCTGCTGGTCTATTCGCGGCTGGGCCGCGGCGCGATGCGCCTGCAGCCAGTGGACATGCAGTCGCTGGTCGCCGACACGCGCGCGCTGCTGGATTCCAACCTGCGCGCCGAGGCCGGCGCCGACGGAACGGTACGCGACGTGCAGTGGAACATCGGCCCGCTGCCGGTCCTGGTGGCCGACGAGAACATGATGCGCCAGGTGTGGCTGAACCTGCTCGGCAACGCGGTCAAGTACACTGCCGGCCGCGAACACGCGCTGATCGAAATATCCGCGCAGCAGCTGCCCGACGGTGGGCACCAGTTCACGGTGCGCGACAACGGTACCGGTTTCGACATGCAGTACGCCGGCAAGCTGTTCGGCGTGTTCCAGCGCCTGCACAAGGCCAGCGACTATCCCGGCACGGGCATCGGCCTGGCCAGCGTGCGCCGCGTGCTTACCCGCCACGGCGGACGGATCTGGGCCGAGGCCCAGGTCGACCAGGGCGCCACCTTCCATTTCATCCTTCCACCCCCTGCGCCCGACGCGCACAGCTGAGGTCCACCCGAATGAGTCCCCTGCGTACCATCCTCATTGCCGAAGACAGCCCGGCCGACGCCGAAATGGCGATCGACGCGCTGCGCGACGCGCGCCTGGCCAATCCCATCGTGCACGTGGAGGACGGCGTGGAGACGCTGGATTTCCTGATGCGCCGCGGGGCGTACGCCAACCGCGAGGAAGGCCTGCCGGCGGTGCTGCTGCTGGACATCAAGATGCCGCGCATGGACGGGCTGGAGGTGCTGCAGCGCATCCGCGCCGAGGACGAACTGAAGCGCCTGCCGGTGGTGATACTGTCGTCCTCGCGCGAGGAAAGCGACCTGGCGCGCAGCTGGGACCTGGGCGTCAACGCCTACGTGGTCAAGCCGGTGGACGTCGACCAGTTCTTCAACGCGGTCAAGACGCTCGGCACCTTCTGGGCGGTCATCAACCAGGCCCCGGAGCTGGAGTAAGCGCAGATGCCCAACAAAGGGACGCCGTTGGGTCCATTGCGCATCCTCCTGGTCGAGGACTCGGCCGAGGACGCCGAGCTGCTGTGCGACCAGATGCTCGAAGCCGGGCTGGAATGCAGCTTCGAGCGGGTCGACAGCGACGCCGAGATGCGCGCGCTGCTGGCGCGGTGGGCGCCGGACATCGTGCTCTCGGACCTGAGCATGCCGGGCTTCTCCGGCTACCAGGCGCTGCGCATCCTGCGCGAGACACACCCGCAGGTGCCCTTCATCTTCGTCTCCGGGACGATGGGCGAGGAGACCGCGGTACAGGCGCTGCACGAAGGCGCCAACGACTACATCATCAAGCACCAGCCGGCGCGGCTGCCATCGGCGGTGGCGCGTGCCGTCCGCGAGGCGCGGCGCGAGATGGAGCGGTTGCGGGTCGAGGATGAACTAATGCGCGCGCAGCGGCTGGAAAGCCTGGCCCTGCTGGCGGCCGGGCTCAGCCACGACCTGCGCAACATCCTGCAGCCACTGCTGATCGTGCCGGACCTGATCCGCGACCGCAGCGACGACCCCAAGGTGGTGCGGCTGGCCGACGTCATCGCCGAATGCGGGCGGCGCGGCCACGAGATGGTCGAGTCGATGCTGTCGTTCGTGCGCGGTTCGCGCCTGCCCAGCGAGCGCATCGTGCTGCAGCGGCTGTTCCAGGCGGTGGGGATGCTGCTCAAGAGCAGCCTGCCGGGCAACATCGACCTGCACCTGGACGTGCGCGACGAGCGCATGGCGGTGGAGGGCAACTACACCGAACTGCAGCAGGTGCTGCTCAACCTGGCGCTCAACGCGATCCAGGCCATGCCCGATGGCGGCCGCCTGAGCCTGGTGGCCGAACGCGTGGCCACCACCGATGGCGAGCGCCTGTGCATCCGCGTGCAGGACCAGGGCATCGGCATGGACGAGACGACCCTGGAGCGGTTGTTCAGCCCGTTCTTCACCACCAAGGCCAGCGGCACCGGGCTGGGGCTGGTGTCGTGCAAGCGCATCGTCGAGAGCCTGGACGGCACGATCTCGGTGTCCAGCCGCCTGGGCGAGGGTACCTGCTTCAACCTGCTGCTGCCGTTGCATGGCGCGGTGGCGGAACCGGAAGTCGGCGACAGGCCGGTGGTCCCGGCCGGTCGCGGCCAGCGGATACTGGTGGTGGACGACGAAGCCACGCGCCTGTCGCTGCTGGGCAACGCACTGGCCAGCCAGGGGTACCGGCTGCGGCTGGCCGCGGACGGCGCAGCGGCGATGCGCCACCTGCAGGAGGCCGGCATGCCGGATGCGGTGCTGGTCGACAGTGGCATCCCGCTGCTGTCCGCCGGGCAGCTGCTCACCGAGATGCACGGCATGGGATACCGCGGCCCGGCCATCGTGCTGGAGGAGAACCGCAACGAAGCGTTTGCCGATGGCATGGTGCCCGCGGGAATCAGCGTGCACGTGCTGCCGCGCCCGCTGGAGATGCAGCGCGTATTCCGCGTCGTGGCCGACGCGCTGGGCACCGGCTGAGGCGCCGGCAACGCGCGCGGAAGGTTCTGGCGCCGGGTTGCCGGGTACTGGTCGCCCGGCCCAGGCCCTATCATGTGCGTCCCGATTGCGACCGCGCGGCGGCACGCCGCGCCTCCCCCGATGACGACCGTCCTACTCAGCCTGGGCAGCAACGTGCGCCCGCAACATCACCTGCAGGCGGCGGTGCAGGCGCTGCGCGAGCGTTTCGGGCAGATCACCGTCTCCCCGGCCTACCGCACGCCTGCGGTGGGCTTCGACGGCCCTGATTTCCTCAACAACGCGGTGATGCTCGATACCGGCCTGCCGCTGGTGGAACTGGACGACTGGCTGCATGCGGTCGAGGATGCGCACGGCCGCGACCGCAGCGGGCCGCGTTTCAGCGACCGTACCCTCGACATCGACGTGGTGTACTACGGCGACCTGGTGGTGGAAGGCCCCGGGCACCTGCGCATCCCCCGTCCCGAGCTCAAGCATGCCTTCGTGCTCAAGCCGCTGGCCGACATCGCCCCGGATTTCATCGACCCGGTCCGTGGCCTCAGCCTGCGGCAGATGTGGCAGGCGCACCCGCAGCACGGCCACGCGTTCGACACGGTCGCGCTGTAACCGGCACGCCGCGCGGCTAGGTCAGCGTACGCCCGCCATCGAGCCGTAGCGTCTGCCCGGTGATGTAGCCGGCATCGTCCAGCAGCCAGCGCACCGCCGCGGCGATCTCGTGCGGCGTGCCGGTACGCGCCAGTGGCGTGCGCTCCATCAGCTTGTGCTTGGCCGCCTCGCTCTTGCCCTGTTCCGGCCACAGGATCGCGCCGGGCGCCACCGCGTTCACCCGTACGTGCGGGGCCAGTTCCAGCGCCAGCGAGCGCGTGGTCATTTCCAGCGCGGCCTTGGCCGCTGAATAGGCCGGGTGGTCGCGCAGCGGCTGGCTGGCGTGCAGATCGGTCAGATTGACGATGGCCCCGCGCTGCCGGCGCAGGTGCCCGGCGGCGGCCTGGGCCAGGAAGAACGGCGCGCGTGCGTTGACCGCGAACAGCTCGTTCCACTGCTCGACCTGGACCTGGCCGAACGGCGTGGGGAAGAAATTGGAGGCATTGTTGACCAGCGCGTCGAGCCGGCCGAAATGCGCCACCACCTCCTCGACCAGCTCCGGCAGCGCCTGCGGGTCGCGCAGGTCGGCCTGTACCGCCAGCACGCTGCCCGGGCGCTCGCTCTCCAGGTCGAAGGCCAGCGCCTGCAGCTCCTCACCCGACTGGTGCGCGTGCAGCGCCAGCCGGTAACCATGGGCGTGCAGGTGGCGGGCGATGACCGCGCCGATACGGCGCGCGCTGCCCGTCACCAA
This sequence comes from Stenotrophomonas sp. 17(2023), assembly GCF_030345315.1. NCBI lineage: Bacteria > Pseudomonadati > Pseudomonadota > Gammaproteobacteria > Lysobacterales > Lysobacteraceae > Stenotrophomonas > Stenotrophomonas sp. 17(2023). The sequence goes on from NZ_CP128405.1 coordinate 691,764, forward strand.
AGCCACCCGTTGCGGATCCGTCATCTGCGTTTTCCTCGCTCGGCTATCCTGTGCATTGTCTCCGCAAACCGCCGTGCCATGCATTCCGACCTGCCCCTGCCCGAATCCGACGCGCTGGCCCACAGCGAGCAGCTGGCCGCGCACCTGCGCGCGGAGATCCTCGCCCAGGGCGGCGCGATGCCGTTCTCGCGGTTCATGGAGCTGGTGCTGTATGCGCCGGGCTGGGGCTACTACAGCGCCGGCGCCAGCAAGTTCGGTGCTGCCGGTGACTTCGTCACCGCACCGGAAATGGGCACCCTGTTCGCCGCGGCCACCGCCAACGCGCTGGCTCCGGCATTGCGCGGGCTCGGTGCACAGGCGCGCGTGCTGGAACTGGGCGGTGGCAGCGGCGCGTTCGCCGAGGCCGCGCTCGGGCGCCTGGCCGAACTGGACGCCCTGCCGGCGCGCTACGCCATCCTCGAACCCAGCGCCGACCTGCGCCAGCGCCAGCACCAGCGCCTGCAGGACGCGCTCGACCCGGCGGTCTTCGCCCGCGTGGAATGGCTGGACCGCCCGTTCGAGGACGAATGGGACGGCGTGCTGTTCGCCAACGAGGTGATCGACGCGCTGCCCACGCCGCGCTTCCTCATCGACCAGGGCGAGGTCTACGAGGAGACCGTCGAGCTCGACGGCGAGGGCCGCTTCGTACGCGGTGCGCAGCCGGCGGACATGCTGCTGTCGGCCGCGGTGCGCCACGTGGAGCGCTACCTGGAGCGCCCGTTCGCCGACGGTTACCGCTCGGAACTGCTGCCGCAGCTGCCGTACTGGATCCAGGCGGTCGCCGGCGGCCTGCGCCGCGGCGCCATGCTGTTCGTCGACTACGGCTACACCCGCGCCGAGTTCTACCAGGACGACCGCCGCGACGGCACCGTGCGTGCGTTCTACCGCCACCGCGTGCACAACGACGTCTACCGCTGGCCGGGCCTGCAGGACATCACCGCCTCGGTGGATTTCACCGCGCTGGCCGAGGCCGGCACCGGCGCCGGCTTCGACCTGGCCGGCTACTGCCACCAGGCCGGCTTCCTGTTCGGCAACGGCATCACCGCCCTGCTCGAGGACGCCGATGAGCGCACCGACGAGGTCGGGCGCGTGCGCCTGCGCGAACAGTTCAAGCGCCTGACCCTGCCCACCGAAATGGGCGAGCGCTTCCAGGTGATGGGCTTCAGTCGCGACGTCGACCTGTCGGCGGCGTTCGCGATGGGCGACCTGACCTGGCGCCTGTGAGCGGCCCGCTGTTCAAGCCGCTGCGCCACCTGCCGTTCTGGATCGGGCTGTGGGTGCTGGCGGTGCTGGGCGTGGTCGCGGTGTGCCTGCTCCCGCCGCCGCCGTTGCCGCCGCTGCCCGAGAACGGCGACAAGGCCGAACACCTCATCGCCTATTTCCTGCTTGCGGCCAGCGCGGTGCAGCTGTTCCGCCGCGGCCGCGCGCTGGCGGCCGTGGGCCTGGCGCTGATCGCGATGGGCGTGTGCATCGAGTTCGCGCAGGGCGCGCTGACCGCTACCCGCAGTGCCGACCCGTTCGACGCGCTGGCCAACACCGTCGGCGTAGCGGTGGGACTGGCAACGGCGTTCACCCCGCTGCGCGACCTGCTGCTGCGGCTGCAGCCGCGTCGCGACGCCGAGCGGAAGCAGTAAAAGCGCGCCTCCATGCGCAGGAGCAAGTAGACGGCGCTTCCTGAGGGTTGCCGGCAGTTCGAGGTGGCAGGAAGGCGACTTCGCTGCTGCCGCTGCCTCCACGTGTTGTTTCGGGAAGGTGCTGGCCGGCTTCTGCCGGAAATGTCCCCGCTTTCCGGAGTCCGCCACCTGCGTTGAGAGCGTACGGCCAGGGTGATACCGTCCATGCAGGGCAACACGGCACGCCTGCGCACCAGTGATGCACATCAGGGGCGGGGGAGAAGTTCTTCGCCCTCCATCTTCCGAGCGCGCGTCTTTCACGGAGTGCGGAGTGCCGATCGCTGTAACCGTGCAGATCTTGCGCGATCTCTTTCGGTATCAGGATCATCGCCGCATCAGCGCCTGCTGGCCGCGTCTACCAACGGGCGTACGACGAACACTTCAGGCCGATGCGGCGTCACGGCGCGGTCCAACTAAGGCATGGGGAAGCATGTATAGCTATTACTGGCTCGAAAAATTAGAGCACGACGGGGAATTGCTCGTCCTTCATCTCGCGCAACTCGTGCGTGGTGAGCAGGATGAATTTATCGGCCTTCCCCTTGTAGTCAAACCTGAGTCGCCCCGCTTTTCAGTGCATTTCGGGGAGGTCGGTGCATTCAAGACCGTGCCAGAGATGTTCGATGAGGTCTCGGAAGGGGCCGAGAAGGTGGGGTCCTTCTTGTTCCGGGAGTCTTCCAGCGCCTACATGAAGGAAATGGGGGAGCAGCTGGAATTCGCGCGCGATATTGGGCCTGGGAGCTTGCAGCACCATATCGTGTACGCGGAGAACGCGGTCACTCATGTACTCAGTGCCCATGCTCCCGTGGTCTCCGAGCGGTCGCGATAGATCTTGGTTCGTCCCTGCGACCCTCGCTTTGCGGCACAACTCAACCCAGGCTTTGAAAGCACATGTCGGATACCGCCATCAACCTGCAGGAAAAGCTGGCCCGGTTCTCGGAGCATTGGTCGCCCCGGGTCATCGCGGAGATGAACGACTACCAGTTCAAGCTCGCCAAGGTGCTCGGTGAGTTCGTCTGGCATTCGCATGCGGACACCGATGAGGTGTTCATCGTGCTGGCCGGTGAGATGGTGCTCGAGTTCAGGGACCGGTCCGTCGCGCTTGCCGCCGGCGAAATGTACGTGGTGCCCAAGGGCGTGGAGCACCGCCCTGTGGCGTCCAGCGAGTGCAGCATCATGCTGGTGGAGCCGCGCGGGGTGGTCAACACCGGCGACGCCGGCGGCGCCTACACCGCACCGAACGATATCTGGGTGTAACCCGCGCGCTGCCGGCGCGTCCGGGCGGCCCCTGCAGCGGCGCGCCGGTACCCATGCGCGCCGCTAGCGCAGCGTCACCCGGTCCAGCACCCACATATCCGGGCGGAAGTCGCCGCTGAAGCGGATGCACAGCGCTTCGGTTTTGTCGGTGTGGTGCAGCAGTGGCGCGTGCAGGGTGATGAAGCCGTCGGCGTCGGGGCGTGCGGGCAGCGGTGCGGTGGCTATGCGCTCGCCGTCGCAGGAGCCGGCGCGGATGTCCAGTTCGCCATGCGCGCTGCGTGCGGGCAGGAAGCGGCGGCGGGCGTTCTCTTCCTCGCTCTGGTCGATGATGTAGGGCAGGCGGCCGGCGCGTACTTCGATGCTTTCCGCGCCGGCCATGGGCGCCTGTTCCCAGCGCCAGCACGGCTGCATGAAGGCGACGTTGAACAGGGCGCGCCGGCCGTCGGCCTGCACGGTGTCGTCCTGCATGCGCAGCACCGGGCCTTGGGCGATGCACGGCTGCAGCTGCGCGTTGCCGCGGCTGCGCAGGCTGGCGGCAGTCACCTCGAAACGCTGCGCGGGCTGCAGCGCGTTGTCGCCGGCGAAGGCGGCGGTGCGCAGCTGCAGCGGCAGCCCGGCCTCGATGGGGCCGGCGTACAGCGGCGACCGCGCCGTCGGCTCGCTGCCGTCGAGCGTGTAGCGCACCGGGTAGCCGAGCGGATTGGACAGCTGCAGCGTTGCCCTGCCGGCAGCGGCGGGCGCATCGTCCAGCAGCACGCCGAACGGCGTGCGCGCATAGCCGACGCCCAGCGCCTGGTAGCGCCGGGTCCAGGCCGGCAGCCGCTGCAGGAAGCTGGCGTAGTCCTTGCCGGCCTTTGGCGTCCAACCGGTCTCGGCCACTGCCAGCAGGCGCGGGAAGGTGTTGTGCTCGACCGCGGAAAACCGCACGTCGTCGGTGGTCCACATGTTGGCCTGCAGGCCGAGGATGTGGTGGTGCCGGTCCGCATCCAGCGCTTCGGGCACCGGTTCGAAGCGGTAGAACCGCTCCATCGGGATCAGCTTCGGCCGCGGGCGGCCGCCGGGCTCGTCCGGCGAATCGGTCTGCAGGTAATCCAGGTACAGGTCGGCGTTGGGCGACATCACCACGTCGTGGCCCTGCCGCGCGGCGGCGAGGCCGCCGTCGATGCCACGCCAGGACATCACCGTGGCGTCGGGCGCCAGGCCGCCGTCGAGGATCTCATCCCAGCCGATCAGACGCTTGCCGTGGCCGTGGACCTGCGCTTCCAGGCGATGGATGAACCAGCTCTGCAACGCATCCTCGTCGGCCAGCCCGAGCTCGCGCATCCGCGCCTGCACGCGTGGCGACGCCTGCCACTGCGCCTTGATGGCCTCGTCGCCGCCGACGTGGATGTAGGGGCCGGGGAACAGCTGCGCCACTTCGGCGAACACGCCATCGAGGAAGTCGAACGTGGCATCGTCCACGTTGAACAGGTTGGCGTGGATGCCGCGGTGCGCGGAAACCGGGATCTGCCGGCCCTCGGTACCGAGCGCCGGGTAGGCGGCGATGGCGGCGGTGGCATGGCCGGGCATGTCGATCTCCGGCACCACGGTGATGTGCAGTGCGGCGGCATGGGCGACGATGTCGCGGATATCGTCCTGCGTATACCAGCCGCAGTAACGCACCGGCGTGCCGCTGGCCGGATCGACGCCGGCATCGCCGGCGGGAACCCGGCAGCCACCGACCTGCGCCAGGCGTGGATGGCGCTTGATCTCGATGCGCCAGCCCTGGTCGTCGGTCAGGTGCCAATGGAACACGTTGAGCTTGTGCAGCGCCATCGTGTCGAGCAACTGCCTGACCTGCGCCGGGGTCTGGAAATGCCGGGCCGAATCGAGCATGTAGCCGCGCCACGGGAAGCGCGGCGCATCGTCGATGCGCATGGCCGGCAGCGTCACGCGCGCGGCGGCGCTCTGGGTGAGCAGCTGCCACAGGGTCACCGCGCCATGGAACAGGCCGGCCTCGCTGCTGGCGCGGATCGTGATGCCGTCGTCGCCGACGCTGAGCGCATAGCCTTCCGCCGGGATGCCGCTGCCCGGTTCGACAGCCAGGCGGATGCCGTGCGTGCCTTGGCCGCGCGCGGCGATGGACAAGGGCGTGCGTCCGGCCTTTGCGAGGAACGCGTTGAGCTGGCCCGCAACCCGCATCGCGGCGTCGCCCTCGGCCTGCACGACGGTGCTGGCGTCCACGGAGAAGGCCGCGGCACCGGCATCGACCCGCATCGAGGCCGGTTGTGGAATGAGCGAGGGAACGATGGCGTCGCCGCCGGCGCGGACCGGCTGGCACAGCACCAGCAGGCAGAGGGACAGCCACGCGGATCGACGCATCATGGATTCCGGTTGCGCAAGGGCCAGGCCGGATTATCCGACGATCGGCTATCGTTGCCCATCGCCGCCCCTGCTCCGGATACGCGCATGCATGGATACATGAGAAACCTTTTCCTGTGCGGGCTGTTGCTGGCGGCGACGGTGCCGGTGCAGGCCATCGCGGCGGTTGGCGATGGACCCGAGCCCGGCATCGAGGTGCTGCTGCGCGAGCGCGCCGATGCGCTGAAGGGCAAGCGCATCGGCCTGGTCACCAACATGACCGGCGTCGACCGCGCGCTGCGCAGCGACATCGACCTGCTGGCCGCGCGTACCGACGTCCAGCTGGTGGCGCTGTTCGGCCCCGAGCATGGCGTGCGCGGCGACGTGCAGGCCGGTGGGCACGTGGATTCATCGCGCGATGCGGCCACCGGATTGCCGGTGTACAGCCTCTACGGCGAGCACCGCGAACCGACCCCGGAGATGCTGCGCGGCATCGACCTGCTGCTGTTCGACATCCAGGATGTGGGGGCGCGTTTCTACACCTACCCGTACACGCTGGCCAACGTGCTGCGCGCGGCGCGGCGCGACGGCATCCCGGTGTGGGTGCTGGACCGGCCCAATCCGGTCGGCGGGCTGAAGGTGGAAGGCCCGGTGCTGGAGCCGGCGCAGGCCTCGTTCGTGGGCATGTTCCCCATTCCGGTGCGCCACGGCATGACCATCGGCGAACTGGCGCGGTTGTTCAATGCCGGGTTCGGCATCGGCGCCGATCTCAGCGTGGTGCCGATGCGCGGCTGGCAGCGCGGCGATGCCGAGCCGGGCGGGGCGATGCCGTGGGTACCGCCGTCGCCGAACATGCCCACGCGCGATACCGCGCTGGTCTACCTGGGCACGGCGCTGCTGGAAGGTACCAACGTGTCCGAGGGCCGCGGCACCACGCGGCCGTTCGAGACCCTCGGTGCGCCCTTCGTCGATGCGCGGCAACTGGCCGATGCGCTCAACGCGCTCGACCTGCCGGGCGTGCGCTTCCGCCCGACCGCGTTCACCCCGAGCTTCTCCAAGCACGCCGGCAAGGCCTGCGGCGGGGTGCAGATCCACGTCACCGACCGCGAGGCTTTCGTGCCGTTCCGTACCGGGCTGGCGGTGGTCAAGACCCTGCACGACCTGTATCCGGATGCGTTCCGCTTCCAGTCCGATGCACCGGGCGCGACGCCCGGCTTCTTCGACAAGCTGGCCGGCAATGCCTGGCTGCGCGAGGCGATCGGGCGGGGCGATCCGCTCGATGCGATGCAGACGCGCTGGCAGCCGGAACTGCGGCGGTTCGAGGCGCTGCGCACGCGCTATCTGCTGTACCCGTGAGGGCGGCGGGGATGCTCCCCGACGCCCCCTGCGGGATGCCCGGAGGCGCTGGCCGCGCCTAATCCCGGGTCCGCAGCGTCACCTGCTGCAACACCCACATCCGCGGCCGGGTGTCGCCGCTGAAGGTCATGCACAGGTCGGCGCTGCCGCCGATCGCCGAGCGCAGCGGCGCGTCCAGGGTGATGAAGCCATCGGCGTCCGGTGCCTGCGGCAGCGGCACGGAGGCCAGCACCGGGCCTTCGCAGCCATCGCGGACCTCGAACTCGCCGTGCGCCGCCACCGCCTTGCGGAAGCCGCGCCTGGCCTCTTCTTCGCGCAGCAGGCCGAAGTTGTAGGGAATGCGGCCGGCGCGTACCTGGATCGAGGCCACGTCCTGCAGCTGCGCGCCTTCCCACAGCCAGCACGGGTTGAAGATGCTCACGTCGAAGGTCTCGCGCGGGCCATCGGTGGGGTTGTCGTCCTCCAGCCGCAACAGCAGGCGGCCGCCCTGCGGGCACTGCGCCAGGGTCTTGTCGGTGCGGCTGAGCAGTGCGGCCGCATCCAGCGTCCACCGGCTTGCCCGGTCGGCCAGCGGCTTGCCCTCGAAGAAGGCGGCGGCGTGCAGCTCGGTCGGCACCGCCAGGTCCAGCGGTGCGGTGTAGGCGGGCGATCGTGCCGTCGGTACGCTGCCGTCGGTGGTATAGCGGATGTCGCCGTAGCCCAGGGGGTTGGACAGCTCGACCCGCACCCGGTTGCCGGCGCGGTCGTCCTGGCGCTGCATCGCCACCGACAATGCGGTCTGCCCGTAGGCGATGCCCAGCGCCCGGTAGCGTTGCAGCTGCACCGGCAGGCGCGCGAGGAAGCCGTCGTAGTCCTTGCGCTGCAGCGGCGTCCACGCGATCTCCGCCAGCGCCGCCATGCGCGGGAACAGGTTGTGCTGCAGGCGTTCCCAGGTCCGGGTGTGTTCGGTCCACATGTTGGCCTGCACCCCGATCACGTGCCGGCGCTGCTCGGGCTGCAGCTGCCCGGGTATGGGATCGAATGCGTAGATCTTCTGCATCGAGGTGAACTTCGGCCGGCCCGGCGGTTCGTCCGGCAGGTTGGTCTGCAGGAAGTCCAGGTACAGCGTGTTGCCGGGCGACATCACCACGTCGTGGCCGTGGGTCGCCGCTTCGATGCCGCCCTCGATGCCACGCCAGGACATCACCGTGGCCTGGGGCGGCAGCCCGCCCTCGATGATCTCGTCCCAGCCGATCAGCTTGCGGTCGCGCGCTTCCAGGAACGTCTCCAGGCGCTTGAGCATGTGCGACTGCAGCGCTTCTTCGTCCTTCAGCCCGAGCTTGCGGATATGCGCCTGCACCGCGGGCGATGCCTGCCACTGGTACTTCACCGCCTCGTCGCCGCCGATGTGCACGTACGGGCCGGGGAACAGGTCGATCACTTCGGCCAGGACGCCTTCGAGGAACTGCAGCGTCTCCTCGCGCGGGTTGAACAGGTAGGGATTCACGCCCCAGTTGTGCGACGGCTCGGTGGGGCCATCGACCACGCCGTGCTCCGGATAGGCCGCCACCGCCGCCTGGGCGTGGCCGGGTACGTCGATTTCCGGAACGATGGTGATATGGCGGGCCGCGGCGTAGGCCACCACGTCGCGTATCTGCTCCTGCGTGTAATGGCCGCAGTACCGGTTGGGGGTGCCGTCGGCGTTGCGCCCGGCGTCGCCCTGCGGCACGCGGCAGCCGCCGACCTCGGTGAGCCGGGGGTAGCGCTTGATCTCGATGCGCCAGCCCTGGTCGTCGGTGAGATGCCAGTGGAAGGTGTTGAGCTTGTGCGTGGCCATCGTGTCGAGCAGGGCCTTGATCTGCTCCACGCTCCAGAAATGCCGCGCCGAGTCGAGCATCAGCCCGCGCCAGGCGAAACGCGGCGTGTCCTCGATCCGCATCGCCGGCAGCGCCACCGCCACCGCCTGCGGCCCGGCAAGCAGTTGCCACAGCGTCATCGCGCCATTGAACAGTCCATGCTCGTCGCCGGCTTCGACGCGGATGCCGTCATTGTCGATGTGCAGCGTGTAAGCCTCCGGCGATGCGCCGGCCTGCGCGGGAACGATGCGGAAATCGATGCCGTTGCCTTCGCCCTTGCCGCTGGCCAGCCGCAGCGGCGTGGTCCTGCCCAGCAGTTCGGTGAAGTGCGCGGCCACCCGGCCGGCGGCATCGCCCTGGGCGCGCAGGGGCGTGGTCGCATCGACCACGAAACGGCCCTCGGCCGGCCGCACCATGGCCGGCAATGGAATCAACGGCACTCCCTTGACCTCGGCGGCCGCCGCCGTCGGGAGCGGTGCAGTGGAAGATGCGGGCGTGCAGCCGGCGGCCATGGAAAGCGCCGCGAGCAGGGTGGCCGTCAGCAGCGTGGCGGCGGTTCTGTTTCGGATCATCGTGACTCCCTGGAGCTGGGCGGATGCATGGCGGTGGGCGCCTGTGTCCGGGCGCCGGGGCGCGGGACGCGGGCGGTTGGTCGCCACTGTAAAAAAAAGGGCCTGGAAAAGCTCCAGGCCCGTTGGAGGAGAAAGAACGCAATCGGGATTCCGCGCCGGTGCCCCGCCTTTAGAAGGCGAAGCGCAGCGAGGCCATGTAGCGGCGGCCGCTCAGGTAGGCGCCGCGGGTGAGCTGTTCCACGCCCGAGTAGGAGTGGTACTGCTCGTCCAGCAGGTTCATGCCTTCCAGGCCGACGGACAGGTTCTCGTTGATCCGGAAGGCGATGGACGCATCCAGCGAGGCATAGTCCATCGTCCACAGCTGGCGGCCGGCGCTGACGTTGGTGAAGTACTTGTCGCGCCAGCCGTAGGTGACGCGGGCGGTCCAGGTGTCGTTCTCGAAGAACGGGCTGATGTTGAACTGGTTCTTCGAGTTGAACGGCAGCGGGCGGCCGCCGGTGGCTTCGCCGTCGGAGTAGGTGTAGTTGGCGACGATGCCGAAACCAAGGCCGAAGTTCTGCTGCCAGGCCAGCGAATAACCCTTGATCCGGGCGTCGCCGGCATTGCGCGGGCGGTCCACCAGGTAGGTGTCGTTCTTGTTCTGGTTCTGGTTCCAGTGCGTCTCGGGGGTGGACTCGGTGAGGATGTAGTCGGCCACGTCGCGGTAGAAGATGGAGCCGGCGACGATGGCGTTCTCGGCGAAGTACCACTCGGCGGAGAAGTCGACGTTGGTGGATTGGTAGGGCTTGAGGTTCGGGTTGCCGCCGCCGCCGGTCAGCGCGGTGTCGGACAGCCACAGGTAGGACGAGATGTCCGTGTAGTTGGGGCGGGCGATGGTCTTGGCGACGGATGCGCGCAGCACCAGCGATTCGGTGGCGTCGTAAACCAGGTTCAGGTTCGGAAGCACGTTGTTGTACTTGTTCTTCTTCACCACCGGGTCGTACGAGGCGGCCAGCTTCTCGGCCGACCATTCCGGCTTGGTGCACCCGGCCAGGCCGGTGTTGCATTCGTAGCTGCCCGACTCCAGGTCGGTACGCACGTAGCGCACGCCGACGTTGCCGCGCAGCTTGTCGAAGCTGAAGTCGGCCTGCACGTACGCCGCGCCGATGTCCTCGTTGATCGACCAGTTGTTGCGGGCGAACTCCTCGGCGCTGAACGGCGACACGACCGGCATGGTCTGCCACGGCGCCAGCCACTTGCCGCTGCTGATGTAGTCGGCCAGCTTCCAGCCGTCGATGGTGAAGCGCTTGCCCAGGTCGCCGTAACCGCTGAGGCCACTGAGATAGTTGCCCGGCAGCTCGCGCGGATCGAACTGCGACGCCTTGGCATCGCCATAGGTCGCCACGGCCGCCAGGCCGATACCCTGCTGGATCTGGCGGGTCTCGTGCTTGCGCTGCTTGTAGCCGAAGCGGAGCAGATAGACCGGCGAATCGAGCTTGATGCCGAAATCGACCTGGCCGTAGGTTTCCTTGTCCACGGTCGGCTTCTCCACCAGGTTGCCGCCCCAGCCGGTGTTCCAGCCCGGCTTGGACGGGTCGCCGCCCCAGCCGCCGTCCATCTGGAACTGGTCGGGGTTGAGGAACGGGTTGTTGCCGGTGAAGGTCACGCTGCCCGGATTGCCGGGGGCACCGGCGATGGACCAGGTGTAGTCGGTGCGCGCCAGGAACTCGCCGAACACCTGCTTCGGGCCGCCGTCGGCCTTGGTGCGGCCGATATGGGTGGATGCGAACCAGCGCTCGTCGTTCCAGTCGAGCTTGACGTCGTAGGTCGACGACTCGACGTTGGCGCGGCGGTTCTGCAGGTCGAACACCACCAGTCCGTTCTTGTGGCTGGCACTGGTGATCAGGCCGTCCTTGACGGTGATGTCGCTCAGCGTCTTCAGGCTGTTCCAGGTGTTGCCCTGGTGGGTGAACATCGACTGCGCCATGTGGTCGAAGTTGGCGTCGATCTTCAGCGCGTTCAACTCGATGTTCATCTGCTCGACCGGCTTGAACTGCAGCGCCAGCGAGTAGGTCTTGCGCTCGCGTTCCTGCTCGAAGAAATGCGCGCTGGTGGAGTTGGGGCCGACCGCGTTCGGGTTGGCATACAGCGTTTCGGCGCAGGTTCCGGTGCAGGTGGCCGGCAGCGTCGGCTGCACCCCGTTGACCGGCGGCTTGGACCAGTCCGGCGGCAGGTTGGTGACCGAGCCCGGTGCGCCGCCGACGCCGGCGATGTAGTCCTTGGCCCGCACGATGCCGTAGGACTCGATGCCATCGCGGCGGATGCTCTCGTTGGAGGCCTGCGCCGAGACGATCACACCGAAGCTGCCGGCGTCGTTCTTCCACGCGAATGCGGCCGAGGCATTGGGATCGGTCTTCTCGACGCGGTCGTTGCGGCCGTAGCTGACGCGGCCGGACAGGCTGACCTTCTCCGGCATGTCCAGCGGCTTGCGGGTCGAGACGATCACGGTGCCGCCGATCGAGCCCTCGTCGATGCGCGCTTCCGGCGACTTGAACACTTCCACCTTGCCGACCAGCTCGGGCGCCAGCAGCGAGTAGTTGAAGGTACGGGTCGGGAAGTCGGACATGTTCCAGTCGCCGGAGGCGATGGACTGGCCGTTGAGCAGGGTGCGGTTCAAAGCCGGATCGGTGCCCAGGATCGACACCTTCTCGCCCTGGCCGTAGGCCCGGTCGATGGTCACGCCGGGGATGATGGTCATCGCCTCGGCCACGTTGGTGGCCGGGAACTTGCCGACGTCCTCGGCGGTGATGACGTCGACGATGGCGTCGGCATTGCGCTTGGTCTCCAGCGATTGCTGCAGGCTGGCGCGGATGCCGGTGACCACGACGCGGTCGAGGTCGGTCGCCTCCTTGCCCGCCTCCTGCGCATGCGCGGAAAAGCTCAGGCAGGTGACGATGGCGGCGGACAGTACGGACTTGCGGTACCTCATGATGTCTCTCCTCATCATTGGCGTGTTTGTGGGTTGAACCGCGGGTGCTGGGGGGTGCCGGTGCGCGGGCGGCTGCCCGTGCGGCGGTATGGGTTGCTGCGTGGGTGGGAGCGTGGTCAGGTGCTGCGGTGCTGCAGATACCAACTGGCAGCGCCGATGACGCCCAGTTGCCCGTGCTCGACCAGTTTCACGGGAATGCGCTGCAGCGCCTTTGCCATGGGTCCCTTGTTGAGGAAACGCTCGACGAAGGTGCTGCCGATGAGGAACGGGCCGAGCTTTGGCAGGATGCCGCCGGCCAGGTAGATGCCGCCCTGCACGCCGTAGAGCAGGGCCATGTCGCCGATGGTGGAACCGAGGATTCCGCAGAACAGTTCCAGGGTCTGTACGGCGAGCGGGTCGCTGCCGTCGCAGGCGGCGGCGCTGACGGCATCGGGGGTGGCGTGCACGGGCGTGGCGCCGCGCACGGCGCACAGTGCGTTGTAGAGGTTGAGCAGGCCGGGCCCGGACAGCGCGCCGTGCTCGATGGAGACGTGGCTGCGGTTGCGCAGCATCTGCTGCAGGACGGCCATTTCCAGTTCATTGCCGGCGGCCAGCGCGGCCTGTCCGGCCTCGGTGGCGAGCACGACCGAACGCTCGCCGACGGGGATCCAGAGCGCGGCGCCCAGGCCGGTGCCGGGGCCGACGACGAGGGTGGGGCCGCGTGGTGCCTGCGCCGGGCCGGTGAGCTGCAGCACCTGGCTGCCGTCGATGTGGGCGGCGGCGTGGGCGACGGCTTCGAAATCGTTGACCAGGTGCACGGCCTGGAAGCCGAGGTCGTCGCGGATGCGGCTCGCCGACAGCGGCCAGGGCAGGTTGGCGGAGATCACGCTGCCATCGGCCAGTGCATAGCCGGCACTGGCGATGACGCATTCGCGCGCGCCCGGGGCATGGGCATGGAAGTCGGCGAGTATCGGTCCCAGCCCGGCGTGGTCGGCGCAGCGGTAACGGCGGTAGGCGATGACGTCGATGCCCTGGTCCGGCGTGGCGCGGACCAGCCCCACCCGCACATGGGTGCCACCGACATCGGCGGCGATCAGCGGCACGGCCGGCGCGGCGATGGGCAGGTGCTGGGTTGGACTGAAGCTGGCGACCACGCGGTTCCCCCGGAGTGTCTGCAGATCCATGGGGAGCTGCGGCATCCGGAGTTTCGGTGTTGGCTGACAACGATGTCAAGCTGCTTTGCAAAAAATTTTCAGATAGTTTGACTGGCCAAAATCCAAAATAAGTCAATGATTGCAATGGATAAAATTATTTCAATCGAAACGATGCGTAAAAATAGAGTGGATGAGGAGGCGGGCGTCTGAATTCTGTGAAATTTTTTCGCATCCTCTTTCCACGGCGCATGGCCTGGACCCGGGCCGGCCTCCGGCGTGCCGGGCGCCACCTGTCCCGGGCGGTCCCCACAAAGACGGGGGCCACCGTTTCCGGTGGCCCCTGGTGCGTGCTCAGCGCGTGTTTTCCAGTTTTATCCAGTCCAGCGTCCACAGCTCGGGCCGGGTGTCGCCGGTGAAACGGATGCACAGGTCGGCGCGTGGCGAGGAGGTGCGCAGCGGCGCCTGCAGTTCGACGAAGCCGTCGGCGCCCGGTGCGGCGGGCAGCGGCAGCGAGACCAGCGGCGTGCCCTTGCAGTCGGCCAGGATCTCCAGTTCGCCATGCGCGGTGCGGGAGGGGGCGAAGCGCCGGCTGGGCTCGTCATGGGCGAGCTGGAAGTTGTACGGGATGCGGCCGGCACGGACCTTCACCGCGCTCACCCCGGCCAGGTCCGCGTCCCGCCACAGCCAGCACGGGCTGAAGATGTTGACGTTGAAGATCGCGCGTTCGCCATCGGCCGGGCCGTCGTCTTCCAGGCGCAGCAGCAGCTTGCCGTCGCCGGGGCAGAGGTCGAGCCGGGTGTCGTCGCGGGTGAGCAGCGAATCGGCGGTGACGGCGAAGCGGCTGGCGGCTGCCAGTGGGCGGTCCTGGAAGAACGCCGCGGCGCGGATCTCGGTCGGCAGCCCGACCTGCAGCGGCTGCGTGTAGCGCGGCGAGGTGGGGCCGACCTCGCTGCCGTCCAGGGTGTAGTGCACCGCGTAGCCGAGCGGGTTGTCGAGGGTGACCCGGGCGGTGCCGGCGGCGCGGTCGCCGCTGTCGTGCATGTCCACCTGGAACGGGGTCTGCGCATAGTCGATGCCCATCGCCCGGTAGCGCTGCAGCTGGCGCGGCAGCCGCTGCAGGAAGCCGGCGAAGTCGCGCTTGTCGGCCGGGCTCCAGCCGGTCTCGGCAACCGCGGCCAGGCGCGGGAACAGGTTGTGCTCGAGGATGCGGTCGCTGCGGGTGTGCTCGGTGAACATGTTGGCCTGCAGGCCGAGGATGTGCTGGCGCTTGTCGGCGGCCAGTCCGGCGGGCACCGGCTCGAATTCATAGGCCTTGCGTAGCTCGATGGTGGTCGGCCGGCCCGGCGGCTCGTTCGGCGAGGACGTCTGCAGGTAGTCCATGTACATGTGGGTGACCGGGGTCATCACCACGTCGTGGCCCTCGCTGGCGGCCCTCAGGCCACCCTCGGTACCGCGCCAGGACATTACCGTGGCCTCCGGCGGCAAGCCGCCTTCGAGGATCTCGTCCCAGCCGATCAGGCGCCGGTCGTGCTGCTCGAGGAACTTCTCCAGGCGCTTGATGAGGTGGCTCTGCATCTCCATTTCGTTCTTCGCGCCGATCGCGCGCATGTGCGCCTGCACGCGCGGCGAGGCGATCCACTGGTCCTTGACCGCCTCGTCGCCGCCGATGTGCACGTAGCGCGCCGGGAACATGTCGATCACTTCCAGCAGCACGTTCTCCAGGAACCGCAGGGTGGCTTCATCGGTGTTGAACAGGTTGGGGAACACGCCCCACTGGTTGTCGATGACCAGCGGCTTGCCGGTGGTGCCCAGCGCCGGGTAGGCCGCGATGGCGGCGGTGGCGTGCCCGGGCACGTCGATCTCCGGGATCACCTGGATGTGCCGCTGTGCGGCATAGGCGACGATCTCGCGGATCTGTTCCTGCGTGTAGTAGCCGCAGTAGCGGCGCGGCTCGCCGGTGGCCGGGTCGCGGCCGGCATCGCCCAGCGGCACCCGGCAGCTGCCGACCTCGGTCAGCTTCGGGTAGCGCTTGATCTGCATGCGCCAGCCCTGGTCGTCGGTCAGGTGCCAGTGGAAGGTGTTGAGCTTGTGCTGGGCCATGGCGTCGAGCAGCTTCCTGATCTCGTCCATGCTCTGGAAATGGCGTGCCGAATCCAGCATCAGCCCGCGCCAGCGGAAGCGCGGGGTGTCGTCGATGGTGGCGGCCGCGACGCGGCCCGGGACGTCGCCGGTGAGCAGCTGCGCGGCGGTGACCGCCCCGTAGAACAGGCCCACGTCGTCGCCGGCGCTGATCTCGATGCCGCTGCGGGAGACCTTCAGCGCATAGCCCTCGGCGGTGTTGGTCGCGGAGGGATCCAGGCGGAAGCGGACCTGCGCCTGGCCGGCGTCGTCGGCCACGGCCAGGGTCGGGCCGCCGTTGCGTGCCAGCAACTCCACGAACTGGCCGGCGGCGCGGCGCGCCGCATCATCGCTGCCGCCGGCGCGGGCGCCGGCTTCCAGCACGAAGTCCCCGCCGCCGCCCGCCTGGTAGCGGGCCGGCTGCGGGATCAGCGATGGCATGGGGGCGCTGCCGGCGGCATGGGCCTGCAGGGCGATGCTGCCGAGCAGCAGGCAGCTGCCGAGCCAGGTCGTGCGGTGGCGCATGCGGAGGGACTTCGTCATCGGGCGGAGCTCCTGTGTTTTCTGGAGGGTACTCAAAAAAAACGCCGGGCCCGGAATGATCCAGGCCCGGCGCGTCATGCTGTCCGGCGATGCAGCGTGCCGGGATGGATCAGTACTTGAAGCGGAAGTTCAGGTAGTACTGGCGGCCATTGCTGTAGAACGCGCTCGGAATGCTCGCGCTCTGGTAGTACTTCAGCGACGGGTTGTTGAGGTTCAGCGCATCGAAGCTGACGCTCATCCAGTCGGTGGCCTTGTAGCTCAGCGACAGCGACAGGGTGCCGAAATCGTCCTGGTAGTAGGGATTGGCGCCCTTCAGGCCGATCAGGAACGCCGAACGGTAGGTGTAGCTCACCCGCGCGCCGAAGGTGTCGTTCTCGAAGTAGCCGCCGACGTTGTAGGTGTTCTTCGACGTGCCGAGCAGGTTGTTGCTGCCGTCGGCCCAGGTGTGAGAGGTGCTGCCGTCGGCATAGGTGTAGTTGGCGTTGACGCCGAAGTTGTCGCCGATCGGCTGTTCGTAGGCGAGTTCGACGCCGGTCACCTTGCCATTGGAGTTGACCGGAACCGCGACCTGGTATTCCTCCAGCTTGTTGGTCAGCTCGCTGAACAGCATCTGCTTCTCGGTGCCGAAGGCGACGTAGTCCTTCAGGTTCATCGAGTAGGCGCCGATCGAAAGCAGGCCGCGCGGCATGAAGTACCACTCGAGGTTGGCATCGAAGTTGGTCGAGACCACCGGGTTGAGCTTCGGGTTGCCGCCGCTGCCGGTGCGGCTCAGGTCCGAGCCGCTCGACGCGGCGCCCAGTGCCGAGTAGTCGGGCAGGGTCTGGGTCTGCGAGGCGGCGAAACGGAACACCAGGTCGTCGGCCATGTCGAACTTCAGGTTCGCGCTCGGCAGCACGCGGCTGTGCTTGTTGTTGAAGGACAGCGCCTTCCATGCGCCGAACAGGCTGCTGACGTCGGCATTGGCCGGGTTGCTGACGGCCTGGTAGGTGTCGATGTCCTGGTCGATGTTGACATAGCGCAGGCCGACGTTGCCGCTCCAGCGATCGCCCGAGAAGTTGGCCTGCACGTAGCCGGCGAAGTTCTTCTCCGCCACCTTCCACTCGCCGCCGTAGTTGTGGCGGCCGGTGGGGCCGTCATTGCCGGACAGCCAGGTGGAGTTCTTGAGGATGGCTTCCTTCAGCGCCGCCGGCGTGAAGTACCACAGGTTGCGCGGGAAGCTGCCGCCGATGCTGCTGGCGAAGCCGCCCGGATACGAGGCGGTCGCGCCGTTCTTGAGCGTGCTCCAGATGTCACCCGGCGAGGCGCCTTCCGGGGACAGCGCCTCGCGCTTGTGGTCGGCGTAGCGCAGGCCGAAATCGATCGAGTTCAGGGTGCCGTTGTCGAAGTACTGGTTGAAATCGGCGGTGAACCATTTCTCCTTGTCCAGTGCGGTGACCTGCTGGTTGCCCCAGGTGCCGAAGCTGGTCACGTCGCTCGGGTCGGTGCCGCCCCCCAGGGTCCAGTCGACCGGCGAGCCGATGCCGTGGGTGGCCCAGCTCGCGCCTGCGTCGGCCGCCAGGGTCACCTCGGCGATGAACTGGCGCGGGGTAGAACCTTCACCCTTGGTGGAACCGGCCTGGAACTTGGCGCCGAGCCGGTCGTTGACCTGCCAGTCGGCGTCGAGCGTGAGGTAGTTGCTCTTGGCCGTCGCCTCGCGATAGATCATGTCGTACACGGCATAGTTGGTGCCGGGCTTGCCCGCATACGTGGCATTGGTCAGCACGCCGTCCTTGACCACATAGCCGGGCTTGGGCGATTCGGTATTGGCGAAGTTGCCGCCCCACAACATGAAATTGCGGTTGTAGTTGTTGGCATCCATCTTCGAGCTGAAGCCTTCGACGCCCAGGGTCAGGTTGTCCGCCGGCTTGAACTGCAGCGAGAGCAGGCCGCCCTTGCGCTCGCGGGTCTGCTCGAACAGGGTCGAGCCGAGCAGGGCCGGCGCGTACGCGCCGATCAGGTCCGGATTGTTGAGGCCCACTTCGGTGAGGTTGCCGTTGCCGTCCCTGCCGGTGATCTGGAAGAAGCCCGAGGGCAGCTCCTGCGCTTCGCGGCGCAGTTCGCGCTTCTGGCTGAACGCCTGCACCATAACGCCGAAGGTGCTGTCCTCGTTCTTGTAGTTGAACAGGCCGGCGAGCTGCGGGTCGTTGGACTTGGCCTGGTCCGAGCGCACCGCGCCGATCGAGGCTTCGGCGGTGATCTGCTTGGCGAATTCAAGCGGCTTGCGGGTGATGATGTTGACCGTGCCGGTGGTGCCGCCGTCCTGCAGCTTGGCCTGCGAGGACTTGTTCACTTCCACCGAGCGCACCAGTTCCGACGGCAGCAGGGTGTAGCTGACGCTGCGGCCGACGTTGCTGCCCTGGCTGAGCACGAACCAGTCGGCCGAGCCGACGCTGTGGCCGTTGATCAGGGTCTGGGTCAGGCTCGGGCTGGTGCCGCGCAGGCTGACGCGGTCGGCTTCGTCGAAGCCGCCTTCATCGGCGCTGGACGAGCTGATGTTCACGCCCGGCAGGCGCTGCAGGGTGTCGGCGACGTTGTGCGCCGGCAGCTTGCCGACATCTTCCGCGGTGACGACCTCGACGCGTGCATTGGCTTCACGCTTGGTGTCCAGCGACTTTTCCATCGAGCCGCGGATGCCGGTGACGGTGACGGTGTCCAGGTCGGTCGCCTTGGGCTGCGCTTCCTGCGCCTGGGCGCTGAAGGCAAGGCAGCCGGCGATGGCTGCCGAAAGCAGGGTCTTGCGGTGCATGTTGTCTCTCCTCAACATCGGAATGAAAGGCACGGGCGTGCCGCTTTACTTCTGGTCTTGCTATTGCATCTGTTGCTTATGCTGCGAGGCTTGCGTGGCCAACTTTTCCAGATACCAACTGGCAGCGCCGATGACGCCCAGTTGCCCGTGCTCGACCAGTTTCACGGGAATGCGCTGCAGCGCCTTTGCCATGGGTCCCTTGTTGAGGAAACGCTCGACGAAGGTGCTGCCGATGAGGAACGGGCCGAGCTTTGGCAGGATGCCGCCGGCCAGGTAGATGCCGCCCTGCACGCCGTAGAGCAGGGCCATGTCGCCGATGGTGGAACCGAGGATTCCGCAGAACAGTTCCAGGGTCTGGACCGCGAGCGGGTCGCTGCCGTCGCAGGCGGCGGCGCTGACGGCATCGGGGGTGACGTGCACGGGCGTGGCGCCGCGCACCGCGCACAGTGCGTTGTAGAGGTTGAGCAGGCCGGGCCCGGACAGCGCGCCGTGCTCGATGGAGACGTGGCTGCGGTTGCGCAGCATCTGCTGCAGCACGGCCATTTCCAGTTCATTGCCGGCGGCCAGCGCGGCCTGTCCGGCCTCGGTGGCGAGCACGACCGAGCGCTCGCCGACGGGGATCCAGAGCGCGGCACCGAGGCCGGTGCCGGGACCGACGACGAGGGTGGGGCCGCGCGGCGCCTGCGCCGGGCCGGTGAGCTGCAGCACCTGGCTGCCGTCGATGTGGGCGGCGGCGTGGGCGACGGCTTCGAAATCGTTGACCAGGTGCACGGCCTGGAAGCCGAGGTCGTCGCGGATGCGGCTGGCCGACAGCGGCCAGGGCAGGTTGGCGGAGATCACGCTGCCATCGGCCAGCGGGTAGCCGGCGGTGGCGATGACGCAGTGCGCCACCTGCGGATGATGGCTGCCGAAGTCGGACAGGATCGCGCTCAGGCTGGGGTGGTCGCCGCAGCGGTACTTGCGGTAGGACAGGATCTCGATCGTCCCGCCGTCGCTGCCGCCGGCGCGGATCAGGCCGACGCGGACATGCGTGCCGCCCACGTCGGCGGCCATGAACGGCCGCGACGCACTGTCGAGCGGAAAGGTCTGCAGTGTGGGGGCGGCAGCGGTCACTCGGTTTCCCTATGGCGTTGGGGGAGCGCCCGTCAGGCGCCATCGGGAGCCGAGTCTGTAATCGTTCTGACAACGATGTCAACGAATAGTTGAAACTTTCGATGTTGCGCCGCAGCACCGTTTTGCGCACCGACCGCTCTGCCCGAAAGGTTGCAATCGAAAGCACGCGCGCGGCAAATCCTGCGTTTTTTCCGGGCGGGCATGTTGATCGTCATGGCCTTGCCGCACCCTGGCAGTAGGCCCGCCGGCGGGTCGCGTGTGCACGCGTTGTTGACAAATGCGGCGGCACCCAACCATAAATGTGACAACGTTGTTCCCAGTTACCACCGGTCGGCGTGAGCCGTCCCTCTCGCAGCTGCAGGAGCCTTGCCAATGTCCGCCGTTCCCGCCTCCACGCCGCGCACCGGCATGGCGTCCTCGATCGCCATCGTCGGCGGTCTGTTCTTCATCCTCGGATTCTGTACCTGGATCAACGGGCCGCTGATCACCTTCGTCAAGCTGGCCTTCGAGGTCAGCGAGGTGTCGGCGTTCCTGGTGCTGATGGTGTTCTACCTGTCCTATTTCTTCCTGGCCCTGCCGGCGTCGCTGATCCTCAACCGCACCGGCATGAAGAAGGGCCTGGCGTTGAGCCTGGCGGTGATGGCGGTGGGCGCGATGCTGTTCGGCCAGTTCGCGACCCAGCGCTGGTTCGCCGGTGCGCTGGGCGGGCTGTTCGTGATCGGCGGCGGCATGGCGCTGCTGCAGACGGCGGTCAACCCGTACATCTCGATCCTCGGCCCGATCGAGGGTGCGGCCCAGCGCATCGCGCTGATGGGCATCTGCAACAAGGTCGCCGGCATCCTGGCGCCGATCGTGATCGGCTCGCTGGTGCTGCACGGCATCGGTGACCTCGACGCCCAGGTGAAGGTCGCCGACGCGGCGACCAAGGCACAGCTGCTCAGCGATTTCGCCGCCAAGATCCATACCCCCTACATGGTCATCGCCGGGGTGCTGCTGCTGGTGGCGGTGGGCGTGCTGTTCTCGCCGCTGCCGGAAGTGCGCGCGGCCGAGGCCAATGCCGTGGCCGCCGATGGCGCCCAGGAGAAGCGCAGCATCTTCCAGTTCCCGCACCTGTGGCTGGGCGTGCTGTGCCTGTTCGTCTACGTCGGCGCCGAGGTGATGGCTGGCGATGCCATCGGTACCTACGGCCATGGCTTCGACCTGCCGCTGGACCAGACCAAGCTGTTCACCTCCTACACGCTGACGGCGATGCTGGTCGGCTACCTGGTCGGCCTGGTGCTGATCCCGCGCTTCATCTCGCAGGAACGCTGGCTGGCGGTTTCGGCGGTGCTCGGGGTGGTGTTCTCGCTGGGCGCCTACGTCACCCACGGCTACGTCTCGGTGGGCTTCGTGGCCGCGCTGGGCTTCGCCAACGCGATGATGTGGCCGGCGATCTTCCCGCTGGCGATCCGCGGCCTGGGCCGTTTCACCCAGACCGGCTCGGCATTGCTGGTGATGGGCATCGCCGGTGGCGCGATCATTCCGCAGGCGTTCGCGGTGCTCAAGCAGCACTTCGACTTCCAGCTGGTGTTCGCGGCGCTGATGGTGCCGTGCTACCTGTACATCCTCTATTTCGCTGTCAGCGGGCAGCGTGCGGGCCGCGCGCATGGCGGCTGAATCGAGCATCATGGCGGCCAGTCAGTCCAGGCAGGAAACCGTCATGCGCAGGCCCACCATCAAGGACGTCGCCGAGCGGGCGAAGGTCTCGCTCAAGACCGTGTCGCGGGTCATCAACAACGAACCATCGGTGATGCAGGCCACCCGCGCGCGGGTGCTGCGCGCGGTCGCCGAGCTGGACTACGAGCCGGATCCGTCGGCGCGCAACCTGCGCAGCAACACCACGTTCGTGATCGGGCTGGTCTACGACAATCCGAACCCGTACCACATCATCGGCGTGCAGAACGGGGTGCTGTCGGCCTGCCGCGAGACCGGCTTCGGCCTGCAGATCCATCCCTGCGACTCGACCTCGCCGATGCTGGCCGAGGAGCTGGCCGACTGGGTGCAGCGTTCGCGCCTGGCCGGGCTGGTGCTGACCGCGCCGATGTCCGAGCGCCCGGAGCTGGTGGCCGCGCTCAACGCGCGCGGGATCAAGACGGTGCGGATCATCGCCGCCACCGAGGACCCGGCCGACGGCGCCTGCGTGTTCGTGGACGACCGCGATGCCGCCTACGAGATCACCGAACACCTGATCCAGCTCGGCCACCAGCGCATCGGCTTCCTGTGGGGCGGGCCGGAGCACCGTTCCAGCGGCGAGCGCTATGCCGGCTACGAGGCGGCGCTGAAGGACTACGGCATCCCGCTGGACAAGCACCTGGTGATTCCCGGCGACTACACCTTCGACGATGGCTTCCGCGGCGCGCGCCGGCTGCTGGCGCTGCGCGAGCCGCCCACGGCGATCTTCGGCTCCAACGACGAAATCGCCGCCGGCGTGCTGGCGGCGGCCAACTCGGCAGGGCTGAACGTGCCCTACGACCTGTCGATCGCCGGTTTCGAGGACAGCCCGTTCTCGCGCCAGTCGTGGCCGGCACTGACCACCGCCAAGCAGGCCACCGGCGACATCGCCCGGCATGCCGCGCGGCTGCTGATCAGCCAGCTGCGCACCGACGCCTACGAGGACAACCCGCTGCAGCTGCAGAACCAGGGCTTCGTGCCGCAGCTGGTGGTGCGCGGCTCGACCGCGCCGTTGCGCCAGCAGCCGTTGCGGCCGCCTACCCCTTCCCCCGATCTTTCCGAGTAGAACCATGTTGCCCAGCGAGACCGAAACCCTGATGTTCAACGAGGCCGCTTCCAGCGCCTCGGTGATCGCCGCCCAGTTCGACCGCAACCAGGAGCGCGTGCGTGCACTGGCCGCGGACCTGCGCGAGAACCCGCCGCCGTTCGTGGTCACCTGCGCGCGCGGCAGCTCCGATCATGCCGCCACCTATGCCAAGTACCTGTTCGAGACGCGGCTGGGGCTGGTGACCGCTTCGGCCTCGCCTTCGGTGGGCTCGGTGTACGAAGCCAGGCAGAAGCTGCAGGGGGCGCTGTACCTGGTGATCTCGCAGTCCGGCAAGAGTCCGGACCTGCTGCGCAACGCCGAGGCGGCCAAGGCCGCCGGTGCGCGCGTGGTGGCGCTGGTCAACGTCGAGGATTCGCCGCTGGCGCAGCTGGCCGATACGGTGATCCCGCTCGGCGCGGGCGCCGAGCGCAGCGTGGCCGCGACCAAGAGCTACCTGGCGTCGCTGGCCGCGATCCTGCAGCTGTGCGCGTACTGGCGCGACGACCCGACCCTGATCGCCGCGCTCGACGCCCTGCCGGCGGCCCTGACCCAGGCCTGGCAGTGCGACTGGACCGCGCTCACTGAAGGCCTGGTCGATGCGCACAATCTGTTCGTCGTCGGTCGTGGTCCCGGGCTGGCCGCGGCACAGGAAGCCGCGCTCAAGTTCAAGGAAACCTGCGGCCTGCACGCCGAGGGCTACAGCTCGGCCGAGGTCAAGCACGGGCCGATGGCGCTGGTGGGCAAGGATTTCCCGGTGCTGGCCTTCGCCCAGCCGGACGAGACCGGCGCCGGAACCCGCGCCCTGGCCGACGAATTCGCCGCGCGCGGCGCGCGTGTCTGGCTGGCGGGCGAGGGCGGCAACCTGCCGGTGGCGGTGGCCCCGCACCCGCTGTGCGCGCCGCTGCTGACGGTGCAGAGCTTCTACCGTGCGATCAACGCCCTGGCGCTGCGCAGGGGCCATAATCCAGACCTGCCGCCGCACCTGAACAAGGTGACCGAAACCGTCTGACCGCCACTCCCCGGCCTGCGCGACCGGCCGGGCGATGCGTCCGGCGAGCCAGGCACCTGATCCGGCCAGGCGCGGTCCGGGCATTCCCCCGCCGCCCCGGCATGGGCAGGGACGCGGCCGTTGTTCATCCTTCCCGCCCCCGGACGCGGGAGGGTATCCGGAAACCAGAAGATGACCCGCTACGCATTGACCAACGCCCGTGTCCTGGGCAACGACGACTTCCACTCCGGCCATGCGGTGCTGGTGCAGGACGGCAAGGTGGCCGCGGTGCTGCCCGAGGCGTCGCTGCCTGCGGGCGTGCCGCAGCACGATCTTGGCGGCGGCTGGCTGCTGCCGGGCTTCATCGACGTGCAGGTCAACGGCGGCGGTGGCGCATTGCTCAACAATGCCCCGGACGTGGCGTCGCTGCGCACGATGATGCGCGGACATCGGCGCTTCGGCACCACCGGCATGATGCCGACCCTGATCAGCGACGATGCGGCAGTGATGGCCCAGGCCATCGCCGCGGTGCGCCAGGCCATCGCCGAAGGCGTGCCCGGCATCCTCGGCATCCACCTGGAAGGCCCGTACATCGCGCCGGCACGCAAGGGCACCCACGACGCCGCCAAGTTCCGCGTGCCGGGGCCGGACGAGGTGGCGATGGCGACCTCGCTGGACAACGGTGTCACCGTGATCACGCTGGCGCCCGAGCGGGTTCCGGTGGAGACCATCAGGGCGATGGTCGGCAACGGCGCCATCGTCTGCGCCGGCCATACCGCGGCCAGCTACGAACAGACCCGCGCCGGCCTGGATGCGGGAATCAGCGGCTTCACCCACCTGTACAACGCGATGACGCCGCTGCAGGGGCGCGAGCCCGGCGTGGTCGGCGCCGCGCTGGAGGATCCGTACAGCTGGTGCGGGGTGATCGTCGATGGCGTGCACGTGCACCCGGCCAGCCTGCGCGTGGCGCTGGCGGCCAAGCCGCGCGGCAAGGTGCTGCTGGTGACCGACGCGATGCCGATGGTGGGCGCCGACGATCCTTCGTTCGCGCTGTATGGCGAGGTGATCACCGCCGTGGACGGCGTGGTGCGCAATGCCGCCGGCTCGCTGGCCGGTTCGGCGCTGGACATGGCCAGCGCCGTGCGCAATACCGTCGACCTGCTCGGGCTGCCCCTGGCCGAAGCCGCGCGCATGGCCTCGACCTACCCGGCGCAGTTCCTGCGCGTGGACGACCGCTATGGGCACATCGCGGCGGGTTACCAGGCGGATTTCGTGTTGTTGGATGACGCCCTGCAGGTGCAGGCGACGTGGATCGCGGGGCAGCGGGAGTAAGGGAGCTCCTCTCCCTTCGAGCGCCCGCGCCGCTGGCGTGGAGCGCGGAGCGGGAGGGGACGGGCGGAGCCTCGTAGCGTTTGATCGTACGAAGCCCCGTTTTGATCGGCGCTGGGCAACGGCAACGGCAACGGCTTTCGCTCCCGCTTCGGTGAGCGGGTTACTTCTCTTTGCTCGTGCAAAGAGAAGGTAGCCAAGGCAAAGCACGCCCTGCCTTCGCGCCCACGGCACCGACATGCCGTGGGTCCACTCCGCGGCCGGGATTTTTCGACGCGACATCCCTGTCCCGTCGAAAAACGACGTGCATCCCTGCACGTCGGCCCTTGCGGGGTCTTGTCCGGCGGCTCCGTCACTGCGGAAGGGAACCCGGCAATTCAGAATCGCGAGCAACAGCAACAGCAACAGCAACAGCAACAGCAACAGGCCTCTGCGTGTGGTTCCGGCAAAGGCGGCAGTTGTTTTCAACAGACCGAAGTGCCGGTCAATCGCTTTTCAACGCATCGCCATCAGTTTCCGACACCTGATCGCACGGGACACCCTCGATGACCAGTTCCCCATCCAGCCAGACACCCACCCGCTTTGCATCGGTCGATGCCCTGCGCGGCATCACTGTCGCGGCCATGCTGCTGGTCAACAACCCGGGCACCTGGAGCCATGTGTATGCGCCACTGGAACATGCGCAATGGCATGGGTGCACGCCCACCGACCTGGTTTTTCCGTTCTTCCTGGTGATTGTCGGCGTGTCGATCGCGCTGGGCGTGGTGCCCCGGGTCGAGCAGGGCGCCGACCGCGCCGCGCTGACCCGCACCGTGCTGGTGCGGGCGGCGCGCATCGTCGGCCTGGGCCTGCTGCTGCACCTGCTGGCGTGGTGGTGGCTGGATCTGGCGCATTACCGTCCGCTGGGGGTGCTGCAACGCATCGGCGTGTGTTTCGCCGCCGTCGGCGTGCTGGCGATCTGGTCGCGCGCGGCCACGCAGTGGACCTGCCTGCTGCTGTTGCTGTTCGGCTACGCGGCGCTGTTGGCGGCCGGTGGCACCCTCGAGCCGTGGCACAACCTGCCCAGTCGCGTGGACACCATGCTGTTCGGCGACATGGCTTACCGGTACGACACCGCCACCGGCCTGGGGCATGATCCCGAAGGACTGCTTTCGACGCTCGGCGCGCTGGCCTCGACCCTGATCGGCCTGCGTGCCGGCGCCCTGCTGCGCGACGGTCACCCGGCGCGCCTGCTGCCCGCGGCCATCGTGCTGTTGGTGCTGGGGGCACTCTGGTCGACCTGGCAGCCGCTCAACAAGAACCTCTGGACCCCGTCCTACGTGCTGTGGACCGCTGGCTGGGCGCTGGCGGCGCTGTGGCTGGCGCACATGCTCATCGACCGCATGCAGTGGCCGCCGCTGGGGCGGCGCTTCGGCGTCAACGCGATCACCGCCTACGCCGGCTCCGGGGTGACGGTGCTGGCGCTGCTGGGCACCGGCGGCTGGGGTTGGCTGTACGGCAATGTGTTCGACCGCTGGATCACCCCGCTGGCCGGGGCCGAAGCCGCCTCGCTGGCGATGGCCATCGCCTTCGTCGCCGTCTGGTGGCTGCCGGTGTGGTGGCTGGACCGGCGCCGGATCTACCTGAAGATCTAGCGGGCGCATCGACGGGAACAAGAAACCGGGGCCGGGGCCCAGTTCCCTTGAAGAATGCACTCTGACCCCGGCTTTTCTCCTCCATCGCCTCAGCGGGCTGCGCCGATGGCGTTGATCCGGGCCCGCTTCAAGGCTTCGCCCACGGCCGGGCCGCTCAGGCCTTCGGCGGCGAGGTCGCGTGCGTTGATCGCCAGCGCCGCGGCGTGCAGGCGCAGCAGGGTGGCACGCTGGGGATAGTCGCTGTCCTCGAAGCCGAGCCGGCCGCGCTTGTCGCATTCGCAGGCCAGCGCCATCTGCGCGATGCGTTCCGGGCGACGGAAGCCGTCGCAGCGCTGGAGCAGTTCCAGCACGGTGGCGTCGCGCAGCTCGTCGATGCGGTGCACGTTGAGGTGCTCCCGGCACACCGCCGCGGCCAGCTGGCGGTGGTCGGCGGGAATCCGCAGCCGGTCGCACAGCGCCGCCAGCGGCTTCAGCCCGCGCTGTTCGTGCATGACATGGCGCGGCAGCTGGTCTGCCGGGGTGAGCGCCTTGCCGAGATCGTGGGTGAGCGCGGCGAAGCCGACCAGGTCGTCGCCCGGCGCCAGCCGCGCGGCCATGTCGCTGACCATTTCCTGATGCACCCCGGTGTCGACTTCCGGGTGGAACTCGATGCGCTGCGGGATGCCGTACAGCGCGGCCACTTCCGGCAGGATCGGTGCCAGCGCGCCGGTATCGTGCAGGGTGCGCAGGAACGCCGAAGGGCGCGCTGCGCGCAGCGCCTTGCGCAGTTCCTGCCAGATGCGTTCGGGTACCAGCGCGTCCAGTTCGCCGCTGGCGGCGATCTCCCGCATCAGCACGGCGGTTTCCGGGGCGAGGGTGAACCCCAGCGGTGCGAAGCGCGCCATGAACCGTGCCGCGCGCAGTACCCGCAGCGGATCCTCGACGAAGGCCGGGCCGACGTGGCGCAGCACCCGCGCCTGGATGTCACGCGCGCCGCCCCAGGGATCGACCAGCGCGCCGCTGTCCTCGTCGCAGGCGATGGCATTGATGGTGAAGTCGCGGCGTTGCAGGTCCTGTTCCAGCGTCACCGACGGATCGGCGTCGACGACGAAGCCGCGGTAGCCGCGCCCGCTCTTGCGCTCGGTGCGCGCCAGCGCGTGTTCCTCGCCGGTATGCGGGTGCAGGAACACCGGGAAGTCGCGGCCGACGGCCTTGAAGCCACGTGCCTCCATCTCCTGCTGGGTGGCGCCGACCACCACCCAGTCGCGGTCGCCCGCATCCAGCCCCAGCAGCCGGTCGCGGACCGCGCCGCCGACCAGGTAGGTCTTCATGCGCCGTCCTTCACTGCCGGGCAGGCGAAGCCGCGCGAGGCCGGGACGTTGCGGCCGGCGATGCGGTCGCCCAGCGGCACCGCCTTGCCGTTGAGGCGCCAGTCGTAGATCACGCTGAACGCAAGCACGCGTGCGACGTACTCGCGCGTCTCCTTGTAGCTGATGGTCTCGATCCAGAAGTCGGGGTCGAAACCGGGCCGCTGCGACTGCCAGCGCGCCGTCGGCGTGGGCCCGGCGTTGTAGGCGGCGATGGTGACGTAGGGCAGGCCGCCGTAGGTGTCCAGCAGCTGCCGCAGGTAGGCGGTGCCGATGGCGATGTTGGTGTCCGGATCATAGAGGCTGGCCGCGCCGCCGTAGCCGCTCAGCCCGATCCGCCTGGCGACGCTGGCGCCGGTGGCGGGCAGCACCTGCATCAATCCGAGGGCGTTGGCCGGCGAGCGCGCGTTGGGGTTGAAGGTGCTCTCGGCGCGGATCTCGGCGGCGACCCACGCCGGGTCCAGCGCGTTGCGCGCCGCTTCGCGGCGGATGGTGTCGTCGTGGTACAGCGGGAAGCGCAGCGCGTACAGGCGCATCTCCTGCGGCCCCTTGAGGGCGAACACGGCGCGGTCGAACCAGCCCGCTTCACCCGCCACTTCGACGGCGAGCCGGCGCCGGGTATCGTCGAACCGCGACAGCGCGTCGGCCCATTCGCGCGCGGCCCAGGTGGCGCGGTCGATGCGGAACAGCTCCAGCGCCCGCACCAGTGCGGGGTCGCGGGCCACCGCCGCACGCGTCTGCGCGTCGCTGCCGGGGTTCCACGGGCACAGTGCATAGGGCTGGCGCAGCTTGTCCGCGGCGAGGAAGCCGTGGAAGGTCGGTTCGGTGGCGACGGCGCGGTACAGCGGCGCCGCCTCCGCGGCCCTGCCGGTCTTTTCCAGCAGCCGCGCCTCGAACCAGCGCCAGCGCGAGTCTCCACGCTGGCCCGCGGGCATCGCGCGGATCGCGGCCAGCGCCGAGGGCCAGTCGCCGCGCGCCATCGCTTCGCGCGCGCGCCATTCGTGCAGGCGTTCGTCGTACGCCGATTCCGGTACCGCGGCCAATCGCCGCGCCGAGTCCGGCAGGTACGAGGCCACCGTCCACAGCGCGATCTGGTAGCGCACCTGCGCCTGTTGCCCGGCATCCAGCGCCAGTGCCTGCGCGTACTGCGGCAGCTGCCGTTCGGCGGCATCGGGGTCGGTCCGCGCCAGCCTGGCCAGGCCATCGGTGGCGATGCGGCGGCTGCGCTCGGTCCTGGGCCAGTTCAGGGCGCGTGCGTCGGGCTTGTCGACGAAGGCGGCGTAGTCGTTGGCCTGTGCCAGCTCGGCGGCGGGCAGGCCGCGTGCGGCCGCGCGCATCACCCCGGGCTGCTGTGCGTCGGCGGCCGCATCGATGCGTTCCCAGCGCAGCGCCGGTGTCAGCCCGCCGCGCTCGGCGAGGCCGGCGAACACCGGGTCGCACGCATCGGGCAGGGACTTGCCGCTGCTGCGCCACAACGCCTGCGCATCGCGGATCCAGCCGGCATCGGCCTTGCCGGTGGCCAGGCGTGCGTTGAGCTCGGCGCACTGCAGGCCGGGGTCGTTGCTGGGCCGCCAGTTGGCGAGCAGGGTCGGCCAGTCCTGGCGCCGCGCCAGCGCCGGCAGCCACGCGGCGCGGAACGCATCGGCCACGGCCTGGCCCTGGTAGCGCTTGAGGAAGTCCAGCGCCTGCGGCGTGTCCACGGTGTCGATGCCACGACGCAGCGCGCTGTACTCGAGCCAGCCGTACAGCGGGTGGTTGCGCAGGCCCGCGGTCGCGGCGGCATCGAACTGGCCGCGTTCGGCGTTGTCGATGGCCACGCGCATGGCGGCGCGCTGGGCGTCGAGGGTCTGTGCGCCGGTGCCGGTACAGGCCAGCAGCAGGGACGCGGCGAAAGGCAGCAGGCAGATATTCCGTTTCATCGGCAAAGCATAGCCGGGCGCTCGTCAACAGCGCCGCGGCGATCCCGGCTCGTGCATGAACGTGGCCCGCGGCCAGCCCGTGAGCCGCAACGGTGGCTGAACGCCGGTCTCCAGCAGTCTGCTGACCGCGGGTGCGGGCGGCGTAGTGTCGATTGCGAGGCGTGCCGCCTCGCCGAAGGAGCGGAGCATGGCATTCAGTGCAGCTGGAAGTTCCGGGCCGATCGCCGATATCAACGTCACGCCGCTGGTGGACGTGATGCTGGTGTTGCTGATCATCTTCATCGTCACCGCGCCGCTGGTGTCCTGGCCGATTCCGGTGGACCTGCCGCAGTCCACTACCCGCCAGGTGCCGCGCGTGGATCCGCCACCGCCGATCGAGTTGCGGGTGGATGCGGCCAACCAGCTCACCTGGAATGGCCAGGCGCTGCCGATCGCCGCGCTGCAGTCGCGGCTGCAGGAGCAGGCGCGACTGCATGCCGGCAACCTGCCGGAACTGCGCATCGATGCCAGCCCCGATGCCGAGTACGACACGATGGCCAAGGTGCTGGCGGCGGCCGACAACGCACGGATGGAACGCATCGCCTTCCTGCGATGAGGGGTTTGCCGGGCCGCCCGTGGTGATGGGCGGCCCGCGGCGCGGCGCCGCCGGGCGCAGGCGCACTACACTACGCCCATGCAGACTTCCCGATTCGCGCCACTGTTGCCGGCGCTGGCGGTGCTCGGCTCGGTGACTTCGCTGGCCATCGGCACGTCCTATGCCAAACACCTGTTCCCGCTGATCGGCGCCCAGGGCACCAGCGCGCTGCGCGTGGGCTTCTCGGCGCTGTTCCTGCTGCTGTTGTGGCGGCCCTGGCGCTGGCATACCAGCCGCGTCGACGGCGTCGCGATCCTGCGCTACGGGCTGGCGCTGGGGGTGATGAACCTGCTGTTCTACATGGCGCTGCGTACGATTCCGTTCGGCATCGCGGTGGCCATCGAGTTCATCGGACCGCTGGCGGTGGCGATGTTCTCCTCGCGGCGACCGATCGATTTCCTGTGGGTCGGCTGCGCGCTGGCCGGGCTGTTGCTGTTGCTGCCGTTGAGCGGCGGACCGGCGCTGGACGTGGCCGGCGTGCTGTATGCGCTGGGTGCCGCGGCCTGCTGGGCGCTGTACATCGTGTTCGGCAAGCGTGCCGGGCACCTGCATGCCGGGCACTCGGTATCGCTGGGCGTGGCGGTCGCGGCGCTGGTGGTGGTGCCGGTAGGCGTGGCCCATGCCGGCACGGCACTGCTGCAGCCGTCGATCCTGCTGGCCGGGCTGCTGGTGGCGGTGGTGTCCAGCGCGATCCCCATGTCGCTGGAGATGATGGCGCTCAAGCGCCTGCCGAAGGAGACCTTCGGCATCCTGATCAGCATGGAGCCGGCGGTGGCCGCGTTGTGGGCCCTGCTGCTGCTGCACGAACAGCTGTCCGGCCTGCAGTGGCTGGCGATCGGCTGCACGGTGCTGGCTTCGGTGGGCAGCGCGGCGACCGCACGGCGCCGGCCGCCGCCCGCGGCAGCCGTGGTGACGTGAGATCAACAGTACGGCCCGGCGTGCCGGGCCAGGCCGCGCCGGAGGCATGGCCGGGTGCGGCCGGATCAGCGCAGGCTGTTGCCCGGTACCTCGACCTGCATCTCCACCGCCAGATGGTCCGAATGGGCCGCGGCGACGGCGCCGGTCTCGAGCGTGCGCAGGCTGTCGCTGACCAGGATGTGGTCGATGGCCCGGTCCGGGCGCCAGCTGGGGAAGGTGGGCACCAGGCAGCCGGGCGGCTGCAACCGCGTCTTGCGGTACAGCACCTGCATTTCCGGGCGCTCGGCCTTGCAGTTGAAATCGCCCATCAGCACCGCGTTGGGGTAGTCGGACATCAGGTCGGCGATGAAATCCAGCTGCGACAGGCGCGAACCCACCCCCAGCGACAGGTGCGCGACGGCGACCGCCAGCCCCTCGCGGCCGTCGCCGAAGCGGGCCAGCAGCACGCCGCGGCCACCGATGCGGCCGGGCAGGGCGTGATCCTGCACTTCCACCGGCTCCAGCCGGCTGAGCAGGCCATTGGCGCTGGAGGCGACGCCGCCCATGCGCCGGTTGGGCTGGTGGCTCCAGTAGTTGAAGCCGGCGCGCTGGGCCAGGTAGTGGGTCTGGTTGGTGAAGCCCGAGCGCAGGCTGCCGGGATCGGCCTCCTGCAGGCCGACGATGTCGCGGCCACTGGCGAGCTTGGCGATCGCGTCCAGGCTGGAGCGCTTGCTGCCCGACGGCAGCGCGTGCGACCAGCTGCGGGTCACGTAGTCGCTGTAGCGGCGCGTGCTGGAGCCGGCCTGGATGTTGGCCGTGAGCAGGCGCAGGGTGTGGGTGGGGGATTTCACGGCGGTGGAACAAGGGCCTCGTGTCGACGAGGCCCTTGATACATTACTTGGCGTTGGCGGCGCGTTCGCGTGCGATCAGGTGGTCGGCGATGCGCAGCATGTCCTCGTAGCTCTTGCCCTTGACCAGGTACTTGCCGTTGACGATCAGCGACGGCGTGCCGGTGATCTTGCTGCGCTGGGCGAACTGCTTGGCGCGATTGGTCTTGGCCACCACCGAGAAGCTGCCCATGGTGTCGGCGAAGGTCTTCGGGTTGACGCCGAACTTGGCGTAGAAGTTGGCGATGTCCTCGACCGAATCGCGGCCCAGCTCGCCCTTGAGCGACTGCTCGACGTGGATGGCCGAGTACAGCGCGTCGTGGGTCTTCTCCTGCACGCCCAGCGCCTCTGCGGCATAGAAGGCGCGGCCGTAGTCATCCCACATGCTGCCGAACATGGCAGGCACGTAGACGAAGTTGACGTCCGACGGCAGGCCCGCCTTCCACGGCCCGATCAGCGGCTGGAAGCGCGCGCAGGCCGGGCAGACGTAGCCGAAGACCTCGGCCACTTCGATCTTGCCG
Organism: Stenotrophomonas sp. 17(2023); assembly: GCF_030345315.1. Classification (NCBI taxonomy): domain Bacteria; kingdom Pseudomonadati; phylum Pseudomonadota; class Gammaproteobacteria; order Lysobacterales; family Lysobacteraceae; genus Stenotrophomonas; species Stenotrophomonas sp. 17(2023). The sequence goes on from NZ_CP128405.1 coordinate 724,445, forward strand.
GTTGCCGGCTGGATCGGCTGGCCGCCGTCGATCACCAGGTAATCGGTGCCGGCCACCGGCTCGGGGCCGACCAGGCGCGCCTGCGCCGGTACCGGGGTGTTCTCCGCGTTCTGCGCGGCGGCGGCCTGCTCGCCGGATGCTGCCGGCGTGGCGGTGCCTTCGGCTGCGGCTTCGGCGGCCGGGGCGGGGGCGGCAGCCGGCTGCTCGGCGGCCGGCGCGACGGCGTCGGCGGAGCCGTCCTGGGCCTTGCAGGCCACCATCAACGGGAGCAGGGCCGCCAGGGCCAGTACGAAACGGATCTTCATGGGTGGATCTCCAGCAGGGATTCGTCGGGTCGTCAGGCCGCCAGCGGCGACCGCGGGGCGCATGATGACATTATCCGCGGCAGCGGCTGAACCGGTTCGCGGAAGGTTCCGTCGCGGGCTCAGCGGCGCCGGGCGGCCGCGCGCTCGCGCTCCACCAGGGCGCCGGCGATGCGCAGCTGGTCCTCGAAGCTGCGGCCCTTGACCAGATACTTGCCGTTGACGACCAGCGCCGGCGTACCGGGCACCCGTACGCGCATGGCAAAGGCGCGCGCGGCCTTCACCCTGGCATCGGTCTGCTCGCTGCGCAGCGCATCGGTGTAGCGCTGCGGCTGTACCCCGTAGGCGGCATAGAAGGTCGCCAGTTCATCCGGCGACACGTTCTGCATCGGCAGGCTGCCCCGCTCGTGCAGGGCCTTGAACACATCGGCGTGGCTGCGCTTGAGCACACCGGTCTGCTCGGCGGCGTAGAAGGCGCGTGCATAGGCGTCCCAATGGCCGCCGAAGGCAGCGGGCACCGCGGTGAAGCGGACGTCGGCCGGCAGCCTGGCGACCCAGGCCTCAAGCAGGGGCTCGAAGTGGGCGCAGTGGATGCAGGGGTAGCCGAACACCTCGACCACCTCGATCTTGCCGGCCAGCGGCGCGAACGGGCCGGGCTCGGCGATCAGCTCATAGTCCCGGCCTTCCACCGGCGTGGTGCCGTCGGCGGCACAGGCGGTCAGCGGCAGCAGCAGGGCCAGCAGCAGAGGGAACAGGCGAAGGAAGTACGTCATCGAGAGTCTCCAGCTGGAAAAAGAGACGCCGACCGCAGGGGTCGGCGTATCCGGGAACAAGGCGGCCCGTCGCCGTGGCGACCGGTACCGTCAGGTGCTCAACGGGCCGCGGCCACGGCCACGTCGTCGGCGCGCGCATGCAGGCCCTGCACGTAGCTGGCCAGCGCCTGGATTTCCTGCTCGGTGAGCTTGCCGGCCACCTGGGCCATGATCCGGAACTGCGACGGATCGGTTTCCTGGGTCTGGCCCGCCTGGTAGTGCTGCAGGCGCTGGGTGACATACATGGCGTGCTGGCCGCCGATGTGTGGGTAGGCCGGGCCGGGATTGCCGGCGCCGGTCGGGCCGTGGCAGGCCATGCACGCCGGGATCTCGCGGCTGGCATCGCCATTGCGGTACAGCTTCTGGCCGATTTCGTAGAACTTCATGCCGGCATACGGGCCGTCGGCGATGGCGGTGTCGTCGGCCACGCCGGCGCCGGACTTCTGGCGGGCGAAGAAGGCGCCGATGTCACGCATGTCCTGCGCGGTCATGCCCTGCACGAACGGCAGCATGGCGGCGACCGCGCCTTCGGTGCGCTGGCCGCCGGCGATCAGGGCCAGCTGGCGGGCGATGTAGCGCTCGCTCTGGCCGGCCAGCCGCGGATACATCTCCACGGCGGAGTTGCCGTCGGCGCCATGGCAGGCAGCGCAGGCCTGTGCCTTGCCTTCGCCGGCCTCGGCGTCGCCGGGCAGGGTCTTGCTGAGGTCGATCTCCAGCGGTGCGGTCTGCACCGGCGCGTTGTCGGGCACGGGCGTGACCGAACTCTGTGCGAACGCGACGACGGCGATCAGCGGGATGACAAGGGCAGAAACGGCTAGGACACGAGCGTGGCGCATGCAGAAGCTCCGTGTGGAACGGGCCGGGCAGGTCTGCGCCGGCATCGACCGGATTATCCACGCCGATTCATGGCAGGGTCAACGCACGGGCGCCAGCGGAGCCCCCGGCGTGCGATCCTATGCGCATGTCACAGCTCCTAGAACGCGCCCGTTATCTGCTTTCGGCCCACAATGCCCGGCAATTGCCGCCGGACGAAGGGGCCGAGGTGGCATTCGCCGGGCGCTCCAACGCCGGCAAGTCCAGCGCGCTCAACGCGCTGACCCGCCAGAACGCGCTGGCCCGCGTCTCCAAGACGCCGGGCCGCACCCAGCAACTGGTGTACTTCCAGGTCACGCCCGAGGCGCACCTGGTCGACCTGCCCGGCTACGGCTACGCCAAGGTCCCGCAGGAACTGCAGGCGCACTGGCAGGCCTTCATCGACAACTACTTCCGCACCCGCGACGCGCTCAAGGGGCTGGTGGTGGTGATGGACATCCGCCACCCGCTCAAGGACTACGACCGGCAGATGCTGGCCTATGCGGTGCAGCGCGGGCTGCCGGCGCATGCGCTGCTGACCAAGGCCGACAAGCTCGGCCGCGGCCAGCAGGGGCAGACCCTGCAGAAGGTGCGCAAGGACCTGGCCGCCGCGTTCGGCGACCTGGTCAGCGTGCAGACCTTCTCCGGCGAGTCGAAACAGGGCGTGGACGAGGCCCGCGCAGTGATCGGCGGCTGGCTGGGCCTGTAACGCCGGCACCAGGCGGGCACTCCAGCCCGTTCCCATGCACCACGTGCCACGCGTCACGCACCCGCCCGGTGCCTGCCGTTCCATCGCCCGGCCAGGCTGGAACGTGGCGGGGGCACAGCCCCCTGAGTCAGGGGGCCCGCGGTCTGCGGCGCGGACCGTGGGCCGCCAGCGCGCAGCGCGCGCGTGTCACAGCGGCGAGAACTCGCCCGGCACCCAGGCGAATGCCGTGCCCTCCCGGCGCACGTGCCCCAGGCCGGGGAACGGCAGGTGCGCGCCGGCCACCCACCATCCGCCCGCCGCGGCCTCGGCCATCAGCCGGCGGCGACTGGCAATGGCAGCCGTGCGGTCGCTGTCGGCTTCGTAGCTGGCATCGGGCCGTGCGAACTGGGCCGCGTGGAAGTGCACGATGTCGCCCCAGACCAGCAGTTGCTGGCCGTCGCCGCCGTCGATCCGCCAGGAGACATGGCCCGGGGTGTGGCCGTGGCTGTCCAGCGCGGTAATGCCGGCGGGCAGGGCATCGCCTGCGACGAAAGGTCGCAGGCGCCCGGCCGCGGCATACGGCGCCACCGCGCTGCGCGCCATCGGGAAGGCGAAACGCAGTGCTTGCGGCGCGCCGGCTTCGCTGGCCGGGTCCAGCCAGTAGCCGGCATCGGCCTGCGACAACCACACCGTGGCGTTGGCGAACGCCGGCTTGCCGTCGGCGTCGAGCAGCCCGCACAGGTGGTCCGGGTGGGCGTGGGTCAGCAGCACGTCGTCGACCTCGGCCGGGTCATAGCCGGCGGCGCGCAGGTTGGCCAGTACCTGGCCCAGGCCGGGGCCGAAGCACTGCGCGGCCCCGGTATCGACCAGCGCCAGGTGGCCACCGCGCTGTACCAGGTAGGCGTTGACCGCGGTCTGCAGGCCCTTGCCGTCCTCGGGCACGTAGCCGTGCTCGAGCAGGCGGGTGACCACGCCCGGGGCGATGCCGGTGAGCGCCTGCCGCGGCAGGGCCACGGTGCCGTCGAACAGCGCGGTTACGCGCACGTCGCCGATCTGCTGGTGATACACGCCGGGGACCTGTGTGCGCGGGACATGCGTGGTGCCGGCGTGGGCGCCGGCGGTGGCCAGCAGCAGGGCCAGGGCGAGGGGGCGAAGGGCAGCGCGGGGCATGGGCGGTTCCGTCAGGGGCGGCATTGCCGCGGAGCCGCCATGTTGCCGCCGGCCATGCCTGCGATGCGCTCGGAATGCGGCGCGATCCGCTCACCGCTGCCGCGCCGTCAGTGGTTGCCGATGGCGGACGGGTCCATCCCGTAGCGTTCGCAGAAGCGCCGGCTGAAGCTGGACAGCGAGCGGTAGCCGACGCGCGCGGCCACCGTCTTCAGCGGCAGGCGGGTGGTGTAGAGCAGCTGCATCGCCTGCGCCAGCCGGGCATCGCCGATGAGTTCGCGCAGGCCGAGCCGTTCGCTGGCCAGGCGCCGGCGCAGGGTGGCACCGCTGATGCCCAGGTGCTGTTCGAAATCGCGCGACTGCCAGCTGCGTCCGGGCTGGGCGGCAACCAGGTCGCGGATGCGCTCGCCCAGGCCGGGTTCCGGCGCGACCAGCAGGCTGCCGTGGCCGGACGCGCAGAACGCCACGGTCATCGTGGCCAGCGCCAGCCGCGCCGAGGTGTAGTCGCCGTGCTCCAGTGCCTGGCGCCATTGCAGCAGCTCGGTGCCATGCGCGGCCAGCGACAGCCGCGCCAGCGGGTCGCCGGCGTCCGGCAGCGGCCCGCTCCACAGGCTGCGCGTGGCGGACAGCACTTCGTCGCACAGCGGCACGATGGCGCTGAGATACAGGCCGCTGTCGGGGTCGGGCACGTTGACCACGTCGATCCGGCAGCGGCGGGTGATCAGGAACAGGTCGCCGGGGCCGAACTCCAGCACCTGCTGCGCGGTACGGACGTGCTTGCGTCCCTGCAGCAGGATGGCGAACTGCGGCCGCGGGATCTCGACCGAGGACGCGCCGTGTTCGCGGCGCGCGGTGATGCAGGCATAGTCGCCGGCGTTCTGGCAGTCGGCCAGTGTCGCCAGCCGTTCCAGCAGCGCGTGGGGGGCCGCCGCCAAGGGCGCCATCAACCGGCGAGGTGGGTGTCGAACAGGTTGCCGATGACCGCCGCCGCGCCCATCGCCAGCGCACCCCAGAACACCACCCGCAGTGCGCCGCGCAGGCGCGACGCACCGCCGGCATGGGCGGCCATCGCGCCGGTGATGCACAGGCCGAGCAGGGTGGAAACGGTGGTGATCTGCGCAACGTAGGCGTAGGGCGCAAGCAGCGCGGTCAGCACCGGCAGGATCGCACCGACGACGAACGCGCCCGCCGAGGCCAGCGCCGCCTGCAGCGGCCGCGCGCGCAGTTCCTCGGTGATGCCCAGCTCGTCGCGCGCGTGCGCGCCGAGCGCGTCGTGCGCGGTGAGCTGCACGGCCACCTCGTGCGCCAGTTCGGGCGTCAGCCCGCGCCGCCGGTAGATGCCGGCCAGTTCTTCCAGTTCGGTATGCGGGTCTTCGCGCAGCTCGCGGCGTTCCAGCGCCAGGTCGGCCTGCTCGGTATCGGCCTGCGACTGCACCGAGACGTACTCGCCGGCGGCCATCGACATGGCGCCGGCCACGGTGCCGGCGACGCCGGTGGCCAGGATGGTGGAGGCTGACGCGCCGCTGGCGGCGATGCCGACCACCAGGCCGGCGACCGAGACGATGCCGTCGTTGGCCCCGAGCACGGCGGCGCGCAGCCAGCCGACACGTTCGGAGCGATGGGTTTCGATGTGCCGGGTCGGTTTCATGGCCGCAGTGTAGGACGGCACGTGGACCGTTGGTGAAAACGACTCGCAGCCGCGCTGGCGGGGCCGGTCAAGTCGCCGCCGGTGGGATGCTGAAAACCGTCACCGCGACATGCCGCCGCTGGGGGCCGCGATATAGTGCGCGCTCGGGAGCTGTTCGCGATCCATCGCGGGCGAGGGCCGGTGGCCCGTGGCGGAGCCGAGCAGGCGCAGCGTGCGTGGATGCGCGCCTTGCCGGCGCTGGACGGGGCGCGGGGACGAGCGCGACGGACTGCGGGCCGGTTCTTGTGATGCCGGGGGAAGGCCCCCATTTCCCGCCCAGCCAGAATACTGCGAGCCAGCCCTTGTCGAGCCCCAGCCACGTTGCCGATACGCCCATTACCGACCGCTCGCAGCTGGTGGAGGTGATCGCTTCCGGCGAGAAGCCGCGCCCGCAGTGGCGCATCGGCACCGAGCACGAGAAGTTCGGGTTCCGCCTGGACGACCTGCGCCCGCCGACGTTCGAGGGCGAGCGCGGCATCCAGGCGCTGCTGACCGGGCTGACCCGTTTCGGCTGGGAGCCGGTGCAGGAACGTGTCGATCAGGGGCCGGGCAACACCATCGCGCTGCTGCGCGACGGCGCCTCGGTGACGCTGGAGCCGGCCGGCCAGCTCGAGTTGTCCGGCGGCGCGCTGGAGAGCATCCACCAGACCTGCGTGGAAACCGGCACCCACCTCAACGAGGTGGCGCAGGTGGCCGGCGAACTGCAGCTCGGCTTCCTGGGCATGGGCTTCCAGCCCAAGTGGACGCGCGCTGACATGCCGTGGATGCCCAAGGGCCGCTACCGCATCATGCGCGAGTACATGCCCCGGGTCGGCTCGCTCGGCCTGGACATGATGACCCGCACCAGCACGGTCCAGGTCAACCTGGACTACGCCTCCGAGGCGGACATGGTGAAGAAGTTCCGGGTGTCGCTCGCGCTGCAGCCGATCGCCACCGCGCTGTTCGCCGATTCGCCGTTCACCGAAGGCGCGCCGAACGGCTACCTCAGCTACCGTTCGCACATCTGGACCGACACCGATGCCGACCGCACCGGCATGCTCGACTTCGTGTTCGAGGACGGCTTCGGCTACGAGCGCTACGTCGACTACCTGCTCGACGTGCCGATGTACTTCTCCTACCGCGACGGCGTCTACCACGACGCCAGCGGCAAGTCGTTCCGTCGCTTCCTCAAGGGGCAGCTGGACGTACTCCCGGGCGCGCTGCCGACGCTGCGCGACTGGTCCGACCACATGACCACCGCCTTCCCCGAGGTGCGGCTGAAGAAGTACCTGGAAATGCGCGGCGCCGACAGCGGCCCGTGGAGCCGGATCTGCGCGTTGCCGGCGTTCTGGGTGGGCCTGCTGTACGACGATGCCGCGCTGGATGCGGCCTGGGACCTGGTCAAGGATTTCAGCCTGGCCGAGCGCCATGCGCTGCGCGACGGCGTGCCGCGGCTGGCGCTGCACCTGCCGTTCCGCGGGGGCAGCGTGCGCGACCTGGCGCGGCGCGCGCTGGAGATCTCGCGCGAGGGCCTGCGCCGCCGCGCCGCGCTCAACGGCGACGGCCAGGACGAGACCCGTTTCCTCGACGTGCTGCAGGAGATCGTGGACTCGGGCAAGACCGCCGCCGAACGCAAGCTGGACCTGTTCCATGGGGCATGGAACGGCAGCGTCGACCCGGTGTTCCGCGAGTTCGCCTACTGATCCGGCACTCTGGCGCGTTGCTAGACTGCCGGCTTCCTTGACCGAGGCAGGCGCATGGGCGACACGACGGACGAGATCGTCTTCTACACCCACCCGCAATCGCGCGGCCGCATCGTGCGCTGGATGCTGGAGGAGGTCGGGCAACCGTACCGCACCGAAGTGCTGGGTTACGGCGAGAGCATGAAGTCGCCGGCCTACCTGGCGATCAACCCGATGGGCAAGGTGCCGGCCATCGTCCACCGCGTGGTGGCGGTGACCGAGGCCGCGGCCATCTGCAGCTACCTGGCCGATGCGTTCCCGCGGGCCGGGTTGGCGCCTGCACAGGACGACCCGCTGCGCGGCAGTTATTTCCGCCGGCTGTTCTTCGCCGCCGGGCCGGTGGAGGCCGCGGTCAGCGCCAAGGCGTTCGGCCTGCTGGCGCCGCCGGACAAGGCGGGCACGGTCGGTTATGGCAGTTTCGAGCAGATGGCCGATACGCTGGAGAAGGCTGCTGCAGGCGCCGCGCCCTGGCTGCTGGGCGAGCGTTTCAGCGCCGCCGACGTCTACCTGGGCAGCCAGGTGCTGTGGGGCACGATGTTCAAGACCCTGCCCGAGCGGGAGGCGTTCGCCGGCTACGGTGAGCGCCTGCGCGCGCGCCCGGCCTGGCAGCGCGCCGCTGCGCTGGACGACGCGCTGCTGTCGCCGCAGTGAGCGGTACCGGCGGCGGTCGCGTCGCGGCTTGACCCCGGTCAGGGCGGCCAGCGTCGCGGACACGCAGTATTCGGCGGGCGGGCACGGTCGGTCGCCCGCCGCCGGGACGGCCGCGGGGCGGGCCGCCGGTCGCGTGTAACGCCCCGGGAGTATGTCGATGACGCAATTCAGGATTTCATTGTCCGGCCCGGCGCCGGACCTGCGGGTGCTGGAAGACGCGCTGCAGGACGCCGACCCTTCCGTGCTGCTGGATATCGAGCCGCTGAGCCGGGTGCTGCGCATCTCCACCCTGCTCGACGAGCCCACCCTGCTGCCGGCGCTGGGCCGGGGCGGGTTGGTGATCAATGCCGCGCAGCTGGAGCGGGTGCCATCCGAGTGCTGCGGCGGTTGCGGCGGCTGAATCCGTCCCCGTCCTCGTCCCCGGGCGTGGGCGCCCGCGCGTGGGGCGAGGCATGGACCGTGCCGAGCCGGGAGGCATGGATCGCATACCCGTGAACCCGCGTGTGTTGCAGGCGTGCACCAGGCAGATGCGCTGGAATCCACCTGGTGCGGCAAACAGCCCGATGCCCTGGATGCGGGTGACGCTCAGGCCAGGGTGTTCCATGCGGATCGGGCAGGCGAGCCAACCGCATATCGCATGTGCACTGATCGCCTGGTCCCGGTCCGGCAGGTGCCCGTGCATCCGCTGCCAGTCTGCACACGGGTCGCACAACAGGGCATCGCCGACAAGCGGACGCTGAAAAGGCGTGCCGAGCCTGCGCCGCTGGGCTGGACACCCCGGCAGGCAATACGCCGGACTCGACCAGCAGGCCGCGCAGTCGATTGCTGATCGCCGGCGCTTAGGCTCCGGCCCCCCGCACCCGCTGCAAGGCCGGCCCGCCTGCGGGTTGCTCATTGCAGTTCGAGCCGGTCTCGCTGACCAGCGTGTTTCAACTGTGGAGCGGTGGCGATGGTGCGCCTGACAAGGAAAAGGCGCATCGGGAGATGCGCCTTTTCCATTCACCGCCCGGCAGTCATTCGGGCTGACGAATGGGGCAGCGGATCTCCTCCAGGGAAGTACAGGCGTCGCTGGCCGGTGCGATGGCCGAGCCGGTCAAGCGGTACAACGCCGCGTCGGACGAGCGGGTGGGTTGGCGGGTTGCGGGTGTGCGCAGATTGGCCGCCACTTCGCGGCCAACCTGCAGGTTCTGCGCGACGGATATGCCCGTGACCTCCAGCGTTCCTTCGCGATAGGTGATGTCGTAGTTGCCCAGCCGTGCACCCTGCGCATCGCTGGCGAGGATGGCGTAGCTGCCAGGTTGGGCGTTCACGCCACTGCCGTCGCTGAACAGCCTGACCGCGTCGATGGTGTCATCGTTGACCAGGCCCTGCGCCGTGTAGCCGTTGAGCGGTGAGCGCTGGCCAATGGTCTTGCTGGCGTTGTTGGCGGTGATGATCAGGCCGGCCTTGCCGATGCTCAGGGTGCCGTTGACGTAGGTGATGTCGTAGTTGGACAGGCCGCTGCCATCGGCATTGCTCGCGGTGATGGTGTAGTCACCAACGTTGGCGGTGGCCACGGTGCCGGCCGAGGCCAGCTGGACCGAGGACACCGTGTCGCCGTCGGCCAGGCCGCTGACGGTGAAGCCGTTGATGCCGCCGGTCTGGCCATAGGTCTTGCTGCCGTTGTTGGCGGTGATGGTCAGCCCGGCCTTGCCGATGGTCAGGGTGCCGTTGACATAGGTGATGTCGTAGTTGGACAGGCCGCTGCCGTCGGCGTTGCTCGCGGTGATGGTGTAGTTGCCGACGCTGGCGGTGGCCGCGGTGCCGGCCGAGGCCAGCTCGACCGAGGACACCGTGTCGCCGTTGACCAGGCCGCTGGCGGTGAAGCCGTTGATGCCGCCGGTCTGGCCATAGGCCTTGCTGCCGTTGTTGGCGGTGATGGTCAGCCCGGCCTTGCCGATGCTCAGGGTGCCGTTGACGTAGCTGATGTCGTAGTTGGACAGGCCGCTGCCGTCGGCATTGCTGGCGGTGATGGTGTAGTTGCCGACGTTGGCGGTGGCCGCGGTGCCGGCCGAGGCCAGCTGGACCGAAGACACGGTGTCGCCGTTGACCAGGCCGCTGGCGGTAAAGCCGTTGGTACCGCCTGCCTGGCCGTAGGTCTTGTTGCCGTTGTTGGCGGTGATGGTCAGCCCGGCCTTGCCGATGGTCAGGGTACCGTTGACGTAGGTGATGTCGTAGTTGGACAGGCCGTTGCCCGCGGCATTGCTGGCGGTGATGGTGTAGTTGCCGACGTTGGCGGTGGCCGCGGTGCCGGCCGAGGCCAGCTGGACCGAGGACACCGTGTCGCCGTTGACCAGGCCGCTGGCGCTGAAGCCATTGACACCGCCCGCCTGGCCGTAGGTCTTGCTGCCGTTGTTGGCGGCGATGGTCAGGCCGGCCTTGCCGATGGTCAGGGTGCCGGCGAGCAGCTCGATGTCATAGCCGAACTGGCTGGAATAGAGCCCGCTGGCACGCAGGTTGGCGCCGGTGTAGGTGCCGGCGTTGGCGCTGCTGGCGGTGTAGACGGCGCTGCCGGACACCAGCGCGGGGTCGTAGCCGATGGGGAACACCAGGGCGCCGACGCTGCTGCTGGCGCTGCCGTCGTAGGTCTTGCTGACGTTGCCGGCATTGACGCTGAGCGTGGTCATGAAGCTGCGCAGCAGCGGCGCGCTGTGGCCCTCGTACATGCGCCAGGTGGCGCCGGTGCCACCGGCGTCGTCGATGCTCCAGCCGGCCGCCACGAAGGGCGCCAGGCTGGTGAGCTGGGCGCTGGTCAACCCGGAGATGCCGCTGCCGTTGCCGGCGCCGACGCCCTGGGCCAGGCCGCTGCTGCTGGTGTTCCAGAAGCTGCCGGTGGCGGTGCCGACATTGCTGCCCACCAGGCCGCCGACCGCGCCCACGCTGGAACTGGCCGTGCCGGTGGCATAGACACGCAGCAGGCTGCCGTCGTTGAACCCGACCAGGCCGCCCGCGGTGGCGCTGCCCTGGGCGCTGCCGGTGGCGTAGCTGTCGCGGATGACGCCGGTGCTGGCGTTGCTGCCGGCCAGGCCGCCACCATTGAGGCCGCCGCCGGCGCTGCCCGTGGCCAGCGACTCGCTGAGGGTTCCGGCGTTGCTGCCGACCAGGGCGCCGACATTGCCCGTGCCGGTGACGGTGGTGTCGCTGCTGACCCGCTCGATAACCCCGCCGGCGGCGTTGTAGCCCACCACGGCGCCGCTGTAGCTGCCGCCGGCCACGCTGCCGCCCACCAGGTTGAGGTTGCCGACGTAGCCGGCGTTGTAGCCGAACAGGCCGCTGTAGGTACTGCCCGGACGGTTGATGACCAGGCCGCTGATGCGATGTCCCTGTCCGTCGAGCCGGCCGCTGAAGGGGGTGGCCAGGCTGCCGATGGAGAGGAAGCCGGTGCCGCTGTTCCACAGCGCGCTGCTGGAGGCGTTGATGTCGTTGGCCAGGACGAAGCGGCTGCCCGCCAGGCTGGTCGACGCCAGGCCCTGCAGGCCGTAGACATCGGTGATGCGGTACGGCGTGGCGGTGCTGCCATCGCCACCCAGCGCGCGCACGAAGGTGGCGCCGGCGCCGAGGCGGAAGTCGGTGACGTTGAAGCCGGGCAGGCTGGCCGCCAGCTGGCGCCAGGTGCCGCCGGTGAGATCCAGCACGCCGAGGTTGACGCCCCCGTTGCTGGTTATGGTGCCGGCAGCGGACAGGGCCAGGCTGCCGTTGGCCGCATCGATGCCATCGCCCAGCACGACGTTGCCGCCGTTGCTGGTGGCGAGGGTCAGCCCGGCGTTGTCGCCCCAGAGCAGGCGGTCGGCGACGCTGAGGTTGCCGCCTGCCGACAACTGGCGGGTGCCGCTGATGCCGAAGGTGCCGCCGCTGTCGAGGCTGAGCAGGCCGCCGGAGCCGAGGTTGGTGTCCAGGCTGTAGCTGGCGGCGCTGGCCGCCAGGTAGAGGCCGTAGCCGCTGCTGGTGAGGTTCGCGAAGTCGCCGTACGAGAGGAAGGCGAGGTCGCTGTCGGCATAGCTGCCGCGCGCGGCCAGGTAGCGGCTGCGGGTCGCCGAGAGGCTGCCCTGGCCGGTGAACAGACGCATGGCGGCGCTGTAGACGTCCAGCCCCTGGATGCCGTTGGCGCCGATCACGTCGCCGAAGCCGGCGCCGGTGTCGACGTTGCCGTCCAGGTAGGCGATGGCGCCATTGGCGTCCAGGCTGCTGGCATCGCCGAGGATGTAGTAGTAGCCGTCCGCCCCGCTGCTGGCGCTGCCGATGGCCACGCCGCCGGACACGGCGGTCAGCGTCGCGCCCGCCAGGGCGGCGGCACCGGCATTGCCGAAGGCCTTGCCGCTGATGGCGATGGGCGTGGTGCCGTAGCGCCAGCCGAAATACGGGTAGAGGTTGGCGCCGGTGCCCCAGATGGACGCGGAGAAACCGGCCGGCAAGCCCCCCTGGAGCTGTGCGGTGGTACGCCCGGTGATCCCGTTTACCAGGCCACCGGCTGCGGCCAGCGACTGGCCACTGGTCTGGGTGTTCCAGTAGGCGTTGCTGATGGCGCCATTGGTGCCGTTGTTGTAGCCGACGAAGCCGCCCAGCTGGGTGCCGCCGGCGACGTAGCCGGTAGAGTAGCTGTTGCTGATGGTGCCGTTGATGAAGTTGACCCCGGCGAAGCCGCCGATGTTGCTCGCAGAGCCCTGGCCGATCACCGCGCCGGTGGCGTAGGAGTCGGTGATGCTGCCTTCGTTGTGGCCGACGAAGCCGCCGACCGGCCCCGACGACGCCCTCACCGTGCCGGTGGCGTAGGACTGGCTGATGGAACCGCCATCGCCGCTGTAGCCGTTGGCGCCCACCAGGCCACCGACATAGCCGAGGTTGGCGGTCGTGTTGGTGCCGGTGACGTTGCCGGTGGCATGGGAGCGGGTGATGCTGCCGCCGTTGACGTTGAAGCCGACCAGGCCACCGACCTGGTAGCCGGCCCCGGTGACATTGCCGGTGGCGGAGGCATCGGCGATGGCGCCGCCGTCGTTGGTGCCCACCAGCCCGCCGGTGTTGGCTTCGCTGGTGCTGGTGCCGCTGACCGTGGTGCTGGCCGACGCGTTGCCGAGGGTGCCGCCCTGCATGTAGCCGACCAGGGCACCGACGTTGTCTCTGCCGGTGACGTTGCCGCCCACCAGCCTGACGTTGGCCAGGGTCGCGCCGGAGGTGTAGCCGAACAGGCCGACATAGTCGGTGGCCGCGCGGTTGATGACCAGGCCGCTGATGCTGTGGCCCTGTCCGTTGAAGCTGCCGGTGAACTGCTGTGCGTTGCTGCCGACCGGGCGGAAGCCCGACGCACCCCATACCTCGCCGTAGTAGCCGCCACTGGCGGCCATGGCGCTGGACAGGCTCAGGTCGGTGCCCAGCCGGTAATTGGCATTAAGGTCCAGCCCCATCAGTTGCAGGGCGTGGGGGGTGAAGATGGTCGTGGAGTATTCGTTGCGCAGCATCGGCCGGGTATCGCCTTCGAACATCACCCACATGTTGGTGAAGTCGAAGCCGGTGTAGGTCGACTGGTTGCGCACTCCGCTGGACAGCCCGGTGCCGCCGCCCAGCGAGCTGGACTGGCCGGTGCTGTTGATGTCCCAGTAGCTGTTGTTGACGATGATGGTCGGCAGGTAGCCGCCACCGATCAGGCCGCCGGTGGTGGTGTAGCCGGTGACCTTGCCGCTGGCGTAGGTGTTGGTCAGCGTCGCGCTGGAGATCACCTCGCCCAGCAGCCCGCCCGCAAACGCGCTGGTGTTGCTGACCGTGGCGGTGACCGAGCCGGTGGCATAGGAGTCGGCCATGGCAATGCTCTGCACGCTGCCCGCCAGCCCACCCACCACGGTCAGGCCGGTCACGTCGGCGGCAGAGGACGAGTAGCGGATGATGCCGTTGTTGACCGTGCCGGCCAGGCCGCCGACGAAGGCGCTGGAGCCGGACACGCTGCCGGTCATGTGAACGTTGCTGAGGGTGCCGCCGAGGGTGGCGGCGATGCCGCCGACGTTCATCTGGCCGGTGATGCGGGCATTGGACAGGGTCAGGTCACGAACGTTGCCGCTCACGGTGCGGAACAGCCCGACGTCGTTCTCCAGCCCGCGGTTGATGGTCAGCTTGTCGATGCTGTGGCCAAGGCCGGCGAAGTTGGTGCTCGCCCCGTCCAGCGGGTTGAAGCCGGCACCGCCGTTCCAGCTGGCGGTGGCGCTGGCGTCGATGTCGTTGCCCAGGGCGTAGAAGCCGGTGCTGGTGATGTTCTGCAACGCACCGATGTCATGGATCAGGACGTAGCCGGTGCCCGCCAGGCTGAGGCTGGCATTGCTGCCGGACAGGGTCACGCGGGCGCCCTTGTTCAGGCTGTAGCTGCCGCTGTAGGACAGCGACAGCCCGGCGTTGTTGCCGGTGGCGGTGATGTCCTTGTTGATGATGATGCTGCCGGCGGCGTTGAGCGACAGCACGGTGTTGGCGCTCCAGCTGATGGGCGCGTCCACGGTGATGTTGCCGGCCTGGCTGCCGCCGACGCCGGTGGTCACCGTCACCCCGGTGCTGGCCAGGGCGTTGCTGAGGGTGGTGACGTTGAGCACGCTGTCGTTGGCGTTGCCGTTGAAACCGCCCATGCCGGAGCTTGTGCCGTTGGAAATGGTCACGTTGTACGGGTCGATCAGCCACTCGCCGGTCTTGCCGTTGGGCGCCAGGGTGGTGATCCTGACGTCGTCGGCGATCTTCACGTGGGCGCCGCTGGTCTCGATGAAGCCGCCATCACCGCCGTCCGGGGCACTGGCATCGAGGGTGCCGGCGACGTTCACCACGCCGCCATCGAAGTCGCCCATCAGCAGGATCCTGCCGTCCTTCTCGCCCACCGTGCGGGCTTCGATCACCCCGGTATTGTTGACCACGGTCTTGAGCAGGGCATCGCCGGCGTGGGCGGTGAGCAGCACCTGGCCGCCATCGGCCTTGATCAACTGGTGGTTCTCCACCAGGGCATCGACCATGGCCTCATCGACCCGCAGGTTGAGCAGGCCGTTGCCGGCGAAGTCCAGGGTCATGGCATCGCCGGCGGCCAGCGCCACGCTGCCCTGGTTGGCGACGATCACGCCGTGGTTGCTGACCCTGCCGCCGAGCAGGGCAATGGCGCCGCCTGCGCTGGTGTTGAGCGAGCCGTGGTTGATCACCGCCGCATTGCGGCCGTCACCCTTGAAGCGGTAGTTGCCGGCGGCGAAGTCGGCGTCGCTGATGCCCAGGGTGGAGGCGACCAGACCGCCGACGTTCACCTGGGCGCTGGCGCCGAACAGTACGCCGTTGGGATTGACCAGGAAGACCCGGCCATTGGCGTCCAGCTGGCCCATGATCAGGGAGCCGTCGACGCCGAGTACGCGGTTGAGCGCGATCGCGTTCGCGCCGGGCTGGTTGAAGGTGACCTTCTGCCCGGCACCGATGTTGAAGCTCTGCCAGTTGATCGCCAGTTTGTCGCTGGCCTGGTTGATGACCAGCTGGTTGCCGTCGGGTGCGCCGATCTGGCCACTGCCGGAAACGATGCTGCCGCCGCCCGGCAGTGACTGGGCCATCACGCCGAGGCTGCCGACGGACAGCAGCAGGCCCAGCGCCAGCGGGGTCAGGCGCACGCCTGCCGGCAGGTGGCGCGTGGCCCCGGTCTTCGCGCGGGGCGAGGCGCCGAGCTCGGAGGCCACCTGGACCTGGCCCAGGGCGTGGTTGAACACAAGACGATAGATGCGGTTCATGGCCGGTGTCCTCAGAAAGTGGTGCTGATGCGCGCCCAGTACTGGGTGCTGCGTCCATCGGCGGCGCGATGGCTGCCAGCAGGCCTGGCGCCGCACACGTCCAGCCGCAGGTCCGGCTTCCATGGCAGCCGCAGGCCGATGGCAACGCCGGCGCCTTCCAGCGTCGTGGGCTGGAAGCCGATACGGCGGTTGTCCGGTGCCGGGGAAGTGCGGCCCCAGTCGTAGAACAGGTTCAGCTCGACCAGGTCGCCCCAGCGGCGGCCATTGAACGGCGACGGCGTGTCGGCAAAGCCCGGTGCGCTGACCTGGTACTCGAAGGTCGCCTGCACGCCACGGTCACCCAGTGCCGTTGACAGCGGATAGGCGCGCACGCTGGTCGGCCCGCCGATGCTGAACTGCTCCACCGGGGTGAGGGCGTCATCGGTGAACTGGGCACTGCCGCGCAGCAGCAGGCGCTGGTTGCCGGGCAGCGCCTGCAGGCGCGCCAGCGACAGCCGGCCCACCCAGAAGTAGGACTCGTGCGCGGCATACAGCCAGTTGAAGGGCGGCGAGTCATCGTTGATGGATTTGCGCACCGACAGCTGCGCCAGGTTCATGCCACGCCAGCGGCGATCGGTGTGGCGCAGGCTCACGCCCGCATCGATCACGTCGAAGGTGTGGCGTGAGAGTTCGATGTCCAGCCCTTCAAGCCTGGATTCCTCATGCACCCAGCGCATCGAAGCCTGGACCTGCAGGTCCGGGCGCTGGATGAACTTCCAGTCGCTGCCTGCGTAGTAGAGCGTGGTCGGGCCCTTGATGCCGATGGCGGCGAACGGCCCGGAGTTGAGCTCGATCTCGCTGCGGCTGACGCCGGCAATGGCGCTCAGTCCATCGACCTTTGCCAGGGGCGCACTCAGTGACAACGCTGCCTGCCAGCTGTCGGCCGGGTCCAGCCCGTAGCCGACGCTGGCGGCGAGCACGTCGCCCATGCCCAGCGCATTGAAGGCACTCACGCCCAGCTCGGCACGATACCGGCCGGTGCTGTCGGTGCCGTGGTTGCTCATGCCGGCGGTGATTTCGTAGGGACGATCACTGTCCCGGGCGACCAGGATGATGTCGGTCTCGCCTTCGTTCTGGCCCGGCTGCAGCACCGAGGTGACTGACACCCCGGGCAGGTCGCGCGCGTAGAGAAGGGCGCGCTCCAGCTCGGTCTGGCGCAGCGGGCGGCCGATCAGGCCCAGGCTGCTGGCGCCGAGCTGGTCGTCGCGATAGCGCCGGCTGCCTTGCACCAGCACCCGGCCAACCCGGCCTTCCATCACCTTCAGGGTCAGCGTCTGGCTGTCGTCGATCTGCTGCGGCGGCACGTAGGCCACCGAGACCAGGAAGCCGGCGTCGCGGTAGGCCTGGGTGATGCGTGCGGTGATCTGTTTGATCTGCTCGAAGTTCAGCGCCGCCGGCAGCGTGGGGCTGATATCGCGCAGGGCCTGGTTGGCGACTGCATCGATGGCCGCGCGGCCGATGCCGCTGGACGGGTGTTCGCCGACGCCTTCGACCGCGATGCGGGCGACATGCACGGTGGCGACCGTCGTGGTGGGCGCGGCATCCTGCGCGAACGCGCAGGGGCTGAGGACGGACGCCAATGCGGCGGCCAGTACAGTGCAGTGCAGGGGGTGGAAGCGGGGGACGCGAATCGGGGTGTGGCTGCCGTTGGAAGGCATCAGCGTGGTATCCGTTGGTGATTTTGAGAACGCTTGCTGGGAACGCGACCGGCCTACTTTCTAACCGGGAAAAACGGCCTGATGGCATCACCTGATTTCGGGTGGGCGGAATGATATGTGACGCATATCTCAATTTGAATTGCCGGCCCTGCGGCGGGGTCGGGCCGGCCCTGGAAACGGCCACCGTCCGCGGTCCATCCGGGCGCAGGGGCCGCCGCCCGGAGCCATGCGGACCCAGGCACGCAGGTGTCATCGCCGGCGCGGAACTCCAGAGCGCATTGCCGCCCCGGGTCCTGTCCGGTGCCCCCGGACGTTCCGCCCCCCCGACGCGGATGCAGCACCCGGGGCCGCTCATTCACGCCGGCACCACCTGGCGGGCAGGCGTGGATCGGGCGCTGCGGACGAGCGCATCCGGCGGCGGATTCGATGGCCTGATGCACCCCGTCCATGCGGCTGCATCCTCTCCCTCTGCGCGCTGGCGCCCGAAGCCCCCGTCCGCGCCCTCCGCGCGCCAGGGACGGCATCGGTCCCGTTCCGAGCAGTCCCGCTGGACCTGCTCCGCAGGTCAGCCGCAGGCCAGGCCGGTCCGGGCGCAGGAGCGCTGACGGCCGGGCGCTCGTCCAATATACTGTCCCCCAGTACAGGATAGGAGCGGGCGCGTGCCGCATTCACCCGAGGAAAAAAAGAAGGTGCTGGCGCGGGTGCGGCGCATCCGCGGCCAATGCGATGCACTGGAGCGCGCGCTGGAGGCCGGCGCCGACTGCGGGCCGGTGCTGCAGCAGATCGCGGCCATCCGCGGTGCCGTCAACGGGCTGATGTCCGAAGTGATGGAAGCGCACCTGCGCGAGGAGTTCGGCCAGCCGGCGCAGTCACCGGCGCAGCGTGCCGCGCGCGTGGCCGAAATGTCCGGCCTGATCCGTTCCTACCTGAAGTAGGCGCGATGCCGGTCGCGATGGCCGCGCCTTTGCCCCCGTCCGCTGGCAGCCGCCCGCCACGGATCGAAGCACCGCATCGCTCCCGCCAGCCCGCTTCGAATCCGCCAAACCCGAACAACCGCTATAGGAGACAACCATGAAGTCACGCGCCGCCGTCGCTTTCGGCCCCGGCCAGCCGCTGCAGATCGTCGAGATCGACGTCGCCCCGCCGAAGCAGGGCGAAGTGCTGGTCCGGATCACCCACACCGGCGTCTGCCATACCGATGCATTCACCCTGTCCGGCGATGACCCGGAAGGCCTGTTCCCGTGCGTGCTCGGCCATGAAGGCGCCGGCATCGTGGTCGAGGTCGGCGAGGGCGTGACCTCGGTGAAGCCGGGCGACCACGTCATCCCGCTGTACACCGCCGAGTGCGGCCAGTGCCTGTTCTGCCAGAGCGGCAAGACCAACCTGTGCACCGCCGTGCGCGCCACCCAGGGCAAGGGC
The DNA here is from genome assembly GCF_030345315.1 of Stenotrophomonas sp. 17(2023). Lineage (NCBI taxonomy): Bacteria > Pseudomonadati > Pseudomonadota > Gammaproteobacteria > Lysobacterales > Lysobacteraceae > Stenotrophomonas > Stenotrophomonas sp. 17(2023). The sequence goes on from NZ_CP128405.1 coordinate 743,201, forward strand.
GTGATGCCGGACGGCACCAGCCGCTTCTCCTACAACGGCGAGCCGATCTACCACTACATGGGCTGCTCGACCTTCTCCGAGTACACCGTGGTGGCCGAAGTGTCGCTGGCCAAGGTCAACCCGGAGGCCAACCCGGAGCACGTGTGCCTGCTGGGCTGTGGCGTCACCACCGGCATCGGCGCCGTGCACAACACCGCCAAGGTGGCCGAAGGTGACAGCGTGGCCGTGTTCGGCCTCGGCGGCATCGGCCTGGCGGTGATCCAGGGCGCACGCCAGGCCAAGGCCGGGCGCATCATCGCCATCGACACCAATCCCTCGAAGTTCGAGCTGGCCCGGCAGTTCGGTGCCACCGACTGCGTCAACCCGAAGGAGCACGATGCGCCGATCCAGCAGGTGATCGTGGAGATGACCGGCTGGGGCGTGGACCACAGCTTCGAATGCATCGGCAACGTCAACGTGATGCGCGCGGCGCTGGAGTGCGCGCACCGCGGCTGGGGCCAGAGCGTGATCATCGGCGTGGCCGGTGCCGGCCAGGAGATTTCCACCCGCCCGTTCCAGCTGGTCACCGGGCGCAGGTGGATGGGCACCGCCTTCGGCGGGGTGAAGGGCCGCAGCCAGCTGCCGGGCATGGTCGAGGACGCGATGAAGGGCGATATCGAGCTGGCGCCGTTCGTCACCCACACCATGGGCCTGGAGCAGATCAACGATGCCTTCGATCTGATGCACGAAGGCAAGTCGATCCGCAGCGTCGTCCACTTCTGACGGCCGGCCGGGGTGCGTGCCCCGGCCATGTGTCCGCGTCACTGGAGAGAACCATGCAACGAATCGAACACCGCGCCTGTTTCGGCGGCTGGCAGGATGTGTACCGGCACCGCTCCCAGGTGCTGGGCTGCGACATGACGCTGGGCGTCTACCTGCCGCCGCAGGCGCAGGACGGGGCCCGGCTGCCGGTGCTGTACTGGCTGTCCGGGCTGACCTGCACCGAGCAGAACTTCATCACCAAGGCCGGCGCGCAGCGCTACGCCGCCGAGCACGGCATCATCCTCGTGGCGCCCGACACCAGCCCGCGCGGCGACGACGTGGCCGATGCCGAAGGCTACGACCTGGGCAAGGGCGCGGGGTTCTACCTCAACGCCACGCAGGCGCCGTGGGCGCCGCACTACCGCATGTACGACTACGTCGTGGGCGAACTGCCGGCGCTGGTCGAGGCGCAGTTCCCGGCCAGCGATACGCGCGCGATCAGCGGCCATTCGATGGGGGGGCACGGCGCGCTGGTGATCGCGCTGCGCAATCCGGGCCGCTACCGCAGCGTGTCGGCGTTCTCGCCGATCGTGGCGCCGTCGCAGGTGCCGTGGGGCGAGAAGGCGTTTGCCGCCTATCTCGGCCAGGACCGCGATGCCTGGCTGCAGTACGACGCCACCGCGCTGGTGGCCGGAGCCGGCGAGCGCCTGCCGCTGCTGGTCGACCAGGGCGACGCCGACGAATTCCTCGAGCCGCAGCTGCGCCCGCAGCTGCTGCGCGATGCCTGCGCGGCCGCCGGCCATCCGCTTCAGCTGCGGATGCAGCCCGGTTACGACCACAGCTACTACTTCATCGCCAGCTTCATCGGCGAGCACATCGCCCACCACGCCCGCGCGCTGGCCTGATCGGCCGCGGGTCCGGGGGCGCGCGCCGGCATTGTCGCGCCTTGCACATCACCGCTTGCTATCGTCCGGCCATCGGCGCCGACAAGGGGGCGACACATGCCGGTGATGGTGGCGGTCCTGTTCGTGTTGTGCCATGGCCTGGCTCTGGTGTTGCTGCCGGGGTCGGCCAGCGTCGCCTCGTTCTGCTTCCTCATCGCCGCGCCGCTGCTGGCCGCTGCGGCCTGCCTGCGGCAGGCACGGCAGCGGCGGGTGGCGCTGGGCTGGCGGGCGACTGCGCTGGCCATGCTGCTGTGGGCCGGTGGCATGGCCATGAACATGGTCGATACGCTGCGGGGCGGTGATGCCACGGGGACGCCACAGATCAGCCTGCTGCTGTACGTGGTCTACGGCGTGCCGCTGGTGTTCGTGCTGGCACGCGCACGTCGCGAGCGCTGGGCGATCAGCCTGATCGATGCCCTGCTGGCGGCCCTGCTGGGCGTGCTGTTCTTCCTGCATACCCGGTTCCACGCCAATGCCGGCGAGGCCGGCATGAACAGCGTGCGCCTGTTGTTCGATATCCAGAATGCCTGCATCGCGGCGTTCGCATTGCTGCGCTGGGCCAGCATGGACCTGCCGGACCGTCGCGCGTTCTTCCGCGTGTTGGCGATCTACGCGCTGGCCTATCTGCTGGTGGCCGGCTACATCAACCATTTTTCCGAGTACAGCCCGTTCGGCCAGTACGCCGACCTGTTGATCGATCTGCCCTTCCTGCTGCTGGCGGTGCTGGCGCCGCGCGCGCACGAATCGATGCCGGCCGTCGAACGCAGCGGGTTGCGGCATGCGGTGCAGGCGGGCGGGCCGATGATCCTGCCGTTGCTGCTGCTGGTGGTGGCCACCCTGGTCGTGGACCACGCGCGCTACTGGGCACTGGCCGGCTTCGTGGCAGCGATCATGGGCTTCGGACTGCGCAGCATGCTGCTGCAGATCGGGCTGCTGGAGCGGCAGGCGGCGCTGGACGCGTTGTCGCGCCTGGACGGGCTTACCGGCGTCGCCAACCGCCGGCAGTTCGACGCGGTGCTGCAGGCCGAATGGAACCGCGCCTGCCGGCAGGGCAGTGCGCTGTCGCTGCTGCTGATCGACATCGACCATTTCAAGTGGTTCAACGACCGCCATGGGCACCCGGCGGGAGATCGTTGCCTGCAGCAGGTGGCGGCGGTCCTGCAGGCGACCGCGGCGCGTGGTGGCGACCTGGTGGCCCGTTACGGTGGCGAGGAGTTCGCGGTGGTGGCACCGGCCACGCATCCGGACAGCGCGCGTGAACTGGGCGAACGCCTGCGCGCCGCGATACAGGCCATCCCGGGCGACGTGCTGCCGCAGATGGTGACCATCAGCGTTGGCGTGGCGGGCACGGGGGCGCCGTTGCTGCAGTCGCCGGAGGCATTGCTGGCTGGCGCGGACGTGGCGCTGTACGCGGCCAAGCGCGCCGGCCGCAACCGCGTGGAGGTATGGGAAGACGCCGGCCGGGGGCCGGCAACGGCAGCCAGCGCGGGTTGACCGGCGCATGTCCAGGTCGATCCGGCCACGGTCTGCACGCCCGGCTGCGCGTGGTCAGGCGCGTGTCCCGGGCCGCCGCCGGGTGCAGGCCTTAGGCGAGCGGTGCTACCGCCCCGTGTCCATAGGTCGTGTGGACGCCGCCCTGGATGGGCATGATCACCAAGCAGGCGGCGGAATTGGCCCTTTCGTACAGGCAGGCACGGTCCAGAGGGACGCAGGGAACCCTCGTGCCGGCCGCAACGACCCGCGCAGGTGGGACACCCCCGGATCTCCACCAGGAGCCAGGGCACCCGGGTAAAGCCGGTGATCCGCTACACGGGTGCCTGCGCCGAGATCCCGGTCAGGCTGGCGGGGATGCGGCCGGATCAGCGGCGGTGGATGTGCAGCATCGTGGCGGTGGCCGGGATCATGACGGTCCCTCATCCACCGCGAAGTCGGTGTAGGCGTAGCGCGCATCGCGCAATACGGTGTCGCCCTGCCGTAAGCGCAGCGGCGCGCCGAACATCGGGCCGGCGCTGACGCAGGTGTGGAACTCGCCGTTCTCGCCGCAGGCATCGATGCCGGCCGGCAGCGCGTCGAGCAGGGCGTGGTCGAAGGCGCGGCCGGCGAACGCCGCGTCCAGTACCCGTGTATCCACGCAGCACAGCCGCGCGCGCAGGCCACCGTCGATCATCTGCCGCGCCAGGGTGGCGGTATCGCGACCGAACAGCGGGAACAGGCAGTCCCAGTCCAGCGCGGCGTACTGCTGCTGGCGCCAGTGGCGGATGTCCTCCAGCAGCAGGTCGCCGAAGGCCAGGGTGCGCAGTGCCGGCCAGCGCAGGCGGGCGGCTTCGAGCGCCTGGCCCATGCGCTGCAGGTAGCCGGCATTGTCGCAGTCCTGCGGGATCCAGGCGCGCAGCAGCGGCAGGCCGGCGGCATGTGCCTGCAGGCGCAGCACTTCCTCGCGCACGCCCTGCATCGACGCACGCTCGTAGCCTTCGGTGAGGGTGCTCAGCAGTGCGACGACTTCGACGTCCTGGCGCTGGCGCAGGGCGTGCAGCGCCCAGGCGGCATCCTTGCCGCCGCTCCAGGAAAGCAGGACCGGGGTGGCCACTCAGCGGACGTCGCGCAGTTCCCAGTGGCTGCCGGCCAGCCAGCGCAGGCGCTGCTTGAGGACGTCGCCGGGAATGCGGGTGATGGCGACCAGGTCGATGCGCAGGTCCGATTGCCTGCCGCTTACCGTCGCCCCGGGGTCGGTCACGCCCCAGCTCGGGTCGACATCGTCGGGATCCTCCTGGGTGGCGCGCCAGCGTTCGAACAGGGCCGGCGTGCGCAGGGCGTCCTGCAGCTGCTCGGCGAACGTGTCGGCGCCGTTGGCGGTGAACGACAGGCGCGGATCGCTGCCGCGCGCGGCGGAGGGATCGGGCAACGAAATCGAATAGTGCACGGGCATGCGGGGTCTCCTTGGGTGGGTGGGGAGTGTGGCGCAGCGGGTGTGGTGCCCGCGTACACGCCGGCGCGGATCAGCTGTCGAACGCGTGCGGCTGGTCGGCGAAGCCGACCGTCACCGCGCCTTTGCCGACGTTGACCATGCCGGTCAGGCTCATCACCGTTTCGAGCAGGGTCACGCCGTGCGCCTGGCAGGTCTCGCGCAGGGTGGCGTAGCCGGGCAGGGCGCGCAGTTCGTCGAGCGGGCCGCCGTAGCTCATGCAGATCACCGGGGTCAGCAGGCCGTTCGCCACGCGCTGGCCGACGAAGTCGAACAGCCGCTGCACCGCGTTGTCGAAGCCCTTGATCTTGGCCACCGGCGCGGTCTCGCCGCGGTAGCCGTGCAGCACCGGCTTGATGTCCAGCGCGCTGCCCAGCGCGGCGGTGAACAGGCCGACGCTGCGGTCGCCTTTGTGGCGGGCGCGCGCACGCATGTAGTACAGGTCGCGGGTGATCATGTAGCCGTGCACGTTGCCGGCCAGCTGTTCCAGCTGCTCGCGCATCTGCGCCACGCCGACGCCGGCATCGCGCAGCCGTACCGCCTCAACCGCGGTCACCGCCTGCGCGGCGAACAGGTTCTGGCTGTCGAGCACGCGCAGGGCGAACGGCGAGTTGTGCCCGGCGGCCTGGCGGATCGGCCGGTACTCGTTGAGGATGGCGAAACTGGCCTGCAGCGCATTGTCGTGGATCGGGCTGCGGGTCTTGGTGATGGTCAGGCAGAACACGTGGTCGTAGTCGATCACCAGGTGCTGCAGGAACAGGTCGCGGATCTGGTTGACGCTGAACGGGATGGTCTCGGCCTCGGCGCCGCGTTCGGCGACGTGGGTGTCGAGGAAGTTCAGCGTGGCGTCCTCCTCGCGGTGGTCGGCCAGTACCGCTTCGCCGATGCGCACGGTGATCGGCAGCAGCACCAGCTTGTGTTCGCGGATGAAGTCGGCCGGCAGGTCGCAGGCCGAATCCACGACGATCCCGATGCGCATGGTCGAACCCCCCGGTACGTTGGTGTGGCTGCGGTCACACTAACCCAAAACCGTCGCCGCGGCAGGTGGCGCGCCCCGCGGCGGGCGCTGCCCGCTCCCGGCCATGGCGCCGGGAGCGGGTGGGACATCAGCGGCGGTAGGCCGGCGGGGTCGCGCTGCCGCGCAGGTAGCGGTCGCGCAGCTCGGTCTGGCGCGAGCGCATCGGTACCGCGCGTCCACCCAGCCACATGCGCTCGGCATAGTGGCCCACGTCCAGCGGGTCGCCTTCCCACAGCACCAGGTCGGCCTGCTGGCCCACCGCGATGCTGCCGATGCGGTCGGCCACCCCGAACGCCTGTGCCGGCACCCGGGTCAGCCCGGCCAGCGCCGCATCCCAGGGCAGGCCGTGGGCGACCGCGTTGCCGGCCAGCTGGCGGATCTTGCGTGCGTTGTGCGATGCGTCGCCGTCCTGGCTGAAGGCCACCGGCACGCCGGCCGCGTGCAGGCGCGCGGCGTTCTCCAGGGTCGCGCCGATCTGGTCGAAGCTGGCCGGCAGGTTGGACAGTGCGTCGACGAACACCGGCACGCCGGCTGCGGCCAGCTGCGGTGCCAGGCGCCAGGCCTCGGCGCCGCCGGCGATGGCCACGCGCACCTGCTCGCGCCCGGCCCAGCGCAGCAGCTGGCGGATGTCGGCGGCACGGTCCACGCGCACCACGATGCGCCCGCTGCCGCCCAGGTAGCGCGCCAGTACCGCGCGCCCGGCCGGGGTCAGCAAGGCATGCGGCGAGTCGGCGGCGATGCGGCCGCGGGCCTCGGCCACCATCTGGTCGAGCAGCATCCATTGCGCGGCGCGCGAGCTGCCGGACAGTTCCGAGCCGGCCGCGCCCATGCGCACGAACAGCATGCGCGGGCCGATGGGATCGGTGCTGCCGTCCAGGCGCAGCACGCCGCCCTGGCCGGCGATGAAACCGCCGCCGCTGTTGGCGCCCAGCGCGGTGAAGCCGATGCCTTCCACGCGCGCCACCGGCACCAGCACCGAGTCGGGGTTGTAGGCCAGGGTGACGTCGAACTCGGGGCGTTGCGGCTGGTCTTCCAGCTTCACCGCGCTGTCCACGGTCGCGGCCTCGCCGGAGACTTCCTCCACGCCGATGTCGGTGATGCCGCCGAACAGCGCCGGGGTCAGCGGGCGACCGCCGGCATCGATCACTTCGACGCCGGCCGGCGCGGCCAGCGCCGGGCCGATGGCGCGGATCACCCCGCCCTGCACCAGCACGTCGTTGGCAGTGAGCGTGCCGCGCGCGGTGGCGGTGTGCACGGTGGCGTTGCGGACCAGTACGTCCTGGGCGCAGGCGATGCCCGGCAGCGCCGCGGCCAGCAGCGCCAGGCGGCGCAGGAACACGATGGACGCGCTCATGGCCGCACCTCCTGGCCGAGCATGAAATCACTCAGTGGCTGCTGCGCGCGGTTGCCGCGGTCGTAGGCCTGGAAACCATCGACGTAGACCTTCTCGGCCAGCGCGTAGGAGCTGAAGGGGTTGCCGTTCCATACCACCACGTCGGCCATCTTGCCCGGCTCCAGGGTACCGGTGCGCTGTTCGATGCCCAGTGCGCGTGCCGCATTGGCAGTGAGCCAGCGGATGGCGTGTTCCGGCGCGATCTCGCCCATGCCGGCGCGGCGTGCGCTGGCGATGACCTTGGCCGCTTCCTGGTTCAACCGCTGGATGCCTTCGGGGGAATCGGAATGGACGATGGCGCAGCTGTTGGCCGGGCGGTCGACCAGCGCGATGTTCTCCTGGATGCCGTCGAAGGCTTCCATCTTGAAGCCCCACCAGTCGGCCCACAGCGCGCCGCACACGCCTTCGGCGGCGAGCCGGTCGGCGAGCTTGTAGGCCTCCACGCCGTGGTGGAAGGCGGCGACCTTGAAGCCGAACTCCTTGGCCAGGTCGAGCATGGTCGCCATCTCATCGGCGCGGTAGCAGTGGATATGCACGCGGATGTCGCCCTGGATGGCGCCGGCGAGCGTGTCCAGCTTGAGGTCGCGCTTGCCGCCGCTGTCGCCGGAACTGTCGCCGTTGTCGCCGCCGCCGAAGCGGCGCTTGCGCTTGACCGGCGCGGCGCTGTTCTTGGCGATGTACTCGCTGGCGTCGATGAAGGCCGCGCGGTAGCCGGCGACGTTGCCCATGCGCGTGGCCGGGGCGGTGCCCTTGCCGCCGTATACGCGCTTGGGGTTCTCGCCGCAGGCCATCTTCAGGCCCCACGGCGCGTCGGGGAATTTCATCGCCTGGTAGGTGGTGGCCGGCAGGTTCTTCAGCGTCACCCCGCGGCCGCCGACCAGATTGGCCGAGCCGGGCAGCACCTGCATCGCGGTCACGCCGCCGGCCAGTGCCGCGGCGAAGCCCGGGTCCTGCGGCCACACCGAATGCTCGGCCCAGACGTTGGCGGTCACCGGCGCGGTCATCTCGTTGCCGTCGCCATGCGCCTGCACGCCCGGGCTGGGGTACACGCCCAGGTGCGAATGCACGTCGATGATGCCCGGCGTGACCCACTTGCCGCGGCCATCCACGCGCACCGCGTCGGCCGGTGCCTGCAGTGCGTTGCCGACCGCGACCACGCGGCCGTCGGCCAGCAGCACGTCGGCGTCGTCCAGGCGGCGCCCGGTGCCGTCGAGCACGGTGGCATGGCTGATCAGCACCGGTGCGGCGGGCAGCGGGCGATAGGTGCTGGGGTAGGGATCCTGCACGAAGCGCGAGGTGGCGTCGGCGGGCGCGGGATGCGCGCAGGCCAGCGCCAGGCCGAGCCCGGCCAGCAGTCGGTGTCGCATGGGTTCTCCATAGGCGGCGTGGAAGGTGCCCGCACGCTAGCCGTGGCCCCGGGATTTGCCAAGTGCATGGACTGGCGGGGTTGCAGGCGCGATCGGGCGCCGCGGCCGCGGTGGTATCCAGACAGGTGCCGGCCGCTTAAGCTGCACGGTCGCGGGCCGGCGTCGCCCCCGGGCGGCCGAACGATCAGGGACTGGAGTGATGGAAGCAGTACAGACAGTGGTGGATTTCTGGCGTTCGGCGGGGCCGCGGCGGTGGTTCGCGCGCGACGACGCCTTCGACGAGGAGTTCCGCCGGCGCTTCCTGGACCTGCACTACCTGGCCGCGCGCCGCGGCTGCGAGGAGTGGCTGCACAGCGCCGATGGCGCGCTGGCGCTGCAGATCCTGCTTGACCAGTTTCCGCGCAACTGCTTCCGCGGCACCGCCCACTCCTTCGCGACCGATGGACTGGCGCGGCACTACGCCATGCGCACCATCGAGGAAGGACTGGACCGCGAACTGACGCCGCAGCTGCGCGCCTTCATCTACCTGCCGTTCGAACACTCGGAAGACCCGCAGGACCAGGAGCGCTCGGTGGCGATGTTCGAGGTGCTCGGCGACCTGGAGTACCTGCGTTTCGCCGAGCTGCACCGCGACATCATCCGCCGCTTCGGCCGGTTCCCGCACCGCAACGCCGTGCTGGGCCGGATTCCCACGCCGGAGGAGCTGCATTTCCTGGCCGAGGGCGGTTTCGCCGGCTGACGGCGGCGGGCCGGCGCGGCAACGTGCCGCCGCGTACGCTTGGCGGCTGCCCAGACGAAGACACCGGCCTGGGGCCGGTGTCCTGTCCATGCGGTTGCGGTGCGGGCTGCCCGGTCAGTAGCGCGGCACGCTGTTGTCCACGTCCTGCGCCCAGGCATCGATGCCGCCGGTGACGTTGTAGACGCGGGTGAAGCCCAGCGCGCGGAACTGCTCGGCCGCCTGCGCGCTGCGTCCGCCGCGGTGGCACAGGAAGGCCAGCGCGGTGTCCTTGGGCAGCGCCTCGAGGCGGGCGCGGTTGTCGCCGTCGAAGGTCTCGAACGGGGCGTTGATCGCGGCGATGGCGCGTTCGTCGGCCGGGCGCACGTCCACCACGGTCAGGGTGCCGGCACGCAGCTGGTCGTCGGCGCCGCGCACGTCCAGTTCCTGCACCGGCCGGGGCGCGTTGGGGTTGTCGATGGCCAGGCCCTGGCCGCGGATGTCGTCCACCCAGTCGATGGTGATGCCGTTGGCGCGACGCGCGCTGGCCGCGTCGAACTGCACGCGCAGGCCGTTGGATTCGGCGGCGATGGCGTTGGCGTCCAGCGGCACCAGCTGGAAGTTCGGCTGGAAGCGCGCGTCGATGCTCAGCTGCAGCGCGGCGCCCGGGGCGTCGGCCAGCGCGCCCTTGAGCATTTCCACCGCAGCCGGGGTGATGGTGATCGAGGGCGGGGTGCGGTCCGGCGGCGCCACCCCGAGCAGCGTGCTGAGTTCGCCGCTGTTGGCCATCTGCAGGATGATGTCGCTGCCACCGACCAGTTCGCCGTCCACGTACAGCTGCGGGATGGTCGGCCAGTCGCCATAGGCCTTGATGCCTTCGCGGATTTCCCCGTCGGCCAGCACGTTGACGTGGGCGAAATCCACGCCGAGGTCCTGCAGCGCGCCGACGGCCTTGGCCGAGAAGCCGCACTGCGGCATGGACGGCTGGCCCTTCATGAACAGGACGACGCGGTTGGCGCCGAGGAGGGATTCGATGCGTTCGCGCACGGCGGGATCCAGGGACATCATGAACTCGTGAGGTTGGTCGAAGACAGAGCCGATTCTACGCCCCATGGCATCATGGGACATGACCGCCACGGGAACCCTGCATCGCACGCCGCGCCATCCCTGGCGCTGGGTCGGCTGGCTGCTGCTGTCGCAGGCGCTGGTGGCGCTGGCCTGGGTAGGGCTGGGCTGGGCGACCGGCCTGACACTGCTGCTGGCCAGCCATGCGCTGTTCGTGGTGCCGGTGTTCCTGCCCAACAGCCGCTTCTACGCGCCGGTACTGTCGTCGCTGCCGGGCCCGGCGGTATGGCTGACTATCGACGACGGCCCGTCCGACGACACCCTGGCGATCCTCGACCTGCTCGACCGCCACGACGCCCGCGCCACCTTCTTCATGGTCGGGCAGCGCGCGGCGGCGCGGCCGGAGCTGGTGCGCGAGGTGCTGCGCCGCGGCCACGGGCTGGGCAACCACAGCCATTCGCATCCGCAGGCCTGGTTCTGGCGCCTCGGGCCACGGCGGATGGCCGCCGAGATCGGCCGTTGCCAGCAGGTGTTGACGGAGATCGCCGGGACGCCGCCACGCTGGTACCGCTCGGTGGTCGGCATGACCAACCCGTTCGTCGCCGCGGCGCTGCGCCGGCATGGCCTGGCGCGGGTCGGCTGGAGCGCGCGCGGCTTCGACGGCGTGCACTGCCAGCCGGACACGGTGGTGGCGCGCATCGCCCGCGACCTGGTACCGGGCGCGGTGGTGCTGCTGCATGAAGGTGCGGCGCACGGCCACAATGTCGCCATCATGGAATCGGTGCTGCGGCACCTGCAGGCCCGCGGGCTGCAGGCGCGCCTGCCGCCGGAAACCGCTTAGACTCGCCGCCCGCCACGCCGGCGGCGCCTGGAACCACAGCATGCCTTTTTCCCGACTCGGCCTGTCTCCCTACGTACTGCCCGCGCTGGCACGCGCGCTGCGGCAGGCCGGCTACGGCGCCCCCACGCCGATCCAGCAGCAGGCGGTGCCGGTGCTGCTTCAGGGCCGGGACGTGGTGGCGCTGGCCCCGACCGGTTCGGGCAAGACCGCCGCCTACGTGCTGCCGGCGCTGCAGCGGTTCGCCATGGCCACGCCGCGCAGGCCGCGGGAGCTGCGGCAGCTGGTACTGGTGCCCACGCGCGAGCTGGCGCTGCAGGTGGCCGACGTGTTCGCCACGCTCGGCCGGGAGCTGCCGCGGCAACCGCGGGTGGTGTGCGCGGTGGGCGGGGTGTCGATCAATCCGCAGATGATGGCGCTGCGCGGTGGGGCCGACGTGGTGGTGGCCACGCCCGGGCGCCTGCTCGATCTGCTGGCGCACAACGCGCTGTCGCTGCGCCAGGTGCAGCTGCTGGTGCTGGACGAGGCCGACCGGCTGCTGGAACTGGGCTTCGGCGACGAGGTGCGGCGGATCCTTGCCGGACTGCCCGCGCAGCGGCAGACGGCGCTGTTCTCGGCCACCTTCCCCGACCAGATCGAGGCATTGGCGGCGGCCGGCCTGCGCGCGCCCGCGCGCCTGCAGGTCGATGCGCAGGCGCCCGCGCAGATCGAGCAGCGCGCGCTGCGGGTCGATGGCGAGCGCCGCGTCGAGCTGCTGCTGTCGCTGCTGGGCGATCCGCGCTGGCGGCAGGTGCTGGTGTTCGTCGCCAGCATCCGCGAGGGCGACCGCCTGGCCGGCGCGCTGCGCGGGCAGGGCATCGCCGCGCAGGCGCTGCATGGCGACCTGTCGCAGGGCCGCCGCGTGCGCACCCTGCAGGCGTTCAAGGAGGGCCAGCTGCAGGTGCTGGTGGCGACCGACGTGGCCGCGCGCGGCATCGACATCGCCGGCCTGCCGGTGGTGGTGAACCATGCGTTGCCGCGTTCGCCGGCCGATTACCTGCACCGCATCGGCCGCACCGGCCGTGCCGGCAGCCCCGGACTGGCGGTGAGCCTGGTCGAGGCCGCGGCGCTGGCGCACTGGCGGTTGATCTGCAGGCGCCATGGCCTGCGCCTGGAGCCGGAGGTGGTGTCGGGTTTCGAGCCGACCGGGGCGGTGCCGGCCGCAGCGCCGGCAGGCGACGGCAAAGGCGGCATCAAGGGGCGCCGGCCGAGCCGGAAGGACCGGCTGCGCGCCGCGGCGGCGGGCACGCCGGCCGGTTGAACCGCGCCCGGCGCCGGGCATGGCCCGGCACCGGAAGGCGCGCTCAATCCTTGAAGTCGCTTTCCGCCGGCACGTCGGCGGCCGCGGCCGGGCGCGGCGTGCGCTTGCCGGGCTTGCGCAGCACTTCCACGTAGAACTGGCGGTTGCCGGCGGCCACCAGCGCATCCACCGCGCGGATCAGCTCGGGGAACGGCACGGCCTGCGCGCTGGCCTCGTCGACCCCGGCCTTGCTGTCGAAATCCCAGAAGTCGGCGCCGGCCGGCAGGGCCTTGCCGCGCTCGCGCTTGATGTACTTGCGGATGTCGTGCTTGCTGGCTTCCAGCAGGCGGTCGGGATGCTTGCCTTCGATATCGAGGCGGTAGGTTCTTCTCACGGGACTCTCGTCAGGGTGCCGGCCCGGGACGGGCGGCGCAATGCCACGATTATCCGCGCAAACGGCGCCGCCGTGGTTCAGGCGCGGTGAGCGACCAGCAGCCAGTTGTTGAATGGCGTGTTGCCGTACAGCGGGGCGAGGCTGACCCGCAGGCCGGCCTGCTCGAGCAGCGTGCGCAGGCTGGCGGCGTCGGGGTAGTGGCGCGGGCGGAACTGCATCCAGCCGATCCAGTTGGCGGCGCGGTCGCCGATGCGCGAGATGCGGCCGCGGCGGCTGTCGTCGGCCAGGGCCATGCGCAGCACCAGCCGGCCATCGCCATCGAGCATGGCCGCCGCGCGCCGCAGCAGCGCCGATTGCGCCTCGGCCGGCAGGTACTGGAGGACGTCGAGGATGGCCACGCTGCCGCGGTGCTCGGGCAGGGTGGTGGCCAGGTCCATCACCTCGAAACGGCTGGCGGCCAGGCCGGCGCGGTGGGCGACGCCGTCGGCGCGGCGGATCTTGGCGGCATCGTTGTCCACCCCGCGGTAGGGCTGCCGTTGGCCGTCGTGGCGCAGCGCATGCGCCAGCAGGCCCAGCCCGCAGCCCATGTCCAGCAGTGGCGCCTGGCTGCCGCGCAGCGCCTCGAGCACGCCGGGATAGAGCGGGTCGCTGCGCAGCTTGGACAGCACGTAGCAGTAGTCCCAGCGGTTGCCCAGTGGATGGCGCGGGGCGAACGCGCGGGCGATGGCCCGGGCATCGTGGGCCGCCATGGCCGCGGTCCCGGACGGCCTGCTCACGCGGCGGTCGGGTCGGTCAGCAGGTCCGCCGCCACCGGCAGCGCCTGTTCCATCCACAGCCGGTACATCGCCGCGGAAGGGTGCAGGCCGTCGTCCACCAGCATCGCCGCCTCGGCGCCGTGCGCGCGGCTGGCCGGGGTGATGTCGACGAAGGCCACGCCATAGTCGCCGCAGCAGGCGCGGGCGGCGGCATTGAAGTCGTCTATCTCGCGCGCGACGACGGCGGTGTCGCGGCCATGCGCGGCCGCGTACGGAGTCACCCCCCAGTCGGGAATGGACAGCACCAGCACCCGCCGCGGATCCTCGGCGGCCAGCGCGAGCGCCCGTTGCAGCAGTTGTTCGAACTGCTGGCGGTACTCGGCGAGCGGCCGCCCGCGGTACTGGTTGTTGACGCCGATCAGCAGGCTCGCCAGCGCGTACGGCCCGCGTGGCGCGGCCGCGTCGATGGCGGCGGCCAGTTCGTCGGTGGTCCAGCCGGTGGTGGCGATGACCTGCGGATCGGCCAGCGCGATGCCGCGCGCACGCAGCGCCGCGGCCAGCTGGAACGGCCAGGTACCCTCGGCGGGCACGCCTTCGCCGATGGTGTAGGAATCGCCCAGCGCCAGGTAGCGCGCGCTGCTGGCCATGGCCGGTTCGCTGCTGCCCATCGCCGTGACTCAGGCCACCGCGCTGCGCGTCTTCAGCGGCACCACCTTGGTGATCCGCTCGGCGCGGCGCGCCAGCACCCGGTCGATGCGGCCGAACACTTCGCGCATGACCCCGGCCTCGGGCAGCAGGGTCACCCGGAAGTGGTGGCGGTAAGGCACGTTGAAGCTCGAGCCGGGCACCACCAGCACGCCTTCCTCGTTCATCAGTTCCAGCGCGAACTCGTGGTCGTCGAACCCCTGCGCGGCCGGGCCCACCACGGCCGGGAAGGCGTACAGCGCACCGGCCGGCGCCACCAGCTGCAGGTGCTCGCTGGCGTCGCAGGCCTCGATCACCGCGCGGCGGGTTTCGTACAGGCGGCCACCGGGCGCGCACAGCGCGGAGATGGTGTCCGGGCCGTTGACCGCCGCCTCGATGGCGTACTGGCCGGGCACGTTGGCGCACAGCCGCAGCGCGCTGAGCAGGTCGAGCGCGGCACGGAACTCGCCCAGCCGCGCGGCGTCGCCGGACAGCAGCATCCAGCCCACGCGCCAGCCGCAGGCGCGGTGCACCTTGCTCAGGCCGCTGAAGGTCAGGCACGGGTGGTCGCCGGCCAGCGGCGCGACCGGCTGGAACTGCGCGCCGTCGTAGAGGATCTGGTCGTAGATCTCGTCCACCAGCAGCAGCAGGTTGTGCCTGCGGGCCACGGCGACGATCTTCTCCAGCAGCTCGCGCGGGTAGCTGGCGCCGCTGGGATTGTTCGGGTTGATCAGCACGATGGCGCGGGTCCGCGAGGACACCAGCGTCTCGATCTCCACCGGGTCGGGCTGGAAGCCGTTCTCCGGCCGGCAGCGGTAATACACCGGGCGGCCGTCGTTGAGGATGGTGGCCGCCGACCACAGCGGGTAATCGGGCGAGGGCACCAGCACTTCATCGCCGGGGTTGAGCAGCGCGCGCAGCGACAGGTCGATCAGTTCGGACACGCCATTGCCGAGGAACACGCGGTCGGCGTGGGCATCGGGCGCGCCGCGCCGCGCATATGCCGCGGCGATGGCCTCGCGCGCCACCGGCAGCCCCTGCTGGTGGGTATAGGGGTCGGTGCGGCCCATGTCGTCGGCGATGGCACGCTGCAGGTGCTCGGGCGCGCGGAAGCCGAAGTTGCCCGGGTTGCCGATGTTGAGCTTGATCAGCTTGCGGCCCTGGGCCTCCAGCTCGCGGGCTCGCCGGGCCAGTTCGCCACGGATCTCGTAGCGCACTTCGGACAGGCGTTCGCGGGTGGGCAGCGGCTTGGCAGGGCTTGACATGCGTGGGGCCATCATGGGCGGGAAACCGCATGGTAGCGGAATTGCTGCGATGCGGGGCGATGGTTCCGGGCGGAACCGAAATCCACTGGCGGGGCCGGCCGGCGCCGCGGTGCCGCTTAGAATTGGCCGATGACCGACACCATCGATTTCGGCGCGCTGCGCCCCATCGGCTGGCCCTGGCCGGGCCCGCCCGAAGCCCCGGCATGGCAGGCCGCCTTCGCCGCACATCCGCTGGCGCGCCCGGCGCGGGTGATCGAGCAGCACCGTTCCGGCTACGTGGTGGCCGATGCGCCCGACGCCGCGCTCAAGGCCGAGTCGCTGCCGGAGTGGCAGCGGCCGCGCTTTCCCAGCCACGAGCGCGCGGCGGTCGGCGACTGGGTGCTGCTGGAGGAGGCGCGCATCGTCGCGCTGCTGCCGCGGCGGACCTCGATCAAGCGCGGCGCGGCCGGCGAGCACTACCACCAGCAGGTGATCGCCGCCAACATCGATACGGTGTTCATCGTCTGCGGGCTGGACGCGGACTTCAATCCGCGCCGGATCGAGCGCTACCTGATGCTGGCCGGCAGCGGTGGCGCGGCGCCGGTGGTGGTGCTGACCAAGGCCGACCAGACCGAGTACGGCGCCGACGCGCTGGCGGTGCTGGAAAACCTGGCCGCGCAGGACATCCCGCTGCTGGCGATCAACGGCAAGGACCCGGCCAGCGTTGCCGCGCTGGCGCCGTGGCTGGGGCCGGGCCGCACCGTGGTGCTGGTCGGCTCCTCCGGCGCCGGCAAGTCCACGCTCACCAACACGCTGCTGGGCGAGGACCGGATGAAGACCGGCGCCGTGCGCGACAGCGATTCGCGCGGCCGCCACACCACCACCCACCGCGCCCTGCTGCCGCTGCCCGGCGGCGCCTGCCTGATCGATACGCCGGGCATGCGTGAGCTCAAGCCCACCGGCGAGGAAACCCTGGCCGAGGGCGGCTTCGCCGACATCGAGGCGCTGACCACGCAGTGCCGCTTCCGCGACTGTTCGCACCAGCACGAGCCCGGCTGCGCGGTGCGCGAGGCGATCGAACGCGGCGAGATCGACGAAAGCCGGCTGCTCAACTACCTCAAGCTGCGCGAGGAAGTGGCCGCGGCCGCAGCCAAGCTGGCGCAGCGCCAGGCCGAGCAGGCCACCGAGCGCAGGAGCAGCGGCCGCGGCGCGCAGTGGCGGCCGGCGGGGAAACCGAAGCGGCGGTGAGGCACCGCCCGGCCAATGCCGGGCATGTCGGGCGAGTGCAGATGGCGGTAATACGGGATTGCCGGCCAGTGGGGACTGGTAACGGAAGCAGGCCCGGAGTGGGATCAGATGTCTTTGTCGTCCGCCGCTGGATTTTCATCGGCGTCTTCGATTTTTCCCTTGCCAGCGTTTGATTTAGCCAGTTCTTCGACGAACATCGTGACCACTTCCCAGGCGGGATCCCGGCCTTCCCTGATAGCTTCCGGAGTCCAGGGTGCGGGAAGATCGGGCGTGACCCCTGTGCCTTCCAGCAGCCGGCCGTCCCCTGTGCGGATTTCCCGCATGCCGAGGGAAAGCAAGCCACCGTCGGGCAGGTTGATTCCGCGCGAGGCAACCACGGCCCCCGCGGTGGTTTCACCGATCAGCACCGCGCGTCCGGTCTCCTGCAGGCGGGCGGCAAGCAACTCCGCGGTACTTGCCGACGCGGCATCCACCAGTACCAGCAGCGCGCCGCCATATCGCAATGGCGGCGACGCCGGGCCTACTGCATCCTGTCCCTGCCGGGACTTCAGCCAGGCGAAAACGCCTTTGCCATCCAGCATGGCGTAGACCTCCGCGCCGACGCGTGCCAGACCGCCTGCATTCCCTCTCAGGTCGATCACCATCCCTTTCATCGTGTCCTCACCATGTGCGGCTGCGAATGCGGCGTGCAGCCATTGCAGGCTGTCGTCGTCGAAGGATTTCCAATGCAGGTAAAGCAGCCCGCCCGGCAAGTAGCGGCTTTCCCGCATACGCACGGCTGGCGAAGGAACGGGGATGAGGTCATGTTCGTGCCGCCTGCCTTCCCGGTCCATGAACAGGAAACGGGCCGGTTGCCGCTCGCGTTCCTGGTGCATCCAAAGGGACCGTCCGTCGATGCTCAGCAACTGCCAGCCCGGCAATATCCCGGCCTCGGACGCGGCACTGCCGGGAACAACCGCGAGGACGGATTTGCCTTTCCCGGACACTGCTTTGATGAGGCCGTAGCCGTTTCCGGATTCCTTGCCGCTGTCGCGCATGATCTGCTCGCTGATCGCGCGTTCGCCAGGCCCCATTGCATGGCTGTGCGCGTCATCGAGGGTGCCCAGTACCTCGTTCAGTGCGCTATAGAAACTGCTTTCGTCGGGCCTGGCGATCACGCTGGCGCGCCGTCTGCGTGCGAGGGGCGTGAAGTTGGCAGTATCGCGGTAAAAAAGCCGCCGGGCGTGGCCGATGGCCGCATCATAGGTACGTGCATTCAGTGCGGTGCGTTGCGCCGATCCGTCGGCCACGTCGATGCGCGCCGGAAGCACGCCATCGCGCGCATAGGGCACCGAATGGCAGCCGGCGAGCGCCGCCAGGCAGACGGGAAGCAACAGACGAAGCAGGGAGCGGCAGCCTTGCCGTTTCGGGGAAAGCATCCATTCCTCCGGTAAGCGTCTGCCGACTGTAGAGGTCGCAAACCGGTGGGCGCAACCAGCCGGCGATGGGTTGCTATGGTGTGCGCATGAACCTGTCCAGCGCCCCTTCCGATCCGGCCATCGCCCACCACGCCGCGCTCGATGCGCGGCTGGTCGCGGCGGTACGTGGCATCCGCCTGTTGACCTTGGCCAGCTGGCCGGCGTCGACGCGGGCGCCGTTCCTGGACAGTGTGGCCCGCGGTGCGCCGCAGCTGCCGCAGGTGACCTACCCGCGGCACGATTTCAGCGCGGCGCGGCGCGAACTGGCGGTGATCGCCACGGCCGCCGATCCGGCGCACCCGCTGGGCCGCTACCTGCGTGATTCGGTCGCCAGCTGGGACCTGGCCGCGCGCCTGCTGGAAGCGCTGGGCACGCGCGAAGTGGATGCGCTGTCGGCGCAGTTGTTCGGTACCCCGGAACAGCCCATGCCCGGCCACGGGCCGACGGTGCGCGAGGCGGCGCGGCATTTCATCCAGATCGCCAACGAGCTGGACCACGAGCTGCTGGCGCCCGAGGAACAGGTGCCGGTGTCGGCCACCGCGCTGCAACTGCAGCTGCAGAACGACCTGGACGGCTTTTTCGAGTCGCGCGTGATCAACGTGGTGCTGGACCCGGACCTGATCGCCAAGGCGGCGGCCGGCGCCACCCAGATCCGCCTGCGCAGCGGTGCCTGTTTCAGCGTCTATGACCGCGCGCAGCTGTTCCACCACGAAGCGCTGGTGCATTCGCTGACCGCGCTCAACGGACGCCGGCAGGCGCTGCTGCCGAGCCTGGCGCTGTCGTCGCCGCGCGTCACCGCCACCCAGGAGGGGCTGGCGACGTTCGCCGAGCAGATCACCGGCAGCATCGACATCCAGCGGCTCAAGCGCATCAGCCTGCGCATCGAGGCGATCGCGATGGCGCGCGGCGGTGCCGATTTCATCGAGGTGTTCCGCTATTTCCGCGACGCCGGGCAGGCCGCGGAGGAGAGCTTCGCCTCGGCCCAGCGGGTGTTCCGCGGGGTGCCGGTGTGCGGTGGTGGCGCCTTCACCAAGGACACCGTGTACCTGTGCGGGCTGGTGTCGGTGCATACGTTCTTCCGGCAGATGCTGCGCGACGAGAAGCTGCGTTACTGCCACTGGCTGTTCGCCGGCAAGATGACGCTGGGCGACGCGCAGGCGCTGGCGCCGTTGTTCGAGAGCGGGGTGCTGGCGCCGCCGCGCTGGCTGCCGCCGTGGCTGCAGCGCGCCAACCGGCTGGCCGGCACCCTGGCGTTCTCGCTGTTCGCCAACCGCATCCGCATGGACCGCATCGGCGAGTAGCGCGGGGGCGCAGGTATTGGTTGCCAATGCAACGGCCTGGCCCTCGCATTGGTTGCGTGACCCACAGCCGCAGGCTATGGGCCGGGGCTGCGCACGGGCATGGCGCGGTGCTGGCCGGTGCCATCGTGCGAGCGCCGGTGGCCATCGCCAAGCCGTGGATTCGACAGGTGTTTTTGCCGGGCCAGGCGCGCGCCCGGGCGGCCGGCAAGCAGGCCTGCGGCAGCGCCTGCGGGCGTGGGCGCAGGCCATCTGCGGCGGCTGCGGGCGGCGTTGACGCTGCGGGCCGCCACGCGCCAAGGTGAAGACGCGACGGGCGGTGCGGCGGGGAGGCCGGACCGGGGGAACCGGCGCAGACGCAGGGAGGCGCAAGGCAGGCATGCCGGGGTTCCGGTCCGCCGGCCCGCTGGCCCGCCATCGGTGGCATCCCATCATTCCTGCCTTCTTCGTCCGGGGGACGCATGCGCAACCGTTTTTGCCTGCGGTCGATCGCTGTCATGTGGCGACCGGCACTGCTGCTGATGCTGGCGCTGCCGTTGCTGGCAAGCGCGGCCGATGCCGACGACCGCCAGGCCGCGATCGACCGCCTGATGCAGCCCTATGACGGCGACGTTCCCGGTGCCTCGCTGCTGGTGCTCAAGGACGGCAGGGCGCTGGTCCGGCGCGGCTACGGGCGCGCCGACCTGGAGCGCGGCATCGCCGCCGGCACCGACACCAACTACCGGCTTGCCTCGGTGAGCAAGCAGTTCACCGCCGCGGCCATCCTGCTGCTGGCGCAGGACGGCGCGCTGTCCATCGACGACCCGGTCAAGCGCTGGCTGCCTTCGCTGCCGGCCGTGGCCGATGCCATCAGCCTGCGCCAGCTGCTGGCGCACACCTCCGGCGTACTCGATTACGAGGACCTGATGGGTACGTCCTGGCAGGGGCAGATCCGCGACGCGGGCGTGCTGGCGCTGCTGGAACGCGAGAACCGGCTGTACTTCCCGCCCGGCACCACCTACCGCTACAGCAACAGCGGCTATGCGCTGCTGGCGCTGGTGGTCGAGCGCGCCTCGGGGATGGATTTCCCCGCGTTCCTGCACGCCCGCATCTTCGCCCCGCTGGGCATGCGCGACAGCCTGGCCTACGTCGCCGGCGGCCGCGACGTGCCGCATCGCGCCTGGGGCTACAGCCAGGCCGCGCAGGGCTGGGAGCGCACCGACCAGAACATCTACAGCGCCGTGCTCGGCGATGGCGGCATCTATTCGAGCATCGACGACCTGGCGCGCTGGGATGCGGCCTGGTACGACGGCCGCCTGTTCGATGACGCCACGCGCGCGCTGGCGCTCGGCCGCCAGGTCCCGGTGGACACCGCGCCGGAAGCGACCTGGTATGGCTTCGGCTGGCGTATCGCCGAGGGCCGGCAATGGCACAACGGCGAAAGCATCGGGTTCCGCAACACCCTGGTGCGCTGGCCGCAGCAGCACCTCACCGTGGTGCTGCTGAGCAACCGCAACGACCCGACGCCGTATGCGACCGCGCAGGCGATCGGCGCACTGTTCCTCGACGAGATTCCAGCGGCGCGGCCCTGACCGCGCTGCCCGCTCCGCCGCTGTACCTGCTGGGTTGTCCGTCCCCCGTCGTTCCCCCTGGAGAAATCATGCGTAGCCAGCCAGACCCCCGATTCAACCTCCTGTGCATTGCGCTGCTGGCGGCCATGGCCGTGCCGGCCATGGCGCAGGAAGCCGCCCCGGCGGCCACCACCCTGGACAAGGTCAACGTCACCGGCTCGCGCATCAAGCGCGTGGACGTGGAGGCCGCGCTGCCGGTCACCATCGTGCAGAAGGCCGAGATCGAGGCGCAGGGCATCACCTCGGCCGAGCAGCTGCTGTCCTTCCTCAACATCGCCGGCAATGGCGCCGACGGCATGGTCTCGGCGTCGGTGGACATGGACCTGGGCGAACTGCGCGGCACCGCCGGCGTGTCCGGCGCCAACCTGCGCGGGCAGGGCAGCGACGCCACGCTGGTACTGCTCAATGGCCGCCGTGTCGCCACCCATGGCCTGCGCGGGCAGGCGGTGGACCTGAACTCGATCCCGTTCGCGGCGATCGACCGGGTGGAAGTGCTGCGCGATGGCGCCTCGGCCATGTACGGCACCGACGCCATCGGCGGCGTGATCAACTTCATCACCCGCACCGACTACCAGGGCATCGCCGTCAACGCCGGTTTCGACGTGACCCAGCACGGCGGCGGCAACATCTACAACTACAGCCTGCTGGGCGGCACCGGCGATCTGGATGCCGACCGCTGGAACGTGTGGGGCACGATCAACTGGCGGCGCAGCGAGTTCCTGCGCAGCTACCAGCGCGACTTCGCCAACAGCTTCCAGCCCGACCGCGGGGTGTCGCCGGACACGCGCGGCACCCCGTTCGCCACCGTGACCAACGCCAGCGGCGGCATCATCAACGGCTCGCTCATCGACCCCGACGGCGGCAGCAAGCAGAACTACGTCAACATCCTCAACCTGCCCGGCGGCGCCGGCTGCGAGAACGGCGGCCCGGCGATGGGGCCCTACGACTACCGGCTGTGGGACAGCGGCAGCTCCAAGTACGCCTGCGCCTGGGACTATCCGGCCGCGCAGGCGCTGCAGCAGCCGCAGGACAGCCTGCAGTTCCTGGGCCGCGCCACCATCCGCATCGGCGACAACCACCGCTTCTACGCCGAGGCGATGGGTTCGCGGGTGAAGTCAGAGCGCGAGTACGAGCCGCTGCAGCTCACCTCCAGCGCATCGCTCACCTCGGTGATGGGCCCCGGCACCTGGTATCCGCTCAACCCCAACACCAAGGACACCTACGACAAGGTGTACAACGCGCTGGCCGCGTACTTCGGCACCGCCAACCTCACCTACGGCAACCCCATTCCCTACCGCTGGCGCTGCATGGCCTGCGGGCCGCGCCAGATCGAGACCACCACCAAGTCCTACCGCCTGCTGGCCGGCCTGGAGGGCAGTATCGGCAGCTGGGACTACGACATCGGCCTGTCGCGCGCCTCGAACAAGGCCGAATCGGTCCTGCGCGGCGGCTACTACTTCTCCAGCGGCCTGCGCGCCGCGCTCGGCAGCGGCCTGCTCAACCCGTTCCTGATGCCGGGGCAGCAGCAGAGCGAGGCGGCCATGGCCGCGCTGCAGAGCGCCTCGGCCAGCGGCGTGCACCTGTACGGCGGTGAATCCACCGTCACCACGGCCGACGCCAGCTTCAGCGGCGGGCTCGGCTTCAGCCTGTGGGGCAGCGAGGCGCAGCTGGCCACCGGCGTCGAGGCGCGCCGTGAGGAGTTCGAGTTCGGCGGCGTGCAGGTGCTCGACGGCGTGCCGTTGAACTACACCACCATCTACCAGGCGCCGTTCGACGAGACCAGCGACCTGCCCAAGGTGCGTCGCGACGTCAACGCGGTGTATGCCGAGATGTACCTGCCGATCATCGACACCCTCGACGTCACCGTGGCGGTGCGCCACGACCGCTACGACACCTTCGGCGGCACCACCAACCCGAAGTATTCGTTCAAGTGGCAGCCGATCGAATCGCTGGCGTTCCGCGGCGCCTACAGCACCGGCTTCAAGGTGCCCGAGTTCACCAAGCTGTTCGCCGGCGTCAACCGCCTGGACTACTTCGGCCGCGACCTGGTCGACCCGGCCAGCTGCCCAGGCGGCTCGGTCAACTCGTCGATACCGGGGTGCGACCTGATCCAGCCGGTGATCATCACCGGCGGCAAGACCGACCTGCAGCCGGAAGAATCCTCGCAGAGGAGCATCGGCTTCGTGTTCTCGCCGACCGACAACTTCAACCTGAGCCTGGACTGGTGGGAGATCGAGCGCACCAATACCATCCGCGTGCCCAACCTGGCGACGCTGACCGCCAACTACGCGCTGTTCGCCGAGAACTGGATCCGCGACGGCAGCGGCAAGGTCACCGCGATCGACCAGCGCTACATCAACTCCGGCGGCACCCTGACCCGCGGCGTGGAGCTGGACGCCAACCTGAGCGGCGACCTGGCCGGCGGGCGCTGGCACGTCAACCTCAACGGCAGCTACATCGACACCTTCAAGGAAAAGTCGCTGGCCAACGAGCCGTATGGCGACAACAAGGTCGGCGAGTACGTGCGCTTCTACAACCTGCCGCTGAAGTGGAAGCACACGCTGGGCGTCGGCTGGGCCCGCGGCGACTGGGCGCACCTGCTCACCCAGGTCTATCGCTCCGGCTACAAGGACGAGGAGCCGGTCAGTGTCGAGGGCGGCTTCTACACGCCGGCCAACTGGAACCCGGACGTCGATGACTACATCACCTACAACTACAGCCTGACCTGGACCGGGATGGAGAACACCCGGCTGACCCTGGCGGTGCGCAACCTGCTCGACACCGATCCGCCGTTCACCGCGCACCAGGTCGATTTCGCCTCCGGCGCGGCCTGGGAGCCGCGCGTGGCCGATCCGCGCGGGCGTTCGTTCAACCTGCAGGTCGAGTACCGCTTCAACTGATCCTGCCAACAACGCCGCCGGGCAACCGGCGGCATCGGGACCCACCATGACGGATACGGACATCGCCTCCAGCGGCCGCCGCGGCTTCATCACCGCGGCCCTGGGCACGGCACTGGCCGCCTCGCTCGACGCGCGCGCCGCGCCGCTGCTGGGCGTGCCGGGCACGGCGCGCCTGGCCGCGGCCAACGCCTGGCTGGAGATCGACCTGGACGTGTTCGACGCCAACCTGCGGCGCGTGCGCGCCCTGGCCGGCGACGCGCAGCTGTGCGCGGTGCTCAAGGCCGATGCCTACGGCACCGGCATCGACCGGGTGATCCCGCGCCTGGTCGCCGCGGGCGTCGGCTGCGTCGGCATCGCCAGCACCGAGGAGGCGCGCATGGTGCGTGCCTGCGGCTATCGCGGGCGGGTACTGCGGGTGCGCGCGGCGACGCTGGGCGAGGTGGAGGCCGCGTGGCCGTACCGGGTTGAAGAACTGGTGGGCAACCTGGCCGTGGCGCAGACGCTGGCCGCGCTGGCACGGCGCCGCCGGCGCGCGCTGCCGGTACACCTGGCGCTGAATTCGGCCGGCATGGGCCGCAACGGACTGGAGCTGGCCACCGGGCAGGGACGGCACGACGCGGTGGCACTGGTGGCGGCCGAAGGCCTGCGCGTGGTCGGGTTGATGACCCACTTCCCCAGCGAGGACCCGGCCGACGTGCGCGCCGGCGTGGACACGTTCCGCGAGCAGGCCGACTGGCTGTTCGCCAACACCGCGCTGCGGCGCGGCGACGTGCAGCTGCATGCGGCCAATTCGTTCGCGTTGCAGCATGTTCCCGAATCGCGGCTGGACATGGTGCGCCCGGGCGGCGCGCTGTACGGATACGGCGGCACGCCGAAGCCGCCGTTCGCGCACGTGGCCGCGTTCAAGACCCGGGTCGCGTCGGTGCAGGCGTTTCCCGCCGGCGACACGGTGAGCTACGACCGCACCTTCACCCTGCGCCGCGATTCGCTGCTGGCCAATCTCCCGGTCGGTTATTCCGACGGCTACCGCCGCGCCTATTCCAACAAGGGCAGCGTGCTGGTCCGTGGCCGGCGCGCGCCGGTGCTCGGCCGCGTGACCATGAACACCACGATGGTGGACGTCACCGACATCCCCGGCGTGCAGGCCGGCGACGAGGTGGTGCTGTTCGGGCGCCAGGGCGGGGAGCAGATCACCCAGGCCGAAATCGAGGCCTGGACCGGGGTCATCCTGGCCGACCAGTACAGCGTCTGGGGCGCGCTGAACCCGAAGTTCCCGCGCACCCGCTAGGGGCGCGGCTACGCTGCGGGCGGCACGCCGCGGGTTTCGGCCAGGCTGCGCTGGAACTGCCGTACGAACTCGGTGGCGGCCTTGGACGGCGGCCGGTCCTCCAGGTACACGCACTCGACGCGGAAGCCGATTTCCGGTTCCAGCGGGCGCGCCAGCAGGTTGCCGCCGGCATTGGCGCAGGCGGTGAATTCGTCCAGCACGCTCATGCCGGCGCCGCAGCGGGTCAGCGCCGCGGCCAGCGAATAGGTCTGGTTGGACACGACCTCGCGCATGCTCACGCCCTGGCGCTTGAGCTCGTTGGTGAACAGGTCGCCGATGGGGCCGCTGCTGGCCAGGCCGACCATGTCGCGGTCCTGCAGCCAGCGCAGCGGGATCGCCGCCGGCGGGTCGGGCCATTGCGCGGCGTCGAACAGCAGCATCAGCTGCCCCTGCCCGAGCACGCGGCGCTGCATGCGCGGATGCTGCGGCGGGTTGTAGGCGATGGCGATGTCGCATTCGCGCTCGTACAGCGCCTGGAACAGGTCGCCGTGGTGCAGGGTCTGCACGTCGAACGTGACTTCCGGGTGCTGGCGCCGGTACTGGGTGATCGCCGCCGGCACCACGTGCTGGCCGAGCGAGGGCACCACCGCCAGGCGGATATGCCCGCCGCCGATGTCGCGGATGTGGGTGACCGCCTTCTGCAGCGACAGCAGGCGGTCGTAGATGTCCTTGACCTCGACGAACAGCGCGTGCGCCTCGTCGGTGGCGACCAGCCGCCCGCGCACCAGCTTGAACAGCTCGAAACCCAGCTGGTACTGGGTGTGGTGCAGGACCTTGCTGACCGATGGCTGGGAGACGTGCAGCGAACGTGCCGCGGCACTGATCGAGCCGGTGGTGTAGACCGCGTGGAAGACTTCAATCTGGCGCAGGCGCATGGCCCGATCCTAGTCGATGCGGGCGTTGCCGGCGACCGTTCGCGGCGCCGCCATCACTGCGCCATCGCCAGCGCCACCGCGCGCTCGCCACTGCCCATCGCCAGGGTCCAGCCGAGCATGCCGTGGCCGAGGTTGCACACCAGCCCGGCGCCGATGGCGCGGATCTCGGGCGAGGACCAGGGGGTGACCGGGCGCAGGCCGGCCCAGTCGCTTTCGATGTGCGCGTAGTCCACCGCCTCGGGCATCGAGGCCCGCGCCATCGCCACCAGCTGCGCCATGCGCCCCGGGTCAGGGCGTGGATCCCAGTGGTTGAGGTCGGCCAGCCCGGCCACGCGCATGCGCTCGCCCAGGCGGCAGAACACCAGTTTGCGCGAGGTGTCGGTGATGCTCGCGGTGGGCGCGCGCGGGCCACACGGCGCGGTGAACGAATAGCCCTTGATCGCCATCAGCGGCATGCGCACGCCCAGCGGCCGCAGCAGCGCCGCGCCGTCGATGCCGTTGCACACCACCAGCCGCCGCGCCTGCAGCGCCGCGCCGGCATGCGGCTGCAGGCACCAGCCGTCGTCCTGCCGCACCACGCGCCGGATATCGACGCCGAAGCGCGCCTGCAGGCCGTACTGCTGCTGCAGCACCTGCAGCAGGCCGACGCCGAAGCGGAACGGATCGCCGGCTTCCTCCTGCGGCGAATGCACCGCGCCGGCCAGGCCCGGCATCGCGGCCAGCGCCGGTTCGGCGGCAATGGCCTGGCGCGCGTCGAGCAGGTGCTGCTCGACCCCGAATGGCTGCTTGAGCGCGATCATCGACGCCGCGCCATGCAGCGCCGCGGCGTCGTGGTAGACGTGCAGCTTGCCCGAGACGGCGTGGTCGAAAGCGATGGGGTGGCGCTGCAGCAGCGCGTGCAGCGCGCTGCGCGACTCCAGCGCCAGCTGCAGCGTCGCCAGGGTGTTGGCGCGCAGCCGTGCGCTGCCGGTCTGGCGCAGGAACGCCAGGCCCCAGCGCCAGAAATCCGGGTCGGCCGACCAGCGCGTGCGGAACGGGCCGTTGCGTCCGAACAGCATGGCCGGCAACTGGCGCCAGGTGGACGGGCCGGCCATGGCGTCTGTGTAGGCGTAGCTCAGCTGCGCACCGTTGGCGAACGAGGTGCCCTGCACCGGGCCGTCGGCGCGGTCCAGCAGCAGCACGGACAGGCCGCGGCGTGCGGCGGCATAGGCGGTGGCGAGGCCGACGACGCCGGCGCCGAGAACGACGAGATCGGCGCGTGCGGGTTCGCCGCGGGGTTCAACGGGATGCATCGGGGGTCCGGTGGGCAGGAAAGGCGGCGGTGCCGTCGCGGCGTGGGTCGGCGGCCCATTGCCAGCGCCCGTCGCGCAGGAACACGCCATGCAGGCCGGAATCCTCGCCGGCACCGCTGCGGATGTCCACGCCGTGCTCGCGCAGCGCGGTACGCACCGGTGCCGGGAAGCGGCCGGCCTCGCCATCGAAACGTTCGCCGCGCGCGACCAGGTTGGGCAGCGCCACGGCCTGGTCCAGCGGCAGGCGCCAATAGAGCAGCCCGACCAGGGTCTTGCCGATGTAGGCGGGAATGGCCGAGCCGCCGGGCGATCCCAGCGCGCCGGTCAGGCGGCCGTCGCCGTCGAGCATCAGCAGCGGCGCCATCGACGAGCGCGGGCGCTTGCCGGCGGCGATGGCATTGGCCATGCCGGGGCGGCCGTCGGTGCGGTCCCAGGCGAAATCGGTGAGCTGGTTGTTGAGGAAGAAGCCGCCGACCATGCGCCCGGAGCCGAAGAACGATTCCACGGTGGTGGTCACCGAGACGGCATTGCCGTGGCCGTCCACGACCACGAAATGGCTGGTGCCGCCGGGCTCGTCGGTGGCGTCGGCGGCGATGACCGGAGCACCGGCCGGGACCCCGGGGCGCGGCGGCCGCGGCGCGGCCCGGCTGCCGATCAGGGCGCGGCGCGCGTCCACGTAGTCGGCCGCCAGCAGGCCATCGACCGGAACGTCGACGAAGCGCGGATCGCCGACGTAGTGGTCGCGGTCGGCGTACATCAGCCGGCTGGCCTCGGCGAACAGCAGCCACGCCTGCGGGTCGCCCGCATCGCGACGGTCGATATCGGTACCGTCCAGCAGCGCCATCAGCTGCAGCACGCCGACGCCACTGGCCGGCGGCGGCAGCGAGCACAGCCGGTAGCCGCGCAGCGGACGGCACAGCGGGGCCACTTTCTCGGCGCGGTAGCCGGCCAGGTCATCCAGGGTCATGGCCCCCGGGCGTGGCGCGTCGGCGGTGCGGGCGACGATCGCCCGGGCCAGCGCACCGTGGTAGAACGCCTGCGCACCGCCGGCGGCCAGCGTGCGCAGCGTCGCCGCGTAGGCCGGATTGCGCAGCGTGTCGCCGGCGCGCAGGCGTCCGCCGTAGCCGTCGTCGAACAACCGCCGCACGTCGTCCGTCGCCGCCTGCGGGAACTGGCCGTGGATGTGCCGCTGCAGCCGCTCGGTGATGGTGAAGCCCTGCTCGGCGGTGGCGATGGTGCCGTCGAACAGGCGCGCCCATGGCAGCCGGCCATGCTCGCGCAGCGCCAGGGCGAAGGTGGCGATGGTGCCGGGTACGCCGGTGGCACGCCCGGAGAGCATGGCGTCGGCACGTGCCAGCGGGTGTCCGTCGGCGTCGTCGAACCAGCCGGCAGCGGCTGCGGCCGGTGCCTGTTCGCGGCCGATGTAGCCGCTGACCTGGCCGCTGTCGGCGTCGTAGGCCAGCAGCACCGTGCCGCCGCCGATGCCCGAACTCTGCGGTTCCACCAGTCCCAGCATCAGCTGCACCGCCATGGCTGCGTCCATCGCGCTGCCGCCGCGTTCGAGCACCTCGGCGCCGGCGCGCGCGGCCAGTGGGTGCGCGGCGACGACGATGGCCGGCGAGGGCGGTGCGGCAGGGGCGGCGGTTGCCGGCGCACGCGCGTCCGGCGCGGTGCCGCACGCGGCAAGCACCAGGCACAGCAGCAGGGGCGTGCCGAGGCGGTGCCAGCGCAGCGCAACGGCGGACGCACCGGCCGTGGGGGAGGGCGTGTGGCGGGCGGGCGTCTGCATGGCCGGCAGATTACCGCCGGGCCCGCCATGGCGGGGATCACAATCGCGGTGCAGGTGTTAACCGGCAGCTATGGCATGCCGCGGCCCGGCATCCGCCATGCGGCGGCTGCCGCGCGCTTCTATGCGCGCCAGCTATACCGTCGGCCATCAATGATGGGGGACAGGCACGCCGGTGCCGGCCATGCTCCGGGATGGGCCAGTGCGACCGCCGCCATCGGCACTGCCGCGGGTGGACGGCCGGCAATGCGCCCGCGAACCGCAAACCGGAGATTGGCATGACCCTGCGACCCTTCGTAACCCTTCCCGGCCGTGGCATGGCGCTGCTGTTGGGTGCCCTGCTGGCCCTGGCGCCGCCGGCCGGCGCGCGCGAACTGCTCAACTACCAGGCGATCCAGAAGCCCGAGCACGGCGACCGCGGCATGGTGGTCAGCCAGAACCAGCGCGCCAGCGAGATCGGCGCGCAGGTGCTGCGCGATGGTGGCAACGCGGTGGACGCGGCGGTGGCCACCGCATTCGCGCTGGCAGTGCTGTTGCCGCGCGCGGGCAATATCGGCGGCGACGGTTACATGCTGCTGCACCTGGCCGGCGAGAACCGCAGCGTCGCCATCGATTACCGCTCGATGGCACCGGCGGCGGCCACGCTGGAGCGCTTCATCGGCGCCGACGGCGGGATCGACGGTGAAACCGCCGGGTGGAAGGCCGCCGGGGTGCCGGGCACGGTGGCCGGGCTGGCGCTGGCGCATCGCCGCCACGGGCGCCTGCCGTGGGCACGGCTGCTGCAGCCGGCGATCGAACTGGCCGACAACGGCGTGGTGCTCAGCCGTGACGAAGCGTTCGCGCTGGACTGGGGACGCGACCGGCTGGCGCGCAGCCCGGCCGGCGCCAGCGTGTTCCTGCACGCCGACGGCAGCGCGCTGCGCGCGGGCGAACGCCTGCGCCAGGCCGACCTGGCGTGGTCGCTGCGGCTGATCGCGCGCGACGGCGAGGATGCGTTCTACCGCGGGCCGATCGCGCAGCGGCTGGTGGCGGCCATGCAGCGCCATGGCGGGCTGATCGGCCGCGACGACCTGGCCGGCTACCGCGCCATCGAACGCGAACCGCTGCGCACCACCTACCGCGGGCACCCGGTGGTGAGCATGCCGCCGTCCAGTGGCGGCGGCGCCAGCGTGCTGGAAATGCTCAACCTGCTCGAGCACGAGGACCTGGCCGCGCACGGGGCCGGTTCGGCCGCGGCGCTGCATGCGATGGCCGAGGCGATCAAGCTTGCCTGGGCCGACCGCGCACGCCACGCCGGCGACCCGGCGTTCGTCACCGCGCCGGTAGGCGGGCTGGTGTCCAAGGCCTATGCCGACGTGCGCTGGCGGCAGTTCTCGCCGGACCGGGCGCTCGATGCCACCGCGCTGGCGGCGGGCGATCCGCTGCCCCATGAAAGCCCGCAGACCACGCATTTCTCGGTGGTCGACGCCGACGGCAACGCGGTCAGCAATACCTTCACCCTGGGCTCGGATTTCGGCGCCGGGGTGATGGCCGAAGGCACCGGCTTCCTGCTAGGCAACCTCATCGGAAATTTCTCGCTGCGCGCGCAGCTTGCCGCGCGCAAGGAGCCGGGGCGTGTGGTCGCCAACGCGCTGCATCCCGGCCGCCGCCCGGTCTCGAGCATGTCGCCGACGCTGGTGCTGCGCGATGGCAAGGCGTGGCTGGTCACCGGCAGCCCGGGCGGCAACACCATCCCCGGCACGGTGATGCAGACGATCGTGGACGTGGTCGATTTCGGCATGAACATCGCCGAGGCCACTCACCGCCCGCGCATCCACCAGGACATGGGCACCGGCATGCTGCAGATCGAACCGGGCTTCAGCCCCGACACGCTGCGCCTGCTGCGTGGCCTGGGCCACCGCATCGAAAGCGACGAGACCATCGGCAGCACGCAGACGCTGCTGGTCGGCGGGGACGGTGTCCAGGGCGCGGCCGATCCCCGCCGGCCGGGCGCCGGCGCAGCCGCGCAGTAGTCCCGAAAAAGCAGGGCCGCCATCGCGGCGGCCCTGCGGAATCGTGCTGCGGCAACGTCCGGCTGCGGTCAGTGCGGCCAGAAGTTGAGGAAGCCGGTGATGATCAGCGCGTTGACGAAGTCGATGAAGAACGCGCCCACCAGCGGTGCCACCAGGAACGCGCGCGGCGCCACGCCGTAGCGCTGCACCAGCCGCCGCATCACCGCCATGGCGTTGGCGGTGGTGCCGAGCATGAAGCCGATGAAGCCGCCACCCATCACCGCCGCGTCATAGTCGCGGCCCATCACGTAGAAGATCGGAATCGCGAACAGCGCCACCAGCGCCACCTGGATGACCAGGTTGACCACCAGCGGCAGGCCCATGCCGGCCAGTTCCCACAGTTTCAGGTCCATCAGCGCCACTGCCAGGAACAGTGCCAGGCAGATGTTGCCGATCAGGTCGGTGGTCGGCACCGACAGCCGGATCAGTCCGGTGTAGTCGTCGATGTTGCGGATCACCGCGCCCACCAGCATCGCGCCGATGTAGGAGGGCAGGGTCAGGCCCAGGCCATCGAAGCCCTGGCTGACCCATGCGCCCAGCCACATCGCCATCAGCAGCACCACGATGCTCTTGAGCGCGTCGAACTCGCGCGCCGATTCGTTGGGGAAATGCACGTGCACGCTTTCGTCGTCCACCGCGCTGCCATCGGCCGTGGCGCCGTTGCCGGCTGGACCGCGTATGCCGAACCGCCGCATCAGCACGGTGATGGTCGGGCCGCCGATCAGGCCGCCGCAGATGATGCCGGCCATCGCCGCGGTGATCGCCAGGGTCTCGGCGCCCTGCAGCCCGGCTTCCTCGAACAGCGGCGCGAAGGCCATGCCGGTGGCCGGGCCGCCGGTGAGCGTGGCCGAGCCGGCGAGCACGCCGAACATCGGGTGCAGGTCGAACATCCATGCCACGCCGATGCCGACCAGGTTCTGCAGCACCGCGAACAGGCTGGCCAGCACCAGGAAGATCATCACCTGGCGCCCGCTGACCCGCAGCAGGCGCAGGCTGGCGTTGATGCCCAGGGTGGTGAAGAAGGCCACCATCAGCGGTACCTTGAGGCTGGTGTCCAGTTCGAACAGGGTGGTGTCGCGCGCATGCGCGGCCCACACCAGCAACGCCACCAGCAGGCCGCCGACGACCGGTTCGGGCAGGTTGTAGCGGCGCAGCACCGGGATCGCGCGGCACAGCGCGTAGCCGGCGAACAGGGTCAGGCCGCCGAAGGCGATCGTCTGTACGGCATCAAGTTGGATCATCGAATCAGTACCTCGTGCCCTGCCAGTGCAGGAATCTGGGGCGGTGTCCGGCGCAGGGCCGGCGCCGCCGTGGAAGGACTGCCGCGTGTGGCCGGGCTCCGTGGCACGGGGGAGGGGACGGAGCCACGTGCAGTCCGGCGGAGCCGGCCCGTGCGCATGACGGATGGCAGAAGGTTCGATGCCCGAGGGCGGTATTTCCGCCAGTCGGGCCGGACGGGGATGGCTGCGGCCGGCATGGGCGCAAGCAGGCAGGCATGGGGAATCTCCATGACGAGCGGGCCGGTCTGCTGCGCCGCAACACGATGTGTGGAGCGGGGCTGCGGCATGCACAATAGCCGCGGAGCCGCCTCCAGCGCCAGTCGCAAGAGCGCGTGGCGCCATAGCCGCCCGTTATGCGCGGCAGGTGCCGATGGTGCGGCCCGGCGGTTGCGCAGCCGGGCCGGGCGGGCGCGGGTTCAGCGCGGCGGGCGCTTCCAGGCGACGCAGTCCACTTCCACCTTGCAGTCCACGACCATGCGGTTCTCCACGCAGGCGCGCGCCGGCGGGTGCTCGCCGAAATAGTGCTTGAAAACGCTGTTGAAGGCGTAGAAATCGCGGGCGTCGTCCAGCCATACGCCGCAGCGCACCACATGCTCGGGGCCGTAGCCGGCCTCGGCGAGGATCGCCATCACGTTGCCGATGGCCACGTGCGCCTGCTCGGTCACGGTGCCGCCGACCAGTTCGCCGTCGCGCATCGGTACCTGGCCGGAGACGTACAGCCAGCCGTCGGCTTCGACCGCGCGCGAGAACGGCATGTGCTGGCGGCCCTGGCCGACGCCGCCCTCGGCGCCGTAACGCTTGATGTCGCTCATGGATGCTCCTTGTTGCAGTGATCCTGGATGGTTGCGCGGATGCGCCATGCGTTCGGCGCCGCGGGGCGATCAGCCGCCCGGCGCGATGAAGCGCCCGGCGCGTGAGACCACCTCGCTGCCGTCGTAGGCCAGCTGTCCGTTGACCCACACCGCGTCGATGCCCTCGGCCGCGCGCACCGGATCGTGGAAGCTGGCGGTGTCGCGCACGCGCGCCGGGTCGAACAGCACCAGGTCGGCACAGCCGCCGGGGTGGATGCCGCCGCGCGCGCCCAGCGCGAAGCGCGAGGCCGGCAGCCCGGTCATCTTGTGCACGGCGGTGTGCAGCGGAAACAGCGCCTGGTCGCGCGCGTAATGGCCGAGCACGCGCGGGAAGGTGCCCCACAGGCGTGGATGCGGACGCGGATCGCGCGGCAGGCCATCCGAGCCGATCATGGTCAGCGGGTGCGCGAGGATGCGGCGCACGTCGTTCTCGTCCATGCAGTGGTAGACCGCGCCGGCCGGCTGCAGGCGCGCCGCGGCCTGCAGCAGCGTCACCCCCCAGTCGGCGGCGATGTCGGCCAGCAGGCGGCCGCCCTGCGCCGGTTCCGGCTCGGACCAGGTGACCAGGATGTCGTAGGCATCGGTGACCTGCTTCAGGTCCAGGGTGGAAGCGCTGGCGGCATACGGGTAGCAGTCGCAGGCCACGTCCTGGCTGCCGGAGGCGGCGTCCAGCCGGTGCAGTACCTCGCGGCTGCGGCCCCAGTTGTCGATGCCCGCGCATTTCAGGTGCGAGACGCGCACCGCGGCCTGCGGCGCGCGTGCGGCGTCGAACGCCTCGTCCAGCGCCGCCAGGATGCCGCCGAATTCATCGCGCAGGTGGGTGGCGTACAGCCCGCCGTGCGGTAGTTCCCTGGCCAGTTCCGCCACTTCCGCGGATGGCGCATGGAACGCCGAGCCATATGCCAGCCCGCTGCTCAGGCCCAGTGCGCCCTGCGCCAGGCTGGCGCGCAGCTGCGCGCGCATCGCCTCGATCTCTCCGGCGGTGGCGGCGCGGTCAAGCCGGTCCATGTGGTTCTGGCGCAGCGCGGTATGCCCGACCAGGGCGGCCACGTTCACCGCCGGGCGTGCCGCTTCCACGGCCTGGCGGTAGCTGGCGAAATCGGCATAGCGGAAATCGCCGGCCTCGCCGAGCAGGTTCATCGGGTCCGGC
The DNA here is from genome assembly GCF_030345315.1 of Stenotrophomonas sp. 17(2023). Lineage (NCBI taxonomy): Bacteria > Pseudomonadati > Pseudomonadota > Gammaproteobacteria > Lysobacterales > Lysobacteraceae > Stenotrophomonas > Stenotrophomonas sp. 17(2023). The sequence continues at coordinate 777,725 of NZ_CP128405.1, forward strand.
ACCTCGCCGCGGATGCGCACCGGGCTGGCGCTGATGCCGCAGTTGCCGACCACCACCGTGGTCACGCCCTGCGACAGCTTGCTGGCCATGCCCGGGTTGCGCAGCACTTCCAGGTCGTCGTGGGTGTGCACGTCGATGAAGCCCGGCGCCAGCGCGCGGCCGCCGGCATCGATCACCTGGCGGGCGCCGCCATCCACCGCGCCGACCGCGACGATGCGGCCGTCACGTACCGCGACGTCGCCATGGCGGCCGGGGCGGTCGTTGCCATCGAGCACCAGCGCGTTGCGGATCAGTACGTCGTGCATCGATCAGTCGCCCAGCGGCAGGCGCGAGTCGCCGCCCCGGTAGCGGTCCAGCGCCAGCTTGATGCGGCGCAGGTGTTCGTGGTTTTCGCTGGCGCCGTTGAGCGCGGTGGTGGTGGCCAGCACGTCGATCGCCAGCATCATCGCGTAGCGCGAGGCGGAGGGCTTGAACACGAAATCGGTCTCCTCGATGCTGATCGGCAGCAGCCAGTCGCTCAGCCCGGCCAGCGGCGTGCCGGCGCGGGTGATGGCGCCGACCCGCGCGCCATAGGTGCGCGCGATCTCCACCGCCGAGATCACCTCCGGGGTGATGCCGCTGACCGACAGCGCCAGCACGAGGTCCTGCGGGCCGAGGATGGCGGCGGTCATCTTCATCACCACCGCGTCGCTGCAGGCGGTGATCGGCAGGCCGAAGCGCATCAGCCGGTTCTGCAGTTCCTGCGAGAACACGGTGGAACAGCCGCCGATGCCGAACACGTGGATGCGCCGCGCCTGGCAGATCGCATCGGCCAGCTGCTGCACCACGTCTTCCTGCAGGTTGGCCAGGTTGTGGCGCAGGCTGGCCTGGATGTCGTCGCAGATCTGCGCGAACAGCGCCGATACCGGTGGTGCGTTCTGCTGCTCGAGGAAGCGCTTGCCGACCGCGCTGGCCGAAGCCAGGCGCGCGCGCAGTTCGCGCACGTGTTCGCAGCCCAGCGTCTTGGCGAAGCGCGAGATCGCCGCAGCGCTGACCTCGGCGCGCTCGGCCAGCTCGGTCACGCCGTACTGGGCGGCGGCATCGACGTCGGCGAGGATGGTGTTGGCGATGCGGGCCTCGACCGGACTGAATTCGTGCAGCCGTTGGCGCAGTTCGTAGACGATGTCGAACATGGTGGGTTCTTCGGTTCAGAGCACGGCGGCAAGGGCCGCCACCAGCGCCAGCGCGGTGACGGAGATGAGGGTTTCCAGCACGGTCCAGGTCTTGAAGGTCTGGGCCACGGACATGTTGAAGTATTCCTTGACCAGCCAGAAGCCGCCGTCATTGACATGCGACAGCACCACCGAGCCGGCGCCGGTGGCCAGCACCAGCAGTTCCGGGTGCGGGTAGCCCAGCGCGGCGGCGATCGGGGCGACGATGCCCGACGCGGTGGTCATGGCCACCGTCGCCGAGCCGGTGGCGATGCGCATCAGCGCGGCCATGGTCCAGCCCATCAGCAGCGGCGACAGCTGGAACTGGCGGGACAGGTCGATCATCTGGCTGGCCACGCCGGTGTGCACGAGGATGCCGTTGAGGCCGCCGCCGGCGCCGACCAGCAGGGTGATGGCGGCGGTCGGGGCCAGGCACTCCTGCGAGAATTTCAGGATCTGCTCGCGGTTGAAGCCGCGCATCAGCCCCAGGGTGACGAAGCTCAGCAGCGTGGCCAGCAGCAGCGCCACCACCGAGTGGCCGATGAAGCGCAGGCCGTGGTTGAGCGGCGAGCCGGGCGTGGCGATCTGGTCGGCCCAGCCGCCCAGCAGCATCAGCGCCACCGGCAGCAGCACGGTGGCGATGGTGATGCCGAAGCCCGGCAGCTGCTCGTCGGGAATGCGGCCGTGGCCCTCGTCCAGCAGCGCGGCTTCCATCGGATTGTGCGCCGGCAGCGCCACCCGGGGTGCGACCACCCTGGCGAACACCGGCCCGGCCAGCGCTGCGGTCGGCAGCCCCACCAGCAGCGCATAGAACACGGTGCGGCCCACGTCCGCGCCATAGGCATGCACGGCCAGCATCGCTGCCGGGTGCGGCGGCACCAGTCCGTGCACCACCGACAACCCCGCGACCATCGGCAACCCGACCAGCAGCAGCGGCACGCCGGTGCGGCGGGCGACGTTGAGCACGATCGGGATCAGCAGCACGAAGCCGACCTCGAAGAAGATCGGCAGGCCGATGCAGAAGGCGATCAGCATCATCGCCCAGTGCACGTTGCCGGTGCCGAAGCGCGCGATCAGCGTGCGCGCGATGCGTTCGGCGCCGCCGGACTCGGCCATCATCTTGCCGAGCATGGTGCCCAGCGCCACGATCAGCGCGATGTGGCCCAGGGTCTTTCCGACGCCCTGCTCGTAGGCCGGCAGGATCTCCGGCGCGGGCATGCCGGCCAGCAGCGCCAGCCCCACCGAGACCAGGGTGACGCTGATGAAGGGATTGAGCCGGTAGCGGGCGATCAGCACGATCAACGCGACGATCGCCAGCACGGCGTAGATCAGCAGCAGGTGTCCATGACTCATGCGTGCGGGTCCGGCGGCGGCTCAGAACTGCGTGGAGACGGCATCGACCACGTTGTGGTCGTCGTCGACCACCAGCAGGTGGCGCCACTTGTCGAAGGTCAGGCACGGGTGGGAGATGTCGAAGCACAGCATGTCGCCCACGCGCAGGTCGTCTTCGGCCCGCACCTGCAGGAAGGCGTGCTGGTCCATCATCGCCGTCACCTGCCAGTGCGCGGCGGCGTCGCCGGGCATGGCATCGCCGGGCCGGTAATGCAGCGCCGGCACCGGGAAGCCTGCGTCGAACGCGGCATCGCGCTTGCCCAGCCCGACGATGGCCCGTTCCGGCTCCGGTCGTGACTGCACGTAGGCCCACAGCCGCAGCGCCGGGCGCAGGCTCGTGCCCATCCGTCGCGCGACCGGGTTGCCGGCCTGGATGCGGCTGGCGGCCTGGCGGTAGGCGCCGACGTCATGGGTGAGGTAGCAGCCCGGGCGCAGCACGATCTCGGCCGTGGCGTCACCGGACAACGCGGCGAACTCCTCGGCGACCACGTCGAACCAGGCCGAGCCGGCACCGGTCAGCAGCGCCGGCACGCGGCCGAACGCGGCGCCGGCGCGCAGTCGCTGGAAGGTCTCCACGCTGCGGCGCAGGATCGCGCGCACGCCGGCCTCGTCGGCCACCACGCCCTCGTAGACTTCCACGCCGGCCAGCCGCAGCGCCCGTGGCCAGCGTGTGGCCGCCGCGACCACCGCCTGCGCCTGGGCGTCGTCGCGGACGCCGGTGCGGCCGCCGCTGACGCCGATCTCCAGCAGTACGTCCAGGCACAGCCCGCGGGCGTCGAACCAGCGGCCCAGCGCGTCGGCGTTGGCGGCCGAATCGACCAGGCAGAACACCTCGGTGCCATCGGCCTCAAGCAGCTCGGCGATGATCGCCATGTTGGCCGGGCCGACCAGCTGGTTGGCGACCAGGATGCGGCGCGCGCCGGCCAGCCAGGCCTCCCGCGCCTGCGGCGCGGTGGCCACGGTGATGCCCCAGGCGCCGGCATCGAGCTGCAGGCGGAACAGCTCCGGGCTCATCGTGGTCTTGCCATGCGGCGCCAGCTGCACGCCGTAGGCGGCGACGAAGCGGCGCATCCATTCCAGGTTGTGCAGCAGCGCCGAACGCAGCAGGACCGCGGCCGGCAGGCTGACCTGCTCACGCAGGATGGACCACCCCTGGCGGGCTGCGTCGGTCGTCGACAGCGCGGCGTCGGCGGCGCCCAGGCCCTTGCCACGGAGCACGGTTGGCATGGCTTGAAATTGTTTTTTATCCATTCCGGATCACGTTGATGATGCCCCCATCTTCCCCGCTGGAGAGCGGTCTATGTAGCAGATAACCGGCGCAATGAAAAATATTTTCGTAAAATGTTGCAGGGCAGCATGCCGATTCGGGTGCCGCGTCCTGAATGCAGTCCCCGATGAAACGGTTCATGTCGTCGCCGAGTCGCTAGAATCGGGCATTCAGCCACAGCAAGTCCCGTCGATGTCCAAAGAAGATTTCAAGCAGGCCGCCCTCGACTACCACCGCATGTCGCCGCCGGGGAAGATCCGGGTCGCCGCCACCAAGCCGATGCTCACCCAGCGCGACCTGTCGCTGGCGTACTCGCCGGGCGTGGCCTATGCCTGCGAAGCGATCGTCGCCGACCCGGCCGCGGCCAGCGAGCTGACCGCACGCGGCAACCTGGTCGCGGTGATCTCCAACGGCACCGCGGTGCTGGGCCTGGGCAACATCGGCCCGCTGGCTGGCAAGCCGGTGATGGAAGGCAAGGGCGTGCTGTTCCAGAAGTTCGCCGGCATCGACGTGTTCGACATCGAGGTCGACGAGAACGACCCGGACAAGCTGGTCGACATCATCGCCTCGCTGGAACCGACCTTCGGCGGCATCAACCTGGAGGACATCAAGGCGCCGGAGTGCTTCGTGGTCGAGCGCAAGCTGCGCGAGCGCATGAACATCCCGGTGTTCCATGACGACCAGCACGGCACCGCGATCATCGTCGGTGCGGCCATCCTCAACGCGCTGGACATCACCGGCAAGAAGATCGGCGAGGTCAAGGTCGCCACCACCGGCATGGGCGCGGCCGGCATTTCCTGCGTGAACATGCTGGTGGAGCTGGGCGTCAAGCCGGAAAACGTGCTGGCGTTCGACCGCGACGGCGTGATCCACAGCGGCCGCGAAGGGCTGGATCCGGAGAAGGCGCGCTATGCGCGCGACACCGACAAGCGCACCCTGGCCGAGATCGTCGAGGGTGCGGACATCTTCCTGGGCCTGTCGGCCCCGGGCATCCTCACCGCCGAGATGGTCAAGACCATGGCGCCGGACCCGGTGATCTTCGCGCTGGCCAACCCGACCCCGGAGATCATGCCGGAAGTGGCGCGCGCCGCGCGCCCGGACGCGATCATCGGCACCGGCCGTTCGGACTACCCGAACCAGGTCAACAACGCGCTGTGCTTTCCGTACCTGTTCCGCGGCGCGCTCGACGTCGGCGCCACCGGCATCAACGAGGAAATGAAGGTCGCCTGCGTGCGTGCCATCGCCGCGCTGGCCCGCAAGGAGGCGTCCGACCTCGGCGCGGCCTACGGCGGCGACACCCCGAGTTTCGGCCGCGACTACCTGATCCCGCGCCCGTTCGACCGCCGCCTGCTGGTGGAGCTGTCCTCGGCGGTGGCACAGGCGGCGATGGACTCGGGCGTGGCCACGCGCCCGATCGCCGACATGGCCGCCTACCGGCAGAAGCTGGCGCAGTTCGTCTATCGCACCAGCCTGTTCATGAAGCCGGTCTACGACCAGGCGCGCGCCGACAAGCAGCGCGTGGTCTATGCCGAAGGCGAGGAGGAAGTGGTGCTGCGCGCGGTGCAGAACGTGATCGACGAAGGCGTGGCCTTCCCGATCCTGATCGGCCGCCCGGACGTGATCGAATCGCGCATCGAGCGGCTGGGCCTGCGCATGAAGCCGGGCGTGGATTTCGAAGTCACCAACATCAACGACGATCCGCGCTTCAACGACTACTGGCAGTACTACCACGGGCTCACCGGCCGTCGTGGCGTGACCGTGGCCGCGGCCAAGAACCTGCTGCGCTCGCGCCCGACCCTGATCGCCGCGGTGATGGTGGCGCGCGGCGAGGCAGACGCCATGCTCAGCGGCGTGGTCGGCCGTTTCCACAAGAAGCTCGGTTACGTGCGCAGCGTGATCCCGCTGGAGCCGCGGGTCAGTTCGACCTCGGCGATGACCGGGGTGATCAACTCGCAGGGCGTGTTCTTCTTCGTCGATACCCACGTGCAGGAAGACCCGAGCGTGGAGCAGATCGTCGAGTCCACGCTGCAGGCCGCCTACCGCATGAAGCTGTTCGGCATCGAGCCGAAGGTGGCGCTGCTGTCGCACTCCAACTTCGGCAGCCATGATTCCAAGGATGCGCTGAAGATGCGCCAGGTGCGCGAGCAGCTGCTCAAGCGCAACCCGCGGTTGAACGTGGACGGCGAGATGCAGGGCGACACCGCGTGGGACGAGGCGCTGCGCGAGAAGCTGCTGCCCAACAGCACGCTCAAGGGCCGCGCCAACCTGTTCGTGCTGCCCAACCTGGAGGCGGCCAACATCGCCTACAACCTGGTGCGGGTGTTCACCGACGGCGTGGCGATCGGCCCGATCCTGATGGGCATCTCCAAGCCGGTTCACATCCTCACCAGCAGCGCCAGTTCGCGCCGCGTGCTGAACATGACCGCCATCGCCGCGGTCGATGCGCAGATCCGCAAGCAGATGGAAGCCGAGCGCGGCACCTGAGTCGGGTCGCCCCGGAACCCACCACAAGGCCGGCGCATGCCGGCCTTGTCGTATCCGCACCATTCGGTGCCCGCGGCTGCCGCCGGGCGCAGCGCCGGGTCAGGCGATGATGCCCAGGACCACCGCGCGCACCGCCGCGGCCGTGCGGTTGCCGACGTCGAGCTTGGTCATGGCGTTGTTGAGGTGGAAGTTGACCGTGCGCTCGGTGATGTTGAAGCGGGCGGCGATCTGGCGGTTGGTATGGCCTTCGGCGACCCAGCGCAGGATCTCGATCTCGCGCGCGCTCAGCGCCTCGCGAGAGGTCGCGCGCCAGCGCGCAAGCATTTCCCGCGCCAGCCCATGGTGGGCGACCTGGCCCAGCCACAGCAGTTGCGGCCACCTGGCGCGCAGTTCCAGCGGGTCCAGGCGTGAACCGCCACGGGTCAGGGTCAGCATGCCGCGCACGCTGTTGGCCGCCAGCGCCGGCAGCGATACGCCGCAGGTGATGTCATGCAGGCGCGCGTCCTCCCAGAAGGCGGCAGCCGGGTCCAGCGGATCGTCGCCATTGGACCAGGCGAAGGCATCGAGCGACGCCGCGCCCTGGCGAACGGTGGGGTCGACCTGCAGGTAGTTGTTGTCCTGGTAGCGCTTCTGCCAGATCTCCGGGTAATCGTTGAGCATCACGATTTCCGGCTGCGCCAGCGGCAGCGGCGCGCGCACGCCATAGGCGCAGTGTTCGAAACCCAGGGCGCGTACCATCCCGGCGATCGTCCCGAACAGGTCGTCCTGTCCATTGGGCGCCAGCAGCGCATTGAGTTGGTCTTCCCGCCACGCCTCCATTTCCGCCCTCGATGAAACCGTGATCACGGCCGGGTGGCACTGTCAGTACTGACAGCTTCCAGTACCCGCAACGTGCATCTAGATTGGTCAAGTCCATCGCCCGGCGCGGCGCACCGCCATCGCCTGCACTGCCATAGGCTGCATGATAATGACAGACGAAGACGGTTACATCCGCCTATCGCGGCAGGCGCTTGGCCAGATCCGGCTCGTGCACCTGGTATCGGGGCTGGACGAGGAACATGGCCCCGCTGCAGCGGGGGCGGCCTGCTCGGACATCAGCGGGTATACCGAATGGGCCACCACCTCGGTACCGGCCGTCTCGGTCGGCTGGGACTGGCATATCGATACCCTGGCCCGGCCCGTCTCCGCCGCCTGCCGGGACACGCCGCGCAGCAACGTGATGCTGGTGGATGAACAGGGCCGGGACGTCGGCCCGGACCATACCGCGTGCTGCCTCAGGCAACTGGTCGACACGCTGGAATGGAAACCGGTGGTGCTGGACGCCATCGGCTTCCGCTGACGCACTGACTGGCGGTGGTTCGGGCGCGCTGCAGCCGTCGCCCGCGACGCGTGCGCCGTTGCGCGTGGACACTGCCGACCTGTCAATCCTGACAGTTATCAGGCATTTGCTGCATTGCAAGACTCCTCCCCGTCCTTCAGCAACAGGGGAGCGGCTCATGGAATTCATCCTCGCCCGGGCAGGCGACCTGTCGCCGCTGCTCAATCGGGCACTGGGCCGCTACCGCTACCGGGTATTCATCGAAACCCTCGGCTGGCAGCTGGACACGCCGCCGGGAATCGAGCGCGACCGGTTCGACCGGCCCGAAACCGTGCACGTCATCGCCCGCGATGACCATCACGCCATCGTCGGCTATGCGCGGCTGTTGCCGACTACCGGCCCCTATCTGCTGGGCGAGATGTTCCCGCAGTTGATGAACGGCCTGCCACCGCCCTGTTCGGAGGAGGTGTGGGAACTGTCGCGCTTCGCGGTGATGGACCTGCGCGGCGCGCGAACCGGGGGAGCGACGCAGCGCCCGTCGGCGCTGGCGGTGGACATCCTGCAACTGGCGGCCGACTACGTGGAACGCCGGGGCGGGAAGCGACTCATCAGTGTCTCGCCGCTGGCGATGGAGCGGTTGCTGCGGCGGACCGGCTTCCATGTCCACCGGGCCGCGCCGCCGGTGATGATCGAAGGCCACCCGACCTTCGCCTGCTGGATCGAGCTGGCCGGGCGGCCGCCGTGTGCGCCGCATGGGAACGCCGCGACCTGTCAATTCTGACAGTTACGGGAAACGGGTATCTCGGGTGAAATCCATGTCAGGCCGGAGGGCCTGCGGGAGACGGGAAAATGGGCTCGTCGTCCCGGCCGGCGTGGAATGCCATGCGGAGGGAACAGGGAGGTTGCAGGCGGGAGCGGTCCTGCTTCGTGCGCGCCTGGCGCGCCCCTCCGTGTTCTTTCATATCGGGAGATGGGGGCATGTTCAAGAAGATCTCGGACCATGACGCCAGGCGCGGCGTCTCCGATTCGCTGCGGATGCAGTTCCTTGCCGGTCTCTTTGTCGGTACCGTCGTCGGCATCGGCGTGGGTGGGTTGCTGGGCATCCTGGTCTGAGAACCAGGCGTGTGCCGGTGCCGCCGGTACCGGGGCGCCGGCGGGCATCAGGTGCATCACTGCCGGGTGCCAGGATCCCGGCAGGCGCCGGCTGGCGATGAATCCCCCAGCATGCGGCCAGCCGGGACGTCGGCCTGCCGTCGTCCTCGATGCGCATGTGGCCATTGACCACCCGCAGGGCGGAAGACAGCGCGCGGATCCAGGTGGCCGGCAGGCGGCATGAACCGCTGCGATGTGCGCGGTCAGCGCGGCGGAGCGGTCAGGGAACTCCTCCATGCGCAGGCCCCGAGCTGGCGGACGTAGCGCTGGGCGCGGTGGCTGCCGGGGCGCCATGGGGTGGCGGCCGGGTGCGGGCCATCGCAGAAGGAGTCGCCGGACATGGCACCGGCTCATGCCCGGCGAAGTCCATGTCCTGCCGGCGCTGCTAGAATTGCCCGGTCCCGGTTTTCCTGTGTGAATGACGCCATGAGCCATACCGCCGCCGCGCCCGCCAACGCCGAGAAGCGCTACAACGTGCACCGTGCCGACCTGCCGTTGAGCTGCCCGACGCCGGAGATGGCGCTGTGGAATTCGCATCCGCGGGTTTACCTGCCGATCGAGAACGAGCCCAACGGCGAAGCCGCCTGCCCGTACTGCGGCGCGGTGTTCGTGCTGGTCGACTGAACGCCTGCATGCGCCGCCTGACCGTGGTGCAGCTGCTGCCGGCGCTGCACTCCGGCGGCGTCGAGCGCTCGACGCTGGAGATCGCCCAGGCGCTGGTGGAGGCCGGGCATCGCGCCATCGTGGTCTCGGCCGGTGGCCGTCTGGTGCCGCAGCTGCTGGACAGCGGTGCCGAACACCTGGCGCTGGACATCGGCCGCAAGTCGCTGCTGACCCTGCGCCACGTGGTGTCGCTGCGCAGGCTGTTCGCCGAAACCGGCGCCGATATCGTGCACGCGCGTTCGCGGCTGCCGGCCTGGCTGGGCTGGCACGCGCTGCGCGGCATGCCGCGGGAACGGCGCCCACACTGGGTCACGACCATGCATGGGCTCAATTCACCGGGTCGCTACAGCGGCATCATGGCCAGTGGCGAGCGGGTGATCTGCGTGTCCCGCAGCGTGCGCGACTACCTGCTCGCGCATTACCCGGCCACCGATCCGCAGCGCCTGCGGGTGATCCCGCGTGGCGTGGACCTGGCGCAGTTCCCGCACGTGGCGCCGGCCGACCGGCGGCCGCGGCTGGCGGTCGAAGCGCTGCATCCGGCGCTGGCCGGCGCCGGGCCGCTGTTGCTGTTGCCCGGTCGGGGCACCCGCCTCAAGGGGCATGCGCATGCGCTGCACCTGCTGGCGGCATTGCGCGGGCACGATGTGCCGGCACGGCTGTGGATGCCGGGCGCACGCGAGCCGGGGCGCGAGGCATACGTGCGCGAACTGGAGCAGCAGGCCGCCACGCTTCGCGTCGCCGACGCGGTCGCCATCACCGAACCCACCACCCGGATTGCGCAGGCCTACGCGGCCAGCGACCTGGTCCTGCAGCTGTCGGACAAGCCCGAGGCGTTCGGCCGCACCGTGCTTGAAGCGCTGGCGGTGGGCCGCCCGGTACTGGGCTGGGACCACGGTGGGGTCGGCGAACTGCTGGGCGAGCTGCAGCCCTCCGGCGCGGTGCCGCCGGGCGATGCCGCGACATTGGTGGCGCGTGCGCTGGACCTGCTGCGGCAACCGCCATCGCTGCCGCGGCGCATCCCTTTCACCCTGCGGGCCATGCAGCGTGCCACGCTGGACGTTTATGGCGAACTCGTCGATTGAATCCCCCGTGGCGTCGCCGGCGCCTCCATTGAAATGGGCCCCGGCCTGGGTGATCGCCTGCGTCGCGGCGTGGCCGGCGCCGGGCATCGCCGAGGCGTTGCTGGCGCTGGGTGCGATGGTGATGCTGGGCTACCTGGCGTGGCAGCGCTTCACCGGCGACGGCCGCCGCCTGCTCAGCGTGCCGGCGTGGGCGCTGACCAGCACGCTGTTCCTTGCCTATTGGCTGCCGCAGCTGGTCTCGGCTGTGGACGCGGACGATCCCGGCCGTGCGTGGGGCCGGGTCGCGGCCGGGCTGCGCCACCTGCCTTTCATGTGGCTGGTGGCCATCGCCGTGGCGAACGACGCCCGGCGCCGGGCCACCTTCACCGGATTGGGCGTGGTCGTCGCGTTGTGGGTGGCCGATGCGCTGGCGCAGGCACTGGCCGGCAGCAGCCCGCTGTTCTGGTCGATGGACCAGGTGAAATGGCTGGTCAGCGGGCACGGCCTGTGCAGCGCCGGGGAAGCGGCGCAGGCGGACCGTCTCAGCGGCGTGTTCGGGCCGTGCAACCTCAAGTTCGGGCAGGTACTGGCCAGCCTCACGCCATTCCTGTTGTTCGCCGCCGCCGCGCGCTGGGGACGCTGGGGCTGGCTGCTGGCGGCGCTGCCGACCGGGGTGGTGATCGTGCTCGCCGGTTCGCGTGCGTCCTGGATCACCTATGCCCTGGTGATGCTGTTCTCCGGCTGGCGCCTGCTGGGCCGGAAGGGCATGGCCCTGGTGCTGCTGTCCGGCGTGCTCGGCGCGGTGCTGCTGGCCGGGCTGTCCCCGCAGGTGCGCGAGCGGGTGACGCGCACCGCGATGGCGTTGACCGGCGATGCGGCCGGTGTGGATGCGGCGCTGTCCGGACGCAGCCAGATCTGGAGCGCGGCTGCGTGCATGGTGCGCGCGCATCCGCTCAACGGGGTGGGCACGCGCGAGTTCCGCAACGCCTTTCCGCAGTGCGATCCGGCGCACGGGCAGTACGCCGCCTGGGGCACCGGGCCGGCGCTGCATGCCCACCAGCTGGTGCTCGAGATCCTGTCCGAAACCGGCATCCTGGGTCTGCTGCTGTGGCTGGCCGGCGCGTCCATGGCGTGGCGCGCGTGGCGTTACGCGGACGCGGAGGCACGGGCACGGGCGCGCCCGGCCACGCTGGCGCTGGCGGTGACGGTGTTCCCGTTCAATACCCACCTGGCGTTCTACTCGGCGTTCTGGGGCGGCGCGACCCTGCTGCTGGCCGCGCTGTTCGCCGGCGCCCTGCTTGCCCATCCGTCGCCGGCGCCGGCCGGCGGCGATCAATCGCGCTGATAGAAGCGGCTGCGTCCTTGCGGCTGCCGCTTGAAGCGGCGGTGGATCCACAGGTACTGGGCCGGCGCTTCGCGCACCATCTGCTCGATCGCGGCGTTGACGCGCGCGGTGTCGACGACCGCATCCTCGGTGGGGAAGTCCGGCAGCGGCGGCGCGATCGTGAGCAGGTAGCGCCCGCCTTCGCGACGGTGGAAGAAGGGCACCACGGCGCAGCCGGTCAGCCGCGCGAACTGGTGGGTGGCGGTGATGGTGGAAGCGGGTACCCCGAAGAACGGCACGAACACCGAATCCTTGCCGCGCATGTCCTGGTCGGGCGCGTACCAGAGCAGGCCGCCTTTCTTCAGGTGGCGCACGGTGGCGCGGATGTCCTCGTTGGCGAACATCGCGCTGGCGTAGCGCAGGCGGCCGTGCTTGACCGCCCATTCCATCACCGGGTTGCGGTAGCGCCGGTACATGCCGGCCAGCGGCACGTGGTCGCACAGCAGCCGCCCGCACATCTCCAGGGTCATGAAGTGTCCTGACACCAGCAACACGCCGCGGCCCTGCGCCTGCAGTGCCTGCAGGTGCTCAAGGCCCTGGATCTCCACCCGCGGGCGGATCGCGTCGATGCTGCCCCACCAGGCGCGGGCGAACTCGAAGATGCCCACGCCGAGCGCATCGAAACTGTCGCGCAGCAGTTGCCGCCGCCAGGCCTCGTCCTGCTCGGGAAAGCACAGGCGGATGTTCACCTCGGCGGCATGCCGGCGGGTACCGGCCAGGTGCAGCGCCAGCCAGCCGATGCCGCGGCCGATCGCGCGCTGCAGCATCCAGGGCAGGCGTGCGCCCAGCATGGCCAGCGCCAGCCAGGCGAACGTCGGCCAGTGGCGTGGTTGCCACAGTGACGGGCGGGTGGCGGAGGTGGGGGTGTCGGACATGGGGGGATTCTAATGAGGAACCCGCGGATGGGCACCCGGAAGCGGCCGGGGCGATGGCCGCGCATGCAGCTCCGCCGGTTTCCTATCCACTAGTTCGCCGCGCATAGGTATCCTCGCCGGATGCGCAAGGATCCCGTCGAACTGCTGCTGCGGGGCCTGTACTCGGCCTTGCTGTACCTGCTGCTGCCCATCACCGTCTATCACCTGGTATGGCGCGGCTTCCGCGTGCGCGAATACTTCAAGCGCTGGGACGAACGCTATGCGTCGTATCCGGAAAGCGGGCGCAGGCCCTGCGTGTGGCTGCACGCGGTCTCGGTGGGCGAGGTCAACGCCGCCGCGCCGGTGGTGGATGCGCTGCGCCGGCAGCGCCCGGACATCCGCTGGGTCATCACCACCATCACCCCCACCGGTTCGCAGCGGGTGCGCGCGTTGTGGGGCGACGCGGTGGACCACGTCTACCTGCCTTACGACGTACCGGGCAGCGCCGGGCGTTTCCTCGATCATTTCCGCCCGAGCCTGGCGTTGATCCTGGAAACCGAGTTGTGGCCGAACCTGTTGTTCGGCTGCCGCGATCGCCGGATCCCGGTCTACATCCTCAATGCGCGCCTGTCGGCACGCTCGCTGAAGGGTTATCGCCTGCTGCGGCCGCTGGTCGGGCGCGCGCTGCGCACGGTGACCTGCGTGGCCGCGCAGTCGAGCGAGGATGCGCGCCGCTTCGTCGTGCTCGGCGCACGCCAGGAGCAGGTCTGCGCGCTGGGCAACCTGAAGTTCGACATCCACCCGCCGGATCCGGCGCCGCTGCTCGCCGCGTTCCATGCGCATGTGCCGGCCGGGCGCGTGACCTGGATCGCCGCCAGCACCCACGAAGGCGAAGAGCAGGCGGTCATCGACCTGCATGCGCGCGTGCTGGAGCGGTATCCCGATGCGCTGCTGCTGTGGGCGCCGCGGCACCCGGAGCGGTTCGCCAAGGTCGAGGCGTCGGTGCGGGCCCAGGGCTGGCGCGTGGCCACGCGCAGCGCCGAGCAGTGGCCGGGCGCCGACACCCAGGTGTTCGTGCTCAACACGCTGGGCGAGCTGATGCCGTTCTTCGCCTGCGCGCAGGTGGCCTTCGTCGGCGGCAGCCTGCAGGCCATCGGCGGGCACAACCTGCTGGAGCCGGCGGCGATGGGTACGGCGGTGATCACCGGCCCGCACCTGCACAACTTCGCCGAGATCTCGCGGCGGATGAGCGAAGCCGGGGCGCTGAGCATCCGCGGCGATGCCGCCCAGCTCGGCGACGAACTGCTGCGCCTGCTGGGGGATGCGCCGGCGCGCCGGCAGATGGTCCAGGCCGGCGCGCAGCTGGTGGCCAACGGCCGCGGTGCGCTGGAACGGACCCTGGAACTGATCGGGCCGCGGCTGCCGGCACCGGAGTAGGGGGCAGCTGCGACGTCTGGCTTCCGCGCCACGTGATGGCGCATACGCGAAAGGCGGGCCAAAGCCCGCCTTTCGCATGTCCATGCCGGTGAAGCGGCGGGACTTACTGCATGCTGCCCGCCGCCAGCTGCGCCTCGGCATCCTGGGTCAACAGGCGGTTGATGTCCTGCACCTCGGCCACGTCCAGCGCGCCGATGGCCTGGCTGAGCTGCAGCCGGCTGAGCAGGAAGGTGTAGCGGGCCTGCGCATAGTCCAGCTTGGCCTGGAACAGGGTGCGCTGGTTCTGCACCACGTCCAGCACGGTACGGGTACCGACTTCCAGGCCGACCTGCGAGGCGTCGTACGCGCTCTGCGCCGACACCACGGCCAGGCGGCGTGCCTCGACCTCGCTGATGCCCGCCACCACGGCCTGGTAGGCATTGCGGGTGTTGCGGTCCAGCGCGCGCTTCTGCTGCTCGTAGCCGTCCTGGGCGATGTCGCGCTGGGCCAGGGCCTGGCGCACGTAGGACTGGGTGGCGCCACCGGAGAAGATCGGCACGTTCAGGGTCAGGCCGATCGAGTTGGTGGTCGCGTCCGGGCCGAACGAGGAGCCGCCGACGCTGTCGCCCCAATTGGCGCTCTTGCCCCAGCTGCCGCCCAGCGACAGGGTCGGGTAGTGGCCGCCGCGGGCGGCCGAGACGCCGGACTCGGCGGCGTTGACCTTCAGCTCCTGCGCCTTCAGCGCCGGGTTCTGGGCGATCGCATCGGCCACCAGCTTGTCGACGTCGCCGCGGTTGGCCGGCAGTTCCGGACGGAAGTCCTCCGGCAGGCTGCGCAGGCCCTGTACCGGCTGCCCGGTCAGTTCGCTCAGCGCCTGGTAGGCGTCGGCCAGGGTGTTGCGGGCGAGGATGGTGTTGGCGCGCGCCTGGTCGTACTGGGCGCGGGCTTCGTGCACGTCGGTGATCGGCGCCAGACCGACTTCCAGGCGCTTGTCGGCGTAGTCGAACTGCTTCTTGGCGGCCGCTTCGTTGGTCTGCGCGGCGCTGAGCGATTCGATCGCCACCAGGACGTTGAAGTAGGTGGTGGCGGTGCGCACGATCAGGTCGTCGTTCGCCGATTCCAGGTCGAAGTCGGCTGCCTTGCTGATCTCGCGCTGGGTCCGCAGGTTGGCGAACTGGGTCCAGTTGAACAGGGTCTGCTCACCCGAGATGCCGTACTTGCGCGAGGTGGAGGTGCTCGAGCCGCTGACGCCATCCAGCGAGGAGCGGGTGCGGTTCAGCGACGCCGAGCCGCCCAGCGACGGCAGCAGCGCCGCGCGGGCCTGCACCTGGCCTTCCTTGGTGTACAGCCGGTTGGACTCTGCGGAGGCCAGCTGCGGGTCGCCGTTGCGGGCCATTTCGTAGACCTGCATCAGGTCGGCGGCATTGGCCGCCAGCGGCGAGAGGGCGACAGCCAGCGCAAGGGCGAGGGATCGGCGGATCATTGCGGCTTCCTTGGATGTAGCGGATCAGAGTTGGAACTGCGGGGCCGGTGCGGCACCCAGCAGATAGTCGATATCGGTTTCGAACAGGGACTGCACGCTGCCGTCGGCCTTGATCAGCGCCGCTTCCATCACCGGCGAGCGGCCCTGGATGACGAACAGGCGGCCACCGGGGCGCAGCCACTTCAGGATGTGTGCCGGCACGGTATCCACCGCACCGGTGATGCAGATGGCGTCGAAGTGGCGCTGGGTCTGCCACTGCAGCGCGTCGGCGACCTCGATGCGCACGTTGGAGCCGAGCTTGGCGGCATCCAGGTTGGCGCGCGCGCGCTCGGCCAGCTCCGGCTGGATTTCAAGGCTCAGCACCTCGCGGGCCAGTTCGCCCAGGCAGGCGCTGATGAAGCCGCTGCCGGTGCCGATCTCCAGTACTTCGTCGCCCGGCTGCAGGTCCAGCGCCTGCAGCATGCGGCCTTCGACCACCGGCTTCATCATCTTCTGCCCATGGCCCAGCGGCAGTTCGATGTCGGCATAGGCCAGCGCCTTGTGCGACTCGGCCACGAAGGCTTCGCGCGGCAGCCGCGCCAGGACGTCCAGCACGCGCAGGTCCAGCACGTCCCAGGGACGTACCTGCTGTTCGACCATCATTTCGCGGGCGTGGGAGTAATCGATCGTCATGGTGTCTCGTCAATCCGGCGCAGTGGGCCGGCCATTTTACCGGTTGGCGCGGGCAGTGCGGGGCAAGCATCGCCGTGCCCGCGGCAGGTCCGCAGTGCCGGAAGTCATCACGACCTCCGGTTCGTTCAGGTTAGGGGCGGGGCGCATAGGCGCGGATGAAGAAGTCGACCGTGGTGGCGATGTGGGCCTCGGCGTCGGGCTGCTCCGGGGCCGCGCACAGCCCGCACATCATATGCGCGTGCAGTTCGCCCTTGATCAGGCAGAAGAACTGGCGCGCGGCCAGGCGCGGGTCGTCGATCGCCAGCTCACCGCGGGCCGTGCGGGCCTCGAGGAATTCGGCCAACGCGCTTTCGGTGCGCTTGGGGCCGGCCTGCCAGAACATCTCGCGGATCCGGTCGTCGGTTTCCGGGGTCATCATCATGCGCTGGGTGGCGATGGCCTCGTCGCTGCTGATCAGCGCGAAGAACGCATGGCCGATCCCGCGCAGCTGCTCGCGCAGCGGGCCTTCGCTGTCGGTCACGAACAGCTCGTCGGGCATCATCTCCACGCACTTGGCCTGGATCGCCTCGAAAAACAGGGTCTCCTTGTCGCCGAAATGGCTGTAGACGGTGAGTTTGGAAACGCCGGCGCCGGCGGCGATGCCGTCCATGCTCACGCCGTTGAAACCCTGTTCGATGAACATTTCCTTGGCCGTTTCCAGGATCGCGGCACGCTTGCCCAGGTCCTTGGGGCGGCCGGGACCGGCGCCGCGCGGGGTCGGCTTGCCGGTGGGGTGGGAAGGATGATGCGAAGACATCAGACAATACTAGACCAGCTGGTTCGATATTTATACTATACCGCCTCGTTCAGTAATGGCGATGAACCGCCATCCCTCCCCCTTTCATCTTCCAGCGATCCTTACCCATGAACATTGCCCCATGGATTGGCGGTTCCCTGCTGGTGGCCCTGTTGGCCGCCTGCGGCAAGTCCGAGCCTGCTCCCGCACATGCCGTACCGGTTCTGGTCGTACACCCCCAGGACAGTGGCCAGGCCATCACCGCATACCCCGGCGAAATACGGGCGCGCGAGGAAACGGTGTTGTCGTTCCGTGTCGGCGGCAACCTGCTGCGGCGCGAGGTCAATGCCGGCGAGCGGGTGCGCAAGGGCCAGCTGCTGGCCGAGCTGGACGTGGCCGATTACGCGCTGCAGGCGCGTGCGGCGCAGGCGCAGTACGCGGCCGCCGAGGCCGACCTGGTGCGCGCCCGCGACGAACACCGGCGCTACACCGCGCTGGCCGCCCAGCAACTGGTCAGCCGCTCCGCGCTGGATGCGCAGACCGCCGCGCTGAAGGCGGCGCAGGGCCAGGCCGATGCGGCCCGGTCCAACCTGGACGTGGCCCGCAACCAGGCCGCCTACGCGCAGCTGCGCGCGCCGGCCGACGGGGTGATCGCCAGCCGCCAGGCCGAGGCCGGGCAGGTGGTCGCCGCCGGCCAGGCCATCTACACGCTGGCCGCCGACGGCGCCCGCGAGGTCGCCATCGCCCTGCCGGAGAGCGGCATCCGTGAATTCGCGGTGGGCCAGGCAGTGGAAGTGGAATTGTGGAACCGGCCCGGCAAGCGCTGGCCCGGCACCATCCGCGAGATCGCACCGGCCGCCGATGCCCAGGCGCGCACCTATGCCACGCGCGTGAGCCTGGCGGCCGAAGCGCTGGATGCGGTCGAGCTGGGGCAGAGCGCACGCGTCTACGTGGCCCACGGCAAGGGTGGCGCGCTGAGCGTGCCGCTGGCGGCGGTGCAGCCGGGCCGGACCCGGCAGCAGGCCGGGGTGTGGGTGGTGGATCCGGCCAAGGGCACGCTGCACCTGCGCCAGGTGACGCTGGGTGCCTACGGTGCCGAACGCGTGCCGGTGTTGTCCGGGCTGGCCGCCGGTGACTGGGTGGTCGCCGCCGGCGGCCACCTGCTGCGCGAGGGCCAGCCGGTGACGGCGGTGGACCGGGCCAACAAGCCGGTCCTGGCCGCACCCGCTCCGGCCCGGAAGGAGGACTGAGGCGTGCGCCGCTTCAATCTTTCCGAGTGGGCACTGGGCAACCGCGCGCTGGTGCTGTTCATGATGATCGCGCTGGCGGTCATCGGCGCGTGGTCCTACAAGCACCTCGGCCAGTCCGAGGATCCGCCGTTCACGTTCAAGGCGATGGTGGTGCAGGCGGCATGGCCGGGGGCCACCGCCGAGCAGGTCTCGCGGCAGGTGACCGAGCCGATCGAGAAGGCGCTGATGAACACCGGGCAGTTCGAGTTCATCCAGTCGTACTCGCGGCCTGGGGAGTCGCAGGTGATCTTCATGGCGCGCGACTCGATGCGCTCCAAGGACGTGCCCGAGCTGTTCTACCAGGTGCGCAAGAAGGTCGGCGACATCCGCTCGCAGCTGCCGGCCGAGGTGGTCGGGCCGTTCTTCAACGACGAATTCGGCGACACCTTCGGCAACATCTACGCGCTGACCGGCAAGGGCTTCGACTACGCGCTGATGCGCGATTACGCCGACCGCATCCAGCTGGAGCTGCAGCGCGTGGCCGACGTCGGCAAGGTAGACCTGCTCGGCCTGCAGGACGAAAAGGTCTGGATCGAGCTGTCCAACACCAAGCTGGCCACGCTGGGGGTGTCGCTGCAGCAGGTGCAGCAGGCGCTGGCCGACCAGAACGCGGTCACCCCCGCCAGCTGGTTCGAGACCGGCAGCGACCGCGTGCAGATGCGGGTGACCGGGCAGTTCGATTCGGTCGAGGACATCGCCGCGTTCCCGATCCGCGCCGGCGACCGTACCGTGCGCCTGGGCGACATCGCCCAGGTCAGGCGCGGCTTCGCCGACCCGGCGTCGCCGAAGATGCGTTTCATGGGCGAGGACGCCATCGGCATCGCGGTGGCGATGAAGAACGGCGGCGACATCCTCAAGCTCGGCAAGGCGCTGGACGACGAGTTCGCGCGGCTGCAGGAGACGCTGCCGGCGGGCATGGAGCTGCGCAAGGTCTCCGACCAGCCGCACGCGGTGAAGGATTCGGTCGGCGAGTTCGTCAAGGTGCTGACCGAGGCGGTGGTGATCGTGCTGCTGGTGAGCTTCTTCTCGCTGGGCTGGCGCACCGGGCTGGTGGTGGCGGTGTCGATCCCGCTGGTACTGGCGATGACCTTCTTCGTCATGCACCAGTTCGACATCGGCCTGCACAAGATCTCGCTGGGCGCGCTGGTACTGGCGCTGGGACTGCTGGTGGACGACGCGATCATCGCGGTGGAAATGATGGCCACCAAGATGGAGCAGGGCTACGACCGCCTGCGCGCGGCCAGCTTCGCCTGGGAGTCGACCGCGTTCCCGATGCTGACCGGCACGCTGATCACCGCCGCCGGCTTCCTGCCCATCGCCACCGCCGCCTCCAGTACCGGCGAGTACACCCGCTCGCTGTTCCAAGTGGTGACCATCGCCCTGGTGGTGTCGTGGATCGCCGCGGTGCTGTTCATCCCGTACCTGGGCGACAAGATGCTGCCGGACCTGCACAACCCGCAGCCGCCGCGCCCGGGCAGCCTGGGCGCACGCTGGCATGCGCTGCGCCTGCGCTGGGCCGACCGCAATCCGGCGCTCGCGCACCTGATCCGGCCCAGGCAGCTGGAACACGACCACGACCCGTACAAGAGCGCGTTCTACCAGCGCTTCCGGCGTTTCCTCGACGCCTGCCTGCGGCGCCGCTGGCTGGTGATCTTCGCCACCATCGGCCTGTTCGTGTTCTCGCTGGTGATGTTCCGCTTCGTGCCACAGCAGTTCTTCCCGGATTCGACCCGGCCGGAGCTGATGGTGGACATCGAGCTGGCCGAAGGCGCGTCGCTGGCCGCCACCCAGGCGCAGGCGCACAAGCTGGAGGCGCTGCTGAAGCAGCGCCAGGACATCGCCAACTACGTCGGTTACGTGGGCAGCGGTTCGCCGCGCTTCTACCTGCCGCTGGACCAGCAGCTGCCGGCGACCAATTTCGCCCAGTTCGTGGTGCTCGCACAGGACATCCATGCCCGCGAGGCGGTGCGCGACTGGCTGCTGAAGGAGGTGGTGCCGCGGTTCACCGACGTGCAGCTGCGCGTGACCCGGCTGGAGAACGGGCCGCCGGTGGGCTACCCGGTGCAGTTCCGCGTGTCCGGCGAGCACATCGACCGGGTGCAGGCCATCGCCCGCCAGGTCGCCGACAAGGTGCGGCAGAACCCGCACGTGGCCAACGTCAACCTCAACTGGTCCGAGCCGAGCAAGGTGGTGCGGCTGGTGGTAGACCAGGAGCGCGCCCGCGCGCTGGGCGTTAGCAGCGCGCAGATCGCGCACTTCCTGAGCAGCTCGCTGTCGGGCATGCAGGTGAGCACCTACCGCGAGGGCAACCGCCAGATCGGCATGCTGCTGCGCGGCCCGGACGACGAGCGCGCGCGGCTCGACATGCTCGCCAGCCTGGCCATTCCCACGCCCAGTGGTACCGCGGTGCCGCTGTCGCAGGTGGCCCGGCTCGAGTACGTGTTCGAGGATGGCATCATCTGGCACCGCAACCGCCTGCCCACGGTCACCGTGCGCGCGGACATCGCCGACGGCCTGCTGCCGCCGGAGGTCACCGGGCAGATCCTGCCGACCCTGGACGGCATCCGTGCCGCCTTGCCGGACGGCTATCTGCTGGAAGTCGGCGGCACGGTGGAGGATTCGGCGCGCGGGCAGAACTCGATCAAGGCCGGCATGCCGCTGTTCCTGATCGTGGTGGTGACCCTGCTGATGCTGCAGCTGCGCAGCTTCTCGCGTGCGGCGATGGTGCTGGTCACCGCGCCGCTGGGCATCATCGGCGCGACCCTGTTCCTGCTGATCTTCCGGGTGCCGTTCGGCTTCGTGGCGCTGCTGGGCACCATCGCGCTGGCGGGCATGATCATGCGCAACTCGGTGATCCTGGTGGACCAGATCCAGCAGGACATCGATGCCGGGCACGACCGCTGGCACGCGATCATCGACGCCACCGTGCGCCGCTTCCGCCCGATCGTGCTGACCGCGCTGGCCGCGGTGCTGGCGATGATCCCGCTCTCGCGCAGCGCGTTCTACGGCTCGATGGCGATCTCGATCATGGGCGGGTTGATCGTCGGCACGGTGCTGACCCTGGTGTTCCTGCCGGCGCTGTATGCGGCCTGGTTCCGGGTGCGGCCGGACGAGGCGGCAAGCTGAACGGTGCAGCCGCCGCGTCCTGACGGCCGATACCCGTAACTTTGCGGTGGTAGATTGGAACGGCGCGGCCGGCCTGGGTGGCCGGCCGCGCCAAACCGCGAAGGGAGACGGTTCTGTTGGTCCGCAGTAGCCAGAGCGTCCGGCACAGGGATCCATGCGTGCGCAGCACATGGCTGGCGTCATGGTATGGATGCATGGCGCTGGTGTTGGCCTGCCTTGCCTGGCTGCCGGCGGCGCGGGCCGCGGATGGACGCCATTACATGGTCAGCGACTGGACCATGGACGATGGCTTGCCGCACAACCTGGTGCATGCGCTGGCGCAGGACCGCGACGGTTTCATCTGGGCCGGGACCTGGGAAGGCGTGGTCCGTTTCAACGGCCGCAGGTTCACCGTTTTCGACCGCCAGAACACCCCCGGCGCGGAGTTGTCGGGCGTGTTCAGCATTCTCGCCGAGCCCGACGGCGGGGTCCTGTTCGGTACCGCGGCCGATGGCGTGTTCCGCCATTACCGGGGGCGCTGGCAACGTCTGGGCGAGCCCGGCGCCCGCCGCCTGCCGGTCACCGCGCTGCTGCGTGGCGCCGGCGGCGAACTATGGATCGCCTCGGCCAACCGCCTGCTGCGGATGGATGTGCACGGTCGCATCCACGACGCCGGCGCCGATGCCGGCCTGCCCGGCGTGCGGGTCAACGCGCTGGCCGATGGCGGTGACGGCGCCGTGCTGGTCGCCACCGATGCTGGCGCCTACCGGCTGCAGGACGGGCGCGCCATGCCCTGGGCGGACTGGGCGGGTACCCATGCGGTGCGCGGCATTGCCGGCGATGGCGCCGGTGGCTGGCTGCTGGCCACCGTCAATGGCGTGTACTGGCAAGATCGCGACGGCAGGGTCGAGCACCTGCACCCGGGCGACCGCGTCGAGGCGGTCCTGCGCGACGGTGTCGGCGCGATCTGGATGAGCCTGTCCAGCGGCGAGCTGCTGCGCCACGCCGGCGATGGCGACGAACGCCTGGATATCGCCGGCCCGGTAAGCGCGGCCCTGCTCGTCGACCGCGAGGGACTGGTCTGGAGTGGCAGCACCGACGGCCTGCACCGCGTGGCGGAGGTTGCCGCGGTCGGCTTCACCCGCAAGGACGGGCTGGGCAGCGACTATGTCCGGGTGGTCCTGCAGAGCGACGACCGGGCGCTGTGGATCGGACACGCCGATGGCCTGGACCGCTGGCACCAGCGGCGCATGCAGCGGGTGCGGCTGGGCGCGGCAGGCGGCCGCGACCCCTCGGTGCTGGCGCTGGCCTGGCGCGACGGCACGTTGTGGGCGGGTACCTACGACCAGGGGGTGTTCGCGCTGGATGCGCAGGGCAGGGTGAAACAGCGGATCCGCCTCGGTGGCCCGCGCGAGCCGATCGTGCGGGCACTGTTGGCCGACCCCGACGGCGGCCTGTGGATCGGCGGCACCCACGGCCTGAGCCACTATCGCGACGGGCGCCTGCGGTTGCGCCTGGACAGCAGGGAACAGCCCGCCGCGGTGGTGCAGGCGCTGTACCGCGACCCCGATGGCACGCTGTGGATCGGCACCACCGGGGGCATGGCCGCGCTCGGGCCCGACGACGTATTGCGTACCTGGGGCGCGGAGGGCGAGGTGCCCGCGCAATACGTGTTCGACTTCCTGCGTGACCCGGGCGGCGATCTGTGGATCGCCAGCGACCGCGGCCTGCTGCGCATGCGCAACGGCAGCTTCCGGGTCTACGACCACCGCCATGGCCTGCCGCGCGACAAGCTGTTCCGGATCATCGACGACCAGGCCGGCAACCTGTGGCTGCCCAGCAACATCGGCGTGTTCCGCGTCGCCCGCGCGGAGCTGGACCAGATCGACGCCGGCACCCGCCGGCAGTTGGCCGTGCACGTGATGGATCGCAGCGACGGCATGCCCGGCAGCCAGGGCAACGGTGCCTCGATGCCCGCCGGGTGGCGTGCCAGCAATGGTGCGCTGGCGTTTCCGACGTCGGCCGGGCTGGGCCTGATCGACCCGCGCATCGCCGGCCGTTACGACGGCAAGGCATCGCCGGTGGTGTTCGAGGCGGTTTCGGTGGACGGCGTCGCACGGGCGCCGGCGGCGTTGCTGCGGCTGGAGCCGGACGCGCGGCGGGTGGCGGTGGCCTACACGGCGCTCAATTTCCGTGCGCCTGACAAGATGCGCTACCGCTACCGCCTGCGTGGCTTCGACGCCGGCTGGGTGGAGGCGGGCAGTGGCACCGAGGCGGTCTACACCAACCTGCCACCTGGCCAGTACCGGCTGGAAGTACAGGCCATGGCGCTGCCGCTGGACTGGGCGCGGCAGCCGGAAGTGGGGGGGGCGGAGATGGCACTGGAGGTCGTGCCGCCGCTATGGAGGCGCACGTCCTCGCAGGTGCTGCTCGGCCTGGCGCTGGTGGCGGCCGTGGTGCTGGGGTTCTGGCTGCGCACCGCCAGCTACCGGCGCAGCCAGCACCGGCTCAGCGAGGTGATCGCCGCGCGCACCGAGGAGCTGAGCGACAAGAACCGCGCGCTGGAACTGGCCGGCGCCGAGCGCGACCGGCTGCTGCAGCGGCTGGAGCACCAGGCCACGCACGACGTGCTGACCGGCCTGCCCAACCGGCGTGCGGCCGAGCTCCACCTGCGCCAGGCGCTGGAACGCGCCGGCGACCGCGGTGAGCCCCTGTGCGTGGCGCTGATCGACATCGACCATTTCAAGCAGATCAACGACCGCCACGGCCACCACGGCGGCGACCGGGTGCTGCGCGAAGTGGCCGAGCTGCTGCGCCTGCACCTGGACGGCGAGCAGTTCGTGTCGCGGCATGGCGGCGAAGAGTTCCTGGCGGTGCTGCGCGGCCTGACCCTGGAGCAGGCGCTGCAGCGGCTGCAGGCACTGCGGCTGGCGCTGGCCCGGACACGCATGGACGAGGTGGATCCGGGGCTGGTGGTCACCGCCAGCATCGGCGTGGCCGAGTGCCGCCCCGGGCAGGAATCCCCGCGCACGTTGCTGGCCGCCGCCGACCGCCAGCTCTACCGCGCCAAGCGCGAGGGCCGCAACCGGGTCTGTGCCGCGTAGCGGGCCATGCCCGCTGCGACCCGGGCGCGGGCGCGGCGCTCTACAATCGGGCGTTCTTCCAGCCAGTGAGCCAGCGCATGCGCACGCTTTACCCCGCCATCACGCCCTACGACACCGGTACGCTCAAGGTCGACGAGCGCCACACGCTGTACTACGAACAGTGCGGCAACCCCGACGGCAAGCCGGTGGTGATGCTGCATGGCGGGCCCGGCGGTGGCTGCACGGCGAAGATGCGCCAGTTCCACGATCCGGCGAAGTACCGGATCATCCTGTTCGACCAGCGTGGCGCCGGCCGTTCCACGCCGCACGCCGACCTGGTGGACAACACCACCTGGGACCTGGTGGCCGACATCGAGACGCTGCGCGGGCACCTTGCGGTCGACCGCTGGCAGGTGTTCGGCGGCAGCTGGGGTTCGACCCTGGCGCTGGCCTATGCGCAGGCCCATCCGCAGCGCGTGACCGAGCTGGTCCTGCGCGGCATCTTCATGCTGCGCCGCTGGGAGCTGGAATGGTTCTACCAGGAAGGCGCCAGCCGCCTGTTCCCCGACGCCTGGGACCACTACGTCAACGCGATCCCGGCGGTGGAGCGGCACGACCTGATCTCCGCCTTCCACCGTCGCCTGACCAGCGATGACGAAGCCACCCGGCTGGCCGCGGCCAGGGCATGGAGCGTGTGGGAAGGCGCCACCAGCTTCCTGCACGTGGACGACGACTTCATCAACAGCCACGAAGACCCGCAGTTCGCGCTGGCCTTCGCCCGCATCGAGAACCACTACTTCGTCAACGGCGGCTTCTTCGAGGTCGAGGACCAGCTGCTGCGCGACGCGCACCGCATCGCCGACATCCCCGGGGTGATCGTGCATGGCCGCTACGACGTGGTGTGCCCGCTGGCCAACGCCTGGGACCTGCACAAGGCCTGGCCGAAAGCGCAGCTGCACATCACCCCGGCCTCGGGGCATTCGGCGTTCGAGGCGGAGAACGTGGACGCGCTGGTGCGCGCCACCGACAGCTTCGCCGGTTGATCGGAGTCGCCACCGCCGCGGCGGTGGCCCGGCGGTGCCGGCCGGCGGCCGGCACTACCAGCGCCCGGCCAGCAGGGCCTCGGCCAGTGCCTGGAGCTTGGGCGAACGCTGGCGCGACGGCGGGTAGATCAGCGACAGTTCGCGGCTGCGGCCCTCGAATGGCTGCAGCACGCGCTGCAGGCGACCATCGGCCAGGGCGTCGGCCACGGCGAAGTCCATCACCTGCACGATGCCGATGCCGGCGATGGCCGCTTCCACCAACGGGTCGCCGCTGTCGAACACCATCCGCGCCGGCGGCGTGAACTCGCCCAGCTGCCCGTCCTGCAGGAACTGCCAGTCCACCAGCCGGCCGCTGCGCAGGTTGCGCACCGCCAGGCAGGCATGTGCACGCAGCGCCTGCACATCGGCCGGCCTGCCGTGCCGGGCAAGGTAGTCCGGGCTGGCCACCGTCACCCAGCGCAGCGGCCGCAGCGGGCGGGCCACGATGCGCTGGTCGGCGATGACGCCGGTCCGCAGCGCGGCGTCGAAACCTTCCTCGACCAGGTCGACCAGGCGGTCGCTCAGCACCGCTTCCACCTGCAGCTGCGGATGCCGCTCCAGCAAGGGCGCCAGCAGCGGCACCAGCACTTTGCGCCCGAACATCGACGGTGCGCTGATCTTCAGCGTGCCCGAAGGCGTGCACGGGCGGTCTGCCAGCTGCCGCTCGGCATCCTCCAAACCGCACAGCAGCGGGGCGACCTGCTCGACGAACTGGCGGCCATCCGGAGTCAGCGCCACGTTGCGCGTGTTCCGCTGCAGCAGCTTCACTCCCAGTGCGGCCTCCAGCCGGCTGATCGCGCGCGAGAGCCCGGGTTGGCTCAGGCCAAGCTGGCCGGCCGCAACGGTGAAGCTGCGCGCTTCGGCCACCTGTACCAGCATGCGCACGGCATTGAGGTCCATCGCGGATCCATTCATGCGTCTGATCATCGCAGATATGGTAATTCGTGGGTTTATTGATCGAGCTGCATCAAAGAGACTGCGCTCCCCCCCTGGACGTGCCATCGCCGATGCCTTCCCTGAAATACCCACGCCGGGCGCTGGCCCTGCTGGCCACCGCGCAGCTGATCATCGCCCTGGATGCCACCATCATCTTCGTCGCCCTGCATGACATGGGCCGCGCGCTGCAGATCAACGCGCAGCAGCTGCAGTGGGTGGTCAGTGCCTATACGGTGGCTTTCGGTGGCAGCCTGCTGCTGGGCGGCCGTGCCGCCGACCTGATCGGGCGCCGCCGGTTCTACCGGCTGGGCATGCTGCTGTTCGCCCTGGCCTCGCTGCTGGGCGCATTGGCGCCGGATGCCACGCTGCTGATCCTGGCGCGCGCCGCGCAGGGCATCGGCGCCGCATTGCTGTTCCCGGCCACCCTGGCACTGATCAACACGCTGTACGCCGAAGGCCCGGCGCGCAACCGCGCGCTGGCGATCTGGAGCATGGCCAGCGCGGCCGGTCTGGCGCTGGGCACGCTGCTCGGCGGCGTACTGACCCAGGCCTTCGGCTGGCCGGCGGTGCTGGCGGTGATCGTGCCGCTGGCCACGGCGTGTGCCGTCGCCGCCGGCGCCTGGCTGCCGGTCGATGGCCCGCGTGCGCGGGGCCGTTCGTTCGACCTTGCCGGCTGCATCGCCGTGACCCTGGGCGGCAGCCTGCTGGTGGCCACCCTGGTGCAGGGGCCGGAATGGGGCTGGGCGGCGCCGGCCACGCTGGGCTGCCTGCTGCTGTCGGCGCTGCTGCTGGTCGTGTTCGTGTGGATCGAACGGCGCAGCCGCGATCCGCTGATGCAGTTCGCGCTGCTGCGCCTGCCCGGCCTGCGTGCGGCACTGGGCCTGACCTTCGCCTTCATGAGCAGCTATGGCGTGCAGTACTACTTCATGGCGCTGTATTTCCAGGATGGCTATGGCTGGAGTCCGCTGCAGGCCGGGCTGGCCTTCCTGCCGGCCACCGCGGTGTGCACGGTCGGCATCCGGCTGGCCGAGTGGACGCTGCGGCGCTGGAGCGCGCGCACGGTACTGGTCGTGGGGCAGCTGGCCGGCGCCCTGGGCATCGCCTGGGTGGCGGCGATGCTGCCGCATGGCGCGCACTTCTGGCCGTTGCTGCCCGGGGTGGTGGTGCTGAGCGTCGGCCAGGGCATGACCTGGACTTCGATGTGGATCGTGGCCGGGCAGGGCGTGCCGGCCGCGCAGCAGGGCGTCGCCTCGGGCATGGCCGCGACCGCGCAGCAGATCGGTGGCGCGCTGGGCCTGGCGGTGCTGGTGATGGTCGCCAACGCCGGTGCCGGCCCGGCCGGTTCGCCAAGCGCGCTGGCCGGCCTGGTGCGCGCCGAGTACGGCGCGGCGTTGTTCGCGCTGCTCGGCGTGGTCATCGCCCTGGGCCTGCGCGTGGCGCCGCCAGCCCGTGCGGCCCGCGGATGCGTGGCCAGCGACGCATGACCGGGCTGCTCGACCCCGCCCAGGTGCTGCCGGGTGCTTGCCGCCTGCCACGATGACGACGGGGTGTGCGCATGCCTCGGGTGGGGCCGCGCATGCGCAGCCGTCGGCGTGACATTGCGCTGACGTCCTGCAGGCCCTGCTCGAGGCTGGAGGCGCCGGCGTTGCGCCGGTGGCGGCCGGCGCTAGCGGAGCTGCAGCAGCCGCGGCTGCAAGGCGGTGAAGATCCGCGCCAGCCGCTCCGCCCAGGCCTGTTGCCCGGCGGCATTGGCGATCAGGTCCTGGCGGATCTCCAGTTCCACGTGCACCAGCCCGCGGGCTTCGCCATGCACCGGCACCGCGTAGTCGCTGGTGCTGCTGACCGAATACGGCTGGTTGTCGCCGACCACCAGGTCGCCCTCCTCGCGCAGCGCCTGCAGCAGCGCCTGTGCGAACCGCGCATCGCGGTGGTATAGCACCCCGGCATGCCAGGGGCGCGCGGCGCCGTCCATCACCGGGGTGAAGCTGTGCATCATCACCAGCAGCGTCGGCACGCCGGCATCGTGGCGCCGGTCCAGTTCGGCCGCGATGCGCGCATGGTAGGGCGCGTGTATGGCGGCGATGCGTTGCTGCCGTTGTGCGCGGACCAGCCCGGCATTGCCGGGAATGGCGGTGCCGTCGCTGGTCTCCGGCATCAGCGTCGGCGAGGCCAGCGGCCGGTTGCAGTCGATCACCAGCCGCGAATAGGTCTGCTCGATGGCGAAGGCGTCCAGTTGCCGCGCCAGTGCGCGGGTGGTGCCGGCGATGCCGATGTCCCAGCCGATGTGCCGGTCCAGTTCCGCCGGCGCCAGGCCGAGGTCGTCCAGTGCGGCCGGAACCCGCTGCCCGGCGTGGTCGGCCAGCAGCAGGAACGGCGAGCGGCCGTACGGGTTGTGCACGGTGAACGGCGGCGGGTCCTGCGGGCCCAGCAGCGGCGGGGCCAGGCGCTCGGCCGGGTTGTCGAGCCGGCTCATCGTGGCCGGCCGTCCAGGTGGTGTTCGATCATCCACAGCCCGGCCCAGAGCTTGGCGTCCAGTTCGTAGCCCTGGCCCATCTTCTCCACCAGCCAGGCCGCGGCGCGATCGCGCGCGATGCTGTGCACGGTGATGTCCTCGCTGTCGTCGCCGCCGCCCTCGCCGACCCGGCGCAGGCCGGTGGCGCGCACGAAGGCGATCTTCTCGCTGCTGGCGCCGGAGGAGGTCGGGCCGATCATCAGCACCTCGGCGTGGTCGGCGGTCCAGCCGGTTTCCTCCTCCAGTTCGCGGATCGCCGAGGCCTCGATCGATTCGCCGGCGGTGATGTCGCCGACCAGCCCGGCCGGCATTTCGATCGTGCGCGCCTGCAGGGGCACCCGGAACTGTTCGACGAACAGCACCTCGTCGTCCGGAGTGACGGCGATGATGATCGCGGCCAGGCCGCCGGCGTGGGTGCGTTCGCTGTATTCCCAGGTGCCGCGCACCACCATGCGCTGGTAGCGGCCTTCGTAGACGACGCGGGGGGCTGCGGTGTTCTGGCTCATGCGGATTCGTGGGTGGAGGGGAAGGCGGTTTCCAGGCCGGCGGCGGCCAGCAGCCGGCGCCGGGTGAGCGGGCCGAAGCGCAGCGATCCGCACAGGCCGTCGAGCATGTCGGCATCGGCCGCGGCGCGGGTGAAGGCGGGCGTGGCCGGGGCCAGCGGCGCATCCACGGCGATGGTGGTCAGTTGCCGGAACAGCAGCGCCAGTTCGCGCTGCTGGCGCAGGCGCGTGGCCATCTGCGCGGCGCCGCGCAGGCGCAGGAACGGGATCTCGTCGATCCGCTCCAGCAGCGCGTCGAGGCTGCCGAAGTGGGCCAGCAGCACCGCCGCCGACTTGGCGCCGATGCCGCTGATGCCGGGGATGTTGTCCACCGCGTCGCCGCACAGCGCCAGGTAGTCGGCGATCTGGTGGGCATGCACGCCGTGGCGCGCCTTGACCCCGCCCGCGCCCCAGCGCTGGTTGCGCGCGTAGTCCCACTGCTCGTCATGTTCGAGCAGCAGTTGCGACAGGTCCTTGTCCGCCGAGACGATCACCCCGCGCAGCGCATGGTCGCGGCCGGCATGCAACGCGCTGCCGATCAGGTCGTCGGCCTCGTAGTCGCGGTCGGCCAGCACTTCCAGCCCCAGCGCCGCGCACAGCGCCTTGCAGTGCGCGAACTGGCGGCGCAGCGCTTCAGGCGCCGGCTCGCGGTTGGCCTTGTAGGCCGGATACAGGCGGTGCCGGAAGCAGCTGTCCAGCGCCTCGTCGAAGGCCACGGCGATGTGCGCCGGGCGCTCGCGCTCCAGCAGGTCCAGCAGGAAGCGGGTGAAGCCGTGAACGGCGTTGGTGGGCCAGCCCTGCGCGTCCTGGAAGCTGTCGGGCATCGAGTGCCAGGCGCGGAACACGTACAGGCTGGCGTCGACCAGGTAGAGCGGCTGCCTGGCCTGGATGCCGGTCACGGCTGCCAGTCCTGCAGCAGGCTGGCCGGATCCGGCCGCGCGCGCTCCGGCGCCCGCATCCGGGGCGTGCCGACATGGATGAAGCCGACGATGCGTTCGTTCGCGGCCAGCCCCAGGTGGCGCGCCACGCCTTCGTCGTAGGCCATCCACGCGGTCAGCCACTGCGCGCCGAAGCCGAAGCCCTGCGCCGCCTGCAGCAGGGCGAAGCACACGCAGCCGGCGGTCAGCAGCTGTTCCTGCTCGGGCACCTTGGGGTTGTCCTGCAGGCGCGCGACCACCGTCAGTACCAGCGGCGCGTGCGAAAAGCGCTGGCGGTCCTTCTCGACCGCCGCCGGCGAGGCGTCCGGGGTGCGCTCGCGGCTGCGCCGGGCCAGGTAGTCGCCCAGCGCGTGGCGGGCATCGCCGCGCAGGCGGAGCACGCGGAACGGCACCAGCTTGCCGTGGTCGGGAACGCGCACCGCGGCCGCCAGCATGGCCAGCACGGTTGCGTCGTCCGGGCCCGGCTCGGCCAGTTGCAGGGACGGGACCGAGCGGCGCTGGTCCAGCGCTTGCAGGAAGCAGGAATCGGACATGGGACATTCGCGGGAAAGACGGCCATGGATTATAGACGCCGGGGTGCGGACGCCCCTCCGGCCACGGGCAGGACGAATCTGAGTACTCCGTCGCGGGCGCCCGCTGGCGGATTTCTCGCCAATTCACAGCGGTACGCTTAGCATGGCGCGACATGCCGGGTTGCCGGTGGCGAGGTACAAAGTGCGGACTGCATCACTGGCCCTGTTCAGCTTCTCCCCCTACCATGCGTGGGCGGAGACCGGGGGGCTGTCCGCTTTCTTCCATACGATCCTTACAGGAGCAGCGCCTGCGAAGGTGCGGAGCCACTGCGCATGATGTCCCAGCCGCATCTTCCAGAGCGCCCCGGCCATAATCCGGACCTGCTGTCGCTGGCGCGCGAAGCCGCGCTGCCGCCGTTGTCGGCCACCTTCGCGCGCGTACTGGCCGGGTTCGACGATGCCCTGTTCGACCGTGCCGAGACCGCGGGCGCATCGCAGCTGGTCTTCCTCGACGGCATGCGCGAACTGCGCCGGCGCCGCGACGACATCACCGCGCGCTTCGGCGCCCACCTGCGACAGGCGTGGGCCGCGCTCGAGGCCGCCGCGCCGCTGTCGGCCGAGGCCGCACTGGCGCAGGCCGGGCAGGGCGAGACCGGGCTGAGCCTGGTATCCGAGCACGACCTGGAGTCGCGCCTGGCGGTGCGCAATTTCGCCGCGGTGGTATTGCGCGAATGGAAGCCTGTGCTGGCACGGCTGGATCGCCGCCTGGCCTGGATCAGCGGCGTGGACGGGCTCGACATCGACCTCAACCCGATCGGCCCGGAACACATCGGCGTGGCGGTGCACGAGGCGTTCGGCGTGTGCGACCTGGCCGCCGAGGTGCGGCTGGTGCTGATCAAGCTGTGCGAACGCGAGTTCGCCGTGCAGGTGGGGCGCATCTACCGCGATGTCGACGAGCGCCTGGCGCAGGCCGGGGTGATGCCGGCCATCTCGCAGCCGCCACCGCAGCGACCTGCCGCCGCGCCGCGCCCGGCTCGGCCGGCAGAAGCCGATGCCGGCATGCCGCATGGCGACGACGAGGACCTGTCCGATCCGCAGCATGCCCCGGCCTGGGCGCGACGCTTCACCGAGCGCTGGGCCCGGCACCGCAGCGAACTGCAGGCCGGCAATCCGGGAGGCTATGACGGCAACCCGTCGGCGAGCGGCCAGAACATGATCCTGGAGGCGCTGCACGAACTGCTGGCGCAGACCCGCCACGTGCGCGAGGACGCCACTGCCGCAGCGCAGGTGGCGGTCGGCCAGCAACGTCCGCTCAGCCAGCACGAAATGATGTCGGTGCTCTCGCTGCTGCAGGCCACGCCCACGGCGACCCTGCGCGCGGCGGTGGGCGACCAGAGCGAGTCGCTGGCGCAACGGCTCAAGAACGAAGTGATTTCCGGCGCCACCCGCCTCGGCGTCGATCCGGGGCAGGCGCGGCTGGACCCGCAGGACGAGGACGCCATCGACCTGGTCGGCATGCTGTTCGACGTGATGCTGGACGAGCGCGAGCTGGAAGGCCGCTCGCGCGAACTGATCGGCCGCCTGGTGGTGCCCTTCGTCAAGGTCGCGCTGCTGGACCGGCGCATGTTCGTGCAGAAGACCCACCCGGCACGGCGCCTGCTCAACTCGCTGGCCGAGGCCTGCGAGGGCAACGCCGGCGAAAGCCAGGCCGAGCGCGCGCTGATGGGCAAGGTCGAGGAGATCATCGACCGGCTGATCGCCGAGTTCAACGAGAACCTGGCGATCTTCCTGACCCTGGAAGAGGAGTTCCGCGAGTTCCTTGCCCAGCATCGGCGCCGCATCGAGATCGCCGAGCGCCGCGCGACCGAGACCCAGCGCGGCCAGGAGAAGCTGGAGCTGGCCCGCGGCCGTGCCCTGGCCGAACTGGAGCGGCGGCTGCAGGGCGCGCCGCTGCCGGCGGCGATCGAAGGCTTCCTGCGCCAGCCCTGGAACCACCACCTGACCATGAGCCTGCTGCGCGAAGGCGACGACGGCGAGTCGGTCGGCGAAGCGCTGGCAGTGGCCGACGTGTTGCTCGAGGAAGTGGCCGAGGCGCGCCGGCACGTGGTCGGCAAGCCGTGGCTGCAGTCCATCCAGCCGGGCCTGCGCAAGGTGTTCGCCAGCGTCGGCCTGCATGGCGAGGGCAGTGTCGGCGCGATCGACGCGCTGCACGACACGCTGCAGGCCATCGCCGAGGCGCGCCCGGAGCTGGAACGGGCGCTGCCGGAGCTGCCGCAGGTCAGCCTGCCGACGCCGCCGGCGCAGGAATCGGCGGCGCTGGACCTGGGCGCCGAGGCGCGCCCGGAGAGCGTCGACCATGCCGATGCCGCCCGCTACCGCGCCATGGACATCGGTACCTGGCTGGATTTCATCGACAAGGACGGCAAGGTGCAGGCCGGCAAGCTGTCCTGGGTCAGCCCGATTTCCTCGCGCCTGCTGTTCGTCAACCGCCGTGGCATCCGCTTCTGCGTGGCCTCGCCGGAGGAGCTGGTGGTGATGGAGCGGCTCGGCCGCCTGCGCCCGCACGTCGACGACGGCGCGTTCGACAGCGCCATGCAGGGCGTGATCGACCGGCTCGACCCGCAGACGTCCACGGTGCACTGAGGACCGACCTGCTTTGCTACGATCCCCGGCGTAATCCACTGCGCATCGGGGACGGGCATGGCCGTTGAGGTACGGGTGTTGAAGGAAGCCGCGGCGGGCGAGCGGCGCGTGGCTGCCACGCCGGAGACGGTGAAGAAGCTGCTGGCGGCCGGGGCCAGGGTGCAGGTGCAGGCCGGTGCCGGCCTCGCGGCCGGGTTCACCGACCAGGCCTACCGCGATGCCGGCGCGCAGATCGACGATGCCGTGGACGCTGCCGACCTGGTGCTGTGCGTGCAGGCGCCGCCGCCGGCCTTGGTCGCGCGGTTCAAGCCCGGTGCGGTGCTGGTGGGCGCGCTGCACCCGCAGGCGGACGCGGCCCGCGCCGCCGCGCTGCAGGCGCGGCAACTGGTGACCTTCCCGCTGGAGCGGCTGCCGCGCACCACCCGCGCGCAGGCCATGGACGTACTCAGCTCGCAGGCCGGCATGGCCGGCTACAAGGCCACCCTGATCGCCGCGCAGCTGGCGCCACGCTTCTTCCCGATGCTGACCACCGCTGCCGGCACCATCCGCCCGTCGAAGGTGCTGGTGGTTGGCGCCGGCGTGGCCGGCCTGCAGGCGATCGCCACCGCCAAGCGCCTGGGCGCGCAGGTGGAGGGCTTCGACGTGCGCCCGGAGACCCGCGAACAGATCGAGTCGCTGGGTGGCAGGTTCCTCGACCTGGGGGTCAGTGCCGCCGGCGAGGGCGGGTATGCGCGCCAGCTCACCGACGCCGAGCGCGCCGAGCAGCAGCGGCGCCTGGCCGAGCACCTGAAGGGCGTGGACGTGGTGATCTGCACCGCCGCGGTACCCGGCCGCCCGGCGCCGAAGATCGTGACCGCGGCGATGGTCGCGGGCATGCGCCCGGGCAGCGTGATCGTCGACCTGGCCGCCGAGACAGGCGGCAACTGCGAGGCGACGCGGCCGGGCGAAACCCTCGACGTGGGCGGGGTGACCGTGGCCGGCCCGCTCGACCTGGCCAGCATGGGTGCCATCCACGCCAGCGAGATGTACGCGCGCAACGTGCTCAACTTCGTGTCGCTGTTCCTGAAGGACGGCGCGCTGGTGTTCGACTGGAACGACGAACTGCTGGCGAAGACGGTGTGGCCGGAGCGCCCGGCCGCGGGGGAGATCCCGCCGGTGTGAAGTTGCATGCCGGGGTGGTCGTCGCGTGGTTGGCGGCAAGCGGCCTGGGTAGTGGGCCTGCCTTCGCCGACGAGCCGTTACGGGTTGCCTGCCGGCACCTGGCTGAAAGCCCGGAAAAATATGCGGGCAGGCATGTGCAGGTGCCGGCCTGTGTCGCGACGGCCATGCACCATGGTGCCTATCTGTATGACTGTGATGATCCGCATGTGCGGATCATTACGCTGGCAGGCCCCCCCATGATTCTGGAAGAGCTGTTCGGCACGCGTGACCTGTTGCGGGCGCGGCGGGCGGCGGCCACGGTTTCGGGCGTGTTCGAGTGGCGGCCCCAGGCGCCGCCGCAATGCTGTCTGGACAACCGCGTCCTGCTGCATGCCGAGTCGGTATCCGGGGTGACACGGCTGCCGCCTTTGTCAGATGAATGATGGCACGCGGGTTGGGCTGAACGAGAAAGCCCGGCATTGCCCTGCGGATTTCCACGGTGCCGGGCGCTGTTGCGCTCAGCCCTGTCCGCGCGCCCTATCAAGCGCCATGGCATGTCGCGAACCTGTCCGGATGGGAGCGCGCCGGTAACTGCGGGGGCACCAGCCGTGGTGCTTGCCGCCCCCTTCAATCGGCCGGATTGGCCTCCAGCCACTGCCGGCGCTGCTCCGGTGTCATCCGGTGCCACTGCTCGCGCAGTTCCTGGCGCTGGGCCTTGTCCATGGTGCGCATCTTCGCGAACAGGGCGCGGGCCTCGCGCTGCTGCTGCGGCGACATGTTCTGGAAGCGGTGCATGCCGCGGCGTGCCTGCGAGCGCTGCTCGGGGCTCATCTGCTGCCAGCTGCGGGCATGGTCGTACATGCGCTGGCGGTGTCCGGGCGAGGCGTTCCAGCGGTCGCGCATCGGTGCGATCAGGGTTTCGCGCTGGGCCGGGGTGAGCTGGTCCCATTCGGGCAGGGGCGGTTGCTGGGCGTATGCCGGCGCGGTGCAGGCCAGCAGCAGCGGCAGTGACAGCAGGGAAAGACGGATCGTCATGGTTCTCACTCCATCGCCAGGGTGTCCGAACCCAGCCACAGGTACAGCTCGGGGCTTTCGTCGAACAGCAGGGCGTCGTCGGACAGGTCGGCGGCGGCGTCGGCCGCCACGCCGGGCGGCAGTACCGGTGGCGTGCGGTTGAACTGCACCGCCACGGTGACCGCCAGTACTGCCGAGCAGGCGGTGGCCAGCCACCAGCCACGGCGGCGCCATGGCGAGGCGCCGGCGCCGGCGCTGGCCGTGGCCTGCTGGCGGGCCCGGCGCAGGTGCGCCAGCGTGGCCGGGGAAACCGCGCCTTCGGCATGCTGTTGCAGCTGCCGCAGCGAGTGGTCGAAGTCGTCGTTCCGGGATGTGGGCAGGCGGTTCACCGCGAGACCTCCAGTTGTTTCTGCAATGCGTCGCGCGCACGCGACAGGTGGGTTTTCACCGAACCTTCCGAGCAGCCCATGATCCGTGCCGTGGTCGCCACGTCCAGTTCCTGCAGCACGCGCAGGCTGAACGCCTCGCGCTGGCGTGCCGGCAGCCGCCGCAACGCCTGCACCAGCCGCGCGTACTCCTCGCGCTGCTCGTGCTGCTGTGCCGGGCCGGGGCTGTCGTCGGCCCAGTCGATCGGGCCGTCCCCGTCCTGCGCCGGTGCCCAGAACTTCAGCCGGAAGCCGCGCCGCCGCTGCAGGTCGATGATGCGCCGGCGCAGGATGCTCCAGAACAGCGGCGTCCATTCCTCGGCCGGGTGCTCGCGGTAACCGAGCATCCGCTCCATCGCGTCCTGCACCGCGTCCAGCGCATCGTCGCGCTGGCGCAGGCCGGCCTCGGCGAAGCGGAACGCACGCGGCCCGACGCCAGCCAGGAAGGCGTCCAGCGAGGCGGGGGCGGCAACGGGCGTCAGGGGTGGGCTTGTCACCAGCACAGGGTAGCGTTCCGGCAGGTCCTGACAGCGATAACGCGCGGCCGCCGGATCGGTTGACACGGCCAATGGTCGCGCCGGCGTTCATCGCATGGTTATGATGCGGGACGGGCAGTTCCGGCCTCGGAGAGGGCAGCAATGAGCGACGGGTTCGTGGCGTTGTACATCTTCATGCTGGCGGCGATCGCCGGCCACGTGATCATCTCGCGGGTGCCGGTGATCCTGCACACGCCGTTGATGTCCGGTTCCAACTTCATCCACGGCATCGTGCTGATCGGGGCGATGGTGGTGCTGGGCCATGCCGACACCACCCTGGAGAAGGCCATCGGCTTCATCGCCGTCGCCCTGGGCGCGGGCAACGCGGCCGGCGGCTACGTGGTCACCGAACGCATGCTGGAGATGTTCAAGAGCTCCAGGAAGCCGCAAGGGCAGGACAAATGAGCGCACCGGCAGCCCCGGCAGCGGCGCGGCGGATCGAGGTGCGGCAGCTGTTCCAGTGGCTCAGCTACCTGCAGTATCCGGCCCTGCTGGTCGCGTTCGGCTATGCCGCGCTGCCCCTGTTCAGGGGCATGGATGGCCTGCTCGATGCCTTCAACAACGCCCTGCTGTACGCCGGCGTTGGCATCGGCATGTCTTCGCTGCAGGACCCGACCCGGACCCAGAACCGGATCTCGCGCAGGGTCTGGGAGGACCCGCGCAAGGGCGGCTGGATGCTCTGGCTGCTGACCGCCGAGGCACTGCTGCCGATCGTGCTGGGGCTGGTGGGCGCGGCGCTGGCCGAC
This sequence comes from Stenotrophomonas sp. 17(2023), assembly GCF_030345315.1. Taxonomy (NCBI): domain Bacteria; kingdom Pseudomonadati; phylum Pseudomonadota; class Gammaproteobacteria; order Lysobacterales; family Lysobacteraceae; genus Stenotrophomonas; species Stenotrophomonas sp. 17(2023). The sequence continues at coordinate 815,339 of NZ_CP128405.1, forward strand.
ACGGCGGCGTTGTCGCAGTTGTCGCTGGGCCTGGTGGCGTTCGGGATGGGCATGATCGGACTGCTGAAGACGGCGATCGAGATGCGCGAGCACCATCGCCGCGACCGCCACGCCGGCATCGCGCAAACCACGGTTCTGGAGGGAGCGGCATGAGCATGACGTTGCTGGTGAAGGCGAGCTACCTGGTGGCCGCCACCTTGTTCCTGCTGGGCCTGCAGCGCATGGCCTCGCCCAGGACCGCGCGCAGCGGCATCCACTGGGCGGGCGCGGGCATGCTGATCGCCACCGTGGCCACGTTCTTCCTGCCGGGACTGCACAACATCGCGCTGATCCTGGTGGCGCTGGCGCTGGGCACCGGCCTGGCCTGGGTGTCGGCAAAGAAGGTCGCCATCACCGACATGCCGCAGATGGTGGCGCTGTACAACGGCATGGGCGGCGGCTCGGCCGCGGCCATCGGTGCGGTGGAACTGCTGCGCTTTGCCGACGTTGCCGGTCGCGACACCAGCCACTGGAGCGCCGAAGCCATTGCCGCGCTCGCGGCGCGGCAGCCGTCGACCACGGTACTGGCGCTGGCGGTCATCGGTTCGGCCATCGGCGCGGTGTCGCTGTCCGGTTCGGTCATCGCCTGGGCCAAGCTCGACGGGCGCCTGGACAAGCGCGTCACCTTCCCCGGGCAGCAGGTGTTCAACCTGCTGGTGGCCGTGGCGATGGTGGCGCTGGGGGTGTGGGCGGCGTTGAGCCTGCAGCCGCTGGCGATCATCGCCTTCTTCGTGGCGGCGCTGGCGCTGGGCGTGCTGATGACCCTGCCCATCGGCGGCGCCGACATGCCGGTGGTGATCTCGCTGTACAACGCCTTCACCGGCCTGGCGGTGTCGTTCGAAGGCTACGTGCTGGGCAACGAGGCGCTGATCATCGCCGGCATGATGGTCGGCGTGGCCGGCATCCTGCTGACGCGGCTGATGGCCAAGGCGATGAACCGGCCGATCAGCGGCGTGCTGTTCTCCAATTTCGGCGGCGGCGGGCAGGGTGCGGCGGAAATCAGCGGCAGCCAGAAGCCGATCGAGGCCGCCGACGTGGCCGCGATGATGGCCTTCGCCGAGCGGGTGGTGATCGTGCCCGGCTACGGCATGGCCGTGGCGCAGGCCCAGCACAAGATCTGGGAGCTGGCGCAGCGGCTGATCGAGCGCGGGGTGAAGGTGAAGTTCGCCATCCACCCGGTCGCCGGGCGCATGCCCGGGCACATGAACGTGCTGCTGGCCGAGGCCGGCGTGCCCTACGACCTGATCGCCGACATGGACGACATCAACCCCGAGTTCGCCACCACCGACGTATCGCTGGTGATCGGCGCCAACGACGTGGTCAACCCGGTGGCGAAGACCGACCCGTCCAGCCCGATCTACGGCATGCCGATCCTAGACGTGGTCAATTCCAGGAACACCATCGTCATCAAGCGCGGCAAGGGCACCGGCTTCGCCGGCATCGAGAACGCGCTGTTCTACGCCGACAACACCCGCATGCTGTATGGCGACGGTGCCGAGGCGGCGAGCGCGCTGGTCAGCGAGCTGAAGGCGCTGGACGGCGGGCACTGAGCGCAACGCGGGCGCCGTCGCCCGCCCTGCGCGTCACCGCGCCAGCCACCACGCCACCGCCAGCCCGGCCAGCAGCCACAGGATCTCGGCGGTGCCGTTGGCCAGCCCGATCAGGGTCCAGGCCAGGTGCGGGCCCAGGCGCAGCGCCGATTCCCACGGCGCCAGGCCCATCGGGCCGCCGATGTAGGCCGCGGCGATGCCCCAGTTGGCGGCCAGCGCGATCAGCAGCGTGGCCAGCATCGCCACGGCGATCCGGGTCCTGCCACCGGCCAGCGTGCCCAGGCGCAGCATCCATGCCGCCTCCGCCGCCGCGGCGATCGCCATCCAGCCGGCCTGCGAGCCGGTGGCCAGCGCGACCATCAGCCAGGCGATGGCCAGGGTGATGCTTCCCAGCAGCAACAGCAGGGGCCAGAGCCAATGCTGGGGGCGGCTGGCCGGGGGTGGGGCAGGTGGCATGGGCATTCCCGAAAAGGTCAAGCAGCATAGCCTTTCAGCGGCCGGCGCGCCCAGTCGGCTAAAATGGCCTTCTTGCGGGTAGCGTCCGCGTCCCCATATCGATCCACATGTACTCCCGCAGCAGCGAACCCGTCCATTTCGAACGCGATTGCCCGGCCGTCATGGTGCCCCAGGGCGACAGCGTGACCCTGCCTGCCGGCAGCTACGGCTATATCACCCAGGCACTGGGTGGCAGCTATACCGTGTTCGTCGAAGGCAACCTGTTCCGCATCGCCGGCAAGGACGGCGACGCCATCGGCAAGGAGCCGCCGCCCGGGCTGGAGCTGCCCGAGGGCGCCGGCGACGAGGACGTGGAAAAACTGGTCTGGGAGCAGCTGCGTACCTGCTTCGACCCGGAAATCCCGTTCAACATCGTCGATCTCGGACTCATCTACGAGGTCGACATCAAGCACTTGGACGATGGCCGGCGCGAAGTGGACGTGCGCATGACCCTGACCGCGCCCGGCTGCGGCATGGGCGAGATCCTGGTCGACGACGTGCGCAGCAAGCTGGAAATGATCCCGACCGTGGCCGCCGCCGACGTCGAGCTGGTGTTCGACCCGCCGTGGGGCAAGCACATGATGTCCGAGGCGGCACGGCTCGAAACGGGCATGCTGTAAGGTGTGCAACGCGCTGGCCCGGGTGCGGGCCGGCTTCAAAACCCGCAATCTGGAAGGAAACATCCGGTGTCCCAGTCTCTGAGCTTCCACGTCACCCGTTCGGACCACCCGCGCAGCGCCGCCGAGCGCGCCAAGATCCTGGAGAAGCCGGGTTTCGGCCTGCACTTCACCGACCACATGGTGGCCGTGCGCTGGGACAAGGACACCGGCTGGCATGACGCGGCGGTGATGCCGTATGGCCCGATCGCGCTGGACCCGGCCGCCGCCGTGCTGCACTACGGCCAGGAGATCTTCGAGGGCATCAAGGCCTACCGCCACGCCGACGGCTCGGTGTGGACCTTCCGCCCGGAGGCCAACGGCCGCCGCCTGCAGCGTTCGGCCGCGCGCCTGGCGCTGCCCGAGCTGCCGGTGGAGATCTTCGTCGAGTCGCTGAAGCAGATGATCGCGGTGGACAAGGACTGGGTGTCCGGCGCCGACGAGGCCAGCCTCTACTTCCGTCCGTTCATGATCGGCGACGAGGCGTTCCTCGGCGTGCGCGGCGCGCACAAGGCCAGCTACTACGTGATCGCCAGCCCGGCCGGCCCGTACTTCGCCAAGGGCGTGGCGCCGGTCGCGATCTGGCTGTCCACCGACTACGCGCGTGCGGCCAAGGGCGGCACTGGCGCGGCCAAGTGCGGCGGCAACTATGCCGCGTCGCTGCTGCCGCAGCAGCAGGCGCAGGCGCAGGGCTGCTCGCAGGTGCTGTTCCTCGACCCGGTCGAGGGCAAGTACCTGGAGGAACTGGGCGGCATGAACGTGTTCCTGGTCTACGGCAAGCGCAACACCCTGGTCACCCCGGCGCTGTCGGGCTCGATCCTGGAAGGCATCACCCGCGAATCGATCCTGCAGCTGGCGCGCGACCGTGGCATGACCGTGGAGGAGCGCAAGGTGTCCATCGACGAGTGGAAGCAGGGCGTGGCGTCGGGCGATATCACCGAGGTGTTCGCCTGCGGTACCGCCGCGGTCATCACCCCGATCGGCCAACTCAAGGGCGAAGGCTTCACGGTCGGCAACCTGGACGCGCCGGCCGGCGAGGTCACCATGTCGCTGCGCAAGGAGCTGACCGACATCCAGTACGGTCGCCTGCCGGACCGCCACGGCTGGCTGGTGCGGCTGGACGCCTGACCCCTGGCCTGTGGGTCGCAACGAAGCCCCGCTCCGGCGGGGCTTCTGCGTTTGCGGGGCACCATGGGCGCGCGCGATGCGGCACCCGTGACGCCGCGGTCGGCGCCGTGGGGGCGCCCGCGCGGCGCAGGGTTACTCGCACAGGTCGGCGCAGCGCGCCTGCAGGAATCCCAGCGCGTCGGCCGGGGCGATGTCCAGCAGCAGGCCGCGCTGGCCGGCGTTGATCCAGATGCGTGCGTGCTGCCGCGCCGCGCTGGCGAACAGCACGCTGGCCGGGCGCTGCTGCGCGAACGGGCTGATGCCCCCGACCCTGTAGCCGCTGCGGCGCTCGGCCTCTGCGATTTCCATCATCTGCGCATGCTTGCCGTCGCAGGCGGCGGCAAGCTTCTTCAGCGACAGCCGCTGGTCGCACGGGATCACCGCGACCACCGGCTGCTTGTCCACCCATGCCATCAGCGTCTTGAACACCCGCGCCGGGTCGATGCCCAGCGCCTGCGCGGCGGCCATGCCCTTGCTGTCCACCTCGGCGGCGTAGTCGTAGGCATGCAGCCCGTGGCCGACCCCGGCCTTGTCCAGCGCGGCGGTGGCGCGGGTGCCGCGGGCCACCTCAGAGCGACTCGAAGCGGTTGGCCTCGACGTTCTTGCGCACCTTGTCCGGATTCCACACGCGGCCGTTCATGGCGATGTAGACGCCCTCGGGCAGCGACTGCACCGCGCCGATCGCGCAGCCGATGTTGAACTCGGCGTCCGAGCCGCGGAAGCGTGCCGGGCTGAGCGCGCCGGTCATCACGATGGTCTTGCCGGGGATGGTCTTGAGCACCTTGCCGGTGGCCACCATGGAATCAGTGCCATGGGTGACCAGCACGTGGCGGGTGGGCTGCGCGGCGATCGTGGCGCGGATCAGTTCGCGGTCCTCGTCGGTGATGTGCAGCGAATCCTTGCGCAGGATCGGGATCACGTTGAAGCGGAAGGTCACGCCCAGTTCGCGCAGGATCATGCCGATCTGCGGGTCGCCGATCTGGTAGTCGGACTTGTCGTCGAAATAGATCTTGTCGATCGTGCCACCGGTGGTGACGATCAGGAGCTCTTCCATCATGGCGCTGGGTCCAAACGGTGATGGTGCAATGATAAACGGCGGTGCGCGGCAGCGCAGGCGCGGGCGGTGCCGCGCATGCGCCGGGCAGCGCCAGCGGTTACGTGGACTTCCTGCCGAAGCGCGCGCGCAGGCCCGGCAGGCTCGCCAGGGCGATCACCAGCAGCGACAGCGCGATCTCCACCCAGGCCAGCAGCGCGGTTTCCGGGTGGCTCCAGGCGCTCATCACGCCATGGCTGAACCAGCCCAGCGCGCATACGCCCGACCAGAACGGCGCCAGCCGCCAGCCCAGGCGCAGGGCGATGGCCAGCAGCAGCGGCGGCCCGGTGAACACCAGCTGCGTGGCCAGCCAGTGCTTGTCGTGCAGGAACCACCAGGTGTAGAGCGCGGCCAGCGCGATCAGCGCCAGCAGCAGGGTCGGGTGCCGTCGCGTCGCCGTGCTCATCGCGCCAGCCTCCGCGCGATGTCGGCCACGCGCCGGCCCAGCACGCGCGCCAGGTGCGCTTCGTCGTCGCTGGGCTGGGGGTCGTCCTGGGCACCGGCCACGTGGCTGGCGCCATAGGGCGTGCCGCCGCCGGTGGTGTGGCTCAGCGCCGGTTCGGTGAACGGGATGCCGACGATCAGGCAACCGTGGTGCAGCAGCGGCAGCTGCATCGACAGCAGGGTCGATTCCTGCCCGCCATGCATCGACGCGGTGGAGGTGAACACCGCCGCCGGCTTGCCGGACAGGGTGCCGTTGACCCACTGCGCGCCGAGCCCGTCGAGGAAATGCTTGACCGGGGCGGCCATGTTGCCGAAGCGGGTCGGGCTGCCGAGCACGATGCCGTCGCACTGCTCCAGGTCGGCGACCTCGACATAGGGCGCGCCATCCTCGGGCACCGGCGGGGCGCTGGTCTGGGTGACCGCGGCGACCGGTGGCACCGTGCGCAGGCGCGCGCTCATGCCCGGCACCTCGCCGATGCCGCGGGCGATCTGCCGCGCCAACCGCGCCACCGAGCCGCCGCGGCTGTAGTACAGCACCAGGATTTCCGCCATCGCACCATCCACTCATCACACGGGAGGCGGCAGTATCGGCGATGCGGGCCGCGCTTTGCATCGGGTACCCTTGCCGGATGGAACCCCTGGATTCGCTCAATCTATGGATGGAACGGGTCCGTGACAGCGGGCGCCGGGCCAGTTTCGCCCGTTTCCTGTGGCACCGTTTCCTCGACGACCGCCTGTTCGAGGCGGCGGGCGCGCTGGCCTACACCACCGTGTTCGCGCTGGTGCCGCTGGCGATCGTGGTGTTCGGGGTGCTGTCGGCGTTCCCGATGTTCGACCGCTGGAGCGAGGCGCTCAGCGACTACGTGTTCTCCAACTTCGTGCCCTCGGCCGCGCGCGCGGCGGAAGGCTACCTGCGGCAGTTCTCGGCCAGCGTCGGCCAGCTCACCGCGGCCGGCTTCATCGCGCTGGTGGCGTCGCTGCTGATCACCCTCAACAGCATCGAACAGATCTTCAACCGCATCTGGCGGGTGGCCTCGGCGCGGCCGCGGCTGACCCGTTTCCTGGTGTACTGGACCGTGCTGACCCTGGGCGCGATGCTGGCCGCCGCTTCGCTGGCGGTGTCGGCCAAGGTGTTCGCGCTGCCCCTGTTCGGTACCGTCGAGGGCCGCTGGCTGGCCGACCTGGCACTGCGCCTGGCGCCGGTGCTGATCGAATTCGCCTGCGTGATGCTGGTCTACCGGGTGGTGCCGCACCACGCCGTGAAGTGGCGCCACGCCATTCCCGGCGCCCTGCTGGCGGTGGTGATGCTGGAGCTGGTCAAGTGGGGCATGGGCCTGTACCTGGGCAGCTTCCAGTCCTACCAGAAGCTGTACGGCACGGTGGCCTTCGTGCCGATCCTGCTGCTGTGGATCTACCTGGGATGGGTGTCGGTGCTGCTCGGCGCCTCGCTGGCGTCGTCGATCGCCGCGTTCCGCTACCAGCCGGTCGCGCTGCGACTGCCGCAGGGCTGCGAGCTGTATGGCCTGCTGCGCCTGCTCGGTCGCTTCCGCGAGGCGCGCGAACAGGGGCGCGGGCTGGACGAAGAAGAACTGCTGGCGCTGGAGCCGATGCTCACCGATTCGCTGCTGCAGGAACTGCTGTGCCAGATGGAGGCGATCAACCTGCTGCGGCGCGATGAACGCGGGCAGTGGCTGCTGGCGCGCGACCTGGACAGCATCACCCTGCGCGAGCTGTACGAGAGTTCGCAGCTGCGCATTCCGATCGCCGAGGAATACCTGCCGTTCCGCGAGGACGCGCTGGGCCAGGCGGCCTGCCGCGCGCTGGACGAACTGCGCGTGCCGCTGCGCGAGCTGCTCAAGCGCCGCGTAGGCGACATCTATGCCATTACCGGAGACGAACGATGACCCCCCGATTGCTGCCCTTCGCGCTGCTGGTGCTGGCACTGGCCGGCTGCAGCGCGCCCGATGCCGACGCGCCCGCCACCGTGGCCGGGACCCCGCCCCCGCCCGCGGCCGTGCCTGCGTCGAATCCGGCCGAGGCGCCTGCCGCCGGCGCCAACCCGGGCGTGGTGGCGGAGACCGCGGCCATGCCGCGGCTTCAGGCCAGGACCGTGGCCGGGGAGGACTACGACCTGGCCGGCCATCGCGGGAAATGGGTGGTGGTCAATTTCTGGGCGACCTGGTGCGGGCCATGCCTGCAGGAAATGCCGGAACTGTCGGCACTGCACGCCATGCGCGACAACGTCGAGGTGGTCGGCCTGGCCTACGAGGACATCGAGCCGGACGACATGCGTGCCTTCCTGGAAAAGCATCCCGTGGCCTATCCGATCGTCATCCTCGACCCGTACGACCCGCCGAAGGACTTCGCCACCCCGCGCGGCCTGCCGATGACCTACCTGATCGGGCCCGATGGCAAGGTCGCCCACCAGTTCCTCGGCCCGGTCGATGCCGGCAAGATCGAGCAGGCGATCGTCGCGGCCGGCGGCAAGGTGGGCTGATCGCGGCGGCGCCCGCCCCGGTCCATTGGCGAGGGGCCATCGGCAAGGGCGCCGCTCCGCGCGGGGGGCGCTCAGTCGGGTGCGAACGGCGGCACTGGCTTCACCATGCCGTACTTTTCCTTCTTCGGCGCGTCCGGCAAGGGCGGCAGGTCGATCAGCGCCTCGTCCAGGCGAGTTTCCGGCAGGCGGTCGAGCAGGTCGCGGATCAGGGTCAGGCGGCCGCGCTTCTGGTCGTTGAAATCCACCAGCGTCCACGGTGCATGGTGGCTGTGGGTCGCCTCCAGCATGGCCTCGCGCGCATGGGTGTAAGCGGCGTATTCCACGCGTGACCTGAGGTCGACCGGCGACAGCTTCCAGCCCTTGAGCGGATTCTGGCGGCGCTCGGCGAAGCGCTTTTCCTGCTGCTCCTGGTCCACGCACAGCCAGTACTTGAACAGCAGGATGCCGTCATCCACCAGCAGCCGCTCGAACACCGGCGCCTGGGCCAGGAACGCGTGGTACTGGGCGTCGGTGCAGAACCCCATCACCTTTTCCACGCCGGCGCGGTTGTACCAGCTGCGGTCCATCAGCACGATCTCGCCGGCTGCCGGCAGGTGCGCGACATGGCGCTGGAAGTACCACTGCGTGCACTCGCGGTCGGTCGGCTTGGGCAGGGCGACGACGCGGCACTGGCGGGGATTCAGGTGGCGGGCGATGTCCTGGATGGCGCCGCCCTTGCCGGCCGTATCGCGGCCCTCGAACAGCACCAGCAGGCGCTGGCCCGAGTGCTGGACCCAGCGCGCCATCGCGGTCAGTTCCAGTTGCATGGGCTCCAGCAACTGCTCGTACTGTTTGCGCTTGAGCTTGTCCATGGCGGTTTCCCTGTCCGGAAGCACGAGCCTAGCGCAGCCGGGGAGCCGGGAACCAGCCACGCGCGGCGCCGTCGCCGCAGCGGCGGGTTGCCGGACCGCCGGCGCAGTGCCCGGCGCCTTCCCGGCCGCAGCCTGGCTTTTACCCGGGCTGCGGTTTTCATGTAGTTTTGCCTGAGCGTCGGGCGCGGTGCCCGGCAATGGATCAGGAGCGGTGCGATGGGGCTTGTCCAGGCAGCAAAGGGTGCGATCGGCGGCGTGCTCGCCGACCAGTGGAAGGACTTCTTCACGGTGCCGGACGGCCTGCCGGCCACGGCGGCGCTGTTCGCCGCGGTACCGCGCGGGACCAACGCCGGCCGCGGGTCCAACACCAGCGCCTCGTCCAACATCATCAGCAACGGCTCGAAGATCGTCGTGCCCGAGGGCTACGGCCTGCTGTTGTTCCAGGACGGCGCCATCACCGGTTTCGTCGCCGAGCCGGGTGGCTACGAGTGGCGTTCGGACGATCCGAACTCGCAGTCGATCTTCGCCGGCGACGGCCTGGTCAGCACCTTCATCCGGCAGAGCTGGGAGCGCTTCAAGTTCGGCGGCCAGCCGGGCGCGCAGCAGGCGGCGTTCTTCGTCTCGCTCAAGGAGCTGCCGGACAACCGCTTCGGCACCCAGTCCGAGATCTACTGGGACGACGGTTTCCTCAACACCCAGGTCGGCGCGGTCACGCGCGGCACGTACACGCTGAAGATCGTCGACCCGATCCTGTTCGTGAAGAACTTCGTGCCGGCCAGCTACCTGCGCCCCGGCCAGGTGTTCGATTTCACCGACCTGGACAACGCCGCCGCCAGCCAGCTGTTCAACGAAGTGGTCGGCTCGCTCGCCCCGGCGTTCAGCCTGTACACGAACGACCCGGCCAAGGGCAACCGCATCACCAGGATCCAGCAGGACTCGGTCGGCTTCGCCAGGAGCCTGTCCGATGCGGTCGAGCAGGCCTACCAGTGGAAGTCCGATCGCGGCCTGGCCATCGTCAAGACCGCCATCGTCTCGATCGAGTACGACGCCAACACCCGCGAACTGCTCAAGACCGTGCAGCGCGCCGACGCGCTGTCCGGCGCGCGCGGCAATTCCAACCTGCAGGCCAGTGTCGCCCAGGGCATCCAGTCCGCCGGCGAGAACGGCGGTGCGGCCGGCCTGGTCGGCGTGGGCATGGCCTCGGGCATGTTCGGCGTCGGCGGCATGCAGCAGCCGGTGGCGGCGGCCGCGGACGACCCGGTGGCCAAGCTGAAGAAGGCCAAGGAAATGCTGGACCTGGGGCTGATCACCCAGGCCGACTACGACGCGCTGAAAGCCAAGGCGCTGGGCCTGTAACCAGCGGGACGCACGACCTCCATGTCCGATCCCCGAAACGGCCCGCCGCCACTGCCCGGATCCGCCCCACCGCCGCCGCCCGTGCCCGCGGCGGTGCTGGACGGGCCGGGTTCGCCGCGCGATGTCCCGCCCCCGCCCGGCAGTTTCCCGCTGGAGACCGCCGATCTGCCCGAGGCCATCCGCGACGAGATCCAGGCGCCCGACCCGGTCGCCCTCGACACCTCGGCCACCGAGCTGAAGGACGGCCTCAACCGCTGCCCGAAATGCGGTGCCACCGACATCCGCCCGCGGGCCGGCAGCGACGTGCTGGTGTGCCTGTACTGCCGCCACGAATGGCATGGCGCGCGGGTGGAAGAGGCGTTCGGGCTGGGCGAGGCCATCGACCAGCTGCGCGGCACGGTCATCGCCTCCGGCGCGCGCGACATCGATGCCGATACCTCCAGCCTGATGAGCTTCAAGTGCAGCGGCTGCGGCGCCGAGGTCACGGTCAACACCGAAAGCACCATGACCGCGCGCTGCCACTGGTGCCGGCATGTGTTCGGGGTCAACGAGCAGGTCGCCAACGGCGCGGTGCCCGACGCGGTGCTGCCGTTCCACATAAGGAAGGACGACGCGGTCGCGCGCATCCGCCAGTTCGTGGACAAGCGCCGCCTGTTCGCGCTCAAGGCGTTCAAGGAGCAGTTCACCCCGGAGAACGTGGTCGGCGTCTACCTGCCGTACATGATCGTCGACGGCAATGCCAGCGCGGCGGTGGCCGGCAGGGGCGAGATCAAGACCCGCGAATACACCCGCGGCAACGAAAAGAACCGGCAGACCTATTACGACGCCGACGTGTACCAGGTGGAGCGGCAGGTGGAGTTCACCGTCGACGACCTGCCGCTGGAGTCGTCGGCCGGGCGCGGCAACCTCGACACCCGCGCCAACACCAACAACATCATCAACGCCATCCTGCCGTTCGACACCAAGAACGCGCTGAAGTGGAATGCCTCCTACCTGGCCGGCTACACCTCGGAAAAGCGCGATCTCGACGTCGAGAAGCTGCGCCCGCGGCTGGAGGACCAGCTGCTGTCGATCGCCCGCTCGCAGGTGCATCGCTCGGTATCGCGCTACGACCGCGGCGTGCGCTGGGAGCAGGAGCAGCTGGAAGTCCACGGCACCCGCTGGGTGTCGATGTACCTGCCGGTGTGGCTGTACTCCTACCACCAGCCCGGCAGCAACGGCGGCATGCTGCACTACATCGCGGTCAACGGCCGCACCGGCGAGACCATGGGCAGCGTGCCGGTGCAGCAGTGGAAACTGCTGCTGGCCGCGCTCACCGCCGGCACGGTCATCGAAGCCCTCGCAATCGCATTCCTGGTGGCTGCCTCATGAGCGAAGACAGTGGACTCTGGTTGCTGGCCGCGGGCCCGGCCGGCGCGGCAGCGCTGTACTGGGCGCTGTACCGGTACTACCGCAATACCGACAAGTCGCATGGCTTCGAGCACGAGACCGAGATCGTGGCCAAGCCGGTGACCGGCTCGGACCGCAAGGTCGGCGAGGTGAAGGGCACCCAGCAGCGCCGCATCGACGGCGACAACGTGGGCGACTACCGGCGACGGGTCACGCGCCTGCGCTAGTGCTGGCCGGCGTGCGCCTGGCGGCCCGCCAGGTCCTGCACCAGGGCGGCGAAGTCCCGGGCGAAGCCGGCCATGTCGAACACGCCCGCCGTGTCGCGGGCGCTGGCCAGCCGCGCCCGCAGCGCGGCCCGTGCGGCCGGGTCGTTGCCGAGCCGGACCGCGGTGGCGATGAAGGCCGCATCGTCGGCGACGTTCATCTCGTCCAGCCCGAGGTGGTGGTTGAGGCTGCCGGCCACGCGCGCGGCGAAGCTGCGGCCGGGCGTGGTCAGCACCGGGCAACCGGCCCACAGCGCATCCGAGGCGGTGGTGTGGGCGTTGTAGGGATGGGTGTCGAGGAACAGGTCGGCATGCCGGTAGCGCGCCAGGTACTGCGGGTGCGGCAGCTTGGGCATGAACACCAGGCGCGACGGATCGATGCCCTGCGAACGCGCGACCTCGCGCAGGCGCTCGTCGGCCAGGCCCGGCCCGGACAGCAGCCACAGCACGCTGCCGGGCACGCCACGCAGCACCTCGAGCATGCGCGCGACGCTGCGCGGGTTGAGCTTGTAGCTGTTGTTGAAGCAGCAGAACACCACGCCGCCGCCGTTTCCGTCGCACCCGGGCAGGCCGCATTCGCCGCGCGCCGGTGGCGCCTCGACCACGCGGGTGTTGTCCGAGGGCTGGAACGCGCGTGGCAGCCGCAGCACGGTCTCGCTGAATGCCGGTTCCAGCGCCGCCGGCAACACGAATGCATCGGCCAGCACGTAGTCGATCCATGGCGCGCCCGACGTGCCGGGGTAGGCCAGCCAGTTGACCTGCAGCGGCGCCGGCCGCATCGCCAGCACCTCGGGGGTGCCGCCACCGCCCCAGCCGCGCAGGTCGAACAGGATGTCGATGCCGGTTTCGCGGATTCGCCGGGCGATGGCCGCGTGCGGCATTCCCGCCACCGCGTGCAGCGCATGCGCCGCGGCCTGCAGGCGCTGACGGATGCGGCTGCCGTCGTCGCCGTTGAGTGCGAACAGATGCACCTGCAGCCCGGCGTTGGCGCGCAGCTGCTCGAACAGCGCCACCGTCAGCAGCCCGGTGGGATGGGCGCCGAACCCGTTGGACAGGAAGCCGACCCGCAGCGGCCCTTGCCGACGCGGCCCCGGCGGCGGCAGCCGCGGGGTCGAGGCGGCGATCACCTGCGCGCGCTGGCGTGCGCAGGCCAGTTGCTCGGCGGCGCTGGCGTCCTCGCTGAGGAAGGCGAACGGCTCCACCGCCGGGTTGCCCTGCGCCACCGCGCCGCGGACCTGCTGCGACAACGCCTCCAGCCCGCGCCAGTCGCACAGCCGCCGTTGCCAGTTCAGGCGCTGCGCGGCCACATAGGCTTCGTCCGGAAGCAGCGCATGGGCACGGCGATAGGCATCGGCGGCGGCCTCGGGCTGGCCGGCATCCTCCAGCGCATGGCCCAGCCACAGCGCGATGCCGGGGTGCCGGGGGACCTGTCGCGAGGCGTGGCGCAGCAGGTTGGCGGCCTCCTCGTGGCGGCCCTGCATCCAGCGCGCACGTCCCAGCCGCGCCAGTGCTTCAGGGTGGTCGCGGCGCAGTTGCAGCGCCCGCTGCGCAGCCCGTTCGCCGGCATCCAGGTCGCCTGCGCCCAGCTCGGCGTCGGCCAGCATCACCCAGGCGATGAAGTCGGCGGGCTGGCGCTGCACCGCGGTGCGCAGGTGCTGGCGTTCGTCGTACGGGACATTCATGCGCTGGCTGGACCCTCTTGCGATGTGCCGATTGTGCGGGCGTTACCGTGCATTTGCCGCGGTGCCGGGCCCGCGGCGGTGACGCGCGCGGCTCAGGTGCCTTCGGACAGGCGCGCCAGTTCATCCACCTGGTGCTCGTGCAGCAGGCGGCCGACCAGGGCGTCCAGGTCGCCTTCGATCACGTTCGGCAGGTCGTACAGGGTCAGGCCCTCGACCCGGTGGTCGGTGATCCGGCCTTGCGGGAAGTTGTAGGTGCGGATGCGCTGGCTGCGGTCGCCGCTGCCGACCTGCAGGCGCCGCGACTCGGCCTGCGCGGCCGCCTGGCGGCTGCGCTCGGCGTCGAGCAGCTGCGCCTTGAGCCGCTTCATCGCCTTGTCGCGGTTGGCGTGCTGGCTGCGCTCGGTCTGGCACTCGACCACCACCCCGGTGGGCACGTGGGTGATGCGGATGGCCGATTCGGTCTTGTTGACGTGCTGGCCGCCGGCGCCGGAAGAGCGGAACGTGTCCACCTTCAGGTCCGCCGGGTTGATGGCGATGTCTTCCACGTCGTCGGCCTCGGGAATGATCGCCACGGTGGCGGCCGAGGTGTGGATGCGGCCCTGCGACTCGGTGGCCGGCACGCGCTGCACACGATGGGTGCCCGACTCGAATTTCAGCCTGGAATACGCGCCGCGGCCGACCACGCGCGCCACGACCTCCTTGTAGCCGCCATGCTCGCCGGGGTTGTCCGATTCGATCTCGACCTTCCAGCCCTGGCGTTCGGCATAGCGGGCGTACATCCGGAACAGGTCGCCGGCGAAGATCGCCGCCTCGTCGCCGCCGGTGCCGGCGCGCACTTCCAGGAACAGGTTGCCCTCGTCGCGCGGGTCCCTGGGCACCAGCAGCAGCGCCAGTTCCTCGTCCAGCGCCTGCAGGCGCGCCTGCGCCGAGGCGATCTCCTCGTCGGCCAGCTCGCGCAGTTCGGGATCGGCGCGCATCGCCTCGGCCGCGGCGAGATCCTCGCGGGCGCGGGTTTCGGCGGCCAGTGCGCTGGCGACCGGCTCGAGCTGGGCGAACTCGCGGGAAAAATCGCGGAAGCGCGTGTTGTCGGCGACCACGTCCGGGTCGGCAAGCAGGCGTTCCAGTTCTTCGCGGCGCTCGGCCAGGGCCAGCAGCTTACGGCGCAGGGTCGGCGTCATCGGTCCTCGCAACGGGGTGTCGATACCCGGGCGCGGCCGGGAACAGGCGCTGGGCGGCGCGGGTCAGGTCGGCGTCGCCTTCCAGCGCGGCCTGCCGCAGCGCGGCGGTAGGGGGATGCAGCAGGCGGTTGGTCAGGCCGTGGGCGAGCTGCTCGAGCACCTCGTCGGCGGACTTGCCGTGGGCCAGCTGCTGCCGCGCCTTGTCCAGCAGTTCGGCGCGGGTGGCCTCGCCGAACGCGCGCAGCTGCTTGAGCGGCGCCTGCAGGTGGGTGGCGCGCAGGTTCTCCATGTAGCGCGAGACCTGCAGGTCGATGATGGCCTCGGCCTCGGCGGCGGCTTCGCGGCGGCTGCGGCGGTTTTCCTCCACGGCGCGCTCCATGTCGTCCACCGTGTACAGGTAGGCGTCGGCCAGTTCGCCCACGCCTGGCTCGATGTCGCGCGGCACCGCCAGGTCGAACAGCAGCATCGGCTTGTGCCGGCGCGCGCGCAGCGCGGCGGCGACCTGCCGCTGCAGGATCACCGGTTCGCGCGCGGCGGTGGCCGAAAACACCACGTCGGCCTCGGCCAGGTGGCGTTCCAGTTCGGTCAGCGGCAGCGCCACGCCACCGTGGCGGCTGGCCAGGTCCTGCGCGTGGGCGAGGGTGCGGTTGGCGATCAGCAGCCGCTTCACCCGGGACTCGCCCAGGTGTTTGGCGGCCAGTTCGATGGTCTCGCCGGCACCGACCAGCAGCACGGCCGAGTCTTCCAGCCGCGCGAACGAATCCTGCGCCAGCCGCACCGCGGTCGAGGCCACCGAAATCGGGTTGGCGCCGACGCGGGTATCGGTACGGGCGCGCTTGGCCACCGAGAACGTCTGCTGGAACAGCCGGTCCAGGTGCTGGCCGATGGCGCCGTTGTCGCGCGCCAGCGCCCAGGCGTCCTTGACCTGGCCCAGGATCTGCGGCTCGCCCAGCACCATCGAGTCCAGCCCGGTGGCAACGCGGAACAGGTGGCGCACCGCGGCGTCGTCGCGGTGCTCGTACAGATAGCCCTGCAGGTCGCCGGCGTGGCTTTCCAGCCAGCGCGACAGGTGCTGGCCGTCCTCGGCCACGGCATACAGTTCGGTGCGGTTGCAGGTGGACAGCAGCACGGCTTCGGCCAGCTGCGGCGACTGCCGCAGCGAGTCCATCGCGCGCGACAGCGCATCGCCGCCGAAGGCCGCGCGTTCGCGCAGTTCCACCGGCGCGGTCTGATGGTTCAGTCCGAGCACCCACAGGGTCATTCTGTTCAGTTGCTTGCGATAAGCTGCTGGCTGTTGATGGCCGCCATTTTACGGCCCGATTGCCGCAGATGCCCATTTCCAGACCAACCCGGCTCACCCGTATAGGCAGCGTTGCGCTGCTGCTCCTGTCGTCGGCCCCCCTGCTGGCGGCCCCGCCGCCGGCGGACACCGGCCAGGCCGCGTCGCTGACGCCGGTGCTGGCGGGGGAGTTTTCCCTGCAGGCGGGCAAGCTGGCCGACGCGGCGCGCTGGTACCTGCAGGCCGCGCGTGAAGACGCCGGCGACGTCGGCCTGGCCGAGCGCGCCACCCGCATCGCCATGCTCGCCGACGACGAGGCCCGCGCCGCCGAGGCGCTGGCGCTGTGGGCGCAGCGTGCCCCCGGCTCGCTGGCGGTGCGCGGCACCCGCGCCTCGCTGGCGCTGCGCCAGGGGGATGCCCGGCTGGCCCGCAGGGAACTGCTGGCGGTATTGCGTTCGCGCGAGCCGCAGGCCTGGCGCTACGCGGTACTGGCGCTGGCCACCGGCGGCCGCGATCCGGCGGTGCCGGCGAAGGTGCTGGACGAACTGGTCGACGCCAACGCGATCCCCAACGACCTGGAGGCCTGGCAGGAGTTCGGCCGCCTGGCGTTGCGGATGGAGCGCCCTGAGCTGGCGCGGCGCATGGTCGGCGAGGTGGTCAGGCGCTTCCCCGACGAACCGCGGGTGGCCCTGCTGCATGCCTCGCAGCTCAACCAGGCCGGCAGGAAGGACGAGGCGCTGGCCCTGTTGAAGGGCATCGAGCCCAGGGCTGCCGGCGACGAGGAACTGCGCAACGCGCTGGCCTTCGCCTACGACGCGTTCGGTGAGCCCGGTGCGGCCGAACGCATGCTCGCGGTCGGCACCCAGGACGTGCAGACCTGGGGCATGCGCGCCTCGCTGCTGGCCAAGCAGAAGGACGACGCCGGGCTGCTGGCGCTGTACCAGGACATCTCGGCCCGGGCCGGCAAGCCCGATCCGGACCAGCGCCTGCTGCTGGGCCGGATCGCCGAATACCTCAAGCGCTACCGCGAAGCGGTGGACTGGTACCACGGCGTACCCGGCGGCCCGCAGCGCAGCGAGGCGCGGCTGCGCGCGGTCAACGCGCTGCACGAACTGGGTGAAAAGGCGCAGGCGGCCGAGGAGGTCCATGCGATCCAGGCCGATGCCTCGGTGGACGACGACGTGCGCCGCGATGCCTATCTGCTGGAAGCCGAGCTGCAGCAGCGCGACGCGCGCAACGATGCCGAGGTCGGCATCCTCACCCGCGGCCTGGCGGCCTATCCGGACGACGGCGCACTGTTGTATGCGCGTGCGCTGGCCTGGGAGCGGCGCGACGACATCCCGCGCGCCGAGGCCGACCTGCGCAAGATCCTGGTGGCCGAGCCGGAGAACGTGGCCGCGCTCAATGCGCTGGGCTACACCCTGGCCGACCGTACCACCCGCTACCAGGAGGCGCTGGAGCTGATCGACCGCGCGCGCGTGGCCGAGCCTGACAACGCGGCCATCGTCGACAGTTATGGCTGGGTCCTGTACCGGCTGGGGCGCACCCGGGAGGCGCTGGTGCAACTGCGGCGGGCGTGGAGCCTGAACAAGGACCCGGAGATCGCCGCGCATGTCGGCGAGGTGCTGTGGATGCTCGGCCAGAAGGACGAGGCGCGCCGCTTCTTCGACGAGGCGCGCAAACTGGAACCGGACAACCGCGCGCTGCAGCGTGCGATCGAGGCGCTTGGCGTATGACGGAAATGCTGTGGCGGTGCATGGCGGTGCTGTTGCTGGCCGGTGTGCTGGCGGGGTGCGGATCCCTGGCGACGCGGCAGGCGTCGCCGTCCACGCCGGTGCATTCGACCGCCGAGCCGGCCGTCGAAACGGCGCGGCTGGCCGTGCTCGATACCGTGCCGGCATGGTCGTTCCAGGGTCGGGTCGCGATCAGCAAGGGGCGTAACGGCGGCAATGGGCGCATCGACTGGCAGCAGCGCGGCGATGCCTACCAGGTCAGCCTGGCCGCGCCGGTGACGCGGCAGAGCTGGCAGTTGAGCGGCGGTGCCGGGCAGGTGGTGCGGCTTGACGGGCTGGAGGGTGGTCCGCGCAGCGGCGCCGATGCCGCGGAGCTGCTGCTGCAGGCCACCGGCTGGGACATTCCGGTGGCGCAGCTGGCCGCCTGGGTGCGTGGCATGCGCGCCGCGGACGCGGTCGCGCCGGCCTACCAGGGCTACGACATCGCCGGGCTGCCGCGGGTCCTGGAGCAGGACGGCTGGCGGATCGATTATCTGGACTGGTACCCGCAGGACGCCCAGCGGCCGGCCCTGCCGCGTCGCATCGAGGCGGTCAACGGCGACGCCAAGGTGCGGCTGATCGTCGATGAATGGAGCATGGGCGGGCAATGAACACCGTCGTGGACGCGGCCGGCTGGTCGTACTGGCCGGCGCCGGCCAAGCTGAACCTGTTCCTGCGGATCACCGGCCGGCGGCCGGATGGCTACCACGAACTGCAGACCGTGTTCCGCCTGCTGGACTGGGGCGATCGCATCGGCCTGCGCCTGCGCGGCGACGGCCAGGTCCGCCGCGAGGGACACTCCGTTCCCGGCGTTGCCGAGGCCGATGATCTGGTGGTGCGTGCTGCAATTTCCCTTAAAAGTGCGACCAATTGCGCGCAAGGTGTGGATATCAGCGTCGAAAAGCGTATCCCGGCCGGTGGCGGCTTCGGCGGTGGCTCGTCCGACGCGGCGACCGTGCTGGTCGCGCTCAACGCGCTGTGGGGCACCGGCCTGGGCGAGGAGGCGATGGCGGCGCTGGGCCTGGGCCTGGGCGCGGACGTGCCGGTGTTCGTGCGTGGGCGCAATGCCTGGGCCGAAGGCGTCGGCGAACTGCTGCAGCCACTGGACCTGCCGCCGGCCTGGTATCTGCTGGTCGATCCGGGCGTGCACGTGCCCACCGCCGACCTGTTCCGTTCACCGGATTTGACGCGGGATGCCGCGCCCGCGAAAATAGCGGACTTCGCTTCCGGGACCGTCCTCGGGAATGCGTTCGAGCCGGTGCTGCGATGCCGGGAACCCGCCGTCGAAGCGGTGTTCCAGGCGCTTTCGCGCGTCGGCCGGGCACGGCTCACGGGGTCGGGAAGCGGTTGTTTCGTCGAATTCGCCACGCGCGCTGCCGCCGAGCACGCCATGGCGGAATTGCCGGGCCAGCTGCGGGCATGGGTGGTTGCGGGCGCAGCGCGCTCGCCATTGCTCGATGCACTGGAAGCAAAGCAGTGAAGGATTGATGCAGGGGCGTCGCCAAGAGGCCCAAGGCACCAGGTTTTGATCCTGGCATTCGTAGGTTCGAATCCTACCGCCCCTGCCACTGCCCGGGTTTTCCCGTGGCAGCCCGCATGTTCCAGTGCGGGAAAGCAAAGCGCTGGCCGCGGATGCCGGACGCTGTCGTCACAGGATGTTTCCCCGCTCCGCTCTTTCGCCGCCGCCCGAGAAAGCCCACATGCAAGACGCCCAGAACCTGCTGGTTTTTTCCGGCAATGCCAACAAACCCCTTGCGCAGAGCATCTGCAAGGAACTGGGCGTGCAGCCGGGCAAGGCCCTGGTCTCCAAGTTCTCCGACGGTGAAGTGCAGGTCGAGATCCAGGAGAACGTGCGCAAGCAGGACGTGTTCGTGGTGCAGCCGACCTGCGCGCCGAGCGCGGAGAACCTGATGGAGCTGCTGGTGATCATCGACGCGCTCAAGCGCGCGAGCGCCGCCTCCGTCACCGCGGTGGTGCCGTACTTCGGCTACGCCCGCCAGGATCGCCGCATGCGCTCCTCGCGCGTGCCGATCACCGCCAAGGTCGCCGCCAAGATGTTCTCGGCCGTGCATACCGACCAGATCCTCACGGTCGACCTGCACGCCGACCAGATCCAGGGCTTCTTCGACATGCCCGTGGACAACGTGTACGCCTCGCCGCTGCTGCTGGCCGACATCTGGCGCGCCTACGGCACCGACAACCTGATCGTGGTCAGCCCGGACGTGGGCGGCGTGGTGCGCGCCCGTGCGGTGGCCAAGCGCCTGGACGACGCCGACCTGGCGATCATCGACAAGCGCCGGCCGCGCGCCAACGTCGCCACGGTGATGAACATCATCGGTGACGTCGAGGGCAAGACCTGCGTGATGGTCGACGACATCGTCGACACCGCCGGCACCCTGTGCGCCGCCGCCGCTGCGCTGAAGGCGCGCGGTGCGGTCAAGGTCGCCGCGTACTGCACCCACGCCGTGCTCTCGGGCCCGGCGGTGGACAACCTGAACAACTCCCAGCTCGACGAGCTGGTGGTGACCGACACCATCCCGTTGTCCGACGTGGCCCGTGTCTGCACCAAGATCCGCCAGATCAGCGTGGCCGAGATGCTGGCCGAGACGATGCGCCGCATCGCCTTCGGCGAATCGGTCAGCTCGATGTACGTGGATTGAAGAATCCCGGTTCCCGGCGCCGTGCCGGGACCGGCAGCGGCATCCCTGGTCGCGGGGATGCCTTCATCACGCACCGCATGCGGTGCAACAACCAAGAGTAGTCAACAATGGCAAAGTCCCACGAAATCAAAGTCGCCCGTCGCGACGTGCAGGGCAAGGGTGCGAGCCGCCGCCTGCGTCACGCCGGCCTGGTGCCGGGCATCGTCTATGGCGGTGACCGCGAGCCGGCGATGGTCGAGTTCAACCACAACGAAATCTGGCTGGCCCAGCAGAACGAGTGGTTCTACTCCTCGATCATCGACCTGAACCTCGATGGCAGCATCTACAAGGTGCTGCTGCGCGACATGCAGCGCCACCCGTACAAGCAGCTGGTCATGCACCTGGACTTCCAGCGCGTGAACGAGAACGAAGTCCTCAACGCCACCGTGCCGCTGCACTTCATCAACGAGGAGACCTCCCCGGCCGGCAAGACCGCCGACGTGCTGGTCACCCACGAACTGAAGGAAGTGCACATCGCCTGCCTGCCGAAGGACCTGCCGCAGTCGATCGAAGTCGACCTGGCCAGCCTGACCGCCGGCGACATCATCTACCTGTCGCAGCTGAAGCTGCCGGCGGGCGTGGAAATCCCGGCGCTGAAGCTGGGCAAGGACCACGACGATGCCGTGGTCATCGCCAAGGCGCCGAGCGCTGCCGAGGAAGCCGCCGAGTAATCGGCCGGTTGCGTCCGCCCGCAACGGGCGGACGCAGCCAACGGTGGACGCATGACTGGCTTGCGCTTGATCGTCGGTCTGGGCAATCCCGGAACCGAACACGCCCGGACCCGGCACAACGCCGGGTTTCATTTCGTTGAGGCCCTGGCCGAACGGGCGGGCGCGCGCTGGGCGCTCGATGCCAAGCTGTTCGGCGAAGTGGCCAGGGTCGACATCGGCGGCCAGCCGGTATGGCTGCTCAAGCCCGCCACCTTCATGAACCTGTCCGGTAAGTCGGTGACCGCCGCGCAGCGGTTCTGGAAAATCGAACCGGAACAGACCCTGCTCGCGCACGACGAGCTGGACCTGCCGCCGGGCACGGCGCGCCTGAAGTTCGATGGCGGCCACGGTGGCCAGAATGGCCTGCGCGACACCATCCGCCTGCTCGGGCATGGCAGGTTCCACCGCCTGCGCATCGGCATCGGCCATCCCGGCCACAAGGACCGCGTGGTGCCGTGGGTGCTGGGTCGTCCGTCCAGGGACGACGACGTACTGATCGCGCGTGCCATCGACGACGCCATCGACGTGCTGCCGCTGGCGGTCGCCGGCGACTTCAACGAGGCGATGAAGCGCCTGCACACCGGCAAGCCGTGATTGCGGCCTGCGCTTTCGCGGACGACGGTGTCCGTGGAGAGCGCAGGCCGGAATCCCGAATCCTGGAGTTTGTTGCATGGGTATCAAATGCGGCATCGTCGGCCTGCCCAACGTCGGCAAGTCGACCCTGTTCAATGCGCTGACCAAGGCGGGCATCGCCGCGGCCAATTTCCCGTTCTGCACGATCGAGCCGAACACCGGCATCGTGCCGGTGCCGGATCCGCGGCTCGAGGCGCTGGCGGCCATCGTCAAGCCGGAGCGGGTGATACCGACCACCATGGAGTTCGTGGACATCGCCGGCCTGGTCGCCGGTGCGTCCAAGGGCGAGGGCCTGGGCAACAAGTTCCTGGCGCACATCCGCGAGACCGACGCCATCGCCCATGTCGTGCGCTGCTTCGAGGACGGCAACGTCATCCATGTCGCCAACAAGGTCGACCCGATCGCCGACATCGAAACCATCGATACCGAGCTGGCGCTGGCCGACCTGGAGTCGGTGCTGAAGGCGCTGGATCGCGCCAACCGCGCGGCCAAGGCCAACGACAAGGACGCGCTGGCGCGCAAGCCGGTGCTCGAGAAGCTCGCCGCGGTGCTCGACCAGGGCTGCTCGGCGCGCTCGGCCGGGCTCGATGCGGAAGAGAAGGCGCTGGTCCGCGACATGTTCCTGATCACGCTCAAGCCGCTGATGTACATCGCCAACGTCGCCGAGGACGGCTTCGAGAACAACCCGCACCTGGATGCGGTGCGTGCCCGCGCCGAGGCCGAAGGTGCCGAGGTGGTCCCGGTGTGCGCGGCGATCGAGGAAGAACTGGCGCAGCTGGATGATGCCGACCGCGACGAGTTCCTCAAGGACCTGGGGCTGGAAGAGCCCGGCCTGAACCGGGTCATCCGCGCCGGCTACAGGCTGTTGGGCCTGCAGACCTATTTCACCGCGGGCGTGAAGGAAGTCCGCGCCTGGCAGCTGCGCGCCGGTTCCACCGCGCCGCAGGCCGCGGGCGTGATCCATACCGATTTCGAGCGCGGCTTCATCCGTGCCGAGACCATCGGCTACGACGACTTCATCAACCTCAAGGGCGAGCAGGGCGCCAAGGAAGCCGGCCGGCTGCGCCTGGAAGGCAAGGACTACATCGTCAAGGAAGGCGACGTCCTGCACTTCCGCTTCAACGTCTGATCCGCGGCGCATCACCCGGAGCACGAAGGCCCCGCAATGCGGGGCTTTCGCATATGCGGCCGGCGGTGGGCGTTGCCACGGCGCCTGCCGCCCTGGACAAAAATACGCCAGAGTGCGCGCCGCCCCTTCAGCGCCGCTGCGCGCCGGGGTTTTCCACAGGCTTTTCCCTGCCTTCCGCACATGCGCTGTGGAGAACCCGGCAGGGCCAGGGCGGCATCGACGGAGCCGGTTGTCCCGGCGCAGAAAACGACAAGGCCCGCGATGCGGGCCTTGTCGTTGTTGCGTGGAAGAGGGCGTATTACAGCGGCTTGCCGCCCAGCTTCCAGGTGACCTGCACGAAGTAGCTGCGTCCCATGCTGTCGAACCAGGCGGTGTCGTAGTACGGGTAGTTGGCCCAGGTCGGGTCCTTCGGCGGCATCTTGTCGAACAGGTTGTTGACCGACAGCGACACCCGCAGATGGTCGCTGATGTCGTAGCGCGCACCGGCGTTGAAGCGCCAGGTGGCCTGGGTCCAGGCGTCGTCGTCGTAGTTCGGGACGCGGCCGAGATAGTTGCCGAACAGGCTGGCGCCCCACGCCCCCTTGTCCCAGTTCACGCCCACGTTCGCCTTGGCCCGCGGCAGCGCGGGGCTGAAGGTCTTGTAGTGCAGCATGTCCTCGGACGCGTCGCCCGGGTAGCGCTGGAAGGTGTGGTCCTTAACCCAGGTGTAGTTGCCGTTGACGCGGAAATCGCCGGCCCGGGTCTGCAGCCGGTAGCTGGCGGCGACGTCGATGCCGGAGGTTTCCTCCTTGGCGATGTTGATCGGCGCGAAGCGCACGCTGCTGATGTCGCCATCGGCATCGCGGATCACGCGGGCAAGCGCGTCCTGGCAGGTCGGCGAGTTGACGTCCACGGCCACGCCGGTGTCGGTCTTGCCGAGGCGGCAGTTGGCTTCGGTGATGCGCAGGCGCTCGCGGTCCTGCACCTGGACCTGGTTCATGACCTTGATCTGGTAGTAGTCCACCGCCAGGTCGAGGCCGTCCAGCGGCGACCAGACGAAGCCGGCCGAGAACGACTTGCTGGTTTCCACGCCCAGCTCGATGTTGCCCTTGTAGACGTCGAAGGTGCTTACGTCCCAGCTGCCGTCGTCGTAGCAGTCACCGTCGCTGAAGCCCGGCTCCTCGCTGCGGCACTGGTAGTAGTCGGTGGCGTAGCGGGTGCGGTAGTAGTCGTCGCCGGCGAACAGGTAGTGCATGTCCGGCGCGCGGAAGCCGGTGCCATAGGAGCTGCGCACCAGCAGGGTGTCGAGCGGGCGCCATTCCAGGCCCGCGCTGTAGGTGAACTTGCCCGGGTGCTTGCCGCCGTAGCTGTAGCGGTCGTAGCGGCCGGCCAGGCTGGCCTGCAGCGTGGACAGCACCGGGATGCGCAGTTCGCCCGCGGCGCTCCAATGGTTGCGGCTGCCGCTGCCGTCGCCGTAGCGCGGACCGGTGTAGGCATCCTCGGTCAGGGCCAGCGGATCGGGGTTGATGCGGTAGGACTGGCGGCCGTACTCGATCGCACCGGCAAAGCCAACGTCGCCGGCCGGCAGCGAGAACAGCGCGGTGTTGTCGGTGGTGAAGCTGACGTTGTCGTTCTTGGCCACCGGGCGGAACGTGGACATGGCCGCGATGGAGGCGAACTCGGCCGGCGTCAGCGGGGTGAA
This sequence comes from Stenotrophomonas sp. 17(2023), assembly GCF_030345315.1. NCBI lineage: Bacteria > Pseudomonadati > Pseudomonadota > Gammaproteobacteria > Lysobacterales > Lysobacteraceae > Stenotrophomonas > Stenotrophomonas sp. 17(2023). Next base: position 839,902 of record NZ_CP128405.1, read on the forward strand.
CAGGCGCGTCGGATCCGGGTTGTAGATCGCGTAGCCGCTGTCGGTGTAGCCCAGCCGCTCGCCCAGGAAGAAGCGGTTGGCGGCGTCGGCGTTGATCCGCGGCATCTCCACGTCGGCCTTGTACTGCGAGTGGTTCCAGGCCGCTTCCCAGTTCCACGCGTCGGCGAAGATGCCCTTGAGGCCGGTGGTCACCGCCAGCGTCTTCTGGGTGGTGGTGTTCATGCGGTTGCGCAGCCCGCCGATCTCTTCCGGCGAGAACTGCCGCGACCAGATCTCGCGGCTGTCGGTGGCGGCGTTGTAGAACACCTTGTTGCGGTAGTTGTTGGTCGACGCCGGGTCGTGGAATTCCCAGCCCATGACGTCGCTGACGACGTCGTTGCCGTTGCTGCCGGTCAGCAGGCGCACCGTCTGGTGGCCCATCTGCATGTCGGCGAACCAGGACAGTTCGTCGTTGAAGCGGTATTCGAACGAGCCGTAGGCGTTGATGCCCTTGCGCTCGTTCTGGATGGTGCGGTACGCGATGGCGCGCTCACTGCCGCAGTAGGGCTCGCCGAAGCGGTCCTCGGCCAGGTGGGTGGTGCCGTCGTTCAGGCCCGAAAGCGCCTTGCAGCCATCGGCGGGCGCGATGTTGACGTCGTCTTCCCAGTTGGTGATCTGGGCGATCAGGCGCGGCAGGCGGCGGCGTTCGGTCGGGGCGTCGAGGGTGGAATCCTGCACGTTGCGCTGGGTGCCCCACAGCGGGCGCTTGTTGAGCAGCTCCATGCCGACGATGCCACTGAAGTTGCCCTGCTCGAAGCCGGTCGTCAGGGTCAGGTCGTGCGATTCGCCACCGCCGCGGCTGGTGTCGCCGTAGCGGTAGTCGATGGTGGTGCCGTCGGTGGACTTCTTGAGGATGAAGTTGATCACGCCGGCCATCGCGTCCGAGCCGTAGACCGCCGATGCGCTGCCGGTCAGGACTTCGATGCGGTCGATCATGCCCAGCGGGATGTTGCCGACGTCGGTGAAGTTGCTCCTGCCGTTGAGCGGCAGCGGGAAATCGGCGATGCGGCGGCCGTTGATCAGCACCAGGGTGTGGTTGGGGCCCAGGCCGCGCAGGTCGACCGCCTGTGCGCCGGGAGTCGACTGCGCGCCGGTGGTGTTCTGCTGGCCCTGCACGGTGCCGCTGTTCTGGCTGAGCGAGCGCAGGACGTCGGGGACCGAGGTGAAACCGGCCGATTGGATCTGCTCGGCGGTCACCACGGTGACCGGCGCGGGGCCTTCCACCTGCGCGCGCGGGATGCGCGAACCGGTGACCTGCACGGTATCCAGTTGCTTGGTTTGATCGTTGTCGGTGCTCTGGGCCAAGGCCGTTGCGGAGGCGGCCATGCCAAGCAGGGCCAACTGGATCGAACACACCATTGCGTGTTTGCGCATGAATCAGGTCTCTGCTGAAAGTGTTCCGGAAAGTGTCTGGCCGGCCCGCGCAAGCGCCGGGAGCCCCGGGCAAACGTGAATGGGGCGTGATCATCTAACACCTTTTTTACACGCTTGACCACTGCCGGAAAGTCTGGCATTACGCTATGGAAGCGATTACACGATGTCCCGGAGGGCGGTATGAGGCGGATGGTGTCCCGATTCGGGCGGTTGGCCCTGGTGCTGGCGGCGCTTGGCGTGGCGGGCGGTGCGGTTGCCGCGGGGAGCAGGGGGCTGTCCGATCCGGGCTACCGCTATTACGAAGTGGGCGACCTGGATGCCGCGCGCCCGGGCCAGACCCAGGCGGCGATGATGCTGATGGGGGGCGGTGACTGGGTTCCCGAAGCCTTCCAGTGGTGGGTCGAGCGCGCAGGCAACGGCCGCGTGGTGATCCTGCGCGCCTCCGGCGACGACAACCTGCAGAACGAGCTGTACTACGACATCGGCGGCGTCACCTCGGTGCAGACCCTGGTGTTCGACAGCCGCAAGGCCGCCGATGACCCGGCCGTGCTGCGGGTGGTGCGCGGCGCCGATGCCATTTTCATCGCCGGTGGCGACCAGTCCCGCTACATCCGCTTCTGGAAGGGCACCGAACTCAACCAGGCCCTCAACGAACACGTCGCCGCGGGCAAGCCGATCGGCGGCACCAGTGCCGGCCTGGCGATCCTGGGAGGCTACAGCTACGGTGCGCTGGACGGCGGCAGCGTCAATTCGGCGGCCGCGCTGAGCGACCCGATGGGCAGCAAGGTCACGATGGACCAGGACTTCCTGACCATGCCCTATCTGTCCAACGTGGTCACCGACACCCATTTCGCCAAGCGCGAGCGCCTGGGCAGGCTGATCGTGTTCGTCGCCCGCGCCGCCCAGGAGAAGGGGCAGGACGACATCGTCGGCATCGGCGTGGACGAGGACACCGCGCTGTGCGTCGAGGCCGACGGCCGCGGCCGCGTCTACTCGCTCGACGACGGCTATGCGTGGCTGGTGATGCCGCACCGCACCGCCGACCGCCTGAGCAGCGGCGAATCGCTGGAATTCAGCTCCATCCCGGTGACGGGGGTCGGTGCGGGCAGCCGCCTGCACCTGGACGGTTTCACGGTCGACAATCCGGCGTTCACCGCCGTGGCCAACGTGGTGGATGGCGAACTCGAGCTGCAGCCGGACTGATCCGGGCAGCTGCGTTGGCGGGTGGGTGCGGAAGGGGCTTCGGCCCCTTTCTGCTTTTCCGTGGCATCGACGGGTGGGTCCGTGCCGACAGCGACTGTTCAGAGCAGTGAAGGCGTGCCTAGAATCGGGCACCTTTCCTGAGTGAAGAAACATGAAGCTGACTTCCGCGGTGTTGCTGGGCCTGGCGTCGTTGTCTTCCGTGGCGGCCGTGGCCGCGCCTGCCTCCCCCCTGCTGGTGATCCATGGCGGGGCCGGCGTGGAGCGCCAGGACCTCAATCCGGAAGAACTGCGCGCCGCGCGCGCCGCGCTTGAGGCGGCGCTGCGCAAGGGCCACGAGGCGCTCGCCGCCGGCAAGCCGGCAATGGACGCGGTGACCGCTGCGATCACCGTGCTGGAAAACGACCCGACCTTCAACGCCGGGCGTGGCGCGGTGTTCACCCATGACGGCAAGAACGAGCTCGATGCCTCGCTGATGGATGGCGCCACGCTGCGTGCCGGCGCGGTGGCGGGCGTGCATACCATCAAGAACCCGATCCTGCTGGCACGGGCGGTGATGGAGCACTCTCCGCACGTGATGATGATCGGGCAGGGGGCGGAGATGTTCGCCGCCGAGCAGAAGATCGAGCAGGTGGATCCGTCGTATTTCCGCACCGAGAAGCGCTGGCAGCAGCTGCAGCGCGCGCTGAAGGAAGAGGCGGCCGGGCAGGCGCACGCCGACCTGGAGACCGCCAAGCACTTCGGTACCGTCGGCGCGGTGGCACTCGATGCGCAGGGCAAGCTGGCGGCGGGCACCTCCACCGGCGGCATGACCAACAAGCGCTACGGGCGGGTGGGCGATTCCCCGATCATCGGAGCCGGCACCTATGCCAGCGACAACTGCGCGGTGTCCGGTACCGGCTGGGGCGAGTTCTACATCCGCCTGGCCGCGGCCCATGAGATCTGCTCGCGCATGAAGTACCTCGGCGAGACCCCGGCGCAGGCCGGCGACGAGGTCATCGTCAAGCGCCTGCCGGCGATGGGTGGCGACGGCGGGGCCATCGTGCTGTCGGCCGACGGCAAGGCGGCGACGCCGTTCAACACCGAGGGCATGTACCGCGGCTGGATCGGCGCCGACGGCGTGCCGCACGTGGCGATTTTCGCCGACGAAAAGCTGAAGATGCCGGGCGAGTGAGCGGGTGCCGATGCCGGCAATGAAAATTTCGCGGAATGTGAAAATTTCTGTTGACAGCATCGCGTGCCATCACCAGAATAGCGGGCTCTCCCACCCCTGACCGGTTAGGCCAAGGTCATCAAAAAAGGGGTGGAGCGGAGGGATACCCAAGCGGCCAACGGGGGCAGACTGTAAATCTGCTGGCTTACGCCTTCGGTGGTTCGAATCCACCTCCCTCCACCAGTTTCATGTTGTGGCTGTTTTCCCGGTGCGGGAGTAGTTCAATGGTAGAACCTCAGCCTTCCAAGCTGATGGTGCGGGTTCGATTCCCGTCTCCCGCTCCATTGAACGAAATTGAAAACATGTCATAATGGAAAACTCGCTCACGTAGCTCAGTCGGTAGAGCACCTCCTTGGTAAGGAGGAGGTCGAAGGTTCGATTCCTTTCGTGAGCACCATCTTGCTCAAAGCGCCATAACCAACCAGTTACCGAGAAGAAGCAGCCATGTCCAAGGGTAAGTTCGAGCGTACCAAGCCGCACGTCAACGTCGGCACCATCGGCCACGTCGACCATGGCAAGACCACGCTGACCGCCGCGCTGACCAAGATCGGTGCCGAGCGTTTCGGTGGCGAGTTCAAGGACTACTCCTCGATCGACGCCGCGCCGGAAGAGAAGGCGCGTGGCATCACGATCTCGACCGCGCACGTCGAGTATGAATCCGCGACCCGCCACTACGCCCACGTTGACTGCCCGGGCCACGCCGACTACGTGAAGAACATGATCACGGGTGCGGCGCAGATGGACGGCGCGATCCTGGTGTGCTCGGCCGCCGACGGCCCGATGCCGCAGACCCGCGAGCACATCCTGCTGTCGCGCCAGGTCGGCGTGCCGTACATCGTCGTGTTCCTGAACAAGGCCGACATGGTGGACGACGCCGAGCTGCTCGAGCTGGTCGAGATGGAAGTGCGCGAGCTGCTGAGCAAGTACGACTTCCCGGGCGATGACACCCCGATCGTGCACGGTTCGGCCCGCCTGGCGCTGGAAGGCGACCAGAGCGACATCGGCGTGCCGGCGATCCTGAAGCTGGTCGATGCCCTGGACAGCTGGATCCCGACCCCGGAGCGCGACATCGACAAGCCGTTCCTGATGCCGGTGGAAGACGTGTTCTCGATCTCGGGCCGCGGCACCGTGGTGACCGGCCGTATCGAGCGCGGCATCATCAAGGTGGGTGACGAAATCGAAATCGTCGGCATCCGTCCGACCCAGAAGACCACCGTGACCGGCGTGGAAATGTTCCGCAAGCTGCTGGACCAGGGCCAGGCGGGCGACAACGCGGGCCTGCTGCTGCGCGGCACCAAGCGTGACGACGTGGAGCGCGGCCAGGTGCTGGCCAAGCCGGGTTCGATCACCCCGCACACCGAGTTCGAAGCCGAGGTGTACGTGCTGTCCAAGGACGAAGGTGGCCGTCACACCCCGTTCTTCAAGGGCTACCGTCCGCAGTTCTACTTCCGTACCACCGACATCACCGGCGCCGTGCAGCTGCCGGAAGGCGTCGAGATGGTGATGCCGGGCGACAATGTGAAGATGTCGGTCACGCTGATCAACCCGGTGGCGATGGACGAAGGCCTGCGCTTCGCGATCCGCGAGGGCGGCCGCACCGTCGGTGCCGGCGTCGTCGCCAAGATCACCAAGTAAGCCTGCAGTACCCGGCGGTAGTTGAGTCTGCCGCTGGTACGCGAATGGCGGGCCGGGAACCTCGGTCCGCCTTCGCCGTCTAAGGGACGTGAAACAAGCCAAGTCATACGCCAGTAGCTCAATTGGCAGAGCAGCGGTCTCCAAAACCGCAGGTTGGGGGTTCGAGTCCCTCCTGGCGTGCCACTTGCCACCTATCCAGTGACCTTGGTCGCGCCCGCAGCAAGAGTCGGATGAACAGCAAGATCGAGCATTCCAAGAGCGCCGCCTCCGGTGGCGATATGGTCAAGTACGTTGGCGCCGCCCTGCTGGTGCTGGCGGGCTTGTTCGTCTGGTTCTGGTTCTCCACTCCGGTGCGTGCGGCGCAGCTGGGGGCATGGTCGGGTCAGCTGCGTGCGCTGGCCGTTGTCGTCGGCCTGGCTGCCGGCGGCGCCTTGTTCATGTTCACCGCCAAGGGCCACCAGGTCCGCGAATTCCTTTCCGAATCCCGGTTCGAGCTGCGCAAGGTCGTATGGCCGACCCGCCAGGAAGCCATCCGCATGACCTGGGTGGTGATCGTGGTCGTGATCGTGCTGAGCCTGCTGCTGGGTGGCTTCGATTTCGTGATCCAGAAGCTGACCCAGTGGTTCCTGGGGCGTTGAGGAGATAACAGTGAAACGTTGGTACGTCGTCCACGCCTATTCGGGCTTCGAGAAGTCGGTTGCCCAGGCCCTGCGTGACCGCATCGCCCGCGAGGGCATGGAGGAGCGTTTCGGCGACGTCCTGGTTCCGACCGAGGAAGTGGTGGAGATGCGCTCCGGCCAGAAGCGCCGTTCCGAGCGCAAGTTCTTCCCGGGTTACGTGCTGGTCCAGATCGAGACCCACGAAGAAGCGGGCATCCCGCGCATCGACAACGAGAGCTGGCACCTGGTCAAGGAAACCCCGAAGGTGCTGGGCTTCATCGGCGGCACCGCCGATCGCCCGCTGCCGATCCGTGACGACGAAGCCGCTGCCATCCTGGATCGCGTCCAGGAAGGCGTCGAGAAGCCGCGTCCGAAGGTGCTGTTCGAGCCGGGCCAGATGGTCCGCGTCATCGATGGCCCGTTCAACGACTTCAACGGCGTGGTCGAGGAAGTCAACTACGAGAAGAGCCGCCTGCGCGTGTCGGTGCTGATCTTCGGTCGCGCCACCCCGGTCGAGCTCGAGTTCGGGCAGGTCGAGAAGGCGGTCTGACGTGCTGCCGCCAGCCTGTTCAGGTTGGCGGCGCAAAAACTGCTAGAATTACCGGCTCCCTGAAAGGGGCTGAAACCAAAGGCCGCCGCGAGGTGGCCTTTGCCGCGATTCCAAGATTTCAAAACGCGATGCCGGGACGCGTGATTCCCGGTCCGATGGGGAGCCTGTTGTCGCAAGGCGCTAGCACCCGGAGAGCACTCAAATGGCAAAGAAAGTTGTCGGTTACATCAAGCTGCAGGTGAAGGCCGGTCAGGCCAACCCCTCGCCGCCGGTCGGTCCTGCGCTGGGTCAGCGCGGCCTGAACATCATGGAATTCTGCAAGGCGTTCAATGCCGCCACGCAGAAGCTGGAGCCGGGTATCCCGGTGCCGGTGATCATCACGGCCTATTCGGACCGTACCTTCACCTTCATCACCAAGAGCACCCCGGCCACCGTGCTGCTCAAGAAGGCGGCGGGCATCACCTCGGGCTCCAAGCGCCCGAACACCGACAAGGTGGGCAAGGTCACCCGCAAGCAGCTTGAAGAAATCTGCAAGGCGAAGGAGCCGGACCTGACGGCTGCCGACCTGGACGCCGCCGTGCGTACGATCGCGGGCTCGGCCCGTTCCATGGGCCTGGTGGTGGAGGGTTAATCAGATGGCACAGACCAAGCGTGAGAAGGCCATCAAGGCCGCCGTCGTCCCGGGCAAGAGCTACGCCTTCGAGGACGCGATCAATATCCTGAAGACCGCCACCAAGGCCAAGTTCGTCGAGTCGATCGACGTCGCCGTGCGCCTGGGCGTGGATGCGAAGAAGTCCGACCAGCAGGTGCGCGGTTCGACCGTGCTGCCGGCCGGTACCGGCAAGTCGGTGCGCGTCGCCGTGTTCGCTCCGGCCGGTGCCAAGGCTGACGAAGCCCTGGCCGCCGGCGCCGAAGCCGTCGGCATGGACGACCTGGCCGAGAAGATGCAGGCCGGCGACCTGAACTACGACGTGGTCATCGCGACCCCGGACGCCATGCGCGTCGTCGGCAAGCTGGGCACCGTGCTGGGCCCGCGCGGCCTGATGCCGAACCCGAAGGTCGGCACCGTTTCCCCGAACCCGGGTGAAGCCGTGAAGAACGCCAAGTCGGGCCAGGTCCGTTACCGCACCGACAAGGCCGGCATCATCCACTGCACCATCGGCAAGGCCAGCTTCGACAACGCCGCGCTGCAGTCGAACCTGCAGGCGCTGCTGCTGGACCTGATCAAGGCCAAGCCGGCCACCTCGAAGGGCACCTACCTGCAGAAGGTTTCGGTCAGCTCGACGATGGGCCCGGGCGTCACCGTCGACCAGTCGTCGCTGACCCTGAAGTAATCGTTTCAAGCGGATGCGGCACCCTGTGCCGCGTCCGTCATTTTGAAGGCGCCGAGCCGGTTCGTCCGGCCCGGTAGCCGTCAAAGACCGCAGGCGCGGTCAGCGCATACCGGCGACGGGCATGGAAGCTCGATCTGGCAAGGAGTCGCCGCCGGTATAGCGGGATCGCTTAATCGATTCCCCGGAATCACCCTGCGTAGATGGTGCCGCCCTTCTGGAGTTTTTCTGGTTCACGCAGGTCTGGGATTCCCCGGGCCAGCACACTCCAGGTCTGGAATGGCCACCACCGGAGCGTCACCCCGATGCTCCCGGCGTCCAGGATGGATGCCGCACAGGACCGCACACGGCAGGAGCCGTAAGCGGAGTTCAATTGGAGGAGTGCAATGGCTCTCAATCTGTCCCAGAAGCAAGAAGTAGTCGCCGAACTGGCAGACGTCGCCGCCAAGGCCCACTCCTTGATCGCAGCCGAATATGCTGGCACCACGGTCGCTCAGATGACCGCGATGCGCAAGCAGGCCCGCGAAACCGGCGTTTTCTTGAAGGTTGTCAAGAACACGCTGGCCGCGCGCGCCGTTGAAGGCACCGAATTCGCAGTCGCCAAGGACCAGATGGTCGGTCCGCTGCTGTATGCGTTTTCGCTCGAGGAGCCCGGCGCCGCCGGTCGCCTGATCAAGGATGCCGCCAAGGGCAACGACAAGCTGCAGGCGAAGATCGTGGCAGTGGGTGGCGAAGTCTACCCGCCGAGCCACGTCGATGTGCTGGCATCGCTGCCGACCCGTGATCAGGCCCTGGCCATGCTGGCCCGCGTCCTGACCGAGCCGGTCACCATGTTCGCGCGCGCCGTCAAGGCTGTTGGTGAGAAGCAGAACGGTGGTGCGGCTGTCGAAGCTGCCGAGCCGGCCGCTGAAACCGCCTGAGTTCGACGTTTCCGTGGTTCTGAATAGAACCTCAACCCAGAATATTTTCCAAAGGTAATCAAAATGTCCCTTACCAACGAACAGATCGTCGACGCCATCGCCGAGAAGTCCCTGATGGAAGTGATGGAGCTGGTCAAGGCCATCGAAGACAAGTTCGGCGTTTCCGCCGCTGCCCCGGTCATGGCCGTCGCCGCTGCCGGCCCGGCCGCTGCCGTGGAAGAGCAGACCGAGTTCAACGTCATCCTGAAGGATGCCGGCGCCAAGAAGGTCGAAGTGATCAAGGCCGTCCGCGCCATCACCGGCCTGGGCCTGAAGGAAGCGAAGGATCTGGCCGAGGCCGGTGGCGTCGTGAAGGAAGGCGCTTCGAAGGAAGACGCCGAGAAGTTCAAGAAGGAACTGGAAGCCGCCGGCGCCACCGTCGAGCTGAAGTAAGCAGTTCCCTTGCGTCGCCATCGATTCACGGCGATGCAGCCAGGGCTGGGGGCCTAAAGCCCCCGGCCTTTGGTCGTTGTAGAGCCGGGCGGTGCCCGGTGCGGTGAAAAGCCCAACACGGGCTGCGTTCCAAGCCAGGCCGGCCAGCGCATCGCGCGGCGGGCAGGGTGGCAGGCAGACGAGTTGGCAGTTGGAAGTAGCGGGAGAAGGCGTGCTGGTGCCGGCAATACCAGCGACTTCCAACTGACAATTTAAAAGTTCCCTTCCGGGTCGTGGACGCACGGCCCGCACAACAAGGTGGAAGATCCCATGACGTCCTATTCGTACACCGAAAAAAAGCGCATCCGCAAGGATTTCGGCAAGCAGCGCTCGATCCTCGAGGTGCCGTTCCTGCTGGCCATCCAGGTCGACTCCTACCGCGAGTTCCTGCAGGAGAACACTGACCCGGCCAAGCGCTCCGACCACGGCCTGCACGCCGCGCTGAAGTCGGTGTTCCCGATCTCCAGCTACAGCGGCAACGCCGCCCTGGAGTACGTGGGCTACAAGCTGGGCGAGCCGGTGTTCGACGAACGCGAGTGCCGCCAGCGCGGCATGAGCTACGGCGCCCCGCTGCGCGTGACCGTGCGCCTGGTCATCTACGACAAGGAATCGTCCACCAAGGCGATCAAGTACGTGAAGGAGCAGGAGGTCTACCTCGGCGAAATCCCGCTGATGACCGACAACGGCACCTTCATCGTCAACGGTACCGAGCGCGTCATCGTCTCGCAGCTGCACCGTTCGCCGGGCGTGTTCTTCGACCACGACCGCGGCAAGACGCACAGCTCGGGCAAGCTGCTGTACAGCGCCCGCATCATTCCTTACCGCGGCTCCTGGCTGGACTTCGAGTTCGACCCGAAGGACGCGCTGTTCACCCGTATCGACCGCCGCCGCAAGCTGCCGGTGTCGATCCTGCTGCGCGCGCTCGGCTACAACAACGAAGAAATGCTCAACGAGTTCTTCGACATCAACACCTTCCACATCCTGCCGGAAGGCGAGGGCGTGCAGCTGGAGCTGGTGGCCGAACGCCTGCGTGGCGAGACCCTGGGCTTCGACCTGGCCGATGGCGACAAGGTCATCGTGGAAGCCGGCAAGCGCATCACCGCGCGTCACGTCAAGCAGCTGCAGGCCTCGGGCATCGCCGCGCTGGCCGTGCCGGACGACTACCTGGTCGGCCGCATCCTGTCGCATGACGTGGTCGACGCCAACACCGGCGAACTGCTGGCCCAGGCCAACGACGAGATCACCGAAGAGCAGCTGCAGAACTTCCGCAAGGCCGGCGTGGACGCGGTCGGTACCCTGTGGGTGAACGACCTGGACCGTGGCCCGTACCTGTCCAACACCCTGCGCATCGACCCGACCAAGACCCAGCTCGAGGCCCTGGTCGAGATCTACCGCATGATGCGCCCGGGCGAGCCGCCGACCAAGGACGCCGCGCAGAACCTGTTCCACAACCTGTTCTTCACCTTCGAGCGCTACGACCTGTCCACGGTCGGCCGCATGAAGTTCAACCGCCGTGTCGGCCGCAAGGAAGTCACCGGCGAAGCCGTGCTGTATGACAGCAAGTACTTCGGCGAGCGCAACGACGAAGAGTCCAAGCGCCTGGTCTCCACCCACGGCGACGGTTCCGACATCCTGGACGTGATCAAGGTCCTGACCGAGATCCGCAACGGCCGTGGCGTGGTGGACGACATCGACCACCTGGGCAACCGCCGCGTGCGTTCGGTCGGCGAAATGGCCGAGAACGTGTTCCGCGTGGGCCTGGTCCGCGTCGAGCGCGCGGTCAAGGAGCGCCTGTCGATGGCCGAGTCCGAGGGCCTGACCCCGCAGGAGCTGATCAACGCCAAGCCGGTCGCCGCTGCCATCAAGGAATTCTTCGGCTCCTCGCAGCTGTCGCAGTTCATGGACCAGAACAACCCGCTGTCGGAAGTGACGCACAAGCGCCGCGTCTCGGCACTGGGCCCGGGCGGCCTGACCCGCGAGCGCGCCGGCTTCGAAGTGCGCGACGTGCACCCGACCCATTACGGCCGCGTCTGCACCATCGAAACCCCGGAAGGTCCGAACATCGGCCTGATCAACTCGCTGGCCGTGTTCGCCCGCACCAACCAGTACGGTTTCCTCGAGACCCCGTACCGCAAGGTCGTGGACGGCAAGGTCACCGACGACGTCGAGTACCTGTCGGCGATCGAGGAGAACGAGTACGTCATCGCCCAGGCCAACGCCCTGACCGACGCCAAGAACATGCTCACCGAGCAGTTCGTGCCGTGCCGCTACCAGGGTGAGTCGCTGCTGAAGCCGCCGGCGGAAGTGCACTTCATGGACGTCTCGCCGATGCAGACCGTGTCGGTCGCCGCGGCGCTGGTGCCGTTCCTGGAGCACGACGACGCCAACCGCGCACTGATGGGCGCGAACATGCAGCGCCAGGCCGTTCCGACCCTGCGTGCGCAGAAGCCGCTGGTGGGCACCGGCATCGAGCGCGCGGTGGCGCGCGACTCGGGCGTGACCGTTAACGCCCGTCGTGGCGGCGATATCGTGCAGATCGACGCCGGCCGCATCGTGGTCAAGGTCAACGAGAACGAGATCACCGACGCGTCCGACGCCGGCGTCGACATCTACAACCTGATCAAGTACACCCGTTCGAACCAGAACACCTGCATCAACCAGCGTCCGCTGGTGAAGGTGGGCGACGTGATCGCCCGCGGCGACGTGCTGGCCGACGGCCCGTCGACCGACATCGGCGAGCTGGCCCTGGGCCAGAACATGCTGATCGCGTTCATGCCGTGGAACGGCTACAACTTCGAAGACTCCATCCTGCTCTCCGAGCGCGTGGTGGAAGAGGATCGCTACACCACGATCCACATCGAAGAGCTGACCTGCGTCGCGCGCGACACCAAGCTGGGGCCGGAGGAAATCTCGGCCGACATCCCGAACGTCTCCGAGCAGGCGCTGAACCGCCTGGACGAGAGCGGCGTGGTGTACATCGGTGCGGAAGTCCGCGCCGGCGACATCCTGGTGGGCAAGGTCACGCCGAAGGGCGAGAGCCAGCTGACCCCGGAAGAGAAGCTGCTGCGCGCGATCTTCGGCGAGAAGGCTTCCGACGTTAAGGACAGCTCGCTGCGCGTGCCGCCGGGCATGGACGGCACCGTCATCGACGTGCAGGTCTTCACCCGCGACGGCATCGAGAAGGACAAGCGCGCGCGCCAGATCGAAGAGAACGAGATCAAGCGCGTCAAGAAGGACTTCGACGACCAGTTCCGCATCCTGGAAGCGGCGATCTACGCGCGCCTGCGCTCGCAGATCGTGGGCAAGGTGGCCAACGGCGGTGCCGGCCTGAAGAAGGGCGACACCATCACCGACGCCTTCCTGGATGGCCTGAAGAAGGCCGACTGGTTCACCCTGCGCATGAAGGACGAGGACGCCTCCGAGGCGATCGAGCGCGCCCAGAAGCAGATCCAGGCGCACGAGAAGGAGTTCGAGCGCCGCTTCGCCGACAAGCGCGGCAAGATCACCCAGGGCGACGATCTGGCCCCGGGCGTGCTGAAGATGGTCAAGGTGTTCCTGGCGGTGAAGCGCCGCATCCAGCCGGGCGACAAGATGGCTGGTCGCCACGGCAACAAGGGTGTGGTCTCCAACGTGGTGCCGGTCGAGGACATGCCGTACATGGCCGACGGTACCTCGGTGGACATCTGTCTGAACCCGCTGGGCGTGCCGTCGCGCATGAACATCGGCCAGATCCTCGAAGTGCACCTGGGCTGGGCCGCCAAGGGCCTGGGCCGGCGCATCCAGAAGATGCTGGAGCAGCAGCGTGCGGTGAACGAGCTGCGCGAGTTCCTCGGCAAGATCTACAACCACGACAGCAAGCTGGCCGGTGATCGCGTCGACCTGTCGCAGTTCAGCGACGAGGAGCTGGTGGCACTGGCCCGCAACCTGACCGACGGCGTGCCGATGGCCACCCCGGTGTTCGACGGTGCGCACGAGGACGAGATCCGCGAGATGCTGAACCTGGCATACCCGGACGGCGACAAGGACACCGAGCAGCTGGGCTTCAACGCCAGCAAGACGCAGATGCAGCTGTACGACGGCCGCACCGGCGAGGCGTTCGACCGCAAGACCACCGTCGGTTACATGCACTACCTGAAGCTGAACCACCTGGTCGACGACAAGATGCACGCCCGTTCGACCGGTCCGTACTCGCTCGTCACCCAGCAGCCGCTGGGCGGCAAGGCGCAGTTCGGCGGCCAGCGCTTCGGTGAGATGGAAGTCTGGGCGCTGGAAGCCTACGGCGCGGCCTACACCCTGCAGGAAATGCTGACGGTGAAGTCCGACGACGTGCAGGGCCGCAACCAGATGTACAAGAACATCGTCGACGGCGAGCACGAGATGGTCGCGGGCATGCCGGAATCCTTCAACGTGCTGGTGAAGGAAATCCGCTCCCTGGCCATCAACATGGAACTGGAAGACAACTGATCGAGCAGGCGCCGCCGCAGCGATGCGGCGGCGCCGCCGGCAGCCACCTGACAGCCCATCGACACAGCATTCCTCCTTTCGGAGAACACCATGAAAGACCTGCTCAATCTCTTCAACCAGCAGCGCCAGACGCTGGACTTCGACGCGATCAAGATCGGCCTGGCTTCGCCGGACCTGATCCGCTCCTGGTCCTTCGGCGAGGTGAAGAAGCCGGAAACCATCAATTACCGTACCTTCAAGCCGGAACGCGACGGCCTGTTCTGCGCCGCCATCTTCGGCCCGGTGAAGGACTACGAGTGCCTGTGCGGCAAGTACAAGCGCATGAAGCACCGCGGCGTCGTGTGCGAGAAGTGCGGCACCGAAGTGACCCTGGCCAAGGTGCGCCGCGAGCGCATGGGCCATATCGACCTGGCTTCGCCGGTCGCCCACATCTGGTTCCTCAAGTCGCTGCCGTCGCGCATCGGCCTGATGCTGGACATGACCCTGCGCGACATCGAGCGCGTGCTGTACTTCGAAGCGTACGTGGTGACCGAGCCGGGCCTGACCGCCCTGGAACGCCGCCAGCTGCTGACCGAAGAGCAGTACCTGCAGGCGCGCCAGGAGCACGGTGACGACTTCGACGCCGCCATGGGCGCCGAGGCCGTGTACGAACTGCTGCGCACCATCGACCTGCAGGCCGAGATGGTGAAGCTGAAGGAGGAGATCGCCTCCACCGGTTCGGAAACCAAGCTCAAGCGCCTGACCAAGCGCATCAAGCTGGTCGAGGCCTTCCTGGAGTCGGGCAACCGTCCGGAGTGGATGGTCATGACCGTGCTGCCGGTGCTGCCGCCGGACCTGCGCCCGCTGGTGCCGCTGGACGGCGGCCGCTTCGCGACCTCCGACCTGAACGACCTGTACCGCCGCGTCATCAACCGCAACAACCGCCTGCGCCGCCTGCTGGAGCTCAACGCTCCGGACATCATCGTGCGCAACGAAAAGCGCATGCTGCAGGAATCGGTTGACGCCCTGTTGGACAACGGCCGCCGCGGCCGTGCCATCACCGGCACCAACAAGCGCCCGCTCAAGTCGCTGGCCGACATGATCAAGGGCAAGCAGGGTCGCTTCCGCCAGAACCTGCTGGGCAAGCGCGTCGACTACTCGGGCCGTTCGGTCATCACCGTGGGTCCGTACCTGAAGCTGCACCAGTGCGGCCTGCCGAAGAAGATGGCGCTGGAGCTGTTCAAGCCGTTCGTGTTCGCCAAGCTGCAGCGTCGCGGCCTGGCCACCACCATCAAGGCCGCCAAGAAGCTGGTCGAGCGCGAGGAAGGCGAGGTCTGGGACATCCTGGAAGAAGTCATCCGCGAGCATCCGGTGCTGCTGAACCGCGCGCCGACCCTGCACCGCCTCGGCATCCAGGCGTTCGAGCCGCTGCTGATCGAGGGCAAGGCCATCCAGCTGCACCCGCTGGTCTGCACCGCGTTCAACGCCGACTTCGACGGTGACCAGATGGCCGTGCACGTGCCGCTTTCGCTGGAAGCCCAGCTGGAAGCGCGTGCGCTGATGATGTCCACCAACAACATCCTGTCGCCGGCCAACGGCGAGCCGATCATCGTGCCGTCGCAGGACGTGGTGTTGGGCCTGTACTACCTCAGCCGCGCCCTGATCAACAAGAAGGGCGAGGGCATGGTGTTCGCCAACACCAACGAAGTGAAGCGCGCCTACGACAACCGCGTGGTCGAGCTGCACGCCAAGGTCAAGGTGCGCATCACCCAGGTCGAGCGCGACGAGCAGGGCAACAAGGTCAGCAAGACCTCGATCCAGGACACCACCGTCGGCCGTGCGCTGCTGAGCGAGATCATGCCCGAGGGCCTGCCGTTCGAGCTGTGCAACACCGAGATGACCAAGAAGAACATCTCGCGCCTGATCAACCAGAGCTACCGCCTGCTCGGCCTGAAGGACACCGTGGTGTTCGCCGACAAGCTGATGTACACCGGCTACGCCTACGCGACCCGCGCCGGCGTGTCGATCGGCATCGACGACATGCTCATCCCGGACGAGAAGAAGGGCATCCTGGGCGAAGCCGAGCAGGAAGTGCTGGAAATCCAGGAACAGTACCAGTCGGGCCTGGTCACCGCCGGCGAGCGCTACAACAAGGTGGTCGACATCTGGTCGCGTACCAACGAGCGCATCGCCAAGGCGATGATGGAAACCATCGGTACCGAGAAGGTCGAGGACGGCGAGGGCAAGCTGGTCGACCAGAAGTCGATGAACTCGCTGTACATCATGGCCGACTCCGGCGCCCGTGGTAGCCAGGCGCAGATCCGCCAGCTGGCCGGCATGCGTGGCCTGATGGCCCGCCCGGACGGCTCGATCATCGAGACGCCCATCAAGGCGAACTTCCGCGAAGGCCTGAACGTGCAGGAGTACTTCAACTCCACCCACGGTGCCCGTAAGGGTCTGGCCGATACCGCGCTGAAGACCGCCAACTCCGGTTACCTGACCCGTCGCCTGGTCGACGTGGCGCAGGACGTGGTGATCACCGAAGTCGACTGCGGCACCGTCGACGGCCTGACCATGACCCCGATCGTGGAAGGCGGCGACGTGGTCGAGCCGCTGAAGGACCGCGTGCTGGGCCGCGTCGTGGCCGAGGACGTGTTCCTGCCGGGCAACGACGAGGATCCGATCGTCACCCGCAACACGCTGCTCGACGAAGCCTGGGTGCAGAAGCTCGAGGATGCCGGCGTCCAGTCGATCAAGGTGCGCTCGACCATCACCTGCGAAAGCTCGTTCGGCGTGTGCTCGCGCTGCTACGGCCGCGACCTGGCCCGTGGCCACCTGGTCAACATCGGCGAAGCGGTCGGCGTCATCGCCGCGCAGTCGATCGGCGAGCCGGGTACCCAGCTGACCATGCGTACGTTCCACATCGGTGGCGCGGCGTCGCGTGCGGCGGCGGTGGACAACATCACGGTCAAGACCACCGGTTCGGTGAAGTTCAACAACCTCAAGCACGTCGACCATGCCAATGGTTCGCTGGTGGCGGTGTCGCGTTCGGGCGAAGTGTCGGTGCTCGACGCCCACGGCCGCGAGCGCGAGCGCTACAAGCTGCCGTACGGTGCCACCATCACGGTCAAGGACGGTGCCGAGATCAAGGCTGGCCAGACCGTGGCCAACTGGGATCCGCACAACCACCCGATCGTGTCGGAAGTGGCCGGCTTCATCCGCTTCATCGACTTCATCGACGGCGTCACCGTCATCGAGAAGACCGACGAGCTGACCGGCCTGGCCTCGCGCGAGATCACCGATCCCAAGCGCCGTGGTTCGCAGGCCAAGGATCTGCGTCCGCTGGTGCGCATCGTCGATGGCAAGGGCAACGACCTGACCATCCCGGGCACCGACCTGCCGGCGCAGTACCTGCTGCCGCCGCGTTCGATCGTCAACCTGCAGGATGGCGCCCCGGTGGGCGTGGGCGACGTGGTCGCCAAGATCCCGCAGGAAGCGTCCAAGACCCGCGACATCACCGGTGGTCTGCCGCGCGTGGCCGACCTGTTCGAGGCGCGCAAGCCGAAGGATCCGGCGATCCTGGCCGAGCGTTCGGGCATCATCAGCTTCGGCAAGGACACCAAGGGCAAGCAGCGCCTGATCATCAAGGACACCGATGGTTCGGAGCACGAGGAGCTGATTCCGAAGTACCGCCAGATCATCGTGTTCGAAGGCGAGCACGTCAGCCGCGGCGAAACCATCGTGGACGGCGAGCCGAGCCCGCAGGACATCCTGCGCCTGAAGGGCGTGGAGGAGCTGGCGCGCTACCTGGTCAAGGAAATCCAGGACGTGTACCGCCTGCAGGGCGTGAAGATCAACGACAAGCACATCGAGGTGATCTCGCGCCAGATGCTGCGCAAGGTCGAGATCGTCGACCAGGGCAGCAGCAAGTTCCTCAATGGCGAGCAGGCCGAGCGCCAGCGCGTGATCGAGGAAAATGCCAAGCTGGCGACCCGCAACGAACTGCCGGCGCGTTTCGAGCCGGTGCTGCTGGGCATCACCAAGGCCTCGCTGGCGACCGAGTCGTTCATCTCGGCCGCGTCGTTCCAGGAGACCACCCGCGTGCTGACCGAGGCGGCCGTGCGCGGCACCGCGGACAACCTGCGCGGCCTGAAGGAAAACGTCATCGTCGGCCGCCTGATTCCGGCGGGTACCGGCCTTGCGTACCACACCAAGCGCCGTCGCGGCGCCTCCGGCCTGACCGAGTCGGAGATCGAGACCCTGGCCGGTACGGCGGTGATCGAGTCGGAGGTTGCACCGGCTGAAGCTGAACAGGCTGCAGGCGGCGAGGAATGAGGTAGGTCCGGCCATTGGCCGGGCGCTTTGAAGAACTGCCGGCCAGGACCGGCCGGCGGTTCAACCTGAACGGGGTACATGGAGGCCCCCCTGTAACGGCCCGGGATCAGGGCTGGCCTGGAAGGAGCGCGTTTGACTGCGTTCTGGACGGGTTGCTACAATCGTCTGTCTCGGCAGGCCTGAATTTCGGGCCTGCTTTCCATTTTCCGCATCTGGCCGTTTTTGCGGCCCCAATCAGAAGAACCTACTGATGGCGACGATCAACCAGCTGGTCCGCAAGCCGCGGCAAGCGACCACCTACAAGAGTGCCTCGCCGGCGCTCGACAAGTGCCCGCAGCGCCGTGGCGTCTGCACCCGTGTCTACACCACCACCCCGAAGAAGCCGAACTCGGCTCTGCGCAAGGTTGCCAAGGTCCGCCTGACCAACCAGGAAGAGGTGATTTCCTACATCGGTGGTGAAGGCCACAACCTGCAGGAGCACTCCGTGGTCCTGATCCGCGGCGGTCGCGTCAAGGACCTGCCGGGTGTGCGTTACCACACCGTTCGTGGCTCGCTCGACGCCGCCGGCGTCGCCAAGCGTCGCCAGGCCCGTTCCAAGTACGGCGCCAAGCGTCCGAAGGCCTAAGGAGAGAGCACTATGTCGCGTAAGGGTAATACTCCGCAGCGTTCCGTCCTGCCCGATCCGAAGCACGGAAGCGAAACCATCGCCCGCTTCATCAACATGGTCATGCAGAGCGGCAAGAAGTCGGTCGCCGAGAAGATCGTGTACGGCGCCATGGACGTGATCGGCGAAAAGAATCCGAATGCCATCGAGCTGGTGCAGAAGGCACTGGACAACGTGGCCCCGGCCGTCGAAGTGAAGTCGCGCCGCGTCGGCGGCGCCACCTACCAGGTGCCGGTCGAAGTGCGCGCCTCGCGCAAGATGGCGCTGGCCATGCGCTGGCTGATCGAGTCGGCCCGCAAGCGCGGCGAGAACTCGATGCCGCGCAAGCTGGCCGCCGAGCTGCTGGACGCCTCGGAAAACCGTGGCGGCGCCATCAAGAAGCGTGAAGAAACCCACCGCATGGCGGAAGCGAACAAGGCGTTCGCGCACTACCGCTGGTGAGTTTGACGGCCTTGTGAACACAGGCCGGTGACACCATCTGGGTGTCACCTCGCGGTGACAGAATCGCCGCGTCAACCCGAAGGCCGCCGAAAGGCGGCGTTCGGCCATTCCGAAATCCGAAAAATCTGAGAGGCTCCCCGTGGCCCGCACCACTCCCATCGAGCGTTACCGCAACTTCGGCATCATGGCCCACATCGATGCCGGCAAGACCACCACGTCCGAGCGCATCCTGTTCTACACCGGCAAGAGCCACAAGCTGGGTGAGGTGCACGATGGCGCCGCCACCATGGACTGGATGGAGCAGGAGCAGGAGCGTGGCATCACGATCCAGTCCGCTGCCACCACCGCGTTCTGGAAGGGCATGGACAAGTCCATGCCGGAGCACCGCTTCAACATCATCGATACCCCCGGGCACGTCGACTTCACCATCGAAGTCGAGCGTTCGCTGCGCGTGCTCGACGGCGCGGTGTTCGTGCTGTGCGCCGTCGGTGGCGTGCAGCCGCAGTCCGAGACCGTGTGGCGCCAGGCCAACAAGTACCACGTGCCGCGCATCGCGTTCGTCAACAAGATGGACCGCACCGGCGCCAACTTCTTCAAGGTCCGTGACCAGCTGAAGGCCCGCCTGGGCGCCGTGCCGGTGCCGATGCAGATCCCGGTGGGTGCCGAGGACAACTTCCAGGGCGTGGTCGACCTGGTGAAGATGAAGGCCATCGCGTGGGACGAGAAGTCCCAGGGCATGAGCTTCGAGTACCGCGACATCCCGGCCGAGCTGCAGGCCCAGGCCGAGGAAGCGCGCGCGTTCATGGTCGAGTCGGCCGCCGAAGCCAGCGAAGAGCTGATGGAGAAGTACCTGGGCGGCGAGGAGCTGACCGAGGACGAGATCTACAACGCCCTGCGTATCCGTACGCTGGCGACCGAGATCGTGCCGATGTTCTGCGGCTCGGCGTTCAAGAACAAGGGCGTGCAGGCCATGCTCGACGGCGTCATCAAGCTGCTGCCGTCGCCGGTCGACGTGCCGTCGGTCAAGGGCACCGACATCGACGACGAGACCAAGGAAATGTCGCGCGAATCCAGCGACAAGGCCCCGTTCTCGGCGCTGGCGTTCAAGATCATGACCGACCCGTTCGTCGGTTCGCTGACCTTCTTCCGCGTCTACTCGGGCGTGCTGAACGCCGGCGACCAGGTGCTGAATTCGGTGCGCAACAAGAAGGAGCGCATCGGCCGCGTGCTGCAGATGCACTCCAACAACCGCGAAGAGATCAAGGAAGTGCTGGCCGGCGACATCGCCGCGGCGGTGGGCCTGAAGGACGTCACCACCGGTGACACCCTGTGCGCCATCGACGCCCCGATCGTCCTGGAGCGCATGGCGTTCCCGGAGCCGGTGATCTCCATGGCGGTCGAGCCGAAGACCAAGTCCGACCAGGAAAAGATGGGCATGGCCCTGGGCCGTCTGGCGCAGGAAGACCCGTCGTTCCGCGTCAAGACCGACGAAGAGTCGGGCCAGACGATCATCTCGGGCATGGGCGAGCTGCACCTGGACATCATCGTCGACCGCCTGAAGCGCGAGTTCAACGTTGAAGCCAACGTCGGCAAGCCGCAGGTCGCGTACCGCGAAACCATCCAGGCCGCGGACGTGAAGTCGGACTACAAGCACGCCAAGCAGTCCGGTGGTAAGGGCCAGTACGGTCACGTCGTGATCGAAATGTCCCCGATCACCGCCGCCGACCGCGAGAAGCACGGCGCCGACATCAAGGACGACTTCCTGTTCCTGAACGAGATCACCGGTGGCGTGATTCCGAAGGAATTCATCCCGTCGGTCGAAAAGGGCCTGCGCGAGACCATCACCAGCGGCCCGCTGGCCGGCTTCCCGGTGGTGGACGTGAAGGTCAAGCTGGTGTTCGGTTCGTACCACGACGTCGACTCCTCGGAAATGGCGTTCAAGCTGGCTGCCTCGATGGCGTTCAAGCAGGGCTTCGCCAAGGCCAAGCCGGTGCTGCTGGAGCCGATCATGAAGGTCGAGATCGTGACCCCGGAGGACTACCAGGGCGACGTGATGGGCGACGTGAGCCGTCGCCGCGGCGTGCTGCAGGGTTCGGACACCAGCGTTTCGGGCGTTGTCATCAATGCGATGATCCCGCTGGGCGAAATGTTCGGTTACGCCACCCAGCTGCGCTCGATGACCCAGGGTCGCGCCACGTTCTCGATGGAGTTCGACCACTACGAGCCGGCGCCGAACAACATCGCCGAAACCGTCATCAAGAAGGCCTGAGCCCGCGGGGCTCAGGTTCTCCACACAACTTTCAGCTAATCAAGGAATATCAAAATGTCCAAGGGTAAGTTCGAGCGTACCAAGCCGCACGTCAACGTCGGCACCATCGGCCACGTCGACCATGGCAAGACCACGCTGACCGCCGCGCTGACCAAGATCGGTGCCGAGCGTTTCGGTGGCGAGTTCAAGGACTACTCCTCGATCGACGCCGCGCCGGAAGAGAAGGCGCGTGGCATCACGATCTCGACCGCGCACGTCGAGTATGAATCCGCGACCCGCCACTACGCCCACGTGGACTGCCCGGGCCACGCCGACTACGTGAAGAACATGATCACCGGTGCGGCGCAGATGGACGGCGCGATCCTGGTGTGCTCGGCCGCTGACGGCCCGATGCCGCAGACCCGCGAGCACATCCTGCTGTCGCGCCAGGTTGGCGTGCCGTACATCGTCGTGTTCCTGAACAAGGCCGACATGGTGGACGACGCCGAGCTGCTGGAACTGGTCGAGATGGAAGTGCGCGAGCTGCTGAGCAAGTACGACTTCCCGGGCGATGACACCCCGATCGTGCACGGTTCGGCCCGCCTGGCGCTGGAAGGCGACCAGAGCGACATCGGCGTGCCGGCGATCCTGAAGCTGGTCGATGCCCTGGACAGCTGGATCCCGACCCCGGAGCGCGACATCGACAAGCCGTTCCTGATGCCGGTGGAAGACGTGTTCTCGATCTCGGGCCGCGGCACCGTGGTGACCGGCCGTATCGAGCGCGGCATCATCAAGGTGGGTGACGAAATCGAAATCGTCGGCATCCGTCCGACCCAGAAGACCACCGTGACCGGCGTGGAAATGTTCCGCAAGCTGCTGGACCAGGGCCAGGCGGGCGACAACGCGGGCCTGCTGCTGCGCGGCACCAAGCGTGACGACGTGGAGCGCGGCCAGGTGCTGGCCAAGCCGGGTTCGATCACCCCGCACACCGAGTTCGAAGCCGAGGTGTACGTGCTGTCCAAGGACGAAGGTGGCCGTCACACCCCGTTCTTCAAGGGCTACCGTCCGCAGTTCTACTTCCGTACCACCGACATCACCGGCGCCGTGCAGCTGCCGGAAGGCGTCGAGATGGTGATGCCGGGCGACAATGTGAAGATGTCGGTCACGCTGATCAACCCGGTGGCGATGGACGAAGGCCTGCGCTTCGCCATCCGCGAGGGCGGCCGCACCGTCGGTGCCGGCGTCGTCGCCAAGATCACCAAGTAATCGCGTTTTCCCCGTTCGCGGGGAGCGTCGGACAAGGGCGGCCTCCGGGCCGCCCTTTTTCGTTGTCGCCGCCGGATGCCGGCGGTCTTGCCGGAGCGGGCGCGTGGCAGCGCCGGCAGGCGCACCTGCCGCATGCCCGGGCCGTGGCATCCGCAGCCGCGGCCGCGCCCGGGTGGCTGGTTGGGTTGGCGCATGCCCGGCTGGGCGGGTGCGGGGTGCATGGCAGGTGTCGGCCCGTGCCCCGGCGGCGACATCGGCTGCCGCGCCTTGCCCTCGCCGATGGCGGAAAACGCCTGCTTCCCCGCTCTTGTATCCATGGGGTGCGCACGGCACGCCGGAATCCGGTACGGCCGGCATGACCTTCGCTACGTGAATCCGGCGATGGATGCACCTAAGGTGCCGCATGTGGCGGCGTCGGCCGCCGGCAGGACAGACGCGAGGAGAAGACGGATGTTGCGAGCAGTGGGACAGGGGCGGCGCCGGGCGCTTGCAGTGGCGCTGGCGGCGTTCGCGGCGGTGGCGCAGGCAGCGGCGCCGGCACCGAAGGAGCACTTCGGCTTCACCATCGGCGACGACTACATGCTCGCCAACTACACCCAGACCGAAGCCTATTTCCGGAAGGTCGCGGCCACGTCGGACCGCTTCCGGCTGGTGGAATTGGGCAGGACTTCGGAAGGGCGCCCACAGCTGATGCTGATCGCTTCCGCGCCGGCCAACCTGGCGCGCCTCGACGAGTACCGCGCCATCTCCGAGCGGCTGGCGCGAGCACGCGACGACGCCGCGGTCGCGCGCGGGCTGGCGGAGCAGGGCAAGGCGGTGGTGTGGATCGACGGTGGCCTGCATGCCAACGAAACGGTCGGCGCGCACCAGCTGATCGAGACCGTGTGGCAGCTGGCCAGCCGCGACGACGCCGAGACCCGCCGCATCCTCGACGACACCATCATCCTGCTGGTCCATGCCAACCCGGACGGGCAGGAGCTGTACTCGGACTGGTACATGCGCGAGCCGGTGCCGGCCAGGCGCGTGCTCGACAAGCCGCCGCGCCTGTACCAGAAGTACGCCGGGCACGACAACAACCGCGATTTCTACATGGCCGCGCTGCAGGAAACGCGCAACCTCAACCTGGCCATGTATACGCGCTGGTACCCGCAGATCGTCTACAACCACCACCAGACCTCGCCCAAGGGCACGGTCATCGTCATCCCGCCGTATCGCGACCCCTACAACTACAACATCGACGCGATGATCCCGGTCGGGCTGGAGGCGCTGGGGTCGGCGATGAACCTGCGTTACCTGCAGGAAGGCAAGCCCGGTGCGGTATCCAAGGGCGGCAGCGTGTATTCCACCTGGTGGAATGGCGGCCTGCGCACCATGCCTTACTTCCACAACATGCTCGGCGTGCTGACCGAGATCACCGGCAACCCGACGCCGATGCAGATCCCGTTCCTGCCGGAGCGGCAGCTGCCCGACAGCAACCTGCCGGCGCCGGTGCCGGCACAGACCTGGCACTTCCGCCAGTCGATCGACTACAGCCTGACCGCCAACTGGGCGTTGCTGGACTATGCCTCGCGCAATCGCGAGCAACTGCTGTGGAACATCTACCGCATGGGCCGCAATTCCATCGAGCGCGGCAGCCGCGATACCTGGACCCCGCGCCCGAGTGCGTTGGCCAGGGCCCGCACGGCCGCCGGCAAGGACGGCAAGCCCGCCGCGGAGCTCGACGCGGGCCAGGTGCAGGCGCTGCTGCGCAGCCCGGATCAGCGTGACCCGCGCGGCTACATCATTCCGGCCGACCAGGCGGACTTCCCGACCGCGACCGCCTTCGTCAATGCGCTGCAGCTGGCGGGCGTCGAGGTATCACGCGCCAGCCGGCCGTTCGCGGTGGCCGGCCGCAGGTACCCGGCCGGCTCGTTCGTGGTCCGGGCCGACCAGGCCTTCCGGCCGCACGTGCTGGACATGTTCGAGCCGCAGGACCATCCACATGACTTCGAGTACGAGGGCGGTCCGCCGATCGCGCCCTACGACTCGGCCGGCTGGACGCTGGCCTTCCAGATGGGCGTGGCCTTCGACCGCGTGCTGGAGGGCTTCGACGGCCCGTTCGAGGCGCTGCCGGCCGGGCAGCTGCAGGTGCCGGCCGATGTGCCGGTGCCGGGTTCGGCCAATGGCTACCTGCTCGATGCGCGTGCCAACAACAGCGTGATCGCGGTCAATCGCCTGCTGAAGGCGGGCGTGCCGGTGCGGCGCCTGCAGGACCGCGATGGCGCCTTCTTCGTGCCGGCGGCCGCGCCCGAAGCGCTGGCCGCCGCCCTGCGCGGGACCGGCGTGCGGGCGCTTGCCGCCGACCGCCGCGTCACTGGCGGGGTGCCGGTGAAGGCGCCGCGGATCGCGCTGTGGGACCACTACGGCGGCTCCATGGTGTCCGGTTGGACCCGGCTGGTCCTGGACAGCTTCGGCTTCGATTACGAAGTGGTGTATCCGCGGCAGATCCTCGATGACGACCTGCGCAGCCGGTTCGACGTGTTGATCCTGCCCAGCGGCGCGCTGCCGCTGCCGGCGGAGCTGGCGGTCGAGGGCAAGGCCGGGCGCGTACCGGCCTCGCCGGATCCGGCCACGATTCCGGCCGAGTTCCACCCGCTGCTCGGCGAACTGCAGGGTGAGGCCGCGGTCGCCGCGCTGCGCCGTTTCCTGCAGGCCGGTGGCCATGTCGTGGCAACCGGCTCGTCCAGTGGACTGGCGCTGCAGTTGGGCCTGCCGCTGCGCAGTCATCTGCAGTCGACCGGTGCCGACGGCCAGCCGCGGGCGCTGAGCCAGCGCGAGTACTACATCCCCGGCAGCGTGCTGCAGGTCGCGGTGGACAAGTCGCGGCCGCTTGCCTGGGGGCTGCCGCAGCGGCTGGATGTGTACTTCTCCGACGGCCGCTGGGACAATGCGCCGGTGTTCGACCTGCCGGCCGGCCGCACCGACATCCGCCCGCTGTTGCGCTTCGATACGGCCACCCCGCTGCGCAGCGGCTGGGCCTGGGGCCAGGAATACCTGCAGGGCGGGGTGCTGGCCGCCGAGGCCGATGTCGGCGCCGGGCGCCTGACCTTCTTCGGCACGGACATCACCTTCCGTGCGCAGGCCCACGGCTCGTTCAAGCTGCTGTTCAACAGCCTGCTGCAGGCCGGGGCCGACCCGGAATGAGGCGCCGGGGCCGGCATGGCCCCCGGCGCCGCCGGCCAAGCATGGCCGGCAGCTGAAGCGCAAGAGGCAGGCGGTGCCCGGGACTTGCAAAGCCCCGGGAATGCTGACAGAATGCACGACCACTCGCGGGACTCATGCTTGCATGGGCCCCGCAACCAGCGAAATGAAGGGCAGGACGCGCTTCGTATTCGCCAGACTAAGGACAGGTCGCGTGGGTCGCTCCAGGGCATCGGGGCGCTTTCTGCGCGTTTGTTTGTGTCTGGGGCGGGCCGGGTAACCGGGCCGCCTTGCTGTTTTGAAGGGATTCGCGCGGCGGCCTGGTGGATATCGCCGCGCATTCATGGGGTCCGGTACACAAGAGGCCGGGCCTGTCGCTCTTTAGACCTATAGGAACACCGTCATGGCGGACCAAAAGATCCGGATTCGGCTGAAGGCGTTCGATCATCGCTTGATCGACCGCTCGGCCAGCGAGATCGTTGAAACGGCCAAGCGGACCGGCGCGCAAGTGCGTGGCCCGATCCCGCTGCCTACCAAGATCGAACGTTACACCGTTCTGGTTTCCCCGCACGTCGACAAGGACGCGCGTGACCAGTACGAAACCCGCACGCACAAGCGCGTGCTCGACATCGTCGACCCCAACGACAAGACCGTGGACGCGCTGATGAAGCTCGAACTGGCTGCCGGCGTCGACGTTCAGATCAAGCTGACCTGAGGACTGCGACCATGACGAAGAAGTATTCGTTGGGCTTCGTGGGCCGCAAGGCCGGCATGAGCCGCGTTTTCACCGAGGACGGCCAGTCCATCCCGGTGACCCTGATCGAAGCCACCCCGAACCGCATCGCGCAGGTCAAGACCGTCGAAACCGACGGCTACAGCGCCGTGCAGGTGACCGTCGGCGCCCGTCGCGCCGCCCTGGTGAACAAGCCGGAAGCCGGCCACTTCGCCAAGGCCAAGGTCGAAGCCGGCCGTGGCCTGTGGGAATTCCGCGTCGAGGACGCCCAGATCGGCGATTACGCCGTCGGTGGCGAAGTCAAGGCGGACATCTTTGCCGTTGGCCAGAAGGTCGACGTCCAGGGTGTCACCAAGGGCAAGGGCTTCCAGGGCACCATCAAGCGCTACAACTTCACCATGGGCGACGCCACCCACGGTAACTCGCTGTCGCATCGCGCGCCGGGTTCGTTGGGCCAGCGCCAGACCCCGGGTCGCGTTTTCCCGGGCAAGAAGATGGCCGGCCACATGGGTGCCGTGCAGCAGAGCACGCAGAACCTGGAAGTGGTCAAGGTCGACGTCGAGCGTGGTCTGATTGCCGTCCGTGGTGCCGTTCCGGGTGCTGCCGGTGGCGACGTGATCGTGCGTCCGGCGAGCAAGGCATAAGGAGAGATGACGATGGAACTCGTTATCACGGGTAGCAACAACAAGGTCTCGGTCTCCGAAGCCGTGTTCGGTCGCGATTTCAGCGAAGATCTGGTCCACCAGGTCGTCGTTGCCTACCGCAACGCCGCTCGCGCCGGTACCAAGGCACAGAAGACGCGCTCTGAAGTGGCCGGCACCACCAAGAAGTCGAAGAAGCAGAAGGGTGGTGGCGCTCGCCACGGTGCCCTGACCGCTCCGATCTTCGTCGGCGGTGGCGTCACCTTCGCGGCCAAGCCGCGCAGCTTCGAGCAGAAGGTCAACCGCAAGCAGTACCGCGCCGCCATGTGCGCCATCCTATCCGAGCTGAACCGCCAGGGCCGCCTGACCATCGTCGAGTCCTTCGACGTGGAAGCGACCAGCACCAAGGGTCTGATCGGCAAGCTGGCTGGCCTGGAAGTGGGCAAGCGTCCGCTGATCGTCACCGAAGAGGCTTCCGAGCATCTGTACCTGTCGGCCCGCAACCTGCCCTACGTGCAGGTGCGTGACGTCCAGGGTCTGGATCCGGTCGCTCTGGTCGGTGCCGACACGGTCGTCATCACCGCCGATGCGGTCAAGAAGGTCGAGGAGTGGCTGGCATGAGCAGCAACGAAAAAATCTTCAGCGTGCTGCGCGCTCCGCGAGTCTCCGAAAAGACCGCGCGCCTGCAGGAACTCTCCAACCAGTACGTCTTCGAAGTCTCGAACGAAGCAACCAAGGCCGATGTGAAGGCCGCGGTCGAGCAGCTGTTCGACGTCAAGGTCGAGGCCGTCAACGTGGTCAACGTCAAGGGCAAGAGCAAGTCCTTCCGTAACCGCGCTGGCCGCCGCGGCGATTGGCGCAAGGCGTACGTGCGCCTGGCCGATGGCCAGTCCATCGATGTAACGGCCAAGGCCTGAGGTACATCCCATGCCATTGATGAAATTCAAGCCCACCTCCGCAGGCCGCCGCTCGGCCCTGCGCGTGGTCACGCCCGATCTGCACAAGGGTGCGCCGCACGCTGCGCTGGTGGAGCCGCAGAGCAAGTCCGGTGGTCGCAACCACCACGGCCGCATCACCACCCGTCACGTTGGTGGTGGCCACAAGCAGCACTACCGCATCATCGACTTCAAGCGCAACAAGGAAGGCATTCCGGCGCGCGTGGAACGCATCGAATACGATCCGAACCGCACCGCCCACATCGCCCTGCTGTGCTACGTCGACGGTGAGCGCCGCTACATCATCGCCCCGAAGGGCCTGAAGGCGGGTGACCAGGTCATCTCCGGTGCGCATGCGCCGATCAAGACCGGCAACACCCTGCCGCTGCGCAACATCCCGGTCGGTACCACCATCCACGGCATCGAGCTGAAGCCGGGCAAGGGCGCCCAGATCGCCCGCGCCGCCGGTGCTTCGGTGCAGCTGGTGGCTCGTGAAGGCATCTACGCCACCCTGCGCCTGCGCTCGGGTGAAATGCGCAAGGTGCCGGTCGAGTGCCGCGCCACCATCGGCGAAGTCGGCAACGACGAGCACAACCTGGAGAAGCTGGGCAAGGCCGGCGCCAAGCGTTGGCGCGGTGTCCGCCCGACCGTCCGCGGTGCCGCCATGAACCCGGTGGACCACCCGCACGGTGGTGGTGAGGCCAAGGCCGGCCAGGGTAACCCGCATCCGGTCACCCCGTGGGGTGTCCCGACCAAGGGCTACAAGACGCGCCATAACAAGCGCACCCAGCAGTTCATCGTCCGCGATCGTAGGGGCTAATCGACCATGGCACGTTCACTCAAGAAGGGCCCGTTCGTCGATCACCACCTCGTCAAGAAGGTGGAGGCCGCTGCGGGCAGCAAGAAGCCGATCAAGACCTGGTCGCGCCGTTCGATGATCCTGCCGGAAATGGTAGGCGTCACCATCGCCGTGCATAACGGCAAGAACCACGTACCGGTTCTCATCAACGAGAACATGGTCGGCCACAAGCTCGGCGAATTCGCCATCACCCGGACCTTCAAGGGTCATGGTGCTGACAAGAAGTCGGGCAAGTAAGGAGAGATGACGATGGAAGCGAAAGCAATCCTGCGCACCGCGCGCATCTCCCCGCAGAAGGCCCGTCTGGTCGCTGACCAGGTGCGCGGCCTTCCGGCCGAGCGTGCGGTCAATCTGCTGAAGTTCTCGGACAAGAAGGCTGCCGCCCTCATCAAGAAGGTGGTGGAGTCGGCCATCGCGAACGCCGAGAACAACCAGGGCGCCGACGTCGATGAGCTGAAGGTCAAGACCATCATGGTTGATGAAGGTCCGAGCCTGAAGCGCTTCATGGCCCGCGCCAAGGGCCGCGGCACGCGCATTCTCAAGCGCACCAGCCACATCACCGTGGTCGTGGGCGAGGGCAAATAACGATGGGTCACAAAGTTCATCCGATTGGTATCCGCCTGGGCATCGCCAAGGACTGGAACTCCAAGTGGTACGCCAACAAGG
Organism: Stenotrophomonas sp. 17(2023); assembly: GCF_030345315.1. Lineage (NCBI taxonomy): Bacteria > Pseudomonadati > Pseudomonadota > Gammaproteobacteria > Lysobacterales > Lysobacteraceae > Stenotrophomonas > Stenotrophomonas sp. 17(2023). The sequence continues at coordinate 869,705 of NZ_CP128405.1, forward strand.
CCGAGTTCGCCAGCTACCTGGCGGCCGACCTGAAGGTCCGCGAGATGCTTCGCAAGAAGCTGGCGCAGGCCGGTATCTCCAAGATCCTGATCGAGCGTCCGGCCAAGACCGCGCGCGTGACGATCCACACCGCCCGTCCGGGCGTGGTGATCGGCAAGCGTGGTGAGGACATCGAGAAGCTGCGCAAGGAAGTGAGCGAAGTGATGGGCGTCCCGGCGCACATCAACGTCACCGAAGTGCGCAAGCCGGAGCTGGACGCGCAGCTGGTCGCCGAGTCGATCGCGCAGCAGCTGGAGCGTCGCATCATGTTCCGCCGCGCGATGAAGCGTGCGGTCGGCAACGCGATGCGCCTGGGTGCCCTGGGCATCAAGGTCAACGTGGCTGGCCGCTTGAACGGCGCTGAAATCGCCCGTTCGGAGTGGTACCGCGAAGGCCGCGTGCCGCTGCACACCCTGCGCGCCGACATCGACTACGGTTTCGCTGAGGCCAGCACCACCTACGGCATCATCGGCATCAAGGTCTGGATCTACAAGGGCGAGGTCTTCGATTTCTCCCAGGTTGGCCAGGAAAAGCAGGACGACAGCCCGCGCAGCGATCGCAACGATCGTGGCGACCGTGCCGACCGTCCGTCGCGCCCGGCTCGTGAAGCGAGGTAACGGCAATGTTGCAACCCAAGCGAACCAAATACCGCAAGATGTTCAAGGGCCGCAACGACGGCCTGAGCTGGAGCGCCAATGCCGTCAGCTTCGGTGAGTACGGCCTGAAGGCCACCGCTCACGGCCAGCTGACCGCGCGCCAGATCGAAGCGGCCCGTCGTTCGATCAGCCGTTACGTCAAGCGTGGCGGCAAGATGTGGATCCGCGTTTTCCCGGACAAGCCCATCACCAAGAAGCCCATCGAAGTCCGAATGGGTGCCGGTAAGGGTGGCGTGGAGTACTGGGTCGCCCAGATCCAGCCGGGCCGCATGATCTATGAAATCGAGGGTGTTTCCGAGGAAGTGGCACGCGAGGCGTTCCGCCTGGCGTCGGCCAAGCTCTCGGTCACCACCACTTTCGTGACCCGGACGGTGCGCTGATGGACATCAAACAACTCCGCGAGAAGTCGGCTGACGAACTCAAGGCCCACCTGGGCGACCTGCGCAAGGAGCAGTTCTCGCTCCGCATGCAGGCCGCCACCGGCCAGCTGCCGAAGACCCACGAAACCCGCCGGGTGCGCCGCGAGATCGCTCGCGTCAAGCACCTGATCGGCAGCACGAAGTAAGGATGGCTGCGATGAGCGAAAATACTGAAAGCAAGACGCTGCGCACGGTCGAAGGCCGTGTGGTCAGCAACAAGATGGACAAGACGGTCACCGTGTTGGTGGAGCGCCAGGTCAAGCACGCCCTGTACGGCAAGTACATCAAGCGCTCGACCAAGCTGCACGCTCACGACGCCGAGAACACCTGCAACGAAGGTGATTTCGTGCGTGTGACCGAGATTGCGCCGCTGTCCAAGACCAAGAACTGGCGGGTGGTGGAAGTCATCACCCGCGCAGCGAAATAAGGAGCCTGAATCATGATTCAGATGCAGAGCTACCTCGACGTCGCTGACAACTCCGGTGCCAAGGAAGTGATGTGCATCAAGGTGTTGGGCGGCTCGAAGCGCCGTTATGCCCACATCGGCGACATCATCAAGGTCACCGTGAAGGACGCGATTCCGCGCGGCAAGGTCAAGAAGGGCGAAGTGTACGACGCCGTCGTGGTGCGTACCCGCAAGGGTGTGCGTCGCGCCGACGGTTCGCTGATCCGTTTCGACGGCAACGCCGCGGTCCTGCTGAACAACAAGCAGGAGCCGATCGGCACCCGTATCTTCGGGCCGGTGACCCGTGAACTTCGTTCCGAGAAGTTCATGAAGATCGTCTCGCTCGCTCCCGAAGTGCTGTGAGCGACAGGAGATAATCATGGCTAACCGTATCAAGAAGGGCGACCAGGTCGTCGTCAACACCGGCAAGGACAAGGGCAAGCAGGGCGAAGTCGTCCGCGTCGACGGCGACCGCGTGGTCGTCGCCAACGTGAACATCGTCAAGCGCCACACCAAGCCGAACCCGCAGGCAGGCGTTGCCGGCGGCGTGGTCGAGCGTGAAGCTTCGATCCATATCTCCAACGTCAATGTCCTGAACCCGGCTTCGGGCAAGGGCGAGCGCGTTGGCTTCAAGGTGCTGGAGGATGGACGCAAACTGCGTGTGTTCCGCTCCAGCGGTGAGGCGATTGACGCCTGAGGAATGAGCTGATGACTTCCCGTCTCGAAAAAATCTACAAGGAAGAAGTGGTGCCGGCGCTGATGAAGCAGTTCGGTTACACCAATCCGATGGAAGTGCCGAAGCTGGTCAAGATCACCGTCAACATGGGCGTCGGCGAAGCCGCGACCAACAAGAAGGTGCTCGAGAACGCCGTGGCCGACATGACCAAGATCACCGGCCAGAAGCCGGTGGTCACCAAGTCGCGCGTCTCGGTGGCCTCGTTCAAGATCCGCGACGGCTGGCCGATCGGTTGCAAGGTCACCTTGCGCCGCAACACCATGTTCGAATTCCTGGATCGACTGATCAACATCTCGCTGCCGCGCGTGCGTGACTTCCGCGGCGTGTCGGGTCGTTCGTTCGACGGTCGCGGCAACTACAACATGGGTGTGAAGGAACAGATCATCTTCCCGGAAATCGATTTCGACGCCGTCGACGCGATCCGCGGCATGGATATCGCCATCACCACCACCGCCAAGACCGATGCGGAAGCGAAGGCGCTGCTGGCAGCGTTCAAGTTCCCGTTCCGTAACTGATCCGTCGAGGAAACCGAAATGGCAAAGACCTCCATGGTCAACCGCGACATCAAGCGGGAAAAGCTGGCCAAGAAGTACGCCGACAAGCGTGCTGCTCTGAAGAAGATCGTGTCCTCGGTGGACGCGAGCTACGAAGAGAAGATCGAAGCCGCGGCCAAGCTGTCCAAGCTGCCGCGCGATTCGTCGCCGAGCCGCCAGCGCAACCGCTGCGAACTGTCGGGCCGCCCGCGTGGCGTGTACCGCAAGTTCGGCCTGGGCCGCAACAAGCTGCGTGAAGCCACCATGCGTGGCGACGTGCCGGGCCTGCGCAAGGCCAGCTGGTAAGAAACCCCCGTGCCGGGCCGCAAGGTCCGGCCGGCGGGCCGGCAGGGCGACCTGCCGGCAAGACAGGAAGTCCGACGCAAGTCGGACTTTTTGTCGTATACTCCCGCGTCTTGCCCGGCCGAAATTGCGGGTGACGTTGGAAAAGGGCCCCGGCCCATCCCGGGAAAACTCGAGATTTTCGCGAAAGCGGATATCGGTGCACTCAAAGGTATACACATGAGCATGACTGATCCCATCGCCGACCTGCTGGTCCGCATCAAGAATGCGGCCGCGGTTGGCAAGCAGACGGTGAAAGCGCCGTCGTCCAAGATCAAGGTGGCGATTGCCCAGGTCCTGAAGGACGAGGGTTACATCACCGACCTGCGCGTCAACCAGCTGGACAACAACAAGTCCGAGCTGGAAATCGTCCTGAAGTACTTCGAAGGCAAGCCGGTCATCGCGACCCTGAAGCGCTATTCGCGTTCGGGCCTGCGCCAGTACCGTGGCAAGAGCGAGCTGCCGAAGGTCCTCAACGGCCTGGGCATTGCCATCATTTCCACCTCCAAGGGCATCATGACTGATGCGCAGGCGCGCCAGCAGGGCGTCGGCGGTGAAGTCCTGTGCTTCGTGGCCTAAGCGAGAAGGAGTAGAACATGTCCCGCGTAGCCAAGAAGCCGATCAACCTGCCCAAGGGCGTTGAACTGAACATCCAGCCGGAATCCGTGAGCGTGAAGGGCCCGAAGGGCACCCTGTCGCTGAACAAGGCCGCTGGCGTTGAAATCACCATCGACAATGGCGTCGTCACGCTGAATCCGAAGGACATCTCCTTCGACGCGCTGACCGGCACCGTGCGTTCGATCCTGGCCAACATGGTCAAGGGCGTGTCCGAAGGCTTCGAGAAGAAGCTGGAGCTGGTGGGCGTGGGTTACCGCGCTGCCATGCAGGGCAAGGACCTGAACCTGTCGCTGGGCTTCTCGCACCCCGTCGTGTTCGTGGCGCCGGAAGGCATCACCCTGGCCACCCCGACGCAGACGGAAATCGTCGTGCAGGGTGCGGACAAGCAGGTGGTCGGCGAAGTCGCCGCCAAGATCCGTGGCTACCGTCCGCCGGAGCCCTACAAGGGCAAGGGTGTGAAGTACGCCGGTGAGAACATCATTCGCAAGGAAGCCAAGAAGGCCTAATTCCTAGGTTTTCAGCTTTCGAGGATAAAGATCATGAACAAGAACATCGCTCGCCTGCGTCGCGCCAAGTCGACCCGTTCGCACATCCGCACCCTGGGCGTGCCGCGCCTGTCGGTGCTGCGTACCGGCCAGCACCTGTACGCGCAGGTCTTCACCGCCGACGGCTCGAAGGTGCTGGCTGCCGCCAACACCACCCAGGCCGACGTCAAGGACGGCCTGAAGAACGGCAAGAACGCCGACGCCGCCGCCAAGGTGGGCCGCATCGTTGCCGAGCGCGCCAAGGCCGCAGGCGTCGAGAAGGTCGCCTTCGATCGTTCGGGCTACCGCTACCACGGCCGCATCAAGGCCCTGGCGGACGCCGCGCGCGAGGCCGGCCTGCAGTTCTAAGGGAATGGGGCAGGGGCCTTGTCGGCTCCTGCCCGCCCGCTCGCCGGCCTGAGCGAGGCCGGACGGCGCCGTTCTTCTGCAGCGGCCCACCGGAACAACGCGTCATTCCACAACCATAAGCGGCCCCGAGCCGTACATACCCAACAACCAAGGAATCAACATGGCAGAAGAACGTCAGCAGCGGGGTCGCGACCGCGACCGCAACCGCGAAGAGAAGATCGACGACGGCATGATCGAGAAGCTGGTCGCGGTCAACCGCGTCAGCAAGACCGTCAAGGGTGGCCGCCAGTTCACCTTCACCGCCCTGACCGTGGTCGGCGACGGCGAAGGCAAGGTCGGTTTCGGCTATGGCAAGGCGCGCGAAGTGCCGGTCGCCATCCAGAAGTCGATGGAGCAGGCCCGCAAGAACCTGGTCAACGTCGACCTGAACAACGGCACCCTGTGGCATCCGGTCAAGGACGGCCACGGTGCGGCCCGCGTGTTCATGCAGCCCGCCTCGGAAGGTACCGGCGTGATCGCCGGCGGTGCCATGCGCGCCGTCCTGGAAGCGGTTGGCGTGAAGAACGTGCTGGCCAAGGCCACCGGTTCGCGCAACCCGATCAACCTGGTCCGCGCCACCGTGAAGGGCCTGGCCGGCATGCAGTCGCCGGCGCGCATCGCGGCCAAGCGTGGCAAGAAGGTGGAGGAACTCAACCATGGCTAATGAGTCCAACAAGACCGTGAAGGTGCGCCTGGTGCGCGGCCTGCGTGGAACCCAGTCGCGTCACCGCCTGTCGGTGCGTGCCCTGGGCCTGAACAAGCTCAACGATGTGCGTGAACTGAAGGACAGCCCGCAGGTTCGCGGCCTGATCAACAAGGTTCAGTACCTCGTCCAGGTTGAGGAGTAATCGACCATGACTCTGCGTCTCAATGAACTGAGCCCGGCTCCGGGCGCCCGCACCGAGCGCACCCGCGTCGGTCGCGGTATCGGCTCGGGCCTGGGCAAGACCGCCGGCCGCGGCCACAAGGGTTCGTTCGCCCGCAAGGGTGGCGGCAAGATCAAGGCTGGCTTCGAAGGCGGCCAGACCCCCATGCAGCGTCGTCTGCCGAAGATCGGCTTCCGTTCGCCGATCGCCAAGGACACCGCTGAAGTGCTGCTGTACCAGCTGGACAAGCTGCCGGCCGGCGAGATCGATTTCGCCGCCCTGCGTGCCGCCAAGCTGGTTCCGAGCACCGCCAAGAAGGCCAAGATCGTCGTCAAGGGCGAAGTGACCAAGGCGTTCACCCTGAAGGGCGTCGCCGCCACGGCCGGTGCCAAGGCCGCGATCGAAGCTGCCGGCGGCAGCGTACAGGAGTAACTGGAACATGGCGCAAGCTGGCATCGGTAACCTCGCGGGCGGAATGGGCAAGTTCACTGAACTTCGCCAGCGTCTTCTGTTCGTAGTCGGGGCATTGCTCGTCTATCGCATCGGCTGCTACGTGCCGGTGCCGGGCGTCAATCCCGATGCCATGCTTGCGCTGATGCAGGCGCAGGGCGGCGGTATCGTGGACATGTTCAACATGTTCTCGGGCGGCGCCCTGCACCGTTTCAGCATCTTCGCGTTGAACGTGATGCCGTACATCTCGGCATCGATCGTGATGCAGCTGGCGGTCCACATCTTCCCCGCGCTCAAGGCGATGCAGAAGGAAGGCGAGTCGGGCCGCCGCAAGATCACCCAGTATTCGCGCATCGGCGCGGTGCTCCTGGCCATCGTGCAGGGCGGCAGCATCGCCCTGGCGCTGCAGAACCAGGTGTCGCCGGGCGGCGCGCCGGTCGTCTATGCGCCGGGCATGGGCTTCGTGCTCACCGCCGTGGTCGCGCTGACTGCCGGCACCATCTTCCTGATGTGGGTCGGCGAGCAGGTCACCGAGCGCGGTATCGGCAACGGTGTCTCGCTGATCATCTTCGCCGGCATCGTCGCCGGCCTGCCGGCAGCGGTCATCCACACGCTGGATGCCTACCGTGACGGCAACATGAGCTTCATCTCGCTGCTGCTGATCGTCATCGTGGTGCTGGCGTTCACCTATTTCGTGGTGTTCGTCGAGCGCGGCCAGCGTCGCATCACGGTCAACTACGCACGGCGCCAGGGTGGCCGCAATGCGTACATGAACCAGACCTCGTTCCTGCCGCTGAAGCTGAACATGGCGGGCGTTATCCCGGCGATCTTCGCCTCCAGCATCCTGGCCTTCCCGGCAACGCTGGCGATGTGGTCCGGCCAGGCCAGCTCCGCGACCTGGCTGCAGAAGGTGGCCAACGCGCTGGGTCCGGGCGAGCCGCTGCACATGATCGTGTTCGCCGCGCTGATCACCGGTTTCGCGTTCTTCTATACCGCGCTGGTGTTCAACTCGCAGGAAACCGCCGACAACCTGAAGAAGTCGGGTGCGCTGATCCCGGGTATCCGTCCGGGCAAGGCCACCGCCGAGTACATCGACGCGGTGCTGACCCGTCTGACCGCGGCCGGCTCGCTGTACCTGGTGATCGTGTGCCTGCTGCCGGAACTGATGCGCACCCAGCTCAATGCCTCGTTCTACTTCGGTGGCACCTCGCTGCTGATCGTGGTGGTGGTGGTGATGGACTTCATCGCCCAGGTGCAGGCGCACCTGATGTCGCACCAGTACGAGAGCCTGCTGAAGAAGGCCAACCTGAAGGGTGGCAACCGCGGTGGTTTTGCACGCGGCTGATTCCCCCGTTATACTTTCCGCTTAATAGCGAGAAGGCCGCCCTGGGTTCCCCGGGCGGGCCTTCCAGACAGAAGGGCGGCCCCCGCAGCGGTCTCGGGTGGGGGTGTGATGTGGTAGTTCCGCGCGGGAGTAGCGCGGGCGGCCTGGAGAGAAATCTCCCTGCCAGGCACATCCGGCGCCGGAGCATGGGCACACTCCCCACGCCGGGCTCATGGAACCTTGTGTTCCACGGGCTTCCAAGCAAACCGGGACCTTGTTAGAATCGCTAGTTCACTTTTTTGATCCATCCTGCCGGAATGGCGCGCCACGCGGTGCGCATTCGGCCATCACTCAGCTGGAGAACCGCGTCATGGCGCGTATTGCAGGCGTCAACCTGCCAGCCCAGAAGCATGTCTGGGTCGGGTTGCAAAGCATTTACGGCATCGGCCGTACCCGCTCGAAGAAGGTCTGCGAAGCCGCAGGCGTTACTTCGACCACCAAGATCCGCGACCTGTCGGAGCCGGAAATCGACCGTCTGCGCCTCGAAGTGGGCAAGTACATCGTCGAAGGCGACCTGCGTCGTGAAGTCGGCATCGCCATCAAGCGCCTGATGGACCTGGGCTGCTACCGCGGCCTGCGTCACCGTCGCGGCCTGCCGCTGCGTGGTCAGCGCACCAAGACCAACGCACGCACCCGCAAGGGTCCGCGCAAGGCGCTTAAGAAGTAAGGGACCTAGAAAATGGCTAAGCCCGCTGCTGCTAAGACCAAGAAGAAGATCAAGCGCGTCATCACCGACGGCGTCGCCCACGTCCACGCTTCTTTCAACAACACCATCGTGACCATCACCGACCGCCAGGGCAATGCACTGTCCTGGGCGACCTCCGGTGGTGCCGGCTTCCGCGGTTCGCGCAAGTCGACCCCGTTCGCTGCGCAGGTTGCCGCCGAGAAGGCCGGCAAGGCCGCGCTGGACTACGGCGTGAAGTCGCTGGAAGTCCGCATCAAGGGTCCGGGTCCGGGCCGTGAGTCGGCCGTGCGTTCGCTGAACAACGTCGGCTACAAGATCACCAACATCATCGACGTGACGCCGATCCCGCACAACGGGTGCCGTCCGCCGAAGAAGCGTCGCGTCTAAAGGAGCGATAAGAAATGGCTCGTTATATCGGTCCTACCTGTAAGCTCGCCCGTCGCGAAGGCGCCGACCTGTCGCTGAAGAGCCCGGCCCGTGCGCTGGACTCCAAGTGCAAGCTGGAGCAGAAGCCCGGCCAGCACGGCGCCACCGCCCGCAAGGGCAAGCTGTCCGACTACGCCACCCAGCTGCGCGAGAAGCAGAAGGTCAAGCGCATCTACGGCCTGCTGGAGCGCCAGTTCCGCAACTACTACAAGAAGGCCTCGACCAAGAAGGGCAACACCGGCGAGAACCTGCTGCAGCTGCTGGAAACCCGCCTGGACAACGTCGTCTACCGCATGGGCTTCGCCGTGACCCGTCCGGCCGCGCGCCAGCTGGTCTCGCACCGCGGCGTCACCGTGAACGGCAAGTCGGTCAACCTGGCCTCGTACCAGGTCAAGGCCGGCGACGCGATCGCCCTGTCGGAAAAGGCTGCCAAGCAGCTGCGTGTCCAGGAAGCCCTGACCATCGCCGAACAGCATGACCTGAGCCCGTCGTGGGTGGAAGTCGATTCGAAGAAGTTCAGCGGCGTGTTCAAGGCCGTGCCGGATCGCGCCGACCTGCCGGCGGACATCAACGAAGCGCTGATCGTCGAGCTGTACTCGAAGTAATTCACATTGGAGAACCCCCGGCGACGGCCGGGGGTTCACTAGGAGAACCCGCAACATGACGGTTACCGCCAACCAGGTTCTGCGTCCCCGCGGTCCGCAGATCGAACGCCTTACCGACACCCGCGCCAAGGTCGTTATCGAGCCCTTGGAGCGGGGTTACGGGCATACGCTGGGCAATGCCCTGCGTCGCGTGCTGCTGTCGTCCATCCCGGGCTTCGCCATCACGGAAGTCGAGATCGACGGCGTGCTGCATGAGTACACCACGGTCGAAGGGCTGCAGGAGGACGTGCTCGAAGTCCTGCTCAACCTGAAGGACGTGGCCATCCGCATGCATTCCGGTGACAGTGCCACCATCTCCCTGTCCAAGCAGGGTCCGGGTGTGGTGACTGCCGCCGACATCAAGGTCGACCACAACGTCGAAGTCCTCAACGGCGAGCAGATCATCTGCAACCTGACCAAGGACACGGCGATCAACATGCGCCTGAAGGTCGAGCGTGGCTTCGGCTACCAGCCGGCGGCTTCGCGTCGTCGTCCGGACGAAGAAACCCGTGCCATCGGCCGCCTGGTCCTGGACGCCTCGTTCTCGCCGGTCCGCCGCGTCGCCTACGCCGTGGAAGCGGCCCGCGTCGAACAGCGTACCGACCTGGACAAGCTGGTCATCGATATCGAAACCAACGGCACGATCGATGCCGAGGAAGCCGTCCGCACCGCGGCCGACATCCTCAGCGATCAGCTCTCGGTGTTCGGTGACTTCACCCACCGCGACCGCGGTGCGGCCAAGCCGGCCAACAACGGCGTGGATCCGGTGCTGCTGCGCCCGATCGACGACCTGGAGCTGACCGTCCGTTCGGCCAACTGCCTGAAGGCCGAAAGCATCTACTACATCGGCGATCTGATCCAGAAGACCGAAGTGGAGCTGCTCAAGACCCCGAACCTCGGCAAGAAGTCGCTGACCGAGATCAAGGAAGTGCTGGCCCAGCGTGGCCTGTCGCTCGGCATGAAGCTGGAGAACTGGCCGCCGGCCGGCGTCTCCGCCCACGGCATGCTGGGCTGAGCAAACCCTGTTTCCCCGCATGGGTGACCATGCGGGGAACGCAGCATGCAGTACCCGCGCCGATGGCTTGAAAGCCACGGTGCCGGTCGTCCAGGGAGCAGGGCGACCAGGACCACCCGCAGTCCACAGCAGCAGCGCCAGGAAGGCGACAACGAAGTCCAACGAACCATCATTGACCAAGGAATAGACCCATGCGCCACCAGAAGTCGGGCCGCAAGTTCAACCGCACCAGCGCCCACCGCGAAGCGATGTTCAAGAACATGGCCGCCTCGCTGTTCAAGCACGAGCTGATCAAGACCACCCTGCCGAAGGCCAAGGAACTGCGCCGCGTCGCCGAGCCGCTGATCACCCTGGCCAAGGTCGACTCCGTCGCCAACCGCCGCCTGGCTTTCGCCCGCCTGCGTGACAAGGAAGCCGTCGGCAACCTGTTCACCGTGCTGGGCCCGCGCTACGCCAGCCGGCCGGGCGGCTACCTGCGCCTGCTGAAGTGCGGCTTCCGTGCCGGCGACAACGCGCCGATGGCCTACGTCGAGCTGGTGGACCGTCCGGCCGCCGTTGCCGAGGAAGTGGCCGAGTAATCGCGCCTTCCGCAACGAGCCTGAAACGAAAAGCCCGGCCTCGCCCGGGCTTTTCGCTTTTCCGGAGTCCGGACTCTCTGGCCGCGTAGCTGGGCGGGCGCACTGTCCGGACGCGCCGGCGTCGGGGCCGGTACCGTTCGCCGCGGCCCGGAGGCGATCGATGTGCGGTGCAGTGCAGTGCATGGCATGGCGCGCTCCGGCAGCCGCATGGCGCCGAGCATCTGCGGTACGTTCCGCGTGGTGGATGCTGTCGTGCGGCCGCCGGCCTGTTACGCTTGTTGGATCATTGATCCGGAACGACACGATGAATCCTTTGCGGTGGGGCTTCCGCGCGCAGTGCCTGCTGGGCTTCCTGGCCTGCGCGGGTCTTCTTGCGTTCGCCATCTGGATGCAGCTGGAGATGGGCCTGGAGCCCTGTCCGCTGTGCATTTTTCAGCGCATCGCCTTCGCCGCGGTGGGCCTGCTGTTCCTGTTGGGCGCGCTGCACGGGCCGTCCACCCGCACTGGGCGCGGCGTATACGGGGGGCTGGCGTTCATCGCCGCGGCCGTGGGCGCCGGCATTGCCGGGCGCCACGTGTACGTGCAGTTGCTGCCGAAGGACCTGGGCAGCAGCTGCGGCCCGCCGCTGAGTTTCCTGAGCGAGACCATGGGCCCGTTCGAGGTGTTCCGTACCGTGCTTACCGGCACCGGCGACTGCGGCAACATCGACTGGACCTTCCTCGGCCTGAGCATGCCGATGTGGAGCCTGGTGTGGTTCGCGCTGCTGGGTGCGTGGGCGCTGTATGCCGGCCTGCGCGCGCGCCGGACACGCCTGTTCTGAGTCCCTTTGGTTTTCCGCTGTATCCCCCTGCTATCGCTACGGTAATCGCATGAACCTGTCCCCGTCCTTGTCCCCGGCCGCCACTGCATCGCACTGGGCGCCGGACAGCTGGCGTGGGCGCCCGGCGCTGCAGATGCCGACCTATCCCGATCCGCAGGCGCTGGAGACGGCGCTGGCGCAGCTGCGCCAGCTGCCGCCGCTGGTGACGTCGTGGGAGATCCTGGCACTCAAGCAGCAACTGGCCGAGGCGCAGGAAGGCGAACGCTTCCTGCTGCAGGGCGGCGACTGTGCGGAGAATTTCGCCGACTGCGAATCCGGCACGATCTCCAACCGGCTCAAGGTCCTGCTGCAGATGAGCCTGGTGCTGGTGCACGGACTGCGCAAGCCGGTGATCCGGGTGGGACGCTTTGCCGGCCAGTACGCCAAGCCGCGTTCGGCCGACACCGAGACCCGCGACGGGGTGACCCTGCCCAGCTACCGGGGCGACGTGATCAATGCGCCGGAGTTCACCGAGGCGGCGCGGATGCCCGATCCGCAGCGGATGATCGTCGCCCATTCGCGTTCGGCGCTGACGATGAATTTCGTGCGTGCCCTGATCGATGGCGGCTTCGCCGACCTGCACCATCCCGAGTACTGGAACATGAGCTGGGTCGGGTGTTCGCCGCTGGCGGCCGAGTACCAGAAGATGGTGGGCTCCATCGGCGATGCGGTGCGCTTCATGGAGACGCTGGCCGGTGCACGGGTGCACAACCTCAACCGGGTCGATTTCTATACGTCGCACGAGGCGTTGCTGCTGCCCTACGAGCAGGCGCTGACCCGGCAGGTGCCGCGCCAGCACGGCTGGTTCAACCTGAGTACGCACTACCCGTGGATCGGCATGCGTACCGCGGCGCTGGAGGGCGCGCACGTGGAGTACCTGCGCGGCGTGCGCAACCCGATCGCGATCAAGGTGGGGCCGTCGGTGCAGCCGGACCAGCTGCTGCGCCTGATCGACGTGCTCAATCCCGATGACGAGCCGGGCCGCCTGAGCTTCATCCATCGCATGGGCGCGACGCAGATCGCCGACAGGCTGCCGCCGCTGCTGGATGCGGTCAAGCGTGACGGCCGCCGCGTGCTGTGGGTCTGCGATGCGATGCACGGCAACACGGAGAGCACCAGCAACGGCTACAAGACCCGTCGCTTCGACAACGTCCTGGCCGAGGTCGAGGCGTCGTTCGACCTGCATGCGGCGGCCGGCACGCGCCTGGGCGGCGTGCACCTGGAACTGACCGGCGAGGACGTGACCGAGTGCACCGGTGGCGCGCGCGAACTGACCGACCGCGATCTGGAGCGTGCGTACCGCTCGACGGTCGACCCGCGGCTGAACTACGAGCAGTCGCTGGAAATCGCGATGGCGATCGTGCGCAAGCGGCAGCAGGGGCCCGACGCGTCCTGAGGCGGGCACGGCGTATCGGTCGCTGCGCGCGACCGGGGGGACAGCCAGCGTGGCGACAACGGGTGAGGGCGGCGGCATGCGCCGGGCCTGCGGCATGACATCGCGATCATGGTTTCTGGCGCATCATGGGCGGCACATCCTTTCGTATCCCCAGGAGGACGCGCATCGATGGCCGACTGGACCGTCATTCGCACCTACGCATTGCCGCTGGGAGCGGCGATTCTTGCTGGCTTCGTCGTCTGGACGCTGATGCTGTGGCTGTTCCGGCGCACCAAGGGACGTGACTACCGGCGCGCGCGCATCGTGCGCGTGGTGAGCCTGCCGCTGGCGTTCTTCCTGCCGCTGTTGTTCCTGGAGATGGCGCTGGGAGCCACGCCGCTGGACGGGAAGGCGCTGCAGGTGATGCAGCGCCTGCTGCACGTGGGCGTGGTGGCATGCCTGACCTGGCTGCTGGTACGGGCGGTGGCCGCCGGCGAGCGCGCGATCCTGCGCAACCACCCGATCGAGATGGCCGACAATCTTGCCGCGCGTCGCGTCCAGACCCAGACCCGGGTGTTGAGCCGGGTGCTGATGGGCGTGATCGTGCTGTTCGGCGTGGCGACGGTCTTGCTGGCGTTCCCGCAGGCGCGGCAGGTCGGCAAGACCCTGCTGGCCTCGGCGGGCATCGTCGGGCTGGTGGCCGGCATCGCCGCCAGGCCGGTGTTCGGCAACCTGATCGCCGGCCTGCAGATCGCACTGACGCAGCCGATCCGGCTGGACGACGTGGTGATCGTGGAAGGCGAGTGGGGGCGGATCGAGGAGATCGGCAGTTCCTACGTGGTGGTGCGGATCTGGGATGAGCGGCGCATGGTGGTGCCGTTGTCCTGGTTCATCGAGAACCCGTTCCAGAACTGGACCCGGCGCAGCGCCGACCTGCTGGGGACCGCATTCCTGTGGCTGGACTACCGTACCCCGGTTGCGGCGGTACGCGCCGAGCTGGAGCGCATCTGCGGGGAGTCGCCGTTGTGGGACGGACGGGCCTGCGTGACCCAGGTGACCGAGGCGAGCGAGCACGCCATCCAGGTGCGGCTGCTGGTGAGCGCGCGCAACTCCGGCGATGCCTTCGACCTGCGCTGCATCGTGCGCGAGCGCATGATCGATTTCCTGATGCGCGAGCATCCGGCCGCGCTGCCGCGGCTGCGCGCGGAGATGGCGGATCCAGCCGGGGTGCCGCAGCCGGCGCGCGGGGGCGGACCCGCGGACATCCGCTCACCGGGCGCGGAGGATGGCGCGCCGGGGTAGGCGGCATCGCCGCCGCGGCCATCAACGGGTCTGCGCGGTATCCGCGAAGGTCGGCGGCTTGCGCGCCCGGGTCAGTTGTTCGTAGGCGTGTCCCAGTTCGAGCAAACGTGGCTCGCTCCAGGCGGTGCCCATGAACAGCAGCCCCAGCGGCAGGCCGCCGGCATGGCCCATGGGCACGCTCAGGCTCGGGTAGCCGGCGACCGCGGCGGCGCCGTAGCTGCCGCCTGGGTAGGCGTCACCCTGGCCGGGCGTGGTGCGCCAGGCGGCACCGGTGGTGGGTGCCACCAGCGCATCGAGGCGGTCGGCACGCAGTGCGGCGTCGATGCCTTCGGGGCCGGCAAGCCGGCGGGCGTTGCCGCGCGCGGCGATATAGGCCGGGTCCTTGAGCGTGCCGGACTGTTCGGCCTCCAGCAGCAATTCCTGGCCGAACAGGTGCAGTTCCTGCGAGGCGTTGGCCTGGTTGAACGCGATCAGGGTGGCGAGCGAGTCCACCGGCGTCCGCCACTGCTGGAAATACCGGTTCAGCCCGCTCTTGAATTCATACAGCAGCACCGTCTGCTCGTCCTTCTCCCAGGCGCCTTCGCCGGGCAGCGTGGTTTCCACGACGGTGGCACCGGCGGCGCGCATCGCCGCCACCGCCTGGTCGAGTACCGGCTTTATCTCCGCGCGCTCGGCGAGCGCGTTGCGCAGCACGCCGATGCGCGCGCCGCGCAGGGCGTCGGGACGCAGGCGGGTGCCGTAGTCGTATACGGCCCGCCCGGGCATCCCAGCGGTGGCGGGATCGGATTCGTCGCGGCCGGCGATCGCCCCGAGCAGCAGCGCGGCATCGGCGACGCTGCGGGTCATCGGTCCGGCGGTGTCCTGGCTGAAGGAGATCGGGATGATGCCGTCGCGGCTGACCAGGCCCACGGTGGGCTTGAGCCCGACGATGCCGTTGACCGCGGCCGGGCAGACGATGCTGCCGTCGGTTTCGGTGCCGATGGCGGCCACCGCCAGGTTGGCGGAGATGGCCACGGCGCTGCCGGAACTGGAGCCGCACGGATTGTGGTCCAGCGCGTACGGGTTGCGGGTCTGCCCGCCCACCGCGCTCCAGCCGGATGTCGAACCGGAGGAGCGGAAATTGGCCCACTCGCTCAGGTTGGTCTTGCCCAGGATCACCGCGCCGGCGTCGCGCAGGCGCTGCACCAGGAAAGCGTCGCGCCGCGGGCGGAACGTCTTCAGCGCCAGCGAGCCGGCGGTGTTGTGCATGGGCGTGGCGGCGATGTTGTCCTTGAGCAGGACCGGCATGCCGTGCAGCGGGCCGCGGATGCGCCCGGCACGGCGTTCGGCATCGCGCTGCGCCGCTTCGCGGCGCGCGGCCGGGTTGAGCTCGATCACCGAGCGCAGCGCGGGCCCGGCACGGTCGAGCTGCGCGATGCGCCGCAGGTAGGCATCGGTGAGGGTGACGCTGTCGAGCTCGCCGGCGGTCATCCGCGCCTGCAGTTCGGCGATGCCCGCTTCCTGGTAGGGGAAGGGCGGCTCGCCGGCCGGAGTGTCGCTGGCGCTGCCATTGCAGGCGCTGCACAGCGCCGTCGCCAGAAGGGACAGGAGCAGTCGGGAACAGGTGTGGAGGGCGCGCATGCCGCGCAGGCTATCGGGCCGGACTGGCGTTGGCAAACCGGTGTGGGCCGGCCCGCCGCGGCGGCCGCGTGCGCCCGGTGGTGCGGTGCGGATTTCCGGCGTGCCGCGGCTCAGCGCGCGGTCGCTGGCCGGCGCTTGCCGATGTCCCGGGCCAGTACCCAGACCACGACGAGGTTGACGGCCAGCAGCAGCCACGAGGCCCAGCCGGGGTGGCGGATGATGGCGTAGACGTCCAGCGGCAGGTACAGCGCGGCGGAAATGCAGCCCAGCCACGATGCCCAGGCGCGGGCACGCCACAGGCCCCAGGCTTCCAATGATCGGAGCAGGCCGTAGGCGACCAGCGCGAGGGCGCCGACATGCACGGTGTCGGGCGTGATCATGTCCAGCAGGGTCGAGGACGAGCCGTGTTCGGGGTCGCCGCCGACGTGCCGGATCAGGGTGTTGACGAAGGTGCGGAGGGGGGCGGGCCCGGAGAACTCCAGGCCCGCGGCGGCCAGAAAGGCCAATGCGGCCTTGACCGCTTCCAGCAGTGCGATGGCGGCAAGTCCCGGATGCGCATGCGGATCCGGGTTGTAGGGCTTGCGCGCGGACAAGTCGATCAGCCGGCGCGGGAGGCGCGCTTGCGATCGCTCTCGGTCAGGAACTTCTTGCGAAGGCGGATTTCCTTCGGGGTGATTTCCACCAGCTCGTCGTCATCGATGAAGTCCAAGGCCTGCTCCAGCGAGAACTTGATGGCCGGGGTCAGCTGGATCGCGTCGTCCTTGCCCGAAGCGCGCATGTTGGTCAGCGGCTTGGTCTTGATCGCGTTGACCGTCAGGTCATTGTCCTTGGAGTGGATGCCGATCAGCTGGCCTTCGTACACGTTGTCGCCTTCGGCGGCGAACAGCTTGCCGCGTTCCTGCAGCGGGCCCAGCGAGTAGGCAGGCGTGGCGCCGGCGGCATTGGCGATCATCACGCCGTTCAGGCGCTTGGCGATGGCGCCCTGTTCCTTCGGGCCGTAATGGTCGAACACGTGGAACAGCAGGCCCGAACCCTGGGTCAGCGTCTTGAACTCGTTCTGGAAGCCGATCAGGCCGCGCGCCGGAATCTTGAAGTCCAGGCGCACGCGGCCCTTGCCGTCCGATTCCATGTTCTCCAGCAGGGCCTTGCGGGTGCCCAGCTTCTCCATCACGCCGCCCTGGTGCTGCTCTTCGATGTCCACCACCAGCTGCTCGATCGGCTCCATCAGCTGGCCGTCGATTTCCTTGATGATGACTTCCGGGCGCGACACGGCCAGTTCATAGCCTTCGCGGCGCATGGTTTCGATCAGCACCGACAGGTGCAGCTCGCCGCGGCCGGAGACCAGGAACTTGTCGGCGTCTTCCAGCTGCTCGACCTTCAGCGCCACGTTGTGCACGGTCTCGCGCTCCAGGCGCTCCTTGAGCTGGCGGCTGGTCAGGAACTTGCCGCCGGACAGGTCCTTGTTGCCGGCGAACGGCGAGTTGTTGACCTGGAAGGTCATCGAGATGGTCGGCTCGTCCACGGTCAGGGCCGGCAGAGCCTCCGGGGTGTCCAGCGCGCAGACGGTGTCGGAGATGGTCAGCTCCTGGATGCCGGAGATGGCCACGATGTCGCCGGCCTGGGCCTCCTCGACCTCGATGCGCTCCAGGCCCATGAAGCCCAGCACCTGCAGGATCTTGCCCTGGCGCTTCTTGCCTTCGCGGTCGACGATGCTGACCGGCATGTTCTTCTTGACCTTGCCGCGCTGGATGCGGCCGATGCCGATCACGCCGACGAAGTTGTTGTAGTCCAGCTGGCTGATGCGCATCTGGAACGGGCCTTCGGCCTCGACTTCCGGCGCCGGCACGTACTTCATGATCGCTTCGTACAGCGGGGTCATGTCGCCGTCGCGCACGGTGTCTTCCATGCCGGCGTAGCCGTTCAGGCCCGAGGCATAGACGATCGGGAAGTCCAGCTGCTCATTGGTGGCGCCGAGCTTGTCGAACAGGTCGAACACCTGGTCGATCACCCATTCCGGGCGCGCGCCCGGGCGGTCGACCTTGTTGACCACGACGATCGGCTTGAAGCCCATCGCGAAGGCCTTCTGGGTGACGAAGCGGGTCTGCGGCATCGGGCCGTCCATCGCGTCGACCAGCAGCAGCACCGAGTCGACCATCGACAGCACGCGCTCCACTTCGCCGCCGAAGTCGGCGTGCCCTGGGGTGTCGACGATGTTGATGCGGTTGCCGCGCCAGTTGATCGCGGTGTTCTTGGCCAGGATGGTGATGCCGCGTTCCTTTTCCTGGTCGTTGCTGTCCATCACGCGCTCTGCCAGCACCGTGCGCTCGGACAGGGTGCCAGACTGCTTCAGCAACTGGTCGACGAGGGTGGTCTTGCCATGGTCGACGTGGGCGACGATGGCGATGTTGCGAAGGTTTTCGATGGACATGCGAAAGACGGCCAGCCGGTGCCGTGAATGGGGAAAAGAAGTCCAACATTATACGGGCATGAGGCCGATTCGCGAAAAGGGGGCGTGAAGGCCGCCGGGACGGGCGTTCAGCCGGCGGCGGGCGCGGTGAGGGCGGGGGACGTCGCCCGCCGGGGCCGGGTGTATCCTATGCGGTCTGCGATAGACGTCTTCTCCCACAAGGATTCCCATGTCCCTGACCGCCCATTTCGACACCTCCCGCGGCCTGATCAAGGTCGAGCTGTTCGCCGACAAGGCACCGCTGACCGTGGCCAATTTCGTCAACCTGGCCCAGCGCGGGTTCTACGACGGCCTGAATTTCCACCGCGTGATCGCCGATTTCATGATCCAGGGCGGCTGCCCGGAAGGCTCCGGCCGCGGCGGCCCGGGCTACCGCTTCGAGGACGAGACCAACAACGGCGTGCGCCACGAGCGCGGCGTGCTGTCCATGGCCAATGCCGGCCCCAACACCAACGGCAGCCAGTTCTTCATCACCCACATCAAGACCGACTGGCTGGACGGCAAGCACACCGTGTTCGGCAAGGTGGTCGAAGGCCTGGACGTGGTCGACGCGGTCAAGCAGGGCGACCTGATCAACAAGATCACCATCGAGGGCGATGCCGACGCCGTGCTGGCCTCCCAGGCCGGGCGCGTGGCCGAGTGGAACAAGATCCTCGCCGCCTGATCCCCGTCCACGGCCACCGGCAACGGTGGCCGTTCGCGTGATGTGCACCGATTGCAGCCCCGCTTTCGCGGCCGCGGAGGCCGGGGCCGTCCCGAGACACCTTTCTTAGCAGAGGAAACCCCCATGAAAGCACCCGTACGTGTCGCCGTGACCGGCGCTGCCGGCAATATCGGCTACGCCCTGCTGTTCCGCATCGCCTCCGGCGAAATGCTGGGCAAGGACCAGCCGGTCATCCTGCAGCTGCTCGAGATCGACAATGAAAAGGCCCAGGCCGCGCTGAAGGGCGTGGTCATGGAACTGGAGGACTGCGCGTTCCCGCTGCTGGCCGGCGTGGTCACCACTGCCGACCCGCTGGTGGCGTTCAAGGACGTCGACGTGGCCCTGCTGGTCGGCGCCCGCCCGCGCGGCCCGGGCATGGAGCGCAAGGATCTGCTGCTGGAGAACGCCAAGATCTTCACCGTGCAGGGCAAGGCGCTCAATGCCGTGGCCAAGCGCGACGTGAAGGTGCTGGTGGTCGGCAACCCGGCCAACACCAACGCCTACATCGCCATGAAGTCGGCCCCGGACCTGGATCCGAAGAACTTCACCGCCATGCTGCGCCTGGACCACAACCGCGCCCTGAGCCAGCTGTCGGCCAAGACCGGCAAGGCCGTGGACAGCTTCGAGAAGTTCACGGTGTGGGGCAACCACAGCCCGACCATGTACCCGGACTACCGCTTCGCCACCACCGGCGGCGCCTCGGTGGCCGAGCTGATCAACGACCAGGAATGGAACGCCAACACCTTCATCCCGACCGTCGGCAAGCGCGGCGCGGCCATCATCGCCGCACGTGGCCTGTCCTCGGCGGCCTCGGCCGCCAATGCCGCCATCGACCACGTGCATGACTGGGTGCTGGGCAGCAACGGCAAGTGGGTGACGATGGGCGTGCCGTCCGACGGCTCCTACGGCATTCCCGAGGGCGTGGTGTTCGGCTTCCCGGTGATCACCGAGAACGGCAAGTACACCATCGTCAAGGACCTGCCGATCGACGACTTCTCCAAGAAGTACATCGACATCACCCTGGGCGAGCTCGAGGAAGAGCGCGCCGGCGTGGCCGACCTGCTCTGATCGCAGCGGCCGGGCGACCGGGTCGACGGGGGGAAGCTTCGGCTTCCCCCTTTTTGTTGGAAGCGCTGCGGCGCGGTGTCCCGCGGGGCGGCCGGCGCCTTCCCCGTGGCGACGTGCAAAGGCGGAAACGGTGATCGGACTGCACTACATCGACGAGGCGCTGCTGGTGGCGGAGAAGCCCGCCGGCCTGCTCTCGGTACCCGGGCGCCTGCCGGAGAACCAGGACTGCCTGGTGGCACGCCTGCAGGCGTCGTATCCGGACGTGCTGACCGTGCACCGGCTGGACCAGGTGACGTCGGGGCTGATGCTGTACGCGCGCGGCAAGCAGGTGCAGGCGGCCCTGTCGATGCAGTTCGAGCAGCGGCGGGTGCACAAGCGCTACGAAGCGGTGGTGGAGGGGCAGGTCGCGGGCGAGGCGGGCGAGATCGCGTTGCCGTTGATCTGCGACTGGCCGAACCGGCCCAGGCAGATGGTGGACCTTGAACGGGGCAAGCCGGCGCTGACCCGCTGGCGGGTGCTGGCGCGCGATGCGGGGCAGGCGTGGACCCGGGTGGAACTGGAACCGGTGACCGGGCGCAGCCACCAGCTGCGGCTGCACATGGCCAGTGCCGGCCATCCGATCGTCGGCGACGGTCTGTACGGCGCGCGGCCCGCGCCGCGCGTACAGCTGCATGCGTGCCGGCTGGACTTCGTGCACCCGCTGAGAGGGGAAACGATGACGTTCGTTTCACCCAGCCCGTTCTGAGCACGGCGCCGGCCCTGCAACGATGGTCGTACGACCATCGTCGCAGGGAGGCGGCGCGCCGGTCCGGACTATGCTCGGCGCAGGCCAGCAGGTTCCGGAGGGTGACATGCAGTACGAGCAGACCTACCGCCGTTCCATCGACGCGCCGGAGGCATTCTGGGCCGAGGAGGCCAGGGCGATCCATTGGCACACGCCGCCGCGGCAGATCCTGGACTACTCCAATCCGCCGTTCCGGCGCTGGTTCGTCGGCGGCGAAACCAACCTCTGCTACAACGCGGTGGACCGGCACCTGGCCGAACGTGCCGACCAGCTCGCGCTGGTCGCCATTTCCACCGAGACCCAGGTCACCCGCGAGATCACCTACCGCGAACTGCATCGGGAGGTGAACGCTTTTGCCGCGGTGCTCAAGGCGCTGGACGTCGCTCGCGGTGATCGCGTGGTGATCTACATGCCGAACATGGCCGAGGCGGTGTTCGCGATGCTGGCGTGCGCGCGCATCGGCGCGGTGCATTCGGTGGTGTTCGGTGGTTTCGCCGCGCACAACCTGGCGCTGCGCATCGACGATGCCAGGCCGAAGCTGCTGATCGCCGCCGATGCGGGCATGCGTGGCGGCAAGGTGATCCCCTACAAGCCCATGGTCGACGCGGCGTGCGCCGAGGCCGCTTCGCCGCCGCCGAAGGTGCTGATCGTCTCGCGCGGCCTGGATGCGGCCATGCCCCGGATCGACGGCCGCGACGAGGATTACGCCGCGCTGCGCGCACAGGTGGGCGATGCGCAGGTGCCGGTGGAATGGCTGGAGTCCAACGAGCCCAGCTACCTGCTGTATACCTCGGGCACCACGGGAAAACCGAAGGGCGTGCAGCGCGATGTCGGCGGCTACGCGGTGGCGATGGCGCAGTCGATGCGCACCGTGTTCGATTGCGCGCCGGGCCAGGTGATGTTCTCCACCTCGGATGTCGGCTGGGCGGTGGGGCATTCCTACAACGTGTACGGGCCGCTGATCGGCGGCTGCACGTCGCTGCTTTACGAAGGCCTGCCGACGAATCCGGATCCGGGCATCTGGTGGGCGCTGTGCGAGCAGTACGGGGTGCGCACGATGTTCTCCTCGCCCACCGCGATCCGCGTGCTGAAGAAGCACGACGTTGATTTCATCCATCGCCACGACCTGTCCGGACTGAAGTACCTGTTCCTGGCCGGCGAGCCGCTGGACGAGCCCACCGCGCAGTGGATCGGCGATGCGCTGCGCAAGCCGGTGATCGACAACTACTGGCAGACCGAGACCGGCTGGCCGGCGTTGACCCTGCTGCCGGGGCTGGAGATGAAGCCGGTGAAGTTCGGCTCGCCGGGCTTCCCCAACCTCGGCTACCGGATGAAGGTCATCGACGAGCGCACCGGGGCGGAAGTCGCGCCCGGGCAGAAGGGCGTGCTGGTGATCCAGCCGCCGCTGCCGCCGGGCTGCATGAGCACGGTGTGGAACGACGACGAGCGTTTCCTGAAGAGCTATTTCGGCCACTTCAAGGAGCTGCTGTACAGCTCGCTGGACTGGGCCATCCGCGACGCCGACGGCTACACCTTCATCCTCGGCCGCACCGATGACGTGATCAACGTGGCTGGCCACCGGCTGGGTACGCGCGAGATCGAGGAGGCCGTCAGCAGCCACCCGCGCGTGGCCGAGGCGGCGGTGGTCGGCATGCACGACGAGCTGAAGGGGCAGGTGCCGCTGGTGTTCGTCACCCTCAAGCAGGCGGCCGCCTCCGACGAGATCGCGGCACTTGCGGCGGAGATGATGCAGCAGGTCACCGGCTCGCTCGGGGCGGTGGCGCGCCCGGCGCACGTGCATATCGTCAACGCGCTTCCCAAGACCCGTTCGGGTAAGCTGCTCCGGCGTTCGCTGCAGGCCCTGGCGGAGCGGCGCGACCCGGGTGACCTGTCGACGCTGGACGACCCGGGCGCACTGGAGGAAATCCGCCGCGTGCTGGGGACATAGCGCAGGCCGCTGGCGCGGCGATCGCAGGGGGCGGTGCGGGTGCAGGCATGCAGGATGGGGCGGGGGCCCCGGGTGCCGGTCGCGCGCATCGTGGTTGCGATGCACAAATGCGGGAGGGGGAATGGCGTTGATCCATGCCAAGACGGCGGCTGGCCGTCGCGAAATCGAGGACCGGGGCCTGCGCCTGGCGCCGGCGCTGCGCTCGGTGCTGCTGCTGGTGGACGGGCAGCGCGACAGCCGCGAACTGCAGCAGATGGCGCAGGGGCTGCGGGCGCCGGAGGATGTCCTGGAGCAGTTGCTGGCGCTGGAACTCATCGAGGTGGTGGGAGGCAACGCGGAGCGCGCGCCGCCGGTGCCGGTCACCATGCAGCTGGGCGACGATCCGCTGCGCTACCAGCAACTGCGCGACTGGATGGCCGAGTCGGTACGCCGGCACCTCGGCCTGAAGGGGTACCTGATCCAGCTCAAGATCGAGCGCAGCCGCAACGCGGTGGGGCTGGAACAGTTGTGGCCGGAAGTGGCCGCGGCGCTGGGCAAGGCCAAGAGCCCGGCATTCGCCAGCCGCTGGCTGGAGGAAACCCGGGCCCTGGTGCTGGCGTGACGGCCCCGCCTGCCGGCGTGGTGCCCCGGCCACCCCGGGGCATCACGGCGGCCGTCCGGTAGCCGGCACTATCATGCGCGGTTGGTATCCGAGGGAGCGGCAGGCATGGATCAATACAACGGTGGCGGGGCGGGCACCGCGGGCTGGGACGCCATCAACGCGGCGTTGCGCCCGGTGCACGCGGGGCAGGAGCCACGGCACTTCGGCACGGCAGCCTCGTACACGCTGGGCGGCGACGATCCGCTGGACGGCATCAGCGTGTACTGGAGCCCGCTGCCGCGCCCCCACTGGCATTACGTCACCTATGGTTTCTCCGAGCTGTACGACAAGCACAGCGACGATCCGGAGGCGAGCGGCTTCGGCTTCGAGCTGACCTTCCGTCTCGCCGCCGAAGCCGGCGAGGATGGCAGCGGCACGCCACCGACGTGGCCGTTGAACCTGCTGCAGAACGTGGCCCGCTACGTGTTCGGCAGCGGCAACGTTTTCGAGGCCGGGCACCATCTCGATGCCAACGGCCCGATCGCGCTGGACAGCGGTACCCGGCTGCGCCACCTGGCGTTCGTCGCCGATCCGCAGTTGCCGGCGATCCAAACCCCCAACGGGCGCCTGGATTTCCTGCAGATGGTGGGCCTGACCGACGACGAGATGGCGGCGGTCAGGCGCTGGTCGACGGCCGGCGTGCTGGAGGCGCTGGCACCGGCGATGCCGTCGTGGATCACCGAGCTCGCACGCGATTCGCTGCTGGCCGATGCGGCACTGGCCGGACAGGTGGAGGCGGGCAGCCGCCGCGAAGGCTCCAGTACCGGCATGTTGTTCGTGGAGACGCTGGACTGGTCCGACGAGGGCGTGGTCACCACCCTGGTGCTGGGTGCGGGACAGGTGGAGAGCGTGCTGGAACTGCTGCCGTTGCGGCTGCACCACGACCGGCCGCTGGTGGTGCTGGGCAGGGAACGGCAATGGCGGTTCGAGCCGGGCGTGGCGGACGACCTGCAACTGGACGAGGACAGCGCGCGCTGCGTGCTGTGCGACGCGAGCATCGCGGCGATGCTCGCGGGCATCCGCGCCGAGCGTGGCGTGTACCGGTTGCCCGGCGGCAAGCTGCAGGTCGAAGTGGTGCCCACCCAACTGCGCGACGGCCGCGGCAACGTGATCGGCGAGATCGGCTGAGCGTATCCGCCGGCGTGGCGGGATTCAGCCGCCGTCCTGGAGCGGTGGCGGGCGGCGGCCGGCCGCCGCCAGCGAGAACACGAACACCGCGCCGGACGCACTGTCGGCCAGTTCGATCCGGCGCTGGTGAAGCTGCAGGATGCGCTGCACGATCAACAGCCCGAGCCCGCCGCTGTCCGGGCGCCGGCTGGCGAGCGCGGATGGTGCGTTGAACAGATGCGCGCGCTGCTCCGGGGCGATGCCCGGACCGCTGTCGGCGACGCGTACCTGCACATCGTCGCCGACCGCGCGCAGCGTGACCGTGATCCGGCCGCCCTCGGGCGTATGGCGGATGGCGTTGTCGAGCAGGTTGGTCAGCACCCGCTCGACCAGGCCGAGGTCTGCGTGGACCGCCGGCAGGCCCGACGGGATATCCGCGGCCAGCACCTGCCGGCGCGCCTGCGCGGCCAGTTCGAATTTCTGGAACACGTCCTGTACCAGGTCCGGCAACGAGAACGCTTCCGGCTGCAGTACCACGCCGCCGTGTTCCAGCCGCGCCAGTTCGAACAGCGCCTGCGCCAGGCGGCCGACCTTGGTGCTCTGTGCCAGGGCGATGGACAGGTAGCGCTGGCGTTCGGCGGGGTCGAGCGTGGCGTCCTTCAGCGCCAGGGTTTCCAGGTAACCGTGCAGCGACGACAGCGGCGTACGCAGGTCGTGGGAAATGTTGGCCACCAGTTCGCGGCGCTGCAGGTCCTGCTGGCGCAGCTGCTGCCATTGCTCGCCGATGCGCTGCGCCATGTGCGCGAAGCTGTGCTGCAGGATGGCCAGCTCGTCGCGTTCGCCGGGCCGCGGTGGCATCGCTGGCGCCGGCAGCGCAGGAGGGGCGGCATCGACGTCGAACGCCTGGATGTCGCGGGCCAGCCGCCGCAGCGGCCGGGTGATCCAGCGGAAGGCGATGACCCCGGCGAGCAGGCCGACGACGGCGACGATGGCCAGCGCCCACAGCGTGGTGCGCACGCTGGCGCTGGCCGCCACGTCCGCTGCCAATGCCTCGCGCTGCTCGCCGGCCAGGACCACGTAGATGTAGCCCACCTGGCGCCCCTGCACGCGCAGCGGTGCGGCGTTGAACACCTTGCGCCCGGTGCTGCTGCGCGGGTCGTCGCCGAGGATGGGCAGCGGCGCGCCGCCCAGCAGCGCATGCACCGGCGCCAGGTCGACGCGGTCGCGCCTGAGATGGCCGTCCGGCGCATCGTGGCCGAGGATCCGGCCCTGGTCGTCGAGCAGGTAGACCTCGACACTGGGATTGACCGCCATCAACTTGCCGAACAGCGCGCGCACCTCGCCGTCGCGCATGCCGCGCGCGTCCATCAGCTCGCCGCTGCGCGCGATGTGTTCGGCCAGCCCGCGCGACAGGCGCTGCACGGTTTCCTGTTCGTGCAGGCGCGTGCTGCGCATCTGGATCCACGCCAGCGCGCCGCAGCACACCAGCAGCAGCGCGCAGAACACCAGCGACAGCCGTTGCCATAGCGCCAGCCGGTTCATGGCGCGTTGCCGCCGCCCGCCAGCTTGTAGCCACGGCCCCACACGGTGAGGATGCGCCGTGGCGTGGCCGGGTCGCGTTCGATCTTGTTGCGCAGCCGGTTGATGTGGGTGTTGACGGTGTGTTCGTAGCCCTCGTGGCGGTGGCCCCACACCTGGTTGAGCAGTTCCATGCGCGAGTACACCTGGTCCGGGTGGCGGGCGAAGAAGTGCAGCAGGTCGAACTCGCGCGGGGTCAGCTCCAGGGCATCGCCATCGACCTGGGCCGTGCGCGCGACCGGGTCGATGCGGATGCCGGCCACGTCGATCGCGCCGGCGTCGATGCGCGCGTTCTGCGCCATCGCCTCGACCCGGCGCAGCAGCGCCTTGATCCGCGCGACCAGTTCCAGCATCGAGAACGGCTTGGCCAGGTAGTCGTCCGCACCCAGCTCCAGGCCGAGGATGCGATGCACCTCACTGGCGCGCGCGCTGGTGATGATGATGGGCGTGTAGCGCGTCATCGCGCGCGCGCGCCGGCAGATCTCCAGCCCGTCGACGCCGGGCAGCATCAGGTCGAGCACCAGCGCGCTCCAGTCGTCGCTTTCCAGCAGGCGCAGGCCGTCGTCGCCGGTGGCCGCATGGGTCACGTCGTAGCCTTCGTCGCGCAGGTGCATGCGCAGCAGGTTGGCGATGTGGACATCGTCCTCGACGATCAGGACGCGCTTGGCGCGGTTCATCGGTACGTACGCCGGCTGGGAGGTGGCGCCCATTGTCGGTGGAAGCCGGCGCCGATGTGTCACGGAAAATTTAACTGCGCGTGAGGATTCGTTGACCGCGGCGGGCGCAGCATGGCCCCATCGTTCCTGCCCGGAGACCGGCCATGCCCCTATCCCGTCGCACCCTGCTGGGCCTGGGCGGCGCATTGGCGGCGGCCGGCCTGTCCGGGGTGGGTGCCTGCGGTCGCGCCGCACCGGCGCCCGTGGCCAGGCGCGGTACCTTCGAGGTCGAGCACGACGACGACCAGTGGCGCCGGCTGCTGGCTCCGGCGCAGTACAACGTGTTGCGCGGGCACGGGACCGAACGCGCCTTCAGCAGCCCGCTCAACGGCGAGCACCGGCGCGGCACTTTCCATTGCGCGGGCTGTGCGCTGGCGCTGTTTTCGTCGGCCGCCAAGTTCGACAGCGGCACCGGCTGGCCGAGCTTCTGGGCACCGCTGCACGGCGCGGTCGGCGAGATGCGCGACAGCACCCTGGGCATGTTGCGGGTGGAAGTGCATTGCCGCCGCTGCGGTGGCCACCTCGGCCACGTGTTCGACGACGGCCCGCGCCCGACCGGGTTGCGCTACTGCATCAACGGCGTGGCCCTGGATTTCATCGCGGCGTGAGCGCCGCCCCTCATCGACCGCATAAAGGACTCCTGCATGTTCCTGCTCCTGCTGGCCTACCTCGGCGGCGCGCTCACCATTGCCAGCCCGTGCATCCTGCCGGTGCTGCCGTTCGTGTTCGCGCGTTCGGACCGGCCGTTCCTGCGCAGCGGCCTGCCGCTGCTGGCCGGCATGGCGCTGATGTTCGCGGTGGTCGCCAGCCTGGCGGCGGTCGGCAGCCACTGGGTGGCGCAGGCCAACCAGGCCGGACGCTGGATCGCGCTCGGGGTGATGGCGGTGTTCGCCCTGGCGCTGTTGTGGCCGGCACTGGCCAACCGCCTGCTGTCGCCGCTGCAGCGCCTGGGAGGACGGCTGGATGCGGCGGCCGGCGCAGGGCAGGGCATGGGCAGTTCGCTGCTGATCGGTATCGCGACGGGGTTGCTGTGGGCGCCCTGCGCCGGGCCGATCCTGGGCTTGATCCTCACCGGTGCGGCGCTGCAGGGCGCCAATGCCGGTACCAGCGGCCTGCTGTTGGCCTACGCGCTGGGCGCGGCAACGTCGCTGGCGCTGGCACTGTGGGTCGGTGGCCGGGTACTGGCCGCGCTGAAACGGCATCTGGGCGCGGGCGAGTGGATCCGGCGTGGCGTGGGCATCGCCGCGCTGTTGGCGGTGCTGGCCATCGCCATGGGCTGGGATACCGGCGTGCTGACGCGGCTGTCGACGGTGAGCACCGCGCGGCTCGAGCAGGGGCTGCTGGACGCGCTGCCCGCGCACCCCGCGGCGGCGCGCGGCTCGATGATGATGGCCGCCAACCCGGCCGCGATGCCGGGGCTGCCGGTCGAGGGCGAACTGCCGTCGCTGGCCGGCGCCAGCGGCTGGCTCAACAGTCCGCCACTGGATGCGCAGGCGCTGCGCGGCAAGGTGGTGCTGGTCGATTTCTGGACCTACTCGTGCATCAACTGCCTGCGCGCGCTGCCGCATGTGCGCCAATGGTACGAGCGCTATCGCGGGCACGGGCTGGTGGTTGTCGGCGTGCACGCGCCGGAGTTCGCGTTCGAGCGCGACGTGCGCAACGTGCAGCGGGCGGTTGAGGACCTGGGCGTCAGCTGGCCGGTCGCGCTCGACAACGATTTCGCGATATGGCGCGGCTTCGACAACCGCTACTGGCCCGCGCATTACTTCATCGACGCGCAGGGGCGCATCCGCGCCCATCATTTCGGCGAGGGCGATTACGAGGAATCCGAGCGGATCATCCGCCGGCTGCTGCGCGAGGCGGGCAACGTGTTGCCGGGCGACACATCGGCGGCGGCCATCGCGCGCGGTGCCGTCGAGCGTGCGCCGGACATGGGCAATCTGCGCTCGCCGGAAACCTACATCGGCCATGCGCGGGCGGAGAACTTCGCATCGCCGGGCGGGCAGCGCGCGGGCAGCGTCTTCGACTATGCGGTTCCGCCCGTGCTGCGGCTCAACCAGTGGGCGCTGGCAGGGCGCTGGGTGGTGGGCGAGGAGGACGCGCGGCTGCAGCAGGCCGGCGGCCGCATCGCCTTCCGTTTCCATGCGCGCGACCTGCACCTGGTGCTGGCGCCGCAGGCCAGCGGCCAGCCGGTGCGTTTCCGGGTGCGTATCGATGGGCATGCGCCAGGCGCGATGGCCGGCGACGACGTGAGCGCCGGCGGCGATGGCCAGGTGGACGAGAACCGGCTCTACCAGTTGATCCGCCAGGACGGCGAAGTCGGCGAACGCAGTTTCGAGATCGAGTTCCTCGACCCGGGCGTGCGCGCCTATGCCTTCACCTTTGGTTGAGCCGCGGAGGCCGGCGATGACGATGAGCATGGAAAAATGGGTGGCCGGCGGCATCGCCGCCCTGGTCGCCGGGCTGCTGGTACTGGCCGGGTCCGGCCTCGGCCGCCCGGTGCATGCGGCGCCGGCATCGGTGGATGTGCCCGTGCCGACGGGCGCGGCCGACCTGCGCCAGCCCGGCGTGCACCGCGCGCAGGTGGTGTTTGCCGGCGGCTGTTTCTGGGGCGTGCAGGGCGTGTTCCAGCACGTGAAGGGCGTGGACAGCGCCGTGTCCGGCTACATCGGCGGTAGCGCTGCCGATGCCCGTTATCCGCGCGTCAGCAGCGGCGGCACCGGCCATGCCGAAGCCGTGCAGGTGACCTACGACCCGTCACGGGTCAGCCTTGCGCAGCTGCTGCAGGTGTTCTTCTCGGTGGTGCACGACCCCACCCAGCGCGACCGGCAGGGCCCGGACCGCGGCAGCCAGTACCGGTCGGCGGTCCATGCCGACGACGCGGCGCAGCGCGCGGCCACGCTGGCCTATATCGACCAGCTGCAGCGCAGCGGCGTGTTCGCCGCGCCGGTGGTGACGCGGGTCGAGGGCGGCAGGCGTTTCTACCCGGCGGAGGACTACCACCAGAATTACCTCGCGCTGCATCCGGACGCGGCGTACATCCGGTTCTACGACCTGCCCAAGATCGAGGCGCTCAAGCGCCAGTACCCGGCGCTCTATCGCGACGCGCCGCGGCTGGTGATGCCGGTGTCGGTGCGTTGAAGCCGGGGGCCGCGTAGCGGCACCAGAACGCGAAGGGCCGCCGGCCATGCCACCGGCGGCCCTTCGGTTTCCAGGCGTTGGAGCGCGGACTCAGCCCAGGCCTTCGGCCTTGAGCGCGGCCTGTACCGCCGGGTCGGCCTGCATGCGCTGCTCGAAGCGGTCCAGCGCGTCCATGCCGGCCAGATCGATCTTGAGGCCACGTGCCCAGCGCAGGGTCACGTAGGTGTAGGCATCGGCGATGGACGGGCGCGGCGTGCCCCCCAGCCAGTCGACCTGCGCCAGGCGGTCGTTGAGGCGCTGGTACAGGCCCTTGAGTTTGTCGCGCGAATTCTGCTGGGTGCGGGCGATGACCGCCTCGTCCTCCAGGTATCGGGTCGAACCGAAGATCGGGTAGTACTGCGGGTGCAGGTCGGCGTTGACGAAAGACAGCCAGCGGTTGACCTCGGCACGGGTGCGCGGGTCGCTGCCGCCGTCCAGGCGGGCACCCGGCGCCTTGTCGCAGATGTAGTGGAGGATGGCCGCGTTCTGGGTCAGGACCCAGCCGTCGTCCTCGAGCACCGGCACCGCACCGGCCGGGTTCATGGCCATGTACGCCGGCGACTTCATGGTGGCATGGTCGACGATCTGGACCTCGAACGGCAGGCCGGACCAGATCAGCGCGATATGGTCGGCCAGCGAACAGGCGCCGGGCTTGGTGTAGAGCTTCATCGGATACCTCGGGGGTGGAAGGACCCCCGCATTATCGTCGCCGGCGCGTTCGCTGGCGTGACCGGCATGCGATGCCGCCGCGTCAGGACGTGCGCGGCTTGAGCGACTGCACCTTGTAGAAGGTGTGCCCGCCGATGGTGGCGACCTGGTAGGCATTGCGCCAGCTCGGGCTGGCGATCGCATGCGCGGCGAAGTGGCTGGCGCCAGGCACGATCTCCTTGCGCTGGCCGGCCGGCAGGGCCCAGTTGCGTTCGGCGGCGAAGGCCACGTCCACGGCCTCGGCCCAGGCATCGTTGTTGCGCAGCTGGGTGTCCGGCGCCACCAGGGTGGGCGCGAACTGCTTGCGTGCGGTCACCACCTGGCACATCGAGTCGCCCCACAGGCCGCTGTCGAGGCGGCGCAGCGCGACTTCGGCCACGGCCTGCTGGCCGCGCAGGGTCTGGTCGCGGGCTTCCAGATAGACGGTGGTACTCAGGCACAGCGAATCGGCGGCCGGCTGCGGCAACAACTGCGACAGCCAGAGAATCCAGGCCAGTTTCATAGGTCTCCTTGCTCCGTATGGGCGGCAACCTGCCTGTTCCCGGTGCAGCAGGGGACAGGACGGCAGCGGCTTGGCGTCATGGGGAGGCGGCCATGGCATCGGGGCCGCCCCGTGGGCAGACCCCGATCAACCGATCGTGGGGG
Organism: Stenotrophomonas sp. 17(2023); assembly: GCF_030345315.1. NCBI lineage: Bacteria > Pseudomonadati > Pseudomonadota > Gammaproteobacteria > Lysobacterales > Lysobacteraceae > Stenotrophomonas > Stenotrophomonas sp. 17(2023). The sequence continues at coordinate 901,173 of NZ_CP128405.1, forward strand.
CTGCGCCGTGCTCACCAGAACTGGGGGGTGAGCGGAAAGTTGGCGCAAGGTAGGGGGGCAATCCCAAACTCATCCTGAATGCGCATTCTTGACATTCAGCTTCGTTGCAGGTCCAGGATCCGACGTGGATGTGGCTGCGGCGCGTCGCCCGGCGATCGGATGGGATGTGTCGCCGGTCACGAAAAACGGCGGGCAGCGGACCGGCAAGGTGTCTGCCGGCGCACGTTTCCACCCCGGGCGAACACTGTAATCCTGCTGCCCGGGGGGCGGGGCCGACGCGGATGCCTAGAGCGCGGCGGCCAGGCGGCTGCCCTGGTCGATGGCGCGCTTGGCATCCAGTTCGGCGGCTACGTCGGCACCACCGATGACATGGGCGTTCACGCCCGTCGCCGCCAGCGCATCGGCCAGGGCGCGCATCGGCTCCTGGCCGGCGCAGACCACCACGGTGCCGACTTCCAGCAACTGCTCGGTGCCATCGACGCGGATGCGAAGTCCGCGGTCGTCCACGCCCAGATACTCCACGCCACCCAGCATCCGCACTCCCTTGGCCTTGAGCGTGGCGCGGTGGATCCAGCCGGTGGTCTTGCCCAGGCGGGCGCCCGGCTTGCCGGGGCTGCGCTGCAGCAGCCAGACCTCGCGCGCCGGTGCCTCGGGCTGCGGCGCGGACAGCGCACCACGGCTTTCGAAACTCGGGTCCACGCCCCATTCGGCCATCCAGCGCGCCGGGTCCAGCGACGGCGACGGGCCGTCCTGCACCAGGAACTCGCCGACGTCGAAGCCGATGCCGCCGGCGCCGATGATGGCCACCTTGTCCGCGGCCCGGACCCGGCCCTGCAGCACGTCCAGGTAGCTGACCACCATCGGGTGGTCGGCCCCGGGGAAGTCCACCTTGCGTGGCGAGATGCCGGTGGCCACCACCACGTCGTCGAAGCCGGCCAGCATCGGCGCATCGGCGCGCACGCCCAGGCGCAGTTCCACGCCGGTATCGGCCAGGCGGTGGCGGAAGTAGCGCAGGGTCTCGTGGAACTCCTCCTTGCCGGGAATGCGCTTGGCGACGTTGAACTGGCCGCCGATCTCGCTGGCCGCGTCGAACAGGGTGACGTGGTGGCCGCGTTCGGCCGCGACCGTCGCGCAGGCCAGCCCGGCCGGGCCGGCACCGACCACCGCCACCCGCCTGGGCGCGCTCGTGGGGCGGTAGACCAGCTCGGTCTCGTGTGCGGCACGCGGGTTGACCAGACAACTGGCGCGCTTGTTGACGAAAATGTGGTCCAGGCAGGCCTGGTTGCAGGCGATGCAGGTGTTGATGGTCTCGGGCCTGCCGGCGCGGGCCTTGGCCGGCCACTGCGGGTCGGCCAGCAGCGGCCGCGCCAGCGAGACCATGTCGGCCTGGCCGTCGGCCAGCACCCGCTCGGCGACGTCGGGCATGTTGATCCGGTTGACCGCGATCACCGGCACCCCCACGTGCGGGCGCAGCTTGGCGGTGACCGCGGTGAAGGCCGCACGCGGCACCGAGGTGGCGATGGTCGGCACGCGTGCCTCGTGCCAGCCGATGCCGGAGTTGATCAGGGTCGCCCCGGCCGCTTCGATGGCCCGCGCCTGCTGCAGGATTTCTTCCCAGTTGCTGCCGTCCTCCACCAGGTCCAGCAGCGACAGCCGGTAGATGATGATGAAGTCCGGTCCGCAGGCCTCGCGGATGCGGCGCACGATCTCCACGGCGAAACGCATGCGCCTGGCAGGGTCGCCGCCCCAGGCATCGGTACGCGTGTTGGTGCGCGGGGCGATGAACTCGTTGATCAGATAGCCTTCCGAACCCATCACCTCGACGCCGTCGTAGCCGGCATCGCGTGCCAGCCGCGCGGCACGGGCGTAGCTGCCGATCTGGCGTTCCACGCCCCGTGCCGACAGTGCGCGCGGGGTGAACGGGTTGATCGGCGCCTTGAGCCGGGAGGGCGCCACCTGCAGGGGGTGGTAGGCGTAGCGGCCGGCATGCAGCAGCTGCAGGCAGATGTGGGCGCCGTGGCTGTGCACGACGGCGGTGACCTGCCGGTGCCGGCCCACTTCCCATGGCCAGGACAGCTTGCTGCCGAACGGCGCCAGCCAGCCGGCGATGTTCGGCGAGAAGCCGCCGGTGACCAGCAGTGCGGCACCGCCGGCGGCGCGCTCGCCGAAATAGGCTGCCAGCTTCGGGAAGTCGCGGACGTGGTCCTCGAGGCCGGTATGCATCGAGCCCATCAGGATGCGATTGCGGAGCCGGGTGAAGCCCAGGTCCAGCGGTGCGAACAGATGGGGGTAGGCGGTGTCGGTGGCTGGCGTCATGATGGATACGCTTGCGTACGGAGCATGTCAGCCTGCCCCGAAACCGGGTCGGCGGCAAGGGCCGCGGCCCGCGGCGACCGCGGGCCAGTGTCATGGGGCCGCGCGGTGATCCATCCCCTGTGCGGGCACACCGGCGGGGCCGGTGTCGCCGTCGCTGCAGGCCGGTCGTCCGAAGGTTGGCCACGGGCTGGGCGCCGCCCTGGCAGGTGCTGCCGCCAGCGGGTGCGTCAGGGGGCGGTGTGGCGGGCGGTCTGCCGGTCGCCTGCGGAGGGCGCAGGGCCGGGATGCGCGCCTGTCACGTTCCGTGCCCCGGTCGCCTGCCGTCTCAGTCCCAGCCTTCGAGCACCAGCTTGCCCAGGGTGCTGCCCGATTCCAGCAGCCGGTGCGCCTGGCGCAGGTTGGCCGCGTTGATCGGACCCAGCCGCGCGCTCACCGTGGTGCGCAGTTCGCCGGCATCGATCAGGCTGGCGGCACGGGTGAGGATGCGGTGCTGTTCGATCATGTCGGCGGTGCGGAAGCGCGCCCGCGCGAACATGAATTCCCAGTGGATGCCGATGCACTTGGCCTTGTACGGGTCGCCGATGCGCAGCTCGCCGGCAGGCTCCACGATCAGGCCGACATGGCCCTGCGGCGCCAGCAGTTCACCCAGCACCTGCCAGTAGCGGTCGGTGTCGGCCAGGTTCAGCGCGGCGTCCACCTGGTCGATGCCGAGCGCCTGCAGTTGCGGTGCCAGCGGCTGGCGATGGTCGATGACGTGCGCGGCACCCAGTTGCCGGCACCAGGCGCGGCTTTCCTCGCGCGATGCGGTCGCCACTACGGTGAATCCGGCATGGCGGCCGAGCTGGATCGCCATCGAGCCGACGCCGCCCGCGCCGCCGATGACCAGCAGGGTCCGGCCGCTGTTGCGGCGGCCATCGAGCTGGTAGGGCATGCGCTGGAACAGCAGCTCCCAGGCGGTGAGCGTGGTCAGCGGCAGGGCCGCGGCTTCGGCGAAATCCAGCGTGCTCGGCTTGCGCGCCGCCAGTCGTTCATCCACCAGGTGCATCTGTGCGTTGCAGCCCGGCCGGGTGACATCGCCGGCGTAGTACACCTCGTCCCCCACCTCGAACGCGGTCACCTCGGGGCCGACGGCCAGGACGGTGCCCGCGGCGTCGAAACCGAGGATGCGGGGCGGCGTGTGTTCGCCCTTGCCCGAACGCCGCAGCTTGGTATCGACCGGGTTGACCGACACGGCCTGCACGCCCACCAGCAGGTCCTGCCCCTGCGGGGCGGCGGGCGGGGGCAGTTCGACGTCTTCCAGCGCGCGGGGATCCTCGATCGGCAGGGAGTGGCTCAGGCCCACAGCTTTCATGGCAGAAGTTCCGTTCGGTGAGGGGTGGACGGCCATGATACCCAGCCACTGTTCAGGCAAGGGTCGGGGTATCGGACGGCAGGGCCGCTCCAGCCGGCGCCCGCGGCCGGCTCCCGGCGCAGGGCCCGGCATGGCCCGGAACGTCAGTCAGGGCGGGGATCTTGTGCGTCTTGATCAAGCTGTATAGGGTGGCGTTCCAGCGGTCGCCCACGTCCAGGGGACCCGCCATTTGTTACGCAGCTGTTAACGTGGTCTTCACGGCCCAGCGCATAATGTGCACTCCGTTGGCGTGCGGAAACGGCCATCTTTCGGACGCGACGAACGAAATCGCTGTGCTGGACATGCCATTACCGGTTTCATACCCCCGAAACAAGGAGTTGTATTCATGAACAAGAAGATCCTTACCGCCGCACTGCTGGGCGGTCTGGCATTTGCCCAGGCTGCGTCGGCCCAGGAATTCGACGACCGCTGGTATCTGACCGGGTCGGCCGGCTTCAACTTCCAGGACAACGACCGCGGTACCAACGACGCTCCGTTCGTCACTCTGGGCCTGGGCAAGTTCATCAGCCCGAACTGGTCGCTGGACGGTGAGCTGAACTACCAGAACCCGAATTTCGACAAGAACCAGGACCTGAACTGGTCGCAGTACGGCGCCTCGCTGGACCTGCGTCGCCACTTCATCCAGGACGGTCGCGGCTGGAACCCGTACCTGCTGTTCGGCCTGGGCTACCAGAAGGCCGAGGAAGAGTACGTCATCAACTCGACGAACTCGCCGGCCCAGCGCAAGGACGGCAACCTGGCCGCCAAGATCGGCGCCGGTCTGCAGACCACCTTCGACAAGCGCGTCGCCGTGCGTGCCGAAGTCGCCTACCGTGCCGATTTCGACGACCAGAGCGTGAACCCGCGCCTGGCCGGCCATGACAATGACTGGTTCGGCGACGTGCTGGCTTCGGTCGGCGTCGTGATCCCGCTGGGTCCGGCCCCGGTTGCCGCCGTGGCTCCGCCGCCGCCGGCTCCGGTTGCGCCGAGCTGCGCCGACCTGGACGACGACGGTGACGGCGTCAACAACTGCGACGACAAGTGCCCGAACTCGCAGGCCGGCCAGATCGTTGGTCCGGACGGCTGCCCGGTGCCGGTGTCGATCGACCTGAAGGGCGTGAACTTCGACTTCGACAAGTCGACCCTGCGTCCGGATGCCGTCGCGATCCTGAGCGAGGCCAGCGAGATCCTGAAGCGTTACCCGGAACTGCGCGTTGAAGTCGCCGGTCACACCGACTCGAAGGGTACCGACGCCTACAACCAGAAGCTGTCCGAGCGTCGCGCCAAGGCCGTGTACGACTACCTGACCGGCCACGGTGTTGCCGCCTCGCGTCTGGTGGGCCCGATCGGCTACGGCGAGAGCCGCCCGATTGCTCCGAACACCAACCCGGATGGTTCGGACAACCCGGAAGGTCGCGCCAAGAACCGTCGCACCGAGCTGAACGTCCAGAACTGATCGGACGTATCGGTTGATTCGAAACAGGGCCCGGCGAAAGCCGGGCCTTGTTTTTTGCGCAGCATCGAATCGCCAGGCAGACGCCTGCACCTGCCGCGTCGTTCACCGGCAAAACCCGGCAACACGCATTCCGTGAACCCGGTCGTGGTGGTTGAAAGCCCTGCGGGGCATGCCTACACTCGCGGCGTTCCCTGTACGAATGGAAATACCGATGCTGCGTATCGCACTGGCCGGCGCCATGGCCCTGGTCCTCGTTCCCGCCGCCCACGCAGCCGTCGATTGCTCGGCCAGCAGCATCGTGCCGCCGCCGTTGCCGGCCACGGTGATCGAGCCGGTCGCCATGGAGCTGTATTCCCGTCCGGGCCAGCTGGGCATGCCGTCGGGCGTGCTGGCGCCCAACGCCAGCGGCGAGCAGTCGCTGGAGCGCGTGCTGATGCGCCTGCGCGTGGAAAGCTGCAACAACGTCGCCAGCGCCATGCCGGCGCGCCCGGCGATCAATCCCAATGACCCGGCGGCCTACAAGCCGCAGACGCAGTACGACAACACGCCGTGGCGGTTCGACATGAGCCAGAACGGCAAGCGCATGACCGCCGACGAGTTCGATGCCTGGATGAAGGCCCGTGGCGTGCGCGTGGTGAAGGCGGCGGCAACGCCGGCTGCCGAGGGCGCGGCCGAAGCCAAGGCGGCGGCCGAGGTCAAGTAACGCAAGCCGCCCGGATGTCGCGCAGGAATTACCCTGATGCCCGCCCTGCCAGACAGGGCGGGCATTTTGCTGCGTCCCCCGGTCCCCGTGCCAAGCGCGCCGGCGCGACGCAGGCGGCGCCGCGGCATGGCCTGGCACGCGTGCTGTCGAAGGCGGGCGTGTGCTCGCGCGCCGAGGCCGCGCGCCGCGTGCTCGCCGGCCGGGTCGGCGTGGACGGCCGCGTGGTGCGCGATCCGGAATTTCCGGTGGTCCCCGGGCGCCAGCGGGTGACCATGGACGGCCAGCCCCTCGTGGCGGCGCAACGCCTCTACCTGGCCCTGAACAAGCCGCGGGGCCTGGTCACCAGCGTCCGCGACGAGCAGGGCCGGGATACCGTCTACCGGTGTTTCGAAGGCGCGGGCATGCCGTGGCTGGCGCCGGTCGGGCGGCTGGACAAGGCCAGCGAGGGCCTGCTGTTCTTCAGCAACGACCCGGAGTGGGCGGCGCGGCTGACCGACCCGGCGACCGGGCCATTGAAGACCTATCGCGTGCAGATCGACGGCGTGCCCGACGCGGCGCAGCTGGCGCGCATGCATGACGGGGTCGAGGACGCCGGCGAACACCTGGCCGCGCATTCGGTCGCGGTGCTGCGCCAGAGCGAGCGCACCGCATGGCTGGAGATCGTGCTGGACGAGGGCCGCAACCGGCACATCCGGCGCCTGCTGCAGGTAGTGGGATTCGAGGTGCTGCGCCTGGTGCGGGTGGCGATCGGGCCGGTCCAGCTCGGCGAACTGGCCAAGGGGCAGTGGCGCATGCTGGGCGAGGATGAACTGGCACGGCTGGTCGCCCATTCAGTCGAATCATCCGAAAATCCATGAAATTCTTCATGTATTTCATGGGAATAGCTTGATTTCATGAAGTGCAGCGTTAGGCTGTGCGTCTGTTCTCAGTGAGGTCGGGCCACCATGTCAGCTTTCTTCCGCATCGCGGTGTCGTCATTGGGTGCGGCGGCAGCCGTGGTCCTGGCCGGTTGTGCGTCGTCCGGCAAGCCGGTGGCGGCGACCGCCGAAAAGCCGGTCACGGTGACGGTCGAAGCGCCGATGGCGGAGAAGGACGCACTGGGCAACTACCGTTTCCTGATGCAGCAGGCAGGCAAGAACATGAGTGCCGACCAGTTCGACGCATGGATGAAGGCCAACGGCATCCGCGTCGCCCGTGGCGGTACGGCGTCGGCCAAGCCCGAGGCATCGGCGGCGTCCACGCCCAAGCCCAAGCCCAAGCGCTAAAGCTGCGGGTCCCGCAGGGCGGGGTGCGGCCATTGGCGGCCGCGGGCATGAACAAGAACAGGCGCCTTGCGGCGCCCGTTTCGTTGCGGGCGGAGGTCAGCCCTTGATGACGCCCAGTTCCCGGCCGATGCGGGTGAAGGCGTCGATGGCGCGGTCCAGGTGCTCGCGGCTGTGCGCGGCGCTCATCTGCGTGCGGATGCGCGCCTGGCCCTTGGGCACCACCGGGAAGAAGAAGCCGATCGCGTAGATGCCTTCTTCCAGCAGGCGCTCGGCGAACTTCTGCGCCAGCGGCGCGTCGTACAGCATCACCGGGCTGATCGGGTGCACGCCGGGCTTCACGTCGAAGCCGGCGGCGGTCATCTTCTCGCGGAAGTAGGCGGTGTTCTCGGCCAGCTTGCGGCGCAGGTCGTCGGCCTTGTCGAGCATGTCGAAGGCCTTGATGCCGGCGGCGACCACGTGCGGCGGCAGCGAGTTGGAGAACAGGTACGGGCGCGAGCGCTGGCGCAGCAGTTCGATCACTTCGGCGCTGGCGCAGGTGAAGCCGCCCAGTGCGCCGCCCATGGCCTTGCCCAGGGTGCCGGTGATGATGTCGATCCTGTCCAGCACGCCCTTGACCTCGGCCGAGCCGCGGCCGGTGGCACCGAGGAAGCCGGTGGCGTGGCATTCGTCGATGTGCACCAGTGCGTTGTACTTCTTCGCCAGCGCGGTGATCTCGTCCAGCGGGGCGATGAAGCCGTCCATCGAGAACACGCCGTCGGTGGTGATCAGCTTGGTCCGGCAGCCGGCGGCATCGGCCGCCTGCAGCTGGGCCTCCAGGTCGGCCATGTCGCAGTTGGCGTAACGGAAGCGCCTGGCCTTGCACAGGCGCACGCCGTCGATGATCGAGGCGTGGTTGAGCGCGTCGGAGATGATCGCGTCGTTCTCGCCCAGCAGCGGCTCGAACAGCCCGCCGTTGGCGTCGAAGCAGGCGGCGTAGAGGATGGTGTCGTCCTTGCCGAAGAAATCGGCGATCTGCTTTTCCAGCTGCTTGTGCAGGTCCTGGGTGCCGCAGATGAAACGCACCGAGGCCATGCCGAAGCCATGGCTGTCCAGCGCGTCCTTGGCGGCCTGGATCAGCTCCGGGTGATCGGCCAGGCCCAGGTAGTTGTTGGCGCAGAAATTCAGCACGCTGCGGCCATCGTCCAGGGTGATCTGCGCCGACTGCGGGCTGGTGATGATGCGTTCGGACTTGAACAGGCCCTGCGCGCGGATGGCGTCCAGTTCCTCGGCGTAGTGCCGGGTGAGCGGGGAAGTGTTCGCGGTAGCGGTCATGGCAGGGTCTTGCGGCGGGAAGGAAGTCCGATTTTAGCGGCAGCGGGGTGGGCGCGGCGGGCGTCATGTGCGATGGCTATATGCGCCGCGCTGGAAGTCATTTCTCCGTGGACGTGTGCGCCCGCAGCATCGGCAGCCTGCCTACCACCCGCCAGGAGCCGTCGATGCCCGCGCCACGCCCCATGCCGACCCTGCCGAGCCGCCGGCTGCCGCCGCTGTGCCTGGCCGTGCTGGCGTGTGCGGCGGCGCTGCCGGCGCAGGCGCAGCAACCGGACGTGGAACAGCTGCGGCAGCGCCTGGAGCGGCTGGAGCGGCTGGCCGGCGTGGCGGACGCAACACCGGCCCAAGGCGGCGGGCTGGCCGATCTGGACCAGCGCCTGCGCATCCTCGAGCGTCGCCTGGAACTGCAGGAAGACGAGCGCGTGGCCGCCGCAAGGCTCGCACCCAGGATCGCGATCGACCAGAAAGGCGCTTCGTTCAAGTCCGGCGATGGCGACTACGAGCTGAAGCTGCGCGGCCTGCTGCAGGGCGATGCCCGCGTGTTCATCGGCGACGGCAGCGCGAATGACGGCTTTCTGCTGCGCACCGCCCGGCCGACGCTGGAGGGCTCGCTGGGCAAGCGGGTCGCCTATCGCTTCACCCCGGAGTTCGCCGGCGACGGCGCGACCATCGTCGATGCCTATGCCGACCTGCGCGTCTCCCCGGGCCATGCGCTGCGGGTGGGCAAGTTCACCTCGCCGGTCGGCCTGGAACGCCTGCAGTCCTCCGCGGCGCTGGTGGATGTCGAGCGGGCGCTGGCCAGCGAGCTTGCGCCCAACCGTGACCTCGGCGTACAGCTGCAGGGCGAGGCGGCCAGTGGCCGCTTCAGCTACGCGGTGGGCGTGTTCAACGGCACGGTCGATGGCCGCGATGCGGTGGCCGGCAACCCGGACGGCGATTTCGAGTACGCCGGCCGCGTGTTCCTGGAGCCGTTCAAGGGCAGTGACGGCGCGTGGGCAGGGCTGGGCATCGGCCTGGGGGCCAGCGCCGGCCGGAAGCATGGCAGCGGCAACAACTTCCTGCCGCGCTACCGCTCGCCCGGGCAGGCGACGTTCTTCAATTACCGCGGCCCGGTGCTGGCTGCGGGCGACACCCTGCGCTGGTCGCCGCAGGGGTGGTTCTACCGCAACGGCTTCGGCTTGCAGGCCGAGTACATCGTCTCGCGCCAGGCGGTGGCCCGCGACGCACGCCGCCGGCAACTGCAGCACAGTGCCTGGCAGGCAACGGCCAGCTACGTACTGACGGGCGAGGACGCCGGCTACCGCGGGGTGACGCCGTCGCGCCCGTTCGGCGTCAATGGCGGGCTGGGCGCGTTCGAACTCACCGCGCGCTATGGCGGGCTGGATGTCGACGCGGCGGCATTCCCGTTCTACGCCGATCCCGACACATCGGCCACGCGCATCCGCTCGTGGACGGTCGGCGCGAACTGGTACCTGACGCCGAACCTGAAGCTGGCCACCAACTACCTGCAGAGCCGCTTCGGCGCCTTTGCCGGCAGCACCAGGCTGGCGGATGAAAAGGCCGTTTTCTCGCGCCTGCAAGTTTCCTTCTGACGGAGAGCCTTCGTGAAGCACTTCTTCCTTCCGCGCATCGGCGTGGCCACGCTGGCCTTCGTGCTGGCCCTGGGCGCCGGCACGGCCTTCGCCCGCGACCTGCAGCTGCTCAATGTTTCCTACGACCCCACCCGCGAGCTTTACCGCGAATACAACGCCGCGTTCGCAAGGCACTGGAAGCAGACCCGGGGCGAGACCGTCAGCATCGAGACCTCGCATGGCGGTTCGGGCAAGCAGGCGCGCGCGGTGATCGATGGCATCGAGGCCGACGTGGTGACGCTGGCGCTGGCCTATGACGTTGACGCGATCGCGCAGAAGTCGCGGCTGCTGCCGGCCAACTGGGAGTCGCGCCTGCCCGACAGCAGCGCGCCGTACACCTCGACCATCGTGTTCCTGGTGCGCAAGGGCAACCCCAAGGGGATCCGCGACTGGCCGGACCTGCTGCGCGCCGGCATCTCGGTGGTGACACCCAATCCCAAGACCTCCGGCGGCGCGCGCTGGAACTACCTGGCCGCCTGGGCCTACGCCGAGCACATCTTCAAGGGCGACCGCGCGCGCATCCTCAACTACATGCGCGCGCTGTTCCGCAACGTGCCGGTGCTGGATACCGGTGCGCGCGGCGCCACCACCACCTTCGTCCAGCGCGGCATCGGCGACGTGCTGCTGGCCTGGGAGAACGAGGCGTTCCTGGCGCAGGAAGAGCTGGGCCCGGACAAGTTCGAGATCGTGGTGCCGCGCCAGTCGATCCTGGCCGAGCCGTCGGTGGCGCTTGTGGACCGCAATGTCGACCGGCATGGCACCCGCGAAGTGGCGCAGGCCTACCTGCAGTACCTGTACTCGCCCGAAGGGCAGCGCATCGCCGCCCGCCACTACTATCGCCCGCGCAATCCGCAGTACGCCGACCCGGCCGACATCGCGCGGTTCCCGCCGGTGCAGCTCGTCACCCTCCGCCAGGCGTTCGGTTCCTGGGAAAAGGCACAGGCCGAGCACTTCGCCGACGGTGGCCTGTTCGACCAGATCCAGGCGGGCAAGTAAGCGGTGGCCGCGAACGCTGCCGCACTGCCGCCGCTGCGGCGCCATCCGCGGGTCCTGCCCGGGTTTGGCCTGGGCATGGGCGTGACCCTGTTCTGGCTGGGCCTGATCGTGCTGATCCCGCTGGCCGGCGTGTTCCTGCGCGCGGCCGGGTTGGGCGTGGAAGGCATCTGGCGGATATGGAGCGAACCGCGCGTGCTGGCCGCGCTGCGCCTGAGCTTCGGCACCGCCTTCGCCGCGGCCGCGTTCAACACGCTGATGGGCACGTGGGTGGCGTGGGTGTTCGTGCGCTACCGCTTCCCGGGCCGGCGCCTGTTCGATGCATTGATCGACCTGCCATTCGCGCTGCCCACCGCGGTGGCCGGCATCGCCCTCACCGCGCTGTATGGCGGCCAGGGCTGGGTCGGGCGCTGGCTGGAGCCGCTCGGCCTGAAGGTCGCCTACACGCCGCTGGGCATCGTGGTCGCGCTGGTGTTCGTCGGCCTGCCGTTCGTGGTGCGCATCGTGCAGCCGGTGCTGGCCGAAGCCGAGCGCGAACTCGAGGAGGCGGCGGCGACGCTGGGCGCCAGCCGTTTCCAGGCCATCGCACGGGTGGTCGTGCCGGCGCTGTGGCCGGCGATGCTGACCGGCTTCGCGCTGGCGTTCGCGCGCGGCGTGGGCGAGTACGGCTCGGTGATCTTCATCGCCGGCAACCTGCCTGGCGCGACCGAGATCGCGCCGCTGCTGATCACCATCCGCCTGGAGGAGTTCGACTACGCCGGTGCCACCGCCATCGCCGCGGCGATGCTGCTGCTGTCCTTCGCGGTACTGTTGCTGGTCAACACGCTGCAGGCCCGCCTGCAGCGCAGGGAGCGGCGATGAACGGGATGGTGTCGGAACTGCCGGTGCCGGCCGTGCGCGCTGCCGGTACCAGGACGCGGCGTGGCGTCACCACCGAACCGGGCTGGGTGCAGGCGTTGCTGGTGCTCGGTGCACTGGGGTTCCTGCTGTCGTTCCTGCTGTTGCCGCTGCTGCTGGTGTTCGCCGAGGCACTGCGCGGCGGCGTGCAGGCGCTGTGGAGCGCGGTGAGCGATGCGGATGCGCTGTCGGCCGTGCGCCTGACCCTGCTGGTCACCGCCATCGTGATTCCGCTCAACCTGGTGTTCGGCGTTGCCGCGGCCTGGGTGGTGAGCAAGCACCGGTTCCCCGGCAAGCGCTGGCTGGTGACGCTGATCGACCTGCCGTTCTCGGTGTCGCCGGTGGTCGCCGGGCTGGTGTTCATCCTGTTGTTCGGCCGCGATGGCTGGCTGTGGCCGTTGATCGAGGACGGCGTGCGCCTGCACCTGCCGGTGGCGGGCGAGGTGCTGCTGCAGTTGCCGCGCATCGTGTTCGCGATCCCGGGCATCGTGCTGGCGACCACCTTCGTCACCTTCCCGTTCATCGCCCGCGAACTGATGCCGCTGATGGAGCAGCAGGGCAGCGACGAGGAACTGGCCGCGCTCACCCTGGGCGCCAATGCCTGGCAGATGTTCTGGAAGGTGACGCTGCCCAACATCCGCTGGGGGCTGCTGTATGGCGTGTTGCTGTGCAGTGCGCGGGCGATGGGCGAGTTCGGCGCGGTGTCGGTGGTGTCCGGGCATATCCGCGGGCGCACCAACACGCTGCCGCTGCACGTGGAGATCCTCTACAACGAATACGCCTACAGCGCCGCCTTCGCCTGCGCGTCGCTGCTGGCCGGCACCGCGCTGCTGACCCTGGTGCTGAAGACTTTCCTGGAATGGCGCCACGGCCAATCGCTGGCCGCCGCGCATCGGCCGAGGTGACATGAACATCCGCATCCAACAACTGGGCAAGCGCTTCGGCGCGTTTCCCGCGCTCGACGGCGTCAGCCTGGACATCCGCAGCGGCGAACTGCTGGCGCTGCTCGGGCCTTCCGGCTCGGGCAAGACCACCCTGCTGCGCGCGCTGGCCGGGCTGGAACATCCCGAACAGGGCCGGATCCTGTTCGACGGCGAGGACGCCACCGGCCTGAGCGTGCAGGCGCGTCGCGCCGGCTTCGTGTTCCAGCACTATGCGCTGTTCCGGCACATGGACGTGCGCGCCAACATCGCCTTCGGCCTGGAGGTGCGGCGCGGCGAGCGGCGCTGGCCGAGGGCGCGCATCGCCGCGCGCGTCGAGGAGCTGCTGGCGCTGGTGCAGCTCGACGGCCTGGGCGGGCGCTATCCGACGCAGCTGTCCGGCGGCCAGCGCCAGCGCGTGGCGCTGGCCCGCGCGCTGGCCATCGAGCCGCGCGTGCTGCTGCTGGACGAGCCGTTCGGGGCGCTGGATGCGCAGGTGCGCCGCGACCTGCGCCGCTGGCTGCGCGAACTGCACGACCGCACCGGCCTGACCACGGTATTCGTCACCCACGACCAGGAAGAAGCGCTGGAGCTGGCGGACCGCGTGGCGATCCTCAACCGCGGCCGCATCGAACAGGTCGGCAGCCCGGGCGAGGTCTACGACCGGCCGGTGTCGCCCTTCGTCTACGGCTTCGTCGGCGAGGCCAACCGCCTGCCGGCGCGGACCGATGGCGAGGTGCTGGAGGTGGCGGGCGCCCGCTGGCCGCGGCCGGAGGGCCTGCCGGACCAAGTCCCGCTGGACGTCTATGTGCGCCCGGAAGACATGCGCGTGGACGATGCCGGCGACTGGACGGGGACCGTCCTGGCGGTGCAGCGCAGCGGGGCCAGGGCGCGGTTGCGGGCGCGGCTGCGCGGGGCCGCGGTGGACGTGGAGGTCGAGCTGCCGCCGGACGCGCCGGCCTATGTCGCCGGGCAGGTCGTTGCGCTGGCGGCGCGGCGCCATGGGGTGTTCGCCGCCGCTGCCACGGGCTAGGGGGGGCAGCGGGGAGCCGGCTTGGACGGTGACGCCACGAAGTGCTGGCGCGCCGGATCATTTTGGTTAAAAATTCGTGAACCGCGCGCCGCGGCGGCGCCCACCCCCACCTCCCGGAGACCTGCATGATTCCCTGCAAGCGCCTTGCAGCCGTTGCCTGTGCTGCCCTGCTGTCCATTCCCTTCGCTGCCTGCGCCGAAGACGCGGCGCCCCTGAGCTGGGAAGTCGGCGCGGTTTCCGACTATCTGTTCCGCGGCGCCTCGCAGACCGACGAGAAGCCGACGGTGCAGGGCACCGTCACCTGGACCACGGCAAGCGGCCTGTATGTCGGCAGCTTCGCCTCGGGCGTGGACTTCGGCGAAGGCAGCCCCGACGTCGAGGTGGACTATTTCGTCGGCTACGGCTTCGACGTCAACGAAGCGGTCAACGTCGACCTGATGCTCAACCGCTACACCTACCCGGGTGCCAGCGAGATGGCCTACAACGAGCTGGTCACCACCACCACCATCGCCGAACACTGGAAGGTCAACGTCAGCTACACCAACGACGTGTGGGGCAGCAGCACCACCGGCTGGTACTACGGCGTCGGCGGCGAGTGGGCCCTGCCGAACGACTTCAGCCTCAACGCCAACGTCGGCCGCAGCGTGTTCAACGACAGCGACGTGGCCCAGGACTACACCGACTGGAGCGTGGGCGTAGGCCGCAGCTTCGGCATCGCCAACGTCTCCCTGGGCTACTACGGCACCGACGGCAAGGGCCGCGACAACTTCGGCAAGCTGGCCGACAACCGCGTGGTGCTGGCGGTCAAGATCGCGCGCTGAGCGCCGCTCACGATGCCGGAATGATGAAGGCGCCGCAGGGCGCCTTCATCATTTCGGGATGCTGCCTCTCATTGCGTCGGTGCTTCACGCTGTGCGTTCACCCAGGCCGACCAGTTCCTGTCCAGTTCCTTGACGTTGGCACCCAACTGGTGGCGCAGACCATTTGCCGTAAGCCAGGCATCGAAACCCATCCCGTCGGCCAGGGCCTGGCTGATCTCACCCAGCAGGTCCTGTCGGCCGCTGCATTCGATGAGGAAATCGGCCATCGCCAGGCTCTGCAGATAGAAGGCCGCCTGGGCCTTGGCGCCATCGCCGGAGACAACCGCCGCCACGGTGCCGTTGGCGGCCTGGCCTCCGCTCCGTTCGGCAAGCAGGGCACGTTGTTCCGCGGTGGCGAAAGGATGCAGGCGGGATAGGAACACGCTGGGCGGGCTGACCTGCTCCGGCGTTTCGTGCAGCCACTGGCGGAACTGGGCACGACGGTCGGCCAGCATGGTTTCGGGCTCCATCAGGATGGCGCTGGCTTCGTCCAGCCAGTCGGGCGCGGGCGTCGCATAGTGGCCGTCGTCCGGATTGTGCCGTGGCCAGAACACGGCCCGGTACACGGAGTGACCCAGTTCATGGCGCAGAATGTCGCCGCTGCTCTGGCGGGCACGCTGCACGATCGCGCCGACCTGTTCGTCGGACAGATGGGGCATGCTCCTGCGCAGGCTTTCTTCGATCATCGCCGCCTTGGCTTCGGCCGGAATCCAGGCACGCAGGTAGGGCAATGCATGTTGCGAAGCGAAGACCTCCTGCCGCTCCATCGGGAAGCGCGCGCTCAGTACGGTGGCGCCGGCGGGAGCAGCGCGCCCCAGGTAACGCTGGAAGGCGGCGGCCGTGGCGGCGCCCTCGTCGGCGGCCTCCCTGGCCGCCTGTGCGGAGTCCGCGTAAAACCAGCCGTGCGGAGTGGCCTCGCAGACGAGGGAAGGGAGCGAGGGAACCGGCGGGCACGCGCCGGAAGCATCCGGTGCCGGAGAAACGAGCAGGGCGGCCAACAGGAACAGCGTGTCCATATGCGATAGCTCCATGTGCGGGAACGGTCGTGTGACCGCACCCTGGCGCCGAAGTTCACGACGTTTCTGCACCGGCGCATCGCCTGTCGCCGCATGAAAAAGGCGCCTTGCGGCGCCTTTCCCATGCGGACACCGGGTGGGCCCGGCAGCCGGGCCTCAGTTCCAGCTCAGCACGACCTTGCCGGCCTTGCCCTGTTCCATCAGCTCGAAGCCTTCCTGGAAACGCTCCACCGGCAGCTGGTGGGTGAGCACCTTGCCCAGCGGAAAGCCGGACAGCACCAGCTGGGTCATCTTGTACCAGGTCTCGTACATCTTGCGGCCGTAGATGCCCTGCACGGTCAGGCCCTTGAAGATGATCTTGTCCCAGTCGCAGCCGGCGCCCTTGGGCATGATGCCGAGCATGGCGATCTTGCCACCGTGGTACATGCAGTCGAGCATGTCGTTGAACGCGCGCGGGTTGCCGCTCATCTCCAGGCCCACGTCGAAGCCTTCCATGTGCAGGTCGGCCATCACGTCCTTCAGCGACTGGTTGGCGACGTTGACCACGCGGGTGGCGCCCATGTCGGCGGCCAGTTTCAGGCGGAAGTCGTTGACGTCGGTGACCACCACGTTGCGCGCGCCGATGTGCTTGCAGATGCCGGCGGCGATGATGCCGATCGGGCCGGCGCCGGTGATCAGCACGTCCTCGCCGATCACGTCGAACTCCAGCGCGCAGTGGGCGGCGTTGCCGTAGGGGTCGAAGAACGCGGCCAGTTCGGACGGGATCTGGTCCGGGATCGGCCACAGGTTGCTGGCCGGCATCACCATGTACTCGGCGAAGGCGCCATTGACGTTGACCCCGATGCCCACGGTATTGGGGCACAGGTGCGGGCGGCCGCCGCGGCAGTTGCGGCAGTGGCCGCAGACGATGTGGCCTTCGGCCGACACGCGCTGGCCGATTTCGTAGCCGGTCACGCCGGGGCCGATCGAGGCGATGCGGCCGACGAACTCGTGGCCGATGGTCAGGCCCGGCTTGATGGTGCGCTGGCTCCACTCGTCCCACAGGTAGATGTGCAGGTCGGTACCGCAGATGGCGGTCTTCTCGAGCTTGATCAGCACTTCGTTGGGGCCGGGCACCGGCACCGGCACCTCTTCCATCCAGATGCCCTTGGTGGCCTCGCGCTTGACCAGCGCGCGCATCGTGTTCTGTGTCATTGCCGGGAAACCGCAGTGGGAAAGAGTGCCGATTATATGCGTGCGGGCGTGGCCCCCCGTACCGGGAAGCGGCGCTACGGCGACGGTTTCACCCGCTACAATCGGGGTTTCCAATCTTCGGGGTCCGCTTCATGCGTCTGAATCTTCTCGCTTTTTCCGTGGTGGCCGGGCTCGGCCTGGTGCAGGCGGCCAGCGCCGCCGAAGGCATGTGGGTGCCGCAGCAGCTGCCGCAGATCGCCGGGCCGCTGATGAAGGCCGGGTTGAAGCTGGACCCGCTGCAGCTGAGCAACCTGACCGGCGACCCGATGGGTGCGGTGGTGGCGCTGGGCGGTTGCACCGCCAGCTTCGTCTCGCCGCAGGGCCTGGTGGCGACCAACCACCACTGCGCCTACGGCGCCATCCAGCTCAACTCCACCGCCGAGAAGAACCTGATCAAGGACGGCTTCAGCGCGGCCGCCTTCAAGGATGAGCTGAGTGCCGGCCCCAACGCGCGCATCTACGTGCTGGACGACATCACCGACGTCACCGCCCAGGCCAGGGCCGCCATCGCCGGCGCCGGCAACGACCCGCTCAAGCGCACCGAGGCGCTGGAGGCGCTGGAGAAGAAGCTGGTGGCCGACTGCGAGGCCGACGACAGCTACAGCTGCACGCTGTACAGCTTCTCCGGCGGCAACACCTACCGGCTGTTCAAGAACCTGGAGATCAAGGACGTGCGCCTGGCGTACGCGCCCCCGGGCAGCGTCGGCAAGTTCGGCGGCGACGTCGACAACTGGATGTGGCCGCGCCACACCGGCGATTTCTCGTTCTACCGCGCCTATGTGGGCAAGGACGGCAAGCCGGCCGCGTTCTCGGCCGACAACGTGCCGTACCAGCCCAAGCACTGGCTCAAGCTGGCCGACCAGCCGCTGGGCGAGGGCGATTTCGTGATGGTGGCCGGCTACCCGGGCCGTACCGACCGCTATGCGCTGGTCAGCGAGTTCGAGAACACCGCCAACTGGACCTACCCGACCATCGCCAAGGCGTACAAGGACCAGATCGCGCTGGTCGAGGCCGCCAGCAAGGACAACAAGGACATCGCGGTGAAGTACGCCGCCAGCATGGCCGGCTGGAACAACACCAGCAAGAACTACGACGGCCAGCTGGACGGCTTCAAGCGCAACAACGTGCTGGCGCACAAGCAGAAGGAAGAAGCCGCGGTGCTGGAATGGCTGCGCGGGCAGGGTGCCGCCGGCAAGCCGGCGCTCGATGCCTACGCGCAGCTGCAGGCGCTCGGCACCCAGGCGCGCAGCACCCAGCAGCGTGACATCACCCTGGGCATGTTCAACCGCACCGGCACCCTGGGCACCGCGGTGCGCCTGTACCGCCTGGCGATCGAGAAGGCCAAGCCCGATGCGCAGCGCGAGGACGGTTACCAGGAACGCGACCTGCCGGCCATCGAGGGCGGCCTGAAGCAGATGGACCGCCGCTACGTGCCGGCCATGGACCGGCAGTTCCAGCAGTACTGGCTGCAGCGCTACGTGGCCCTGCCCGCCGGCCAGCGCGTGCCGGCCTTCGACCGCTGGCTGGGCGGCACCGACGCGGCGGCCGTGGACGCCGCGCTGGCGCGGCTGGACGGCTCGCGCCTGGGCGACCTGGCCGAGCGCATGAAGTGGTTCAGCGCCGACAAGGCCGCGTTCGAGGCCAGCACCGACCCGGCCATCCAGTACGCGGTGGCGGTGATGCCGGCGCTGCTGCAGATCGAGCACCAGAACAAGGTCAAGCGCGGCGAGGAACTGGTGGCGCGTCCGCTGTTCCTGCAGGCCATCGCCGACTACAAGAAGAGCAAGGGCGAGTTCGTCTATCCGGATGCCAACCTGTCCCTGCGCATCACCTTCGGCAACGTGAAGGGCTACACCGGCCTGGACGGCAAGGTGCAGCAGCCGTTCACCACCATCGAAGGCGTCGCCGCCAAGGAAACCGGCGTCGATCCGTTCGATTCGCCGAAGGCGCTGCTCGATGCGGTCAAGGCCAAGCGCTACGGCGGCCTGGAAGACAAGCGCCTGGGCAGCGTGCCGGTGGACTTCCTGTCCGACCTGGACATCACCGGCGGCAACTCCGGCTCGCCGGTGCTGGACGCGCATGGCCGCCTGGTCGGCCTGGCGTTCGATGGCATCTGGGAATCGGTGGCCAGCAACTGGGTGTTCGACCCGGTGATGACCCGCATGATCTCGGTGGACCAGCGCTACATGCGCTGGATCATGCAGGAAGTGGCGCCGGCGCCGCAGCTGCTGAAGGAACTGGAAGCGGCCTCGAAGTAAGCCGCGCCCGGTTTCGCTGAAAACCCCGGACGGGAAACCGTCCGGGGTTTTTTCATGGTCCCCGCGGCTGGCGGCGCGCCCATGCGGCGAGGCCTGGGGAGCGCAGGGTTGTTGCCGGTGGCGCCGGCCGCGGCCATGCGCATGATCCGCACCGCGCGCTGCGGCCGACCCACCCGGACGCTCCCCGGCCGCCGCGGTGGTCCCTGCGCGTGCACGGCGTTCGCCACGTGGGGAGGGCTGCGGTGCGGTGGCGCCGGGACGCGGTTGTCTCAGCGGTACGGACCCGGCCCGCGCCAGACCAGTTCGCCGCGCCGGTACACGTACATCACCGTGACAACCTGGCGCGCATCGCCGATGGACTGCAGTTCGGGCGCGTCGGGAGGCAGCAGGCGGCACTTGCTGGAGCCGCGCCTGAGCGCGACTTCGGCCGGGCAGACCATCAGGTAGGTAGTCCCGGGCAGCGGAATGGACAGCTCCTTCACGCCCTGCTCCATCCAGCTGCGCAGCCGGGCTTCGCCCAGCAGGTCGTAGACGATCTGGTAACCGCCCACTTCCATGGCCGGCTCGCCGGCGGCCATGTCGTTGCGGTAGCCGTTGCGGTTGACCGGCCCGGAACTGCGTCCGTCGTCGGGGGCGGTATCACGCGGCTGCCAGCCCGGCGGGCGCCCGGTCCAGGTCTGCGGCCGGCGCTGCACGCTTTCCGGCGGCTGGGTGGCCGCGGCCTGCGTCGGCTCGGGGGCGGGCGGCTCCTCGCTGCGGGCCTGCCGTTGTTCCGGTTCGGCCGGGGGTTCGATGTAGCGGGCTTCCGGCACCGGCTTGCGGGCGTCGGCCTGGCGGCGGGCGGTGGGCCTGGCGGGCTTCTTGCGCGCGTCCTCCTGCTTCGGTCCCGGCGGCTGGCGGGCAGGGGTCGGGGAGGGCGGCGCCTCGCCGACGAAATCGACCTTGACCCGGCCGCCGCCGGCGGTACCCTGCGGCGTGGTCACCACCGGTGGCGTGGAGTGCAGCAGGAGCAGCAGCACCAGCAGGTGCAGCAGCGCGCTGACCAAAGCGGCCGCCCACGGTTGCAGGCGTTCGGTCCAGCGCGGAGGAGCGGACGGCGGGGAAAGCGAAGCGCTGCTCATGCCACCTTGCGGGCGTTGGAGCTGCTGGCCCTCATGTGGGAGTCACACCGTGCAGCGGATCGGGGCCGTCATGGTAACGCCTGTCGATGGCCGGCAACGCGCCGGCCGGCGTCTGCCCGGGCCGCGGCCGTGCGCTCGCCGGGGATTCGTAACGCGGGCAACCGACGCCTGCGGCACGGCGGCGACAGGCTATGATGCCTGCCCCCCGCCACGGACTCCCAACTGCATGCGCATCCTGCTTGCCCGCCACGGCGAAACGCCGTGGAACGCCGAAGGCCGCTACCAGGGCCAGATCGACATCCCGCTGTCGCCGGTAGGCGAGGCACAGGCCAGGGCACTGGGCGAGCGCCTGCAGTCGATCGAGATCGCCCGCGCGGTGGCGTCGCCGCTTTCGCGCGCGCAGAGCACCGCGCGTGCCGCGCTGGGCAGTGCCCGCGCCTCGATGCTGCAGACCGATGCGGACCTGCAGGAAATCGCCCACGGCGAATGGGAAGGCCTGCTGGCCAGCGAGATCAACGACAAGGATCCCGCGCGCCTGCGCGCCTGGCGCGAGGAACCCGATACGGTGCTGATGCCCGGCGGCGAATCGCTGCGCCAGGTGCTGGACCGCAGCTGGCGTGGGCTGGCGCGCGCGGCCGAGGGGCTGGGCGCGGACGACACCCTGCTGGTGGTCGCGCACGACGCGGTCAACCGCGTGATCCTGTGCAAGGTGCTGGGCCTGCCGATCGGCAAGCTGTGGACCTTCCGCCAGGCGCCGACCACGCTGAACCTGCTCGAAGGGCCGGACGTGGAGCACCTGGAAGTGGTGCGCCTGAACGATTGCGCGCACCACACCCCGTTCTTCGGCGAGGCCAAGCACCGGGCGTTGTAATGGCGCGCCTGCGGCTACCGCCGCGCTGGCTGCCTGCGGCCCTGCTGACGCTGTGGTCGTTGCCGGCACTGGCGCAGCCCGCCGGGGGCTGCCCGCCGTTTTCAGCGGCGGCCAACCGCGCGCCGCACTACCCGCCGGCGGAACTGTGGCGCCTGCTCGGCTATGTGATCAACGTGATCATCGACACCGATGCCTGCGGACGGGTAGAGGCCGCACGGGTCGAGCAGGGCTCCGGCGTGGCGGTACTGGACGCGGCGGCGCTGGCGGCGGCCCGTGCCTGGACCGTGCCGCCGGAATACCGGGGCCAGCCGCGCTACCGCCTGCCGTTCGCGTTCGAACCGCTGCCCGAGGAGATCCCGGCGCAGGCCGGCCAGCGCCTGCGCGACCCGTTCTTCGACGAGCGCCGCAGCGGACACGTGCCGATGCCGGTGCTGGATGCCGACGGCACGCTGCCGGGCTACATCCCCGATCCGTACCCGATCGGCTTCCTGTCGATTCCCGAGGCGGTCGCCACGATCGGTCCGCTGGCGCTGTTCCGCCGCTATGGCGCGCAGGCGGATTTCTGGCTGCACGACGAAGAAGGCCTGAGCCTGTTCCAGCTCGAGGGCCCGATGATGGTGCGCAACCGGCGGGTCAGCGATGGCCGCCACCGGTTCGTGGTCACCAGCGTGCTGTGTGGCAACGACCTCGATGCCTGCCGCCAGTCGCTGGCCACGCTGCGCGCCAGCCGTGGCAGGCAGCGACCACAGGTGGTCGCAGTGGCCACGCCCTAGGCGCGGCGTCCGGGCGCGGGGCGGCACGGCTGTATCATGTGCGCCCCATCCGCGCCGCCGCGCCGTGCGCCGGCGCGTGCCACCGAGAATCCCGCATGTCCTCCGCACGTCCCGCCACGCTCGAACAGTGGCTCGCCCATATCGACCGACAGCACCCGCAGCCCATCGCCATGGGCCTGGAGCGGGTGCGCGAGGTGGCCGCGCGGATGGGCCTGGAGCGTCCGGCGCAGCGCTGCATCGTGGTCGGCGGCACCAACGGCAAGGGCTCGACGGTGGCCTTCATCGAGGCCATCGCCCGTGCCGCCGGCTGGGCGGTGGGCGCCTATACCTCGCCGCACCTGCTGGCCTACAACGAGCGCGTGCGCATCGACGGCACCGACGTCGACGACGCCACCCTGGTGGCGGGCTTCAACGCCGTGGAGGATGCTCGTGGCGACACCGCGCTGACCTACTTCGAATACGGCACGTTGTGTGCGTTGTGGGCGTTCGCGCGCGCCGGCCTGGACCTGGCGGTGCTGGAAGTGGGGCTGGGCGGGCGCCTGGATGCGGTCAACATCGTCGATGCCGACGTGGCGGTGATCACCACCGTGGACATCGACCATGCCGATTGGCTGGGCAGCGACCGCGAGGCCATCGGCACCGAGAAGGCCGGCATCATCCGCGGCTGGAAGCCGCTGATCCTGGGCGAGATCGACCCGCCGTCCAGCGTGCTGCGCCGCGCCTACGTGCTGGGCGCCAACGCGATCCGCTTCGGCAGCGATTTCTTCGCCGAGCCGATCGACGCCGAGACCTGGCGCTGGCGTGACGTCTCCTTCCGCATCGAGTTGCCGCAGCCTGCGCTGTGGGCGCCGGTGCAGCGGGCGAACGCGGCCGCCGCCATTGCCGCGCTGCGCGCGCTGGACCGTCCGCTGCCGCGTACGGCCTGGGCGCGCGGCGTGGCCGCGGCGCAGGTCGCCGGGCGCCTGCAGCGGTTCGATCGCGACGGCGTGGAAGTGCTGGTCGATGTCGGCCACAACCCGCAGGCCGCCGCCGCCCTCGGCGCCGCGCTGCAGGCACGTCCGGCCAGCGGACGCACGCTGGCGGTGTATGCGGCCCTGGCCGACAAGGACGCGGCCGGCGTGGTCGCGGCCCTGCAGGCGCGCATCGACCGCTGGTACCTGGCCGGGCTCGACGGCGCGCGCGGCCAGAACGCCGGGCAGCTGCGCGAGCGGCTGGCCGGTACCGCCGCTGCTGGCGCCGTGACCTGCGCGGACGTCGGCCAGGCGCTGGCCGCGGCACTGGAGCAGGCACGCCGCGGCGACCGGGTGCTGGTGTTCGGCTCGTTCCACACGGTGGCCGAGGCATTGCCGCTGCTGCAGGATCCGGCAGCAGCGCCCGCGCGCAAGCCGCAACCCGCGCGCTGACCTGCGCCGAGCACCGTTCAGCTGGCGCGGCCGTGGCCGGCGGCGGCCGCGCATATAATCGCCGGACATTCCGCCCTGCCGCCCATACGCCTTGCCGTGGATACT
This sequence comes from Stenotrophomonas sp. 17(2023), assembly GCF_030345315.1. Classification (NCBI taxonomy): domain Bacteria; kingdom Pseudomonadati; phylum Pseudomonadota; class Gammaproteobacteria; order Lysobacterales; family Lysobacteraceae; genus Stenotrophomonas; species Stenotrophomonas sp. 17(2023). The sequence goes on from NZ_CP128405.1 coordinate 924,728, forward strand.
CCCCTGAAACAGCGATTGATTGGCGCCATCGTGCTGGTGGCCCTGGCCGTGATCTTCCTGCCCATGCTGGTCAAAGGCCCAGCGCCGGACAGTGGCGTGCAGGACGTCCCGCTGCGCGCGCCCGACGCGCCTGCCGACGGCCAGTTCGAAACCCGCGAGCTGCCGCTGGTCGCGCCCAGCGCGCCGGCCTCCGGCAGCGCCACCGGCATGCCGGCCGTGCAGCCCGTGGCCGACGCCGCCTCGCCAGCGGCGGATGCCGGCAGCGGTGCGCTGCCGCCGAGCGCGGCGGCCGGCAACTACGCGGTGAACTTCGGCGCCTACGCCACCGAAGCCGATGCCGATGCGGTGATCGCCCACCTGAAGAAATCCAACCTGCCGGGCTTCCGCCAGCAGGACACCATCAACGGACGCCCGGCCTGGCGGGTGCGCATCGGCCCGTATGCCGACCGCGCGCAGGCCGAGCTGGTCCGGCTGGAGGCCGGCAAGGTCCGCGGCGACGTGAACGCGCAGGTGGTGGTGCTCGACGCCGACAAGGAGCCCGCGGCGCAGGCCGCCGCCCCGGCCACCCCGGCTACGCCCCCGGCTGCGGCCGCGGCCGCCCCGGCGGTGCGCACCGAAGCACTGCCCGCCGAGCCCGCCAGGCCGGTGGCCGCGGCCCGCCAGGACGTCCGCGACGCGTCCAAGCCGGCCGCACAGAAGCCGGAGCCCGCCAAGCCTGTCGCGTCCAAGCCTGCACCGGCCGCGGTCGCCCCCGCGCCGGCGGCCAGCAGCGTCGGCTTCGCCGTGCAGCTGGGGGCGTTCGGCAAGCCGGCCGACGCCAATGCGCTGCGCGACAAGGTGCGCGCGGCCGGCTTCAGCGCCTTCGTCGAACAGGTGCGCACCGACAACGGCGTGCTCAACCGCGTCCGCGTCGGCCCGGTGGCCAATCGGGCCGAGGCCGAGCAGCTCAAGGCACAGGTCGCGGCCAAGGTCGGCATCGCCGGCATGGTCCGGCCGCACCCCTGATGCGGCAAGCAGCCTGATGCGCGGGCGATCCAACCGGTGATCGACCTGCTGCTGCTGGGGGTGATCGTGGTATCGGCCCTGTTCGGGCTGATGCGCGGCCTGCTGGCCACCGTGTTCGGCGTGCTCGGCTGGCTGCTGGCCGGCTGGGCCGCGTTCCGATTCGGCCATGACGCCAGCGTGATGCTCAGTGGCGGCGCGACGCCGACCCTGGGCCAATATGCCGCCGGCCACGCCATTGCCTTCTTCGGCGTACTGCTGGTCGTTTCGGCCATCGGCCTGCTGCTGCGCGGGGTGGTCGATTCCACCGTGCTGCTGAAGGGACCGGACCGCCTGTTCGGTTTCGGCCTGGGCATCGTGCGCGGCGTGCTGCTGGCGGTGCTGGCAGTGCTGGTGCTGGGCTTCACCCCGGTGGCCGACGGCGAGCCGTGGCGGCATTCTCAGGTGGCGTCGTGGCTGCGCCCACCGGCCGATTGGCTGCGCGCGCGGCTGCCGGAACTGCCGGCCGTGCCGGAGCACCCGCTGCTGGACTTGGGCAAGGCGGTGCTGGCAGGCGATAATGCCGGACTCAGCGAACATGAAGCGGGCAGCGGACTGCCGCAAGCGATGCCGGAACGGGCGGAAGACGCCCGGCCGGCCGCGACCGGAGGCAGCCGCCAGGACCCGGCGAAGGCGTGGCCTTCCAATATCGATCCGGCGCAGGTGCGCCCGGATCACCCCGGTCCGGCGCGGACCGGGCCATCGGGCCAGGCACGGCCCCCTTCACGTTAACCGGGCCACGGCCCAGCGGAGATCGCGCAACATGTGTGGCATCGTCGGAATCGTCGGCAACCAGAACGTCGCCGGGCAGCTCTATGACGGCCTGACCGTCCTCCAGCACCGCGGCCAGGATGCCGCCGGCATCGCCACCGCGCACGGCACCCGGTTGCGGGTGGAAAAGGGCAACGGGCTGGTGCGCGACGTGTTCGACGAGCGGCGCATGGCACTGCTGCGGGGCCGCATCGGCATCGCCCACGTGCGCTACCCGACCGCCGGCTCGGAAGGCACCGACGAGGCGCAGCCGTTCTACGTCAACTCGCCGTACGGCATCGCCCTGGCGCACAACGGCAACCTGATCAACACCGAGGCGCTGCGCCAGCAGGTGTTCGAGGCCGACCGCCGCAACATCAACACCGACTCGGACAGCGAAGTGCTGCTGAACGTGTTCGCCTACGAACTGGACGCGCAGCGCATGCTCACCCCGGAGGCGGCGATCCGCGCCGTGGCCGGCGTGCACCGCCGCTGCAAGGGCGGCTATGCGGTGGTCAGCGTGGTGCTGGGCCTGGGCCTGGTGGCCTTCCGCGACCCGCACGGCATCCGCCCGCTGGTGCTGGGCAAGCGCAGCCATGCCGAAGGCGAGGAGTACATCGTGGCCTCCGAATCGGTGGCGCTGGACGTGCTCGGGTTCGAGCGCGTGCGCGACGTCGCCCCGGGCGAGGCGGTGGTCATCACCGAGCGCGGCGAACTGTTCGCCGAGGTCTGCGCCACCACCACCCAGCAGACGCCCTGCATCTTCGAATACGTGTACTTCGCGCGCCCGGATTCGATGATCGACAACGTCTCGGTGCACAAGGCGCGCATGCGCATGGGCCAGAAGCTGGGCGAGAAGATCCTGCGCCTGCGGCCCGACCACGACATCGACACCATCATCCCGATCCCGGACACCTCGCGCGACGCGGCGCTGGAAATTTCCAACGTGCTCGGCGTGAAGTACCGCGAAGGCTTCGTCAAGAACCGCTACGTCGGCCGCACCTTCATCATGCCGGGGCAGGGCGAGCGGGTGAAGTCGGTGCGCCGCAAGCTCAACCCGATCCACCTGGAGTTCCGCAACCGCGTGGTGCTGCTGGTGGACGACTCTATCGTGCGCGGCACCACCAGCCAGCAGATCGTGCAGATGGCGCGCGACGCCGGCGCGCGCAAGGTGTACCTGGCCAGCGCCGCGCCGCCGGTGCGCCACCCCAACATCTACGGCATCGACATGCCGGCCGCCGAGGAACTGGTGGCGCACGAGCGCAGTGTCGAGGACATCGAGAAGCACCTGGGCTGCGACTGGCTGGTGTACCAGGACCTCGAGGACCTGGAGGCGGCGGTGCGCGAGGGCAATCCGGAGCTGAAGGCGTTCGATTCGTCCTGCTTCAACGGCCACTACGTCACCGGCATCGAGCCGGGTTACTTCGAGCGCATCCAGCAGCTGCGCTCGGACGAAGCCAAGAACAAGCGCCGCGCCTGAGCCATGCAGGCGGGGGCCGCGCAAGCCGGCGGCATGCCGGCGGTGGATGACCTGCTGCACGCCGCGCAGCTGTGCCTGGCCGAGGCCGATCCGCTGCGCAAGGTGGCGCTGACCCGGCACTGCGCCAGCGTGTTCCGCGCCGGCACGCTGAAGCTGCCGGCGCACGCACCCGAGCCGGCGCCGATCCGCATGCCCGGCCGCCCCGCGCGCCTGGTGCTGGTGCACCCGCGCGACCTGCCGCGGCGTGGCCTTGGCAGCGTGGAAGGCCGTGCCGCCTTCATTCACGCCATCGCCCATATCGAACTGAACGCCATCGACCTGGCATGGGATGCGGTCTACCGCTTCCGCGGCCTGCCGGGCAGTTTCCATGCCGACTGGGTGAGCTGCGCCGACGACGAGGCGCGCCACTTCCTGCTGCTGCGCGAGCGGCTGTTGGCGCACGGCCACGACTACGCGGACTTCCCCGCGCACAACGGCCTGTGGGAAATGTGCGAAAGAACCGCGCATGACGGGCTGGCGCGCATGGCGCTGGTGCCGCGCGTACTGGAAGCGCGCGGGCTGGACGTGACCCCGGCGATGATCACCCGGCTGCGCTCGCTCGGCGACGACGCCACCGCCGACGTGCTGGAAGTGATCCTGCGCGAGGAAGTGGCGCATGTCGCCGCCGGCTCGCGCTGGTACCGCTGGTACTGCGAGCGTGCCGGGGTGGAACCGCGCGCGCGGTTCAAGCAGCTGCTGCACGAATACGCCGGCGGTTACCTGCACGGGCCGTTCAATCTCGAAGCGCGCCTGCTGGCCGGTTTCGACGCCGACGAGCTTGCGGACCTGGTCGAGCGGGCGGGATGACGCAACCGCGTGGCCGGCTTCCGCGGCCGCGCGGATCGCATTGCGTTTACCTGGCGCATGCGACGATGCCGGTTACCTGTCGCACCCCCATGGAGCCGCGCATGCCTGTCTTCCGCCCCCTGTCGCTGGCGTTGCCGATGACCCTGTTGCTGGCCTGCAGCCCGGCCGCCCCCGACGCCGGTGCGCCCGCGCACGAAGCGGCCACCACGCGGGGAGACACGGACCCGGCAGCGTTCCCGGCCAGCCTGCAGGCCGCGGGCGTCGAGCCGTTCTGGAGCGTGAAGGTGGAGGGCGAGGCGTTGGCCTACACCACGCCGGAAACGATGGACGCGCCGCGCCGGCTGCAGGCCACGCGCCGCATCGATGCCGATGGCCTGCACCTGGCGGGCGAGGACGGCGGCGTGCCGTTCCGCCTGGACGTGCGCCGCGCGCCCTGTTCGGATGGCATGTCTGACATGGCGTATCCGTTCAGCGTGTCGTGGCGGCTGGGGGAAACGACCGCCAAAGGATGCGCGTTCGATCCGGCGTCGCCTCCGTCGCCCCGGTAGGCGGGCTGCCGGGGCTCTGGGCAGGCTCGATGGAGAATCGAAGCCGGCCGCATCGTCGGCGGCACCTCGACGATGACGCGGGCCCGCAGCGACGGCGCCGGCTGCCAGCAGCCGCCAGCGCCGTTGCAGCGCCCGCTCAGCTGCCGCCGCTGACCAGCTTGAACCGCGTATCGGTGACGGTCCGCCTGGATGGCTCGGCCCGCGTCGCCGCCACGCATTCCATGGTGGTACGGGCGGCTTCCTTCCGGGACGTGGGTCGGGTACTGGAGTGGAGGCTGAAGTCGACCGGGACCCGGACCACCGTGCTTATCGGCTGGCCATCCACTTCTTCGGGCGTGTAGCGCAACTGGTTTACCCACTGGCGCAACGTCGGTTCGAAATAGCCGAGTCGCTTCAGCGGGGTGTCGCCCTGCGGATCGACGGACACCCATTGGGTGGTGCCGTCGGGCAGTACTTCGTAGGTCACCAGCCACGTGCCCTGGACGTCCGCGCGGATCGCGTCGACGGGATAGCGGGGTGGAGGCACCAGGCCGGCGGGATCCTGGTTGTTGACCGGGCCGCCATAGACGTAGCCCACCGCCAGATTCAACTCGCCCGATGCGCCCGCGGCGGCACAGGCGTCGAGCATCAGGTGGGTGACGCCGCTCTTTGCTTCGCCATTGAGGATGGCGGGCTCGAAGCGCCACTCCCTGACCCTTGCGCCGATGGCTTCGCGGATCGCGGCGGGAAGCCGGTCCGGGGTTTCAACCTTCTGCGGAACGCCCTGCGTGTCCAGCCACACCGTCGCGGTGGTCTTGAACGGAACCGGCTGCTCGGCATTGCCGGCGTGCGCAGTTCCCATTCCCGCCGCGGCAACCGCCGCCATCATCGTGCATGCCCACACTGCCGCGCGTGCCATCCTCACTCTCCTGATCAGATTGGTGCGTCGATGGTAGTGCTTTCCGGCGCCCGCCGGCCCTGGCCTGGACCTACGGGGTCAGTGCCTGCAGCCGGTAGCCGCTGGCATCCACCTGCAGCACCGAGCCCTGCTCGTACCAGTCGCCAAGCACGATGCGGGTACAGGTGGCATCGTCCACCTGCACGCTGTGCACGGCCGGACGATGGGTGTGGCCATGGATCATCGTGTCCACGCCATAGCGGCGGAACGTGGCGGCGACTTCGTCCGGCGCCACGTCGGTGACGGTCTCGAACTGCGCGCGGTCGCCTTGCTTCATCTCCGACTGGCGTGCCTGGCTGGCGGCGCGTGCCTTCTGCGCGAAGGCGATGCGTGCTTCCAGCGGCTGCGCCAGGAACTGGGCGATGAACGTCGGGTCGCGGGTCTGCGCGCGGAATGCCTGGTAGGCGGTGTCGTCGGTACACAGCAGGTCGCCGTGCTGCAGCAGCACCGGCCTGCCGTACAGCGGCACCACGCACGGGTCGGGCAGGATGCGCATGCCGGCACGCCGGGCGTAGTCCTCGCCGACCAGGAAGTCGCGGTTGCCGCGGATGAAGAACACCGGCACCCCGGCATCGGCCAGTTCGTGCAGTGCGGCGGCGACCGCATCGGCGGCGGTCGATGGGGTGTCGTCGCCGATCCAGGCCTCGAACAGGTCGCCGAGGATGTACAGCGCCTCGGCCTGCCGCGCCTGGCCGCGCAGGAATTCCAGGAACAGTGCGGTGATGGCCGGACGGCTGGGGTCCAGGTGCAGGTCGGAAATGAACAGCGTGGTCATGGCCGCCATTGTAGGGCAACGCCGGCGCGCTCCCGCTGGCCGCGCGGAGGCGACGTGGGCGCCGCTGCGTGCGGGCACGGCGGCTGGCTGGCCGCCGCCGTTCAGAACGGCAGCGGCATCAGCTGCAGCGAAGCGCTGCCCAGCAGCAGGGCGATGCCGGTGGCGGCCAGTACGTCGCTGGGGTAGTGCAGGCCGAGCACGACGCGCGACAGCGCCACCCCGGCGGTGAACGGCAGCAGCACCGGCGCCAGCCACGGGTAGTAGGCCAGCGCGACCACGCTGAACGACACCGCGTGCAGGGTATGCCCGGAGGGGAAGCTGTACTCGTCCAGCGGCGCCACCCAGGCGCGGATGCGCAGGTCGGCGGCGAACGGGCGCGGGCGCCGGGTCCAGCGCTTGAGGACCTTGTAGAGGGTGAGCGCGACCACCCCGGTGGCGGCCATGTGCGCCGACGCGCGCAGGCCGTCCATGCCGTCGACCAGTACCAGCGCGGCCATCAGCAGGTACCAGAACACGCCATCGCCGAGGCGGCTGATGACCGCGAACAGGGTGCGGATGCGGCGCCGGCGGCAGTAGTGGTTGGCGCGCCGGCACCAGCGGGTTTCGCGGGCCAGCAGGCCGTCAGGCGGCAGCAAGGGCATGGGCACGTCTCCGTTGCGACAGTTCGTGCAGCAGTGCCTCGAATTCGGCGACCACGTGGTCCGGATGCAGCCGCTGCATCGCCAGGCTGGCGTTGCCGCCGAGCGATGCGCGCAGGGCCGGGTCGCCGGCCAGGTTCAGCGCGGCGCTGATGAAGCTCTCGTCGTTGTCCACGGCCACGCCGCTGTACCCGCTCTGCAGATGTTCGCGTGCGGCGCCGTAGTCGAAGGCGACCGTGGCCACGCCGCTGGCCATGGCCTCCAGGGTCACGTTGCCGAAGGTCTCGCTGCGGCTCGGGAACAGGAACACGTCGCCGCTGGCGAAGTGGCGGGCAAGCGCCTGGCCGCGCTGGATGCCGCAGAAGATGAAGTCGGGGTTGTCCTGCGCGATGCGCTCGCGCAATGGCCCGTCGCCGACCCAGACGAAGCGTGCGTCCGGGCGCAGCTGCTGGATCCGCCGGAATGCCCGGATCGCCAGCCCGAGGTTCTTCTCCGCGGCGATGCGGCCGACGTGGATCACCGCCAGCCCGCGCGCGTCCAGCCCCCATTCCTGGCGCAGCGCCAGGTCGCGCTCCCGCGGCGAGAACTGCGACGCGTCCACCGCACGCGCCAGCAGCCGCGGGTGGTGGAAGCCGTTGCCTTCCAGGAAGTCCTGCAGCTCGCGGGTGGGTACCAGCGTGGCATCGCCCTGGTTGTGGAAGCGGCGCATCCAGCCCAGGGCCACGGGCTGCAGCCAGGCTGCGCCGTAGTCGGGCAGATAGGTGTCGAAGCGGGTATGCAGGCCGGTGGCGACCGGGATGCCGAGCCGGCGCGCGGTGCGCAGCGCCGACCAGCCCAATGGACCCTCGGTGGCGATGTAGACCGCATCGGGGCGCTGCAGGCGCCAGCGCCGCGCCAGCCGGCGCGGGGCCGGAAGCCCGAAGCGCAGGCCGGGATAACGTGGCAGCGCCAGCCCGCGTACCAGCAGCTCATGCGGTTGTGCCAGTTCCTGCGGCTGGTGTGGACGCACCACGTCCACCTCGTTGCCGCGCGCGCGCAGGCCGCGTTCCAGGCCCTGCACGGTGAGGGCGACGCCGTTGACCTCCGGCGGATAGGTCTCGGTGACGATGGCGTAGCGCATGCGGCCTCCCTTTTGTCGCAAAGGGTCGCCTGGCGCCGTGGCAGCCGGGTGTCAGCGGCGTGCCAGTGATGTGACAGCCCGACAGCGTGGAAGGGGGCGGCTCCGCGCGCCCCCGGGGGTCAGGCGACGAACGGCCGGAACGAGATGCCCAGCCCGGCCATGCCTTCGGCCTCGCCGACCAGGTCGGCACGCAGCAGCGGACGGGCGTCGATGAAGACCTTGTCCAGCACCAGCGACAGGGTGTTGCCGTCCACGCTCAGGTCCAGGGTCGGGATCGGATCGTCCTCGTGCGAACGGTGCAGCAGCACCGCCAGCCGCAGCAGCGCGGCGGTACGCCGGGCCGGCAGCAGCAGGCGGTCGGGCAGGGCGTCGAAGGCGGTCCTGGGCACGCCGCGGCGATGGGTGCGGATCAGCGCCGCCAGCATCTGCTGCTCCTGGCGCGAGAAGCCGGCGATGTCCGAGTGCTCGATCACGTAGCTGCCGTGGGTGTGGTAGCCGCTGTGGGCGATCATCAGCCCGAGTTCGTGCAGGCGCGCGGCCCAGCCGAGCATGCGCGCGTCGTCGGAGTCCAGCTTCCAGCTCTCGGCGACCTGCTCGAACAGGCGCTGGGCGGTCGCCTCCACGCGCAGCGCCTGGGCGGCGTCGATGTCGTAGCGGCGGGTCAGCGCCGCCACCGATTCGTCGCGCGGGTCGTTGTCGCTGGCGCGGCCCATGATGTCGTACAGGATGCCCTCGCGCATCGCCGCCTTGCTGACCAGCAGTTTCTGCAGGCCCAGCGACTGGAACGCGGCCTCGAGCACCAGCACGCCGCCGGCGATGATCGGGCGCCGCTCGCTGGACAGGGTGGGCAGGTTGATGTCGTTGATGTGGCGGGCGCGCAGCAGCTCGTCGCGCAGCTGCGGCAATGCCTGGGCGGTGATCGCGCCCTTGCTCAGCTTCATCGCCGCGCAGATCTCGCTGATCGCCTTGTGGGTGCCGGACGAGCCCAGCGCCTCGTCCCAGCCCAGCGCCCGGTACTTGGCGGCAAATGGCTGGAACTCGGCGCCGATCTCGGTCAGCGCGTCCTTCCAGCGCTTCTTGCTCAGCTTGCCGCCGGGAAAGAAGCGGCGGGTGCTGGCGATGCAGCCGGCCTGCAGGCTCTCGCGCTCCAGCGGCTGCATGCCGCTGCCGATGATGAATTCGGTGGAGCCGCCGCCGATGTCGATCACCAGCCGCCGCTGGCCCGACCTGGGCGGCTGCGCATGGGCCACGCCCAGGTAGATCAGGCGCGCCTCCTCGCGGCCGTTGACCACTTCGATGGCATGGCCCAGCGCGGTTTCGGCGGGCATCAGGAACGACAGCGGCGAGCGCAGCTGGCGCACGGTGTTGGTGGCCAGCGCGCGTACCCGGTACGGCGGGATGTTGCGGATGCGCTGGCCGAAACGGGCCAGGCATTCGAGCGCGCGCTGCCGCGCCTCGGCCGACAGCCCGCCCTTGCCGTCCAGGCCGTCGGCCATGCGCACGGTCTCGCGCAGGCGGTCGACCACCCGCAGCTGGCCGAGCAGGTAGCGGGCGATGACCATGTGGAAGCTGTTGGAGCCCAGGTCGATGGCGGCCAGCAGGTCGCCGTCCTGCAGTGGGGGAAAGGTCGGGGAGGACTGGGGCATGGCGGAATGGTAGTGGATGGCCGGGGGCGCGTGTCACCCTGGGCGCGGATCCGGAAGCCGGCGCCATGGCCCGGTGCGCGTGCGCACGCGCGTCCGGGCCTGCAGGCGCCGCCCCTTCCGGCGGCCGCGGCGCGCGGTTACAGCGCTTCCAGCAGCGCCTGCTGCGCCGAATGCGGCGGCTGCCCGGGCTGCGGCGTGCACTTGCGGTAGCGGCCGTCGGCCTGCAGTTCCCAGGCGTTGAGGTTGTCGTCCAGGTAGTTCTGCAGCACCTCGCGGTAGATCCGCCGGGCCAGGTCGCTGTCCAGGATCGGGAAGCAGGTCTCCACGCGCCGCAGCAGGTTGCGCTCCAGCCAGTCGGCGCTGGCGCAGTACAGCTCCGGCGCGCCGTTGTTGCCGAACCAGTAGACGCGGCTGTGCTCCAGGAAGCGGCCGACGATCGAGCGCACCCGGATGTTGTCCGAGACCCCCTCCACCCCGGGGCGCAGGGTGCAGGCACCACGCACGATCAGGTCGATCTGCACGCCGGCCTGCGACGCCGCGTACAGGGTACGGATCACCTGCGGTTCGTTGAGCGCGTTCATCTTGGCGACGATCCGCCCCGGCTTGCCGTCCAGCGCCAGCCGGGTCTCGCGCTCGATCCGCTGCAGCAGGCCGGCATGCAGGGTGAACGGCGACTGCAGCAGGTATTCCATCTTCATCTTCGAGGCCAGCCCGGACAACTGCTGGAACAGCTGGTGCACGTCGTTGCCGATGTCCGGATCGGCGGTGATCAGGCTCAGGTCGGTGTAGGCGCGCGCGGTGCCGCTGTGGTAATTGCCCGTGCCCAGGTGCACGTAGCGGCGCAGCTTGCGGCCCTCGCGGCGCACGATCAGCAGCATCTTGGCGTGGGTCTTGTAGCCGACCACGCCGTAGACCACCTGCACGCCGGCATCCTGCAGGCGATCTGCCAGGCCGAGGTTGGCCTCTTCGTCGAAGCGCGCGCGCAGTTCGACCACCACGGTCACGTCCTTGCCGTTGCGCGCGGCCAGGATCAGCGCCTCGACGATCCCCGAATCCTTGCCGGTGCGGTACAGCGTCTGCTTGATCGCCAGCACGTTCGGGTCCACCGCCGCTTCGCGGATCAGCTCCAGCACGGTGCTGAACGAGTCGAACGGGTGGTGCAGCAGCACGTCCCCGCGCGCCACCGCCTCGAAGATGCCTTCGGACGTCTTGAGCACGCGCGGCGTCATCGGCGGGTACTTCAGCTCCGGCCGCTGCACCAGGTCGTAGACCTGGATGACGCGGTTGAGGTTGACCGAGCCGTCGATGCGGTAGGCCGCGTTCTCGGACAGGCCGAAGTTCTGCAGCAGGGTCTGCACGATCGCGCGCGGGCAGTCGTGGGCGATCTCCAGCCTTACCGCCGGGCGGTAGCCGCGGTCGACCAGTTCGTCGCGCAGCGCCAGCGCCAGGTTCTCCACTTCCTCCTCGTCCACCACCAGCTCGGAGTTGCGGGTGACCCGGAACTGGTAGGCGCCGCGCACGTCCATGCCCGGGAACAGTTCGTTGACGAAGGTGGACAGCACCGCCGAGAGCAGCACGAAGTTCTGGGTGCCGCCCAGCGACTTGGGCAACTGGATGATGCGCGGCAGCGAACGCGGCGCGCGCACCAGCGCCAGGTGGCCGGCGCGGCCGAAGGCGTCGGTGCCCTTGAGCACGACCACGATGTTCAGCGACTTGTTGAGGATCTTCGGGAACGGATGCGACGGGTCCAGCCCCAGCGGCGAGAGCACCGGCATGATCTCGTTGCGGAAGTAGGCGCGCAGCCAGCGCCGCTGGCGCGGGGTCCAGGTCGACGGCGAGAGGATGCCGATGCCCGCGTCCTGCAGCGCCGGGCGCAGTACTTCGTTCCAGCAGCGGTACTGCTGTTCCACCAGTTCGGCGGCGCGGTCGTGGATGGCGGTCAGGATTTCCTGCGGGCTCATGCCGTCCGGCGCCGGCGGCAGGCCGAATTCCTGCGCGTGGCGCACCGCCGCGGCGCGGATCTCGAAGAACTCGTCCAGGTTGGTGCAGGAGATGCACAGGAAGCGCAGCCGCTCCAGCAGCGGCACCTGCTCGTCCATCGCCTGCGCCAGCACGCGGAAATTGAAATCCAGCTGCGACAGCTCGCGGTTGATGTACAGCGCCGGGTCGCGCAGCGGGTCGTTGCCGGGGGCCGTGGCAACGGGGGACGGGACGGGAGCGTTCATGCCGGGGAGTCTTCCGTGGACGGTGGCGAGGGGAGGGCGGTGCGCGGGCGGACGTGTTCGGCGTCGAAATGGCAGGCGAAGGTGCTGCCCTGGCCGACTTCGCTGCGGATGTCCAGGCGCGCCTGGTGCAGGCCGAGGATGTGCTTGACGATGGACAGGCCCAGGCCGGTGCCGCCGCTCTCGCGCGAACGGCTGCTGGACACGCGGTAGAAGCGTTCGGTCAGGCGCGGCAGGTGGCTGGCCGGGATGCCGTAGCCGGTGTCGGTCACCGCCAGCACCGCGCCGTCGCCCTCGCGGGCGAACGTCAGGGTGATGCGGCCGCCGGCCGGGGTGTAGCGCACCGCGTTGGTGACCAGGTTGGAGAAGGCGCTGTGCAGCTCCTTGTTGGAGCCGGCCAGGTCGACGCCGGCGCTGTCCTCGATGGTGATCGTGTGGCGGCCCTGGCTGTGGGCCTCGGCTTCGCGCCGCAGCGAGGCGAGCATCGAGGTCATCGCCACGGTTTCCAGCTCGGTCTGCTGCTGCGATTCCAGCCGCGACAGGGTGAGCAGGTCCTCGACCAGCTGCGCCATGCGCTGGGACTGCTTGCGCATCTCCGCCAGCATCGGCCCGGTGTCCGGGAAATCCTCCGGGTCCATCATGTCCAGGTAGCCATGCACCACCGTCAGCGGCGTGCGCAGTTCGTGCGAGACGTTGGCGACGAAGTCGCGGCGCACCTGTTCCAGGTGCAGCAGCTTGGTCACGTCGCGCGCCACCAGCAGCCAGTGGTGGTCCGAATACGGAATCAGGCGCAGGTGCAGGCGGATGCCCGGATCGACCGGCGAATTGGCATCGAGGATCGGCTCGGCGTTGCGGCCGCCGGCCAGCCAGTGCGCCAGCGGCAGCGGCTGCAGGCGCTCGACCAGCGGCGCATCCATGTCGGCCGGGTGCTGCAGGCCCAGCAGCGCGGTGGCGGCCTCGTTGAACCACTGCACGCGCTGGGTGTTGCGGTCCACCACCACCACCGCGTCGGGCAGCGCCGCGGCGGCGGCGCGGTAGCTGCGCAGCATGTCGATCAGGCGCCGCTTGCGCACCCGCATTTCCTGCTGGTTGCGGTACAGCAGGCGGTCAAGCTCGTTCCACACGCCGGTGCCGCGGGCGGTCTCCCAGCGCTGGCGCGCGGTCAGGCGCAGCAGCACCTGGCGCAGCCGCCAGTAGTGCCAGGCCAGGATCCCGAGCGCGGCCAGCGCCAGCACCAGCGCCGGATGGCCGAGCAGGGCACCGATCAGCAGGGCCGACAACAGCAGCGCGGCCAGGGTGGCCAGCGTCTTCAACCAGGCGGATCGGAATTGGCGGGGCATTGCGCTCTCGGGTGGTGCGGGTGGAACCTTGGGAACCGTGACCGGTTATAGCAGGAAGCACGGGCGCCGGCCGCGGCGCCGTGCTCAGACCGAGGCCGAGAAGCGGTAGCCGGCGCCGCGCACGGTCTGCACCATGTTCTCGGCGCCGAACGGTTCCAGGGTCTTGCGCAGGCGGCGGATGTGCACGTCGATGGTGCGCTCCTCCACGTAGACGCTGCCGCCCCACACATGGTCCAGCAACTGCGAGCGGGTGTAGACGCGCTCGGGATGGGTCATGAAGAAATGCAGCAGGCGGTACTCGGTGGGGCCGATCGAGACCGGCGCATCGCCGGCGAATACCCGGTGCGCGGCGCCGTCGATGCGGATCGGGCCGATCGCCACGCTGCCGTCCTCGTCGTCGTCGCGGGTGCGGCGCATGACCGCGCGGATGCGCGCCAGCAGTTCGCGTGCCGAGAACGGCTTGACCACGTAGTCGTCCACGCCGGCCTCGAGCCCGCCGACGCGGTCGTTTTCCTCGCCCCGTGCGGTGAGCATGATGATCGGCACGTCGCGGGTCAGCGCTTCCTTGCGCCAGCGGCGGGCCAGCTCCAGCCCGCTGGTGCCCGGCAGCATCCAGTCCAGCAGGATCATGTCCGGCACGCGGTCGGCGATGGCGGTCTGTGCCTCCAGCGCGTCGCCGGCGTGCACCGGCTCGTATTCTCCCTTGCGCAGTGCGAACGCGACCATGTCGCGGATCGCCGGTTCGTCATCGACGATAAGAATGCGTTTCTGCACGTCTTGCCTACCATGAAGCCCATCGGACCGGATGTGCCCAGTAGACTACGGTTTGATGACCGGTTTGTGACATCGCCGGCGGCGCCGTCCCCCCGGCTTCCCGCCGGCAGCGCGTGGGGTCAGCGGCGCTGCATGTCCGGGTCGCGCATGCCCAGCCGGCGCATTTCCAGCACGGTCGGCATGATCGCCTCGATCCGCGCGTCCACCCGGGCGCGGCTCACGTAGTCCAGGCCGGGCTGCTTGAGCAGCGCCTGGAACTGCAGCAGGGCCTGTTCCGGACGCCCGTTCAGGTAGGCGGCCTCGGCATAGGCCTCGCTGGCGCGCGCGTTGTCGCCGGCCAGCTCGCAGGCGCGGGCGAAGGTGCGCTGGAACACCGGGTCGTCGCCGGCGCGGGCCAGCAGCGGGCGCAACATGGCCTGGGCGCGCTTGCCGGCCTCCCTGCCGCCCTGCTCGTTGAGTACCTGGGCGTAGGTCAGCGCCACCGGGCGGCTCTGCGGCAGCTTCTGCAGCAATGCCTCGAAGCGGCGGTTGGCGTCGGCGTGGCGGCCGTTGCGCGACTCGGCTTCGCCCAGCGCCAGGTTCACCCACAGGTTGTCGGGGTGCTTGGACTGCAGTTGCTGCAGCTCCTGCAATGCCTGCTGCAGCGCGCCGGTGCCGTCGCGCAGTTGGGCGATGGCCACGCCATAGCGCTGCGGATCGCTCAGGCCATCCTTCTGGCTGCGGCGCAGGTCCTCGTATTCGCGCACCAGTTCGGACGGCGTCGGGGCGCTGAGCACGCGCAGGCGTTCGCGGGCCCAGTCGAACTGGCCGCTGGCGCCGCGCGGCAGGCCGATCGACGGCAGCGACAGCTGCAGCGAGCCGGGCAGCAGCGGGTTGCCGCTGGCCCTGGCCGGATCGGGAATGGGGTCGGCCGGGTTCACCCGCTCCTGGCGCACGCCGCCGGGGGTGGTGGTGGTCAGCAGCACCGTGTCCTTCTTGATCTGCTCGGCGCGGGCCTTGGCCTCGCTGATGCGGGTGATGTTCACCGGATGGGTGCGCAGGAAGTCGGGCGTCGAGTAGCCGCCCTCGTTGCCGCGCATGGCCGCCGACATCCGCTCGAAGAAGCCGGCCATCGCATCGACGTCGTAGCCGCTGCGCGCCAGCGTACGGATGCCGAGCCGGTCGGCCTCCGATTCGTTGGAACGGGTGAAGTTGATCTGCAGCTGCTGCATCAGGCCCATGCCCGAGCTGATTGCCGCCATGGTGGCGTCGCCGGAGGAGTTGCCACCGGCCTGCTGCGCCGCGATCACCGCCGCGAGCATGCCCAGCAGGATCGGTATCTGGTCGCGCTGCGCCTTCTCGACGCTGCGCAGCACGTGCTGCTGGGTGACGTGCGAGATTTCGTGCGACAGCACCGCCGCGACCTCGTCCTCGCGCTCGGCGGTCAGCACCAGGCCGGCATTCATGCCGATGTAGCCGCCGAGGGTGGCGAAGGCGTTGATCTGCCGGTCCTTGAGCATGAAGAAGGTGAACTTCTGCTGCGGCTGGGCGCTGTTGGAGCCGAGCCGGGTACCCATGGACTGCAGCCAGTCGTCGACCAGCGGATCGTCCACCAGGTAGCCGTAGTTGCGCAGTTCGCGCAGCATCATGCCGCCATACTCGGCCTGCCGCGCCGGGGTGAGCAGTTCACCGGCGGATGAGCCGATGTCCGGCAGCTTGCTGTCCTGGGCCCGGGACAGGGGAGTGGCCAGGGCCAGGGCCAGGGCGACGGCGGTGGCGAGCAGCAGGGTTCGCAAGCGTGGGGCTCCGGTGAGGCTGGGCGGAGAATGACGGGGAAGCGGGCCGCAGGTGTGAAGCACAGGTTAACCCGCAGTGTTCCAGCGTTGGGCGGTGTGATCCGGCGCACCGCTACCATATAGGGACACCATTCCCCGCGCGGAGTTTCCCGTGAGCACCCAGACCCCCGAGATCACCATCTACTCCACCGCCGTGTGTCCTTACTGCGTGGCGGCCAAGAATTTCCTCAAGAGCAAGGGCCGCACCTGGAACGAGGTGCGCATCGACCTGGACCCGGCCGAGCGCGAAAAGATGATGGCGCTGACCCGCCGTACCAGCGTGCCGCAGATCTTCGTCGGCGAGGTCCATGTGGGCGGTTACGACGACATGATGGCGCTGCACCGTGCCGGCAAGCTGGAGCCGCTGTTCGCGGGGCAGGGCGCATGAGCGGCGCCGACAAGGACCGCGTGGCCGAATTCACCGAATTCCGCCAGCGCATGAACCAGCGCATCCTGGCCGAACCCAACCAGGTCGTGCGGCGCTTCTTCGCGCTGGACACGCAGACCTACCAGGCCGGCGCGCTGGACGTGAAGACCAAGGAGCTGCTGGGCCTGGTGGCCTCGCTGGTGCTGCGCTGCGACGACTGCATCAGTTACCACGTGGCCCAGTGCAAGGACGCCGGGGTCAGCCGCGAGGAGTTCTTCGAGACCTTCTCGGTGGGCCTGGTGGTCGGCGGCTCGATCGTGATCCCGCACCTGCGGCGCGCGGTGGACTTCCTGGACCAGCTGGAGTCCGGGGCCGCCGAGGCGCCGGCCGGGCACGACCACGGCTGAACCTGCGACCTTGGTCCAGTTGGGGCGGGGCGGGCGGATCAGGCATAATTGACAGTTGAAACTTTTGGATGCGCCTGATCCCGGGCAGCCGGCCGGCGCACGCTCCCCCTCCCAGTTCGGAACCCAAATCATGACGCAGACAATCACCGTCATCCGCGGCGATGGCATCGGCCCGGAAATCATGGACGCGACCCTGTTCGTGCTCGACAAGCTCGGCACCGGGCTGTCCTACGAGTTCGCCGATGCCGGCCTGGCCGCGCTGGAAAAGCACGGTGAGCTGATTCCGGCCAGCACGCTGGAATCGATCAAGAAGAACAAGGTCGCGCTGAAGAGCCCGCTGACCACCCCGGTCGGCGGTGGCTTCAGTTCGATCAACGTGGCCCTGCGCCGCCAGTTCGACCTGTACGCCAACGTGCGTCCGGCGATCTCGTTCCCGAACACCAAGTCGCGCTACGAGAACGTCGACCTGATCACCGTGCGCGAGAACACCGAAGGCGCCTACCTGTCCGAAGGCCAGGAAGTCTCGGCTGACGGCGAGACGGCGTTCTCCGGCACCCGCATCACCCGCAAGGGTTCCGAGCGCATCGTGCGCTATGCCTTCGAGCTGGCCCGCAGCACCGGCCGCAAGAAGGTCACCGCCGTGCACAAGGCCAACATCATCAAGTCGACCTCGGGCCTGTTCCTGAACGTCGCCCGCGAAGTGGCCGCGAAGTACCCGGAAATCGAGTTCCAGGAAATGATCGTGGACAACGCCTGCATGCAGCTGGTGATGCGCCCCGAGCAGTTCGACGTGATCGTCACCACCAACCTGTTCGGCGACATCATCTCCGATCTGTGCGCCGGCCTGGTCGGCGGCCTGGGCCTGGCCCCGGGCGCCAACATCGGCGAGAGCGCGGCTATTTTCGAAGCCGTCCACGGCACCGCGCCGGACATTGCCGGCAAGGGCATCGCCAACCCGTGCGCGCTGCTGCTGGGCGCCGCGCAGATGCTGGACCACGTCGGCCAGCCGCAGAACGCCGAGCGCCTGCGCAAGGCCATCGTCGCCACCATGGAAGCCAAGGATTCGCTGACCGGCGACCTCGGCGGTACCGGCGGCACCATGGACTTCGCCCGGGCCATCGCCAGCCGCCTGTAACCGCGGCGCGGCATCGAGGAAAGCAGAAAGGGCGCCGATGGCGCCCTTTCTGGTTCCGGTTCGCGCTGGTGACGGGCCAGGCCTGCGCGGCGGCGTGCCGCCCGGCGCCGGCCTGTGGTCAGTTGCGCGACTGCAGCTTGGACAGCCGGCGCAGGAACTCGATGTACAGCCATACCAGCGTCACCATCAGCCCGAACGCTCCATACCATTCCATGTACTTCGGTGCCCCGGCTTCCACGCCACTCTCGATGAAGTCGAAATCCAGCACCAGGTTCAGCGCGGCGATCACCACCACGAACAGGCTGAAGCCGATGCCGATCAGGCCCGAATCGTGGATGAAGGGAATGTTGATGTTGAACAGCCCCAGCAACAGGGTCGCCAGGTACACCAGGGCGATGCCGCCGGTCGCCGCCACCACGCCGAGCCTGAAGTTCCCGGTGGCCTTGATCAGCCCGCTGCGGTAGGCGAACAGCAGTGCGGACAGGGTGCCGAAGGTCAGCAGCACCGCCTGGAACACGATGCCGTCGAAATGCGCCTCGTAGAGCGCCGGGATCGTGCCCAGGAACAGGCCTTCGAGCAGCGCATGGAGCGGTGCGCTGACCGGCGCCCAGCGCTTCTTGAAGAGGGTGACCATGGCCAGCACGAAGCCGCCGATCAGTCCGCCCCACAGGTACAGGCGCGCGCCGCTGGCACGCTCGCCGGTATCGGTCAGCGCCTGGTTCCAGGCGAAGGCCGCGGTGAGTACCGCCAGCAGCAACAGCAGGCCGGTCTTGTTGACGGTGCCGTTGAGGGTCATTGCCCCGGCGCCGCGCGAGACCACCGCACCGCTGCCGGGATCGAGGAAGGTGGAGTCGGATAGGGCTGGATTGCCGCTGCGCACGTGAGGCGCCCGGGTCGGATGTGGATGCCGGCGGCATAACCAACCGCCGTCGCGATGAAATCCGCCGTTGACAGACTGCTCCACAGTTCCGACAATAGCCGACCTTTCGGGGGGAACCTCGGGAGATTCACCGCCGGGGTATAGCGCAGTCTGGTAGCGCGCCTGCTTTGGGAGCAGGATGTCGGGGGTTCGAATCCCTCTACCCCGACCATCCGATGCGACCAGCGCGTGTTGGAGTGCGACGATCCGGTCAGAGCGCCCGTAGCTCAACTGGATAGAGCACCGGCCTTCTAAGCCGGCGGTTACAGGTTCGATTCCTGTCGGGCGCGCCAATCGGCGCAAGCGGTGGGTTGTAGTTTTCAGTGGTGGCTGTAGCTCAGTTGGTTAGAGTACTGGATTGTGATTCCAGTGGTCGGGGGTTCGAATCCCCTCAGCCACCCCATTGAACAGAAAGACGCCGGAATGTGCATTCCGGGGTTGAAGGAACTGAAGGGTGCAGGTATCATTTGCCCCCTGATTTTCAGGGCCGTTAGCTCAGTTGGTAGAGCAGTTGACTCTTAATCAATTGGTCCAAGGTTCGAATCCTTGACGGCCCACCAACAAAGACAGCCACCTGGCACGCCGGGTGGCTGTTTTCCTCTAGAGTGAGGGTCCTGCGTTTTCCTGCAGGAATCCGGTGTCGCAGGCAGCAGTGCGCACCCATGTTTCAGGGCTGTTAGCTCAGTTGGTAGAGCAGTTGACTCTTAATCAATAGGTCCAAGGTTCGAATCCTTGACAGCCCACCAGACAAGGGCATCCGCTACGGCGGATGCCCTTTTCTTTGCCTGCTTCCGGGCGTGGCCGGTGCATCCCGATGCCGTGGCCTTGCCGTCCCCGCGGTCGGCGCTCCCTGGGGGCGATCGCCTGCAGGTGCAAAAGGCGCATCCGGCAGCTTTTTTGCCCACAGGTCTGCAACAATGCCGGCCGGACGCGAAAGTGGCGGAATTGGTAGACGCCCTGGATTTAGGTTCCAGTGCCGCAAGGCGTGGGGGTTCGAGTCCCCCCTTTCGCACCATCCGTGTGTCTGCCGGATGTTCCCCGGGCGCACCTGTCCGGGGGCAGGCTGGAAGCGCCAGCCGGAATCGGCGAAACTACAGGGCTGCGGCGGAATCATGTCCGTCGGAAACCGTTCATCTTCCACATCGTGCCGGGGGCCAGGGCGCCACCGGTGGCAGGAGTCCACATGCAAGCTTCGATCGAATCCACCGGCAACCTGGAACGCCGCCTGACCTTCTCCCTGCCGGAGGAGCGCCTGCAGAGCCACATCAACGGCCGGCTCGGCGAGATCGCGCGCACCGTGCGCATCAAGGGCTTCCGTCCGGGCAAGGTGCCGGCCAAGGTGGTCGAGCAGCGTTTCGGCCAGCAGGTGCGCGCCGAGGCGATGGACGGCCTGCTGCGCGAGACCTTCGACGCCGCGCTGCGCCAGCATGAGCTGCGCATCGCCGGCAATCCGCGCATCGACAAGGCCGGCGAAGGCGAATTCGATTTCGTCGCCACCGTCGAGCTGGTGCCGGATTTCGGCGATGTCGACGTGACCAAGCTGACCGTGGTGCGCCACAGCGCCGAAGTCACCGACGCCGACATCGACCAGATGATCGAGAACCTGCGCCAGCAGCGCCGCAGCTGGAAGGCGGTCGCGCGTGGCGCGCAGGAAGGCGACCTGGTCGCGCTGGAAACCTGGTCGCAGGCCGGTGACGAGCGGCTGCCGGCCGAAGGCGCCGAGCAGGGCACCATCATCATCGGCCAGGGCATGATGTTCGAGCAGATCGAGCAGGGCCTGGTCGGCCTGGCCAAGGGCGAAGAGAAGACGCTGGACGTCGAGTTCCCGGCCGACTGGCGCGTGCCGGCCCTGGCCGGCAAGAACGTCAAGGTGACGGTCAAGGCCACCGAGGTGTCCGAGCCGGTGGTGCCGGAGGTCGATGCGGCCTTCATCAAGAGCTTCGGCGTGAAGAACGGCGAGCTGGCGCAGTTCCGCGCCGACATCCGCGCCAACCTGGAGCGCGAGCTCAAGGGCGCGCTGATGAACCGCCTGCGCCGTGAAGTGGGCGAGCAGCTGATCGCCGCCTATGCTTCGGTCGAGCTGCCGCCGCGCCTGGTCGAGAACGAAGCCCGTGCCATGCTGGCGCAGCAGGTCGACGCGATCCGCCGCCAGGGCGGCAACCCGGGCCAGGTGCCGGCCGACGCCCACGAGGGCTTCAAGGACGCCGCCTCCAAGCGCGTGCTGGTCGGCCTGCTGGTCGGCGAAGTCGCACGCCGCAACGACCTGCGCCTGGATCCCAAGCGCCTGAACGAAACCATGCGCCTGATCGCCTCGACCTACGAAGAGCCCGAGCAGGTCATTGAGATGTACCGCAACGATCCCCAGCTGATGAGTGGCCTGCAGAACCGCGTGATGGAAGAGCAGGTCATCGACTGGATCGCCGAGCGTGCCCAGCACACCGAGCAGGTGCTGACGTTCCAGGAAGCGATCCGCCCGTAAGGCGGTCGCTCCACCCGCCCCGCGCCCTGGCGCGGGGTGATGTTTCCCCGTCAAGATTAGGTGCCCCACGTAATGGACAACCGAGCCAAAGCCCTGAACCTGGTTCCAATGGTGGTCGAACAGACCAGCCGCGGCGAGCGCGCCTATGACATCTACTCGCGCCTGCTGAAGGAGCGCCTGATTTTCCTGGTCGGCCCGATCGACGACCACATGGCGAACCTGGTGGTGGCGCAGCTGCTGTTCCTGGAAGCGGAAAACCCGGAAAAGGACATCAGCATCTACATCAACTCGCCCGGTGGCGTGGTCACCGCCGGCATGGCGATCTACGACACCATGCAGTACATCAAGCCGGACGTGAGCACCATCTGCGTCGGCCAGGCCGCCTCGATGGGCGCGCTGCTGCTGGCGGCGGGCGCGGCCGGCAAGCGCTTCGCGCTGCCCAATTCGCGGGTGATGATCCACCAGCCGCTGGGTGGCTTCCAGGGCCAGGCCACCGACATCGACATCCACGCCCGCGAGATCCTGACCCTGCGCGCGCGCCTGAACGAGGTGCTGGCCAAGCACACCGGCCAGTCGTTGGAGACCATCGCGCGCGACACCGAGCGCGACAACTTCAAGAGCGCCGCCGATGCCCAGGCCTATGGCCTGGTGGACCAGGTCCTGGAGCGGCGTCCCGACGAGTCGATCCAGCCGGCGTGACCGGCCTAAGTAGCCGAAAACACGGCGTTTTCTGCAGGGTCGGAAGTGGACTGGCGTCCATCCGGCCCTGTGCTATTCTCGAAATCGAACCCCCTGTTCACGGGGGGAGCAACTGGGTAAGCGAAGCATGAGCGAAGACCGGCAAGGTCGTTCCGGAGACAGCGGCAAGATCCTTTACTGCTCGTTCTGCGGCAAGAGTCAGCATGAAGTACGCAAGCTGATCGCGGGTCCGAGCGTGTTCATCTGCGATGAATGCGTGGAGCTGTGCAACGACATCATCCGCGAGGAACTTGAGGAAAAGGCGCAGTCGGCACGCAGTTCGCTGCCCAAGCCGCGCGAGATCCTCGAGGTCCTGGACCAGTACGTGATCGGCCAGAACCGCGCCAAGCGCACGCTGGCGGTGGCCGTGTACAACCATTACAAGCGCATCGAGAGCCGTCAGAAGAGCGACGACGTCGAGCTGTCCAAGTCCAACATCCTGCTGGTCGGCCCGACCGGTTCGGGCAAGACGCTGCTGGCCGAGACGCTGGCGCGGCTGCTCAACGTGCCGTTCACCATGGCCGATGCGACCACGCTGACCGAAGCCGGCTATGTCGGCGAGGACGTGGAGAACATCATCCAGAAGCTGCTGCAGAAGTGCGACTACGACGTCGAGAAGGCGCAGCAGGGCATCGTCTACATCGACGAGATCGACAAGATCTCGCGCAAGAGCGAGAACCCGTCGATCACCCGCGACGTGTCCGGCGAAGGCGTGCAGCAGGCCCTGCTGAAGCTGATCGAAGGCACCGTGGCCAGCGTGCCGCCGCAGGGCGGGCGCAAGCATCCGCAGCAGGAATTCCTGCAGGTGGACACCAAGAACATCCTGTTCATCTGCGGCGGTGCGTTCGCCGGCCTGGACAAGGTCATCCAGCAGCGCTCCAGCGAGGCCGGCGGCATCGGTTTCGGTGCCAAGGTCAAGAGCAGCGAGCGCAAGCAGGAAGTGGGCAAGGTGCTGGCCGAGGTCGAGCCCGAGGACCTGATCAAATTCGGCCTGATCCCGGAGTTCGTCGGCCGCCTGCCGGTGGTGGCGACCCTGGAGGAGCTGGACGAGACGGCGCTGGTCAGGATCCTGACCGAACCGAAGAACGCCATCACCAAGCAGTTCAAGAAGCTGTTCGAGATGGAGAACGTCGAGCTCGAGTTCCGTCCGGACGCGCTGTCGGCCATCGCCAAGAAGGCGCTCAAGCGCAAGACCGGCGCGCGCGGCCTGCGCACCATCGTCGAGTCGGTGCTGCTGGACACCATGTACGACCTGCCGTCGCAGGAAAACGTGAGCAAGGTGGTGGTGGACGAGTCGGTCATCGAGCACAAGTCCGAGCCGTACGTGATCTACCAGACGCCGCCGGCCAAGGCTGCATCCGGTGACTGAATAGGCAGTTCGGACATCCTGCCCGGGTGGGATGAAGCCCGGTTCAGGTGCTCCTCCTACGCCACTTGCATCACCCCGCCGATGGCCCCATAACGGGGCCATCGGCTTTTTTCATGGCCACCCCCGAATCCAAGTGGAGCCCCCCATGGCCCAGACCCAAACCGAAGTCCTCGACCTGCCGGTCCTGCCGCTGCGCGACGTGGTGGTGTTCCCGCACATGGTCATCCCGCTGTTCGTCGGGCGCGACAAGTCCATGCAGGCGCTGGAACGGGCGATGGAAGCGGACAAGCGCATCCTGCTGGTCGCGCAGAAGTCGGCCGAGACCGACGACCCGGCCGCCGCCGACCTGTACACCGTCGGTACCCTGGCGCAGGTGCTGCAGCTGCTGAAGCTGCCTGATGGCACCATCAAGGTGCTGGTCGAGGGCCTGGCGCGCGTGGCCGTGGACAGGATCCGCGAGCAGGACGGCGCGCTGCAGGGCGCCGGCACCGAACTGGGATCGGACGAATCGCGCGAGTCGCGCGAGATCGATGCGATCGCGCGTTCGCTGATGTCGCTGTTCGAGCAGTACGTCAAGACCAACCGCAAGCTGCCGCCGGAGCTGCTGCAGACCCTGAACGGCATCGAGGAGCCGTCGCGGCTGGCCGATACCATCGCCGCGCATATCGGCGTGCGCCTGGCCGACAAGCAGAAGCTGCTGGAAACGCTGCAGGTCGGCGACCGGCTGGAGATGCTGGTGGGCCTGGTCGATGGCGAGATCGACGTGCAGCAGCTGGAAAAGCGCATCCGCGGCCGGGTCAAGTCGCAGATGGAGAAGAGCCAGCGCGAGTACTACCTCAACGAGCAGATGAAGGCCATCCAGAAGGAGCTGGGCGATCTGGACGACGCGCCGGGCGAACTGGACGAGCTGGCGCGCAAGATCGCAGAGGCCGGCATGCCCAAGGCAGTCGAGGCCAAGGCCAGGAACGAACTCAACAAGCTCAAGCAGATGTCGCCGATGTCGGCCGAAGCCGCGGTCGTGCGCAACTACCTGGAGTGGCTGCTGGGCGTGCCGTGGAAGAAGCGCACCAAGGTGCGCAAGGACCTGAAGGTCGCCCAGGACACGCTCGACGCCGATCATTACGGGCTGGACAAGGTCAAGGACCGCATCCTCGAGTACCTGGCCGTGCAGTCGCGGGTCAAGCAGATGAAGGGCCCGATCCTGTGCCTGGTCGGGCCGCCGGGCGTGGGCAAGACCTCGCTGGGCCAGTCCATCGCCAAGGCCACCAACCGCAAGTTCGTGCGCATGAGCCTGGGTGGCGTGCGCGACGAGGCCGAGATCCGCGGCCACCGCCGTACCTACGTCGGCTCCATGCCCGGGCGCATCGTGCAGAACCTCAACAAGGTGGGCAGCAAGAACCCGCTGTTCGTGCTCGACGAGATCGACAAGATGTCGATGGATTTCCGTGGCGACCCGTCGTCGGCGCTGCTGGAAGTGCTCGACCCCGAGCAGAACAACGCCTTCAACGACCACTACCTGGAAGTGGACCTGGACCTGTCCGAAGTGATGTTCGTGGCGACCTCCAACTCGCTCAACATCCCTGGCCCGCTGCTGGACCGCATGGAGGTGATCCGCATCCCGGGCTACACCGAGGACGAGAAGCTCAACATCGCCACCCGCTACCTGGTGCCCAAGCAGCTCAAGGCCAACGGCCTGCAGCCGGAGGAACTGGCCATCGACGAGGACGCGATCCGCGACATCGTGCGCTACTACACGCGCGAGTCCGGCGTGCGCAACCTCGAGCGCGAGATCGCCAAGATCTGCCGCAAGGTGGTCAAGGAGATCGCGCTCGCCGGCCCGCAGCCGGCCAGGAAGACTGCCCGGAAGTCCGCCAAGAAGCCCAGGGCGCTGGTGGTGGTCGACGCCGCCAACCTGGACAAGTACCTGGGCGTGCGCCGCTTCGACTTCGGCCGTGCCGAGGAAGAGAACGAAGTCGGCCTGGTCACCGGCTTGGCCTGGACCGAGGTCGGCGGCGACCTGCTGCAGATCGAATCGACGCTGATCCCGGGCAAGGGCGCGGTGACGCTGACCGGCCAGCTCGGCAACGTGATGAAGGAATCGGCGACGGCGGCGCTGTCGGTGGTGCGCGCACGCGCCCAGGCGCTGGGCATCGACGTGGACTTCCTGCAGAAGCATGACGTGCACCTGCACGTGCCCGATGGCGCCACCCCCAAGGATGGCCCCAGTGCCGGCATCGCCATGGTCACCTCGCTGGTGTCGACGCTGACCCGGGTCCCGGTCAAGGCCGATGTCGCCATGACCGGCGAGATCACCCTGCGCGGCCGCGTCACCGCCATCGGCGGCCTGAAGGAGAAGCTGCTGGCTGCGCTGCGCGGCGGCATCCGCACGGTGGTCATCCCGGAGGAGAACCGCAAGGACCTGGCCGACATCCCGGCCAACGTGACCCGCGACCTGGACATCATTCCGGTGAAGTGGATCGATGAGGTGCTGGACATCGCGCTGGAGACGCCGCTGGCGCCGAAGAAGGTGCGCAAGAACGGCCAGCGGGTGGCGGTGCGGGGGCGGGCAAAGGCAGCTCCGGCCGCGCGCGTCAAGCACTGATGATGAACGCAAAATCCCTTGAAACCCGCGTCGTTATTGGCTTTTCGGCTTGCGTGGGTAGGGGGGCGCTGGTATAAAAGTGCGACTCACGCGCCCGCTCGATGAGCGGGCGACGTGTTTGCAGGATCTTACGGCCGCCGCCGCCGCTGTGATGGCGACGACCAATCCAATCTATTCCGCGGATTGCCGCATAGGGAGTTATTACATAATGAACAAGACCGAATTGATCGACGGCGTTGCCGCTGCTGCTGACCTCTCCAAGGCCGAAGCCGGCCGTGCGGTCGATGCCGTCGTCGCCGAGATCACCAAGGCGCTGAAGAAGGGCGACGCCGTGACGCTGGTGGGTTTCGGTACCTTCCAGGTCCGCGAGCGTGCCGAGCGCACCGGTCGCAACCCGAAGACCGGCGACACCATCAAGATCGCCGCTTCGAAAAATCCCGCTTTCAAGGCTGGTAAAGCCCTGAAGGACGCTGTAAACTAAGCGGCTCACCGGGGGTGCTTAGCTCAGTGGTAGAGCGTCTCCCTTACAAGGAGAGGGTCGGGGGTTCGAAACCCTCAGCACCCACCACGAAGAAGCACCGTCGAGCAGTATTGAAAGTGGAGCGGTAGTTCAGCTGGTTAGAATGCTGGCCTGTCACGCCGGAGGTCGCGGGTTCGAGTCCCGTCCGCTCCGCCAGTTTCAAGAAGGCCCCTGAGCAATCGGGGGCCTTGCTTTCTCTCCACTCTTCCTGGAGTGGTGCTGGAAGCAAACAATCAAGTGCGGAGCGGTAGTTCAGCTGGTTAGAATGCTGGCCTGTCACGCCGGAGGTCGCGGGTTCGAGTCCCGTCCGCTCCGCCAGTTCCACCCGCCACTGCATGCAGTGGCACCCCGGTCGCGAAGTCGACCGGTAGCGGTTGCAATATGCGGAGCGGTAGTTCAGCTGGTTAGAATGCTGGCCTGTCACGCCGGAGGTCGCGGGTTCGAGTCCCGTCCGCTCCGCCATTGATTCGAAGCCCCGGGCAAAAGCCCGGGGCTTTTTTTTCGCCATCTGCCCTTGCCCTGGCCGCCGCCACGGCAACGACGTCGTGCGTGGACGGGGAGCGCACGCGCAGCCGGCGCCGGTTGGGAGTCAGGCGGGAAGCGGGTTACACTGTCCGGCTCGCCAATCAGGCCTTGATTTTCCCATGCTGCAGAAACTCCGCGACAAGACCTCGGGCTGGATCGTGACCGTGATCCTGGGGCTGCTGATGATTCCGTTCCTGTTCGTGATCGACAACAGCTACCTGGGTGGTGTCGGTGCGCAGAACGTCGCCAAGGTATCCGCACCGCCGTCGTGGTGGCGCTCGGCGCCGTCGTGGTGGCCGATGTCGTTCCTGTGGAACCACCATGAGATCAGTGTCGAGGATTTCCGCACGCGCTTCGAACAGGCGCGCATGGATGCCCGCCAGCAGCAGGGCGACAGCTTCGATCCGCGCGAGTTCGAGACCACCGAGAACAAGCGGGTCGTGCTCGACCAGCTGATCGACGAGCAGGTAGTGCGGCTGGCCGCCGAGGACGCGCGGATCGTGATCGGCGACGAAGCGGTGCGCAATTACATCGCCGCGATCCCGGCGTTCCAGCGCGACGGCAAGTTCGATGCCGAGCAGTACCGCCTGGTGCTGGCGCAGAGCCAGCCGCCGCGCACCCCGGCGATGTTCGACCAGGTGGTCCGCACCAGCCTGCAGCAGTCGATCATCCCGACCGCGCTGGCGCAGTCGGGCTTTGCCACCAAGGGCGAAAGCGAGCGCCTGCTGAAGCTGCTGGGCGAGACGCGCGACGTGGAGTTCGCCATGCTGCCGGCGCCGGAGGCCGACACCGCCGCGGTGGACGACGCGCAGATCAAGCAGTGGTACGACACCCATACCCGCGACTTCATGCAGCCGGAAAGCGTGTCCATCGAGTACGTCGAGCTGGATGCGGCGCGCATGCCGGCGGCCACGCCGGCGGACGAGGCGGCCCTGCGCCGCCGCTATGAAGAAGAGAAGGCACGCTTCGTCAAGCCGGAGCAGCGCCTTGCCTCGCACATCCTGATCAGCGCCGGCAGCGACGCCGCCGCGCAGAAGGCCGCCGAAGCCAAGGCCGCCAAGCTGGCCGCCGACGCGAGGCAGCCGGGTGCCGACTTCGCCGCGCTGGCCAAGGCCAATTCCGATGATCCGGGCTCCAAGGCCGAAGGCGGCGACCTGGGCTGGGTCGAGCACGGGGTGATGGTGAAGCCGTTCGAGGACGCGCTGTTCGCCATGCAGCCGGGCGAGATCAGTGGCCCGGTGAAGACCGAGTTCGGCTACCACGTGCTGAAGCTGCGCGAGGTCAAGGGTGGCGAGGGACGTCCGTTCGAGGAGGTCCGCGACCAGCTGGCGGCCGAGCAGCTGCAGGCCGATACCGAGCGCGCCTTCAACGAACTGGGCGGGCGCCTGGTGGACCTGGTCTACAAGAATCCGACCGTGCTCGATTCGGCGGCCAAGGAAGTGGGCCTGCCGGTGCAGACGCTGGGGCCGTTCACCCGCGCCACCGCCAGCGGCATCGCCGCCAACCCGGCGGTGCTGCGTGCGGCGTTCTCCGACGCGCTGAAGGAGGACGGCACGGTCAGCGACCCGATCGAACTGGGCCCGAACCACAACGTGATGATCCGCGTGACCGCGCATACGCCGGAACAGGCCATCCCGCTGGCGCAGGCGCGCGAGCAGGTGATCGCCGCGGTGCGTGCGCACCGTACCGAGGAAGCAGCGAAGAAGGCGGCCGATGCGCTGCTGGCCAAGCTGCAGGTCGGGCAGACGCTGCAGGCGCTGGCCGAGGGCGAGAAGCTGCAGCTGTTGCCGATGCCGGGCCTGCCGCGTTCGGCGCCGGTGCCGACGGCCGCCGCCAATCGGGCGGTGTTCAGCGTGGTGCCGCCGACCGACGGCAAGCCGAGCTACGGCAAGGTGGAGATGGATGACGGCCGCTATGCGGTGTTCGCGGTGACCAAGGTCACCCCGGGCGACCTGAAGGAAGTGCCGGAGCCGCAGCTGGCGATGCTGAAGCAGCAGCTGAGCCAGATCGACGGTGCGGCGGCGGCCAAGGCGTTCGTCGATGGCCTGCGCAAGCGCTTCAAGGTGCAGGTGCAGGAATCGCAGCTCTGACCCCGGGGCGCGGCCGGGGCGTTGCAGCGAACGTCCCGCACGCCCCATGAAGCAGAAAGCCCGGCACGCAGCCGGGCTTTCGCGTTTTTGCCATCGCTGGCGCGCCACCGCACCGAAGGGTCAGCGGCTTTCCTCGAAACGCAGCACCATGCCGGGCTTGAGGATCGCGTTGGCGTCAAGGTTGTTGCGGGAAAGCAGGGTCTTGACCGGAATGCCGTAGCGGCGTGCGATCGTCCAGGCCGATTCGCCGCTGCGGACCGTATGGCGGCCACGTCCCGTGCCGGTGGTGCTCGCGGTGGCCACGGCGGTGCCCGCGACATCGACGCGGGCCGGGGCGGGCAGCGACACCGCTGGCGTGGTGGATGCCGCTATCTGGCTTTCGCTGCCCAGGAGCATGTCCGGCAGTGCCGGTGCCAGCACCCGGACACCGGCGCGCTTGCCGTTGACGGCGGGGTTGAGCCGGGCCACGCGCGCCGGGTCCAGCGCATTGCGCGCCGACCACTCGGCCAGGGTGGTGCCGGCCGGCAGCGCATGACCACGCAGGACCGGTACCGGGCGGTCGAGGGCGGCCATCAGCTCCGGCTCCTTCTCCGCCTGTTCGAGCACGCATGCCAGGGCATGCAGCTTCTCGACATAGGCATGGGTGATCGGCGACAGGCCCGGCAGCTCGGCCGGACGCGCGTTCTGCGCGTTCATGCCACCGCGGCGCAGCGCCTGCAGGATGCGGTACTCGCCCGCGTTGTAGGCCATGACGGCCAACTGCCAGTCGCCGCCGAACATGCCGTAGAGCGTTTTCAGGTAGCGCACCGCGGCGCGGGTGGAATCGACCGCCGACAGCCGGCCGTCATATCCGCTCTCCATCGGTACCCGGTGATTGCGCGCGGTGGTGGCGATGAACTGCCACAGCCCGGCCGGGCCGCTGGCATTGCGCGCGCCCGGGCGGTAGCCGCTTTCCACGAAGGGAATCAACGCGAACTCGGTGGGCAGGCCGGCCGCACGCAGTTCGTCCACCACATAACCGAACAGTGGCAGGGCGTCATCCTCGACATTGCCCAGCCGTGACGGTGCGTGCGCGAACTGCCTGCGCCAGCGCGGGCTGGTGGCGTCCGCATCGCATTGCGCCATCGCCAGGCCCTCGCGGAAGCTGGCGAATATCTGGTGGCCATTGCGGGTGAGCGGCGCCGGCAGGGCCGCGGGGTCGGCGGGCAGGGCCGCGAGCGAGGCGATGTTCTGGGTCAGGCCGGCACTGGCCGGCAGCGACTGCGCGCCGGCGGTGACGCCGGCACCGGCGCCGAGCAGCAGCCCCAGCGCCAGGGACAGGCCACGCCGCCTCACGCGCGGAAACCGTCTTTCCAGCGCCGTAATTCGGCGAACACTTCCACTTCGTCCAGTGGCGCGCGGCCCAGCCGCGCGGCAATGGCCTGGCGCACGGGTTCGGCATGCGTGCGCAGGAAGGGATTGCATTCCAGTTCGCTGGCCAGCAGCGAGGGAACGGTAGGGCGGGAGCGGCTGCGCATGTCCATGGCTTCCTGTTGGCGGCGATGCAATGCCGCGTTGGTGGGATCGACATGCCGCGCGAACACGGCATTGCCCAGCGTGTATTCATGCCCGCAGCAGACCCGCGTCTGCGCCGGCAGTGCCGCCAGTCGCCGTAGCGAGGCCAGCATCTGGGCGGGCGTACCTTCGAACATGCGTCCACAGCCCAGGCTGAACAACGTGTCGCCACAGAACAGATGACCGTGGCCATGGAAGGCGATATGGCTCCGGGTGTGGCCGGGGACGGACAGCACCGAGAACGTGAAACCGGACGATTCTACCCGGTCACCTTCGCCCACTCTTTCACATTCCAGGTGAATTCGTTCATCTTCCGGTGCGAAGACCGCCAGGTCGGGCCAGCGTGCGCGCAGTTCCGCGACTCCGCCGACGTGGTCGTCGTGGTGGTGGGTAAGCAGCACGGCGGCCGGCCGCATGCCCTGCGTGGCCGCGTCCAGCACCGGTTGCGCCTGGCCCGGATCGACGAACATGGTGCTTCCATCCGGCGCCTGCAGCGCCCAGATGTAGTTGTCCTGGAATGCAGGCAGGGCGGTCAGTCGCATAGAATTGGACCATGCCTGCCGCCCCGTTCCCCCGTCAAGCTGCAGTCTCGGCCTGGTTTGAGAAGACTGGAGCGGCGGCGATGCGGGCCGCGGAGCAGCGCCACCTGCTCGATCAGGTCGGCGGGTTTCCCGCGCAGCCCTGGCTGTGGCTGTCTCCCTGCGCGACCTGGCTGCCCGCCGAGGCGCCTGCCGGGCGCGGAGTGCGGCTGCACCGGGCGGCCGATGGACGCGGCTGGGACGGGGACGTGTGCTGTGCCCTGCCGCTGCCGCTGCCCTCGGAGGCGGTCAACGCGATCATCCTGCAGCACGTCGCCGCGCTGGACCTGGAGCCGCTGTTGTCCGAGTGCGCGCGGGTACTGATGCCCGGGGGCCGGCTGTGGATGACCCTGCTCAACCGCTACAGTCCCTACCGTGCCCGCTGGCAATGGCAGGGGCCGCGGCCGCCATCGGCCACGCGGTGCCAGTTGCGGCTGCAGCGCGAGGGGCTGCGGGTACGCTCGGTGCGTCATTTCGGGCCGCTGTGGAGCGATGCCGGCCCTGCCGGCGGCAAGGCGTTGCCGGCATTGCGCGCGGTCTGCGTACTGGAATTCGAGAAGCGTGCGGCGGCCTTCATCGGCCCCGAAGCCGCCCGCCCCGTGGGCTGGGGCGGACAGGTGGCGACCTGACGCTCCATACAACGGAACAACATGAAATCAATCGAGATACATACCGACGGCGCCTGCCTCGGCAACCCGGGGCCGGGCGGCTGGGCAGCGCTGCTGCGCTACAAGGCGCACGAGCGCGAACTGTCCGGTGGCGAGGCCCATACCACCAACAACCGCATGGAGCTGATGGCGGCCATCGCCGGGTTGGAGGCGCTCAACGAGCCGTGCACCATCATGCTGCAGACCGATTCGCAGTACGTGCGGCAGGGCATCACCGAGTGGATGCCCGGCTGGGTGCGGCGCCACTGGAAGACCGCGGGCGGCGACCCGGTGAAGAACCGCGACCTGTGGGAGCGCCTGCACGCGGCCACCCAGCGGCACCAGATCGAGTGGCGCTGGGTGAAGGGCCACAACGGCGACCCGGACAATGAACGCGTGGACCAGCTGGCCCGCGATGCAGCAATCCGCGTGCGCGATGGCGCCGCCGGCAACCGAGGTTGAGCATGCGCCAGATCGTCCTTGATACCGAAACCACCGGCCTGGAGTGGAAGAAAGGCAACCGCGTGGTCGAAATCGGCTGCGTCGAACTGCTCGAGCGCCGGCCCAGCGGCAACAACTTCCATCGTTACCTCAAGCCCGACTGCGAGTTCGAGGCCGGTGCCCAGGAGGTGACCGGCCTGAGCCTGGAATTCCTGGCGGACAAGCCGCGCTTCGAGGAGGTCGTCGACGAATTCCTGGCCTACGTCGATGGCGCCGAGCTGATCATCCACAACGCCGCGTTCGACATGGGCTTCCTCGAGAACGAGATGGCGTTGCTGGGCAGGGGGCCGCTTGCCGAGCGGGTGCGGGTGACCGATACCCTGGCGATGGCGCGCGAGCGCTTCCCCGGCCAGCGCAACTCGTTGGACGCATTGTGCAAGCGCCTGGGCGTGGACAATTCGCACCGCCACCTGCACGGCGGCCTGCTCGATGCGCAGATCCTGGCCGACGTCTACATCGCGCTGACCTCGGGGCAGGAGGAGATCGGCTTCGGCCTGCCGGAGTCCGAGGTCATGGGTGCGGCGGGCGCGGTGCAGGCTTTCGATGCCGCGGTCCTGCTGCCGCGTCCGCGGGTAGTGGCCACGGCCTCGGAACTGCAGGCCCACCAGGCGCGCCTGGAGCGCCTGCGCAAGAAGGCCGGCCATGCCTGGTGGGATGGCGCCAGGCCGGAGGAAGTGGCCGGCGCGTAACCGACGGCGGCAACGACTGCCGCCCGTCGGGCCGTGCTCAGTGGCAGCGCACCAGCAGCGCGGTGATGTTGTCCGAACCGCCGCCGTCCAGCGCGGCGGCCACCAGCGTGTCCACGCATTCCTGGGCGCTGCAGTCGGCCTGGGCCAGGGTCTGCGCCAGGTTGCGGTCGTCCACCTCCTCGGTCAGCCCGTCGCTGCACAGCAGCAGCTGCATGCCCGGGCGCAGTTCGCCGGTCATGGTGGCGACGTTGAGGTGGGCCGGATCGGTGACGCCCAGTGCCTGGGTGACGACGTTGCGGTGCGGGTGGGCGCGGGCCTGCTCGACGGTCAGCGAGCCCTGGGCGATCAGTTCCTGCACGTAACTGTGGTCCTGGCTCAGCTGGGCCAGCTTGCCGTCGCGCCACAGGTAGGCGCGGCTGTCGCCGACCCAGGCCACCTCGAAGCGGTTGCCCTGCACCCGCGCGGCGACCACGGTGGTGCCCATGGGCAGGCTGTCGTTGCGTCGGCGCGAGGCGCGGATGATCTCCTCGTCGGCGATGCGGATGGCCTGCGGCAGCGCGGTGCCGCCGCGTACCTCGCGCACGATGGTCTCGCGCGCCAGCGCGCTGGCGACTTCGCCGCAGGCATGGCCGCCCATGCCGTCGGCGACCAGCCATAGCCCCAGCTCGCCATCACCGTAATAGGTGTCCTCGTTGAGCTGGCGGCGCAGGCCGACGTGGCTGAGGTGTCCGAATTCGATCATGGGCGCCCGTGGTGGGCCATTTCCGGTGGAAAGGCGTTTCATGATCGCGTCCGTGCCGGTGCGCGGCAAGAGCCGGCGGCGTGGCTGCCGGGCGGCAGGCCGGCGCGCGGGACGGGCTGCGATGGGGCACGGGCGGCTGCACGGCGAAAAAAGCGCTTGTCCGCGCTGCCAAGGCCTCGTATCATTCGCAGCCCGGTACGCCGGGAACCACCGGGAAGGTGGCAGAGTGGTTGAATGTACCTGACTCGAAATCAGGCATACGTTAATAGCGTATCGGGGGTTCGAATCCCCCCCTTCCCGCCAGATCTGGAAACGGCCCCCGACGGGGCCGTTTTCGTTTCCGGACCGCGGGCCGGCACCACGTGCGGCCGTGCCGGCCGCTACACTGATCGCCTCGTTTCCCTGGTGTCCGTCATGTCCGAAATCCTGGTGCCCGTGTCCTTCGGCGAACTGCTCGACAAGATCTCGATCCTGCAGATCAAGTCCGAGCGCATGAGCGATGCGGCCAAGCTGGCGAACGTGCGCAACGAACTGGCCGCGCTGGAGCGCACCTGGAACGCGCATCCGGCGGCGAGCCGGGAGATCGATGGCCTGCGCGCGGAACTGAAGGCGGTCAACGAGCGGCTGTGGGACATCGAGGACGACATCCGCCTCAAGGACAAGGCGCAGGCGTTCGACGCGGGGTTCGTCGAGCTGGCGCGCAGCGTGTACTTCCAGAATGACGAGCGCGCGCGGATCAAGAAGGCGATCAACCTGGCGCTGGGGTCGGGCTACGTGGAAGAGAAGTCCTACGCGGACTACCGCGCGCGCTGAACCGCTGCGGGTCCGGCCGGCTCAGGCGGCGTGGTCGGCCACGTAGCGCTCGAACGCGGCGATGGCGTCGTCCACGGTGACCAGCTCCATCACCCCGTCGAACTCGATCTTCGTACCCCACTTCAATTCGGCGGCGGGCCTGCGCAGGAAGCGGCGCGCCGCGGCGTCGTAGCGGTCCACGCAGTAACGGCGGTCCGAATACGGGCCGCTGCGCTCGGGGTTGCTGGCCGCATGCAGGCCCAGCACCTTGGTGCCGACCGCGTTGGCGATGTGCATGGGCCCCGAATCGGGCGTCATCAGCAGGTTGGCGCGGGCCAGCAGGGCCGGCAGCTGCTTGAGCGTGTCGCGGCCGACCAGGTCCAGTGCCGGCGCATGCATCGCGGCCAGGATCGCGTCGGTGGTGTGCCGTTCCAGCTCGCTGCGGCCGCCGCACAGCACCACCCTCCAGCCACGGGCGGCGGCATGGTCGGCAACCGCCGCGTAGCGGTCGGCATGCCAGTTGCGGCGTGCGTGGCTGGAGCAGGGCGAGATCATCAGCACCGGGCGGCCGTCGTCGTCCCATTGCGCGCGCGCCCAGTCGTGGGCCTCGGCCGGCGTGGCCAGGTCCCAGCTCACCGTGGTCTGCTTCAGTCCCAGCGGCTCGCAGAAGCTGCCGATGGCGTCGAGCACGTGGATGCCGGGGCGGTCGGGGATGCGCTCGTTGATGAACAGCCCATGCAGATCCTTGGAGCGCGAGCGGTCGTAGCCGATGCGGCGCCGGGCGGGGATGAAGGCCGACAGCACGTTGGCGCGGAAGGCGACCTGCATCTGCAGCAGCGCGGCGAAGCCGGCCGCGGGCAGTTCGCGCCGCAGCGCGCGCATGCCGGCCAGCCCGGACTTCTTGTCGTAGACGTGGAACACCACGCCGGGCAGCCCCTCGAGCAGGCGGTACCCGGCCTTGTCGATCACCCAGTGCAGCTCGACGCCCGGCCGGGCCTGCTGCAGCGTGCGCACCAGCGGGACCACGTGGGTCACATCCCCGAGTGCGGACAGGCGCAGGAGGCACATTGGGGAGGACGCTGAAGGCATGGTGTTGTTAGACTCGCGGTGAATGGTCGCTTTCGACGCCACTGAAGCGCTGACGCCTTGCCGCGAAGGCCGCGGCTATGGCGCCATTCTGTTCGACCGCCAACATCTGCGGCAAGCCGAAACCACCTTGTTTTCGCCTGCGCACTGGGGCGGCCGGGCGCGGCCGGTGGGCGAGGGCGGGCGCGGCGGGGCGTGGTTCGTGGATGCGCCGTTCGGCCATTGCGTGCTGCGCCACTACCTGCGCGGCGGAGTCGCCGCCCGGCTCAGCCGCGATCGTTACCTGTGGCAGGGCGCCGACCGTACCCGCAGCTTCGCCGAGTTCCGCCTGATGCGGAAGCTGATCGCACTGAAGCTGCCGGTGCCGCGGCCGCTGGCCGCGTTCTACATGCGCCAGGGCGCAACCTACCGCGCCGCGATCCTGATGGAGCGGCTCGATGGCGTGCGTTCGCTGGCCGACCGCGCGCTGGTGGCCGGGCGCGGCGCGCCATGGGAGGAAGCCGGACGCCTGATCGCGCGCTTCCACCGCGCGGGGCTGGACCACGCCGACCTCAACGCGCACAACATCCTGTTCGACGCCGGCGGCCATGGCTGGCTGATCGACTTCGACCGCGGCGTGCTGCGCATTCCCGCCACGCGCTGGCGCGAGCGCAACCTCAAGCGCCTGTTGCGGTCGCTGCTGAAGCTGCGCGGCGAGCGCAGCCGTGAAGACGTGGAGAAGGATTTCGCGCGCCTGCGCCGCGCCTACGACCTGGCCTGGAACCGGGGCGTGTGATGGAGTGGGCACTGCGCTTCCTCGGCGTCGGCAACGCCTCGGCGGTGGAACTGGGTTCGCCGATGGCGGTGATCGAGCGCGATGGCCGGCCGTGGCTGACCATCGACTGCGGCGGCGAAGGGCTGACCGCCTACCAGGCCCGCTATGGCGCGATGCCCGATGCGCTGTTCGTCACCCACGTGCACCTGGACCACGTGGCCGGTTTCGAACGGCTGTTCGTCGATGCGTACTTCAATCCGGGACGGCGCGGGCGGGTGCGGCTGTACGTGCCTGCGCCGGTGGTGCCGCTGCTGCACCGGCGCGTCGGCGATTACCCGAACGTGCTGGCCGAAGGCGGCGCCAATTTCTGGGACGCGTTCCAGCTGGTCGTGGTCGGCGAGGCGTTCTGGCATGAGGGCATGCGCCTGGAAGCGTTCCCGGTGCGCCACCATTGGCCGGAGACGGCCTGGGGCCTGCGCCTGCAGGGCGCGCTGGTCTGGACCGGCGATACCCGGCCGATCCCGGAGATGCTGGCCCGCCATGCGGACGACGGCGAACTGGTCGCCCACGACTGCGGCCTGCACGGCAACCCCTCGCATACCGGCGTGGACGACCTGGAGCGCGAGTATCCGGAGGAGCTGCAGGCGCGCATGGTGCTGTACCACTACGCCAGTGCGGCCGATGGACAGGCGCTGCGCGCGCGCGGCCACCGCGTGGCCGATCCGGGGCAATGCGTGGCGCTGGCCGAACCCACCGCGCCGCGGGCGCTGCCGTTCCAGGACTGAACCGGGTTGCCTGCCGGCATCGCCGGCGGCCGCATGCTCGCATGAACCGCCATCGGGCAGCATGGAAATCCTGCTCCGCGCGGCATGCGCGGGCTCAGACATGCACAGGCGTGAGCAAGGGCGCGCCGGGCGCCCAAAAAGGTGGTGGCCCCGCCGGCTGACCTCGGCGCCCGCGTCGATCGATACCGTTGCTGCCTTCCGGCCCTGGCGGGATTTTCGACCTAGCGTCGCGAGGGGCCGACGGGGCCACCATAGACGCGGGCCGCGCATCGCGCGGCCCGGGTTCACTGTTCCGGATCAAGACCGGACGCATGAATCTGGCGGAGAGAGGGACCGCGCTTGGGTGGTCTCGCTCCATGTCGCTACGTCTCTATTGTCGCTGTACCTGCATGATCCGGCAAGAAGTTTTCGTCTCGGGTGGTTTCGCCCCCTATCGCTACATCGCTCATTCATAGTAGGGTAGGTGGTAGGTTAATAGTCGATGGGCGCGCCATGCCTCGCAGGGCAAAAGAGCTGACAGACGTAGCGGTGCGGAACCTGAAGAAGCCCGGATACTACGCTGTGGGTGGGTCTGTCTCGGGCCTCCTGCTGCAAGTCACCGCGACCGGAGCCCGGAGCTGGGTGCTTCGCTACACCGCCGGTGTGAAACCCGGAACCGGCAAGCCGTGGCGGCGCGACCTTGGGCTGGGCGGCTATCCGGACGTGTCGCTGTCCGAAGCACGGCGCAAAGCAGCCGAGGCGCGCGAATTGCTGTCAAAGAACATCGACCCGATCAGCGCCAAGCGGGAGGCCCGGAGCGCCATGCTCGCGGCGCGGCTCGCTGAGATCACCTTCGAGAAGGCCGCGCACCAGTTCATCGAGTCCAAGTCCGCGGAATGGAAGTCGGGCGGCAAGAGCGCCGACCAGTGGACCAGCTCGCTCGAAGCCTATGCCTTCCCGGTGCTGGGCTCGCTCCGCGTTGCCGATATCGACCGGGCGCACGTCCTGCGCGTCCTTGAGCCCATCTGGACCGAGAAGAACGAAACGGCGAACCGGGTGCGCCAGCGCATGGAGTCGGTGCTGGACTGGGCGAAGGTCCGCGGCTTCCGCGAGGGCGACAACCCGGCGCGCTGGAAGGGCTATCTGGACAAGGTCCTGCCCGCGCCCGGGAAGGTGCGGGACGTGCAGCACCATCCGGCACTGCCCTATGCCCAGATGCAGCCGTTCATGCTGGACCTTCGCTCGCGCAATGGCATGGGTGCGCGGGCGCTTGAGTTCGCGATCCTGACCGCGGCCCGGTCGGGCGAAGCGCGTGGCGCGCGCTGGGACGAAATCGACCTGGAGGCGAAGGTCTGGACGGTCCCTTCCGAGCGGATGAAGTCCAGCAAGAAAGAACACCGGGTGCCTCTCTCAGATGCGGCAATCAAGATGCTCAAGGCGTTGCCGCGGATCGAGGGGACGGACCTCGTGTTCACGCCGCAGCGTGGCAGGAATCCGCTGTCCGACAACACACTGACGAAGCTGCTGGGCGATATGCACGATGCCAGCGTGAAGCGTGGCGGTGCGGGCTACATCGACCCGAAGCAGGGCAAGGTCATCACCGCGCACGGGTTCCGCTCGACCTTCCGTGACTGGGCATCAGAGGAGACTCATGCGGCGCATGAAGTTGTTGAGATGGCCTTGGCCCACCGAATCGCATCCGCCGTGGAAGCCGCTTACCGGCGTGGTGATCTTTTCGAGAAGCGGCGGGTACTTATGGCGGAGTGGGCCAGGTTCTGCGCCCCTAAAAAGTAAGGTAAGCGACTGATCTAAAAGAAGAATAGCTAGACCTGATTCGTCTCCGGTAGTACGATTTCAACCGATCCGCAGCTACGGGTAACCCGGCGGCGGATATCGCAGGACGGGCGCGCTACAAGCGTCCAAGGGACTGTCTAGACGCCGTGCAATGCGGTAGTCGGCTGATCTGAGAAAAGGAGAACAACTCGACTCCGATGCGTAGGCGTTCCTGCCCACGTGCCGGTCCAGTTACCCGACTTCTCGGATCGTTGCCATGCACGTTCACCCAAGCAAATCCCTTCGCCCGACCCAAGCTGCCGAGTTCCTTGGCATCGCCGTTTCCACACTCTGGCGTTTCCATAAGGAGCGGCCTGACTTCCCGCGCTCACGCAAGATCGGACCACGTTGTACCGTGTTCGATCAAATGGAGCTGCTGGCTTGGCGTGACTCTCAGATCACCAAGAACTGAGGGCA
This sequence comes from Stenotrophomonas sp. 17(2023), assembly GCF_030345315.1. Classification (NCBI taxonomy): domain Bacteria; kingdom Pseudomonadati; phylum Pseudomonadota; class Gammaproteobacteria; order Lysobacterales; family Lysobacteraceae; genus Stenotrophomonas; species Stenotrophomonas sp. 17(2023). The sequence continues at coordinate 964,167 of NZ_CP128405.1, forward strand.
ACGCCATGACCAAGATGCCGAAGGCGCTAAAGGCTGCGCCCCGCGAGCCCTGCCGCCATGACGCTGCATATGTAGCGCACATGCTGTGCTACTCGCCGTTTGATATGTTCCCTTATGGGCCTGAAACGACTCCGGAAGGTAACGATCACCTCGTCTTTGATGTGACCTCGAAGGTCGATGCGCTGGCCGCGCGCCTGAACGATGAGGATGACGGTGGTGAGGAGTTCGCCGCCTATCGCCGCCGCGTGCTGATGTGCGCGGACGTGATGACCGGGAAGCTGGCCGCGCCGCCGCTGTCGATGTGGCCGCAGATGGCCCAGCAGTACGGACGTGGCCGCTACCTGAGCCATAAGGCCCACCTCCGCAGGGAGGCGGCGCGCGGATGAAGCCAAAGATCGAACACGACACACGCGCTGCCATCGAGTTCTTGAAAAAGTGGAGTTCTGAACAGGTCTGGGTCCTGACCGCTATCGTCCCTGACGGCAAGATCGAGACGGAATCTTTCGAGCCTACGCAGTGGGTCGAAGCGGCCCAGTGGATCGAGGAGCGGCAAGGCGTCGCCAACCAGTACTTCCATGTAAACCCAGTCCGCCGCGCGCTGAACAACAAGGCGTCCAAGGAGGACGTGGCCACACTCGCTTGGCTTCACGTGGACATCGACCCGCGTGCAGGCGAGGACATTGCCGAGGAACAGGACCGCATCCTGCGGCTTCTACGGGACTACTCTCCAAAACCAACGGTGATCATTTCGAGCGGCGGCGGGCTTCAGGGGTTCTTCAAGCTCGTGCCGGATGACCGGCTGGTCATCGACGGCAACGTTGCGAAGGCGCAGGAACTGGAGGCATACAACGTCCAGTTGGAGAAGGTCTTTCAGGCGGATCACTGCCACAACTGCGACCGGATCATGCGCCTGCCCGGGACCGTCAACCTCCCGAACGCCAAGAAGCGCAAACAGGGTCGCGTGCCTGCACTGGCAACGCTGGTCGAGTGGGACGATGACGCCATCTATTCCATCGACCAGTTCACCCCGGCAGCGAAGGCGACCGCTACGCCACCGCGCGCAGCGCGTAGGCAACGGGTGTCCCCGCCGGTGGCCGAAGGTACAGGGGTCGGCGTCGATGAGCTTACGGCGTGGGCGACGGCGAACGGCAAGACCATCAAGGAATCGACGCTGGCCCTGATCGCGACCGGGACGGACCCCATCGACCCGACCAAATACACCTCCCGGTCTGAAGCCCTGTTCCGGGTCTGCTGCGACCTGGTGCGCGCCGACGTGTCCGACGACATGATTTTTGGCGTCATCACTGGGCCGAACGAGATTGCAAAGAGTGTCAGGGAGAAGCCGGATTGGAAGGGATACGCGGTGCGTCAGATCGAGCGGGCGCACGAGGACGTAGCCAAAGAGCCGCCGGTGCTGCACCCCAAAACGCCGCTGCGCTCGGCGCGTGAGTTCATCGCGCGCGAGAAGCCATATTTCCTGCACTACAACGGCGATTGGCTTGCCTACGCTGCTGCGGCCTACGCCGAACTTGAAGATGGGACGGTCCGGCGCGACGTGTACCACTTCCTCGAACAGGCCAAGTTGCCGCCTAGCGAGAAGCAGCAGGAGGCCGGGCTGGCTTTCGGTGGGGATTTTCAGCCCGACACAACCTCCGTCAACCACGTTCTCGATGCCCTGCGCGCCGTCTCGCATCGCCCGCGGGACTCGTTCAACCCGCCGTGCTGGCTGGTTGGCGAGGGACCGCCCGCTCATGAGCTGGTCGCCTGCCGCAACGGCCTGCTGCACCTGCCGAGCGGAGAGCTACTGGAGCACACGCCGCGGTTCTTCACCCGGAACGCGCTGGCCTTCGACTATGACGTCGCCGCCCCGGCTCCGGACCGCTGGCTGGGGTTCCTCGAAACCCTGTGGCCGGAGGAACCGGAAGCCGTCGCGCTCCTGCAGGAGGTGTTTGGCTATGTCCTGATCCCCGACACGTCGCAGCAGAAGATTTTTCTGATGGTCGGGCCGACGCGCTCGGGCAAGGGCACCATCGCGCGCGTCCTAACGGAGCTGGTCGGACCGCCGAACATTTGCGCGCCGTCCCTGTCGGACTTCGGCGAAACCTTCGGCCTTGAATCCCTTTTGGGCAAGCAGCTCGCGATCCTGAGCGATGTTCGCCTTGACGGTAAGGCAAACCACGCCGCCATCGCGGAATCCCTGCTGCGTATCAGTGGCGAGGACACCGTGACCGTCAAGCGCAAACACCGGACGGCGTGGGATGGGCGGCTGGCTGTCCGCTTCCTCCTGCTGTCGAACCTGATGCCGCGGTTCTCGGATGCGAGCCCGGCGCTTGCCAATCGCTTCGTGCCGCTGCTGATGGATCAGAGCTTCTTGGGCAAGGAGGACCCGGACCTGACTGGCAAGCTGCTGGCCGAGCTGCCCGGCATCTTGAACTGGGCTGTCGAAGGTTGGCGGCGGCTACACGAGCGCGGACGCTTCGCGCTGCCACCGTCCTCTCGCGACGCAATCCAGCAGTTGATCGAATTGGCTGCGCCGGTCGCGACGTTCCTGCGCGAGGAGTGCGAGCTGGACATTGATGCGGAAGTGCCGAAAACGGAGTTGTTCGAGCGCTGGAAAGACTGGTGCATTCGCAATGGCTCCTTGCCCGGTGCGCTCAACTCGTTCTCTGCGCAGCTCTACGGCGCAACCAGCGCCCGGGTTCGTAGCAAAAAGAGCCGCCGCGGCGACGACCGCCTGATGGTGTTCGCCGGGCTGCGCCTGAAAGAAGCTGCGGAGAAGCCTTCGCCGAGGCCGGACGAAAAACCACCGTTCTGAACCGCTCCGCTACTTTCGTGCAGGGGGTCCCGGTTGGGGTCCGGGTTGGGTCTGAGCTTTCCCGGACCCTTCTGCCCATCAACGGGTGGGGCTCCGGCGGGTAGGTCCGGGCGGTCCGGGTTTTCGCGAAAAACTCTCTTTACGCGCGTAGTACGTACCCCGAGCTATCTGATTTCTTCGTATCCGCGTTAATTTTCTACGAATACCCAGACCGCCCGGACCTCCCCTGTAAATCGTGGGTTTCGGCCACGTTTTCGACCCGGACCTAACCCGGACCCCAACCCGGACCTCCCCTTCGATGTGTCCGCGACCGCTGCCCGCGCGACTGCCTGGGCGGGCAGAATGCGGGCAACTGATACGGGAGAGCCGTAATGATCCGAGTGACGTTCGCCGATGGAACTGTCCGCAACTACCGGGACGACGAGGTCATCGAGATTGAGAACTACCCGCCAAGGGAAACACCGAAGGCCGGTTGGACACGAACTCGGGAGTACCCGCCGGAGTATCGGCGTGCTTCGCCGCTTCAGATTGGCGTACTAACTGTTGGGCATCGTGTCCCTCTTGGACATGGGTTCGTGGAGGTCACGAACATCGAACGTCTGCCTGACGAGTAGCGCACCGTCGCTCACATACAAGATCCATCCAATCTGAAATCGGGTCGGAAAACCCAGTTCCGGCACCCCACGATTTTCCAACTCACTGATCCCACCGGATTTTTATCCGTTCGCGGCCCTTTTCGGATGCGTGCCGGCCAGCTATGGTCTCGCCGTCTCACAGGAGATTGAGAATGGCGCGTGTAGCCCTGTACGTCCGGGTGTCCACCCACAAGGACCAGACCGTTGAAAACCAGTTGATCGCGCTGCGGGAGTGGGCCCGGGCCAGCGGCCACACCATCGCCGCCGAGTTTGCCGACGAAGGCATCAGCGGCGCGAAGGGTCGCGACAAGCGCCCGGCGCTGGACGCGATGCTCAAGGCCGCCACGCGCCGCGAGGTGGACATGGTCGCGGTGACGGCGCTGGACAGGCTGGGCCGTAGCCTGCCGCACCTCGTGTCGCTGGTCGCCGAGCTGGAAGCCCTGCGGGTCGGGCTGTTCGTTCGCAACCTCGCGATGGATACCTCCACGCCCGCCGGGCGGCTGATGTTCAACGTGATGGGCTCGCTCGCCGAGTTCGAGCGGGAGCTGATTCGGGAGCGCACGCTACTGGGCCTAGAACGTGCCCGGCGGCAAGGGAAGAAGCTCGGCAGGCCGAAGGTACCGCCCGGGGTCGAACACCGCATAGCGGCACTCCTAGAGGCAGGGACACCCGCCAACCGCGTCGCCCGCATGACCTGCGTGGGGAACGCCGCCGTCTATCGCATCAAGCGGGAGCTGGAAGCATGTCGCGCCTGACCTTTCCCGACCTCACGACCAAGGCCCTCGACGCCGCGCGCCTCCTCGCGCAGGAGGGATGCCGGGAACACACCATCCGCCGCGCCCTGGGCCTGACCGTGCCGCAGTGGAAGGCCCTCAAGGAGGACACCGAGGCGGGCGAGCTGTCGCCGCTCGCGCTGGCCTTGGAGGAAGGCCGCGCCGAAGGTGCCGGGGACATCATCGCCTTCATGAAGCAGCGCATGGGCGAAGGCAGCGAGCGCGCCGCCGAGTTCCTCGCCGACCGGGTGTTCCAGCTTGGCCGCGGCGACGGCAACGCCGACGTGCCGCGGGTCGCGATCTTCATCCAAGCTGCCATGTCGCCCGATGAGTACGCGCGCGTGATCGCGGTCCAGCAGCAGCCGGGAGTCCTGACCCATGAGCGTTGAGATTCGCCCGACGCCGTTTCAATCGCAGGTCCTGACCGTGCCCGAAGATCACTTCATGTTCTTGGGTGGTGGTCGCGGCGGCGGCAAGTCGATGGCCGTACAGTTCCTGATCCTGCGCCACTGCGACCAGTACAAGAACCGCGCCCGTGTCCTCGTGACGCGCCGCCGGTTGAAGTCCTTGGGCCAGTTTGCCGAGGAGCTGCGCCAGCTTCTGCGCTCTGCCTACGGGCGCGACATTGCGTACAACCAGAACGATGCGATGTTCCGGTTGCCGAACGGGGCGACGATCCAGCTCACGCACGTTGAGTCTGCATCGGCGTTGTCCGACGTGGCGCAGGGCATGTCCTACACGTTGATCGCGTGCGATGAGGCAGGCGAAGGCCCCTCCATCGAGGTCATCGACCAGCTCGGCATGAGCCTTCGCGGTAACGGCACGCCACTCCGGCTCGTGCTCGCCGGAAATCCTGGAGGCCAAAATCACGGTGCACTGGCCGAGCGGTACGTGACGGGTCGCGAGCCGTGGGTGCCGTTCGAGTTCGAGGGCAATACGTGGGTCTATGCGCCGTCGCGGCTGGATGACAATCCGTACTTGCCCGAGGCATACCGCCGGAACTTTGAGGTCTTGGCCCGCACCGACCCGGCCCTGTACCGCGCGATGCGCTTGGGCGACTGGTCCGCACTGGTCGGCGATTTCTTCCAAGGAATATGGAACGCGGACAAGATGGTCATCGACCATCACGACGTGCCGCTGGATTGCTTCGCCTCGCTCAAGCTCTCCATCGACTGGGGCAGCGCCGCGCCATGCGCAACGGTCCTTGTTGGGCAGCTCGCCTATGCCGTGCGCCTGCCGGATGATCGCGTGATGCCGCGGGGCGCGTGGGTGGTGTTCGATGAGGTGTTCGCCTGCGACTCGCGCAACATCGCGCGCGGAACCGGACAGACCCCGGGCCAACTCGCACCGCAGCTCCATGCGATGGCCGCGCGCAACGGCGTCCGCGCGCGGGGCGTGATCGACTCCGCCGCCGAAGCGCGGCAGATGGGCCGGGCGGAGGCGTCTATCGCCGACCTGTTCCGTGAGGCCGGGGTCCGCGTCTCGCCCGCCAAGAAGGGCGCGCGCGTCCCACGTTTCGAGCATCTAAAGCAGCTCATGGTGAACGGCGAGTTCTTTGTTGCCTCGCGGTGCCGCATGTGGCTGGCGACGGTCCCGAGCCTGCCGCGCGATTCGCGCGTGCCCGACGACTGCGACAGCGCGGCAAATGACCACATGCTCGACGCGACCAGCTACGGCATCGCAGGCGAGGCAAGCGGGCGCGTGACGCAGCGCGCGTTCACGCCCGAGCCGCGGATGCCCCGCGAGGAACGGATTGTTTGGGTTTGATGGGAGAAATGGCGATGAAGCGTTCTTACAAGTACCTGATGCTGGCGCTCGTGATCGGCAACGCGCAGGCGGCGCAGCGCGAGTTGTTCAATGCTCGCGAGACGTTGGAGCGGGCGAAGGTCGGAACCTACTCGCCGCGCGCGCAGCCGCCGGTGCGGGTCGAGGTGGAGGAGTCCGCGCGGTTCCGCGCGAACGGCCACGGAAACCGCCGGATTCAACAACAATTCGAGCGGATGGACTGCAAATTGGACGAGTCCACGAATTCCATGCGCTGCGTGCCGTTTCCAGCCGAAGAAGTAAACCGACCCAAGAAATAACACTCGCGCGGGGCAAATCCGGTCCATATGGTCGGGAGCGAGCGGCCCCACTGGCTGGGCCGCACGCTGAGGAATAGCCCCCATGCCGAACGTCAACTTCAAGACCATCCCCACCGATGTTCCGCTGACCGTGGAAAACATCGACCGGCTCGCGAATCGCGCTGCCGAACTCGCCACCGCCTTCGGTGCGCGCATCGCCAACATCCAGCAGCAGGTCACCGACGCCCGCGACCGCTTCAGCCGCGACGGTGACGACCTTGTCCGGGAGACGGACGCCGCCAATCGCGCCGTCGCCAAGCAATTCGCGCGCCGGCAGCTCGCCTCGCGCATCGCCAAGTTCCGCCTGACCATCGTGGAATCGAGCCGCGGGCAGCGCGAGGAACTCCTGCGCCCGCTGGCGAAGGTCGCCGCCGATGCCGCGTTCCTCCTGACCCTGTGCCAGTCGCCCGCGCAGATGCTCGGGCGCGTCGCCTTGGGCGATGCCCGGCGCACGCAGTACCAGACCCAGCTCGAAGGCGCAGGCCCGGTCGAGCTGGAAACCGCCGCGATCACCGCGATTGCCACCGGGGACATGCCTCTGGCCGCCGCGGTCGCGACCGTGGTAGACCGCCGCCCTTCGGATCGCCGCCCGTTCTCGGTGGCGGCGTTTGCCGAGAGGGTGTGGGGCGCGCAGCACGCCGAGGTCACGGCCAAGCTCAAGGGCGTCCTGCTGGCCGAGCGCACCGCGCGCGCGGCCAATGACGAGTTCGTCCGCGGCAAGGCCGACCCCATCGCCAACCTGAGCAACCAGCTCGCCGCCCGGGCCATCGCCGAGGCGTCGGGCGAGGAGGACGAAGCATGAAAGGCGCGGTCCCCAACGTCCGGAAGGCGAAGGCCATCCACGAGAAGAAGCAGGCCGAGCGCAACGCCACGGCCAACAAGATGAAGAAGCGCGCGGCGACCACTCGCCGCGGACGCTGATCGAATCGGGGTGTCCCGGCGGTGACGTATCGCGCCCGCCTCGTGCCGCCGGGCCACCCTGACCATCCAGCGACCCCCGGTGCGGACGGGAATGACGCCGTAGGCGACGGTGACGGGGCGACCGCGCCGGGGGAAGCTGCCTCGCGACAGGCGACCGCGACGCGGGAGGCGATGGCCCGCTTATGGGCCGATCCCGACCACCGCGCGTGCATATCCGCGCAGATGAAGGCCAGGTGGGCGGACCCCGCCTACCGGGACCGAGCCCGGGGCTTTCATCGAGACGAACGGACCTACCGCTGGCAGCACATCGAGTCCGGGCGGATCGTCTCCCAGACCAAGCTCGAAATGCGCGATGAGTACGGCTTGAAGCCCGATTCGCTGAATAGCCTCGTGGCCGGGCGCATCCAGACCTCGCAGGGCTGGCGGCTTGCGCCGCGGTCCCTGCTGGGCGGGGAGCCGCGGTGGATCTTCCCCTAGTCTTGTGTACCTGAACGAAGGCCCCCACTATTGATTGATACGGCACCGATGGGGGGGTACATGCAGCTCAAGTCTTTTCGGGTCACGAATTTCCGCTCCATCAAGGACAGCGGTGATATCGATGTTTCGCGCATCACAGCTCTCTTGGGGCGGAACGAAAGCGGAAAGTCCAATTTGCTCCGAGGCCTCCATAGCCTGAATCCACTTGAGGGGTTTTCTGCGCTCGATCCCATCAAGAACTTTCCACGAGATAGGCGTCTTGAGGAATGTAACGACCACACGCAGGTAGTCACGGCAACTTGGGAGCTGGATGACAACGAAAAGGGGGAATTGCTTGAAATCCTCCCTCGCGCGACTCGCGTGTCCAAGGTTGTAATCGGTCGTTGGTACAAGGGTGAGAACAGGTGGGTCAGGTTCCCCGGTCTAGGTGCCATTGCATTTGATGCGGCGGCAACCAAGAGCAAGGCAAAGAAGGTGGCTGCTGCGATTCGCGCGAAAGGCGCGGAAGGGAATAGCCTTGAGGCTGCTGCAGATGCTTTTGAAGCGAAGGCAACCGCAACGGCGGATGGCGATTCGTGGGCGGCGGAGTTTGTAGCAGCTGCGAAAGCTGCTCGGAAAGCCTTGGCTGCGGCCGATGTTGAGCTTAGCGACACGCAGGACGGGCATCTGACCGAACTGGAAGAACTAGCTGAATCGATAACTCAAGACGACGAAGCGCAGAAGAAGGCGCGGAACTGGGCCGTAAAGGCCATGCCAAAGTTTTTCTACTTGGATGACTACCCGGAGCTAGACGGTCATCAAGAAGTGAGTGCCTACTTGCATCGCAAGTCTCATAACCAACTTACAGACGCGGACCGCAATTTTGAGAAGCTCTGCAAGGTCGCTGGGCTCAAGCCAGAGAAGCTCCAGGAATTGCAGCAGAAAGGAGACGCCGAACAGCGAAACCAACTAGCGAACCGTGCCAGCGCCGTCGTCACGGGTGAGGTTAAGCGACTTTGGAAAGATCGCGAACTGAAGATTCGCTTCAATCTCGATGGAAATCACTTTGATACCCTGATTTCTGATCCGACAGCGACGTATGACGTTGAAGTCAATCTCAACGACAGGAGTCGTGGGTTCCAGTGGTTTTTCGCCTTCTATGTCACCTTTGCTGCGGACACCGATGGCGGCAAGGTGGAGAACGCGATTCTGCTTCTGGACGAACCGGGCCTATATCTCCATGCCAAGTCGCAAGGCGACCTGCTGAAGCATTTTGAGGATGACTTCGACAACCAAATCCTCTACTCGACCCATTCGCCATTCATGGTCCCGACGCATCGCCTTGACTCTGTTCGCACGGTGAATATCGCGGACAAAGTCGGAACGACTGTCACCAATAACCCGACGGGAGACGCGAAGACGCTATTCCCGCTTCAGGCTGCGCTCGGCTATGACCTCTCGCAAAGCCTCTTTGTTGGGCCGAACAATCTTGTCGTTGAGGGGGTCACCGATTTCTGGATCCTATCGGCGATCAGCAGCTATCTATCCGATATAGGGAAGACGGCCCTTAGCCCGGACCTGACCCTGACCCCTGCCGGTGGCGCGCAAAAGGTTTCCTACATGGTGGCCTTGCTCACGTCAGAATCGCTGAACGTCTTGGTCCTGCTCGACCTGGAAAAGGAATCCGAAGCGACCAAGAACGATTTGCTCAAGACGAAGCTCGTTCGTGAGCAAAACGTGGTCTTTGTCGCGGAAGCTTTCGATCCGGCTCCGAGCGAGGCAGACATTGAGGACCTACTTGATCCCGGCGTCTTCGAGGGGCTCGTGCGAGAGGCGTATAGGGCCGAATTGAAAGGTAAGACGCTCAAGCTCAATCCGAGCATTCCACGTATCGCGAAGCGCGTTGAGTTGGCGTTTGAGGAATTGGGTATTCCTTTTCACAAAACGCGACCAGCGCGTCTGTTCCTCAAGAAGATGGCCTCCGAGCCGGATAAGGTTCTACCAGTCGATAGTGTTGCCAAGTTCGATGCGCTATTTACTATCATCAACGGTAGGCTTGGCAAGCATATTGCGAAAGGCGGAGCCCCTTTTGGGGGCTAAGGGTATGCGGCGTGTACGGCTTCCCGATGTTCGTCGGTCATGCTGGCCTCGATCTCATTCAACCACGTATGGAATTCCTCCAGATTCGATAGGCTGAACACTTTGACCCCGAATCTATCCTCTAGGCCAATGCGCGGATCACTCATCATTCCAGCCATTGGCCTATCCATCGCTATTGCGTCGCAGTACGGCGCATAGTGCGCGATATGGTCTAGATCATAGAAAAATCCGCCGACCGCCTCCGTGGCCCGGTCGCTATTTGCGTAGGCTCCATTTTTGACGTTGTGTTTGAGGAGCGCGCAAGCTCGCGAATGGATGTATTGATACGGTAACGAAGCAAAGTTTGGAGTAGTGAAGAATTCGGCACATCTCCTGAGTTGCTCCATAACGTCCATGTTTTCTGGGAGATAGTGACGCATTCTCTCTATGACCATCGAGAATATCGGAGCCGTGAACATGGCCTCGATGTCTCCACTACCGACCCGCGCTACATAGTTCGCATAAGAGTCCCGATAGACCTTGGCGATGGATGCCAACTCCGCGGCCACGTCTTGTTCAAAGATGGATTGCGATTGGCGCCAGTCATCAAATATGGCAACTAAAGCGCGGGTTGATTGTTCCTTCTTTTCCCTTAGTTCGTTGCCGTCGCCGAGTGACCGGCGAATGTCCACGAACAGGTAGTTGTCCCAGTTGTGGACTTCCGCAGGCAATGCTTCATTTTGCTCGGGAACGTAGTCCGGTCCCGCCCCTTCGAGCCATGCTTTGAAACCTCGCATTATTTGTGTTTGTTCGACCTCATAGCCCGTATTGAACCGGTGACCCCTGCTCGTTCGCTTTATGAAATCGACAAGTTCCGCGCCCCGCGCCCACTGAACGGCCTCGGCTTCGTGCGCAAATGATCTTGGTGAAGTAAGAAGCTGATAGGCGGAAAGCCTTTGGATCTTTGCCGCCAACTCGACAAAGCGAGGATCTCCACCGCGGAAAGCCCCGCTAAAAAAGGGCTGATCTAGGTACACGACTCGCTTCCGCGTCACTGGGAGAGGAACGCGAACCGAGTAGTCACACCGACCACACCCACGGAGGACGAATTGCGGGAGCACCATGACGTTCCCGAAGCGTTCGTATCCGCACCCCGGGCAATTGCCGAGCACATGGGTAACTATCACTTTGACCCCGCTGCTTCTGGACCTTTAGCCGCACGTTACCTCGCACTCGTATAAGCAAAAAGGCCACCCCTTCGGGTGGCCTTCTCGCTTACTTAGCCCAGCACATCGAGCGTAGTAGGTATTTTAGTAGGGTAGTTCCGGAACTGCTTGGCCGGAGCCACTACCTATTGGATAACTGGCGGAGAGAGGGGGATTCGAACCCCCGAAGCGCGGTTTAGACGCTTACACACTTTCCAGGCGTGCTCCTTCAACCACTCGGACACCTCTCCGTGACCTGCCGCTTCCCGAAGGCGCTGCAGGGGCGCAGATTCTATAGGGCCGGCGCTGTGGCCACAAGTCGAATGTGCCTGCGTCGATGCGATGGGGCATCCGCGCGGTGGCCGGCCGCGCCGCCGCCTCTGCCCGGTGCCGCCCGGCGGCGCGCGTCGCTGCCGGGGGCCGGGGGCTGGCCGCGCTCGATTGCCGGCGCCGGCGCGCGCGGGCGCGCGGTCCTTGCCGGTCCGCGCAGGTGATGGATGGCGGCGCGTCGCAGGCCATGGTCCGGGGCATGGGCCGTCCACCCAGGAGCTGCCGCCACCTCCCTGCCCGGGGCGGGCCGGCGGGGCAGGGGCATGGCACAATGTGGGTTCAGATGAAGACGGTTGCCTGATGTCCTATCTCGTCCTCGCCCGCAAGTGGCGCCCGAAGCGTTTCGCCGAGCTGGTGGGCCAGGAACACGTGGTCCGCGCGTTGAGCAATGCGCTGGACAGCGGCCGCGTCCACCATGCCTTCCTGTTCACCGGTACCCGCGGTGTCGGCAAGACCACGATCGCCCGCATCTTCGCCAAGTCGCTGAACTGCGAGCATGGCACCAGCGCCGACCCCTGCGGCCAGTGCCCGGCATGCCTGGACATCGACGCCGGCCGCTACATCGACCTGCTGGAGATCGACGCCGCCTCCAACACCGGCGTGGACGACGTGCGCGAGGTGATCGAGAACGCGCAGTACATGCCGTCGCGCGGCAAGTACAAGGTCTACCTGATCGACGAAGTGCACATGCTGTCCAAGGCGGCGTTCAACGCGCTGCTGAAGACGCTGGAGGAACCGCCGGAGCACGTGAAGTTCCTGCTGGCCACCACCGACCCGCAGAAGCTGCCGGTCACCGTGCTGTCGCGCTGCCTGCAGTTCAACCTCAAGCGGCTGGACGAGGAGCAGATCCGCGGGCAGATGACGCGCATCCTCGGCGCCGAGCAGATCGAGTTCGAGGACGGGGCGATCACGCAGCTGGCGCGCGGCGCCGATGGTTCGCTGCGCGATGGCCTGTCGCTGCTGGACCAGGCCATCGCCTATGCCGGCGGCGCGCTGCGCGACGACGTGGTGCGGGCCATGCTCGGCACCGTCGACCGGACCCAGGTGACGGCGATGCTCGACGCGCTGGCGTCGGGCGATGGCGCGCGCCTGCTGCAGGTCGTGGCCACCCTGGCCGATTTCTCGCCCGACTGGAGCGGCGTGCTCGACGCGCTGGCCGAGGCCCTGCACCGCATCCAGGTGCAGCAGCTGGTGCCGGGCGCGGCGGCGCCCGGCGACGGTGTCGACGCGATGGCGTTCGCCTCGCGCCTGCGCCCGGAAGTGGTGCAGCTGTGGTACCAGATGGCGCTGGGCGGCCGTCGCGACCTGCACCTGGCGCCCAGCCCGCGCGCCGGTTTCGAGATGACCGTGCTGCGCATGCTGGCGTTCCGCCCGGCGGGCGCGGTGCCGGCGGTGCCGGAAGGCGAAGGTCCGGGAACGGGCGCGGTATCGTCGTCGGCTGGCGGTTCCACGCCTGCCGTGACCGCGGCTGCCGTCGCTGCACCGGCGGCGCAGCCGGTGGCGGCTGTGCCGGTAGCCGACCCCGTTTCCGCCCACGCGACCCCGAAGCGCGAAGACGTCGTGCCGCTGGCGGCGCGCGCGCCGCAGGCCGGTGCGCCGCCGCTTTCCCCGGCGCCGGCAGCAGAACCCGTGCAGGCGCGCGAGGACGACGACCTGCCGCCATGGATGGAGGAGACCGCTGCGGCGCAGGCGCACCACGAGGCGGCCGACGCCATGCCGCAGGTACCGCGCCAGGCGCCGCCATCGCCGTTCCGCGCCGAAGGCATCGCCATTGCACCGCCGCCGCCAGCCACGACCACGGCCGGCGCCGCGCCGCGTGCGCTGGAGAACGCCGAACAGTGGCTGGACCTGGTTGCCGACAGCGGCCTGTCCGGGCCGTCGCGCGAGCTGGCCGCCAACGCCGCTTTCGTCGGTTACCGCAACGGCGTGCTGCGGCTGGCGCTGCTGCCGGGTTTCGAATACCTGCAGTCCGAGCGCTCGCTGGGTGCGCTGGCGCAGACCCTGGCGCAGGCGCTGGGCAGTGCGCCGAAGATCGTGATCGAGACCGGCAACGCCCAGGCCGAAACCCTGCACGAGCGCGCCGACCGCCAGCGCGGCGAGCGACAGAATGCGGCCGAAGCCGTTTTCATGGCCGACCCCCAGGTGCAGCACCTGCTTGCGCAGGGTGCCCGGGTCGTGCCCGATTCCATCCGTCCCTTTGAAGAGTAGGAAACCATGCGCGGCAACATCGCCCAACTGATGCAACAGGCCCAGAAGATGCAGGAGAACCTGCAGAAGGCCCAGGAAGAACTGGCCAAGCTGGAAGTCACCGGCAGTGCGGGTGGCGGCATGGTCAGCGTGACGCTCACCGGCACCAAGGAGTGCCGCAAGGTGCGCATCGATCCGTCGGTGCTGTCCGACCAGGAAATGGTCGAGGACCTGATCGCCGCGGCGTTCAATGACGCCTCCAACAAGATCGATGCCGAATCGCAGGCCCGCATGGGCTCGGCCACCGCCGGCATGAAGCTGCCGCCGGGCATGAAAATGCCGTTCTGATCGCGGTGCGCCGGTTCCGCCCGGCTGCCCGTAACCCCACGTCGCGAAGCCCATGGGCTTCGCGCGTTTGTTTCGACCATGAGCCCGATGCGATGAGCCTGCCGCTGCTGGAACAACTGATCGAGGCCTTCCGGGTGCTGCCCGGCGTCGGCCAGAAGAGTGCCCAGCGCATGGCCTACCACGTGCTCGAGCGCGCGCGCGACGGCGGCCTGCGGTTGTCGCAGGTGCTGGCCGATGCGATCGAGCGGATCGGGCACTGTGCGCAGTGCCGCGATTTCAGCGAAACCGAGGTGTGCCCGCTGTGCGCCAGCGCCAGCCGCGAGCGGGAGATGCTGTGCGTGGTGGAGTCGCCGGCCGACCGCCTGGCCATCGAGCACGCCACCAGCTACCGCGGCCTGTACTACGTGCTGCAGGGCCGGCTGTCGCCGCTGGACGGCATCGGCCCGCGCGAACTCGGGCTGGACCAGCTGGAAGCACGGCTGGCGCAGGGCGAAGTGGTCGAGCTGATCATCGCCACCAATTCCACCGTCGAGGGCGAAGCCACCGCGCATTACCTGGCGCAGCTGGCGCGCCGCCACAAGGTGCGGCCGAGCCGGCTGGCGCAGGGCCTGCCGCTGGGTGGCGAGCTGGAATACGTGGACCGCGGCACGCTCTCGCACGCCTTCGGCAGCCGCAGCGAAATCAGCGAATAGGCCGCTGCGGGACGGTAAGCTGTAGGCCGTTCAACGCCAGTGAGCCGTCGCATGACCGATACCATTTTCGGCAAGATCATCCGCCGCGAAATCCCCGCCAGCATCGTCTACGAAGATGACGACGTGCTGGGCTTCAAGGACATCGCCCCGCAGGCGCCGGTGCATGTGCTGTTCATTCCCAAGAACGAGGTCATCCCCACCCTGGACGACCTGCAGCCGGCGCAGGCGCACCTGATCGGCAAGCTGGCGCTGGCCGCCGCCGCATACGCGCGCCGCGAGGGGTTCGCGCAGGATGGCTACCGCATCGTGATGAACTGCCGCGAGAACGCCGGGCAGACGGTGTTCCATATCCACCTGCACCTGCTGGCCGGCGCGCCGCTGGGGCATTTCGGCGCGCCATGAGCCGGCATTCGCGGAGCCCGGCGATGCGGGCCGGGTCCGGTCGCCTCCGCAACCGCATCGGCCTGTTGCTGCTGGCGCTGCCATCGGTGGCGTTCGCGCAGGCGCTGCCGGATACATCGGCGGCGGGCGCGGTCTTCCAGCGCATGCAGCAGTTGTGCGCGGCCGATGACGGCAGGGCCTGGGGGGTGAGCCTGTGCGGGCCGGTGCTGCTGGTCGATCCGGCCAGCCGCCAGTTCGTTGCCAGCATGGACGGGACCGATACCGCACTGGAACGCGACGGCCCGGTGTTCCGCGGCCGCTTGCCCGACAGCGTGCCGGTCGCCAATACCGCCGTGGGCTGGAACGGGCGCACCTGGACCATGTTGATGCTGCCGCTGCCGGAAGACCCGGTGGCCCGCTCGATCCTGCTCATGCACGAGGCCTGGCACCGCATCCAGGCGGGGATCGGGCTGGCGGCGGCCCATGCCGACCAGGACCAGCTGGAGACCGAGCAGGGACGCACCGCGTTGCGGCTGGAGCTGCGTGCCCTGGCGGCGGCGATGGAGGCAACCAGCGCGGAGCAGCGGCGACAGGCCAGCGCCGACGCGATGACCTTCCGTGCCTGGCGGCAGGCGCGGTACCCGGAGGCGGCTGCCGCCGAGGATGCGATGGAGCGGCATGAAGGCATCGCCGAGTACACCGGCCGCATCCTCGCGCAGGACGACGCGCTGGAAACCCGGCTCGCCGCGCACCTGCGCCGCGGCGACGCGGTGACGGCCTATGCCCGCTCCTTCGCCTACTACACCGGGCCGGCCTACGGTGTCCTGCTGGATCGCGCCGCACCGGGCTGGCGCAGCGGCTGGAACCGGAAGGACGGCCTGCCGCAGCTGCTTGCCGCCGCGCTGGGCGTGCAGGCCGAAGCCGGCGATGCCGCCTTCCAGCGCGCGGGCGCACGTCATGGCCTGGCCGAGGTGGAGGCCGGGGAGGGCGCCCGCGCCCGGCACCAGGCCGGCGTGGTGGCTGCCCTGCGCACGCGGCTGGTCGACGGCCCGGTGCTGGTCGTGCCGGTCAACGGTGCCAGTTTCAGTTTCGATCCGAACCGGGTGACGCCGTTGCCGCCGCAGGGTTCGGTGTACGGCGTGATCCGTGCCGCTGCCGCCTGGGGCGTGCTGGAGGTACGCGGCGATGGGCTGTTGTCCACCGACTGGAAACGGCTGTCGGTGGCCCACACCGGGGCGCGGCAGACGACCGCAGGCTGGGAGGGCGATGGCTGGGTCCTGAACCTGGCGCCGGGCTGGATGCTGCAGCCCGGTGCCCGCCAGGGCGACTGGACGCTCCGCAGGCAGGAGTGAGTCCTGCGGCCGCAACGGAAAACGCCGCCCGAAGGCGGCGTTTCCGGTGTGCTGCGGACGCCGGGCTTACCACCAGCCGCCGCGCCAACCCCAGCCCCAGCCGGGGCCCCAGGCCGGTCCCCACGGACCGTACGGGTAGGCCGGCACCACTTCGACTTCGCGCTGCACCGGCCACAGGTACACCACGTCGGCGGCGATCTTCGGCAGTGGGTAGTCGTATTCGCCGATCTTGGTGGTCTGGTAGCCGTCGATGCGGCCGATGAAGGTCACGTCGCGGCCGGGCTCGAACACCGCCGGGTCGTAGAAGCCGGCGCGGCAGGCGAGGAAGCGGCCGTCGCTGGCGTCGGCGGAGGTGGTGCTCGGGCGGCCATTGCCGTTGAGCGGGCGCGCGATCATCTGGAAGCAGGTCTCGCCCTGGCCGGGAATGGTCTCGATGATGCGGCCCCCCCAGCGTACCGGCGTGCCGGTCTGCTTCTGCGCGATGCTGTCACGCGGGGACACCGTGCTGAACTGTCCCTGCAGCGGCTTGGGGGCGGTGGCACAGGCGGCCAGCGTCAGGCTGGCGGCGAGGGCAAGGAGGATGCGGGTCTTCATGTTCGTGCTCCGGTGGGTACTCCGGGTTGAGGACGGTGCCTGTGCAGGTCACGCAATAATGAAGCGAGGTCCGACGAGGCGCCAGCGTAGCGCGCATCGCTGAAACGCTGGCTGAGCAGTACCAGTCCGCTGCCGGGCCGGAGGGCCTCCACGCGCGCGGCCCAGTCGCCGGCGGTTTCGTGCGCCTGCCGGCCGAGGCCTAGGCGGGCGTAGCGACGGTCGAGCCGGCGCCAGGCGCGCAGCAGCGGATCACGCTCGCGCTCGCCGCGCGCCAGCAGCCAGGCCATGGCGATGACGGCAACGAGTGCGAAGGCGGCGAGCAGCCCGACCAGTTGCGCCGGTTCCAGGCGCTCGATGCCGAACGGACTGAGCAGCCGCTGCTGGCGGCGTGCATCGAAGGACAGGACCAGGCCGTTCCAGTTGCGGCGCAACCAGTCGCCGGCCTGCGCGAGCTGCAGCCAGCGCGCGCCCATGTCCAGCCCGCCGCCGGCGCTGTCGCCCCGCGCCAGGCGGTCTTCGAGGGTGTCGCGGATCCGTTCCGGTGCGACCGCCGCGGTCGGGTCGACGCGGGTCCAGCCGCGTTGCGGCAGCCACACCTCGGCCCAGGCGTGGGCGTCCATCCGCCGTACCAGCCAATAGTCGCCGTAGCGGTTGCGGGTGCCGCCGGCGTAGCCGGTGACGACCCGTGCGGGGATGCCGGCGCCGCGCATCAGCACCACGAAGGCGGAGCTGAAGTGCTCGCAGAAACCGGCCTTCCAGTCGAACAGGAACTCGTCGGCGCCGTGCCGGCCCGGCAGCGGCGTGCTCAGGGTGTAGCTGAAGTCGCGGCTGATCCATTGCATCGCGCGGCGGACGATGGCCGCGTCGTCATCGCCGGCGTCCCGGCGCCACTGCCGGGCCAGTGCCAGCGTGCGCGGATTGAAGCCGCGCGGTAGTTGCAGTGTGGCTTCGCGCAGGTCCGGCGGCAGCGCCGGCTGGAAGCGCGCCGGTGGCGCGGAACGGAGCCGCCAGCGGGTGAGCGTGGCCAGCGGGCGCGCGCTGACCAGCGTGTAGTCGGCATCCAGCCCGGTTTGGTCCGGTGCGGCCAGCGGCAGGTCCAGCGCCACCAGTTCGCGCCGCTCGGTGGCCTCGTACTCGATCTGGTAGTCCCACTGCACCGGGCCGGCGGTCACCGCGGGCGGCGGGCGGCGGCGCTGGCTTTCCAGACGCGTCCAGGTGCGCCCGTCGAAGCGGGTGAGCACCGGGCCGCGCCAGTAGCGCTGTTCGGGCGGCGGCGCGGCACCGGCGAACTGCGCGCGCAGTGCGGGGCTGTCGTCGGCCATCAGGTCCAGCCACTGCCCCGGCGCCATCGTGTCCGACAGCCCGGGCTTGCCGATCGCGCGCTCGGGGATGCCCCACAGCGGTGTCGGCAATCGCGGCAGCAGCCAGAAGGCGGACAGCGCCAGCGGCAGCGCGACCAGCAGCAGCCGGCCGATGGTGCGCAGCTGCAGCGCGACCGTTTGTGGTGCGGCGCCGGTCTCGGCGTCGGCCAGGTGCTGCAGGCCGAGCAGGGCGCAGATGACCGCGGCCAGCGACAACAGCAGGGTGCCGGGCCCCTGGTCGAGCAGGAAGGCGGCGAACGGCGCGAACAGCGCGAAGCCGAGCAGGCTGCGCGCATCACGCAGGCTGCGCAGCTCGCTGGACTTGATCGCCAGCATTGCCGCCAGCAATGCGCAGCCGGTATCGCGCCCTGGCGACGCGCCCATCTGCCAGTAGATCGCGAGCAGCATGGTCGCGACCAGCAGCAGACGCAGCGGCAGCGGTACCGGGCGCCGCCAGGCCAGCAGCGCCACCAGCAGCGCGGTGGCGGCGAAGACCGCGGCCAGCATGCCGGGTAGCTGCAGCAGCAGCGGCAACAAGGCCAGCGCGGTCGTCAGCAGCGCCCAGTTGCGCGCGGTCGGATTCAATGGCGGAAGACGGGCGCGGTCGCTCATGGCGCACATCCCTGTGCGCCACCCTCCGGGCGGCTTCGCCGTGAAAAGCGGCTGTCCGGTCGTATTTTCATGGTGCGGGCATCAGCGCCAGCGCCCGCAGGCAGTGGTGGCGGTGGGTGTCGCCGCTGGCCGGCCCCAGCGGCGGCTGGCCTGGCAACAGCAGGCGGTAGCGGCGGCCTTCGCGCTCGGCGTCGTCCACCCAGCGCGCCAGGCGGGCGATGCGGCGTTCGTAGGGCAGCGGCCCCAGCGCATGCCAGTCCAGCAGCAGCTCGGTGCCGGCCGGACGCTCGTACTCGCGTACCAGCAGCGTGTCGCGGCGGGCGGAGTGCTTCCAGGCGATGCTGCGGCGGGCATCGCCCTGGCGATACGGGCGCAGTTGCTGCAGCTCGTCGCCGAGCGGGTGCTGGCGGGTGCGGGTCGAGGCGCTGCCGGTGTCCGGCAGCGGCACGGCAGGGTGTTCCGGAGCGGGGTAGACCAGCACCGGCGGTGCAGGCCAGACCCAGCTCCAGGCGCGCACCAGTCCCAGCGGCTGGGTAGTGGCTACCTGGATCCGCTGCAGCTCCAGCCAGCCACGACGGGTGGTGGGCAGGCACAGGTCGACTTCCGTGCGGTCGCTGCCGGCAAGGTCCGCGAAGGCGAAGGCGGCGCCACTGGATACCCGCAGTCCGCGGCGCGGGCGGCGGTCGTCGCGGGCCAGCGCCAGGCGCAGCCGTAGCGGCTGCCCGGCCGCCACCGGCTCGGCCGACACCGCGTCCATGCGCAGCCCGGCCAGTTGCAGGTGCGCCTGCAGTGCGCTGGCCAGCGCCGTGGCCGCGAGCAGCAGGGCCAGCAGCAATGCCGGATTGTTGTTGTAGTTCAGCGCGCCCAGCAGCATCACCGCCAGCAGCGCGGCCAGGAACAGGCCGAAGCCGGTGGGCAGCACATAGATGCGGTGGCGGTCGAGCGTGACCGGCAGCGGCTCGGGCCGGCGCGGGCGCGCGAGCCGCTGCAGCACCTGCAGGCGGGCATGCAGCCAGGCACGCATCTCAGTCGACCTGCACGCCGTGCAGGATGGTGCCGGCCAGCGCCGTGCCCGAGGAGGCTTCCGCCTCGGCGACGAGCCGGTGCCCGGCCACGGCCACGAACAGCGCCTGCACGTCGTCGGGCAGTACGTGCTGCCTGCCGGCCAGCAGTGCGTGCGCCCGGGCCGCGCGCAGCAGGGCGATGCCGGCGCGCGGGGACAGCCCCACCCGCACCCCGGGCTGCTGTCGGCTGCGTGCCAGCAGGCGCTGCACGTAGTCGACCAGCGCGTCGCTGGCGTGGACCTGCTCGACCGCCACGCGCAGGTCGCGGATGTCCTGTTCGGCAAGGCTCGGCAGCGTCTGCGCGATCATCTCGCGGCGGCTGGCGCCGGCCAGCAGCGCGCGCTCGGCCCCGGCATCGGGGTAGCCGAGGGTGAGCCGCAGCAGGAAGCGATCCAGCTGCGAGTCCGGCAGCGGGAAGGTGCCGGACATGTCCACCGGGTTCTGCGTGGCGATCACGAAAAACGGGTCGGGCAGCGCATGCGTGGTGCCGTCGATGGTCACCTGCTGCTCGGCCATGGCCTCCAGCAGCGCGCTCTGCGTGCGCGGCGGCGCGCGGTTGATCTCGTCGGCCAGCAGCACGTTGCTGAACACCGGCCCCGGATGGAAACGGAAGCCGCGGCTCTCCGCCTCGTAGATGGAAACGCCCAGCACGTCGGCGGGCAGCAGGTCCGAGGTGAACTGCACGCGCTGGAACTGCAGCCCCAGCGTGGATGCCATGGCATGGGCGAGTGTGGTCTTGCCCAGCCCGGGCAGGTCCTCGATCAGCAGATGGCCGCCGGACAGCAGCGCCACGAACGCCAGCCTGACCTCGGCGGTCTTGCCTAGCACCAGGGCGTTGACCTGCTCCTGCGCCTGCTGCAGGGCCTTGAAGGCGACATCGGTTAGCATTCTTGGTGACGGCATCGGAGCCATGGTCGTCTCGGATCAGGGGTCGAAGGGAGTTTAAGCGCCAATGCAGGTGGGTCAGCGTGCGCGCAATGCGTTCGTCGTACTTTGGGTGACGGTCACGGTGCTGAAGGCGATCGTGGCGGCGCGCCTGCCATTGTTCGTCGACGAGGCGTTCTACTGGCAGGAGGGCCGGCACCTGGCGGCCGCGTATTCGGATCTGCCGGGACTGACCGCCTGGATGACCCGGCTCGGCGCGGAGCTGGCCGGCCACCACGCGTTCGGCATACGCCTGCCGTTCCTGGTGATGGGGGCGCTGCTGCCGTGGATGGTGGCGCGGATATCCACGCGCTGGTTCGGCGCACGGGTGGGTTGGCAGGCCGGCTCGCTCACGCTGCTGATGCCGCTCTCGGCAACCCTGGGCATCCTCGCCGTGCCGGACGTGCCCATGGCCTTCGCCGCCCTGCTGTGCCTCGATGCCGGCGCCCGGCTGCTGCGCCAGGTCGACGCCGGCAGCGCGCTGATGCTGGCCTCGGGGCTGATGCTGGGTGCGTTGAGCCACTACCGCTTCATCGGCGTGATCGCGGTCGGCTTCGCCGCCCTCCTGCTGCTGCCGGAGGGCCGGCGCACGCTGCGTGACGCGCGGGTATGGATGGCGCTCACGGTCGGTATCGTCGCCTGGTTGCCGTTGCTGTCCTGGAACATGGACAACCAGGACGCGGGCCTGAAGTTCCAGTTGGTCGAGCGCCACCCCTGGTCGTTCCAGGCCGGCGGACTGTGGTTCCTGGTGATCCAGCCGCTGCTGGTGACGCCGTTGCTGTGCATCGCGATATGGCAGGCGTGCGTGGCCGGCATCCGTCCGCTGCCGACCTGTCCGCATCGCGTGCAGTGGCGCTACTTCGCGCTCCTGGGCGGGGTGTCCACGCTCGCCATCTTCCTGCTCGGCTTCTTCACCGACATCGAGCGCATCAGTTTCCACTGGCCGCTGCCGGGTTACTTCGCCCTGCTGGTGGTGGTGCCGCTGGTCCTCGGCCGCTGGCCGCGTCTCTGGCGCCGGCTTGCGTGGGTGCTGCTGGTGCTGGGGGCCGCCGGCGCATTCGGTTACTACCTGACGGCGGCTTCGCCCACGCTGCGCGCGCAGCTTGCCGGCAACAAGTTCTACCCGCGCAATTTCGCCGGCTGGGAGCCGCTGGCCGAGGCCGTACGCGAGGAACTGGCAGCCATGCCGGAAGGTACCCGGGTGGTGGCCGGCAGCTTCAAGGTCGGCGCGGAGCTGGGATTCCTGCGCAACGACCCCTCCATCCACGTGCTGCCGCATCCGCTTAACGACAAGCATGGGCGTACCGCGCAGCTGGCGTTGTGGAAGCTGATCGGGGAGGAACCCCGCAGCGGCCCGCGGCTGCTGGTGCTGGCGCCGGGCGACCAGCGCTACCGCGACCTGCTGGCGCGCTACCACCAGGTATGCGCCCTGGTGGGGCCGTTGCCGCCGCCGCGGGTCGTGTCCACCGACCACGGCTACCAGCGCTTCCTGCTGTTCCGGCTGCCCGCCGAAAGGCAGTCCGGTGCCTGCGTCACCCCGGCGATGGCGTGGGTCGACGCGCCGCTGCCCGACGCGCAGCTGCGCGATGGGGTGGATGTATCGGGCTGGGCCTTCAAGGATGGCGTCGGTCTGGCGGCGGTGGAGATACTGGTCGATGGCCAGGTCGCGGCACGGGCCGACTACGGGCTGGAAAACGACGTCACCGGCTTCTGGGAGATATCCACCGATCCCCATCATCCCCGCGTCGGTTTCCGCGCGCGCCTGGACGTCAGCGCGCTGTCGCCCGGCCGCCACTGGCTCGGCTTGCGCCTGCACGGTACCGACGGCAGCGTCGAGGACTGGTGGGAGCAGCCATTCCAGGTCGCGCACTGACGTATCCTCCCCGGCCGCGTTCCCGCATTCCGCCTGATCACCGCCTGGCGCCGGTACCGACATTCATGGATAGAACCCGCATTGCCGTCCTCGTGCCCTGTTACAACGAGGCGGCCACCGTCGCCAAAGTGGTCGGTGATTTCGCCAGGCATCTGCCCGGGGCGGACATCGTCGTGCTGGACAACAACTCCCGCGATGGCACCGCGGCGGCGGCCAGGGCGGCGGGAGCGCGTGTGCTCGAGGTGCCGCTGCAGGGCAAGGGCAACGTGGTGCGGCGGGGATTCGCTGACATCGATGCCGACATCTACGTGCTGGTCGATGGTGACGATACCTATGAAGCGGCGGCGGCGCCGCGGCTGGTGCAGCGGCTGCTCGACGACGGCCTGGACATGGTGGTGGGCGCGCGCCGCGACCAGCAGAAGGCGGCGTATCGCCCGGGCCACCGCCTCGGCAACGTGCTGCTGACCCGCTGCGCGGGCATGCTGTTCGGCAACAGCTTCGACGACATGCTGTCCGGCTACCGGGTGTTTTCGCGGCGCTACGTGCGTTCGTTCGCGGCCCATGCCCGTGGTTTCGAGATCGAGACCGAACTGGCCGTGCATGCGCTGCAGTTGCGGATGCCGGTGGCCGAAATGGATACCGCCTATGGCGTGCGTCCGCACGGCTCGGAGAGCAAGCTGAGCACCTGGCGCGACGGCTGGCGGATCCTGGGCACCATCGCCAAGCTGTTCAAGAGCGAACGGCCGCTGCTGTTCTTCTCCATCGGCTGCATCGCCAGCATGCTGCTCTCGGTGGTGCTGGCGGTGCCGCTGTTGATGACGTACCTGGAGACCGGGCTGGTGCCGCGCTTCCCGACCGCTGTCCTGTGCGCGGCGCTGGCACTGATGGGTTTGCTGCTGCTGGCCTGCGGGCTGATCCTGGACACGGTGACCCGTGGTCGCATCGAAGCCAAGCACATGGCCTACCTGGCGGTACCGGCCTCGGCGCCGGCGTGCGGGAGCGGCCCATGAGTTCCGCCCTTGCGGCCAGCCCGGTGCCGGCCACCACCCGCATGCGCCGCATCGCCGCGCTGCTGGAGCGCGGGTTCGCCTTCGATACGCCCGGCAACGTGTTCCGCGCCACCGCGGCGATCATGCTGGTCGGCGGCATCGTCTCGCTGCTGCTGGGACAGGATGCCAACTGGGACCTGCGCAACTACCACCTCTACAACGGTTATGCGTTGCTGCATGGCCGGCTGCTGCAGGACCTGGCGCCGGCGCAGATGCAGAGCTACTTCAGCCCGTTGCTGGATGTGTTCCATTACCTGCTGATGGCGCGGTTGCCGGCGCCGCTTGCGGGGTTCGCGCTTGGCGCGCTGCATGCGCTGGTGTTCCTGCCGCTGGCCGGCATCGCCTGGCTGGCGCTGCACGGGCAGCCGCGACGGGCCCGGCTGGCGCCGCTGCTGGCCCTGGCGGGCCTGTGCACGAGCGCCTTCCTGTCCGAGTTCGGCAGCAGCATGGCCGACAACACCACGGCGTTGTTCGTGGTCGCGGCGCTGTACATGGTGCTGCTGGCGCAACGACGCCAGGCCGAGGGCGTGCGCCGTGCCGAACTGCTGGCCTGGACGGTGGCGGGCACGCTGCTCGGCATCGCCGTGGCGCTCAAGCTGACCAACGCCATCTACGCCGTGGCGCTGGGGGTGGCTGCTGTGTGCGCGGGCGGCCCATGGTGGCGCCGGCTGGCCGGCGTGGGCGTGCTGACCCTGGCTGCGCTCGTGGTGGCCGCGGCACTGGCCGGCGGGTGGTACCTGCGGGTCTGGCAGGCATTCGGCAACCCGCTGTTCCCGCAGTTCAACGCGCTGTTCCAGGGGCCGCTGGCCGCGCCGATATCGGTGGCCGATGTCCGCTGGCTGCCGCGCGACGCGTGGGAGCACATGACCTGGCCGCTGCAGTTCGCGGCCGCCCCGCGGCGTGTCAGCGAGGTCCGGCTGGTGCAGCTGGTCTGGCCATTGCTGTATGTGGCGGCGCTGGCGCTGCTGCTGCGCCAAAGCGTGCGCAGGACGGTGGCGGTGCCTGCATTCGCACCGGCGATGCGGGTGGTCCTGGTGTTCTTCGGCATCGGTTACGTGCTCTGGCAAGGCCTGTTCAGCATCCATCGCTACCTCGTCGTGCTGGAACTGCTGGCGCCCCTGGTGCTGTGGTTCCTGTGCCAGCGCCTGCTGCCGGGTGGACGCGCGGCCAAGGTGGGCGGCTGGGTCCTCGGAATCGTGGCGGTGGCCTCGCTGCTGGGCTGGAACACATGGGGGCACGAGCGCTGGGCGCGGCAGGGCTTCGTGGTGGAAGCGCCGCCGATGCCGGCGCCAGAGCGCAGCGTGGTGCTGCTGGTCGGTGGCGATCCACAGGCATGGCGCCTGCCATGGTTGCCGGGTCAGGCCCGCTATGCAGGCGTTGCAACCAGCTTTCCCGAGTCTCCCGGCTACCGCGCGTACCTGGCCGCGATCGTGGAGGAGCGCGAGCAGCGTTTTGCGATGATTCCCGCCGCGATGGGCGAGGACGACGCACGCTGGGCGCGCATGAACCATTGGGTGAGGGTATTGGGTCTTTCCCGGGGGCGTGGCTGCGACCGCCTGCACTGGCTGGCCAGGAGGGTGAGGGGGTTGCGCGCGGAGGTCGAAATGGTGGATGCGGGGCAATGCCGCCTCGGACCCCGTCGCGGGACGGCGCCCGAACCGGCGGAGGCTTCGGCGCAGTTGCGTGAACTGGCACGGCAGCAGCTGGCCGGCTACGGCCTGGTCCTGGACGAAGGATCGTGCGTGACCCTGGACAGCCGCATCGGCCAGGGCCGTTACCCGTACCAGTGGTGCCGGGTCGGGCTGGCGCGCTGAAACGGGTTCAGGGCAGCGCCAGGCCGGCTTCGCGCAGCAGCCTTGACAGGCCGATCAGTGGCAGGCCGACCAGTGCGGTCGGGTCCTGGGTGTGGATGGCCTCGAACAGGGTGATGCCCAGCCCCTCGCACTTGAAGCTGCCGGCGCAGTCCAGCGGCTGTTCCGCGTCGACATAGCGTTCGATCTCGTCCGCGTGCAGGGTGCGGAAGCCGACCCGGGTCAGGTCGACCGCCTGCAGGTGGCGTTCGCCATCACTCACGCAGACCGCGGTATGGAACAGCACCTGGCGGCCGGACATCGCGGCCAGCTGCGTCCGGGCGGCTTCGCGGGTGCCCGGCTTGCCGAGGGGCGCACCGTCCAGTTCCGCGACCTGGTCCGAGCCGATGACCCACGCGCCGGGGTGGGTGGCGGCCACCGCGGTGGCTTTCGCCCGCGCGAGCCGGGTGGCCAGCTGCAGGGGCGGTTCGGCCGGCAGCGGCGTCTCGTCCACCGCCGGCGCGACACAGCTGAACGGGAGCCGCAGCCGCGACAGCAGTTCGGCCCGGTAGCGGGAAGTGGAGGCGAGGATCAGGGCAGGCATGCGACAATACCGGCGTGGAAGCGGCGCCGAGTCTGCGGCGCGGCTGGCGCGCTGGCAATGCCGGCACGATGGATTTGACAGCCGGCAGGCCTGTCCTTAACATTCTGCAGCTTATGTCCGCGAACGTGCCCGAATTGCTGGATGCTTGGCGGATGGTCGTAGCGCGCAGGCGCTTCGAAGGCCGGGTGCCGTTGTCCGCACTGGCACGCCTGCAGGGACTGGTCGCCGATGCCGAAGGAGAGTGCAGTTATGCGCTGGAATTCGGTCGCGACGAGATCCTGCGGGTCGCCTATGTCGAACTGACCATCGATGCCGCGCTGCCGCTGGTGTGCCAGCGCAGCATGCAGCGTTTCCTGTTGCCGGTGCACCTGGTGCAGCGGCTGGGCCTGGTACGCGACGAGGACGAGGAACAGGCGCTTCCGCCGGATTACGAAGCGCTGCTGGTGCCGGAAGACGGCAACCTGCGGCCGCTGGACCTGGTGGAGGACGAGCTGGTGATGGCGGTGCCGGTGGTACCGGTGGCGCCGGGAAGCGAGGCGGTCGAACGCGACTTCTCCGCGACCAGCGAGGAACTGGGCAAGGCCAATCCGTTCGCGGCATTGGCGGCGCTGAAGAAACAATAGCAGCCGGTTGTCGTCGGCGGCTGCGGCGAAAGCAAAACCAGTGCCGGATGCCTGCATCACGCGCACTGCAACGACGAAACGAACGAACCGAGTTTGGAGCAATCCCATGGCTGTGCAGAAATCCCGTGTTACCCCGTCCCGCCGCGGCCAGCGCCGTTCGCACGACTCGCTGAGCGCCAAGCAGCTGTCCACCGACCCGACCACCGGCGAAGTGCACCTGCGTCACCACATCACCGCCGATGGTTTCTACCGCGGCAAGAAGGTGATCACGACCAAGACCTCGGTCGTCGAAGAAGATTGATCCGCGTCGGGCCGCCACCGCGAGGTGGCGGCCCCCGCACCGATTTCTTCCGGGCCCGCCGCACGGCGGACCCGCGCAACAGGAACCAGCATGAGCAAGCGGATCTACTCGAGGATCGCGGGCACCGGTAGTTATTTGCCCGAGAAGGTGTTGACCAATGAGGATCTGACTAAGATCGTCGACACCAGTGACGAGTGGATCCAGTCGCGAACCGGTATCCGCGAGCGGCACGTCGCCGCCGACGGACAGACCACCGGCGACCTCGGCTACAACGCCGCGCTGCGCGCGCTGGAAGCGGCCGGCATCGAGCCGTCGCAGCTTGACATGATCGTCGTGGGCACCACCACGCCGGACCTGATCTTCCCGTCCACCGCCTGCCTGATCCAGGCGCGCCTCGGCGCGGCCGGCGCGGCGGCGTTCGACGTCAATGCGGCATGTTCGGGCTTCCTGTTCGCCCTGAGCGTGGCCGACAAATTCATCCGCAGTGGCGATGCCCGGCATGTGCTGGTGATCGGCGCGGAAACCCTGACCCGCATCGTCGACTGGAACGACCGCACCACCTGCGTGCTGTTCGGCGACGGTGCCGGCGCCGTCGTGCTCAAGGCCGACGAGGAAACCGGCATCCTCAGCACCCACCTGCATGCCGATGGCAGCAAGAAGGAACTGCTGTGGCATCCGGCCGGCGTGTCGACCGGCCTGGATAAGCCCGGCAAGCTGACGATGAAGGGCAACGACGTGTTCAAGTACGCCGTCAAGGCGCTGGACTCGGTGGTTGACGAAACCCTGCAGGCCAACGGCCTGGACAAGTCCGACCTGGACTGGCTGATCCCGCACCAGGCCAACCTGCGCATCATCGAAGCCACGGCCAAGCGCCTGGAGATGTCGATGGACCAGGTGGTGGTGACCGTGGACAAGCATGGCAACACCTCGGCCGGCTCGGTGCCGCTGGCGCTGGATCACGCGATCCGTTCCGGCAAGGTCGAGCGTGGCCAGCTGCTGCTGCTGGAAGCCTTCGGCGGCGGCTTCACCTGGGGTTCGGCGCTGCTGCGCTATTGATATGCCGGATTGGCCGGGAGCACGACGCTCCCGGTGCGGCCCGACGGGCCGCTGTTTCCGGGAGGTGTCGTCATGGCTGAACCCATTCTCATCGAAGGGCAGCGCGCATGGCTCAAGCATTATGGTGAAAGCAGCCGGGCGCTGGCCCTGGGGCTGCTGAATTTCGTTGCCCGGCGTTTCCGGCTCGACGCGCTGCGTCCGCCGCCGCACCGCGGCGGCGCGCAGGCGCGCGAGGTCGAGGCGCGCCGCCTGGTCGAGCTCAAGGCGCAGGGCGTCAATGTTCCCGAGGTGATCGGGCATGGCAAGGCCGCGCTGGTGCTCGAGCACACCGGCGCCTCGTTCAATTCCTGCCTGCGCGAAGCCGACGCGGCCACGCGCGACCGCCTGGTGGCGGCCGCCATCGATGCCATTGCCGAGGCCCACCGTGGTGGCGCCTATTTCGGCCAGCCGCTGCCGCGCAACATGACCTGGGACGGCAGCCGCGTGGGCTTCATCGATTTCGAGGAAGACCCGCTGGAGGTCATGGACCTGGAGCAGGCGCAGGCGCGCGACTGGTTGATGTTCGGCTACGGCGTGGCCCGGTACTACGAGGACCGCCCGCAGGCGCTCAAGGCGATGCTGGCCGGCGCGATGCAGGTGGCGGACCGGCCGGTGGTCGAGCATGCCCACGAAGTCACCGGCCGGCTGCGGCGGCTGGCCCGCGTGCTGCGGCGCGCGGGCAGGTCCGGGCGGGCGCTGGCCCATGCCATCCTCGTCGTGCATGCGGCCACCAGCTTCGCCTGCGCCGCGCTGGTGGTGCTGTGTCTGGACTGGCTTGCCGACGGCGAACTGGACCTGCTGGCGCTGCTCACCTGAGCCGGGCGGTGCCGGCGTGCATACGCGCCAGTACAGACGGGCGGGGGCATTCACGCTTATGATGCGCCGCCTCGATTCATGCAGCAGATGACCGCGTGACTGACTCCCGACTCGCTTTCGTATTCCCCGGCCAGGGTTCCCAGTCGCTGGGCATGCTTGCCGAACTGGCCGAACTGCACCCGCAGGTCCGCGATACCTTCGCCGAAGCCTCCGAGGGCGCCGGCGTGGATCTGTGGGCACTGTCGCAGGGTGGCCCGGAAGAGCAGCTCAACCGCACCGAATACACCCAGCCGGCGCTGCTGGCCGCGGGCATCGCGGTGTGGCGGCTGTGGGGTGCGAACAACGGCGCCATGCCGGCCGTGCTGGCCGGGCACAGCCTGGGCGAGTACACCGCGCTGGTCGCGGCCGGCGCGCTGTCGCTGCGCGATGGCGCACACCTGGTGCGGCTGCGCGGCCAGCTGATGCAGGAGGCCGCGCCGACAGGCGTTGGCGCCATGGCCGCGGTGCTCGGCGCCGAGGATGCGCTGGTGCAGGAAATCTGCGAACAGGCCAGCGGCAGCCAGGTGGTGGTGCCGGCCAATTTCAACTCCCCGGGCCAGATCGTGATCGGCGGCGACGCCGCGGCGGTCGACCGCGCGCTGGCGCTGCTGGCGGACAAGGGCGTGCGCAAGGCGGTCAAGCTGGCCGTGAGCGTGCCTTCGCATACGCCGCTGATGCGCGAGGCCGCCAACCGGCTGGCCGCGGCCATGGCCGGGCTGGACTGGCGCATGCCGTCGCTGCCGGTGGTGCAGAACGTCGACGCCCAGGTCCATGAGGGCGTGGACGCCATCCGCGACGCGCTGGTGCGCCAGCTGTACCTGCCGGTGCAGTGGACCGGTTGCGTGCAGGCGCTGGCCGCGCGCGGCGTGACCCGCGTGGCCGAATGCGGCCCGGGCAAGGTGCTGACCGGCCTGGTCAAGCGCATCGACAAGAGCATCGATGGCCGTTCGCTCGCCACCCCGGCCGATTTCGCCGGCGCGCTGGAAGAGTGGGCCGCCTGACCCCTACGATACGGCCGCCGGCGTCCGCGCCCGGCCCCGACCTGCAGCCGCAGCCTGCGGCGCACCAAGAGGAAACCGCATGAGCAAGCCATTGCAGGGTGAAATCGCGCTCGTCACCGGCGCCAGCCGTGGCATCGGCGCGGCCATCGCCGACGAACTGGCCGCGCAGGGCGCGACCGTCATCGGTACCGCCACCACCGAATCCGGCGCCGCCGCCATCGGCGCACGCCTGGCCGCGCAGGGCGGCCACGGCCGCGCGCTGAACGTCACCGAGCCCGGCGCGGTCGACGCGCTGATCGACGCGGTGGGCAAGGAATTCGGTGCCATCACCATCCTGGTCAACAACGCCGGCATCACCCGCGACAACCTGCTGATGCGCATGAAGGACGAGGACTGGCAGGCGATCCTCGACACCAACCTGACCAGCGTGTACCGCACTTCCAAGGCGGTGATGCGCGGCATGATGAAGGCACGCAAGGGCCGCATCATCAACATCGCCTCGGTGATCGGCGTGACCGGCAACGCGGGCCAGGCCAACTACGCCGCGGCCAAGGCCGGCATCATCGCGTTCTCCAAGTCGCTGGCCAAGGAAATCGGCAGCCGCGGAGTGACCGTGAATGTCGTGGCACCGGGCTTCATCGACACCGACATGACCAAGGATCTGCCCGAGGACGCCAAGACCGCGATGCTCGGCCAGATCGCGCTCGGCCGCCTCGGCGAGCCGGCGGACATCGCGCGCGCGGTGGCATTCCTGGCCGGCCCGTCGGCCAGCTACATCACCGGCGAAACCCTCCACGTGAACGGCGGCATGTACATGCCGTAAGCGTGAGGCGCAGGGAACGCGCCCAAGTGGTTGATCGCCGGGGCATTTTCCCAGAATGCAAGGCCCCGGCGCTTTCCACTACACTATCCCACGGCCATCGCTTCCGATGGCGCCTTTTGAACCACTACTCCATCTGGAGCGATATCCAATGAGCACCATCGAAGAACGCGTCAAGAAAATCGTCGTCGAACAGCTTGGCGTCAAGGAAGAGGAAGTCACCAACAGCGCATCGTTCGTCGATGACCTGGGCGCTGACTCGCTGGACACCGTCGAACTGGTGATGGCGCTGGAAGAAGAGTTCGAGTGCGAGATCCCGGACGAAGAAGCCGAGAAGATCAGCACCGTGCAGGCCGCCATCGATTACATCAAGGCCCACGTCAAGGCCTGATGACCGGCGGCTGATGCGCGGCGGCAGTTCCGCACGCCGCGCACGGCAAGCCCATGGGGCCGCGACAGCGGCCCCATCCCATTCGGGCGCCGGCCGCGCAGCGGCCCCGTCCGGTTGGTGTGGAAGCCGCGCCAGCGGCAGGTCCACGCAGTCCGTAATCCGGCCGTGAACGGCCATGTGCATCCGCGTCCCCCGCGTCATACCCGCATCGAGCACCGGGTCAGGAGAAACCGCAATGAAGCGTCGTGTCGTCGTTACCGGCCTGGGCATGGTCTCGCCCCTGGGCAATGATCTGGCCAGCAGCTGGCAGGGCATCATCGAAGGCCGTTCCGGCATCGGTCCGCTGACCCATATCGCCGACGCCTACCTGGAACGCTTCACCACCAAGATCGCAGGTGAGGTCAAGGATTTCGACATCACCGCCGACAACGAACAGTTCGGCAAATACCGGGTCAGTGGCAAGGATGCCAAGAAGATGGACCCGTTCATCCATTACGGCCTCGGTGCCTCGTTCATGGCCCTGCACGATTCGGGCCTGGAGATCACCGAAGCCAACGCCGAGCGGGTCGGTGCCATCGTCGGCGCCGGCATCGGCGGCCTGCTGGGCATCGAGGAACAGACCATCGAGTTCCACGAGGGCAGGAAGATCTCGCCCTTCTACGTGCCCAAGACCATCATCAACATGCTGCCGGGGCAGCTGAGCATCATCGCCGGCCTGAAGGGGCCGTCGTTCTCGGCGGTTTCGGCCTGCGCCACGTCCAATCATTCCATCGGCACCGCCATGCGCATGATCCAGTACGGCGACGCGGACGTGATGGTGGTCGGCGGCGCCGAGCGCGGCTCCTCGCCGACCGCCGTGGGCGGCTTCTGCGCGATGAAGGCCATGTCCACCCGCAACGACGACCCGACCCGCGCCTCGCGGCCGTGGGACAAGGACCGCGACGGCTTCGTGCTGGGCGACGGCGCCGGCATCCTGATCCTCGAGGAATACGAGCACGCCAAGGCGCGCGGCGCGAAGATCTACTGCGAGCTGGCCGGTTTCGGCGCCAGCTCCGACGCGTACCACATGACCGCACCGAGCGAGAACGGCGAAGGCGCCGCGCGCTGCATGGTCGCGGCGATGAAGGACGCCGGCGTCACCCCGGAGCAGGTCGGTTACCTCAACGCGCACGGCACCTCGACGCCGCTGGGCGACGTGGGCGAGACCATGGCGATGAAGACCGCCTTCGGCGACCACGCCTACCGGATGATGGTCAGCTCCACCAAGTCGATGACCGGCCACCTGCTCGGCGCCGCCGGCGGCGTGGAAGCCATCTTCTCGGTGCTGGCGCTGCGCGACAACGTGATCCCGCCGACCATCAACCTGGACCAGCCGGGCGAAGGCTGCGACCTGGACTACGTGCCCAACGTCGCGCGCCAGGCCAAGGTCGACGTGGTGATGTCCAACGGCTTCGGCTTCGGCGGCACCAACGGCACGCTGGTGTTCAAGCGCGTCTGATCCAGCGGCTGTACCCTCTCCCCGCCGGGAGAGGGGCGGCACGCGGGCGCACGGGGTCATGGCCGCGTCCACCCGCCCCGCAGGGAATCCTCTCCCGTCGGCGGAAGGCACCGCCCTCCTGATCTCCGGGCCATCGATGCATCTTTTCCCCCTGCACGCCGACACCGACCTGCTGGCGCTGCATCGGCTCGCCCCGCAGCGCTACCCGCTGCTGCTCGAATCCACCGCCGCCGGCCGCCAGGGGCGCTGGGACCTGCTGCTGGTCGCCGATGGCGGCCAACTGCGGCTTGATGCCGATGGCACGGTGCGGCGCGAAGACGGTACGCCGGTCGAAGGCGGCTTCCTGGACGCACTGGACCGCGACTGGCAGGCGCTGCGCACCGCGCGCGACCCGGCTGCCGCGGGGGTTCCGTTCCGCGGTGGCTGGGCGCTGCTGCTCGATTACGAGCTGGCCGGGCAGGTCGAGCCGGTGCTGCGCCTGCCGCAGCGCAGCGACGGACTGCCCCCGGCGCTGGCCCTGCGCTGCCCGGCGGCGGTGCTGCGCGACCGCGACAGCGGGCGCTGCATGGCGCTGGCCGAGGACGGCCGCGACGCCGTGTTCGAGCAGCTGCGGCAGGACCTGCACGCGGCGCGGCAACTACCGGACCTGCCGGCCTGGCAGCCGCCGCTGGCGCTGGACGAGGACGCCGACGCGCAGTTCATCGACGGTGTCCGCCGGGTGATCGACTACCTGCATGCCGGCGATGTGTTCCAGGTCAATCTCTCGCGCCGCTGGCAGGCGCGCTTCGCGCGACCGCTGGCGCCGGCGGCGCTGTACGCGCGCCTGCGCCAGGCCAATCCGGCGCCATTCGCCGGGCTGTTCGATGCGGCCGGGCGCGCGGTGGTCAGTTCTTCGCCGGAGCGGCTGGTGTCGGTCGAAGGCGACGTGGTGCAGACCCGGCCGATCGCCGGCACCCGCCCGCGCTTCGACGGCGACGACGATGCCGCGCGCATCCGCGAACTGGTCGGCCACCCCAAGGAGCGCGCCGAGCACGTGATGCTGATCGACCTGGAGCGCAACGACCTGGGCCGCATCGCGGCGCCGGGCAGCGTCGAGGTGGACGAGCTGATGACGGTCGAAAGCTACGCCCACGTGCACCACATCGTCAGCAACGTGCGCGCGCGGCTGCGCCCCGAGGTGACCCCGGGGCAGGTGATCGCCGCAACCTTCCCTGGCGGCACCATCACCGGCTGCCCCAAGGTGCGCTGCATGGAAATCATCGCCGAGCTGGAGCAGACCGCGCGGGGCGCCTACACCGGCGCGTTCGGCTGGCTCAACCGCGATGGCGACATGGACCTGAACATCCTGATCCGCACCGCCGAGGTGCAGGGCGATACCGTGTGTTTCCGCACCGGCGCCGGCATCGTGGTCGATTCCGACCCGTCGCGCGAACTGGACGAGACCCGCGCCAAGGCCCGCGGCCTGCTGCGCGCGCTGTAGCGCCGCGGCCGTCGCCATGGCGGTCAGCCTGCCGGGCCATCAACGCCGGCAGCCGCGCCGGGCGATTGCTTGGCGGCCGTGACGCGGCGCGCGGTATCCTGCGCGGCAGGATCGGACTTTGAGGTAATCCATGGGGCTTGGCAAACGCGGCTGTCTGCTGACGGTGCTGTTGCTGCTGCTGACGCTGGCCGGCATCGTCGTCGGCATCGGCGGCTGGTTCTACTACCGGCAGGTGCAGTTCGCCGAGGTGCGGCTCACGCCGAGCCAGGACAGCGTGGTGGTCGCCCGCGGCGACGGACTCAATGCCGTGCTCGGCAAGCTGCGCCAGGCCGGCATCGGCGAAGGCCGCGATTACCAGTGGCAACTGCTGGCACGCCAGCTCGACGCCGCCGGCAAGCTCAAGGTGGGCGAGTACGCGCTGGATGACGCGATCACCCCGCGCGAACTGCTGCTGCGCATGCGCCAGGGCAAGGTGCTGCAGCACCGCGTGACCATCGTCGAGGGCTGGAACATCCGCCAGCTGCGCGCCGCGCTGCGGCGGGCCGAGCCGCTGCTGCACGAAACCGATGCGCTGGACGATGCCGAGCTGATGCGCCGCCTGGGTTTCCCCGACCAGCATCCGGAAGGCCGTTTCCTGCCGGAAACCTATGTCTACCAGCGCGGCGACAGCGACCTGGACGTGCTCGGGCGCGCCCATGCGGCGATGGAAAAGGAACTGGCCGCGGCCTGGGCCGCGCGCAGCGACGACCTGCCGCTGGCTTCGCCCTACGAACTGTTGATCCTGGCCTCGATCGTGGAGAAGGAAACCGGCCTGGCCGCCGAGCGGCCGCAGATCGCCGGGGTGTTCGCGCGCCGCCTGAAAATGGGCATGCGCCTGCAGACCGACCCGACCGTGATCTACGGCATCGGCAGCGCCTACGACGGCAACATCCGCAAGGTCCACCTGACCACCGACACGCCGTACAACACCTATACCCGGGCCGGCCTGCCGCCCACGCCGATCGCCATGCCCGGCAAGGATGCGCTGGCCGCGGCTGCGCGCCCGGCGCCGGGCGACGCGCTGTACTTCGTGGCGGTCGGCGACGGCAGCGGTGCGCACGTGTTCTCGGCGACCTACGCCGAACACAACGCGGCCGTGGCGCGCTACCTGCGCCAGCTGCGCGGGAACCGCGCGGCGGAGGCGCAGCAGTGAGCGACGTTTTCGCCCCCTGGCAGCAGCGCGCCCATGACCAGACCGTGGCGGCGCTGGATGCCGGCCGCCTCGGCCATGGCCTGCTGCTGTGCGGGCCGGCCGGCATGGGCAAGCGCGCGGTGGCGATGGCGCTGGCCCGCCACGTGCTGGATACCGGCATGGATGCGGCCGGGCGCACGCGCAACGCGCAGCTGATCGCCGCCGGCACCCACCCGGACCTGCAGGTGGTGTCATTCATCCCCAACAAGACCGGCGACAAGCTGCGTACCGAGATCGTGATCGAACAGGTGCGCGAGATCTCGCAGAAGCTGGCGCTGACGCCGCAGTACGGCGCGGCCCAGGTGGTGATCGTCGACCCGGCCGATGCGATCAACCGTGCCGCCTGCAACGCGCTGCTCAAGACGCTGGAGGAACCCGCGCCGGGCCGCTACCTGTGGCTGGTCAGCGCCGACCCGGCGCGATTGCCGCAGACCATCCGCAGCCGTTGCCAGCGGCTGGAGTTCCGGCTGCCGGCGCGCGAGGAGGCGCTGGCCTGGCTGCAGCGCCAGGGACATGCCGAAGGCGCCGCGCGCGAAGCGCTCGACGCCGCACGCGGCCATCCCGGGCTGGCCGACCGCTGGCTGCAGGGCGAGGGCATGGCGCTGCGCCGGCAGGTGGCCGAGGAACTGGACAGGCTCGCCGGCGGACGCGTCGGCGCGGTGGAGCTGGCCCAGCGCTGGAGCGGCGACGAGCATGCCGACCTGCGCCTGCGGCATGCCGCCGACCTGGCCCTGCGCCGGGCCACCGACGGCTTGACCGATCCGGGCCGATTGCACAAGCTGGCCGCCTGGTTCGATGCCGCCAACCGCACCCGCGACCTGCTGCGCACCACGGTGCGCGCCGATCTGGCGATGGTGGAGCTGCTGCTGGGCTGGGCTGCGGCCAACCCGCCGCCATCCAAAGGAAACAATCGATGAGTGCGACGAACGCGCGCCAGGGCATTCTTTCCCTGGCGGTCAAGGACAAGGCCGCGCTGTACAGCGCCTACATGCCGTTCGTGAAGAACGGCGGCGTGTTCGTGCCCACGCCCAAGCGCTATTTCGTGGGCGACGAAGTGTTCGTGCTGCTGACCCTGCCCGATTCCAGCGAGCGCCTGCCGGTGGCCGGCAAGGTGGTCTGGGTCACGCCGCTGGGCGCGCAGGGCAACCGCCAGGCCGGGATCGGCGTGCAGTTGGCCGACGGTGCCGATGGCGAGGCCATCCGCGGCCGCATCGAGACCCTGCTGGCCGGCACCGCCGGTTCGGACAAGCCGACCCACACCATGTAGGCGGCGTGGGCGCCTCCGGCTCCCCAAAGGGCGCAGGATGCGCGTGCAGGCGGGCCCCTTGGCGGGCCCGTCGCGGTGCCGGACCGGGCCCGCAAAAAAGTTGCATCGATCCGTTGACGTCTTCGCGATTCCCCCTATAATGAGCGGCTCGCAACACGGGCGGTTAGCTCAGCGGTAGAGCATTGCCTTCACACGGCAAGGGTCGCAGGTTCGAACCCTGCACCGCCCACCAAGACACCGTTGCAACGCATGAAGACCGGCCCCAGGCCGGTCTTTTGCGTTTTGCCTCCTGCGGTCTGGACCGCCCGCCGTCCGGTACGCGCCGCGGGTTGCGCGATGCGACCGGTTGCCGTCACTGCGCCGCGTAGGGGCCGGACACCGCCTTGACCCGCATCCGCTCGTCGCCGTCATCGAGCACGAATACGCGGTAGCTGTCGCCGCCCGGGGCGGTGCGGATCACCACGTGGCCCTGGGTGCTGCGCGCCTGCCGCTCGATGCCGTAGGTGGTGCGCGCGGTGGCCTCGGATACGTGGGTGACGAAGATGTCGCGCTCGCCGGGCCACAGTGCCTTCGAGGTGAGCCGGTGCCAGGTGTTCACCGCCGGGTGGCCTTCGGCGCGCGCGGTCACCACGATCACGCGTGGCCGCAGCGCCGCCAGGAACGCGGCGCTGTTGGCATCCCAGCTGCCGTGGTGGTTGGCCTTCATCGCATCGACCGGGCCGGCGGCTTCGGCCACCGGCCGTTCCACCTGTTGCCAGGCGCCGTCGCCATCGGGCAGGGCGACGCGCTCGTCGCTGAGGTCGCCGCCGCTGAAGTAATCGAACCTGCCATAGCGGATGACGAAGGCGTTGCTGAGGATGTTCTCGATCGGCTGCTGGTCCTTGCCCAGGGTGTGCAGCGGCGGGAACAGTTCGCGCGTGCCGTTGCCCTTGCCGGTCCAGACCTGGCCGTTGCCGTACAGGTTGCGGATCTCGAAGCCCGGGTAGTTGCCGGCCGCATGCAGCAGGGCGATCTGGTCGTTGCGGCCCGGTGCGAAGCGCTCCACCTTCAGGCCACGGTGCCGGATCTGCCAGTCGAGGAACCGGCGGTAGTTGTCGACCGTGGCGTTGCGGATCGGCGTGGGGAAATCGTAATGCGGCCAGCCGCGGTCCAGGATCGTGGCGATCGGCACGGACTCCATGACCTGGGTGATGCCGCTGAGCCGGTAGGCGCCGTTGGCGGCGAGCGGGGAGTCGGCGGTGATCGCGCCCATGTGGTCGCCATGGAAATGCGAGAGCAGCGCGTAGTCGATGCCGCCATGGCCGGGCGGCATCACCCGCTGTACGTAGCGCGCGACCCATTCGCCCGGCGGGCGCGAGGCATCGGGGCGGCTCGGCAACGAGAACGGCGCAGCCTCCAGCGTCTTGCCGCTGGCGTCTTCCAGCAGGGTGGTGCCGTCGGGAAGGATGAAGAACAGGGCGTCGCCGCGCCCGGTGTTGATGTGGTGGATGTCCAGTTCGCCTTCGCGCCAGGACGGCAGCGGCTGGCCGATTTCCGGCGGCTGTGCGAAGGCGCTGGTGGCCAGCACCGGCAAGGCGAGGAGCAGGAGGCGTGTGTTCATGGGCTCGTGGGGTGCATCGCGGCCGATCGGCAGCCGCGGGAATGCCGATGTGGACATGGACGTGGAAATGCCGGCGTGGCCGTCATGCTCGGTGCAGCTTCGGCACGTGCGGTTCGACGATGAAGCTGGCCCGGGTGGAAAGCCGCCCTCCCTTGCGCTGGACCTGGTCCATCACCTTGATGTCGGTGCGCCATTGCGTGGCGCTGATCTCGTGGAGGTGGTAACCGCGCAGGTTGTCGATCAGCTTCAGGAACGGGTTGTCGGCCTGGCCGAAGCGGCGCACGCTCGGCGAATCGACCGCGCCGTCGCCATTGGACGAGATCGAGGTGGCGAGGAACTCGGTCGCCACCGCGGGGCCGTCGCGTTCGTCGTCGCGCAGCGGCACTTCGGCCACGGCATTCATGTGCGCATCGCCGGTGGCGATGACCACGTTGCCGAGTCTGCGGTCGTGGATGCCCTGGACCAGGCGTCGCCGCGAATCCGGGAAGCCATCCCACTTGTCCTCATACGCGCCGTGCAGGCGGCCGTCGGGGTCGCGCCCCTGCAGCGGCATCACCCATACCTGCTGCGCGATGAGGTTCCAGCGGCTGCCGCCGCCCAGGCCTGCATGCAGCCAGGCTTCCTGTTCCGCGCCGAGGATGCTCGAGTCCTGGCCCTGCTCGAAGCGGCATTTGGCCAGCGCCCTGGGGTTGGGGCAGATCTGGTTGCCGCGGTGGCTGCGCGTGTCCAGCACGTGCATGCGCAGCAGGTTGCCGTAATCCAGGCGCCGGAAATAGCGGGTGCCGCCGTCCGCGCGCGGCAGCTGGGCGCGGCGCACCGGCGAGTTCTCGTACCAGGCCTGCATCGCGTGCAGCCTGCGCAGTGCGAACAGTTCCGGCGGGGTGCGGTCCTGGTCCCAGATGCCGTTCCAGTCGTTGTCCACCTCGTGGTCGTCGAACGAGCAGATGAAGGCAACGGCGGCATGCGCGGCCTGCAGGTCGGCGTCGCTCTTGTACTGCGCGTAGCGGCGCCGGTAGTCGTCCAGCGTGTACAGCTCGTCGCCATGGTGCAGGCGCTCGACCGGGTTGCCGGCCGCGTCGTGGATCGCGTACCCGGCCTTGCGCGATGCCGCCTCGCTGCCTTCGTAGATGTAGTCGCCGTAATGGAACAGCGCGTCGAGGTCGTGCTCCCCGCTGAGATGGCGGTAGGCATCGAACCAGCCATGGAAGTAGGCCTGGCAACCAGCCACGGCGATGCGCAGGCGTTCCGGGACATCGCCGGCGCGCGGCGCGGTGCGCGCGGTGCCGGTCGTGCTGGCATCGCTGCCGTCGACCATGAAGCGGTACCAGTACGGCCGCGCGGGCTGCAGCCCGGCCACTTCCACGTGCACGCTGTGGCCGAGTTCGGGCCGTGCCAGGTACTCGCCGCTCTGTACGACGCGCGCGAAG
This sequence comes from Stenotrophomonas sp. 17(2023), assembly GCF_030345315.1. Classification (NCBI taxonomy): domain Bacteria; kingdom Pseudomonadati; phylum Pseudomonadota; class Gammaproteobacteria; order Lysobacterales; family Lysobacteraceae; genus Stenotrophomonas; species Stenotrophomonas sp. 17(2023). The sequence continues at coordinate 1,003,924 of NZ_CP128405.1, forward strand.
TGCGCGTCCTCGGCCACCTGCCACTTCACCGGTACCGCGACCATCGGCATGCCGCCGTGCTCGTGCAGCGGCCTGGGCGCGAGTCGGGTCCAGATGACGAAACCATCGGGCCACGGGTCGCCCGAGGCGACGCCGAGGGTGAAGGGGTAGCCGTCGAGCTTCGGCGCGGCGTGTACGCCGCGTGCCGGGGCAAGCCCGGCGAACAGGGCCAGCGAGCTGGCACCGAGCAGGAACCTGCGGCGGCTCAGTTCGGGAAACGTGCGCATGGTCATCCTCGATATGCAGGAGGCGGCGCACCCTGCGGTGCGCGCGCCGGATGGATGTGGACGGCCTGCTCAGAAGCGGGCGCGGATGCCGATCGATGCCTTCTGGCCGCTGTAGATGTCGATCTGGCTGTGATGCCCGGCGCTGCCGGGCCAGATCTCGTCGTTCGGATACCAGGTGCCGCGGTGGCGCCTGAGCAGGTTGTTCACCGAGAAATACGCCTCCAGCCCCATGACGTTGTCGCGGGTCTTGCGGATGACGGTGTAGCTGCCCGACAGGTTGACTTCGGCATAGGGAATGAACGGCTGCGACTGGGTGATGGTCCCGCCCGGCGTGGTGATGTTGCCGGTCTGGCCGCGGTCTTTCTCGTTGGAATAGACGCTGTTGAGGCTCAGCCGCACCCGGCCGTGCTTCCAGCCCACGCCGAACTGGGCGACCTGCGAGGCCACCCGCGGCAGCGGCTCGGACGGGTTGGCGTACATGTACGCGCCACGCACGGTCAGGCCGCGCAGGACGCCGGGCAGGTAGTCCATGGCATGGTTGAATTCCAGCTGCCAGGCATCGACGCTGATGGCCTGGTCGGACTGATTGGCCGACGTGCTGAAGATCGCGTCGGCATACAGGTCGCCGGTGTAGCCGAATTCCTGGGCCGACAGGTTGCGGGCGACGATGCCGTTGCTGATGCGGTTGTGGTAGTAGTTCAGCGCGACCAGCCCGACCGGTTCCCAGTACTTCACCGCGCGCAGCGCGAAGTTGTCCGAATACTCGGGCTTCAGGCTGGTGTTCGGCGCCGTCACCACGGTCCCGTCCTCGGTCTCGGCCACCGACCACACGCCGGCGATCATGCCCACGTCGGGCCGCTGGATGGCGCGGTTGTAGCCGGCGATCAGGTCCAGGCCATTGTCGAAGGAGTACTTCAGCGAGACGCTGGGGAAAAAGTCGTCGTAGCGGCTGCGGCGTTCGATCCGGTCGCGGGTGAGGTACTGGTACTTCAGCCCGTCGATGGTGGTGGCGCGGCCGCTGGCGGGATCGACCGCATGGCCTGCGGCCGCCAGCTCCTGCGCGCTGAGCGGATCGAACTCGTAGCCGGTGTTGCGGGTCTGTTCCCAGCGCACGCCGAACTGGCCCTTCAGGCGCTGGCTGAAGTCGGCCGTCGCCATGAGGTAGGCCGAACCGATCTGCTCGTCCAGGCGGCGTGAGTTGGCGACATGGGCGTCGTACCAGTTCGCCGCGGTCAGCGTGTTGGTCCACTGCTCGGGGTTGGCCTGCATCATCTGGTACAGCCGGGTCAGGCTGGGCATGTACAGGCTGCCGCCATTCAAGGTGGTGACGGTCATGCCGCCGCGGCCGAAGGTGAACGCGTTGTCGCTGCGGATGTACTCGAGCAGTTCGGCCTTGCCCATCGGCCCGGTGTAGACCCACTTGTGCGCGGCCGAGGTGTTCTCGTAGGCGTAGCGGGTGGTGGACAGCTTCAGGCCGGTCTTCCAGGTCACCGGCACGCGGCCGATGTCCTGGTAGATGCTCAGGTCCAGGCTGCCGCCGGTGTTGCGTGCCTCGGCGGTCTTGCCGCTGCGGGTGGTGACCGTCGCCGGGCCGCTGAAGGTATAGCTCGACGGCAGACTCCAGTCCGGGCCGCTGGTCTGGACGATGTTCCAGTCCTGCTCGTACTGGCTGCTGCGCGATGCGCTGAAGTTGCCGGTCGAGGTGACCGGGTTGAAGGTCTGCACCTGGCCCTTGCGGGTCGAATCGTACTGGCTGTCGGAGTTGGAGTAGAACAGGTTGCCGGCCAGCCGGAACTTCTCGGTGCTCCACTCGAAGCTGGGGATCACGTTGCGGCTGTGGCCGAACTTGTAGTTGTAGGTGCTGGCCGTGCTCAGGGTGGTGGCGGTGGCGGCCGAGCGGGTGACGAAATCCAGCACCGGGTCGCCCTGCACGCCGCGCGAGCGGGCGTTGGTGGTGAACGTGGGTGCGGGCTGCGCGGCCTCGATGTCGCCGCGGCTGGCCGACGCCATCAGCGACAGGATCAACTGGTCGGTGGCCTTGAAGTCCACGCCCAGCGACGCGGCCCGGCGGTTGTACTCGCGTTCGTAGTTGGTGCCGACGATCGAAGTGACCGCGTAAGGTTCGGGGCTGGCCGCGGTGGGAACGTAATTGCGGTTGGCGGTGGTCTGCACGTGCTCGACCAGGCTGGTGCTGTTGCTGATGCCCGCGGCCACGCCGAGGCGTCCATCGAGGAATACATCGGCGTAGCTGGCCTTGAAGCCGGGCAGGAACTTCTGGTCGTAGCCGCCTTCGCGCGGGCCGCTGCGGTATCCGTCCCACAGCGCCGAATGGGTGGCGCCGTTGACGTCGACGGTGATGCGCCGGCCCTTGCCGTCGAAGGCCTTGCGGGTGCGGATGTCGATGGTGCCGGCCGGGGCGTTGGCGTCCATGTCGGCGCCGCTGGTGGTGTAGACGGTGATCGAATCGACGCCGGTCAGGGCCGACTGCTCGAAGCTGAAGGTACGCGAGGCCGCGGCGCCGTCGTTGGCATCGACGCCAGCCAGCTTGACGCCGTTGATGGTCACTCCGGTGTACTGCTGCGGCAGGCCGTGCAGCGAGATGTTGCGCGGCACGTCGTCGGCGGTGACGTCGAAATCCACGCCCGGCATGTTCTTCAGGAATTCACCCGGGTTGCCGTCGATGATCTCGCCGTAGCTGTCGGCCGACAGCGTGTTGGTGATGTTCATCGACGCGCGCTGTTCCATGATCGCGCGTGCATCGCCTTCGCGTGCGCCCACCACCTGCAGCGTGTCCAGGGTGGTGTCCGCGCCACGCCCGGCAAGCGTGCTGTAGAGCTCGATGTCCACCCGTTGGCGGCCATCGCCGTCCAGCCGCACGGTCTTCTCGGCGTCGCCGAAGCCGGCATAGCTGACGCTGATCGTGACCTCGCCGGCCGGTACCTCGGCCAGGGCGAATTCGCCGCGCTCGCCGGAGTACACGGTGCGGCTGCCGGCGGCGGTGGCGATGCGCACCGCAGCATTGCGCAGGAAGCCACCGGTGGCCGGGTCGAACACGCTGCCGGTGATGTAGCCGGTGCCCTGCGCCGGCATGCCACCGGCGGCCTGCTTCCTGCGCAGGGTGATGATGCTGCCGTCGTCCGAGCCGATCTCGAGCCCGGTGCCCTGCAGCAGTTTGCGCAGCGCGTCGCGGGCATCCATCTCGCCACGGATGGCCGGCGTGCTGACATCCTGCAGCGAACCGGCGGGCGCCACGATCTGCACGCCGGCCTGGCTGGCGAACTCGGGAATCGCGTGCGCTGCCGGCTGCGCCGGTACGTTGAAGTTGCGTTGCTGCGCCATCGCCTGCGATGCGGAGGCCAGTGCGAATACCACGGCGCTGGCCAGTAGGAGCTTCTTCGGTTGGATCATCTCGCTGCTCTTGGTGTGGGGGTGCCCGACGGGGTCCCTCCATAGAGCTGCGGCACCGGGTGCTTCCTCCATCTGTCACGAAAAATTCATGTGCGTGGACGGCGTGCCGCGCCGACGTGGTTCAGTGCTGCCGGCTGACGACGACCACGCCGTCGCCCTGGCTTGCATGGGCGCCGAACACCGCGGCCGCGGCACGCGCGAATCCGACCGGGTTGCTGGCGGCGAACAGGCCGGTGATGGGTTCGCTGGCCAGCTCCGGGTCGGCGATGACGATCCGGATGTCGCTGTAGCGGGAGAAGCTGCGCGCCGCGTGCGCGAGCGACTCGCCGCGAAAGGCGATCTTGCCGTCGCGCCATGCCAGTTCCTGCTGCAGGTCGGTGGCGGACAGTGGGGTGGGCGCGACCCTGCCGCGCCCGGATGGTATCGACAGGCGCATGTTGGCGCCGATGCCGGCGCCGCCCGCGTTGCCGTCCACGGCATCGAGCCTGCCGTTCTGCACCACGATCTGCGCGGGCTGGCCGTCGAGCCGGCGCACTGCGAACGCGGCGGCGTTCGCGTCGAAGCGGCGGCCATCGACTTCCACCCGTAATGGCGTGGCATTGGTCGCGGCCTCGAAGAACACTTCGCCGCGCACCACCTGTACCCGCAGGTGGCCATCGTCCTGGTGGATGCGCACCCGGCTCTGGGTGTTGAGCGTGAGCGTCGAGCCGTCGACCAGCGGCACCCGGCGCATTTCGCCCTTGGCGGTGGCGTAGGCGGTGGGCACGGGAACGCTGATGAACAGCAGCGCCGCCAGCATCAACGAGGCCGCTGCCGCACCGGACCAGCGCAGCAGCGTGCGCCGGCGGGCGCTGCCGTGGCGGGCGCGTGGCGCGGTCTGCACGGTGGCGTTGGCTCGCTCCGGCAGCCGTGTCGGTGGCAGCGCATTGCCGGCCGCGGCGGCCTTCAGCCACAGTGCCTGCGCCCGCACCAACGCACCGCGGCGGCGGATGTCGGCGGCCAGCCAGTGGCGCAGCCGTGCCTGATCGGCGGCGCACAGCGGTGCCCGATCCATCCGTGCCACCCAGGCCGCGGCGGCCCGTGCGATCTCACTGCTGCTTTCGCGTCCGTCCATGGGTCGATCTCGTTTCCGTTTGCAGCGTGGAGGGGGAGGGCGTGCGGGCCAGGCTGGCGGTGATCCATTCGCCCAGCCAGCGGATGCCACGCGAGATGTGCTTTTCAACCGTGCTTTCGGACAGCCGCATGCGCCTGGCGATTTCCCGCTGCGGCAGGTCGTGCACGCGGCGCAGCACGAACGCCTCGCGGGTCTGCTCGGGCATGGCGGCGATGGCCTGCGCCAGCTGCCGCAGCTCATCGCGGTCGATGGCGCTTTCTTCCGGGGTCGCGGCGGCGTCGGCGAACTCGACGTGGCCGAAATCCTCCATCGCCTGGATCGGCACGATCCGCGCGCGGCGCAGGTTGCGTATCACCAGCGACTGCGCGACCTGGAACAGATAGGCACGCGGATTGAGGATGTCGTCCAGGCGCGTGCGCTCGGCCAGCAGGGCGTAGCTTTCCTGGATGATGTCGTCCACGTCGAAGCCGGCGCCGTGCCGGCGCCCGAGCCAGGCACGCAGCGCCGGTTCGTGCGGCAGGATGTGGCGTACGAACCAGCGCGTCCTTCCGCTGTCGTCGAGCAGGGCATCCGTTGCCCCCGTCTCTTCAATTGAAAGCGACACGCGATCTTCCCCGGCACCGTCCCCCGGCACGCAAGGGCGGGATCATGCCGCGGCCACGGTTGCAGTCCGGTTACAGCCGGCCATGGCCGCACTGCCCGGGTGTGCTTGGGCAGGGGCCTGCCATGCTCGCAGGCGGTGTGCCGCCGGGCCGGTGCCGGCGCGGTGCCGCCCACCGCTGGCCGCCCATGTTGCGCAGGCCCGGGCACACTGCGCACCGGCTTGCGGCCCGCCTGGCAGGTACAGGTTTCACTCGGCTTTCCGCCGACTGCACGCTATCGTTGCGCCGCCGGAGGACGGAACAGGATGGAGCGATCGTGGCGGCGGGCGAAGGTACGGCCAGGTGGTGTGGAAGGCGGGACGGCCGTACAGGCCTGGTGGACGGTCGTGGGGGCGTGCTTGGCGACAGCTAGGGCGGTGACCCGGGGCCGGGTTCTGCGTGGATTGGGCCGGTCCGGGCTGGTGCTCGCCTGCCTGGCGGTGGGCGCGTGGGGCGCACTGGCGCTGTGGTTCCAGTTCCCCGGCGGTACCGTGGCCCGCGGGGTGGTCATCCTGCCCTGGTGCATTGCCGGGGTGTGGGCGCTGCGCGCGTGCTTTGCGTGCCGGCGGCGCTGGCGTTCGCTCGCGGTGTTCGCCGCGGCACTGGCGCTGCTGCTGGGCTGGTGGGCGACGATCCAGCCGCGCCAGGACCGGCAATGGGCCGATGACGTCGCCCAGCCGCTGCATGCCCGCATCGAGGGCGGGCGCCTGCTGCTGGACAACGTGCGCGATTTCCACTGGCGCGGCGAGGACGACTACGACGTCCACTGGGAGCGGCGCGAGTACGACCTGGCGCAGGTGCGTTCGGTCGACCTGATCCTGTCCTACTGGATGGGACCGGCGATCGCGCACACGCTGGTCTCCTTCGGTTTCGCCGACGGCCGGCAGGTGGTGTTCTCGCTGGAGATCCGCAAGGAGCGCGGCGAATCGTTCTCGGCGCTGGGCGGCTTCTTCCGCAGGTTCGAGGCGGTGCTGGTGGCCGCCGACGAACGCGACATCGTGCAGGTGCGCACCAGCGTGCGCGGCGAGGAGGTCTATCTCTACCGGTTGCACGGCCTGGACCAGGACGGGATGCGCGCGCTGCTGCGCGACTACGTCGCGCAGGCGCAGGCGCTGGAGCGGGCGCCTGCGTTCTACAACACGCTGACCAGCAACTGCACCACCGTCGTGTACGAACTGATGCGCCGGATCGTGCCGACGCTGCCGCTGGACTACCGGCTGCTGCTTTCCGGCTACCTGGCCGAGTACGCCGACGATGTCGGTGGGCTGGTTCCGGGGGTGCCCTTTGCCACGCTGCGCGAGCGCGGCCGCATCACCCAGCGCGCCCGCGAGGCGGGCGACGTGGCCGATTTTTCCCGCCGGATCCGCCAAGGCGTCCCCGGCATTGCCGAGGAACATGTTCCATGACGCATGGGCTGCAGGCGCGCATGCGCCACTGGCTGGCTCCGTTGTTCGCCGCGGCGCTGCTGCTGTCCAGCGGCTGCGCGATGGTGAAGGTCAAGCAGGTCACGCCGGCCGATTACGCGATGCTCAAGCGCGAGGACATCCTCAGCAGCGGACGCCTGAGCGCGCTGTCGCAGGAGTCGCTGAGCGTGATCGGGCTGACCGCCGCGCAATGCGCCAGGGACCTGCCCGCATGCCGGCAGACCGTGGCCACCACCGACGGGCTGCAGGCCGAGCAGCGCCTGTCCACGCTGGCCGAACTGTGGATGCAGCAGGCGCTCGCGCTGACGCCGCGGGCCCGGGTGGGTGAGGCGAATCCGTTGTCCGATGCCGCGCTCGATGCCTGGCTGGAGACCGCGCGTTACGCCTATGCCTACCTGTTCTTCAGCGGGCGTACGCCGGCCGAGCGCGCCCTGGAGGACCGGCTCACGCAGGTGCGCGACTACTACAACTACGCCGCCGAGCAGACCGCGGCCGTGGTGTTCCAGCACACCCGCGCCCGCGTGCTGGAGGGCGCCGACTACCGCAGCCCGGTACAGGTGGACCGCTGGACGATCCGCTCCGATTTCGACCGGCTGCAGCTCGATGGCGTTCCGCGGCAGCTGGTGTCGGCCGCCTCGGTGAGCTTTGCCGGCCTGCGCAGCACCTATCGCCGCGATGGGTTCGGCGCCGAGCTGGTGGTGGTGATGGAAGCGCCGCCGCTGGCGGTTCCGGTGGACGGCGCCGGCCCGGTCGCGGCGCCGGTGTTCAGCGAGATGCCGGCGATCAACGCCACCGCGCTGCTGCGCTTTGGCGGCGGCACCCTGGACGAGGTGCTGGCCACGCGCGAGATCCGCCTGGAGGCATGGTCGCCGGACACCACCACCAGTCTCCGGCTGGAAGGCCAGGAGGTGCCGCTGGCGGCCAACTTCACCGCCGCCTACGGCCTGTGGATGGCGCAGTCGGGGTTCGCCACCGAGTCGCTGCGCACCCTGTTCGGCCGCGGCGAGGGCATCCGTGAGCCGCATATCTACCTGATGCAGCCGTACGACCCGGACCGGCGCATCATCTTCATGCTGCACGGCCTGGCCAGCAGCCCGGAGGCCTGGGTCAACCTCGCCAACGAGATCATGGGCGATCCGGAAATGCGCCGGCACTACCAGATCTGGTCGGTGTACTACCCGACCAACGCGCCGATCGCGCTGAACCGCTACACCGTCAGCAACGCGTTCAACCGGACCCTGGACCACTTCGACCCGGGGCGCACCGCGGCGGCGACGCACGACATGGTGTTCATCGGCCACAGCATGGGCGGGGTGATCGCGCGGCTGATGCTCAGCGAATCGGGCGACACCCTGTGGAACGGCGCGGTGGAGCGCTTCAACCTGCGCGGCGAGCGCCTGCGCCGGGTCGAGGCCCGGCTCGGCCCGCTGGCGCGCTTCTCGCCGCAGCCCGATGTCGGGCGCGCGATCTTCATCGCCTCGCCGCATCGCGGCACCGATATCGCCGGCAACCGGCTGGGGCGCCTGATCGGCAAGCTGGTGCGGCTGCCGCTGACCATCCTGGGCAAGTTCGAGGACGTGTTCCTGGCCATGCAGGACGTCGAGCCGTCCGCGGACACGTCCAAGCCGCCGCGCATTGGCAACAGCATCGACAACCTCAAGGCGACCGATCCGTTCATCAGCGCCTCGTCCGCGCTGCCGATGGCGCCCGGGCTCAAGTACCACTCGGTCATTGCCCGGCGCAAGGCGGACATGCCGCTGGAGGCGTCCGACGATGGCCTGGTGCCGTACTGGAGCGCGCATCTGGACGGGGCGTTGTCGGAGAAGGTGATCCTGTCCGGGCACAGCGTGCAGGAAACCCCGGAAGCGGTGCTCGAGGTACGCCGCATCCTGCGCCAGGACCTGCGCATGCACGACGGCGCCGACCACCGCTGAGCGGATCCGCGCCGGTGGGCTTCGGTGTTGGTGGGTCGAGCGGTCCACGGTGATGCGCGGCGGCCGTGCCGCCAGTGGACGGCTGGTGTCAGCCGGCGCCGGCCAGCTCCTGCCCGCGCCGTGCCGCCGCGGCCACCGCGTCGCCCACCAGGGCGTGGAAACCGCCGCCGGCCAGGGTTTCCAGCGCGGCCTGGGTGGTGCCGTTGGGCGAGGTGACGGCCTGGCGCAGGGCGCCGGGACTCTGCCCGCCCTCGGCGAGCATGCGTGCCGCGCCGAGGATGGTCTGCACCACCATCTGCCGCGCGGCGTCATCGGCCAGCCCCTGCGCGCGGGCGGCGTCCTCCATCGCCTCGGCGAGGGCGAAGACATAGGCCGGGCCGCTGCCGGAAACCGCGGTGACCGCGTCCATCAGGGCTTCGCGTTCGATCCAGCGGATCTGCCCGGCACCGGCGAGGATGGACTGGGCGAGCTGGCGCTCGGCGTTGCCGACCTCGGCACCGGCGTACAGCCCGGTCATGCCGGCGCCCAGCAGCGCCGGGGTATTGGGCATGGCGCGGACCAGTACCGCGGCGTCCCCCAGCCAGCCGCGCAGGGCGGCAAGGGTGACGCCGGCGGCGATCGACACGACCAGGGTGCCGGCGCGCAGCCGCGGCGCCAGTTCGGCGCAGACCGCGGCCATCACCTGCGGCTTGACCGCCAGCACCAGCACCTGTGCGTCCAGTGCCGCCGAGGCGATGGCGGCGGCGGTGCGCACCCCGTGCTCGTGCTGCAGGGCCTGGCGCAGGGCGTCCTGGGGTTCCACGACCTCGATCGCGGCGGCCGGCATGCCGGCCCGGGTCACCCCCGCGATCAGGCTGCGGGCCATGTTGCCGCCGCCGACGAAGGCGATGCCGGCGGGAAGGGAAGACGTCGGGTGATTGCCGCTCATGCAGGCCTCGTAGCGATCGGGTGGCGTGTCCCGGGCGTCGGCCACAAGGCGCCGCCCGGCCGGACAGTGTAGCCAGACCCGCGGCCCGGGGGTGCCAGGGCACCGGCCGCGCCGGCAACGGCGGTCGTCGCGCGGCCGGCGCGGCAGCCGCTGTGACGCGTTGCCTGCAATCGGCAGCGGTGGATCGACCTCTTACGCCGGAGGGCTATACTGCGCGGCAGGGGAAACACCTTCCAGCCATCCGCAACCTCGGGGAAACACAGCGTATGGACATCGCTGAACTTCTGGCGTTCTCGGTCAAGAACAAGGCCTCGGACCTGCACCTGTCCGCCGGCCTGCCGCCGATGATCCGCGTCGACGGCGACGTGCGCCGCATCAACATCCCGGCACTGGACCACAAGCAGGTCCATGCCCTGGTGTACGACATCATGTCGGACAAGCAGCGCCGCGATTACGAGGAATTCCTCGAGGTCGACTTCTCCTTCGAGATTCCCTCGCTGGCGCGCTTCCGTGTCAACGCGTTCAACCAGAACCGCGGTGCCGGTGCGGTGTTCCGCACCATTCCCTCCGAAGTCCTGACCCTGGAGGACCTGGCGTGCCCGCCGGTGTTCCGCCAGCTGATCGAGCAGCCGCAGGGACTGATCCTGGTCACCGGCCCGACCGGTTCGGGCAAGTCGACCACGCTGGCGGCGATGGTGGACCACATCAACAAGAACGAATACGGCCACATCCTCACCGTCGAGGATCCGATCGAATTCGTGCACACCCCGCAGAAGTGCCTGATCAACCAGCGCGAAGTGCACCGCGACACCCACGGCTTCAACGAGGCGCTGCGCTCGGCGCTGCGCGAGGACCCGGACTACATCCTGGTGGGCGAACTGCGTGACCTGGAAACCATCCGCCTGGCGCTGACCGCCGCGGAGACCGGCCACCTGGTGTTCGGCACCCTGCATACCAGTTCGGCGGCCAAGACCATCGACCGCATCATCGACGTGTTCCCGGCCGGCGAGAAGCCGATGGTGCGCTCGATGCTGTCCGAATCGCTGCGCGCGGTGATCTCGCAGGCGCTGCTGAAGAAGGTCGGCGGTGGCCGCATCGCCTCGCACGAGATCATGGTGGCCACGCCGGCGATCCGGAACCTGATCCGCGAGGACAAGGTCGCGCAGATGTATTCGGCCATCCAGACCGGCCAGCAGGCGGGCATGCAGACCCTCGACCAGAACCTGCAGGACCTGGTCAAGCGCAGCCTGATCACCCGCAACCAGGCCCGCGAATACGCCAAGGACCGGCGCCTGTTCGAATAAGGCGCGGGACGGCGCGGCACGCCGCGTCGCCGTTGCGCCGGGGAAGGCGTACAGTCGGTACCGGCAACGCCGTCGGCCCCGGGGGAGGGCGGCGGCGCCGGCCTGCAGATCAAGGTTCCACAGGAGCCCGTTATGAGCACCATCGATTTCACTTCGTTCCTCAAGCTGATGGCGCACCAGAAGGCGTCGGACCTGTTCATCACCGCCGGCATGCCGCCGTCGATGAAGGTGCATGGCAGGATCAGCCCGATCACGCAGACGCCGCTCACCCCGCAGCAGAGCCGCGACATGGTGCTCAACGTGATGACGCCGGCGCAGCGCGAGGAGTTCGAGAAGACCCACGAGTGCAACTTCGCCATCGGCCTGTCTGGCGTGGGCCGCTTCCGCGTCAGCTGTTTCTACCAGCGCAACCAGGTGGGCATGGTGCTGCGCCGGATCGAGACGCGGATCCCGACGGTGGAGGAGCTGAACCTGCCGCCGGTGATCAAGACGCTGGCGATGACCAAGCGCGGCATCATCCTGTTCGTCGGCGCCACCGGCACCGGCAAGTCGACCTCGCTGGCGGCGATGATCGGCTACCGCAACCAGAATTCGACCGGGCACATCATCACCATCGAGGACCCGATCGAGTTCGTGCACAAGCACGAAGGCTGCATCATCACCCAGCGCGAAGTGGGCATCGACACCGACAGCTGGGAAGCCGCGCTGAAGAACACCCTGCGCCAGGCGCCGGACGTGATCATGATCGGCGAGGTCCGCACCCGCGAAGGCATGGACCACGCCATCGCCTTCGCCGAGACCGGCCACCTGGTGCTGGCGACGCTGCATGCCAACAACGCCAACCAGGCGATGGACCGCATCATCAACTTCTTCCCGGAAGACCGCCGCAGCCAGCTGCTGATGGACCTTTCGCTCAACCTCAAGGGCGTGGTCGCGCAGCAGCTGGTGCCGACGCCCGATGGCAAGGGGCGCCGGGTGGCGATGGAGATCCTGCTGGGCACGCCGCTGGTGCAGGACTACATCCGCGACGGCGAGATCCACAAGCTCAAGGAAGTGATGAAGGAATCGGTGCAGCTGGGCATGAAGACCTTCGACCAGAGCCTGTTCGAGCTGTACCAGGCCGGCGAGATCAGCTACGACGACGCGCTGCGCCATGCCGATTCCCAGAACGAGGTGCGCCTGCGCATCAAGCTCTCGCAGGGCGGCGATGCCAAGACCCTTTCGCAGGGGCTCGATGGCGTGGAGATCGCCGGCACGCGCTGAACCTGCGCCCGGCCGATGGCCCTGCCGGTGGACGGGCAGGGCAGTAGCGGCTGTCGCTGCCCCGCTGCCGCCGAGGAGCGCGGGCCTGGGCTGGCCTTTCCCACTCTGCCCGATTGTCGTGGCGGCGGCCATGCGAGGCCCGCCCGCCTGGCGCGCGTGCGGATGATCATCGGTGGATGCCGGCGAGCGGCGGGGCGTGCGCGCTGCCGTGGTGTCGCGTTTGCGTGCGTGCGTGCGTCGGCAGGCAGCGCCGGGCCGGCCGCATTGAGCGGGTCATCCCCTGCCTGGCCCGCATTGCGCCGATGGGGATGCCGCGCAGTCTGCCCCCTTGGAAGAAAGACAAACGGCAGGCGATACGTGGTCGTTGTAATTTCGTGAAATCCACGTGAAAATGTGACCCATGTAGGAATTGAAGTGCGGGCGACCGCTCAATTCCGAGAAGGGGGCTTCTGTCTTGCATGTAACGCGTTGCTGCCGAACGGCAGCGACGGCGGGTGCGTGCGCGGGTGGGTTTTCGTCCTTCCCGGCGACGGATGGCGGCACAGGCGGGTAGTGCTTTGAAAATGGGGGCTTGATGGTTCCAGTGCTTGAAGAAGCTGCCCGGGCCGCATCCGCGTGCCCGTGGGGTATGCCTTTGGCGCGCCTGTGGCGCCCCTTGGGCGCAGTGCTGCTGCTCGTGCTGCCGTGTGTCGCAGCGGCCGCACCGGCCGCCAAGGGCACTTCGCCTGCCACCGGGTCGAGCCTGCCGGCACGCAAGCCGGGACTGTGGGAGGTGACCCTGGCCGCGCATGCGGCGCAGGGCCCGGGGAGCGCGATGCAGCCCGAGGTGACGGTGCGCCAATGCACCAGCACCGCCGTGGAGCCGGTCATGCTGCTGGCGCTGCTGCCGGCGCAGGAAAACTGCAGCCGCACGCACGTCACCCGGCGCACCGGGCAGGGGGGCGGCCATGAGATCGCCACGACCTGCAGCACCCACCAAAGCCCCGTCCAGGGACGCATGGAACTGTGGGGCGACCTGCAGTCGGTCTATGGCGGCACCTTCAGCGTCAGGTTTCCGCAGGCGCCGCAGAACAACGTCGGCCCGGTGCGGTTCCAGGGGCGTTGGCTGGGGCGCTGCGGTGCCGGGCAGCGCGCCGGCGACATGCTCCTGCCCAACGGCATCACGGTGAACGTTGCCGACGATGCCGCGCGCGTCCAGGGCCATGCCCATTGAATGACATCACCTGCCCCGGCCCCGCGTCCCGCGGGCACCGCGAGCCGCGGCCACCGGGTGGCCGCTCTTCCAATCCACATGCCGCATTCGAATCACGGGTACCGCCCATGAAGGCTTCAGCTCATCCCCGCGTCAACACCGCACCTTCCATGCGCGAGGGGCTGCAATGCCGGCGCGCCGGCTTCATGGGCTGGCGGCCGCGCATTGGCGCGGCACTGGCGGCGCTGGGCCTGTTCTCCCTGCTGGCGGTGGCGCCCGCGGCGCAGGCGCAGATCAGGAACGGCGGTTTCGAGACCCAGAGCTTTTCCGACTGGACGCTGCGCGACTACAACCGCCCGAACGTCCTGGCCACGGATGCGCCGACCACCACCGCGCAGCTGGGGCTGGTGGCCACCGGGACGACGACGACCGGCGGCAACGGCAGCGGCTACCGCGCGCAGATCCTCACCTCGCCCGGCACCGCGGCCAATACCAACGGCATCCTGCAGTTCCCGTTCTCGGGAACCGCATCGGCCCTGGTCGGTGGCAACGACGGGCAGGCGAGGAAGGCGACCTCGATCGAGCAGGAGGCCACGATGACGCTGGCCGACGTCGATCCCGTGGACGGCAAGGTGCATATCCGCTTCGCGATGGCACCCGTGCTCTACGACGCCGGGCACAGCGCGGTGGAACAGCCGTTCTTCTTCGTGGAAGTGGTCAACAAGACCAAGGGCAACACCCAGCTCTTCCAGACGTTCAACTTCGCCGGACAGGCCGGCATCCCGTGGACCCGGGTCGGCAACTACCGCTCCACCAACTGGCAGGGCTTCGACATCGCTCCCGGCAATGGCCGGCTGGACCCCGGTGACGTGGTGGTGCTGAAGGTGTTCGTCTCCAACTGCCAGCCAGGCGCCGCCGATCACACGGCACAGGTCTACATGGACGTGTTCGGCTCGAAGATGCCGGGCCTGAGCGTGGCCGCGTCGGGGCCGTCCACCACCAAGCCCGGCGAACAGGTCACCTACACCTACAACTACGTCAACAACAGTGGCGTCTACGCGCTGGGATCGATGGTGCGCCTGGCCGCGCCGGTCACCGCGGACGGCAAGTACCTGGCGTTCGTCCCCGGCAGCTACCCGAACACCTGCACCGGCGTCCACGATGGCATCCCGCCGCGGGCGGACTACATCGATTGTCCGGTGGGCGACCTGGTGAACGGCGCCGGCGGCAGTTTCCCGGTCACCTTCACCGTACCGGCCGACGCCGCGACCTCGGGCAGCGGTGCGGTCATCAACAACGGCGATTACGACGTCCGCGCCAACACCGTGAGCCCGTTCATCGGGCCGCTGGTGAAGACCCGCATCGCCGCCGGCGCGGCGGTCCTGGTGGACCTGGGCATCGCGATCGGCAACGGCAACGTGCCGTCCTACCTCGCCGGCGGAGCCGTCACGTACGAAGTGACGGTGACCAACCACGGCCCGGTCGACGTCACCGGCGCGCTCATCCGTCAGACCACGTTGAGCGGCGTGACCAATGCCGCCGCGGCCAGCTGGACCTGCAGCGCGCCGGGCACGGCCAGCTGCGGCGCGGCCAGCGGAACCGGGGCGCTGGATACCACCGGCAACCTGCCGGTGGGCCAGACCCTGGTCTATACGATCACCACGTTGAACGCAGCGGCTGCCGGCACGCCGGTCGTCACCGTGGTCACGGTGGCGCCTCCGGCGGGCATGACGGACAGCGCGGCGGCGAACGATTCGGCCGGCATGAGCACCCCGGTCAGTACCGCCCAGTACACCCTGACCGTCAACACCCTGGGCGCGGGCTCCGGGCGGGTGGATGCCGTGCCTGCCGCGGCGGCCTGTCCCGCGGCTCCTGTTCCGGCGGCGGCCTGCAGCCAGCAGCAGCTGGGCCAGAACGAAGACGCTTACCTGACGGCGGTCGCCGGTGCCGGGAGCATCTTCAAGCGCTGGGATCCCGCCGGGGACTGCACGGCGGTCAATGGCAGCGAGTGCCACCTGAACATGGGGTCGGCCAACAGGAACGTCACCGCGGTCTTCGCGCGTGCCTGGGTGGTGTCGCCCACCGTCATCGGCGGCACCTGGACCGGTGAGCCCTCGGTGGAGGAAGGCTCGACCGGCACCTTCACGGTCACGCCCAACGTGGCCGGCAGCGTGCCGACCGTCGTTTCCGATACCTGCGCGGTGACGCAGAGTGGCCCGGTCGGCGGCAAGTACACCTACACGACGGGGCCGGTATCGGCCGACTGCGCGTTCCGCATCGAGTTCCCCAGCCCGGTGCTGGCGGTCAGCAAGAGCGCCTCGGTGGCGAGCGCGCCGGTGGGTACCTCGTTCGACTATGTCATCCAGGTGAGCAACACCGGTGCGCTGGCCACCACCGCGCCGGTGCAGGTGAGCGATTCGATTCCGACGGGACTGACGATCGTGGCGGCATCGCTGCCCGGCGGTTGCACGCAGAACCAGCAGGTCGTGTCCTGCACGATCGCCTCGCTGGCGTCCGCCGATACGGTGACCCGTACCATCCGGGTCACCGCCACGGCGGCAGCGACCGGCAGCACCAGCAACACCGCGACCGTGAGCGGCGGCGGTGACACCGCCTGCCCGGTGGCGAGCCCCTGCCGCAGCAATACGGTGATCGTGACGGTCGGTAGCCGGCCGGACCTGGCCATCACGAAGAGCGCCTCGGCGGCGACCGTTGTGGTTGGCGCGGCATTCAACTACACCCTCGTCGTGACCAACTCCGGCACCGGGCCGACGACCGCCGCCGCGACGGTGACCGACGTGATACCGACGGGCCTGGCCATCGGCAGCCTGCCGTCCGGCTGCGCGCTCGACCCGGCCGGCAGCCAGACTGTGGCCTGCACGATCGCCGCCGGCCTGTCCAACGTGGCGCCCGGCAACACCGCGACCTACGTGATTCCGGTGACGCCGACGGCCGCGGCTGCGGCCGCGGGCAGCGTGAGCAACACGGCCAGCGTGAGCGGTGGCGGCGATCCGGATTGCACCACCGGGTGCGCCAGCAACGCGGTGACGACCACGATCACCGCGCCGGCACTGGCCATCGCCAAGAGCGCCTCGGTGGCGACGGCGGTGGTCGGCGTGGCATTCGACTACACCCTCACCGTGAGCAACACCGGCACGGCGGATACGACGGCCGTCGCCACGGTCGTCGATGACGTGCCGGCCGGCCTGACCATCAACACCGCCCCGGGCTGCGGTATCGCCGGGCAGACCGTGACCTGCACGGTCGCGGCGGGTCTGACGACCGCGACCCCGGCGGACTTCACCATCAACGTCACCCCGACCGCGGCCGCGGCCAGCAGCGTGCAGAACACCGCGCGCGTCAGTGGCGGTGGCGATCCGGATTGCACCGCCGGCTGCGCCAGCAACGCGGTGACGACCACGATCACTGCACCGGCACTGGCGATCGCCAAGAGCGGTCCGGCAAGCGCGATCGTGGGCGTCCCGTTCGACTACGTCATCACCGTCAGCAATACCGGGACGGCGGACGCGATCGCCGATGCGACGGTCGTCGACGAGGTGCCCGCGGACCTGCTGATCAACACCGCCGCCGGCTGCGCCATCAGCGGCCAGACGGTGACCTGTACCGTGCCCCGGGCCAGCCTCGCGATCAACGCGACGGCGATGATCACCATCAACGTGTCGCCGATCATCCATGGCAGCAATGCGGTGAACACCGCCCGGGTGGCAGGCGGGGGCGACCCGGCGTGCCCGGTGGGCGCGCCCTGCGCAAGTGCCGCGGTCACCACCGCGCTGGTCGCGCAGAACCCGGTGCTTGACCTGGTCAAGAGCGCGACCGTGCCGACCGGCTACGGTGCCGGCGAAACCCTGACCTACAGTTTCGTGTTGACCAATGCCGGCAACGTGGCGCTGACCGGCGTGGCGTTGAACGATCCGCTGCTGGGCGGCGCGGTGGCCTGTCCGGGCACCACGCTGGCCGTGGGTGCGTCGATGACCTGTGGCCCGCGCCTGTACACGCTGACCCAGGCGGACGTGGATGCCGGCGTGCTGGTCAACAGCGCCACTGCCCGTGGCCTGCCGCCTGCACCCGCCCCCGGCGTGGCGCCGAAGGCGGTCACCGGCAGCAGCAGCACCCGCACGCCCATCACTCATGCGCTGGACCAGGAGCTGGGCAAGGCCGTGACCGCGGACAGCACCGGCGGCGACGCGGCCGTGGGCGACGTGCTGACCTATACGGTGACACTCACCAACAGGAGCAATGCGACGCTGGCCAACGTGGAGCTCAGCGATGCCCTGATCACGCCGCGCAGCATCGTCTGCGCCAGCGTGGCCCCGGGCGCGGTCTGCCAGCTGGTGGGTACCTACACGGTGACCCAGGCCGACGCCGACGCCGGCGTGGTCCGCAACACCGCGCGTGCCAGCGGCCCGCTGTGCCCGGCCGGCACCGGCGATCCGCGCTGCAGCACGATCCTGAGCACGCCGGTGGTGTCCATCCGCGCCAACGACGATGGCGCCACGACCAAGGCCGGCATGCCGGTGACCACCCCGGTGCTGGACAACGACACCCACGTCGGCGGCGCGATCGATCCGGCCAGCGTGACGCTGACGGCGACCTCGGCGGATGGCACCCTCAGTGTCGATCCGGCGACGGGTGCGATCACCTTCGTTCCCGCGCCCGGTTTCGCCGGTACCACCACCTATTCCTACCGGGTGTGCCTGGCCGCGCCCAACGCGACGGTGTGCGACACCGCCACGGTGACGGTGGTGGTGGCGCTGCGGTTGATCGTCGCGGTGGATGACGTACCGCCGGCAACCGATGGCAGCACCGGCGCGCCCTCGCTGGGCAATGCCTACGACAACGACACCCTCGACGGGGCGCCGGTCGACCCGACGAAGATCACCGGCACCGTGACCACGCCGGCCACTCCGCTCAAGGGCGGCCCGGTGCCGGTGCTGGATCCGGCCACGGGCGAGGTGAGCGTGCCATCGGCAACGCCGGCCGGTACCTACACCATCGGTTACCGCATCTGCGAGGCGCTGCATCCGGGCAACTGCGCCGACGCAAGCGTGACGGTCACGGTCACCGCGCCCGCGATCGAGCCGGTGGGCGACAATGCCGAGCCGCTTTCCGGCGACGGCGGAGGTACGACCCCGAGCGTGCTGGAAAAGCACACGCTCGGCGGGCGTCCGATCCGCCCCGGCGAGGTCACCCTGGTGCCCGGCGTGCCGTCGCACCCGGGCCTGAAGATGAATCCGGACGGCACCATCCGCATCGGTACCGCGATCCCGACCGGCACGTACACCTTCTCGTACACGATCTGCGAGGTGCTGAATCCGGGCAACTGCGTCACCGCCACGGTGACCGTGATCGTCGCCGGCCAGGTGCAGCTGCGGGTGACCAAGGTCGCCGGCATGCGCGAGGTGCGCCTGGGCGACCTGGTGCGCTACACGCTGACCGTAGAGAACAGCGGCACTGTCGGCCTGATGGGGGGCAGCGTCATCGACACCCCGCCGGCGGGCTTCAGCTACGTGGAAGGCTCGCTGCTGGTCGAGGACGGCGACAACGCCGCCACCGTGGCCGGCCAGCGTCCGCTGCGCTTCGATGGCCTGGACGTCCGCGCCGGCGGCAAGGCGCGGCTGGTGTACCTGATGCGGGTGGGGGCGGGCGTGCGCGCCGGGACCCTGGTCAACCAGGCGCAGGCGCGCTCGCTGGAGGGCGAACCGCTGTCCAACGTGGCCACCGCCGAGGTGACCCTGGCGGGCGATCCGCTGCTGGACGACAGCCTGGTGTTCGGCACGGTGTTCAACGACCGCGATGGCGATGGCTGGCAGGACAGTGCCGCGCTGACCGGGGTCACCGTGCAGGGCGGATTCGCGCCGGGCGCCTACGTGGCCCATTCCACCACGGTGGATCGTGGCGACGGCATGCAGCCGCAGGCCGACGCCAGCGCGCCGCTGCTGCATGGCATCGTCGTGGGCGCGATCGGCGGACGCCAGTCTGAAGCCGATCCCGCCCATGCGCGCCAGGTGGTGGTCCGCCAGCGCCTGCGGGCACTGGATTTCAGCGATGACTTCGTGCTGACCAGCGACCAGGGCGTGAGCGTGCGCATGGACCGCGCGGGCGTCACCACGGTCCATCGGGACGGTGAGGCGGCCAAGGGCATGAACGCGGCGGCACCGACCGTCGAGCGGCGCATCGCCCGCGGCGCGGACGATTACGTGGTCGATTACGTGATCGGCAATGCCGGCATCGACGAGCGCGGCATCCCCGGTGTGCGCATCGCGTCGGTGGAAGGGCTGCTGGTCGAAACCGACCAGTACGGCCGCTATCACCTGGCCGGCATTCCCGGCGGCGCGTGGGAGCGCGGTCGCAACTTCATCCTGAAGCTCGATCCGTCCACCCTGCCGACCGGTGCGGCGTTCACCACCGACAATCCGCTGCTGCGCCGGGTCACCCCGGGCATGCCGGTCCGCTTCGACTGGGGCGTGAAGCTGCCGGAACGGGCGGTCGAGGGTGGCGCGCGCCAGGTGGAGATGGAAATGGGCGAAGTGTTCTTTGCGCCCGGCAGCGCCCAGGTACAGCCGCGCTACCGGCAGGCGGTGGAAGCCATGGCCGCGAAGGTGCGCGAGCACCCGGGCATGGAAGTGGTGATCCAGGCCGAGGCCAGCAACGAGGCGCTGGCATTCGGACGCGCGGCGGCGGTCAAGGCCGCCCTGCTGGCGCAGCTCGACGAGGCCACGGCCAGGACCTTGAGCGTGGTCGCCCGGGCCAAGGTGGGCGACACCGCGCCGCTGGTGGCCGGCATCGACGGCCAGGGCGTGCTGCTGGGCACGGTGCTGTTCGATACCGGCAAATCGGCCATCCGGCCTGGCTTCGAAGCGTTGCTGGACACGGTGGCTGCCGCGCTGGAACGGCTGGGCAGCGGCCGCGTCTCCATCGTCGGCCACGCCGACGTGCGCGGCTCCGACGCCTACAACACGGCCCTGGGCCTGGCGCGTGCCAAGGCGGTGTCCGATGCATTGGGCAAACGCCTGGGCGCCGAAGCGCGAAGCAGGCTGCGGGTGGACAGCGCGGACGTTCCGGCGGTGCCGGTTGGCGTGCGCAAGTAAGGGGCCGGTCATGGACAAGCGTATGAAGATGAAGCTACTGGACTACACCCTGCTGTGCCTGCTGGCCGGCGCGACCACCCCGTTGGCCACGGCCGCGGCGAAGCTGGACGGCGGCGCGCCCGGCGGGTCCACCGAGCCTGCCGAACCCATCCAGGGCGGCGCGCCGGAACAGGCGCCTGCGGCGCTGGACTGCGGCGCGGACGCCTGCACCGGCGACGACGGCCTGCTGTTCCAGCTGCGCACGCGCAGCCATGCCGCCCCGGTGACCCGGGGCACCCATGCGGGTTCGTCCTCCGACGCCCTGCAGCCAGACCGCCGTGTCGAGGTATCGGTCGAACCACAGGGCCGGGCCGTGGCGATGGGCAAGTACTCCATCGACCTGCCCGGTGGCGGGGTGGTGTGGGCGACCGAGGACCCGACCCTGGGCGCTCCGGAGCTGTCGGTATCGGCGCCGTCGATGGTGGCCTTCGATGGCGAGCGCGTGCTCAAGCCGGTGCAGTTCTATGCGCGCGGCAACTATCCGGCCTTCATCGAACGGATGGAGGTGCGCCTGTACCGCGCCAGCGACGCCGACCTGATCGAGCCCGTGGCCACCGTGCCGCTGGACGTGGCGGCGGTCAGCCATGGCGACTGGGATGGCGTGTTGCCGGGCAAGTACCGCTTCCGCAAGGGCGATGAGCTGGTCTACGTGCTGCGCGCCACCGGCGCCAACGGCCAGTTCGACGAAACCTCGCCGCGGGTGCTGCAGCTGGTGTCGCCCGAAGATGCCGAACGTGGCGCCAGTGCGCTGCGCAACAGCACCGAGAAGCGGCTGGGCAATGCCCTGAGCGCCGAGCAGGCGCAGACCCAGAGCCTGATCGACGACGTCTTCGCCGGCAGCGGCCTGCGCCAGCAGAACATCCCGCTGTACGGTTCGCGCATCCGCATCCAGGGCCGCAACATCCCCGCGGGCATGGCGCTGAGCATCAACGGCGAAAGCTATCCGGTGGACCTGGAGCGCAAGTTCGTCGCCGAGTACCTGATGCCGGTCGGCGCGCACCGTTTCGACATCGGCGTGGGCGGCGAGGGTGGTCCGGCGCACCGCCTGGACGTGGACGTCACCGGGCGCTACTTCTTCGGCGTCGCGCTGGCCGACGTGACCATCGCGCAGAACAAGGTCAGCGGTTCCAACGAGCCGTTCCGTGGCGACGCCAACTATCGGGACGACGTCATCAGCGATGGCCGGCTGGCGTTCTACGGCAAGGCCAAGCTGCGCGGCCGGTACCTGGTGACAGCGCAGGCCGATACCACCGAGCGCGACCTGGACCGGCTGTTCAACGGTTTCGGCAAGGCCGATCCGCAGGACATCTTCCGCCGCCTCGACCCGGACCTGTACTACCCGGTCTACGGCGACGATTCCAACACCCGTCGCGACGTGGACACGATGGGCCGGTTCTACCTGCGCATGGACTGGGACAAGAACCAGGCGCTGTGGGGCAACTACGCCACCGGCCTGACCGGGACCGAGTTCGGCCAGTACCAGCGCGCGCTGTACGGCGCGGCGCTCAACTGGCGCTCGAACGCCAGCAACCGCTGGGGTGATGCCGGCAGCGAACTGCGCGTATTCGGTTCGCAGGCCGAAACCGCGCCGGGCCACAACGAATTCATCGGCACCGGTGGCAGCCTGTACTACCTGCGGCATACCGACCTGCTGCCCGGTTCGGACGTGGTGACCCTGGAGATCCGCGACCGCAGCAGCGGCCGTACCGAGAACCGGGTGGTGCTGCAGCGCGGGGCCGATTACGAGATCGACGAACTGCAGGGCCGCATCCTGCTGACCCGCCCCTTGGCGCAGATCACCCGCGACAACAGCCCGACCCTGACCCGCGATGCGCCGCTGGACGGCTTCGAACAGCGCCTGCTGGTCGACTACGAGTGGGTGCCGACCGGCTTCGATGCCGATGACGTGACCGTGGGCTTCCGTGGCAAGCACTGGATCGGCGACCACGTCGGCCTTGGCGCGACCTGGGTCGACGAGAACCGGGCCGGCGAGGACTACACGCTCAAGGGCGCCGACCTCACCCTGCAGGCCGGCAAGGGCACCTACCTGAAGGCCGAGTACGCGCAAACCGAATCCTTCGGCGTGCCGGCGTTCTTCTCCGACAACGGCGGCCTGAGCTTCATCCAGCAGAACGACACCGCGTTGAACCGCAAGGGCGATGCCCGCTCGCTCGAAGCCCGCGCCAATTTCAGGGAGCTGGGCTGGACCGAACAGGACTGGGCCGCCGGTGCATGGTGGCGCCAGACCGACGCCGGCTATTCCGTGTCCCGCTACGACACGGGCCTGCCGGTGACCGAATACGGCGCCGAGATGCTGGGCCAGTTCACCCCGAACCTGGGCCTGTACACCCGCTACACCCGCGCCGAGCGCGGTGCCGACACGCTGGCCCAGGCCCAGGCCTCGCTGCAATGGCAGGCCAGCGACGCGGGGACCCTCAGTGGCGAACTGCGCAGGGTCGATCAGCAGGGCAGCTACCTCGATGCGGTCGGCACGCTGGCGGCGGTCAAGTACCTGCACCGCTTCGGCGCCACGATGGAGCTGTACGGCGTGGCCCAGCTGACCGTGGACGACGACGGCGGCAAGTACGCCGACAACGATGCCTTTACCCTCGGTGCCAAGCACCTGTTCGGCAACAACTCGTCGGTGGGCGCGGAAGTGACCGACGGCGACCGTGGCAACGCCGCCACGCTCAATGCCGAGTACCGCATCAGCCCGGAACACGCCTTCTACGGTGGCTACACCTATTCGGCCGATACCACCGAGCGCGACCCGCTGTTCAATCCGGGCGGGCAGAACGGCTGGACGCTGGGGCAGCGCTGGCGGGTTTCCAGCCAGGTCAACGTGTTCAACGAAAGCCAGTTCCTGAAGGAGCGCGGCGAGGCCGGGCTGGCGCATACCTTCGGCATGGATTTCTATCCGGCGCAGGGCTGGAACACCGGCTTCACCCTGTCCAATGGCGAACTGGAGAGCACGGGCGGCGGCGTGGTCGAGCGGCGCGCAGCCAGCATTTCCGGCGGGCGCACCTCGCCCGACACCGATTGGCAGAGCAAGCTGGAATGGCGCCGCGACAGCGGTGCCGAGCGTCGCGAGCAGTGGGTCAGCACCACACGCATGACCCACCGCATCAACGACAGTTGGCGCATCGCCGCGCGCTTCAACTACGCCGATACCGACGACCGCCTGGATCCCGCCGCGGGCGCCCGTTTCGTCGAAGGCAATTTCGGCTTCGCCTATCGTCCCTGGAACAGCACCCGCTGGGGCCTGTTCGGCCGCTACACCTACCTCTACGACCTGGCGTCGATGGGCCAGCTGGGCGGCGCGCAGTACGACCAGCGTTCGCAGATCGTCTCGTTCGAGGGCGTCTACCGCCACGACCAGCACTGGGAATTCGCCGGCAAGCTGGCCCGCCGCGAAGGCGAGGTGCGCATGGGTCGCGGGGCCGGCGTGTGGCTGGATTCGGCCACCACCTTCGGTGCCATCCAGGCGCGCTACGAACTGCGCGCGCAGTGGCATGCGCTGGGCGAATACCGCCAGCTGCAGGTCAAGGACGGGGGCACCCGGCAGGGCTTCCTGGTGGGCGTGGACCGCGACCTGAGCGGGAACTTCCGCATCGGCGCCGGTTACAACTTCACCGAGTTCAGCGACGACCTGACCGACTTCGACTACGACCACGAGGGCTGGTTCGTGAACCTGAGCGGTCGCTACTGAGCCTGCCGCCGCGCAGGCGCGGCAGGTGTGCGCCAGGCGCCCGGGCAGGGGCCTGGCGCCACGGCGGAACGGCGCCGGCCGGCGCCGGGCGCAATCAGCCGCCGGCGCCGCCCAGCCACGGCGGCGACGCCGCGCGGATGTCGGCCATCACCGGGCAGTCATCGCGGTGCGCGCCGGGCAGGTAGCCCAGGCTCATCAGGAATTCGCCGGTGATCTCGCCGCCGGTGAAGCGGAACGTCCTCTTGAACAGCTTCACCCAGTCGGCTTTGGGCCGCGGGTGGTGCGCGTCCAGCCACTGCGCGAAGCCGCCGTGCGAGTCGCGCAGGGTGCGGATCACCCCGGCATTGTGGATGGCGGCCAGCACCTTGAGCCGGTTGCGGATGATGCCGGCGTCACCCAGCAGGCGGGCGATGTCGGCCTCGCCGTAGGCCGCCACGACATCCACGTCGAAGCCGTGGTAGGCGCGGCGGAAACCCTCGCGCTTGCGCAGGATGGTTTCCCAGCTCAGCCCGGCCTGGTTGATCTCCAGCAGCAGGCGCTCGAACAGTTCCTGCTCCGCACGCTGCGGGAATCCGTACTCGCGGGCGTGGTAGTGGGCGTGGACCGGGTGACCGGGCGCGATGTCGCAATAGGCGCTCATGGGCGGCGATGGACCCTGGGCGGGCCAGTATAGGCGTGCATGCCTGCGCCGGCGGCGCGCTCCGGGCGCGGCCGCGTGGCTGACGGTAGAATGCGGCCATGTCCACGCACTTCGACAATCTGGCCAATCACCTGCTGGTCGCCTTGCCCTCGCTGACCGATTCGGCATTCGCGCGCAGCGTCGCGCTGATCTGCCAGCACGACGACAACGGCGCCATGGGCGTAGTGGTCAACCAGCCCTCGGAATACACCCTGGGCGAAGTGCTCTCGCAGATGGAGATCGACACCGGCGACGAGCGCCTGCGCGCCGTGCCGGTGCTCAATGGCGGCCCGGTGCACACCGGGCGCGGTTTCGTCATCCACGACGATGCCCGCGACTGGGATTCCAGCCTGGCGGTGGGCCAGGGCCTGTACCTGACGACCTCGCGCGACATCCTCGAGGCCATGGCCCGTGGCGATGGCCCGCGCAATGCGCTGGTCACCCTGGGCTGCGCCGGCTGGGGTGCCGGGCAGCTGGAGCAGGAACTGGCCGAGGACAGCTGGCTGACCGTGCCGGCCGACCCGGTGGTGCTGTTCGACGCGCCGCTGGACGAGCGCTGGCAACTGGCCGCCTCGCGCATCGGCGTGGACCTGTTCCGCCTGGCCGGGTACAGCGGCCATGCCTGATCCGGCGCCGCTTCCGGCCGACAGCACCGTGCTGGGCTTCGATGTCGGATCGCGCCGCATCGGCGTGGCCATCGGCAGCGCCTACGGCGTGGGCGCTCGTGCCCTGGCGGTGGTCGAGGTGCGCGGCGACGGCCCCGACTGGCCCGCGCTCGACCGGCTGCAGCGCGAATGGCGCCCGCATGGCCTGATCGTCGGCGACCCGCTGACCCTGGACGGCGACGACCAGCCCAACCGCAAGCGCGCGCAGGCCTTCGCCCGGCAGCTGCTGCAGCGCTACCGGCTGCCGGTGCTGCTGGTGGACGAGCGCTCCAGTTCGGTGGAGGCCGCGCGACGCTTCGCCACCGAGCGCGCCGAGGGCCGCAAGCGCCGTCGCGACGCCGCCAACCTGGACGCGGTCGCCGCCGCGGTCATCATCGAACGCTGGCTGTCCGCCCCCGGCGACGCCACTCCCGTTTCCTGACCCCCAAGACCTGCCATGACCGCCTCCCAACTCGATGCCGACGGACGCCTGCGCCACCTGCTGACCCTGGAGGGGCTGCCGCGCGAACACCTGCTGCAGCTGCTGGACCGCGCCGGGCAGATCCGCGACGCGGCGGTGGGCCGTGTCGGCAACAAGCGCGGGGTGCTGGCCGGCACCGCGGTGTGCACGCTGTTCTTCGAACCGTCCACCCGCACCCGCAGTTCGTTCCAGCTGGCCGCGCAGCGGCTGGGCGCGGACGTGCTGAACTTCGACGCCTCCACCTCGTCCACGCGCAAGGGCGAGACCGCCTGCGACACGCTGCGCAACCTGGAGGCGATGGGCGTGCGCGGCTTCGTGGTGCGCCATCCCGACGACGGCGCGGTGGCCGAGCTGGCCGCCGCCGCGGGCGAGGGCACCGCGCTGGTCAACGCCGGCGACGGCCGCAGCGCGCACCCGACCCAGGGCCTGCTGGACATGCTGACCCTGCGCCAGGCCAAGGGCCCGGACTTCTCGAAACTGAAGGTGCTGATCGTCGGCGACGTCAAGCACTCGCGCGTGGCGCGCACCGACCTGCATGCGCTGCGCACGCTGGGCGTCGGCGAAATCCGCGTCTGCGGCCCGCAGTCGCTGTTGCCGGACGAAGACACGCTGCGCGGCTGCGTGGTCGGCCAGGACTTCGATGCCATGCTCGAAGGTGCCGACGCGCTGATGATGCTGCGCCTGCAGCGCGAGCGCATGGAAGAAGGCCTGGTGCCGTCGCTGGAGCAGTACCACGCCGAGTACGGCCTCACCGCCACGCGCCTGCGGCGTGCCGCCAGCGACGCGGCGGTCCTGCATCCGGGCCCGATCAACCGCGGCGTGGAAGTCACCGACGAAGTGGCCGACGGCCCGCAGTCGTGGGTGCTGCGCCAGGTCGCCAACGGCGTGGCCGTGCGCATGGCGGTGCTGGAAACCCTGCTGGGCTGAGCGTCGCGTCGCGGCGCCGGCCCGCGGCCGGCGTTACCGGCGCTGCGCGAACAGCCACTGCCACATCGCCGGGTCGGCGTAGGTGGCGTCCCAGGCGTTGTGGTTGCCCTGCGGGTACTCGGTGTAACGCACATCGCGCGCGTCGGCCTGCTGGAAGGCGGCATGCAGCCGGCGGTCGTCGTCCGGCCGCACCACGTCGTCGCGCGCGCCATGGAAGATCCAGACCGGGGTGTCCTTCAGGCGCAGGGCCATGGCCTGGTAGGGGTCGGCCTCCGCGGCGACGGCCTCGACCCGCAGGCCCGGCCGTTCGGCGCGCGGAGGGCGCACCGCGCCGCATACCGGTACCAGCGCGGCGAAGCGCCCCGGGTCGGCCAGGGCGATGTTCCAGCTGCCGTAGCCGCCCATCGACATGCCGGTCAGGTACTGGCGCCCGCGGTCGGCTCCGAACTCGCGGATCGCCGCATCGAGCGCGGCGACCGCCAGACGCGCGTTGCGTCCGCTCCACTCCTCGTCCCTGGCCACCTGCGGCAGCACCGCCAGCGCGGGGAAATCCGCCGCATGGGCGCGCAGGTAGGGGCCCAGCCCGACTTCGGTCTGGCGCCTGCCGTCGTCGCCGCGTTCGCCCGAGCCGTGCAGGAACAGCACCACCGGCAGCGCACCGGCCCCGCGCGCCGACGCCGCCGGGATGAATACCTGGTAGGGCATGCGCACGCCATCGAGCTCGACGCTGCGGGCGACGAACCGGCCATCGCCGCTGCCGGCAAGCGAGGCGCAGCCGCCAGCGACGGCCATCAGCACGAGCAGGGCAAGGTGATGCAGACGGGGCAAGGCCATGGGACGTTCCGCGCCGGGGATGCCGGCATCGTAGCGGTGATGGCAGGCCGGTGCCCGGTGCGCCGCATCATCCGCGGTGTGGCGCGCTGGCCAGGATGGCCAGCTGTCCGGCGGCCTCGGCATTGCCGGCCGCGGCGGCGGCCTGGACCTGCGGCAGGTCCGGGTGCAGCACCACCAGCAACGGGAACTCGCATTGCGGGCAGGCGTACTCGCTCTGCTCGTCGTGCAGTTCCAGCTCCATCTGCCGGGAGCTGCCCTGCCATTCGCAGGCGGGGCAGGTGTGGCGATGGTCGCGCCATCCGGGCTGGTAGTAGTCGCTGAGGGTGGTGGTCATCTAGGGTGTCCGGCGTAGGGGGCACGTGAGGGCCGGACGCAGTGCCGGCCGTGATCGCGGGTGCGCGGCTCAGCGCAGCAGCACCAGGGTGGCCAGGCCGAGGAAGGTGAAGAAACCCATCGAGTCGGTGATGGCGGTCAGGAAGATGCCGCTGGCCAGGGCCGGGTCGAACCCCAGCCGCTTGAGCGTCATCGGGATCAGCACCCCGGCCGACGCCGCCAGCAGCAGGTTGCAGGTCAGGGCGATGAAGATCACCAGCGACAAGCCGGGGTTGTGGAACCAGACCAGCACGATCAGCCCCAGCACCGCGCCCATCAGCAGGCCGTTGAGCAGGGCCACGCGCAGTTCCTTCCACAGCAGCGCCTTCACGTTGGAGGCGCCCACCTGGCCCAGCGCCAGGCCGCGCACCATCAGCGCCAGCACCTGGGTGCCGGCGTTGCCGCCGAGGCCGGCGACCATCGGCATCAGCACCGCCAGCGCCACCAGCTTGTCGATGGTGCCTTCGAACTGGCCGACCACGTTGGCGGCGACGAACGCCGTGCACAGGTTGACGAACAGCCACACCAGGCGCCGCCGCATGGCGCGCCAGACCGGGCTGAACAGGTCTTCGTCCTCGTCCAGGCCGGCCGCGCCCAGCGCCTGGTGCTCGGCCTGGGCACGGATGATGTCCACCACGTCGTCGATGGTGATGCGCCCGATCAGGATGTTGTTGTCGTCCACCACCGGTGCCGACACCCAGTCATGGTCGGAGAACTGCCGCGCGACCTCGTCGGCGCTCTCGCCCACGTCGATGGCCGGTTGTTCGTCGTCGACCAGGCGGTTGATCGGTGTGCTGTCCTCGTGGGTGACCAGCGAGGCCAGCGACACCCGGCCCAGGTACTGGTGGCGGCGGCTGACCACGTACAGGTAGTCGGTGTGGTCGGGCAGTTCGCCGCGCAGTCGCAGGTAGCGCAGCACCACGTCGATGTTGACGTCCGCGCGCACGGTGACCACGTCGGGGTTCATCAGGCGCCCGGCGGTGTCCTCCGGGTAGGACAGCACCTGCTCCAGCCGCTCGCGGTTCTCGCGGTCCATCGACTTGAGCACTTCGTCGATGACGGTGTCGGGCAGGTCCTCGACCAGGTCGGCCAGGTCATCGATGTCCAGGTCTTCGACCGCGGCGATGATCTCGTCCGGGTCCATGTCGGCCAGCAGGCTTTCGCGCACTTCCTCGCCGACGTGGACCAGCACCTCGCCGTCGTCTTCCTGGTCGACCAGGCCCCACACCACCTCGCGCTTGCCCGGCGGCAGCGATTCGAGCAGGTTGCCGATCTCCGCCGGCGCCAGCGTGTTGACCAGCCGCCGCACCGGCCCCAGCCGGCCACTGTCCAGCGCGTCGGAAAGCATGCGCAGCTGGCGCGCGGTCTTGTCGTGGCGTACGGCTTCGGCCATCGGGACTCCGGGAACGGGAGGGCCGCGATGCAGGATGCGGCAAGGAAGGTGTCGGGCGCGTCATTATCACGCGCCGGTGTTTCAGTGCACACCCTCTGCGTGGATGCGCGGCGCCGGGGCGCCGGCGTTCAGGGGGGGCAGGTGCCGGCGAGCCAGCGCTCGATGCCGCGGCGGTCGCGCGCCTGCAGCAGCTTGCCGGCGCGTGCGCGCAGCTCGCCATGGTTGCAGTCGCGGATCGCCCGGCGCACTTCCAGCAGGGTCGCCGGGTGCAGGCTGAACTCGGTCAGGCCCAGGGCCAGCAGCAGCGGCGTCATGCGCGGGTCGCCGGCGATCTCGCCGCACACCGACAGCGGCGTGGCATGCGCGCGCGCGGTGCCGATCACCTGCGCCAGCAACTGCAGCACCGCCGGGTGCAGCGGCGAATACAGCTCGCCCACCGCCTCGTTGTTGCGGTCGGCCGCCAGCAGGTACTGCACCAGGTCATTGGTGCCGACCGAGAGGAAATCGACCTGGTCGATGAAGGTCGGCAGGGCGATGGCCGCGGCCGGCACCTCGATCATCGCGCCGACCGGCACGTGCTCGGCCAGCACGTGGCCTTCCTCGCGCAGCGCCGCCACCTGCCGGGTCATGCGCCGCTTGAGCGCGAGGATCTCCTCGCGGGTGCTGACCATCGGCACCAGGACGCGCACCGGCCCGTAGCCGGACGCGCGCAGCAGCGCGCGCAGCTGGGTGTCGGCGACCTTCGGATGCGCCAGCAGCAGGCGGATGCCGCGCAGGCCCAGCGCCGGGTTTTCCTCGCGGCCCAGCACCAGCCCGCTGCGATCGGCCTTGTCCGCGCCCAGGTCGAGGATGCGGATGGTCACCGGCCGGCCGCTCATGCCGAGCACAGCGTCGCGGTAGTGATGGAACTGTTCCTCCTCGTCGGGCAGGCCGTTGCGCTGCAGGAACAGGAACTCGGTGCGGTACAGACCCAGCCCGTGCGCGCCCAGGGTGTGCGCGTGGGCCACGTCCTCGCGTGATTCGGCGTTGGCCAGCAGGGTGATGTCCACCCCGTCCAGGGTGCGGCTCGGCTTGGAGCGCAGGTGGCCGAGCTCGCGCTGTTCGCGCGCCAGCTCGCGCAGGCGCTGGCGGTACTGGCGCAGGTCGTCGGCGGCCGGTTCCAGCACCACTTCGCCGCTGCCGCCGTCCAGGATCAGCACGTCGCCGTCGTTGATCCGGTGCAGCACGCCGCTGGCCCCGACCACCAGCGGCAGGTGCAGGCTGCGGGCGAGGATGGCGCTGTGCGACAGCGGGCTGCCGGCGCTGGTGACGATGCCGACCACGCCCTGCGACTGCAGCTGCGCCAACTCCGAGGGAGCGACGTTCTCGCACACCAGGATTTCGCCCGCCAGGCCCTTCATGCCGGTCGGGCGCTTGTGCAGGAATGCGTTGATGCGGCCGATGACGTGGTCCAGGTCGTCCAGCCGGCTGCGCAGGTAGTCGTCCTCCATGCCCTCGAACACCTGCGCCAGGGTGTCGCGCTGCAGGCGCAGGGCATAGGCCGCGCTGTAGCGCTGGCTGCGGATGAGTTCGTCCAGCGCCAGCAGCAGTTCGGGGTCGTCCAGCAGCATGGCGTGCAGGTCGAGGAACTCGCCGACCTCGGCCGGCAGAGCGCCCTGCAGGCGCTGGCGCAGCTCGCGCATTTCCGCGCGGGCCGATTCGATGGCCTGGTGCAGGCGCTGCAGTTCGGCCTCCACGGCGCTGGCGGCAATGCGCTTCTCGGTGACTTCCTGCGCATGCGGCAGGCGCACGCGGGCGCGCCCGAGCGCGCTGCCGCGCGATGCGCCATGACCATGCAGGCGCAGCGCGGTCATGCCGCCACGCCTCCCGGCGTGGTGCGGACGGGAACCGACGCCGCGTCCGCCGCCATCAGCTGTCCTCGTCGAAACGGCGCTCGAACAGATCCACGACCGCCGCCATCGCGTCGGCCTCGTCCTCGCCCTGTACCCGCACCGTGACCGGCGTACCCTGGCCGGCGGCCAGCAGCATCACGCCCATGATGCTCTTGGCGTTGACCTCGCGGCCCTTGGCCACCAGCGTGGCATTGGCGCGGAAGCCGGACAGCAGCTGCACCAGCTTGGCGGTCGCGCGGGCATGCAGGCCCAGGCGGTTGGATACGGTGAGTTCGCGTTCAAGCATCGTCGATGATGGCTCCATTTCGGGCGCCCGCCGCGGCGGTGGCGGGCAGTTGGTCCAGTCCCTGTTCCGGATAATTCATCACCCGCAGCAGCATCGGCAGGCTCAGCGCCGACACCCGCCGCACCGGCGTCCCCAGCCGCGCCAGCCGCGCTGCCAGGTTGCTCGGGCTGGCCCCGTACAGGTCGGTCAGCACCAGCACGCCGTCCGGGCCCTCGACCCGGCGCATGGCCGCCGAGGCCAGTGGCAGCTGCGCGTCCAGGTCCGCGTCGAACGGGACCTCGAAGGCCTCGGCGTCGAGCGGAAGCTGGCGCAGCAGGCGGGTGGCGACTTCCAGCAGGGAAGAGCCGACGCCGGGATGGGTCACGAGAAGAATGCCGCAGGTCATTACTGAACGTTAACAGGTCGGGTGCAGTCCGCGATAGCGCCTGGATCGCGCCCTGCGCGCACCATTCAGTCCTGTTCGCGGTGGAAGGTGGCCACGTCCGGCCAGCCCTGCGCGCGCGCATGCCGGGCCAGGCGCTCGGCCAGGTACACCGAGCGGTGCTTGCCGCCGGTGCAGCCGAAGGCGACGGTCACGTAGCTGCGGGTATCGTTGCCCAGCTTGGGCAGCCAGGTATCGAGCAGGTCTTCGAGCTGGGCCGCGTAGCGCATCACCTCCGGCTGCGCGTCCAGGTATTCGCGGACCTCGCGGTCGCGGCCGGTCAGCGAGCGCAGTTCCGGGTCCCAGTGCGGGTTGGGCAGCACCCGGGCGTCGAACACGAAATCGGCCTCGGCCGGGACCCCGCGCTTGTAGGCGAAGGACTCGAACAGCAGCGACAGGCCACTGCCGTGGCCGAGCGCGTATTCGGTGATCAGCTTGCGCCGCAGCTGGTGCACGTTGAGCCGGCTGGTGTCGATGACGGCGTTGGCCTCGCGGCGCAGCGGCGCGGTCAGTTCGCGCTCGCGGACGATGGCCTCGGGCAGGGACAGGCCGAGCTGGCTGAGCGGATGCCGCCGCCGGGTGTCGGCGAACCGCGCCAGCAGGGTGTCGTCGTCGGCCTCGAAGAACAGCAGGGTCGCATCGATGTCGTGGTCGCGCGCCCGCTGCCGCCAGTTGGCGAGCTGGCTCAGGTCGCTGCGGCCGCGCACGTCGATGCCCAGCGCCAGGCGCCGCGGCCGGTCGTCGGTGCGTTCGCCGAGCACGCCGCGCACGAACTCCGGCAGCAGGTCCACCGGGATGTTGTCCGAACAGTAGTAGTCCAGGTCCTCGAAGGTCTTGAGCGCCACCGACTTGCCCGAACCGGACAGGCCGCTGACGATGACCAGCAACGGGGCCGGCGTGGCGTTCATGGGGTGCGTTGCTCCAGCAGGTTGCTGTGGCGGGCGATGAACATCGCCGCCGGGTCGATGCCCTTGGTGCGCAGGATGTGCAGGCGCGTGGCCGCCTCGGTCAGTACCGCCAGGTTGCGGCCGGGCATCACCGGCAGGGTGATCAGCGGCACGTCCAGGTCGAGCACGTGGCGCTTGCCGGAGTCGCCGGTGAGGCGTTCGTAGCCGTAGCTGCCGGGTTCGGTCATCGGTTTGGTCAGGTGGACGATGAGCCGAAGGTACTTGTTCTTCTTTACAGACGTGTCACCGAACATCTGGCGCACGTTGAGCACGCCCAGTCCGCGCACTTCCAGCAGGTCCTGCAGCAGTTCCGGG
Organism: Stenotrophomonas sp. 17(2023); assembly: GCF_030345315.1. Taxonomy (NCBI): domain Bacteria; kingdom Pseudomonadati; phylum Pseudomonadota; class Gammaproteobacteria; order Lysobacterales; family Lysobacteraceae; genus Stenotrophomonas; species Stenotrophomonas sp. 17(2023). Next base: position 1,037,446 of record NZ_CP128405.1, read on the forward strand.
CAGGTGCCGTCGAGCACGTCCGGCGCGATCTGGGTGAATTCGGGCGCGTCGTCGGCCACCAGCCGGTGGCCGCGGCTGAGCAGCTCCAGCGCCAGTTCGCTCTTGCCCGAGCCGGCCTCGCCGGTGATCAGCACGCCGATGGAATAGATCTCCATGAACACGCCGTGCAGGATGATCCGCGGCGCCAGCGTGCGCGCCAGGTGGTAGGACAGGTGGTTGAGCAGCTCGTGGCCGCGCCGCGGCGACACCCACAGCGGGGTCTGCGATTCGTCGGCGGCCGCGCGCAGGTCCTCCGGGCAGCCGTGGCTCTTGGTGATGACCAGCGCCAGTGGCCGCGCCTGGATGATGCGCTCGATCACTTCCCAGCGCTGGCGCGAGTCCAGCGAGTCCAGCCAGGCCAGTTCCTCGGTGCCGAGGATCTGCACCTTGTTCGGGTAGATGGTGTTGAGGTAGCCGGCCAGCGACGGGCGCCGCGCGACGGTGTCGCCGGCGTCCAGTTCGCGGTTGCCGCCGGCCTGGCCCGCGGCCCAGCGCAGGTCCAGCTTCTCGCGCTGCTGGTCGAACAGTTCGCGGGCGGTGATGCGGGTATTCATGAGGGACGGATCCGCTGCGGATGGTCGAGGATCTGCTTCAGCGCGCTGCCGTCGTCGGCCGCGCGCAGGGCATCGCGGACATGGGCGTCGGAGAAGATCTCCGCCAGCTCGGACAGCAGCATCAGGTGCTGGTGGGTGTAGTGCTCGGGCACCGCCATGGCGAACACCAGGTCGACCGGTTCGGCGCCGCCGAAATCGATGGGTTGCAGCAGCCGCAGGAAGGCGCCGCGCGGGTGTTGCAGGGTGGGGGAGCGGCCATGCGGGATGGCGATGCCATGGCCGATGGCGGTACTGCCGACGTTCTCGCGGTCGCACAGGCTGCGGAAGATGCTGTCGGCGCCGGCTTCGCGGCAGGCAAGCAGGCTGGCGGCGGCGCGCAGGGCGCTGTCGCGGTCGGCGGCCGCGAGTACCCGGGTACTCACGGCCGCCATCAGGTCATTCAGGGGCATGACTGCAACGGACGGTGGCGGATGTCAGCCATTGTCGCGCAGTGCATGGGAGGCGTGTGGCAGATGCTTTTCCTTGTGCTTGATCACCAGCCTGTCCAGCTTGTCGGCCAGCACGTCGATCGCCGCGTACATGGTCTGGCCACCGGCCTCGGCGTGCAGGGTCTGGCCGGGGAGATTGGCGCTGGCATCGACATGGTGCTCGTTCTTCTGCAGCGACAGGGTCACCCTGACTTCACAGTGCTGGTCGAAGTGCTTGCCCAGCCGTTGCAGCTTGGTCTCCACGTACTCCTTCAGGGCGGGGGTGACTTCCACGTCTTTACCAAACGTTTCGATACGCATCGGATGCCTCCTGTGGTTCTTTGGTTGCCAATGAACCCTGCCGCCCGCCGCGAACGTTTCAGACAAGGCGTACGCGTTCGTGGGAGGCGGAGATGTTCATGGCTTCACGATACTTCGCCACGGTGCGGCGCGCCACCGGTATTCCGCTGCTCTTGAGCATGTCGGCCAGCTTGGCGTCAGAAAGCGGCTTGCGCGGGTTCTCGGCCTCGATCAGGCGCCGGATCATCGACTGGATCGCGGTGCTGGAGGCCTCGCCGCCGCCATCGGTATCGATGCCCGAGGCGAAGAACGCGCGCAGCGGCAGGGTGCCGCGCGGCGTGCGCACGTGCTTGCGGGCGATGGTGCGGGAGATGGTGGATTCGTGCAGGTCCAGCTCGGCGGCGATCTCGCGCAGGGTCAGCGGCCGCAGCGCCTGGGCGCCGAACTCGAGGAACCCGGCCTGGTGGTGCAGCAGGCTGTTGACCACGCGCAGCAGGGTCTCGCCGCGCGCTTCCAGGCCCTTGAGCAGCCAGCGCGCCTCCTGCAGCTGGCCGCGCAGGTAGCTGGCGTCGGCATCGCCGCAGCGGCGGATCAGCTGCTCGTAGCCGCGGTGGATCACCACCCGCGGGCCGGCATGGCTGGCAAGGGCGGCCTTCCAGACGCCGCGCTGGCGCCAGACCACGCAGTCGGGAACGACATAGGTGTCCGAGGACACTTCGCCCAGCTGCCGGCCCGGGCGCGGGTCCAGCGTGCGCAGCAGCTGCACCGCCTGTTCGACGGCCTCGGCCGGTTGCCGCAGTTCGGCGGCGATGCCGGGGATGCCGGCCCGCGGCAGGCGTTCCAGTGGTCCCGCGGCGATCTGCCGGGCCAGGCACAGGCCCGGCGTGGCGGCGGGCAGGGTGTCGAGCTGCAGCGCCAGGCATTCGCCCAGGCCACGGGCGCCGACGCCGGCCGGATCGAAGCGCTGGATCCGGTGCAGCACGGTGAGGATCTCGTCCTCGCCGGCAGCGATGTCCGGGTGCAGCGTTTCGGCGATGGATGCCAGCGGTTCGCGCAGGTAGCCGTCCTCGTCCAGCGCGTCGATCAGGGCGACGCCGATGGCACGGTCGCGTGCGCCCAGGTGGGACAGGTGCAGCTGCCACAGCAGGTGGTCGGCGAGGGTGTCGGCTTCGGCGACGCGCTCGCTGGCGTCACCGTCGTTGTCGTCGAACGAGCCGCCCTGGCCGCCGCTCCACTGCTCGCCTTCGCCGGGCCATTCCATGCCCTCGTCGGCGCGGCCGTCGCCGGCATCGGCCGCCGCAGGGGATGCGTCCGCTTCGCCGGCCGGCTCGCCCGGGGCGGCCTCGTCGGCCCATTCCAGCAGCGGGTTGCTCTCCACCGCCTCGGCAAGTTCCAGTTCCAGCTCGGTGCTGGACATCTGCAGCAGGCGGATGGCCTGGCGCAGCTGCGGCGTCATGACCAGCTGCTGTCCAAGCGATGTCTGCAGCCGTGCTTTCATCCCGGTTCCAGGCAGAAGGAGGACCGGCCTGCCGCGGCTGGATCAGAGCGTGAAGCTGTCTCCAAGGTAGACGCGGCGGACGTCGGTGTTGGTCAGCAGTTCGTCCGGCGCTCCCTGCGCCAGCACGCTGCCCTCGTTGAGGATATACGCGCGGTCGCAGATTCCCAAGGTCTCGCGGACGTTGTGGTCGGTGATCAGCACGCCGATGCCGCGCTGCTTGAGGTGGGTGACGATGCGCTGGATCTCGCCGACCGAGATCGGGTCGACGCCGGCGAAGGGTTCGTCAAGCAGGATCAGGCGCGGCTTGGCGGCCAGCGCGCGGGCGATCTCGCAGCGGCGGCGCTCGCCGCCGGACAGGCTGGCGCCGGCCTGGTCGGCGACGTGGCTGATCTGCAGTTCGTCGAGCAAGGCCGACAGTTCGCGCTCGCGGCCACCGGCGTCCAGGTCCTCGCGCAGTTCCAGCACCAGGCGGATGTTGTCGGCCACGCTGAGCTTGCGGAACACCGATGGTTCCTGCGGCAGGTAGCCGACCCCCAGCTTGGCGCGCGCGTACATCGGCTCGCCGGTGATGTCGCGGCCGTCGAGCACGATGCGGCCGGCGTCGCTCTCGACCAGCCCCACGATCATGTAGAAGCAGGTGGTCTTGCCGGCACCGTTGGGGCCGAGCAGGCCGACCACCTCGCCGGCATCCAGCGACAGGCCGAACTCACGCACGACCTCGCGGTTCTTGTAGCGCTTGCGCAGGCCTTCGGCGACGAGCATTACTTCTTCTCTCCCGCCGCGGCCGGCGCCTTGTTCTTGGGCTGGATCACGGTACGCACGCGGGTACCATCGCCGCCGCTCTGCATGTCGCCGCTGCGGGTGTTGTAGACCATGCGCTGGCCGGCGTTGGAGCCACGCTCGGAGTCGACCTTGTAGTTGCCGGTCAGGATGATCACCTCGCTGTTGACGTTGTAGTCCATGTTGTCGGCGCGGGCGTTCATCCAGGTGCCATCGTCCATCTGCTGCTTGAGCGTGGCCTGCTTGCCGGCAAGCACGACGCGTTCGGTCTCGCCGTTCTTCTGGATCACGTCGGCGGTGTCGGCATGGATCTCCAGCGTGCCCTGGACGATGACCACGTTGCCGCTGAAACGGTACTTGCCGTTGCCGCCGGCCAGGTTGCCGCCACTGTTGTCGGCGACGATGTCCATGGGCTGGTTGCGGTCCGATTCCCTGGCCGCGGCCACGCCGGGAACGAGCGCGGCGGCGAGCAGGACGGTCGGCGCGAACTTGGCGAGCTCAGCGAGCCTGGCGGGCAGCATTGGGTTCATAACGGGTCTTGACCTGGGAAAGGAGGGAATACTGCCGGGATTTCAGGTCGGCCTCGAAGCCGACGCCGCTCTGCCGCAGGCCCGGGCGGGCCATGGTGACGGGTTCGGCGGTACGGGCCAGGCTGCGTTCGGGGAACACGTCCAGCGCGGTGGTACGGAACGTCGTCGGCGGGGTGCTGCCGTCCTGCGGGCTGTCGCCGGCGACATTGCCGCGCAGGCGCAGCTCCTCGCCCTTGGGGCTGACCCAGCCGGTGTCCGCGCGCAGCTGCCAGTGCCGGCCCTCGGCGTCGGGCAGCAGGAACAGCGGCCGGACGATGGTCGAGGTCTGGTCGGCGGCGTTGCGCTCCATGGACGGCGCGCGCAGCGTGGCCGCCTCCTTGCCGTCCTTGTCGAGCGTGACGATCTCGAAATCGCCCAGCACGTAATCGGTGCGCACCTGCGAAGCGCCCGACGGCGCGTGGGTCCCACGCTGCCGCCATGCCGACCAGCCGCTGGCCAGCGCCGCCAGCAGCAGGCCGATGCCGATGACCATGCGCCAGTTCATCGCGCGTACTCCGCCACGACCGCGTCGAGCCGGCCCTGCAGCGCCAGCAGCACGTCGCACAGTTCGCGTGCGGCGCCGCGGCCGCCCTCGGCGCGGGTCTGCCAGTGCACGCGCCCGGCGATCAGCGGGTGCGCGTTGGCTGGCGCCACCGCCAGCCCGACCGCGCACAGCGGGGCCAGGTCGGGCAGGTCGTCGCCCATGAACGCCACCTGCTCCAGGCCGATGCCGAAGCGCCCGCACAGCGCGCGCACGCTGGCCAGCTTGTCGCCGACCGCGATCTGGGTGTCGATGCCCAGGTCGGCACCGCGCCGCTGCGCCGACAGGCTGTTGCGCGCGGTGATCAGCACCGGGTGGATGCCGTGCTTCTGCAGCAGCTTCAGGCCCAGGCCGTCCTGCACGAAGAACGCCTTGCTCTCGTTGCCGGCGTGGTCGTAGTACAGGCGCCCGTCGGTCAGGGTCCCGTCCACGTCGAAGCACGCCAGCCGGATGGTGGCGGCGACGGCATGCAGTTCGGCGGGAAAGTGGGCGAGGGGAGACCAGGACATGGTGCGGGCGATCCGTTGCGGCGGGGCGGGCCATCGGGCCCGGAAGCGTGATTGTGCGGGCTTTTAAACCACTTTTGCCCGCAACAGGTCATGAATGTTCAGGGCACCGACGGCGCGGCCTTCGCCGTCGACCACGATCAGCCCGTTGATCTTGTACTGCTCCAGCATGCGCGCCGCTTCCACCGCCAGCTGGTCGGCGCCGATGGTACGCGGCGCGCGGGTCATCACCTGGGCGATGCCGGCGGTGCGCACGTCCAGGTCGGTGTCCAGGGCGCGGCGCAGGTCGCCGTCGGTGAACAGGCCGACCAGGCGGCCACCGGCGTCGACCACGGCGGTCATGCCCAGCCGCTTGCGGCTCATCTCCATCAGCGCCTCGCTGAGGCTGGCGTCCTCGCGCACGCTGGGCAGGTCGGCGCCGCTGTGCATCACGTCGGTGATGTGCAGCAGCAGGCGCCGGCCGAGGCTGCCGGCCGGGTGCGAGCGGGCGAAGTCGTCGGCGGTGAAGCCGCGCGCGTCGAGCAGGGCCACGGCCAGGGCGTCGCCCATGGCCAGCGAGGTGGTGGTGCTGGAGGTCGGCGCCAGCGCCAGCGGGCAGGCCTCGTGGTCCACGTTCACGTCCAGGTGGATGTCGGCGGCGCTGGCCAGGCTGGACTGCGGCCGGCCGGTCATGGCGATCAGCGGGTTGCCCTGGCGCTTGAGCACCGGCAGCAGCATCAGCACTTCGTCCGACTCGCCGGAGTAGGACAGCGCCAGCACCACGTCGTCGGCGGTGATCATGCCCAGGTCGCCATGGCCGGCCTCGCCCGGGTGCACGTAGAACGCCGGGGTGCCGGTGGAGGCCAGGGTGGCGGCGATCTTGCGCGCGATGTGCCCGGATTTGCCCATGCCGGTGGCGACCACGCGGCCGCGCGAGCCCAGGATCAGCCGGCAGGCGGCGGCGAACTCGGTGCCGATGCGGCCGCCGACCCGGTCCAGTTCGGCGCGCTCGATCTCGAAGACGCGGCGACCGCTGGCGATCAGGTCGGCGTCGTGCAGCGAGTCCGGCGAAAGGGGGGAAGCAGCCATGCGGGCGCCACTCGGGGAGTAGAATGGGCGTTCATTTTATTAGGAAAGCGACTTGGACGCCGAGACCATCCAGAACCTGATCGAAGCCGGCCTGCCGGGCGCCCGCGCCCAGGTGAGCGGTGATGACGGCGTGCACTTCGAGGCCACCGTGGTCTGCGAGGCCTTTGCCGGCAAGCTGCCGCTGGCCCGCCACCGCATGGTCTATGCGACGCTGGGCGACCTGATGGGCGGTGCGATCCATGCGCTGGCCCTGAAAACCGTCACTCCCGGCGAATCCGGCTGAGCCGGCCCCCTCCCACCTACTGGCCTCATACACATGGCGAAAATCGTGGTCACCGGCGGCAACGTGCTGAACGGTGAAGTCAATGTCTCCGGCGCCAAGAACGCCGTCCTGCCGATCCTCTGCGCGACCCTGCTGGCCAATGCGCCGGTGGAGATCACCAACGTGCCGCACCTGCACGACGTGATCACCACGGTGAAGCTGCTCGGCGAGCTGGGCGCCAAGGTCACCATCGACCAGGGCACCCTGTCGCGCGGCAGCGCGATCGTCGTCGACCCGCGCAGCGTCAACCAGCACGTTGCACCGTACGAACTGGTCAAGACCATGCGCGCCTCGATCCTGGTGCTCGGCCCGCTGCTGGCCAAGTACGGCGCGGCGGAGGTGTCGCTGCCCGGCGGCTGCGCGATCGGTTCGCGCCCGGTGGACCAGCACATCAAGGGGCTGCAGGCGCTGGGCGCTGAAATCACCGTCGAGAACGGCTTCATCAAGGCACGCGCGGAGCGCCTGAAGGGCGGTCGCTTCACCTTCGACATGGTCAGTGTCACCGGCACCGAGAACGTGCTGATGGCCGCGGTGCTGGCCGAAGGCACCACGGTGCTGGAAAACGCGGCGATGGAGCCGGAAGTCACCGACCTGGCGCACTGCCTGATCGCGCTGGGCGCGAAGATCGAGGGGCTGGGTACCGCGCGGCTGGTGATCGAGGGCGTCGAGCGCCTGGACGGCGGCCGCCACGCGGTGCTGCCGGATCGCATCGAGACCGGCACCTTCCTGGTCGCCGCGGCGATGACCGGCGGCCGCGTGGTGATGCGCAACGCCCGCCCGGACACGCTCGACGCGGTGCTGGCCAAGCTTGTCGAGGCCGGCGCGAAGATCGAGACCACCGAGGACACCATCACCCTGGACATGCAGGGCAGGCGGCCCAGGGCGGTCAACCTGACCACCGCGCCGTACCCGGCGTTCCCGACCGACATGCAGGCGCAGTTCATGGCACTCAACTGCGTCGCCGACGGGGTGGGCGTGATCAACGAGACGATCTTCGAAAACCGGTTCATGCACGTCAACGAGCTGCTGCGCCTGGGTGCGGACATCCAGGTCGAGGGCCATACCGCCATCTGCCGCGGTGTCGAGCGGCTGAGCGGGGCGCCGGTGATGGCCACCGACCTGCGCGCGTCGGCCAGCCTGATCCTGGCCGGGCTGGTGGCCGATGGCGATACCACCATCGACCGCATCTACCACCTGGACCGCGGCTACGAGAACATCGAGGAAAAGCTCGGTGCGCTCGGAGCCCGCATCCGGCGGGTGTCATGATCCTGCGCGGCAGATTCACCCCGCGCCGCCGCGCGCTGCTGGTGCTGGTGCTGCTGGCGCTGGGCTGGCTCGGCTGGGCCTGGTACGCCGGCATCGCCATCACCCGCGGCGTGGAGAAGGAGCAGATGGACTGGAACGGCGACGGCCAGGTTAGCCGCGACGAGTTCTTCCAGGCGTTCTACGCGGTGAAGGTGGCCGATACCCAGGAAGGCAACCGCCACTGCCGCAGCTTCGCCTGGCGCAGCACCGGCGAGGAGTTCCGCCGCGACTGCAGGACCGTGTTCAAGGCCGACGACGCGGCTGCCGCCAAGCCGTAACCGACCCTGTCGCGGCGCACTGCGCCGCGACGCGGCGTGCCAGGCAGGGCCTGGCGCCGCCCCGCGAACCCCGTGCCGGGCGCCCGCCGCAGCCCGTGCCGGCCGCGCCCGGCAACCCGTGGCGCAGCGTGCCGGGGGCTTTCACAATCGCTTTCCCGACTCCGCAACCGCGCACCGGGCGTTGCCCGGCGCGCCCCTGGCGGCCTGCGCACCCGGTGCCGTCGAGGGCGCCGGTGCGGGCATTCGCCTTGCCCAGGAACGCAAAACGCCCCTTGCGGGGCGTCGTGCGTGCGACCCGGCTGTGGCCGGCGCGGATTACTTGCGGTTCATCCGCGCGTTGCGCTGGCCGGTGGCGGCGGACTTCTCGCCGGCGAACGGGTTGAGCTTGCGCGCGATCCACGGGTACTTCGGCCATTCGCCCTGCAGCCACGGATGGTTGGGTTCGTTGAGTTCGAGCACGCGGCGGGCGTCGTCGGCCAGGGTCTTGTTGCCCAGGTGGACGTAGGACTCGCCGAGCAGGGCCACCGCGTCGTTCTGGAAGGCGCTCTGCGGGTAGGTTTCCAGCAGGTAGGTGGTGCGGCCGGCGGCCGAGACCCAGGCACCGCGGCGGGCGTAGTACAGGGCGTTGTCCATCTCGTGCTGGGCGAACACGTCGCGCAGCTCGATCATGCGCTGGCGCGCGTCGGCGGCGTAGCGGCTGTTCGGGTAGCGCTCGGTGACGATGTTGAAATCGGCGTAGGCCTGGCGCGGCGTGGACAGGTCGCGGCGGCTGGAGTCCAGCGACCACACCCGGCGCAGGAACACGGTGTCGCTGTTGCCGTTGGCCAGCCCGCGCAGGTAGTACAGGTAGGCGATGTTGCGGTGGGTCGGGTAGGTGCGGATGAAGCGGTCGATGCTGGACACCGCGTCGTCGTTCTTGCCGGCCTTGTACTGGGCATAGGCGCTTTCGATCATCGCCTGCTCGGTGTACGGGCCGTACGGGTACTGGGCGATCAGCCGCCTGAAGCTGGTTTCGGCGCCGGACCAGTTGCCGCCCTCCATCAGCCTGTGGCTCTTTTCGTAGAGCGTCTCGACCGGCATGCCCTCGTCGGCGTTCTTGCCCTTGGCGCCGCGATGGCAGCCGGTGGCGGCGAAGACCAGCACCAGCAGCAGGGCGGTGATGCGGACGGGAGCGGACAGCAGCGGGGAGCGTCGGATCATGGGTCGGGGCGGGACGCGGCAGGAATACGAAGGGGCGATGATAGCCTAGTGGCCTGTCCTGCGACTGATTCCTGTCGCCGGGACCCCCCGAATTCCGCCGATACCCCTGCCATGTCCGACAACGCTTCCCTTCCTTCCCGCCAGGCGCGGGTGCCCGACGCCGCCGCCGGCCGCCGTTTCGACGCGGTGCTGGCCGAGCTGTTCCCCGAATTCTCCCGTTCCCGCCTGAGCGAATGGATCAAGTCCGGGGCGGCGCTGCTCGACGGCGTCCCGGCCCGTCCGCGCGACCCGGTGCGCGGTGGCGAGCTGGCCATCCTGAACGCGACGCTGGACACCGAGACCGACGCCATCCCCGAAGACATCCCGCTGTCGGTCCTGTACGAGGACGAGCATGTCTTCGTGATCGACAAGCCGGCCGGGCTGGTGGTCCACCCGGGGGCCGGCAACCCCACCGGCACCCTGGTCAACGCGCTGCTGTTCCGCGACCCGTCGCTGGCGTCGGTGCCGCGCGCCGGCGTGGTCCACCGGCTGGACAAGGACACCAGCGGGGTGATGGTCGTGGCCCGCACGCTGCAGGCGCAGAGCGCGCTGGTGGAGCAGTTGTCCGCGCGCGAGGTGCACCGCCAGTACCTGGCCGTGGTGAGCGGGGCGCTGGTGTCCGGCGGCACCGCCGATGCGCCGATCGACCGCCATCCGCGCGACCGCCTGCGCATGGCCGTGCGCGAGGACGGCCGCGATGCGGTCACCCATTACCGCCTGCGCGAGCGCTTCCGTGCCCATACCGCGCTGGAATGCCGGCTGGAAACCGGCCGTACCCACCAGATCCGCGTGCACATGGCGCACCTGAAGCACCCGATCATCGGCGACCCGCTCTACGGCGGCGCGCTGAAGCTGCCCAAGGGCGCCACCGACGAACTGGTTTCGCAGCTGCGCGGCTTCAGGCGCCAGGCGCTGCACGCCGAGACGCTGGAATTCACGCACCCGATCACCGGCGAGGCGATCCGCAACAGCGCGCCGGTTCCGGCCGACATGCTGGCGCTGATGAAGGCGCTGCGCGAGGACAGCATCCTGTTCGCCGAACGCGAGCGGCGCTGAACCATGGCCGCCGCGTTGCCGCTGCTGCCGGCGGCCTGGCCAGCCGCCCCGGGCGTACGCGCGTTCACCACGCTGCGCCACGGCGCGGGTGGTTCGCAGCCGCCGTTCGACAGTTTCAACCTGGGCAACCGCAGCTCGGCCGAAGGCGACGACCCGCGGCAGGTGCAGCGCAACCGCGATGAACTGCAGCGGCTGGCGGGCCTGCCCTCGGCGCCGCACTGGCTGCGCCAGGTGCACGGCACCGGCGTACTGCGCTTCGATGCGCCCGCCGTGGCGCAGGCCGCCGATGGCGAGCCGGTGGCCGATGCCGCGGTGACCGCGGTGCCCGGCGTGGTCCTGGCGATCCTCACCGCCGACTGCCTGCCGGTAGTGTTCGCCAGCCGCGCGGGCGACGAAGTGGCCGCCGCCCACGCCGGATGGCGCGGGCTGGCCGACGGCATGCTGGAGGCCACGCTGGCGGCGATGCATGCCCCGGCGTCCGATGTCATCGCCTGGCTCGGCCCCGCCGCCGGGCCGGCGCACTACGAGATCGGCGCCGACGTGCGCGATGCCTTCCTGGCGCATTCGGCCGCTGCCGAAACGGCATTCACCGGCACCCGGCCCGGCCACTGGCGGGTGGACCTGTACGCGCTGGCGCGGCAACGGCTGCAGGCCGCGGGCATGGACGCGGCGGCGATCCACGGCGGCGACCAGTGCACCATCGCCGATCCCGCGCGCTGGTTCTCGCACCGCCGCGATCGTCGCAGCGGACGCATGGCCACGCTGGTGTGGATGGCGCGGTGAACCGGCCGCTGTTCGAGCGGGTGCTGGGCACCGCGTTCGCGCAGCTGCCGCCGGTACTGCGCGCGCTGCATTCGGTGCCGCGCCGGCAGCGCTGGGGTGGCCAGGCATGCGTGCGCCGCGGCCGCCATTGGCTGGTGGCGCCCTGCGCCTGGCTGGCGCGGCTGCCGCCGGATGCGGAGGCGGTGCCGGTGACGGTCGAGTTCGTGGTCGATGGCGCCGGCGAGCGCTGGGACCGCCGGTTCGGCGACGCGCGCATGGCCTCGCGGCTGTGGGCGCGGCAGGGACGCCTGTGCGAACGCCTGGGCGCGGTGCGCTTCCGCTTCGCGCTGGAAGCCGTGGACGGTGAGATCCACTGGCGCGCCGAGCGTGGCTGGGCCTTCGGCATCGTGCCGCTGCCCGCCCGCTGGTTCGCGCGGGTGCGCTGCCGCGAGCGCGCGGACGGCGACCGCTATGCGTTCCTGGTGGACGTGGCGATGCCGCTGATCGGGCCGCTGATCCGCTACGAAGGCTGGCTGCTGCCGATCGAGAACCGGGAGGCAGAACCGGACGTCCCCGTCAGCGGCCGCATCGGCGGAGGCCGCGGCCATGGGTAAAGGCACGCCCGACTCCGCTTCCGGTCCTGCGCCGGTGATCGTGTTCGATGGCGTCTGCGCGCTGTGCAGCCGCTGGGTGCGCTTCCTGCTGCGTTTCGACCGCCATGGTCGCTACCGCTTCGCGGCGATGCAGGGCACCCACGGGCGCCGGCTGATGCGTGCCCATGGCCTCGATCCGGATGATCCGCTTTCGTTCCTGCTGGTCGAGCACGGGCACGCGCATACCGATACCGACGCCATCGTGCGCGTGCTGGCCGGCCTCGGTGGCCCCTGGCGGCTGGCGGCACTGGCGCGGTTGCTGCCGCGCTCCCTGCGCGACCGCGGTTACCGCTGGCTGGCGCGCAACCGCTACCGCTGGTTCGGCCGCCATGGCAGCTGCTACCTGCCATCGCCGGAGCAGGTTCACCGTTTCCTGGATTAGGCCGGGCAGGGCTGTAGCGCGGCGGCGTGCGAAAGGCGCCGTTTCCGGTGCATGCCCGCGCTGCCGGCGGCCGCGCCGCTCAGCCGCCCTCCAGGGCCAGCAGGTAGTCGCGCCGCCAGCGGTTGATGTCGTACTCGCGCAGGTGCTCCATCATCGCCTGCCAGCGCTCGATGCGTTCGCCGCGCGGCATGTTCGCCGCGGTGGCGATGGCGTCGGCGACGCCGTCCAGGTCGTGCGGGTTGACCAGCAATGCCTGCTTGAGTTCGTCGGCGGCACCGGCCAGCAGCGACAGCACCAGCACGCCGGGATCGTCCGGGTCCTGCGAGGCAACGTACTCCTTGGCCACCAGGTTCATGCCGTCGCGCAGCGGCGTCACCAGCCCCACCGCGGCTTCGCGGTAGAAGCCGGTCAGGGTGCTGTGCGCGTAGTTCTGGTTGACGTAGCGCAGCGGGGTCCAGTCGGCCTCGGCGTGGCTGCCGTTGATATGCCCGGCAAGCTGCTCCAGTTCGCTGCGCAGCGTGCGGTACTCGGCCACGCTGCCGCGCGAGACCGGCGCGATCTGCAGGAAGGTCATGCTGCCCTTCTGCTGCGGGTAGCGCGCCAGATAGCGCTCGAAGCCATGGAAGCGCTCGGGCAGGCCCTTGGAGTAGTCCAGGCGGTCCACGCCGATGGCCAGCTTGCGCTCCTGCAGGCTGTGCCGCAGCGCGCGTACCGGGCTGTTGCCGGTGGCCACGCGCGCCTGCCGCGCGATGTGCGCCGTGTCGATGCTGATCGGGAACGCGGCGATGCGCACGCGGCGCCCGTCGGGGGCCTGGATGTGCGCCTCGTCGATGACGCGGCCGCCGCCGAACAGGCGCACCCACGACTGGAAGCGGTCCATGTCGCGCCGGGTCTGGAAGCCGAGCAGGTCGCAGGCATACAGCGCCGAGAACAGCGAGTGGTGCTCGGGCAAGGCCTGCACCAGGTCCGCCGAAGGCACCGGCACGTGCAGGAAGAAACCGATGCGGCAGCCGATGCCGCGCTCGCGCAGCAGCGCCGCCAGCGGAATCAGGTGGTAGTCGTGGATCCATACGATGTCGTCGTCGCGCAGCATCGGCGCGAGCCGGTCGGCGAACAGCGTGTTGACCCGCCAGTAGCCCTCGCGCTTGCTGCGGTCGTAGTCCACCAGGTCCAGGCGGAAGTGCAGCAGCGGCCACAGCGCGCGGTTGGAGAAGCCGTTGTAGTAGTTGTCCAGATCGGCCTTGGACAGGTCCAGGGTGGCGTAGCGGATGGCGCCATCGCTGTGTTCGTGCAGTTGCCCGCTGGGCCCGGCCACGCTGCGCCCGCTCCAGCCGAACCACAGGCCGCCGCGTTCCTTCAGTGCGGCCTGCAGTGCCACGGCAAGGCCGCCTGCTCGGTTCTCGCCGGGCAGCGCGACCCGGTTGGAAACCACCACCAGGCGGCTCACGAGGCCTCCTGCCAGCTGCGCGACAGCCGCATCGCGGCCGTGATCAGGCCCACGTGCGAGTAGGTCTGCGGGAAGTTGCCCCATTGCTCGCCGTCGCTGAAGGCCAGGTCCTCGGACAGCAGCCCGAGGTGGTTGCGCCGTGCCAGCACGCTTTCGAACAGGGCGCGGGCCTCGTCCATGCGGCCGATCGCGGCCAGTGCGTCGATGTACCAGAACGTGCAGATGGTGAAGCTGGTCTCCGGCGCGCCGAAGTCATCGGGGGCGACATAGCGGAACAGCGCGTCGCCGCGGCGCAGGCCGTGGCCGATGGCCTCCACCGTGGCGACATAGCGCGGGTCGTCCGCGTCGATGAAGCCGATGTCGGCCAGCAGCAGCAGCGAGGCATCCAGGTGGGTGCCGTCGAGGGTGTCGGTGAAATGGCCCCGCTGCGCGTTCCATCCGCGCGCCAGCACCCGCTCGCGGATGTGGTCGGCGCGTTCGCGCCACAGCGTGGCGCGCTCGCCCAGTTCCAGGCGCACGGCGATCTTGGCCAGGCGGTCGCAGGCGGCCCAGCACATCGCGGCGGTATAGGTATGCACCGCGGTGCGGCCACGGAATTCCCACAGCCCGGCATCGGGGACGTCGTGCAGGGCATAGGCGCGTTCGCCCAGCGGTTCGAGCCGGGCGAAGGTATGCACGTCGCCCGGGTCGTTCAGGCGCTGGTCGAAGAACAGCTGAGTCGAGGCCAGTACCACCGAGCCGTAGACATCGTGCTGCCGCTGCAGCCAGGCCAGGTTGCCGCGCCGCACCGGGCCCATGCCGCGGTAGCCGGCCAGCGATGGCACTTCGTGCTCGTCGAGCCGTTCCTCCAGGCCGATGCCGTACAGCGGCTGCAGGCTGCCGTCGGTGGTGGCCAGGTTGAAGATGTAGCGCAGGAAGTCCTCCATCGTCCGGGTCGCGCCCAGCCGGTTGAGCGTACGCACCACGAAGGCGGCATCGCGCAGCCAGCAGTAGCGGTAATCCCAGTTGCGGGCGCTGCCCGGGGCCTCGGGAATGGAGGTGGTCATCGCGGCGATGATCGCGCCGCTGTCCTCGTACTGGCACAGCTTGAGGGTGATGGCGCTGCGGATCACCGCGTCCTGCCATTCCAGCGGGATGGACAGGTAGCGGGTCCATTCGCGCCAGTAGTCCTCGGTGCGCTGCTGCGCTTCCTGCGCGTAGCTGGCGAGCGAGCGGTCCAGCGGCTCGTCCACGCCCAGTACCAGTTCCATGGGGTGGGCGAGCACGAACGGCAGCGCCTCGCGGATGAAGCGCACCGGCACGTCGGTGGTCAGGCGCAGGGTGAAGCCCGGCAGCAGCCAGCGCAGGTGGTTGCTGCCCCAGGTGCATTCGGGAACGCGTGCGCCCCAGTCGGCCAGCGGTCGCGCCAGCACGCGGATGCGCGGGTTGCCGGCCAGCGGGCGGATGCGCCGGATCAGGCTCGGCGGACGGTAGAAGCGGTCGTTGCGGCGCCAGCGCGGGGCGAAGTCGATCACTTCCACCTGCCCGCCATGGGCGTCGCGCAGCACCGTGCGCAGGATCGCGGTGTTGGTGATGTAGTGCTGCTCGCTGCCGGCGTAGTCCTCCAGCTCGATGGCGAAGTCGCCGCCGTCATGCCCGCGCGGCGACAACAGCGCGCAGAACGCCGGGTCGCCGTCGAACGCGGGCAGGCAACTCCACACCACGCGTGCATGTCGGTCGATCAGGGCGCCGAAACTGCCATTGCCGATGACGCCCATCTCGAGGTTGGCTTGAAGCATCGCTTCCTCCTTGCTGGTGGGGAGGCCAGGCCTCCCCGGGTGTGCAAACGCGCACGCCGCCGGTGACCCGGCGGCGCGACATGGCATCAGGCCGCGCCCGCGCGCAGCCAGTCATGCATCGCGGCCACGTCCGGCAGGGCATGGCGGGCCTGGGTCGGGGAGCGGTCGCCGACCAGGATTCCGTAGCCGCCCAGCCGCGTCGCCGCGGCGAAGCCGTATTCGTCGGTGAGGTCGTCGCCGACGAATACCGGGTAGCGTCCGGCGAATGGCGCCGCGCTCATCAGCGCGGTCACCGCGGCGCCCTTGTCGTGGTTGGCGGACACCAGCTCGACGACGTGGTTGCCCGGTTGCAGGCGCACGCCCGGCAGCCGCGGCAGCTGTGCGCGCGCGAATGCGTCCACCGCCTGCGCGGCATCCGGTGCGTTGCGCCAGTGCAGGGCCAGGGCCTGGCCCTTGGCTTCCACGCGCACGCCGGGGTGCGCATGCGCGAAGCGCATCGCCTGTACGTGCAGCTCGTGCAGCCAGGACGCGGTTTCGCCGGCTTGTGCCGGTTCCCCGGCGCCGCGCCGCAATTGTGTGCCGTGCAGGCCGGCGGCGGGCAGCCGCAAGGGGGCGAACAACTGGTCCAGTTGCGCCAGCGGACGGCCACTGACCAGTGCCACGGCGCCATCGAGGCGCTCGCCGATGCGGGCTATCCAGTCGCGGACGCCTGGCGGCAGGCGTACGTCTTCGGGTTGTGCGGCGAACCCGACCAGTGTGCCGTCGACATCGAGGAACAGTGCACACGCGGGATCCAGCGCGGGGGGCGGGCTGATGGACGCTTTGAGCATGCGCCCACCATGCCATGCACGGCGTGAGCGGAAAGTTATCGCAGCGCCGCGTGACGGCTGGAAACCGGGCGCTGGTCCCGGTTTCCAGCACAGGGTCAGAACGCGTAGCGCACGCGGCCGTACCAGTACGCACCCTTGCTGCCGATCGGCGACAGCACGTCATAGGGCAGGTTGCCGAAGTAGTGGATGTCCTGGTTGGAGCGGTCCGGGTAGTTGTCGGTCAGGTTCTGCCCGCCGACGGCCACGCTCCATGCCGGGGTGATGCGGTATTCCACTTCCGCATCCAGCTGCCATTCCGCGCCATAGGTCTGGGTCGGAGTGAAGCCGCCGCCGAAATCGAACACGCGGCGGGCGCTGCCATGGCGGCTCAGGCGGCTGTTGAGCGACCAGCGGTCGTCGGTCCAGCTTGCCGCCAGCTGTGCGCGGGTGCGCGGCGCGGCGTCGGTGAGGGTATTGCTTTCCTCCACGCCGAACAGCACGTAGCCCGGATCCAGCGCGAGCAGCTGCGGCGGCGTGGCCAGCACGTTCTTCAGCTCGGTCCTGGCGTAGCTCCAGGTGCCGGTGAGCAGCAGGTCGCCGCCGCCCAGCGTCTGCCGCCAGTTGGCGACGAACTCGGCGCCACGGGTGCGGGTGTCGGCGGCATTGACGAAGTAGTGCGCGCTTTCCAGCCCGCTCACGCCGAAGCGTTGCTGCACGAAGTCGGTCAGTGCGTCGCCGGTGATGCTCTCCGACAGCGCGATGCGGTCGTCGATGTCGATCTGGAACAAGTCCAGCGACAGGTCCAGGTGGCTGCCGATCTGGCTGGTGAAGCCGAGGCTGTAGTTGATCGACTTCTCCGGCTTCAGGTCGCGGGCGCCGAGCGCGCGCGCGATCGGGTTGTTCACCGACAGCAGCCGGCCCTGCACCAGCTGGCCGCCGGCGGTGTAGCCGGTGGAGGTGGATTCGAAACCGGTCTGGCTCAGCGACGGCGCGTGGAAGTTGTTGGAGATGGCGCCGCGCAGCGCGAACGCCGGCGCGAACGCATAGCGTGCGCCGAGCTTGCCGGTGAGCTCGCCACCGAAGTCCTGGTAGTGCTCGTAGCGTGCGGCGATGTCGGTGGAGAATTTCTCGCCGAAGGTCGAGGACAGGCTGGTGTAGGCGCTGGCCACGTCGCGGCTGAGGTGCGCTTCGTCCTGCGGGGTCAGGCCGCCACCGGCCTGCGAGCCGGTCGGGCGGTCGGTGTACGGGCCGGCGGCGTAGCTGGCCGGGTCGCCGGCGCCGGTCTCGTAGCGTTCGTGGCGCGCTTCCACGCCGAAGCCGAGGCTGTGGCTGTCGTCGGCGCGCACGAAGATGCGGCCGACATCGAGGTTGGCTACGGTCTGCTCGAACGCGTAATCGCCGGTCTTGAAGCGGGTGGGGCTGGCCGGGCCGAGCGAGGCGTTGAGCGAATCGCGCAGGCGGTAGGTGAATTCGTTGCGGCCGTGGTCGAGGCTGGCGTCGTAGTTCCACTCGCCCCACTGGCCGCGCGCACCGGCCACCAGCTGCACGTCGAGGTTCTCGCCTTCGGAGACGGGGCGGTAGCCGTGCGGGTAGAGCTGCTTCCAGTTGGCTTCGCCGTCGGGATAGCGGAAGTAGTTGGCGCCTTCGGTATCGCGCTGGTTGTAGGTGCCGAACGCATAGGCCTTGGAGGTCGCGCCGAACGGGATTTCGGTGTTGAACCAGGCGTTGAGATCCTTGCTGGCGCCGTCGCCCAGGGCGTAGTTGCGCTTGCCGGCCAGGGCCAGGTTGTCGGGGGTCTGTGCCTCCCACGGCGGGATCTGGTCGACCCCGGCGCGGTTGGTGGCTTCGCGGTTCTTCAGTTCCAGGCCGACGCGCAGGAAGCCGCCGTCATCGCCCAGCGCGGTGCCGACCTTGGCGCTGAGAAAGCCGGTCTGGCCGTCGGTCAGGGTGCGGCCGATCGGCTTGAGGTCGGTATGGTGGGCGCCGAAGCTGGCTTCGATGGCGCCACCCCCGGGGGCATCGTCGAGGATCACGTTGATCACCCCCGCCACCGCGTCGGAGCCGTACAGCGCGCCGGCGCCGTCGCGAAGCACCTCGATGCGCTTGATGGCGCTGACCGGGATGGCGTTGAAGTCCACCGGCGTGGTGCCCTTGCCGATCTTGCTGTCGGTGTTGACCAGCGCCGAGTTGTGGCGGCGCTTGCCGTTGACCAGCACCAGCACCTGGTCCGGCGACAGCCCGCGCAGCTGCGCCGCGCGCACGTGGTCGGCACCGCCGGAGTTGGACTGCCGCGGGAAGTTGAACGAGGGCAGCAGCGCCTGCAGCGCGCTGCCGAGTTCGCCGTTGACCACGCCGGCCTTGCGGATGTCCTCGGCGGTGAGCACGTCCACCGGCGAGGTGGATTCCAGTACGGTGCGGTCGTTGGCGCGGGTGCCGGTGACGATCACGGTGTCGAGCGTGGTCGCCGGGCCGGATGCCTCCTGGGCATAGGCGGGCGAGGACAATGCCAGCACGACGGCCAGGCCGAGCGGTGCCGGGGAAATACGGGCCATTGGGGGGAACTCCGGGGGTGACGTGGGAAGGGAGTCCGGATGCTTTGTTACATTCATCCGGATGGAGCGATATGTTATCTTCGCGTGATGCCGCTGCCCGGTGCAAGCCCCGCGTGGCATCAGCTCATCCGTAAACGTGATATGCCGCTGCAGCGACCGGTACGCCATCCTTGCAGGGCCCTCCAGAGGTCATCCATGAAGTCATCCGTTTTCCTGTTTCCGCTGCTGTTGTGCCTGGGCGGGGTTGCCGCCGCCGCCCCTCCCGCTGACCCGCCGGCGGCGACCGCCGCGCTGCATGGCGACGCCGCGCGCCCCGCGGAGGGCGCGCACTGGGTACGCAGCGAGCTGTACTTCGGCGTGGGCCGGGAGGACGGCGAATCCAGCCGCGTGCAGACCGACTCGATCAGCCAGGCGCAGTGGCGCGCGTTCCTCGACGGCGAAGTGACGCCGCGCTTCCCCGACGGCCTGACCGTGTTCGATGCGTACGGCCAGTGGTTGTTCCGCGGGGCGGCCGGGCCCGAGCGGCTGCGCACCAAGGTGCTGGTGGTGCTGCACGAGGACACGCCGCAGCGCCGCAACGACATCGAGGCGATCCGCCTGGCATGGAAGCAGGCCACCGGCCACCAGTCGGTGCTGTGGGCGCGACAGGCGGTGGACGTCTCGTTCTGAGCATCGCGTGAGCCGGGCCGGGGCGTGGCACCCGCGTCCCGGCAGTGGTTTTCCTCCTTCTTTTCCCCGGTCCATCCATGGCTCCCCACTCCGCAGCCCCGCGCCCGCGCTGGTTCGTCGCCGGCGACCTCAACGGCTTTTTCGGCCTGGTGGTCGACAACCTGTCCATCCTCGGCTTCATCGCCATGGCGCTGGTGGGCATCTTCCAGTTCCCGGCCGAGGTGGTGTTCGGGCGCATGTTCCCGGGCACCGCCTTCGGCGTGCTGGTGGGCAACCTGCTGTACACGCTGATGGCGCGGCGGCTGGCCGTGCGCAGCGGCCGCGACGATGTCACCGCGATGCCGCTGGGGCTGGACGCCCCGACCAGCATCGGCATGGCGCTGCTGGTGCTGGGCCCGGCCTTCGCCGGCTTCCGCCAGCAGGGCATGGAACCGCACGCCGCGGCGATGGCCACCTGGCAGCTGGGCATGGCGGCGCTGGTGATCATGGGCGTGCTCAAGCTGGTGCTGTCGTTCTTCGGCGAGGCGGTGACCCGCGCGCTGCCGCGGGCCGCGCTGCTGGGCTCCATCGCCGGCATCGCGCTGGTGTTGATGGGACTGCTGCCGCTGCTGGAGGCCCTGCGCTCGCCGGTGGCCGGCTTCGTCACCCTGGGCCTGTTGCTGTACGTGCTGGTCGCCAAGGGGCGCCTGCCGGTACGCGCGCCGGGGGTGCTGGTGGCCTTCGTCGTCGGTACCGCGCTGTACTACGGGCTGGGACTGGCGGGGCTGGGGGCACCGGGTTTCGCCCTGCCGCAGTGGACGCCGCCGCAGGTGGTGCTGCCGCTGCCGACGCTGGGCTTCATCGACGGCCTGCCGGCGGCGCTGGACTACCTGCCGCTGCTGCTGCCGTTCGGCCTGCTGATGGTGGTCGGCGGCATCAATGTGTCCGAGAGCGCGCGCGCGGCCGGCGACGACTACCGCACCCGCGACATCCTGCTGGTGGAGGCCGTGGCCACGCTGGTGGCCGGGCTCTGCGGCGGCGTCGCCCAGACCACTCCGTATATCGGCCAGCCGGCCTACAAGCACATGGGCGCACGCAGCGGCTACACGCTGCTGACCGGCCTGTTCGTCGGCATCGGCGGCATGCTCGGGGTGATCTCGGGGCTGGTGCAGTGGCTGCCGCTGGCGGTACTGGCG
Source organism: Stenotrophomonas sp. 17(2023) (assembly GCF_030345315.1). Taxonomy (NCBI): domain Bacteria; kingdom Pseudomonadati; phylum Pseudomonadota; class Gammaproteobacteria; order Lysobacterales; family Lysobacteraceae; genus Stenotrophomonas; species Stenotrophomonas sp. 17(2023). Next base: position 1,058,195 of record NZ_CP128405.1, read on the forward strand.
CCGATCATCGTGTACGTGGCCATCGACATCACCACCCAGGCGTTCGAGGCCACGCCGAAGCGGCATGCCGCGGCGATGGTGCTCGGCTTCCTGCCCTCGGTGGCCTACCTGCTGGCGATCAAGGCCCCGGGCTGGATCGCGCCGGAGCGGCTGCTGGAACTGACCACAACGCTGGACGGCCACGGCCTGCCGGAACTGGCGGTGATCTTCGCCCTGGGCAACGGCTTCATCATCACCGCGATGCTGTGGATCGCCATGCTGGTGGCGATGATCGAGCAGCAGCTCCGGCGCGCCTCGGCGCTGTTGCTGGTGGCCGCGCTGCTGACCCTGTTCGGCCTGATCCACTCGGTCGATCCGCGCGGCGGCGTGTACCTGCCGTGGACACTGCAGGGGCTGCAGCGGAGCATCAGCTGGCAGTTCGCCGGTGCCTACGTGGCGCTGGCGGCAGTACTGGCCCTGCTCGGCTCGTTCCGGCCAGCAGGGGGCAAGGACGCCCGGGCAGAGGGATAAGCCAGGCCCCGCGCTCCGGGTGATCCGGGGCGGCGATTGAACGAAGTACGGAGCGGGCAGGGGCGCTCCCGTTTCCGGCAAGGTGGCCGGACGCGTGAGTCGGGACTGCAGGCACTCATCCATTGGCGTTGCGGGGCTGTCGCCTCGCTTCGGATGAGGAGTGGGCGTTGCGGACAGGGGGCGCGCGATTTTCCTGTTGATTCGCAAGGCATCGCTGCGCGCGGGGTAGCCTGGGAATCCGTTGCAGCGGACAGCCGGCAGGGTGCGGTGCCTGCGCTGGGGCATGTGCATGGAGAGCCCGTGTCCCGGGTATAATTTGAGAATGATTATCATGTTCACAATGGCCGGCGTGATCTACGGGGCGCCGGCGACAGCGGAGATCCTCCCGATCCGGAGGCGCCCGGGAGGGGCTGCCTTGAACGCGCCGCCCGGCCGGGCCGGCATGAGGCGCACGAAACGCACGCTGGCCGATCATGAGCGGCGCATGCATTGGCTGGCGGCGGCAAGCACCGTGCTGCTGCACATGGCCGCAGCGATGGGCGTGTTGGGGGGCTGGGCACGGATGCCGGTGCCGGCGAAGGTTGCGGAGGAGACCGTGCGGGTGCAGTTGAGCCTGCTGCCGCCCGCGGCCCCGGCGATACCGGTGGCGCAGTTGCAGGCACCGGTGCCGACCCCCGACAGCACGGCGTCGCCGCCGCGCTCTTCCGCCGCGCTGGCGCCGCCGACCTCCGAACGGGTGCTGGCCGAGGCCATACCTGCGGCCGCGCAGTTTCCCGACATGGCTGCCGAGGCGATACCGGAGCCGTCCTCATCGCCCGCGTCGCCGGACGAAACCGCCGAACGCAGCCAGCAGGCCGCGCCGCCCGCACCCTCGCTGCCGCCGGCGCCGCGCCATGCCGGCAGAACGCAGGCGAACTGGACCGGCGATGTGCTGGCCCGGCTGGAGCGGTTCCGCCACTATCCGCGCGCGGCACAGGTCGCGCGGCAGCAAGGGGTGGCCTACGTGCACGTGCGCATCGACCGGCAGGGGCGGGTGTTGTCGGTGGCATTGCAACGCAGCAGCGGCCATGCGTCCCTCGACGAGGAGGCATTGCAGACCTTCCATCGCGCGCAGCCGCTGCCAGCGCCGCCGGCTTCGCTGCCCGACCCGGTGGAACTGGAAGTGCCGGTGGAGTTCTTCCTGCGCTGAAGCGCGGCACGCAGCGTTGCCGCGGCGACAAGCATGCCTGTCCACCAGGTCGTGACCGTTCCGGGCGGATCTGTGCGGGCACCTCCTGCGCTTCACCCTGCCGTGCGGATGACGAAGGCGCCCGCGGCGCCGAAACCCGCGCCGGTCAATCTGCCTGGTCGTGCCGGATGCCGAGAACGACGCCTTGCTGCCGCCAGTGCCGCAGCAGGTCGTACCCGGTTGCCATGAATGCGGCGGGATCGGGCGCGGCGGTTTCACCGGCCAACCGGGCAAGTGCTTCGGCCGCGCTCGGCGGTCGTGGCTGTGCCAGCCATTCCAGCAGGCGGAAACTGGCCGGGCTGAGCTCGGCGAAACACACCTCGCCGGTTGGCGCACGCCACACCAGCAGCAGTGTCGGCATGGCCGGGGGCGTGTCCTCGGGCAGCCGGTCTCCGCCGAGGCGATGCACCGGCCAGCGGTAGGCCAGCGCGCGCAGCCAGGGCGACAGCACGGGGGTGCCGGTCTGCAGGTCCCCCTCCGCGAGGTGCGCCGGCGCCGGGTCGTCGGCGGTCTGCAGGGTCAGTTCGACTGTTTCGTAGTGCGCCAGTTCGACCAGCCAGGCCGGTGCTTCGGCTTGCGGGGTCTGCAGGTAGGTGACGAATTCGGACGGGATGCGGGCGAACAGCGGGCTCTGGCAGCGGTGCCGGGCATGGAAGTGGCGTACCCGGGCCTGCCATGCGTTTTCCCCGAGCAGGGTCCGGCAGACGGGGAAGGCGGCGTCCAGCATGCGTTGCAGGTTGCCGAGGACCAGCTCGCGGTACAGCGCCAGCCGGCGCGCCTCGATGCCGGGCGGTGGCGGCGCATGGTCCGGGTCGCGGAGATGGTGGGCGAACTGCAACTGCTGCCGGCGCAACGTGTCCTGGTTCATCGCGGCCGTCCGGGTGTGGCGGCGGCCTGGATGCGGCGGATGTGCGCCACTTCGTCCAGCAGCTCGGGCAGCGGCGGAAAACCAAAGTCGCGCTCCAGCAGGGTGGGGTGTACGCCGTGGAGGTCGAAGGCCAGCGCCAGCAACCCCCAGACCGGCTCGCTCACCGCGCTGCCGTGGGTGTCTACCTTCAGATCCGGCGCGACATCCAGATGCCCGGCGACGTGGTAGCCCGCGACCCGCCGGGAGGGCATGCGCGCGATGAAACCGGCGGCGTCATAGCCGTGATTGACGGCGTTGACCTGCACGTTGTTGACGTCCAGCAGCAGGTCGCAGTCGGCTGCATCGAGCACCGCATTGATGAAATCGGCCTCGTCCATGTCGCGCCAAGGGGCGGCGTAGTAGGCGATGTTCTCCACGGCGATGCGCCGCCCCAGCAGGTCCTGGGCCTGGCCGATGCGTGCGGCCACGTGGCGCACCGCCGCTTCGGTGAAGGGCAGCGGCAGCAGGTCGTACAGGTGGCCTTCGTCGGTGCAGTAGCTCAGGTGCTCGCTGTAGTGGTGTACGCGGTGGCGGTCGAGGAAGGCACGGGTGCGGGCGAGGAACTCCCGGTCCAGCGGTTCCGGCCCGCCCAGCGACAGCGACAGGCCGTGGCAGGTCAGCGGATGACGGGCGGCCAGCGCGGCCAGTGCCTCGCCCGGTGGGCCACCGATGCCGACCCAGTTGTCGGGCGCGCATTCGAGGAAATCGAAGGCGCCACCGGGCGCTGCGGCCAGCTCCGCCAGCAGGTCCCGCCGCAGGCCGAGTCCGGCCGATGCGGCAGGCAGGGAGGAGGCGGGGGCCGGCATGCCGAAGGCCGTAACGTCAGCGCCCGGCGCGTGGCGAGGCATCCGCATCCGTGACGGGCTGTGCCTGCTGCGGCTTGGGCTTGGGCTTGGCGTTGGCAGCAGGGGCAGGAGCCGGAGCGGCCGCAGGAGTGGCGGGGGTAGCGGGTGCGTGGGCCCCGCACTTGCCTTCGCCGCACTTGCCTTCCTGGGCCTTCTTCGCCACGGCCGGGGCGGCTTGCGGGCTGGCGGCTGCATCCTGTGCGTAGCCGCCGGCCATCGCCTGCACGGCGAAGGTGGAGCCGGCCAGTGCGAGGCTGCCGGTCAGGGCCGAGCGGAGGATGCGGGAGGTCGAGGTGTCGTCAGGCATGGGAGTCTCCGGGTGCGGCCGGGCCGCAAGAATGAGGGAATTGCGAAGGCAGGCTACAGGCTTTGCAGGAATTCGGTGATGGCTTCCAGCTCGGTCTTGTGCAGGTCCAGCACTTTCAGCAGCGGGTCCGGCTGCGGAAACAACGGGTCGTCGGCCTGGCCCGGCTTCGGTTGCGGGCGCGGCATGCCGACGTTGTACATGTTGACGATACCGCGCATCTGGGTGAATCCGCCCGTATGCATCCACGGCCCGGTACTGCTTACGTTGCGCAGCGAAGGGGTGCGGAATTTGCCGCTGTCGGCGGGGTCGCCGGTGATTTCGTAGCGGCCCAGGTCCTGTTGCGGACGGCCGTAGAAGTGCAGGCCGAGGTTGTGGAAGCCGTTGTTGGTCAGGGCCGGGCCGCTGTGGCAGTTCATGCAGCGCGCATGGGTGCGGAACAGGTGCAGGCCCCACAGCTGCTGGTCGCCGAGCAGGGTGCGGTTGCCTTCGAGGAAACGGTCGAAGCGGTTGTTGCGTGGCACCAGCGTGCGCTCATAGGCGGCGATGGCCTGGCCTACTTCGCGCACGCTGATCCTGCGGCTGCCGAACACGCGGGCGAATTCGGCCGGGTAATCCTTGCTGCGGTTCAGGCGCTGCTCCAGTTCCCGGGTGGTGAAGGCCATTTCCCGGGAATCCTGGATCGGAAACGCGGCCTGTTCTTCCAGCGTGGCGGCGCGTCCGTCCCAGAACAGGGGATGCGCATACGCGGCCATCGCCACGCTCATCGCGTTGCGCTTGCCGGCCTGGCGGTCGTGGCCGAAGGACACCTTGCGGCCATCGCCCCAGCCCAACTGGCGGTCGTGGCAGCTGGCGCAGGCGATCTGCCCGGAGCGCGACAGGCGTGGATCCTCGAACAGCCTCCTGCCCAGTGCGATTTTTTCCGGGGTACCCGGATTGTCGGCCGGCTCGGGAGGGTGTTTCGGCAGCGGCGCCAGCTCCTGCCATTGCACGCCCTCGTCGATGTGGGGCGCGGGCCATTGCGCGACCGGCAGGGCATAGACGCGGCGCAGGCAATCGAAATCGATGCTTGGCGCGCTCGGTGCGATGCGCTGGCGGCATTGCTCCAGCGTGGGTGCGGCGTCCGGCGCATTGGCGCCGGTTTGCGCGTGGGCGACGTACAGGCCGCCCACCGAGCACAACAGCAGGACTGCGGGCAGCAGGCGTGATGGAGAGAGGATGCGTGGCATTCGAGTCAGAACCCGGTGGCGATCATGGAGGGGCGTGCCGCCACCGGCCAGACTGGAATCAGCGGCTGGCGCAGTGGCCAGCGGATACGGTCTGCGAAGGGAAGCGGCACCCGCCCGGGGAGAAGGCCGGCGGCAGCCGACCACAGGCTGCCGCCGGCCAACACGTTGCGGGCATGCGTAGTGCCAATGGACACGCCCGGCGGGGGCAGCAGCACGATCTGCAATGCCACCATCGCCAACGCTGCCCACATCCGCGCATCGGTGATGCGGGCCGGTCGGACATGCAACGCGGCAGGCGTGCTCATCGTCTGCATCTCCCGGTCAGAACCTGTAACCCAGTTCCAGCCAGAAGCTGCGGCCGGCCTCGTAGTACATCGAGCTGGAGGTGGTGCCGCTGATCTTGTTGGCGCGGTTCAGGATGTTGGCGACTTCGACGCGGGCATAGGCCTGCTGCTCGCGTGGCAGCTCCAGGGTGTATTCGAAGGTGCTGTCGAAGGTGAAGGCGCGCGGGTAGTCGCGGTCGACGTAGGCGTCCAGGCTCTCGCCGTTGTAGTCGCCGCTGCCGTCCCTGACGATGTCGCGGAAGCCGGCGCGGTAGCGCAGGAAATTGCTCCACAGCAATTCGCCGTGCCCCAGCGGCAGGCGGGTCTGGGTGGACAGGCGAGCAGTCCATTTGCGCGCAAAGTCCCTGGCCGGCAGGTCGTACAGCCACACCGCCTCGCCCTTGTACAGGACCCGCTCGTCGCTGGCATCGCTCCAGCTGGTCTGGTAGTCGGTGTAGTTGCGTTTGGTGTCGGTGTAGTCGAAGGCAAACTGCAGTCTGGTATGGCTGCGGCCCCAGTCCAGCGTCTGCGCCGGGGCGGCGCTCAAGGTGTGGATGCTGCTCCGGCTGCGGCCCTTGTTGACGTACTGGTAGACGCTGGTGGAGTAGTAGCCGCTGGCGTCGCCGCTGCGCACCGATTGGCGCAGCACTTCGTCCTTGTTGTCGCGGTTGACGTATTTCAGGCTGACGTCCCAGCCCTTCCAGTGCTGGTCGAAGCCGAGGGTCCATTCGTCGGTGTGCGGGATGTCCACCTCGGAGATGCGGTTGGTCGAGGTCGCCAGGGTTCCGGTCACGCTGTCCCACGAGGTGCTGCTGCTGGTGCGCAGCTTGATCTCGGTCAGGCGTTCGCGGCCTTCGCGCAGCAGGTAGCTGAAGAAATTGCGCCCGTAGTAGCGGTTGACGCCGGCGGTCAGCACCGATTCGCGATTGCCGAGGATGTCCCATGACGTGGCCAGGCGCGGCGACAGCGTGGTCCGGTTCCAGATGTTGTCGTCCTCCACGCGCAGGCCGGGACGCACGCTCCAGTTGCCCATGCGGATGTCGTCCTGCACCCAGCCGGCCCATTCGTTGCCGCTGACGCTGAACCTGCCGGCGTGGTAGGTGGTCAGGCGGCGGAAGTACTGGCCCTGGCCGGCCACCAGGATGGGGGCGGCGACCGTGCCGGTGGAGGCCTGCACCGGAGACAGCGAGCAGCCGTCGCTGTCCACGCTGCCGTTGCTGAGGGCGCAACGGGTGGTGGCGTAGGGCTGCAGGTAGCTGAAGTGGTCGTTCAGGCGCTCGTAGTCGGCCTTGCGCTGCTGGTAGGACGCGCCGAACTGCAGCGTGTGGCGGCTGGCGCCCCAGTCGAAGGCCGCGCGGTTGGCCTCGAACCGGTATCCGGTTTTACGGTCGTGCTGGTCGATGTTGCCCCAGCTGCCCTCGAAGCTGCTGTTGTTCACGCCCCAGTCGTGGGCGTCGGATCTGGCCCAGGCCTTCCAGTAGTCCACCTGGCTGCGGCGCGAGCTTTCCAGGTCGCTGTAGCTGAGCGTGTTGTTGAACGACCACGCGGCGCGGTCCAGGTTGGCGCGCAGGCTGAGCACGGGGCCGCCCTGCTTTATGTCGAACCAGGCGTCCCTGGCGTTCATGATGAAGTAGCGGTCGTCGGTGGGCGCATGGACCAGGTTCGCGCCCAGCGTCAGCCCTTCGCCGTTGCTCCAGTCCACATTGAGGGTGGCGGCGGTGTTTTCGCGGGTCTGGGTCTTGCTGTTGGCATCGGTCGTGCTGGCGTTGCCTGCGCTGTAACCGCGCAGCGGAATGTCCGAACGCGTGCGGGTGAGCGTTCCGACCATGCCGATGCCGGCAGCGGTGCGGCCTTCCAGGCGCACCCCGAACTTGTACTTGTCGTAGCTGGGCTGGTAGGCGAAGGTGGCCGACTGGTCCCAGGTGGTTTCCTGGCCGCGCGGAATGATGACCTCGTCCCAGGCCGAGCGCGCCATGCGCAACCAGACCTTGCCGTGGAGTGCGTCGCCGGCCTTGCGCGTCTGTGCATCGACCACGCCGCCGGTGAAGTTGCCGAAGCTGGCGGGCACGTTGCTGTCATAGACGGTCACGCTTTCCAGCATGTCGGTGTCGATGGCGATGCCCTGCGACTGGCTGGGTACGTCGTTGATGTTGTTGACGTCGGCGACGGAGGTGAAGGCGTTGGCCGGGTCGATGTCATTGTTGACGCTGACGCCGTCGAGCAGGAACGCGTTCTGGTAGAACGGCGCGCCGTTGATGCTGATGTCGGCCGGGCGGATTTCGCCGCCGTTGCGCGAGCTGCGCGCGGTTTCGCCGGACTGCACCGCCGGGTTGATGCGCAGCAGGGTGGCGAGGTCGCCGTTGCCCTTGTTGGTGTCCTGGATGTAGGCCTGGTCCAGCACGGCACCTTCCGAATAGGGGAAGGCGCGCTGCGCGCCGATGCGCAGCGGTGCCAGCGCGATCGTGCCGTTGCCGGCCGGTGCCCTCTCCAGCGTGTAGCTGCCGTCGGACAGGGCGATCAGGCGCAGGCCGGAGCCCGCCAGCAGGCGTTCCAGTCCTTCACGGTCGCCGACCGGGCCACGCAGTGCGGGTGCCTGCAGGCCCGTGGTCAGCGCCGGTTGGTAGGCCAGGGCGATGCCGCGCTGGCTGGCGAAGGCGGCCAGCGAGCGGCCGAGCGGACCGGCCGGCAGCTCGGCGTTCGTCCCGGACCGGGCGGCGGCTGCGGGGACGAAGGGTGACAGCGGGGTTGCTGCGAGGGCGGCCGCGAGCAGGCTGACGCGGAGCGGGGAGGGCAGTCGGTGCATGGGGAATGTTCGAGATGAAGGGGGTACCTGATGCCTGCCACGCGAGACCGCAGAAAGTGTCAGGCGTTTCGCATCCGACGCGCTGGCCATCGCCGGATGCGGCGTGGAAGGGGCAGGGTTCAAGCCCCGCGCGGGCCTACCGTGATCCACCAGCCGCCTGCGCCCCGGCGCACGGCGAGCGGGTAGATGGCTTCGAGCATCGCCAGGCTGCGCTCGATGTCGTCGAGCGGAAATGCGCCGGAAACGGCCAGTGCAGCCACCTCGGGGTCGCAGCGCAGGCGGCCGCTGCGGTAGCGCGCCAGTTCCCCGAGCAGCTCGCCCAGCGGCATGCGGTCGGCCGCGAGCATGCCGCCGACCCAGGCCGCCTGCGCAGGGTCGGCGTCGAGCGAAGCGCTGCAGCCATGGGCGTCGAACCATGCCAGTTGCCCGGCATTGACCATCCGGGTTGCCACGGTGGGCAGGCCGAAGCCCAGGCGGACGGCCCCTTCCAGCACCATGACCCGGTGGCGGTCGCCGAGGGCGCGGACTTCGAAACGGGTTGCCTGTGCCTGCAGGCTGCCGAAGGCGGTGCGTACCCGGAACGGGCGCGGCGGCGAGAGCGGATCGGCGGCGGCTTCCACCAGGATCCTGCCTTCGCGCAGGCGCACGCCGCGCGCGCTGGCGTCAAAACGCAGGTCCAGCGCGGTGGCGGTGTCCAGTTCGACCCGGCTGCCATCGGGCAGGCGCAGCTGGCGGCGCTCGCCGGTGGCGGTGCGCTGGTCGGCGCTCCAGTCGCCGCGCTGCCACAGTTGCCAGCCCAGCCAGCCGCCGGGGGCGGCGCTCGACAGCAGCGCCAGGTGCTTGATCGCATTGCGTCGCCCCGCGTTGGCCGGGCGGCCCAGCACCGGCAGGGCAATGGCAGGCGGTACCTGGCCGAAAAGGTCCTGCAGGCGCTCCACCCGGGCCCAGGCGCGGGCGTTGGCGGGCGATGCGCAGCGCCAGCGCTCGCAGGCCAGACGGTCGGCCTCGCTGCCGGCCCCGTCATGCAGGCGCAGCATCCACTCGGCGGCCTGCTCCAGCGCTGCCTGCTCCAGCGCGGCCGGTACCAGCGGGTCTTCCCGGTGCGGCGTGTCAGGGCACATGGGACAGGCAGCCGACGAGGGCGCGCTTCATGTGGCGCTTGACCGTACTCAGGGAGATGCCGAGCCGGCGGGCGATTTCCTCGTAGCCGATGCCTTCGAACTGCGCCAGCAGGAACACCTGGCGGGCATCGCCGGGCAGGCTGTCGAGCATGGCGTCGATCAGGTGCAGGGCCTCGCGGACCAGCGCCTGATGCTCGGCCGAGGGCATGCTTGGTTCGGGCAGTGCCGCCAGGCTTTCCAGATAGGCGCGCTCCAGCGATTGGCGGCGGCACCAGTTGGCCATCAGGCCCTTGGCGACGGTGGTCAGGTAGGCGCGCGGCTCCAGCACGCCCTGCAGGTCGCGCCCGGCCATCAGCCGCGCGAACGTATCCTGCGCGAGGTCGGCCGCGACTTCGCGACAGCCGAGCCGGCCGGCGAGCCAGCCGCGGAGCCATGCGTGATGGTCACGATAGAGCGTGACGAGGGTTTCGGATTGGGCCACCATGAGGGTCACGGGAAGTGGGACTGGGGCGCCTGTTCACCTTCCGGCGGCGTGGCCTGATCCGTTGGTCAATAACAATTGAGAATCGTTATCAATTATGGCGATGCTGCCGCTGCTTGACCAGCTTGGGCCGCTGACGGGTGCGATCGCCGGAGGGATTTCCACTGCGGCAGGGTGTGCGGGGACGGGGCCTTGGCGGCATGGGTGAAGCTTGCGGAGGGGCTAGGTGATTGCGCGGGATCAAAGGCGTCGCACCTGCCGTGTCCGATACTGGAAGGACGGGATGATTGCGGCTGAATGGCAGCCGGTGGCGGGCTTGAATCACACCGCCGCAACCGCATCTGAACGAGTATCGCCGGCGACGCCGGCCCCTGATTCGGGATGACCACCATGCGGATGGACAAGCTCACCTCCAACTTCCAGAAAGCCCTGGCCGATGCGCAGTCGCTGGCCGTGGGCCGCGACCACAACATCATCGAGCCGGTGCATGTGCTGGCCGCGCTGCTCGACCAGGCCGGTGGCAGCAGCCGGCCGCTGCTGGCCCAGGCCGGGGTCAACGTGCCGCTGTTGCGCGAGCGCCTGGGCGAGGCGCTGGACGCGCTGCCCAGGGTCTCCGGCCAGGCCGGCAACCTGTCCACGGGCAACGACCTCAGCCGCCTGCTCAACGCCACCGACAAGCTGGCCCAGCAGCACAACGACCAGTTCATCGCCAGCGAGTGGTTCCTGCTGGCCGCCACCGACGACGGCGGTGCGGCCGGCATGGCGCTGCGCGCGGCCGGTGCCGACAGGAAGAAGCTGGAAGCGGCGATCGACAAGCTGCGCGGCGGCGAGACCGTGCAGAGCGAGAACGCCGAGGAGCAGCGCCAGGCGCTGGAAAAGTACACCATCGACCTGACTGCGCGCGCCGAGAGCGGCAAGCTCGACCCGGTGATCGGCCGCGACGAGGAGATCCGCCGCACCATCCAGGTGCTGCAGCGCCGGACCAAGAACAACCCGGTGCTGATCGGCGAACCCGGCGTGGGCAAGACCGCCATCGTCGAGGGCCTGGCCCAGCGCATCGTCAACGACGAGGTGCCCGAGGGCTTGCGCGGCAAGCGCGTGCTGTCGCTGGACATGGGCGCGCTGATCGCCGGCGCCAAGTTCCGCGGCGAGTTCGAGGAGCGGCTCAAGGGCGTGCTCAACGACCTGGCCAAGAACGAGGGCCAGATCATCCTGTTCATCGACGAACTGCACACCATGGTCGGCGCCGGCAAGGCCGACGGTGCGATGGACGCGGGCAACATGCTCAAGCCGGCACTGGCGCGCGGCGAGCTGCACTGCATCGGTGCGACCACGCTGGACGAATACCGCCAGTACATCGAGAAGGACGCCGCGCTGGAGCGCCGCTTCCAGAAGGTGTTCGTCGGCGAGCCTTCGGTAGAGGACACCATCGCCATCCTGCGCGGGCTCAAGGAAAAGTACGCCGTGCACCACGGCGTGGAGATCACCGACCCGGCCATCGTCGCCGCGGCCACGCTGTCCAACCGTTACATCACCGACCGCCAGCTGCCGGACAAGGCCATCGACCTGATGGACGAGGCCGCCTCGCGCATCCGCATGGAGATCGACTCCAAGCCCGAGGAACTGGACCGCCTCGAGCGCCGCCTGATCCAGCTCAAGATCCAGCGCGAAATGCTGAAGAAGGAGAAGGACGAGGCATCGCAGAAGCGCCTGGCCGACCTGGAGGCGGACATCGACGGGCTGGAGCGCGAGTTCTCCGACCTCAACGAGATCTGGAAGTCGGAGAAGGCCGCGCTGCAGGGCACGACCCGGATCAAGGAACAGATCGAGCAGGCCCGGCTGGAGCTGGAGGCGGCGCAGCGCCGCCAGGATTTCGCGCGCATGAGCGAGATCCAGTACGGCCTGCTGCCCAACCTGGAAAAGCAGCTGGCGGCGGCGCAGGAAGTCGAGCGCAAGGATTTCAAGCTGGTGCAGGACCGGGTGACCGACGAGGAGATCGCCGAGGTGGTCGCGCGCTGGACCGGCATCCCGGTCAGCAAGATGCTCGAAGGCGAGCGCGACAAGCTGCTGCGCATGGAGCAGGTGCTGCACACCCGCGTGGTCGGCCAGGAAGAGGCGATCCGCGTGGTGTCCGATGCGGTGCGCCGTTCGCGTGCCGGCCTGTCCGACCCGAACCGTCCCAGCGGCTCGTTCCTGTTCCTGGGCCCCACCGGCGTGGGCAAGACCGAGCTGACCAAGGCGCTGGCCGATTTCCTGTTCGATTCGTCCGACGCGATGGTGCGTATCGACATGAGCGAGTTCATGGAGAAGCACAGCGTGGCGCGCCTGATCGGTGCGCCCCCGGGCTACGTCGGCTACGAGGAAGGCGGCTATCTCACCGAGGCGGTGCGCCGCCGCCCGTACAGCGTGATCCTGCTGGACGAGGTGGAGAAGGCGCACCCGGATGTGTTCAACATCCTGCTGCAGGTGCTCGACGACGGCCGCCTGACCGATGGCCAGGGCCGCACCGTGGACTTCCGCAACACCGTCATCGTGATGACCAGCAACCTCGGCTCGCACCAGATCCAGGAGATGAGCGGCGACGACTCGCCGGAGGCCTACATCCAGATGAAGGCGGCGGTGATGGGTGTGGTGCAGGCGCATTTCCGCCCGGAGTTCATCAACCGGCTGGACGACATCGTGGTGTTCCACCCGCTGGACAAGCAGCAGATCAAGCAGATCGCGCGGATCCAGATGCGCGGCCTGGAGAAGCGGCTGGGCGAGCGCGGGCTGAAGCTGGACGTGGCCGATTCGGCGTTCGACCTGCTGGGCAACGTCGGCTTCGACCCGGTGTATGGCGCGCGTCCGCTCAAGCGCGCGATCCAGCAGCAGCTCGAAAACCCGCTGGCGTCGAGGATCCTCGGCGGCGAGTTCGCCAGCGGCGACACCATCCACGTTGAGGCCGCTGGCGGCCAGCTGCGTTTCGCCAAGGGTTGATCGCGCCCGGTGGACACTCCGTACGCGGGGTGTCCACTCATGCCTGCGGATTATCGGCTGATCACCACGGATCAGCAGTAACCGTTGCAACCAGCGGCCATGGCCGGCATCGGCTCGGCTATGGTCATGGGCCACCCCCCGCATCGAGCCTGTGATGTCCACGCCGAACTGGAAGCCCGAAACCATCGCCGTGCATGGCGGCTACCGTCCCGACCCGACCACCCGTGCGGTGGCGGTGCCGATCTACCAGACCGTGGCCTATGCCTTCGACGACACCCAGCACGGCGCCGACCTGTTCGACCTGAAGGTCCAGGGCAACATCTACACCCGCATCATGAACCCCACCACCGACGTGCTGGAGCAGCGCATCGCCGCGCTCGAAGGTGGCGTCGGCGCGCTGGCACTGGCATCCGGGCAGGCGGCCATCACCTACGCGATCCAGACCATCGCCGAGGCCGGCGACAACATCCTGGCCTCCAGCGCGCTGTATGGCGGCACCTACAACCTGTTCGCGCATACGCTGCCGCAGTTCGGCATCCAGACCCGCTTCGCCGACTACCGCGATCCGCAGGCGTTCGCGGCGCTGATCGATGAGCGCACCAAGGCGGTGTTCGTCGAGTCCATCGGCAACCCGCGCGGCAACATCACCGACATCGAGGCCATCGCCGCGATCGCGCACGCGCATGGCGTGCCGGTGATCGTCGACAACACCGTGGCCACGCCCTACCTGTTGCGCCCGTTCGACTTCGGTGCCGACATCGTCGTGCATTCGCTGACCAAGTACCTGGGCGGGCATGGCACCAGCCTGGGCGGAGCGATCGTCGATTCCGGCCGCTTCCCCTGGGCCGAACACAGCCAGCGCTTCCCGCGGCTCAACACGCCGGACGTGAGTTACCACGGGGTGGTCTACACCGAGGCGCTGGGGCCGGCAGCCTACATCGGCCGCGCACGCGTGGTGCCGCTGCGCAACACCGGCGCGGCGATCTCGCCGTTCAACGCCTTCCAGATCCTGCAGGGCATCGAGACCCTGGCGCTGCGCATGGACCGGATCAACAGCAACACGCTGGCGGTCGCGTCCTTCCTGCAGCAGCACCCGAAGGTGGCGTGGGTGAACTACGCGGCGCTGCCCGACCACCCCGAGCATGCGCTGGTGCGCAAGTACCTGCGCGGGCACGGCTCGGGGGTGCTGACCTTCGGCCTGCCCGGCGGCCGCGAGGCCGGGGCGCGCTTCCTCGACGCACTGCAGCTGTTCACCCGGCTGGTCAACCTGGGCGACGCCAAGTCGCTGGCCACGCACCCGGCCTCCACCACCCATCGCCAGCTCGATGCGGCCGAGCTGGAGAAGGCCGGGGTGACGCTGGACACGGTGCGCCTGTCGGTCGGCATCGAACACATCGACGACCTGCTGGCCGACCTGGAACAGGCGCTGGCGCAGGCCTGAGCGCGGGAGTTCAACGGGCCCCCGCGCTCCCCGGGCGCGGGTGGCGCGCGTCCGCTGCGCCACCCGCCGCCGTGCATCGCGCAGGCGGCCTTACCAGGCGATGGTGAAGCGCTGGCGCAGGTGCCGCGGCTGTTCCAGCTCGTCGACCAGGGCCACGGCCAGGTCGGCCGGGCTGATGGTGCCGGGGCCGTCGGCGGCCATCAGCGGCGTGTCGCTGCCGGTGCGGTAGCGGCCGGTGCGTTCGGTCGGGCCGCCGTCGTGGAAGGCCACCGGCGGGCTGAGGAAGGTCCAGTCCAGGGTCGATTCGCCCTTCAGGTCTTCCAGCGCGTCGCGCGCGGCGCGGGCACCGTCATGGAACGCCGGCGGGAACGACGGCGTATCCACCAGCTGCACGCCGTCGGCGGTGTACAGGCTGCCGGCGCCGCCCACCACCAGGTAACGCTTCACCCCGGCGGCGCGGGTGCCGGCGACGATCGCCCGCGAGCCCTGCATGAAGTCGTGGTAGATGTCCGGGTTGCCCCAGCCGGCGTTGTAGGCGCTGAGCACCGCGTCGTTGCCGGCCACCGCGGCCTGTACCTGTGCGGCATCGCTCACGTCGGCGCGGACCACGCGCAGGCGTTCGCGCGCGGCGAGCTTGTCCGGGTGGCGGGCCAGCGCGGTGACCTCGTGGCCGCGCGACAGCAGTTCTTCGAGCAGGGCGCGGCCGACGAAGCCGGTGGCACCGATCAGGGCGACTTTCATGGCGATTCCTCGTGTGGATGGGAGGTCCACAGTGTCCTCCCCGCATGGTGGCGGCGGCAGTCTCCCGGGGCCACAATCACCTTGAAGCCACGCTTCACGATGGCACGGCGGCAGGAGGGGCGATGGAGAATCTCAGGCGCATGGCGCTGTTCGCGCAGGTGGTCCAGCACGGCTCCATGAGCGCCGCGGCGCGGGCGCTGGGCATGAGTACCTCGGCGATCAGCCAGCAGGTGCGCGCGCTGGAGCAGGAGGCTGGCGTCGCGCTGCTGCACCGCTCGACCCGGCAGCTGTCGCTGACCGACGTCGGCAGCCGCTACTACGCGGCCTGCGCGCGCCTGCTGGATGCCGCCGGCGAGGCCGCGGCCGAGCTGTCGGCGGCCCGCCACGCGCCCAGCGGCGAACTGCGCCTGTCCGCACCGCTGGGCATGGCCGACCATGTCGGGCCGGCACTGGGGGCGTGGCTGCGCGACAACCCGCAGCTGCGCCTGCACCTGCATTTCGAGGATGGCTGGACCGACCTGGTGCAGGCCCGGATCGACCTAGCGCTGCGCTTCGGCCAGTTGCCCGACAGCGACTGGATGGCGCAGCACCTGGGGACCCTGCAACGTTGGCCCTGCGCCGCGCCGGACTGGTTGCGGCGGCATGGCCCGCCGGCCGATCCGCTGCAGGTGCCGGCCGGCGAATGGCTGGGGCTGGCGCAGGTTCCGGGGCTGGCGTGGCGGCACCGCGCCTCGGGGCAGGAGCGGCGGGTGCCGGCGCATCCGCGCCTGGTCAGCCACAACCAGCCGGCAGTGCGCCAGCTGTGCGTGTCGGGACTGGGCGTGGCGGTACTGACCTGCCTGGACGTCATGCCGCTGCTGGCCGATGGCCGGCTGGTCCGGCTGCTGCCCGAATGGGACGTCCCGGCGCTGCCGGTGTGGGCGGTGACGCCGCACCGGCAGACCCAGCCGGCCAAGGTGCGCCAGGCGATCGAGCTGCTCGGCCGCTACCTGGCGGGCATACCCGGCGTTGGCGACAGCGGGGCCTGAGCAGCCCCGGCATCGCGGCCCCCTCAGCCGGCGGCGGTGCCTGCCCGCAGCGCGCGGTACGGCGGCGTGGCCATGACCATTTCCGCCAGCGAGTGCGCCAGTTCGCGCTCGGCCAGCACCGTGCCGTCGGCACCGTGCTCGAGCAGGTGCTTGACCTCGGCATCGCTGTGCGCGCGCGCCAGCAGGGTCAGGTTGGGGTTGATCGCGCGCAGCTTGGCCAGCGCTTCGCCGGCTTCCAGCGGCTGCGGGATGGCGAGGATGGCGATGCTGGCGCGTTCGGGATGGGCCTCGGCCAGCACCAGGTCGGCGGCGGCGCTGCCGCGGACGCCGGGGATGCCGGCGGCGTGCGCGCGCTCGACATGGTCGCGGTTGTCGTCGATCACCAGCACCGGCACGCCGCGATCGCGCAGCACCTGCGCGAGGGTGCTGCCGACCCGGCCGTAGCCGATGACGATGGCGTGGTCGTGCAGGTCCAGCGACGGTCCGGGCGGGATGTCCGGCGCTTCCGGCACCGGCAGGGTTTCCTTGTGCCGCGCCTGCCAGCGGTCGAGCAGGCCGAACACCAGCGGGTTGAGCATGATCGACACCAGCGCGCCGGCCAGCACCAGCGACTGCCCGGTGCCGGGCAGGATCTTCAGCGCCACGCCGAGCCCGGCGATGATGAAGGCGAATTCGCCGATCTGCGCCAGCGACGCGGAAATGGTCAGCGCCGTGGCCTTGGAATGGCCGAAGGCGCGCACGATGAAGAACGCCGCAGCCGACTTGCCGAACATGATGATCGCCACCGTGGCCAGCACCTGCCACGGGTGCTCGACCACGATCATCGGGTCGAACAGCATGCCCACCGAGACGAAGAACAGCACCGCGAACGCATCGCGCAGCGGCAGCGAATCGTGCGCCGCCTTGTGGCTCAGCTCCGACTCGTTGAGCATCATGCCGGCGAAGAACGCGCCCAGCGCGAACGACACCCCGAACAGCGCGGCCGCGCCGAACGCCACGCCCAGGGCGATGGCCAGCACCGCCAGGGTGAACAGTTCGCGCGAACCGGTGCCGGCGATGCGCTCCAGGATCCACGGGATCACCCGGCGCCCGACCAGCAGCATCACCGCCACGAACAGGCCCAGCTGCACGAAGGTCCAGCCGATCGACGCCAGCACGCTGCCGAGGCTGTGGCTGCGGCCCTGGGCCTCCGGGCCGAACACGCCGGCGATCACCGGCATCATCACCAGCGCCAGTACGCAGGCCAGGTCCTCGACGATCAGCCAGCCGACCGCGATCTTGCCGCGGGTGGTCTCCAGCAGGCGGCGTTCCTCCATCGCCCGCAGCAGCACCACGGTCGAGGCGGTGGCCAGCGAGAAGCCGAAGATCACCCCGTGCAGCGGCGGCCAGCCCATCAGCGTGGCCACCCCCCAGCCCAGCACCGTGGCCACCGCGATCTGGCCGATGGCCCCGGGAATGGCGATGGCCTTCACCGCCATCAGGTCCTTGAGCGAGAAATGCAGGCCGACGCCGAACATCAGCAGCATCACGCCGATCTCGGCCAACTGGTTGGCCAGCGCCTGGTCGGCGACGAAGCCCGGCGTGAACGGCCCGACCACCACCCCCGCGACCAGATAGCCCACCAGCGGCGACAGCCGCAGCCGGTTGGCCAGGGCGCCAAGCACGAAGGCCAGGCCCAGGCCGATGGCGATCATGTTGATCAGGGCGGTGTCATGGTGCATCGGAACTCGCAGGGGTGGGGGATGTGACGATTCTACGGGCGCGTCCGCCGCAGACAAGGAAACACCGCGCCGGATGCGGACGTGGCGCACGCAAAAAACAATGCCCCGGTTTCCCGGGGCATTGCGCGGAACATCCGCTGCGTCAGGCGCCGCTTACCATTTGTAGCCGATGCGGCCGTAGACGTAGGCGCCGTTGAAACCGGCCGGCGCATAGTTGCTGTAGGGCATCTGGCCCCAGGCGTTGACGCTGGTGAACGCGGGGTTGACCTTGTCCGGGTGCGAATCGAGCACGTTGTCCGCACCCACGGTCAGCGTCCACTGCGCGCTCGGCTTGAAGCTGGCCGACACGTCCATCACCCACTGCGGGTCGTAGCTCTGGTCGAACGCCGGGTTGGTCTGGCGCACGGTGAACCGGCCGTAGCGGGTGGCGTTCAGGCCCAGCACCCAGCGGTCCAGGGTCCAGGTGCCGCCGACGATGGCCTTGTCGCGCGGGAAGGCGTCTTCCAGGCGGCCGATCTCGTCGCGCGCCACCAGCGGCGTGGTCAGGCCCAGGCCGGTCAGCACGCCCGGCGACGGCGCCAGCCGCTTCACCTCGGTCTTGTTGTAGCTGTAGCTGGCGGTCAGGTCCAGGGCGCTGGCGGCCAGCGGGATGTTGTAGCTGCCGACCACGTCCACGCCGCGGGTGCGGGTGTCGGCGGCGTTGTTGAAGTAGCGGAAGGCGGTGACGTTGTTGATCCCCAGCGAGGTCAGCAGCGCGTTGGTCGCCGGATTGGTGTTGATGGTGGACGACAGCAGGATGCGGTCGTCGATGTCGATCTGGAACGCATCGATGGTCAGGTACAGGCGCTCGGCCGGCTGCAGCACCAGGCCCAGGCTGTAGGAGGTGGAGGTTTCCGCCTGCAGCGGCTTGGAACCCAGCGCCTTCGCCACGACGCTGGTGGCCGGGAAGGTGCCCGACTCGACGAACACGCCGTTGGAGTAGTTGCTGGTGATGACCTGGTAGCTCTGCTGGGCCAGCGACGGCGCGCGGAAGCCGTTGGAGACGGTGGCGCGCAGCGCCACCGTGTCGGTGAACGCATAGCGGGCCGAGAGCTTGCCCGAGGTCTTGCTGCCGAAGTCCGAGTAGTCCTCGTAGCGCACGGTGGCGCCGGTCGACAGCTTGTCGGTCAGGTCGGCCTCGAGGCCGGCATAGAGGGCGTAGTTGTGGCGGTCGGCGTGCACCGCGTTGATCGGGGTGAAGCCGCCGAAGCCCTGCGCGCCGCTGCCGAAATAGGAGTTCGGCTCGCCCGGCGACTGGTTCCACTTCTCCTGGCGGTACTCGGCGCCGAAGGACAGCGTCACCGGGTAGGCCAGGCCCCAGTCCAGCGCCTGCGAGAAATCGGCATTGACGATGTTGTGGGTGTACTCCAGCGCGCCGTCGCGGAAGCTGGTGGGGCTGTTGGCGCCCAGCGCGTAGTTCATGGTGTTGCGCGTGGCGAAGTCGATGCGGCTGTAGCCGTAGTTGTAGCTCACGTCCCAGTTGAAGCCGCCTTCGGTGCTGCCCTTCAGGCCGGCGACCAGCGAACGGTCCTTCAGGTACTGGTTGATCTCCGGCACGAAACCGTCGGGGTAGAGCAGCTTGGTCGCGGCGTTGTTGTTGCGCGAACGGTAGAACGCGAACGAGGTGATGTCGCGGTTGCTGGCGATGGCGGTGGCGTAGCCATGCAGGTTGTCGCTGAAATCGAAGCCGGCATTGGCCGACACCGCGCGGGTATCGACTTCCGGGTCGCCGACCACGAACGCCTTCACGCCCACGCCCGGCCAGTTGCCGGTGTTCGGGGTCGGGTTGCCTGGCAGGCCGTAGGCGTTGAACGGGCCGGCGCGGTTGGTGCGGTCCTGGTGCGAGAGCTGGCCGGCGAAATGCACCGTGCCGCGACCGTCGGCGAAGCTGACGCCGGTATCGCCGGAGAGCTGGTACTGCCTGCCGTCACCGGCCGAATACTGGCCCAGGTCCAGCGCCAGGCTGCCGCCCTTGCCGGCGCCCTTGAGCACGATGTTGACCACGCCGGCGATGGCGTCCGAGCCGTACTGGGCCGAGGCGCCGTCGCGCAGCACTTCCACGCGTTCGATCGCCGCCACCGGGATGGTGTTCAGGTCCACGGCCGAGGAACCGCGGCCCATGCTGCCGTTGACGTTGAGCTGGCCGGACAGGTGCCGGCGCTTGCCGTTGATCAGGATCAGCACCTGGTCCGGCGACAGCCCGCGCAGCTGCGCCGGGCGCACGCCGCTGGTGCCGTCGGTCAGTGCCGGGCGCGGGAAGTTGAGCGAGGGCAGGGCGCGCGACAGCGCGGTGGCCAGCTCGGTCGAGCCGGTGGCCTGCAGGACCTCGGGGGTGATGATGTCGATGGGCGACTGCGATTCGGCCACCGTGCGGTCGGCCACGCGGGTACCGGTGACGATCACGGTGTCGAGCGTCTGGGCGCCGGACTGGGCGAAGGCAGGGGCAACCGGGAGGCCGAGGGCGATGGCGACGGCAACGGCGAGCGTACTGGACTTGCGGTTCATCAGATTGCAGCTCCGGTATGAATGAGCGGCACCGGCGGCGACAGGATGTCCGTCACGAGGGGGCGTACGGTGCGTCATCATGGATTAATGGAATTTTTACGCGGTGTCAAATGCCGTTTGGCCCGCCTATGTCGTTGCTGCTGAAAGCATTTCGACCGAAAAGACGTGGCACCCGGCGGGGTTCGGGGGAGGGCATCCCGGCACGAAACCGATGCGAGGGAAGCGTCAGTCAAGTATTCGTTAACGCTAGAATCGCGTCGCAGGAATGTTGCTCAGGTGTACATTCCTTTTCGTTATAACGGACCCCCTCATGATTTCCCTTCGTAATTTCGCCCTGCGCCGGGGCGAGCGCCTGCTGTTGTCCAACGTCGACCTCACCCTGCATGCCGGCTACCGCGTGGGCGTGGTCGGGCGCAACGGCGCCGGCAAGTCCAGCCTGTTCGCCGCCGTGCGTGGCGAACTGGAAGCCGACAAGGGGGATGTGTCGCTGCCGGGCAGGATCCGCATCGCCGACGTGGCCCAGGAAACCCCGGCGCTGCCCGACCGCGCCATCGATTTCGTGCTGGGCGGCGACGACGTGGTGGCCGCGGTGCTGGCCGAGGAAGCCGCCGCGACCGCGCGCGAGGACTGGGAAGCCGTCGCCGACGCGCACCAGAAGATGGCCGAACTGGGCGCCTATGACGCCGAGGCGCGGGCCGGCAAGCTGCTGCATGGCCTGGGCTTCCCGGCCGAGACCCACGGCCGCCCGGTGGCCGCGTTCTCCGGTGGCTGGCGTGCGCGCCTGAACCTGGCGCGCGCGCTGATGATGCCCAGCGACCTGCTGCTGCTCGACGAACCGACCAACCACCTCGACCTGGACGCGGTGTACTGGCTTGAACAGTGGCTGCTCAAATACCCGGGCACGCTGCTGCTGATCTCGCACGACCGCGAGTTCCTCGACAACGTCGCCACCCACACCCTGCACCTGCACGGCGGCACCGCGCGGCTTTACACCGGCGGCTACACCGATTTCGAGCGCCAGCGTGCCGAACACCTGCGCCAGCAGCAGATCGCGCACGAGAAGGAGCAGGCCGAACGCGCCCACCTGCAGAGCTTCATCGACCGCTTCAAGGCGCAGGCCAGCAAGGCCACCCAGGCGCAGAGCCGCATGAAGCGCCTGGCCAAGATGACCGGCACCGAGGCGGTGCGTGCCGAGCGCGAGTTCCGCATCGAGTTCTCCGAGCCGGCCAAGCTGCCGTTCTCGCTGATCCGCCTGAACCACGTCGAGGCCGGCTATGGCCAGGACGCGGTGATCCTGAAGGACGTCGGCTTCGGCCTGGAGGCCGGCCAGCGCGTGGGCCTGCTCGGCCCGAACGGCGCCGGCAAGACCACCCTGGTCAAGACCCTGGTGGGCGACCTGCCGCCGCTGGCCGGCGAGCGCAGCGCGCACCCGGACATGAAGATCGGGTATTTCGCCCAGCACACGGTGGAGTCGCTGCGCGAGGGCGCCACGCCGATGGACCACTTCCGCGAGATCGACCCGGACGGCGTCAACCAGAATTTCCGCGACTTCCTCGGCAAGTGGAACTTCCCCGGCGACCGCGCGTTCGAGCCGGTGGACGGCTTCTCCGGCGGCGAGCGCGCGCGCCTGGCGCTGGCGCTGATCGCCTGGCAGCAGCCCAACGTGCTGCTGCTCGACGAACCGACCAACCACCTCGATCTTGAAATGCGCGAGGCGCTGGCCGAGGCCCTGAGCGTGTTCGAAGGCGCCATCGTCATGGTGTCGCACGACCGCCACCTGATCGGCCTGGTCTGCGACACCTTCTGGCGCGTGGCCGACGGCGTGGTCGAGCCGTTCGCCGGCGACCTCGACGAGTACGCCGCGTGGCTGCGCACCCGCGCCAGCGCGCAGGGCGCGCGCAGCAAGGCCGACCGCGCCGACAAGGGCGCAAAGCCGGCCGAACCGGCGCCTGCGCCGGTGGCCGCGCAGCCGGCACCGGCGAAGAAGCCGGTCAACCCGCACAAGCTGGAGGCGGCCGAGAAGAAGGTCGAGCAGCTGGGCGCGGCACTGGCCGACATCGACCGCCAGCTGGCCGACCCGGCCAACTACGCCGATGCGGCGAAGATGGGCCGGCTCGGCAGCGAGCGCGAGGTGCTCGCGCAGCAGCTGGAGCAGGCCGAAGCGGCGTGGATGGAACTGCTCGACTAGGGCGTGTCGTGCTGGGCGCGGGCCGGCGGCTACGCCTGGCCCTGCGCCTGCAGCCACAGGCGGAAACGCCTGAGCGGCTCGCGTTCGGCGCGCGAGCGCAGCCGGGTGAGCCAGTAGCGTCCCAGCACCAGGGTCTGCGCGAAGGGTTGCAGCAGGCGGCCGTCGGCCAGGTCCTGCTCGAACATGCGCAGCGGCAGCAGCGCCACCCCGGCGCCTGCGGCGGCGGCGCTGGCCAGTGCCAGCGAGGAGTCGAACACCGGGCCGCGTGGCTCCACCCCGACCACCCCGGCTGCCTGCAGCCAGCGCGGCCATTCGTCGTTGCGGTAGGAGCGCAGCAGCGGCACCGCGGCCAGGTCGCGTGGCTGTCGCAGGCGTCGCGCCAGCGACGGCGCGCATACCGGCGCGAACGGCGCGTCGACGATCGGCGTGCAGTCCTGGCCCTGCCAGTCGCCTTCGCCGAAGCGGATCGCCAGGTCCAGGCCCTCGCCGGCCAGGTCGATGCGGTTGTTGTGGGTCTGCAGGCGCAGCTCGATATCCGGATGCGCAGCCTCGAAATCGCCCAGCCGCGGCAGCAGCCAGCCGGTGGCGAAGGTCCCGACCACGCCCACCGTCAGCACCTCGCGGAAGCGGCCGCCGGCGAAACGGTCCAGGGCGATGGCGATGCGGTCGAAGGCGTCGGTGAGCACCGGGTGCAGCGCTGCGCCTTCGTCGGTGAGCGCCACCCCGCGCGGCAGGCGGTGGAACAGCGTGACCTGCAGGCGCTCTTCCAGGCTGCGGATCTGGTGGCTCAGCGCGGCCTGGCTGACGCACAGCTCCAGCGCCGCGCGGGTGAAATTGAGGTGGCGTGCGGCGGCCTCGAAGGCGCGCAGGGCGTTGAGCGGAAGCTGGGGGCGGATCATGCCTGAGCCATAACGACCGGTGATGGGTAATCGCATTATTCCCGGTATGGGTGCGTAAATCGGGGCTTTGACCCTTATTTATCTAATGGCTGCTGCTGGTTTTTCGCGCTGGTCGGGCGCTGTCGCCGCTTCCGATAATCGTGGCCATCCCCACCCACGGAGCGCGCCTGCATGATCGACCGCCGCCAGTTTCTCGCCCTCGGCGGTGCCGCGTGTGCCGGCATTGCCGCCGTGCCCCTGCTGGCCCGCGCCGTGTCTGCGCCGGCGGCGGCCGGCTTTGCCGCGCTGGAGGCCGAAAGCGGGGGGCGCCTGGGCGTGTGCCTGTGGCATCCGGCCAGCGGCGCGCGTTTCGGCCAGCGCATGGACGAACGTTTCCCGATGTGCAGCACCTTCAAGTTCCTGCTCGCGGCCGCGGTCCTGGAGCGGGCCGGGCGCGGCGCGCTGTCGCTGGACCAGCGGGTACCGGTGCGGGCGGCGGACCTGCTCGCCCATTCGCCGGTCACCGCGCGCCATGTCGGCAAGGACCTGGGCGTGCGCGACCTGTGCCGGGCGACGCTGACCACCAGCGACAACGCCGCGGCCAACCTGCTGCTGCCGCTGGTCGGCGGGCCGGCCGGGCTCACCGCCTTCCTGCGCGCGCAGGGCGATGCGGTCACCCTGGCGGCGCGCTACGAGCCGGACGCAAACCGCTTCGCGGCGGACGATCCGCGCGACACCACCAGCCCGGCGGCGATGGCCGGCAATCTGCAGCGCTTCGTGCTTGGCGATGCGCTGGCCCTGGCCGGGCGCCGGCAACTGGCCGACTGGCTGATCGACAACGAGACCGGCGACGCGCGGCTGCGCGCGGGGCTGCCACCGGGCTGGCGGGTGGGCGACAAGACCGGCAGCAACGGCCGCGACACCAGCAACGACATCGCCGTGCTGTGGCCGCGGCGCGGCGGTACGCCCTGGGTGCTGGCCGCTTTCCTGCAGGGGTCCACGCTGGACGACGCGGGTCGCGATGGCATCCTGCGCCGGGTCGGCGAACGGGCGGCCGCGTACCTGGGCTGAGCCGCGGCGGTGCGTCGGCGGCAGCGGCACGTGTACCCTGTGCGCCAGTTGGGGAAAGGAAACCGCGCGCATGAGCCGCGAGCTGGTCTACCTGTTGTTGATCTTCGCGCTGCTGGTGATTCCGCGCGCACTGCAGCGCTTCTGCGTACCGGCGCCGCTGACCTGCCTGGTGTTCGGCATCGGCGTGATGCTGTGGCTGGGCGATGGCGCGCACGACCCGGTGGTGGGGCTGCTGGCCACGCTGGGCATTTCCTCGTTGTTCCTGTTCGCCGGCCTCGAGGTGGATTTGAAGGACCTGCGGCGCGGCATGTGGCCATTGCTGGTGCACCTGCTGATCCGCAGCCTGACCCTGGCCGGCGTGGCCTGGCTGGGGTGGCGCTACGGCGGCCTGCAGTGGCAGGCGGCGGGCCTGCTGGCGCTGGCGCTGCTGACCCCGTCGACCGGCTTCATCATGGATTCGCTCGCGCGCCTGGGCCTGGACGAGGCGGAACGGTTCTGGGTGAGCAGCAAGGCCATCGCCGGCGAACTGCTGGCGCTGGCGGCGCTGTTCGTGGTGCTGCAGGCCGGCGATCCCGCGCACATGGCGCTGTCCAGCCTGGTGCTGCTGGCGATGATGGTGGGCCTGCCGCTGCTGTTCGTCGGCCTCGGCCGCTGGGTGGCGCCGCATGCGCCGGGCTCGGAGTTCTCGCTGCTGGTGATGGTCGGCCTGCTCGCGGCCTACATCACCTATTCGCTGGGCGTGTACTACCTGGTGGGCGCCTTCATCGCCGGGCTGGTCGCGCGCCTGCTGCAGCAGCGCATGCCGCTGCTGGCCTCGCACGAGAACCTGCACGCGCTGCGCCTGTTCGCCTCGTTCTTCGTTCCGTTCTATTTCTTCAACGCCGGTACCAAGGTGCCCGGCGACGCGCTCAGCTTCGAGGCGCTGGGGCTGGGCGTGGTGATCACCCTGGTCGTGCTGCCGCTGCGCATCGCGGTGGTCTGGCTGCAGCGGCGGGTGCTGTTCGGCGAGAGTTTCATGTCCAGCCTGCGGGTGTCGCTGGCGCTGTCGCCGACCCTGATCTTCACCCTGGTGCTGGCCGGCATCATGCGCGAACGCTTCGACGCCCCGGCGGTGCTGTACGGTGCGCTGCTGCTGTATGCGGCGTTGAACACGCTGCTGCCGTCGCTGGTGCTGCGTGCGCCGCTGGGCGTGGATCCGCTGGGCAAGGACGCCGCGCACGACGTGGCGGTGGCCGAGCCGGCGCCGGTGCCGCCACGCAGCGCCGAACCGGCGGTGATCGATGCCGCCCGGCCGCCTTCCGGCTAGGCCGCGCGCCGCGGCTATGATCCGCTCCCGGGAGCCGCCGCACCATGGGCGGCATGTCGACCGGGGCGGGTGAGTGGATAGCGACAACTGGCAGCGCGTGCGTGAACTTTTCGATGCGGTCTGCGACCTGCATCCCTCGCAGTGGCGGACCGAACTGGCGCGCATGAGCGCCGACCCGGCGGTGGTCGCCGAAACCCTGGAACTGCTGCAGGCGCAGACCGTGGACCTGTCCCGCGCACAGTCGCCGCTGCGCGGCCTGCGTGCGGCCGGCGCGCAGGTCGAGCAGGGCGAAGGCGAGCGGCTGGGGCCGTGGCGGTTGTGCGAGCGCCTGGCCAGCGGCGGCATGGGCGTGGTGTTCCGTGCCGAGCGCGCCGACGGCCTGTACGCGCAGGAGGTGGCGGTCAAGGTCCTGCATGCCGCGCCCGACCCGCGCATCGCCGAGCGCCTGGCCGCGGAGCGGCGCATCCTCGCCGGGCTGCAGCACCCCAACATCGCGCGCCTGTACGACGGCGGCACCACGCCCGGTGGCCAGCCCTATCTGGTGATGGAGTACGTCCGCGGGCAGGCGCTGGACGTCCATTGCCGGCAACGTCGCCTCGACCTGCGCCAGCGGCTGGCGCTGTTCCTGAAGGTGTGCGCGGCGGTGCAGGCCGCGCATGCGCGGCTGGTGCTGCACTGCGACCTCAAGCCGGCCAACATCCTGGTGCGAGCCGACGGCGAGCCGGTACTGCTGGACTTCGGCATCGCGCGGCTGATCGAGAACGACGGCAGCCCGGGCCGCCAGCCGTTCTTCACCCCCGGCTATGCGGCGCCCGAGCTGCGCGCGGGCGAACCCGAGGGCATGGCCAGCGACGTCTACAGCCTGGGCATCGTGCTGGCCGGGCTGCTGGCCGCGCAGGATGCCGCGCGCGGCCCGGCGGCGGGGCAGGCGCCATTGCCGCCGAGCCGCCTGGCCGATGCGCGCTGCGCCTGGCGCGGCGCGTTGCGCGGCGACCTGGACGCGATCGCCATGCGCGCGGTGGCCGCCGCGGCGCCGGCGCGCTACGCCTCGGTGGAGGCGCTCGCGGCCGATGTCCGCCGCTACCTCGAGCACCGGCCGGTGCTGGCCCGCGGCGGCGGCGGGTTCTACCGCGGCGGGCGCTGGCTGCGGCGCAACTGGAAGGGCGCCGCGGCGCTGGCCGGTGTCCTGCTGCTGGTGGGCGCTTTCGTCTGCTGGCTGGCCGAGGCCCGCGCCGAGGCCGAGCGCCAGGCGCAGGTCGCCGAACAGGTGAGCGCGTTCCTGGTGTCGATGTTCGAAGCCGCCGACCCGCGCGAAAAGGGCGCGCGTGCCGGCGACGACATCAGCGCACGCGAGGTGCTCGACCGCGCCGCGGCGCGTGTGGACGCCGAGCTTGAGGCATCGCCCGAGGTGCAGGCCCGGCTCAAGGGCGTGATCGGGCTGGCCTACCGCAACATGGGCGACCTGAAGCGCGCCAACCCGATGATGCGCGCCTCTGCCGAGGCGCTGGCCGCGCGCGGTGGCACGCGCAACATCGACGAGGCCGCACGCCAGTTCAACCTGCTGGCCGGCAGCCATGCCAACAACCGCGACGGCCGCGAGGGCGAGGCGCTGGCGCGGCGCGCCCTGGCCCTGCTCGGGCAGCAGCCGGCGGACAGCTTCCGGGTCGCCCAGTCCTACAACTCGCTGGGGCTGTCGCTGCTGTCCGAGCAGCGCTACGGCGAAGCGGAGGCGGCCTTCAGGCAGGCATTGCAGCGGCATGAACTGGCGCGCCGCGAGCAGTTCATCGGCGTGACCCTGGACAACCTCGGCATGATGTACCGGCGCAAGGGCGAACTGGCCGCGGCGGCGGCGATGTTCGAGCGTTCGACGCCGATCTTCCTGCGCATGTTCGGACCGACGTCGTTCGACTACTGGTCCAGCCACAGCGAGCGCAGCCTGGTGCTGCTCGACCAGGGACGGCTGGACGAGGCCATCGCCGCGTTCGAGGCCAACCTGGTGCGCGCGCCGCGCATCTTCGGCGAGCGCAGCGTGTACTACGTCAGCGAAAACAACCGCCTGGCCGGTGCGCTGATCCGCAGGGGCGACTACCTGCGCGCCGACGGGCATGTGCGTACCGCGCTGCGGCTGTCGGCCGAGGTGATGGGCAAGGACAGTTTCAACTACTCGGCGATGCTGGAAACGGCGGCGCAGCTGGCCGAGGCCCGTGACGACCCGGCAGCCGCCGAGGCGGCGTGGCGCGAGGCGCTGGCGGTACGCCGCGCGGCGATCGGCGACGGGCACCCGGACACGCTCGACCTGGAATTGCAGCTGGGGTTGTTGCTGGCCCGCCACGGCCACGCCGAAGGCGATGCGCTGGTGCGGCATGCGCACGCGGCGTGGTTGCCGCGGATCCCCGCCGGCAGCGCCAATGGCCTGCGCGTGCGCCAGGGCTGGGCGGAATGGCTGCTGTTGAAGGACCGCCGCGACGACGCCCGGGCGGCGCTGGCGGCGATGGCCGCCGAGGCCGCGGCGGCCAGTCCGGAGACCGCACTGCGCCAGCAGGTGCTGCAGGCCATGGCGCTGCAGCGCGAAGGCGATGCGGCGGCCGTCGCTGCATGGCGCGAGGTGGTGGCCGCGAGCGCGCGCCTGTCCGGTGCCGATTCGGCGCGGACGGCGCGCTGGCGGCTGGCCCTGGCCGGGGCGCTGGCCGCGGCCGGCGGGCGTGGTGAGCAGGAGTCGGCGCGGGCGGCGCCGGTACTGCGCGCGCAACTGGCCGCCAGCAGCCCGCTGCTGCGCGAGCTGCCGCCGTCGCGGTGACGCGCCGGCGCGGCTTGCCGCCACCGGACGCAGCGGTTAGGGTCGGGGCATGAAGCGCTCTTTCCTCGCAGGTCTCCTGCCGCTGTTGCTCGCTCCGCCGGTGTCCATGGCGGCACCGGCTCCCTCCGCCGCCGATACCGGCGCTGCCGGGTTCCTGGCGGCCCTGGCCCAGCATTGCGGGCAGGCCTTCGCCGGCCGCGTGGTGGCCAACCAGCCGGCGAGCGCCACGCCCGATCCCTTCGAAGGCCAGGTGCTGGTGATGCACGTGCGCGGGTGCGATGCGCCGGCGCAGGAGCTGCGCGTGCCGTTCCATGTCGGCGAGGACCGTTCGCGGACCTGGGTGCTGACCCGCGTCGGCGATCGCCTGCGGCTCAAGCACGATCACCGCCATGCCGATGGCAGCCAGGACAAGGTCACCCTCTACGGCGGCGATACCCATGAGCCGGGGACCGCGCAACGGCAGGCGTTCCCGGTGGACGCCGAGTCGGTGGCGATGTTCCAGCGCGAGGGCCTGGCCGGGTCGGTGCGCAACACCTGGGCGATGGAAGTCGAGCCGGGGCGGCGCTTCCTGTACGAACTGTCGCGACCGGACGGGCGCCTGTTCCAGGTCGAGTTCGACCTCAC
This sequence comes from Stenotrophomonas sp. 17(2023), assembly GCF_030345315.1. NCBI lineage: Bacteria > Pseudomonadati > Pseudomonadota > Gammaproteobacteria > Lysobacterales > Lysobacteraceae > Stenotrophomonas > Stenotrophomonas sp. 17(2023). Next base: position 1,087,261 of record NZ_CP128405.1, read on the forward strand.
CCGGCCGGTGGCGGCACCGCCGCCGCCGTGGGGCGCCGATGCCGCCGCCACGGAAAAGGGCGCCTGACCGGCGCCCTTCGGTTCCAGCCCGACAGCCGCCCTCAGCGTGCGCCGAAGCGCGCGCGGCAGCCGCCGTTCACCCATACGCTGTTGCCGTTGTAGCCCCAGTTGCGGCCTTCCACGCACTGGGTCCGGGACAGCTGCTGGATCAGTACCGGGCGGCCCTGGCGGCGTTCCCAGGCGCAGGAGCGCATGCGGTTGTCTTCGCTGCTGCACTCGATGCTGTAGTTGGAACCGCCCCAGTTGCCATTGCCACCGCCGCCCCAGCCGCCTCCGCGGCCTTCGGCGAACTCGGCGCGGCAACCGTCGCTGACCCAGATCGCGCCGTTGCTGCTGCCCCAGCTGCGGCCTTCGATGCATTGCGACTTGGACAACTGCCGCACCAGCGTGGCGCGGCGCCAGTCGGTGCGGCACACGCGCTGGCGGTTGTCGTTGCTCTCGCAGCGGATGGTGTCGCCGTTGCCGGCATTGCCACCGCCCCAGCCGCCGCCCCAGTTGCCGCCGCGGCCTTCGGCGAACTCGGCGCGGCAGCCATTGTCGACCCACACGCTGCCGTTGCCGCTGCCCCAGTTGCGGCCTTCCACGCACTGGGTGTTGGACAGCTGGCGCACCAGCACCGCGCCGCGCCAGCCGGTGTTGCACACGCGCTGGCGGTTGTCGTTGCTCTCGCAGCGGATGGTGTCGCCGTTGCCGCCCCAGTTGCCGTTGCCGCCGCCGTTGCTCCAGCCGCCGCGACCCGGGCCGAAGTCGGCGCGGCAGCCGTTGCCGACCCACACCGTGCCATCGCGGCTGCCCCAGTTCTGTCCCTCGATGCAGCGGGTGCTGGACAGCTGGCGGACGATGATGGCGTCGCGCCAGCCGGTATTGCAGACCTGCTGGCGGTTGTTGATGCTCTCGCAGCGCACTGCCGCCACGGTGCCGGGGCCGTTGCCATAGGGCGACTGCGCGGCGGCGCTGGTGGCGAGCAGGGCGCCGGGCAGGAGGGCGGTGAGTCCGGCGAGCAGAAGCGGGCGGTTCATGGCGGCGTCCCTGTTCAGGTTTGGATGGGCGAACTATAGGAAGAGTCTGGCTTAAGCGGGCGTGACTGCGCCGCGGATTTGCTCCGCTCGCCGGCCGGCCGCAAAATAGCCGGCTCGCCGGCACCCTCCCGTGCCGGTATTCCCCTGCGGAGCTTTCCATGCGTACCCACTTCTGCGGCCTGGTCGACGAGACCCTGATCGGCCAAACCGTGACCCTTGCCGGCTGGACCGACGTTGCCCGCAACCAGGGCGGCGTCTGCTTCATCGATCTGCGCGATCATGAAGGCATCGTGCAGGTAACGGTGGAGATCGACAACGCCGAGGTGTTCGCGGTTGCCGCGTCGCTGGGCTATGAGGACGTGCTCCAGGTCGAAGGCGTGGTGCGTGCCCGCCACGCGGTCAACGACAAGATGCGCACCGGCAGGGTGGAAGTGATCGCCAGCCGCATCACCGTGCTCAACAAGGCCGCGCCGCTGCCGTTCCACGCCCACGAGAACCCGGGCGAGGACACCCGCCTGAAGTACCGTTACCTGGACCTGCGCCGTCCGGAGATGCAGCGCATGCAGCGCACCCGCATCAAGCTTGTGCAGGCGCTGCGCCGCCACCTGGATGCGCGCGGCTTCCAGGACATCGAGACCCCGATCCTGACCAAGGCCACCCCGGAAGGCGCGCGCGACTTCCTGGTGCCGGCGCGCATGCACCCGGGCGAGTTCTACGCGCTGCCGCAGAGCCCGCAGCTGTTCAAGCAGATCCTGATGGTGGCCGGCTTCGACCGCTACTACCAGATCGCGCGCTGCTTCCGCGACGAGGCGCTGCGGGCCGACCGCCAGCTGGAGTTCACCCAGCTGGACATGGAGTTCGCCTTCGTGCGCGAGCGCGACGTGCAGGACTTCGTCGAGGACATGATCCGTTCGATCTTCAAGGAAGTGGTCGACGTCGAACTCGACGCGCAGTTCCCGCGCATGACCTGGGCCGAAGCCATGCGCCGCTACGGCTCGGACAAGCCGGACCTGCGCATCGGCCTGGAGCTGGTGGACGTCGCCGCGCTGGTCAAGGACAGCGGTTTCGCCGTGTTCACCGGCCCGGCCAATGATCCCGATGGCCGCGTGGCCGCGCTGCGCATCCCCGGTGGCGCGTCGCTGAGCCGCAAGCAGATCGACGAGTACGCCGCCCATGCCGCCAAGTACGGCGCCAAGGGGTTGGCCTACATCAAGATCGCCGACAACGGCGAGGTCAGCTCGCCGATCCAGAAGTTCTTCAGCGAAGCGGCGTTCGCCGCCCTGGTCGCCCACGTCGGCGCCGGCAACGGCGACATCGTGTTCTTCGGCGCCGGCGGCTACAACAAGGTCTCCGACTTCATGGGCGCGCTGCGGCTGAAGGCCGGCAGGGACTTCGGCCTGGTCACTGAAGGCTGGCGCCCGCTGTGGGTCACCGACTTCCCGATGTTCGAGTGGGACGACGAGGAGCAGCGCTACGTGGCCCTGCATCACCCCTTCACCGCGCCGGCGGTGGACGACGTGGCCGACCTGCGCGCCAACGCCCGGACCGCGGTGTCGCGCGGCTACGACATGGTGCTCAACGGCAACGAGATCGGCGGCGGTTCGATCCGCATCCACCGCCCGGAGATGCAGAGCGCGGTGTTCGAACTGCTCGGCATCGGTGCCGAGGAGGCGCGCGCCAAGTTCGGCTTCCTGCTGGACGCGCTGAACTACGGCGCGCCGCCGCACGGCGGCATCGCCTTCGGCATCGACCGCATCGCCGCGCTGATGGCCGGCACCGAATCGATCCGCGACGTGATCCCGTTCCCGAAGACCACCGGTGCGCAGTGCCTGATGACCGACGCGCCGTCGCCGATCGCCGACGCGCAGCTGGCCGAAGTGCACGTGCAGGTGCGTCCGCAGCCGGCCAAGGGCTGAGCGGCCGATGGCCGGCGTCATCCGTCGCGCATCGCCCGACGACGCCGGCGTGCTGTGCGCGCTGGCCGAGCGTACCTTCGTGGAGACGTTCGGCCACCTGTACCCGCCGCAGGACCTGGCCGATTACCTGGCCACGGCCTATCCGCCGGAGCTGCAGCGCAGCCAGTTGCAGTCGGGCGACCATGCCGCCTGGCTGCTGGAGGTCGGCGGCGAGCCGGTCGGCTTCGCCTTCGCCGGTCCCTGCGGGCTTCCGCACGCCGACGTCCGCCCGGGCGATGGCGAACTGAAGCGCCTGTACGTGCTGCGCGGCCACCAGGGCGGCGGCTGGGGCGGCGCGCTGTTCGCGCAGGCCGAGCAATGGCTGCTGGAAGGCGGCCCGCGCACGCTGTGGATCGGCGTCTGGTCGGAGAACTTCGGCGCCCAGCGCTTCTATGCCCGCCACGGTTTCGACACGGTCGGCGAATACGCGTTCCCGGTCGGGCGCACGCGCGACCGCGAGTTCATCCTGCGCCGCCCTGCGCGCGGCGCCTGACTGGCGCCGCTGCACGCCGTGCCCAGGGCGCGGGCGTGTGCGCTCAGCGCGCCTTGCCGAGCACGTGCGAGCCGTTGGCGGTGTGGTGCTCGGGGATCCCGTAGACCTCGCCCAGCGCCTGGATGAAGCCGTCCACGTCCTCGCCGCGGAACACGCCGCTGACGCGGTAGGACGCCAGTCCCGGATCGGCCAGCAGCACCGGCTTGAAACTGTAGCGGCCGAACTCGGCCACCGCTTCGGGCAGTGGCGTGTCGTTGAACACCAGCCGCCCGGACAGCCAGCCCGGTGCCGAGCCGGCCGCCACCGCCGCATCCGTCACCTGCAGGCGCTGCGCGGCCATGCGCGCGCGCTGTCCGGGGACCAGCACGCCCAGGCGCGTGGCGGGCCGCGTTGCGTCGTTGCCTCCACGCAGTTCCACGCTGCCCTCGTACAAGGTCACGTCGGCGGCCTGGCCAAGCTGCGAGACCTCGAACTGGGTGCCCAGCGCACGCACGCTGCCGGCGGCGGTCTGGACCACGAACGGGCGTTCGCTGTCGCGTGCCACGCGGAAGAACGCGCGGCCACCGTCCAGCCGCACCAGGCGACCGCGCGGGTCGTAGCGCACCTGCACCCGCGTGTCCGCGTCCAGGTCCACGCGGGTGCCGTCCTCGAGCTGCAGCGAACGGCGCTCGCCGATGGCGGTGCGGTAGGAGCTCTCGACCGCCCGTGGCGGCAGCAGCACGAACGCCATGCCGCCGGCGCAGGCCAGTACCAGTGCGGCCGCGGCGGCGCCCAGCCAGCGGCGGCGGCGCGGTACACGGTGCGCCGCCGCGCGCGGGCGTGGGCGCGGCACCCGCACCGCCAGTTCGGGCGCGGTGGCGAACTCACCCAGCGACGACCACAACGCCTCGATGCGGCCATAGGCGGCTTGGTGCAGTGGATCGGCATGCAGCCATCGCTGCCAGGCCTGGCGGTCGCGCTCGCTGGTGTCGTCGGCACGCAGGCGGACGAACCAGGCGGTCGCCTGCTGCTCCACGGGGTTGCCGCCGTCGTGGGCGGGAGTGTCCGGTCTGCTCATGTTTCCGCCAGTCGCGACTGCAGGTGCAGCAGTGCGCGCATCATGTGTTTTTCCACCGCGCTCACGCTCACCTGGAGCTGCAGCGCGATGGCGGCATAGGTCATGCCTTCGTAGCGCTGCAGCAGGAATACCTCCCGGCAGCGTGGCGGCAGTTCGTCCAGCGCCGACAGCAACTGCTGCAGCCGCTCCCTGCCCGCGTAGACGTGATAGCCGGCCGGTTCCTCACTGGGCAGTTCATGCACGCTGGCATCGAGCGGCTCGTGCTGTACCACGTGGTGGCTGCGGTCGCGACGGAAACGGTCGCGCAGCAGGTTGGAGGCGATGCGCAGCACGTAGGCCTCGGCGTTGTCCACGCGTGTCGGCGAGCGCGCCAGGCGGATGAGCGCCTCCTGCGCCAGGTCCTCGGCATCGGCGTCGTGCTGCAGATGGCGGCGGAAGTAACGCAGCAGCATGGGACGGAAGTGGCGGACGTGGTCCGGCTCCCATCGCATGGCCAGGACCTGGTCTGCGGTGAACGGCATCGCGAAGGAATCCAAGGCGGATGACCCGCCGACGGTAAGCGCTGGCGTGGCACCCGCGCAACCGTGCGGCGGCGGGGTGAGGGATGTGCGTCGCGCTGCGTCTGCGAAGAGGGGAGCCTGCCACAGGCCGCCATCCGACATCGCTTAGGGGAACCAGATGAGAAACACCACACGGGCGTCGAACCGTCCCGGCCGCACCGTCGTCGCCAGCGCGCTGGCCACGGCGCTGGGCCTCTCGCTGCTGGGCATGGCGCCGGCGTCCTTCGCCCAGCCGGCGGCCACCCACCAGTTCGCCGTCGCCAGCCAGCCGCTTGGCGAAGCGCTCAACCGCCTGGCCGAGACCGCGGGCGTGCAGATCATGGTGCCGCCGGACCTGGTCCGCGGCCACACCGCGCCGGCGCTTGCCGGGCAGTACACCGTGCAGCAGGCGCTGGACCGGCTGCTGGCCGGCACCGGGCTGGTCCATCGCAGCACCCGCGGTGGCGTGATCACCATCGCGCGCGCCGCCGCGCCCGCGGCCGCGCCGCGGCCGTCGCCGCCGGCTGCGGCAGCCAACCCCGCCGAAACCCAGGAGCTGTCGACCGTGCAGGTCACCGGCTCGCGCATCAAGCGCGCCGAGGTTGAAGGGCCGTCGCCGGTGATGGTGATCTCGGCCCAGCAGATCGAGAACGAAGGCCATGCCACCGTGTTCGAGGCGCTGGAGTCGCTGGTCATGGCCGGTGGTGCGGTGGAGACGGAATTGTCGGGGGGCTTTTCCGCCAATGCGCATCCGCTCAACCTGCGCGGCCTCGGGCCGGGACGCTCGCTGCTGCTGATCGACGGCCGTCGCGCGGCGGACTATCCGTTTCCCTACGGTGGCCGCAGCAACTTCCAGAACTTCGGCAACATCCCCTCCGGCGCGGTCGAGCGCATCGAGGTGCTGGCCGGCGGCGCGTCAGCGATCTACGGCGCCGATGCGGTGTCCGGCGTGGTCAATGTGGTGCTCAAGCGCAACTACGAGGGCGACGTCTTCAAGCTGCGTGGCGGCACCAGCACGATGGGCGGGCGCGACCGCGCCGACCTGCAGTGGACCGGTGGCCGCCGCGGCGACGACTGGAGCGTGACCTACGCATTGCAGTACTACGAACAGGAGCTGCTTTATGGCTTCCAGCGCAGCGACTGGGACCGGCGACGGAATCCGGCGGCGGACCCGCGCATCGGCGCCGAGCCCTCCGCCATGCTGCGCATCCGCCGCGGCGGCACCAGCAGCAGCAACCCGCTGATCGCGCTGCCGGAAGGGACCTGCCAGAAGTGGGGCGGTGAGTTCATCGACTGGACCTACCGTCGCATCAGCGGCGGCAAGGTGCAGACCCTGGGCGACGCCTGTGGCAGCTGGAACGACGAGCGCTACGTGCACCTGAGCAAGGGCAAGGAGGAGGCGGCCGCCTATGTGTTCGGCACCTACGACTTCAACGACGCGCTGCAGGCCTGGGCGTCGCTGCAGGTGTGGGATTCAAAGGCCGAATCGCTGGGCGGCTTCGAGAGCATCACCGGCCCGCATACCGATGGCGTGGGACGCCGCGGCGACTTCTACGACCCGCAGTTCGGCGCGGTGATCGCTCCGACCCGCTACCTGTCGCCGGTGGACCTGGGTGGCGTGGCGGAGATGAACCAGCACTACAAGGAGCGCTCGGTGGACCTGGCCGTGGGCCTGCGCGGGCGCCTGGCCGAGCGTTTCGACTGGGACGCGACCCTGAGCCGCGCCGAGTACGACTTCGAGCGCACCCGCCGGCGCATGGTCGGCAACCTGGTCAACGATTTCTTCTTCGGTCCCCAGATGGGCACCACGTCCAAGGGCGTGCCGATCCACCAGCTGAACCTCGATCGCTGGCTGCGGCCGCTGACGCCGCAGGAGTACGCCTCGATCTCCAGCCTGGCCCGTTACGAGGCCGAGTCGTGGGTGACCACCGGCAGCTTCGTGCTTACCGGTGACCTGTTCGAGCTGCCGGCCGGGCCACTGGGAATGGCGGTGGTGATGGAAGCCAGCCGCCAGGGCTACGCACTGGACAGCGATCCGCGGGTGCAGCCGGGCGTGGTGCAGCTGTACAACCTGACCGGTACCAACGGCGGCGGCGAGCGCGACCGTTACGCCGCCGGTGTCGAGTTCAGCATTCCCATCGTGGATACGCTGAGGGCGAGCCTGGCCGGCCGCTTCGACAAGTACGACGACGTGACCGACGTCAACGACGCCAAGACCTGGAACGCCGGCCTGGAATGGCGCCCGTTCGATTCGCTGCTGGCGCGCGCCAGCTACGCCACCAGCTTCAAGGCCCCGGACATGCACTGGGTGTTCAGCGAGGGCAGCGGCAGCTACGGCACCAGCGTCGACCCGTGGCGCTGCATCGACGGCGGCGCCAACCCGGGGTGTTCGGGCTACAGCTATTCGATGTTCTCGGTCACCCGCGGCGATCCGGCGCTGGAAGAGGAGACCGGCAAGTCCTGGAGCGCCGGCGTGGTGTGGGACATCGCCGACGGGCTGTCGGTCAATGCCGACTACTGGAACATCGAGCTCAACGGCGCGCTCGAGCGCATGGCCAATGCCGAGATCCTGGAGGGCGAGGCCGGCTGCCGCACCGGTCTGAAGCTCAACGGCCAGCCGTTCGAGTTCGCCGCCGGTTCGGGCTACTGCCAGCTGGTCACCGGCCTGGTCACGCGTACCCCGGAGGAGGGCCAGGGCATCGGCCGTGTCACCGAGATCCGTTCGCTGCCGATCAACCAGTCGTACCGTCGCGTGGCCGGCATCGATGCCGGGCTCAACTGGCGGCTGCAGACGGAGCGGCTGGGACGCTACAACCTGCGCCTGAACTGGTCGCACACGCTGGCCTCCGAACGCCAGGTGCAGGCCACCGACGCGGTGCAGAAGGACTGGCGCGACGACCCGGACAACCTGGATTTCCGCAGCCGCATCACCACCGGCGTGGACTGGCGGCTGGGCGACTGGTCGGCCGGCGTGTTCGGCACCCGCTACGGCAGCCTGCCCAAGTACGGCGGCGTCGGCCGCACCGGCGTGCACTTCCTGTGGAATGCCAACTTCGGCCGGCAGATCACCGACAAGGCGGCGTTGAAGCTCTACGTCAACAACGTGTTCAACAGCCTGCACCCGCACGACGAGACCAACAGCAGCTTCCCGTACTTCTACGACGTCTACAGCCCGGTGGGCCGGGAAGTGGCCGTGCAGTTCGAGTACCGGCTGCACTGACGCGGCGAGGCATGCGGAACACCCCGTGCCGGGGTGTTCCGCGCGCGCGGCGTGGATGCCGGGTGATGACGTCCACCGTCCCGATGCGGGACACTGGCGCCATGAACACCGTGTCTGCAGACAAGCCCCGCGTGATCGTGCTGCACGGCATCTGGAACGCGCGGGCATGGGTCGGGCCGCTGGCATGGCGCCTGCGCGCGCGCGGTTTCCAGGTCGGCGTGTTCGGTTATCCCAGCGTGTTCGGCGGGCCCGACGTGGCGGTACCGTCGCTGATCGGGCGGTTGCGCGGGCAGGGCCCGGTCTCGCTGGTCGGGCACAGCCTGGGCGGGCTGGTCGCGCTGGAGGCGCTGCGCCAGGCGCCGGACCTGGACGTGCCGCGGGTGGTCTGCCTGGGCTCGCCGCTGTGCGGCAGCGAAACCGCGCGGGCGCTGGCCGGGCACGGCTGGGCGGCGGCGCTGGGACGCAGCGGCGGCCTGTTGCAGCACGGCCTGCCGGCCTGGCGCGGGCGGGCGCAGGTCGGGCTGGTGGCCGGCAGCGTGCCGCATGGCCTGGGGGCGCTGATGGGCGCGCTGCATGGCGATTCCGACGGCACCGTGGCGCTGGCCGAAACCCGCCTGCCGGGCCTGGCCGACCACTGCGTGGTGCCGGCGAGCCACAGCGGGCTGGTGCTGTCGCCCGAGGTGGCGGCCCTGGTCGCGGCGTTCCTGCGCGACGGACGCTTCGGCGCGGCTGCCGCGCAGCGGGCGGCCTGACGGGGCGGGGTGCGGGGATCGGGTAGAATCCGCCCCTTGTTCCCTACAGATGTACGGTAGATCCCCATGGGTAGAGGTCCTTCCATCGAAGCCCGCAAGAACGCGTCGGACGCGAAGCGTGGCAAGATTTTCACCAAGATCATCCGCGAGATCGGCGTGGCCGCCCGCGGCGGTGGAGGCGACCCCAACAACAACCCGCGGCTGCGCGTGGCCATGGACAAGGGCCTGGCCGCGAACATGTCCAAGGACGTGATCGAGCGCGCCATCAAGAAGGCTACCGGCGAGCTGGAAGGCGTCGAGTACGAGGAAGTGCGCTATGAAGGCTACGCCCCGGGCGGCGTGGCGGTGATCGTCGACTGCCTCACCGACAACCGCGTGCGGACCGTGGCCGACGTGCGCCATGCCTTTTCCAAGTGCGGCGGCAACATGGGCACCGAAGGCTCGGTGGCCTTCATGTTCAAGCGGCTGGGCGTGCTGACGTACGCCCCGGGCGCGGACGAGGCCTCCTCGTTTGAAAGCCGGATCACCGAGGCGGCCATCGAGGCCGGTGCCGACGACATCGTCGTGTACCCGGACGACGGCTCGATCGACGTGGTCACCGCGCCGGAGAACTTCCCGTCGGTGAAGGACGCGATGGAGGCGGCCGGGCTGGCGCCGGACCACGCCGAAATCACCTTCCGCGCCGACAACGACATCGCCGTCGCCGGCGACACCGCGCTGCAGGTGAAGAAGCTGCTGGACATGCTCGAGGACCTGGACGACGTGCAGGACGTGTATTCCAACGTCGACCAGGCCGGGCTGGAGCAGGCCTGACGGCGCGCCTGCGTCCCGTCACGTGAGACGGCGGCCGGCGATGATGGCCGCCGTTTCCTTCCGGCCGCCATGGCAATGACCCGCATCCTCGGCATCGACCCCGGCTCGCAGCGCACCGGCATCGGCATCATCGAGATCGATGCCGCCGGGCGTGCCCGCCATGTCCACCACCAGCCGCTGGTGCTGCTGGGCGCGGCGGATTTCGCCCAGCGCCTGAAGCGGCTGGTGCATGGCGTGCACGCGTTGATCGACGAGTACCGGCCGCAGGAAGTGGCCATCGAGAAGGTGTTCATGGCCAGGAACCCCGATTCGGCGCTCAAGCTCGGCCAGGCGCGCGGCGCGGCGCTGTGCGCGGTGGTGCTGCGCGACCTGCCGGTCAGCGAGTACGCTGCCACCGAGATCAAGCTGGCGGTGGTAGGCCGCGGCGGTGCCGAGAAACAGCAGGTGCAGCACATGGTGGGGTTGATGCTGGGCCTGCAGGGCAGGTTGCAGGCCGACGCCGCCGATGCGCTGGCCGTGGCCATCACCCATGCGCACGTGCGCGCCACGGCCGGACGGCTGGGCGTGGACGTGCGTTCTGCCTGGAGTCGCAAATGACGGTTTTTGTTGGCCACGCCTGTGCATGCCGCGGGCTCCGGCCCCGGTTCCCCGGTTCGCGGAGGGCGTTCCCGTGATCGGTCGCCTGCGTGGCATCCTGGCCCACAAGGCCCCGCCGTGGCTGGTGATCGACGTGGGCGGCGTCGGCTATGAGCTGGAGGCGCCGATGAGCACCTTCTACGACCTGCCCGACATCGGCCGCGAGGTGGTGCTGTTCACCCACTATGCGCAGAAGGAGGACAGCGTGTCGCTGTACGGCTTCCTGCGCGAGGGCGAGCGGCGCCTGTTCCGCGACGTGCAGAAGGTCACCGGCATCGGCGCGAAGATCGCGCTGGCGGTGCTGTCGGGCGCCAGCGTGGACGAGTTCGGCCGCCTGATCCAGGCCGGCGACATCACCGCGCTGACCCGCATTCCCGGCATCGGCAAGAAGACCGCCGAGCGCATGATCGTGGAACTGCGCGACAAGGCGGCCGACTTTGCCGGTGGCGGCGCGCCGCTGGCCGGGCCGGCGGCCACCGACCCGGTGTCCGAGGCGACGGTGGCCCTGCAGCAGCTGGGTTACAAGCCGGCCGAGGCGGCGAAGATGGCGCGCGATGCGGCGACCGATGGCGACGATGTCGCCATGGTGATCCGCAGGGCGCTGCAATCGGCGCTGCGCTGACCTCACATCCCCCTACATTCCCGGGCGACCGAAACCATGTCCCACGCTGCTTCCCCGCCTGCAACACCGGGCCACCATGGCAAGCCCGGCACCGCCGCCGGCCTGGCGCTGATCGTCGGCGCCATCGGCGTGGTGTTCGGCGACATCGGCACCAGCCCGCTGTATACGCTCAAGGAGGCGTTCTCGCCGCACTACGGGCTCACCAGCGACCACGACACGGTGCTGGGCGTGCTGTCGCTGGCGTTCTGGGCGCTGATCATGGTGGTCACGCTCAAGTACGTGACCATCATCATGCGCGCCGACAACGATGGCGAGGGCGGCATCATGGCGCTGATGGCGCTGGCCCAGCGCACCCTGCGCAACGGCTCGCGCTCGGCCTACGTGGTCGGCATTCTCGGCATCTTCGGCGCCTCGCTGTTCTTCGGCGACGGCGTGATCACCCCGGCGATCTCGGTGCTGGGCGCGGTCGAGGGCCTGGAGGTCGCCGCGCCCGGGCTCGGCCGGTTCGTGGTGCCGATCACCCTGGTGGTGCTCGCCATCCTGTTCGCCGCCCAGCGTTTCGGCACCGAAAAGGTGGGCAAGGTGTTCGGGCCGGTGATGCTGACCTGGTTCCTGGCGCTGGCGGCGGTCGGCATCTGGAACGTGATCGCCGCGCCCGAGGTGCTCAAGGCCTTCAATCCGTGGTGGGCGGTGCGCTTCTTCCTGGAGCACGGCTGGCACGGCGTGTTCATCCTCGGCGCGGTGGTGCTGGCGGTGACCGGCGGCGAGGCGCTGTACGCGGACATGGGCCACTTCGGCGCGCCGCCGATCCGCCACGCCTGGTACTTCTTCGTGCTGCCGTGCCTGATGCTGAACTACCTGGGGCAGGGCGCGCTGGTGCTGCAGCGGCCCGACGCGGTGGCCAACCCGTTCTTCGAGGCGGTGCCGGACTGGGGGCTGTACCCGATGATCATCCTGGCGACCATGGCCGCGGTGATCGCCAGCCAGTCGGTGATCACCGGCGCGTTCTCGGTCGCGCGCCAGGCCATGCAGCTGGGCTACATCCCGCGCATGCGCATCCTGCATACCTCGCACGACACCATCGGTCAGATCTACATCCCCGGCATCAACTGGGGGCTGGCGCTGATGGTGTTCGGGCTGGTGCTGGCGTTCCGCAGCTCCAGCAACCTGGCCGTGGCCTATGGCATCTCGGTATCGGGAACGATGCTGATCGACACCCTGCTGCTGGCGCTGGTGGCGCGCACGCTGTGGCCGCGTGCCCGCCACGGCATCGTCGCGCTGTGCGCGGTGTTCTTCGTCATCGACCTGGGCTTCGTCGTCGCCAACGGCGCCAAGCTGATGCAGGGTGCCTGGTTCCCGGTGGTGCTGGGCATCGCGCTGTTCACGATGATGCGCACCTGGCGCCGCGGCCGCGAGCTGCTGCGCGACGAGGTGCGCAAGGACGGTATCCGCATCGACACCTTCCTGCCCGGGCTGATGCTGGCGCCGCCGGTACGGGTGCCGGGCACGGCGGTGTTCCTGACTGCCGACCCGACGGTGGTACCGCACGCGCTGATGCACAACCTCAAGCACAACAAGGTGCTGCACGAGCGCAACGTGTTCCTGCACGTGGAAACCCTGCCGTTGCCGTACGCGGCGGCGGGCCAGCGGCTGAAGATCGAGCCGGTCGGCGACGAGTTCTACCGCATCCACGTGCGCTTCGGCTTCATGGAGACGCCGGACGTGCCGTTGGCGCTGATGCGCTCGTGCGACCACGGCGGGGTCTACTTCGATCCGATGGACACCACCTTCTTCGCCAGCCGCGAGACCATCGTCGCCACCGCCAACCGCGGCATGCCGGTCTGGCGCGACAAGCTGTTCGCCTTCATGCACCGCAATGCCGCCCCGGCCAGCAACTTCTTCCGCATCCCCGGCAACCGGCTGGTGGAACTGGGCGCGCAGGTGGAGATCTGATGGGGTCGCGGCCTGCGGCCAGGGCCCGCAAAATACGGGCAGTCCTGGCCGCTTGTGCCTACAATCGCCGCTGATGAACATGCCCGAACGCTTGTCCGCCTTTTCCCGGCCTCCGGCCTCCGGCCCCTGGTCCCCATGACCGACAACCGCATCATTGCCGCCGGCGCCACCCGCGAGGACGACGCCGCCGACGCCAGCATCCGCCCGCGCCGCCTGGCCGACTACCTCGGCCAGGCGCCGGTGCGCGAACAGCTGGACATCTACATCCAGGCGGCCAAGTCGCGCAGCGAGGCGCTGGACCACGTGCTGATCTTCGGCCCGCCGGGGCTGGGCAAGACCACGTTGAGCCACGTGATCGCCAACGAGCTGGGGGTGGGCCTGCGGGTGACCTCCGGGCCGGTGATCGAGAAGGGCGGCGACCTGGCCGCGCTGCTGACCAACCTGCAGCCGTACGACGTGCTGTTCGTGGACGAGATCCACCGCCTGTCGCCGGTGGTCGAGGAAGTGCTGTACCCGGCGATGGAGGACTTCCAGATCGACATCATGATCGGCGAGGGCCCTGCCGCGCGCTCGATCAAGCTCGACCTGCCGCCGTTCACCCTGATCGGCGCCACCACCCGTGCCGGCCTGCTGACCGCGCCGCTGCGCGACCGCTTCGGCATCGTGCAGCGGCTGGAGTTCTATTCGGCCGATGAACTGACCCGCATCGTGCGCCGCTCGGCGACCATCCTCGGCATCGACTGCAGCGCCGAGGGCGCCGGCGAGATCGCGCGCCGCTCGCGCGGCACCCCGCGCATCGCCAACCGCCTGCTGCGGCGCGTGCGCGACTATGCCCAGGTCAGGGCCGGTGGCCACATCGACCAGGCCGTTGCGCAGGCGGCGATGCAGATGCTCAAGGTCGACCCGGAAGGCTTCGACGAACTGGACCGGCGCCTGCTGCGGACCCTCGTGGAGTACTTCGACGGCGGCCCGGTCGGCATCGAATCGCTGGCCGCGGCGCTGTCCGAGGAGCGCGGCACGCTCGAGGACGTGGTCGAGCCCTACCTGATCCAGCAGGGCTTCCTGGTGCGTACCGCGCGCGGCCGCATGGCCACCCACAAGGCGTACCGGCACATGGGCCTGAAGCCGCGGGCGGCACCGGCCGATCTGTTCGTGGAGCAGCCGGACAATGAGTGAGCTCCGGTTCAGTTGGCCGACACGCATCTACTGGGAAGATACCGACGCCGGCGGCGTGGTGTACCACGCACGCTACGTGGCCTTCATGGAACGCGCGCGCACCGAGTGGATGCGGGCGATGGGCTATGGCCAGGAAGCCATGCGCAGCGGCGACGGGCAGGTGTTCGTGGTCCGCGCGATGACGCTGGATTTCCTCCGGCCGGCGCGGCTGGACGACGCGCTGCTGGCCACGGTGGAGCTGCTGCAGTGCCGCCGTGCCAGCCTGGTGATCCGCCAGGCGGTGCTGCGCGGCGAGCAGCCGCTGGTGACCGCGCAGGTGCGGCTGGCCGCGGTCGGTGCCCGCGACTTCCGCCCGCAGGCCATGGACGACACGTTGTACGCCACGCTCAAACAATTCGAAACCCAACACGCGCAAGACTGAGGAACATCGGATGATCGCTTTGCTTCTGGCCCTGCAGGCCACCGTGACCGAGGCGCTGCCGGCGGATGTCAGCGCCGCCGCGGCGCAGACCGTGGCCGGCGCCAGCCATGGCGGCATCAACTACCTGGACCTGATGCTCAAGGCCAGCATCCCGGTCAAGCTGATCGTGCTGCTGCTGCTGGCCGGCTCGTTCATCAGCTGGGTGATCATTTTCCGCAAGGCGCGCGTGTTCAAGGCCGCCGACCGCGCCGCCGACGACTTCGAGAACCGTTTCTGGTCCGGCGCCGACCTCGCCAAGCTGTATGCCTCGGCCGCCGACCGCAACCGCTCGGTGGACGGGCTGGAGGCGATTTTCGAATCCGGCTTCCGCGAGTACAGTCGCCTGAACGGCCGCCGCGGGCTGGACAGCCGCACCCAGCTGGAAGGCACCCAGCGCGCCATGCGCACCACCTTCGCCCGCGAGGTCGACGGCCTGGAGCGGAACCTGGAACTGCTGGCCAACATCGGCTCCAACGCGCCGTACGTGGGCCTGGTCGGTACCGTGTTCGGCATCATGGTGACCATGCACGACATGATCAGCAGCGGCGAACAGGCCGGCATCGCCTCGGTCGCGCCGGGCATTTCCGAGGCGCTGTTCGCCACCGCCATCGGCCTGTTCGTGGCGATCCCGGCGACATGGGCCTACAACCGCTTCACCACCCGCGTGGAACGGCTGTCGGTGCGCTACGAGACCTTCGCCGAGGAGTTCAGCTCGATCCTGCAGCGCCAGTCCGGCGCCGACGAATGATGCGCGCCACGCGCACGAGCCCGCACAGGAACCGCCCATGATTTCCGGCATTTCCCGGCGCAAGCGCCGCAAGCTCAAATCAGAGATCAACGTCGTGCCGTACATCGACGTGATGCTGGTGCTGCTGATCATCTTCATGGTGACCGCGCCGCTGTTGACGCTCAGCTTCGAGGTCGACCTGCCCACCTCGCACGCCAAGGCGCTGGAGGGCAAGCAGGACCCGGTCATCGTCTCGGTGCTGGCCGATGGCCAGTTGAGCCTGAAGCTGCCCGATGCCAAGAACCCCGAGCGCATCGACGCGTCCACGCTGCAGGCGCAGCTGGGCGCGATGGCCGCGCAGGACAAGGGCCTGCGCGTGATCGTGGCCGCCGACCGCGCGGTGGCCTATGAAAAGGTCGTGGCGGCGATGGACGTGATCAAGGCCGCGAAGATCGAGAAGGTGGGCCTGGCGACCGATGCACGCTGACGCTCTGCCGCCGCCGCGCGACCCCGGCAACGAATGGGGCATGCCCGTCGTACTGGCGTTGCTGGTGCACGTGCTGGTCGCGCTGGTGTTCATCATCGCCTGGGTGTGGTCGCCGTCGCGCAGCACCGAGGCTGCCGCGGGCGACCCGGTGGTGGAGGCGAGCCTGCAGCTGTCGGCGGCCGAAGCCGCCGCCGCACGCAGCGCGCTGCGTGCCTCGGAAAAGCTGCCGCCGTTGCCCGAGCCGGTAGCGGACGTACAGCCCGAGCCGGTTCCGGAAGACACCCTGCCGCCGCCGCAGCCGATTCCCGAGCCGCGGCCGCAGGACGCGCCCACGCCGCAGCAGCACAATGCCCAGGAGCGCATCGCGCAGCCGGACACGGTCGACCAGGAGCGGGTCAGCGCGCTGGCCATCTCCGAGGAAAAGGCCAGGCAGGAGCAGGAAGCCAAGCGCCGCCAGGAGCAGATCGACCTGACCGAACGCAAGCGGGTGGAAGAGGCCGAGCAGAAGCTGCGGTTGGCAAAACAGCAGGAAGAGGCCGACCGCCAGAAGAAGCTGGCAGACGAGCAGCGCAAGGCCAACGAGGCCAAGGCCGAGCAGGAGCGCCAGCAGAAGATCGCCGAGATCCGCCGCAAGCGCGAGCAGGCCGAGCGCGAGCTCAAGCTGGCCGAGCAGCGCCAGCGCCAGGTGGCCGATGCCCGCGCGCGCGCGCAGGCCGCCGCGTCCAGCGCCTCGCCGGCCAGCGGCACGCCGCAGGCGTCGCCGGGGCAGGGTGGCACCAGCAACGACCTGACCGCAAAGTACGCCGCCGCGATCCAGCAGGCGGTACTCAACCAGTGGGTGCGTCCGGACACGATCCCGCGCGGCCAGCGCTGCCGGCTGACCATCCGCCAGCTGCCGGGCGGCGAGGTGGTCGACGTGCAGTTCGCTGCCGGCTGCCCCTACGACGACGCCGGCCGGCGTTCGGTCGAGGCCGCGGTGCTGCGCGCCCAGCCGTTGCCATACCGCGGTTTCGAGTCGGTGTTCCAGCGCACGCTGAACTTCACATTCGAGGCGCAGGACCGCTGAATCGCGGCGGCTTCACGCAGATTCCGGCACCCTTGGCGGCGCGCTGCAACGGGCTTTTCGCGTGCAATGCCGCAGCCGGGGCTGGATTTCACCGGATTTTCGTTCACGATTGCGAAAATGTTCATCCGCCTGCTGCTATCCCTTACCCCCTGTTCATCCGATCGTTGAGCACCCCATGAAGAAACCGCTTCGCTGGCTGGCCGCCCTGACCGTACTGCTGTTGCCCCTGGTGGCGATGGCGCAGCAACGGGGGCTGGAGATCGACATCATCGGCGGCAACGCGTCGGCCCTGCCCATCACCGTGGTGCCCATGCCCTACCAGGGCAGCGCCGGTGCGCCGGCCACCGACGTCGCCGCGGTG
Organism: Stenotrophomonas sp. 17(2023); assembly: GCF_030345315.1. Lineage (NCBI taxonomy): Bacteria > Pseudomonadati > Pseudomonadota > Gammaproteobacteria > Lysobacterales > Lysobacteraceae > Stenotrophomonas > Stenotrophomonas sp. 17(2023). The sequence goes on from NZ_CP128405.1 coordinate 1,104,657, forward strand.
GTGCGCTCGGACCTGGACCGCTCCGGCCAGTTCCGGACCCTGCCCGAGGCGCAGATCGTGCAGCGCCCGACCCGCGGCAGCGAGGTGCAGTACCCGGCCTGGCGCGCGCTCAAGCAGGACTACCTGGTCGTCGGCCGCGTGCTCGACGCCGGTGCCGGCGCCTACCGCGTCGAGTACGAGCTGTTCGACGTCGCCAAGGGCGAGCGCATGCTCGGCCTGGCGATGACCGCCCGCTCCAACGCGATGCGCGATGTCGCCCACCAGATGGCCGATGCCATCTACGAGAAGATCACCGGCGTGCGCGGCGCGTTCTGGACCCGCATCGCCTACGTCACCGCCAGCGGCCGCGGCGACGCGATGCGCTATGCGCTGATGGTGGCCGATGCCGACGGTTACAACCCGCAGACCATCGTCCGCTCCGCCGAGCCGCTGCTGTCGCCGTCGTGGAGCCCGGACGGCAACCGCCTGGCCTACGTCAGCTTCGAGCGCGGCAATTCGGCGATCTATGTCCAGAACATTTCCACCGGCGCGCGCGATCTGGTCGCCAGCTTCCGCGGCATCAACAGCGCCCCGGCGTTCTCGCCGGACGGCCGCCGCCTGGCGCTGACCCTGTCGCGCAGCGGCAACCCGGAGATCTACGTGATGGACCTGGGCAGCAAGCAGCTGACCCAGCTGACCAACCACTTCGCCATCGATACCGAGCCGACCTGGAGCGCCGACGGCAACACCATCTATTTCACCTCCGACCGTGGCGGCCGCCCGCAGATCTACCAGGTGCCGGCGTCGGGCGGCAGCGCCAGCCGCGTGACCTTCCAGGGCAACTACAACGCCAAGGTGACCGTGTCCTATGACGGCAAGAAGCTGGCCATGGCGCAGGGCAGCGGCAACAGCTACCGGATCGCGCTGATGGACAGCAGCCTGGGTTCGCCGCGCTGGAGCACGCTGTCGCCGGGTTCGCTGGACGAATCGCCCAGCTTCGCGCCCAATGCGAGCATGGTGTTGTATGCCGCCCGCGAGGGTGGTCGTGGAGTGCTGTATGCCGTTTCGGCCGACGCGCGGGTCCGCCAGCGCCTGGTCCTGGCAGACGGTGATGTGCGCGAGCCCGCATGGGGCCCGTACCGCACCGCGCGTTGATAAAATGTTAATATCTGATCCGCATTAAACCCCATCATTGGCTCAGGAGCCTTTAGGTATCGCCATGAACAAGTCCACTCGCGTTCTGCTTGTTTCGCTTCTGTCGGTTGCCGCGCTGGCCGGCTGCTCGAAGAAGGTGAAGGAACAGCCGGCCCAGCCGCCGGTCGACACCACCCCGACCACTCCGTCGACCGGTCCGTCGACTTCCGGCCTGTACGGTCCGGGCGACCTGGACACCGACGCCTGCCTGCGCCAGCGCGTGGTCTACTTCGACTTCGACAAGGAAGAAGTGAAGTCCGAGTTCCAGGCCATCATGGCCTGCCATGCCAAGTACCTGCGTGACCGTCCGTCCTCGCGCATCACCCTGCAGGGCCACACCGACGAGCGCGGCAGCCGTGCCTACAACCAGGCCCTGGGCGAGCGTCGTGGCAATGCCGTGAACTCGGCACTGCAGGCCAACGGTGGCTCGGCTTCGCAGCTGACCGTCGTGTCCTACGGTGAAGAGCGTCCGGTCTGCACCGAATCGGCCGAGTCCTGCTGGTCGCAGAACCGCCGCGTCGAAATCGTCTACACCGCGCAGTAATCGATGCGTACCGGCATCAAGGCGATGATGCTCGTGGTTGCGGCAGCCCTCGTGGCTGCCGCACCCGCTCATGCCCAGCGGCAGAGCCTGGCCGACCGCGTCGGCGCACTCGAGCAGCAGGTCCAGAACAACCAGGCCAACACCGACATGCTCAACCAGCTGCAGCAACTGCGCAGCGGGATGCAGGCGCTGCAGGCAACGGTCGAGCAGCTCCAGCACGAGAACGAACAGCTCAAGCAGCGCAGCCGGGACCAGTACCTGGACCTGGATGGGCGCCTGAACCGCCTGGAAGGTGGCGCGGAGCAGGCGCCAGCGCCGGCCGTGCCGGCCCCTTCCGCGGCCAACCCGGCGGCGGCGGAAAAGCCGCCAACCGTGCGCGGCGATGCCGGCGCGGTTGCCGCGGCCGGCGACGAACGCAGCGCCTACAACGTGGCCTTCGATGCGCTCAAGGCCGGCAAGTACGACGAATCGGCGCGTCTTTTCCAGGGGTTCCTGGAGCAGTATCCCAGTGGCGTCTACGCCCCCAACGCGCTGTACTGGCTGGGCGAGAGCTATTACGCCACCCGCAATTTCCAGCTGGCCGAGGCGCAGTTTCGCGACCTGGTGGGGCGCTATCCGACCCACGACAAGGCCGCTGGCGGCCTGTTGAAGCTGGGCCTGTCCCAGTTCGGCCAGGGCGATGCGGCCAAGGCCGAGCAGACGCTGGCGCAGGTCGTGACCCGCTTCCCCGGCAGTGATGCCGCGCGGACCGCGCAGGACCGCCTGCAGTCGATCCGGCTCGGCCAACAGATCCGCTGAGTCCGGGCGGCGGTGTTTCCAGGGAGCCGGGCCATGCCCGGCTGCCGTCGTTTACGGCATGGCCGATGCCGTCAGCCCCTCCAGAAGTTCCCGCCATGACCGTCGTTTCCCTTTCCAGCGCCGCCGCCACGCCCAGCGAAATCGTGCAGTCGCCGCTGCCGCGGCTGAAGATCACCGAGATCTTCCTGTCCCTGCAGGGCGAGGCCGACACCGCCGGCTGGCCGACCGTGTTCGTGCGCCTGACCGGTTGCCCGCTGCGCTGTGGCTACTGCGACACCGAGTACGCCTTCCATGGCGGGCAGTGGCGCGATATCGACGACATCGTCGCCGAGGTGCTCGGCCATGGCGTGCGCCACGTCTGCGTGACCGGCGGCGAGCCGTTGGCGCAGAAGCGCTGCCTGGTGCTGCTGCGCGCGCTGTGCGACGCGGGGCTGGAGGTCTCGCTGGAGACGTCCGGCGCGCTGGACATCGGCGGCGTCGATCCGCGCGTGTCGCGCGTGGTCGACCTGAAAACCCCCGGCTCCGGCGAACTGGCCCGCAACCGGCTGGACAACCTGCCGCTGCTGACCGCGCGCGACCAGCTCAAGTTCGTGCTGTGCGACCGCGCCGACTACGACTGGGCCAGGGACATGGTGGCCGCGCAGCGCCTGCACGATCGCTGCATGGTGCTGTTCTCGCCGTGCAAGGACCGGCTCGATGCGCGGGTCCTGGCCGACTGGATCGTCGCCGACCGCCTGCCGGTGCGCTTCCAGATGCAGTTGCACAAGCTGCTCTGGAACGACGAGCCGGGCAGGTGACCAGGGGTACCGCGGTGCCCCTTCCATACCGGCGCGGGACAGCGTGCTGGCGTTCCTCCCCCAACCGGAATATCACTCCATGAAGAAGGCAGTCGTGCTTCTTTCCGGCGGCATGGATTCGGCCGCCGTCGTCGCCATGGCCCAGGAACAGGGCTTCACCGTGCACGCGCTCAGCGTGCGCTACGGCCAGCGCCATACCTCCGAACTGGACGCCGCCGCACGGGTGGCGCAGGCGCTGGGCGTGGCCGCGCACAAGGTGGTGGACGTCGACCTGCGCAGCATCGGCGGCTCGGCACTGACCGACGACATCGACGTGCCCGACGCCGGTGGCGATGGCATCCCGGTCACCTACGTGCCGGCGCGCAACACCATCATGCTCTCGCTCGCGCTGGGCTGGGCCGAGGTGCTGGGCGCCAACGACATCTTCTGCGGCGTCAACGCGGTGGACTATTCCGGCTACCCGGATTGCCGCCCCGCGTTCGTCGCCGCCTTCCAGGCGCTGGCCAACCTGGCGACCAAGGCCGGCGTGGAAGGCGCGGGCATCCGCGTGCATGCGCCGCTGCAGTACCTGAGCAAGGCGCAGATCGCCAGCGAAGGCGCGCGGCTGGGCGTGGACTTCGGGCTGACCGTGTCGTGTTACCGCGCCGACGCGCAGGGGCGTGCCTGCGGCCATTGCGATGCCTGCCGCCTGCGCGCCGATGGGTTCGCCGCCGCCGGCCTGCCCGACCCGACCCACTACGCCTGAGCGTGGCCGCGCCGCGGGTGCCGGATCGCGGGCCGCCCGCGATGCCGTTGTGGCCGATTCACCGGGTAGAACGCGCGCCGTTCCGAATTCTGTTTTCAGGCATCTTGCGCTAGAATGCCCACCCCGGCGCCATGCCGGGTCTTTGTTTGGGCCGTTAGCTCAGTCGGTAGAGCAGAAGACTTTTAATCTTTTGGTCGAAGGTTCGAATCCTTCACGGCCCACCATGATCAGGCAGAGGTCCCGCACATCCGGGGCCTTTGTTTTTGCAGTGGGGGGGCGCACGGTTTCTGTGAACTGCGGCAGCTCGCCGCGGCACGGGCCGGCCCTACCATGGAGTTCGTCGGGTTTCACGGCAACATTGGGGGACGCTTGGGTACCCAGATCACGCAACTCCTGCATCGCTGGCAGGGAGGCGACGCGCAGGCGCGGGAGCAGTTGTTCGAAGCCCTGTATTCGGACCTGATGCTGGTTGCCCGCAACCGCCTGTTCAACGATACCGGCGGCACCCTGCAGCCGGCGGCGCTGGTCAACGAATCGCTGCTGCGCCTGCTGGGTTCGGAGGTTGATTTCAAGGACCGCGCCCATTTCATCGCGGTGGCGGCACTGAAGATGCGTTCGGTCCTGGTGGACCACCTGCGCGCGCGGTCCGCGGACAAGCGCGGCGGCAACCTCGTCCAATTGACCCTGTCCCATGCCAGCGACGTGCCCGACGACGACGGCGATGCCTACGACGTGATGGCACTGCACCAGGCGTTGAGCCAGCTGGCCGAACTCGAGCCGCGCGCGGCGAGCATGGTCGAGCTGACCTATTTCGGCGGCATGAGTCGCGATGAGATCGCCATGGTGATGGGGGTTTCGGCACCCACCGTGGACCGCGACCTGCGTTTCGCCAGGGCCTGGCTCAACCGACAGCTGGCCTGATGCCGAACGCGGAGGAGGCGGCGCGTTGGCGCCAGACCCGCGATCTGTTCGATGCCGTCTGCGACCTGCCACGCACGCAGTGGCGGCAGCAGGTGCAGGAGTACTGTGGCGACCCGGCGCTGGCCGAGGAAGTGCTGCAGCTGCTGCATGCGCAGACCCAGGGCCTGAGCCGGATCAGCAGCCGGCTGGACACCGCGCTGGCGCGTGCGCTCACCCCGGAACTGGCGGTGGGCCAGCGGCTGGGACCGTGGCGGCTGACCGCGCGCATCGCCGGCGGCGGCATGGGCACCGTGTTCAAGGCCGAGCGCGACGACGGCGTCTACCGCCGCACGGTGGCGATCAAGTTGCTGCATGGCATGCCGGGCGCGGGCGAGGTGGAGCGGCTGCAGGCCGAACGGCAAGTGCTGGCCGGGCTCAACCTGCCCGACGTGGCCCAGCTCTACGACGGCGGCACCACGCCCGATGGTTATCCGTACCTGGTGATGGAGTACGTCGAGGGCCTGCCACTGGACCGCCATTGCGCCAGCCATGCGCTGGGCCTGGCGGCACGGTTGCGGCTGTTCCTGGACATCTGCGCGATCGTGCGCTCGGCCCATGAGCGCCTGGTGCTGCACTGCGACCTCAAGCCGGGCAATGTGCTGGTCCGGCCCGATGGCAGGCCGGTGCTGCTCGATTTCGGCCTGGCGCGCCTGCTCAACGATGCGCGCGAGCGCGGCGAAGCGGGCTACTGCACGCCCGGCTATGCCAGCCCGGAGCTGGTGGACGGCGGACCGGTGGGCGTGGCCAGCGATGTGTACAGCCTCGGCGTGCTGCTGGTGGAGCTGCTGTCCACGCGCCGCTGCGCACGTACGCTGCAGGACAACCAGGCCCCGGTGGTCCTGCCTTCGGCCAACGCGCCGCAGGGCCTGCGCTGGCGCAGGGCGCTGCGCGGCGACCTCGATGCCATCGCCGCCAGGGCGTGTGCCCGCGACGTCGCCGCCCGCTACCGTTCGGTGGAGACGCTGATGGCCGACGTGACGTGCTATCTGGAGCGGCGGCCGGTGGCCGCGCGGCAGTCCGGGCGCCTGTACCGGCTGGTGCGCGGCGTGCAACGCAATGGACGTGGCCTGGCGGCCGCGGCGGGCGCGCTGTCGCTCGCGCTGGTCTTCGTGGCCGGCCTGGTGCAGGCGCGCCGGCAGGCCGAGGAGGAAGCGGCCATCGCCCACCAGGTCGGTGATTTCATGGTCGGCGTGTTCGAGACCGCCGACCCGTTCCTGCGCACCGGGCGCGGACAGCCGGAGCTGTCATCGCGGCAGTTGCTGGACAAGGCGGCGCTGCGCGTCTCCCAGGACCTGGCCGATGCGCCGGCGCAGCTGGCCCGGATGCGCGCGGTGCTGGGGACGGCGTACCGCAATTCCGGCGTGCCGCGCCAGGCCGACGTGCTGCTGCAGCAGGCTTACGACGGCTTCATGGACGCGCGGGTGAATCGTCCGGCGGATGCGGCGGCGGTGCTGGTGGAACTGTCGCTGCAGAAGACCCAGGGCGGCAACGGCGCGCTGGGCCAGGTGCTGGCCGAGCGCGGCCTCGCGCTGCTGCCGGCGACCGCGGCCACGCCCACCCGGGCGCGGCTGCACGGCGCGCGCGGGCTGGCGCTGGTGAACCAGCAGCAGTTCGACCGCGGCGAGGCCGCCTTCGACACGGCGATGGGCCTGTACGCGAAACTGCCGCACTACAGCGTGGCCACCGAGAAGCTGGCGCTGTCCTACAACAAGGGCCTGATGTACCTGCGCTGGGGGCGGTTGGCGTCGGCCGAGCGCGAACTGCGCCACGTGCTGGGCGGAAGCCAGGGCCGCGGCACCAGCATGGCCCTGGCCGCGGAAATGCGCCTGGCGCAGATCCTGCGCGAGCAGGGGCGCTTCGCGCAGGCATTGCCGCTGCTGCAGGCCGGCCTGCGCCATGCCGAGGAACTGTACGGGCCGGAGAGCAGCTTCGTGCTGATGCAGCACGACGGGCTTGCCGACCTGTACCGCGACTGGGGCGACTACGCCGCTGCCGAACAGCAGTACCAGCTGCGCCTGCGCCTGAGCGGGATCATCGACGGCACCGGGTCTGTGGAGTATTCGATGGGGCTGTTCAACTATGGCGAGCTGCAGGAGCTGCGTGGCGACCTCGCCCAGGCCGAACGGCTCTACCGGCAGGCCTGGGCGATCCGCCGCGAGCGGCTCGGTGGGCAATCGCCCACCAGCCTGCGTGCCGAGTCCGGGCTGGGCGCGCTGTTGATGCGCCAGGCGCGCATGGACGAGGCCGGCGCGCTGCTGGTGCATGCCGATGCCGGCCTGGACGCAGTGCTGCCGGCGGACGCACCCGGACGCATCGAGGCGCGGCTGAACCGCATCGACTGGCACATCCTGCGCGGCGACACCACGCAGGCGCAGGCATTGCTGCGGCAACTGGGCGGGCAGGTGCCGGCGAGCCTGCAGCTGCGCCTGCTGCGCGCCCGCGCGGACCTGGCCGAACGCCGCGGTGAAGGCGCGGCAACGCTGGCGCTGCGCCGCACCGCGCTGGAATACGCGCGTTCGCTGCACGGCAACGACCGGGTCGAAACCGCGACCTGCCACCTCGACCTGGCCGAAACACTGCTGCGGCTGGGCCATCGCCAGCCGGCGCTGGACGCCCTGCGGCAGGCGGCGCCCGCGCTCGAGAGCCGCCTGCTCGCGGATGCACCCGCGCGGCGCAGGCTCGATGGCCTGCGGCTGCTGGCCCGCGGCGGGCAGGGGTGAGCGCGGCCTAGCCCTGCTCGCGCACGATCTCCACCAGCCGCTGCCCGTAGCGCGACAGCTTGCTGCCGCCGATACCACCGACCCGGCCCAGCGCGTCGAGGCTGGTCGGGCGCTGTTCGGCGATGTTGCGCAGGGTGCTGTCGTGGAAGATGACGAACGCCGGCACGTTCTGTTCGCGTGCCAGTTCGGCGCGCAGGTCGCGCAGCGCGTTGAACAGCGCCAGGTCCTGCGGCTGCACCGCCACGCCGGTGCGCGGCGTGCTGCTGCGGTCGCGCTCGCCGCGGGTGGCCGGCGGTTCGCGGCGCATCATCACCTGGCGGCGGCCCTTGAGTACGTCGCGGCTGGCGTCGGTCAGGCGCAGGCCGCCATGTGCTTCGGGGTCCACCTGCAGCAGGCTGGCGGCGACCAGTTGCCGGAACACGCCGCGCCAGTTGCGTGAGTCCAGCTCCTTGCCGATGCCGAAGGTGCTGAGCGTGTCGTGCCCCAGCTGGCGGATGCGTTCGCTGTCGCTGCCGCGCAGGATGTCGATCAGGTGGCCGACGCCGAAGCGCTGGCCGCTGCGGTAGACGCAGCTCAGGGCCTTCTGCGCGGGGATGGTGGCGTCCCAGGCGTCCGGCGGCGTCAGGCAGTTGTCGCAGTTGCCGCAGGGCCGGGGATAGGTCTCGCCGAAGCCGGCCAGCAGCACCTGGCGGCGGCACTGCATCGACTCGCAATAGCCGAGCAGGTGGTCGAGCTTGGCACGCTCCAGGTGCTTGCGCTCCTCGCCGGCTTCGCCCTGCTCGATCATCTGCTTGAGCAGCACCACGTCGCCCAGTCCGTAGCACAGCCATGCTTCGGCCGGCTCGCCGTCGCGGCCGGCGCGGCCGGTTTCCTGGTAGTAGCCTTCCATCGACTTGGGCAGGTCGGTATGTGCGACGAAGCGCACGTCCGGCTTGTCGATGCCCATGCCGAAGGCGATGGTGGCGCACATCACCACGCCGTCCTCGCGCAGGAAGCGGCGCTGGTTGGCCGCGCGCACTTCCGCCGGCAGGCCGGCGTGGTAGGGCAGGGCGTCCAGGCCTTCGCCGCGCAGCATGTCGGCGGTCTCCTCGACCTTGCGCCGCGACATGCAGTAGACGATGCCGGCCTCGCCGCGGTGGCCGCGCAGGAAATCCAGCAGCTGGCGCCGGGCGTTGTCCTTCTGCACCACCGTGTAGCGGATGTTGGGCCGGTCGAAGGAACTGATGAAGTGTTCGGCCTGCGCCAGGTCCAGGCGCTCGGCGATCTCGCGCTGGGTGGGCGGGTCGGCGGTGGCGGTCAGGGCGATGCGCGGCACCTGCGGCCAGCGTTCGTGCAGCACCGTCAGCTGCCGGTATTCGGGGCGGAAATCGTGGCCCCACTGCGATACGCAGTGGGCCTCGTCGATCGCGAACAGGGCGATGCGGCTGCGCTCGAGCAGCGACAGGAAGCGCCCGGTCAGCAGGCGCTCGGGCGCGACGTAGAGCAGGTCCAAGCTGCCGTCCAGCAGCTCGCGCTCGACCCGGCCGGCGGTCTCGGCGTCCAGCGTGGAATTGAGGAACTCGGCACGCACGCCGACCTGGCGCAATGCCTCGACCTGGTCCTGCATCAGCGCGATCAGCGGTGAGACGACGATGCCGCAGCCCTCGCGCAGCAGGGCCGGCACCTGGTAGCACAGTGACTTGCCGCCGCCGGTGGGCATCAGTACCAGCGCGTCGTTGCCGGCGGTGACGTGTTCGACGATGGCCTGCTGGTTGCCGCGGAAGGCATCGTAGCCGAAGACGCGCTTCAGCAGTTCGTGAGCGGGGGAAGACATGCCGACTAGGATAACTGCCCGGTCAAGCCCGGCCGCCCGCTCGCACCCCGTGTCCGCGTCGGGAAAACCGGGGCATGTTCATGTTCGGCGCAGGGCACGAGGCGGCGCGCGTGCACGCGTTACCGCACCGGACCGGGAACATCGGCCATCCTGCGCACCCGCCGGCCCATCCGGACAAGCGCCCGCTTCACGAAAGCGGGCGCGCCGACGGCGAGGGGGATCTGGCAGGCGGATGAAGCAGGGTCCAGGGTTGCGCCGTGCGCAACCCTGGAAAACCGCAGGGCGAACGCCCGAAGGCCTATTGCAAGCACGCACATGATCCCTCTGGAGAACAGCCCCCTTGAGTAAAGGGGGCGCGCCGAAGGCGGGGGATCTGGCAGGCGGATGAAGCAGGGTCCAGGGGTGCGCCGCGCGCAACCCTGGAAAACCGCAGGGCGAACGCCCGAAGGCCTATTGCAACCGCGCACCCGATCCTTCTGGAGGACAGCCCCCTTGAGTAAAGGGGCGCGCCGAAGGCGGGGGGATCTGGCAGGCGGATGAAGCAGGGTCCAGGGGTGCGCCGTGCGCAACCCTGGAAAACCGCAGGGCGAACGCCCGAAGGCCTATTGCAACCGCGCACCCGATCCTTCTGGAGGACAGCCCCCTTGAGTAAAGGGGGCGCGCCGAAGGTGGGGGGATCTGGCAGGCGGATGAAGCAGGGTCCAGGGGTGCGCCGTGCGCAACCCTGGAAAACCGCAGGGCGAACGCCCGAAGGTTTACTGCAGCAGCGAGCGCAGCATCCAGGCGTACTTCTCGTGGGTCTGCAGGCGCTGGGTCAGCAGGTCCTCGCTGGGAGCGTCGCCCGCCTTCTCCGCCTGTTCCAGGACCCTGCGCGCGGTCCGGCACACCGCTTCATTGCCCTGTACCAGCTGTCGCACCATCTCGCGCCAGTCGGCGCTGTCGGTCAGCCCCGGTTCCTCGGCGATGGAGGTCAGGGCGACGAACTCGCGGTACGAGCCGGGGGCGTTGAAGCCCAGCGCGCGGATGCGTTCGGCGATCTCGTCCAGCGCGGTCCACTGTTCGGTGTACTGCGCCTCGAACATGGTGTGCAGCGAATTGAACATCGACCCGGTGACGTTCCAGTGGAAGTTGTGGGTCTTCAGATACAGCGTGTAGGCGTCGGCGAGAAAGTGCGACAGACCGTCGGCGACCTTCTTGCGATCGGCGTCCTTGATCCCGATATCGATGCCCGGCGCCGACGGCGCGGAGGCGGCCAGCTTCTTCTTGCCGGCGTCGGGTTTGCTGCTGTTCTTGGCCTTGGCCATGACGCTTTACTCCTTGTCGGGTTGAATGGCTTCACAATAGCGCCATCGGGACCATACCGGTATTTCAAGTTTTCTCGTTGAACGATTGATGAGCGCTATCGAAAAGGACACTGCCGCGCGCCTGCGCGAAGCCCGCACGGCCATCGACGGGGCGATGAGCCGCGACCGCGGGCGACTGCTCGGGCTGTGGTCGCGCTGGCAGGGCCGGCCGGCCGATGCCGCCGCCGAAGCGGCGTTCCGCGGCCTGCTGGAGCAGTCCCGGGGCCAGCGCCGGCAGCGTGCGGCGCAGCCGGTCGCGATCAGCATGGACGACGCGCTGCCGATCGCGCGTGAAGCCGAGCGGATCACCGCGCTGATCCGCGACCACCAGGTGGTGGTGATCGCCGGCGAGACCGGTTCGGGCAAGACCACCCAGCTGCCCAAGCTGTGCCTGGCCGCCGGGCGCGGCGAGGCCGGCATGATCGGCTGTACCCAGCCGCGGCGCATCGCCGCGCGCGCGGTGGCCACCCGCGTGGCCGAGGAACTGGGCAGCGAACTGGGCACGGTGGTCGGCTACCAGGTGCGCTTCACCGACAAGGTCGGCGAGGACAGCCGCATCAAGTTCATGACCGACGGCATCCTGCTGGCCGAGATCGCGTCCGACCGCTGGCTGTCGCGTTACGACACGCTGATCATCGACGAGGCGCACGAACGCAGCCTCAACATCGATTTCCTGCTCGGCTATCTCAAGCAGCTGCTGCGCCGGCGCCCGGACCTGAAACTGGTGGTGACCTCGGCGACCATCGACACCGAGCGCTTCTCGCGGCATTTCGACGATGCGCCGGTGGTCAGCGTCGAGGGCCGCACGTACCCGGTGGAAGTGCGCTACCGGCCACTGGACGAGGCGCGGCCGGCGGCCACAGAGGGCAGGGGCGGTGGACGCGGGCGTGGCGACGATGCCGACTCGGACCCGGTGTCGGTCAACGACGCCATCGTCGCCGCGGTCGACGAGATCACCCGCCTGGATCCGCGCGGCGACGTGCTGGTGTTCCTGCCCGGCGAGCGCGAGATCCGCGACGCGCACCAGGCGCTGGAACGGCGCAAGTACCGCGAGACCGAGGTGCTGCCGCTGTACGCGCGGCTCTCGGCCAAGGACCAGGACCGGGTGTTCAACCCGGGGCCGAAGCGGCGCCTGGTGCTGACCACCAACGTCGCCGAGACCTCGCTGACGGTGCCGCGCATCCGGTACGTGGTCGATCCCGGCTACGCCCGGGTCAAGCGCTACAGCCCGCGGCAGAAGCTGGACCGGCTGCATATCGAACCGGTGTCGCAGGCCAGCGCCAACCAGCGCAAGGGCCGCTGCGGGCGCATCGCCGAGGGCGTGTGCTACCGCCTGTACGCCGAGGCCGATTTCCAGGCGCGCCCGGAATTCACCGATCCGGAGATCCGCCGTTCCTCGCTGGCCGGGGTGATCCTGCGCATGCTGCAGCTGGGCCTGGGGCGGATCGAGGATTTCCCGTTCCTGGAGCCGCCGGACGAACGCGCGGTTGCCGACGGCTGGCAGCAGCTGGCCGAGCTGGGTGCGATCGACGGCGAGCGCAAGCTCACCGCCATCGGCCGGCAGATGGCGCGGTTGCCGGTGGACGTGAAGCTGGCGCGCATGCTGGTGGCCGCGCAGAAGGCCGGCTGCCTGCACGAGATGCTGGTGATCGCCTCCTTCCTGGGCATCCAGGACCCGCGCGAACGGCCGCCGGAAGCGCGCGAGGCCGCCGACAACGCGCATGCGGCCTTCGCCGACCCGCGCTCGGAATTCCTCGGCATCCTGCGCCTCTGGGAGGGCTACCGGGCCGCGCACGAGGACCTGACCCAATCCAAACTGCGCGACTGGTGCGGCCGGCATTTCCTCGGCTTCCTGCGCATGCGCGAATGGCGCGAACTGCACCGCCAGCTGCGCCTGCTGTGCGAGGAGCTGGGCTGGGACAGCAGCAGCGATGGCGCCTTCGGCAAGGCGCTGCTTGCCGCGCCGGCCGCGCTGCCGGCAGGCGGCGATGGCGAAGCCAGGCGCAAGGCCACGCGCGGCGAACTGCACAAGGCGGCGCGGCTGGCACGCGAAGGCGCGAAGCCGGCGAAATCGGTGACCGGGCCGGATGTCCCGGGGGCCGGCGCAGGCGCCCGGCCAGACAAGGCAAAAACCGACTCTGAGCCCGGTTCCGCCCCGGTACCGGAGAAGGTGCGGGTGGCGGCCTACCAGGCGCTGCACCGGGCGATCCTCGCCGGGCTGCCGACGCAGATCGGCCACCGTACCGAGAAGGGCGACTTCCAGGCGCCGCGCCAGCGCCGCTTCCACCTGTTCCCGGGCTCGGCGCTGGCCAAGCGGCCGCCTCCGTGGGTGCTGAGCGCGACCCTGCTCGATACCCAGCGCGTATGGGGCCTGACCAACGCCGCCATCGAGCCGGACTGGGCGATCGCCGAGCTGCCGCACCTGCTGGCGCGCAAGCATTTCGACCCGCACTGGTCGCGTGCCCAGGGCCAGGTGCTGGCGGCCGAGCAGATCAGCCTGTTCGGGCTGGTGCTGGCGCCGCGCAAGCCGGTGCATTACGGCCGCATCAACCCCGGCGAAGCGCACGACATCTTCGTGCGGCAGGCGCTGGTCACCGGTGAGATCAATACCCGTGCCGGCTTCGTCGCCGACAACCTCAAGGTACTGGAGCAGGCCCGCGAGGAGGAAGCCAAGCTGCGCCGCGCCGGCATCGTCGCCGACGAGGACTGGCAGGCGCGCTGGTACCTGGACCGCATCCCGGCCGACATCCATTCGGCCAGTGGGCTGGATGCCTGGTGGAAGGCGCTGCCGCCCGGGCAGCAGCGCACGCTGCGCTGGTCGCTGGCCGACCTGCTGCCGGGCGAAGGCAGCGAGCAGGAGCGTTATCCGAAGTATTTCGCGCTGGGCGATGCGCGGCTGGCGATGCATTACCGCTTCGAGCCCGGCGCGGCGGACGACGGCGTCACCCTCGACGTGCCGCTGCACCTGCTCAACGCGCTGGACCCGGCGCGGCTGTCATGGCTGGCACCGGGCTTCGTCGCCGACAAGGCCGCGGCACTGATCCGCAGCCTGCCCAAGGCGATGCGCCGCAACTACGTGCCGGCGCCGGACTTCGCCCGCGCCTTCTTCGAGGCATGGCCGCAGCCCTCGGCCGACGACATCCGCGGCGAACTTGCGCGGTTCCTGTCGAAAGCCACCGGCGCGGCGGTGGCCGCCACCGATTTCGACGAGGCGGCGCTGGAGCCGCACCTGTGCATGAACCTGCGCCTGGCCGATGCCGAGGGCCGGCTGCTGGCGATGTCGCGTGATCTCGATGCGCTGCGCGCACGCTTCGGCGAGCGCGCCGGGCAGGCGTTCGCGGCGCGTGCCGGCAAGGCGCTGGCTGCCGAGGGGCTGCGCGAATTCCCGGCCGGCGCCATTCCCGGGCAGGTGCCCGGCGAAGCCGGCGTGCCGGCGTATCCGGCGCTGGTCGATACCGGCGAGACGGCGGCGCTGCGCATCTTCGCCGATCGCAACGAGGCGCTGCTGGCGCATCCGGGCGGGGTACGGCGCCTGCTGGAGATCGCCCTGGCCGACAAGGTCAAGCAGGCCCGCAAGCAGTTGCCGGTATCGCCCAAGACCGGGTTGCTGTACGCGGCCATCGAATCGCAGGAAAGGCTGCGCGGCGACCTGGTAGATGCGGCCATGAACGCGGTGCTGGCCGATGGCCTGGGCGAGATCCGCTCGGCGGAGGCTTTCGAGCTGCGCCGTGCCGATGCCGGCAAGCGCCTGTTCGGCGAAGCGATGGAGCGGCTGCGCCTGGCCGAGACCATCCTCGGCCTGGTAGGCGAGCTCAAGCCGCTGCTGGAAGCGCCGTTGATGGGCTGGGCGCGCGGCAATCTCGACGACATGGAACGGCAGCTGGCGTCGCTGGTCCACGCCGGCTTCCTGCGGCAGACCCCGGCCGACGCGCTGGCGCAGTTCCCGCGCTACCTGAAGGCGATGATCCTGCGCAGCGAACGCGCCAAGCGCGACCCGCCGCGCGACCAGGCGCGCATGCTCGAGCTCAAGCCCTTCGTCGATGCGCTGGAAGAGGCGCGGCTGCAGGGGCAGGCCACGCACCCGCAATGGTCGGCGCTGCGCTGGGACATCGAGGAACTGCGGGTATCGCTGTTCGCGCAGGAGCTGGGCTTCCGCTCCGGCATCTCGCCGAAGAAGCTGGCGCAGCGGGTCGCTTCACTGCGCGGCTGACCCTCCGGCCGGGCCCGCCCGGCGGTGGGCCGCATCGGCAGCTACTGTGTCGCCGCGCGGTGCTGCTCGACGCAGCGCCGGCGTGCGGCATTGACCTGGTCGTGGGCGTAGGCATGCTCGCGGCCGATGGCGCGGCGCAGGTTGTCCATGCGCGCCTGCAGTGCCTGGGTGCGCTTGGCGTCGGGCGCGTTGTCCAGCTGCTCGCCAAGCATCGCCATCTGCTGCTGGTAGGTCGCCACGCGGTCGTTGGAGGGTCCGTAGATCGATGCGGTCGCGGTGGCGATGCACGCGCGCTCGGCGCTGCGATCCGGTTCCGCCGGCGCCGGCGGCGGGCTGCCGCTCTCGCGCAGCGGCGATGGTTCCGGCTCACCGGCCTCCATGGGCGGTGCTGGCGGTGGCGCCGCCGGCAGGCGCTCGCTGCGCAGCTTCATGGGTTGCGCGTTGGCGTCGCAGGGGTGCTCGGAATAGGCGGTTTCCCCGGACTTTCCCTTGCATTTGTAGACCTGGGCCGATGCTCCTGCCGGCAGCAGGAACAGCAGCATGAGCAACAGCTGGGTGGGCATGGCGGGCATGGCGGACCGGGGCAGGGTGCGGGCGCCGTGGTTCGCGGCGCTGAGGAGCGCCCGCCAGCGCGGGCGCGTGGATGGGCGCAGGTTACTTGGTGCGGCGCACCTTGGCGCGGGTGTTGAGCCCGTCCACCTGCAGGTACCAGACCCCTATGAGCCCGGGGCTGATCTGGACCCCCGGCGACTGCTTGCGGACGCCGGGAGCGCGGGCGTCGTCGGTCTGTTCCCATACCTGGCCGTTGTCCAGGGTGTACTGCCGGCCCTTGCCGAAACCGGTGAACTCGCCGGCCAGCGTGGCCTTGATCGGCTCGCTGGAGCCGAAATCGAAGAAGCCGCGGTTCTTCACGATCACTTCCTGGCGGCCTTCCTCGCGCGCCTGTTCCAGCGCGGTGGCGGTGGCATTGCGCACCTTGCCCTGCAGCCAGGCATTGAGCGCGGCCAGTTCATCGGGCGAGAGCTTGTCCAGGCCGGCGGCCTTGAACTCGGCGGTGGACATCTGCTGCTGCAGGTCGCCTTCGACGACACGTTGCGCCTGTGCGGCGAAGGCCGGCGCGAGCAGCAGGGTGGCTGTGAGCAGGAGGGAAAGGCGCGAGGGCTGCATGGGCGATTGTTCCCGTGGATGGTTGGGCGCTAGTGTAGGGGCATCCGCCCGCCATCAACCGCTGTGAACCGTTCTTCCCTCTCCGGCCTGGATGCCCTGCTGCAACGCCCGTCCTGTGGCGCCCTTTCCGATCCGTTGCGGGAGGCGCTGCTGGCCGCCTGGCGGCAGCCCGGGACCGACACCCAGCCGCGGCTGCCGTGGCCGGTGCTGGCCGACACGCTCGATGCGCTGGCCCTGCTGTCCGCCGACGAGGCGGTGATCGCCGCCGCGCTGCTGTTCGATCTGCCGGGCCTGCGCGCGCGCCTGGCGGAGCTGCCGCTGGGCAACGCGACGGCCGCGGTGCGCGGGTTGCTCGACGGGCAGGATGCCGCCGACCAGGTGTGGGCGCTGCACGCCGGGCGCGAGGCCGGCCGCAACAGCGAAGGCCTGCGCCGGCTGCTGCTGTCCATCGTCCACGACCTGCGCGTGGTGCCGGTGCTGCTGGCGCGGCAGCTGGCCTGCATGCGCGCGGCCGACCGCAGCCCCGAGGAACAGCGCCGCGCGCTGGCGCAGCTGACCCGCGACATCCACGCACCGCTGGCCAACCGGCTGGGCATCTGGCAGTTGAAGTGGGAGCTGGAAGACCTGGCGTTCCGCTTCCTGGAGCCGGACACCTACCGCCACATCGCACGCGAAGTGGACGAGACCCGGCTGGCGCGCGAGCGCTACGTCGAAGCGGTCAAGCGGCGCCTGTCCGTGGCACTGGGCGAGCACGGCATCCGTGCCGAGGTCAGTGGCCGGCCCAAGCACATCTACAGCATCTGGCGGAAGATGCAGAAGAAGAAGCTGGCCTTCGAGCAGCTCTACGACCTGCGCGCGGTGCGGGTGATGGTGGACGACGTGGCCGCCTGCTATGCCGCGCTGGGCGTGGTGCACGCGCTGTGGACGCCGATCCCCAGCGAGTTCGACGACTACATCGCCCGGCCCAAGGCCAACGACTACCGCTCGCTGCATACCGCGGTGATCGGCCCGGAAGGGCGCACCGTGGAGGTGCAGATCCGCACCCACGAGATGCACGCGCAGGCCGAACTGGGCGTGGCCGCGCACTGGAAGTACAAGGAAGGCGGCAAGGGCGCGGAGAAGGCCTTCGACCGCAAGATCACCTGGATGCGGCAGTTGCTGGAGCAGGCGCAGGACGCGGCCAATCCCGAGGACCTGGCCGGCGCGCTGGATGCCGAGCTGATCGAGGACCGGGTCTACGCGCTCAGCCCCAAGGGCGAGGTGATGGACCTGCCGGCCGGCGCCACGCCGCTGGATTTCGCCTACCACGTGCACACCATGGTCGGGCACCGTTGCCGCGGCGCCAAGGTCAACGGCCGCATCGTGCCGCTGACCTATCGCCTGCGCAGCGGCGACCGGGTCGAGATCATGACCGCCCGCGACGCCGACCCGCGCCGCGACTGGCTGCTGCCGGCCAACGGTTTTCTCGCCAGCAACCGTTCGCGCGAGAAGGTCCGTACCTGGTTCCACAAGCTCGACCGCGCGCGCAACGTGCAGGCCGGGCGCGAACTGCTGGACCGCGAGCTCAAGCGGCTGGGCCTGCAGCAGGCCGACCTGATGCTGGCGGCCAGGCGCTTCCACGCCGACAGCGTCGATGACCTGTACATCCAGGTCGCGCTCGGCGACACCGGGCCCAGCCAGGTCAGCCGCGCGTTGCTGGAAGCGGAGAAGGAGAAGAACCAGCCGGCCCCGGCGGCGCCGCCGCTGCCGCGGCCGACCGCACGCCGCGAGGGCATCGGCCGTTCCGATTTCACCGTGCAGGGCGTGGGCAACCTGCTGGTGCAGCTGGCGCGCTGCTGCCAGCCGGTGGCCGGCGAGCCGATCACCGGCTACCTCACCCGTACCCGCGGCGTGACCGTGCACCGCGCCGATTGCCCGGCGCTGGCGCGGCTGTCGGCCGCGCACCCCGAGCGCGCGCTGCCGGTGGAGTGGGGCCGCGCCGGCGCGGGCTACGAGGTGGACGTGATGGTCCGCGCCATGGACCGGCGCTGGCTGCTGAAGGACATCACCAACCTGATCGCGCAGGAGGACGCCTACGTGCTCAACATCAACAGCGACCCGCTGCGCGACAGCGGCCGCATGCAGCTGCGGTTGCGGCTGAAGGTGAGCGACTACGGCCAGCTGTCCACGCTGCTGGGCAAGCTCGACGCCTTGCCCGGGGTGGACGAAGCGCGGCGCATGGGGTGAGGCCGGCGTTGCCGGCGAGATCATGGCGGACTGCTAGGCTGGCCGCATGCACAAGGCCCATTCCCGCCTGCCCAGATGGCTGTCGCTGCCCGTCGGCCGCGCGCACCTGTATGCGCGCTGGTGGGTGGCGCGTGGCTGGGACAGCCCGCGTGCCTGGCGTTCGATCGCCATCGGGCTGGTGTTGCTGGCGCTGTTGCTGACGGTGTTCCGGCAGCCGCTGGCGAACCTGCTGTGGCCGGAAACCAAGATCCAGCGCCTGCTCGACGATGGCCACCGCGCGCTGCGCCTGGGCCACCTTTCCGCGGCCGATGGCAGTGGCGCGCGCGAGCTGTTCGAGGCAGCGGCGGCACTGGATCCGGACCGCGGCGACGCGCGCGACGCATTGGCCGACACCGGCCGCGCGGCACTGGAGCAGGCACGGCGGCAGCTGGCCGCCGGCGACGTGCCGGCCACGCGCGCGGCGCTGGAACTTGCGCGGCAGCTGCAGGTGCCACAGGGGGAGCTCGACGCCATCGCCTCGGGCCTGCATCGCCGGGTGCGCGAGCCGGACAGCGTCGAGGACCTACTGCGGCGTGCCGAGGCGGCGCAGGCGCAGGGGCGGCTGGACGCGGGGGCCGACAGCGCGCTGCCGTTGTACCAGCGGGTGCTGGCGGTGCGGCCGGACCACCTGCGGGCACTGCAGGGGCGCGACGATGCCCTGTCCGACCTGCTGGCCGAGGCGGTGTCCGCGGCGCAGCGCGACCAGACCCAGGTGGCGGCCGCCCTGTTGCAACGGGTGCAAGGCTACGACCCCGGGCACGCCGAATTGCCCGCGGCCCGCGCCGCGCTGAATGCGGCGCTGGACCGGCGCCGTGCGCAGGCCGCGCGTGACCTGGCGCGCGGGCGCCTGCGCCAGGCTGCCGACGGCTATGCCCTGGTGCTTGCGGCGGGCGACGACCCGGTGGCACGCCAGGGGCTGCGGCAGGTGGCGCGGGCGTGGGCCGGTGAAGCCGCACGACTGGCCGGCGACTTCCATTTCGAGCAGGCGCGACAGGCGCTGGAGCAGGCCCGCGCGTTGGCGCCGGGCAGCCCCGAGGTGGCCGCCGCCGAACAGGCGCTGCAACGTGCGCAGGGCGCGCGCCGGGCGCTGGAGACACGGATGCCCGCTGCCGAGCGCGAGCGCCAGGTGCGGGTGCTGCTGGCGCAGATGGACGGCGCGGCGTCGCACGGGCAATGGCTGTTGCCGCCCGGTGCCAGCGCCTATGACCGTTTCAAGGCCGCGCAGGCGCTGGCGCCCGGCGATGCGCGGGTGAAGCAGGCTGGCGCCCGCATCCTGCCCGCCGCGCGCGACTGCCTGGACCGGCATCTGCAGGGCAACCGCCTGCAGGCGGCGCGCACCTGCCTGGATGCGTGGCAGGCGCTGGCGCCGGGCGATCCGCTGTTGCCGGCAGCGCGGCGGCGGCTGGCGCAGCGCTGGCTGGCGGTCGGCAGCGAACGGCTCGGCGCCGGCGACGTGGCGTTCGCCAGCCGGGCGCTGGAACAGGCGCGCGCGCTGGACGCGGCGACCCCGGAACTGCCGGCTTTCGCCGAACGCCTGGGTAACGCCAGGCGCTAGGACAGGAACACCCGCGCCACCACCTCGCGTGCGGCATCCATCGAGAAGTGCCGGGCGATGTTGTCCAGGCCGTTGCCCGACAGTCGCCGCCACAGGGCTTCATCGTCATGCAGCCGTACCACCGCGTCGGCGAACGCCCTGGCGTCGTCGGCGACCAGCACATCCTCGCCGTCGTGCAGGTGCATGCCCTCGGCGGCGCAGTGCGTGGCCACCACCGGCTGGCCATGGGCCATGCTCAGGTTGATCTTGCCCTTGACCCCGGCGCCGAAGCGCAGCGGCGCCACCGCGACGCGGCCGCCCGCCATCCACGGCACCACGTCGGGCACGTAGCCATGCACCTGCACGCCCGGCTGCGTGGCCGCCAGCGCGCGCAGGCTGTCGGGCACGTCGGCGCCGATGCAGTGGAAGCGGATCTCCGGCAGGCGTTGCCGGATCAACGGGAATACCTCGCCGATGAACCACTGCATCGCATCCAGGTTCGGCGGGTGGTTGAAGCCGCCGACGAACACCAGCCCCTGCCGCTGTGCCCAGTCCAGCCCCCGGCCGGCGACTTCATGCAGGTTGGACAGCAGCTCCACCCGCACCGAAGGCGCGTCGACGGCCAACTGCTGTTTCTCGGCGGCGCTGACCAGCAGGGTCACATCGGTCGCGGCCATCACCGCCAGCTCGCTGGCACGGGTGCGCTCGGCGCCGCGCGCCAGGCGCGGGTCGCCGCTGAGCTCGGCACCGCGGCGTTCGCGCAGGTAGTGCAGGTCCACCGTGTCGAACACGGTGCGCGCCTGCGGCGCGTGGCGCCGCAGCAGCGGCAGGCACTCGGTGGCGACGTGGTGGCGCACCAGCATCGCCACCTGGAAGCGCGGGCCATGCGTGCGCAGCCAGGGGCCCACGCCCTGCAGCCACGGCGCGTGCCACACCTCCACGCCCAGTACCTGCAGGGCCTGGGTGGCGGCGCCGCCGTGTTCGCCGCGGGTGGGCAGGAACACCACGTGCGCGCCGCCGGCCAGCAGCATGCGGATCAGGTTGAACTGGCGCAGCGAGGCCGAATCGCGATCCGGGCGCGGCACCGCCTCGTCGATGATCAGCACCTGACGCTGGCCGCGGTGCACGAGCGCGGGGCCGGGCACGCTGCCGGCCGGCAGCTGCCGCGCCAGCGCAGGGCGCCATGCGTCGGCGAACACCTGCTGGTTGCGGACCTGCCAGGCCTTGATCCCGCTGCCGGTGTCGGTGCCGTTGCTGGTGCCTTCTTCGTGCACGACGCGGCTGCCCGGCTGCACCAGCACGCGGCGGCCGGCGGCGCGCACCTTGAACGCCAGGTCGGTGTCCTCGTAGTACGCCGGTGCATAGCGCGCGTCCAACCCGCCGAGCTGCTCGAACAGCGCGCGCGGAATGGCCAGGGCCGCGCCGGAGCAGTAGTCGGCGTCGCGCAGGCTGGCGTAGCGCGGGTCCTCGGCCGATTCGAAACGGCCGTAACTCCAGCAGCTGCCGTCGTCGAACACGATACCGCCCGACTCCTGCAGGCGGCCGTCCGGGTACAGCAGCTGCGCGCCGACCAGGCCGGCCTCCGGGACCTGGGCGAAGGTGTCGAGCAGGGCGTCCAGCCAGCCCGGCTGTGGCACGGTGTCGTTGTTCAGCAGCACCACGTACTGCCCGCGGGCCAGCCGCAGGCCATCGTTGCAGGCAGCGATGAAGCCGCCGTTGTGCGCGCGGCGGTGATGGCGCAGGCCATCGATCGCCGCCATCCAGGCCGCGGTATCGTCGCTGCTGCCATCGTCGATCACCAGGATCTCGCAGGCCGCGGCGGGCGGGTGCGCGGCCAGTGCGCGCAGGCACGCCAGGGTATGCGCCGCATGGTTGTAGACCGGGATCACGATGCTCGCGACCGGTTGCGCGCTGGCGGGCACGGCGAACGGCGCGAAGGCGGCAGCGGCAGGTGCGTACAGCGGCTCGCGCCGTGGCGGCGGCTGCCGCCGCAGGCGCACGCCGACGCGTTGCAGCGTGGCGCGCCAGCCGCGGGTACGCAGGCTGGCCAGGCCGCGGCGGATCAGGCCGACGATGCGGGCGAGGTGGTAGCGCGCATCGGCCGGGGACATCGACATTCGGTTGCAACTCCAGCTTAAGCAGGTGGGGGCCGGCAGCAGTGCGGTGGCGCGAGGCTGCGTTAGACTCGCCTGAACCTACATTCTCGCATCCCCGTGCCGCGACGCTACGATACCGACGAACTGGACGACGATACCGACGAGCCGGGCACGCCCTGGCGCAACCGGCTGATCACCTGGGGCCTGGCCGCGGCCGCCCTCGGCCTCGGTTTCCTGATCCCGTACACGCTGTACCTGAACTCGCAGGTGACCCAGCGCTTCGGCGAGCTGCGCTGGCAGATCCCG
The DNA here is from genome assembly GCF_030345315.1 of Stenotrophomonas sp. 17(2023). Lineage (NCBI taxonomy): Bacteria > Pseudomonadati > Pseudomonadota > Gammaproteobacteria > Lysobacterales > Lysobacteraceae > Stenotrophomonas > Stenotrophomonas sp. 17(2023). Next base: position 1,127,128 of record NZ_CP128405.1, read on the forward strand.
ACCCGGGTCTATGCCAGGCCGCTGGTGCTGGCGCCGGGGGTGGCGATGAACGCCGGCACGCTCAGGACCGAGCTGGCGGCGTCGGCCTACCGCGACGACGGCATCGGCCAGAGCCCGGGCACCTACCGGCTGCAGGACGGCCGGTTCACCATTTCCAGCCGTGGCTATGTCGATGTCGACGGGCGCGTGGCGCCGCGCCGGATCGAAGTGGTGGTCTCCGCTGGCCAGGTCGCCTCGCTGCGCGATGCCACGCAGCGCAAGGCGCTCAAGGCCGCGCGGCTGGACCCGGCGCGAATCGCCACCCTGTACGGGCAGAAGCAGGAGGAACGGCGGCTGGTGCGCATCGCCGATGCGCCGGAGCTGCTGGTCACCGGCCTGCAGGCGGTGGAGGACAAAGATTTCAACAGCCACCACGGCATCGACCTGAGCGGCATCGTGCGCGCGGTCTGGGTGACGGTGCGCTCCGGCGGCAAGGTGCGACAGGGCGCCAGCACGCTGACCCAGCAGCTGGCCCGCAGCGGCCTGCTCGGCATCGGCAAGGAACAGACCCTCACCCGCAAGTTCAACGAGGTGCTGTACGCGCTGATCATGGAAGCGCGCTACGACAAGCCGGTGATCCTGGAGGCCTACCTCAACCAGGTCTACCTGGGGCAGCGCGGCAGCCAGGCGATCCACGGCGTGGCGTCGGGCGCCGAGTTCTGGTTCGGGCGCGATCTGAATTCGCTGACCACCGAGCAGGTGGCGCTGTTGATCGGGCTGGTGAAGGGGCCGTCCTACTACGATCCGCGCCGCAACCCCGAGCGCGCGCTGGACCGCCGCAACTTCGTGCTGGGCAAGCTGCACGAGAACGACCTGATCGACGCGGCCGAGTACCAGCGCGCGCTGAAGGCGCCGCTGGGGGTGCCGAAGGTGCCGGGGCTGGTGGCGGCCAACCGCTTCCCGGCCTATATCGACCTGGTGCGGCGCCAGCTCGGCCATGACTACCCGGAAAGCACCCTGCAGGGCGCGGGCCTCAACGTCCTCACCGGCATGTCGCCCTCGGCCCAGGCCTACGCCGAAGGCGCGGTGGCGCATACGGTCAAGTCGCTGGAGAGCAAGCGCCGCCCCGAGCTGCAGGCGGGGCTGGTGCTGACCGACGTGCACAACGGCGACGTGCTGGCGGTGGTCGGCAGCCGCGACGTCGCCGAACCGGGCTTCAACCGCGCCATCGACGCGCAGCGGCCGGTCGGTTCGCTGCTCAAGCCGTTCGTGTACCTGCTGGCGCTTGCACAGCCGGACCGCTGGTCGCTGGCGACCTGGGTCGAGGACACCCCGGTCACCGTGCAGCTCAGCCGCGGGCGCAACTGGACCCCGGGCAACGCCGACAACCGCAGCCACGGCACGGTGCGCCTGATCGACGCGCTGGCCCGCTCCTACAACCAGGCCACGGTGCGGGTCGGCATGCAGGTCGGGCCCGAGCGCATCACCCAGCTGATCCACGTGCTGGCCGGGCTCAAGGCCGAGGCCAACCCGGCGGTGATCCTGGGCTCCACCGACCAGAGTCCCTACGGCATGGCGCAGCTGTACCAGTTCCTGGCGTCGGGCGGCGAGATCCAGCCGCTGCATGCCGTGCGCGGGGTGGTCGATGCCCAGGGCACGCTGCTCAAGCGCTACGACAAGACTCCGGCGCCGGCACAGGAAGGCGACTCCATCGCCGCCAACCTGATCAGCGTGGCGCTGCAGCAGGTGGTGTCCAGCGGTACCGCGTCCGGACTCAACGCCGACGGCCTGGGCCGGCTGCAGCCGGCCGGCAAGACCGGCACCACCAACGACGGCCGCGACAGCTGGTACGCCGGCTACACCGGCGACCACCTGGCGGTGGTGTGGATGGGCAACGACCAGAACGAGCAGGCCGGCCTGTTCGGCGCCACCGGCGCGATGCGGGTGTGGTCGGGCATCTTCCGCAACCTGCCGAGCCGGCCGCTGCGGGTGAACAGCAAGGGCCTGGACTGGCAGTACGTGGCCGCCGAGGGCAACAACAGCACCGACGAAGGCTGCCCGGGCGCACGCCGGCTGCCGTTCGTGGCCGGCTTCGCCCCGGCCTACGCGCCCTGTGCGCCGCAGGCGGTGCCGGAAGAGGAGACCCAGGAAAGCGGCGGCTGGCGCAGCTGGTTCGGGCTGGACCGCAAGGAGCCGGCGGCGTCGTCAAGCACGCCTTCAGACGCGCCTGCGCGATAATGGCGGCATGAACCACACGCTCCCGATCCACCGCGCACTGGCCGTCCTGGCCGTTTCCCTGGCCCTGGCCGCCTGCACCAGCACGCCTGCGCCGCCGCCTGCACCGGTCGATACGACCACGCCCGCCCAGCGCATGGCCGCGGTACAGGCCGCCGCCGGTGCCGACGACAAGGAAGTGACGGTGCAGCCGCTGCGCGACCCGCAGGTGGACGACCTGCGCCAGATCGCCGCCGAACGTCGCGAGGCCGGCGACCTGGCCGGCGCCGCCGACGCGCTGAACCAGGCGTTGCTGCTGGTCGAGGACGACCCGGCGATCCTGCAGGAACGCGCCGAGATCGCGCTGCTGCAGGGCGACTGGGGCCGCGCCGAGACGCTGTCGCGCAAGGCGGTCGCGCTCGGCTCGCGTACCGGCCCGCTGTGCCGTCGCCACTGGGCCACCATCGAGCAGACCCATCTGGCGCGGGTGGAGAAGGAAAACGCCGCGTCGGCGCATGCGCAGATCGAAGGCTGCACCGTGCCGGGAATCAAGCGCTATTGACGGCGGGGCCGCCCCGGCCCCGATGCGCGCACGCCGATGTCGCTAGCCACCGCCAGCCGTGAAGCCCTCAGCGCCGACGGCGCGCTCGCCCGGCAACTGGACGCCTTCACCCCGCGTGCGGCGCAGCTGCGGCTGGCCGAGGCCATCGCCGATGCCTTCCAGCAGCGCGACGTGCTGCTGGCCGAGGCCGGCACCGGTACCGGCAAGACCTTCGCCTACCTGGTGCCGGCGCTGCTGTCCGGGCTGAAGACCATCGTCAGCACCGGTACCCGCGCGCTGCAGGACCAGCTCTACCACCGTGACCTGCCGCGGGTGCGCGCCGCGCTCGGGGTCGGCCTCCGCAGCGCACTGCTCAAGGGCCGCGCCAACTACCTGTGCCGCTACCGGCTGGACCAGGCGCGCGGCGAACCGCGCTTCGCCTCGCCCGAGCAGGCCGCGCAGTTCCAGCGCATCGTCGCCTGGGCCGGGCGCACCCGCTTTGGCGATGTCGCCGAGCTCGACGGGCTGGCCGACGACTCGCCGCTGCTGCCGATGGTCACCTCCACCGTCGACAACTGCCTGGGCAGCGACTGCCCGTTCTGGAGCGAGTGCTTCGTCGTGCAGGCGCGGCAACGCGCGCAGGAAGCCGACCTGGTGGTGGTCAACCACCACCTGCTGCTGGCCGACCTGGCGCTCAAGCAGGAGGGCTTCGGCGAGATCCTGCCGGGCGCGCAGGCGTTCGTGATCGACGAGGCGCACCAGTTGCCGGAGCTGGCGGCCGGCTTCTTCGGCGAGGGGTTCGGCATGCGCCCGTGGCAGGAGCTGGCGCGCGACTGCCTGGCCGAGTGCCGCGGCGTGGCCGGTGCGCAGCCGGTGCTGCAGCAGCCGGTGGCGACGCTGGAAATGGCATTGCGGCAACTGCGCGCGGCGATGGAACCGTTGCCGCCGCGCGGCACCCGGTGGCGCGCGCTGGCGGCGCCCGACGTGGCGGAAGGCTTCGACGTGCTGGCCGCGGCGCTGGCCCAGCTGCGCGACGCGCTGGCCGTGCTGCGCGAGGCGTCGCCGGGGCTGGATGCGTGCCACGCACGCGCGCTCGAAGGTGCGGCGCGGCTGGCGCGCTGGCTGGGCGAGGATGCGCCGCTGCCCGATTTCGAAAGCGATGACGCCGACGTGGCCGCCGCCGGCAACGACGTGCTCTGGTACGAACTGACGCCGCGCGGCTTCCGCTGCCAGCGCACCCCGCTGGACGTATCCGGGCCGCTGCGCGAACACCGCCAGCGCTCGCACGCGGCCTGGGTGTTCACCTCGGCCACGCTGACCGTCGATGGCGACTTCGACCACCTGGCCGCGCGCCTGGGGCTGGACGATCCGCACACCCTGGTCCAGCCCAGCCCGTTCGACTGGCCGGTGCAGGCGCTGTGCTACCTGCCGCAGCAGCTGCCAGACCCGGCCGCGCGCGGCTTCGGCGCCGCGCTGATCGCCACCCTGCGCCCGGTGCTGGACGCCTCGCAGGGCCGTGCGTTCCTGCTGTTCGCCTCGCACCGCGCGCTGCGCGAGGCCGCCGATGCGCTGCGCGGCGGGCCGTGGCCGCTGTTCGTGCAGGGCGAGGCGCCGCGCGCCAGCCTGCTGCAGCGCTTCCGCGAGTCGGGCAACGGCGTGCTGCTGGGCTCGGCCAGTTTCCGCGAAGGCGTGGACGTGGCCGGCGACGCGCTGAGCGTGGTGGTGATCGACAAGCTGCCCTTCGCCGCGCCGGACGACCCGGTGTACGAGGCGCGGCTGGACGCGATCCGCCGCGCCGGCGGCAACCCGTTCCGCGACGAACAGCTGCCGCAGGCGGTGATCGCGCTCAAGCAGGGCGTGGGCCGGCTGATCCGCAGCGAGAGCGACCGCGGCGTGCTGGTGCTGTGCGACCCGCGCCTGCTCAGCCGTGGCTACGGGCGCGTGTTCCTGGATTCGCTGCCGCCGTTCCGCCGCACCCGCGAACTGGCCGATGTGCAGGCGTTCTTTGCGCGACAATGGCAGCCCGATGCCGACGCGCCGGGCATGGAAACCGCCATGCCGTCCCTTCCCGATCCCGATGTGACCCCATGAAGCTGCTCGCCCTGGAAACCGCCACCGAAGCCTGTTCCGTCGCCCTGCATGTCGACGGGCAGGTGCTGGAACGCTTCGGGATCGCGCCGCGGCGGCATGCGGAACTGACCCTGCCGTGGGCGGAACAGCTGCTGGCCGAAGCCGGCATCGCCCGCGCGCAGCTGGACGCCATCGCCCTGGGCCGCGGCCCGGGCGCGTTCACCGGCGTGCGCCTGGCCATCGCCATCGCCCAGGGCATCGCCCTGGCGCTGGACCGTCCGCTGCTGCCGGTGTCCACGTTGCAGGTGCTGGCGATGCAGGCACCCGGCGACGCCAGCCACGTGCTGGCCAGCATCGATGCGCGCATGGGCGAGGTCTATGCCGCGCGCTGCGTGCGCCGCGACGATGGCTTGTGGGACGAACAGGGCGCGGAAGTGGTGATTGCCCCGGATGCGCTGCAGCTGCCCGACGATGGCAGCCGCTGGGCCGGTGTCGGCACCGGTTTCGCTGCTGCCGAAGGGCTGCTGGCCACGCGCCTGCAGGCCCGCCTGGCGTCGGTCGATGCGCAGGCGCTGCCGCGCGCATCGGACGTGTTGAAGATCGCCGTGCCGGCCTTCGCCCGCGGCGAGGGCATCGCCCCGGAGCTTGTACAGCCGGCTTACCTGCGCGACAACGTCGCGCTCACGCTGGTCGAACAGCAGGCGCTGCGCGCTTCGCGCTGAGGGCGCCGGCGCGGACGGTGCCCGCCGTGACCGCGTTCCCGTCACGGTGGCCGGCCTGGCGCCGTGCCTGCTGGCCCTGGATCATCTGCGCTCGCCATCGAGCAGCGCATTGAGCTGCATGACGAGTGCGTCGGTGTAACGGGTGCCCTGCGCCGTCGCCGCCGGCAGCGGGGCGGGTGCATCGGCATCGCGCAGTTCGGCATGCAGCCCGCTGCGGACGGCGTAGACCGGGGCGGCGACCTCGAAGCCACGCGCGGGCGGCACGCCGAACAGCGCCCGGTACAGCTGCATGGCATCGAGCAGGGTCAGTGCCGGCCCGGGATGCATGCCGTCCGCGTGGTACCAGGCGAGCGCGCCGGCCTCGGTGGAAAGCCGGCGCAGGCTTTCGGAAATCTCCACGTAGCCGATGCCGGCCTGCAGGGCGGCGGCGCGTTCGGCTTCGACAATCGCCGCCGACGCGCGGGGATGGGCCTGGTAGCTGCCCAGCAGCAGTACCCGTGCGCCGGATTGGCGGCCCGCCGCGGCAAGTGCCTGCACGGCCTGCCGGGACGCCTGGCAGGCAGCCTCGCCGGCGCCACAGAGCAGCTCGCCGCCGCGTTCCTGCAGCACCAGCACCGCCGGCCGGTAGCTGGCCAGTGCCTGCCGCACGCTGCCGTCGGCCACCCGCTGTTCGAGCGTGGCGCCGCCCTGGACGATCATCGCGCTGTGCACGCGCTGGTCGTTGGCATTGGCCAGCGCGGCGAACGTGGCCGGCAGGTTGCCGACATAGGTCAGGCTGTTGCCGACGAACAGCACGCGTTGCGGGGCTGCCGGCTGCATGGCACCCGCAGGTACCTGCATGCCGGCGACGAGCAGGGACAACAGCAGCATCCATCGACGCATGGGGACGATCCGCCCGGGGTGTGCCGGTTCGACCGGACTACCAGTGGATGGTTCCGCGGATCACCGTCTGCACCTGTCCACCGGACCACACGTCGCCGTGTTCGTCGACACGCAGTTCCAGCAGCGCGTCGTGGCCGACTTCGCGGCCCTGGCTGGCGCTGTAGCGGCCGCCATGGCCGGGCAGCGCGCCGCGTTCGTCCAGCCACGCGGCGAGCACCGCATTGGCGGCGCCGGAGGCGGCGTCCTCGAAGCGACGGCCGTTGCCGACGAAGGCGCGCACCGCCAGGTCGTGCGGCTGGCCATGGCTGCGGGCGTAGGCGAACACGCCCATCGCGCCCGTGGCTTCGGCCAGGGTGGCGATGGCGTCCCAGTCAGGGGCCAGGGCACGTAGCGTGGCCTCGTCGGCCAGCTCCACCAGCCACCAGCGGCGGCCGCCGTCCATCAGCACCGGCGGCAGCGTGCCCAGCGGCCAGCCGGCGATGGCCGGGCGCAGCCGCGCATCGGTGGCATCCACGACGTCCATCACCGACGCGCGCGGGGTGCGGATGGCGATGCGGCGGACACCGTCGATCGTGTCCACCCGCAGCGGCAGCTGGCCGGCGATGCCGTCCTGCACCAGCAGGCCGTCGACCGGCGTGGCCAGGCCGCACTCCAGTACCGCGTGGGCGCTGCCGACGCTGGGGTGGCCGGCGAAAGGCACTTCCTTCTGCGGCGCGAACATGCGGATGCGGTAGCTGCTGCCCGGCGTGGTGGGCGGGAACACGAAGGTGGTCTCGGGCAGGCGGGTCCAGCGGGCGATGGCCTGCATGGCGGCATCGTCCAGGCCATCGGCGTCGAGCACCACGGCCAGCGGGTTGCCGGTACCGGGGCGCGGGGCGAAGACGTCCAGTTGCAGGAAGCGGCGGGTGGTCATGCGGTGTTTCCGTTGTGAAGGGGTTACCAGTCGAGGCGGCCGTCGATGACCGGCTGCACTTCGCCGCCGATCCAGACATGGCCCTCGGCGTCCAGCTGCACGTGGACCTCGCCGTTGCGGCCGCGCTCACGGCCCTGGCTGGCGCGGTACTGCTGCCCCGGCCCGAGCCGGCCCTGCGCCAGCAGGTGCGCGGCGACCAGCGCGTTGGCGCTGCCGGTCACCGGATCCTCGTCGATACCGACGCCGGGGGCGAAGGCGCGCACCACGTACTGGTAGCCGACATCCGGCCGCGCCGCGGCGGCGAACACGGCCAGCTTGCCGTTGCCGGGCAGGGCGGCGATGGCCGCCAGTTCCGGCCGGTAGCGGCGCAGCGCGGCTTCGTCGCCGGCCTCCAGCAGCCACCAGTCCGGGCCGTTGTTCCACAGTGCCGGTGCCGCGTCCGGATGCGCCAGCGCGGCCAGCCCGGGCGGCAATGGCGGCGCGGCCAGGTCGCGGTGCTGCGCGCGCGGGCTGCGCACGTGCAGCAGGCGGAAACGGCCACCGCCGTGCACGCGCACCGGCAGCAGGCCGGCGGCACACTGCTGGAGCAGACTGCCCTGGTCGTCGGGGGTGGCCAGGCCGTACTCCACCGCCGCCCAGGCCGCGCCGACGCTGGGGTGGCCGGCGAAGGGCAGTTCCATCTTCGGGGTGAAGATGCGGATACGGTAGTCGGCACCGGCTTCCGGCGGCAGGAAGAAGACCGTCTCGGACAGGTTCAGCCAGGCGGCGATGGCCTGCATGGCGGCATCGTCCAGGCCCTCGGCATCGAGTACGACGCCCAGCGGGTTGCCGGCGCCCGGGCGCGCGGCGAAGACATCCAGTTGCAGATAGCGGCGTGCGTTCATGGTTACGGCCGGTACGGGGGCCGGCCAGCATAGGGCGGGCGCGCCCGCATCGCGAGCACCCGGCCGGTCGCGGCATGCCACCCGCGCACGCCGGGACCGGCGCCGGTGCAATGCCGTGGCCCGCAACCGGCGGCGCAGGGCGGGGCATGGCTATAGAATCGACGGTTCCGCCCGCCAGTCGGGTCTTTCCCCACCGTGAACCCCCACGCCAATGTCCTCTTCCCCCCTCGTCGATCGCTGGATCGTCCTCAAGTTCGGTGGCACCTCGGTGTCGCGTCGTCATCGTTGGAACACGATCGGGGAACTGGCGAAAAAACGTGCGGACGAGACCGGTGGCCGCGTGCTGGTGGTGGTGTCCGCGCTGTCGGGCGTGACCAATGAGCTGACCGCGATCGCCGATGGCGCCGCCGACAGCCGCGAGCGGGTGGCCGCGCTGGTCGCCCGCCACAACGCATTCCTGGCCGAGCTGGAACTGGGCGAGGAGGTGCTGGCCGCGCGGCTGGCGGCGCTGCAGGCGCTGCTCGACGACCCGCGTGCGGCGCAGCGCCCGCTGGACTGGCAGGCCGAGGTGCTGGGCCAGGGCGAACTGCTGTCCTCCACCATCGGCGCCGCCTACCTGCATGGCAATGGCCTGGATTTCGGCTGGATGGACGCCCGGCAGTGGCTGCACGCGCAGCCGCCGGCGCCCAACCAGAGCGCCTGGTCGCAGCGGCTGTCGGTGAACTGCCAGTGGCAGGGCGACGCCGGTTTCCGGCAGCGCTTCGCGGCCCAGCCCCCGCGCATGCTGATCACCCAGGGCTTCATCGCCCGCCACGGCGACGGCGGCACGGCGATCCTCGGCCGCGGCGGCTCGGACACCTCGGCCGCGTACTTCGGCGCGCTGCTGGGCGCCAGCCGGGTGGAGATCTGGACTGACGTGCCGGGCATGTTCAGCGCCAACCCGAAGGACGTGCCCGATGCGCGCCTGCTGACCCGGCTGGACTATTACGAGGCCCAGGAAATCGCCACCACCGGCGCCAAGGTGCTGCACCCGCGCTCGATCAAGCCGTGCCGCGACGCCGGCGTGCCGATGGCGATCCTCGATACCGAGCGTCCGCACATGCCCGGTACCAGCATCGACGGCAGCGCCGAGCCGGTCCCGGGAGTCAAGGCGATCAGCCGCCGCAACGGCATCGTGCTGGTGTCGATGGAAGGCATCGGCATGTGGCAGCAGGTCGGCTTCCTCGCCGACGTGTTCGACCTGTTCCGCAGGCACGGCCTGTCGGTGGACCTGATCGGCTCGGCCGAGACCAACGTCACCGTCTCGCTGGATCCGTCCGAGAACCTGGTCAGTACCGACGTGCTGGCGGCGTTGTCGGCCGACCTGTCGCAGATCTGCAAGGTCAAGGTGATCGTGCCGTGCGCGGCGATCACCCTGGTCGGCCGCGGCATGCGCTCGCTGCTGTACAAGCTCTCGGACGTGTGGGCCACGTTCGGCAAGGAGCGCGTGCACATGATCTCGCAGTCGTCCAACGACCTGAACCTGACCTTCGTGATCGACGAGGCCGACGCCGACGGCCTGCTGCCGATCCTGCACGACGAACTGATCGAAAGCGGTGCCATGCCGGTCTACGAGGAGCAGGTGTTCGGCCCGCGCTGGCGCGAGATCACCGGCAGCGTGCGCCCGCGCCCGACGCCGTGGTGGCGCGCGCCGCAGTCGCGCGCGCAACTGCTGGAACTGGCCGCGCAGGGCACGCCGCGCTACGTCTACCACCTGCCGACGGTACGCGCGCGTGCGCGCCAGCTGCAGGCCGTGGCGGCGCTGGACCGGCGCTACTACGCGATCAAGGCCAACCCGCATCCGGCCATCCTGCGCGCGCTGGCCGCGGAAGGCTTCGGCCTGGAGTGCGTCTCGCTGGGCGAGGTCGAGCACGTGTTCGAGGCGCTGCCGGAACTGGCGCCGTCGCGGGTGCTGTTCACCCCCAGCTTCGCCCCGATCGGCGAGTACGCCGCGGCACTGGCGCGCGGCGTCAACGTCACCGTCGACAACGTCGAGCTGCTGCGGCGCTGGCCCGGGGTGTTCCGCGACCGCGTGCTGTGGCTGCGCATCGACCTGGGCCATGGCGACGGCCACCACCGCAAGGTCAACACCGGCGGCAAGGAAGCCAAGTTCGGCCTGTCGGCACAGCGGGTGGACGAATTCATGGACGTGGCGCGTGGCATCGGCGTGCGCGTGACCGGCATCCACGCGCACCTGGGCAGCGGCGTGGAGAGCAGCGGCCACTGGAAGCAGGTGGTCGACGAACTGGCCGGTTTCGCGCGCCGCATCGGCAGCGTGGAGATTCTCGACATCGGCGGCGGCCTGCCGGTGCCGTACAGCGACGACGACGAGCCGTTCGACCTGGATGCCTGGGCCGCCGGCCTGGCCGAGGTCAAGGCGGTGCACCCGGCGTTCCAGCTGGCGGTCGAGCCGGGGCGCTTCCTGGTCGCCGAGGCCGGCGTACTGCTGGCCCATGCCACCCAGGTGGTTGAGAAGGACGGCGTGCGCCGTGTCGGCCTGGACGCGGGCATGAACGCGCTGCTGCGCCCGGCGCTGTACGACGCCTGGCACGACATCGCCAACCTGTCGCTGCTGGACGACGCGCGCGATCTCGATTTCAGCGTGGTCGGCCCGATCTGCGAATCCAGCGACGTGTTCGCGCAGCGGGTCAAGCTGCCGGCCACCACCGCCCCGGACGACGTCATGCTGATCGCCGACGCCGGCGCCTACGGCTTCAGCATGGCCAGCCGCTACAACCACCGCGCGCTGCCGCACGAGGACATCATCGACGATGCGCGTTGACCGGCATGCCCCGCATCCCCTTTCGTTCCGCCGCGCCGGCATCGCGCCCCACGCGGCACCCCGCTTGATTCCGGATACGCCATGACAGCTTTCGACAAAGACCAGGTTACCCGCTTCCGTTTCGTCCGCTGCGACTTCGCCGCGGACACCGGCGTGGCGCAACTGGTTTACGCCTTCGACGACGGCCCGGAGATGACCGAAACCGTCACCGTGCCGGGCGCGCCGTTCCAGCTGGACGGTGCGCGCGCGGCGGCGGTGCAGCGCGCGTTGCGCCTGCTGCACCTGATCGCCGGCGTGAGCTACTACAAGGCGGCGGTGCCGGCGCAGGTGGCCATCGACAGCTACGCCATCGACGCCGCAACCGCGGCGCTGGTGGAAACGGTCTATCTCAACGGCCTGGGCGAGTTCGCCTACCGCAACGGCCTGAACCTGCGCGGCCGGTTCCGGCTGCCGGTGGAGGCGCAGGCCGAACCGGCGGCGCAGCCGCTGGGCCTGCGCGAACACGCGCTGGTCGCCATCGGCGGCGGCAAGGATTCGCTGGTCAGCATCGAGGCGCTGCGCCATGCCGGCGTCGCCGCGACCGTCACCTGGATCGGCGGTTCGCAGCTGATCCGCGCCTGTGCCGAGCGCACCGGCCTGCCGATGCTCAACATCGGCCGCACGCTGGCGCCGGAGCTGTTCGAACTCAACCGCCAGGGCGCGTGGAACGGGCATATCCCGGTGACCGCGGTGAACTCGGCGATCATGGTGCTGGCGGCGCTGGCGCAGGGCGTGGACCAGGTGGTGTTCTCCAACGAACGCTCGGCCAGCTACGGCAGCCAGATCGCCGGCACCGGCGAGGTCAACCACCAGTGGTCCAAGGGCTGGGCATTCGAGAAGGCGTTCGGCGAGCACGTGCAGCGGCACGTCGCCGCCGACCTGCACTACTACTCGCTGCTGCGGCCGCTGTCGGAGCTGGCGGTGGCGCGGCAGTTCGCCCGGACCGACTACTACGACGCGCATTTCTCCAGCTGCAACCGCAATTTCCACATCCTCGGCGAGCGTCCGGTGAACCGCTGGTGCGGGGTCTGCCCGAAGTGCCACTTCGTGTTCCTGGCGTTGGCCCCGTTCATGCCCAAGACCCGGCTGGTACGCATCTTCGGCCGCAACCTGCTCGACGACGGCGAGCAGGCCGGCGGCTTCGACGCGTTGCTGGAGTTCCAGGACCACAAACCGTTCGAGTGCGTGGGCGAGGGCCGGGAGTCGCGGGCGGCGATGGCAACGCTGGCGGCGCGCCCGGAATGGAAGGAGGACGTGCTGGTCAAGCGCTTCGCCAGCGTGATCCAGCCCACCCTGGCGGCCGACGAGCTGAAGCTCGAGCCGCTGCTGGTCATCGACGGCGAGCACCGCATCCCGGCCGCCCTGTGGGAGCGCCTGCGTGCGGATTTCGCAGCTTGAGGGCAAGCGCGTGGCGCTGTGGGGGTGGGGCCGCGAGGGCCGCGCCGCCTTCCATGCGCTGCACGAACGCCTGCCCGGCCTGTCACTGACGCTGTTCTGCCCGCAGGCCGAAGCCGCCGCCGCGCGCGCTGAAAGCGCCGGCGCGCTGCAGGTGGAAAGCGCGGTCACCGGCGAGGCCCTGGCGCGCTTCGACGTGGTGGTCAAGTCGCCCGGCATCAGCCCCTACACGCCCGAGGCGCTGCAGGCACAGGCACGGGGCACGCAGTTCATCGGTGGCACCTCGCTGTGGTTCAGCGAGCACGCCCGCGCCGACGGCCGCCTGCCGGACACGGTCTGCGTGACCGGCACCAAGGGCAAGAGCACCACCACATCGCTGCTGGCGCACCTGCTGCGCGCGGCCGGGCACCGCACCGGGCTGGCCGGGAACATCGGCCTGCCGCTGCTGGAGGTACTCGACCCGCAGCCGGCGCCGGAGTACTGGGCGGTGGAACTGTCCAGCTACCAGACTGGCGAGGTCGCGCGCAGCGGCGCGCGCCCGGACGTGGCCGTCGTACTGAACATTTTTCCCGAACACCTGGACTGGCACGGCAGCGAGCAGCGCTACATCGACGACAAGCTGGCGCTGGTGACCGCCGGCCACCCGCGGGTGGCGGTGCTCAATGCCGCCGACGCGCACCTGCGCGCGCTGCAGCTGCCGCACAGCCAGGTGGTGTGGTTCAACCAGCCCGCCGGCTGGCACATGGTCGGCGAGGTGGTGCACCGCGGCGCGCAGCCGGTATTCGATACCTCCGACACGCCGCTGCCGGGGCGCCACAACCGCGGCAATCTGTGCGCGGTGCTGGCGGCGCTGGAAGCGCTGGGGCTGGACGCGGTGGCGCTGGCGCCGGCGGTGCGCGGCTTCCGCCCGCTGCCCAACCGCCTGCAGCTGCTGGGCGAGCGCGACGGCGTGCGCTGGGTCAACGACTCGATCAGCACCACGCCGCATGCGTCGCTGGCCGCGCTGGACTGCTTTGCCGGGCAGCGCATCGCGCTGCTGGTCGGCGGCCACGACCGCGGCGTGGACTGGCACGATTTCGCCGCGCACATGCGCGACAACGCGCCGCTGGAGATCGTCACCATGGGCGCCAACGGACCGCGCATCCATGCCCTGCTGCAGCCGCTGGCCGATGCCGGCCGGTTCGGCCTGCATGCGGCCGGCGACCTGCCGCACGCGGTCGAACAGGCGCGCGCCGCGCTGGGCGGGCAGGGCGGGGTGGTGCTGCTGTCGCCGGGCGCGCCCAGCTTCGGCGCCTACCGCGACTACGTGGCACGTGGCCGCCACTTCGCCGAACTGGCCGGCTTCGACCCGGACAGCATCAGCGCGATCCCGGGACTGGGCGTCGCCTGACGCCGCGGGCCGCCGGGCATCCGCTGGCCGTCACCGGCCGCGGGGTGCCCGGCGTGGTGCCGGTGCGGCCCTTTCACGCCGGCCGGGCATAGACTCGGAGCGGTGACCCAACCGGAGTACTCCCATGCGGACCATGCGCAAGTGGCAGGTGGCGTTGCTGGTGGCGTGCGTGTCGGCGGCAATGCCGGCGCTGGCCAAGCTGCAGCAGCGGCCGGTGGAATGGCAGCTGGACGGCACCCGCTACAGCGGCGTGCTGGTCTTCGATGACGAGGGCGACGGGCGTCGTCCGGGCGTGGTGATGGTGCCGAACTGGCGCGGGGTGAACGCTTCGGCGATCGAAAAGGCCGGGCGCATCGCCGGCGACGACTACGTGGTGCTGGTGGCCGACGTGTACGGCAGTGCGGTGCGGCCGAAGGACGATGCCGAAGCCGCCGCCGCCTCCAGGCCGCTGCGCGAGAACCGCGCCGTGCTGCGCGCCCGCGCCCGCGCCGCGCTGGACGCGCTGAAGGCGCAGGCCGGCAAGGCGCCGCTGGATGCCTCGCGCATCGCCGCGGTCGGCTTCTGTTTTGGCGGCAGCACCGTGCTGGAAATGGCGCGCGCGGGCATGCCGCTGGCCGGCGTGGTGAGCCTGCACGGCGGCCTGTCCACGCCCAGCCCGGCCGCCGCGGGCAGCGCCAAGGTGCCGATGCTGGTACTCAACGGTGCCGCCGACCGCGGGGTGACGGCCGAGGACATCGCCGCCTTCGGCAAGGAAATGGACGGCGCCGGTGCCGACTGGCAGTTCGTCAATTTCAGCGGCGCGGTGCATTGCTTCGCCGAATCCGACGCCAACAGCCCGCCGGGCTGCCTGTACGACCCGCGTGCGGCCAGGCGTGCGTGGAAGATGATGGACGACTTCCTGGAGGAACGGCTGCAACGCTGAGCCGGCGTCCGGTCCGGCCATGCGGTCCAGCGCGCGGCCGGCGAACCGGCCGCGCAGGGCTCAGTGGCTGCGTTCGACCGCGTAGCGGGCCAGGCCGCGCAGGGCGGCGACGGCATCGCTCTCGGGCAGGCCGTCCAGCGCGCGTTCGGCGGCGTCGGCGTACTCGACCGCGCGCTGGCGGCTGTATTCCAGCCCGCCGGTGGCGCGGATCGCGGCCAGCACCTCGGGCATCGCGGCGGCATCGCCGTCCTGCACGATTCCGCGCAGACGTTCGCGCACGGCCGCGTCCGCATGCGCCATGGCATGGATCAGCGGCAGCGTGGCCTTGCCTTCGGCCAGGTCGTCGCCCAGGTTCTTGCCCAGCTCCTCGGCATTGGCCGAATAGTCCAGCACGTCGTCGGCGATCTGGAACGCGTAGCCCAGCGCCATGCCGTAGTCGTACAGCTGCTGCTGCACGGCCTCGCCGGCGCCGCTGGCCAGCGCGCCCAGGCGGGTGCCGGCGGCGAACAGCACCGCGGTCTTGCGCTCGATCACGCGCAGGTAGGCCGCCTCGTCGGTATCCGGGTTGTGGACGTGCAGCAGCTGCAGCACTTCGCCCTCGGCGATGCGGTTGGTGGTGTCGGCCAGGATCCGCATGACCGGCATGCGGTCCAGCTCGACCATCAGCTGGAAGCTGCGCGAGTACAGGAAATCGCCGACCAGCACGCTGGGCGCGTTGCCCCACAGCGCGTTGGCGGTGCTGCGTCCGCGGCGCAGGTCCGACTCGTCCACCACGTCGTCGTGCAGCAGGGTGGAGGTATGGATGAACTCGATGATCGCCGCCAGCTGGTGGTGCTCGGGTCCGGCGCCGCCGGCGGCATGGCCGGCCAGCATCACCAGCATCGGCCGCAGGCGCTTGCCGCCGGCGGAAATGATGTGGTCGGCGATCTGGTTGATCAGCACGACATCGGACGACAGGCGGTGGCGGATCAGGGCATCGACGGCGGCCATGTCCGGGGCGGCGAGGGTCTGGATGGCGGGCAGGCCCAGCGCGGGGCGGAGGTCTTCGGCGATGCTCATGCGATGGCGTCGGGGGGCGTGGGGCGATTATAGGCGGTGCCGCCGGTGACCGGGCGCCGCCGCCGGCACGCCCGTGAATACGTATGCACTGCGCGCCATGGCTCCGGTGCCGCCGCTAAGCTGGCGTGGTTCATCCATGCCCGGCCGCGGGCACGCACAAGCCCGGAGGGGCGCTCGATGTCGAACACTCCCTGGTGGCGGGGCGCCGTCATCTACCAGATCTATCCGCGCAGCTTCCTGGACACCAATGGCGATGGCGTCGGCGACCTGCCGGGCATCATCGAGCGGCTGGACTACGTCGCCTCGCTGGGCGTGGATGCGATCTGGGTGTCGCCGTTCTTCCGCTCGCCGATGGCCGACTTCGGCTACGACATCGCCGACCAGCGCGACGTCGACCCGCTGTTCGGCACCCTGGACGACTTCGACCGGCTGCTGGCCAGGGCGCATGCGCTGGGCCTGAAGGTGATGATCGACCAGGTGTTCAGCCACACCTCCGACCAGCACGCCTGGTTCCGCGAAAGCCGGCAGAGCCGCGACAACCCCCGCGCCGACTGGTACGTGTGGGCCGACGCGCGCGAGGATGGCACCCCGCCCAACAACTGGCTGTCGATCTTCGGTGGCGTGGCCTGGAAGTGGGAGCCGCGCCGGCGCCAGTACTACCTGCACAATTTCCTGTCGTCGCAGCCGGACCTGAACTTCCACAACCCGGAAGTGCAGCAGGCCACGCTGGACTACGTGAAGTTCTGGCTGGACCGCGGGGTCGATGGTTTCCGCCTGGATTCGATCAATTTCTGCTTCCACGACGCGCAGCTGCGCGACAACCCGGCCAAGCCGGAAAGCGAGCGCGTGGGCCGCGGCTTCAGCCCGGACAACCCGTATGCGTTCCAGTACCACTACTACAACAACACCCGGCCGGAGAACGTGGGCTTCCTCGAGCGCCTGCGCGCGCTGCTGGACCAGTACCCGGGGGCGGTGACGCTGGGCGAGATCTCCTCCGAGGATTCGCTGGCGACCACCGCCGAGTACACCGCGCCGGGCCGCCTGCACATGGGCTACAGCTTCGAACTGCTGGTGGACGACTACAGCGCCGGCTACATCCGCGCCACGGTGGAGAAGCTGGAAGCGACGATGCGCGACGGCTGGCCGTGCTGGGCGGTGTCCAACCACGACGTACAGCGTGCGGTGACCCGCTGGGGCGGGCACCCGGCCGACCCGGCGATGGCCAGGATGCTGGCCGTGCTGGTGTGCTCGCTGCGCGGTTCGGTCTGCATCTACCAGGGCGAGGAACTGGGCCTGGGCGAGGCCGACGTGCCGTTCGAGGCACTGCGCGATCCCTACGGCATCACCTTCTGGCCCAACTTCAAGGGCCGCGATGGCTGCCGCACGCCGATGCCGTGGACCGGGGAGGCGCTGGCCGGCTTCAGCAGCGCCAGGCCGTGGCTGCCGATCCCGGCCGAACACCGCGCGCTGTCGGTGCAGGCGCAGGACGCCGCAGCGGATTCGGTGCTCAACGCCTTCCGCGCGTTCCTGGCCTGGCGCCACGCCCGCCCGGCTTTGACCGGCGGCGCGATCCGCTTCCTCGACAGCGCCGAGCCGGTACTGATGTTCGAGCGCGAATCGCAGGGCGAAACCCTGCTGCTGGCGTTCAACCTGTCGGCCGCGCCGGTGCGGCATCCGCTGCCCGGCGGCCACTGGCAGGCGCTGGACATGCCCGGCCCGGTCGCGGGCCGGTGCGAAGACGGCGAACTGGCATTGCCGGCCCACGCGGTGTACTGCGCACGGCGCGACTGAGCGTTGCAACCCGCGACGCAGCCCGCAGGGGCGGAGAGCGATCTCCGCCCCTGCGGCGTTCCGCGTCGCGTGCGCGTGTACGGAAGTGCGTGCCGCCCGGCAGCGGCCATCGTGCGCCGCATGCGCTCCGGCGCCGCGGACCGGCGAGGGGCCATGTCAGGGCGCTGGCCCGGCTGAGGCGTGCAACGCGCGTCCCGATCCGGATGGAACGCAGTGCCATCGCGCATGGACGGCGTGCTGGCACGTGCCCGGCGCCCCGGCGACAAGCGTCACCGGTCCGCGGGAAAGGTGCGGTGGGTGGCGGCCGCAACGCGATGCAGCGGCCGGCTGCCAGCGCCGCCGTACATGGACGCGGGCGTGGCCATCCCGGCCGTTGGCCGGGCACGGCGTCGTCGGCGCAGCCGCGGCGGCCTCGACCGCATGGATCGTGACCAGCGTACTCGGCAGGCCGGCCAGGGTGCCGGCCGCGCGCATGAAAAAAAACCCGCTGCCTGGGCAGCGGGTCCGGAATGCGGCAACCGGTGAGGGATCAGAACTTGTAGTTCACGCCGATCTGGTAGCTGCGGCCCCACTCGACGGTCTCCAGCGGGCGGTCCTTGCTGCCGGCGTAGGTCTCGTACCTGGAATTGGTCAGGTTGCTGGCCTGCAGGAACAGGCTCAGGCCGCTGAACATCGTGTCATTGCCGAAGCTGTAGCCCAGCTGCGCATCGAGCACGTTCTCGCCCTTGACGTAGCGCAGGGTGCGGTTGCCGTTGAAGTTGCCGATCTCGCCGATGAAGTCCGAGCGCTTGCGCTGGTTCAGGCGCACTTCGAAGCCGTCGTTTTCGTAGTAGGCGGTGAAGTTGTACACGCGCTTGGACAGGCCCGGCAGCATGATCGGGGCGCTGCCGACGCTGGAGACGGTGCCCGGATCCGGCGGGATGGTGATGCTGCTGTCGTTGAAGCTGGCGCTGGCGACCACGCCGAAGCCGCGCAGGGCGTCGGCGAACAGGTCCAGTGGCAGCGAGGCAGTCAGCTCCGCGCCGCGCAGGCTGCCGCCGCTGCCGTTGAACGGCGCGGTGTAGTAGCCGGTCTTGTCCACCACGATGCCCGGCGGCAGGGTGACGCCGTTGGCCTGCAGCCATGCATCCACCTGCTGGGTGAAGTCGTAGCCGTCGCGCTTTTCGGTGTAGATGTAGGTTTTCAGGTCCTTGTAGAACACCGCGGCGGACACATAGGCCTTGTTGCCGAAGTACTTCTCCCAGGACAGGTCGACCGCGTCGGCCAGCCACGGGTCCAGCCGCGGGTTGCCGCCGCTGGCACCGGGCTTGCCGGTGTTGGTGTCCACGCCGAATTCCATCGACGCGCGCATCTCGTCCACCCGCGGGCGCGCCACCTGGCGGGCCAGGGCGAAGCGCACGGTGTTCTCGGCCGGCAGTTCGAACGCCAGGTTCATGCTCGGCAGGAGCTTGAAGTACTTGCTGCCCTCGTTGATCGGTATCACCCGGCTGCCGACCGGCTGCGAGCCGTCCCAGTAGTTGGAGCGCGAGGACTGGTCCACGCGCTGGCCCTGCAGGCCGATGTTGCCGCGCACCGGGATCGAGCCGATCTCGGTGCTGATGTTGGCGCGCAGGAACAGGGTGGCGATCTCCTCGTCCACCGTCCACTGCTTGGGAATCAGGTAGCTTTCGGTGGTGGTGGGCCTGAACACCATGTACCTGGCGACCGCGGCCGGGACGTTCCAGGCCGGGATGCGGCCGGCGCCGGCGAAGCCCAGGTCGACCGGTGCGTACTGCAGGTCGGAAGCGATGGCGGTGATGCCCTGCGCGCCGAGGTTGATGTTGCCTTCGGCCTGGGTCTTGTCCTTGCTGCGGTCGGCGTAGTTGGCGCCCACGTCGATATCGCTGAACCAGCCCAGGGCTTCCGGCGCCGGGAAGTTGAGCGCCAGCTTGAAGCCCTTCAGTTCGTCGTCCACGTGCGGGGTCTTGCCGTAGCCCGAACCGTAGATGGTGTTGGTCAGGAACAGCTTGCCGGGGTCGGAGTAGTCCAGGCCCGGGGTGAACCGCGGGAAGTTGCCGCCGGCGAAGTCCAGGCGCACCGAATCCAGCTGCGGGGCGGGCAGCAGCTGCAGGTTGTTTTCCAGGTTGGTCTCGTCGCGCACGGCCTTGGACCAGCTGACGTCGGCCACCAGGCGCACGTCGCCGAAGGCGAACTCGTTGTTCCAGCCGAAGGCCTTGATGCTGTCCTCGCGGTGGTTGTACATGCCGCGCACCAGCGGATAGACGTTGTGCGCGACGCCGCTGGCGAAGCTGCCGTTGCGGGTCACCACGTCGGTCAGGTACAGCGGGTCGTAGCCACCGTTGTAACCGCCCAGGTGGATTTCGAGCTGGTTGGCGGTGTCGTATTCCTTGGCCTTGGTGTAGAACGCGTCGAGCGTGCTGGTCCAGGCATTGTTCGGGCGGAACTGCACGGTGGCCATGACCCCGTCGCGCTTGGCGTTGCCGGTACGGCGCAGCGCCTTGATGCCGTCGGAGTAGAACGTGCCGGCGGCCACGCCGGGGCGCCAGTCGTTGCCGCCCAGCGCCTGCCACGGCTCGTACAGGCCGACCTGGTTTTCCTGCTTGGCCATGTCCGAATGCGAGTAGCCGATGGCCAGGCCGAGGGTGTCGTCGGCGAACTTGTCCACGAAGCTGACGTTGAAGCGGTTGCCGTACGGGTCGACGCCGGCGGCTTCACCCAGCGAGTTCTTCTGGTAACGGCCGCTGACGGCGATCACCCGGCCGCCATAGCTGAACGGACGCACCGTCTGCATGTCCAGCGTACCTGACAGGCCCTGGCCGACCAGGCCTGCGTCGGGGGTCTTGTACACGGTCACGCCGCTGATCAGCTCGGACGGGTACTGGTCGAATTCCACGCTGCGGTTGTCGCCGGTGCTGACCATCTCGCGGCCGTTGAGCAGGGTGGTGGCGAAGTCGGGCGACAACCCGCGCACGCTGATCACCTGGGCGCGACCGGCCACGCGCTGGGCGGCCAGGCCGGGCAGGCGCGCGATCGATTCGGCGATGCTCACGTCCGGCAGCTTGCCGATGTCCTCGGCCGAGACCGCCTCGACGATCGAGGTGGCGTCGCGCTTGACCGATATCGCGCTCTCGATGCCGCGGCGGATGCCGGTGACGGTGACGGTGTCCAGGTCGACGGCGTCGGCCTTCTTCTGGCCCTCGTCGCCCGTGCTCTGCGCGTATGCGCCACTGGCCTGCAGCGCCAGCGCCGATGCGAGCGCCGCGCTCAACAGGTTGCGCTTGATGTTCAACATTCTCCCCTCTCCCAGGTGATGTCGTTGGATTGTTCTGTGCGTGCGCCCGGATTGGATCCAGGGCTCTGGTCGCCGATGCGATGCGGTCTGGTTGCGACTGTCATGCATGGTAATCAGCAGGCAACGGCGCGGAATCGGCCTGCATACGTATTCAATGCGCCGGCAAGCGGCATGCCCGCCGGGTTTCCGCATGACAACGATGGCAACGGCGCCTCGCGGGCGCCGTCCATGGGAATCGCCGGCTCGCCGCCACCCGGCGGATCATTCCAGCGGCACGAAACGGATCGCCGCGCCACCACCGCGCGCGAGCTTCAGCGTGATGCGGTCGCCGCTGTCGACCTGGCGGATTTCGCGCACGAAGGCGAACGGGCGTTGCTGCCAGTCCGCACCGTCGCCATCGCGGTAGATCTCGGCGCGATAGCGTCGGCCCGGCTCCAGGAAGGCCAACGGCGTATCCAGTTCGCGCGGCTGGTCGTCGCCGACGCTGCCCAGGAACCACTCGCCGCTGCCGCGCGCCTTGCGTGCGATGGTCGCGAACTGCCCGACCTCGCCGTCCAGCACGCGGCTCTGCTCCCAATCCACCGCGACATCCCGGATGAAGCGGAAGGCCTCGGGATGCTGCGCGTAGTGCTCGGGCAGGTCGGCCACCATCTGGATCGGGCTGTACAGCACCACGTACAGCGCCAGCTGTTTGGCCAGGGTGCTGCGCAGCGGCAGCCCGTTGCGGCCCTTCAGGCTGACGATGCCGGGGGTGAAGTCCATCGGCCCGGCCAGCATGCGCGTGAACACCAGCGTGGCTTCGTGTTCCGGCGGGTTCGGCGGCGCGCCCCACGCGTTGTACTCCATGCCGCGCGCGCCCTCGCGCGAGACCCAGTTGGGATAGGTGCGACGCAGGCCGGTGTCCTTGATCGGTTCGTGCGCGTTGACCGCGATGTGCCGCTGCGCCGCCTGCTGGACCACGCGCAGGTGGTGGTTGCTCATCCACTGGCCCTCGTGCCATTCGCGCACCACCGGGCCGCCGGCGTCGTCCTGGCGCTGGATGTCGCCGGCGTCGCAGACATAGCCGGTCTTGACCACGTCCACGCCGTTGCGCGCGTACAGGTCGAGCGCGGCCGGCAGCTGCCGCTCGTAGTGGCTGACCGCGCAGGCGGTCTCGTGGTGGCCGACCAGGTGCACGCCCTTGCCGGCGGCATACCGCGCCAGTGCCGGCAGGTCGAAGTCGGCGGTGGCGCGGGTGAAGTCGAAGCCCCAGCCGTTGGCGAACCAGTTGCCGTCCCAGCCCGGGTTCCAGCCTTCCACCAGCACGCCGCGGAAGCCGTTGGCCGCGGCGAAGTCGATGTAGCGCCGGGTGTTGGCGGTGGTGGCGCCGTGCCGGGGGCCGGTCGCCCAGGTCTCGGTTTCCAGGTGCAGCGACCACCACACGCCGACGTACTTGGCCGGCCTGAACCAGCTCACGTCGCTGATGGCATTGGGCTCGTTGAGGTTGAGGACCAGGCTGGATTCGGCCAGGTCGCCGGCGCGCTCGCCGATCTGGATCGTGCGCCACGGCGTGGCGAACGGCAGCGTGCGCACCACCGCGGCGTCGCCGCTGCCGGGCGTGAGCGCGGCACGCAGCACGTCGCCGTCACCGCGTGCCAGGTTCATGCCGGCGTAGTCCACCAGCGCGGCCTCGTGCAGTGAGATGTGCAGGCCGCTGTCGTCGCGCAGGGTGAGCGGGGTCTGCGCGGTGCCGATCCCGCGCAACGGGGTGTGGCGGTACAGGTACTCCTCGCGGTTCCACTCGAACGCCGGGATCCACCAGGCGGTGGCCGGGCGGGCGAGCGCGAATTCGGTCAGCTCGGCGCGGATCCGCGCTTCGCTCATCCCGGCCTGTTCCGGGAACTCGTAGCGCAGGCCGACGCCGTCGTCGTAGACCCGCAACACCACGTCGAAGCGACGCCCGGGATGGGCGGCGTCCACGGGTTTCTCGGCGAAGCGGGCGCGCAGCTCGTTGTAGTGGTTGCGGGTCAGGCGGCGCTCGCCCCAGGGCTGCTCCCAGGTTTCGTCGAAGCTGCGGCGCGATTGCCCGACCAGTTCGAGGTTGCGTTCCAGGCGCCCGTCGCCGAGCAGGAAGCCCAGCCGCGAGGGCGCGATCACCGCCTGGCCGCGGCGTTCCACGCGGTAGGCGATGCGGCCTTCGTGCTGCGCTTCGAGGGTGACCGCGAGCACGTCGCCGGGCGAGGCGACGCGCGCCAGATCGGCCGCCTGCGCGGCGTGTATGCCGGCCAGCAGCAGGGCCAGGGCGGGCACGATGCGCGACAGGCGGGAGGATGGGCGTGGCAGGGCCATGGCGGGTATCGACTCCGGAGTGCGGGAACGGCAGGCAGGTGCCGCCACTATTCCAGTTGGTGCACAGCGTCATCGCCGGTACCTGCATTGAATACGTATGCACCGGCGGTGCGCATCCCACGGGCGGCCTCTACCATGGCCCGGGCGCCGTGGCGGCGTACATCGCATCCGTGATTCCCGGAGGGGGGAAGCGCTTGATGAAAAGCAAACCGCAGCTGTCGTTCTGGCAGATCTGGAACATGTGTTTCGGGTTCCTGGGCATCCAGTTCGGCTTCGCGCTGCAGAACGCCAATGCCAGCCGCATCTTCGAAACGCTGGGCGCGTCGATGGACGCGGTGCCGGGGTTGTGGATCGCCGCGCCGCTGACCGGGCTGCTGGTGCAGCCGGTGGTCGGCTACCTGTCCGACCGCACCTGGACACGCTGGGGGCGGCGCCGGCCGTTCTTCATGCTCGGCGCGGTACTGACCACGCTGGCGCTGCTGGTGATGCCCAACTCGCCGACGCTGTGGATCGCCGCCGGCACGCTGTGGGTGCTGGATGCCTCGATCAACGTGTCGATGGAGCCGTTCCGCGCCTTCGTCGGCGACCAGCTGGCGCCGCGCCAGCGCCCGGCAGGCTATGCGATGCAGAGCTTCTTCATCGGCGTCGGCGCCATCGTCGCCAGTCTGCTTCCGTTCCTGCTGGCGCGCTGGGGCGTGGCCAACACCGCCGCGCCGGGCGAAGTGCCGGACACGGTGCGCTACGCGTTCTATTTCGGCGCGGTGGTGCTGCTGGCGGCGATCGCCTGGACGGTGTTCAGTACCCGCGAGTACACGCCGGCGGAGCTGGCGGCATTCGACGATGCCGAGCCGGCCGGCGCACACCGCACAGCCGCGGCCGGTGGTGCGCCGTCGTGGGCGCAGGCCGCGGCCTGGCTGCTGCTGGGCACCGCGCTGGCGATGCTGATCGCCTGGCGCCAGGGCGACAGAATGCTGTACGTGCTGGCCGGGCTGTGCGCCGCCTACGGCGTGCTGCTGGCGCTGGCGCGGCTGCTGCCGGGCACGCACATGCTGGCGGCCATCGTCGGCGACCTGCGTGCGATGCCGGCCACCATGCGGCGCCTGGCGTGGGTGCAGTTCTTCTCGTGGTTCGCGCTGTTCGCGATGTGGATCTACACCACCGCGGCGGTGGCCGGTACCCACTTCGGCTCCACCGATCCGCAATCGGCTGCCTACAACGAAGGCGCCAACTGGGTCGGGGTGCTGTTCGGCGCCTACAACGGCTTCGCCGCGCTGGCGGCGCTGGCCATTCCGGCGATGGTGCGCGTCCTCGGCCTGCGCGGGAGCCACCTGCTCAACCTGTGGCTGGGCGGTGCCGGGCTGGTCTCGCTGATGTTCATCAGCGACCCGAAGTGGCTGCTGCTGTCGATGGTCGGGGTCGGCTTCGCCTGGGCCTCGATCCTGTCGCTGCCGTACGCGCTGCTGTCCGACAGCGTGCCGGCGGCGAAGATGGGCGTGTACATGGGCATCTTCAATTTCTTCATCGTGATCCCGCAGCTGGTGGCCGCCAGCGCGCTCGGTTTCGCCCTGCGCGCGTGGCTGGGCGGCGTGCCGATGCACGTGCTGGTGCTGGGCGGCTGCAGCCTGTTCGTGGCCGGCCTGTGCGTGCTGCGGGTCCCGTCGCGTCCGGAGGTGGTGTGATGCATGCATGTCTGTCGATGGCCCGGCTTGCCGCGGCCCTTTCCCTCGTGCTGCTGGCCGGCGCCGCGGCAGCCGCCTCGCGCCCGGACTATGTCGGCACCACCGAGCCGTTCGCGAGCGACGCGGTGTACTTCGTGGTCACCGACCGCTTCGTCAACGGCGATCCCGGCAACGACCACCGCGACCAGGGCGGCGAGCACCCCACCTTCGACATCCCGGTGCATTGCGCGGACGGCATCGACGGCAACATCGGTTACCTCGGCGGCGACTTCCGCGGCGTGCTCGACAATGCGCAGTACATCCGCGGCCTCGGTTTCGGCGCGGTGTGGATCACGCCGATCGTGGACAACCCCGACCAGGCGTTCACCGGCAGCCGCCCGGTGACCTGCAGCAGCAGCCTGACCGACCGCGGCAAGACCGGCTACCACGGCTACTGGGGCATCGATTTCTACCGGCTGGACGAGCACCTGCCGAGCGCGGACCTGGATTTTCCCGGGCTCACGCGCGGCCTGCACGATGCCGGCCTGAAGGTGGTGCTGGACATCGTCGGCAACCACGGCTCGCCGGCATGGACGATGCCGGTGCGGCAGCCGCAGTTCGGCCAGCTGTTCGACGCGCAGGGCCGGCTGGTGGCCGACCACCAGAACCTGCCGCCGCAGCAGCTGGACCCGAAGCACAACCCGCTGCATGCCTTCTACAACACCATCGGCCCGGTCGATGGCGAAAAGGGCTCGATCTTCGACGGCAACCTGGCCGAGCTGTCCGATTTCAACCAGCACAACCCGGCGGTGATGGACTACCTGGTCGGCGCCTACCTGCAGTGGACGGCGCAGGGCGTGGACGCGCTGCGCATCGACACCATCGGCTGGCTGCCGCACCCGTGGTGGCATGCCTTCGTCCAGCGCATCCGCGCCGCGCACCCGGGCATGTTCATGTTCGGCGAGGCCTTCGACTACGACGCCGCGCGCATCGCCGAGCACACCTGGCCGGCCAATGCCAATGTCAGCGTGCTCGATTTCCCGCTGCGCGGTGCGCTGTCGGCGGTGTTCGGCAGGGAAGGGCAGGGCTACGAGGCGCTGGCCGGACCGCTGCATCTGGAAGGCGGCCCGTATGCCAACCCATACGCGCTGATGACGTTCTACGACAACCACGACATGGCGCGGCTGGACGCCAGCGACAGCGGCTTCATCGACGCGCACAACTGGCTGTTCACCGCACGCGGCATCCCGGTGCTGTACTACGGCTCGGAAACCGGCTTCATGCGCGGTCGCGCCGAACATGCCGGCAACCGCGCCTACTTCGGCCAGGATCGCATCGCCGCGGCGCCACGCAGCCCGATATTCGCCCCGCTGCAGCGCATCGCACGCCTGCGCGAGGCCACGCCGGCACTGCAGCGCGGCCTGCAGGTCAACGAACGCCTGCAGGGCGACCAGGCCGTGTTCTACCGCGTGCTGCAGCATGGTCGGACCGCACAGACCGCACTGGTGCTGCTCAACAAGGGCGATACAGCGCAGGCCTTCGAAGTACGCCGCTACCTGCAGGCCGGCACCTGGCGCGATGCGCTCGATGGCGGCACCCAGGTGGTGCGTGATGTGCTGAAGGCGACGCTGCCGGCACATGGGGTCAAGGTGTTCGTGCTCGACGCCGAGGTGCGGCAACCGGCGCTGCAGGCACGGCTGGACGCGGCGATGGCCGACCAGGCCGCGCGCGACGCACGCCTGGCCCGCTGACACGCGGTGCCGGCGCCGGTATTGGCGCCGGCAGGGGCCGGCATGGGGCGCTGCGACGGTACAATCCCGGCCCCGCCCGATGCCTGCCGCCATGGACACGCCTGCCCCGCAGAACCCGCTCGAAACGCTGCTCAAGGCGGCCATGGAGGGCACGGTGCCGATCAAGGCCTTCATGCAGGGCTTCGTCGCCTCGGAAGTGGTGCTGCTCACCGGCAGCCGGGTCACTCCCGACGGCAGCGGCTTCGATCCGCTGCTGTTCGACAAGCAGGGCGTGCTGCACGTGGCGGTATTCACCGACATGGCGCGGGTCGGCATCCACACCCAGCAGGCGCCGCATACGCTGCGCTGGCTGATGCTGGACGTGCTGCGCCGGGTGCCGGGCGGCTACGGCGTGGTGGTGAACCCGGGCACGTCGCTGGGCTTCGAGATAGCGCCTTCGGGCGTGGGCGAGCTGCTCAGGGACTTCGGCTGAGATCCGGGGCGGCTGCCCGGGCGATGCCCGGGTGGCCCGACCACGATCAGGTCACGGACGCGCCTGCGACGACTCGCGCAGGGCCAGCTTCACCGCGATGCTCTGGCTGTCCACCGGCTCGCCCGCGATCAGCGCCAGCAGTTTCTCCACCAGCAGGTGCCCGGCCAGTTTCGTGTCCTGCTGCACCGTGGTCAGTGCCGGCGACACCGACGCCGCCAGCGGGATGTCGTCGAAGCCGGTGACCGCTACGTCCCGCGGGATGTGCAGGCCATGTTCGCGCAGCGCGCGCAATGCGCCGATGGCGATCAGGTCGCTGGCCGCGCAGACCGCATCGAAACGCTGCCCGCCGGCCAGCAGGGCGGCGCAGGCGGCGTGGCCGGATTCTTCGGTGGTGATGGCGTCGTGCTGCAGCGCCGGCTCCGGCTCCAGGCCGCGCGCGCGCAGCGCCTGCGCGTGGCCGCGGTAACGTTCCTGGAATTCCGGGTAATGGCTGGAGGCATGGCCGAGGAAGGCGATGCGGCGCCGGCCCTGGTCGAGCAGGTGCGCGGTGATGTCGAAACCGCCCTGGAAGTTGTCGCTGCCCACCGACACCCCGGGCTGGCCGGGCAGGGCTGCGCCCCAGCGCACGAAATGCGTGCCCTGTTCGACCAGCCGCTGCAGCCGCTCGACCGATTGGTGGTAGTCGCCGTAGCCGAGCAGGATGATGCCGTCGGCCTTGTTGCTGTCCTCGAAATCGGCGTGCCAGTCGCTGGACAGCTGCTGGAACGACACCAGCAGGTCCTGTCCCCTCAATGCGCAGGCGCGGGTGATCGAGCCCAGCATCGAGTGGAAGAACGGGTTGATCAGCGAGTCGTCCGGGGTCGGGTCCTCGAAGAACAGCAGCGCCAGCGTGCCGGACTGCTGGCAGCGCAGGCTGGAAGCGTTCTTGTCCACCTTGTAGTTCAGCTGGCGGGCGATCTCCAGGATGCGCCGGCGGGTGTCGGCGTTGACCATCGGGCTGCCACGCAGGGCGCGCGACACCGTCGGTTGCGAAACGCCGGCCAGGTGCGCGATATCCAGTGACGTGGCTTTGCCCTTGATGACCATCATGACCGGCAAGGTGAAGGTGCCGGCCATCATGCCATGGGGCGGCGGCGGCCGCGTCCGCCGCGCCGGATCAGCGCAGCGCCGTGGCGCCGGTCCGCCGGCAGACCTCGGCCAGCGCGTCCTGCAGCAGGCGCTCGTGCTCGAAGTCGTGCAGGTCCGGGTCGTGTTCCAGCACGTGCGCCTGGTGCCACTCGAACGCATCGGCGCCGTGCAGGTTCCAGGCCTGCTGCAGTTGCCGGTGCGGGTGGTTGCCCATGCGCAGGGTGAACCACAGCCGGTTGCCGATGGTGGACAGATCCCGCGCCTGCCCGGCCCAGCGCTCGCCGCTGGTGGTGCAGCGCACGTGGTAGATGCCGCTGCGGATCGCGCGGCATTTGTAGTCGGCGATCTGCTGCCGGCGCTGGAGCTTGTCCATGGGAAACGGGTCCTGGAGGGGTGGATGATATTGCCCGGGTAAAAATACGATGGCAATATTACCCGGGTCAAATATGGAGCCGATGCATGAACGATCCCCTGAAGGCCCCCCATGCCCTGTTCGAAGGCCGTCGGCTGCTGGTCCGCGGTGAGCTGCGCGACGTGGTGCGTGAGGCTGTCGCGCGCGCGGGCACCGGCGCGGACGGGCGCCCGCTGCTGCTGCTGGACGACCGCAGCGGGCAGAGCGTGGACCTGGACCTGCGCGGCGACGTCGCGCAGGTGCTGGAACGGCTGCGGGCGCGCTTCCCGCCGGCCGATGCCGCCGCAGGGCCCGCCACGCGGGAGCGCGGGCGCCCGCGGCTGGGCGTGGTGGCGCGCGAAGTCACTCTGTTGCCGCGCCACTGGGAATGGCTGGCGGCGCAGCCCGGCGGGGCCTCTGCGGCCCTGCGCCGGCTGGTGGAGCAGGCGCGCCGGGCGGACGACGGGGCCGGCGACCTGCGCCAGCGCCGCGAGGCGCAGTACCAGGCGATGCGGGTGCTGGCCGGGGACCTGCCGGGCTTCGAGGACGCCAGCCGCGCGCTGTTCGCGGGCGACGCCGCCGGCTTTGCCGCGCACCTCCGGCAATGGCCCGGCGATGTAGGCAACTACCTCGCCAGCCTGTCGGCGAACGACGCCGGCTGAGGCGGCAGGGTGGGCGGGAACGGGATGGGTTGTTACCATCCCATGTCCCGTTCCCTCCCGGCGCCTGCACCGGGACCCACGGATGCCGGCTGCAGCCGGCACATATCCCGGCACACAACGCAAAGAGCGAATCCCATGGCCCGCGGCATCAACAAAGTCATCCTGGTCGGCAACCTCGGCAACGACCCGGACGTGAAGTACACCCAGAGCGGCATGGCCGTGACCCGCATCAGCCTGGCCACCACCAGCGTGCGCAAGGACCGCGACGGCAACAACCAGGAACGCACCGAATGGCACCGCGTGGTGTTCTTCGGCAAGCTCGGCGAGATCGCCGGCGAGTACCTGCGCAAGGGTTCGCAGGTCTACGTCGAGGGCGAGATCCGCTACGACAAGTTCACCGGCCAGGACGGCGTGGAGAAGTACACCACCGACATCGTCGCCAACGAGATGCAGATGCTCGGCGGCCGTGGCGAGGGTGGCGGCGGTGGGGGTGGCGGTTACGGCGGCGGCGAACGCCCGCAGCGCCAGTCGGCCCCGCGCCCGCAGGGCGGTGGCTATGGCAACCAGGACCAGGGCGGCGGCGGTTACGGCCAGCGCCCGCAGCGCCAGGCGCCCGCGCAGCAGCCGGCCCCGCCGCCGATGGACGACTTCGCCGACGACGATATTCCGTTCTAATTTTTAGTGGTTCAGCGATGCAAATAAACCCCAGCAAGCCATTGTGCTTGCTGGGGTTTTTATGTTTACGCGGAGATTTTTTCTTCTTGTTAGTCTGAGGTCAATCTTTGACCTCCTCCCTGTAATTCGGACCAGCCAGAAGTAGAGGATTCGGCGACACTCAGGCCCCAAGGAGGCCCGTCGCCATGAAGAAGTCAAAGTTCACCGAAGAGCAGATCGCGCTGCAGGACGTGCTGTCAAAAAGCTCTGGTGCCCACGCAACGCAAGACGCTCGTGGGCCATTTGATCGATCGTTACCGCGTCGGCGTGCGCCGCGCCTGCGAGGTCGTCCGTCAGAGCCGCTCGGCGTGGTACTACCAGTCCCGGGAGAACGAAGATGCGCCACTGCTTCGACGGATCGAGGAGATTGCCGCCGCTCGGGTCCGCTACGGTTTCTGGAGGATCTTCGTGCTGTTGCGTCGGGAAGGCTGGAAGGCCAACCACAAGCGCGTCTACCGGCTTTACTGCCAGGCCGGGCTCAATCTGCGGCGCAAGCGCCCTCGTCGGCGCAAAGCCGCGGCCCAACGCTTGGAGCGCACTGTGCTGACGGCCTCCAATCAGGTCTGGAGCATGGACTTCATGGCCGACACCCTGTTCGATGGACGTCGTTTCCGGGCCCTGAATATTGTGGACAACTTCACCAAGGAGAGCTTGGCCAACGAGGTCGACCAGCAGCTCAAGGGGGAAGATGTCGTGGCGGTGATGGAACGATTACGACACCAGCCAGACCTGCCACAGCGCATCCAGACCGACAACGGCAGCGAGTTCGTCTCGATCATTATGGATCGCTGGGCGTACGACCATGTGTTATTCGCGACCGGGCAAGCCGACCGACAACCCGTTCATCGAATCATTCAACGGCAGCTTCCGCGACGAGTGCCTCAACACCCACTGGTTCCTATCGCTCGACGAAGCCCGCCGGAAGATCGAAAACTGAAGGGTCGATTGCAATCATTTTCGGGCGCACTCTTCGATCGGGGATGTCCTGCCCGCCGGGTTCGCCGCCCGATTCGTACCCTAACCCAAAGCCGAATTTTCCAATTCTGCCCGGGTCTAATGGGGGGAGGAGGCAGGGGCGATTCAGTAGGGCGGTGCCCCGGCTCCTGTCGCTGGGGCCGACTACGTGATGACTTGTTCGTCGGGTCCCGATCCCCTAGGGTCGAACTGCACTAAAGGGGAATCCCCTCATACTGACCCTTTTGGGTAGTTGTATAGCTGGACCCATGGGGCTCTTCTGCAATGTCTGCTAAGGGTCGGGATATAACCACCAAGTCGAAAGAGTAAATTGGTGGTGCCTGGCAGGGCCTGGGGTGTCAGATTTTCACGTGCAAGGATGGTGTTGACTGCACACCAAGTAGAGATAGACAATCGGTTTCTATCACGATAGATCCGCTGTCTCTCCTGGCGGAGGGTTGACTCGACCACAGGAAAGTCGGAGGTTTAGTTAGTTTGACTTCAGCGGTGAAATGTGTGGTTTTCGGATGCTTGAACTCATTTCTCATGGAGGCACTGGCCAATGACAGGCATAGGTAAGTGGATCTTTCTGGTGGCAAGTGTAGTTGCCATTGGTGCGGGGACTGTGTTTCTCATAAATAGAGACGATACCGCATTGGAGGGGCGTGACAAGCAGGATGCACCATCGAAAGATGTGAATCTCCTTTCGGTGGATGTAGATGATGCCAGCCCAAGCAGACCACCGACTGCAGCGAGATCCGGTATGCTGTCGGGGGGCGGAGCTGTAAGGGGCAAGTTGGAGCACGGATATGCTTGGAATCCATCAAGGCCCGGAGATGCGGCAAGTGAAGAGGATGCTGCATGGTTCAATTCTCGGGGTTACCCAGGTCCTGAAGTGTATGAGTACCTGCATTCCATTCCGCAGGTGGAGTTAAAACGACTTGCGGACTCAGGAAATGTTTCAGCCATGGCTGTCTATGCTCAAACGTTGGCCAAACAGCCTGGGAACCGGTCGCAGATTCTAGACATCCTGCATCAGGGTGCGGCTGCCGGGTCCGTTTATTCGTTGAAAATGGGGGGGGATATTTTCTCCGCTTACCCGGCTTATCGTGATCCGGTAATGTCGTTGGTCTATTACCAGTTGCAGGCTCGTGCTGGTGATCATGCCGGTTATGTACAAAGCTACATCGCGCAGCAGCAGATTAAGCCCGAGCAGGTGCTTCTTGCAAACGTCATGACCGAGCAAATGTGGAGGAGCTTTGCCGGAACTCAATTGCTAGCTCGGAGTGCTCATGTACGCCCAGGGTACGAGAAGTTCGTTGAAACGGCTGTTTCATCCAACAACAATGGAGGTTGATGATGAGAACTGGAAGGGCATTGAAAAAGTCGCTTTTGCTGTCTTTGGGGCTGGTTTCAGGAGTGGCTATTGCCTGCACCATAATTGATGGGGTTTCGTTCGATATAACGTATCCCGGGATTGATGTTAGGGACGTTGCAGGTGAGATCGGTGGGGCGCTACAGGATCAGTTCGGGAGTAGGTATGGCAGGGGCGTTGAGGTCTCGGGAGTGGTTAGATATACGGCTAAAATCCCGATTATTGGTATAAAAGGCGGTTTGTACAGTATTCCCTTCACGAAGCCTTGTGGCAAAACATTCCAAGAAGAGGCTAACGAAAGGTGGCCGCTTTCGGCAAGTGTTGCGGGTGTCGGAGGTGGTGGCATGTGCGGTGGCGGCATGGGGGGGGGCTTGGAGCAGGGAGTCGTTGGCTATAAGCCAGTTTATAGGACGGCGACAGTATCGGTGCGAGGGGGCGAGTCTTCGTCACAGATCGTGCTCGTGGGGTACGAGCCGGTTTACGGCTTGATGCCTGCGCAAGACTCTATTACGGCTGTGTGCTAAGGAAGGTCTGAACAACCTTCCCCGGAGCTGTCAGACTGAAATCCACGATTTGAGAGCCTGAT
The DNA here is from genome assembly GCF_030345315.1 of Stenotrophomonas sp. 17(2023). Taxonomy (NCBI): domain Bacteria; kingdom Pseudomonadati; phylum Pseudomonadota; class Gammaproteobacteria; order Lysobacterales; family Lysobacteraceae; genus Stenotrophomonas; species Stenotrophomonas sp. 17(2023). The sequence continues at coordinate 1,160,061 of NZ_CP128405.1, forward strand.
ACGCCTAGTACTTGCACGCCTGCGCGATCCTCGGGCTCTCGATGAAGCTCATCGAATTAAGGGAGATGAGCATCACTTCATCCTTGGCTACTACTACCGCCTTGTCGGGCGTCAGAAGGAAGCAATTGAGAGGCTTGCAAAGATTGTTGACGGGCGCTTTGTCGGGGTGCGTGCCAAGCGAGAGCTCGTCGAGGTGCTTCTGCAGATGGAGCAGTACGACGAAGCTCGGGACATGGCTCGGCGCAACTATGAAGAGAACCGAACGAATCAGTTCCACATTCAGGCTTACTTCCGTGCGCTCGTCCTTGGAAGTAGCCCGGAACGTCATCGCGCCCAGCTCGTCTCTCTTTGCCAGGAGCTAGATGTGATCTCTCAGTAGGTTGTTCATCCGGGGCATCGCTGGAAGATGGGGGTTACGACACCAACCCAGCCCCCAAGAGCCCCGGATGAACCTGCATAAACATGCCCGTTTGACGCCTCGCGGTCGAGCCCTGCTTGTGGAGCGCATCCTCGTGCAGGGCCTGCGCATCGAAGAGGCCGCCCACGCGGCCGGCGTGAGCGTGCGCACGGCCTACAAGTGGCTCAAGCGATACCGGGAGGAAGGTCCTGCGGGTCTGGTTGACCGCAGCTCCCGGCCGCAGACCTGCCCCCATGCCACGCCGCCGGTCATCGTGGCGCAGGTGCTGGAGCAGCGTCGCTCGCGCCGGACCTATCGCCAGATCGCCCAGCGGCTGCCCGTGGCGCCCAGCACCATCGCACGGTTGCTGCGCCGTGCCGGCCTGCATCGCCTGGCCGAACTGGAACCGGCGCTGCCGCAGAACCGCTACGAGTACGCCCGGCCCGGCCAACTGCTGCATCTGGACATCAAGAAGCTGGGGCGGATCGGTTCCCCGGGCCACCGTGTGACCGGCGACCGCTCGCACCGGCACCGGGGCATCGGCTGGGAATACGTCCACCTGGCCATCGACGACCACTCGCGCGTGGCCTTTGCCTCCATCGCACCGGACGAGCGCGGAACCAGTGCCTGCAAGGCCCTGATCCGCACGGTGCGTTACTACCGCAGCCTGGGCGTGCGCTTCGAGCGGGTCCTGACCGACAATGGGGCTTGCTACAGATCGCGCCGAATCCACCGCCTGCTCCGCCGGCTCGGCCTGCGCCACCTGCGCACACGGCCCTATACGCCTCGTACCAACGGCAAGGCCGAGCGCCTGGTCCAGACCAGCCTGCGTCGGAAGTGAGCAGGCTAGGCGGATGGCTATGATCTCACACGCTCTGATTGCTGCTCGCTGCGACAGTAATGCTAAGGCTATTGATCTTATTGATGATGCAATTGCTGCCTTCCCAAAAATAATCTATCCGGTACTCACCAAGGCTGATATAGCTGTGAGCTTTCGGAATGAAGGTGCTCTTGTCGATGCGGTCCAGCGGCTGCAGAGGCTTGCCGATGACGGGGTAACTCTGTCAGGCAAGACTTTGTCGATTCATCGTTCCCATCTCGCCGCTATGCAGGGTGATCTCCCCGCAGCCATGAAGATTGCTGATGAGGTGTCGAAGAACTTCACCAACGAAGCGCGTACTAGGCTCTTGGAGAAGCTTCAGGCACTGTCGACTGGCGCGGCAGCCTAGCGCTGGTGCATAAACAGCGGAGGCCGGAATCCGCAATTTAGTTACATATGGTTGGCTTCGATTTCCAATAAAGCCAATAAAGTCAAATATCTATCCATCTGTTTACAGTGATGGGTGCGCACAACCGTTCTGACCCAGGCGCGAGATCGCCTGCTCGTTCTGGAGAAAAGCCCTCGTTGCCGGGGGCTTTTCCTTTTTCATCCGCCCTGCGCCGCGCGCTGCGGCGCGGCGCGATATGCAGGTGGTCCGGTCGGCGCGCCGCCGGAACGCGGCGTCATTCCGTCATTCCGTCACCGCGGCCGCCCGCGAGATGCGGCGCGCTTCCTCCGCACCCTTGCGCTCGCTGTAGCGGTCCACCAGATGCTCGCCGTGGCCGCGCACCAGCAGGGTGAACTTCACCAGCTCTTCCATGACGTCCACCACGCGGTCGTAGTAGGGCGAGGGCTTCATGCGGCCGTCGTCGTCGAACTCCTGCCAGGCCTTGGCCACCGATGACTGGTTGGGGATGGTGAGCATGCGCATCCAGCGCCCCAGCACGCGCAGCGTGTTGACCACGTTGAACGACTGCGAGCCGCCGCTGACCTGCATCACCGCCAGGGTCTTGCCCTGGGTCGGCCGCAGGCTGCCGTCTTCCAGTGGCAGCCAGTCGATCTGGTTCTTGAACACGCCGGTGATCGTGCCATGGCGTTCGGGCGACACCCAGACGTGGCCCTCGGACCACTGCGACCACTCGCGCAGTTGCCGCACCCTGGGGTGCTGCTTGTCCACGCTGTCGAGCATGGGCAGGTCGTGCGGATCGAACACCCGGGTCTCGGCGCCGAGATACTGCAGGATGCGTTCGGCTTCCAGGGCCAGCTTGCGGCTGTACGACTGCGGCCGCAGCGAGCCGTACAGGATGAGGATGCGCGGGCGCCGTGCCTCGCCGTGGCCGTCGGCCAGCGGTGGCGTGGGCGGCGGCAGCAGGCGCGTGTCCAGGTGCGCGGGAAGGTCGAAGGGGGATTGTCCGGATTCATTCATTCTATTATTCTAGAAAAATGGAAACAAAAAATGCAATCGCCGCGCTCACCGCCTTGGGCCACGCTACCCGGCTGGCGGCCTTCCGCCTGCTGGTCGAAGCCGGTCCTGCGGGTCGCATGGCCGGGGATATCGGCCAGGCGCTGGAGGTCCCCGGCGCGACGTTGTCCTTCCACCTGAAGGAACTGGTGCATGCCGGCCTGGTGGAGAGCGAGAGCCAGGGGCGTCATGTCTGCTATCGCGCGAACTTCCAGGCAATGAACGGCCTGATCCAGTACCTCACCCACAACTGCTGCGCCGGTTCGGGCAATGCCGAATGCGCGCCGGTGGCCGATCCCGCCTGCGGCTGCTGACCGGGCGGCGGTTCTCCTGCAGCACACCGCCTTCCTCCACATGACGTCCTCGCCATGACCCACAACGTGCTTTTCCTGTGTACCGGCAACAGTGCCCGCAGTGTCCTGGCCGAAGCCACGCTGCGCGCGTGGGCCGGCAACCGTTTCAAGGTGTTCAGCGCCGGCAGCCAGCCCACCGGCACCGTGAACCCGTTCGCCCTGGCCCAACTGCAGGCCGAGGGCATTTCCACCGCCGGGCTGCGGAGCAAGTCCTGGGATGAGTTCACCACGCCGGGGGCGCCGCGCATGGACCTGGTGGTGACGGTGTGCGATTCGGCAGCAGCCGAAACCTGCCCGGTGGTATTCGGGGATTTCCTGCGCACCCATTGGGGGTTGCCCGACCCGGCGGCGGCCGGTGGCAGCGACGACGACAAGCGTGCGGCGTTCAGGCAGGCCCATCGTGTCATCCAGGCCCGGCTGATGGCCTTCCTGGCGCTTCCCTCGTCGGTCTGGGAGGACCGTGCGCAGCTCAAGGCCGCCCTGGACAAAATTGGCTTTGTCGATGCGCGGGACGCGACCGGTGAGTGACGCAGCACCACGCATGGGGTTCTTCGAGCGCTACCTGACCCTGTGGGTGGCGTTGTGCATCGTGGCCGGCACGCTGCTGGGGCATCGCTGGCCATCGGCGTTCGCGCACCTTGGCGGCATCGAATGGGCGCAGGTGAACCTGCCGGTGGCGGTGCTCATCTGGGTGATGATCGTGCCCATGCTGATGAAGATCGACTTCGGCGCGCTGCGCCAGGTCGGCCGGCACTGGCGCGGCATCGGCACCACGCTGTTCGTCAACTGGGCGGTGAAGCCGTTCTCGATGGCCCTGCTGGGCTGGTTCTTCCTGCGCCACGTGTTCGCGCCGTGGCTGCCGGCCGACCAGGTGGATGCCTACATCGCCGGCCTGATCCTGCTGGCGGCCGCGCCGTGCACCGCGATGGTGTTCGTGTGGAGCAACCTGTGCCGCGGCGATGCCGCCTTCACCCTCAGCCAGGTGGCCTTGAACGACGCGATCATGGTGGTGGCGTTCGCGCCGCTGGTCGCGCTGCTGCTCGGCATTTCCTCGATCACGGTGCCGTGGGCGACGCTGGCCATCTCCGTGGGGCTGTACATCGTGGTGCCGGTGATCATCGCCACCGGCCTGCGCGCCTGGGTGATGCGCAACGGCGGGCAGCGGCGGCTCGACGGCTGGCTGGCCCGGCTCGGCCCGCTGTCGCTGGCGGCGCTGCTGCTGATGCTGGTGCTGCTGTTCGGGTTCCAGGGCAGGCAGATCCTGGCCCAGCCGCTGGTGATCGCGATGCTGGCCGTGCCCATCCTCATCCAGGTCTATTTCAACTCGGGGCTGGCCTATCTGCTCAACCGCCGCCTGGGCGTGGCCCACTGCGTTGCCGGCCCCTCGGCGCTGATCGGCGCCAGCAACTTCTTCGAACTGGCGGTGGCCACCGCGGTAAGCGTGTTCGGCGTCCATTCGGGGGCGGCACTGGCCACGGTGGTCGGCGTGCTGATCGAAGTGCCGGTGATGCTGTCCGTGGTCCACATCGTCAATCGCTCGCGGGGCTGGTACGAGCATCGCCGCGCGCACTGACGCGCGGCGGCTGGCGCGGCGCCCTGCCAGGCAAGAATCAGGATTTTTCCCGATGCGCCGGCATCGTTCCGGCGCCAGCATCGCACCGGTGCGGCCCGCGAACCCGGCCCTGCCTGCCATGCGTGACCGCAGGCGGGGGGCTTCCTGTACCGTGCCGCCATGTCCCCGTGTCCTGCTGGAGCCGTCGAATGATCAAGCGCTGGTCCCCCCTGCTGTTCGCCCTGGTCGCCGCCGGCGCCGCATCGGCCACGCTTGCCGCCGAACAGCGGCCGCGTGCGCGCGAGGCCGGCGTGGTCATCGGTACGCTGGCGACCGGGCCGCACAATGCGATCACCGACGTGGCCGGGGTCGGCGTCGGCCACGCCACCCTGCGCGAGGGCACGCGCCTGCATACCGGGGTCACCGCGATCCTGCCGCATTCCGGCAACCTGTACCGCCAGCGGGTGCCGGCGGCGATCGTGGTCGGCAACGGCTACGGCAAGCTGGCCGGCATCACCCAGGTGCAAGAACTGGGCGAGCTGGAAACGCCGATCCTGCTGACCGGCACGCTGAGCACCTGGAAGGTTGCCGACGCGATGGCGGACTGGCTGTTGCGGCAGCCGGGCATGGAGCAGGTGCGCTCGATCAACCCGGTGGTGGGCGAGACCAACGATGGTTACCTCAGCGACATCCGTGCGCGGCCGCTGACCCCGGCGCTGGTGGAGCGCGCGCTGACCACGCCGTCGCATGCCGCGGTCGAGGAAGGCGATGTCGGTGCCGGTGCCGGTACGGTCGCCTTCGGCTGGAAGGGCGGCATCGGTACCAGTTCGCGGCAGCTGCCTGCCGGCGATGGCGGCTACACGGTCGGCGTGCTGGTGCAGAGCAATTTCGGCGGCGAGCTGACCATCGCCGGCGTGCCGGTGTGGAAGGTGTTGCCGGACCCGGCCGCGTATGCGCGCAGCCTGGCGGTGCCGCCGCCGAGCACCGGCGACGGCAGCATCATGCTGGTGGTGGCCACCGATGCCCCGCTGGACGCGGCGCAGCTGCAGCGCCTGGCGAAGCGGGCGCTGGTCGGACTGGCGCGCACCGGTTCGGTGATGTCCAACGGCTCGGGCGACTACGTCATCGCCTTCTCCACCGCGAAGGAGAACCTGCGCGATCCGGACCGGGCGCTGCAGCCGGCGCGCAGCCTGGCCGGCGAAGCCATGTCGCCGCTGTTCCAGGCCGCTGCCGAGGCGACCGAGGAAGCCATCGTCAACTCGCTGTTCCGCGCCCACACCGTGCACGGACACCGCGGCACCGCGGCGGCGCTGCCGCTGGCGCCGGTGCTGGAGGCGGTGCGACGCGCGCAGCTGGCGGCGCCGGCGCCACGCTGACCCGCCGCTGCGGCCGCCTGCGCGCCGGAGTGGGCGCGCGGCCGCGGTGATTCAGTTGAGCAGCCGCGCCAGCTGCGTGCGGTTGCTGACGTTCAACTTGCGGAAGATCGAGCTGATCTGCGATTCGATGGTCTTGCGCGAGCGGCACAGGCGCTCGGCGATGGCGTCGTTGCGCAGCCCCGAGGCGACCAGCCCGGCTACCTTGCGCTCGCTTGGCGACAGGCACTTGAGCAGGGGCAGGGCGCGCGCGGCGGCGGCCTCGGTCACGTCGTCGGTGTCGCCGTCCGCGGCCAGGACAAGCAGGTGCTGGGCGTGGCGGAATGAATTGCCGGGCGCCGAACTGATCTCCACGCGCAGGGTCTGCGCCGGGCGCTGCGGATGGGCCAGGATGAAGCTGGCGCGCTGGCCGGGCGCCGCGGCGGTGCCTGCGGTTCCCTCCATCCAGCGGCGCAGCGGCGCCTCGATCGCGCGCGGCAGGCAGCCGTCGCGTTCCGTATCGGTACTCCAGCGCCGGCAGATGCGCTTGGCTTCGCGCGACATGTACGACGGCGCCAGGTTGCCATCCACCAGCAGTGCGGCCAGCGGAAGCTCGTACAGCAGGTCTTCCACGGCCTTGTGCCGCAACCGGTCGGATTCGAGCATGCGCACGCGCTGCAGGCTGGCATCCAGCAACGGATACAGCTCGGCCAGGAACGCCAGTTCGGCGTCGGACAGCTCGGTGTGGGCGGTGAGGATGCGGATGCTCAGTACCGCTTCCAGCCGGGTGCCGTCCCAGAATGCCAGGTGGATGAACTCCCGCCAGGCCGGCGCCGGGTTCTGCGCCTTGAGCCGTTCGGGTGCAAGCGCGTCCTGCGATGCGATCTGCGAGAACGTGTACCAGCGGATCCGCGGATTGGCGTCCAGGTAGGGCGCGGCCACTTCCAGGCTGGTGACCAGGCGGGCCCCGTCGTCGCCGGCCGTGGCCAGGTGGTGCCGGCCCTGCAGGGGCTGGTAGCCGTCGATATCGAACAGCAGGCTGCACGAATGGCACGGCAGTGTCGCGTTGATCAGCGCCGCGCAGGCCTGCCACAGCGACGCCATGTCCAGCGCCTTCACCAGCGCCGCGCGCGCGGACGCCAGGCCATCGGCGCGCGCGCAGGGTGGGGCATCGAGCATCAGCATGGCGTCTCCGGGAAGGTGCGGACGGCGTGGCGGCGGCCTCGCCCGCAGGCTGGCGGCGAATGGCATCGTGGCTATGTAGCAGCGGCCCGTGGTGCTGGCAAGCGGCGCGCATCGCGCGCTGGCGGCGGCGGTGCCCGGCCGGGAATATGCGGGTTTTTCCCGATTCGGCGCGACACCCGGTATGGTCGAATGGCGACGATCAGTTCCGGCCCGGGAAAAAGGTGGCAAGCATGCGACATACGAACGAGCGGCAGCAGGTACCCGTGGAGGCCCGGCCATGAGCGCGACGCCGGCCAGGGTGGTCCTGCACATGCCTTACCTGTTGTTCCTGGGCGAGGAAACCAATCCGCTCAAGGCCAAGACCGCCTTCGGCCTGCGCGACTGGAGCGCGCAGGACTGCATCGGCCAGACGCGACTGCCTGGCGGCACCATCGACCTTGGCCTGGCGGAACTGGACCCGGCTGCCGCGGCCGCCGCCGGCGCGCGCTCGCTGGTGATCGGCGTCACCCCGGTCGGCGGGCGCATTCCCGCGCACTGGAGCCCGCTGTTGATCGCCGCGGTGGAGGCGGGCCTGGACATCGTCAGTGGGCTGCACACGCCGCTGGAATCGGTGCCCGGCCTGGCGCAGGCGGCGCTGCGTTCGGGCGTGCGCCTGGTGGACGTGCGCCGGCCCCCGGACAACCTGCCGCGCGCCACCGGCAAGCGGCGCAGCGGCAAGCGCGTGGCGATGGTCGGTACCGACTGCGCGCTGGGCAAGAAGTACACCGCGCTGGCGCTGGCCCGGGCGATGCGCGGGCAGGGCATCGATGCCGATTTCCGTGCGACCGGGCAGACCGGCATCATGATCGCCGGCGCCGGCATCGCGGTGGATGCGGTGATCGCCGATTTCATCGCCGGCGCGGCCGAGTGCATTTCGCCCGACGCCGCGCCCGACCACTGGGACCTGATCGAAGGCCAGGGCTCGCTGTTCCATCCGGCCTATGCCGGCGTGACCCTGGGCCTGCTGCACGGTTCGCAGGCCGACGGCCTGGTGCTGTGCCACGACCCGCTGCGCACGCACCTGGTCAGCTGGCCGGACTACCCGGTGCCGGGCCTGGCGGTGGCACGCGACCTGTACCTGCAGGCCGCGCGCCTGACCAATCCCGGCGCGCGCCTGGTCGGGGTGAGCCTGAATACCTCGGCGATGGACGCCGCCGCCGCGCAGGAGGCCCTGGAGCGTGCCGAGCGCGAGCTGGGCGTTCCGGCCTTCGACCCGATGCGCAGCCCCCTTGACCGGGCGCTGGCCTCGATCATGGGCTGAGGCCGTGGCCATGCGCACGCTGCATGCCAGGCCGCATGCCTGGAAACTGAGGGAGCCGTTCGCCATCGCCCGCGGCGTGCGCAGCGAGGCGCGCGTGGTCATCGTCGAGCTGCACGAGGACGGCCGGGTCGGCCGTGGCGAGGCCGGTGGCGTCGGCTACCACGGCGAAACCCCGGAAAGCATGCTCGCGCAGATCGAGCAGGTGCGCCCGGCGCTGGAACGGGGCTGCGACCGCCACGAACTGCTGCGGCTGCTGCCCGCCGGCGGTGCCCGGCATGCGCTGGATGCGGCGCTGTGGGACCTGGAGGCAAAGCAAAGCGGGGTGCCGGCATGGACCCGCGCCGGCATCGCCCACTGGCGGCCGGTCGACAGCGCGGTGACCATCGGCATCCGCGACATCGCCGCCTACGAGGCCACCGCGCGTGCGCATGCCGATTACCCCTGGCTCAAGATCAAGGTGGGCAAGGGCTCGCCGCTGGAGGCGGTGGCCGCGGTGCGTCGCGGCGCGCCGCGGGCGCGGCTGATCGTCGACGCCAACCAGTCGTGGAGCGTGGAGGAGCTGCGGGCCTACGTGCCGGCCCTGCAGCCGTTCGCGGTGGACCTGCTGGAGCAGCCGGTGGCGGTGGCGCATGGCGACGGGCTGCGCGGCTATGACGGTGCGATCCCGGTCTGCGCCGACGAGGCGCTGTCCACGCGCGAGGACCTTGCCGGCCTGGTCGGGTGCTATCAGTTCGTCAACATCAAGCTGGACAAGACCGGTGGCCTGACCGCCGCGCTGGAACTGGCCGCGGCGGCGCGCGCGGCGGGCTTCCGGCTGATGGTGGGATGCATGCTGGGCGGATCGGTATCGGTCGCGCCGGGCATGGTGCTCGCACAGCTGTGCGAAGTCTGCGACCTGGATGGTCCCTGGCTGCAGGCCGAGGACTGGCCGGGCGGCATTGTCTACCAGCATGGGCGCATGTCGATGCCTGCGCTTGCCGTGTGGGGTTGAACGACGCCTGATCGCCACGCACGGGCCGGTCGCGGCGTACGCCTGCAACCGGCCCGGTGCCAAGGATCAATCCTGCGCGCTGGACCAGTCGACGGCCGGGTAGCTGCCCGGGCCCATGAACGCGCGCAGTACCTGCTTGTAGGCCGCGGGCCCGTTCTCGCTGTTGGTGAACAGCACCAGGCTTTCGCCGCTGGCCGGGTCGAGCATGAAGAAGGCCTTGAAGCCGGGGTTGTCGCCCCAGTGCCAGGCCAGGCGCCGGCCATCGGCGTCCTGCAGTCCCACGCCCAGGCCCCAGGCGATGAACGCATCGGCCGGGCCCGGCGACGCCGGATCGTCGGCATCGCTGGCCGGTGTGAACAGCAACGCATGCGTGGCCGGCCTCAGTCCTTCGCCGCGGTAAAGCGCTTTGTGGATGAAGTTGTCGTAGTCATGCGCATTGCTGACCAGGGTCCAGGCGGTGTTCTCCCAGCCGAACACCCGCTCCGCTGCGGGCGTGCCGTCCTTGCCGTGGCCGGTGGCGTTGCGCGCGCGCATCGCCGGGTCGGTGAGGTAACTGCTGCTGGGCATGTCGAACCGCGAGAACACCTCGCGCGAGGCCAGCGCATTCCAGCTGCTGCCGGTGATGTGCTCGAGCGTGCGCTGCAGCAGGTAGAAGCCTTCGCCGGAGTAGGCGTAGTGTTCGCCGGGCGCGAACCGGCTCTCCAACGGCGTGCCGTCGATGGCCGGGTTCGACGGCGATATCTGCCAGTTGGGCAGGCCGCTGGTGTGGGCCAGCACCATGCGCGTGGTGACCTGCCGTGCCAGCGGGTTGTCCCTGGTCCTGGGCGATTGCCAGTAGTCCCACAGCGGTTTGTCGAGATCGAGCTTTCCGGCGTCGACCAGGCGCAGCGCGATGTAGGCGGCCACGACCTTGGACAGCGAGGCGGCCTGGAACACGGTGTCGTCGCCGACCGTGGCCGCCGCGCGGGCGTTGAGCACGCCATGGCAGTACGCCTCGGAGATTCCGTCGCGGGTATGGATCAGCTGCGCACCGGGAATGCCATGCGCGCGCATCGCCGCGTCGAACGCCTCGCGCCTGGCCTGTGCCTGCGCACTGGCAGCTGCCGGGGTCGCATCGCAACCGTGCCGGTCGCCGGCGCCGGGCGCGGCGCACAGCGGTGGCGCGGTTCCGATGGAAAACAGTGCGAGCGCGAGAACGGCCATGCGTGGTGCCTGGATCTTCATCTTTTCCCCGGTCTGTTCGAGAAGGCGGTGTGCATCGTGCGCGGCGATGTCCGCGGATGCAGCGATCTGCAGGGCGAGGCGCGGTAGCGCATCGGCGGCCTGTGCGCTGCTGCGGCATGCGCGGGCCGCGGCAACGATACCGCATCCGCGAGCGCATCCATGCACTGCGCGACGTCTTTTTTCAGGCGCTTTCGTCGTTGCCCCGAACAGGGTGGGACAGCTTCCGTCGAAGCAGCCGCAGCATGCGAACAATCGGGGTTTCTCCCGATGCGTGGCAGGCGATGTCGCGCCTAGGATCGCTGGCATGTTCCGGGGAAGCGTGCCCGCAGGGCCGCCATGCGACCGGAGCGCATCCGGGTCCGGTACTGCCTCCCGGCGCTGCCTGTCGCAGCGCCGCGATCCGCTGCCGTGCCCGGACAGCAGGCAACACCGTCCATCGCGACAGATCGCCATCGCCGCAGTGCCTTCCAGCCGAACCATGCCGAGCAACGGGGAGACGAACCATGATGTCCATTGGCCCGCAACAACCGCAGCACCGCCGCCTGTCAATGGCGGTCCTCATGGCCCTGGCGCTGCCGGCCGTGGCGTCGGCCGCAGGTGCCGCGCATGCACAGCAGGCGGCGCCGGCAGCGGCCGGCGACCCGGCCGATGGTGGCGATGCGGCGCGTACGCTGGACAAGGTCGAGGTCACCGGTTCGCGCATCAAGCGCGCCGCGGTCGAGGGCCCGTCGCCGGTGGTGGTGATCACCAGTGAGGACATCCGCAAGCAGGGCTACAGCACCGTGGCCGAAACGCTGCAGACGCTGACCCAGTTCAACGGCGATGTCGTCGGTGGCGAGTTCAATGCCAGCGCCTCGCAACCGGATGCCGCGTTCCTCAACCTGCGCGGACTGGGCGTGGGCTATCAGCTGATCCTGCTCAACGGCAAGCGCATGACCGAGTACGCGGCCAGTTCCGGCGCGGCCTCCACCGGCGTCAGCGTCGGCAGCATTCCGGCGGTGGTGGTGGAACGCATCGAGGTGCTCAACGGCGGTGCGTCGGCGATCTACGGCTCCGATGCGGTGGCCGGCGTGGTCAACATCGTCACCCGTGACAACTGGGAGGGTGATCACCTGCGCGTGCGCGGCGGCGCCACCACCCGTGGCGGCGGCGATACCGCCCAGTTCCAGTTCAGCGGCGGCAAGGCATGGGGCCGTGGCAGCATCACCTACGCGTTCGAGCAGCTCAACCGCGAGCCGATCTTCTCCTGGCAGCGCGGCAACATCATCCGCACCGGAATGAACGCCCCGGGCAACGCCGGAACCAGCCGCCCGACCTTCGGGCTGGATACCGCGCTGATGGACGCCGGCTACAACGATTATTACTGGCTGGGCCAGGATGGCCGCCTGCTGTACGCCGGCGATGTCGATCCGGCGACGGCCACCGCGGCGCTGGAGCAGACCTGCCGCACCCTGGGGCGCAATTACTTCCCGATGTACGGCTCGGCCAGTGCCGCACGGCCCTATGCCTGCGGCAACGCCAACTACTACGACGGCGACACCCTGGCCAACAAGCACGACAAGACCTCGGCCTACGTGTCGGGCAACTTCCGCTTCAGCGACGCGCTGCAGGGCTATGGCCAGGTGCTGGTGCAGCGCTCGCGCAGCGAGGCCGCGCACCGCACCAGCATGTACCTGTACAACGCGGGCAGCGCGTACGACGTGGATATCGGCCAGTTCGAATACTGGCGCGCGCTCGACCCCAACGACATCGGCGGCGCGCCGATGCGGCTGTGGGACGAGACCACCCTGAGCGCCAATGCCGGGGTGCGCGGAACCATTGGCGCGCGTTTCGACTGGGATGCCAGCCTCAGTCTGTCGCGCGACGAGATGAAGAGCAGCTGGAAGCAGCTGATCACCGACCGCGTGCACCGCTACCTGTTCGGCGAGGCGGTGGGCGAGGTCGACGGCGCGCCGTTGTACCGCATCGATCCGTCCGTGCTGTTCGGGCCGATCACACCGCAGCAGTATGCGTCGATGGTGGACACCATCCGCAACCGCAACCTGTCGCAGACCGCGCAGGCACAGTTCGTCCTCGGCGGCGCGCTGTTCGCGCTGCCGGCGGGCGACGTGGAGATGGCGTCGGTGTTCGAGGCATCCCACTCCAGGTACGAACTGCGCCCGGATCGCCGCAGCCTGGGCACGTATGCGGGCGCCGACAAGACCTTCAACCATACCGGTGTATCCGGCGGCGGGCCGCGCGACCGTTACGGTGCCGGCGTCGAGTTCCGCATCCCGCTGCTGCAGCGCCTGGTGGCCAATGTCGCCGGGCGCTGGGACAAGTACGACGACATCTCCGACGTCGGCGACGCGATCACCTGGCAGGCCAGCCTGGAATGGCGGCCGTTCGACAACCTGCTGGTGCGCGCAAGTCGGCAGACCAGCTTCATGGCGCCGAATATCATGTGGTTGTATGGCGAACCGGTGACCGGTTACGACGACTACATCACCAACTATTACCTGTGCCGCCTCGACGGCCTGGACCTGACCACCACGGCCGGGCTGGCGCAGTGCGGTGCTGACCACCACGAGAGCGCCTGGTACGTGGAAGGCGGCAACAACAGCCGCCTGCACGAGGAGACCGCCACGTCCAATGGCCTCGGCATCGTATGGGACGTCAGCGAACGGCTGTCGCTGAGTGCCGACTACTGGGAGATCGACCTCAAGGGCAAGAGCCAGTACCTGGACACCGCCACGCTGATGAGCGAGAACGCCAGCTGCCTGCTCGGGCGGCGCGTCGATGGCACGCCGGTCGATCCGAATTCCGGAGCGTGCGCGGTCTACCTGGCCTATGTGCAGCGCGATGCGGCGGGCAAGGTCACCGAGTATTTCCTGGACGCGATCAACCAGGCCGGCGTGCGCACCCGCGGCGTGGACGCGAGCCTGAAGTACGCCTGGAGCGGCGGCGCGCTCGGCGATTTCAGCCTGAATGCCGGATACAGCCGCACCCTCGGCTACGACGTGCAGGTCGCCGCCGGTGATCCGTGGCAGGACTACATGGGCTGCTCCTACTCGGCGACCTACAGCTGCGGCAACCAGCCGCTGGCGTTCCGCTCGCGCGGCAACTGGACCCTGGGCTGGAATCGCGGCGACTGGTCGGCGAGCCTGTACGGCTACCGCAACGGTGCGCGGGTCAACTACCAGGCCAGCGCGCAGCTGCCGTCGTACGTGCAGTGGAACGCCAGCCTGTCGAAGAAGATCACCGGCAACATGCGCCTGGGCGTGGACGTGACCAACCTGTTCGACCGCTACGGGCCGAAGGACGCGAGCATGACCTGGTATCCGTTCTACCAGAACATCTATGGCATCCAGGGCCGCGCGGTGTACGTGAACCTGGATATCGATTTCTGATCCGCACGGCGGCCGGACGTCCGCCGCGGATGTGTTGCCGCGACATGCGTTGGCACATGTCCCTGCTCCTGGCCCTGCCATGCGAACGCCGCGCCCGCGCGGGAAGCGATACCGCCGGGCCGCGTGCATCCCATCCCTGCGCATGGCTAGAATCGGCCCCGAAGGATTGAATTATCACGGAGGAACGGGATGAAGGCAGGCAAATGGGGGCTGTTGCTGGCCCTTTCGATGGCATCACTGCCGGCGGTCGCGGCGGTGGACCTGGGGCAGTTCATCCGCAAGGATGAGTTCAACGAGATCAAGATCTCGCCGTCCGGGGAGTACTACGCGGCCACCGTGCCGCTGGAGGACAGCACCGCACTGACGCTGTTCCGGCGCGCCGACTTCAAGGTCGTCGCTGTGTTCAGGCCCCGGCGCAACGCGCATGTGAACGGATTCGAATGGGTCAGCGACGACCGCGTGCTCGCCGGGCTCGCCGAGAAGTTCGGCATGCTCGACCAGCCACAGCCAACCGGAGAGATCTTCGCGCTCAAAGCCAATGGCGGTCAGGCCGACCTGCTGGTCGGGTTCCGGGTACAGGGCAACGGTGCCGGTACCCGGATCCAGCCGAAGAAGGTCGAGGACGTGGCCGCGTTCCTGATCGACGGGCTGCCCGGGGATGATCGCCATGCGGTGATTTCGGTCTGGCCGCTGATGGGCGACGAGCCGTTCACCCGTGCCGAGCGGCTGGATGTGGACAGCGGCCGCCGGACTACCCTGGCGCGTGCGCCGGTGCGGCGTGCGAGCTTCGTCACCGACAACGGCGGCGAGGTGCGGCTGGCATACGGTGCCGACGTGGACAACGCCAGCAAGCTGTACTACCGCGAGGCCGCGGGCTCGGACTGGCGCCTGGTCAACGACCAGAACAGCAGCAAGCGGATCGAGGTTCCCCTGGGGTTCTCGGCGGACAACCGGCTCGTCTACCTGCAGGTGCGCGGCGGGGATGACGGCACCGACCGCATCGTCACCTGGGACCCGGTCAGCAACGCGCGCACCGCGGTGCTGCATGACCCGGGGGCCGACCCGCTGTCGATCATCCATCGCAACGGCACCTCGATCCCGGTCGGCGCACAGGTGATGGATGGGCGGCACCGCAACCTGTTCTTCGACGATGCGTCGCCCGAGGCGCGCCAGTACCGGAGCCTGGAGGCGGCGTTCCCCGGCCAGTCCGTGCGCATCACCTCGAGCACCCGCGATGGCAGCCTGCTGTTGATCCGGGTGTGGTCCGGCAACAATCCCGGCGACTTCTACCTGCTCGATACCGCGCAGAAGAAGGTGGCCCATGTGGTCAGCAGCGGCAGCTGGATCGACCCGGACAAGGCCGCCACCGTCGAGCCGGTTACCTTCAAGGCCCGCGACGGGCTCGCCATCCACGGCTACCTGACCCGGCCGCGCGGCACCTCGGGCGCGCGGCCGATGGTGCTGATGCCGCACGGCGGCCCGTTCGGCATCTTCGACGGGTGGCAGTACGACCGCGATGCGCAGATGCTGGCGGCGGCCGGCTATACCGTCATGCAGGTCAACTACCGCGGTTCCGGCAATTACGGCTGGGCATTCCAGACCGCCGGTGCGCGGCAGTGGGGCGGCGCCATGCAGGACGACCTGACCGACGCCACGCGCTGGGCGGTCGAGCAGGGCCATGCCGATGCGTCGAGGATCTGCATCTACGGGGCCAGCTACGGCGGGTATGCGGCGTTGATGGGGGTGGCGAAGGAGCCCTCGCTGTACCGTTGTGCGGCCGGGTACGTCGGCGTCTACGACCTGCCGATGATGCAGCGCCAGGACGGCCGCAAGCGCCGCAGCCTGGGCAACTGGTCCCGGGACTGGGTGGGCGAGGACATGGCCGCGCTGGCGGCGGCTTCGCCCAACCGGTTGGCCGAGCGGATCACGGTGCCGGTGTTCCTGGCGGCGGGTGGCGAGGACGAGATCGCCCCGGTCGAACACACCCGGATGATGGAAGCGGCACTGAAGAAGGCCGGGGTGCCGGTCGAATCGCTGTACTACGACACCGAAGGCCACGGCTTCTACACCGAGCCGCACCAGCGCGAGTACTACACCCGGCTGCTGGCGTTCCTGTCGCGGCACCTGGGCGGCGACACCGCGAAGTGAGCGCGGCATGCGCCTGCGTGGAAACGACAACGGCGCCGGAAGGCGCCGTTGTCGTTTCCGCCGGGCAGGCTCAGCGCACCCCGTGCATCATCCGCTTCAGCAGCGGCGAGGCGAGCAGGGCGAGCACGGCGCAGCCCAGGCCGATCCACATCAGCAGCCAGAACAGGTGTTCGTAGCGGGCCGCGGCCTCGGCGATGTCCATCACCCCGCCTTCGGGCACGTCGATGGCGGCGAGCTTGCCGAACAGCGCGGCCAGGGTTTCGGAAAAGGCGGTGGCCAGGAACCACGTGCCCATCATCAGGCTGACCACGCGCGGGGCGGCCAGCTGGGTGACGGCCGACAGTCCCACCGGCGACAGGCACATCTCGCCGATCTCCAGGACCAGGTAAGCCAGTACCAGCCACCACACGCTGGCCATCTGCCCGGTGGCGCCGACATGCTGCGCGGCCAGTGCCAGCGGCACGAACGACAGCGCGCCGAACAGCAGCCCGAACGAGGACTTCACCGGCTTGGAGGGATCCAGCCCGCGCCGGTCCAGCCATGCCCACAGCGCGGCGAACAGCGGTGCGAGCAGCACCAGGAACAGCGCGCCGAGGTAGGTCAGCGACCCGGCGGTCTGCGGCAGTACCAGGCAATCGCGCACCAGCATCACCAGCATCGCCGCGACGATGACGGCGAACAGCAGGCGCGGCGCGCCCGAACCCGGGGTGCGTTCGGACAGGCGCGCGGCGAACACGAAACCCAGCGGGGCCAGCAGCAGCGAGGCGATCGACCACGGCAGCGGGGTACCGTCGCGGATCACCAGCGACGGCACCAGGTCCTTGGTCAGCAGGCGGTCGGTGAACGTGACCCACGAGCCGTAGGTCTGCTCGTACAGGGTGAAGAACACAAGCGCCATGAAGATCAGCACCATCAGCGCGATCATCTGCTGGCGCTGCACCGGGGTGCAGCGGGTGCCGGTGAACCAGGCGAACCACAGCAGCACGCCGCCCAGCACCACGATCATCAGCATCAGCGCCAGGCTGATCTCGCCGCCGAGGGCGAAGGCGCCGTTGGCCGCGGCCCACAGCAGCGCCGCCACCGGCACCACCCCGGCGACGGCGACGGCGTAGATCAGCCACTCGCGCGGCAACCCGGCGATGCGCTGGTGCAGCGCGGCCGGCTGCGGCGGCTCGGCGTGCCCCTGCAGGTACTTCTGTCCCCACAGGAACATTCCCAGACCGACCAGCATGCCGATGCCGGCGGCACCGAAGCCGTATTTCCAGCCATAGACCTCGCCGAGGAAGCCGCAGACCAGCGAGGCGAACAGCGCGCCGAGGTTGATGCCGGCGTAGAACAGCGAGAAGCCCGAGTCGCGGCGCGGGTCAGCGCTTCCATCGGCACGGTCGGGATAGAGCTTGCCGACGATGGTGGAGATGTTGGGCTTGAGAAAGCCCACGCCCATCACGATCAGCGCCAGCGACAGGTAGGTCGCGCCCAGCGCGGTGTCGTCGCGCACCACCTCGCCGCCGACGCGGTGCGCGGCGTGGCCCTCGAAGGCCATGCCCAGGTGGCCGAGCACCAGCAGGATGCCGCCGAACACCACCGCCTTGCGCATGCCCAGCCAGCGGTCGGCGAGCAGGCCGCCGAACACCGGCACGCAGTACACCAGCCCGCCGTAGGCGCCGAGCAGGTCCAGCCCGGCCTTGTCGCCGAACAGGTGGTACTTGGTCAGGTACAGCAGCAGCAGCGCCTTCATCCCGTAGAAGGAGAAGCGCTCCCACATTTCGGTGAAGAAGCAGATGTAGACCCCCTTGGGGTGGCCGAGGAAGTCGCTGGACGGGGAGGCGGGGGTTGCGTGCATCGGGGCGCCGGCTGCGGAGTCGGCGGCAAGTATAGGAGCCGGGCGGGAGACGGGCCCGGCGGCGCCCGCCCGGCACATGCGCTGGCCCTGCCGGCGGACGCGGCGCGGATGCGGGTGTCGCCCTGGCCCGGTACCGGGGTGCGGCGGGTCACAGGGCATGGGGCGCATGCTGCGGTACGGCTGGACTTGCCGTTAAGCGGACGTTAGCGTGGCAGCGTTTTTTGCCAGCCGGAAACTTCCATGAACAATGCTGCACCCCCGCAGCTCACCTTCCGCGCGGTGGTCCTGGCCATCGTGCTGGCGGTGGTGCTGTCCGCCGCCAACGCCTACCTGGGCCTGTTCGCGGGCCTGACCGTGGCCACGGCCATTCCCGCCGCGGTCGTCTCGATGGGCGTGCTGCGCCTGCTCGGCGGCGGCACCATCCTCGAGAACAACATCGTCCAGACCGGCGCGTCCGCCGGTTCGTCGATCGCCGCGGGCGTGATCTTCACCATCCCGGCGCTGATCCTGATGGGCTACTGGCCCGACTTCAAATACTGGTGGGTGCTGGGCATCGCCGGCCTCGGCGGCCTGCTCGGCGTGCTGTTCTCGGTGCCGCTGCGGCGCTCGATGATCGTCGAAGAGCCGCTGCCGTTCCCGGAAGGCAAGGCCGCGGCCGAAGTGCTCAAGGCCGGCGAGAACCCCGGGCCGGGGCTGAAGATCCTCGGCCTGTCGGCCGCCATCGGCGGCGTGGTCAAGCTGGCCGCGGCCAATGGCCTGAAGGTCATTCCAGACAGTTGGGCGGTCGCCGGCTATTTCGCCAACAACAAGGTGATCGGCTACCTCGGCACCGGGCTGTCGCCGGCGCTGCTGGGCGTGGGCTACATCGTCGGCCTGAACGTCGGCATCGTGGTGCTGTCCGGCGCGATCCTGTCCTGGCACATCGCCATCCCGCTGTACCACGCGCTGTTCCTGGGCAGCGATCCGCAACTGGCCGCCGGCATCGCCGGCGCGCCGGCGGCCGATGCGGCGTTCGCCATCTGGTCGTCCAAGATCCGCTTCCTCGGCGTCGGTGCGATGCTGGTGGGCGGGGTGTGGACCCTGTTCTCGCTGCGCAAGTCGCTGCTGGCCGGGATCAAGAGCGGCTTCGCCGCCGCGCGCAAGAGCGCTGGCGCCACGCCGCTGGCCGAGACCGAGCG
Organism: Stenotrophomonas sp. 17(2023); assembly: GCF_030345315.1. Lineage (NCBI taxonomy): Bacteria > Pseudomonadati > Pseudomonadota > Gammaproteobacteria > Lysobacterales > Lysobacteraceae > Stenotrophomonas > Stenotrophomonas sp. 17(2023). The sequence goes on from NZ_CP128405.1 coordinate 1,179,255, forward strand.
CGACCTGCCGATGAAGTGGATGCTGGTGGCGCTGGTGCTGTTCGTGCTGCCGCTGCTGGCGCTGTACCAGGCCATCGTCGGCCAGTGGCTGGTCAGCGTGCCGATGACGATCATCATGATCGTGGCCGGCTTCCTGTTCGTTTCGGTGTCCGGCTACCTGGCCGGCCTAGTCGGCTCGTCCAACAACCCGGTCTCGGGCATCACCATCGCCACCATCCTGTTCGCCTCGGTGGTGCTGCTGATGCTGCTGGGCGACGACGGCAAGGTGCAGGTCGGCGGCGCGCCGCTGGGCGCGGTGGCGGCGATCATGATCGGCGCGGTCGTGTGCTGTGCGGCCGCGGTCGGCGGCGACAACCTGCAGGATCTCAAGACCGGCTACCTGGTCGGCGCCACGCCGTGGAAGCAGCAGCTGATGCTGGGCATCGGCGCGTTCTCCTGCGCGCTGATCATGGCGCCGGTGCTGAACCTGCTGCAGGAGGCCTATGGCATCGGCTCCAAGACCCTGCCGGCGCCGCAGGCCAACCTGATGGCGTCGGTCGCCAAGGGCCTGTTCGGCGGCGACCTGCCCTGGACCATGATCATCATCGGCGGCGGCATCGGCGCGGTGGTGATCGCCATCGACGGCTGGCTGAAGAAGACCGGCAAGCGCTTCCGCGTGCCGGTGCTGGCGGCGGCCATCGGCATCTACCTGCCGCTGGAGCTGATGGTGCCGATCTTCCTCGGCGGCCTGCTGGCCCACCTGGTCGCGCGCTTCCACAAGGTGCGCGCCGACGACGAAGAGGCGCTGGACCGCGTGCATCGCCCCGGCGTGCTGTTCTCCGCCGGCCTGATCACCGGCGAGGCGCTGATGGGCATCGCCATCGCGCTGCCGATCGTCATCACCCAGAACCCGGACGTGCTGGCGCTGCCGCTCAGCCTGGGCGCCGCGGCGCAGTGGGTGGGGCTGGCAGTGCTGTTCCTGGTCGGCTGGCTGCTGTACCGGGTCGGCCGCAAGGGCGAGCAGGCGTCGCCGGCCAAGGGCTGATGCCCGCGCACGCGCGCTGATCCACCGCGCAAGGCCCCGCTCCGGCGGGGCCTTGTCGTTGCGGGAGCCCGGGCATGACTTCAAGCCTTTGCGCGCGGCGCCCGGCCGCGCCTACCATCCATGGTTTGCCTGCCTTGTTCCGGGAGAATCCCATGAAGCTCCGTCACGCCCTGCTGCCGTTGTGCCTGCTTGCCGCGCTGCCCTCGCTGGCCAGCGCACGCGGCTTCGAAGTCCGCGACATGGTGAAGCTGGACCGCGTGTCCGCGCCGCTGCTCACCGCCGATGGCGCGCAGGTGATCTTCGCCAAGCGCGTGGTCGATGCCGACCTGAAGGCCAGCAGCAGCCTGTGGATCCGCGACCTGCGCACCCGCGACCTGGCGCCGCCCAAGCGGCTCTCGCCGGACGGCTGGAACGTCAACTCGGCCGCACTGTCGGCCGATGGCCGCACCGTGTACTTCCTCAGCGCCAAGAACGGCAGCCAGCAGCTGTACGCGATGCCGGTGGCCGGTGGCGCGCCGCGCCAGCTGACCGACTTCGCGCTGGACGTGGACAGCTACCGGGTCTCGCCGCAGGGCGACCGCGTGCTGTTCAGCGCCGGTGCGTTCCAGGACTGCGGTTCGGACCTGGCGTGCACCGCCACCCGGCTGAAGGAGCGGGAAGAATCCAGGAGCAGCGGCGTGGTGTTCGACAGCATGTTCGTGCGCCACTGGGATACCTGGGCCGACGGCCGCCGCAACACCCTGTTCGTGGCGCCGCTGCCGGCCACCGGCGCCGCCGCGGGCAAGACCGCCACGGCGATCAGCGCCGGCCTGGCCGGCGACGCACCGTCCAAGCCGTTCGGCGGCAACGAGGATTTCGTGTGGTCGCCGGATGGAAAGTCGGTGGTCGCCAGCATCCGCGTGCAGGGCCGGCAGGAACCGTGGTCGACCAATTTCGACCTGTACCGGCTCGATGCCGCCGGCAAGGCCGCGCCGGTCAACCTGACCGCCGCCAACCCGGCGTGGGATGCCGGCCCGGTGTTCAGTGCCGACGGCAAGACCCTGTACTACCGCGCGATGAAGCGCCCGGGCTTCGAGGCCGACCGCTTCGGCCTGATGGCGCTGGAGCTGGCCAGCGGCACGCTGCGCGAGATCGCCCCGCAGTGGGACCGCTCGGCCGACGGCATCACCCTGTCGGCCGATGGCAGCACGATCTACACCACCGCGCAGGACATGGGCGAGCACCCGCTGTTCGCGGTCAAGGTCGCCGATGGCGCGGTCGCCAAGGTGGCGGGCGAGGGCAGCATCTCCGCCTTCGACCTTGCCGGCGACACGCTGGCCTTCACCCGCAACTCGCTCAAGAGCGGCGACCAGGTGTTCACCACCGGCACCGCGGCCGGTACTCCGCAGCGCGCGATCACCCCGAGCGCCGGCGAGATGCTGCCGGACGTCGATTTCGGCAGCTTCGAGCAGTTCTCGTTCAAGGGCTGGAACGACGAGACCGTGCATGGCTACGTGGTCAAGCCGCACGACTACCAGGAAGGCCGGAAATACCCGGTCGCGTTCCTGATCCACGGTGGCCCGCAGGGCAGCTTCGGCAACGGCTGGAGCTACCGCTGGAATCCGCAGACCTATGCCGGGCAGGGCTATGCGGTGGTGATGATCGATTTCCACGGCTCCACCGGCTACGGCCAGGCCTTCACCGATGCGATCAGCCAGCACTGGGGCGACCGCCCGCTGGAAGACCTGCAGAAGGGCTGGGCTGCGGCGCAGCACAAGTACGGCTTCCTCGACGGCGACAAGGCCTGCGCGCTGGGCGCCAGCTACGGCGGCTTCATGGTCAACTGGATCGCCGGCAACTGGAACGAGCCGTGGAAGTGCCTGGTCAACCACGACGGCGTGTTCGACCAGCGTGCGATGGGCTACGCCACCGAGGAACTGTGGTTCACCGAGTGGGAGCAGGGCGGTACCCCGTACGACGTCCCGCAGAACTACGAGAAGTTCAACCCGGTCAACCATGTCGCCAACTGGAGCAAGCCGATGCTGGTGGTGCAGGGCCAGCTGGACTATCGCATCCCGGTGGAGCAGGGCCTGGCCACGTTCACCGCGCTGCAGCGCAAGGGCATCGAATCCAGGTTCCTGTACTTCCCGGACGAGAACCACTGGGTGCTCAAGCCGCACAACAGCGTGCAGTGGCATGACACGGTCAATGCCTGGCTGAAGCAGCACATCGGCCGGTAACGCAGGCAGGGGCATGCCGCCGGCATGCCCGCCCACGGCCGGGCGGCGGCAGCGGGATGCTGTCCGCGCCCGGCCTTCGCCCCTTCCGCCGCATGCGGCGGAAGGGGGCGACCAGGACGGTTGCGATCCACGGGTCCCTCCCCGCAGGCAGCGGGGAACGGCGGCCCGACATGGCCGCGCGCGCCCAGGCCCTTCATCCGTGATCCGGGGGAAGACACGGGAACCGCGGTTCCCGACACTCACGCATCGAGGGGAGAGACGATGACGGCAGCCGCATCCGGCGCACTCATCAGCAACGACATCATCGTGTTCGGCCTGATCGCCGCCACGCTGGGCGCCATTTTCTGGACGTCGTCCAGCAGCAACCGGCTGCTGAAGAAGTTCTACGGCTTCGTGCCGGCGCTGCTGCTGTGCTACTTCATTCCCGGCATCTACAACACCTTCGGCCTGATCGACGGGGAGACCACGCGGCTCTACAACCCGATCGCGCGCGACGTGTTCCTGCCGGCGGCGCTGGTGCTGCTGACCCTGTCCATCGACCTGAAGGGCATCCTCGGGCTGGGCTGGAAGATGCTGGCCATGTACGTGGCGGCGGTGCTGAGCATCATGCTCGGCGCGCTGGTGGCGTTCTGGCTGATGGGCATCATCCATCCCGACACGGTGGCCGGCAGCACCTGGGGCGGCATGGCCGCGCTGGCCGGCAGCTGGATCGGCGGCGGCGCCAACATGCTGGCGATGAAGGAGATCTTCGAAGTCGACGCGACCACCTTCGGCCAGTTCGCGGTGGTGGACGTCGGCGTCGGCTACGTGTGGATGGCGGTGCTGATCTTCTTCGCCTCGCGGGCCCCGGCGCTGGACCGGCACAGCGGTGCGGACACCACCGCCCTGGACGACCTGCGCGACCGCGTCGCCAGCTACCAGGCGCGGCATGCGCGCATCCCTGCGCTGGGCGACCTGATGGTGATGGCCGGCGTGGCGTTCGGCGCGGTGGCGATCTCGCACGCGGTGGCCGGGCCGCTGTCGGCCTGGTTCGCCGCCCATGTCGGCTGGGCGGCCTCGGTGAGCCTGGACAAGCCGTTCGTCTGGGTGGTGCTGCTGGCGACGCTCATCGGGCTGGGCCTGAGCTTCACCCGCGCGCGCGAGCTCGAAGGCGTCGGCGCCTCCAAGTGGGGCTCGATGTTCCTGTACTTCCTGATCGCCTGCATCGGCATGCAGATGGACCTGCTGGCGCTGCTGGAGAAGCCGTGGCTGTTCGCCCTGGGCGTGCTGTGGATCGGCGTGCACATCGTGCTGCTGTGGCTGGCCGGCAAGCTGCTGCGGGTGCCGTTCTTCTATTTCGCCATCGCCTCGCAGAGCAACATCGGTGGCCCGGCCTCGGCGCCGGTGCTGGCCTCTGCGTTCCATCCGGCGCTGGCCCCGGTGGGCGTGCTGCTCGGCACCCTGGGCTACGCGGTGGGTACCGGCGCGGCCTACGTGGTCGGCATCACCCTGCGCGCGATGGCGGGAGCGGGCTGAACGCTCCTGCCGGCTTGCCGCCACCGCCCGGTGGCGGCAAACCGGCATCGTCCCGCAGCCGGGGCCAACGGCACTGCCGGCATGCTAGGCTTCGCTCCCCCACGCCACGTCATCAACGTGGCGTTTTTGTTTCCCTTCGATCGACAGGAACTGGCCATATGCCGACCGAAAGTACTCCCGCCCTCATCAGCAACGACATCGTCGGCCTCGGGCTGATCGCCGCGACCCTGGCGCTGATCTTCTGGCTGGCCAGCGGGCCGACCCCGTTCTGGAGGAAGGTCTTCACCTGGGTGCCGGCCCTGCTGCTGTGCTACTTCGTGCCGGCGATCTACAACACCACCGGCCTGATCGACGGCCATGGCACCAAGCTCTACAACCCGATCGCCCGCGACGTGCTGCTGCCGGCGGCGCTGGTGCTGCTGACCCTGTCGATCGACCTGAAGGGCATCGCCCGGCTCGGCCCGAAGCTGCTGCTGATGTTCGTCACCGGCACCGTGGGCATCATGCTCGGCGCGCTGGTCTCGTTCCAGGCGATGAAGCTGATCCATCCGGCCACCGTGGCCGGGGATACCTGGGCCGGCATGGCGGCGCTGGCCGGCAGCTGGATCGGTGGCGGCGCCAACATGGCCGCGATGCGCGAAACCTTCAATGTCGATGCCACCACCTTCGGCCAGTTCGCGGTGGTGGACGTGGTCTGCGCCAGCATCCTGCTGATGCCGGCCCTGATCTGGCTGGCCGGGCGCGCGCAGGCCATCGATGCGCGCAACGGCGCCGACACCTCGGCCATCGACGACATGAAGCGGCGGATCGCCGATTACCAGGCGCGCAGCGCGCGCATTCCCACCCTGACCGACCTGATGATCATCGTCGGCGTCGGCCTGGGCGTGGTCGGCGCCGCCCACGCGCTGGCCGCGCCGCTGGCGGCGTGGTGCGCGGCGAACATCAGCTTCGCCAGGCAGGCGTCGCTGGACAACCAGTTCGTGTGGGTGGTGATGCTGTCCACGTTCGCCGGACTGGCGCTGAGCTTCACCCGCGCGCGCGAACTGGAAGCGGTCGGCGCCTCCCGGGTCGGCACCCTGTTCCTGTACTTCCTGATCGCCTGCATCGGCATGCAGATGGACCTGCTGTCGCTGCTCGAGCGCCCGTGGCTGTTCCTGCTGGGCGCGATCTGGATGGGCACCCACGTGCTGCTGCTGTACGTGGTCGGCCGCCTGCTCAAGGCGCCGATGTTCTTCCTGGCCATCGGCTCGCAGGGCAACGTCGGTGCGGCGGCGTCGGCACCGGTGGTGGCGGCGGCGTTCCATCCCAGCCTGGCGCCGGTAGGCGTGCTGCTGGGCACGGTCGGCTACGCCACCGGCACGGTGCTGGCCTACATCACCGGGCTGATGCTCAAGTGGATGGCCGGCGCCTGACGGCCCCGCGCGGCGCCCGGCCGCGCCTCCGCGCCGGGCATGAAGAAGGCCGCCTCACGGCGGCCTTCTGTCTTCCTGCCCCGGAACCCGGGCTTCAGCAGCAACGGAAGCCCTTGCCGCCGCCGAAGCGCGCTTCCTGGCGTTCCCGGAAGAAGGTCTTGTAGTCCATGACCTCGCGCTCGGGGTGCTTTTCGCGCATGTGCCGCACGTAGTTGTCGTAGTCCGGCACGCCGCAGCACAGGCGCGCGGTCTGCACCAGGCGCCGCCAGGTACGGCGGAACGCCTGGTGCTGGCCGGCCGGGACCAGCGCGGTACCCATTACAGGTCCACCTCGTGCGGCTTGAGCGCCACGTACGGGGTTTCATGGTCGGTACGCACCGGCGAACGGCGCGCGGCGGCGACGGTCCTGATCGAATACACCAGCACCGCGAACACCACGAACAGGAACAGCGCGGTGAGGCCGGCATTGATGTAGTTGTTGACCATCACCTGGTGCATCTGCCCGAAGTCCTTGGATGGCGGCAGCAGGTTGCCGGCGGCGATGGCGTCGCGGTACTTGTGCGCCTGCGCCATGAAGCCCACCGCCGGCTCGGCGGAGAAGATCTTGATGAAGCCGGCCGCGGTGGTGCACACCAGCAGCCAGGCCGCCGGCAGCAGCGGCACCCAGGCGTACTTTTCCTTCTTGGCCTTGAACAGCACCACCGCGCACAGCATCAGCGCGACACCGGCCAGCATCTGGTTGGCGATGCCGAACAGCGGCCACAGCATGTTGATGCCGCCCAGCGGATCGGTCACGCCCTGGTACAGGAAGTAGCCCCACAGCGCGACGCAGCCGCCGGTGGCGATGAAGCTGGCCACCCACGAGTCGGTGCGGCGCAGCGCCGGTACGAAATTGCCGAGCAGGTCCTGCAGCATGAAGCGGCCCGAGCGGGTGCCGGCGTCCACGGCGGTGAGGATGAACAGCGCCTCGAACAGGATGGCGAAGTGGTACCAGAACGCCATCATGCCGTCGCCCGGCAGCACCGCATGCAGGATCTGGGCGATGCCCACCGCCAGCGTCGGCGCGCCGCCGGCGCGCGAGAGGATGGTGTTCTCGCCGATGTCGGCGGCGGTGGCGGTCAACTGTTCGGGCGAGATGGTGAAGCCCCAGCTGCTGACCACCTGCGCGGCGTTGGCCACATCGGTGCCGATCACCGCTGCCGGGCTGTTCATGGCGAAGTAGATGCCCGGCTCGATGATCGAGGCCGCGACCATCGCCATGATCGCCACGAACGATTCCATCAGCATGCCGCCGTAGCCGATGTAGGCGGCGTGGCCTTCGTTGGCCAGCAGCTTGGGCGTAGTGCCGGAGGAAATCAGTGCATGGAAGCCCGATACCGCACCGCAGGCGATGGTGATGAACAGGAACGGGAACATGCCGCCCTTCCACACCGGGCCGCTGCCGTCGGTGAACTGGGTCAGCGCCGGCATCTTCAGTTCCGGCATCACGATCAGGATGCCGATCGCCAGGCCGACGATGGTGCCGATCTTGAGGAAGGTGGACAGGTAGTCGCGCGGTGCCAGCAGCAGCCATACCGGCAACACCGCGGCGACGAAGCCGTAACCGATCAGCATCCAGGTGATCTGCACGCCGGTGAAGGTGAACATCGGCCCCAGCACCGGGTCGGCGGCGACCTTGCCGCCGTACCAGATCGCCGCCAGCAGCAGGACCAGGCCGACGATGGAGATCTCGCCGATCTTGCCCGGGCGGATGTAGCGCATGTACAGGCCCATCAGGATGGCGATGGGCATCGTGGCCATGACCGTGAACATGCCCCAGGGGCTGTCGGCCAGCGCCTTGACCACGATCATCGCCAGCACCGCGAGGATGATGATCATGATCATGAACACGCCGAACAGGGCGATGGTGCCGGGTACCGGCCCCATTTCCTCGCGCACCAGGTCGCCGAGCGAGCGGCCGTTGCGGCGGCTGGAGATGAACAGGATCATGAAATCCTGCACCGCGCCGGCCAGCACCACGCCGGCGATCAGCCACAGCGTGCCCGGCAGGTAGCCCATCTGCGCGGCGAGCACCGGGCCCACCAGCGGGCCGGCGCCGGCGATCGCGGCGAAGTGGTGGCCGAACAGCACGTGCTTGTTGGTCGGTACGTAGTCCAGGCCGTCGTTGTGGATCACCGCCGGGGTGGCGCGGGTCGGGTCCACGCCCAGCACCTTGTTGGCGATGAACAGCCCGTAGTAGCGGAACGCGACCAGGTACAGCGAGACCGCCGCGGCCACGATCCACAGTGCGTTGATGTGTTCGCCGCGGCGCAGCGCCACGACACCCAGGCAGAACGCGCCGATCAGGGACAGCAGCGCCCAGCCGGCCTTGGAGAAACCTTTCATCGAGTCACCTCGCGGGAAGACCGCTGCAAGAGTCCTCCCGCCGCGGCCGGGGGTCAACGCTCCGGCGGCCCGCCGGCGTGCGACTTTGGTCTTAGGCGGCGCGGCCGCCCGGTCGCAATGGCCCGGCAACGCGTCACCGACACCGGCTCTGGAACAATCGGTTGCGGTGATGGCGATTGGCGCGGCCATGCGCTGCGCCCATTTTCCGGAGATTCCAAGGGAGGCTTGACCATGAGCGACCAGAACTTCGCGCGGGTGCTGCGCGGCATCCGCGGCATGCCCACGTCCGACGGTGCCGGCGTGCGCCTGACCCGGGTGATCGGGACCCCGGCGCTGCCCGATCTCGACCCGTTCCTGATGCTCGACGAATTCGGCACCGACCGCCCCGAGGACTATATCGCCGGCTTCCCCGAGCACCCGCACCGCGGCTTCGAGACCGTGACCTACATGCTCGACGGGCGCATGCGGCATCGCGACAACCATGGCAACGAAGGCCTGCTCACGCCCGGCAGCGTGCAGTGGATGACCGCCGGCCGCGGCCTGGTGCATTCGGAAATGCCCGAGCAGGAGTCCGGGCGCATGCGCGGGTTCCAGCTATGGGTGAACCTGCCCGCGCGCGACAAGATGACCGAGCCGAAGTACCAGGAATTCGCCCCGGAACGCATTCCGCAGGTGGTGCCGGCCGATGGGGTCGGCGTCCGGGTCATTGCCGGGCAGGTTGGCGATGTCCGGGGCCCGATCGTGCAGCCGGCCACCGACCCGCTGTACCTGGACGTGGAGCTGGCACCGGGCCGTGACTGGGCCTACGACCTGCCGGACGGGCACAACGCCTTCGCCTACGTGTTCGAAGGCGCGTTGACCCTGGGCAACGGCGAGGCCGCGCGCGAGGTGGCGCGGCATGAGCTGGCGTTGCTCGGCGGTGGCCGCCTGCTGCGCCTGCAGGCCGGCGCGCAGGGCGCACGGCTGATCGTGGTGGCCGGGCGCCCTCTGCGCGAACCGGTGGCGCGCCACGGGCCGTTCGTGATGAATACCCGCGAGCAGCTGATGCAGGCCTTCATCGACTACCAGGAAGGCCGCTTCTGAGGGGCGCGCGCGCCGCAGTGGGTTCCGGCGCGCCGCCTGCCAGGGCGCCTTACTTGCCGGCGAAGTTGGCGGTCGCGTCGCCGAGCGTGCCGGTCAACTGCTGCAGGCTGGCCAGCTCGGCGACGTCGCCGGCATCGATCCAGATCTGCGCGTAGCGGTTGCGGCCGAGCTTGACCGCGGTGATGCGCCGCGTTTCCAGGCCGGGCATGTCGCGTCCGCCCATGTCCAGCTTGTACCAGTACAGTTCCTCGCCGGCGAAGCTGCCCTTCTCGGCGCGCAGCGCGCGCACCAGGCTCAGCCCCGGGTCGCGTGCGGTCAGCATCACGTTCAACACGGTGCGGCCGTCGCCGGTGGTGGCCTTGCAGACGATGAAATCGCTCTGGGCCTGCTCCTGCCACTGCAGGCCGCTGCCGGACGGCAGCATCGGGCACTGCCCGGCCTGTTGCGCGGATGCGCCGGCGCTGCCGGCCAGCAGCAGCGCGCAAGCAACGATACGGACGTGTTTGAGCATGCGTTTTCCCCCGGACGCCGGCCACCGCGGGCGCGACGGCAGTGTTGTCTGTCTGGAACCGAATACACCTGCGGGCGGTGTTGCCCCTGCCCGATGCGCGCGTCCCCGTTGCGCGCCAGCTGTGTTTCCACGGTATTACAAAAACACCGGCCGTCGCAAACCGGGCGCTGGCCGGAACAGCGACGGCCCCGCGTGGGGGCCGTCGCCGGTGCGTGCCACAGGTCGCTTCAACGCGCGTCGCTGCCCACCCACTTGTAGGCCAGGCCGCCGATCAGCGCACCGAGCAGCGGCGCCACCCAGAACAGCCACAGCTGGCCGATCGCGCCGGGCCCGGCGAACAGCGCCACGGCGGTGGAGCGCGCCGGGTTCACCGAGGTGTTGGTGACCGGGATGCTGATCAGGTGGATCAGGGTCAGCGCCAGGCCGATCGCGATCGGCGCGAAGCCGGCCGGTGCCTTGCCATGGGTGGCGCCCATGATCACCACCAGGAACATCGCGGTCATCACCACTTCGCACAGGAACGCGGCGGCCACGCCGTAGCCGCCCGGCGACAAGGCGCCGTAGCCGTTGCTGGCGAACGCGCCGGCCTGGCTGCCGTCAATGGCGAACCCGGCCTGGCCCTGCGCGATCTGCAGCAGGATGAAGGCGGCGAGGATGCCGCCCAGCACCTGGGCGACGACGTAGGGCACCAGGTCCTTGCCGGCGAAGCGGCCGCCGGCCCACAGGCCGAGGCTGACCGCCGGATTGAAGTGGGCGCCGGAGACGTGCCCGAATGCATACGCACCGGTCAGCACGGTCAGGCCGAACGCCAGCGCCACGCCATGGAAACCGATTCCCAGTGGATTGCCGTCACCGCCGAACTTGGCCGCCAGCACCGCGCTGCCGCAACCGCCCAGCACCAGCCAGAAGGTGCCGAGGAACTCGGCCGCCAGTCGTTTCCCCATGCTCATCGTCTGCTCCCCCGCAATGACCCGGAATGGGCACCGGGAACATACCCAAGAACCGGGACGGCGGCGTATTCAAAGCGTTAACCCGGCCCTCAGCCCGGCAGCGGGATGAATTCCTTGTCGTCGCCGGGAATGGTGCCGAAGCGGCCTTGGCGCCAGTCGTCCTTGGCCTGTTCGATGCGTTCCTTCGAGCTGGAGACGAAGTTCCACCACAGGTGGCGCGGGCCATCGAGCGGTTCGCCACCCATCAGCATCGCCTTGAGCGGGGTCATGGCGCGCAGGCGCGCGCGGGCCCCGGGCTCGGGGATGACCAGGTGCTGGACCGGGATGTCGACGCCGTCGAGCTGGGCCTGGCCCTCCAGCACGTAGAGCGCGCGTTCGGCATGCGAGGCATCCAGGTCGATCTCCGCACCCGGTTCCAGGTCGATGGCGACGTTGAGGGTGTCGGCGAATACCCGCACCGGCGACTCCTCGCCGTAGGCGCGGCCGGCGATCACCCGCAGCCAGGCGCCGTCGCGGCGCTGCTGCGGCAACTGCGCGGCGGAGAAATGGTAGAACGCCGGCGCGGTCTCCTCGTGCGTGCGCGGCAGCGCCACCCAGGTCTGCATGCCGTGCAGCGGGTGTGCGTGGCCGCGTTCGTCCGGCGGGGTGCGTTCGGAATGGGCGATGCCGCGGCCGGCGGTCATCCAGTTGACGTCGCCGGGTTCGATCACCTGCTCCGAGCCGAGCGTGTCGCGGTGGCCGATCCGCCCGGACCACAGGAAGGTGACCGTCGCCAGGCCGATGTGCGGATGCGGGCGCACGTCGATGCCCTGGCCGGGCGTGAACACGGCCGGGCCCATGTGGTCGACGAACACGAACGGCCCGACGCTGCGCGCCTGCAGGGTGGGCACGGCGCGGCGTACCTGGAAACCGCCGAGGTCATGGACGCGGGGACTGATGATCGTGGTCATGCACGGGCTCCATTGCGGGTACCGGCAGGATGGCATGCGCCGCGCGGGTTTTCTGCGGCGCGGCCATGACGGACTGTTGCCGCGGTGGATCAGGCGCCACCGTCGCGGCGCGAGGCGAGGCGGTCGGCCAGGCGCGTGGGTTCGGGCAGCCGGTAGCGGGTGAGGCAGGCCAGCACCAGCGGCAGGCAGGCCTCTACCGAGACCTGGTGGCCCGGGGAGATGAACAGCGGGTTGCAGCGCGGCTTGCTGCGCAGCACCCAGCCGACCTGGCGGCCCTTGTGCAGCAGCGGCGCGTGGTCGCCACGCTCCGGACCGGGTTCGGTGTAGTCGCCGACCAGCCGGCTTTTGCCCACGCCGATGCTGGGCAGGCCGGTCAGTACCCCGAGATGCGCGGCAATGCCCAGCCCGCGCGGATGGGCGATGCCGTGGCCGTCGACCAGTACCAGCTGCGGCGGCTCGCGCAGTTGCCGCAGGGCCTGCAGCACTGCCGGCAGCTCGCGGAAGCTGAGCAGGCCGGGGATGTAGGGCAGGGCGGTGGGCAGTCGCGCCAGGGTCGATTCGAGCGGCTGCAGGCTGCCGCCATCGACCCGTACCGCCACCGAGCGGGTGGTGCGGCCTTCGTCCTCGAAGCCGCTGTCCACCCCGACCACCCGCGCCGGCAGTGCCGACAGGCGGTCGTCCAGCTCCACCCGCGCGGCCAGTTCGACCTGCTGGCGGCGCAGCTCGGCCAGGGCGGCGGGGGCGATGTCGGCGGGAGGCTGGAAGCGCATGGTCCAAGCCTGCCACACCAGCGTCGGCGCGCAGTGCAGGGCGCGCGGAGCGATGCGGCTACAATCGGCGGGTTGCCTTCCCCCGACCGGAGACTTTCGCAGTGACCCGCAAACTCGTGCTGTTGCGCCATGGCCAGAGCCAGTGGAACCTCGACAACCGTTTCACCGGCTGGGTGGACGTGGACCTGACCGAGCAGGGCCGCCGCGAAGCCGCCGCCGCCGGCCGCTTGATGAAGGAGGAAGGGCTGCAGTTCGACGTCGCCCATACCTCGGTGCTCAAGCGCGCCATCCACACCCTGCAGGGCGCGCTGGCCGAGCTGGGCCAGGACTGGCTGCCGGTGAACAAGTCCTGGCGCCTCAACGAGCGCCACTACGGCGGCCTGCAGGGTCTGGACAAGGCCGAGACCGCCGCCAGGCATGGCGAGGAGCAGGTCAAGGTGTGGCGCCGTTCCTACGACATCCCGCCGCCGCCGATGGACCTGGAAGACCCGGGCCACCCGATCCACGACCGCCGTTATGCCGGCCTGGACCGCAACGCACTGCCGGGCACCGAATCGCTGGCCACCACCCTGGAGCGGGTGCTGCCGTACTGGCACGACGCCATCGCCCCGCAGCTGAAGGACGGCAGGACCGTGCTGGTCACCGCCCACGGCAACTCGCTGCGCGCGCTGTACAAGTACCTCAACAATGTCAGCCGCGAGGACATCCTCGAGCTCAACATTCCCACCGGCATCCCGCTGCTGTTCGAACTGAACGATGACCTGACCGTGCAGTCGTTCCGTTACCTGGGCGACCCTGAAGCGGCGAAGAAGGCGGCCGAGGCCGTGGCCAACCAGGGCAAGGCGAAGTAAAGCCGGCTTGCTGGACGCGTCGAGACACCCGGCTCCGGCCGGGTGTTTCGTTTGTGGCCAGGGGGCAGGGCGGCGTCAGCGGTCGCAGCTGGCCGGCGCGGCCTTGCAGGCTTCCTCGATCCGGTTGTCGCGTTCGGCCGCGTTCTTGCCGGGGACGTAGCCGGCGACCCGTTGGAACATGATCACCGCCAGCACGATGCTCACGATCCACAGGGTGATCTTGATGCGGTGCGCCGCGCCGATGCCGGAAGTGGGCACCGGCGCGGCGGCCTGGAAACCGGCCAGTTGTGTTGGTTCGATACCCAGCGCCGCCGCCACCGCCATCCGCGATTCATGCGCGGCCTTGCCTTCGGCTTCCAGCCGCTGCACGGTGCGCGGGCTGAGCCCGGCCACGGCGGCCAGGTGCTCCTGCGACCAGCCGCGCGCCTCGCGCAATGACCTGATCCGGTTGGCGTCGATCTTCATTTGTTCCTCGTCCACTGTGACTGCCCGGCGATGGTATGTGAGCCGGCACGCTGCCGCGATGCGCCGCGTTGGACCACGACAGCGCTGCGCCAGATTCACGACAGGCCTTGCCGATCAAGGTCTTGCGGGACCGTCGGGCGGTCGTCGCGCCGGTACCCGCCGGCCGGGCTATGCTTGGGCCACGGCCACGGCCACGGCCACGGCTGCGCAGTCGGCTTTTCCTTCCAACGCACGGGGGAGCGCATGAACACGTCCACGGAACGGCGCCATTTCTGGCGTGCACCCTTCCATTCACCGGCCTGGCTGGTGCGCGCCGATGGCAGCATCCACGCCGGGCAGGTGCACGACGTGTCGCTGAAGGGCGCATTGTTCGAATTCGATGCCGGTGGCGACTGCAGGCTGGACGAACCCTGCCAGTTGCAGGTCGAGCTGTCGCAGGACACGCCGATCCGCATGCAGGCCACCGTGGTGCACGTGGACGGGCGCACCATCGGGTTGCGCTGCGACGAGATCGACCTGGACAGCATCACCGCGTTGCGTCGCCTGATCGAACTCAATGCCGCCGACCCTGCGTTGCTGGAGCGTGAGCTGGGCGCGCTGGTCCGGTACGGCTGAGCCGGTGTGCGCTGGCGTCCCCAGGGGCCGCGCGGCGCGCGTGCCTGCGCGGCCGCGCCGGGTCCAGGCCGGCACGCCGCCACGACCAATGGCAGGTGTCGCCGCCGGCGTGCTCGCTAGACTGCCCCCGGTCCCCTTGGGCGGATTGCCGATGTCCTCCATGCCCGCCGGCGTTTCCCGGCCGATGCGTACGACCCGCGGCCGCATCCTGTTCGCCGGCGAGCGGCTGTCGGCACGGGTGGCGTGGTATGCGCCGGGCTCGCGCATGCCCGCGCACACGCACGACTGCCACCAGGTGTCGCTGCTGCTGGCCGGCACCCTGGCCGAGCGCGGCAAGGGCGAGGAGGTACGGCTGGGCGTGCCCGCGGTCGGGGTGAAGCCGGCAGGTCTGGCGCATGCCAACGACTACGGGCCGGCCGGCGCGCTGGTGCTGGGCATCGACCTGCCGGGCGACCTCGACCTGCCGCGCGCGATCGGGCTTGCGCCGGACTGGCGCTGGCGCACGCGGCCGGCGTCGCCGCTGCTGGGGCAGGGCGGCGCGCTGCTGTCGGTACTGGCCGCCGGCGCCAGCGCCCCCGATGCAGTCGAAAGCCAGGCCTGGGAGCTGCTCGCGGCGATGGCCGGTTGTGCCGACCGCCGTGGCGGGTCGCCCCCGCGATGGGTCGCGCGCGCCTGCGAGCGCCTGCAGGAGGAGGCGGTGCCGCTGGCGTGGCTGGCAGCGGAGCAGGGTGTGCATCCGGTGTACTTCGCACGGGGCTTCGCGCGCTGGGTGGGCTGCCCGCCTTCGGTGTTCCGCGTGCGCGCGCAGCTGCAGCGCGGGTTGGCGCAGGTGGCCGCGGGCGTACCGCTGTCCGCGGCGGCGCTGCATGCCGGATTCGCCGACCAGGCGCACTTCAGCCGCATCGCGCGGCACCACTGCGGGGTGGCACCGGCACGGCTGCGCGCGCTGTTGGCGTGAGCAGGTTCAATCCGTGCAAGAAACGCGGCCATTTCCGCGCGAGGATGGCGACCCCTTGCCCTGGAACCGTTCCATGCGCCTGACCGTGCTGGGCCTGCTGTTTGGCTTCATCCTCCCCTTGTCCGCAGCGCAGGCGGCCAGTGCCGAGCAGGCGGCGCACCACCTGCGGCAGTTCCTCGACGGCATCCCCGGGCTGGGGCCGGGGTACGCGGTGGTGGTGGTGGACCGCGAGCGGCAACTGCTCGGCTACACGCGCGGCCAGCGCAACGCCGCCAGCGGCGCACCGCTGGCGCTGCACACGCCGATGTACATCGCCTCGCAGACCAAGTCGTACATGGGGCTGCTGGCCCACCTGCTGGACCGGCGCGGGGTGCTGCGCCTGGACAGCACGCTGGCCGAACACTGGCCGCAGCTGCGCCTGCCCGGCGGTGTCGATCCGGCCGCCTGGACCCTGGCCGACCTGCTCAACCATCGCGTACCGCTGAGCGCGGACGCCATCACCGTGCTGGAAGCCTATGTCCAGGCGCCCGATCCGGCCCTGTATCCGCAGCTGCTGGGCACGCTGGCGAGTGCGCGCCCGCAGGGCTTCGACTACGACAACCTGGGCTACACGATCTACGCCGCGATCCTGCAGCAGCACACCGGCCGCTCCTGGCAGGCATGGCTGCGCGACGAACTGTTCCTCCCGTTGCGGATGAGCGATACCGCAACGCGCACGTCCACTTTCGACCCGGCGCAGCTGGCCTACAACCACCAGTGGCTGGGGCCGGCCGATGGCTGGCGGGTGGTGGAACCCAAGCCTGACGCCATCATGCATGCGGCCGGCGGCATGATGAGCTCGCCACGCGATCTCGGCCGCTGGCTGCGCCTGCAACTGGGCGGCGCGGCGCCGGCGGGGTTCGATGTCGCCGCGGTCGAGGCCGCGCACGCCATCGGCGCGCAGGTCCAGCGCACCGCGCGCAACGCCTACGAACTGCCGTGCGTGGGCTACGCCTTCGGCTGGAACGTCTGCGATTTCGAAGGGCACGTGCTCTACATCCACGGCGGCAGCTACACCGGTGCGCGCAGCATGATGGCGTTCTCGCCGGACCTGGGGGTGGGCATCGGCGTGTTCTCCAATGCGGACAACGCCACCGGCTGGCTCACCTCGCGCACGGTGGTGCAGTTCTTCCAGTACCTGGTGGACCACCCGCAGGCGGCATCGTGGGCGACCACCCGGCAGCGCATGTACCCGCAGCGCGTGGCCGCGCAGCTGCATGACCAGCGCGAGCGCCAGGCGCAGGTGCGCGCGCAGCCGCTCTGGCAGGCGTGGGCATGGCATCCCGATGCCGCGGCGCGGGCCGCCTACGCGGGGAGGTTCCGCGGCGAGCGGTTGCCGGTGGAGGCGGTCGTGGCCTCCGAGGCTGACCTGCTGCGGTTGCGGATCGGGGCGCTGGACCGCGCACTGCAGCCAGCGGCGGTCGATCTGTTCGGCGCGCAGGCCGGGCCGCTGGATGTCGCCGAGCCGCTGCGTTTCCTGCGCGATGCGAACGGGCAACTGTCCGGCTTCGAGTTCGACGGCGAACGCTACCTGCGGATTGCCGCCGGCCCAGGCTGAACGCGCATGACGCGAGGCGCAGCGTGCCGCTGCGGAGCCGCGAACCCGGCCAGCCATCGTGTCGATGCCGCTGCCGGCGCCGCCCGCGCCGGACCATGACGGCAGGGTGCGTGATGCTGCGCTAGGCTCCAACGGGCCGGTGCGGTGGCGCGTGCGCGTTGCCCGGCCGGCATGCCTTTCCCGACGAGGAGCAGCGCGATGACCAGCAAGAACACGATCTGCCTGTGGTACGACGGTACCGCCCTGGAGGCGGCCACGTTCTATGCGGCGACCTTTCCCGACAGCCGGGTGGGAGCCGTGCATCGCGCGCCCGGCGACTATCCCGCCGGCCGCCAGGGCGATGTGCTGACGGTCGAGTTCACGGTGCTCGGCATTCCGTGCCTGGGCCTGAACGGCGGCCCTGCGTTCCGTCACAGCGAGGCGTTCTCGTTCCAGGTCGCCACCGATGACCAGGCAGAGACCGACCGCCTGTGGGATGCGATCGTCGGCAACGGCGGCGAGGAAAGCGCCTGTGGCTGGTGCCGCGACAAGTGGGGGCTGTCGTGGCAGATCACGCCGCGCGCGCTGACCGCGGCGATCAGTGATCCGGACCCGGCCGCGGCCAGGCGCGCGTTCGAGGCGATGATGGGCATGCGCAGGATCGACATCGCCGCGATCGAGGCCGCGCGTCGCGGTTGAGCCGCGCACCGGCGTGCCGCGGGTGCCGTGGCATGACCTTCGGCCTATCCGCGGCACGGCGCCATCGCCTACGCTCGTGGATTGGCCGCGCGCAGGCGCGGCGTTCCCTGCAAGGCCGGAGATCCGCATGACCCTTTCCAAGCTCGTCCCGTTGTCCCTGACCGTCGCCATCGCCGCCTCGCTGGCCGCCTGCGGCGGCAAGGGCGAAGCCACGGCGCCCGCCGCCGACACGCCCGCCAAGCCGGCGTTCGACCTGTCGCAGATCAAGACGCCGTCGGTGTCGTTCAACGTCGCCGACCTGGATCCGGCGGTTGCGGCCTGCAGCGATCTCAATGGCTTCGTCAACGGCAAGTGGCTCAGGGCCAACCCGGTGCCGGGCGACCAGGTGACCTGGGGCAGCTTCGAGATCCTGCGCGAGCGCTCGCTGGAAGTGCAGCACGCGCTGGTGCAGCAGGCCGCCGCGGCCAACGCCAAGGCCGGCAGCGTGCAGGCGCAGATCGGCGACATCTGGAAGACCGGTTCGGACGAAGCCGCCATCGAAGCGGCCGGCATCACGCCACTGCAGCCGGAACTGGACAAGATCGCCGCGCTCGGCGACGGTGCCGCCATCGCCGGCTACCTGCGCGACGCCTATGCGCGCGGCCAGGGCTTCCTGTTCTCGCTGTATGCCAGCCCGGACTTCAAGGATTCGGCCAACGTCATCGCCTACGTCGGCCAGGGCGGCCTGGGCCTGCCGGAAAAGGGCTACTACTTCGACGAATCGCAGGCCAGGATCCGCGAGGCCTATGTCGCCTACATCGAACGGATGCTGGTGCTGTCCGGCGTCGATGCCGCGCACGCGAAGGAGCAGGCCAAGGCGGTGATGGCATTCGAAACCCGCCTGGCCAAGGCCTCGCTGTCGCGCATCGAACTGCGCGACCCGGCCAAGCGCTACAACCCGGTCAGCGCCGCCGCCGCCGACGCGCAGACCCCGAACTTCAGCTGGACCGCGTTGTTCGACACCCTGAAGGTGCCGGCCAAGGACAAGTTCTCGCTGGCGCAGCCGGGCTTCTTCGCCGAGGTCGACACGATGCTGGCCGAGGTCCCGGCCACGACCTGGCAGGCCTACCTGCGCTTCCACACCGTGGACAACGCGGCACCGTACCTGAGCAGTGCCTTCGAGCAGGCCAACTTCGATTTCTTCAGCAAGACCCTGCGTGGCCAGCAGGAAATGCAGCCGCGCTGGAAGCGCGTGCTGGAGTCGGTGAACGGCGCGATGGGCGAGGCGCTCGGCCAGCTGTACGTGGACGCGGTGTTCCCGGCCGAGTCGAAGGTGGCCATGCAGCACCTGGTGGAGAACCTGTCGGTGGCGCTGAAGACGCGCCTGGAAGGCCTGCCGTGGATGGGCGAGGAGACCAAGAAGAAGGCGCTGGAGAAGTGGGCCAGCTTCACCCCGAAGATCGGCTACCCGGACAAGTGGCGCGACTGGTCGGGCCTGGCCACCCATGGCGACAGCTACCTGGGCAACATGCAGGCCGCGCGCGCCTTCAACTACCGCTACATGCTCGACAAGATCGGCAAGCCGGTGGACAAGACCGAGTGGGGCATGACCCCGCAGACGGTCAACGCCTACTACAACGCGACCAAGAACGAGATCGTGTTCCCGGCCGCGATCCTGCAGCCGCCGTTCTTCGACGCCAAGGCCGACCCGGCGCTGAACTACGGCGGCATCGGCGCGGTGATCGGCCACGAGATGATGCACGGCTACGACGACTCGGGCAGCCAGTTCGCCGCCAACGGCAACTTCGACAACTGGTGGACCGACGCCGACCGCAGCGCCTTCAACGGCCGCACCGACCAGCTGGTCGCGCAGTTCGACGGCTATGAGGCGCTGCCGGGCGTGAACGTCAAGGGCAAGCTGACCCTGGGCGAGAACATCGGCGACCTCGGTGGCCTGACCGTGGCGTACGACGCGCTGCAGATGGCGCTCAAGGAAGACCCGTCGAAGAACGTGGCCGTCGACGGCTACAGCCAGGACCAGCGCTTCTTCATGAACTGGGCCACGGTGTGGCGCCGCAACTTCACCGAGGGCGAACTGCGCGTGCGCCTGAACACCGACCCGCACGCGCCGGCCAACTTCCGTGCCAACGGCGCGCCGTCGAACATGCCGTCCTTCGCCACGGCGTTCCAGTGCAAGGCGGGCGACGCGATGGTGCGTGGCGACGACAAGCGCGTGGTCATCTGGTAAACCGCCGGTAGTCCGGCTGGCAACCGACGCAGGGCCCGGCGCATGCCGGGCCTTTGCGTTCGGGCGCCTGTTGCCGTGTACGCCCGCGTGGTGGGCCCGCTGCGGCAATGGCGATGCCCTGCCGGTGGTGGCCGAAGCGCCGGCCTGCAGTCCGCGCTGGCGTCCGTCGAGGGCGACTCAGTCCGCCCGGCGAAGCGGCGCCACCGCGCGATGCCGTTCGCGCAGGTACAGGAACAGCGGCAGGGCCAGCGACGGACCGACCGCCAGGCACGAAAGCGGCAGCCACAGCCGCGGCATCGCCAGCCTGCGTCCCTCGGCGACCACGAACGCGGCCACGGCGATGCCCGAGACCAGCACGTCCGACCAGGCGAATGCCGCGATGCGCGCCGAGGTGGCCTGCTGCACCAGCAGCGGCAGGTCGAGGCCGTGCGCGGACAGCCACGGAACGAACTGCGACAGCGGCAGGACCGTGCCGGCGATGCAGAGAAGTAGGTAGATGAACTTCACGATGTCTCCTGACGTGGGGAATGCGCCACGCCGCTGGACGCTGCCGGCATGGATGGGGGGTGGGACGGCGCGCCCGCCGGTGCACGACACCGGTGGCGCAGGCGTTGCCGGCCGCTGCGGGTGTCGACGCACCGGCGCCCGTCCAGGGAAAGCGGGGAATCCGCGGTGGAGAGCCAGGTCGTACCCGCGCCGGGCAGTCCGGCGATCAGCGCTCCGGCTGTTCCCGCGAACCACGACGGCCTTCATCGGACCCCTCGTGCGCCCGGTAGCTGAGGTGGCGGGGCACGATGCGGAGGACAGGCTCGTCCGCGTCCGACGCGCAGCCGCCTGGGCGTCTGGCCCCATGCCCGGCGAGGCGCTCCGGCACGGCCACCTGCCATCGCCCGCCAAAGCCGGCAGTGGCAGCAGCCACGGGGTCAACCCCGGCACGTTCTTCATTGCTCTCCCTGGCAGTCCGGCGACCCGGTTGCAACCCGCCGCGGTCGGTCGCGGCCACCGCAGCGCGTATTGTGCGGCATGCAGCCGGCCACCGGGACCGCGGCGATACGACGTTGCGACGTCGCCCCGGAGATGCCGGCGGCGGGCGGCCGTGGTATTGATCGACCACGCCACGGGATGGCGCATCATCGATCATCGGGAGGCACGCATGGTGCCGGAAGCAGGCGGGGCGCACGCGCCGCTGCAGTGGACAATCGCCGCGCTGGCGTTCGCCGCGCACCTGCTGGTCGCCGCGCGTGCGCTGACCCGCGCCAACCGCACCCCGGCTTCGCGCGCGGCCTGGGTGGCGGTGGTGATGCTGGCACCCGGGGTGGGGATGCTCGCGTACCTGCTGCTGGGCGAGACCAGCATCGGCCGCGCGCGGTTCCACCGGGTGGAGCAGGTGCTGCGACGGATGGGCGCGGCCGCGGCCGCGGCGCCGCCGGCCGCACCGGTCACGGTGGTGGACGGCGCGGTGCCGCTGCTGGAACTGGCGCGCACCATCAACGGCCTGCCGGCGGTGGGCGGCAACCGGGTGCAGCTGCTGGGCGATGAGGGCAGCCCGGCCGATGCGCCCGAGCGCGACTGCCGCCGCGCGCTGGATGCGCTGGTCGCGGATATCGAACAGGCCCGCGAGAGCGTGCACATCGCCGTCTACATCTGGCTCGACGACGGCGCCGGTGGCCGCCTGGCCGACGCGGTGGCCGCCGCCGCGCGACGCGGCGTGGCCTGCCGGGTGATGGTCGATGCGCTGGGCTCGCGTGCCTTCATCGACGGGCCACGCTGGAAACAACTGGCCCAGGCCGGGGTCAGACAACTCAAGACGCTGGACGACATCCACCGCCTGCAGCACGTGGTGTTCAGCCGCATGGATCTGCGCGACCACCGCAAGATCGTGGTCATCGACAACCGCATCGCCTACTGCGGCAGCCAGAACCTTGCCGATCCCGAGTTCCGGGTGAAGCCGGCGCAGGCGCCGTGGATCGACCTGCTGCTGCGCTGCCAGGGGCCGGTGGTGGCGCAGATCCAGTTCCTGTTCCTCAGCGGCTGGATCCCGGAGACCGGCGAAGCCGGGCTGGAGGGCTATGCCGCCGCCGCGGCGCCGGCGTGGCACGAGGACGGCTGCGTGGCCATGGCGTTCGAGACCGGGCCGGTGGCGCGGCACAACGTCATGGCCGACATGTACGTGGCCTGCATCTACGCGGCGCGGCGCGAGCTGGTGATCACCACGCCGTACTTCGTGCCCGATGAATCGATCCTGCGCGCGATCTGCGCGGCACCGCGGCGTGGCGTGCGCACCACGCTGGTGCTGCCGCGGCGCAACGACTCGTGGCTGGTCGGGCAGGCCAGCCGCAGCACCTATGGCGACCTGCTGCGCAGCGGGGTGGAGGTCCACGAGTACCCGCTCGGCCTGCTGCATGCCAAATCCCTGACCGTCGACGGGCAGGTCGCCCTTGTCGGGTCGGCCAACATCGACCGGCGCAGCCTGGAGCTGAATTTCGAGAACAGCCTGCTGGTCGCCGACCCGCGGGTGACGGCGGCGATCCGGCGGCGCCAGGACCGCTACCTGTCGGTGTCCGTGCCGGTGACCGTGCAGCAGGTGCAGGGCTGGTCCTTCGCCACGCGGCTGGTGCAGAACGCGGTGGCGATGATGTCGCCGGTGCTGTGAGCGCGCCGGCCCGCCGGGTCAGCTGGCCGGTCGCCCGCGCGCCCGCGCGCGCAGCAGGCCGCGGAACTCGCCGAGCAGGCGCGCATCGACCAGCCGGTTCTTCTCGCGGTTGAGGATGGCCAGGGCATCGTCGGTGTGCAGCGGGCCGCGGTAGGGGCGGCGCGAGGTCAGCGCGTCGTAGCCGTCGGCGATGGTCAGGATGCGCGCCTCCAGCGGGATCTCGTCGCCCTGCAGGCCGTGCGGGTAGCCGCTGCCGTCCCAGGCCTCATGGTGGTGCAGGATCAGCCGCGCCACGGCGGCGGCATCGTCGCGGCCGGTGGCCGCGAACAGGCGCGCGCCGCGCTCGGGATGGGTACGCATCTTCTCCATCCGCGGCTCGTCCAGGCGGCCGGGGTGCAGCAGCACGTCGTCGCGGATGCCGATCTTGCCGACGTCATGGAAACGTGCCGCCAATGCCAGCTGCTCGAGCTGGGTGCCGGACAGCCCGCAGCGCTCGCCAAGACCATGCGCGAGCAGCGAAACCCGGTCGCAGTGCTGGTCGGTGTAGCTGTCGCGCTCGTCCAGTGCGGCGGCCAGCACGGAGATGCCGCAGCTTTCGTTTTCAGGGGGGATGGACAGGCCCGGGGCCGAGAAAGTCGAAGACATGGAGCGCCGCACCGTAGTGGCAAAACGGCCTGGCCGGGAGGAGGGCGGCTATTGTCCCCGCCGCCCCCGTTCCTGGCAAACCTCTCATCCGCTCACCCCGGGCGCAGGGTGGCCAGCAGTGCGCGGGCGGCGTTGAAGCGGTCCGCGCCTTCCGGCAACGGGTGGCGGATGCGCAGCTTGTCCGGGCCGTCCATCTGGTAGAGCCTGGGTTGCTTCTGGATCAGCTGGATCACCGCCATCGGGTCGATGTCGGGCTTGGCCTCGAACACGATGCGGCCGCCGTTCTCGCCCAGTTCCAGTTTGCGGATGCCCAGCGCGTTGGCCTGCAGCTTGAGCTCGGCGATGGCGAACAGGTGCTTGACCGGATCCGGCAGCAGGCCGAAGCGGTCGATCATCTCCACCTGCAGTTCGCGCAGGGCGGCGCTGTCGCGCGCGCTGGAAATGCGCTTGTACAGGGTCAGGCGCGTATGCACGTCGGGCAGGTAGTCCTCCGGGATCAGCGCCGGCACGTGCAGTTCGACCTCGGCGCCGCGCACTTCCTCGCCGGCGTCCAGGTCGGGCAGCTTGCCGGACCTGATCGAGCGCACCGCCCGCTCCAGCAGTTCGGTGTAGAGGCTGAAGCCGACCTCGGCCATCTGCCCGCTCTGGTCCTCGCCGAGCAGTTCGCCGGCACCGCGGATCTCCAGGTCGTGGGTGGCCAGGGTGAAGCCGGCACCGAGTTCGTCCATCGAGGCGATGGCATCCAGCCGCTTCTGCGCATCGGGGGTGATCGAGCGCTTGTCCGGCACCACCAGGTACGCATAGGCGCGGTGGTGCGAGCGGCCGACGCGGCCGCGCAGCTGGTGCAGCTGGGCCAGACCGAAGCGATCGGCGCGGTTGATGATGATGGTGTTGGCGTTGGGGATGTCGATGCCCGACTCGATGATGGTGCTGGCCAGCAGCACGTTGAAGCGCTGCTTCTGGAAGTCCAGCATCACCTTTTCCAGCTCGCGCTCGGGCATCTGGCCATGGGCCATGCCGATGCGCGCCTCAGGCACCAGTTCGGACAGCTCGCGCTGCATCCGGCCCATGCTTTCCACGTCGTTGTGCAGGAAATACAGCTGGCCGCCGCGCGCGAGTTCGCGCTGGAACGCCTCGCGCAGCTGCGCGTTGTCCCACTGGGTGACGAAGGTCTGCACCGCCAGCCGGTTCGGCGGCGGGGTGGCGATGATCGACAGGTCGCGCAGCCCGGCCATGGCCATGTTCAGCGTGCGCGGGATCGGCGTGGCGGTGAGCGTGAGCAGGTGCACGTTGGCGCGCATGGCCTTGAGCGCTTCCTTCTGGCGCACGCCGAAGCGCTGTTCCTCGTCGACGATGACCAGGCCCAGGTCCTTGAACTTCACGTCGGGCTGCAGCAGGCGGTGGGTGCCGACGATCACGTCGATGCTGCCGGCGGCCACCTTGTCCAGCTCGGCCTTGATCTCCTTGGTGGACTTGAAGCGCGACAGCACTTCGACCTTGAGCGGATAGTCGGCGAAGCGGTCGCGGAAGTTGCGGTAGTGCTGCTCGGCCAGCAGCGTGGTGGGCACCAGCACCGCCACCTGCTTGCCGCCGCTGGCGGCGGCGAAGGCGGCGCGCACCGCCACCTCGGTCTTGCCGAAGCCGACGTCGCCGCAGACCACGCGGTCCATCGGCTGCGACGACTGCAGGTCGCGCAGGGTGGCTTCGATCGCGGCCAGCTGGTCCGGCGTTTCCTCGAACGGGAAGCCGGCGGCGAACGGTTCGTACATGGCGCGGTCGATGTCCAGCGCCAGGCCGGCACGGGCCTGGCGCCGGGCCTGGATTTCCAGCAGTTCGGCGGCGACGTCGCGCACCTTCTCGGCGGCCTTGCGCTTGGCCTTGGCCCACTGCTCGCCGCCGAGCGAGTGCAGCGGCGCGGTTTCCGGCGAGGCGCCGGAGTAGCGGCTGATCAGGTGCAGCTGCGCGACCGGCACGTACAGGCGGTCGCCCTTGGCGTACTCGATCTCCAGGAATTCGCCGGGCATGCCGCCGACGTCCATCGCGATCAGCCCGCGGTAGCGGCCGACGCCGTGGTCCTCGTGGACGATGGGCGCGCCTTCGGTCAGCTCGCCGAGGTCGCGGATGATCGCCTCCGGCTCGCGCCCGGCACGGCGGCTGCGGCGCGGCTGGCCGGCGCGTTCGGGGAACAGCTGGCGCTCGGTGAGCACCGCCAGCGGCGGCTCGGCCAGGGCGAAGCCGTCGTCCAGCGGTGCCACGGTGATGGCGAAGCGTGGTGCGTCGGCGGCCAGGAACGCCGGCAGCCCCGGCACCACCGGCGGCCGCAGGTCGGCGGCCTGCAGCACTTCCAGCAGCGCCTCGCGGCGGCCCGGCGAATCGGCCGCAATCAGCACCCGGCCGGGATAATGGTCGAGGAAGGACTTCAGCGCCTGCCCGGCCGGAGCGTCCTTGGCCGCGACCGGCAACGGCGGCAGCGGCTGGTCGCCCAGCGCCTGCGCCTCGGCGATGCGCGGGTGCCCGGCCGGCCACACGTCCACCCGCGGCAGCCGGTTGAACTGCTCGCGCAGGCTGTCCGGCGACTGGTAGATCTCCTCCGGCGGCAGCAGCGGCCGTTCGATGTCGTGGCGGCGCTGTTCGTAGCGGCTGCCGGTCTGTGCCCAGAACGCATCGGCGGCTTCGCCCACGCCGGGCGCGACCACGGTCAGGAAGCCGGCCGGCAGGTAGTCGAACAGGGTCGCGGTGCGCTCGAAGAACAGCGGCAGGAAGTACTCGATGCCCGAGGGCAGCACCCCGGCCTTGAGGTCCTGGTACAGCGGGCTGCGGCGCGTGTCCACGTCGAAGCGCTCGCGCAGCGTGGCCAGTACCTTCGCCAGGCTGGCCTCGTCCATCGGCACTTCGCGGCCGGGCAGCATCTTCACCGCCGCGACCTTGTCCAGCGAGCGCTGCGATTCGGGGTCGAACTCGCGGATCGAGTCGATGTCCTCGTCCAGCAGCTCGATGCGCAGTGGTGCGTCGGCGCCCATCGGGTAGACATCGAGCAGGCCGCCGCGCACGGCGAAATCGCCCGGGTCCATGACCTGCGGCACGTTGCGGTAGCCGGCGCTTTCCAGGCGGCGCTTCTCCGCGTCCATGTCCAGGCGCTGGCCGACCTGCAGGTCGAAGCTGCCGCCGACGATGTAGCTCAGTGGCGCCAGCCGTTGCAGCAGGGTCTGTACCGGCACCACCACGATGCCGTGGGCGAGCCCGGGCAGGCGGTGCAGCGCGGCCAGGCGCTGGGAAATGATGTCCGGGTGCGGACTGAACTGGTCGTAGGGCAGGGTTTCCCAGTCCGGGAACGGCACCACCGGCAGCGTTGCGTCGTCGCCGAGCAGAGTCTGCAGGTCGGCGACGGCCTGGTGCGCGCCGTGGTTGTCGCGGGTGACCAGCAGCAACGGCCCGGCATGGGCCTGCGCGGCGCGGGCCACGTACCAGGCCAGCGCGCTGGTCGATGCGGGGGCGCGCCACCAGGCGCGGAGCTGGCCCGTGCGGGGCAGCGGCGGAACGGGGTAGGAGGCGTGATGCGGCATGAGACCGCCGATTTTACCGCAGTGCCGGGTGCCGGCCGTCAGGCCCGGACGTCATCGTCACGGTCGATGCTGCCGACCGGCGCATCGACCGGTGCGGCATGGGCCGGCGGCCGCCAGGCAGCGCGGGTACGCGACCGGCCGGGGGCAGCACCCCCGGTGGCCAGGTGTCGTACCGGCATGCCGTCAGCTGGCCAGTTCCAGCACCATGCGCACCAGGCCCGGGGTGCCGGACGGGTGCGGCACCTGCTTGAAACCCAGCGAGGCGGCCAACTGCAGCATCGGTTCGTTGTCCTGGGCGATGTCGCCGTACATGCGGTCCAGGTACTTGCCGCGTGCCCATTTGACCAGCTTGCGCATCAGTTGCCGGCCCAGGCCCTGGCCGGCAAGGAAGCGGCTGACGAGGATGGCGTACTCGGCGTCGCGGGTGCCGGGGATGATCGAGGCACGCGCCACCGCGCCGACCACGGCTTCGCCCGGCGGCAGCGGCTCGGCCGCGACCAGCGAGATCTCGGTCTTGGGATTGGGATGGGTCAGGCGCTGGGCGGTTTCGTCCGACAACACGTCGACGGCCTGCAGGAAGCGGTCGCGGACTTCTTCCGGTCCGAACAGTGCGAATGCGCCCTGCAGCGGGGCGCCGTCCTCGGGGCGGATGGGGCGGATGAGCAGTTCCCGGCCGCTGGGCGCCTTGAAGTTTTCATGCCACGGGGGCATGCGGTTGCGGGTAGCCATGACTTCGGTTCCTCGAGAGTCCGCCGATTCTTGCACCTGTAGAGTGAGATTCTGTGAACGTGATTCAACCGTGGGAACGCGGCGCTGTCCAGCGCAAGCGTTCTGCGCGGGCTCTGCCGGGCAGGGTCCGTCGTGGCGTGGAGCGCGGCGCCGGGCGCTGCGGTCGCGGGGCTCAATCCCCGTTTTTGATCCACTCCAGCCGTGTCGATGCGCCGGTTTCGCCCAGTTCGCGCTGCAGCACCGGCAAGGCCGGCGCCAGCACCTGGTCGAACTGCCAGGGCGGGTTGAGCAGCAGCATGCCGCTGCCGTTCAGGCGCAGCGGCGAATCGTCCGGGCGCACCATCAGTTCGGCCACCAGTGCCGATTTCGCCGGCAGCGCGGCGGCCTTGCGGAAGAAGGGCAGCAGGCTGCGGCGCTGCTTGATCGGGTACCACACCGCGCACTGGGCCTGTGGCATGCGCGTCAGGATCTCGCGCAGGGTGGCGATGATCTGCGGGTACTCGGCGTCCTGCACCTCGTAGGGCGGATCGACCAGCACCAGCGCGCGGCCGATCTTCGCGGCGCCGGCTTTGGGCGGCAGCAGGGCGCGGATGCTGTCGTAGCCGTTGGCGGCCAGCACCTGTACGCGGCGGTCGCGGGCGAACAGTTCCTTCAGCGCCGCGGCCTCCTCCGGCTGCAGTTCGCAGGCGGCCAGCCGGTCCTGCTCGCGCATGGCCTGGGCGGCCAACAGCGGCGAGCCGGGGTAGGCGATCAGCCCGCCCACCGGATTGTTGGCCTGGATCGCGCGCAGGTAGCGCTCGACCACGTCCGGCAGGGTCGGCGAGGCCATCAGCTGCAGGATGCCTTCGTCGGCCTCGGCGGTCTTGCGGCTTTCCTCGGCCGACAGCAGGTAGCGGCCGCGGCCGGCATGGGTGTCGAGCACGAAGAACGGCGCGTCCTTGCGCTTGAGCGCATCGATCAGCGCGAGCAGGACGATGTGCTTGAGCACGTCGGCGTGGTTGCCGGCATGGAAGGCGTGGCGGTAGTTCATCGGTGCAGTGTACGGGTGCCGCCCGGGGGCGGCTATGCTGGCGGCATGTCCGAACAGCCCGCCCGGGTACTCGTCGTCGAAGACGAGGCCGCCATCGCCGATACCGTCCTGTATGCGCTGCGCAGCGAGGGCCATGCCGCCGAGCACTGCGCGCTGGGGCGGCTGGCGCTGGAACGGGTGCGCGCCGGCGGCATCGACGTGGTGGTGCTGGACGTGGGCCTGCCCGACCTGGGCGGCTTCGAGGTCTGCCGCCAGCTGCGTACCTTCAGCCAGGTGCCGGTGATCTTCCTCACCGCGCGCAACGACGAATTCGACCGGGTGCTGGGCCTGGAGCTGGGCGCGGACGACTACGTCGGCAAGCCGTTTTCGCCGCGCGAACTGGTGGCGCGGGTGCGCGCACGGCTGCGGCGCCCGGCGCAGGCGCTGCCGGCCGAGGCCGGCTGGGTGCTGCAGGGCGCGTTCGCGATCGACCGCGAGGGCCGGCGGGTGCGCTACCGCGAGGCGCTGCTGGACCTGACCCGCTACGAGTACGCGCTGCTGGCGGCGCTGCTGCAGCGGCCGGGGGCGATCCTCAGCCGCGCGCAGCTGATGGAGCGTGGCTGGGACCATGCCAGCGACAGCGCCGACCGTACGGTGGATACGCACGTCAAGACATTGCGCGCCAAGCTGCGCGCGGCCGGGGCGGAGGATGACCCGATCCGTACGCATAGGGGCGTGGGGTATGCGCTGGATGTCTGACATCGCCGTGAGCCTGGCGCAGGCGATGCGACCGCCTTTGAGGCCCGTCTCCCTGCGGGGCGGGAAGGCATGGCCGGCGCACCGCTGGCGCGGGTGCCTTGAAGTACCTGCGCCGCAGGCATGGGTCGGGGCAGTGAGCGGAAGTCGGGTTGAGCGGCGGTGGCGTCGAGATGAAGCAAGAGCTTTCGCTCCCGCTTCGCGTGAGCGGGTTGCTTTTCTTTGCTCGTGCAAAGAAAAGGTAACCCAAAGAAAGCACGCCCTGCGTCCGCGCCCGACGCGCTGCGCGCACCGGGTCCACTCCGCCGGGGCTTTTCGACGCGACATCCATGTCTCGTCGAAAAACGACGTGCTCGCCCGCTTCGCGATCGAGTCCGGGGCAGGCGCCGCCAGGCGCCTGCCCGTCCGGCGGGGCGAAGCAGTGCTTCGCCTTTTTCCGCCGGACCCATGCACGTCGTCCTCTGGGTCTCTTCCGGCGGCTCCGTCGCTACGGAAGGGAGCCCGTAAGATCAACGGCCAAAGCAACGGCAAAGTCACGAGCCGCAGCAGGTTCGACCATGTGGGGTGGGCGTGCGCCTCGGCCTGAAGCTCTTTCTCGGCTTCTTCCTGATCGTCGGCATCGCCGCGTTCTTCGTGATGCGGGTGTTCGTCGACGAGGTCAAGCCGGGCGTGCGCCAGGCGATGGAGTCCACCCTGGTCGATTCGGCCAACGTGCTGGCGGTGATGGCCGCGCCGGACCTGAAGGCCGGGCGCATCGCCGATGGCCGCTTCGCCGCGCACATGGCGACCGCGCAGCGGCGCGACCCGCGGGCGATGGTGTGGCGCTTCCCCAAGCGCAGCATCGATTACCGGGTCACGGTGACCGACGCCCGCGGCATCGTCGTCTACGATTCGCGCGGGCAGGACGTGGGCCGCGACAACTCGCGCTGGAACGATGTCTACCGCACCCTGCGCGGCCAGTACGGCGCGCGTTCCAGCCCGGGCGCGCCGGGCGATGCGGACAGCACCGTCATGCACGTGGCGGCGCCGGTCTACGATCCGGATGACGGCCGCACCCTGATCGGGGTGCTGACCCTGGCCCAGCCCAACGACAGCATCGATCCGTTCATCACCGCCAGCCAGCGCGCCATCGTCGCGCGCGGCGCGTGGCTGATCGGCTCGGCGGCGCTGATCGGCCTGCTGATGACCTGGTGGCTGGCGCGCGGCATCGGCAGCCTGAGCCGCTATGCCAAGGAGGTCAGCGCCGGCGAGCCGGTGCCGCCGCCGAAACCGCGCGGCGACGAGATCGGCGACCTCGGCCAGGCCCTGGAGACCATGCGCCGCAAGCTCGAAGGCAAGGCCTATGTCGAGCAGTACGTGCAGTCGCTCACCCATGAGATGAAGAGCCCGCTGGCGGCGATCCGCGGTGCCGCCGAGTTGCTGCAGGAGCCCCTGCCCGAAGCCGACCGGCAGCGCTTCGCGGCCAACATCGCGCAGCAGGAACGGCGCCTGACCGAAACCATCGACCAGCTGCTGCGGCTGGCCGAGGTGGAGCAGCATGGCTGGCTGCAGCGGCGCACCGTGGTGGACCTGTCGATGCTGTGCCGGCAGCTCGCCGAGGACGCGGCGCCACGCCTGCAGGCGGCGCACCTGTCGCTGCACTGCGAGCTGCCCGGGCACGCCAACGTGCAGGGCGATGCGTTCCTGCTGCGGCAGGCGCTGGACAACCTGCTGGACAACGCCATCGCGTTCTCGCCGGAGGGCGGGCGGATCGGGTTGCGGCTGGAGGCCGGACAGGGCGGCTGGGAGGTGGTGCTGTCCGACCAGGGGCCAGGGGTGCCCGATTACGCACTGGAGCGGGTGTTCGAGCGCTTCTATTCGCTGGCCCGTCCCGGCAGCGGCCAGCGCAGTTCCGGGCTGGGCCTGCCGTTCGTGGCCGAGGTCGCGCGCCTGCACGGCGGCCACGCGTGCCTGCGCAACGGCCCGGCCGGCGGTGCGCAGGCCACGCTGTGGCTGCCGTCCGCCTAGGCCGGCACGCACCGGGCGGAGCTACTCAATCGGCCAGCGCCGGATGGTCTGCGCGCGGCCGGTCCAGGTGGTAGCCCTGCACCATGTCCACGCCCATCGCGCGCAGCATCTGCAGCGTTGCCTCGTCTTCGACGAATTCGGCCACGGTCAGCTTGCCCATGCCGTGCGCCACTTCGATGATGGCGCGCACGAACACCTGGTTGTCGCGCTCGCTGGGCAGGTCGCGGATGAACATGCCGTCGATCTTGAGCACGTCGGCCTGCAGGTTCTTGAGGTAGGCGAACGAGGAGAAGCCGGTGCCGAAGTCGTCCAGGCAGATCGGGCAGCCGGTGTCGCGCAGCGCGGCGATGAAGCGCGCTGCGTCGCCCATGTCCGAGACCGCCGAGGTTTCGGTCAGTTCCACCAGCAGGCGCCGCGGGGCGACGTGCTGCTGGCGCAGCTGGCCACCGATCCATGCCGGCAGCTCGGGGTCGTCGAACGAGCGCCCGGAAATGTTGACGGCGATGGCCGGCAGGTTGGGGTGCGTGGCCAGCAGGCTGATGCTGCGGCCGATCACCCAGCGGTCGATCTCCAGGATCTTGCCGCTCTTTTCGGCAGGCTCGATGAACTGCGCCGGCATGATCAGCTGGCCCCGGTTGGCCTCGTCCTCCATGCGGATCAGCGCTTCCAGGTGCGCCAGGCGGCCGTCGGCGGCATGGTGCACGCCCTGGAAATGCAGGCGCAGCAGGTCGTTCTCCAGTGCGTGCGCGATGCGGTCGTTCCAGGCCAGCCGGGTCGCCATCTCGCGCGAGCTGTCGCGGTCCGGGCGATACACGTTCCAGCGGTTCTTGCCGGTGTGCTTGGCCTGGTACATCGCCGCGTCGGCGTGGGCCACCAGGTCCTCGGCATTGTCGGCATGGGCGGGGAAGTGGGCGATGCCCAGGCTGGTGGTCAGGCGCACGGTGTGTTCGTGCAGGCACAGCGGCGTCTGCGCGATCCGCAGCACGATGCGTTCGGCCAGGTGCTGGGCATCGTCCAGGCTCGCATGCGGCATCAGCACGGCGAACTCGTCGCCGCCGAGCCGGAACAGGGTCTCGCCGCTGCGCACCAGGGTACGGATCTCGACCGCCATGCGGTTGAGCACCGAGTCGCCGGCGCGATGGCCGAAGGTGTCGTTGATGTACTTGAATTCGTCCAGGTCGAAGAACAGCAGCGCGGCCTGGCTGGGAATGCGTTCGGCGGCGTGGAAGAAGCGCGCCAGCTCGTCCTCGAAGCGGCGACGGTTGTACAGGCTGGTCAACGGGTCGTGCTGGGCCAGCCGCACCAGCTGCTCGGCGGTCTGGCGCTCGTGGGTGACGTCTTCCTGCACCCACAGCCGGCCGATGAAGTGTTCCTGCGCGTCGCGCACCGGGTAGGCGTCGTGCATGACGATGCGACCGTCGTGCAGGCGGATCTCCAGCCGCTTGTGCAGTTCGGGCGAGACCGTGGCCTCGTCCATGTGCCGGCGGAACTCCTGCGGGTCGATCATCAGCCGCTGCGACGCGTCCAGCCACTGCCCGGTGGTTTTGCCGACCACGCTGGTGCCCTCCGGGAAATCCCACATGGCCAGGAAGGCGGCATTGCAGTAGGTGGCGCGGTTCTCGTGGCCGACGAACAGGATGCCCAGGTTCATCGCGCCGAGCAGGGCCAGCAGGCGCGCACGTTCCTCCTCCAGCCGGGTCATGAACTGGCGGCGTTCATCGATCTCGGTCTGCAGTGCCTGTGCATGCGCGAACTGCAGGGCACGCTGCTGCACCAGCTCCTCGACCATGTCGTCGAACGCATCGGCCAGGTGCCCCAGCTCGTCGTTGCCCTGCATCGCGATCGGCCTGGGTTCGCGGCCCTGGCTCAACTCGTCCACCGCCTGGGTCAGGCGCGTGAGCGGTACCGCGAACAGCAGGCCGACCCGCCGGCGCAGCAGCCACATCGCCGGCAGCAGGCCGAGGATGCCGAAGCTGGACACCGCCAGCAGGCCCCACATCAGCACCCGGTCCACCCGTGCCTGCGGCAGCAGGAACACCTGGTACCAGCCCGGGCCGTGGATCTTCGACCATGCCACCCAGTGGCTGCCATCCGGCGAGCGGCCCACGCCGTGGTCGCCGCGGCCATAGGCGATCATCCCGTGCACCTGGGCCAGCAGCGGGTCGTCGAGCGCGGACAGCTGCAGCTGGCCGTCCGCGGCGGCGATGCGCCGGCTGAGCTGCGGGTGCGCGATCAGCGCACCGTCGGCGGCCATGACCAGCTGCACGCCGGCGCTGTCGTTCGTGGTGGTCCGGTCGATCAGGCTCTGCACCAGCACGTCGTGGCCGAGGGTACCGACCCATCGCCCCTGCCAGTCCAGCGGCTTGATCACCGACACCATCCAGGTATCGGCCTGCCGGTCCAGGTAGACCGGTGTCCAGAACACCTTGCGCTGCGGGTTGCGCCGCGGGTCCGAGCCGCGCATGGTCGGGTAGCCGGCGTTGGTGGCGCTGGCATCGGCGTTGCTGCCCCAGTCCATGCCGTGCGCGTAGACCATCAGGCCGTCTTCGACGAAGTCCATGTAGACCGAGAAGAACGGCGGCACCAGCGCCGGGCCCTGCTCGCGCAGCAGGTCGTAGGCGACCACCGCGCGCATCCTTGCCGAGGCATCCAGGCCCTGCGGCGGCTGGTGCAGGTACAGGGTGGGCGCGCGCTCGGGATCCACCTGCCCGGGCTGCAGCCGCCACAGGCCGTCGGGACTGCGCGCGAACAGCGTATCGAAGCGTGCCAGCGCGGCCTGCCGGTCGGCATGGTCAAGCCGCCACAGCAGTTCCCGCTGCAGGCGCTGCACACTCCGTTCGGCCTGCAGGAACTGGCCCTCGCTGGCCTTTGCACGCAGGTCGACGCTGCGCTGCGCCACCACCGGCACCACCCGGTCGGTGATCACCCGCATCGCCAGGTAGCCGAATGCGCAAAGCAGCAGCAGGAGGGCGAGGAACAGGCCCCATATGCTCAGGGACAGCCGGTGGATCAGCGAAGTACGCGACCTGGCATGCAGCACGTAGGGTTCCTTCGGGGAATGGCGGCGCAGCCAGAGGGGGCCGGGCGGCGGGGCAGCGCGGATTCATACTATGTCGCGGCCCGTGTCCGCAACCGGCCGTGGCCGCCGGCGCGGGGTGGTCGCCACGGGGCGCTTCACGCCCACTTCAAATTCGCCACAAACCCCGCCCATCCGCTGCCGCCACGCTGTACCCGTTTCCACACGAGGACGGGTCATGAATTCCCTGAAACTGCTGTTGCGCTTCGCCGTGGTCGGCGGGCTGGTGTTGCTGTTGCTGGTTCCGCTGCTGCTGATCCGCGGCACGATCGGCGAGCGCGAGCGTTACCGCGACCAGGCCATCGAACGGGTCGCGCAGAGCCGTGCCGGCGCGCAGTCGCTGATCGGCCCGGTGCGGGTACTGCCGTGGACCCAGCAGCGCGAGGTCGAGGTGGTCGAGGCGGGCGTGCGCAAGAGCGAGCTGCGGACCGAGCACGGCTATGACCTGCAGATGCCGCGGCAGTTGCGGATACAGGGCGAGCTGCGCCCGGACGAACGCCGGGTTGGCCTGTTCCGGGTGCCGGTGTACAGCTGGCACGCGCGGGTGCAGGCCGAGTTCGCCGATGCCGCCTATGCCACCGTGCCGGGCCGCGTCTACGGCCGCCCCTACCTGGCGCTGGGCATCGCCGACGTGCGCGGCCTGGTGGGTACGCCGAACCTGCGCGTGGACGGGCGCGCGCTGACGTTGCAGGCCGGTTCGCTGGCGCTGGAGGGTGCGTCCAAGGGGCTGCACGCCATGCTGTCGCCGTTGGGCCACCCCGACCAGGGCACCCTGGCCGAGGGGCGCAGGGTGGAGCTGGAGTTCGTGCTCGACGGCACCCGCTCGCTGTCGGTGGTGCCGGTGGGCGACGACACCCGCGTGTCGCTGGCCTCCACCTGGCCGCATCCGCTGTTCGGCGGCAGCTTCGCGCCCAACGAGCGCCACATCGATGATGCCGGGTTCAAGGCCGACTGGGCGGTATCCTCGCTGGCCTCGGCCGCACAGGAACAGCTGCGCCGCGACCTGCGCAGCGATGGCGGCGCGGTCGAAGCGCTGGAGGTGGCGCTGGTCGACCCGGTCGACGTGTACACGCAGGTCGACCGCGCCAGCAAGTACGGCATCCTGTTCGTGCTGCTGACCTTCGTCGGCTTCGCGCTGTTCGAGCTGATCAAACGGCTGAGGATCCATCCGCTGCAGTACCTGCTGGTCGGGCTGGCGCTGGCGATCTTCTTCCTGCTGCTGCTGAGCCTGTCCGAGCACATCGCCTTCTGGCAGGCCTACCTGGTATCGGCGGTGGCGTGCATCGGCCTGCAGGGTTTCTACCTCAGCGGGGTGTTGCGCAGCTGGGGCCACGGGCTGGGCTTTGCCACCCTGCTGACCCTGCTGTACGGAGTCCTGTACCTGCTGCTGGCGTCGGAGAACAATGCGCTGCTGATGGGCTCGCTGCTGCTGTTCGGGATCCTCGCGGCGATCATGTGGCTGACCCGCAAG
Organism: Stenotrophomonas sp. 17(2023); assembly: GCF_030345315.1. Taxonomy (NCBI): domain Bacteria; kingdom Pseudomonadati; phylum Pseudomonadota; class Gammaproteobacteria; order Lysobacterales; family Lysobacteraceae; genus Stenotrophomonas; species Stenotrophomonas sp. 17(2023). Next base: position 1,215,374 of record NZ_CP128405.1, read on the forward strand.
GTGGACTGGTACGACCTCGGCGGCGGCCTGCGGTGAACCCGATGCGGCTCAGTACACGGTTGCTCCGGCGGCTGCGGCAAGGGCTGCCGCCGGGGCTGGCGGCAGCGGTGCTGCGGGTGGAGCAGGGCGCTGGCTGGTCCGCTTCGCCGCTGGCGGCACTGGGACTGGGTACGGCCCCGCGCCACGGCTGCCTGCGCCTGCAACTGGACGCAACGCTGGCCGAATGGATCCGCCAGCGCGGCGCCGAAGGCCTGCCCGCGCTGGACGGCGCGGGCCGCTGGCAGGCGCTGGGTCGTCGTGGCCTGCGCTTCAGGGCGGTGCTGCGGGAGCGCCAGGTGGTGGTGTGCGATGCCGTGCACCAGCGGCTGTGGCTGTTGTGGCGCGAACCGGGAACGGCCCGGTGCGCACGCGGTTACTGAAACTGGCACCGGGGCGTGATGCGTTTCCATCATGGACCGGCACTGTTCGCGACCGTCGTGCTGCCACTGCTGGCCGGCGCGTTGGTCGCCATCGAAGCGGGCCACAGGCGGGTTCCGGCCGGAGGCGCGGTGTTGTCGGTGTTGACCGCGATGGTGCTTGCGTTGGCCGTCGTCGTGCCGCTGGCATCCCGGTGCCCGGCATCACGGGATGTCACCCTGGCGATGCCACGGCTGCTCGCGCCGGAAAAGCGCCGGACCCTGAGGCGCACGACTGTACTGTGCCCCACCGTCTACCGGTTCAGGCGCGATGGTCGCGACGAATGCCTCGTCTCCGACGGGGATGGCGGCGCCTCGGTCGGCTGCGGTTGAGGCGTTGCTGCGCGGGAAACACGCGGCGCTAGAATTCCGCCATGGACGCCTCTCCCGCCATCGCCGCCCTGCGCGGCACCGACCTGCTGCCGGTACTGGACGACGTGGCGCGCCTGCGCATCCGGGTATTCAACGACTGGCCGTATCTGTACCAGGGCAGCCTGGACTACGAGCGCGACTACCTGGCCGCCTATGCGGCCACGCCGGATGCGGTGTGCGTGGTGGCGCGGGCCGGCGATGAAATTGTGGGCGCCTCCACCGGCCTGCCGCTGCTCGATGACGGCCCGGCGTTCCGCGAGCCGTTCGAGGCGGCCGGCATCGATCCGGCGCAGGTGTTCTATTTCGGCGAATCGGTGCTGCTGCCGGCCTGGCGCGGGCGTGGCATCGGCCATGCCTTCTTCGACGCCCGCGAGGCGCATGCGCGCGCGCTCGGGCGCTTCGCGATGACCGCGTTCTGCGCGGTGGACCGCGACCACGACGACCCGCGCCGGCCCGCCGGCCACCGCGACAACGACGGGTTCTGGCGCAGGCGCGGCTATGCGCGGCAGCCGGGCATGACCCTGCACCTGCGTTGGGACGAGGTCGGCCGCGGCGAGCTGTCGCACGCCCTCACCCTCTGGACCCGTGCATTGGAGCCTGCCGCATGAAGATCGCCGTTGCCCGCTACCGGATCGGCGCCCCGGTCGATTTCGACGCCTTCGCCGGGCGCCAGCGCCAGGAACTGGGGAGCGCGGCCGCGGCCGGCGCGCGCATCGCGGTGCTGCCCGAATACCTGTCACTGGAACTGGCGGCCACCTTCGACGCGGGCATCCAGCGCGACCTGGCGGCGTCGCTGGCGGCGATCCAGCGCTACCGGCAACCGTGGCTGCAGCTGTTCGCCGGCCTCGCCCGCGAGCTGGACATGCACGTGGTCGCCGGCACGTTCCTGCTCGACACCGGCCACGGCCGCTACCGCAACCGCTGCGACTGGCTGACCCCGCACGGTACGCACCTGTGGCAAGACAAGCTGCAGCTGACCGGCTTCGAGCAGGCCAGCGGAGTGATCGAGGCCGGCGACGTGCTCAAGGTGTTCGAGATTGACGGCATCCGTGCCGGCGTGGCGGTCTGCTACGACAGCGAGTTCCCGCTGCCGGTGCGTGCCCAGCACGAAGCCGGCGCGCGCCTGCTGGTGGTGCCCAGCTGCACCGACACCGAAGCCGGCGCCACCCGCGTGCGCGTGGGCTGCCTGGCGCGGGCGCTGGAGAACCGCATGTTCGTCGCGCAGGCGGTGACCGCCGGCATGGCCGGCTGGAGCCCGGCGCTGGACGTCAATACCGGCGAGGCGACGGTGTATGCGCCGATGGACCGCGGCTTCCCCGACGACGGCGTGCTGGCGCGGACCGCTGATGGCCAGCCCTGGGCGATGGCAGAACTGGATTTCGCCGCCTTCGAGGCCAGCCGTGCACACGCGCAGGTGGCCAACGACCGCGACTGGCCGGGGCAGTGGCGGCCGCTGCTGCAACGCGCCGTGGTATCACCGGGCTGAGCCCGCGCCTATGGTGCGCAGGCCCGCTGCCCATGCGCGACCATGACCATTGGCCGGCTCGGCCGCTCCCGGCGCTGGCTAGACTCGGGCCTTTGTCGTGATCGGCCGCGGGCCGGGGGAAATGATGATCAAGCGGTGCTTGCTGGTACTGGGCATGGGGCTGGCGTTCGCCGGTGGCGCGGGCGCGACCGAGCAGGTGGACCTGGACATGGTGGGCAAGATCCGCCAGGAGGCGTTCCACCGCTCGCAGGTGATGGACACCTTTTCCTACCTCACCGAGAGCATCGGGCCGCGCCTGACCAATTCGCCGGCCATGATCCGGGCCAACGCCTGGACCCGGCAGAAATTCGGCGAATGGGGGCTGACCAGCGTGCATGACGAGGCGTTCGACGACTTCGGCCGCGGCTGGGAGTTCGAGTCGGCCAGCGTGGAGATGCTGGAGCCACGCCTGACCCAGCTGTATGCGCTGCCCAAGGCGTGGACGCCGGGCACCCAGGGCACGGTCGAAGGCGAAGTGGTCAAGGTCGACATCAAGAAGCTTGCCGACCTGGAAAAATACAAGGGCAAGCTGCGTGGCAAGATCCTGCTGCTGGGCGACGCGCGCGAGTACAAGCGCGGCATCGAAGCCGACTCGCACCGGCATGACGCCACCTCGCTGGAGGGGCTGCAGGAATTCACCATTCCCAAATCCGCGGACAAGGACCGTGCCAAGCGGGTCAAGGAGTACGCCGAGCGCCAGGAACTGGTGCGCGCCACCAACGCCTTCCTTGCCGAAGAGGGCGCGCTGGCCTCGATCAGCATCAGCGGCTGGGACAACGGCATCATCCGTGTCGGCGGCGGCGGTTCGCGCAAGGCCGGCGAGCCGGTGGGCATCCCCGAACTGGCGATGATCGCCGAGCACTACAACCAGCTGGCGCGCGCGCTCGAGCGCAAGCAGCCGGTGAAGCTGCGGATCAACGTCGATGCACGTTTCACCGACGAGGCCGACCAGCCGGGCCACAACACCATCGCCGAGATCCGCGGCGGCGGCAAGGCCGACGAGATCGTGATGCTCGGCGCGCACATGGACTCCTGGCACACCGGCACCGGCGCGGCCGACAACGCCGCCGGCGTGGCGGTGATGATGGAAGCCATGCGCATCCTCAAGGCGGTGGGCGCCAAGCCCCGGCGCACCATCCGCGTGGCGCTGTGGAGCGGCGAGGAGCAGGGCCTGATCGGTTCGCAGGCGTATGTGGCAAGGCACTTCGCGCACTATCCCGAGCCGACCGATCCGGCGCAGAAGGCGCTGCCTGCCTCGCTGCGCGCGCCCACCGGCCCGCTGCAGAAGCTGCGCGACTACGAGAAGTTCTCGGTGTACTTCAACATGGACAACGGCTCGGGCCGCTTCCGTGGCATCTACGCCCAGGAGAACATCGCCGCGATGCCGATCTTCGAGGCCTGGCTGAAGCCGTTCAACGACGTCGGCGCCGCCACCGTGGCCAGCCGCAACACCGGCAGCACCGACCACATCAGCTTCGACCGGGTCGGCCTGCCGGGCTTCCAGTTCATCCAGGACCGGCTGGACTACTTCAGCAACGTCCACCACAGCAACCTGGATACCTGGGACCACGCCGAGGCCGAAGACCTGAAGCAGGCCGCGGCGATCGTCGCCGCGTTCGCCTACAACGCCGCCATGCGCGAAGAGAAGATGCCGCGCAAGCCGCTGCTGGAAGACTGACCCACGCACCACTGCCGGAAACGACAAGGGGCCGCATCGCGGCCCCTTCGTCGTGTAGGCGGTGCTTCGCTGCCGCGTGGCGCGGCCGCGGCGCCGGCTCAGCTCGACGCGGCGCGCACCGCCTCCGGCAGCGGCGCGCTGCGGCCGGTCTGGGTGTCCATCCACACCACCACCACGTTGCCGTCGGAGTACAGCTTGCCCGGGTCCTTCTGGTCGACGATGCGGTGGCCGATGGTCACGCTGCTGGTGCCCAGGCGCTCGACGAACAGCTCGACCACGATGTCGTCGGGCCACACGATCGGCAGCCGGTAGTTGATGTTGGTGTTGGCCACCACCGGGGCGATGCGGTCGTTCATCGACACGCCTTCCACGCCCAGCATCCAGCGCACGCGCGCCTCTTCCAGGTAGGACACGTACTTGGCGTTGTTGACGTGGCCCATCGAGTCCATGTCGCGCCAGCGCACGCTGATCGGCACGCGGGCCAGCTGCTTGTGTTCGGTGCTCATCACGAAACCTTCCTGTTGCGGGGGGCGGCGGCCTTCTTCGCGGTCGCTTTCTTTGCGGGTTTTTCCTTGCGCGGCGGCCGCGCGTCGGGCTTGTTGGCCACCGCCGCGGGCTGCTCCGGGCGCGCACTGGTGGAGGGCAGCAGCCTGGCCAGGAACTGGCCGGTGTACGAGGCCGGGTGCGCGGCCACGTCTTCGGGCGTGCCGGAAACCAGGATGGTGCCGCCGCGGTGGCCGCCTTCCGGGCCGAGGTCGACGATCCAGTCGGCGGTCTTGATCACGTCCAGGTTGTGCTCGATCACCACCACGGTGTTGCCCTCGTCGCGCAGCTTGTGCAGCACGCCGAGCAGGGCCTCGATGTCGTGGAAGTGCAGGCCGGTGGTCGGCTCGTCGAGGATGTACAGGGTGCGCCCGGTGTCGCGCCGCGACAGTTCCTTGGACAGCTTCACGCGCTGCGCCTCGCCGCCGGACAGCGTGGTCGCGCTCTGGCCCAGCTTGATGTAGCTCAGGCCCACGTCGACCAGGGTTTCCAGCTTGCGGGCGATGGCCGGCACCGGCTCGAACAGCTTCAGCGCATCCTCGACGGTCATTTCCAGCACGTCGTTGATGTTGTAGCCCTTGTACAGGATCTCCAGCGTCTCGCGGTTGTAGCGCTTGCCGTGGCAGACGTCGCAGGGCACGTACACGTCCGGCAGGAAGTGCATCTCCACCTTGATCAGGCCATCGCCCTGGCAGGCCTCGCAGCGGCCGCCGCGCACGTTGAAGCTGAAGCGGCCCGGCGAATAGCCGCGCGCGCGCGCTTCCGGCACCTGCGCATACAGCTCGCGCAGCGGGGTGAACAGGCCGGTATAGGTGGCCGGGTTCGAGCGCGGGGTGCGGCCGATCGGCGACTGGTCGATGTCCACGACCTTGTCGAACAGGTCCAGGCCCTCGACCTCGCGGTACGGTGCGACCGGGTGCGAGGAACCGTTGATCTCGTTGGCCGCCAGCGAGTACAGGGTGTCGTTGATCAACGTGGACTTGCCCGAGCCGGACACGCCGGTGATGCAGGTCAGCAGCCCGGCCGGAATGTCCAGGTCCACAGCCTTGAGGTTGTTGCCGCTGGCACCGCGCAGGTGCAGCGTCATCTTCGGGTTCGGCCTGTGGCGCCGCGCCGGGATCTCGATGCTGCGCTTGCCCGACAGGTACTGCCCGGTCAGCGAGCGTGGCGCCGAGAGGATGTCCTCCAGCCGGCCTTCGCCGACCACTTCGCCGCCGTGCACGCCGGCGCCGGGGCCGATGTCCACCACGTGGTCGGCCAGGCGGATCGCATCCTCGTCATGCTCGACCACGATCACCGTGTTGCCGAGGTCGCGCAGGCGGGTGAGGGTGCCGAGCAGGCGCTCGTTGTCGCGCTGGTGCAGGCCGATGGACGGCTCGTCGAGCACGTACATCACCCCGACCAGGCCGGCGCCGATCTGCGAGGCCAGGCGGATGCGCTGCGCCTCGCCGCCGGACAGCGTGTCGGCCTTGCGCTCCAGGGTGAGGTAGTCCAGGCCCACGTCGACCAGGAAGCCGAGCCGTTCGCTGATTTCCTTGACGATCTTGGCGGCGATCTCGCCGCGCCAGCCCGGCAGGCTCAGCTCGCCGAAGAAGCGCTTGGCCTCGTCGATCGGCAGCACCGCCAGCTCCGGCAGCGGGCGGTCGGCGACGAACACGTTGCGCGCGGCCTTGTTCAGGCGCGCGCCGCCGCACTCGGGGCAGGGCCGTTCGCTGATGAACTTGGCCAGTTCCTCGCGCACCGCCGGCGATTCGGTCTCGCGGTAGCGGCGCTCCAGGTTGGGGATGATGCCCTCGAAACGGTGCTTGCGCTGGCTGCGGCCGCCGTTCTCGGTGAAGTAGGTGAAGGTGATCTGGTCTTCGCCGCTGCCGTACAGCACGGCCTGGCGCACGTCCGCGGGCAGCGATTGCCACGGCGCGTCGACATCGAACCTGTAGTGCTTGGCCAGCGAGGCGATCAGCTGGAAATAGTAGGCGTTGCGGCGGTCCCAGCCGCGCACCGCGCCGGCGGCCAGCGACAGCTCCGGGTGCACCACCACGCGCGCGGGGTCGAAGAACTCGGCCATGCCCAGGCCGTCGCAGCCCGGGCAGGCGCCGACCGGCGAGTTGAACGAGAACAGGCGCGGCTCCAGCTCCGGCAGCGCGTAGTCGCAGACCGGGCAGGAGTACTTGGACGAGAACAGCTGCGGCACCGCCTGCGCGTCGTCCAGCGACTGCACGGTGGCCATGCCGTCGCCCAGCTTGAGCGCGGTCTCGAAGCTCTCGGCCAGGCGCTGCTTGAGGTCCTCGCGCGGGCGGAAGCGGTCGATCACCGCCTCGATGGTGTGCTTCTGGCGCAGCGCCAGCGGCGGCACCGCGTCGATCTCGTGCAGTTCGCCGTCCACGCGCACGCGCACGAAGCCCTGCGCGCGCAGCTGGTCGAACACCTGCACGTGCTCGCCCTTGCGCTCGCGGATCACCGGCGCCAGCAGCATGTAGCGCTGTTCCGGGTCCAGCGCCAGCACCTGGTCGACCATCTGGCTGACGGTCTGCGCTTCCAGCGGGTAGCCGTGGTCGGGGCAGCGCGGGCTGCCGACGCGGGCGTAGAGCAGGCGCAGGTAGTCGTAGATCTCGGTGATGGTGCCCACGGTCGAGCGCGGGTTGTGGCTGGTGGACTTCTGCTCGATCGAGATCGCCGGCGACAGGCCCTCGATGTGGTCCAGGTCCGGCTTCTCCATCACGCTCAGGAACTGCCGCGCGTAGGCCGACAGCGACTCGACGTAGCGGCGCTGGCCCTCGGCGTAGATGGTGTCGAACGCCAGCGAGGACTTGCCCGAGCCGGACAGGCCGGTGATCACGATCAGCTTGTCGCGGGGCAGGTCGAGGTCGATGTTCTTGAGGTTGTGCGTCCGCGCGCCGCGGATGCGGATGAAATCCATCGCCATGGGAGGTCCGTTCTTGGCCGTGCACGGCGGGTACCGGGCGCGGAGGGGGCAGGGGATGCAGCTGACGGCAGTCGATCAGCCTAGCGAGCTTGGGATTTGGGGGCAATTGCCGGAATTGCCAGCGCGCATGCCCGCGCCCGGGCCCGGCGCAGGCCATTGTTCAGGCACGGTTTTCCGCACCGGGGTCGACTTGACCCGGACGGCCGGGTGCCGGTAAAATTCCGCTTCTGTCCGCCCTCGATGGTGGGCAGCTCCTGAGAATAACTACAGAAGAGACATCCCATGTATGCAGTCCTGGTAACCGGCGGTAAGCAGTACCGCGTCGCGCAGGGTGAGACCCTCCGCGTTGAGAAGCTCGAAGCCGAAGCCGGCAGCGAGATCAAGTTCGACACCGTCCTGATGCTCGGCGATGCCGACGGCATCAAGATCGGCGATGCCCTGAAGGGCGCTTCGGTGACCGCCAAGGTCGTGGCCCACGGCCGCGCCGACAAGGTGAAGATCATCAAGTTCCGCCGGCGCAAGCACCACATGAAGCGCCAGGGTCACCGCCAGTACTACACCGAAATCGAAATCACCGGCATCGCCGGCTAATCCAAGGAGAATCCGTCATGGCACATAAAAAGGGCGTAGGCTCCTCGCGCAACGGCCGCGACTCCAACCCGAAGTATCTGGGCGTCAAGATCTTCGGTGGCCAGGCCATCGAAGCCGGCAACATCATCGTGCGTCAGCGCGGCACCCAGTTCCATCCGGGCGCCGGCGTCGGCCTGGGTCGTGACCACACGCTGTTCGCGCTGGTCGACGGCAAGGTCGAGTTCGCGGTGAAGGGCCCGAAGAAGCGCCGCACCGTCAGCGTCGTCGCGGAAGTCTGATCTCCCGCACGCACGGGTGCCCGGGCCACGGCGTGGGCGCCGCCGACGAAAGCCCCGCTTCGGCGGGGCTTCTCGTTTCCAGATGATCCGCGGGCCGCGTGTGGGCAGGAGGCAGGGAAGGGTGATCCGTTACCGGGCTGTGGCCCTGCTGTGCGGCCTGCTGGCCTGCGCCGGATGCGCGGCCGATATTCCCAGCGACCGTGACACCCTGGCCGTTGCCGGGCCGCTGGTCTCGTTGCAGGCTGAAACCCTGGCCCTTCCACCGGGCTCGCCGCAACTGCCGGCCCTGCTGGCCGATCCGCAGGGCTGGCAGCCCGAGCCTGGCGCCGAAGGCGTCGAGCGCAGCAGCGCCCGTGGCGATTTCGATGCCGGGGGCTGGCTGCGCACGATGGTCTTCAGCTGGGACGGGAGTCGCGGCTGGGAAGTCCACATGGCCTATGGCGAGGGCAAGCGCCCGCCGCCGGCCACGGTACGGATCTGGCTGCGGGCGCCGCAAGGCAGCGGGCAGCCGGACTGGCCGATGGGCGAGGGCACGGTCCGCTATGCTGGCGCCACGCGTACCCTGAGCTACAAAGGCCGCCGTCCGGGCATCGAGGGTCGCGAAGATTTTGAAAGAAGCCTGACCCTTGGCGCGTCCAACCGGGTCGAGCTGGAAGAATCAACCAGCGTCGCGCCCGATGGCGCCCCCGTCCACAAGCGCCGCCAGGTCCTGGCGCGCGATGCGCAGGGGCATCCGCTGGACGACGCGGAATTGCTGGAAGGTGCGGAATACCGCGTCTCCAATCACTATTTCCTGCCCGACGGGCGGGGCAACCCCCGCCGCATCGTGCGCCTGTACCGCGCCGCCGGCGCGGCGCAGGACGCGCCGGTGCTGCGGGCCGAAGTAATTCTGAGAACCTTGCGATACCAAGATGAAACTCGTTGATGAAGCCGAAATCTCTGTAATCGCCGGCAATGGCGGCAATGGCTGCGTCGGTTTCCGCCGCGAGAAGTTCATTCCGCTCGGCGGTCCCGACGGTGGCGACGGCGGCGACGGCGGCAGCGTCTGGCTGCGCGCCGATGAAAACCTGAACACGCTGGTCGACTTCCGCCACGAGCGCATCTTCAAGGCGCAGCGCGGCGAGAACGGCATGGGCCGCCAGGCCTACGGCAAGGGTGGCGAAGACCTGGTCATCACCGTGCCGGTCGGCACCGTGGTCATCAACGTCGACACCGACGAGGTGATCGGCGACATGACCCGCCATGGCGACCGCCTGCTGGTGGCCAAGGGCGGCAAGGGCGGGCTGGGCAACATGCACTTCAAGAGCTCCACCAACCGCGCGCCGCGCCAGGCGCTGCCGGGCGAGGAGGGCGAGCAGCGCCTGCTCAAGCTGGAGCTGAAGCTGCTGGCCGACGTCGGCCTGCTGGGCTTCCCGAATGCCGGCAAGAGCACCCTGATCCGGGCGGTCTCGGCGGCGACGCCGAAGGTGGCCGACTACCCGTTCACCACGCTGTACCCGAACCTGGGCGTGGTCAAGGTGGAGAACTACCGCAGCTTCGTGATCGCCGACATCCCCGGCCTGATCGAGGGTGCGGCCGATGGCGCGGGCCTCGGCGCGCAGTTCCTGCGCCACCTGCAGCGCACCCGGTTGCTGCTGCACCTGGTCGACATCTCGCCGATGGAGGGAGGCGTGGAAGGCGTTTCCCCGGTCGAGCAGGTGCGCGCGATCGAGCGCGAACTGGGCAAGCACGACCCGGAACTGCTGGAGAAGCCGCGCTGGCTGGTGCTGAACAAGGCCGACCTGATGTTCGAGGACGAGGCGCGGGCCGCGGCCGAGCAGGTGGTCAAGGAGCTGGGCTGGACCGGTTCGTGGTACCTGGTCTCGGCACTGGGCCGCGAGGGTACCTGGCCGATCATGAAGGACATCATGGCCTTCTTCGACCAGCAGAAGCTGCTCGAGGCCGAGGCGCGCGAGGCGCAGGGCTGAGGCGACTCCGCTCCGGCGCACAGGAAAAACCCGGCCACGGCCGGGTTTTTCATTGCTGCCGACGCCACGGCGTTCGTTCCCTGCGATGGTTTCTGCGGTGCGGCTGCTTCCCGGAGGCGGTCCCCGCGCGGCGGTGGCCGTTCCTGCCGCTGCCTGGCGGAGTCGGGCAACATAAGCCCGCCGGGAGCGGTTTCCGGCATCGCCTGCCGATGGCCCGAAGGGTGGCCGCCACGGATGGCGGACACAAAAAACCCGGCCTTGGCCGGGTTTCTGGCGTCGGGAGCCGCGCGGCTCCCGATGATCGCGCCGATCAGGCGGCCTTGAGGGCCTTGATGCGGGCGGTCAGGCGGCTCTTGTGACGGGCGGCCTTGTTCTTGTGGATCAGGCCACGGGCGCTGAAACGGTCGAGAATCGGCTGGGCGACAGCAAAGGCAGCCTCGGCGCCGGCGGCGTCATTGGCATCCAGAGCCTTGATCACCTTCTTGACGGCGGTGCGCAGCATCGAACGCTGAGCCGTGTTACGCGCGTTGCGCACAACGGTCTGCTTGGCGCGCTTCTTGGCGGACTTGATATTGGCCACGGTGGTGGTTTCCTGAAAATCGGTATGGTGGGAACAGCAAGCACGCAAGTATGATGGCTGTCAGAATGAACGTCAAGTCGAGTTGTCAAGGGGGCCGTGGGTGAGTTCACCGCGCATGTTGCGGGGGCTGCTGTCGTTCAGCAGCATGACGATGATCTCGCGGGTGCTGGGGCTCGTCCGCGACCAGGCGATTTCCATCACCTTCGGCGCCAATGCCACCACCGATGCATTCTGGGTGGCGTTCCGCGTGCCCAACTTCCTGCGCCGGCTGTTCGCCGAGGGCTCGTTCGCCACCGCCTTCGTGCCGGTGTTCACCGAAGTGAAGGAGACCCGCCCGCACGCCGACCTGCGCGAGCTGATGGCGCGGGTGTCCGGCACCCTGGGCGGGGTCCTGCTGGTGCTGACCGCGCTGGGCCTGATCTTCACCCCGCAGATCGCCTGGCTGTTCGCCGACGCCGATGCCGCCGACCCGGTCAAGTATGGCCTGCTGGTGGACCTGCTGCGGCTGACCTTCCCGTTCCTGCTGTTCGTGTCGCTGACCGCGCTGGCCGGCGGGGCGCTGAACAGCTTCCAGAAGTTCGCGATGCCGGCGCTGACCCCGGTGATCCTCAACCTGTGCATGATCGCCGGCGCGTTGTGGCTGGCGCCCCGGCTGGAGGTGCCGATCCTGGCGCTGGGCTGGGCGGTGCTGGCGGCCGGCGTGCTGCAGTTGCTGTTCCAGCTGCCGTCGCTGAAGGGCATCGACCTGCTGACCCTGCCGCGCTGGGGCTGGAACCATCCCGACGTGCGCAAGGTGCTGACCCTGATGGTGCCGACCCTGTTCGGGTCCTCGGTGGCGCAGATCAACCTGATGCTGGACACGGTGATCGCGGCCCGGCTCAGCGACGGCTCGCAGTCCTGGCTGTCGCTGGCCGATCGTTTCCTGGAGCTGCCGCTGGGGGTGTTCGGCGTGGCGCTGGGCACGGTGATCCTGCCGGCGCTGGCCCGGCACCACGTCAAGACCGACGGCGAGGGCTTCTCCAACGCGCTGGACTGGGGCCTGCGCATGACCCTGCTGATCGCGGTGCCGGCCATGCTCGGCCTGCTGCTGCTCGCCCAGCCGCTGATCGCCACCCTGTTCCAGTACCGCGAGTTCACCGACTTCGACACCCGCATGACCGCGCTGTCGGTCTACGGGCTGAGCTTCGGCCTGCCGGCGTTCGCGCTGCTGAAGGTGGTGCTGCCGGCGTTCTACTCGCGCCAGGACACCAAGACCCCGGTACGCGCCGGCGTGGCCGCGCTGGTGGCCAACATGGTGTTCAACTTCATCCTGCTGGCGGTGCTGTACCAGGTGATGGTGCCCGAAGCGCTGAAGGCGCAGGGCGTGATGGCGGCGCTGGCGGCGCAGCCGGGCCTGCACCTGGCGCTGGGCATCGCCAGCGCGCTGTCCAGCTACCTGAACCTGGCGCTGCTCTGGTACTGGCTGGGCAGGACCGGGGTTTACCGGCGGCGCCCGGGGTGGGGCGGCTACGTGCTGCGGCTGGTGCTGGCCTGCATGGCCATGAGCGCGGTGCTGCTGGCGCTGCTGCACTGGCTGCCGGGCTTCGGCGGCATGGACAAGTGGCAGCGCATCGGCGGCCTGGCGCTGCTGGTGGGCGGCGGTGGCCTGACCTACCTGCTGGCGATGCTCGCCATGGGCTTCCGCCCGCGCGACCTGCGCGGGCAGTGAGGCGGCCGTGCCCGCGCCGCCGCTATACTTCCCGGCTACACATGGCAAAGCGCCGGCCCGCAAGGGCCGGATCCGGGTTTGAATGAGCAGGCTGTTTAGAGACGTCGAGGGCGGGGTGTTGTTCCCGCAGGGAAGCGTGGTCTGCATTGGTGCCTTCGATGGCCTGCACAGGGGCCACCGGGTGCTGGTGCGCCACGCGGTCGAGCGCGCGCGCGCGCTCGGCGTGCCGGCGGTGGCGCTGGCCTTCGAGCCGCTGCCGCGCGAGTTCTTCGCCCGCGATACCCCGCCGCCACGGTTGATGCTGGCCCGCGACAAGGTGGCCACGCTGCGCGGGCTGGGCATCGACAGCGTGGGCCTGCTGCGCTTCGATGCGAAGATGGCGGCCATCACCGCCGAGGATTTCGTGCGCGACATGCTGGTGCGCCGGCTGGGAGCGCGCGAAGTATGGATCGGCCCGAAGTTCCACTTCGGCCACCGCCGCGGCGGCGACCTGGCGCTGCTGCAGGCCATGGGCGCCGAGCTGGGCTTCGCCGCCGGCGAGATCGCGCCGGTGCACCTGAACGGCGAGCGCATTTCCAGTACCCGCATCCGCGAACTGCTGGTGGCCGGCGAATTCGACCATGCCGCCGACCTGCTGGGCCGTCCGTATGCGATCGGCGGCCGGGTGGTGCGCGGGAAGCAGCTCGGGCGCACCCTGGGCTTCCCGACCGCCAACTTGCGTTTCCCGCGGACGCCCGCACTTTCAGGGATCTACGCCACCTGGGTGCACGGCGTGTCCGGCGATTCCGGGCAGGGCGGGCCGTGGCCGTCGGTGTCCAGCTTCGGCACGCGCCCGACCGTGCAGGGCGTGGAGCCGCTGCTGGAAGCCCACCTGTTCGATTTCCAGGGCGACCTGTACGGCCGCCACATCGAAGTCGAGTTCGTCGCCAAGCTGCGTGACGAAGAGAAGTTCAACGATCTGCCGGCGTTGACCGCGCAGATGCACCGCGACGCCGAGCAGGCGCGCACCCTCCTCAACGAACATGCGAGTCCCTCGCAACAGCCCGCACATCCCTGTGCGGACGCCGGAAATGCGAGTCCTTCGCAACAGCCCGCACATCCCTGTGCGGACTCTTCATTAACAGCCGCGCAAGGGTAAGTACCCGTGACCCAAGACTACAAAGCTACCCTCCACCTGCCGGCAACGGAATTCCCGATGCGCGGCGACCTGCCCAAGCGCGAGCCGGGCATCCTGGCGCGTTGGGAAGAGCAGGGCATCTACGCGCAGCTTCGCGAGAACGCCCAGGGGCGGCCGCTGTTCGTGCTGCACGACGGCCCGCCGTATGCCAACGGCCAGATCCACCTGGGCCATGCGGTCAACAAGATCCTCAAGGACATCATCGTCAAGTCGCGCTACCTGGACGGCTACGACGCGCCCTACGTGCCAGGCTGGGACTGCCATGGCCTGCCGATCGAGATCGCGGTCGAGAAGAAGTGGGGCAAGGTCGGTACCAAGCTCGATGCCGAGCAGTTCCGCCAGAAGTGCCGCGAATACGCCGAGGAGCAGATCAACCTGCAGCGCGCCGATTTCAAGCGCCTGGGCGTGATCGGCGACTGGGACAACCCGTACAAGACGCTGAGCTTCGATTTCGAGGCCAACGAGATCCGCGCGCTGGCCAAGATCGTCGCCAACGGGCACCTGGTGCGCGGCGCCAAGCCGGTGCACTGGTGCTTCGACTGCGGCTCGGCGCTGGCCGAAGCCGAGATCGAATACCAGGACAAGACTTCGCCGGCGATCGACGTGGCCTACGCCGCACGCGATTCCAGGGCGCTGGCGGCCTGCTTCGGGGTCGAGCTGCCGGCTGGGGTGGAAGTGGCGGTGCCGATCTGGACCACCACCCCGTGGACCCTGCCGGCCTCGCTGGCGGTGTCGCTGGGCGCGGACATCGAGTACGCGCTGGTCGAAGGCCCGGCCCGTGACGGCCAGCCGCGCTGGCTGGTGCTGGCCGCGGCGCTGGCCGAGCGGTCACTGGCCCGCTATGGCGTGGCCGGGATGGTCGTGCACGGCCATGCCAAGGGCGCGGCGCTGGAGAACCAGCTGCTGGCGCACCCGTTCTACGCCAACCGCGACATCCCGCTGCTCAACGGCGAGCACGTGTCCGACGCCGACGGCACCGGCGCGGTGCATACCGCGCCTGGCCACGGCCAGGAGGACTTCGCGGTCAGCCAGCAGTACGGGGTGATGGATGCGTACACCGCCGGCCAGATCAACCCGGTCGATGGCCGCGGCGTCTACCTGCCTTCCACGCCGCCGGCCGGCGACGTGGCGCTGGCCGGCGTGCACCTGTGGAAGGCGCAGCCGCTGATCGTCGACGTGCTGCGCGGCAATGGCGCGCTGCTGGCGTTCGCCGAGATCCAGCACAGCTACCCGCACTGCTGGCGCCACAAGACGCCGGTGGTGTTCCGCGCCACCCCGCAGTGGTTCATCTCGATGGACAAGGCCGGGCTGCGCGCCGATGCGATGGCCGCCATCGACAACGTCGGCTGGTTCCCGGCCTGGGGCAAGGCGCGCATCGCCAGCATGGTCGATGGCCGCCCGGACTGGTGCATCAGCCGCCAGCGTACCTGGGGCGTGCCGATCGCGCTGTTCACCCACCGCGAAACCGGGCAGCCGCACCCGCGCACCGTCGAGCTGATGCAGCAGGTGGCCGACCGCGTGCAGGAAGGCGGCATCGACGTGTGGTACTCGCTGGACCCGGCCGAGCTGCTCGGCGACGAGGCCGCGCAGTACGAAAAGGTCACCGACATCCTCGATGTCTGGTTCGACTCGGGCGTCACCCACGAGGGCGTGCTGCTGGCGCGCGGCTTCGGCAAGCCGGCCGACCTGTACCTGGAAGGCTCGGACCAGCATCGTGGCTGGTTCCAGTCCTCGCTGCTGACCGGCGTGGCCATCGACCGGCACGCCCCGTACCGCCAGTGCCTGACCCACGGCTTCACCGTGGACGAGCACGGACGCAAGATGTCCAAGTCGCTGGGCAACGGCATCGAGCCGCAGGAAATCATGCGCACCCTGGGCGCGGACATCCTGCGCCTGTGGATCGCCTCGGCCGACTACAGCAACGAGATGTCGCTGTCGCAGGAAATCCTCAAGCGCAATGCCGACGCCTACCGGCGCCTGCGCAACACCGCGCGCTTCCTGCTCGGCAACCTCGACGGCTTCGATCCGTCCCTGCACCTGCGCCCGCTGGAGGACATGGTGGCGCTGGACCGCTGGATCGTGCACCGCGCGTTCGAGCTGCAGGAGAAGATCAAGGCCGCCTACGCCAGCTACAACATGGCCGAGATCGTGCAGCTGCTGCTGAACTTCTGCAGCGTCGACCTGGGCTCGCTGTACCTGGACGTGACCAAGGACCGCCTGTACACGATGCCGGCCGATTCGCGCGGCCGCCGTTCGGCGCAGAGCGCGATGTACCGCATCGCCGAGGCGTTCGTGCGCTGGGTCGCGCCGATCCTGACCTTCACCGCCGACGAACTGTGGGGCTACCTGCCGGGCGAGCATGCCGGCAACGTGCTGTTCACCACCTGGTACGACGGCCTGGCGCCGCTGCCGGCCGACGCGCAGTTGTCGGCCGCCGACTTCGAGCAACTGCTGGCCCTGCGCGAGCAGGTGGCCAAGGTGCTGGAGCCGATGCGCGCCAATGGTGCCATCGGCGCCGCGCTGGAGGCCGAGATCACCGTGGCCGCCAGCCAGGAACAGGCGGTGCGCTGGCAGCCGCTGGCCGATGAACTGCGTTTCCTGTTCATCAGCGGCGACGTGAGCGTGCGCCCGGCGACCACCGACGAGGTGTTCGTCAGCGCCCAGCCGACCGAAAAGGCCAAGTGCGTGCGCTGCTGGCACCATCGCGGCGACGTCGGCGGCGATCCCGCGCACCCGGAGCTGTGCGGCCGCTGCGTCGGCAACATCGACGGCGCCGGCGAAGACCGCCGCTGGTTCTGATCCGCGCGTTACCCGGAACGGATGGTGCGCGATGACGCATCTCCGTTCCATGCCACTCCACTACAGGCGCATTACATGCAAGCAAAGGCTGTCAAACCCAACGCATTGATCTGGCTGCTGGTGTCGGTGGCGGTCATCGGCCTGGACCAGTGGAGCAAGGCCTGGGTACTGGCCAGCCTGCCCGAGTTCACCCCGGTGCCGGTGATCGACGGCTTCTGGAACTGGTACCGCACCTACAACACCGGCGCGGCGTTCAGCTTCCTCAGCGACGCCGGCGGCTGGCAGCTGTGGTTCTTCACCGCGCTGGCGGTGGGCATCAGCGGTTTGATGGCGTTCTGGCTGTCGCGCACCGCGCGCGGCAACTGGCGCGCGGCGCTGCCGTACGCGCTGGTGATCGGCGGCGCCATCGGCAACGTCATCGACCGCCAGGTCCACGGCCACGTGGTGGACTTCATCCAGTGGTACGTCGGCGACCACTACTGGCCGTCGTTCAACATCGCCGATTCGGCGATCGTGGCCGGCGCCATCGGCATCGCCCTGTCCGGGCTGTTCGAGGGGCGCAGGCGCGGGCCCGGGAAGGCGGGATGAGGCGGTACGGTTTCGGTCCCGTTCCCCTTATTTCCCGCCGTCGCCATTAGAATCGCCGCATGGACGTACTGCTTGCCAACCCCCGCGGCTTCTGTGCCGGCGTCGACCGCGCCATCGAGATCGTCAAGCGCGCGATCGAGACGCTGGGCGCCCCCATCTACGTGCGCCACGAAGTCGTGCACAACCGCTTCGTGGTCGACGACCTGAAGCAGCGCGGCGCGATCTTCGTCGAGGAGCTGCACGAGGTGCCGGACGGAAACACGGTGATCTTCAGCGCCCACGGCGTGTCGCAGGCGGTGCGCGACGAGGCCGGGCGGCGCGGGCTCAAGGTGTTCGACGCGACCTGCCCGCTGGTGACCAAGGTGCATTTCGAGGTCGCGCGCCATTGCCGCGCGGGTCGCGACGTGGTGCTGATCGGCCACGAGGGCCACCCCGAGGTCGAGGGCACGATGGGGCAGTGGCGCAGCGAAGAGGGCGCCGGTGCCATCTACCTGGTCGAGGACGAGGACGATGTCGCCGCGCTGCGCGTCGGCCAGCCCGAGAACCTGGCCTACACCACCCAGACCACGCTGTCGGTGGACGACACCCGCAGCGTGATCGCCGCGCTGCGCGCCAAGTTCCCCGCCATCCAGGGGCCGAAGAACGACGACATCTGCTACGCCACGCAGAACCGCCAGGACGCGGTGCGCGAACTGGCGCAACAGTGCGATCTGGTGCTGGTGGTCGGTTCGCCGAACAGTTCCAACTCCAACCGCCTGGCCGAACTGGCCCGCCGCGAGGGCGTGGAGTCGTACCTGATCGACGGCGCGCACGAGATCAACCCGCAGTGGGTGACCGGCAAGCAGCGCGTCGGCCTGACCGCCGGCGCATCGGCGCCGCAGGTGCTGGTCGACGGCGTGATCGAGCGCCTGCGCGAACTCGGCGCCGGTGGCATCGCCGAACTGGCCGGCGAGCCGGAGTCGATGGTGTTCGCGCTGCCCAAGGAACTGCGCCTGCGCCTGGTCGATTGACCACATCGCCGGCCAGCCCCTACAATTCGCGGCTCCGCCGGAATAGCTCAGTTGGTAGAGCGGCGCATTCGTAATGCGTAGGTCGCAGGTTCGACTCCTGTTTCCGGCACCAGCATCGAACAAAGGCCAGGCGTCCGCGTCTGGCCTTTTGTTTTGCAGCGCAGGCGGCGCCCGGGTCAGTGGAACTGCAGGGTCAGCTGGAAATAGCGTCCCAGCGGATCGTCCAGCCCGGCGGACAAGCCGCCGTTGCCGGGCAGGTAGTTCACCGGCTGGGTATCGAACAGGTTGAGGACGTCCAGCGCCGCGGTCATGCGCGCGCCGATGCGGCGGTCCAGGTGCAGGTTCCAGCGCAGTTGCGCCGGATTGCTGCACTGGTCGTTGCCGCGCTGCGCCGCGGGGCAGTTGCCGGCGGCCGGCCAGGCGCGGGTGCTGCCGGCATAGCGCGCATGCAGCGAACTGCCCCAGCGCGCGCCCTGCCAGTGCAGCGAGGCATTGGCCGCCGTGCCCGGCGTGGCGTGGCCGCGCAGGTCGATCCAGCGGCCACCGGCGTGCTCGCGGCGGCGCAGCGTCTGCTGGTGGAGCGCGTCGAGCGACAGCCGCCACTGGCCGGCGGCGGAGGTGCGCAGGTAGTCGCCGTGCAGCACCCAGTTGCGCGACACGGTGCGCCCGATGTTGTCGAAATACAGGCGCAGCGACTGCAACCGGCCGCGTTCGTCGAGCAGCCAGGTATCCGCGTTCCAGCCGGCATCGGCCGGGCGCAGGGCCAGGATCTCGTTGCGCAGTTCGACGCGGTTGTGGGTGAGCGACAGGCTGAGTCCGGGCGTTGGGCTCCAGATGGCGCCAAGGCTCTGGTTGCGCGAGGTTTCGGCCCGCACGCCGGTGTTCTCCACCACCTGTACGTCCACCAGGCAGGCGTTGCCAGCGGGGTGCGCGCAGGCCGGCAGCGCGGGCGACCACGCTATGGCTTCGGCGCCAAAGTACCCCGGCGGGCGCCGCCGTTCGAACAGGCTCGGCGCGCGATAGCCGCGGCCGCCCGAGAGCAGCAGCGACCAGGCCGGCGAGGGATTCCAGCGCAGGCCGGCGCGGGGTGAAAAAGAAAGTTCGCCGGCATCGTGGTCCAGGCGGCCGGCCAGGTCCAGGCGCAGCGGCTCGGCCAGCGGCAGGCCGATTTCGACATAGCCGGCGTTGCTCTGGGTGGAAAGCCTGCGCCGGTCGGTGGGCAGGCCCAGTGCCAGTTCGCCGTCCTCGAGCAGCCGGTCCGGGCGCGAGGTCCAGGTTTCGTGCCGCAGGTCGATGCCGGTGGCCAGTTGCGCGGTACCGCCTGCAAGCGTGCCCAGGGCGTGGCGCACGCCCCACCACGCCAGCCATTGGTCGGTGCGGCCGCGGTTGCGGCTGCGCGGGAACAACTGCTCGCTCAGGAATGGATCCAGTGGCGTGAATCCCGGGATGTAGCCGTTGGCCACGGCATCGAACAGCCGCGCGCTACGCACCGCGCCCTCGGTCGACAGCGTGGTTTCGCTGCGTTGCCGGCCCAGTCCCGCTTCCCAGCCGCCGTCGCCGCGATCGCGGCCGATGCCGGCTGCAAGGTCCAGTTCGAGGCTGTGGATCGTCGGGCGCACGCTGCCGCCTTCCTCGAATACATGGTTGATCAGGCTGCCGTCGGCCAGGCGCAGGGCCGCCGCCGTCGGCCCCAGTCCGTAGCGCTGGCGGGCAAGGCTGGCGCGTAGTTCTGCGTGGGCGTGCAGGCCGTTGCCCGCGTCGTGCCGCCAATGGCCGTAGGCGGCGGCGGTGGATGAGGCGGGCTGCAGCGAGCGCGGGCGCGAGCTGTCGTACCAGCAGCCGCTGTCCTCGCGCATGCCGGACGGGCACAGGTAGGCCGGCAGGTAGTACCCGTCGCGGGTCAGCAGGCCGATCGGATAGCGTTGCCGTTCGCGGTGCCAGTCGCGGCGGTCGCCGGCGACGTGGTCGGTCCGTTGCAGGTCGATGCCGAGGAACCAGTCGTCGCCCGCACCGCCGTTGCCGGTGGCGGCCTGCACCCGGTACTGGGCGCCATCGCCCTGGTTGCTGGTGCCGGTCTGCAGCATGGCTTCGGGGCCATCGGCGTGGTCGCGCAGCACGATGTTGACCACGCCGGCCATGGCATCAGCGCCGTAGATGGCCGAGGCGCCGCCGCGGACCAGTTCGATGCGTTCGACGAAGCTCAGCGGCAGCCCGCCCAGGTCGGTGAGGGCGCCCTGCTGCAGCGACACCATGGGGTAGCGCGGCAGGCGCCGGCCGTTGACCAGGAACAACGTGGCGCGCGGGCCCATCCCGTCCAGGCTGGTGGCCGCCGCGGCGCCGCCGGGCAGGTAGGGTGAATCGCCGTCGCGCGCCGCATCCAGCGGTGGCCGCCCGTTCATGCCGGGCAGGTGGCGCAGCAGGTCGAACAGCGAGCCGTAGCCGCTGCGGCGTATGTCCTCGCGTTCGATCACGTCCACCTGCATCGTGGTCTGCAGCGACGTGCGCGGCAGGCGGCTGCCGGTGACATGCAGTGGCGCGAATTCGACGTCCGGTGCCGTCACCGCGGGTGCGGCCGCGGCTGCAGGCGCAGCGGTGGGTCCGGGTGCTGGGCGGGGCGGTGCCTGCTGGCGCCGTACGGTGAATATCCCCCCGGGCGAGCGCGCCAGCCTGACCGGCAGCCCCTGCAGCAGCCATTCCAGTGCGGCCGCGGGCGGCAGCGTGCCGTTGACGCCGGCGCTGTCCAGCCCGGCCAGTTCGCGGGCGTCGAACAACAACGGGGTGTCGCCCTGCCGCGACCATTCGCGCAGGGCCTGTACCAGCGGGCCGCGCGCGACCTGGTAGTCCACCGCCTTGCCAGCCGACGCGGCCATGGCCGGCGACGCGACCAGCAGTGCCAGGCACAGCAGGGGCGGGCGCAGGCGGTCGATCAGCATGCCCATCGCGGTGCTCAGCGCACGCCGCGCAGCTCGAGCGTACCGTCGGCGCGCGCGCGCGCGGTGACCGACCAGCCCAGTTCCAGTGCGGACAGCAATGCAGCCTGGTCGCCGGCGGCGAACGTGCCGCTCACGGCCAGCGGCGCCAGCGCCGGATCGGCGATGGCCAGCGGTGTGGCGGTGTAGCGGTTCATCCTGGCGATCACCACCGGCAACGGCGTGGCGTCGAACAGCAGCCGCCCCTGTGGCCAGGCCTCGGCCTGCGGCTGCGGAAGCGGGCTGGCCGGCTCGATGCGGCCCGACGGCAGCACCTGCAGTTGTTGTCCCGGCCGCAGGGCGGCGTGCATGCGCTGCGTGCCGCGGCTGTCGATTTCCAGGGCGCCGTCGAGCAGCGCGATGTCGATCCGCCCGTCATCCAGCAGTTCGACCTGGAAGGTGGTGCCGATATCGCGCAGCACGCTGTTGCCTGCCTGCACCCGCATAGCCCGCGACGACGGCGCCACCTGCAGTTGCATCCGGCCCTGCTGCAGTTCGATGCCGCGCCTGCGCCAGCCGAACCGCGCGGTCAGGGTGGTGCGGGCGTCGAGTACCACGACGCTGCCGTCCTCGAGCAGCTGGCGTTGGGGCGCGAAGCCGCTGTTGACGTAGGTATGCGGGGTAGGGTTGCCATCGGTGGCCAGTACCCAGCCGGTTCCGACCGCCAGGCACAGCGCCGCGGCCGCGGCCACCCCGAACAGGGGCCGCCGGTAGAGGGGCCGCCGGACCACGTGGCGGGCGCCGGCGCGCAGCCAGGGATCATCGCGCAGCGTCGCGGCTGACGCGTGCAGCCGTTCGGCCTCGGCCCAGGCGCGCACCCGCGCCGGATCGGCGGCCAGCCATTCCTCGAAGGCCGCCCGTTCGGCGCGGGTGCAGTCGGCGGCGTCCAGCCGTGCCACCCAGGCCGCAGCGCGGGCGAACAGCGCGTCGCGGGGCGGCGTATCGCGCCCGGTCATTCGTCCCCGCCCATGCCGAACGCGTCGGCCCCCAGCTCCCGGCGCAACCCCTGCAGGGCGCGCGCGACGTGCTTTTCCACCGTCTTGGCGGTGATGCCGCGGTGGCGGGCGATCTGGCTGTAGCTCATGCCGGTGATGCGGTTGAGCAGGTAGACCTCGCGGCAGCGCTCGGGCAGTTTCAGCAGCGCCTGGCGCAGGGTGTTGAGCATCTGTCCCGATTCGGCCTGGCGCAGCGGCCCGGGCGTGGAGAACGGCGCTTCGCTCGGCAGGTCCTGTTCGGCCAGCGGCAGGTGCGGTGCGGCGTGCGGTGAGCGGCCGCGGTCGGCCAGGCGATTGCGTGCGATCCGGTACAGCAGCAGTTTCAGTTCCGCGTGCGGATGCTCGCGGTAGCGGATCAGCCGCTCCATGCAGTCCTGCACGATGTCCTCGGCGTCCTCCTCGCTGGTGCCGCGCGCGCGCAGGAAGGCGCGCAGCGGCTCGCGCTGCGTGCGCAGGAACAGCGTGAAGCCATCGCCGAAGGGGGCGGGCGCGACGCCGTCGACCGGGGCACGGGAAGCAGACAGTCGGGGTATCCGTAAGCCAAGTGTGCCGGAGAGTGTACGCAGCACGGCGCCGGCGGGAAGCATCCGGCGGAATACCGGGCGCATTGGTGAACGCGTTCAGGGTCGATGGGCGGCGGGACTGGGGGTGATCGGCGCTGCTGCGCGTTCTGCTGTGGTCCCGCAGGCGCGGGATGAGCGGGATGCCGCTGCAACCATGGAGAGAGAAGTGCGAATGAAACGATCGGTATTGAGTATGGCGCTGTCCGGACTGCTGGCCACTGCCGCTTTCGGCGTGGCCGGGGACGCGAACGCGATGGCGGTCCATGTCAACGGTGACCGCATCTTCCTGAGCGGTGATGTCACCCTGGCCGACATCATGGCGCTGCCGGCGATGCTGGCCAAGGCCGAGGCCGAAGGGCGGCCGTTCCGCGAGGTGGTGCTGCGCACGTCCAACGGCGGCGCGCTGATCAGCGGCGAATGGCTGCAGGCGGTGATCCGTACCGCCGGCCTGAACACCATCGTGTCCGGCCGCTGCATCTCCTCCTGCTCGATCATGCAGTCCGGTGGCGTCGAGCGTTACATGGCCGGTGACCTGCCGACCGAGGTCGACTCGGTGCAGATCCACGCCGCCAGCTCCGGCGGCCGCGTGACCTACGGGCCGTCGCCGCGCATGTTCGGCATCTACGCCGGCAACTACGGCGGCGGCATGGACGAGGAGCTGCTGTACAAGGCGCTGTTCCAGGTGACCCAGCCCAACGGCCTGCTGGTGTTCGCCGACCCGGCGCGCACCAACGGCGACTCGGTCAGCTTCGATCCGGACGGCACCGGCCGCGCGGAGGAGACCTTCCCCGGGCAGGACATGTTCAACAACAACATCATGACCTCGGCCGATTACAACAACCCGGGCGACACCCTGCGGGTGACGTCCAACGTGACCGGCGACATCAATCCCGGCTACCTGCGTACCGGCAGGCTGCTGCAGGCACTGGTGGACGACGACTTCGCGCGCTGGACCGACGCCGACTACGGCACCACCTACATCAACCTGGCCGTCACCCTCTACAACCTGGCGCAGGATGGCCCCAACGGCATCGGCCAGTTCTCGCTCCAGGACTATCTGAGCGACCCGGGGATCCAGGCACTGCTGCGCTCGAAGCTGCGCCTGGACCAGCTCGACAGCTCGGCCCTGGCCGACTCGGCAGGCGTGATCAGCATCGGCAACGGTGCGGTATGGCGGACCGCGGCCACCACCGGCGCGGACCTGATGCGCGTGGACAACGGCGCCATCGTGCTGGAAGGCGGCGCCCTGCGCACCACCGAACTGCGCGTGCAGCGTGACGGCGCGCTGGTCGGGCATGGCGACATCGGCTCGGCGACCATCGACTCCAATGCCATGCTCGGCATCACCGGCCCGTCGTGGCGCGAGGACGGCTTCAGCCGCGTGGTCATCAACGGCCTGCTGATGCCGCGCGGCGGCGACCTCACCACCCACGGCTACGTCAACATCCAGCCGGGCTCGCTGGTGGCCTTCGACGTGACCGAGGCCGGCGGCGCGGCGGCCGGCCGCCTGCGCGTGGGCGGGTTCTTCGACGACGGCATGAACGACGGTGCGCTGGTCGTGGCGCCGGGCGCGCAGCTGGCACTGAACGTGGCAGAGGGCTTCTATGGCGCCGACTACACCCGCGAGCTGATCGACGGGCCGATCTACATGGCCGGCGCCTACAAGGGCTTCCAGCAGGTCGCGCGCCTGGGCGATGACGCCTACAGCGCCAGCATCGTCGACGGCGAGGTGTTCCGCCCGCGCCACAACTCGCTGCTCAGCTTCAACGTGCACCAGAGCGCCGACGGACTGTGGCTGACCGCCAACACCGGTTTCGAGCAGACCGGGCTGTTCGCCAACACGCAGTCCGGCGATGGCCTGGGCCGCGCGCTGGCGGCGGCCGCCAACAGCGGTCGCGCCGGCATGAAGCCGCTGCTGGGCGCGCTGCAGTTCTCCGACCGCGACGTGATCCGGCAGCAGGCCGGTGCGCTGCGCGGCGACGCGCACGCCACCCTGCAGCTGGCCGACGCCGCGCTGGTCGACAGCATCGGCAGCGTCATCCAGCACCACCAGTTCGACATGCGCAGCAACGGTGGCGATGCCGATGGCCTGGCCGCGCGTGCGGCGCAGGCGGCGTCGGCGCAGCCGGGCACGGGCAACAGCAGCCTGTTCAGCCAGCTGGCCATGCACCTGGTCGAGCCGGCCGCCAATGGCGAAGGGGAGGGCGGCATGCAGGGCGGCGACAGCCGTCGTGGCGTCGGCATCTGGGGTCGTGGCTTCAGCACCCAGGGCCGGATCAAGGCGCAGGGCGATGTTGCCGGGATGAAGCAGAACATCGGTGGCATCGTGATCGGTGCCGACACCCGCGTGGCCGACGACAAGGTGGCGCTGGGCGTGAGCGTGGCCGCGGCCGACATGTCGGCCAAGGGTCGCGACGGCTCTGATTTCCACGGCGACGTCCGTGCCCTGGACATCGGCGGCTACCTGGATGCGGCCTATGCCAAGGGCTACGTGGCCGCGTCGGTGCGCTACACCGACCTGAGCCACGACACCCGCCGCGGCATTGCCGGCATCGAGGGCCTGGACGCCCCGCTGCGCGCCAAGTACGACAGCGACGCGCTGTCGGCACGCCTGGAGCACGGCCTGTCGTTCACCACCGCCGGTGGCACCGTGGTGCAGCCGCTGCTGCCGGTGGTCGACTACACCCGCCTGTCCAACGCCCGCTTCAACGAAGGCCAGGCCGTCGGCGCGCTGACCGGTCGCAGCGGCAGCCTGGAGAGCGTGCGCGTCGGCGCCGGCCTGCAGCTGTTCAAGAGCTTCCACGGCAGCAACGGCGAGCGCATCACCCCGCACGCGCGGGTGCTGTGGCAGCAGGAACTGGGCGATTCGCAGGCCCGCTTCACCTCGGCCTTCGCCGCGGCGCCGGACCTGACCTTCGGCGCGGCCAGCCAGGACGTGGGCGAGCAGCTGCTGTCGTGGAACCTGGGCGTCAGCAGCCGTGCCAGCGAGCGCCTGTCGGTGATGTTCGACTACGTCGGTGAACGCCGCGACGGCCAGACCGTGAACGGGGTCATGCTGGGCGTGGGTTACCGCTTCTGATGCACCAAGTCCTCCCGGTGGCCGGCGCCGGCCACCGGGAGGCGACATGAACGCGCGCCTTGTGCGCGGGTGCGACAACATGTCGCATGCTGAATCGGGCTCCAGCTGCGCTGGATCATTGTCAATGCCTTTCTAAAGTGATGGGCGAAGCCTAGAATTGCCGCGCTGAATCCGGCAGTCCCGTATACGTTTTCCCCGGCGGTTCATCACCGGGTGGTCGTTTCGCGCAAGCGTGCAAGGGAGTGCCGGACCAGGCCCCCCCTCGCAATTGGATCGACCGATGATTCCGTTGAAATCACTTGGACGCAGCCTGCGTCCGGGCATGCTGCTTGTCCTGTCCGCGCTGTTGGCGGGCTGCGACGCGGCCATCCTCAACCCCAAAGGCCAGATCGGCCAGGACGAGAAGACCCTGCTGATCACCGCCACGGTGCTGATGCTGCTGGTCGTCGTCCCCGTGATCGTGATGACCCTGGCGTTCGCGTGGAAGTACCGCGCCTCCAACACCAAGGCCCGCTACGAGCCCAAGTGGTCGCATTCCACCGCCATCGAAGTGGTGGTGTGGTCGATCCCCTGCATGATCGTGCTGGTGCTGGCGGTGCTGACCTGGCGTTCCTCGCACGCGCTGGACCCGTACCGGCCGATCGAATCCGAGCGCGCCCCGGTGGTGGTCGAGGCGATCTCGATGGACTGGAAGTGGCTGTTCGTCTACCCGGAAGAGAAGGTGGCCGTGGTCAACGAGCTGACCTTCCCGGTCGATGCGCCGCTGAACCTGAAGATCACCTCCGACACGGTGATGAGCGCGTTCTTCATCCCGAGCCTGGGCAGCATGGTCTACTCGATGGCGGGCATGCAGACCAAGCTGCACCTGATCGCCAACGAGGCCGGCGCGTTCGAGGGCATGGCCTCGCACTACAGCGGCTCGGGCTTCAACAAGATGCATTTCACCGCGCACGCGGTGAGCGACGAACAGTACCGCGCCTGGCTGGACAAGGTCCGCGCCAGCGACAGGCTGCTGGACAAGGCCGCGTTCACCGAACTGGGCGCCGAGAAGAACCATGACTGGTATCCGGTGACCTATTACGGCCGCACCGAAGCCGGTCTGTTCGACTGGATCCTGGCCCGCCACATGGGCGAGAACCACCACTTCGGCATGAAGAAGCACGACCACGCGGCCGCGCCGCAGGATGCCGCCGCGCACGCGGGCCATGACGGCCACGACGCGGGCGACAGCCGGCCGGACGCTGCCGATGACGCCGGACACAATGTTGACGAGCACGCCGCCCACGCCGGGCACGGCGCCTCGGGAGAATGACAATGCTGGGCAAACTGACTATCGAAGCGGTCCCGTACCACGAGCCGATCATCATGATCACGCTCGGCGCGGCCGGGCTGATCGGCCTGCTGGTGCTGGGCCTGATCACCCGCGCCAGGCTGTGGGGCTACCTGTGGAACGAGTGGTTCACCTCGGTGGACCACAAGAAGATCGGCGCGATGTACCTGATCGTCGCCTTCATCATGATGCTGCGCGGCTTCGCCGACGCGATCATGATGCGCCTGCAGCAGGCCGTCGCCGCCGGTGGCGCCGAGGGCTACCTGCCACCGCATCACTACGACCAGATCTTCACCGCCCACGGCGTGATCATGATCTTCTTCGTGGCGATGCCGCTGATCACCGGCCTGATGAACCTGGTCGTGCCGCTGCAGATCGGCGCGCGCGACGTCGCCTTCCCGTTCCTGAACTCGCTCAGCTTCTGGCTGTTCGTGGCCGGCGCGGGCCTGGTGATGATCTCGCTGGGCGTGGGTGAATTCGCGCAGACCGGCTGGCTGGCGTTCCCGCCCCTGTCGGGCAAGGAATACAGTCCCGGCGTAGGCGTGGATTACTACATCTGGGGCCTGCAGGTCTCCGGCCTGGGTACCACGTTGAGCGGCATCAACTTCTTCATCACCATCCTCAAGATGCGCACCCCGGGCATGAAGCTGATGCACATGCCGGTGTTCAGCTGGACCGCGCTGGTGACCAACGTGCTGATCATCGCCGCGTTCCCGGTGCTGACCGTCACCCTGGTGCTGCTGACCCTGGACCGCTACCTGGGCATGCACTTCTTCACCAATGACGGCGGCGGCAACGCCATGCTGTACATCAACCTGATCTGGATCTGGGGCCACCCGGAGGTCTACATCCTGGTGCTGCCGGCGTTCGGCGTGTTCTCCGAGGTCATCGCCACCTTCTCGCGCAAGACCCTGTTCGGCTACAAGGGCATGGTGTACGCCACGGCCTGCATCGGCGTGCTGTCGTTCATCGTGTGGCTGCACCACTTCTTCACCATGGGTTCGGGTGCCAACGTCAATGCCTTCTTCGGCATCACGACGATGATCATCTCGATCCCGACCGGCGTGAAGATCTTCAACTGGCTGTTCACGATGTACCGCGGCCGCGTGCACTTCACCTCGCCGGTGCTGTGGACCATCGGCTTCATGGTCACCTTCGTCATCGGCGGCATGACCGGCGTGATGCTGGCGATCCCGGCCATCGACTTCGTGCTGCACAACTCGCTGTTCCTGATCGCCCACTTCCACAACGTGATCATCGGCGGCGTGGTGTTCGGCATGTTCGCCGGCATCACCTACTGGTTCCCGAAGATGTTCGGCTTCAAGCTGGACGAGACCTGGGGCAAGCGCGCGTTCTGGTGCTGGTTCATCGGCTTCTACGTGGCCTTCATGCCGCTGTACGTGCTGGGCTTCATGGGCGTCACCCGCCGCCTGCAGAGCTATCCGAACGCCGACTACCAGCCGTACTTCGTGGTCGCGATGATCGGTGCCTTCATCATCGGCGCTGGCATCCTGTGCCAGGTGATCCAGATCATCGTGTCCATCCGCGACCGCAAGAAGAACGTGGACCTGACCGGCGACCCGTGGGATGCGCGCACGCTGGAGTGGGAAACCGCTTCGCCGGTGCAGTTCTACAACTTCGCCGTCCTGCCCAAGGGCGAGGAACTGGACGATTTCTGGGAGCGCAAGCAGCGTGGCGAAGCCTGGCCGAAGCCGGCCCGCTACAGCGACATCCACATGCCGCGCAACACCGGTACCGGCGTGGTGATCGGCGCCTTCAGCCTGGTGTTCGGCTTCGCGATGATCTGGCACATCTGGTGGCTGGCCATCGTCGGCCTGGTCGGCATGATCGGCACCTTCATCTACCGCACGTTCGACAATGACGTGGATTACTGGGTGCCGGCCGCCGAAGTGGAACGCATCGAAAACGAACATCGCCGCCACCTGGAAGCGCAGGGGCTGGTGAAGACCGAGGTGAAGGCATGAGCACGACCGCCCACACGCTGAACCATGGCCACGCCGCGCACGCGGCGGACCATGGCCACGACCACGAGCACCACCACGACACCGGCGAGAAGACCATCTTCGGTTTCTGGGTGTACCTGATGAGCGACCTGCTCATCTTCGCCTCGCTGTTCGTCACCTACGTTGTGCTGGCCGGCGGTACCAACGGCGGCCCGGGCGCCAAGGAGCTGTTCGACCTCAAGTTCGTGGCCGGCGAGACCGCGCTGCTGCTGATCTCGTCGCTGACCTTCGGCCTGGGCATGATCGCCATGCACCAGAAGAAGGTCGGCCTGATGTTCACCTGGCTGGTCATCACCTGGCTGCTGGGCGCCGGCTTCATGGCCATGGAGATCTGGGAGTTCAACCACCTGGTGCACCAGGGCTACGGCCCGGACCACAGCGCCTTCCTGTCGGCGTTCTTCGCCCTGGTCGGTACCCACGGCCTGCACGTCAGCGCCGGCCTGCTGTGGCTGCTGGTGATGTTCATCCAGCTCAAGCGCAACGGCCTGACCCAGACCAACAAGACCCGCATGGCGTGCCTGAGCCTGTTCTGGCACTTCCTGGACCTGGTCTGGATCGGCGTGTTCTCTGTCGTCTATCTGTCGGGAGCCCTCTGATGTCCGCACATGACAACCACGCCCACGGTGCCGGCGGCGAGAGCCACGGCAGCGTCAAGTCCTACCTGATCGGCTTCGTGCTGGCGGCCATCCTGACCATCATCCCGTTCTGGGTGGTGATGAGCGGTGGCCTGTCCTCGACCTTCGCCACGGCGATGGTGATCCTGGTCTCCGGCCTGCTGCAGCTGCTGGTCCACCTGGTGTTCTTCCTGCACCTGGACCGCTCCTCGGCCGCGCGCTGGAACGTCAATGCCGGCCTGTTCACCGTGGTGGTGATCGGCATCATCGTCGCCGGCACGCTGTGGGTCATGTGGAACATGAACTACCACATGATGCACTGACGCCGTACGACGCCGCGATCGAAAGCCAGGCCGCCCCCCGGGGCGGCCTTTTCGTTGCGCGTGCGTCGCAGGCGCCGGGCCGGCGCGTGTCCGGGCGGCGCCGGCCGGGTGCGAGACTGCGCTCAGCCGGCCCGCTGCAGGAAGGTTTCCGCATCCATCGGCCGGCCGAGGTGGTAGCCCTGTAGCAGGTCGCAGCCGAGCTGGTCGAGGAATGCGCGCTGGGCCTCGGTCTCCACCCCTTCGGCCACGACCTGCAACTGCAGCGAGCGGCCGAGCGCGACGATCGAGGAGACAATGGCCGCGTCCTCCGGGTTGTGCTCCAGGTCGCGCACGAACGCGCGGTCGATCTTCAGTTCCGAGGCCGGCATGCGCTTGAGGTACAGCAGGCTGGAATAGCCGGTGCCGAAATCGTCGATGGCGATCTTCACCCCCATCGCGGTCAGCGTGTTGAGCCGCTGCAGGCTGTCCTCGACGTCCTTCATCGCCGTGGTCTCGGTGACCTCCAGGGTCAGGTGGGCGGGGTCCAGCGCATGCCGCCGGAGTGTCTCGCGCACCGTTTCCACCAGCGCCGGCGAGGCGAACTGCAGCGGCGACAGGTTCACCGCCATCGACCAGCCGGGGTGGCCGGCATCATGCCAGGCGCGCAGCTGGGCGCAGGCGCGGTCCAGCACCCAGTCGCCGATGGCCAGGATCAGGCCGCTGCGCTCGGCGATGGGGATGAACGTATCCGGGCCCAGCAGGCCCAGTTCCGGGTGCTGCCAGCGCAGCAGCGCCTCGGCGCCGATCACCGGCTTGCCGCTGGCCGGGAACTTGGGCTGGTAGTGCAGCAGCAGTTCGTCGCGCGCGATCGCCCGGCGCAGGTCCTGCAGCAGGCGCAGGCGGCGGCTGGTGCTGGCCTGCATCGCCGGGGTGAAGAACGTGTAGCCGTTGCGGCCGGACTGCTTGGTGTGGTGCATCGCCGCGTCGGCGTGCGCCATCAGCTCGCGCTCGCTGGTGGCATCGTCCGGGTACAGCGCGATGCCCAGGCTGGCGCTGAGCTGCAGCTCGGCGCCGTCGATCAGCAGCGGCTCGGCCACCGCCGCGGTGACGCGTTCGGCGACCACCACCGCATCGTCGGTCGATTCCACCCCGAGTACCGCGACGAACTCGTCGCCGCCGAGGCGGGCGAGGGTGTCCTGCGGCCGCAGCAGCCCGCGTACCCGTTCGGCCACGCGCGCCAGCAGGCGGTCGCCGAACTGGTGGCCGTAGGCGTCGTTGACCAGCTTGAAGCCGTCCAGGTCGCAGAACAGCACCGCGACCGAGGTGCCGTGCCGGTGCGCGTTCTCGATCGCCTGTTCGATCCGGTCCTGCAGCAGCATGCGGTTGGGCAGGCGGGTGAGCGGGTCGTGCAGCGACGCCTCCACCAGCTCCTGGTTGGCGCGCGCCAGCGAGTCGGCCAGGTGGCCGGTACGGTGGTGCAGGCGCCGGTCGAACAGCGAGGCGACCAGGGTGATGCCGATGAT
Organism: Stenotrophomonas sp. 17(2023); assembly: GCF_030345315.1. Classification (NCBI taxonomy): domain Bacteria; kingdom Pseudomonadati; phylum Pseudomonadota; class Gammaproteobacteria; order Lysobacterales; family Lysobacteraceae; genus Stenotrophomonas; species Stenotrophomonas sp. 17(2023). Next base: position 1,246,967 of record NZ_CP128405.1, read on the forward strand.
GGCCACGGTGGCCACGATCACCAGCACCGCCAGCCAGCGGGTTTCCAGACCGCCATCGATCACCGCCGCGCAGATGCTGCCGGCCGGGAAGGTCGCGGCGGCCATGCCGGTGTAGTGCATGCCGACAATCGCCAGGCCCATCACCAGCGAGGCGGCCAGTCGCAGCAGCCGGGTATGGCGGCTCTCGCGGCGCAGCCACAGCGCGATCCACAGCGCCGCGCCGGACGCGCCGATGGCGACCAGGATCGAGGCGGCGAACCACAGCGGGTCGTAGTCGATGCCCGGCTGCATGCGCATCGCCGCCATGCCCAGGTAGTGCATGGCGGCGATGCCGCTGCCCATCAGCACGGCGCCGGCCACCAGCCGTGGCAACGGCAGGTGTGGCCGCGACGCCAGCCACAGGGCATAGGCCGATGCGCCGATCGAAGCGGCCATCGAGTACAGGGTGATGGCCAGGTCGTAGCCCACCGGGATCGGCAGGTGGAAGGCCAGCATGGCGATGAAGTGCATCGACCAGATGCCCAGGCCCATCGCCAGGGCGCCGCCGGCCATCCAGCCATACAGGCCGCGCCCGCGCGCCGTCGCCAGGCGTCCGGCCATGTCCAGGGCGGTGTACGAGGCGAGGATGGCGACCAGCAGGGAAAAGACGACCAGGATCGGGTTATAGGTGCCAACCATGCGGGGAGCGTCCGGCGGTTCGTCGATGCAAGAGTGCACCAGACAGCGGCGCCTGGGTGTGCTTCTTTAGTCGTGAGGGTCGCATCGGCTGCGACGGCTGGCGGGTATCCTGTGCCGGCCCCCAGCGAAGGAACCCCGATGGCGAAGAACCGCACCGCCTATGTCTGCAGCGAATGCGGCGCCGAGTACAGCAAATGGCAGGGCCAGTGCGGCGAATGCGGCGCCTGGAACGTCCTGGCCGAGGTGGTGCTGGAAAGCGCGGCCGCGGCGAAGGCGCCGGCCGCGCGCCGCGGCGGCTGGGCCGGCAAGCTCGAGCCGCCGAAGATCACCGCGCTCAAGGACGTGCAGCAGAGCGAGCATGCGCGGGTTTCCACCGGCATCGGCGAGTTCGACCGGGTGCTGGGCGGCGGCCTGGTCGAAGGCGCGGTGGTGCTGGTCGGCGGCGACCCCGGCATCGGCAAATCGACCCTGCTGCTGCAGGCGCTGGCGAGGATGGCCGGCAGCCTGCCGGTGCTGTACGTGACCGGCGAGGAATCCCTGGCGCAGGTGGCCGGGCGCGCGGTGCGCCTGGACCTGCCGCTGGACGGGCTGGATGCGCTGGCCGAGACCGGCGTCGAACTGATCCTGCAGCACGCCGCCGCGGCGCGCCCCAGGCTGATCGTCGCCGACTCGGTGCAGACGCTGTGGACCGAGACGCTGACCGCCGCGCCGGGCTCGGTCAGCCAGGTGCGCGAGAGCGCGGCACGGCTGGTGCGCTTTGCCAAGGAGACCGGCACCGCGGTGTTCCTGGTCGGCCACGTCACCAAGGAGGGCGGCATCGCCGGCCCGCGCGTGCTCGAGCACATGGTCGACGCGGTGCTGTACTTCGAGGGCGAGAGCGGCAGCCGCTTCCGGGTGCTGCGCGCGTTCAAGAACCGCTTCGGCGCGGTCAACGAACTGGGCGTGTTCGCGATGGGCGAGAAGGGGCTGAAGGAAGTGCCCAATCCCTCGGCCATCTTCCTGTCCGGCGGCAGCACGCGCCAGCCCGGCAGCTGCGTGATGGTCACCCGCGAGGGCACCCGGCCGCTGCTGGTGGAGGTGCAGGCGCTGGTCGATTCCTCGCCGCTGTCCAACCCGCGCCGGGTCGCGGTGGGACTGGAGCAGAACCGCCTGGCGATGCTGCTGGCGGTGCTGCACCGCCATGGCGGGGTGATGGTTGGCGACCAGGACGTGTTCATCAACGTGGTCGGCGGCATCCGCGTGCAGGAGACCGCGGTCGACCTGCCGGTGCTGCTGGCGGTGCTGTCGTCGCTGCGCGACCAGCCGTTGGCGGAGAAGACCATCGCCTTCGGCGAAGTCGGGCTGTCCGGCGAGATCCGCCCGGTGCCCAATGGCGAGGAGCGCCTGCGCGAGGCGGCCACCCATGGTTTCAAGCGCGCCATCGTACCCCGCGCCAACGCGCCCAAGGCCGGTTCGGTCAAGGGCATGGAGGTGATCGCGGTCGAGCGGCTGGCCGAAGCGATCGAGGCGGCCTGAGTGGCGCGCGCAGGATCGGCGATGCGCCGCCGGGGGAGTGCATCGATGCGCATGGCCCGGGCCGTGGTCGGGATCGGGGTGCTGGGGCTGCTGTCGGCGCCGGCGGCGCTGGCCGCACCTGCTTGCGCGGCGCCGCTGGCGGTGGCGCGGGCATTGTTCGAGGCCGGGACGTCCGCGCGCTTCCTCGACACGCCCGATGCCCTGCTGGCTCCGGGGTTCGCGCGGGTGATCGCGGCCGAGCGCGATTGCCAGCAGCGCGAGCAGGGCATCTGCCGGCTTGACCATGACCCCTGGCTGGACGGCCAGGATGGCGAGGTGGATGCCGAACCCGGCTACCGGTGGCGGGCGCAGTCGCCGGCAGCCGGCACGGTGGAGGTGCGCTTCCCGGTATGGGGTGAGCCGCACCTGACGCGGTTGGCGATGCGCCGCCAGGCCGATGGCTGCTGGCGGCTGGAGGACCTGGTCACCCACCGCGGGCAATCCATGCGCGCGCTGCTGGCGCGGCCGTTCCCCTGAGGCCGCCGGGGCGGCGTCGACGCCAGGGTCAGCGTGGGTGCCCGAACACCAGTTCGATCACGAACTGGCTGCCGAAGAAGGCCAGCAACAGCAGCACCATCGCGCTCAGCGTCCAGTGCACGGCCTTCACCCCGCGCCAGCCATGCCGGCGGCGGCCGATCATCAGCGTGCCGAACACCAGCCAGGACAGCACGCTGAGCACGGTCTTGTGCACCAGCTTCTGCGCCAGCAGGTCGTCCACGAACAGCACCCCGGTGACCAGGGTCAGGGTCAGCAGGCAGAAGCCGACGGTGATGGTGCGGAACAGCAGCGCCTCCAGGTCGGTCAGCGGCGGCAGTGCGCGCAGCCACGGGCGGAAGTCGCGCCGGCGCAGCGCCCGTTCCTGCAGCCACAACATGATCGCCAGCAGTGCGGCGATGCTCAGCGTCGCGTAGGCCAGCAGCGCCAGCCAGGCATGGGTGGCCAGCCGCCAGCCCAGCGCCCTGCTCGGTTCGTGGCCGTAGCCGTGGTAGGCCAGCAGCAGCAGCGCGGCCATCGGGAACACCAGCACGCCCAGCGCCGCCATGCGCCCGCGCGCGCCGACCACGGTGGTGAGCGCGGCCATGCCCAGCGCTACCAGCGACAGCGCGGCGAAGAAATGCATGTCCGGCCCGCCACTGGTGCGCATCGCCACCAGCAGGTGGTAGCTGCCGTGCAGCACCACCGCCGCGGCCGCCGGCCACAGCCAGGTACGCGACCCGGCGCCACGTTCGGCCGCCAGGCCATGGACGAGCAGTCCGGTGGACAGCAGGTACAGCGCGGTCGCGATGAGAACGATTGTCATCGACACAGTTTCGCATACGCGCCCGCCGCTGGCGATGCGCGCCGCGACGGGGCGGCGGCAGGCGCCGGTGGCCGCTATAATTTGGCCTCTTTGCCAACGTTCCCGCAGGTTGCACCGCATGTTCGAGTCCCTGACCCAGCGCCTTTCCGGCACCATCGAGCGCCTGCGCGGCCGTGGCCGCCTGACCGAGGAGAACATCCGCGAGGCGACCCGCGAGGTGCGCATCGCGCTGCTGGAGGCCGATGTCGCGCTGCCGGTGGTGCAGGCGCTGATCGAAAAGATCAAGGTGCGCGCGGTCGGCCAGGAGGTACTCAAGTCGCTGACCCCGGGCCAGGCGCTGATCAAGGTCGTGCGCGACGAACTCACCGCGGTGATGGGCTCGCAGGCCACCGACCTGAACCTCAACGTGCCGGCGCCGGCGATCATCCTGATGGCAGGCCTGCAGGGCGCGGGCAAGACCACCACGGTCGGCAAGCTCGCCAAGCACCTGAAGGAAAAGCGCAAGAAGAAGGTGATGGTGGTCTCGGCGGACGTGTACCGCCCGGCCGCGATCGAGCAGCTGAAGACGCTGGCCGAGCAGGTCGGCGTGCTGTTCTTCCCGTCGTCGGCCGAGCAGAAGCCGGTGGACATCGTGCGCGCCGCCATCGACGACGCCCGCAAGTCGTTCGTCGACGTGCTGCTGGTCGATACCGCCGGCCGCCTGGCCATCGACGAAGCGATGATGGCCGAGATCAAGGCCCTGCACGCGGCGGTCAACCCGGCCGAAACCCTGTTCGTGGTCGATTCGATGACCGGCCAGGACGCGGCCAACACCGCCAAGGCGTTCGGCGAGGCGCTGCCGTTGACCGGCGTGGTGCTGACCAAGACCGACGGCGACGCCCGCGGCGGTGCCGCGCTGAGCGTGCGCTACATCACCGGCAAGCCGATCAAGTTCACCGGTACCGGCGAGAAGGTCGACGGCCTGGACGTGTTCCATCCCGAGCGCGTGGCCAGCCGCATCCTGGACATGGGCGACGTGTTGTCGCTGGTCGAGCAGGTCGAGCAGCAGGTCGACAAGGACAAGGCGCAGAAGCTGGCCGAGAAGGTCGCCAAGGGCAAGAAGTTCGACCTCAACGACATGCGCGACCAGCTCGAGCAGATGCAGAACATGGGCGGCATCGGCGGCCTGATGGACAAGCTGCCGGGCCTGGGGCAGATCCCCGAGCACCTCAAGCAGCAGGTGCAGCAGAGCAGGGAAGTGCCGCGCATGATCGCCATCATCAACTCGATGACCAAGAAGGAGCGCCGCAACCCGGGCCTGCTCAACGGCTCGCGCCGGGCCCGCATCGCGCGCGGCTCCGGTACCCAGCCGGCCGACGTCAACAAGCTGATGAAGCAGTACATGCAGATGGAAAAGATGATGGGCAAGCTGTCCGGCGGCGGCATGAAGGGCATGCTGCGCAACATGAAGGGCATGCTCGGCGCGATGGGTGGCAAGGGCGGCCTGCCGTTCCGCTGAGCCCGGTGGCGCGCGCCGCCATTGGCGCCGGCGCAGGGGCTCGGCGATGATGGCGGCTCCCGATTGGAGTGCGGCATGACCCCGGACATCCGCCGACGCGTGGACCGCTTCTGCCAGCGCTTCGGCATTGAGCTGCCGATCCTGCTGGCGCCGATGGCCGGCGCCTGCCCGGTGGCCCTGTCCGCGGCCGTCGCCAGCGCCGGCGGCATGGGCGCGATGGGCGCGGTGCTGTCCACGCCGGCGCAGATCGGGCACTGGATGGACGACTTCCGCCGGCAGTCGCACGGACCGGCCCAGGTCAATGTCTGGGTGCCGGATCCGCCGCCGGTCCGCGACGCAGCGGCCGAAGCGGCGACCCGCGCGTTCCTGCAGCGCTGGGGGCCGGCGGTGCCGACCAGTGCCGGCGATGCCGCACCGGCCGATTTCGATGCGCAGTTCGACGCCCTGCTCGCGGCACGGCCGGCGGTGGCCTCGACCATCATGGGCGTGTTTTCCGCGGCGCAGGTCTCGCGCCTGAAGGCCGCCGGCATCGCCTGGTTCGCCTGTGCCACCACGCTGGACGAGGCCTTGCAGGCGCAGGCGGCCGGGGCCGACGCGGTGGTCGCGCAGGGCATGGAGGCCGGTGGTCATCGCGGTGCGTTCGTGGACGCGCGCGCCGAGGCGCAGACCAGTGGCCTGTTCGCACTGCTGCCGCGCCTGGCCGACCGCCTCGAGGTGCCGGTGGTCGCGGCCGGTGGCATCGGCGATGGCCGTGGCGTGGCCGCCGCGCTGCTGCTCGGTGCCAGCGCGGTGCAGCTGGGCACGGCGTTCCTGGCCACCGACGAATCCACCATCGCCGAGGCCTGGAAGCAGGCGCTGCCCGCGGCGGAGCCGGAACATACCCGCGCCACCCGTGTTTTCAGCGGCCGCCTCGGCCGTGCGCTCGACACCGCCTATGTATGCGCCGCGGAAGCGGCCGATGCGCCACGCCCGCAGCCGTACCCCGTGCAGCGCGGCCTCACCGCCGGCATGCGCCGGCAGGCGCAGGCCGACGACCGGCTGGAGGCGATGCAGGCCTGGGCCGGGCAGTCGGCGTGGATGGCGCGGCGCGGCCCCGCCGCCGGCGTGGTGCGGGCGATGTGGCAGCAGGCCCAGGCGCTGCTGTGAACGCGGTGTCCTGCAACGGCGAGCCGGTCGATGCCGGGCTGCTCGACGCGGCGCTGGTCAATTACGGGCACTTCACCTCGCTGCAGGTGCGCGCGGGTGCGGTGCAGGGCTGGGCGCTGCACCTGCGGCGGCTGCAGCAGGGCACGCGCGAACTGTTCGATGCCGAACTGGACGAAGCGCGCCTGCTCGACTGGCTGCGGCAGGCACTCATTGCGCGGGGCATGCAGGATGCCTCGCTGCGCATCACCGTGTTCTCGCGCGCGTTCGACTTCCGCCAGCCGCTGCGGGCGGTACCGGTGGACGTACTGGTAAGCGTCGCGGCACCGGCGACGGTGCCCGGCCAGGCCCGGGCGGTGCTGCCGGTGTGCTACCAGCGCGAGCTGCCGCAGCTCAAACATGCCGGCACCTTGCCGCTGTTCCAGCAGCGGCGCCTGGCGATGCGCCGGGGTTTCGACGACGCCCTGTTCGTCGATGCGGCCGGGCGGATCAGCGAGGGCAGTACCTGGAACATCGCCCTGCTCGCCGGCACGGAGGTGATATGGCCGCGTGCCGAAGCACTGCGCGGGACAGCCGAACAACTGCTCATCGCCGGCCTGGAGCGGCTGGGGCAGGCGCAGGCGTGGCGGGAGGTGCCGCTGGACGCCTTGGGCGGCTTCCGCGCGGCGGTGGCCTGCAACGCCACCGGGATGTGGCCGTTGGCGCGGATCGGCGACTGCCGGTTCGCGGATTCGGAGGCGCTGCTGGGACAACTGCGGCACGCCCTGGCGCAGACGCCCTGGCAGCCGCTGTGAACCGGCCTGTTCAGGCAGGGCAGGGGGCGGGCTTGGAATGGGCCGGGGGCGCGGCTATAATCGCCGGCTTACCGCGCCATCCTGGCGACTGGGCTACAAAGGAAAAACCACCATGGTCAAGATTCGACTGACCCGCGGCGGCGCCAAGAAGCGTCCGTTCTACCACATCATCGTCACCGACGTGCGCAGCGCCCGCGACGGCCGCAACATCGAGCGCGTCGGCTACTACAACCCGGTCGCCCAGGGCGCCGAGCAGCGCGTGGTGCTGGACATCGCCGCGGTCGACAAGTGGGTCGCCAACGGCGCCCAGCTGACCGACAAGGTTCGCAACCTGTACAAGGAAGCGACCAAGGCCCAGGCCGCAGCGGCCTGATCCTGGCGGGCCGCGCGCGAGCGCGGCCCGACTGCTTTATGAAGAAAGATTCCGAGCGCCGGATCCTGCTGGGCAGGGTGACCGGCGCTTTTGGTGTGCGCGGCGAGCTCAAGCTCGAGTCCTGGACCGAGCCGCGGCTGGCCATTTTCAACTATCAGCCCTGGATCCTGCGCAGCCCCTCGGGGCAGGAGTCGCAGATCGCCGGCGTGCGCGGCCGCGAGGCCGGCAAGACGCTGGTGGCGACCTTCCCCGGGGTGGACGACCGCAACATGGTCGAGGCCATGCGCGGTACCGAGATCCATATCCCGCGCAGCGCGCTGCCGCCGCCCAGGCCGGACGAGTACTACTGGGTCGACCTGGAGGGCCTGGACGTGCAGACCGTGGACGGCGTCAAGCTGGGCCGCGCCTCGCACCTGTTCAACACCGGCGCCAACGACGTGCTGGTGGTGCGCGGCGACCGCGAGCGCATGGTGCCGTTCGTGATGGACGATTTCGTCAAGTCGGTCGACTTCGACGCCAACCTGATCGTGGTCGACTGGGATCCGGAGTTCTGACCCCGGTGCGCATCGACGTCATCACCCTGTTTCCCGAGTTCATCGCGCAGTCCGCCGCGCTGGGCGTGGTCGGCCGCGCGCAGGAGCGCGGCCTGCTCGACCTGCATGGCTGGAATCCGCGCGATCATGCCGAGGGCAACTACCGCCGCGTAGACGACCGCCCGTTCGGTGGCGGCCCGGGCATGGTGATGCTGATCGAGCCGCTGCGCGCGGCGCTGGCCGCCGCGCGCGCCGCCGACCCGACCCCGGCGCCGGTGATCTACCTGAGCCCGCAGGGGCAGCCGCTGACCCAGGCCAAGGTGCGCGAACTGGCGGCGCTGCCGCGGATGATCCTGCTGTGCGGCCGCTACGAAGGCGTGGACGAGCGCTTCCTGGCCGCCGAGGTGGACCAGGAGATCTCCCTCGGCGACTACGTGCTGTCCGGCGGCGAACTGGGCGCGGCGGTGATCGTCGATGCGGTGACCCGGTTGCAGGACGGTGCGCTGAATGACGCCGAATCGGCGGTGCAGGACAGTTTCGAGGGCGACGGCCTGCTCGATTGCCCGCATTACAGCCAGCCGGCCAGCCATGCGCTGGGCGACGTGCCGGAAGTGCTGCGCTCGGGCAACCATGCCGCGATCGCCCGCTGGCGCCGGCAGCAGTCGCTGCTGCGCACGGCGCTGCGCCGTCCCGACCTGCTGGACGAAGCCCGCCTGGGCAAGGCCGACCGCAGGCTGCTGGACGAGGCCCGGCAGGCCCTGGTCGCCGGAGGGGATGCCCCTACTGGCGCCGGGGACGGCGCATAGGCTAGAATTGCGGATTCCCATGGTCCCAGTGCCATGCGGACTGCCAGAACAACAATCGTGCAGCGCAATCCGGCGACTGCATCAGCCCAAGTTGTCGACCCGACACGTCCACCCGAATACATCGGTGCAATCATGAGCAAGCTGAACAAATCCATCGTCGCGGACTTCGAATCCGCCCAGATCACCCGCGAACTGCCGAAGTTCAGCCAGGGCGACACCGTTGTCGTCAACGTCAAGGTCAAGGAAGGCAACCGCGAGCGCGTGCAGGCCTACGAAGGCGTCGTGATCGGCACCAAGAACGCCGGCCTGAACTCCTCGTTCACCGTGCGCAAGATCTCGCACGGCTACGGCGTCGAGCGCGTGTTCCAGACCCACAGCGCGCTGATCGACTCGGTCGAAGTCAAGCGCCGCGGCAAGGTCCGCGCCGGCAAGCTGTACTACCTGCGTGGCCTGGAAGGCAAGGCTGCCCGCATCAAGGAAGACCTGGCCGCCGCTGCGCAGGCCAAGGCTGCCCGCCAGGCCGCCAAGTCCGCCGAGTAATCCCGCCGCGGGCTTCGCGCCCGTCGCCGCGCAACGGCCGCCTTCGGGCGGCCGTTTGCGTTTGCGTGCCCGTGAAGTGCCGCCGTGAGCGGACTGGCCCGCGGCCGCCACTGCCTGCAGCCGGACGGTATCCGGCCGTCGCGGATGGGAGCCGGCACCGGGCCAGGCGCTGGAGGAGGAGGGCGGGGAAGTCCGCCGGGCGATGCCCGGGGTGGCGCGGGGCCCGGTTACGCTGCCGGTTCGGCGACGACCACGTCGATGCCGCGGCGCTGCAGGCCTTCGCGCGTGGCCTCGTCGATGCCGGCGTCGGTGATCACCGTGTGGATCTGGTCCAGGTAGGCGATGCGGTGCAGGCTGACGCGGCCGAACTTGGAGGCGTCGGTCAGTACCACGATGCGCCGCGCGCGTTCGACCATGCGGTGGTTCAGGCGCGCCTCGGCCTCGTCGTGGGTGGTCAGGCCGAACTGCAGGTCCAGGCCGTCGACCCCCAGGAACAGGGTGTCGAAGCTGTAGGGATTGAGGCTGGCCTCGGCCTGGCTGCCCTGCAGCGACAGCGACTGCTTGCGCAGCTGGCCGCCGGTGAGCAGGACGTTGACGCCGGCGGCGTTGGCCAGCTCCCAGGCGATGTTCAGGCCGTTGGTCATCACCGTCACGTCGCGGTGCCCGCGCAGGTGGCGGGCCAGGGTCATGGTGGTCGAGCCGGAGTCGATGATGATGTTGTCGCCGGGCTGCACCAGCTGCGCCGCACGCGCGCCGATGGACTCCTTGAGCGGCAGGTTCAGCGCATCCTTTTCGTGGATGTCCTGCTCCTGCGGCGGCGTGCGCACCAGGGTGGCGCCGCCGTGGGTGCGCGTGGCCAGGCCCTGTTCCTCGAAATGGCCCAGGTCGGTGCGGATGGTCACCGCCGACACGCCGTAGCGGCCGACCAGGTCGGCGACCTGCACCGAGCCCTGCTCGAGCAGCTGCTGCAGGATCTGCTGGCGGCGGGAACGGGTGTTGCGCATGGCCATTTCGTACTTTCTCCGGGAAAGGTCGAGCTTAGCCGTTCGCAAGGTTTGGCGGGGCGGAACTTGCGTTGTGCCTGCGCGGGCCGGCGGTATTGGCCGCGCAGGCGCGCGCGTATTCGTCCAGGCACAGGCCGATGCGGTGCCGCACCAGCGCGCCAGGGGTATTGGCCAGCGTGCCTTCGCGTACCGCGCGGAACTGTTCGGGCAGGTACTGGCTGAGCAGCGCCAGCGGCGGCGCGTGCCGTTCCAGGTTGGCGAACAGCGTGCGCACCGCATCCAGCAGCGCCGGTTCGCCCCAGTAGTAGCGGCAGCGGTCGCTGAAGGCGAACGCGCGCAGCCGCCGCAGCGTGTCCGCGTCGCCGTGGTAGTGCGCCTGCCAGTGCCTGGGTTGTGCGGTCATCACCTCGTCCAGCACCTGTGGCAGGCGCGAGCATTGCGCGGCCGGCAGCAGCTCGGCTTCGATCGCGGCCAGTGCGAACAACGCCTCGCGGTAGGCGAAAGTCGCGGCGGGGCCGACCTTGAGGATGGCGAAATGGTCGCGCACCAGCGCATGCAGGCCGCTCTCGCGCTGGTAGTCGGTGGAATGCGCCTCGAACACGATGCGCGGCTGCCGCTCCAGGAAATCGGCCAGCTCGGCGGCGGCCGCGGCATCGTAGTCGTGCACGCTGCTGTGGTCGAAATCCACGCCCGGCTGCACCACCATCGCGATCACCCGCTGCCAGGCATCGCGCAGCGCCGGGGTGTCGAAGGCCTGGCGGTGGATCTCCAGGGTCTGTGCCGCCGCGGCCGGCGTGGTCACCGCCAGCCCGGCTGCCAGCGATGCCTCGCCGCCTGGAACCGGTACTTCGGTACCGATCACGTAGACCGGCGGCGGCAGGCCATGGCTGGCGGCGGTGCGTTCGGCGATGGCCGCCAGTTCGGCCGAGCGCGCGGCGACGATGGCGTCGGGCAGCGGCACCGGGTCGTCGGCGCAGGACATGCTGCAGTCCAGGTGGATCTTGTGGAAACCGGCGGCGACATAGGCCTCGATCAGCACCCGTGCGTGCGCCATCGCTTCGGCCGCGGGCTGCTTCTGCCACGCATTGGGGCCGAGATGGTCGCCGCCAAGGATCAGCCGCCCGCGCGGGAAGCCTTCTGCGTCGGCCAGCGCCTGCACGTAATCGCGGTACTGCGGCGGGGTCATGCCGGTGTAGCCGCCGAACTGGTCGACCTGGTTGGAGGTGGCTTCGATCAGCAGCACCGTGCCGCGACGGGCCGCCACCTGCAGCGCCGCGCGCAGCACCTGTTCATGGCTGCAGCAGACGCTGTACAGGCCGACGTTGTGGCCGGCGCGGTGGTCGGCGAGCAGGGACTGCAGCGGGGACATGGGCGTACTCACGGGATCAGGAAAAAGTGGGCTGGCAGGCGAGCAGGGCGGCACCGCGCGCGCCGCCGGCATCGCCGAAGCGGGGCGGCACGATCGGCGGCACCTGCACGCCGGCGAACAGGTGCGCGGCGATCGCCGACGGCAGCTGCCGGTACAGCGGGGCGTACTGCGACAGGCCGCCGCCGAGCACGATCACGTGCGGGTCCAGCGCCAGCACCAGCGCGGCCAGGCTGTGGCCGAGCAGGTCGCGGTGGATGTCCAGCGCCTGCCGCGCGCGGGCATCGCCGGCCTCGGCCAGGGCGATGACGTCGCTGGCGTTGCCGGCGCTGCCGCCCAGATGGCGTTCGATCATCGCCACGCCGCTGCCGGAGACATAACGCTCCACGCAGCCGCGCAGCCCGCAGCCGCACTTGAGCAGCGGCAGCCCGTGGCGCTGCAGCAGGTCGGCCGGCACGCTCCAGTGGCCCCATTCGCCGGCCAGGCCGTTGAAGCCGCCGATCAGCCGGCCCTGCACGCAGTAGCCGCCGCCGGCACCGGTGCCGAGGATCGCGCCGAACATGCTGGGGTAGCCGTCGGCGGCACCGCCATGTGCCTCGGACAGGGCGAAGCACTGCAGGTCGTTGCCGAAGCGCAGGGGCCGCTGCAGGCGTGCCTGCAGGTCCCGGGCCACGCACTGGCCGGTGAGCGCCGGCACGTTGGCGCTGAGCTGGCGGCCGCTGCGCCGGTCGCGCACGCCGGGCAGGGCGATGCCGGTGGCATGCGCGCCCGCGCCCAGTGCCGCATCGGCATCGGCGACCAGGCGTTCGACCGCCTGCAGAAAGCCCGGGTAGTCGCCCTGCGGGGTGGCGATGCGCTTGCGCCAGACCACCTGCAACGCCGCATCGCAGGCCACCAGCTCGGTCTTGGTGCCACCGATGTCGATGCCGTAGCAGGTGTCGGCGGTGGACTCAGCCATGGTGGATGGTGACGCCCTTGACCACGCGGTTGACGGTACCGTCGGGGAACGGATTGTCCGGCGTCAACCCCAGCGCGGCCGAGCGCCGCAGCGCATAGAGCTGCACGAACGGCAGCCACGCCGGCGCCAGCCAGGCATCGGCCAGCGGCGGCACCTGCAGGGTGAAATCGTCGCCGGCGCCGATATCCGAATGCGGGCCGACCGACAGCACTTTGCCGGCCACGCCGTCGCCCCGCAGTTCTTCCAGCAGGTCCTGTTCGTAGCGGCGCGCCAGCGGTTGCACGCTGCGCAGCATCACCACCAGGGTGCGCGGGTCGAGGGTGGATTTGGGGCCATGGCGGAAGCCCAGCGGGGTGTTGGCCATCGCCAGCACGCGGCCGGCGGTCAGTTCCAGCACCTTCAGCGCGGCTTCGCGGGCCAGCGCTTCCAGCGGGCCGCTGGCCAGGTAGATGACCCGCTCGAACGGCTGCGCCGCGAGTGCGGCCACCGGCGCGTCCCAGCGTTGCAGTCCTTGTCGCGCCAGCGCGGCGAGGTCGTGGATGCGCTGGCCGCGCGCGCTCCACGGCGCGCGTTCGAACACCGCCAGCGCCGCCAGCAGCATGCAGCTCAGGCTGCTGGTCATGGCGAAGGCGCGGTCGCAGCTGGCCGGCGGCATCAGCAGCGTGCAGGTATCGGCGCGGCCGGCGCCACGGCGCGCCAGTTCGCCATCGGCGTTGCAGGTGATGTCGAGGAAGCGGGCGTCGTCCACGTCGGCGCGCACGCGCTCGACCGCGGCCACGCTTTCCGGGCTGGAGCCGCTGCGGCCGAAGGACACCAGCAGGGTCGGGCGCTCGCGCTGCAGATACAGCGACGGGTGGGTCAGCAGGCTGGTGGTATGCACCGCGCGCACGTCCGCCGGCCACTGCGCATTGAGGTGGTCGGCGACCATCTCGGCGATGAAGCCGGAACTGCCGGCACCGGTGAACAGCACGCGTTGCGCCGGATCGGACAGGCGCTGGCCAAGGAAGGCCTGCAGGCGCGGCTGGTCGCGTTCCAGGGCGGCGGCCAGGGCGTCCCACAAGGCCGGTTGCTGGGCGATTTCGGCAGCGGTATCGGCTCCGCCCAGGCGCTGCCAGGCAGATGGGTCGGTAAGCAGGGTGGCGTCCATTCTTGGTTCCTGTTGGGCCAGCGCACGATCTGCTTTTTCTTTCGAAATGTCAAACATCGAAAGAAAAAAGAAAGAAATCTTTCGGCGAGATGGAATGCCGGACCTGAATCGGCGAACGAAAGGTTTCCGCGCACGGCCTTTCGTTGGCGCATCCCGCGCGGAACGGGGCGATAAGGAAAGTGGTGCTTTGCACAAACTTTCGTTTCATTCAAAAATCCTTATCTTTTGCTTTCATTTTGTTGACACCTTTCGAATTGCTGCCCTAGAGTCGGCGCAACGCCATCGGATGCCCACCTGGGCCTGGGGAGCAAGGTGCACAACCGCGTACGACGTCTGCCACTGCCGGTGGCGCTGCTTTCCGTGCTGCTGCTGCCGGCGCTGCCGGCGCATGCCGAGCCGGTGGGCAACCTGCGCTCGGTCAGTGCCGGCGATGGCCGCGACGGCGTGCGCGGCTGGGATCTGCTCACCGACACCGGCGCGCGCATCCGCATCGAGCTGCCGGCCGCCGACATCGTCCGCGTACAGGCCGGGCGCAAGGGCAGGCTGAGCGGGGCCGGCGACAAGGCCGCGCCGATCGTGCTGCCGCAGCCCCGGGCCAGCGTGCAGGCGCACCTGGAACAGGATGCGCAGGAGATCCGCGTGCGTACCGATGCCCTGGTGCTGCATGTACAGCGCCAGCCCCTGCGCCTGCGCCTGGAGCGGCTGGACGGCGACCAGCCGGTGGCACTGTGGCAGGAACTGCAGCCGCTGGACCTGGACACCGCACAGAGCGTGCAGGTGTTGTCTTCGCAGGCCGACGAGGCATTCTTCGGCGGCGGCCAGCAGAATGGCCGCTTCCAGTTCAAGGGCCGCGAGCTGGAGATTTCCTATTCCGGCGGCTGGGAGGAGGGCGACCGCCCGAGCCCGGCGCCGATGCTGCTCAGCTCGCGCGGCTGGGGCATGCTGCGCAACACCTGGAGCGATGGCAGCTATGACCTGCGCCAGCCCGACCAGGCCACGCTGCTGCACCGCGAAGACCGCTTCGATGCCTACTACTTCGTCGGCGCGGACCTGCCGCGGCTGATCGAGCGCTACACCCGCCTGACCGGGCGCCCGAACCTGGTCGCGCGCTGGGCGCTGTCCTATGGCGATGCCGATTGCTACAACGACGGCGACAACGTCAAGAAGCCCGGCAGCGTGCCCGAAGGCTGGAGCGACGGCCCCACCGGCACCACGCCGGACGTGGTGGAGAGCGTCGCCGCGCAGTACCGCGCCCACGACATGCCCGGCGGCTGGATCCTGCCCAACGACGGCTATGGCTGCGGCTACCGGCAGTTGCCCGAAACCGTGCAGCGGCTGGCCAAGTACGGCTTCAGGACCGGCCTGTGGACCGAGAACGGCGTGGACAAGATCGCCTGGGAAGTCGGCAAGGCCGGCAGCCGCGTGCAGAAGCTGGACGTGGCCTGGACCGGCCCCGGCTACCAGTTCGCGATGGACGCCAACCGCCAGGCGTTCGACGGCATCGTCGACAATTCCGATTCGCGCCCGTTCCTGTGGACGGTGATGGGCTGGGCCGGCATCCAGCGCTACGCGGTGGCCTGGACCGGCGACCAGAGCAGCAGCTGGGACTACATCCGCTGGCACGTGCCGACCCTGGTCGGCTCGGGCCTGTCCGGCATGGCCTACGCCAGCGGCGACGTCGATGCGATCTTCGGCGGCAGTGCCGAGACCTTCACCCGTGACCTGCAGTGGAAGGCCTTCACCCCGGTGCTGATGGGCATGAGCGGCTGGTCGTCGGGGGCGCGCAAGCACCCGTGGTGGTTCGACGAGCCCTATCGCGGCATCAACCGCGATTACCTGAAATTGAAGATGCGCCTGACCCCGTACATGTACGGGCTGGTGCACGAGGCCGCGCAGACCGGCGCGCCGCCGGTGCGCGGGCTGATGTGGGACAACCCGCGCGACCCGCATGCGCGCGACGAGACCTACAAGTACCAGTTCCTGCTCGGCCGCGAGCTGCTGGTGGCGCCGGTGTACCGCAGCCAGGCCGCCAGCCGCGGCTGGCGCCGCGACATCCACCTGCCGGCCGGCGGCTGGTTCGACTACTGGGACGGCCGCCGCGTGCAGGCCGGCGCCGAAGGCCGCCGCCTCGACCGCCAGGTGGACCTGGCGACGTTGCCGGTGTTCGTGCGTGCCGGCGCGATCGTGCCGATGTATCCGTCCATGCTGTTCGACGGCGAGAAGCCGCTGGATGAAGTCACCTTCGACCTGTACCCGCAGGGCGACTCCAGCTACACGCTGTACGAGGACGATGGCAATACACGCCGCTACCAGCAGGGCGAATCCAGCACCCAGCGCATCCAGGTGCAGGCGCCGGCGCAGGGCAGCGGCCCGGTGCAGGTGCGCATCGACGCGGTGCAGGGGCAGTACCGCGGACAGCTGGCGCAGCGCCGCTACGGCCTGCGCGTGCTCAACCGGCAGGCCCCGGCCGCGGTGCGGCTGGACGACCGCGCGCTGCCGATGCTGGCCGGCGCGGCCGCCTTCGACGCGGCCGAAGAGGGCTGGTACTTCGATGCCGGCGAACGCCGCGGCACCCTGCACGTGCGTACCGCCAGCGTGGACATCCGCCAGCCGCTGCAGCTGCGGCTGGATTTCCCGCTGGCCGCGGCCACGGCCGACGACGCCTTCCCGGCGGCTCCGGAACAGGGCCGCGTGCTGCCGCCGGACAGCCTGCTGGTGGTCAACCGCCCGGCCGAGGAAACGGGCTACCCGCTGGAGAACGCCTTCGACGACGATCCGGCCACCTGGTTCCGCACCGTGCGCAACCAGGCCATCCGCACCGGCGCCCACGAATGGGTGATCGGCTTCGGCGAGCGGCGAGTGATCGATGGTGTCGAACTGGCACCGCGCAACGACCAGCACTGGAAGCACGGCCAGGTGCGCGACTACGAGATCTACCTGGCCGACAGCAACGGCGAGTGGGGCGAGCCGGTCGCGCGCGGCCGCCTGCCGCTGAACGAAGGCCTGCAGCGCATCGATTTTCCGGCCCATGCCGGTCGCCTGCTGCGCTTCCGCGTGCTCGGCGTGCAGAACCCGGACGGCGACGGCGCCGCCGGCAGCGACCCGATGGCCGGCGCCGCGCAGGCCACTGCCGCGCGCGCCATCGACGCGCTGCGGCCGCGCGACGTCGGGCCGATCGCGCTGTCCACCTTCCATATCCTCGAACAACAGCTACCGGAGCGGCCGGCACGGCAGCAATACCTCTCCCGGCTGCCGCTGCCGGCCGCGCTGGCCGGGCAGGTACAGGCCGACCGGGCGTTGCGTGGCGATGCCGGCATGCGCATGAACGGCCTGCTGTTCCGCAGCGGCCTGGGCGTGGGCGCGGACAGCCGCGTCGACCTGGCGCTCAGGGGCCGCTGGCAGCTGCTGCGTGCCGACCTCGGCATCGACGATGCCTGCCGCGCCGCCGGCGGCATGCAGTTCCAGGTCTGGGGCGATGGCCGCCTGCTGTACGACAGCGGCCTGGTGAAGGCCCCGGGCGTGGTCAAGCCGGAACTGGACATCCGCGGCCTGTCCTCGCTGAGCCTGCGCACGCTCGGTGCGCAGGGCAGCCAACCCACCCAGGTCTGTGGCAACTGGGCCAATGCCGTGCTGGTCGGCGAGGAGGGCGACTCCGCCGAACTCGTCGCCCCATGACCCCCGCGTAACACCGCTGCTCCCCCAACACACCGACCACGGCCGTCGCGGCCGTGGAACGGGATCGCCATGCCCGCCATCCGCTGTTCCGTGCGTCACCGCCAGGAGAGAACCCCGATGTTGCCAGCCCGCCGCAATCCCACCCGTTGCCTGTTCACGCCGCTGTCGCTGGCCGTGGCCAGCGCCCTGATCGCCATCGCCGCACCCGCCCTCGCGCAGGATGCCGGCAAGGACAAGGACAAGACCACCGAACTGGCCCGCATCGAGGTCACCGGTTCCAACATCCGCCGCACCGACGTGGAAACCGCCTCGCCGGTACAGGTGATCAGCAAGCAGGACATCCAGAACATGGGCGCCCGCACCCTGCTGCAGGTGCTGGACAACCTGCCGGCCGCGCGCCCGGCCCAGGTCGATTCCAAATCGCTGTTCACCGGCTCCGACGGCGCCTCCCAGGCCAACCTGCGCGGCCTCGGCCCGCAGGGCACGCTGGTGCTGCTCAATGGCCGCCGGCTGTCGTACTACGGCGCGCCGTCGGGCTTCCAGACCCAGTTCGTCAACATCGACGCCATTCCCGCCGCCGCGATCGAACGCATGGAAGTGCTGACCGACGGTGCCTCCGCGGTGTACGGCACCGATGCGGTGGCCGGCGTCATCAACGTCATCACCAAGCGCAGCTACCAGGGGCTCGAGGTCAGCGGTACCTGGGACACCGCGCCGCGCTTCGATTCCTACGGCGAGAAGCAGGCCAGCATCACCGGCGGCTTCGGCGACCTGTCCAGCGACCGCTACAACGTTTACGCCAGCGTCAATCTGTACGAACGCAACGGCATCCCCGACAGCGAGTGGTACGACAAGAACCCGGCCCAGTTCTACGTCAACAATCCCGACTACATCAAGAACCTGCGCCTGGACACGGGCAGCGCGCCGGGGGTGTTCAACCCGGGCTATTACTTCGCCTTCGATCCGGTGACCAAGGCGCGCGTGGACGAAGCCGCGCCGGGCTGCAAGAACGTGCTGCAGGTGAGCAGCGGCACACGCTGCATCTGGCAGACGTGGATGAACCGCCAGATCAACGGCGGCGCCGATTCCCGCCGCGTGACCGCCTATGTCAACGGCCATTTCCAGGTGAGCGACGCCACCGAGGCGTTCGCCGAGGTCACCTACACCGACATCGACCTGCGCGCCAACGGCGGCACGCCGCGCGCCTACGGCACCACCACCGGCAACCCGCAGAGCTGGTTCTCGCGCAACACCGGCAACACGGTCAACCAGTTCCTGTATCCGTTCCTCGGCCCGAACAACGAGTACAACCACGCCAGCCCGGAGCTGAAGGCGCTGATGGGCGGCGTGGTCGGCCTGGGCTACCTGCTGCAGGACGTGGGCGGCAACCACTTCGGCCAGCGCAACACCGACAAGAGCTACCGCGCGGTGGCCGGGCTGCGCGGCAGCATCGGCGACTGGAACTGGGAAACCGCCTTCGCCACCGCCGGTTCGCATTCGGTCACCTACCAGACCACCAACGTCAACCTGCGCGGCTTCGAGAAGGCCTTCGGCCCGTACACCATCGACCCGGGCACCGGCCGGGTGATCATTTCCGACCATCCGGCGTACAAGTTCGGTGAGCTCAGCGAAGCCAACGCCGCACTGATCCGCGAGGCGTTCCCGACCTTCGACATCCAGTCGTGGACCCGCCTGCATACCCTGGACGGCAAGATCGAAGGCCCGCTGTTCGACCTGCCGGCCGGCGAAGTGCGCGCCGCCTTCGGCTTCAACGCCACCCGCGAGACCTTCTATACCCCCGGCAACCAGGACGCCGCCAACGGCCTGATCACCCAGCAGGGCGGCTCGTGGTTCGACGGCAAGCGCAACACCTACGCGCTGTTCTCCGAGGCCGTGGCGCCGATCACCGACAAGCTGGAACTGGACGCCGCGCTGCGCCTGGACAAGTACCCGGGCTTCAGCGCCAACCTGGCGCCGAAGATCGGCCTGAAGTACCAGGCGCTGCCGCAGCTGATGCTGCGCGGTACCTATTCGGAGGGTTTCCGCGCGCCCAGCCTGGCCGAGTCCGGTACCGGTGGCGTGTACGCGCAGATCGGTGGCTACCGCGACGAGACCCGCTGCGCCGAGACCAACGCCATCGCCGGCCTGCTGCGGCAGTCGGCGCGCGGCGTCGACAAGGACCTGGGCAACAGCCTGTGGAACAGCGACTGCAGCCGCAACGTGGCGCGCATGACCCAGCCCAACCCCGACCTGAAGCCGGAGAAGGCCAGGATCGCGACGCTGGGCTTCGTGCTCGAGCCGACCGACTGGCTGTCGCTGTCGGCCGATTACTGGTTCGTGTACCGCCGCAACGAGATCGTCGCGCCGGACTACAGCAAGCCCGAGGAGATCAGCGCGCAGACCCGCTTCCCGATCACCGAGACCGACCTGGCCAACCTGGCCGCGCTGGCCAGCATGTGCGCCGACCCGGCCAGCGGCGTGACCTGCCCGACCACCCTGCCGGGCTACAGCACCGGCAACGTGGCCAGCGTCATCGGCCAGTACAAGAACCGTGGCCGCACCCTGATCGACGGCCTGGACGTGGACGCCCGCGGCCGCTTCGAGCTGGGCGAGTGGGGCCGGCTGAACGTCGGCGTGGCCGCGACCATCGCCAACCGCAACATGTACAACTCCGACGACGCCGACGGCTGGTACTACGGCAACTTCGTCGGCTACTACAACAACCCGCGGCTGCGCGCCACGTTCAACACCAACTGGACCTACGGCAACTGGGACACCGGCTTCTACATCAACTATGTCGGCGGCACCAAGTGGGCGTACGACCGCATCGATGCGGAAGACAACAATGCCCAAACCTGTACCGGCAGCTATGTCGACGTGTCGCCGGGCCAGTGCTCGGGCGCGCCGGCCTGGTGGACGGCCAACCTGAGCGTGAACTGGCGGCCGGTCGAGAAGCTGAGCGTGGGCGTGACGGTGAAGAACCTGTTCAACCGCCTGCCGTTCTACGATCCGAACGACTGGATGAACTTCGCCGGCTACACCAACAACTTCGGCCGCATCTACAGCGTGACCGCCACCTACCGGTTCTGATGCTGCACCGTTGCGTGCTCCCCTGCGTGCATGGCATGAAGGGGAGCACGCCTGCTTCGCCCGCGCGGGGCGTGCCATGGCGGCCGCACCGGGCGTGATTCCAAGCCAAAGAGGACATGCAATGAAACGCAGGGAATTCATCCTGGCCGGCGCCGCGCTGGCCGCCACCAGTCTGTTGCCGGAGACCCCGGCCTGGGCGCGCGGACGCAAGGTGCGGCTGGGCATGATCGGCACCGGCATGCGCGGCCAGGTGCTGCTCAAGGAGCTGCTGCGCCGCGACGACGTGGACATGGTGGCGCTGTGCGACATCGAGCCGGTCATGCTCGGCCGCGCCACCGCCATGGCGGCCAAGGCCGGCAAGCCGGCACCGAGGACCTACGGCGCCGATGGCGATGCCAATGCCTGGAAGCGCCTGCTGGAGCAGCGTGGCCTGGACGGGGTGATCATCGCCACGCCGTGGGAACTGCACGCGCCGATGGCGATCGCGGCGATGCAGGCCAAGGTCGCGGTCGGCTGCGAGGTGGTGGCCGGCATCACCCTGCAGGACCATTGGGACGTGCTCAATACCCAGTTGCAGACCGGTACGCCGTACATGCTGCTGGAGAACGTGTGCTATCGCCGCGACGTGATGGCGGTGCTGCAGATGGTGCGCGCGGGCCTGTTCGGCGAACTGGTGCACCTGCAGGGCGGGTACCAGCACGACCTGCGCGCGGTGAAGTTCAACGACGGCAATCCCGACCACCCCTACGGCAGCGGCGTCGAGTTCGGGCCCAAGGGCTGGTCCGAGGCGCGCTGGCGCACCGAGCACTCGGTCACCCGCAACGGCGAGCTGTACCCGAGCCACGGCATCGGCCCCTGCGCGATGTACACCGGCATCAACCGCGGCAACCGCTTCACCCACATCAACGCCTTTGCCAGCAAGGCGCGCGGCCTGCACGAATACACCGTGGCCAAGAGCGGTGGCACCACGCACCCCAGCACCCGCGTGCAGTTCAAGCTGGGCGACATCGTCACCACCACCCTGGCCTGCGCCAACGGCGAGACCATCCTGCTGCAGCACGACACCTCGCTGCCGCGCCCATACTCGCTGGGCTTCCGCGTGCAGGGCACCCAGGGCCTGTGGATGGACCTCAACCACGGCATCCACATCGAGGGCCGCAGTCCGCCGCACGAGTGGGAGGATTTCAAGGCCTACCAGGACCAGTACGAGCATCCGCTGTGGAAGCAATACGCCGACACCGCCGCCGGTGCCGGCCACGGCGGCATGGACTGGTTCGTGATCCACGCCTTCGTCGAGGCGCTGAAGGCGCGGGCGCCGATGCCGATCGACATCTTCGACGCGGTGACCTGGAGCGCGATCACGCCGCTGTCCGAGCAATCCATCGGCAACGGTTTCCAGACCCTGGAATTCCCGGACTTCACCGGCGGCCTGTGGCAGCAGCGCAAGCCGATCTTCGCGTTCGACGGGCGCTACTGACCGCTGCGGGAGCGCACTGCGGTGCGCTCCCATGCCGGGCCGTCAGGACCTGCCGGGCTGCGCATCGACATCGGCCCCGGCATCGGCGTCCGCCACCGGTGACGGCGGGCAGGCCGGCACTTCGGCCGGCGTCGCCAGCTCCCCGGCATGCGCCGGCGGCGACATCATCCTGGCCCTGCGCCAGCCGCCCCAGCGGTAATAGGCCAACGACAGCAGCATCGACACCAGCGAGCTGACCGGGAAGCTCCACCAGATCGCGTCGGCACCCAGCCGGGGTTGCAGCAGTTCGGCGAACGGCACGCGCACGCCCCATAGCGAGGCGGCCAGGATCAGCAGCGGCGCGATCACCGCGCCGGTGGAACGCACCACGCCGGAAATCACGAAGCTCACGCCGAAGAACAGGAACGACCACACCGCGATGTGGTTCAGGTGGCGCGCCACCGCCAGCGCCTGGCTGCCGTCGGGCAGGAACAGCGCCAGCGAGTGCCGGTCCAGCAGGATCAGCGGCAGGATCAGCACGCCGGTGAGCAGGAAGTTGAACAGCACGCCCTTGCGCGCGGTGCCGCGTACCCGGCTCCAGTGGCCCGCGCCCACGTTCTGCGCAGCCATCGACGAGCACGCCGCGCCGATCGCCATCGCCGGCATCTGCACGTAGGTCCACAGTTGCAGCGAGGCGCCATAGGCGGCGGCGGTATCGGTGCCGTAGTCGTTGACCATGGTCATCAGCATGATCATCGACAGCGAGATCAGCACCATCTGCAGGCCCATCGGCACGCCCTTGACCACCAGCGCCCGCAGGATCGCCAGGTCGATGCGGAACAGCGCCATGTCCTTGCGCCCGAGCCACAGCACGTGGCCGCGCTGGCGCATGTAGGCCAGCAGGCCGAGCAGCGACAGCGACTGCGCCAGCAGCGTGGCCCAGGCCGCGCCGGCGATGCCCAGCTGCGGGAACGGGCCGATGCCGAAGATCAGCAGTGGGTTGAGCACGATGTCCAGCGCCACCGACAACAGCAGGAAGCGGAACGGCGTGCGCGAATCGCCGGCACCGCGCAGCGCCGCGCCGAGGAAGGCGAAGGCGTACAGCGTGGGCGTGGCCAGGAAGATGATGCGCAGGTAGGTCTCGGCCAGCGGCAGCGAAACGGCCGGCGTGCCCATCGCCGCCAGCAGCGGGTGCGCCATGAACCAGCCGGCGATGGCGATCAGCACCGAGATGCCGATGAAAAAGGTGGCGCTGGTACCCATCACCCGTCGCGCCTGGGCCACGTCGCGCGCGCCCATGGCCTGGCCGATCAGGATGGTGGCGGCCATGCCGATGCCGAACACCGAGCCGATCAGGAAGAACATGATGTTGTTGGCGTTGGCCGTGGCGGTCAGCGCCGCTTCGCCGAGGAACTTGCCGACCCAGATCGCGTTGACCGAGCCGTTGAGCGACTGGGCGATGTTGCCGGCCAGGATGGGCAGGGCGAACAGCAGCAGGTTGCGCCCGATCGGGCCTTCGGTCAGCGAGCGGGAGGCAGGGGCGGGTGCGGTCATGGGCGGCGGTCGGCGGCTGAATGCGGACACTAGCACCGCCGGTGTGACGGTGGCCGCAGGTGTCGCTACGATGGTGCCCTGATCTCCCTGCTGGAGGGAAGACGATGCTGAAACAACTGTGTGGCTTGGGCGCGGTGCTGGCCTTGTCGGCCTGCGCCAACTCCGAGCGCCTGATGGACGCCAATGTGCGCCCGTCCGACCATGCCGACTGCCTGGTGGGCACCGAGCGCGGCGAGCCGGTGGCCAAGGGCGTCTCACCGTCGATGCGCAGCCGGCGCTGCAACCCCGACGACCTGAACTGGAGCAGCGACCAATCGCGCAAGGATGCGATGGAAGTGGATTTCAAGAAAAAGCATGACTGAAACGCAACACGGGCCGGCGGCGATCCGCCTGGATGTATGGCTGTGGGCCGCGCGCTTCTTCAGGACCCGCAGCCTGGCCAAGCACGCGGTGGAGACCGGCAAGGTCGAGATCGGTGGGCAGCGCCCGAAATCCTCGCGCGCGGTCCGCATCGGCGACGCATTGCGCGTGCAGCGTGGCGAGGAGATCTTCGAGATCGGCGTGCGCGGCCTCAGCGACACGCGCGGGCCGGCTGGGGTGGCGCAGGCGCTGTACGAAGAGACCGACGCCTCGCGCAGGGCGCGCGAGGAACAGCGGCTGCAGCGCGCCGCCGCGCGTGACGGCTACCTGCCGCCCGAGCACAAGCCGGACAAGCGTGCGCGCCGGTTGATCCGCGCGCTCGGCGACATCGACGCGCTGTAGGGCGCGGCTGCATGGCGCAGGCCCGCAGGCCTGCGCCGGTGCCGTACCACCAGCGACGCCGCGGGCAACGCCCGCCGCCGGAGCGGTGGCTCAGCGCTTGCCGCTGCCCAGCAGGCCGCTGCCGAGCCGGATCAGGTCGGATACACCGAGCTGGCCGTCGCCGTCCTGGTCGAGCAGGCTGCCGAGCAGGCCGCCGGCAACACCCCCCTGCTGCACCACGTGCTGTTTTTCCTGGCCGAGCATCCGGCCCAGGCCGTCGGCATCGACCTGCGCCTGGTCGCCCGCGGACATGCGCTGGGCCAGGTAGGCCATCACCACCGGCGCGAGGATCCTGAGCAGTTGCCCGGCACGGTCGCTGCCCAGGCCGGTGGCCTGGGCCAGGCCGGCCTCGGCACGGCCCTGGCTGCCGCCGAAGATGTGGCCGAGGATGCCGGCGCCGTTGGTGGCCGGGCTGTTTCCGCCGCCAAGCACCGCCCCGAGCACGCCGCCGATGTCCAGGCCGCTGTGGTTGTCCTGCAGCGCCCCCAGCAGGGCTTCGGCGCCCTGCGGCCGGGCGGCATTGTTGCCCAGTGCGCCCATCAGCAGCGGCAGCGCGGCGCTGATCGCGCCTGCGGCCTGCTGGCTGTCCAGCCCCAGCTGCTGGGAGACCTGCTGCAGCGGTGCGCCCTGCAACTGGGCAAGAAGATCGTCGGTGAGGCTCATCGGGCGGGTCCTGGCGGTGAATGTGCACGGCCATGGTAGCGCCGCCGGGGACGGGCATGGGCGGCCATGCCGGCGGCGGACCCGGCCGGACGGGCCCGGTACGTGCGCCGCACAGCCATGGGGCAGGGGCATGGGGCGCGGCCCGGCAGCGGACGCCCCGTTGAGCGCCAGTCGGGCGAGGGCGGTGGGTGCGTGGGGTGATGGGCCGGCCGCGGCGCACACGGCCCCGCCCGCAGGCGGGGCCGGGGACGCTTACAGCACGATGTCTTCCGCGCCTGGCGTGGCCCTGGGGAACCCGGCTTCCGGCCGTGCCGGCGCGAACGGGTCCGCCGGGCCGCTTTCCGCCAGCTTCCTCAACGCCGCCGCGACACCGGCGCCATAGGCCGGGTCGGCCTTGCTGCAGTTGTCCACGTGGCGCTGCTTGATGAAGTCAGGCGCATCGCCCAGCGCGCGCGCGGTGTTGTCGAACAGGCGCTGCTGCTGCGCCGGGTCGTAGCTGCGGAACAGCGCGCCGGGCTGGCTGAAGTAGTCGCTGTCGTCCTCGCGGAAATTCCAGTAATCGGCATCGCCGCGGATGCGCAGCGGCGGCTCGCGGTACTGTGGCTGCTCCTGCCACTGGCCGTAGCTGTTGGGCTCGTAATGCGGCAGCCCGCCGTAGTTGCCGTCCACGCGCATGGCACCGTCGCGGTGGTTGCTGTGCACCGGGCAGCGCGCCGCGTTCACCGGGATCTGGTGGTGGTTGACGCCCAGCCGGTAGCGCTGCGCATCGGAATAGGCGAACAGTCGCGCCTGCAGCATCTTGTCCGGCGACGGACCGATGCCCGGCACCAGGTTGCTCGGCGCGAACGCCGACTGTTCGACGTCCTGGTACCAGTTGTCCGGGTTGCGGTTGAGCTCGAACTCGCCCACTTCGATCAACGGGTAGTCGCTCTTCGGCCACACCTTGGTCAGGTCGAACGGATGGAACCGGTAGGTCTCGGCATCGAGCTCGGGCATGATCTGCACGAACAGCTTCCATTTCGGGAAATCGCCGCGCTCGATCGCCTGGAACAGGTCGCGGCCATGGCTTTCGCGGTCCTTGCCGGCGAGCACTTCGGCCTGGGCGTCGGTCAGCGCCTCGATGCCCTGCTGGCTATGAAAGTGGAACTTCACCCAGAAGCGCTCGCCGCCGGCGTTGGTGAAGCTGTAGGTGTGCGAACCGAAGCCGTGCATGTGGCGGAACGTGCGCGGGATGCCGCGGTCGCTCATCACCACGGTGACCTGCATCAGCGCCTCCGGCAGCAGGGTCCAGAAATCCCAGTTGTTGCGCGCGCTGCGCAGGTTGGTATGCGGGTCGCGCTTGACCGCCTTGTTGAGGTCGGCGAACTTGCGCGGGTCGCGCAGGAAGAACACCGGCGTGTTGTTGCCCACCAGGTCCCAGTTGCCTTCCTCGGTGTAGAACTTCAGCGCGAAGCCGCGGATGTCGCGCTCGGCATCGGCCGCGCCGCGTTCGCCGGCCACGGTGGTGAAGCGGGCGAACATTTCCGTCTTCTTGCCGACCTCGGAGAAGAGCCTGGCGCGGGTGTAGCGGGTGATGTCGTGGGTGACGGTGAAGGTGCCGAACGCGCCCGAACCCTTGGCGTGCATGCGCCGTTCCGGGATCACTTCGCGGTTGAGGTTGGCCAGCTTCTCCAGCAGCCACACGTCTTCCATCAGCAGCGGCCCGCGCGGCCCGGCGGTGCGGCTGTTCTGGTTGTCCACCACCGGCGCGCCGAAGGCGGTGGTCATCGGCGTGACCGGTGCGTCGCCGTGCTTCTGGGCGGGGGTGGTACGGGTATCGCGCTGCGACTGCGCGGCCTGCGCCGGCGTGGGCGCGACATGGTACGGGCAGGTGGGTTTGCTGTCGTTGCTGCTCATGGCGGGCTCCTGGCTGGCATCTGGAAACATCGTGCGACGACGATAGCTACGGGTGGGTGAAATGGAAAATCGAATGATCCGCTCGGGGTCATAGGCTCCGTCTATGGCGTGACGCACCGGTTGCGCCGGCTGCCAGGGGTCAGTCGCGGTCGGGCGCGCCCAGCGGGAACAGCGGCCGGTAGGGCCGGGCTTCGGCGACGGCGCGGGCGAACGAAGGCCGGGCGAGCAGGCGCGCCCGGTAGTCGCACAGCGCGCGATGGTGGGCGGCGATGCGGTGCGTCCAGTCGGCGTAGAACAGCGCCGGTGCGGCGGCGCAGTCGGCCAGGGTGAAGGCTGCGCCGGCCGCCCACTGCCTGCCGGCCAACTGGTCCTCGAGCCAGGCGTAGGCCAGCTCCAGCCGTTCCACCGCGCTGGCCAGCGCATCGCCGGCCTTGCCGTCGTCGCCGCTCAGCGCACCGCCGACCGCATGCTGCACCGGACTCATCACGTGCAGGTCGAAGAAGCGGTCGAGGAAGCGTACTTCCAGCGCGGCCTCCGGGGCGTCCGGCAGCAGCCGCACCGGGCCGGCATGCCGCTGCTGCAGGTACTCGATGATGATGCTGCTCTCCACCACGCTGCGCCCGTCGTCCACCAGCAGCGGGAACCTGCGCAGCGGCCAGCGCCGCAGCCATTCGGCCGCATTGTCCGGCGTGTCCGGACCCAGCATGCGGAACTGGAACGGCGTGGCGTTCTCGTACAGGGCGATGAGCACCTTCTGGGTGTACGAGGAGAACGGATGGCCATAGAGCTGCAGCGACATGGGAGCCTCCGCGGCGGATGCCGGCGATGGCAATGTGGGCGGAATGCCGGCGCCGCGCAAGGGGCACGGGCGGCCATGCCGATGCCCGTGGACGGCCGCCATCTGCCAGACTGCGCATCGCCCCCGAACCCTCCTGGACCGCCCCGCATGAGCGAACGCGCCACCCGCCTGCTGCACCTGCTGGACGAACTGCGGCGGCGGCGCAACCCGGTGCGCGGTGCGCAGCTGGCCGAACAGCTGGGGGTGAGCCTGCGCACGCTGTACCGCGATATCGACGCGCTGCGCGGGCAGGGCGCGGACATCGGCGGCGACCCGGGCGTCGGCTACCAGCTGCGTGGTGGCTTCCTGCTGCCGCAGATGATGTTCTCGGCCGAGGAACTGGAGGCGATCGTGCTTGGCGTGCGCTGGGTGGCCTCGCACGCCGACCCGGACCTGGCCGCCGCCGCCGGCGCGGCACTGGACCGGGTCACCGGGGTACTGCCGGAGAACCTGCGGCTGCAGGTGGAGACCAGCGGCCTGTACGCGCCGCAGTGGCACCCGACCGAGCCGGAGCCCTGGCTGCCGGCGCTGCGCCGCGCGATCCGCGCCGGGCATGCAGTGCGCATCCATTACCGCGATGCCGAGGACCGCGCCAGCGAGCGGGTGATCTGGCCGTTCGCGATGGCCTTCCTGGCCGAGGTCCGGCTGCTGGCGGCCTGGTGCGAGATGCGCGGCGATTTCCGCCATTTCCGCGCCGACCGCGTGCTGGCCCTGCACGATACCGGCCAGTGCTACCCGGAGCAGCGGCACCGGCTGCTCAAACGCTGGGGCGAGCAGCGGCGGCAGCGCAAGGCGCTGGCTGCCGACTGCTGACAGCCGCTGTCAGCAGCCCCCGCGCACACTGCCGGCTCCCGCCACAGGAGCTCGCCATGCACACGTTGGTTTTCTACACCCACCCGTTCTCCCGCGGCCGCGTCGCGCGCTGGATGCTGGAAGAGACCGGCCTGCCCTACGAGGAGGTCATCCTCGATTACGGCACCACGATGAAGGCACCGGAGTACCTGGCGATCAACCCGATGGGCAAGGTGCCGACGCTGCGCCACGGCGACAGCGTGGTGACCGAGAACGCGGCCATCTGCCTGCACCTGGCCGAACAGGTCCCGGACCAGCACCTGCTGCCGCCGCCGGGTTCACCGGCACGCGGCGAATGCTACCGCTGGGTGCTGTTCGCCGCCGGTCCGCTGGAGTCGTTCATCAGCGCGCGCCGGCATGGCGCGCTGGCACCGGCGAGGGAGGCGGGCTACGGCAGCGAGGCCGACCTGATGCGCACCCTGGAAGGCGCGCTGGCAGGCCGGCGGTATCTGGTGGGTGACCGGTTCAGCGTCGCCGATCTGTACATGGCGGCGCTGCTTGGCTACTACATGCGGATGGGCGAGCTCGAGCCCAGGCCGGCGTTCGAAGCGTATGCGGCGGCGCACCTGCAGCGGCCGGCGGCACTGCGGGCCAACGCGCGGGACGACGCGCTGGTGGCGGCGCGGGCGGAGAGTGCCTGAGCGAGGCACGCTGCCCACCGTTGCCGTTGCCGTTGCCGTTGCCGTGCTTGTGAAGTTGCTCCGCTTTTGACTTCCGGATCCCCTTCCGCAGCGACGGAGCCGACGGACAAGACCGCGCAGGGGCGACGTGCAGGGACGCATGTCGTTTTTCGACACGACAGGGGCGAACCGGAAATAGGCGAAGCACTGCTTCGCCCCGGTGAGCGGGCTGGCGCCGTGAGGCGACTGCCCCGGCCCCAGCTGCATCGCAGCTGGGGCGTGTCGAAAAATCCCGGAGGTGGAGTGGACCCAGCCCGCGTAGCGGGTTGGGCGCGTAGGCAGGGGATCCGGAAGTCAAAAGCCATCGGGCAACTGCAGAATCACGGGCAACCGCAACCGCAACCGCAACTGCAACTGCAATTGCAATTGCAGGGGCGTGCAGCCAGTGGGCGTGCGCTCACAGCAACGACTTCATCCGGTACAGCGCTTCCAACGCCTGCTTCGGCGTCAGCTCGTCCGGATCGATCGCCTGCAGTGCTTCCAGTGCCGCCGAGGACACGGGCGCGAACAGGCCGAACTGCTGCGGCGCATCCAGGGCCTGTGGCGCCATCTGCGCGGCGTGGGTCTCGCCACCGCGCTGTTCCAGCTCGGCCAGGCGCCGCCGCGCCTGCGCCACGGTGGCACGGGGCAGGCCGGCCAGCGCGGCCACCTGCAGGCCGAAGCTGCGGTTGGCCGGGCCGTCCTTGACCGCGTGCATGAACACCAGCGTTTCACCGTGTTCCACCGCGTCCAGGTGCACGTTGGCGATGCCGCTGGGGCCACCCTCGTGCGGTTCGTCGGCCAGTGCGGTCAGTTCGAAGTAGTGCGTGGCGAACAGGGTGTAGCAGCGGTTGACGTGGGCAAGGTGGCGCGCGACCGCGTCGGCCAGGGCCAGGCCGTCGTAGGTGGAGGTGCCGCGGCCGATCTCGTCCATCAGCACCAGCGAGTGCGCGGTGGCGTGGTGCAGGATGTAGCTGGTCTCGGCCATTTCGACCATGAAGGTCGACTGGCCCTTGGCCAGGTCGTCGCCGGCGCCGATGCGGGTGAGGATGCGGTCGATCGGGCCGATCACCGCGCGGCTGGCCGGCACGAAGCTGCCGATGTGGGCCAGCAGCACGATCAGTGCGTTCTGCCGCATGTAGGTCGATTTGCCGCCCATGTTCGGGCCGGTAATGACCAGCATGCGCCGCTGTGGGTGCAGGTCCAGGTCGTTGGGCTCGAACGGCGCCTCGCGCACCGCTTCCACCACCGGGTGGCGGCCGCGCTCGATCTTCAGGCACGGCGCGGTGTCCAGTTCCGGCCGCGCCCAGTCCAGCGCCTGCGCGCGTTCGGCGAAGCAGGCCAGTACGTCCAGCTCGCTCAGCGCGGCGGCGCAGCGCCTGAGCGGCTCCAGGCGCTCGCCGATGGTATCCAGCAGGCCTTCGTACAGCAGCTTCTCGCGCGACAGCGAGCGCTCGCGCGCCGACAGCACCTTGTCCTCGAAGTTCTTGAGTTCCTCGGTGATGTAGCGCTCGGCGTTGGTCAGCGTCTGGCGCCGGGTGTAGTGCACCGGCGCCTTGTCGGCCTGGCCCTTGCTGATCTCGATGTAGTAGCCGTGCACCCGGTTGTAGCCGACCTTCAGGTTAGCGATGCCACTGCTCTCGCGTTCGCGCGCCTCCAGGTCGATCAGGAACTGGTCGGCATGGGTGGACAGCCGCCGCAGTTCGTCCAGTTCGGCATCGAAGCCCTCGGCGATCACCCCGCCGTCGGACAGCTTGAGCGGCGGTTGCGTGGCGATGGCGCCGGCCAGCAGGTGCGCGCTGTCGTCGTGCGAGCCGAGCTCGGCACGCAGCTGCTGCAGGCGTGGCGAATCCAGCGCCTCCAGCTGCGCGGCGATCGCCGGCAGCATGCCCAGGCCGTCGCGCAGGGTGGAAAAATCGCGCGGGCGCGCCGAGCGCAGCGCCATGCGGGTGAGGATGCGCTCGATGTCGCCGAGCGCGCGGAACGACTCGCGCAGGTCGGCGTCGGCGCCGCGGTCGATCAGCGTCGCCACCGCGTGGTGGCGCTGCTGCAGTACCTCGCGCAGTCGCAGCGGGCGGTGCAGCCAGCGTCGCAGCAGGCGCCCGCCCATCGGCGTCACCGTGCTGTCGAGCACGCCCAGCAGGGTGTTGCGGGTGTCGCCGTCCACGCGCGTGTCCAGCTCCAGGTGGCGGCGGGTGGCGGCATTCATCGCGATCGCCTCGCCGGCGGTTTCCACCGCGATCGAGGTCAGGTGCGGCAGCCGCTGCTTCTGTGTTTCCTCGACATAGCCGAGCAGCGCGCCGGCGGCGGCGGTGGCGCGCGGCTTGTCGTCGATGCCGAAGCCGGAAAGGTCGTGCAGCTTGAAGAAGGCCAGCAGCTGGCGGCGGCCGCTGTCGGCATCGAACAACCATGGCGCGCGGCGGCGCACGCCGCTGCGCTGGCGCAGGAATTCCGGCCAGTTCTCTTCGTCCGGCACCAGCAGCTCGGCCGGTTCCAGCCGCGCCAGCTCGGCTTCCAGCGCGTCCTCGGTCTCGACCTCGTTGACCATGAAGCGGCCGCCGGCCAGGTCGGCCCAGGCCAGGCCGTAGCCCTGCTTGCTGCGCGAGAGCGCCATCAGCAGGGTGTCGCGGCGCTCGTCCAGCAGTGCTTCGTCGGTGACCGTGCCGGGGGTGACGATGCGCACCACCTTGCGTTCGACCAGGCCCTTGGCCAGCGCCGGGTCGCCGATCTGCTCGCAGATCGCCACCGACTCGCCCAGCGCCACCAGCCGCGCCAGGTAGCCCTCGTAGGCATGCACCGGCACCCCCGCCATCGGGATCGGCGCGCCGCCGGAGCTGCCGCGCTGGGTCAGGGTGATGTCCAGCAGCCGCGCGGCCTTGCGCGCGTCGTCATAGAACAGCTCGTAGAAATCGCCCATCCGGAAGAACAGCAGCAGGTCCGGGTAATCGGCCTTGGCCGCGAAGAACTGCTTCATCAACGGCGTTACTTGTGCGGTTGGTTGTACTTCTTTCGTATTCAATGGCTTATGTGGATTTTTGGAGCAAGTTGTCTTGCTCATGAACATTATCGGTGTATGCCATTACTTGGTAGGTACTTCCCAAGTTGGAGCAACAGCTTACGCGTTTTTCCAATGCTCTTTGGTAGGGTGAGCAAGGGCGCAAAACAGGCTCTGGGCAG
Organism: Stenotrophomonas sp. 17(2023); assembly: GCF_030345315.1. Lineage (NCBI taxonomy): Bacteria > Pseudomonadati > Pseudomonadota > Gammaproteobacteria > Lysobacterales > Lysobacteraceae > Stenotrophomonas > Stenotrophomonas sp. 17(2023). The sequence continues at coordinate 1,279,322 of NZ_CP128405.1, forward strand.
CTGTGGGCTGTGGAGTGTTCATCGGGTACCCATGCGGGACATGGCGACTTGAGAACGACTTCATTGACAGCGGTAGAGGGTAATGATCCCAAGTGGCCATTTGAACCGATTCGCCCCCCGGCGGACATCGATTTACCGACAATGACCGCGGCAGATCCTGCCTAGAGCATCATCCGCACTTCCCGCGTCGTCGGGAGCTCGGGCCATTCGCCGTTCGTCCAGAATTGTTCCAGCGCGCCGCGCACGATGTCCAGGGAGGTCGAGGCGCCATTCCGGTTGCCGAACCGCTGCTTGTTCATGGCTTGCAACCGGAGCATTTCCGTGTCCTGGGCATTGACCCGTTTCAGGAATGGCCAGGCCAGCAGGCGTACTGCCCAGGCCGGCGCCGAGCGGCCTTCGACATGCAGGGCGACGAAGACATCTGTCGTGTCCTGCGTCCGCGGCGTGAAGTGCAGGTCGATCAACACGCGGCTGCCGTTCGCATAGGCATATTCCAGCCGGGTACTGCCGGGTGCGGCGAAGTGCGCGCGTTCGACGATGCGTTTCGATTCGAACAGTCGATACAGCAGCCCGGATTGGGAAGGCATGCCGTGGTACTCGACGGTAAAGCCTTCTGCCGTGGTATGGAAACCGACGGTCGCCGGCACGCGGCGATCGTCGCGCCGGACCAGTCCGGCGTGAATGAAGTGCGTATGCATCGGGTCGAGGAAGTTCTCCATCGCGTCGACCACGTTGGCCGGCCAGCAGGTGCGCCACAGGAAGCGGCGTGTGTTCGGGTCGGTCGCGCGGATCATGGCATTGGGCTCGGTCGCGCCCGTACGACCCGGCCGCAGCCAGACGAAGCCGTCGAGCTCGCACGTGGCGAAGGCGTGGACACGCACGTCGGGCAGTGCGATATCCGGCGGCAAACCGGGGATATCGCACAGGCGCCCATCCGCACCGAACGACCAGCCGTGGTACGGACACGCCAGGCGATCGCCGGAGACGCGGCCGGCGGATAGCGGTGCGTGGCGGTGCGGGCAGCGGTCTTCCAGCGCAATCAATGCACCTGCGCCTGTGCGTGCCAAGGCCAGATGTCTGTCCATGAGCGAAATCGCCATCGGCCTCGGCCCGACCTCGTCGGCGCGGGCCACTGCGTACCAGTGCGCGAACAGCGAGGGATGCCAGGGCTTCACAGGCGGTACCTGCGCAGCATTGGAATGCCGATCCGGCACGTGGTCGATGATAGCGCATCCACAGCAATGCGCGTGCGCGTCGGAAGGTGGCGTGCGTAGACCGCGCTGTACTCGATCGAGGGCATGCCGCCACGGAGACGTTTGAAGCCTGCTGCACCTGCGCTGAAGTTCAGCCGCCAGCCGTGCTCGAGGCAGGCACGGTAGGCGCAAGCGGTGGTCAATCGATACAGTGCCGACTTTTGCGGCTGCGTTGTGTCATAGCCGACGATGGGCGCTGTAGCCGTGCGCCCCATGCGGAACAGGCCGATAACGCACGTCAGCCGGCCGTCGGCATCACGGAAGCCCTCGAACGCCAGCAGGCCGGCGTGGTGCCAGCAGCGCAGGAACGCCTCGCTGTACATCGGATTGAAACGCGAATACTTGCCGATGTAGAGCAGGGCATATAGTTCGGCGATGCGCGCGTAGTCAGTGTCGGTGATGTCCTGGTCCCGGCAGTGCCGCAACGAGGTCTTCCGCGGCAGCGCCAGATCGCGCTTCAAGTTGCCATGCATGCCGGCCAATGCGCCGATATCGGCGTACAGGTAAACCTGGCGGCTGGCGACGAGGCGGCAACCGGCCGCCTGCAGTGCCTCGAGCCAGTCGGCGTTGTCATGCTCGTTGAGCGAGCGGAACCATAGCGCATGGTGGGGCCAACGGGCGACCGCTTGCTCCAGCAATACACCGGGATCCAGCCACGCCCGCGGCGGGTACAGGTTGGTCGACAACAGCCAGTTGTTGATCGCCACGGCATGGTCGATTCCGGCCCAGCCCAAGGACCGCCCGATCGACGAGATCATGCGCAGCGATGCCGGCGCCATCCAGCCGGGAAGGTAGCGTGCACTCTCCTCAGCGGCGCAATCAGCGTAGGTGGTGCGTGGCGAACAGACCCACGCGTCACCGGCGCGGCCGTCGTGAACGGTCACGGGCAGGTCGCCGGCAGCGCAGCGGATCGTTTCGACGCGCGCATGCAGATTGGATATCAGCGTTTCCGTCGCGCGGCCGGCATGAATCGCCGCAAAGGCACGGGCGCGTGCCGCGAAGCTCTCCTCATCGGCGGCGGCAAGTGCGGTCATGCGCCCAGTGCCTCCAGTGGTTCGCCGTCCCATTCGATGTCGCGTGTCGCCGCCTCGCGCAGGCTGCAGCGCTGCAGGAGCGCCAGCCGTGAGTAGGAAGCCAGGTCGCCGATGCTGCCTGCCGGCGGCAGGCGATCGCCGGGTACCGAGATCACGTCATCCGCACGCTGGAAGTCTCTCAGCCACTTTCCAAACCGTCGGTTCCTCACTGCCGCCGGCAACCCCGCCATCGTCATCAGCGCGGCGATCATCTTCGGCTTTGCGGGCCAAGGTTCGCGCAGATCGCCATCGCCGAGCAGCGCCGTCGGCAGATCCGCAGCGAACGGGAATAGGTGCAGACCGCTGGTCGCGCGCGGATTGCATTCCAGCGCCAGCGCTTCGCCGTCGCGGGTTTCGATCCAGTCGAAGGAAACCTGGCCGCTGTATCCGGTGCCGCGAACGAAGGCAGCGACGGCATCGTGGATCGCGGGCCGTCGCACCGGGTCGAAGTAATAGCTCGAGCTGCGCGCCAGCCGATATGCGGGGCGGTAGATCACGTGCGCCAGCAGCCGGCCGCGGTCGGCGATGGCATAGCTGCACAGTTCATCGCCTGCGACGAAGGCCTGCACGACCCAATCGCCCAGCGGCGGCAGCTCCGGCGCATCGCCTGTGATGCCATGAGGGTACAGGCGCACGTGCACGCCGAAGCGTGAGAATTCAGGCTTCACCACGACTGCTCGACCGCGCGCCCATTCACGTGCCTGGGCCAGTGTGCGCACGCGGCCGCTGGCCGGGGTAGGCATGCCGTTGCTGCGGGCGATGCGGACGAACTCCCATTTGCTGTGCAATGCCGCCAGCTTGTCGAATTCATCCACCGCGACGTGCAGTTCGCGTGGCAACGCGGTGCGGTGGCGTGAGAGATGCAGCGCTTCCTCGCAGGTCGGCACCAGCAGATCGATGCCCCGGGCGGTGACAGCGTGGTTGAGGTCGGCGACGAAGCCACGGGCGTCGTGGCGCGGTGACCGCAGCGAATGGGTCCCGGTGACCGAGGACGACCAGCCCGACAGGCGGCACGGAATGCTGTCGGCGATATGCACTTCCCAACCGTGGCGGTGGAAGCGGCGCGCATGGTCCAGTGCCACCGGTGCGCGGCCTCCGAGGATCAGGACCCGACATGTCATCGTTGCCGCTCCCGACGGGGACGCCACTCGTGGCAATGCGAAGGCACGATGCGCAGTCGCGGGGTGGTGCGATGCAGATCATGCAGCCGGGCGAGCGTATCGCGATAGGCAGTGGTGTCTCCGAGCCAGCCGGTGACCAGCGCGGGCGGTGGCGCATTGTCGCGAATCGCCTGCGACGACCAGCTGGCGTCCGCAACCAGGAAAACGGGGCCGTTTCCGTCATCGAACAATGCGCCGAAATGTCCGGCAGCATGGCCCGGTAGTGGCACCAGCAGCAGGCTGGCGTCGCCGAACAGATCGTAGCCATGGCCGAAATGGTCGAACGGCGGTTGCAGTTCCCGCGCCGGTCGGTCTTCGAACCAGTGCAGCGACGCGTGCTGTTGCCGTTCCAGCAAGGACGGCAGCAGGCCCACGCGCAGCGCACCCAGGCGGGAGCGCCCGTGCAGGTCGTCCCACGCCGCGCGCGAACAGGCAACGCGTGCGCCCGCGAAATCGGCCAGCCCACCGACATGGTCCCCATGCAGGTGCGAAACCACCACCCAGCCGATGTCCTCCGGTGCAACGCCATCGCGGTGCAGTTGTGCCGCCAGCGATTCGCATGGTGACAGATTGACGGGCGTGACCAGCCGATACAGCCGCTCCGGGAACCGCGCGGTGGCGTCCAGGAAATGTCCGGAATAGCCGGTGTCGAACAGGATCCGGCCGTGCTCCGGGTGCCGCAGCAGCGTGACCAGGGCGGGAAACTCGCACGCGCGCGGCGAAGCGCCCCGGCGGGTCGCCAGTTCGGGGTGTGTGCAATGCCCGGCTTCGTAGAGCCGCCATTCAAGCGTGGCCATGGGTCTCCCACCAGCGTGCGAAGCGGGCGAGGCTGGCCTGCATATCCGTGTGTGGGCGGTAGCCCAGTTCGCGCTGCGCGCGCGTGATGTCCAGTGTTTGCGAATAGCCGATCACGCCAATGCCGTAGCGGCTCAAGCGGGGTTCCGGCCGGCCAGCCCGCAGCCGGGACAGGCACTCGGACAACGTTGCCAGCGCCAATGCCGGTGCGCGCGGCACCGACACCAGCCTCACGTCGCGGCCGAGTGCGGCGAACAGATTTTCGAGCAGCGTACGCACGCGCACCGGCTCGCCATTGCTGACGTTGTAGGCGCGGCCGTTGGCGGGCAGATCGGCATCCACGCAATGCGCCATCAGTGCGACGAGGTTGTCGACGTGGGTAACATCAATCAGTGCACCACCACCGTCGACCAGCGGAAACCAGCCGCGTGCGGCCACGGCCATCAGTCGCGGCAGGATCGCGCGGTCGCCTTCCCCATATACCGCGCGCGGACGCAGGATCAGCGTCTGCATGCCATCTACGCACGCGTCGCGCACCAGACATTCAGACTCCCACTTGCTGCGTGCGTACTCGGTGATCCAGCGTGGCGGGGGAGTGAACTCCTCGCCTACGCCGAACTGGTCGCGGAACCGGAAGTAGATGCTCGGCGAGCCGATGTGGATGAAGCGGCTAACGCGCTGGCGCCGCGCGGCGTCGAGCAGTCGCGCGGTCGCGGTCACGTTCGCCCTGCGGAACGCCTCGGCGGAGCCCCATGGCGCGGACAATGCCGCGCAGTGCACGACGACGTCGCATCCGGCGAGGAGCGGCTCGAGCGCGTCGCCTGCCAGGTCGGCGGCAACGGGCCGGATCAGGCCGTCGCCGGCAGGCAGCCGGGTCGGATCGCGGCCGGTGGCAATGATCTGGTGTCCGGCAGAGGCCAACCGCCGCACGGCGTGGCTGCCGATGAAGCCGGTAGCGCCGGTGACCAGGATCTGCGCCATGCTCAGTACCTCAGTACCGCGCCGGCGAACGACAGGCCGGCACCGGAGCCGACCATCGCGAACAGGTCGCCGCGGCGCAGCTCGCCGTGCTCTATCGCGTGGTGCAGCGCCAATGGAATCGATGCCGCCATCTGGTTGCCGTGCGTTTCCAGGATCCGCACCAAACTATCCTGCGGCAACCGCAATGCGCGTTGCAGGTGGTCCAGCGCTTTCACGCTGGCCTGGTGCGGGACCAGCCGCTTCAGATCCCCGGCCGCCACGTTCGCGCGGTCGAACAGCGCGCGCATGAAGCCGGGCAGCTTCTGCGCGGCCAAACGGTAGGTCGCGCGCCCGGACATCTCGAAGCGCGAGGCGGCTGAGAATTGTCCGGCGCCATCGGACAGGCGCACGCGGGTACCGCCGGCGCGCACCTGGCAGAACTCCGTGCCTTCGCTGTGGGTTTCCATGTGTGTAGCCAGCAGGCACGAAGCGTCACCTTTCCCGGCTGCTTCCACGACGACCGCGGCTGCGCCGTCGCCGAACAGGGCGGCGGTGTCCGTATCGTCCCAGTCGAGTCCAGCCGAAGCGACTTCGCCGGCGACCAGCAGCACGCGGCGGAAGCGGTGCGTCGCGATCGCCGAGGCGACCAGGTCCAGTGCGACCAGAAAGCCCAGGCAGGTGGCGTTGACATCGAAGGCCGGAATACGGCTGCCCGACAGTCCCAGTCGCCGCTGCACCAATGCGGCGGTGCAGGGGATCGCCTGCTCCATCACCCCGGAAACGCTGATCACCGCATCGACCTGGTCGGCGCGCAGGTCGGCGCGCCGCAACGCATCCTGTGCCGCCTGCGCAGCCATCATCGAAGCCGGCTCGTCGGCGCCGGCGAAATGCCGGTAGTCGATCCCCACATGGCGCCGGGTCCAGCCGTCGGGCTTGCTCCATCGACGGTCGAACTCGTTCGAGTCCACCCGGCGCGATGGGATGTACTCGCCGGTTCCCAGGATGCGCAGCGGTATCGGATGCGGGGAGTCGTGGTCCATTCGACAGGTTGTTCGGTTGAGGTGAGCGAGAGCCTGTTCGACCCATCGAATGGCGGCAAGCAGCGGGAGCGCGGAGCGCAGGTGATGCCCGGGAAGGTATCAAATAGTGATACTTTTTGCGTCGATCAACTCGCCGGAAGGTCAATCATGTCGGGGTCAAAGCTCATCCTGCGCGGTATCCGTGAACTGCTGCGGGCGAGGGGCATGACCTATCGCGACCTTGCCGCACAACTGGGCGTCAGTGAGCCGACGGTGAAGCGCGACCTCAGCCGGGGCAATTTCTCGCTGGGGCGATTGGACCGCATCTGCGAAGTCCTCGGAGTCGGCATGGAGGAGCTGATCCGCGGCGATGGACAGGGCCCGGTCCTGTTGACCGAATTGAGCGACGTGCAGGAGCAAGAGCTGATCGCCGATGCCCGCTTGCTGCTGATCACTTACCTGGTGCTCAACGACTGGAAATTCGCGGAAATAATCGCCGCTTTCCACATCGACGAGAATGAACTGGTCTCGCTTCTGCTCAGGCTGGACGCGATGCGGCTGGTGGACTACAGGCCGCCGAACCGGATCCGCAAGCTGACCGCGCGCAACTTTTCCTGGCGCAAGGATGGCTCGGTCCATCGGTTCTTCATCGAGCACATCCTTCCGGAGTTCTTTGCCGCGCGTTTCGATGCACCGACCGATGGCTTCCACTTCATGGGCGGATCGCTGTCCGATGGTTCGATGCGCTATATCGCTGCGGAAATGTCCCGCCTGGCGCGCGAGTTCGATGCTCTCGCACGCCAGGATGCAGCCTTGCCATTGGAAGCGCGCAGTGGCTGCAGCGCAGTGTTCGCATTGCGCAGTTGGGAGTACTCCGCATTCACCAGGCTACGACGGGCCACCAATCCCAGCCAGTCCCGATAGCAGATGTGGTCGCCCGTATTGACGGAACGGAGGGCTGTTGAAAATTGGCTCGGGGAGGGACCGGGTGCTGCATTCCCACCCTCACTTCGCCTTCTTGGCGGTGCCCGGCGACGAACTGCCGCATGCCCCCCGCGTACGTGCCGGTACAGGTCGCCCGTAGGGAACCTGCGATATCCAGCACGCTGCGGCCGGCTTCCGTCGAGGAACGATGGCGGCGCCGGCAGCCGCGTGGCGGGTCAGTCGCCCGCGTCGAGGGTCCCCTCGGCCAGCGCCACCCGGGAGCCGTCGAGCAGGCCGCGGCTGAGTTTCCCGTTTTCGATGAACAGCAGTTCGCCGTTCTCGCCGTTCTTGATGCTGCTGTCGATGGCGATGACGCGACCGCCGTGGAACGTGCTCACGTGCGGCATCGAGGTATGGCCGACGACGATGCGCTCCAGCCCCAGCTGGTCGAGCAGGTTCTGCACGCCGGCGGTATCCAGGCGCCCGTCGAAGTAGCCGCGGTACCAGATCGGGCTGGTCTTGCCGTCGTACAGCGGCGCGGTGGCCGGATCGGCCTTGACCTCGGCCTTGGGACGCCCGAGCGATGCCTGGTAGGCGGCATTGGTGGCGGCCGGGTCCAGCGCCAGCTGCAGCGCCTCGGGCGAGATGCCGCCGTGCAGGAACAGCGTGTCGCCGACGCGCAGCAGCACCGGGCGGGTGCGCAGCCACTGCCCGATCACCGAGTCGGCGCCATACAGCTGCGGATAGCTGCGACCGAGCAGCTGCGCGCTGCGCAGGTACTTGGGGTTGACGTAGCGCAGGTCGTCGTACAGCACCATGGTCTCGTGGTTGCCGAGCACGAAGTGCACCGCGCCGCCGGCCGCCGCGGCCTGCTGCTGCAGGCCGTACAGCAGCCAGAACACCTCGGTGACCTGCGGGCCGCGGTCGAACACGTCGCCGGCGATCACCAGGGTGTCGCGGCCCAGGGTCCAGCGGTCCTGTTCGTCGATGACGCCGTTGGCGCGCAGCAGTTTCACCAGCAGGCCGTACTGGCCGTGGATATCGGACACCGCGACGATGCGCGCGGCCGGCGGCAGCAGCGCCGTGGCCACCGGCAGCGGCGGCGCCACGGCGACCGGGTGCGGATAACCGCAGCGCGCCGCGACCGTCGCCTGCGCGTCGTCCCAGGCCTGCTCCTGGACCGCGTCATCGCAGATCCAGCGGGCGCGCAGGTGGCCGTCCTCCCGGAACACGTAAGGACCGTCGGCATCGACATGCGCGGGTTCGGCGACCGGCGTGGCGGCCAGCACGGAGGTGCTGGCGAACAGCACGAAGCAGGCCAGGAGCATGCGGCGGAACGACGGACGGCAAGTCGGCATCGGGCTTTCCTGTGGCGGTGGCGGTCCGATCATGCCACGTGCCCAGCATGCGATGGCCGGTGCCGGCTCAGCTGCGCTGCAACGCGATGCGTCCCGGCGCCTCGGGCAGCGAGCCATCGGCCAGCACCACGCGGTTGCGGCCACGCTTCTTGGCCTGGTACATCGCCGCGTCGGCGCGGGCCATGACCCGCTCGTAGTCCGGATGGCCGTCATGCACGGCCACGCCGATGCTGGTGGTGATGCCCAGCCCGCCGCCGTTGGCCAGCGCCACCGGCGATTCGGCCACGCGCCGGCACAGGCTGTTGGCGATCACCAGGGCCTGCGGCTCGTCCACCGCCACCAGGACCACCACGAACTCCTCGCCGCCGTAGCGGAATACATAGTCGCTGCCGCGGGTGAACTGGCCGAGGATGGTGGCAACGTGCTGCAGGGCGCGGTCGCCCACTTCGTGGCCGTGTTCGTCGTTGATCGTCTTGAAATGGTCCAGGTCCAGCAGGAGCACCGCGAAGCTGCTTTGCGATTTGGCCGCCAGTTCGATTTCGCGGCGCAGCACGGTCGGCAGGAAACGCCGGTTGAGCAGGTTGGTCAGCGTGTCGCAACCGGCGTCGAGTTCGCCGATGCGTTCGAACAGCATGCCCAGCAGGCTGCGGACCTGGCTGACGCGGCCGCGGATGTCCTGCAGCTGGGTGGCACGCACGCGGGCGTCGTTCTCGTCATGCAGGGTCTGCTGCAGGGCATCGTCGATCTCGCCGATGAGCTCGCAGATCTGCCGGGTCTCGGCGCTTTCGCCGAAGCTTGGCACGCCCTTGTGGGTGAACCACAGCCCGAACTCCGAGCCTGCCAGCGACTGGAAGCCGGCGGTGTCGCACTGGCTCGCCAGGGCGTAGAGCAGGGTGTTTTCCCAGTCCAGCAGCAGTGCGCGCTGGCGCTCGCGCTCGGTGCCCACGTTCTGCACCAGCGAGAACAGGCGGTAGGCGGCATCGGTACGCGAGGAGCGTTCGCGCGCGTTGGAATAGGCCAGGGTCATGCCTTCCAGCGCCATGTCGAACGAGGCGGTGAGGCTGGCCACGGCTGCGTGCGCGACCTGGCCGTGGCCCGCCAACGTGGCGATGGACTGGAACAGGCGCTGCTTCAGAACGCGGGTGCCGCGTGTCACCAGGTCCACGGGGATGCCCACGCGGGCGTGGACGTCGCCGATCACGCGCTGCGCGGCGATCAGGCCCTCCACGTCGTCCGGAGTGGCGCGCAGCAGGCCGTTCACCCAGCGTTGCATGGCCGGCTGCAGGCGCGTGCGTACCTGTTCATGCGACAGCAGGCGCGAGGCGCGCGGGTCGCCCATCATCACCTGGTAGAAATGCACCGCCATCTCCGCCGCGCCCGTTTCCGCCAGCGCCGCCAGCACCTGCGCCGCTTCGGGGCCGGCCTCGACCAGGTTCCTGCGCCAGTCGGCGGCAAGGCTGTTGTCGTCGTGGTCGGCGCGGGGAGAGGGGGTGTTGGGCATGGCGATTGCGGGGATGTGGCGGGGCGAAGAGACATTATCGGCCGTAGCCGCTACTGTTTGAGGGCTTATCCGCAACGGTCCATGCCAACGTGTCATCCAGCGTTTTTTCTTTCGCTTTGCCTCCAGCGTGCGCGCAACTGCCGGATGTGATCCGGCTCCTTCCCGTTCAGGTTTACCTGCCGCATGGCGCTGCGCCATGTCGGTGATCAGTGCCGGGCCGTTTCCGTTGATGGCGGTGCTGGGTCTGGTCGCGGCCCTGATCGCCTGGTTGTTCGCGCGCGGGATGGCCAGTGCCGCCGATGGCGCACGCCGCCGCGCCGGCGCGGTGGTGCTCGACGCGTTCCTGCTCGGCGTCCTGGGTGCGCGCGTGGCGCACGTACTGTGGCACGCGGCGGACTATCTGCCGCAGCCGCTTTCGATCATCCGCCTGGGCGATGGCGGGTATTCGGTCTGGGCCGGCGTGGCCGTGGCGTCGGCCTATGCGTTGTGGCGGACCCGGCGCCAGGCTCCGCGCAGACCGGTATTGCTCGGGTTGGCCGCGGGCGCCGCGTTCTGGCTGGTCGGCAGCATGGCGCTGTTCGCGGTGCAACGCTCGACCATCGTCCTGCCCGACATCGTATTGAGCGACATGCAGGGCAGCGCGGTGCCGCTGTCCGCCCACGCTGGCAAACCGCTGGTGGTGAACCTGTGGGCGAGCTGGTGCGGTCCGTGCCGGCGCGAGATGCCCACCCTGGCGCGCGCGCAGGCGGAGCACCCGCAGGTGGCCTTCGTATTCGCCAACCAGGGTGAGGACGCCAGCGAGGTTGCCGATTACCTGCGCGCCGAAATGCTGGCGCCGGGGAACATTCTGCTGGATCCGGAGTCGGAGCTGATGCGCCTGACCGGTGCGCGCGCGCTGCCGACCACGCTGTTCTTCGACGCCGACGGCCGGCTGCGCCGCGCGCACATGGGCGAGCTGTCGCGGGCCACGCTGGAAATGCGCCTGCGCGAGCTGCAATGACTTCCCGATTCCTCCTGCGAGATATGCGATGACCCGTTCCCGTCCCCTCCTGCTGTTGCTCTCGGCCTCGATGCTGGCGCCGGCCGCCTGCGCCCGCGATGGCGGCGCCGCGCCGCCGGCCTCCCCCCAGGCTGCCAGCACCGCCGCCGCCGAGCCGGAGGTGGTCAAGACCCTGCGCGGGCAGGGTGTGGAGTTCATGGGCACGTTCGACACGCCGGTGGGATTGACCGGCTACGCCGGCGTCGCCGGGCAGCGTCCGCTGGCGGTGTACGTGTCCAGCGACGGGCAGCATGCGATCGTGGGCACCCTGGTCAATGCCAAGGGCGAAGACGTCGGTGCGGCCAAGCTCAAGGAGCTGGTGTCCGGGCCGATGGGCGCCAAACTGTGGCAGCGGGTCGAGGCCAGCCACTGGGTAGCCGACGGCAAGGCCGACGCGCCGCGCATCGTGTATGCCTTCAGCGACCCCAACTGCCCGTACTGCAATCGCTTCTGGGAAGCCGCACGCCCGTGGGTGGAGTCGGGCAAGGTGCAGATCCTGGTGGGGGTGATCCGCGAGGACAGCGCCAACAAGGCCGCGGCGATCCTCGGCGCGGCGTCGCCGGAGCAGGCGCTGCAGCAGAACGAGCGCGATTTTTCCCGCGGCGGCATCAAGGGCCTGGCCAAGGTGCCGGCCGAGATCGAGGCCAAGCTGCGCGACAACGAACTGGCGATGCTGGAGCTCGGGTTCCAGGGCACGCCGGGCATCGTCTTCAAGGACGCAGACGGCAGCGTACAGACACGTTCGGGCCTGCCGCAGGGCGACGACCTGCAGGCGGTGCTGGGACCGCGCTGATCGCGGCACCAGTGGGTTGAGCACGACGCTGCGGGCGGCGGTGATGTAATAGTCTCCGCCGCACCGGGCTGGCTAAGCTGGCGGCGTCCTGCACGGAGCCCGCCATGAGCCACGACCACAACCACGTCCCCAGCGAGATACGCCACGAAAAGCCCCTGTGGTGGGCGCTGGCGCTGACCTCGTCCTACCTGGTGGTGGAGGTGGTCGGCGCGTTCATGACCAACAGCCTGGCGCTGTTGTCCGATGCGGCGCACATGGCCACCGACGCACTGGCGCTGGTGATCGCGCTGACCGCGGTGCGGCTCAGCCGGCGCCCGGCCGATGCGCGCCGCACCTATGGCTACGCGCGGCTGGAAGCGCTGGGCGCGCTGGCCAACGGCGGCCTGCTGTTCGCGGTCGGCCTGTACATCCTGTGGGAGGCCGTGGGCCGCTTCCGCGAGCCACAGGCCGTCGCTTCCACCGGCATGCTGTGGGTGGCCTGCTTCGGCCTGCTGGTGAACCTGATCGCCATGCGCCTGCTCAGTGCCGGCAGTGGCGAGAGCCTGAACGTCAAGGGCGCCTACCTGGAAGTGTGGAGCGACATGCTGGGCTCGGTGGCGGTGATCCTCGCCGCGCTGGTCATCCGCTTCACCGGTTGGACCCTGGTTGATCCGATCCTCGCCGTGCTGATCGGCCTGTGGGTGCTGCCACGCACCTGGGTGCTGCTGCGCGACGCGCTGAACGTGCTGCTCGAAGGCGTGCCCAAGGGCATCGCGCTGGCCGACGTGGAGCAGGCGCTGCGCGGCCATGCCGGCGTCACCGGCATCCACGACCTGCATGTCTGGGCGCTGGGTTCGAGCACGCCGGCGTTGACCGCGCACGTGGTGACGACGGCCACCGGCCAGGACGCGGACACGCTGCGGCGCGCGCTGGCCGCCATGCTGCACGAGCGCTTCGGCATCGATCACGTGACCCTGCAGGTGGAGGCCGACCATTGTGGCGATGCCTGCGCCGTGCACGCGCGGCAGGGCGCGCACGACGACGGGCACGACGGCCACGATCACGGGCATTGAGCGGCATTGCCGGCGGGCCACGTAGGTGTCGTATCCTCGGTGACACGGCACCGCGCAGCGGAGGCCGTGCATGAAAACCGCGCAGGAAATCGTCGATTCGCGCCTCGTGCTGCGTTCGCTCTGTGCCGCGCTGGCGTATCGGGTGCATCAGGTCGCCATCGGCGACATCCCGTTCGATTACTGGCTGCCGGTGTCCCTGCTCGGCGCACTGTATGCCGCATGCCTGTTCGGCCATGTCGCGCTGAAGGGCCGGCTGCCGTCGTTCATGGCCAGGGCCGGCGGTTCGGCCGGCGATTGATCAGCGGGATTGCAGTGGCTGGCAGCCCAGCGCGCTGAGCACCCCATGCAGCGCCGGCACCTGCATCAGCCACGGGGTGGCGATGGTCAGCAGGCCGGCGGCGAGGATGAAGCCGGCCAGCGCCACGCGCAGGCCCGGGCGCTGCAGCCAGCGGCCCATGCGCGCACCGGACCAGGTCAGCGGCAACATCACAGGCAGGGTGGCCAGGCCAAACACGGCCATCACCAGCGCGCCACCGAGTGCGTTGGCCTGCAGCCACGCCACGCTCAGCAGGCTCAGGCTCAGGCCGCAGGGCATCCAGCCCCACAGCGCGCCCAGCGCCAGGCGGCGCCACGCGCGGTCCGCCGGCAGCAGGTGCCGGTGCAGGGGTCGCAGCCATTGCCACAGCTGCTGGCCGGGACGGGCCAGCAGGTCCAGGCGGCCGCCACGGCCGAGCAGGCGCAGCGCCAGCAGGACCAGGGCCAGGCCGGCGGCGACGCGCACGCCCAGCGCCAGGGTGTCGCTGCGCGCCAGCCGCAGGATGCCGCCCCCCAGTCCACCGGCCAGCGCGCCGGCCACGGTGTAGCCGGTGACACGGCCGAGATTGGCCTGCCAGGCGACGCTCAGGGCGCGGCCCGGGGCCATCGCCGGGAAGCCGGTGGCGATGCCGCCACACATCACCGCGCAGTGCAGCCCGCCGAGCAGGCCGGCGACGAACGCGGCGGTCAGGACCGGGATGTCCAGTGGCAACACGTTCAGTCGCGACCGCTCGGCTCGCCGGCACGCGCGTGGGTGTCGCCGGCGGGCGGCGCGGGACGGTCGTTGTCCTCGAGGATGTCCAGCGCCGGGGTGTCGAGATCATCGAACTGGCCGCGCTTTACCGCCCAGACGAAGGCGGCCACGGCCAGCCCCAGCAGGATCAGGCTGATCGGGATCAGCATCAGCAGGATGGCCATCAGGGTGCCTCCATGGGTGTCTTGAGCCGCGCCAGGCGCAGGGCGTTGAGGGTCACGATCAGCGATGACAGCGCCATGCCCAGCGCTGCCAGCCACGGCGTGACCCAGCCGGCCGCGGCCAAAGGCAGCGCCAGCAGGTTGTAGCCGGTGGCCCAGGCCAGATTCTGGCGGATGATGCGCTGGGTGGCACGTGCCAGCGTGATCGCGGCCGGAATCCGGCGCAGGCCGCCGCCGGTGGTGACCAGGTCGGCGGCACGGTGCGCCAGCGAGGCGCCTTCGCCCATGGCGATGGAGACGTCGGCGCCCGCCAGCACCGGTGCGTCGTTGAGGCCGTCGCCAACCATCGCCACCACCCGGCCTTCGGCCTGCAGGCGCCGCACCAGCGCCAGCTTGTCTTCCGGCGACTGCCGCGCGTGCGCATCGTCCAGCGCCAGTGTCGCGGCCATGCGGCGCACCGCCGCCTCGCCGTCGCCGCTGGCCAGGTGCACGCGCAGGCCCTGCGCGCGCAGCGCGGCCAGCGCCTGCGCGGCGTCGTCGCGGGCGCGCTCTTCCAGTACGAAGCGGGCCGCGGCGCGCTGGCCGTCGCCCAGCCACAGTGCGCCATCGTCCTGGCGCGCGGCGGCGAAGTCGGCCCGGCCCAGGCGCCAGTGGCGGCCATCGACCACCCCCTGCACGCCGCGCCCGGGAACCGCCTCGACCCGTGCCGCGCCGAGGGCGGTGGCGTCACCGCGGGTGAAGGCGGCGGCCAGCGGATGGCCGCTGTCGCGCTCCAGGGCCGCGGCGATATCCAGTGCGCCGGCCGTATCCAGCGCGGGGTCCAGCACCTGGGTGGCGGCCAGCACCGGGCGGCCGTCGCTGAGCGTGCCGGTCTTGTCGAACACGATGTCGGTGGCGCGCGCCAGCGTGTCCATTGCATCCGCACGTACCGCCAGCAGGCCGATGCGGGCCAGCGCGCCGTGCGCGGTGGCCAGTGCCGCCGGCACCGACAGCGACAGCGCGCAGGGACAGCTGATCACCAGCAGGGCGAGGGTGACCTCCAGCGCGCGTTCGGGCTGGTAGTGCCACCAGCCGGCGAACACGACCAGCGCCACCGGCAGCAGTGCCAGCACGAAGCGGCTGCCGATGCGATCGGCCAGGCGGGCCAGCGCCGGCCGGTGCGCCTGGGCCTGTTCGACCAGCCGCGCCAGCTGCGACAGGCGCGTGGAAGTGCCGGTGAGGGTGACGCGCAGCCGCGCCGGGCGTTCACGACAGACGGTGCCGGCATAGACCGGCTCGCCGGGCTGCTTGCGTACCGGGGCCGATTCGCCGGTCAGCAGCGCCTCCTCGAACCAGGCCTCCTCGCCGCCGTCGCCGAGCAGCACGCCATCGGCCGGTACCGCTTCGCCGGCCGCCACGCAGGCCACGTCGCCGACGCTCAGCGCCGCCAGCGGCACCGCTTCGCGCTGGCCGTCGGCGTGTTCGCGGGTGGCGAAGGCCGGGCGCGCGCGCGCCAGCGCGTCGACCTGGGCGCTGGCCACCGAGCGCGCGCGCTGTTCGAGCATGCGCGCGGCCAGCAGCAGGAACACGAACATCACCGCCGCGTCGTACCACACATGCGGCCCGCCACGGATGGTCTCCACCAGGCTGGCCAGGTAGGCGAGCAGGGTGGAGCTGGCGATCAGCACGTCCATGCCCAGGCGGCGCTCGCGCAGTTCGCGCATCGCCCCTGACAGGAATGGCCAGCCGGAGTAGAACACCACCGGCGTGCACAGCAGGAACGTCAGCCAGCGGAAAAAATCACGCGTGGGCACCGGCATGGTGCTGTTGAAATCCAGGTACAGGGCTTCTGCCAGCATCATCGCCTGCAGCATGCCCAGGCCGGCGATGCCCAGCCGCAACAGCCAGCGCCGGCGTTCGCGGGTGCGCTGCCGCTCGGCGGCCTCGCTGCCGGCCAGGTACGGGCGGTAGCCGAGCATCGCCAGCCGCTGCAGCGGTGCCGACAGCGCGGTGCGGGCCGGGTCCCAGGCGATGCGGATGCGGCCGGTGACGGCATTGGCGCCGCAGTCGATCACGCCCGGTTCGCGCGCCAGCGCACGATCGATCAGCCAGGCGCAGGCGGCGCAGCGCATGCCGTCGGTCAGCAGGGTGATCTCGCGGCCGCCATCGACCGCGCGGCTGTGCTCGGCCTGCACGTCGGCGCGGTCCCAGACCGCCAGATCGGGCAGCACTTCGCCCACGCGCGCGCCATTGGCGCTGCGCAGGCGGTAATACCCGTCCAGGTCGGCGCTGGCGATCCACTCGGCGGCCGCGGCGCAGCCATGGCAGCAGAACGCATGCGTGCTGCCGTCCAGCGTCGCCATGTGGGGCTGGGCCGGCAGTGTTTCGCCGCAGTGGTGGCAGGTGCCGGTGGCCGCCATGACGGCGGGCGACCGCGCCGGATCGGCGATCACGTCCGGGCTCAGTGTTCCCCGCCCAGCGAGGGAGAGAGGCGGGCGGCATGCTGCTGCTTCGGCAGCCGGCCGTGCAGGCGCCAGCGGCCTTCGCCGTCGCGCAGCTGCACGACCCAGTCGTGCTCGCCGTCCACGGCCTGCTGGACACGCCAGCCCGGGCCCTGCGGCAGCAGTTCCAGGCGCAGGTCGTCGGACTGGCGGGTGGGGTGTTCCAGCACCAGCTGCAGCGGGGCGCCGGTGGCGAACTTGCCGGTGGCCGGGAGTACTTCGACCACGCCGTCCTCCACACGCAGCACCGCGCTCAGGCCCAGCTTGGCGGCCGCTTCGTCCGGCCCCAGGTCGGTGGTCTGGATCTGCGACACGCGCTGCACCGGATCGGACACCACGTCGGCGCCGCCGGAGCGCACGGCGATGATCACCAGCCCGACGCCGGCCACGATCGACAGCAGCGGCAGGCCGACCACCAGCCAGAACACGGGGACCCGCCAGGGGGATCTGGAACGTTCGTTCATTGCACCGGACCAAAGAAACTGCTTTCGACGACGCGCTTTTCGCCGCCACCCTCGCGCTCGACCACGAAGCGCAGCGCACGGCGGCCGCTGACCTCGCCGTCGGCCACCACGTTCAACGCCACCGGCAGCACCTGCTCGGGACCGGCCTGGACCTCGGTCTGGCCCTGCAGGCGCAGGCCGGCGTCGGCAGGCTCCAGGGTGATGCGGTAGCGCCGGGTTTCCTGGCTCTTGTTGATCAGCTTGAGCGTGTAGTCGTTGGCGATGCTGCCGTCGGCGGACTGCCGGTACAGGGCGTTGCGGTCGCGCAGCACTTCGGCGATGAGCTCGCTGCGATGGCCCACGCCCCACACCCAGGCACCGCACAGCCCCAGCAGGAGCAGGCCGTAGACGAAGATGCGCGGGCGCAGCACGCGGGTCGGCTTGCCGTCGATGGCGTTCTGCGTGGAGTAGCGGATCAGGCCATGCGGGTAGCCCACCTTGTCCATGACTTCATCGCAGGCGTCGATGCAGGCACCGCAGGCGATGCACTCGTACTGCAGGCCGTTGCGGATGTCGATGCCGGTCGGGCACACCTGCACGCAGATGGTGCAGTCGATGCAGTCGCCCAGTTCCTCGGGGGCGAACTTCGGCAACGGCGCGACGTCGGCCAGCTCGCCGTCCCAGGTGATCGTGCCCTTGGCGTGCGCGGCCTGGGTGGCGGCGGACGGATGGCGCCCGGCGCGGAATACATAGTCATAGGCGACCGACGGGATCAGCAGGCCGCGCGCGCGCTCCAGTACGCTGGTCAGGCCGCGCTTGCGCGGGCCGCGCGGTTCGCCGCGCATCGGGTCGTAGGCGATCAACAGCGTGTTGCGGTCGAACATCGCGCTCTGGAAGCGCGCATACGGGCACATGTACTTGCATACCTGCTCGCGCAGGACGCCGGCGTTGCCCCAGGTGGCCAGCGCGTAGAACAGCACCCAGAAGGTCTCCCAGCCGCCCCACTCGAACGGCAGCAGGCGCGCGCCCAGGTCCTTGATCGGGGTGAAGAAGCCGACGAAGGTGAACCCGGTCCACAGCGCGAACAGCAGCCACAGCAGGTGCTTGCTGCCCTTGCGCAGCACCTTCTCGCGGTTCCACGGGCCGGCATCGAGCTTCATGCGCCGCGGGCGGTCGCCCTCGGTCCAGCGCTCCATCCACAGGAAGGTCTCGGTCCACACCGTCTGCGGGCATGCGTAGCCACACCACAGGCGTCCGGACAGCGCGGTCGAGAAGAACAGCGTCATCGCCGCGATGATCAGCAGCAGCGCCAGGAACAGGAAGTCCTGGGGCCAGAACACCAGCCCGAAGATGTAGAACTTGCGTGCCGGCAGGTCGAACAGCACGGCCTGGCGGCCGTCCCACGACAGCCATGGGAACAGGTAGTACATGCCCAGCAGCCACACCACCGCGGCCACCCGCAGGCGGTTGAAGCGTCCCGAGACGTCGCGCGGATAGACCTTGCGCTCGCTGACGTAGAACGAATTGCCCTGTTCGTCCACGACATCCAGCGGAATGCGCTTGCTCATGGCAGGCGTCCGGTGGCGGGCGGCGAGGGCGGAAGCGGGAACGGGCGGTTGACGGTCATGGCGTATGCGGGGCGTGTTGCTGCGCGGGAGCGGTCAGTATCGGTTTGAAACGAATGCAAGGAAGCGACGGATTGTCGCAGCCGCCGCTCAGCGGTCCGGCGGCAGGGCGCGGTTGAAGCGGCTGGCGGGCCGCAGCAGGATCCAGGTGAACAGGCTGGACGAGGCGGTGGCCAGCCAGAACATGGCGAAGCCCAGCGTATAGCCGAGCTCGC
Organism: Stenotrophomonas sp. 17(2023); assembly: GCF_030345315.1. Taxonomy (NCBI): domain Bacteria; kingdom Pseudomonadati; phylum Pseudomonadota; class Gammaproteobacteria; order Lysobacterales; family Lysobacteraceae; genus Stenotrophomonas; species Stenotrophomonas sp. 17(2023). Next base: position 1,298,242 of record NZ_CP128405.1, read on the forward strand.
GTGAAATCTGCAGGTCCGGGAAGGTCATGTCGCGCAGCGTCAGCGGGTCGACGAAGGCGAAGAACACCATCGTCGCCACGCCGGCGGCGAAAAAGCTGGGCCAGGCGATGGCCCCCACGCGCTGGGCAAGCGGACGTGGGGGGTGGTCGAAGCGTGGCTCGCTGAAGTCGGTCACTTTGCGCTCGTGCTGGCCTTGGTGTCAGCCTGATTATGCGACAACGACCAGACATAGGCAGCGACCAGGCGGACGCGGGTCTCGCCGAGCAGTTCGCGGTGCGCCGGCATGCTGCCGTGGCGGCCTTCGGTGATCGTCTTGTACAGGCTTTCACGGCTGTTGCCGTAGAGCCAGTAGTTGTCGGTCAGGTCCGGCGCGCCGATGTCCTGGTTGCCCTTGCCGTCGACCCCATGGCAGGCCACGCAGACGCCCTCGTAGAGCTTCTTGCCGCGGGCGGCCATGTAGTTGTTCTGCAGGGTTTCCGGGGCCGACAGGGTGCGCACGTAGGCGATGGTGTAGTCGATCGCCTCCGGGCCGCCCATGCCGGTGAGCACGGTACCCCACTCGGGCATGATGCCTTCGCGGCCGTCCAGCACCGTTTCCAGGACGCGCTCGGGCGAGCCGCCCCAGTGCCAGATGTCGTCGGTCAGGTTCGGGTAGCCGATGGCACCCTGGCCCGAGGAGCCGTGGCAGGTGGCGCAGGTGTTGCCGAAGATCGAGCGGCCCAGCGCCAGTGCCTTGGGATCCTTGGCCAGCTGGTCGATCGCCTTGCCGGCATACGGCTTGAAGGTCTGCTCGAGCTTGGCGTCCTCGACGGCCTTCTCCTTGGCGTGCTCGCCCTTGGAGGTCCAGCCGCTGTAGCCGGGGATGTTGCCCAGCCCGCCATACCAGAACAGGTAACCGATGCTGAAGAAGATGGTCAGGTAGAACAGGTTGATCCACCAGCGCGGCAACGGCTTGTTGTACTCGGTGATGTCACCGTCCCAGGTATGCAGCGTGTCCTCGGGCTTCGGGTCGCCCGGACGGCGGCGCGCGGTCCACCACAGCAGCCACACGCAGCCCAGGATGTTCAGCGCAACCAGGGCGATGACGTACCACGTCCATCCCATGCTCATCATCCGCGCTCTCCCCCGTTGCCGTATTGCACGTTGTCATCTTCCAGCGGCAGGCGTGCCGCATCCTCGAACTCACGCTTGCGCTTCGGGCTCCAGGCCCAGATCCAGCCGCCGACGAACAGCACCAGCAGCAGCGCGGTCACGATGCCGGAGATCATTGCTGGCCTCCCCGCGGCGCGTGCCGGCCCAGTCCCTGCAGGTAGGCGACGACCGCGTCCAGCTCGGTCTTGCCCTTGACGTCCTCTGCGGCGCTGGCGATCTGCTCGTCGCTGTAGGGGTCGCCCAGGGCCTTGAGCGCGCTCATGTGCCGGGTCACGGTGGCGCCGTCGACCTGGTTCTTCTCCAGCCATGGGAAGCTGGGCATGTTCGACTCGGGCACCACGTCGCGCGGATTGATCAGGTGCACGCGGTGCCAGGCATCGGAATAACGGCCGCCGACACGCGCCAGGTCCGGACCGGTGCGCTTGCTGCCCCACTGGAAGGGACGGTCGTAGACCGATTCCCCCGCCAGCGAGTAGTGGCCGTAGCGCTCGGTCTCGAAGCGCAGGGTGCGCACCATCTGCGAATGGCAGTTGTAGCAGCCTTCGCGGACGTAGACGTCACGGCCGGCCAGTTCCAGCGCCGGGTAGGGCTCGACGCCCTCCAGTGGCTTGATCGCCTCGGCCTGGAACATCAGCGGCACGATCTCGGCCAGGCCGCCGAACGACACGGCGACCGCGATCAGCACCGCCATCAGGCCGACGTTCTTCTCGACTTTCTCGTGGGGATTCTTGTTCTCGCTCATGGGGTTCCTTCCTCCTCAGGCACGCACTTCGGAGGCGTCGACGGGCAGCAGCGGCTGCGGTTCGATCGCGGGGGCGGTACGCCAGGTACGCCAGACGTTCCAGGCCATCAGGCACATGCCGCTCAGCACGACCAGGCCGCCGCCGAGGCGGATCAGGTAGTACGGATAGGTGAACTTCAGCGATTCGACGAAGGTGTAAGTCAAGGTGCCGTCGTCGTTGGTCGCGCGCCACATCAGGCCCTGCATCACGCCGGCGATCCACATCGAGGCGATGTAGAGCACCACGCCGATGGTGTGCAGCCAGAAGTGCGTGTCGATGGCCTTGACCGAATACATCTGCTCGCGGCCCAGCAGCTTGGGCATCAGCGCGTAGATCGAGCCGATCGAGATCATCGCCACCCAGCCCAGCGCGCCGGCGTGGACGTGGCCCACGGTCCAGTCGGTGTAGTGGGAGAGCGAGTTGACCGTCTTGATCGACATCATCGGGCCTTCGAAGGTCGCGATCATGTAGAACGACACCGCCACGATCAGGAACTTCAGGATCGGGTCGGTGCGCAGCTTGTGCCACACGCCGGACAGGGTCAGCACGCCGTTGATCGCGCCACCCCACGACGGGGCCAGCAGGATCAGCGAGAACACCATGCCCAGGGACTGCGCCCAGTCGGGCAGGGCGGTGTACTGCAGGTGGTGCGGGCCGGCCCACATGTAGACCGCGATCAGCGCCCAGAAGTGCACGATCGACAGCCGGTAGGAGTACACCGGGCGGCCGGCCTGCTTGGGCACGAAGTAGTACATCATTCCCAGGAAGCCGGCGGTCAGGAAGAAGCCCACCGCGTTATGGCCGTACCACCACTGCACCATCGCATCCACCGCGCCGCTGTAGACCGAGTAGGACTTGGTCGGGCCGGCCGGGATGGAGATGTTGTTGACGATGTGCAGCAGCGCGATGGCGATGATGAAGCTGGCGTAGAACCAGTTCGCCACGTAGATGTGCTTGACCCGGCGCTTGGCGATGGTGCCGATGAACAGCACCGCGTAAGCCACCCACACCGCGGCGATCAGGATGTCGATCGGCCATTCCAGCTCGGCGTATTCCTTGCCCTGGGTGTAACCCAGCGGCAGGGTGATGGCCGCGGCCACGATCACCAGCTGCCAGCCCCAGAACACGAAGGCCGCCAGCTTGTCCGATATCAGCCGGACGTGGCAGGTGCGCTGCACCACGTGCAGGCTGGTCGCTATCAGTGCACAGCCACCGAAGGCGAAGATCACCGCATTGGTATGCAGTGGTCGCAGCCGCCCGTAGCTGAGCCACGGTATGCCTTCGCCGAGCGTCGGCCAGTAAAGCTGGGCGGCGATGATCACGCCTACCAGCATGCCCACGATGCCCCAGACCACGGTCATCACCGCGAACTGGCGCACCACCTTGTCGTTATACGTCCCCTGCACGCTTTGCATGCGGCCTGATCCTCGGTCTGAACGGGGAAAATCATCCCCCGTGTGGAGCACTCCGGGCATTGACTTGAATCAATGCGTGTCCCGGGCGGTTTGCAGCCATCCAGGGGGTGTGTTCCATGGATGCCATGCTGAACAGTATATGACGGAGGCCCGGGCGACAGGGTCGCCCGGGCCTCCGATGCATTGCGAGGTGAATCAGCGGGTTACGACCAGCTTGCCCTTCATCATGGCCGAATGGCCCGGGAACGAGCAGTAGAAGCTGTAGTCGCCGCCGGCGGTCAGCTTGTTGCCCGGGAAGCGGACCTGGGTCTTCTGTCCGCCACCGATCAGGGTGGTGTGGGCGATCACCCGCGCATCCTTGGGCTGCACGTAGTTGTTGGCGACGCCGGCACGGATCGCGTCACGGTTGACGCCGGCCATGTCGGCGGTGGTGGAGACCACCACGTTGTGGCCCATGGCGGTGGCCGGAAGCTTGCCGGTGTGGGTCAGTTCGATGGTGACGGTGGCGCAGCTGGCCGAAACGGTGGCTTCCTTGAGATCGAACTGCATCGCGTCGTTGCCCTTGAGCGAGACAGTGCAGTTGCCGGCAGCCTGGGCCGCGCCCGCGGCGCCGACGAGGGCTAGGGCGAGGAGAAGACGGCGCGAGGTTTTCATGGGTGTTGCTCCTGTGGGATAGGCAATGGACGCGGCGCGGGGCCTGGTCGTCACGGCCTGGCGCGACACTGCGCCAGACGACGCGCATAGAGTCGTTCCAGGCGGGCTTCATCGCCTTGATCTGGGTCAATCAATCCAGCGCTGGCGCATGCCGGCACGCCATGCATTCATCCACCATCCACCGGTGAGTGCGCGGCCGCTGCCGCCGCCGTGGCGGCAGGGTCGATGGGTGCGTGCGCAGGGTGCGCCCGGGGCTGCCACGCCGCCCCGGGGAGCCTGCCTGCGTGCCGGACCGGCCGCTCAGGCAATGGGTGCGCGCAGGACCGGCATGTCCCAGCCCGGACGCGGTGCGAAACGGTCGCCGTGGCGTGCCTGCAGGGTCCGGAGTTTTTCCACCAGGGCATCGGCGCCGGTGGCGCGGACGTGCTGGATCGGGCCGCCGCGGAACGGCGCGAAGCCGGTACCGAAGATCACCCCGGCATCGAGCAGGTCGGCATCGGCCACCACGCCATCGTGCAGGCAGGCCACCGCCTCGTTGAGCAGCGGCAGGATCAGGCGGTCCTCCAGGTCCGACGGCGCCTGGTAGTCCCTGGCCACTTCCGGCTTCACCGCGCGGCCGTTCTCCCACTTGTAGATGCCCTGGCCATCCTTCTTGCCGCGCTTGCCCGGTTCCACGGCGGCCAGCGCGGCCGGGATCTGCAGGCCTAGGAACGGCGCCAGCTCCCTGCCGACGCTGGCGGCCACGTCCAGGCCGACGGTGTCGAGCAGTTCGATCGGGCCCATCGGCATGCCGAACCTCACCGCGGCGCGGTCGATCACCGGGCCGGGGATGCCTTCGGCATAGGCGGTGGCCGCCTCCAGCATGTACGGGAACAGCACGCGGTTGACCAGGAACCCGGGGGTGCCGGCCACCGGCACCGGGAACTTGCCCAGCGCCTTGCAGAATGCGGCCAGCCGCTGTTCGGTCTCCGGTGCCATGCGGTCGTGGTGGATGATCTCCACCAGCGGCATCTGCGCCACCGGGTTGAAGTAGTGCAGGCCGGCGAACCGGGCCGGCTGCGCGATGTGTTCGCGCAGCTCGTCCAGCGGGATCGAGGAGGTGTTGGTGGTCAGCAGCGCGTCGGCCTTCAGCCGCGGCTCCAGCGCCTGGTAAAGCTCGCGCTTGGCTTCGGGGTTCTCGATGATCGCCTCGATCACCAGGTCGGCGCTGGCCACGCCGTCGCCGGCCAGGTCGGGCTTCAGCCGTGCAGCCACTTCCGGGCGCCTGGCCGGATCCTTCACCTTTTTCTCGAACAGGGCCTGGGCACGTGCCATGGCCGGGTCGATGAAGCGCTGTTCGCGGTCCTGCAGGGTCACGTCGAAGCCCTTGTAGGCCGCCCAGGCGGCGATGTCGCCGCCCATCACCCCGGCACCGACCACGTGTACGTGGCGGATGTCCGACGCCTTGCCGCCCAGCGCCTTGAGCCGCTCGGTCAGGAAGAAGATGCGGATCAGGTTGCGCGCGGTCGGGCCGCCGGCCAGCTTGACCACCGCGCGGCGCTCGGCGTCCAGACGTGCCTGGATGCCGCTGCCGCCGCTGCGCTCCCAGGTCGAGATCAATGCGTATGGTGCCGGGTAATGTTCCTTCTTCGCCTTGCGCGCGACCTGCTTGGCCATCTGCGGCGCCAGGATCCTGCGTGCGAGCCAGGTGTTGGTGGCCCAGGCGGTGGCGCGCTGCTTGAACGGCCGGGTCACGCCCGACTGCAGCAGCGATATCGCCGCGTCGACCAGGACCGCCGGTGCGGCGACCTTGTCGACCAGGCCGATGCCGCGTGCGGCCGAGGCCGACAGGGTGCGCCCGGTCAGCATCATGTCCATCGCCGCCGGGGCGCCGACCAGGCGCGGCAGGCGCGCGCTGCCGCCCCAGCCCGGGAAGATGCCCAGCTGGGTCTCGGGCAGGCCGATGCGGGTGGACGGATCGCTGGACGCCACGCGGTAGCGGCAGGCCAGGGCCAGTTCGGTGCCGCCGCCCAGGCAGTGGCCGTGGATCGCGGCGACGGTGGGGCAGGGCAGCTCTGCCAGCTTCTGGTAGGTGGACTGGCCGCGGCGGATGGCGTCGTTGACGGTGCCGCGGCGGTCGAACTCCTGGAACTCCTTGAGGTCGGCGCCGGCGATGAAGCCGGCGGCCTTGGCCGAGCGGACCACCACCCCCTTGGGCGGGTCGATCGCCAGCCGTTCGACGATGTCGCCCAGCTCCAGCAGCACGTCCTGTGACATCGCGTTGACCGGACTGTCGCGGCGGTCCAGGGCGAGCACGACGAAGCCGTCGTCGCGGATCTCGGCCTGCCAGTGAGTGAAGCGGAGCCCATCGAAACCTGAAAGCATGGGACGTTCCATCCGGTTGTGTATGGAGAAGATCGCTATGATCCAGAGGTTGTTTCCCCGGCGTCAAATCCCAATGCTCTGGGAAGCAGGGGCGTTCGTGCCGGCCGGTCGTGGCCGACAGGCTATCCGAACGCAGGTTGCAGGGTGTGTACGTGCCCTTCGCGCGCCAGGCCGTGGCGCGGGGGCGGTGGCCGCAATGTAAACATGCTCTGAAGGACGGTGCGGCGCTCCGGGGACCGGACGCTGAACTTTTTCCGCCACAGGCGGTCTCATTGCCCGACGTCGGTTGGGCTGACAGGAGTGCGGCCCTTTATGGCCGAGGTTGAAACACCGCAGGAGCTGGATCTGGAGCTGGTCCGGCGCGTGCAGCGCGGCGAAAGCGCGGCGTTCGATGTCTTGGTGCGCAAGTACCAGCACCGCATCGTCGCGTTGATCGGGCGCTACATCGCCGACTGGAGTGAATGTCAGGACGTGGCCCAGGACACTTTTGTTCGCGCCTACCGCGCGATCGGGAATTTCCGTGGCGACGCCCAGTTCTATACCTGGTTGCATCGAATCGCAGTGAATACCGCCAAGAATTACCTTGCCGCGCACAACCGGCGCCCGCCGACCGACGATATCGATATCGGCGATGCCGAGCAGTTCGACGCCGGTGCGCGCCTGCGCGACACCGACACGCCCGAACGCGAACTGATGCGGCAGGAACTGGAACAGACCGTGATGAAGGCGGTCGACGCGCTTCCCGAGGAGCTGCGTTCGGCCATCACGTTGCGAGAGGTGGAAGGCATGAGCTACGAGGAAATCGCACACAGGATGGGCTGCCCGATCGGTACCGTGCGTTCGCGGATATTCCGTGCCCGCGAGGCCATCGACGTGCAGTTGCGTCCGCTGCTGGATACCGCCAGCGCCACCCGTGAAAGGAGCCGCGCATGAATGTTTCCGGCCGCGTCGATGCGGCGGCGGGCAATACCGCCGACAAGTTCGAACTTCATTACCGGCAGCAGTTGTCGGCACTGGTCGATGGCGAGCTGCCCACCGACGAGGCGCGTTTCCTGCTGCGCCGGCTCGAGCACGACGGCGAGTTGTCCGGCTGCCAGGAGCGCTGGCAGCTGCTGGGCGACGTGCTGCGCGGCCAGGCCTGCGCCCCGGCACCGGCCGGCTTCGACCTCAGGATCCGCGCGGCGATCGAAGCCGGCGCGGTGCAGGCCTCCCCGGCATCCGAACGGCAGGCGCGTCGCGGTGGCTGGCGGCGCTGGGGCGGGGGCGCCGCGCTGGCGGCCTCGGTCGCGGCCGTGGCCCTGTTCATGGCGCGCGGGCAGTTGCCCGGACCGGCCGTGCCGGAGACCGTGATCGCCACCGCCGCACAGGTTCCGGCGGCCACGGTGGTGGCCGATGCCGACCCGGCCGCGGGTGCCGGTACCGAGGCTGGCACCGAGGCCGGGCTGGCCGCCGCGGCGCCTGCCGTGGCCGCCGTGGCGTTGCGGCGTGCGGATGCATCGGTGCGGCGTGGCAGCGCCACCCGTACCCAGCAGGCGGCGCGCAGCGTGGCCGCACGCCAGGCCGAGCCGGCGCGCGCGGTGGCCGCGCAGGCACCGCCGCCGGCGCTCCGCCGCGATCCGTTCGCCGACCCTGGTGGCGTGCTGCAGGCGCGTCCATGGCCGCGCTCGAGCCTGTCGCCGGCACTGTCGGGCACCGCCCTGAATGCCAGCGCGCCGACGGAAGGCGGGGCGACCTTCTACCCGTTCGAGCCGCGGCTGCCATCCCAAGGGGGACAGGCGGCCCCGGACGCGCAGCCGGCGCGGCCCTGAGCAGGCACTTCTTTCCGCACCGGCGGCCATGCGCGGCGGGTGCGGTTTCCCGGGATTTCCCCGTCTGGCGCTCGATGCCGGGCGGAGCGTGTTTCTTCACTTTCCAATCGGAGGCTCGAGTCTGATGACCCACCGTATCCATACGCGGCTGTTCGGCCTGCTGGCAATGACCCTGCCGCTGGTCGCCTGTGCCCAGAGCAACGCCCCTACCGCTCCCGCCGAACAGGCGGTCGCCGCGCGCCCGGCTGCGCCGGCCCCGCAACTGGTGAGCGGCCTGCCCGATTTCACCCAGCTGGTGGACCGGGTCGGGCCCGGCGTGGTGAACGTGGAGACCGTGATCGGCTCGCGGCGCGGTCCGCGCATGGCGGGCGGCGCGCGGCCGGACATGGACCAGCTGCCGGAGTTCTTCCGGCGCTTCTTCGGCCCGAACTTCCAGATGCCCCGCGAGGCGCCGGAAGACGGCCCGCGCGGCCGCGGCATGGGCTCGGGCTTCATCATTTCCGCTGACGGCTACGTGCTGACCAATCACCACGTGATCGACGGCGCCGAGACGGTCAAGGTCAAGCTCAGCGACCGCCGCGAGTTCGACGCCAAGGTCGTCGGCAGCGACGAGCAGTACGACGTGGCGCTGCTGAAGATCGACGCCAAGGGCCTGCCGACCGTTCGAGTGGGCGATTCCAATACGCTCAAGCCCGGCCAGTGGGTGGTGGCGATCGGCTCGCCGTTCGGCCTGGACCATTCGGTCACCGCCGGCATCGTCAGTGCCACCGGCCGCAGCAACCCCTACGCCGAACAGCGCTACGTGCCGTTCATCCAGACCGACGTGGCGATCAACCAGGGCAATTCCGGCGGCCCGCTGCTCAATACCCGCGGCGAAGTGGTCGGCATCAATTCGCAGATCTTCTCGGCGTCCGGTGGCTACATGGGCATCAGCTTCGCCATTCCGATCGACCTGGCGATGAGCGCGGTCGAGCAGATCAAGAAGACCGGCAAGGTCAGCCGTGGCCAGCTGGGCGTCATGGTCGGTGCGGTGACTGCCGATATCGCGCAGGGCTTCAAGCTGCCGGACAGCCGCGGCGCGCTGGTCAACCAGATGGTCGAGGATTCGGCCGCTGCCAAGGCTGGCGTGCAGCTGGGCGACGTCATCCGCTCGGTCAACGGCACCGAGATCGCCGCCTCCAGCGACCTGCCGCCGCTGATCGGCGCGATGCCGCCGGGCAGCAAGGTCCGGCTGGGCATCCTGCGCGACGGCAAGCCGCGCGAGATCAGCGTGACCCTGACCGAACTGGCCGAGGACGCGGCACGCCCGGCCAATGCCCCGGCCGCGGCCGGCGGCGACAAGCCGCAGGCCGGCGCCAATGCCCTACTGGGGCTGGAGGTGGCCGACCTGACGGCCGCCGAGCGCCGCCAGCTGGGGCTGGACGCCGGCGAGGGTGTGCGCATCACCGCGGTGAACAGCCAGGCGGCGCGCGAGGCGCGGCTGTCGCCGGGCATGGTGGTGCTGCAGGTCGGCCGGACCCCGGTCGGCAGCGTGGCCGCGCTCAACCGCGAGCTGGCCGGCTACAAGAAGGGCGACGTGGTGATGCTGCTGGTGCGGGCGGGCGGCAACAGTGCCTTCGTCGCGGTCCGGGCCGGCGGCTGAGTCTGGCCTTCATCAAGCTGTACGCAGGGGCCGCCTCCGGGCGGCTCCTGCCGTCCGGGCCGGCGGTCTGTGCGGGCTGGCCGCCTGGCGTGCGATAATGGCGCGTTATCCTGACGACGCGACGCGCCGCCGCCACCTTATGTCTGCCGATTCGATGCGGAACATCCGCAATTTCTCCATCATCGCCCACGTCGACCATGGCAAGTCCACCCTGGCCGACCGCATCATCCAGATCTGTGGCGGCCTGACCGCGCGCGAGATGGAAGCGCAGGTCCTGGACAACAACCCGATCGAGCGCGAGCGTGGCATCACCATCAAGGCGCAGTCGGTGTCGTTGCCGTACACCGCGCGCAATGGCGAAACCTACTACCTGAACTTCATCGACACCCCCGGCCACGTCGACTTCTCCTATGAAGTCAGCCGTTCGCTGGCCGCCTGCGAGGGCGCGCTGCTGGTGGTGGACGCGGCGCAGGGCGTGGAAGCCCAGTCCGTGGCCAACTGCTACACCGCGGTCGAGATGGGCCTGGAAGTGGTGCCGGTGCTGAACAAGATCGACCTGCCGACCGCCGACATCGAGCGTGCCAAGGCCGAGATCGAGGCGGTGATCGGCATCGACGCCACCGACGCGGTGCCGGTGTCGGCCAAGACCGGCCTGAACGTGGAGGAGGTGCTGGAGGCCATCGTCCACCGCATCCCGCCGCCGGCCCCGCGCGATACCGACAAGCTGCAGGCGCTGATCATCGACTCCTGGTTCGACAACTACCTGGGCGTGGTCTCGCTGGTGCGGGTGATGCAGGGCGAGGTCAAGACCGGCGACAAGCTGCTGGTCATGTCCACCGGCCGCAACCACCAGGTCGACGCGGTGGGTGTGTTCACCCCCAAGCGCAAGGTCACCGGCAAACTGTCGGCCGGCGAGGTGGGCTGGATCACCGCGTCGATCAAGGACGTGCACGGCGCGCCGGTCGGCGACACCCTGACCCTGGCCGCCGACCCGGCGCCGGCGCCGCTGCCCGGTTTCCAGGAAATGCAGCCGCGCGTGTTCGCCGGCCTGTTCCCGGTCGACGCCGAGGACTACCCGGACCTGCGCGAGGCGCTGGACAAGCTGCGCCTGAACGACGCGGCGCTGCGTTTCGAGCCGGAAAGCTCCGAGGCGATGGGCTTCGGCTTCCGTTGCGGCTTCCTCGGCATGCTGCACATGGAGATCGTGCAGGAGCGCCTGGAGCGCGAGTACGACCTGGACCTGATCAGCACCGCGCCGACCGTGGTCTACGAGGTGCTCAAGAGCGACGGCTCCATCGTGATGATGGACAACCCCGCCAAGCTGCCGCCGGTCAACCAGGTCGAGGAGATCCGCGAGCCGATCATCCGTGCCAACGTGCTCACGCCCGAGGAGTACATCGGCAACATCATCAAGCTGTGCGAGGAAAAGCGCGGCAGCCAGATCGGCATCAATTACCTGGGCAGCCAGGTGCAGATCAGCTACGAGCTGCCGATGGCCGAGGTGGTGCTGGACTTCTTCGACAAGCTCAAGTCGGTCAGCCGCGGCTACGCCTCGCTGGACTACCACTTCGTGCGTTTCGAGGCCGGTCCGTTCGTGCGCGTGGACGTGCTGATCAACGGCGACAAGGTCGACGCGCTGTCGCTGATCGTGCACCGCAGCCACGCCGACCGCCGCGGCCGCGAGCTGTGCGAGAAGATGAAGGACCTGATCCCGCGGCAGATGTTCGACGTCGCCATCCAGGCCGCCGTCGGCTCGCAGATCATCGCCCGTACCACGGTCAAGGCGATGCGCAAGAACGTGCTGGCCAAGTGCTATGGTGGCGACATTTCGCGCAAGAAGAAGCTTCTTGAGAAGCAGAAGGAAGGCAAGAAGCGCATGAAGCAGGTCGGCCGCGTGGAGATCCCGCAGGAAGCCTTCCTGGCCGTGCTGCAGATGGACAACAAGTGACCGGCGCCTGCCGCCGGGACCCGTGCATAGCGAAGGATGACGAATGAAATGGTTTGAAATCGCCCTGGTGGTGCTGACCCTGGGTTCGGGCCTGGTCCTGCTGCTGGACAAACTGTTCCTGGCCAAGCGCCGCGCGACCAAGGGTGGCCTGCTGGACAGCGAGGAACCGGCGCTCGTCGATTACTCGCGCGCGTTCTTCCCGGTGCTGGCGGTGGTGCTGGTGCTGCGCAGCTTCATCGCCGAGCCGTACAAGATCCCGTCCAGCTCGATGATGCCCAACCTGCTGATCGGCGATTTCATCCTGGTCAACAAGTTCGCCTATGGCATCCGCCTGCCGATCACCAACACCAAGGTGATCCCGACCGGCGAGCCGCGTCGCGGCGACGTGGTGGTATTCCAGTTCCCGGGCCATCCGGACATGCCCGGCGACCCGCAGCGCGGCGAGAATTTCATCAAGCGCGTCATCGGCCTGCCGGGCGACCGCATCGGCTTCCACGGCGACACCCTGTCGATCAATGGCCAGCCGCTGGCCTACGAGGTCAAGGGCGAGTACGTGGGCAAGGGCCGCGGCGCCGAAATGAACGGCGCCACCCTGCTCAGCGAGGCATTGCCGGGCCGCACGCATACCGTGCTGGAGTACCTGGGGCGCGCCAACCCGGCCGGCCAGGGTGACTGGCAGGTGCCGCAGGGCCAGTACCTGGTCATGGGCGACAACCGCGACAACAGCGACGACGGCCGTTTCTGGGGCTTCCTGCCGGAGCAGAACCTGCGCGGCAAGGCGTTCCTGATCTGGCTCAACTGCAGTGGCTGGTTCTGCAAGGACGGCTTCGAGCCGTCGCGGATCGGCTCGGGCATCCAGTAACCTAGGCGCAACCCGGGGGAGAACGCTATGAATCGCAAGCAAGGCGGCATGACGCTGACGTCGTTCCTGATGGTGCTGGCTGTGGTCGGTTTCGCCCTCTACGTCGGCATGAAGCTGTTCCCGATGTACCAGGAGTTCTACGCGGTCAAGACCTCGATGAAGGCCCTGGCCAAGGAGCCGGGCACGTCCGATCCGTCCAGGGCGCAGGAGCTGTTCTTCAAGCGCATGGACATGAACTACTCGGACAGCGTCAAGCGCGACAACATCAAGTTCGACCGCATCGATGGCGGCGTGCGCATGAACGTGAGCTATGAAGTGCGCCGCCCGCTGGTGGGCAACCTCGACATCGTCGGCCGCTTCGAGAACTCCCAGGACCTGACCTCGCACGGTGAGTAGGACGGTGACGCGGGGTGACCGCATCGGCCACCCGTTCCGGGATCCGGGTCTGCTGCAGCAGGCCCTGACCCATCGCAGCGCGGGCGCGCCGCACAACGAGCGCCTGGAATTCCTGGGCGACAGCATCGTCAACCTGATCGTGGCCGAGGCCCTGTTCGCCCGCTGGCCCAAGGCCGACGAGGGCGCGCTGACCCGGGCGCGGGCGGCGCTGGTGTGCGAAGGCGCACTGGCGGCCATGGCCCGTACCCTGGAACTGGGCCAGCGCCTGACCCTGGGGCCCGGCGAGATGAAGTCCGGCGGCCACCGCCGCGACTCGATCCTGGCCGATGCCTTCGAGGCGGTGGTGGCGGCGATCTACCTGGACGCCGGTTTCGAGGCCTGCCGCGCGCGGGTGCTGCCCTGGTTCGACGCGCCGATGGCCGCGGTGCCGGTCGGCAAACCCGAAAAAGACCCCAAGACCCGCCTGCAGGAATGGCTGCAGGCGCGGCAGAAGCCGCTGCCGGTCTATGAACTGGTATCGGAAACCGGCGATGACCATGCCCGGCATTTCCGGGTACGCTGCCGCCTGACCGACCCGGACGTGACCACCGAGGGCGAAGGCAGCTCCCGGCGGCTGGCCGAACAACAGGCGGCTGCGGCCGCGATCGAGCAACTGGATTCCAAGTGAACGACACCTCCTCCCACCGCTGTGGCAGCGTCGCCGTCATCGGCCGCCCCAATGTCGGCAAATCGACCCTGACCAACGCCCTGGTGGGCGCCAAGGTCAGCATCGTCTCCAACCGGCCGCAGACCACGCGCCACCGCCTGCTGGGCATCGCCACCTTCCCCGAGGGGCAGCTGGTGCTGGTCGATACCCCCGGGCTGCACCGCCAGCAGAAGCGGGCGATGAACCGGGTGATGAACCGTGCCGCGCGCAGCTCCCTGGAGGGCGTGGACGCCGGCCTGCTGGTGATCGAGGCCGGGCGCTGGGACGAAGAGGACACGCTGGCCTTCAACGTGCTGCGCGACGCCGGCATCCCGGTGCTGCTGGTGGTCAACAAGGTCGACCGCCTGAAGGACAAGGGCGCGCTGCTGCCGTTCCTGCAGGAGGTCACCGAAGGCCGCGATTTCGCCGGCGTACACCCGATCTCGGCGCAGAAGCGCAATGGTCTGGAAGCGCTGGTGCGCGACGTGCTCAAGCTGCTGCCCGAGGCCCCGCCGATGTTCGGCGAGGACGAGATCACCGACCGCAGCCAGCGGTTCCTGGCCGGCGAACTGGTGCGCGAGCAGCTGATGCGCCAGCTGGGCGAGGAACTGCCGTATGCGACCACGGTGGAGATCGAGCGCTTTGCCGAGGACGGCAACCTGCTGCGCATCGGTGCGGTGATCTGGGTCGAACGCGAGGGCCAGAAGGCCATCGTGATCGGCAAGGGCGGCACGCGGCTGAAGGAAATCGGCGCCAAGGCCCGCCTGCAGATGGAGCGGCTGTTCGGTGCCAAGGTGTTCCTTGAAACCTGGGTGCGCGTGCGCGAGGGCTGGTCGGACGACGAAGCCGCGCTCAGGGCCTTCGGGTACGGCGAGTAACCGGCAGGCGGGCGTGCCGGGCGGTCCGCCCGTCCGCGCCCGCGGCGAGCGCCAATGCGGATCGACGACGAACCCGCCTATGTGCTGCATGCGCGCCCCTGGCGCGAGACCAGCCTGCTGGTCGAGGCGCTGACGCTCGCGCATGGCCGCATCGGCCTGCTGGCGCGCGGCGTGCAGGGACCGAAAAAACAGCTCCTGCGCGCGGCCCTGCAGCCGCTGCAGTCGATCCGCCTGGATGCGGTGATGACCGGCGAACTGGCGCAGCTGCGCCGTGCCGAGAGCCAGGACGCGGCGCCGCGCCTGCATGGACAGTCGATGCTGGCCGCCTTCTACGTCAACGAACTGGTGCTGCGGCTGGCGCCGCGCCACGACCCCTTGCCCGAGCTGCACCATGCCTATGGCCAGGTCCGCGACCAGCTGGCCGATGCGGCCGGCCTGGCGTGGGCCCTGCGGCGCTTCGAGCGCGACCTGCTCGATGCGCTGGGCTTCGGTTTCGACTGGACCTGCAGCGCCGACGGGCAACCCATCGACCCGGCCGCCCGCTACCGGCTGGACCCGCAGGAGGGGCCGCTGCGCCTGCTGAGCGAGCGCAACGCCGCCGAGCGCCGGGGCCTGGCCACCGGTGCGGCGCTGCTGGCGCTGGCCGCGGACCAGGCGCCGGCCGCGGCCGACCTGGCCAGCCTGCGGCCGCAGATGCGCGCGGTGCTGCTGCACCATCTGGGCGGGCGCGGGCTCAAATCCTGGGAAATGCTGGGTGAGCTGAAGGGCGGGAGCTAGCAACCTCCGAGCGGTCGGCGGGCTCAGTGCAGCAGGGCGCTCACCGCCGCGTCGAACTGGCGCCGCGCCATGTCCGACTCCGGCGCCTGGTGCAGTTGCCGTACCGCGCGGCCGAGCCGCGAGGCGCCGACGAAGCCGCAGCTGGCCTGCAGCCGGTGCAGTTGCCTGCGCAGGGCGCTGTCGTCGTGCTGGCGCAGTGCCACCGAAACGGCGTCGCGGGCAACCGGCAGTTCGGACAGGAACAGTTCGCGCAGCGCCACGACATGGGCCTGCTGGCCGTTGAGCGCGCTAAGCGCCGCGCTCTCGTCCCAGTCCGGCGCGACCGCGTCCTCGCCCGCCGGGGCGTGCCCGGCATCGGCCTGGCCGAGGCAGTCGCGGACCGCGGCGAGCAGTTCGGCGCGGGTCATCGGCTTGACCAGCACCCGCTCGAAACCGGCCGCGCGCAGCGACTGCCGGACGCCTGCGCCATTGTCGGCGGTGTGTGCCAGTGCCGGGACCTGCGGGTGCAGTGCGCGCAGGCGCTGCAGCAGCGCCTGGCCGCTGCCGTCGGGGAGATGGGCGTCCACCAGCCACAGGTGGTGGCGGGCGGCGCTGCCCATCTGCAATGCCTGAGCGACCGAACCGGCGACATCGACCGCGGCCGGCAGTGCTTCCAGTGCGGCCCTGAAAAAGCCCTGGCTGGTCGCGTCGTCCTCGACCAGCAGCAGGCGCGGTGGATCCACCTGGGCATGCGTATTCATCTGCTGCCTCCATGTCAGCTGTGCCGGGCATGATTGGCGATGTGGCGCTGCCGCGCAAGCGGCGGAAGTCAGGCCGATGTGCATCTGCGACAATGTCGCCCCGCAACCCGCAGCCTTCCGCCACGTGGCCCGATCCAGATCCCGCATAGACAAGACCCCGTTCCAGACCGACATCCTCGACCTCAGCCATGACGGCCGCGGCGTTGCCCGCCGTGAAGGCGAGGGCGGCAAGGTGACCTTCGTGGCCGGTGCCTTGCCTGGCGAGACGGTGATGGCCGAGCAGACCGGCAAGAGCCGCCATTTCGACGAGGCGCGGACCGTGGAAGTGCTCGCCGCCTCGCCGCACCGGGTACAGCCGCGTTGCCCGCATTTCGGCGTCTGCGCCGGCTGCGTGCTGCAGCACCTGGACGAGGGCCAGCAGATCGTGGCCAAGCAGCAGGTGCTGATGGACAACCTGACCCGCATCGGCCACGTCAGCCCCGGTGCGGTGCTGCCGCCGCTGGTGGGCGACAACTGGGGCTACCGGCGCAAGGGCCGTTTCTCGGTGCGCCGGGTCGAAAAGAAGGACAAGACGCTGGTCGGCTTCCGCGAGCAGGACCCGCGCTTCGTCGCCGACCTGTCGCAGTGCCTGACCGTGATCCCCGAGATCGGTACCCGGGTGGCGGCGCTGTCGGCCTTCATCGAGGGCCTGGACGGCAAGCGCGACATCCCGCAGATCGAATTCATCGGCGGCGATGCCGCCATCGCCCTGACCGTGCGCCACCTGCAGCCGCTGTCCGACGCGGACCGGCAGGCCTGGCAGGCGTTCGGCCAGCAGCATGGCTTTGCCATCTACCTGCAGCCGGGTGGATTGGAGTCGGTGCATCCGTTGTGGCCGGCCGAAGGCGTGCCGCTGTCGTTCGCGCTGCCGCAGTGGGACGTGGAGCTGGCGTTCCGCCCGCTCGACTTCATCCAGGTCAATGCCAAGCTCAACCAGCAGATGATCGCGCATGCGTTGGCGCTGCTGGACGCACAGCCGGACGAGCGCGTGCTCGACCTGTTCTGCGGCCTGGGCAACTTCACCCTGCCGCTGGCGCGTACCGTGCGCGAGGTGGTGGGCGTGGAAGGCGAGGCCGGGCTGGTGGCGCGGGCGAAGGAGAACGCGCAGCGCAACGGGCTGGACAACGCGCAGTTCTTCGCCGCCGACCTCACCCAGGACCAGCGCGGCGCGCCGTGGATGCGGCAGGGCTTCGACAAGCTGCTGCTCGACCCGCCGCGCTCGGGTGCGATCGACGTGCTGCAGCAGCTGCCGCTCAAGCAGTTCAAGCGCATCGTCTACGTCAGCTGCCACCCCGGCTCGCTGGCGCGCGACGCCGGCTACCTGGTCAACGAGCAGGGCTTCACCCTGGTGTCGGCCGGTGCGATGGACATGTTCCCGCATACCGCGCACGTGGAAAGCATCGCGGTGTTCGAGAAAAAATGAAATCCGCGCACAGGGACGTGCGCTGCTCCTGCGAGGGATTCGCATAGGTGAAATCCGCGCACAGGGATGTGCGCAGCTCCTGCGAGGGACTCGCATAAATGAAATCCGCGCGCATGGATGTGCGCCGTTCCTGCGAAGGATCCGCACCAGTCGAATACGCGCACATGGACGTGCGTTGATTCCGTGAGGGATCCACACCTGCGAGGTTCCGGATGGGTATCGAGATCGAGCGCAAGTTCCTAGTCACCGACGACGGCTGGCGCGCCGCCGCGCACGCCGTCATCCCGATGGCGCAGGGCTACATCAATGACATGGCGGCGATGGACAGCGGCGCGCAGAAGGCCTCGGTGCGGGTGCGCATCCAGGGCGACGCGGCGTACCTGAACATCAAGTCGCGCGAGCTTGGGCATACCCGCCAGGAGTTCGACTACCCGATTCCGGTGGACGAGGCGCGCGCGCTGCTGGCGCTGTGCGTCGGCGGCCTGATCGACAAGCGCCGCCACCTGGTCAGGCATGGCGGGCTGCTGTGGGAGGTGGACGAGTTCCTCGGCGACAACGCCGGGCTGGTGGTGGCCGAGGTGGAGCTGCAGCATGCCGGACAGCCCGTCGACAAGCCCGACTGGGCCGGTACCGAAGTGACCGACCAGTCCCGTTACTACAACCTCGCGCTGGCCTCGCATCCCTATACCCGGTGGGATGCGGACGAGCGCGCCTGAACCCCCATCGAAACTAAGGAATCCCCATGCGCATCGACATCTGGTCCGACGTGGTCTGCCCCTGGTGCTGGATCGGCAAGCATCGTTTCCAGCGCGCGCTGGAACTGATGGGCGACAAGGCCCCGCAGGTGGAGGTGCGCTGGCACCCGTTCCTGCTGGATCCGGACGCCGACACCACCCCGGTGCCGCTGCGCGAGGCCTACGCGGCCAAGTTCGGCGGCGCCGAGCGCACCGCGCAGATGCTGGCGCAGACCCAGTCCACCGCCCGCGCCGAAGGCCTGCCGATGGATTTCGACCGTGGCCAGGTCCGGGTGACCACGCTGCCGGCGCACCGCCTGCTGTGGCTGGCCGGGCGCGAGGGGGTACAGGAGGCGGTCGGCGAAGCGCTGTTCCGCGCCCATTTCGAACAGGGCCGCAACCTGGCCGACCCGGAGGTACTGGCCGCGGCCGCCGCCGCTGGCGGCATTGCGGCCGCGCGCGTCGAGGCCCTGCTGGCCTCGGATGAAGGGCTGGCCGAGGTCCGCGCCGGGCTGGGACAGGCGCAGGCACTGGGCATCCAGTCGGTGCCGACCTTCGTCATCAACGGCCGCTACGCGGTGCAGGGCGCGCAGCCGCCGGAGGTGTTCGCGCAGGTGCTGGAGAAGGTCGCCGCCGAGCTGGCGCCGGCGCCGGTCGCCGGCAACGATGAACCGGCCTGCGGCGCGGACGGCTGCAGCGTCTGACGTGGCGGGCGCCATCTGCGACAATGCCACGCTTGGCCGTATGGGAATCCGCACATGCTTCTGATCGGCGTCGCCGGTACCACCCTGACCGCACAGGAACACGATTGGCTGCAGCATGACGCCGTGGCCGGCGTGGTGCTGTTCAAGCGTAATTTCGCCTCGCGCGACCAGGTGGTCGAGCTGACCGCGGCGATCCGCGCCGCCACCGCGCGTCCGCTGCTGGTGGCGGTGGACCAGGAAGGCGGCCGCGTGCAGCGCTTCCACGCCGGCTTCACCGAACTGCCGCCGCTGGAGGGCTTCGGCCGGCTGCACGCCACCGACCCGGACGCGGCGCTGGCGCTGGCCGAACAGCATGCCTGGCTGATGGCCAGCGAAATCCGCGCTACCGGGCTGGACCTGAGCTTCGCCCCGGTGGTGGACCTGGGGCGCGGCAACCTGGCCATCGGCAGCCGCGCCTTCGCCGAAGACCCGCCGGTCGTGGCGGCGCTGGCGCAGGCCTACGTGCGCGGCATGCACGCGGCCGGCATGGCCGCCACGCTCAAGCACTTCCCGGGCCACGGCACGGTGCGCGAGGACACCCACCATGACACCGCCATCGACCCGCGCCCGCTGCACGAGCTGGAGGCGCAGGATCTGCTGCCGTTCCGCGCCGGCATCCAGGCCGGCGCCGATGCGGTGATGATGGCCCACGTGGTCTACCCGCAGGTGGCGCCGCAACCGGCCGGCTGTTCGCCGCGCTGGATCAACCAGATCCTGCGCGAAAAGATGGGCTTCCGCGGCGTGGTGTTTTCCGACGACATCGGCATGGCGGCCTCGTCCGCCGCCGGTGGCGTCAGCGCCCGGGTCCGTGCCCACCTGGACGCCGGCTGCGACGTGGTGCTGGTCTGCCACCCGGAGCTGGTCGAAGAATCGCTGCAGGCCGTGGCCGGCCGCAGCCTCAACACCGCCGCGCTGCTGGGCCTGATCGCCCACGGTGCCATGGGCTGGGGCGGCCTGCTGGCCGACGCCCGCCACGGCGACACCCGAACCCGTCTGCTCGAAACTCTTGGAAGAACCGCCTGATGTCCAAACTCACTCTCGAACAAGCCGTGGCCCAGGCCGACCTGCTGGTCGATCGCCCCGCCATCGACAAGGCCATCGCCGGCATCGCCGACGCCATCGCGCGCGACTACAAGGGCGAGGTCCCGGTGTTCCTGTCGATCATGAACGGCGCGCTGCCGTTTGCCGGCCAGCTGGCGCTGGAACTGGGCGCGCGCGGCCAGGACGCGCAGTTCGACTACATGCAGGCCTCGCGCTACCACGGCGAGAGTGGTGGCGAGCTGGTCTGGAAGCACCGCCCGGTGTCCTCGCTGTTCGGCCGCCGCGTGCTGCTGGTGGACGACATCCTCGACGAGGGTTTCACCCTGCAGGGCGTGCGCGACTGGTGCCTTGAGCAGGGCGCCACCGACGTCCGCATCGCGGTGCTCACGGTCAAGAAGCACGACCGCTGCCTGGACGGCGTCAAGGCCGACTACGCGGGCATCGAACTGCCCGACCGCTTCGTGTTCGGCTTCGGCATGGACGTAAGCGAATCGCTGCGCTCGCTGCCGGCGATCTACGCGATGAAACAGTAACAGCAAGGCCGGGCATCGGCCGGCACGCGCGATCGCCTCGCGCTGCCGCCCACGGTCCGCGCCGCGAACCGTGGGCCCCGTCTCCCGCCTGCCATGCACCCCGGGCCCCGGCCAGCTTCCGGGGCACACGGCGCTGGCGGGTGCCGGCCATCGGCCGCTAGGATGACCGGGCCGCGCCCCGCGTCGCCTTCGACTGCGAACAGAACACCAGGAAACAACGATGGACGATATCGCACTGGCCGTGATCGGCGGCACCGGTGTCTACAAGCTTGCCGCGCTGGACGACGTCCAGACCCATGAGGTCCAGACCCGCTACGGGGCGCCGTCCGGCCCGGTGCGCATCGGCCGGCTGGATGGGCGCCGGGTGGCGTTCCTGGCCCGCCATGGCGAAGGGCATTCGATCCCGCCGCACAAGGTCAATTACCGCGCCAACCTGGCCGCGCTGAAGCAGCTGGGCGCCACCCGCGTGCTCGCGCTGAACACCGTCGGCGGCATTGGCGACGACTTCGGCCCGCGCGTCCTGGCCTGCCCGGACCAGCTGATCGACTACACCTGGGGGCGGATCTCGACGCTGTGCGAGGAAGAGGGCAGCGAGGTGCTGCACGTGGATTTCGGCCACCCGTACACGCCAGCGCTGCGCGCCCAGGTGCTGGCCGCGGCGCGTGCGCGCGGCGTCGCGGTGCATGACGGCGGCTGCTATGGCGCGACCCAGGGGCCGCGGCTGGAGACCATCGCCGAAATCGCGCGGATGCGCCGCGACGGCTGCGACCTGGTCGGCATGACCGGCATGCCCGAGGCCGGGCTGGCGCGCGAGCTGGGGCTGGATTACGCCTGCCTGGCGATCGTCGCCAACTGGGCGGCGGGCTGCGGCGACGCGGCCGAGATCACCATGGACGAAGTGCTGGCCAACGTCGCCGCGGCGTCGGCGGGGCTGCCGGCCCTGGTGGGGGAACTGGCCCGGGGGTGATTGTCATCCCGGCCCAAGCTTTGCATACTCAGCGAGTGCGCTTCATTCAGCGTGCATCAATCCATTCATCGAACAAGGTCTCGCATCACCATGCCGAACGGTACCGTCAAGTGGTTCAACGACGCCAAGGGATTTGGCTTCATCTCACCGGAGGACGGCAGCGCCGATGTCTTCGCGCACTTCTCCGCGATCAATTCCAAGGGTTTCCGCAGCCTGCAGGAAGGACAGCGCGTCAGCTATGACGTGACCCAGGGCCCGAAGGGCGCCCAGGCTTCCAATATCACGCCGGTCGAGTGATCCACTCGGCTGTGCCGGAAAAACCCCGCCGAGGCGGGGTTTTTTTTTAGGCCGCCGGCCCCGGGAAACGCAATGGACAGGTCATTGGATATCGCCATCGTCGGTTACGGCACGGCCGGCCAGTCGCTGGCCGTGCTGCTGTCGCGCGACGGCCACCGCGTGCAGGTGTTCGAGCGCGCGCCGCGGCCCGGGCCGGTAGGCGCGGGCTTCCTGCTGCAGCCCAGTGGCTTGCAGGTGCTGTGGCGGATGGGCCTGCTGCCGCAGGTGCTGGCCCATGGCGCGGTGGTGCGCCGCCTGTACGGCGAGACGCCCTGCGGCCGCGCGGTGATGGACATGCGCTACGCCGGGCTGGATGCGCGCCTGCACGGGGTCGGCATGCAGCGCGGGGCGCTGTTCTCGCTGCTGGACGCGGCCTGGGAGCACGGCGACGCGCTGCACGTGGACCGCTGCATCGGCGCCATCGACGACAGCCTGCGCCGGGTACGCGACCAGCACGGGCAATGGCACGGGCCATTCGACCTGGTGGTCGCCACCGACGGCGCCGCGTCGGCGCTGCGCGCGCAGGTGCGCGGCACGCGGCTGGACCGCCCGTACCCGTGGGGGGCGCTGTGGTGCCTGCTGCCCGCGGGCGACTGGCCGTTCGCCGACGAACTGCGCCAGCGCTACGTGGCGGCGCGGCGGATGATCGGCCTGCTGCCGGTGGGTACGCGCCCCGGCGACACGGTGCCGCGGTTGAGCTTCTTCTGGAGCCTGCCCGGCGACGGCTTCAGTGCCTGGGAGCGGGCCGGGCTCGAACCCTGGCTCGACGAGATCGGGCAGCTGTGGCCACAGGCGCGACAGCGCCTGCAGGACATCACCCTGCCGTCGCAACTGGCGCGGGCCAGCTACCGCGACGCGGTGATGGACCGCTGGTACCGCGGTCGCCTGGTGCTGGCCGGCGACGCCGCGCATTCGATGAGCCCGCAGCTCGGGCAGGGCGTGAACATGGCCCTGCTCGACGCCCTGGCCCTGCGCGACGCACTGCGCGGCCAGGCCGATGTCGATGCGGCGTTGGCGCACTACCAGGCCATGCGCCAGGCGCATGTGCGCCTGTACCAGTTCTGGAGCCGCTGGCTGACGCCGCTGTTCCAGTCCGACCGCGACTGGATCGCGCATGCGCGCGACCTCCTGTTCAGGCCGCTGGGACGCATGCCGGGCGGGCGCGGGCACATGCTGCGTGTGCTCAGCGGCACCCAGCAGGGTGTGTTCGGCGCGCTGCCGCTGGCGCCGGAGTTCGTGCGCGCGCTTGCCGGCGACGACTGAGCCGGGGCCGCCGCACGCCGCGCCGTCGCCGCCGGCGCGGTGCGGCAGAATGGGCGGCATCCTCCCGTGCGCAGGGGCCGGCCATGAACACCGATGCAGCGCCGTTCGAAACCCACGTGGTATTCAACCAGCCGCCGCCGTTTCCCGAGTGCAACCTGTGGCGCGACGACCGCGTGCTGCGCGAAGCGGTCGCGCGCGAAGGCGGCGAGGCGTTCGCCACGCTGCTGGATGACTATGGCGCGCTGGCCGGCGGCGAACTGTACCGGCTCGGTTTCGATGCCAACCGGTACAGGCCGCTGCTGCGCACCCACGATGCGCAGGGCCTGCGCGTGGATACCGTGGATTTCCACCCCGCCTGGCATCGCCTGATGGAACAGGCCAAGGTGCACGGCGTGGCCGGGCTGTCGTGGCGGCAGCCACCACAGGCCGGTGCGCACGTCGCGCGTGCCGCGTTGAGTTTCCTGCACCACCAGGCGGAAGCCGGCAGCAGTTGCCCGCTGACCATGACCCACGCCGCGGTGCCGGTGCTGCGCCGCGAGCCGGCGCTGGCCGAGTGGGCGGCCAAGGCCGCCGCACCGCACTACGACCCGCGCGACGTACCGATCGCCGGCAAGGCCGGCATCACCGTGGGCATGGGCATGACCGAGAAGCAGGGCGGCTCGGACGTGCGCAGCAACCGCACCTGCGCGACCCCGCTGGCGGGCGAGGGCGAGTACGCCCTGGTCGGGCACAAGTGGTTCCTGTCCGCGCCCATGTCCGACGCCTGGCTGGTACTGGCGCAGGCCCCCGGCGGACTGAGCTGCTTCCTGATGCCACGGCGGCTGCCCGACGGCGCGCGCAACGCCTTCCGGCTGATGCGGCTGAAGGACAAGCTCGGCGACTGGGCCAACGCCTCCAGCGAGGTCGAGTTCTGCGGCGCGTGGGCAAGGCGCATCGGTGCCGAAGGGCATGGCGTGGCGACCATCATCGAGATGGTGATGCTGACGCGGCTGGACTGCATGCTCGGCGCGGCGGCGGAAATGCGCATGGCGCTGGCCCAGGCACTGCATCATGCGCGGCACCGCCGCGCGTTCGGCCGGCGCCTGGTCGAGCAGCCGCTGATGGCCAACGTACTGGCGGACCTGGCGCTGGAGTCGGAGGCGTCCACCGCGCTGGCGATGCGCGTGGCGCGCGCGGTGGATGCGGCCGCCCGCGACCCGGCGGAAGCAGCGTTCGCACGCGTGGCCACGGCGCTGGGCAAGTTCTGGCTCTGCCGGCGGGCGGCGGGCTTCGTCAACGAAGCGCAGGAGTGCCTGGGTGGCGCCGGCTACGTCGAGGAATCGATGCTGCCGCGCCTGTACCGGCAGGCGCCGCTCAATTCGATCTGGGAAGGCAGTGGCAACGTGCAGTGCCTGGATGTGCTGCGCGCGCTGGCGCGCGAACCGCAGTCGCGGCAGGTGCTGCTGCACGAACTGGAGCAGGCGCGTGGACATGATGCCGCCTACGATGCCGCGTTCGATGCGTTGCCGCCGACAGGCGAGGGCGAGGTGGTCGCCGAGGCCATGGCGCGACGCATGGCCGCCTCGCTGGCGATCCTGCTGCAGGCCGCCACGTTGCTGCGTGCCGGCAGCCCGGTGGCGGCGGCGTTCATCGCCGCGCGGCTGGCGGCGCCCATGCCCCCGGCCTACGGCATGCTGGACGCGTCGGTGGCGTTCAGCGACATCCTGGAACGGGCCGTGCCCTCGCGCTGATACCGCCACGGCCACCTTGTCGGCCACCTTGTCGGCCGCAAGCGCGGCGGCCGTGGATCCGCAGAGGGGCCGTGTCGCCGCCACCGCGGGGACCGCGCAGCCGCCCGGCGGGGGCGGCTGCGCGATCGAGACGAGGCTACCCGGTCAGTGCTTGGCGTCGTCGGCCTTCTGGCGGGCCTTCTCGGCCGCGTCGTGCGCTTCGTCGGCGACCTTCTGTGCGGCGTCCGCGGTCGCCGCGCTGGCATTGGCCGCGGCCTCCTTGGCCGCTACCGAGGCATCGTCCGCCGCGGCGCTGGTCGCATTGGCCGCGCGGTCCAGTGCCTGCTCCGACCTGGCGGCCGCCTCGCGGGTGGCGTCGGCAGCGCGGTCGGCGGCATTGCGGGCGGCGTCGGACGCCGATTCACCGGCGTTGCGCGCGGCTTCGGCAGCGTGGTCGGCCGCGGCTTCGGCATCGCGCTTGGCCTGTTCGGCATTGGGGTCGTTGCAGGCGGACAGGGCCAGCATCAGGCTGCCGGCCAGCAGCGGGACAAACAGCTTCATCGCGTTCTCCTGGTTTGGGGGACGACGCGCGCAGCGTAGGGCGAGGCGGATTCAGATTGCGTCAACGCCGCCGGTGCCTCATGCAGCAACTGCGCGGGCCTGCGGCCAGCGCGCCCGCACCGCATGCGCACGCTGGAGCTGGGAGAGGAGACAAAAAAAAGCCGCTGGCGAACCAGCGGCTTTTCTGACTTGCGTCGAAGCAGAAGTTATTACTTCTTGGCTTCTTCGGCAGCGTCCTTGGCCTTGTCGGCCACATCTTCAGCAGCCTTGGCGGTGTCGGCAGCGGCGCCGGCAGCGGCGTCGGTGGCGGCGCCAGCAGCGGCGGCAGCGGCGTCACCAGCGGCGTCAGCAGCGGTGGCGGCGGTGTCGGCAGCAGCCTGGGCGGCGTCGGCGGTTTCGGCGCCGGCGGCAGCAGCCTGGTCAGCGGCGGCCTGGGCGTCGGTGGCGGCTTCGTTGGCCGAAGCAGCGGCGTCCTGGGCAGCTTCCTGCTTCGAGCAGGCGGCCAGGGCCAGGCCCAGGGCCATCGCGATCAGCAGCTTGTTGATGCTCATTGTGTGAATCCTCGTCGTTAGATTAGGCAACGCGCCATTGCGCGCCTTAAACATGATGACAAGCCCATTTGGACTGTCAAGCGACCGCGCATTCATTTTTGTAAAAAAGGCATTAAGCCCAATCAAATCAATTCGATGGCGATGGCAGTTGCTTCGCCGCCGCCGATGCAGAGGGAGGCGATGCCACGCTTGAGGCCACGGCTGCGCAACGCGTTGACCAGCGTGACCACCAGGCGCGCGCCCGAAGCGCCGATCGGATGGCCCAGCGCGCAGGCGCCACCGTTGACGTTGAGCTTGTCATGCGCGATGCCCAGCTCGCGGATCGGAGCCATCGCCACCACCGCGAAGGCTTCGTTGATCTCGAACAGATCCACGTCGCCGATCTGCCAGCCGGCCTTGTCCAGCACCTGCCTGACCGCGCCGATCGGCGCGGTGGTGAACCACTCCGGCTCCTGCGCGAAGGTGGCGTGGGCGACGATCCGGGCCAACGGCTGCACGCCGCGACGCGCGGCTTCGCCGGCGTCCATCAGCACCACGGCGGCGGCGCCGTCGGAGATGCTGGAGGAACTGGCGGCGGTGACGCTGCCATCCTTCTTGAAGGCCGGCCTCAGGGTCGGGATCTTGGCGATGTCGGACTTGCCCGGCTGTTCGTCCTGGTCAACCTCGACCTCGCCCTTGCGGGTGGCGACCTTGACCGGAACGATCTCATCCTTGAACGCGCCCGCGGCCTGCGCGGCCTGCGCGCGCCTGACCGACTCGATGGCGTAGGCGTCCTGCTCTTCGCGGGTGAAGCCGAACTTGGCGACGGTGCCTTCGGCGAACACGCCCATGGCCTGGCCGTCGTAGGGGTTGGTCAGGCCGTCCCAGGCCATGTGGTCCACCGCCTGGAAGTTGCCGTAGCGGTTGCCGGTGCGCGAGTTGGGGATCATGTGCGGCGCATTGGACATGGACTCCATGCCGCCGGCGACGACGATGCTGGCCGAGCCGGCCTTGATCAGGTCGTGCCCCAGCATGATCGCTTTCATGCCCGAGCCGCACACCTTGTTGAGCGTGGTGCAGCCGGTGCTGGCGGGCAGGCCGGCAGCGAGCGACGCCTGGCGCGCCGGTGCCTGGCCCAGGTTGGCCGGCAGTACGCAGCCCATGATCACTTCGGAAACATCGGCGGCGGCGACGCCGGACTGTTCCATGGCCGCACGGATCGCCGTGGCGCCGAGGGTCGGGGTGGGGACGCCGTTGAACTGGCCGAGGAAGGAGCCGATGGCGGTGCGCTTTGCGGCGGCGATGACGATGTCGGACATGTGCGGTCTCGGTTGTATCCTGCAACGATTATCGAAAGCCGCCGGCGGGGTGCCCATTGGACCAACGGCACATCCCGGCAGACAGCGGTTTGTCGTTGCAGTATAGAAGGTGAGCCACCGCATGGCCGGCAGGTGGCACTACCCGACGGGATTCCGGTGTCCGGCCAGTCATGGGGGAGAGGGGATGCGCAGCACGTTCAGGGGCTACAACGCACTGGCCGCTTCGATGGCATTGGCGCTGGCCGCATGCGGTGGCGGTGGTGGCAGCAAGTCGAGCCCGCCACCGTCGCCCAATCCGCCGCCGACCTCGCCGCCGCCGACCACGACCACACCGCAGCCGGCAATGGACGCGCATCTGGCGCTGACCAACGCCAGGGCCGCGCAGGCGGCCGGCTTCACCGGTGCCGGCATCCGCATCGGCGTGGTCGATTCGGGCGTGATGCGCAACCATCCCACGCTGGCCGGGCGGGTGGTGGCCAATTTCAGCTACGTGGATCCGCGCCGCAACAATCTGGCGGTGGACGACGTGGTCGGCCATGGCACCACGGTGGCGCAGCTGGCCGCCGGTGCCGCCGCCGGGCAATGGCCCGGTGGCATCGCGCCGGGCGCGCAGATCGTCTCGGCGCGCATCATCAACGACGAGCGGCCCAAGGACGACGGGTCCGGGCAGGGCAACGAGGTCACCGGTGGGCTGGGGATGAGCGGCGTCCATGACGACCTGATCCGTGCCGGCGTGCGCATCATGAACAACTCCTGGGGCGGGCTGTACTGGACGCGGCCGACGGTGACGGCGCAGATCGCCGCCGAGTACCGCCCGTTCATCGTCGGCAACGACGGGCTGGTGGTGTTCGCCACCGGCAACGAATCGCGCGCCAATCCCAGCGACATGGCCGCGCTGCCGAGCCAGCCGGGGGAGAACGGCTCGCGCCCGGCGGCCGACCTGGAGCGCGGCTGGCTGGCGGTGGCGGCGCTGGATACGGCCAATCCCAGCCGCCTGGCCGATTACTCCAACGCCTGCGGCGTAGCCAGGAACTACTGCCTGGTGGCGCCGGGCACGTCCGCCTTCGTCGGCCCCAATGCCACGGCGTCGAACCTGTCCTACTACTACGGCAGTGGCACCTCCTACGCCGCGCCGCTGGTATCGGGTGCGGCGGCGCTGGTGTGGCAGGCCTTCCCGTACTTCGACAACAACCTGGTGCGGCAGACCCTGCTGGGCACCGCCACCGACCTGGGCGATCCCGGCCCGGATGCGGTGTTCGGCTACGGCCTGCTCAACGTCGGCAAGGCGGTGAAAGGCCCGGCCCGGTTCGACTGGGGCGATGTGGCGGTGGGCGTCAACCAGTTGGGGCTGGGGTCGGTCTGGAGCAACGACATCAGCGGCACTGGCGGGCTGATAAAGCGCGGCCCCGGTGCGCTGACCCTGGCCGGCACCAATACCTACGGCGGCGCTACCCGTATCGAGCAGGGCACGCTGGCGTTGCGCGATGGCGCCTCGATACGTTCCAGCGTCACTGTCGTGGCGCAGCCCGACCCGACGGGTGCGGCCCTGCAGTTCATGGGCGGCACGACCCGGGTGACGGGCAACGTGGACAACGGCGCCAGCATCGTGATGCTCGGCGGCGGCAACAGCAGCACCATCGATGGCGACTACCTGCAGCGCAGCGGTGCGCGGCTGCTGATCGCGCTGGGCATCAATGCCCTGCAGGTGACCGGCACGGCCACGCTGCAGGGGGGCGGGGTGCTGGTCAACGGGGTGGTGGCCGGCTACGTGCCGCAGGACGGCACGCGGCAGGACCTGATCCATGCCGCTGGTGGCGTCAACGGGCAGTTCGACGCGGCGCCGGCCGCCACCCAGAGTGCCGGGGTGGCGCTGCTGCAGGCCGGCTACGGCTATGACAGCCACAACGCGTGGCTGGACCTGCAGCGGGTCAACGTGACCGCGGCCGCGCGTGCCGCCGGCATGGATGCGACGACGCTGGCCGCGGCGCAGCGGGTGGAACGTGCCTTCGAGCTGCTCGATGGCGATGCCGGCCTGCGGGCGGGTGCGTTCGCGGCCGGAGCCAGCGCGCTGCAGCAGGGTGGCGGTGGTTTCAATGGGCTGGGCGCGAGCCTGCGCAGCCTCACCGGCGAAGCACATGCGCTGGCGCTGGCGATGACCTTCGACAGCATCGACATGAACCGGCGGGCATTGTCCGCGCAGTTCGGCGAGGGCGGCAGCCGCGCCGACGGGGCCTGGTCGCGTTCGCTGGGCGGCGGCGGGCAGGGCGGCTACGCCGGTGGCGACTACCGCCTGGGCGGCTGGATGCTGGGCCGCGAGACCGGCATGGGCGATGCCCGGGTGGGCTTCGCGTTCGGGCAGATGCAGGCGCAACTGGCCGGCGGCGAGGCCAGCGACCGCGGCCGCGACCGCCAGACCCAGGCCCGGTTCTATGCCGGGCGCCAGTGGCGCCAGGCGTACGCGCTCGGGCAGATCGGTTTTGGCGGCTTCCAGCGTGAGCTGGACCGCGGCCTGCTGCTGGGCGGTGAACGTGCCGGGGTGATGGCGCGTTACGACGGCCGTTTCCTGTCCGGCAGTGCCGAGGCCGGGTACCGCTTCGACCTGGGTCGGGGCGCGTTCACCCCGTACCTGGGCGCCGACTACGCCCGCATCGACAGCGACGCGTTCCAGGAGCAGGGCGGTTACGGGTTCGGGCTGAGTGCCGGCGGCTGGCATTCCAGCCAGGTGCGGGCCATGGCGGGCATGCGCGGCAGCTACCGCTGGCGCGGGCTGGAGCTGAACGGCTATGCCGAGTGGCAGCAGGCGCTGTCCGCCGGTGCCGGGCCGCTGCAGGCACGCTTCACCGGTATCGATGCCTGGGCGCCGCTGTATGGCCTGCAACCTGCGCGCGCCGCTGGATTGTTCGGCGTGTCGCTCGATGCCTGGCTGGCGCGCGATGCGCAGCTGTCGCTGGGCTACGACCAGCGCCTGGGCGGACGCGGCGACAACCGGCAGCTGTCGCTGCGGTTCATGCGCGGGTTCTGATCCGCCGGCAGCGGACATGCAAAAGGCGGGCGACCGGGTCGCCCGCCTTTTTCGTGCCGGCCGGGTGCCGTGTCTACTCGCCGCGCAGGCGGCTCATGCGCGGCGCGGCGCGGCCCAGCGGCATCTTCAGCTTGCCGATGGCCTCGATGCGGGTCTCGGCGATGCGGTCGGCCGCGCGCTGTGGCGAGACGCCATCGCGCTCGGACTGGTCGAAGATGCGCCCGAGGTTGTGGTAGATGCTGCGGATCAGGCGCATGGCACGCTCGCGGTTGTAGCCGTCGATCTCCAGCGACACGTTCATCACGCCGCCGGCGTTGACCGCGTAATCCGGCGCCCACAGCACCCCGCGCCGGTGCAGTTCGTCGCCCACCGCATGGCTGGCGAGCTGGTTGTTGGCGGTACCGCAGATGACCTTGGCCTTGAGCCGGTCCAGCTCCTCCATGCCGATGGCGCCTTCCATCGCGCAGGGCGCGAACACGTCCGCGGCGACGTCGTAGATGGCATCGGGCTTGATCGCCTCGCAGCCGTACTCGGTGACCGCGCGCTGCACCAGCACCGGGTCCAGGTCGGTCACGTAGAGCTTGGCGCCGCGCTCGCGCAGCAGCTTCACCAGTTCCATGCCGATGTGGCCCAGGCCCTGCACGGCGATGCTGACCTTGCCCACTTCCTCGTGGCCGAACTTGCGGTTGATCGAGGCCATCAGCGCCTGCAGCGCACCGTAGGCGGTAAACGGGGCCGGGTCGCCGGAGCCGCCATGGACCTGGTGCACGCCGGTGACATAGCCGGTCTCCAGGTAGATCTGCTCCATGTCGTTGACGTCGCTGCCGACGTCTTCGGCGGTGATGTAGCGCCCGCCCAGCGCCTCGACCTGGCGGCCGAAGGCGCGGAACAGCACCTCGCTCTTGTCGGTGCGCGGGTCGCCGATGATGACCGCCTTGCCGCCGCCGACGTTCAGCCCGGCCAGCGCGTTCTTGTAGGTCATGGTGCGGCTCAGCCGCAGCACGTCGCGCAGGGCGTCGTCGCTGTTGGCGTAGGGGCGCATGCGCACGCCGCCCAGGGCAGGGCCCAGGGTGGTGTTGTGGATGGCGATGATCGCTTTCAGGCCGGCATCGCGGTTGTGGCAGAACACGACCTGTTCGTGGCCGGAAGTGGCGAGGGTTTCGAAAAGCATGGAAGCTCCGATGGGCGTTACTGCGACAACGTCCGTGATCCTGCAGACAACTGGTGGGCCAGAAAACAAAAATGCGACTTCGTCGTTGCGGTGACGGGTCGCGGGGCGCCATTCTAAAGCATTCGGCGGCCAGCGCATGTTCAGGCTGCCGGGGGGCCGAGGGGCGGGTACCGCTGGGGGCAGGGGCGGCGTGACGGTCGGGTCACGCTGCGCTGCAACCTGACCTGCGCGGCGCGCGGCTCTATCATCGGTTTCAACAGAAACCGAGATGTCGCACGGCCCATGAGCACTCCCGCCCCCCACCTCCCGCAGACGCAGACGGAAACCAGCCCGCTGCGTTTCGTCACCGCCGCCAGCCTGTTCGACGGCCATGACGCGGCCATCAACATCATGCGCCGGCTGATCCAGGCGCAGGGCGCGGAGGTGATCCACCTGGGCCACAACCGCTCGGTGGAGGACGTGGTGCGCGCGGCGCTGCAGGAAGACGCCGACGCCATCGCGCTGTCGTCCTACCAGGGCGGCCATGTCGAGTACTTCAAGTACATGGTGGACATGCTGCGCGAGCGCGGCGCCGGCCACATCCGCGTGTTCGGCGGCGGCGGCGGCACCATCACCCCGGAAGAGATCCGCGAACTGCAGGCCTACGGGGTCGAGCGCATCTACCACCCCAACGACGGCATGAAGATGGGGCTGGTGGAGATGATCGAGGACGTGGTCCGGCGCGCCGGCGATGCCCGCGACGCGGCACCGGCGGTGGACGACGACGGCGTGCCCGGCATCGGCGACGAGATCGCCATCGGCCGCATGCTGTCGCGGCTGGAGGACGGCGCCTTCGGCGAAGCGGAACTGGCGCACCTGCGCCGGCAATGGCAGCTGGCCGGCGCCAGGACCCCGGTCATCGGCATCACCGGTACCGGCGGCGCCGGCAAGTCCAGCGTCACCGACGAACTGCTCAACCGCTTCCTGGCCAGCTTCCCGCAGATGCGCATCGCGGTGGTCTCGGTCGACCCGACCCGCCGCCGTACCGGTGGCGCGCTGCTGGGCGACCGCATCCGCATGAATTCGCTGCGCAGCCCCCGCGTGTACATGCGCTCGATGGCCACCCGCCGCCAGCATGCGGCGATCAATACCGTGCTGCGCGACTGCATCGGCTTCCTCAAGTCGCTGGCCTACGACCTTGTGATCGTCGAGACCGCCGGCATCGGCCAGAGCGACTCGGAGATCGTCGACCTGGTCGATTTCCCGATGTACGTGATGACCAGCGACTTCGGCGCGCCGAGCCAGCTGGAAAAGATCGACATGCTCGACTACGCCGAGCTGGTGGTGCTCAACAAGTTCGACAAGCGCGGCGCCGAGGACGCGCTGCGCGACGTGCGCAAGCAGTGGAAGCGCAACCGCGTGGCGTTCGCGATGAAGGACGAGGACGTGCCGGTGTACCCGACCATCGCCTCGCAGTTCAACGACCCGGGCATCAGCTGGATGTTCGCCAACCTGTGCCGGCTGCTGCGCGACAAGCGCGGAGCGGGGAACGCAGAGGCGGCAGCGCAGGGCGGCTGCGACTGGATGCCGGCCATCGACACCACGCTGAAGGAGCCGCGCGCGACCGTGCTGATTCCCGGCAGCCGCGTGCGCTACCTGGCCGAGATCGCCGAGCAGGGCCGCGCCATCAATGCCCGCATCGAATCGCAGGCCGAGGTGGCCGAGCGCGCCCAGGGCTGCTGGCAGGCGCTGAAGGAGCTGGGCGATGCCGCGCTGCCGGCGGCGCTGGACCTGTACCCGGCCGATGCCCTCACCGACGCGGCCGCCGACACCAGCCTGCGCACCCTGCGCCAGCGCTACAACGACGCGGTGCAGTCGCTGGATTCGGAGGCCCTGCGCCTGCTGCGCGAGTGGCCGGCGCGGTTGAAGTCGATCACCGACGAGGTCAACGAGTACCAGGTGCGCGGCAAGACCATCCGCGTCGAGAACTACCGCGAGTCGCTCAGCCACCAGCAGGTCCCGAAGATCGCCGCGCCTACCTACCGCAGCTGGGGCGAACTGCTGGTGTTCCTGCAGAAGGAGAACCTGCCCGGTTCCTACCCGTACACCGGCGGCGTGTACCCGTACCGTCGCAGCGGCGAGGACCCGATCCGCATGTTCGCCGGCGAGGGCACCCCCGAGCGCACCAACCGCCGCTTCCATTACCTGAGCGTCGGCCAGCCGGCCGCGCGCCTGTCCACCGCCTTCGACAGCGTCACCCTGTACGGCGAGGATCCGGCGCCGCGCCCGGACATCTACGGCAAGATCGGCAACTCCGGCGTCAACATTCCCACGCTGGACGACATGAAGAAGCTGTACTCCGGCTTCGACCTGTGCGCGCCGACCACCTCGGTGTCGATGACCATCAACGGCCCGGCACCGATGATCCTGGCGATGTTCATGAACACCGCCATCGACCAGCAGGTGGAGAAGTACCTGAAGGCCGACCCGGCGCGCTGGGCCGAGGCCGAAAAGAAGATCGCGGCGATGTTCGAAGGTCGTACCCGCCCGCAGTACCACGGCGAGCTGCCGCCGACCAACAACGGCCTCGGCCTGGGCCTGCTCGGCGTCACCGGCGACCAGCTGGTGGATGCCGACACCTACGCGCGGATCAAGGCCGAGACGCTGTCCACCGTGCGCGGCACCGTGCAGGCCGACATCCTCAAGGAAGACCAGGCGCAGAACACCTGCATCTTCTCCACCGAGTTCGCGCTGCGCATGATGGGCGACATCCAGCAGTATTTCGTCGACCACGGCGTGCGCAACTTCTACTCGGTGTCGATCTCCGGCTACCACATCGCCGAAGCCGGCGCGAACCCGATCAGCCAGCTGGCCTTCACCCTGTCCAACGGCTTCACCATCGTCGAGTACTACCTGGCGCGCGGGATGAGGATCGACGACTTCGCGCCCAACCTGTCGTTCTTCTTCTCCAACGGCATGGACCCGGAATATACCGTCATCGGCCGCGTCGCCCGCCGCATCTGGGCGCGCGCGATGCGCGAGCGCTACGGCGCCAACGAGCGCAGCCAGATGATGAAGTACCACATCCAGACCTCCGGCCGCTCGCTGCACGCGCAGGAGATCCAGTTCAACGACATCCGCACCACGCTGCAGGCGCTGTACGCGCTGTTCGACAACTGCAACAGCCTGCACACCAACGCCTACGACGAGGCGATCACCACGCCCACCGAGGAAAGCGTGCGCCGCGCGGTGGCGATCCAGATGATCATCAACAAGGAGCTGGGGCTGAACTTCTGCGAGAACCCGTGGCAGGGCAGCTTCATCGTCGACAAGCTCACCGACATCGTCGAAGAGGCCGTGTACAAGGAGTTCGAGGCGATCAGCGAGCGCGGCGGCGTGCTCGGCGCGATGGACACCATGTACCAGCGCGGCAAGATCCAGGAAGAGAGCCTGTACTACGAGCACAAGAAGCACGACGGCAGCCTGCCGCTGGTCGGCGTCAACATGTTCCTGCCCAAGGAGCATGCCGGCGAAGTGGCGACCGAGATCGAACTGATCCGTTCGACCGAGGAGGAGAAGGGGCAGCAGATCGAGAACGTGCGCAACTGGCAGCGCAACCGCAATGTGCTGGCCCCGGCCGGCGAGACCTCGCACAGCCACGAAGTGGTCGGCAGCGCCTGCAACGACGACGGCGTCCACGACGGCCACGGCCTGGCCTACCTGCAGAACACCGCGCGCGAGCGCCGCAATGTGTTCGCGGCGTTGATCGAGGCGGTCAAGACCCACAGCCTCGGCCAGATCAGCCACGCGCTGTACGACGTGGGCGGGGAGTACCGCCGGAACATGTGATTGGCCGCGACGGCAGGGCCCCGGGGCGGGCCTTGCCGCATTGCCGGCGCACCCGGTGGCGCCGGCCGGCCCGCGGGGTGGGGTGGGCAGGATCGTCCGGCCACGATCATGCGCCCCCGCCGGGATGAACGCCCAAGCGGGCCCGCCGCTGGACGGGGCGATTGCGCTCGGTGACCATAGCCCCGTATGTCCGCCCTCCCCACACCCTCCGCGAGCCTGCTGCAGCTGCTGCCCGAAGCGGTGGTGCAGACGGATGCGTTGTGGGCGATCACCTACCTCAACCCGGCCTGGCACGCGCTTACCGGGCATCCGCTGGAGGCGGCGCTGGGGCGGTCGCTGCTGGAATTCGTGCATCCCGACGACGTGGGCACCCTGCGCTCGGGCATGCCTGTGTTCCGGCTGCGCTTTGCCGCGGGCGATTACCGCTGGGTGCGGCTGCAACTGCAGCCGGAGACCGACGAGGCCGAGCGGGTGATCAGCCGCCAGGGCGTGCTGATCGAGATCACCGAGGTCACCGAGCAGGTGCTGGTGGAGGTCCGCCAGCGCTTCCTGCGCCTGCTTGAGACCATCGACGGCGTGGTCTGGGAAGCCGAGCGCGGGGTGGGCAATACCTTCCTCAGCCCGCAGGTGGAGCGGCTGTTCGGCTACACCGTGGAGGAATGGCGCGCCGATCCGGGCTTCTGGCGCGCGCATGTGCACCCGGACGACCTGGCCGAGGCGCTGCTCATCGACGAGGCCGCGTACAACGCCACGCACAGCTACGCTTACGAGATGAGCTACCGGCTGATCGCCAAGTGCGGCAAGGTCGTGTGGGTGCGCGACCTGTGCCGGGCGGTGGTCGAGCCGGGCCGGCCGAACCGCATGATCGGGTTGATGATCGACGTGACCCGCGAGAAGCACACCGAGCTGGAACTGCTGCGCTCGGACAACCGCTACGCGCTGGCCACCCTCGGCTCCAACGACGGCATCTGGGACTGGGACCTGCGCACCGATGTCATGCACGTGTCCGAGCGCTTCCGCCAGATCGTGGGGATGGGCGACAGCGACCCGGTGCATCACGGCGGCTGGCACTTCCTGCAGCAGCTCATCGACCCCGACGACCGCGCCCGCGTGCAGCTGGCCTACCGCCGGCACCTGTCCGGGAACAGCCCGAATTTCTCGGTGGATTTCCGGGCGTTCCACGGCTCCGGGCGCCTGGTGTGGGTGAACTGGCGCGGCGTGGCCCAGTTCGACGACGGCGTTGCCGTGCGCATGGCCGGCTCGCTGAGCGACCTGGCCGAACGCGGCAGCTCCTATGACGCGCTCACCAACCTGCCGGGCCGGCCGTTGTTCCGGGCCCGCCTGGCACACGCCATCGCCCTGCACCGCAACGAATCCGGGGACGGCGCGGACATGCCGGCGCGTGGCGGGACCACGATGTTCGCGGTGCTGCTGCTGGACCTCAACCGGTTCAAGGCGGTCAATGACAGCCTGGGCCATCATGTCGGCGACCAGTTGCTGCAGCAGGTGGCGCGTCGCCTCGAATCGTGCGTACGCAACGTCGACCTGGTCGCGCGCATGAGCGGCGACGAGTTCAACCTGCTGCTCGAATCCATCGACCCCGGCGAGGCGGCCGAGCGTGCCCGGCAGATCGCCGCGGCGCTCGAAGTGCCGTACATGATCGGCCCGCATACGGTGAGCAGCAGCGCCAGCATCGGCCTGGTCAGCAGCCAGTCCGGCCTGAAGACGATCGACGACTACCTGCGCGCGGCCGATGCGGCCATGTACCGCGCCAAGAGCCGGTCGCTGGGCGTGTGCGTGGCCTCATGACCCGCCTGCCTCGGCCGGCGTTGCCGTGAGCAGTGCCTTGCATGGCGTTTCTCCGGTGCCGGGAGACTGACCGCCCGGCAGGCATGCGTGGCGTGCCCGTGGCAGGGCATGACAGTTCGTGCGGCACCCATGCCGCGCGGTTATGGATGCGCCCCGGCAAGCGCTGCACGAAACACGCCGGGTGCCTTGTGCCATGCGCTTTTCCAGTGTGCGGAGGCCGGTGTGCATGAAGCCGGCGCCGCACTGTCGGGCAGGCGGGCCCGTTGCTACCCTCGGCCGGACTTTCTGCAGACAGGCGGTGGCATGGACAGGCGGCGATTCCTCGGCGGCACGGCATTGGCGGGGGCCCTGTTGCCCCTGATGGGCACGGGCAGCGCGCTGGCGGCGCAACGCGGCGCGCGGTTGCTGCCGCTGCCGCTGGAGAAAGGCGATACGGTGGGGCTGGTCAGCCCGTCGGCGGCCAGCAGCGACCAGCTCAGCCTGCAGCTGGCGCGCGAGGCGATGCAGGCGCTGGGCTTCAAGGTCAGGACCGGCGCCCACTATGGCGCGCGCTACGGCCACCTGGCAGGCACCGATGCCGAGCGCGCCGGCGACCTGAACGCCATGTTCGGCGACCGCCAGGTCAAGGCCATCGTCTGCGTGCGCGGCGGTTCCGGCGCGGCGCGGCTGCTGCCGCTGCTGGACTACGCCACCATCCGCGCCAACCCCAAGGTGCTGCTCGGCTACTCGGACATCACCGCGCTGCATTGCGCGATCCAGGCCAAGACCGGGCTGGTGACCTTCCACGGGCCGATCGGATCGGGCAGCTGGAACCGGTTCAACGTGGACCAGTTCGAGCGCCTGTTCTTCAAGCGCGAACTGATGGAATACCGCAACAGCGTCGATACCGACGACGAACTGGTGCCGCGCAAGAACCGCACCAGCACCATCACCGGCGGCACCGCGCGCGGCGAGCTGGTGGGCGGCAACCTGACGGTACTGACCGCGCTGGCCGGTTCGCCGTACCTGCCCGATTTCAACGGCAAGATCCTGTTCCTGGAGGACGTGGACGAAGCGCCGTACCGCGTCGACCGCATGCTCAGCACGCTGAAGCTGATGGGCGCGCTGGACAGGATCGCCGGTTTCATCTTCGGCGAATGCACCGGCTGCACCCCCGGCGACGGCTACGGCTCGCTGACCCTGGACCAGCTGTTCGCCGACTACATCGCGCCGTTGAAGATCCCGGCCTTCCGCGGGGCGATGATCGGCCACATCCGCGAACAGTTCATCGTGCCGGTCGGCGGCCGCGTGGAAATGGACGCCGACGCCGGCACCTTCCGCTTGCTGGAACCGGTGTTCGCCGGTAGCTGACGGCCCGCGGCGGGCGGCTCCCCGTGCCGGTGTGGCGGTGCCGCCGCCTATACTGGCGCGGCCGCCGGCCGGCGGTATCGGCATGCCACAGGGAGGAACCGCCATGTCCAGCGTCTGGCTGATGCGCCTGCTGTCGTTGTTGTGGGCGCTGTTGTTCGCCGCACCGGTATTCGCGCAGGCCGTACCGGATGAGGGCGAACTGCTGTTCCGCGGGGTCCGGGTGCTGGACACCGTGCGCGGCACGCTGGGGGCGCCCACCGACGTACTGGTGCGCGGCAACCATATCGCCGCGATCGGCGCGGCGGCGACGCCCACGGCCGCGGCCACGGTGATCGAGGGTCGAGGCCGCACGCTGATGCCGGGGCTGATCGACGCGCATTGGCACAGTACCTTCACCGCACTGTCGCAGGCGGACATGGTGGCCCTGGCCGCCACGCCGGACCAGCTCGCCGCCCGGGTGGCGGCCGAATCCGAGCGCACCCTGCTGCGCGGCTTCACCAGCGTGCGCGATGTCGGCGGGCCGATCTTCGAACTCAAGGCGGCGATCGATGCCGGCCGCACCCGCGGCCCGCGCATCTGGCCGTCCGGCGCCACCATCAGCCAGACCGCCGGGCATGGCGACATGCGCCTGCCGCACGAGCGCTCGCGGCGCTTCTTCGGCAAGCCGGCGCTGGCCGAGGAGATGGGCGCGACCTTCATCGCCGACGGGCGCGACGAGGTACTCACCGCGGTGCGCGAGAACCTGCGCATGGGGGCCAGCCAGATCAAGCTGATGGCCGGCGGCGGCACGTCATCGGCCTATGACCCGGTGGACGTCACCCAGTACACGCTCGACGAGATGCGCGCCGCGGTGGAGGCCGCCGGGGACTGGGGCACCTACGTCACCGTGCATGCCTATACGGTGCATGCGGTGCGTCGCGCCATCGAAGCCGGCGTGAAGAGCATCGAGCACGGGCAGATGCTGGACGAGGACACGCTGAAGCTGATGGCCAGCCGCGGTGTCTGGCTGTCCAGCCAGACCCTGCGCGCGAGCACGGAGAACATGGACCCGCTGCGCCGCGAGAAGCGCAAGCCGGTGATCGACGGGCAGGCGCGCATGTGGGCCATGGCCAAGCGTGCCGGGGTGCGCATGGCGTGGGGCACCGACTTCCTGTTCGAGCCGGCGCTCAATGTCGAGCAGAACGCCTTCATCCTCGGCCTGCGGGAGTGGTTCACGCCGGCCGAGATCCTGCGCATGGTCACCCACGACAATGCCGAACTGCTGGCGCTGTCCGGCCTGCGCAGCCCCTATCGCGGGCGCCTGGGGGTGGTCGAGGATGGGGCGCTGGCGGACCTGCTGCTGGTCGAGGGCAATCCGCTGGAGGACCTGCAGGTGATCGCCGACCCGGCGCGCAACTTCGCGGTGATCGTCAAGGACGGGCGCATCGTCAAGGGCGCCGACTGATCATCGCAGGCAGGGCGGGCATGGGGCCCCCCGTGGAGGGGCGCCGCTGCGGCGCCGGCAGACTGCCGCTGCTCCACTACCGGCAGGCGAGGGCGCGATGAAACGGTTGTTCAAGCTCGACATTCTCTTGCCCTGGGCGGCGCTGGCGGTGATGGCCGGCTGTGCGCACCGGGTGCCAGCGGTGGCCGTCGAGGCGGCGCCGGTGGCGCACATCGTGCCGTTGCCACGCTCGCTGGAGACCCGTCCGGGCACGCTGCGGATTGCCGCGGCGGTGGCGGTGGAAGACGCGGGCGCCGCCCCCATGGCCCGGCGTGCGCTGGACGAACTGCTGGCGACGCTGGACATCGCCAACGCGGACACGGGCACGCCGCTGCGCCTGCAACGGGTCGACGACGCCGCGCTCGGAGAGGAGGGCTACCGGCTGGTGGTGGACGATGCGATCCACCTGAGCGCGCGTACCGATGCCGGGTTGCTGCACGCGGTGCAGAGCCTGCGCCAGCTGCTGCCGGCCAGCGCCGGCCCGGCGTACCGGGTGCCGCGGCTGGCGATCACCGACGTGCCGGCCTACCGCTGGCGCGGGCTCTCGCTGGACGTGGCGCGCAGCTTCCTGCCGGTCGATTACCTGGAAAGGCACATCGACCGCATGGCGCTGTTCAAGATGAACCGGCTGCACCTGCACCTGACCGACGACCAGGGCTGGCGGATCGAGATCAAGCGGTATCCCCGGCTGGTGGAAATCGGCGGCGCCAGCGCGGTGCAGGGCGGGCGCGCCGGTTACTACACCCAGGCGCAGCTGAAGCACCTGGTGGCCTACGCGCAGGTGCGTGGCGTCACCCTAGTGCCGGAGATCGACATGCCCGGCCACGTGCAGGCGGCGCTGGCCTCGTACAACGCGCTGGCCTGCGATGACGTGGCCAACCGCGGCACCTACTCGGGCGTGGAGGTGGGCTTCAGCGTGTTGTGCCTGGACAAGCCCGACGTCGTGTACCCCTTCGTCCGCGATGTGCTGGAGGAGGTGGTGGCGATCTTCCCGTCCGCCGAGATCCATATCGGCGGCGACGAGATCAAGCATCCGCTGTACGCCGGGTTCGTCGCACGCGCGGCGGCGATGGTGGAGGCGATGGGGCGGACGCCCATCGTCTGGGAGGAGGGCTCGGTGGCCGACCTGCAGCCCGGCGCGCTGCTGCAGTTGTGGAACGACGACTATGCCATCGATGCGGCGGTCGCCAGGGGGCATCCGCTGATCCTGTCGCCGTGTTCGTACCTGTACATCGATCATGGCAACCATGCGGGCCAGCCCGGCGCCGACTGGTGCCGTGCCGAAGGCGTGCCGCTGGCCCGGGTGTATGCCTTCGACCCGACGCCCTACAGGACGGCGGTGGGCGTGGAAGCGGCCCTGTGGAGCGAGTTCGTGCATACCGATGCCGCCACCGACGAGCGCCTGTGGCCGCGCCTGGCGGCGGTGGCCGAGGTGGCGTGGAGCTCCGCGCCGCGGCGCGGCTATGCCGGCTTCGTGCGGCGCATGGGGGCGCTGCGTCCGCATCTGGACGCACTGGGCGTCCGCTACTACCGCGAGCCGGACCTGGGATGGAACGGCACGGCAGGGGCGCGCTGAGGCCGGTCCCGTGGTACCGCGGCGCGTGCGGGCCACGCTCGGTTAGCATGGCGGTCTGTCCACGAATGAGGTCCGGGCCATGCATCGCCTGCTGGTGGTCGACGACGACAGTGACATCCGCGGATTGCTGGCCGAACAGCTCGGCCGCACCGGTTATGCGGTGAGCACCGCCGCCGATGGCGTCGAGATGCGCCATGCGCTGGCGCGCGAACCCATCGACCTGATCGTGCTCGACCTCAACCTGCCGCACGAGGACGGGCTGGCGTTGTGCCGCGAACTGCGCACGCGCTCCACCACCCCGGTGATCATGCTTACCGCCCGCGCCGAGCCGATCGACCGCGTGCTCGGCCTGGAGATGGGCGCCGACGACTACCTGGCCAAGCCGTTCGAGCCGCGCGAACTGCTGGCCCGCATCCGCAGCGTGCTGCGGCGGACCGAGGCGCTGCCGGCCAACCTGGAGCCGCTGGCGATGCGCCGGGCGACGTTCGCCGACTGGGTGTTCGACCTGGAACGGCGCCACCTGGTGGATCCGGCCGGGTGCGTGGTGATGCTGTCCGGCGCCGAGTTCCGCCTTCTGCGGGTATTCGTCGGCCATGCCAACAAGGTGCTCTCGCGCGATCAGCTGGCCGCACTGAGTGGCGGCCGCAGCTATGAGACCCAGGACCGCGCCATGGACCTGCAGGTCAGCCGCCTGCGGCAGAAACTCGGCGCTGCCGGCGGCCTGATCAAGACCGTGCGCAACGAAGGCTATGTGTTCGCCGGCGTGGTGACCCTGGAATGACGCAGCGGCTGCGGCGGTTCCTGGCCTCGATGACCGGGCGGCTGTTCGTCATCCTGCTGGCCGGCATGCTGGCCGCTGCGATCGGCGCCACCCTGCTGGCCGATACCCACCGCCGCCAGGAGTTCGAGCAGCAGAACCTGATGCGCATGGCCGACCGCCTGCAGGGCTTCGTGGCCCTGCTTGAGATCAACCCCGAACTGCGTGCGCGCCTGCTGGAAACCGGCGGCGCCAGCGTGCACCTGGCGCGGGGCGACGTCCACGCTGGCGCCGAGGACGTGGCGCTGATGGAGGTCCTGGGTGATCGCGACGGGCCGGTGGCCAATGCGCGGGCCTATGTCACCGGCTTCCGCGCCTGCCTGCCGCCGCTGCCGGAGCTGCAGCGGCGGCACATTCCCCAGCAGCTGCGCAAGCATTATCCGGCGGTGATGCCACCGCGCTGCCGCCTG
This sequence comes from Stenotrophomonas sp. 17(2023), assembly GCF_030345315.1. Classification (NCBI taxonomy): domain Bacteria; kingdom Pseudomonadati; phylum Pseudomonadota; class Gammaproteobacteria; order Lysobacterales; family Lysobacteraceae; genus Stenotrophomonas; species Stenotrophomonas sp. 17(2023). The sequence goes on from NZ_CP128405.1 coordinate 1,341,009, forward strand.
GTGGAGCTGACCCTGGGCGATGGCACGCCGCTGCGGCTGACACTGCAGTACCCGGCAACGGCGCGTATCAGCCCCTTCGCTTTCGATCCGCTGTTCCTGTCGCTGCTGTCGCTGGCCATCGCGGTGCTCGCCTACGTGGTGGCGCGCATCGCCAGTTCGCCGCTGCAGCGGCTGGCCGACGCGGCCACCGAACTGGGCCAGGACCTGCAGCGCGACCCGCTGCCGGTGACCGGGCCGCAGGAAGTAAGGCGTGCGGCCGAAGCCTTCAACGCCATGCAGCAGCGCCTGCAGCGGCATATCGGCGAGCGCACGCAGATGCTGGCCGCGATCACCCACGACCTGCAGACGCCGCTCACGCGGTTGCGGCTGCGGCTGGAGAACGTGGCCGATGAACCGCTGCGCGAGCGCCTGATCGCCGACCTGGCGGCGATGCAGGCACTGGTGCGCGAGGGACTGGAACTGGCGCGCAGCGCCGAGAGCGCCGAGCAGCGGGTGGTGCTGGACCTGGATTCGCTGTTGCAGAGCGTGGCCGAGGATGCGGCCGAAGCCGGGCACCGGGTCGTGTTCGAGCAGGGCTGTGGCGCGGTGCTGCCGCTGCGCCCGCTGGCCATGCAGCGGCTGTTCTCCAACCTGGTGGACAACGCCGTCAAGTATGGCCATTCGGCACATATCCGCGCCCAGGCATGGGATGGCCAGGTCGAGGTGCGCATCCGCGACCACGGGCCTGGCCTGGCCGCGGACGAACTGGAGGCGGTGTTCACGCCGTTCCTGCGCCTGGAGACCTCGCGTTCGCGCGATACCGGCGGTGCCGGCCTGGGCCTGACCATCGCCCGCACGCTGGCCGAGAAAAACGGCGCCACCCTGGTCCTGCGCAACCATCCCGATGGCGGGCTGGAAGCGGTGGTCCGCTGGCCAGCGCCCGCCGCGGACGCCCCGCGCCGAGGCTGACCGCCGCCGGACCGGCCGGTTCCGCTGCCCGGTTCCCGCCACGGGGGCTCCACGGGGACTCCACGGGGCGGGCAATCCCCCCTACCATGTGCCCACTCTCCCCCTGCCCGTGCACATGACGTTGCCGCAGCCGTCCGACCGCATCGACCGCCCGGCCCCGTCGTTGGATCGATGCCGTGGATCGTGCCACCGCGGCACTGCCCGCGGCCGCTGGGCCCAGCGCTTCGTGCTGCTGTGGCTGTGCCTGCTGGTTGCGGCCGGGGGTGTGGCCGCGGCCGAGCAGACGCCGCCGCTGCGCGATTACGCCGTGGACATGTGGACCTCGCGCAATGGGCTGCCGCACAACTCGCTGCGCGGCATCGCGCAGACCCCGGAGGGGCACCTGTGGTTCGCCACCTGGGAAGGGGTGGCGCGCTACAACGGGCTCGATTTCGACCTCTATGACCGCAGCACCCGCCCCGGCCTGCTCGACAACGGCATAGGCGCGCTGTACGTGGATCGCGACGGTGCGCTGTGGGTGAGCGACTCGCGCGGCAACGTCCTGCGGCGCACCCTCGACGGTCGCTGGCGACAATGGCCGCAGCACCCGCCGGCGCCGAAGGTGTTGATCCAGGCGATGCAGAAGGACAGCAAGGGCCGGTTGTGGCTGCTGTACGAGGGGCGCGGGCTCGGCTATCTGGCGGCTGACGGACGCATGGTCTACGAGCCGCCGCAGCCGGGCGCACAGGTGAACATGACCCTGTCCAACTGGCTGGCCGTCGATGACAAGGACCGGGTCTGGGTCGGCACGATGGATGGGCTGAAGCTGCGCGGCGACGATGGCGTGCTGCGCGATGCACCGGCCGCCCTGGGCCTGCCGCCGGGCCCGGCCTGGCCCTACCGCGCGCCGGACGGCGTGGTGTGGATCGTGACCGATGGCGCCCTGTACCGGATGCAATCCGGCGGTGCGCGGCGGGTGCACGTGCTGCCCGGGGTTTCCCACACCACCGCGATGCTGCAGGACCGCCATGGCGATCTGTGGCTGGGTACCGAGAACCAGGGGTTGTACCGCATCGGCAGCCACGGCGTGGAGCGCCTGCCGAACAGCCGGCAGATGCAGAACGGGCGCATCACCAGCCTGATGGAGGATGCCGAGGGCAGCATCTGGGCGGGCGGCAATGGCGGCCTGTACCGGCTGCGCGAAACCCTGTTCACCAGCTATACCACCCGTGATGGACTGAGCGGCGATTACGTGCGCGCGGTGATCGAGGACGACCAGCGGCGCCTGTGGATCGGCGGCGCCGCCGGCCTGGACCGGATGGAGCAGGACGGCCGCATCGTGCCGGTGCCGCTGCGCAACAGCGTCGGCAAGGCGCCGTCGGTGCTGAGCGTGGTCCAGAGCCGCGATGGCGCGATGTGGGTCGGCACTTTCGGCGACGGCATCTATCGCATCGACCGCGATGGCAGCAGCCGCCATTACGGCACGGCCAGCGGCCTGGCGGCGGGCAACGTGCGGGTGATGGCCGCCGACCGCAATGGCGACGGCATCTGGGCCGGCACCCAGCGCGGGGTGGTGCGGCTGGGCGCCGATGGCGTGCAGGTGCCCGTGGCCGCCGGGTTGCCGGGGGGACTGGTGACCGCGCTGCGCGACACCCACGACGGCCTGTGGATCGGCACCATCGAAGGCATCCGCATACTGCGCGGAACCACCGTGCAACGGCTGGACGTGGACGGACTGGGCGGTGGCCGCAGCATTTTCGGCTTCACCCCGGTGGGCGATGCGATGTGGGCCACGTCCGACCGCGGCCTGTACCGCTACCGCGACGGTCACCTGGCCCGGGTGGGGCTGGAGCAGGGCATGCCGGTGGATACCGTGTTCGAGATGGTGCCCGACCGCCTGGGCAACGTCTGGATCAGCAGCAACCGCGGCATCCTGCGTACGACCCAGGCTGCATTGGACGCCGTGGCCGACGGGCGCAGCCCGCGCATCGAAGTGGAGCGCTACAACGAGATCGACGGCATGTACAACGCCCAGGCCAACGGCAGCACCGGGCCATCGGCGGTGCTGCGCGGCGACGGGACCTACTGGGTCGCGACCGCCGGTGGCCTGAGCATGGTCGATCCATCGCGGCTGCAGCGGTTCCGCGAGCGGCTGCCGCCACCGGTGGTGGTTGAAAGCGTGCAGCTGGACGGCGTGCCGCTGCATTGGCAGGCCAACGGCGTCACCGCGATTCCCGGCGGGCGCCGGCTCACCGTGGGCTACGTCGGCCTGAGCTACCTGATGTCCGACCGGATCCGCTACCGCACCCGGCTCGAAGGGCTGGACGCCGACTGGATCGGTCGCGGCAACCAGCGCAGCGTGGAATTCATGGGGCTGCCGCCCGGCGACTACACCCTGCACGTGTCTGCCATGCACCCGGGCGGGCGCTGGAGCGAAAGCGAGGCGGCCTGGAAGTTCACCGTCGAGCCGCTGCTGTGGCAGCGGCGCAGCATGCAGGCGGCAGCCGGCATCGTGCTGCTGCTGGCGCTGGTGGCGTTGTACCGGTACCTGATCCACCGCTACAAGACCAGCAACATGCGCCTGGCGCGCCAGGTCGCCGAGCGTACCGCCGACCTGCAGCTGCAGGCCGAGCGCCTGCTGGCGGCCAACCAGGAAAAGACCGCGCTGGCCGAGCGCCTGCGGCAGCAGGCCGTGGCGTTCGAGCGCCAGGCCCACGAGGACCCGTTGACCGGCCTGCCCAACCGCCGCGCCTTCGACGAGGCGCTGGCACGCGACTTCGCCCGCTCCCAGCGCAGCGGCCACCCGCTGAGCCTGCTGGTGCTGGACATCGACCACTTCAAGACCGTCAACGACAGCTGGTCGCACAGCGTGGGCGACCAGGTGCTGCGCGAGGTGGCGCGGCTGCTGGCGGCCAGTTGCCGCGATTCCGACCTGCCGGCGCGACTGGGCGGTGAGGAGTTCGCGCTGCTGCTCAACGACACCGCGCTGGACGAGGCGCAACGGGTGTGCACGCGCCTGCAGGGGCTGTTCCATGCGCAGCGCAACTGGGCCGGCATCGACAACCTGCGGGTGACGTTCAGCGCCGGGCTGGTGCAGCTGGCCGCGGACGACCGCACGCCGTTGCTGTTGTTCCAGCGCGCGGACAAGGCCCTGTACCAGGCCAAGAGCGATGGCCGCGACCGGATCTGCCTGGGTTGACCAGGTGGCCGGCCGTTCCGGCCCTGGCCATCGGCCGGGCGTGGGCGCCTACTGTCGTGGCCAGCCGTTGACGATCTGGCAGAACAGGCGCGCGGTCTGCTCGGTGTCGTACACCGCGCTGTGCGCCTGGTTGGCGTCCCACTCGAATCCGGCGGCCTGCAGCGCCCGCGCCAGCACGGTCTGGCCGTAGGCCACGCCGGCCAGGGTCACCGTGTCGAACACGCTGAACGGATGGAACGGATTGCGCTTGTGGCCGCTGCGGGCCACCGCGGCATTGAGGAAGTTCAGGTCGAAATGGGCGTTGTGGCCGACCAGGATCGCGCGCTGGCAGTTGTACTTCTTCAGCGCCGCGCGCACCGGCGCGAACACGTGCTCCAGTGCCTCGCGCTCGGGCTTGGCCAGCCGGAACGGGTGGTCCAGCACGATGCCGGTGACCTCCAGCGACTTGGGGTCGATGTCGGTGCCTTCGGCCGGCACCACGTGCGCGCAGCTGGTCTGGCCAGGCAGCAGCAGGCCGTTCTCGTCCATGTCCAGGGGGATGGCGGCGATTTCCAGCAGCGCGTGCCGGTTCCAGTCGAAGCCGCCGGTCTCCACGTCCACCACCACCGGCAGGAAGCCGCGGAAGCGTTGCGCCATCGGCGTGAAATCAGCAGTGGTGGCCGAAGGGTCAGCGGTTTGGTTCATCGCGATAGGGTAGCAGAGGCCCGTGCCGGCCCCGTGGCTCAGGCGCCGGGCGCCCGCTCGCGCCGGTGCTTGATCGCGTACATGTCGGCATCGGCGCGGCGCAGCAGGGTTTCCGCGTCGCGGCCGTCGGCCGGGCAGCAGGCCACGCCGATGCTGACCCCGATGCGCGGAAATGGCGAGTGTGCCTGGCGTTGGTCCAGCGCGGACTGCAGCACGCCGGCCACCGCGCGGGCGTCGTCAGGCCCGCTGCAGTCAGGCAGCAGCGCCACGAACTCGTCGCCGCCGACGCGGGCGATGAAATCGCCGTGGCGCAGCGCCTGGCGCAGCCCATCGGCGGTCTCGCGCAGCTGGCGGTCGCCCTGCGCATGGCCATGGCTATCGTTGATGGCCTTGAACCCGTCCAGGTCCAGGTAGAGCACGGCCAGCGGCCGGCTGCCATCGCGCAGCAGCCGGTCCAGCTCCTCGCGCAGCCGGTAGCGGTTGGGCAACCGGGTAAGCGGGTCGTGCGCGGCCATGAACTCCAGCCGGCGCTCGAGCTCGCGCAGTTCGCCGACCGGGTGGCCTACGGCGATGCGCACGCCGTAGGCGGGCAGCCACCTGGCCGACCACTGCATGTCCACCAGCCCGCCGTCGCGGCGGACGTAGCGGTTGCGGAAATGCGGCAGCGGGTGGCCCGCCATGACCCGCTGCACCGCCTGCACGGTGGTGGCGTGGTCCTCGGGGTGGATCAGTTCGGTCATGCAGCGCCCCAGGACATCCTCGGGGCGGTAGCCGATGAGCCGCTCGAAGGCGGCGTTGACCGCCAGGTAACGGCCTTCCGGGTCGACCACGCACACCACGTCGGGCAACAGGTCGAGGATCTCGCCCGGGGGCGGCAGCGTCGAGGGCATGCGGGGACGGCGAGGCGGGGACGGGAAGCAGATTATCGCGCCAGCATGGGTGTCCGGCGGAAGTGGGCGCGCCGGCCCCGCCAGCGCCTGCGGCGTTTGTTACCCTGTGCCGCTCTGTTCCGGATGGCGGCCCCGGTCCGCACTGCGCGAGATATTCCCCCCCATGAAATGGTTTCGCATCGTCCCGATCCTGCTGCTGATCGCGCTCAACACCCTGCTGCACTGCCTGCCGCTGTTTGCGGTGGCGCTGTTCAAGGCATTGCTGCCGCTGGCCGCGGTGCGTCGCGCCTGCAATCCGCTGCTGACCGGGTTGGCCGAGAGCTGGATCGGGGTCAACAGCGCGATGATGGGTGCGTTCACCCGCACCCGCTTCCAGGCCGACATGCCGGCCACGCTCGAGCGCGACGGCCACTACCTGGTGCTGGCCAATCACCAGAGCTGGGTGGACATCCTGGTGCTGCAGAAGGTGTTCAACCGGCGCATCCCGCTGCTGCGTTTCTTCCTCAAGCGCTCGCTGTTCTGGGTACCGGTGCTGGGGTTGGCGTGGTGGGCGCTGGATTTCCCGTTCATGGGCCGCTACAGCCGCAAGCAGATCGCCCGCAACCCGGAGCTGGGCCGGCGCGACATGGAAGCGACGCGGCGTGCCTGCGCGCGGTTCCGCGACATCCCGGTGGCGGTGATGAACTTCGTCGAAGGCACCCGGTTCACCCGTGCCAAGCACGACGGCCAGGGCTCGCCGTTCCGGCACCTGCTCAAGCCCAAGTCCGGTGGCGTGGCCTTCGTGCTGGATGCGATGGGGCAGGGCCTGCATGCACTGCTGGACGTGACCATCGTCTACCCCGGGGGCATCCCGTCGATGCTGGACCTGATGGCCGACCGCGTGCCCGAGGTGAAGGTACTGGTGCGGGAGCGGCCGATCCCGGCCGAGCTGGTCGCCGGCGATTACCAGGGCGACCGCGCCTTCCGCGCGCGCTTCCAGCAGTGGATGAACGGCATGTGGCAGCAGAAGGACGAGGACATCGCCCGGCTGCTCGCCGACCCCGGCAGATGACGCGGCCGGGCCCGGGCGCGGCATCGCTGCCGTGCCCGGCGGTGTAGAGTGCGCGCCAGTCCGTTGCAACCAGGAGCCGCCATGACCACCGCCTTCTATCCCATCGGAACCCCCGGCCAGGCCTGGGGCGTGGCGGAAAAAGCGCAATGGCTGGTCCGGCAGCGCGTGCAGCGCAGCTATGCCGACGACGTGCTGGCCCGGATCGATGCCCTGCGCGACCGCTTCGACGTGGCCGGTTACGGGGAGCTGGACTATCCCTCCGGTCGTTACCCGCTGCTGGCCATCCGCAGCCGCGGCTGGGACGACGCCCTGCCGGTCGCGCTGGTGACCGGGGGCGTGCACGGCTACGAAACCAGCGGCGTGCAGGGGGCGCTTAAGTTCGTCGAGCGGCACGCGGCCGATTACGCCGGCCGCTGCAACCTGCTGGTCGCGCCCTGCGTGAGCCCGTGGGGCTACGAGCGGATCCAGCGCTGGAACGCGCTGGCGCTGGATCCGAACCGCAATTTCATCGCCGCCAGCCCGGCCCCGGAATCGGCCGCGCTGATGGCGCTGGTGCAGCCGTTGGCGGGGCGCTTCCTGATGCACGTCGACCTGCACGAGACCACCGACAGCGACGAGAGCGAGTTCCGCCCGGCGCTGGCCGCGCGCGACGGCAAGCCGTTCGAGCCGGACAGCGTCCCCGACGGCTTCTACCTGTGCGCCGATTCGCTCAACCCGCAGCCGGCGTTCCAGCAGGCGGTGATCGCCGCGGTGGCCAGGGTCACCCACATCGCGCCGCCGGATGCGCAGGGCCGGATCATCGGCTCGCCGGTGGTGGCGCATGGTGTCATCGAATACCCGCTCAAGGCGCTGGGCCTGTGCGCGAGCATCACCGGTGCGCGCTACACCACCACCACCGAGGTCTACCCGGACAGCCCGCGCGCCACGCCCGAGCAGTGCGACGACGCCCAGGTGGCGGCGGTGACCGGCGCCCTGGCCTATGCGCTGGCGCACCGCTGAGCGGTTCCGTGCGTACACTGCCGGGCTCCAGCACAGCGGGGCGGCAGGGCATGCACGGGTTTCTGACTGGAATGGCGATGGCCCTGCTGGCCTGCGCCGACGCGCAGGCGGCACAGGCGCCGGCCTATGACCGGCCGGGCATCGGTTTCTCGGCCAGCACGGTGGGCAAGGGCGTGCTCGCCTGGGAGCAGGGCCTGCCCGATGGCAGCCGCGACCGCAGCGGCGGGGTGACCACCACCGCGTGGACGGCCGACACGCTGCTGCGGCTTGGCTTGGCCCCTACCGTGGAGCTGCAGTTGGGCGCGGACACCTGGAGCGGCCAGCGCATCCGCGGTGCCGGCCTGCGCGAGCGTGCCGAAGGCGGCGGCGATGGCAGCGTCGCGCTGAAGTGGGCGCCGGCGCTGGCCAGCGACACGCTGACGGTCGCCTTCAGGCTCGGCACCACGCTGCCCTGGGGACGCGCCCCGCTGGGCGGCGATGGCCGCGTCCGCGACGCGGGCGTGACCGTGGCCTGGGCGCTGCCGGCCGACACCAGCCTGGCGCTGTACGCCGACCGGCAATGGGGTGCGGAAGGGAGCGGCTGGCTGTTCTCGCCCAGCTACGGGTTCCCGCTGGGCGAGGACGTGGCGGCCTATGTCGAAGCCGGCTACGGCGAAGACGCCCGGCACATGCGCGCCGCCGGTGCCGGGCTGGCCTGGATGGCGACGCCGTGGCTGCAGCTCGACGTTTCGTTCCTGCGCGGGCTGGACGCAGCGACCGCCGACTGGCAGGGCGGCGTCGGGCTGGCGCTGTACTTCGACTGACGCCGCTCCGGGCGGTGCGCACCGGCGCGCTCAGCGGCGCCGGCGGATCAGGGTCGAGGAGGCCTGCAGGATGGCGCGGGTCAGCAGCGCCATCGAGGCGACCTCGCCCTTCCAGTGCTGCCAATACAGCGGGATGTCCTCCCAGGCACGCGCCTTGACGTAGACCAGGCGACCGCTGTCCAGGTGGCGGCGGACCAGCGGAAGCGGGTTCATGGTCCAGCCCAGGCCGCCGAGATTGGCGTGGACGAAGGCGCGGGTGGAGGGGATCCACCAGGTCGGCGCCTGCAGCGGCTGCTGCGAGCCGGTCAGGCGCTGGGCATAGCGCGCCTGCAGGTCGTCCTTGCGGTTGAACACCAGCACCGGGGCCTGTGCCAGGGCCTGCGCGGTGACGCCCCTGGCGAAGTGGCGCGCATGGAACTCCGGGGTACAGGTGGCAGCGTAGCGCATGCTGCCCAGCGCGTGGATCTGGCAGCCCTGCACCGGTTCGGACAGGGTGGTGACCGCGCCCAGCACCGCACCCTGGCGCAACAGCGCCGCGGTGTGGTCCTGGTCCTCGGTATGCAGGTCCAGCGTGGTGCTGCCGAGCCGGGCGAACGCCAGCGCGGCTTCGGGAAACCAGGTCTCCATGCTGTCGTGGTTCACCGCCACCGGGATGCTGGCGCGCGGCAGGTCGGCGTCGGACAGGCCGATCCGCTCGAACGCGTCGCGCTCCAGCAGCGCGGTCTGCTCGGCCAGGCGCACCAGCACCTGGCCCTCGGCGGTGGCCTCGGTGGGGGTGGTGCGCCTGACCAGCAGCTTGCCGACGCGTTCCTCCAGCGCCTTGATCCGCTGCGATACCGCCGAGGCGGTGACGTTCAGTGCCAGCGCGGCGCGTTCGAAGCTGCCTTCGCGGATCACCGCGGCCAGAGCGCGGAGTTGGGCATGGTCGATGCGCATGATTAAGCATGGCTAATGAGGGTTTAAGAAGTTTAGCTCCACTTCTTGATGCTGCACTGCGACAATTGCCGCCATCGACGCACCCCCGGTGCCGTCCCCCTCTTAGCAGACAGGCAGTTCCCCCATGTTTTCCGTCGTAACCGCCCAGGCCACCAGTGCCGCCTGGCTCAGCGGTGCCGGTACCGGCATCGGTCTTTTCGCCGTGGTCGGCGCGCAGAGCGCCTTCATCCTGCGGCAGGGCATCCTGCGCCAGCACGTGATCCCGGTGATCGCCACCTGCTTCGCCATCGACGCGGCCTTCATCTTCGCCAGCGTGGCCGGGCTGCGCACGCTCACCGACCAGCTGCCGTGGCTGACCACGGTGCTGCTGTGGGGCGGCGTCGCCTTCCTGGTCTGGTATGCGCTGCAGTCGGCGCGGCGGGCCGTGGCCGGCGGTGGCGGCATGCAGCTGGATGACAGCGCCGAATCCTCGCGCCGCGCGGCGATGATGGCCGCGGCCGGATTCTCGGTGATCAACCCGCACTTCTGGCTGGACATGGTGGTGATCGGTTCGATCGCCGACAACTTCGGCCACGCGCGCATGGCGTTCGCCGCCGGCGTGGTCACCGCCAGCGCGTTGTGGCTGACCGCGCAGGGGCTGGGCGCGCGCTTGTTGACGCCGCTGTTCCACAAGCCCGGCACCTGGCGGGTGCTGGACGGCACCATCGCGGTGATCCTGAGCGTGCTGGCGCTGACCCTGGCGCTGCGCGGCGTCGGTTGATGGCGCGGGTGCCGCGCAGGCGCATCCGCGCTGGCGCCCATCCGGTACCGGCGCGCGCATCCCGTGGTGGCGGCCGCGCATGAGCCAGCCGCGGCCCGCGCTGTGGACCCCGGGGTTCGTGCTGGCGTGCATCGCCAACTTCCTGATGGGCATGTCGTTCTACGTGCTGATGCCGACGCTGCCGTTCCATCTCGTGGAGCAGCTGCGGATCGGCGAGGCCACGGTGGGGCTGGTGTTGTCCAGCTACGTGATCGCGGCGCTGCTGGTGCGGCCGTTTTCCGGTTTCATCGTCGATCGCTTCAACGCCAAGCACGCTTACCTGGTGGCGCTGGCGGCCTACGTGCTGTTCACCTCCGGCTACCTGCTGGCGCACACCGTGCTGGTGTTCGTGCTGGTGCGGCTGGGCATCGGCGTGACCTTCGCGGTGATGAGCACCGCGGCCAACACCCAGGCCATCGACATCATCCCCTCGGCGCGCCGCGGCGAGGGCATCGGCCTGTTCGGGCTGATGAGCAGCCTGGCGATGGCGCTGGGCCCGATGGCCGGGCTGTGGCTGATGGACCACCATCCGTTCCAGGTGATCTTCGAGGCGGCGGTGGCCGCCGGCATCGCCGGCCTGCTGGTGGCGTCGTGGGTGCATGCGCCGCGCAAGCAGCGCGACGGCGCCGCCACGGTGTTGTCGCTGGATCGCTTCCTGCTGGTACGCGGCATCCCGCTGGCGTTGAACCTGGCCGTGATCGGCCTGGGCTACGGCATGCTGCTGGCCTTCGCCGCGCTCCACGGCAAACAGCTCGGCGCCGGCAATACCGGCATCTTCTTCACCCTGATGGCGGTGGGCATGATGGTCTCGCGCGCCTTTTCCGGGCGCCTGATCGATGGCGGCCGGGTGGTGCTGGCGACCAACGGCGGCAGCCTGGCGATCGTCGCCGGGCTGGGATTGATGGCGTACGCGGCCGCGCCGGCGACGTATTACCTGTCCGGACTGCTGGCCGGCTTCGGTTTCGGGGTGGTGTACCCGGCCTACCAGACGATGATGGTCAATCTCGGCGGCCACGCCCGCCGCGGCACCGCGGTGGCCACCTATTTCTGCGCGCTGGACGTGGGCATCGGCGCCGGCATGGTGCTGGCTGGCCTGGTCGCCGCGCGCTTCGGGCTGGGCGCGGCGTTCGCCAGCGGTGCCGGCCTGGCGCTGGTCGCCGGTCTGGTCTACGCGCTGCGGTTGTCGGCGCGCTTCGTGCGCGCGCCGCTGCCGCAGGCCGCTGTTGCCGGCGGCGCACGGGCGGACGCAGACGACTGACGACCGGCGGCTTGGCCGGCGCCGGCCTGTGGCAGAATCAATCCGCATGCGGCGGCCGTGGATGGCCGCGCCATTACCCCGGGGGAAGCAATGAAGAAGTACCTGCCCGTCATCGCCGTGCTGTGCCTGCTGTCGGCCTGCAGCCAGGGGATCAAGGGCGTCTATGCCGATGCGATGGGCGTCACCCGGTACAGCTTCACGCCCGGTGGCACGGTCACCATCGAGGCGATGGGCATCTCGCAGGAAACCACCTACGTGCGCGAGGGCGATACCTTGAAGGTGGCGCTGCCGCAGAAGGGCGCGTCGCTGAATTTCACCATCAACGAAGACGGTTCGCTGGGCGGTCCGCTCGGCATCCGCCTGGAAAAAGCCGACAGGTAACGGGGCGCGGCATGCGGCCTTCAGCTCCTGCCCGACCGGGGTTCCAGCAGTGGAGCCGGTGATCGTCTCGGCGCTGCTGGCCGCGCTGCTGGCCGGCGCGGGTGCGGCGTGGTGGTTCGGCCGGCGGCGCGCGGATGCGGCCTGGAGTTTCGTCCCCGAGGCCGCCGATGCGGACCACGCTGCCGCCCCGGCAATGGACCCGGCGCTGCTGCCGCGGATGCGCCGGCGCTTCCTGCGCGCCGCGCTCGGCATCGAAGACGACGTGGCGGAGCTGCCCGATGCGGCCGGGCACCGCCAGATCGCCGATACCGTGATCGCGGTGCTGGAGCGCGCCGACCTGTCGCAACGCTACATCCCGCGGCGTCCGCACCTGCTGCCGCAGTTGATCCATAGCGTCAACGACAGCACCGCCTCGGCGCGCTCCATCGGCCGCATCATCGGCAGCGACCCGCTGCTGACGGTCAACCTGCTGCGCATCGCCAACAGCGCGCTGTACCGCTTCCAGCAACAGGAAGTGCGCAGCATCGAGCGCGCGGTGACCGTGGTCGGCAACGAAGGCATCCGCCAGATCATCTCCGCGGCGCTGGTGCAGCCGGTGATGAACCCTCCCGACGGCGATGGCGGCCGGTTCTCGCAGCGGGTATGGGATTACACCCTGCGCATGTCGCTGGCCGCGGCCGATCATGCCCGCAGCGTCGAGCGCGAGGACGGTTTCTCCGCGCAGTTGGCCGGCCTGCTGCGCGGGCTGGCGATGGTGATGGTGGTGCGCGCCACCGCCGACGCCTATTCGCGCCGGCAGACGCTGGCGCCATCGCCGGCACTGCTGCTGTCCCTGCTGGAACGGTGCACTCCGCAGCTGGCGGCGCGGATCGCGCGCGCCTGGCAGCTTTCCGCCGATGTCGCCGCGGCGCTGGAGGCCGGCGGCCAGGGCGTGCCATCGACGCCGCTGGCGCGTTCGCTGCAGGTCGGCGAACTGGCCGCGGCGTTGTCGATGCTGTGCCGGGAAGGATTGCTCGAGGAAGCGCAGGCGCTGGAAACGTTGTCCGCCTGCGTTCCCGGCCATGTCGGTGGCTGGTTGTGGAAGCGGGTCAGCCCCGATGCGCCGGGCGAGGGCTGAGCTGGATACTGCGGGCGCGGCGCGTCACAGTTGTGATTCCAGCGGCAGCCAGCTGATGACGCGGGTGGTGGCGCGCTGCAGCCAGGTGGTATCCGGCTCGACGACGTAGCCGGCAGGTGGCCTGCGCGCACGGTCCAGCCAGCGCAGCTTTCCGTCGCTGTCCAGGTAGAGGTAGTAGCTCAGGTCGGGGCCGGACAGGCGCAGGTACTCCTCGCGCAGCTGCGCGGCCAGCACCGGGTCGTCGAACAGCACGCCCATCTCGGTGTTCAGGTACGCCGAGCGCGGGTCGAGGTTGAAGGACCCGACGAAGCCGCGCCGGTCGTCCACGACGATGGCCTTGGTGTGCAGGCTGGCGCCACTGCTGCCGAAGGCCGAGCTGCGGCCGCTGCTGCCGCGCGCCTTGAGCTCATGCAGCTGGACGCCACCGCGCAGCAGCGGCAGCCGGTAGTGCATGTAGCCACTGTGCACGGCAGCCACGTCGTTGGCCGCCAGCGAGTTGGTGATGATGCCCACATGCACGCCGTCTGCCACCTGCTGCAGCAATTCGCTGGTGCCGGTGTCGCCGGGGACGAAGTACGGCGAGATCAGCAGGGTCTTGTGCCGCGCCTGGCCCAGCTCCGCGCCCAGGCGCGTCACCAGCCAGTCGCCGCGGTCGTTGTCGCGGTGCTTGAGCGGCGGGTCGGAATGGACCTGGATGCGGTCGCTCCAGTGCAGTGCCAGGCGCCCGCCGACATAGGTGTCGGTGAGCCGCTCGCGCAGGCGTTGCAGGTAGGGGAGCGCCTCGGCCCGGCGCGCATCCAGCTCGGCACGGGAGACCAGCTGGTCGAGCTGGCGCGCCGACGGCGGGGCGAGGGCGGCGATGGGCACGGCGGCGCGGCTGTTCCAGAAGGCGTCGAAAATGGCGCTGGCCTCGCCGGCGGCCGGGCCGGCCAGCAGCAGGTCCAGGTCGCGGAAATTGACGTCCGGTCGCGCGTCGAAGTACTCGGCGCCGATGTTGCGGCCGCCGACGATGGCGACGCGGCCGTCGGCGATCCAGGCCTTGTTGTGCATGCGGTGGTTGATGCTGAAGACCCGCTGCACCATCTCCAGCAGGCGCCACAGGCCCTCGCGGTTGCGGAACGGGTTGTACAGGCGCACTTCGATGCGCGGATGGGCGTCGAGCGCCAGCAGCTGCGCATCCATCCCCTTGGCGTTCATGTCGTCCAGCAGCAGCCGCACCCGCACCCCGCGCTGGGCCGCCGCGTACACGTCGTTCACCAGCAGGTGGCCGACCATGTCGTCGTGCCACATGTAGTACTGCAGGTCGAGGCTGCGGCCGGCCTGGCGGGTGACCACCGAGCGCGCGGCGAAGGCTTCCAGGCCGTCGACCAGGTAGGCCGCGCCGCTTTGCCCCGGGTGCGCGGCGAGCTGCGCTTCGAGCGCCCGGTCCAGCGCGGTCTGCGCGGCCCGCGGCGGCAGTGCGGTGGAGGGCTCGCCGACCGCGCGCGGGGTGAGCCAGTCGCCCAGCAGCAGGCCACTGGCGACCAGCAGCAGGAGCGCGGCGAGGATGCGGGTGCACAGGCGCAGCAGGCGCCTGCCGCGGTACGGGGAAGGTTCCATGCGTGCATCCTAGCGGGGTCCGGGTGATGCCGCTGCGTCGGGCCATGACGTTCCGGGGGTGTGGGCGGCGGCCGGTCTGGGGGAGAATCGCGGTTTGCCCTGCCCGAGCCCGCCGATGCACAACCGTTCCAGCTCCTTCCGTGCCCCCAGCCTGGTGGTCCAGATCATCATCGGCCTGCTCGCCGGCATCGCGCTGGCGCTGGCCTGGCCGCAGGGCGCGCACGCGGCCGGCCTGCTCGGCACGGTGTTCGTATCGGCGTTGAAGGCGGTGGCCCCGGTGCTGGTGCTGGTCCTGGTGACGGCCTCCATCGCCAACCACCAGCAGGGGCAGAAGACGCACATCCGCACCATCCTGCTGCTGTACGTGGCCGGCACTGTGGCCGCGGCGCTGGTGGGCGTGCTGGCCAGTTACCTGTTCCCCAGCACGCTGCTGCTCAAGGCGCCCACCGACGCCGGGCTGAGCGCGCCGGGCGGCATCGGCGAGGTGCTGCGCACGCTGCTGATGCAGGTCGTCGACAACCCGGTCAACGCGCTGGCCCATGCCAACTACATCGGCCTGCTGGCCTGGGCCATCGGACTGGGGCTGGCGCTGCGCCACGCCGGTGCCGGCACGCGCGCGGTGGTCGGCGACCTGTCCGCGGCGATCACCTGGATCGTGCGCATGGTGATCCGGCTGGCGCCGCTGGGCGTGTTCGGCATCGTCGCCTCGCTGCTGGCCGAGTCCGGGCTGGGCGCGCTGGCGAACTACCTGCACGTGCTGTGCGTGCTGGTCGGCGCGATGCTGTTCATGGCCTTCGTCGGCAACCCGCTGATCGTGGCGCTGACCACCCGCCGCAACCCGTACCCGCTGGTGCTGCGCTGCCTGCGCGAAAGCGGCATCACCGCGTTCTTCACCCGTTCCTCGGCGGCCAACATTCCGGTCAACCTGGAGCTGTGCCGCAAGCTGGGCCTGCACGAGGAAACCTACTCGGTGGCGATCCCGCTGGGGGCGACCATCAACATGGCCGGCGCGGCGATCACCATCTCGGTGCTGACGCTGGCGGCGGTCAACACGCTCGGCATCGCCGTGGACCTGCCTACCGCGCTGCTGCTGAGCGTGGTGGCGGCGATCGGCGCCTGCGGTGCGTCCGGCGTGCCCGGCGGCTCGCTGCTGCTGATCCCGCTGGCCTGCGGCCTGTTCGGCATTTCCAACGACGTGGCGATGCAGGTGGTGGCGGTGGGCTTCATCGTCGGCGTGGTGCAGGACTCTGCCGAAACCGCGCTCAACTCCTCGACCGACGTGGTGTTCGTGGCCGCCGCCGAACAGGCGCGCGGGCGCGGCTGAAGATGGCCCCGCGCCTGACGCCCGCGGTCCGCATCGGCCTGTCCATCGCCCTGGCCACCGGCCTGTACGGGGTGTCCTTCGGGGCGCTGGCGGTGGCCTCCGGCTTCAGCGTCGGGCAGACCGCGGCACTGAGCCTGCTGATGTTCACCGGCGGCTCGCAGTTCGCCTTCATCGGCGTGATCGGTGCCGGCGGCAGCGGCATGGCCGCATTCGGCGCGGCCACCCTGCTGGGCATCCGCAACGCGGTCTACGGTGCGCAGATCAACCGCATGCTGCGGCCGCGCGGCTGGCTGCGCCCGCTGTCGGCGCAGCTGACCATCGACGAATCGGCGGCCACCGCCGCCGGCCAGGACACGCCGGCCGAGCAGCGTCGCGGATTCTGGGTGGCCGGGGTGGGCGTGTACCTGTTGTGGAACCTGTTCACCCTGCTCGGGGCACTGCTGGGCGATGCGCTGGGCGACCCGCGCCGCTGGGGACTGGACGGCGCCGCGGTGGCGGCCTTCCTCGGCCTGCTGTGGCCGCGGCTGCGTGCGCGCGAACCGCTGGCCATCGCCGCGACGTGTGCGCTGGTGACGGTGCTGGCGCTGCCCTGGGCGCCGCCGGGCGTGCCGATCCTGCTGGCGGCCGCGGTCGCCGCGCTGTGGGGTTGGTTCGGGCGCGGGCCGGCCGATGAAGGGCTGGAGCCGGACGTGACCCCCGGCCACGACCCGGCGGGTGCCCGATGAGCCTGTGGAGCTGGGTGCTGCTGGCCAGCGCGGTGGCCTGGGCGGTCAAGTTCTGCGGCTACCTGGTGCCGGTGCGCTGGATGGAGTCGGCGCGCATGACCCGCGTGGCCGGTGCGCTGACCATCGGCCTGCTGGCGTCGCTGACCGCGATGAACGCGGTGTCCGCGGGGCAGGGCGTGGTACTGGACGCACGCCTGGGGGCGCTGGCGGCGGCCGCACTGGCCCTGCTGCTGCGGCTGCCGTTCCTGGGCGTGGTGCTGGCCGGTGCGCTGGCGGCGGCGGTGCTGCGGCTGCTGGCGTAGCTGCCGGGCGTCGTTGCCGGCGGCGGCGTGGCTCAGAAGCGCTGGGCGGAGGCGAGATAACGCCACTGGCCGTCCGGCATCCTGTTCAGGCCGATGCGGCCGATCCGCAGCCGGCGTACCTGGGTGGCGCGCAGCCCGACCGCGGCGCACATGTGCCGCAGCTGGCCCGGCCGCACGTCCTTGATCGCGAAACGCAGGCGCTGTTCGCTCTGCCAGCTGACCTTGCAGGGCGGCAGCGCGCGCCCCTGGTAGTCCAGGCCGTGGGTCAGCCTCGGCAGCGCCCAGGGGCTGCCTTCGCCGTCCACGTCCACCATGTATTCCTGTTCCAGCGATGCCCCGGTCTCGAGCAGGTGGCGGCGCACGCGCCAGTCCTGGGTAAGCACCACCAGTCCGCAGGCGTCGTCGTCCAGCGGCATCGGCGTTTCCAGGCGCAGGAAGTGGCGGTGCAGCAGGCGGATGCCGGAGGCGTCGTCGGCGAAACGGGCCTCCTCGCGCAGCAGTGCGGACAGGTCCGCGGCGCTGCAGCCGGCCGGCTTGTTCAGCAGCAGTGTCGCCGGCTCGGCCGGTTCGCTGGCGGCACCGGCGGCGAGGGTGACGGTCTGCCCGGCCACCATCGCCTGCGGTGCTTCCACCACCACTCCGTCGACGCTGACCCAGCCGCCCTCGATGTAGTGCCGGGCCTGGGCGCGGGAGCAGTTCAGCTGCGCGGCGAGGCGCTTGTCGAGGCGGATGGGGGTGGTCATCGGGGGCGGGCAGGTGCGGCGGGCGGCGAGTGTAGCGCCTGCCGGGGAACCTCGTGCTCCAGTGCGGTCAGGTACAGGCGCAGGTCGAACTCCAGCTGGTGGTAGTCCGGTTCCATGTGCAGGCACAGCTGGTAGAAGGCCTTGTTGTGCTCGGCCTCCTTCAGGTGCGCCAGTTCATGCACCACGATCATGCGCAGGAACGGCGCCGGGGTATCGCGGAACACGCTGGCGATGCGGATCTCGCGGCTGGCCCTGAGCTTGCCGCCGTGGTTGCGCGACACGGCCGTGTGCAGGCCCAGGGCGTGCTTGAGCACCTGCAGCTTGCCGTCGTACAGCACCTTGCCCAGCGGCACCGACTGCCGCAGGTGGCGTTCCTTCAGCGCCTGCACGTAGTCGTAGAGCTGGCGGTCGCTGCGCACCGCGTGCGGCTGCGGGTAGCGGCGGCGCACGGCCTCGCCCAGGGCACCCTGCGCCAGCAGCTCGCGGGCGCGCTGCTGCAGGTGTTCGGGGTAGCCGGCAAGGTAGTTCAGGGGCTGCATCGGCGGGCGCGGGCGGGTGTGGGCCGGTATCATGCCGCATCGTTCCGATCACGTAGTGCGAAACATGGCAAAGGCGAACCCCCTGCAGGAGCAGCTGCTCAAGGCCGGCCTGGTGAAGAAATCCCAGGTCGCGCAGGTCGCGCGCGAGCAGAACAAGGCGCGGCACGCCAAGGGCGCACCGGCCGGCCCCAGCGAAAGCCAGCTGGAAGCCGAGCGCGCGCGCGCGGAAAAGGCCGAGCGCGACCGCGTACTGGCCGCCGAGCGCAACATCCAGCGCCGTGCCGAGGAACTGCGGGCGCAGGCGCGGCAGATCATCGCCGACCGCCGGGTGCCGCGTCGTGGCGAACTGGAGTACCGCTTCAGCGACGGCGCGGCGATCCGCACCCTGCTGGTGGACGAGGCGCTGCGCCGGCAGCTGGCCGCCGGCACGCTGGTGATCGTGCGCCACGGCGAGGGGTTCGAGCTGGTGCCACGGCTGGCCGCGGAGAAAGTGCGCGAGCGCGATGCCAGCCTGATCGTGCTCGACCACGGCCAGGCCGGGGAAGCGCCGGCGTCCAGCGGCAATGCCGAAGACGACGCCTATTACGCGCAGTTCGTGGTGCCCGACGACCTGGTGTGGTGATGCCGCCCCGGTGCATTGGCCCGGCGTACAGGCGATTGCGCTAGGCTGGAACCGGGTCACTTCGGAGGAGCCAGCCATGGCCACCGGTTGGGCGGGAGACACCGCCGTTCAGGATCAGATCGACGCCACCGTCGAGGACGCGATCAAGCGCGCCCGCAGCCGCCTGCCCAGCGGACCCGGGCTGGAGCGTTGCGAGGAATGCGATGCGCCGATTCCCGAGGCGCGGCGCAAGGCCATTCCCGGCGTGCGCCTGTGCGTTGCCTGCCAGCAGGCGCTGGACGTGGAGGAATCGGCGCACAGCGGCTACAACCGCCGCGGCAGCAAGGACAGCCAGCTGCGCTGAGGGGCGGGCGGCACGGTAACGGCCGCGCAGGGGCGCCCGTGCGTACGGTCTGGTGCATTGCCGCCGGTGGGGCCTGCAGCGGCGATTGCCCGTTACCGCACCCGCCGCTGCATCGGCACGAAACGCACGCCGTTGGCCGTCTGCGCCGGGCCGCTGCCGATGAAGCCGAACCGGGTGTACACCGGAACCGCGGTTTCGGACGAATTGACCGTGTAGGCGCGGTCGCCGTGGAGCCGCAGCGCGTGTTCCCAGAGCTGGCGCGCGATGCCGCGCCCGCGGGTGTCGTCGCGGACGAACAGGTGCTGGACATGGCTGCCATCGCGCAGGGCGATCATGCCGCACAACCGGTTGTCCTGCTCGGCCACGTAGTGCGCGAACTGCGGGGAAAGCAATCGCTGCACAAAGCTCTCCGCGGTGAATGTGGCCAGCAGCGGGTGGGTGCCGGGCGCAGTGCCGGGCCCGGCATCGAGCAGGTGCCGCGCCAGCGGCGTCACCAGGCCGCAGAGCGCGGCCGCATCGTCCGCGTGTCCATCGCGTACCGTGATTCGAGCTGGCATCGTCCCGTCCCTCGTCGTGCAGGGCCCGAGCATAGCGGTTGCGCCGGATCAGCGCGGTGCGTCGACGGTACGGAAGCTGACGGCCCAGCGCCGCATCGCGAACAGCCACCACAGCCAGCCGGCGCTGGCGAGCAGCCCGCCCACCAGGCCGATGTGCTGCATGCCCAGGTGCAGGCCGACCTGGCTGCCGATCAGCGCGCCGGCGCCGATGCCGATGTTGAAGATGCCCGAGAACAGCGCCATCGCCACGTCGGTGGCGTCGGCCGCCAGCCGCAATACCTTGGATTGCATCGACAGCGCGAAGCAGATCATCGCCACGCCCCACACCGAGGCCAGCGCGTACAGCATCCAGGCGCCGCCGGTGGCCAGGCGCAGGCCCAGCAGGCACAGCGCCAGGGTGCCGATGGCGGCGAGCAGGAAGCCGCGCGGCCAGCACATACCCAGGCGAGAGAACAGCACGCTGCCGAAGAAACCCATGCCGCCGAACAGCAGCAGCACCCAGGTGGTCACGTGCGCATCGAAGCCACCGACCTGCTGTACGAACGGCTCGATGTAGCTGTAGCCGGTGAACTGCGCCGCCACCACCACCATCACCAGCAGGTACAGCGCCAGCAATGCCGGACGCCGCAGCAGCAGCGGCAGGCTGCGCGCCGAGCCGCTGTTCTGGCTGGGCAGCGGCGGCAGCAGCCGTGCCAGCACCCCCATCGCCAGCAGGGCGACGCCGCCGATGGCCAGGAAGGTGACGCGCCAGCCCAGCAGTTCGCCGACCACGCGGCCCAGCGGAATGCCCAGCACCATCGCCACCGAGGTGCCGGTGGCCAGCAGGCCGAGCGCCTGCGGGCGCTTGTCCGCCGGCGCGATGCGCACCGCCAGCGAGGCGGTGATCGCCCAGAACACCGCGTGCGCCAGGGCGATGCCGATGCGGCTGAGCATCAGCACGCCGAAGTTCCAGGCCAGCGCCGACAGCAGGTGGCTGGCGACGAACAGCGTGAATACGCCCAGCAGCAGGCGGCGGCGGTCGATGTCGCGGGTGAGCAGCATGCCCGGCAACGAGGTCAATGCGACCACCCAGGCATAGGCGGTGAGCATCAGCCCGACGTGTTCGATGGGCATGCCGAAACTGCCGCCGATGTCGCTCAGCAGCCCGACCGGCACGAATTCACTGGTGTTGAATACGAACGCGGCCATGGCCAGCGCGACCACCCCCAGCCAGCGCTGGCGGTCGCTGCGGACGGCGGGAACGGGCGACGTGGTGTCCGCCGCGGGGGCGGGACACGAGGGCGTGGGAGAGCGGGGCATTGCGGAGGGGAGAGCCGATGGGGGACGGCCCCTTGGCGGTGCCGCGGTGGGATTTTCGCACGCACCGGCCACGCACGGGCGGAACGCTGTGGTACGCCCTCGGCGACGGGCCCATGCTCGTCGCCGGCAGAACTCAGCCGTCGCCCTGGATCACGTGCGCCTGGGCAGCGGTGGACGGCCAGCGGCGCAGCCCGCGCTGGAAGAACAGGCTGTTGGGGATCTGCATCAGCGTGCCTTCGGCCGGGCCGCCGATTTCCTGCAGCGTGGTGTAGATCAGGTTGATGTCGATCACCTGGCCCTTCAGTCCGGGCTTTTCGCCGTTCTCCAGCAGTTCGATGCGGTCGCCGAGGCGGAACGGCCGGGTAGTGAAGATCAGCAGCGCGCAGAAGATGTTGGACAGCACGCTCCAGGCGGCGAAGAACGCCACCGCGCCGACCGCGGCGAAACCGGTGAACGCGGTCCACAGGATGGTTGGCGATACCCCGAGCTGGTCGAGGATGGCCACCAGCGCGGCGCTTCCGATCACGAAGTTGGACAGCCGCCGGGCCGCGGTTTCCACCTGCGGCGGCAGCGTGTAGTGCATGCCCAGGCGCGCCAGCAGGCGCCGGGTGAGCAGGCGCAGCAGCCACGCCACCAGCAGGATCAGGATGACGACCAGCGCAGTGTCGAGCAGGTTGATCCATCCATGCATCCATTCGGGCAGGTAGTTCTTCATCGGTCTGTCTCCTTGCGACGCCGTGCCCGGTCGCGGGCGCCTGCGTTGCAACGTTCGGGAAAGCGCTGCGTGGCCATGTCGCCGGTACTGCTGTGCCACGGCCCGGGCACGGGCCGGCGCGAGGCCGGCGTACGTACCGCGCACGCCGGGCACCAGCGGCCGCGGCGGGCTTGCCGACGGGGCGCGGCGCCGGCGTCGGTGCGGGCGGCGGTGGAC
This sequence comes from Stenotrophomonas sp. 17(2023), assembly GCF_030345315.1. NCBI lineage: Bacteria > Pseudomonadati > Pseudomonadota > Gammaproteobacteria > Lysobacterales > Lysobacteraceae > Stenotrophomonas > Stenotrophomonas sp. 17(2023). Next base: position 1,363,037 of record NZ_CP128405.1, read on the forward strand.
AGGGACATGGTTGGCAGGCGGGGGGCGAAGCGGGATTGTCGGCCAGCCGGCGCGGCCTTGTCAGCCCATGCCGGCGTGGCCGCTGCGCCGCCCCGGCAAAAAGATCGCAGGCGGCTTTAAACCTTTCCGCTGGCCGCCGCATCCAACGGATATGCTCGACGCCACCGTGACCGCCACCGCCCCTTTTCCGCAGGCTGCCGACGACGCCGCGGTGGCGCGTGCCGCCGCCGCAGGCGACAGCCATGCCTACGAGCGCATCTACCGCCGCCACGCCCCGCGCCTGTACGCGCTGCTGTGGCGGCTGTGCGGTGGCAGCGCGGCGCGCGCCGAGGACGCACTGCAGGAGACCTTCATCCAGGCCTGGCGCAAGTTGCCGCAGTTCCGTTTCGAGAGCGCGCTGGGCACCTGGCTGCACCGCATGGCGGTGAACACGGCGCTGATGGAGCTGCGCGCCAGTGCCGCGTTCGAGGCCCTGGACATCGGCGAGGGCGGCATGGACGTGCTGGCGCGGATGCCGGCGTCCAGCCGCTGCCAGGCCACCGGGCTGGACCTGGAGCGCGCGCTGGAGACCCTGCCGCCGCGCGCCCGTGCGGTGCTGGTACTGCACGACATCGAGGGCTGGAAACACCACGAGATCGCCGAGGAACTGCAGATGGCCGTCGGCAGTTCCAAGGCACAGCTGCATCGCGCGCGCGGGTTGTTGCGCGCGCGTCTGGGAGAAACACCATGAACGAACACGATTCCGAACACGACCACGACGACCTGGCCGCGCGCCTGCGCCAGCTTCCTTCCGAGCGCGTGCCGCCGGCCGCGGCCTGGCAGCGCATCGCCGCGCAGCTGCACGAGGCGCCGCGCGAGCGGTCCGCCATCGCCACGCCGCCCCGGCGCCGCCGGCGCTGGCCGTCCGTCGCCGCGGCCGCGGCGGTTGCCGCGCTGGCGCTGCTCGGCGCCGGCCGCTGGTGGGCCGTGCAGCCACCGCAGGCGCAGGCCACGCAGGTTTCGCCGCTGGAGGTGCAGGCCGATGCGCTGGCCGCCAGCTACCGCCAGGCGCTGGCGGCGATTCCGCAGGACACCGTGCCCGCCGAACTCGCCCCGGCGCTGCGCGAACTCGATGCCAGTGCAGGCAGCATCCGCTCGGCGATCGCACAGAGCCCCGATGCCGGCTTCCTGCTCGGCCAACTGCGGCGCACCTACGCGCTGCGCCTGGAACTTACCCGGCAGGGCCTGGATGCCGCCGGTCTTCCCACCTGAAGGAGAATCCCCATGAATGTTTCCCTGCGACACCTGCTGGCCGCCGTCGCGCTGCTGGCCCCGCTGGCCCCGGCCCTGGCGCAGACGTCGGTCAATGAACGCCACGCGCTGTCCAGCGGCGGGCGGGTGGAGATCAGCAACATCGCCGGCTCGGTGAGCGTGCGCGGCTGGGACCGCAACGAGGTGCAGCTGACCGGCACCCTCGGCGAAGGCCAGCGGCTGGAGGTACAGAACAGCGCCAACCGGGTGCAGCTGAAAGTGGTGTACCCGCGTAACAGTCGGGGCAACCGGGGCGCGGTACTGGAGCTGCGGGTGCCGCGCGGCAGCGAACTGCAGGCCGGCACCGTCAGCGCCGCGCTGGACGTGGCCGATGTCGACCTGCGGCGCCTGCAGGCCAACACCGTCAGCGGCGGCATCACCGCGCGCGGGCAGGCCGGGCAGACCAGCCTCAATACCGTCAGCGGCGCGATCCGCTCGCAGCTGCGCACCCCGCGGCTGGAGCTGCGCACGGTCAGCGGCGCGATCAATGCCGCCGGCAGCAGCGGCGGCGAGGTGGCGGCCAACTCGGTGTCCGGTTCGGTCGACCTGGACCTGTCGGCGGTGCAGCGGCTCGACGTCGAAACCGTCTCCGGCGGCCTCGGCGTGCGCAGCGCCGGGCTGCAGCCGGGCGGGCGCATCAGCCTGCAGACGGTCAGCGCGCCGATCTCGCTGGCGCTGCCGGCGCGCACCTCCGCGCAGCTGAAGGTCAGCAGTTTCAGCGGCTCCATCCGCTCGGACGTGGGCCAGGTCGAACGCCCGCGCTACGGGCCGGGGAGCAGCCTGGACGCGCGCATCGGCGGCGGCGATGGCGATATTTCCATCACCTCGCATTCGGGCAATGTGCGGGTGGACCTCGGCGCGCGCTGAGCGTCCCCGGCGCGTCCGCCCCGGTGCGCCGGGGCGGGCGGCTACAATAGCGGGCTTGCAACGTCATCGTCTGGAGTCGCCATGCCCGTTTCTTCCTGCCCGCAGTGCTCGTCGCAGAACGTCTACCCCGACGGCGCGCTGTGGATCTGCGCCGATTGCGGCCACGAATGGACCCCGGGCGAGGCCGCCGAATCGGCGCTGGTGGTGCGCGACAGCAACGGCAACGTGCTGGTTGCCGGCGACACGGTCACCGTCATCAAGGACCTGAAGGTCAAGGGGTCGTCGATCCCGCTCAAGCAGGGCACGGTGATCCGCAACATCCGCCTGGTCGAGGACGATGCCGAACACATCGAAGGCAACTCGGACAAGATCAAGGGCCTGGTGCTCAAGACCTGCTTCCTGCGCAAGGCCTGAACCACGGCGCGGCAGGCGCCGGGCGCGTCAATGCCCGGCGTGGCGGGCGCTGAGCCTGCGCAGCGTATCCAGCTTGGCCTGGTAGATCGCGCGCTGGCTGTCGCTGCCGCCTAGCGCGCGGGCCCGTTCCAGTTCACGCAGCGCGCGGCGGTTGTCGCCGCTGAGCGAGTAGGCCCGCGCCAGGCCGAAGTGGAACTGGTGGGCGCTGGCGTACAGCCGCACCGCATGCCGGTAGTAGTGGATGGCGGCGGGATAGTCGGCGCGTCGCTCGGCGTCAACGCCCTGCATGAACTGGTAGAACGGGTCATGCTGGTACTCGCGCCGCAGCCGCGCGTCCAGCCGCGCCGCGCGCTGCGTGTCGCCGATGCGCAGGTACAGCGCACCGGCATTGGACAGCGTGGAGGGCAGGTCCGGATCGATGGCCAGGGCCTTGTCGAATGCGGCAAGCGCTGCCGTGGTATCGCCCAGGCGGGTCTCCAGAACGCCCAGGTTGTTCCATGCCGGTGCGAAGCGTCCTTCCTGCTCCAGCGCCAGGCGGAAATGCGCGCGGGCCGCCGCGACCTGGCCGGCAGCCAGCAACTCGGCGCCGCGGTTGTTGTAGAAGTGGGCCAGTGCGCGCCGGTCGGAAACCGGGCGCGGTCCACGGCGGTCGTACAGCACGTTCTGGTCCAGATCCAGGGTGGCGCTGCGGCCGTTGACGCGCAGTCCGACATTGACGTGCCCGGCGTTGTAGACCACGCCCTGTTCCTGGTACCAGCTGACGACCCGCCCGACCTCCTGGACTTCGGCGTCGATGCCCGCTTCGCGCGCCAGGGCGACGAACAGCAGGGTGAACGACAGGCAGTTGGCGCGGCGCTGGGCCCAGGCCTCGGCGACGGTCAGGGTCGCGGCGGTGTCGTACTCCAGTGCCGGATCGGCGGCGGCTTTCGCATCCGGCGCGCTTGGCCGGAACACGAGTTCGACCAGCCGATGCAGGCGCTGCTCCGGGGAGAGGGTGGGGGTGATGACCTCATCGCGCACCTGCTGTTTCAGCGCGGGGGGAATCGCCATGATCTGTTCGGGCGTCGGCGGCGTGACCGGCGCTTCCGGTGGGGCGAGGGTGATGGCGGCGAGCAGGGCAAAGGCGTTCCAAGCGATCATGGCGACCACCGGTGAGGTGCTGCGGCGCTGCCAGTGTATGCCTGTCCGGGGGCGCCGGCGCAGCCGCCGTGCAATCCACAGGCGGTGTGGACCGGGCGCTGGCAAAGATGTGGATAAGTCACGGCACCCCTTGCGCCAGCGGCGTTGCGCGGGGCTGGTCATATTTTCGCCATGCGCACCGCGGGCGCCGGCAACGGGCGGCCCGGCGTACCGCAGGGTCTGCTAGTATCCGCGCCCCAGACGAGGCCGGCCGCCGCACGCCGGCGTGCTCCCGCCGGCCGGCGTTTCCATTCGACCATGACGAAGTTCATTCCCTCCGCCGAGGCGCAACTGTCGCTGGGTCTCGGCAGCGACATTCCCACCGAGCGCCTGTTCTTCGCGGTGATGCCCGATCCGGCCACCGCCTGGCGCATCGCCGAACTGGCCGAGGGACTGCGCGCCGAACATGGCCTGGACGGACGCCCGCTGGCGCGCGAGCGCCTGCACGTCACCCTGCATCACCTGGGTGATTACGCCGGCCTGCCACCGAGCCTGCTGGCGAAGGTGCAGCAGGCCGCGGCGCGGGTGCGCATGCCGGAATTCGAAGTGTGTTTCGATGAAGTCGGCAGCTTCGCCGGCGGCCGCCAGCATCCGTTCGTGCTGCGCAGCGAGCACGGCGCCGACCTGCTGCTGGGCCTGCACCAGGAGCTGGCGCGCTGTCTGCAGGCCATCGGCAGCCGCCCGGATCCGGGGTTCACGCCGCACCTGACCCTGCTCTACGACAAGCGGCGCTTGCCGGTACAGCCGGTGCAGCCGATGCGCTGGCTGGTGCGCGAGTTCGTGCTGATCCGCAGCTACCTGGGTCAGACCCGCTACCAGATGGAAGGGCGCTGGAGCCTGGGCTGATACGCGCCACCGGGCGGGCCGGCAGCGCAGCGGTCAAGCCGGCCGCGAGGGACGTCGCCGACGCCGCAGCCGGTGCCTAGAATGGCGCATGGACCTGATCCCGATGCCCCTGCCGGCAGACCAGTTGGCCGAGATCGAAGCGGCGCACGCGCAGCCGCCGCGCGCGTACCACAATTTCGGCCATGTGCAGGCGCTTCTGCAGCACCACCGCGACGTCGCCGCCAGCCCGGGATGGCGGCAGCCGCGCGAGGTGGCGCTGGCGATGCTGTACCACGATGCGGTGTACGAGGCCGGGCGCGGCGACAACGAAGCGCGCTCGGCGATGATGGCGCGGGCGGCGATCGCGCGCTGGCTGCCCGATGCCGGCGTGGATGCGGAGCGGGTGGCGGCGTTGATCGAGCTCACCGCGCGTCACGGCCATGTGCGTGGTGATGAGCTGGACGCGGACGCGGCGCTGTTCCTGGATGCCGACATGGCCATTCTTGGCGCGCCTCCGGACGTGTTCGATGCCTATGACCGTGGCATCGCCGAGGAGTATCGCGGCAAGGTGCCGGGTTTTCTGTTCCGGCTCAACCGCCGGCATTTCCTGAAAGGGGTGCTGGCGCAGCCGCGCATTTTCTTCAGCGATTTCTTCCATGCGCGTTATGACGCGCAGGCGCGGGAGAATCTGCGGCGGGTGACGGGGTAAAGCCTGCTTTGGCTTTGGCTTTCGCTGTTGCCTGCTTGCTCTTTGGTTTTTGCTTTCAGAGCCCCACCCGTAGCGACGGAGTCGACTGACAAGGCCCCGCTGGAGTGGACCCGGAGTGCCGAAGGCGCGCAGGGCGTGTAGGCAGGGGCGTGTTGACCAGCCATTCGGCTGTTGAAATGCGCCTCTCTTGGTTACTTCTCTTTGCACGAGCAAAGAGAAGCAACTCTCTCCTGCGAAGCAGGGGCGAAAGCCCTGCTCTCAAGCTTCCGCTTTCATACTTGGCCCTGGCCATTGAACTTCGCGGTTATCGCCTTGGCCTTGGCTCCTGCCGGCTTGAGAGGCCAAGCAAGGGTTGGAGCGGAGCAGGATCAAGGGCTTTCGCTCCCCTTCGGGGCGCGAGCCACCTTATCTTTGCTCGTGCAAAGAAACGTGGCCCAAAGAGGCGCTTTTCAACAGCCGAATGGCTGGTCAACACGCCACTGCCTCCGCGCCCAGCCCGCTACGCGTGCCGGGTCCACTCCGCCGGCGGGATTTTTCTACGCGACATCCCTGTCGCGTAGAAAAACGGCGTGCATCCCTGCACGCCGCCCTTCGGGTTATTCCCGCCGGCTCCGTCGCTGCGGAAGGGGACCCGGAAGGCAAAAGCCAGGAGCAGAGCAAAATCACGGCAACGGCAACGGCAACGGCAACGGCAACGGCAACGGCAACGGCAACGGCAACGGCAACAGCAACAGCAACAGCAACAGCAACAGCATGTTGAGGTTGAGGCCGCCTGGCGGCCCCATGGCCTAGAATTGCTCCATCCTGTTTTTACGACGGCCGCGCTGGCCGACGCGATGAACCCGATTCCCATCCCCACGCCCGACCCGGACCCGCGGCCCATGCCGCCGGAGGAGCCGGGTCCCAACGAGTGCTGCGGCAGCGGCTGTCCGCTGTGCGTGCTGGACCTGTATGCCGACGAATTGGCGCGCTACCGGCAGGCGCTGGCGGCGTGGAAGCTGCGCCATCCGGACGCGCAGGACTGACACCGCGTTTCCACCCCGTTCCCGCATCGGCAGGCGTAGGCTTGCAGTTTCCCCGGTCAAGGAAGCTCTTATGGCACATGCGTCGCTGGCTCTGGTGGTGGTGATGGCGTCGGGCCTGCTGGCCGCGCCGGCGCTGGCGGTGGAGCCGGTCAGTCACGGTCGGTTCGAACGGGTGCCGGTGCTGCTGCCCGACGGACCGGTGCAGCGGGTGGTGGTGTGGTTCGCCGGGCAGGGCGACGCCGCGCTGCGGCAGGCGCGACTGCAGGCGCTGCGCCGCGACGGTGCGATGGTGGTGGACGTCGATACCCGCCACCTGGCCGGGGTACTGGCCAAGGCGGGGGGCAGCTGCGGCTTCTCCGCCGGCGACGTGGAGAACTTCTCGCGCTACGTGCAGGCCTATCTGCGCGTACCGACCTACCACCTGCCGATCCTTGGCGGCGATGGCGCCGGGGCGGCGTTGGCCTATGCGGTGTCGGCGCAGTCCGGCCCGGATGTGTTCGCCGGTCTGCTCACCGAGGATTTCTGCCCGCGCCTGGACGATGCGCGGATGATCTGTGGCGACGGTATCCACGGCGGCACGCTGCTGCCGGTGGCACTGGGTTTCCCGTGGCTGGATGCCGCGCCGGGGCGTGCCCCGCGCTGTGCGGCGGGCGAGGTCGAGGCGTTCGCGCGGGCGGTACCGCTGGCGCGGCGCTTCCAGCGCACTGCCGCCGGCAGCGCGCTGCCGGGCGAGGTCGCCGCGGCGCGGGTACTGGGCGCGCAGCGCGGGGTGAGCCTGCCGCCGGTGCCGCACGAGCTGGACGGCCTGCCGCTGGTGGAAGTGCCGGCTGCCGGCAATGGCGACACCTTCGCCGTGTTCGTTTCCGGCGATGGCGGCTGGGCCGGGCTGGACAAGGAGGTCGCCGGCGCGCTGGCCCAGGCCGGCATCCCGGTGGTGGGCGTGGATTCGCTGCGTTATTTCTGGAGTGCGCGCACGCCGGCCGGTTTCGCCGCCGACCTGGACCGCATCGCCCGCCACTACGCGCGGCAGTGGCAGCGCCCGAAGCTGGTGTTGCTGGGCTTCTCGCAGGGTGCCGACGTGCTGCCGGCTGCGATCAACCGGCTGTCGGCCGATACCGCCTCGATGCTGGCGATGACGGCGTTGCTGTCGGTGGGCACGCACGCCGACTACGAGTTCCACGTCAGCAACTGGCTGGGCGGCGATGGCGACGGCTTGCCGATCGCCCCGGAGATGCGCCGGCTGCCGGCGGCGCGCACGGTCTGCGTGTACGGCCAGGACGACGACGATGCGCTGTGCCCGCGGCTGCCGGCCGGTTCGGCGCAGGTCGTGCGCATGCCCGGCGACCATCATTTCCAGGGCGACTATGCGGGGCTGGCGCGGGTGATCCTGCAGCGGCTGCGCGCGCTCAGTTCGTCTGCCGGCGCGGATCCAGCGAAATGAGCCGGGTCACGTCCAGCAGCGCGGCGGGCAGGTGCATGCCGCCCGGCGCGGCGAGGTAGCGCGGGCGCCACTCCGGCGCGAACTTGGACTTGAAGCGGCGCAGGCCGCCGAAACCGTAGAAGCGCTCGCCGTGGCGCGCGACCAGGTTGGCGAAGCGGTTCCAGCGCCCGGCCAGGCGGTGTTCGGCCAGCCCCGTCAGCGGTGCCATGCCCAGCGAGAAGCGGGTATGGCCGTTGGCCGCGCCCCACAGGAACAGTTCGATGAACAGGAAGTCCATGGTGCCCTTGGGGGCATCGGCGGAGTGCCGCATCAGGTCCACCGACAATTCCTGCGCGAGGGGTGCCTGCCACAGGTTGGCGAACGCCACGATCCGGCCACCGGCTTCGACCAGGGCCATCGGGAAACGGCACAGGTAGGCGGGATCGAAGCTGCCCAGCGAGAAGCCCTTCTCGTCGCCGGCCTTCTCCTCCAGCCAGGCGTCGGAGATCGCCTCCAGCGCCGGCAGCAGCGGCGCGACGTCCTCGGCCGGCACCACGCGGAAGCCGAGGCCGCTGCGCCTGCCCTTGTTCCAGGCCTGGCGCAGTTCCGCGCGCGCGCTGCCTTCCAGGCTGAAGCCGTCCAGCGACACCATCGCCTCCTCGCCGAGCTTGACCAGGGTCAGGCCCAGGTCGAGATAGGTCTGCCAGTGCTGGTCGCCGGTCTGGTAGAACACCGGGCGCAGGCCGAGGCGGTCGGCCTCCTCGCGGAACTTCCAGATCAACGTGCGCACCGTGTCCGGCGGGCCGACCGGGTCGCCCATCGATACCAGCGAACCGCCGTAGCGCTGCATCATCACGAAGCCGTTGCCGTCTTCGCTGCGCAGGATCGCCTTGTCGCCGGTCATCGCCAGGCAGGCCTGGGTGTCGTGCGCGCGTGCCAGCAGCGGCCGCAGCTGTTCGAGCAGCGCGGCATCGGGAAGCGGCAACGGCGCGCGCGTGCTGTGCAGCAGCCGCGCCAGCCCGAACACGATCACCACGATGCTGACCAGCAGCAGCGCGCGCAGCGCGCGCGGGGCATTGCCGGAGGTGGCGAACTGCCACCACAGCTCGTTCTGGTACTCGACATGGCTGTAGACGAAGAACAGCAGCCACACCGTGGCCACCAGCACCAGCGCCACGTTGCGCAGCCAGGGCCAGGACCAGGCCTCGTCGAGCAGCGCGCCCTGCCGGTAGAACTCGCGCCGCGCCGCCCACAGCGCCGCCGCCACCAGCGGCAGGGTCAGCGCCACCAGTGCATGGCCGCCGCGCAGCCAGGCCGGGATCGGCAGCACCACGCTCAGCGCCAGCGCGATCAGCCATGCCGCATGGCTGCGCCGCTGCAGGCCCTGGCCGATCAGCAGCAGCAGCACGCCGCCCAGGCTGCCCAGCAGGTGCGAGGTCTCCACGATCGGCAGCGGCGCATGCAGCGCGCGCTGCCGCGGCGCCGGCAGGGTGCCGTCGATCACCAGCAGCGCGCCGACGGCGAACACCGCCAGTGCGATGACCTGCGGCAGCCACGGGCGCAGCACGTTCCAGGCGGTGCTGGCGCCGCTGCGCAGCGGCCGGCGGATGGCGGCCAGCCCAGCCAGCAGGGTGGAGAGGAACAGCGGCACCAGGTAATAGGTGACGCGGTAGGCCACCGCCGCGGCGAGGATGGCCGCCGGCGCCACCTGCGGCAGCAGCTTGAGCAGGCTCCATTCGAACACCCCAAGCCCGGCCGGCACCGTGGAGAGCAGCCCGGCCACCACCGCCACCAGGTACAGCCCGACGAAGCCGATATAGCCCACCCCGTCCTGCGCCGGCAGCAACACGTAGAACGCGGCCGACGCCAGCCCCAGCTCCACCAGGCTCAGCGCGGTGACTTCCAGCACCGTGCGCCGGTCCGGTATCCACACCCGGTGCCGGCGCCAGCCGATGCTGCGGCCGCCGGCTCCGACCAGCAGCCACATCGCGCCGAAACCCAGCAGCAGGGCGATGCCCAGCATGCGCACCCACGGCACGGCCAGCGGCAGCGCCAATGCCGCCGCGCCCGGTTCCAGCCATAGCGCCAGGCCCAGCAGGACCCAGGCACCGAACACGAAGCCCAGCGTGCTCATCAGCACCACCTGGCCGATCTCGGCCAGCCCGAGCCCGGCGTTGCCATAGCTGCGCACGCGGATCGCGCCGCCGGTGAGCGCGGCGAAGCCCAGCGTCTGTCCGGCGGCATGGGCGAGGAAGGCGGTGATCGCCACCCGGCCCGCCGGCAGGCGTCGGTTGGCGCGGCGCAGCCCGATCGCGTCGAACCCGATCAGGCAGCCATAGCTGGCCATGCCCAGCAGCAGCGCCAGCCCCAGCTGAGACCACGACAGCGCATGCATGGCGACGCGGATCTGGCGGTAGCCGTGTTCGCTGAACTCGCCGGCCAGTGCGTGCAGGGCCATGCCCATGATCGCCAGGGTGATGGCGACGCCGGCGAACCGGCGCCAGCCGGCGGTTGCGGGTGCGGGTGGGGCGGCGGGATCGACCATGCGGGGCGGGGGAACAGGGCGCCATGCAGGCGCGGGAGTGCAGAGACTATCGGCATGGCGTGACGATGCTGGCAAGCGGGCGCGCGGCCTTCAGCCGGCGGACGGGTGGGGCATGCGGCTAAGCTGGCGCCCTGCCCATCCGCAAGGAACCTGCCCTGGCCATTTCCCGCCCCAGCCCGTGCCGTGATCGCGCGCACCTGGCGGCCCTGCCGGTGCTGGCCGCGCTGCTGCTGTTCGCCGCTACCGCGGCCTGGCTGCAGATCGCGCGCACCGACCTGGACTGGACGCGCGCCACGCTCAGCCTGTACCTGCACGGCCCGCACGGGCTGTGGCTGCGCGGCGCCTACTGCGTGCTGGCGGTGGCGATCGTGGTGCTCGCCACCGCGTTGTACGCGCAGGCGCACGGCGCGGCACGGCGCGGCCTGCCGCTGGCCCTGTTCTGCGTGGCCGGCATCGGCCTGGCCACGGTGGCCGTGGGCGACAGCTGGCTGCCGCAGCGCGCACCGGCGCTGGCGCCGCTGGTGCATGCGCTGGCTGCGCAGACCGCATTCCTCTGCGTCACCACGGCGATGCTGCTGCAGGCCTGGTGTTTCGGCCGCGACCGCCGCTGGCGCGGCGTCCACCGGCTTGCGTGGTGGTGGGCGTGGCTGGTGTTCGCCGGGCTGTGGCTGCACGTGCTCTGGCGCGACACGCCGCGCGGGCTGGGACAGAAGGCGGTGATCGCGCTGGTGGTCGGCTGGCTGGCGCTGGCCGCCCTGCAGTTGTGGCGGCAACCGCGCCGCCACCGCTGAAACCATCGGTTGCGGGCACAATGGGCCTACATCCACCCACGGGAAAACCCATGATCGAACGTTTCGATACCGGTCCGCGCATGTCGGAAATGACCATCTACCACGGCGTGGCGTACCTGGCCGGGCAGGTGCCCGAAGACACCAGCGCCGACATCGTCGGCCAGACCGAGCAGGTGCTGCAGGCCATCGACGACCTGCTGCGGCTGGCGCCGACCGACAAGCGCCACATCCTGCGCGCGGAGATCTTCCTGGCCGACATGGCCGATTTCGCGGGCATGAACCAGGCCTGGGACAAGTGGGTGCCGGAAGGCGCCACGCCCGCGCGCGCCACGGTGCAGGCCAAGCTCGCCAACCCGGCGTGGAAGATCGAGATCGTCGTCACCGCGGCCGTGCCGTAAGCGTGGCCGGTGCCGTTCCCGGGTCGTCGATCCGGGAACGGGGGAGCGCCCATCGCCCGGCATCGCCGCGCATGCGCCGCTGCCGTCAACCCCGCGCGACCCGCAGTCCGGCGGGCGGCGGCGTCCACGCCAGCGGCACCACCCGGCGCGGCCGGCATGGATGGAGCGCGAGGGCCAGCAGCAGTCCGGCAGCGTCAGCGCGCCGAGCCCAATTACCGGCCCCGGTGCCCAGCCCTGCGCGCGTGCGCACGGGCCTGCGCCCAGGACCAGCATCGCCCAGCCCAGCCCGCGCCATTCTCGATTGATCGAACAGGAGGCCGCGCGGTGCGGCCATGCCCGGCGTATCGCGGTCCGGCCGGTATCAGAAGCGCAGCCAGACGGTCAGTGCATGCAGCAGCACGCCGATCAGGCCGCCGACCAGGGTGCCGTTGAAGCGGATGTACTGCAGGTCGCGGCCCACGCTGAGTTCCAGCTGCTCGACCAGCTTGCGCTCGTCCCAGGCCTTGAGCGTCTGCGCGATGTGCGTGGTCACGCCGCTGCGCAGGCGCGTGGTGAGGCGTTCGGCGCCGGCCAGCATGTGCTGGTTGAGCGCATCGCGCAGCGCCGGGTCGCGGCCGATGGTGGCGCCGAGCTTGCCGAGGTTGCGTTCAAGGTGCGCGGCCAGCACCGAATCCTCGCGCGACAGGTCGTCGCGCAGCTGCTGGTGGATGCGCTGCCACAGGCCCTGCACGTAGTCCTGCACGGCCGGATGGTCGATCACCTGCTGCTTGAGCGCGTCCACCCGCGCGGCCAGTGCGGGATCGTCGCGCAACCGCTGCAGGTAGCCGCCCAGCCAGCGTGCGTAGTCCTGGCGCAGCGGATGCCCGGGTTCGGACAGGATCGCCTGCAGTTCGTCCAGCCCGGCGCGGGCCATGCGCTCGGCGAGCGAATCGCCGATCTCGTCGATCGGTTTGACCCAGTCCACGGTGCTGGCCAGCTTCGGCCATTCCTTGCGGATGTAGCGCACGATCAGCGCCGAGGCGCGCTGGCGCACGGTGTCGCTGTCGAGCCAGCCGGCGATGCGGGTCAGGCCCTCGTCCAGCACCCGCTGGTGGCGGTCGTCGGCGGTCAGCAGGCCGAGCAGGTCGCCGGCGGTGGCCGCGGCGTTCCATTGCCGCAGCTGTTCGACCACGAAACCCTGGATGGCCCGGCGCACGGCCGATTCGTCCAGCAGGTCCAGCGCCTGCAGTGCCCAGCCGCGTGCCATGCCGGCCAGCATCCGCGCCTGCTGCGGCTGCGCCAGCCAGTGGCCCAGGCGCGTGGCCGGGTCGAATACCTTCAGCTTGGCCAGCAACGCCTCCGGCTCGAGGAAGTGGTCGCGCACGAACAGCGCCAGGCTGTCGGCGATGCGCGCCTTGCTGCGCGGGATGATGGCGGTATGCGGGATCGGCAGGTTCAACGGGCGGCGGAACAGCGCCACCACCGCGAACCAGTCGGCCAATGCGCCGACCATGGCCGCCTCGCAGAACGCGCCGACCCACGCCCAGGCGCCGTGCCCGCCATTGAAGTGGCTGAGGACGAAGCCGGCCAGCATCGCCAGCAGCATCGCCAGCGCGTACAGCTTGAGCCGGCGCAGCTGGGCGCGGCGCGGATCGGCCGGCGCCAAGCTCAATCCTTGTCGCCCGCGCTGCGGCGGAAGCAGTGCGATCCGGCCGGATGCGCCCATTGTCCGGCCTGCGGCAGGCGCCAGCGCGCGCGGCGCTGGCCGCTGTCGGTGGCGAAGTCCGCGCACAGTTCGTAGTGGCTGTCATCGATGCGGCGGTAGCGGTAATCCGCGCCGCCGGCCGGATCGCGCCGCGGCAGGTTGACGCCCGGCTGCGCGGCCAGCGCGTCCATGTCGGGCGGCAGCGCGTCGTGTTCGCCGCGCCATGCGGCAATGGCCGACTCCAGGGTCTGCAGGTCGCCGATGCGGGCTTCGTCCAGCCGCAGCTGCCGCTGCTGCATCGGCGAGTCCATGGTCCATACGCCGGCAGCGACCGCCAGCACCGTGGCGACGCCGGTCGCCCACAGCACACCGCGACCGGAACCGGCGTGGCCGCCGTCGGCGACTTCCTCGCGGCGCAGGTCGCGCAGGTAGTGGCCGAACACGGTGCCGGCGATCGCCGCCACCACCGCGACCTTGAGCACGAAGCGCAGGCTCAGTTCGCCGCCGAGCAGGTTGAACACCAGCGTGGTCAGGTCGCCGATGAGCACGCTGGCGGCGACGAACAGGGTCAGGTAGGTCAGCCAGCGGCGAACCGGCGACAGGCGCTTGATCGGGTTGCGCGCCACGTCGTGGGCAAGGTGGCGGGCGAGGAAGGCGAACACCGGGAAGGCGATGACCAGCGCCGAGATCGACCAGCGGATCGAACCGGTCAGCCGCGCCACCTGCCACTGCGCGTCGGCCGGGTCGGGCAGGGCGTGCTCGAGCAGGGCGAACACCAGGCTGCCCAGGTTCCAGGCGAAGAAGTACAGGGTGCTGAACAGCACCAGGTAGAGGAAGGCTTCGCGCGCCGACAGCGAGGCGCGCGGGCGCGGCACCGGCAGCGCGAAACCCACTTCGGCCCAGCCGTCCAGCACGCCGCGTATCTGCTCGGCGCTCCAGCCGGCGGCCAGCAGGGCCTGGCGCACCTGCTCGCGGTCGTGGCCGCGCATCAGCGCGTCGCGGACGAACTGCTCCAGTTCAGGGGATGCCGAGGCCATGGCCGACTCCTGTGGGGACACGCGCATGGTGACCGCCTCGCCCGCCGTCTTGCAATTCCACCGCCGGCTGCCGGCAGCGCCGGCGCATGCCGCCGGTGCCCTGGCGGAGGCGCGCGGCGTGTCACCGCCAGGGCACTCAGGCTTCGGTGGCTTCCGCCGTGGCGGCGCTGGCCAGGCGCGCGCGCAGCGCTTCCAGCTCCATGCGCAACGCCTGGTTTTCCGCGGTCAGCGAGGCCACGCGCTGGCGCAGGGCGTCCACTTCGCCCGCATCGCCGTCGGCCTGCGCGGGCATGGCCGGCGGCGTCTGTGCGGTATCCGGCTCGGGCGCCGCCCTGGGCTTGCGACGCGATTCGCGCACGCGCCGGGCGGCTTCCTTCAGCTGGTCCTTGCCCCCCTGGGCGGCCGCGCGCTGTTCCGCTTCCGGCAGGCTGGCGACCACCGCCGCGGCACTGAGCGAGATCTCGCCGGCCTTGACCGCTTCGATCACCTCCTGCGCGGCCTGCGCGCTGATCTTCTCGATCAGCGTCACCTGGCTGGCACTGAGCTTGGCTTCGCGGGCGATTTCGGCCTTGGACAGTTTCGGCGCCGGCTCCCATGGCGGCAGATCGGCATCGGCCGGACCGTCGGCGGCCGCCAGCGGCGCCTCGCCCTCGCTCTCCCGGCGCAGCTGTTCCTGCTCGGCGCGGTGCCGGGCCTCGACGATCGCGCGCTTGCGCAGGGCCAGCACGCCGCGCTGGAAATCGGACACGCTGCGCCGGCCAAGGTGCTGCTCGATCATCCACAGGTGCACGTCCTGCATCGACTGGAAGCGGGTGTTCTGCACCGTCTGGAACGGGATGCCGTGCTTGCGGCAGATGCCGTAGCGATTGTGGCCGTCGACCAGTACGTTGCCCCACAGCACCAGTGCGTCGCGGCACCCCTCGGCCAGCAGGCTGCGCTCCAGCGCGTCGTGCTCGTCCGGGGTCAGCGGATCGATGTAGGCCTTGAGTTCTTCGTTGACGATGATGTCCATGCGCATGCCGGTGGAACGAGGGGGCGGCATTGTAAGTGAGGCCGGGGACGGCACGGCCGCGGTGCTTGCCGGCCTGCGGGAAGTCGATCATGCTCGCCTGCCGCGACTGCACGAGGCGGTCATGCTCCTCATTGCCGATATCGCAACCGCCCTGGTCGCGCTGATCCATGCCTGGATCCTTGTCCTGGAAATGTTCCTGTGGACGCGGCCGGCAGGACGCAGGGCCTTTGGCCTGACCCGTGAATTCGCCGAGCAGACCCGGGTGCTGGCGGCGAACCAGGGGCTCTACAACGGTTTCCTGGCCGCCGGCCTGGTGTTCGGCCTGGTGCTGGGCCCGTCCGGACACGCCGTGCGCGTGTTCTTCCTGGCCTGCGTGCTCGTGGCCGGCCTCTACGGCGCCGCCACCGCCAGCCGCAGGATCCTGTTCGTGCAGGCGCTGCCGGCCGCCATCGCGCTGGCGCTGGTCCTTGCGGCCCGCTAGCCGGCGCCGGGGCAGGACGCCCGCCATTCCCCGCACGGCCACCTCGACGACCCGATGATTTCCCTGTTCCTGAAATCGCTGCTGGGCGCCCTGGCGGTGCTGCTGATCGCGCTGCTGGCCAGATCGAAGAGTTTCTTCATCGCCGGGCTGGTGCCGTTGTTTCCCACTTTCGCGCTGATCGCCCACTACATCGTCGGCAGCCAGCGCTCCGGCGCCGACCTGCAGAAAACCGCGCTGTTCGGGCTGTGGTCGCTGTTTCCCTATGCCGGCTACCTGGTGGCGGTGTACTTCGGCAGCGTGCGCTGGCCGCTGGCGGTGACCCTGGGCGTGGCCACGGCGGTGTGGGTGCTCATGGCGCTGGTGATGATCGTGCTGTGGGCACGGCTGCATCCGGCCGCCGCGGGCGCCTGAGCGCGCCGGTTTGCTGCCAATTGAAACCATTGCCGGCGTGGAAGGCGGCGGGCGGCGCTTGGCGATTAGAATCCGGGTTCCCCCGAACGCCTTCCGGATACCGCGATGACATCCTCCCACGTCCCCCTCCGCGGCAGCATCGTCGCGCTCGTCACGCCCATGCACGAAGACGGCAGCGTGGACTATGCGGCGCTGCGCCGTCTGGTGGACTGGCACGTGGCCGAGGGCACGGACTGCATCGGCGTGGTCGGTACCACCGGCGAGTCGCCCACCGTGGACGTGGAAGAGCACTGCGAGATCATCCGCGTGGCGGTGGAACAGGCCGCCGGGCGGGTGCCGGTGATGGCCGGATGCGGCGGCAATTCCACCGCCGAGGCCATCGCCCTGGCGCGGTATGCGCGGGAAGTGGGCGCCGACAGCCAGCTGCAGGTGGTGCCGTACTACAACAAGCCCGGCCAGGAAGGGCAGTACCGCCATTTCCGGGCCATCGCCGAGGCCACCGGCGACCTGCCGATCGTGCTCTACAACGTGCCCGGGCGCAGCGTGGCCGACCTGCAGCACGACACCGTGCTGCGGCTGGCGCAGGTGCCGGGCGTGGTCGGGATCAAGGAAGCCACCGGCAACCTGGAACGCGCGCAATGGCTGATCCGCGAGGTGCCGGACGGGTTCGCGGTGTATTCGGGCGACGACGCCACCGCGGTGGCGCTGATGTTCTGCGGCGGCCACGGCAACGTGAGCGTCACCGCCAATGTGGCGCCGCGGCTGATGCACGCGCTGTGCATGGCGGCGATGGCCGGCCAGGTGCAGGCGGCCATGGTGATCCAGCAGCGCTTGCTGCCGCTGCACAGACAGCTGTTCGTCGAAGCCAACCCGATCCCGGTGAAATGGGCGATGCAGCGCCTGGGCCTGTGTGGCGGCACGCTGCGACTGCCGATGACCGAACTGGAGCCCGGCAACCAGCCCAGAGTGGAAGCAGCCCTGCGCGAGGCCGGCCTGCTGGGCTGAGCGTGGCCCGGGCCGCAGTGGTCGGCCCGGACCGGGTGAACGGCGGCGCTCATGCCGCCGGCACCGCAAGAGTGCTCAGTCCTTTTCCAGCGCGATCACTTCGCCCGTCGTCGGGTCCAGCTGGACCTTCACTTTCTCGCCCGCGGCGGTGGTGCCCTTGGCCTTCCACAGGCCGTCGTCGAGCTTGACGTCATGCACGCCGCTGTAGCCGGCGGTGGACAGCTGGGCGCGGATATCGGCCTCGCCCAGCGCCGGCACCGGCTTGTCCGGGTACACGTTGCCGCTACGCGGGTCCAGGCGCACGTCCACCCGCTTGCCGTTGGCACTGGTGGCATCGGCCTTCCACATGCCGTCCTTGAACTCCAGGTCCTCGACCTTGGTATAGCCCTGCGCCTCCAGCTGCGCGCGCACCTGCGGCGCGGTGAGCGCGTCCTGGGCCTGGGCGGCGCCGGTGCCGGCCAGGGCCAGCGTGGCGGCGAAGAGGGCGGTATGCAGCGGTCGATTGTTCATGGGTTGCTCCTGTCGTATCGGCGCGTTGCTGCGCGTAGAGCGGAACGTAGCGGAGGTTTCCTGTACGCCACCGTGAACCGGCGTCGGCGCGCGGTATGCCGCTGCGCTACGGTTAACCGACGTGGAGGGCGCGGCAAAAAGAAGTTCATTTCCTGTTCGGCGGGTGTGGCGAGGGCGTCAACGCGCACGCCTCCAGGCAGGCTGGCGGGATGCCGGCATGCGGCCGTGGCGGCCGACGGGGCATCGCCCTGCGGCCTGGGCACAGGCCGCAGGCGGCAGGCCGCGGCTGGACGATGGTGTCGTCCGCAACCGGCCTGCTGGCGGCGCATGGCGCGTGGCAGACTGCGCGGGTATCCCTCGGCCATGGCGCCCATGCCCTCCATCGCGACTTCCGCCAACTCACCGCGCCGGGTGCTCGCCGCCAGCCTGGTCGGCACCACCATCGAGTTCTTCGACTTCTACATCTACGCCACCGCGGCGGTACTGGTGTTCCCGAAGCTGTTCTTTCCCGAAGCCAGCCCCAATGCGGCGCTGCTGCAGTCGCTGGCCACGTTCGCGGTGGCGTTCATCGCGCGGCCGGTCGGTTCGGCGCTGTTCGGGCACTACGGCGACCGCATCGGGCGCAAGGCCACGCTGGTGGCGGCGCTGCTGACGATGGGCCTGTCGACGGTTGCCATCGGCCTGTTGCCCACCTATGCCGGCATCGGCCTGCTGGCCCCGGCGCTGCTGGCGCTGTGCCGGTTCGGCCAGGGCCTGGGCCTGGGCGGCGAATGGGGCGGGGCAGTACTGCTGGCCACCGAGAACGCGCCGCCGGGCAAGCGCGCCTGGTACGGCATGTTCCCGCAGCTGGGCGCGCCACTGGGCTTCCTGATGTCGGCCGGGATCTTCCTGCTGCTGGGCCGGCTGATGGACGATGCCGCGTTCCTGGCCTGGGGCTGGCGCGTGCCCTTCCTGGCCAGCGCGCTGCTGGTGATCGTCGGCCTGTGGGTGCGCCTGAACATCCACGAGACCCCGGATTTCCGCCGCGCGGTAGCGCACGGGCAGCGGGTGCGCCTGCCGATGCGCGAGGTGATCGCCGGCCATGGCTTCGCGCTGGTGGCCGGGACCCTGGCGGCGTTCGCGACCTTCGTGCTGTTCTACCTGATGACGGTGTTCACCCTGGGCTACGGCACGTCGGTGCTGGGCTACAGCCGTGAACAGTTCCTGCTGCTGCAGATGGTCGGCATCCTGTTCTTCGCCGCCGGCATCCCGCTGGCGGCGCTGCACGGCGACCGCCACGGCACGATCCGCACGATGCTGTGGGCGACGCTGGCGATCTTCGTGTTCGGCCTGCTGTTCAAGCCGCTGTTCCAGGCCGCGCACCCGTGGCAGGTGCTGGGGTTCCTGTCGCTGGGCCTGTTCCTGATGGGCCTGACCTATGGCCCCTGCGGCACCATGCTGGCCAGCCTCTATCCGGTGCAGGTGCGTTACACCGGCGCATCGCTGTCGTTCAACCTTGCCGGCATCCTCGGCGCCGCGCCGGCGCCGTATGCGGCCACATGGCTGGCGGGCAGGTTCGGGGTCGGTGCGGTCGGCGGTTACCTGTGCGCCACCGCGCTGGCCACCGCGCTGGCGTTGTGGGCGATCCAGCGCCGCGCCGCGGCGCGGCCCTGATCCGTCCCGCGCGTGGCGGGCAAGAGGGGCCGCCATCCTTGGCGGCCATCGGCCGTCGATGGCCGGGTGCCGGGCATCGTTCCCGGCGGTTCCATGGTGCAGGGCCTGCCGCCATGCGCCGCGCGGCGCCGGCAGGCTCCCGGTGCGATCAGCGGAACAGGCGCTTGAGGGTGCGTCCGAGCCAGCCGCCTTCCTCGTGTTCGCGGGCGAACTTGTTGAGGTGGCGCTTGACGTGCTCGGCGTAGGCCTTGTCGTCGCCGCGGATGTGGTTGAACAGCCAGCGCGAGAGCATGTTGCGCAGGTCGTCGGTGATGTCCTCGCCGGACTCGAAGCGCATGCGGTACTCGGAGACGCGCTTGATGAAGACCTCGTGCACGCGCTTGTGCGCGGCGCAGAACGGGTAGCCGGCCTCCTCCATGAGCTCTTCCTCGAAGGCAAAGTGCGACAGCGTGTAGTCGATCAGTTCGTCGATCACCTCGCCCACGGCGACCCGCTCCATGCTCTTCTGGGTCACATGCAGGTGGTTGAGCATCTCCACGATGCGCATGTGCTGGTGGTCGATGACCTCCACGCCCGTGTTGAGATCGTCCTGCCAGACCAAAAGTGCCACCGCCGCTTCTCCAAGTAGATGCTGTCGGGCGCACTCTAGGCAGGGCGGTGGTGCGGCGCGTTGATCTGGATCAAAGCCCGCCGGCGGTCAGTTCAGGGTCACGCCGTGGACGCGGTTGCGGCCGCCGGCCTTGGCCAGGTACAGCTGGCGGTCGGCCTCGGCGATCAGCGCATGCAGCGTGCAGTTGTGCGCGGGCATGCGGCATACGCCGATGCTGACGGTCATGCGCAGCGTGCTGCCACCCAGGCTCAGCTCCAGGGCGGCCACGGCCGCGCGCAACTGCTCGAAGTGACGGGTGCAGGCGTCCTCGTCCGGTGCGCCGACCAGCAGGCAGAATTCCTCGCCACCGAAGCGGGCGCTCAGGTCCTGCGGACGGGTGTGGGCATGCAGGACCCCGGCCACGGCGCGCAGCGCCTGGTCGCCGGCCTCGTGGCCGAGGCTGTCGTTGATGTGCTTGAAGTGGTCGATGTCGACCATGGCCACCGCGACGCTGCCGGCCTCGGCGCCATGCCGCTCGAGGTGGCGCTGGCTGCGCTCCAGGAAGCTGCGGCGGTTGGGCAGGCCGGTGAGGAAGTCGCGGGTGGCCAGGTCCTGCAGGGTGCCGATCAGCTCCAGCTGGTCGACGTTCTGCGAGACCCGGCAGAAAAACTCCTCGCGCGAGAACGGCTTGCGCAGGAAGTCATTGGCGCCGTTCTTGAGGAAGCGCGGGATCAGCGAAGGGTCGGAGTTGCCGGAGATGCCGATCACCGCGACCCGGTCGCGCGCGCGCAGTGCGCGCAGGCGCCGGGTCAATTCGACGCCATCCATCCCCGGCATCTCCTGGTCGACGATGGCCAGGCGGATCGCCGGGTCGGCTTCCAGCGCCTGCAGTGCGGCCTGGCCGTCGCCGGCCTCGGTGACCCGGTAGCCGTACATGGCCAGCAGCGAAGCGGCATAGCCGCGCGCCGAGGGCGAATCGTCCACCACCAGCGCCGAAATGCGGCGGTTGCGCTCCAGCCGCTGTACCAGCCACACCAGGTAATCCAGGCTGCCGGGCGTGTTCTTCAGTACGTAGTCGATGATGTCCTGCTGCAGCACGCGCCGGCGCAGGTCCTCGTCGTAGACGCTGCTGACCACGATGGTCGGCAGCCCGCGTTCGACGAAGTAGGCCACCACGCCGTCGCGGTCGCCGTCGGAAAGCACCAGCCCGGTCAGCACCAGGAACCAGTCGTCCTCTGCGTCGAGCAGGGCGCCGGCCTCGGCCAGCGAGGAGGCCACGCTGACCGGCAGTTCCAGACGCTGCTCGATGGCCTCGCGCAGCATCGTGGTGAAGGTGCGCGAGTTCTCGACGAGCAGGATGCGCTGGGGCAGGGGGGTGATCGGTCGGCTGTCGAAGCCGGCCGGCGGCGACACTGTCATGGGTGGGTGGGATCCGGTGGCGGGTCGTCGCATCCAGTTAGCGGCCGCGGCGCGGCGGACTTTAACCCGGCCCCGGCCCCGGCGACGCCGCGATGACGGGCCCGCGGTGCATTGGCCGGGCAGACAGGGCATGATGCCGCCGTCTCTGCTGATGCCGTCTGCCCCATGCGGTTGTTGCTTGTCGAGGATTCCACCGCCCTGCGCGAGAGCCTGGCCCTTGCCCTGGCCGCGGAGGGCCATGCGGTGGACGCGGCCGCCGACGGTACCCAGGCGCTGGGATTCCTGGCGCATTACGACTATGACCTGATGGTGCTGGACCTGGCCCTGCCGGGCGTCGACGGACTCGGGGTGCTGGATGGGCTGCGCGCGCAGCGGCGCGCCACGCGCGTGCTGGTGCTGTCCGCGCGCGACCAGGTCAGCGACCGGGTCGAGGCGCTCAACCGCGGCGCCGACGACTACCTGGTCAAGCCCTTCGCCTTCGACGAACTGCTGGCGCGGCTGAAGGCGCTGGCGCGGCGCCGCTTCGACGACGCCTCGCCGCGGCTGGCCGCCGGGGCGCTGAGCGTGGATACCGCCACCTGCCTGGCGACCGGCCCGGGCGGGGCGATCGCGTTGTCGCCCAAGGAGTACGCGCTGCTGGAGCTGCTGCTGCGCGAGCGCGGCCGCGTGCATACCCGCAACGCGTTGTTCGAGCGGCTGTATGCCGGCAGCAGCACCGCCTCGGACAAGGTGATCGAGGTGCTGGTCAGCACCCTGCGGGCCAAGCTCGCGCGTGCCGGCGTCGATGGCCTGATCGAGACCCGCCGCGGGTTCGGCTATGTGGTCGTCTGAGCGGCGCTGGCTGAGGTCGATCCGGCGGCGCCTGATCGTGGCGCTGGTCGGGGGACTGGGCAGCCTGCTGGTGGTGCTGTTCCTGCTGCTGGACCAGATGCTCGACCACCACCTGTACGCGCGGCTGGACGCGCAGCTGCTCGACCGCGCGCGCGCGGTCGGCGCGCTGCTCGCCAGCGGCACCCCGGTGGATGCGCTGATGCCGGAGTTCCGCGAGCACGGGCACACCGATTTCTACACCATCTGGGACACGGCCGGCGCGGTGCTGGCGCGCTCGTCCTCCAGCGGCACGCAGGCGCTGGCACGCCCCCCGCGGATGCCGGCCGCCGAACCGCTGTATTACGACCTGGTGCTTCCCGACGGCCACCGTGGCCGCGCGGTGGCGCAGCAGGTGGCCCCGGGCCCGGCCGGCGACCCGCGCGCGGCGCTGATCACCGTCGCCATCGAACGCACCGATGTCGACGTGCTGGAGCGGCGCATCCACCTGTCGTTGCTGCTGGTCAGCCTGCTGGCGGCGCTGGGCGCGGCGACGCTGGCGATCGTGGTGGTCAACCGTGGCCTGCGGCCACTGCTGCGGCTGGGCGGCCGGGTGGGGTCGCTGTCGCCGGAAACCGCGCAGGTGCCGCTGCTCGATGCGACGCTGCCGTCCGAGCTGGCGCCGCTGGCCGCGGCCCTGGACAGCGCGTTCGGCCGCCTCTACGACGCGCTGGAACGCGAACGCCGGTTCGCGCGCGACGTCGCCCACGAACTGCGCACGCCGCTGGCCGAGATCCGCACCAGCGCCGAGCTGGCATTGCGCGGTGGCGACCCCGGCCGCGCGGCGGCGGCGCTGGCGATATCGCTGGCGGCGGTGGAACGCATGCAACGCAGCGTCGATGGCCTGTTGGCCCTGTCGCGCTACGAATCGGGGCAGGCCGAACCGCAACCCGAGCCGCTCGACCTGCGCGCGCTGCTCGAACAGCAGCGGCAGGTGCTGGCCCGCGCCACGTCCGCCGGTGCGCACATCCAGCTCGAAGGCGCGGCGGAGTGGTGGACGTCGAGCGATGCCGCCCTGCTCGAGCGCATCGTCGCCAACCTGCTGCAGAACGCCGTCGAATACGCGCCGGCCGGCAGCCGCATCCTCGCCGGGGTGAAGGTGACGGCGGAGGGCGCCTGGCTCGAGGTCCGCAATCCCGCGCCCGACCTGCATGACAGCGACCTGCCGCGGCTGGGCGAACGTTTCTGGCGCAAGCGCCCGGAACGGGCGCCCGATACCCACGGCGGGCTCGGCCTGGCCCTGGCACGGACCCTGGCGCGGGTACTGGTGCTGCAGCTGCACTTCCGGCTCGACGCCGGCGACCTCGTCGCCCGCCTTGGCCCGTTCCCGGCGCTGCCCGAAGCCTGAGGCCGCAGGGCCGACACCGGCATTCCATCTCCCGGACCGGCCGCAGCCGGTCACCGGCCATTGCCGGCTGCGGGCACCGGGTGTCGCCGCAGGCAGCGTCTTGGCCGGTATCGCGGTGCGTACCGGGGCCCATCGCCGCCATGGCGGAGACGCAAACGCAACTGCTTCGCACTCGAGCACCTTAAGCGTTTCCAAAGCCGCGCCGCGCAGACTCCCGGCACCCCCGCACCCCACGTCGAGGTTGTTCGATGTCCTGCCGTACCCGTTTCCTTCCGGCGCTGCCGTTCGGCCTGGCGCTGCTGCTGGCCAGTTGCACCGTGGTGGCTGCCGCCGCACCTGCGGCGATCCGCATGCCGGCCGAGCAGGCGCGCGCACTGGGCGTACGCAACGCGGCGGCGGTCGCAGCCACCGGCATTCCGCTCGAACACCTGCCGGCGACGGTGGAACCGGCGCTGGAACGCAGCGCGGTGGTGACCGCGCCGTACGCCGGTACGGTGACCCGGGTGCTGGCGGTCGAGGGCAGCCAGGTCGCCGCCGGTGCGCCGCTGGCGCGGGTGCAAAGCCGCGAACGGATGATGCTCGAGGCCGATGCCGGGCGCGCGGCCAGCGAAGCACGGCTGGCGGCGCGGCAGGCGCGGCGCGATGCCGACCTGCTGGCCGAGGGCATCGTGCCGGCCGCACGTGCCGAGAGCAGCCGCGCGTTGCAGGAGCAGACCGGGGCCACCCAGGCGCAGTTCGCGCGGGCACTGGCGCTGGCGCCGGCGGCCAGGGGTGGGCTGCCGGGCGAATACGAGCTGCGCGCACCGCTGGCCGGGCGCGTGCTCGAGCGCAAGGTGGCGCCGGGGCAGGCGCTGGAGGCGATGGCCGCCGCGTTCGTGGTGGCCGATACCTCGCAGCTGGACGTGGCCATACGCGCCCCGGCGGCAGCACGCATGCGCCTGGCGGCCGGGCAGGTGGCGCGCATCGACGGTACCGACGCGCGTGGCCGGATCACCGCCGTGGGCAGCGCGGTCGATGGCGCCAGCCAGACCGTGCCGGTGCGCGCACGCTTCGAGGCCAGCAGCGTGCTCGTACCGGGCCAGCCGGTGGCGGTGACGCTGGAACTGCCGGCACCGCAGGGAGCGCTGGCGCTGCCGCGCGGCGCGTTGGCACGGGTGGGGCGCGACAGCGTGGTGTTCGCCGCCACGGCTGGCGGCTACCGGGTGGTGACCGTCGAGGTGCTGGGCGAATCGGCGACCCAGGTGGTGGTGCGCGGGCCGCTCGCGGCCGGTACGGCGGTGGCGGTGGCCGGTACCAGCGCATTGAAGGCGCTGCTGGCGGCCGGGGAGTAAGCCGATGCTCGGACGCCTGGTCGAATTCTCCCTGACCCAGCGGGTGCTGGTGCTGGTGGCCGCCGCGGGGCTGGCGCTGGCCGGCGCGCTGGCGTTCCTGAAACTGCCGGTGGATGCCTACCCGGACATCGCGCCGACCCAGGTCAAGCTGATCCTGAAGGCGCCGGGGATGACCCCGGAGGAAGTGGAGAGCCGCGTCGTCGCGCCGCTGGAGCTGGAGCTGCTCGGCCTGCCCAACGGCACGATGCTGCGCTCCACCGCCAAGTACGCCATCGCCGACATCACCCTGGACTTCGCCGAAGGCACCGACATCTACTGGGCGCGGCAGCAGGTTGCCGAGCGCTTCGGCAACGTCGCGCTGCCGGACGGCGTCGGCGGCGGGCTGGCGCCGATCGCCACGCCGCTGTCCGATCTTTTCATGTTCACCATCGAGGGCGGCGACCTGGAGCTGGCCGAGCGCCGCGCGCTGCTGGACTGGGTGATCCGCCCGGCGCTGCGCACCATCCCCGGCGTGGCCGACGTGAACGCGCTCGGCGGCGAGGTGAGCAGCTACGTGGTCGTGCCCGACCGCGCCGCGCTGTCGGCCGCCGGCCTGCATTTCCGCGACCTGGCCGACGCGCTGGAGCGCAACAACCGCAACGATGGCTCCGGCCGCCTCGGCGACGGCGAGGAAGCGCTGGTGGTCCGCGCCGAGGGCGCGGTGCGCGGGCTGGAGGATCTGCGCCGGATCGTATTGAAGGTACAGGACGGCATCACCCTGCGGGTCGGCGACGTGGCCCAGGTGCGCATGGCCGGGATGACCCGCTATGGCGCGGTCACCCGCGACGGCCAGGGCGAGGCGGTGCAGGGCATCGTGGTCGGCCTGCGCGGTGCCGATGCCGGCGCGGTGGTCAGCGCGGTGCGCGCGCGCCTGGCCGAGCTGGCGCCGCAACTGCCGGCCGGGGTGCGGGTGGAGCCGTTCTATGACCGCAGCGCGCTGATCGACCGCGCGGTCGGCACCGTCACCAAGGCCCTGCTCGAGGCCACCGTACTGGTGGTGGTGCTGCTGCTGCTGTTCCTGGGCGAGCTGCGCGCGGCGCTGGTGGTGGCGCTGACCTTGCCGTTCGCGGCGCTGCTCACGTTCCTGATGATGCGCGCGTTCGGCATGAGCGCGAACCTGATGAGCCTGGGCGGGCTGGCGATCGCCATCGGCATGCTGGTCGATGCGGCGGTGGTGGTGGTGGAGAACACCGTCAGCCGGCTCGACCCCGGTGCGTCCGGCGCGGGCCTGCCGCGCCTGCACCGGGTGTTCGCCGCGGTGCGCGAAGTGGCCGCGCCGGTGGCATCGGGCATCCTCATCATCTGCCTGGTGTTCCTGCCGCTGCTGACGCTGGAAGGGCTGGAGGGCAAGCTGTTCGGCCCGGTGGCGCTGACCATCGTGTTCGCGCTGGCCGGCTCGCTGCTGCTGTCGCTGACGGTGATCCCGGTGCTGGCCTCGCTGCTGCTGCGCGAACGCGCCCACAGCGAGCCGTGGCTGATGCGCAAGCTCGATGCCCTGTACATGCCGCTGCTCGACGGTGCGCTGGCGCGGCCGCGCCGCGTGGCGATCGGTGCCGGCGCGGCGCTGCTGCTGGGCGTGGCGGCGTGGTTCGGCGTCGGCAAGACCTTCCTGCCGACCATGGACGAGGGCGACCTGCTGGTGCAGCTGGCCAAGCTGCCGTCGATCGGCATCGAAAGCAGCGTCGAACAGGACCTGGCGGTGGAACGGGCGCTGAAGGCACGGGTGCCGGAGATCCTGCACGTGATCGCGCGGGTGGGGTCGGATGAACTCGGCCTGGACCCGATGGGCCTGAACGAGAGCGACGTGTTCCTGGAGCTCAAGCCCAAGGCGCAGTGGCGCAAGCCGGACAAGGAATGGCTGGCCGACCAGATCCGCACCGTGCTGGAGGATTTCCCGGGCGTCGGCTATGGCTTCACCCAGCCGATCGAGATGCGGGTCAGCGAGATGCTCACCGGCAGCCGTGGCGACGTCGCGGTCAAGGTGTTCGGGCCGGAGCTGGCCACCGTCAACCAGCTCGGCACGCGCATCGCGCAGGTGCTGCAGGACGTGGCCGGCGCGCAGGACGTGCTGGCGCAGACCGCCGAGGGCGTGGAATACCTGCGCCTGCAGATCGATGCCCAGGCCGCCGGCCGCGCCGGCCTGGCCGTGGCCGACGTGCAGGACGAACTGCGCGCGCAGATCGAGGGCCTGCCGGCCGGCACCGTGATCGCACCGGACCGGCGCATCCCGGTGCTGGTGCGCGGGGATGCCGGCGTGCAGCAGGACCCGGCGCGCTTCGAGCGGCTGCTGCTGGCGCGCGGCGATGGCGCCGGCGAGGTGCCGCTGTCGGCGCTGGCGCAGATCGAGCGCAGCACCGGCCCGGTGGCGGTGCGCCGCGAGAACGGCTCGCGCTTCGCCCTGGTGCAGGCCAATGTCGACGGCCGTGACCTGGTCGGCTTCGTCGAGGAGGCGCGTACCCGGGTCGCCGGCGAGGTGCCGTTGCCCGAAGGCTACCGCATCGTCTGGGGCGGCCAGTTCGAGAACCAGCAGCGTGCCGCCGCGCGCCTGGGCATGGTCGTGCCGGTGGCCATCGGCCTGATCTTCCTGGTCCTGTTCTCCACCTTCGGTTCGATGCGGCAGGCGCTGCTGGTACTGGGCAACGTGCCGTTCGCGATGGTCGGTGGCGTGCTCGCGCTGTGGCTGACCGGGCAATACCTGTCGGTGCCGGCCTCGATCGGCTTCATCGCCCTGCTCGGCATCGCGGTGCTCAACGGCTTGGTGCTGGTCGAGCATTTCAACCAGTTGTCCGCTACCGGCATGGCCATGGCGACGGTGGTGCGCGAAGGCGCGCGGCGGCGCCTGCGCCCGGTGCTGATGACCGCCAGCATCACCGGCCTGGGGCTGGTGCCGCTGCTGTTCGCCAGCGGCCCCGGCTCGGAGATCCAGCGCCCGCTGGCGATCGTGGTGATCGGCGGGCTGGTCAGTTCGACCGCACTGACGCTGTTGCTGCTGCCGGTCCTGTTCCGCCGCTTCGGAGCCCGTTGATGGAACTGCGTCGCCTGAACCTGGTTTTCTCTCCCGTACTGGAGGACGCGGTGATCGCCGCGCTGCTCGACATGCCCGACCTGCCCGGTTTCACCACGCTGCATGGCGAAGGCCATGGCAGCAGCTTCGACAAGGCCAGCAGCCGCGAGCGCGTGCGCGGCCGCGTCGCCCGCGACATGGCCTGGCTGGTGCTGCCGGCCGAGCGCGTGGACGACGTGCTGGACGGACTGCGCCAGCGCCTGCCCGGCGCCGACATCCGCTGGTGGAGCGAGATCGTCGAACGCTTCGGGAGGCTGGCATGAGACGCCTGCGCTCGACCCTGGCGCTGGCCGCCTGCCTTGCCCTTCCCGGCGTGGCACCGGCCGCCACCGATGCCGGCTACCTGCCGCCGGAGACGCTGGTCCTGCAGGCCATCGCCGCGCATCCGCAGGTGCAGGCCGCCGCGGCCGGCACCCGCCGTGCCGAGGCCGAGGCGCGCGGGCTGGCGGCCGGTGCGCACGAGCCGACCCTGAGCCTGATGTCGCAGCAGCGACGCGTGCACGGCGGGCTGGACTACCGCGAGTACGAAGCGCAGCTCACCCGTGGCGTGCGGCTGCCGGGCAAGGCGCGGCTGGATCGCGAGCTCGGGCGGCTGGGCCGCGAGGTCGCAGGCCTGCAGCTGGCCGATGCCGAGCACCAGGCCGCGCGCCTGCTGCTGGCGCAGTGGATGGAGTGGCTGCGGGCCGAAGGCGGGGTGGCCCAGGCACAGGCGCAGCTGGAGCTGGTGCAGCGCGACCGCGACGCCATCGCCCGCCGTGTCACCGCCGGCGATGCCGCCCGGCGCGACCTCGACAGCGCGCAGGCCGCGTTGTCGCAGGCCCATGCACAGGCGACCGCGGCGGCGGCACGCTGCGAGGCCGCGCGCATCGCCCTGCGCACCACGTTTCCCTCGATCCCGCTGCCCGGGCGCGCGCCGGCGCTGCCGGAACCGGTCGCCGATGATGCGGGTGCGCAACTGCACATCGACCATATCGTCAGCCGCAGCCACGAGATCGGCGCCGCCGAGCGCGAGGCCGAGCGGCTGGACCGTGCGGCCCTGCGCGCCCGCGCCGAGCGCCGGCCGGATCCCAGTGTGGGCCTGCGCTGGCTGGACGAGCGCGGTGGCGAGGAACGCTCGCTCGGGGTGGTGGTCAGCATTCCGTTCGGCGGCGCGGCGCGTTCGGCCACTGCCGACGCGCAACGCGCCAGTGCCGAGGCCGGCAGTGCCATGGCCGAGAGCATGCGGCGCATGATCCAGCGCGAGGCCGAGCAGACCGTGCGCCACGCCGATGCTGCCTGGCGGTTGTGGCGTGACAGCCGCCAGGCGCTGGAGGCGGTGCGTGCCAGCACCGCCAAGGTCCGTCGCGCCTATGCGCTGGGCGAGGCCGGGATCGCCGAGCTGATCGCCGCGCAGCGCCAGGAGCAGGAAAGCGCGCTGGCCGAATCCGACGCCCGTGCCAATGCGCTGGAGGCGGCCCTGCTCATCCGCGTCGACGCGCACGAGCTGTGGCACGACGCCGGGGACAACGACGCCTGAGCGCGGCGCCGGGCACCGGACACGGCCCGGCCGCGTGGCCGGCCGCTCACCACAGCAGGTCGCGCAGCTTGTACCAGGACATCGCCGCCACCAGCAGCGGGCGGCGCAGCGCGGTACCGCCGGGAAAGCGGTGGTGCGCGATCCGTTCGAACACGTCCAGCCGCTGCGCCTGGCCGGCGATGGCCTCGGCGATGACATCGCCGGCCAGGCCGGTGCTGGCCACGCCGTGGCCGGAGAAGCCCTGCGCGAAGTAGATGTTGGGAGTGAGCCGGCCCCAGTGCGGGGCGCGGTTGCGGGTGATGTCGATGTAGCCGCCCCAGACGTATTCCAGTTCCACGTCGGCCAGCTGCGGGAACACCGCGCGCATGCGCCGGGTCATCGCCCCGCGCAGGCCCGGCGGCGGCAGCGCCGAATAGCTGGCCTGGCCACCGAACAGCAGCCGGTGGTCGCGGCTGAGGCGGAAATAGTCCAGCGCCCAGTTCACGTCGGCCACGGCCATGTCGTTGCCGATCAGTGCGCGCGCGCGTTCGGCGCCGAGCGGTGCGGTCGCGCCGATATAGGTGCCGACCGGCATCATCCGGGTTTCCAGTTCCGGGGCGATGCCCTGCAGCCAGGCATTGCCGGCCAGCACCACGAAATCGGCCTCGACCTTGCCCTGCGCGGTATGCAGCAGCGGGCGCGCGCCACGCTCCAGCCGCTGCACCGGCGAATGCTCGTGCACGGTGGCACCGGCCGCCTCGGCCGCGCGCGCCAGCCCCTGCGCATACGCCAACGGGTGCAGGTGGCCGCTGCCCGGGTCGTACAGCGCGCCGCGGTAGCGGTCGCTGGCCAGTACCTGGCGCAACTGCGCTCGGTCCCACCACTGCAGCGGGTAGTCGTAGCGCCGCGCCAGGGTTTCCATGTCCGCGCGCAGCGCCCGTTCCTGGCGGCGGCGGATCGGCACGCTGGCATGGCCATCGCGCCAGTCGCAGTCGATGCCGTGCCGCGCGATGCGTTGCCTGAGCCGGCGCAGGCCCTCGCGCGAGAATTCGAACAGCAGCCGCGCATCGTCATGGCCGAGCAGCGATTCCAGCGTATGCAGGTCGCAGCCATAGCCGACCAGTGCCTGCCCGCCATTGCGGCCGGAGGCGCCCCAGCCGACGCGTTCGGCCTCCAGTACGGTCACCCGGTAGCCCTTTTCGGCCAGGGCCAGGGCGGCGGTCAGTCCGGTATAGCCGGCGCCCAGTACCGCCACGTCGGCGCGCGCGTGGCCGCGCAGCGGCGCGCGCGGCGCCAGCGGCGGCAGGCTGGCCGCATACCAGCTGGGTGGATAGTCGGGCCGGGCGGCGGCGTCGGGCATCAGGCGCATCGAAGCGGGCGGGCAGTGCAGTCTACGTGTCCCGGCAGCGCGGGGCACGGCGGCATGCGGTTGCCTAAACGCCGGCGCGGCAGTAGCGTGCCAGCAGGCCTGTCCACCGGGGCAGGGCATACAGACCGGTGGCGGGCGCCTGTCATGCCACCGAAGCCGAACCGTCATGAGCTCCCGTCCCCGTTCCCGCCCCCGCAAGCCCGCCGTCGTGCAGGAAGACAGCACCCTGCTGCGCTGGCTCAAGCAGCGCAACATCACCGAGGTCGAATGCCTGGTGCCGGACATCACCGGCAACGCGCGCGGCAAGATCATCCCCGCGGACAAGTTCTCGCACGACTACGGCACGCGCCTGCCCGAGGGCATCTTCGCCACCACCGTCACCGGCGACTCGCCCGACGACTACTACGAACTGGTGGCGCCGGCCGATTCGGACATGGTGCTGCGCCCGGACCCGGACACGGTGCGCATGGTGCCGTGGGCGACCGACCCGACCGCGCAGGTCATCCATGACTGCTACACCCGCAATGGGCAGCCGCACGAACTGGCGCCGCGCAACGTGCTGCGGCGGGTGCTGGCCGCCTACGAGGAACTGGGGCTGAAGCCGATCGTCGCGCCGGAGGTGGAGTTCTTCCTGGTGCAGAAGAACACCGACCCGGACTTCCCGCTGCTGCCGCCGGCCGGCCGTTCCGGGCGCCCGGAGACCGCGCGCCAGTCGTATTCGATCGACGCAGTCAACGAGTTCGACCCGATCCTCGACCTGATGTACGACTACTGCGACGCGATGCAGCTGGACGTGGACACGCTGATCCACGAATCCGGCGCGGCGCAGCTGGAGGTGAACTTCACCCACGCCGATGCCATGGCGCTGGCCGACCAGGTGTTCCTGTTCAAGCGCACCATGCGCGAGGCGGCGCTGCGCCACGGGGTGTACGCCACCTTCCTGGCCAAGCCGATGGAGAACGAGCCGGGCAGCGCGATGCACATCCACCAGAGCCTGCTGCGCATCCGCGACGGCGCCAACGTGTTCGCCGGCGACGGCGAGGGCGAGTACAGCGCGCTGTTCATGCAGTACCTGGGCGGATTGCAGAAGTACGTGCCGATGGCGATGGCGTTCTTCGCCCCGAACGTGAATTCCTACCGCCGGCTGGTGTTCGGCGAGGTGTCGCCGAGCAACGTGGAGTGGGGCTTCGACAACCGCACCTGCGGCCTGCGCGTGCCGATCGACAGCCTGGAGAACAGCCGCGTGGAAAGCCGTTTCGCCGGCTCCGACGCCAACCCTTACCTGGCGATGGCCGCGACCCTGGCCTGCGGCCTGCTCGGCATCCGCGAGAAACTCACCCCGACCGCGCCGGTGGCCGGCAACGCCAAGGCGCCCGGTTACGCGCTGCCGCGCTCGCTGGGCGAGGCGCTGGACGGGCTGGAAGGCTGCGAGCCGTTGCAGGAACTGCTCGGCCGCCGCTTCTGCCGGGCCTATGTCTCGGTCAAGCGCAAGGAGTACGAGACCTTTTTCCGGGTCATCAGTTCCTGGGAGCGCGAGTTCCTGCTGCTCAACGTGTGAACGCCCGCCCGGTGCGCGTTCCGGCCGCCGCGGCCGCGTGAAGGCGGGGCGGGCGGCGTCGCTCCGCCCGGTGCTTCGTGGGACAATGGCCCGTCCCGCCGGTTCAGCCGGCCCCCTCCCGGATCACACTGGAGAACCCATGAATCTGCGCATCCTGACCGCTGGCGTCGCCCTGTCCCTGCTTGCCGCCTGTGGTGGCAAGGAGCAGGGCGCCCAGACCGCCGACGCCGGCGGCGAGGCCAAGGTCCTCAACGTCTACAACTACTCGGATTACATCGCCGAGGACACCATCCCGAACTTCGAGAAGGCGACCGGCATCAAGGTCACCTACGACGTGTTCGACAGCGACGAGATGGTCGAGACCAAGCTGCTGACCGGCGACAGCGGCTACGACATCGTGGTGCCGACGCTGAATTTCTTCGGCCGCCAGATCCAGGCCGGGGTGTTCCTGCCGCTGGACAAGAGCAAGATCCCGAACCTGGCCAACCTCGACCCGGAGGTGATGGCGCGCATCGCCGGCCAGGACCCGGAGAACAAATACGGCGTGCCGTACATGATGGGCACCACCGGCATCGGCTACAACGTGGCCAAGCTCAAGGAGCGCTTCGGCGGCAGCACCGACATCG
Source organism: Stenotrophomonas sp. 17(2023) (assembly GCF_030345315.1). Taxonomy (NCBI): domain Bacteria; kingdom Pseudomonadati; phylum Pseudomonadota; class Gammaproteobacteria; order Lysobacterales; family Lysobacteraceae; genus Stenotrophomonas; species Stenotrophomonas sp. 17(2023). The sequence goes on from NZ_CP128405.1 coordinate 1,395,998, forward strand.
CCGGCAGCTGGGACCTGGTGTTCAAGCCGGAGAACATCGCCAGGATGAAGGACTGCGGGGTCACCATCCTCGACACCCCGGCGGACATGATCCCGATCGCGCTGCACTACCTGGGCCAGGACCCGCACAGTACCGATCCGGCCACCATCCAGAAGGCCGCGGACCTGCTCAAGAGCATCCGCCCGTACGTGCAGAACTTCCACTCCAGCCAGTACGTCGGTTCGCTGGCCAATGGCAGCACCTGCCTGGTGGTGGGCTGGTCGGGCGACATCATCCAGGCCCGCGACCGCGCCGAGGAGGCCGGAAACGGCGTGGAAGTGGCCTATTCGATCCCGAAGGAAGGCGCGCCGCAGTGGTTCGACATGCTGGCCATCCCGAAGGATGCCAAGCACCCGGAGAACGCCTATGCGTTCATCAACTACCTGCTCGAGCCGCAGGTGGCCGCCAACAACACCAACGTCACCCACTACGCCAACCCGGTGAAGTCGGCCACGCCGCTGGTGGACGCGGCGATCCGCGAGGACCGCACCATCTATCCGCCGCAGGACGTGGCGGCGAAGATGTTCACCTACGCGATCAACCCGCCGGAAGTGGACAAGCTCTATACCCGGCTCTGGACCGAGATCAAGACCGGGCGCTGAACCACGCGTTCGCACGGTTCCCCGGGAGCCGCAGGGCAACCCCGGGGCCATGGCCCCCTTTCCGCGCGTCGCCCGTGCCTCTGGCCGGCCCCCTTGGACTCCAGGGGGCTGCGCCCGCGCCGGGCACGGCTGCCGTGCGCCTCCGGCCGAGGGGGCGTCGAACAGGACGTTCTTTCGTGAAAAAGCGTGATGTCCCCGGCAAAATGCCGGCACTACACTACGCGCGCCCGTCCGTCCCGCCCGTTCCCGGAACCCTTCATGCCCGTTGATGCCAAGCCCGACATCCGGCCCGACGCCATCGCCCTGAACAGCGAGCCCGGCTACCTGTCCATCCGCGACCTGCGCAAGGAGTTCGATGGCTTCGTCGCCGTCGACGACGTCAACCTGGACGTGCGCAAGGGCGAGATCTTCGCGCTGCTGGGTGGCTCGGGCAGCGGCAAGTCCACGCTGCTGCGCTGCCTGGCCGGCTTCGAGACCCCGACCCGCGGCCGGATCCTGCTCGACGGCCAGGAAATCAATGCGCTGCCGCCCTACGAGCGGCCGATCAACATGATGTTCCAGTCCTACGCGCTGTTCCCGCACATGACCGTGGAGCAGAACATCGCCTTCGGCCTGAAGCAGGACGGCATGGCCCGCGACGCCATCGCCCGCCGCGTCGGCGAGATGCTGGAACTGGTGCAGTTGCAGAAGCTGGGCAAGCGCAAGCCGCACCAGCTCTCCGGCGGCCAGCAGCAGCGCGTGGCGCTGGCGCGCTCGCTGGCCAAGAGCCCCAAGCTGCTGTTGCTGGACGAGCCGATGGGCGCGCTGGACAAGAAGCTGCGCTCGAAGATGCAGTTGGAACTGGTCAACATCATCGAGCAGCTCGGCGTGACCTGCGTGATGGTCACCCACGACCAGGAAGAGGCCATGACCATGGCCACCCGCATCGCGGTGATGGACCAGGGCTGGATCCAGCAGATCGGCAAGCCGGACGACATCTACGAGCAGCCGGCCAACCGCTTCGTCGCCGGCTTCATCGGCTCGGTGAACCTGTTCGAGGGCGTGATCGACGAGGACCTGCCCGAGTACGTCACCGTGCGCACCGCCGACTTCCCGGCACCAATCTACGTCGGCCACGGCATCACCGGCTATGAAGGGCAGCCGGTGGCGTTCGCGCTGCGCCCGGAAAAGGTGCACATCGCCAAGGACGAGCCCGCCGGCGACACCAACAAGGCGTTCGGGGTGGTCGAGGACATCGCCTACTTCGGCAGCCATTCGGTCTACCACGTGCGCCTGCCCAGCGGCGCCAAGATCCTGTCCAATTTCGCCAACATGAAGCGCTGGGACAGCGACGGCATCACCTGGAACGACGAGGTCTGGGTGAGCTGGGACGACAACGACGGCGTGGTGCTGACCTCATGAGCGCGCGCGGGCCGAACCCTGGCGGTTGGCGGCGCTGGCTGCCGGGCACCCGCGCCGGCGTGATCGGCGTGCCCTACCTGTGGCTGCTGCTGTTCTTCGCGATCCCGTTCCTGATCGTGCTGAAGATCTCGTTCGCGAAGATGGCGGTGGCGATGCCGCCGTACACGTCCATCGTGGCGTACGTGGACAACGCCTTCACCGTCAACCTCAACCTGGGCAATTACACCCAGCTGTTCGCCGACAGCCAGTACGTGGTCGCCTACCTCAGCTCGATCAGGATCGCGGTGATCGCCACCGTGCTCACCCTGCTGATCGGCTACCCGATGGCCTACGTGATCTCGCGCATGTCGCCGTCGGCGCGCAACATCGCGATGATGCTGGTGGTGCTGCCGTCGTGGACCTCGTTCCTGATCCGCGTCTATGCCTGGATCGGCATCCTCGACAGCAACGGCCTGGTCAACCGCACGCTGCTGGGGATGGGCCTGATCGACGCGCCGCTGCAGATCCTGTACACGCCGCTGGCGGCCTATATCGGCATCGTCTACTGCTACCTGCCGTTCATGGTGCTGCCGCTGTACGCCAACCTGGTCAAGCTCGACCATCGCCTGCTGGAGGCGGCCTACGACCTCGGCGCCAGGCCGTGGCAGGCGTTCGTGCGCATCACCCTGCCGCTGTCGCGCAGCGGCATCGTCGCCGGCTGCATGCTGGTGATGATCCCGGCGGTGGGCGAGTTCGTCATCCCGGAAATGCTGGGCGGGCCGGACACGCTGATGATCGGCCGCGTGCTGTGGGGCGAGTTCTTCAACAACCGCGACTGGCCGCTGGCCTCGGCGGTGGCGATCGTGATGCTGGTCCTGCTGCTGGTCCCGATCATCATCTTCAACCGGTCCCAGCAGCGCGCGCTGGAAGGGAAGCTGGCATGAGCATGGTCCGCGGCCAACGCTGGCTGGGCTGGGGCGTGCTGCTGCTCGGCTACGCCTTCCTGTACCTGCCGATCCTGCTGCTAATGCTGTATTCGTTCAATGCCTCGCGGCTGGCGACGGTGTGGGCGGGCTTTTCCACACAGTGGTACGGCGAGCTGTTCCGCGACCGGCAACTGCTGGACGCGGCCTGGGTCAGCGTCAAGGTCGCGTTCTGGACCGCGAGCGCGTCGATGGTGCTCGGCACCATGGCGGCGATGGCGATGACCCGCTTCCGGCGCTTCCCCGGCAAGACCGTGTTCGGCGCGCTGGTGACCGCGCCGCTGGTGATGCCGGAGGTGATCATCGGCCTGTCGATCCTGCTGATGCTGGTGTCGATGGGCGGCCTGTTCGGGCTGCCGTCCAAGGGCGTGGTGGCGATCTGGATCGCGCACGTCACCTTCACCCTGTCGTTCGTGACCGTGGTGGTGTCCTCGCGCCTGCAGGAGCTGGACCGCTCGCTGGAAGAGGCGGCCATGGACCTGGGCGCCAACCGGCTCAAGGTGTTCTTCCTGATCACCCTGCCGATCATCGCCCCGGCGCTGCTGTCCGGCTGGCTGCTGGCCTTCACCCTGTCGCTGGACGACGTGGTGATCGCCAGCTTCGTGGCCGGGCCCAGCTCGACCACGCTGCCGATGAAGATCTTCGCCTCGGTGCGCATGGGCGTGAGTCCCAAGATCAACGCGCTGGCCACGCTGCTGGTGCTGGCGGTATCGACCGTGGCGGTCCTCGGCTGGTGGATCTCCGCCCGCGCCGACAGGCGGCGCCAGCGCGACATGCAGCTGGCGCTGCAGGACAACGGTTGATCCGGCCGCAGGCCGGGCGCGGCCGGCGCCTGGCCTGCTGACGCGGGCGCAACGCCGGCGGCGCTACCATGGACGCATCCGTTTCATGCAGGTGCAGCGCCATGGCTTCCTACCCGACCCTCAACCCCTTCGACGGCCGTGACCTGCGCACGGTCGAGCTGATGAGCGCCGTCGCCGTCGAGCAGCGGCTGGCCGCCGCGCAGGCGGCGTTCCCGGCGTGGTCGGGCCTGCCGCTGGAGCAGCGCGGCGTGCTGCTGCGCCAGGTGGCCGCGGCGCTGCGCACGCGCCGCGACGAGATCCAGCGCACGATGACCCGGGAGATGGGCAAGCTGCGCGGCGAGGCGCTGGCCGAGATCGAGAAGAGCGCGGCGGCCTGCGAGTACTACGCCGACCATGCCGCCGGTTACCTCAGCCCGCAGCCGATCCCGACCGAGGCGCAGCGCAGCTACGTGGTCTACCAGCCGATCGGCTGCGTGCTGGCGGTGATGCCGTGGAATTTCCCGGTATGGCAGGTGTTCCGTTTCCTCGCGCCGTCGCTGATGGCCGGCAACGTGGCGCTGCTCAAGCACGCCAGCAACGTGCCCGGCTGCGCCGACCTGATCGCCGCGGTGCTGGCCGATGCCGGCATGCCGGCCGGGGTGTTCGCGGTGCTGCACATCGACAACGAACAGGCGGCCGGGGTGCTGCGCGACCGCCGGGTCAAGGCGGTCACCCTGACCGGCAGCGAGCGCGCCGGCCGCGCCATCGCCGCCAACGCCGGCGACCAGCTGAAGAAGTGCGTGATGGAGCTGGGCGGCAGCGACGCCTTCGTGGTGCTGGACGACGCCGACCTGGACGCGACGGTGGCCGCGGCGGTGAAATCGCGCTTCGACAACGCCGGGCAGACCTGCATCGCGGCCAAGCGCTTCGTGCTGGTCGACGCCATTGCCGACGCCTTCGTGCAGCGCTTCGTCGCGGCGGCCAAGGCGCGGGTGTACGGCGATCCGCAGGACCCGTCCACCACGCTGGCGCCGCTGGCGCGCGCCGACCTGCGCGACGGCCTGCACCGGCAGGTGCGGCAGAGCATCGACCAGGGCGCCAGAGCGTTGCTGGGCTGCGAGCCGCTGGCCGGTACGCATGCGGGCTACCCGGCGTCGATCCTCGACCACGTCGCGCCGGGCATGCCGGCCTACGAGGAGGAACTGTTCGGCCCGGTGGCGGCGATCGTGCGGGTGAAGGACGAGGCCGAGGCGGTGCGGGTGGCCAACGACACCCCGTTCGGGCTCGGCGGCAGCGTGTGGACCGGCGACGCCGCGCGCGGCGAGCGGGTCGCCGCGCAGCTGCAGTGCGGCGCGGCGTTCGTCAATTCCGTGGTCAGGAGCGATGCGCGGCTGCCGTTCGGCGGCACCAAGCGCTCGGGCTTCGGCCGCGAACTGGCCGAACACGGCATCCGTGAATTCACCAACATCAAGACCGTCTACGTGGCCTGAGCCGGTGCCGGCACGCGCGGTGCGTCAGCCGAACGGGTGATCGATCGACGGACTCTGCGGGGTCAGCAGTTCGGCGCCGTCGGCGGTGATGTGCAGGATGTCCTCCAGGCGCATGCCGAACCTGCCGGGGATGTAGATCCCGGGTTCGTCGCTGAAGGTCATGCCCGGTTCGAGCAGGCGGGTGTTGCCGCGGACCAGGTAATCCCACTCGTGCATGTCCATGCCGATGCCGTGGCCGAGGCGGTGGCTGAAGTAGGCGTAGTCCGGGCCGTAGCCGGCATCGACGATGACCTTGCGCGCGGCGGCGTCCAGCGCCTCCATCGCCACGCCGGGGCGCGCCGCCCGCAGCGCGCTGGTCTGCGCGTCGAGCACGATGTCGAAGACCCGGCGGATGTCGTCGCCGGCCTGGCCCAGCACCACGGTGCGGGTGATGTCGCTGGTGTAGCCGTCGGCCCTGCAGCCACCGTCGAAGATGACCGGCATGCCCTCGGTGAGCCGTTGCGGCGCATCCGAGCCGTGTGGCGAGGCGGTGTATGGACCGATGTTGACGTCGGCACTGCCGCGCAGGCCGGTGCGGGCATAGGCCATGGCGACCAGCCCGGCGATGTCGTCCTCGCTCATGCCCGGCACCAGCGCCTTCCACACTGCCTCGTACACCGCCAGCGTGGTCTGGTTGGCCAGGCGCAACAGCGCCAGTTCCGCCGGGCTCTTGATGCGCCGGCAGCCGGCGGTGACCGGCCAGGCATCGACGAAGGTGGCGTGGGGCAGGGCGCCCATGATGCCCTTGCTGCGGAAGAACGGCACGGTCTCCTCGATGCCGATCGTGCCATTGCCGGCGCCGACGCCGCGCAGCACCTGCGCGACCAGCGCATACGGATCCTCGTCTTCCTGCCAGCCGCGCACGTCGTTGCCGAGCCGGATCTGTTCCAGCGTGCGGCCGCGTTCGAACTCGGGGGTGACATAGACCGGCTCGCCCGAGCGCGGCAGGATCACCCCGGTCAGGCGCTCGCTGTTCCACCAGTGCATGCCGGTGAAGTAGGTCAACGAGGTGCCCGCGCCGATGAACACCGCATCGATCCGGTGCCGCTCCATCAGCTGCTGCGCGCGCGCCAGGCGCTGCGCGCGTTCGCCGGCGCTGATCGGCACCACCCGCTGCGCGACCGGTTGCAGCGCGCGGATCGACGCGGGCATCGCCGCCGCATCGCCGCGGCCCTCGGCAGCCAGCACGCTGCCCGGCTGGCCCAGCACCGGCAGCGCCATGGCGCCGGCGGCCAGCGAGCCGCGCAGGAAATGCCGGCGGCGGTGATCGAAGAGGGCATCGTTGCGCATGGCGTTCCCCGCAGGGCAGTGATGTGGGTCGGAGTGGCCGCGGGCGGTGCGGGCCTACAGCCAGCCGGAACGCTTGAACAGCCGGTACAGCACCGCGCAGACCGCGCCGACGATCAGCACCAGCAGGGGGTAGGCGAAGCGTCCGGCCAGCTCCGGCATGTGGGTGAAGTTCATGCCGTACCAGCTGGTGATCAGGGTCGGTGCGGCCAGCAGCGCCGCCCACGCGCCGAGCTGCTTGACCGTCTCGCCCTGCGCCAGGGTGACCAGCGACAGGTTCACGCTCAGCGCGGTGCCGAGCATTTCGCGCAGGGTGTCGATGGCGTCGTTGACCCGCGCGGCATGGTCCTGCACGTCGCGCAGGTACAGCCGTGCGTCGTCGTTGAGCAGCTGCACCGGGTTGCGCTGCAGCTGCGCCAGCGCGTCCTGCAGCGGGGTGACCGCCAGCCGCATCTTGTTGAGTTCGCGCTTGAGGTCGTACAGGCGGATGACGGTGCGGCGCCGGTAGTTCTCGGCGAAGATGTCCTTCTCCAGCGAATCCAGCGTATCGCCGAAGCTGTCGGTGATCGGCAGGTAGTTGTCCACCACCGCGTCGAGCACCGCATACAGGCAGAACGACGGCCCCTGGGCCACCAGGTCGTGCTCGCGTTCCAGCCGCGCGCGTACCGGCGCGTACGACAGCGAGGCGCCGTGGCGCACCGTCACCAGATAGCGCGGGCCGAGGAAGGCATGGGTCTCGCCATAGCGGATGCGCTCCTCGACAACCTGCGCGGTGTGCACCACCACGAACAGCGAGTCGCCGTAGGTCTCCACCTTGGGCCGCTGGTGCGCCTTGCGCGTGTCCTCGATGGCCAGGTCATGCAGCCCGAACTCGGCCTGGACCTTGTCCAGCACGGCGTCGTCGGGTTCGTACAGGCCGACCCAGACAAAGCCCCGGCTGCTGGCTTCGAGCACGTCGCTGATCGAATCCAGCGACAGATTGCGCAACGTGCCGTCCTCGCCATACCAGGTGCAGTTGATGACACAGGGCGGGTTGGCCGGCGCCACCGCGGGAGAAATACCGGGGTCCATGGGCCGCATCGTGCCTCAGCCCGGCGCAGGCGCCAAGCCGCGGCGGCCCAGCACCAGTGCCAGCGCCAGGTGGACCGGCAGCAGCAGCACGATCCACTGCATGTTGAACTGGGCCTGCAGCGACAGCCAATGCAGCGGCAGCGACAGCGCGGCGATGGCGGCCAGCGTCCACAGCAGCCAGCCGAACGCACGGCCCGGCAGGCGCCCGCGCAGCAGTTGCCAGGCGCCCGGCAGCAGGGCCAGCGCCAGCGGATTGAGCAGCAGCAGGTTGCGATTGCCCCAGGCGGCGCGGTGTTCGCTGGCACCCCACAGGTAGGCCAGCAGCACGCCGGCCACGCCGCAGAACAGCCAGAACGGCAGCGCGACGCCACCGAGCATGCGCCGGTGGCGGCGAGCGGCGTAGACCAGCCCGGCCAGGACCAGGCCGGTCAGCAGCCAGGGCCACCAGGTGCGGTCATGCTCGCCCGGCTCGGGGGCCAGCCGTTGCGGCAGCAGTTCCTGTTCGGCCTGCACCAGTGGGCGTCCCTCGCCGTTGCGCGCCTCGCGCAGGCCGTCGGCCAGCCGCATCGGCACGAACGCCTCCTGCCAGCGCGACAGCGGCTGGTCGGCCCACGGGCCCAGGCCGAGGTCGAAGCCCAGCCACATCCACGGTGACGGCGAGGCCAGCCGCACCGCTTCGCTGCGGTAGGTGTTGCCGCGCGAACGCCCGGACAGCTGCGACTGCAGGCTGCCGCCCATGGCGCGGTCGAGCGCGTCGCGCACCATCGTCGAGCAGTTGGCGGTGAAGTAGTCGTAGCGGTAGCGTGCATTCTCCGGCCGCGAGCGCTCGGCCAGGTCGTCGGCCAGCGCCTGCGCCTGCCGTGGCGGCAGGTCCAGCCACTGGATGGATGCGCCGCGCCCGGCATCGCGGTACTGCGCCAGGTCCTCGTCCAGCGGCAGCGCGACCAGGTAGTACATCATCCGCCCGCGCACGAAGTTGCCGATGAAGTCGGGCTCGGACGGGTCGAAGAAGCCGAAATTGTAGGAAATGGCGGGGCCGCCGCCGGGCTCGGCCACCACCAGCGCGTCGTGGCCGAAACGTTCGAAGAACACCTCGCCGGGCTGCATCGTCACCACGCCGATGCGCGGTGCCCCGGTTGCGGCATCGGCGGCGGGGGTGGCCGCGGCCGATGCCACGCCGGCCACCAGCAGGTACAGCAGCGCGCACGCCAGCAGGCGTGCGAGCGGCAGCGCACGGCGCAGCGGCCGGGAGAGGCGCGGGGCGGTCAAGCGTCTTCCTGCGGGTCGGGCGGCAGCACGGTGACGTGGAAGGCCTGCACCCGCCGCGCGTTGGCACGCGCCACCCGGAACACAAAACGGTCCAGGGTGAGTTCGTCGCCGATCTCGGGCAGGTGGCCGATGGCCTCGGTGACCAGTCCGCCGATGGTGTCGTAGTCGTCGTCGGAGAACCCGGCGCCGAAGCGTTCGTTGAAGTCCTCGATCGCGGTCAGCGCGTCGACCACGTAGCGGCCGTCGGCCTGGATGGCGATCTGCGCGGTGTGGTCCTCGGCCTCGTCGTGCTCGTCGTCGATCTGGCCGACGATCTGCTCCAGCACGTCCTCGATGGTGACCAGCCCGGCGACGCCGCCGTACTCGTCCACCACGATCGCCATGTGGTTGCGCGAGAGCCGGAACTCCTTGAGCAGCACGTTGAGCTTCTTGGACTCGGGGATCAGCACCGCCGGGCGCAGCAGTTCGCGGATGGTGGCGTAGCTGTTGTCGGCGACCACGCCGCGCAGCAGGTCCTTGGCCAGCAGGATGCCGAGCACGTCGTCCTTGTTCTCGCCGTGCACGGGGAAGCGCGAATGGCCGGATTCGACCACCTGCTTCATCAGTTCCAGGAATGGCTGCTCGACCGGAAGGGACACCATCTGCGAGCGCGGGATCATCACGTCGCCGACGGTCAGCTCGGCCACCGAGATGGCGCCTTCCATCATGCGCAGGGTATCGGCGGCGATCAGGCCGTCCTGTTCGGCCGTCTGCAGCACGGCCACCAGTTCGTCGCGGGTATGGGGTTCGCCGGAGAAGGCCGCGCTGAGGCGTTCAAGCCAGCCGCGTTTCTTTTCGCCCAGCTCCGGGGGGGTACTACTGTCGTCTTCGGACATCTCTTCGTTCAGGGCACCCGGCGGACCGGGCGGTACGGAAAGTCTAGCAGGATGTCCGCGGGCGCCTGCTCAGCCCGGCGGCGTGTCCGCCGTGGCGCCCGCGGCGGGGGCCGGCACCTCGTTCTCGGCCGGCAGATCCAGGCTGTAGGTGCAGCCGGCCAGGGTCTTGCCGGGGTGGGATTTGACGTTGGACACGCTCAGGATCACAGATTCGATCAGCGCTTCGCCGGTCCTGGCATCGTTGACGTCGCGGCTGACAAGCTCGCGGCCGGCCATGAACTTGCCGTCGGCGTCGTAGCCGGTTTCCAGTTCCAGCGCCTTGGCCAGCGGCCGTGGATCGGCCAGGTCGAGGATTGCCATGATGCTGGAGCCGGCCATGGCGATATGGTCGGACGTATGGCCGAACACGGTCACCGGCGTGTTCAGCATGTACTCGTTCATGAACAGGTTGCCCTGCGGCAGCGGCCGCCAGCCCAGGGCCACCGCCTTGAGCGGATCGGCGGCGATCGGCGCCAGCGCGACGAACTCGCTCACGCCCTGGCGGCACTCGATCAGGGCGGGCAGGTCGATCGCCGGGTCGGCGAGTGCGGTGGCAGGCAGCGCGGCGGCGAGCAGCAGCGGTATCGGGCGGATCGTGGGCACGAGGGGCGGGGCGGTTGCAGGGACGCCCACGTTATCAGTGCGCGCTCATCCGCCGCCACAGCCAGTCGCCACTCCATCCCAGCAGGCGCAGCAGCAGGATCAGCGGAACGGCCAGCAGTGTGCACAGCAACAGCAGCGTTGCCGCCGCGCCGATCGCCTGCAGGGCCATTGCCGTGTTGATATGCAGGGAGAATGCCGCCTGGGCCGCATCGAACCGCGGAGCCAGGGCGAAGTACGCCGCCGCCAGCGCGAATGCCAGGCCAAGCATCAGGGGCGATGCACGGAAGAACGGCAGCGCCGCGACTGGACGCCCGGCGAACAGACGGGCGATCGCGCGCCAGCCCATTGGCGCCGTCAACAGCGACAGCCCTGCCACCCCCAGCGCCCACGTCGCGGGAAACGTGCGCGTGCCGAAGAGCGGCGCCATCAGCGACAGACAGCAGGTGGCCGCGAACGACACCAGGAACACCGTGCCAAACACCATGCGTACGACGCGCCTGATGCGATGGTGTGGAGTGGACGGAACCGGGGCCGGGGTGTGGTCGTTCATCCTGAATGACTCGGTTGGCGGCTGAGTGGCACCATTGAATGATGAATGGACGCCGGCTGCAACCGGGGTGCGGTCGGCGCGGTCAGCGCTCGCCGGCGTAGGGGTCGGCGATGCCCAGTTCGGCGAGGATCTCGCGCTCGAGCTGTTCCATCGCCTCGGCTTCCTTGTCGTCCTCGTGATCCCAGCCGAGCAGGTGCAGTACGCCGTGCACGGTCAGGTGCGCGTAGTGCGCGTTGAGTGCCTTGCGCTGCTCGCCGGCTTCGCGCGCGACCACCGGCGCGCAGATCACCAGGTCGCCTAGCAGCGGAAACTTGACGCCCTTGGGCAGTCCTTCGGGAATCTCGGCCGGGAAGCTGAGCACGTTGGTGGCGTAATCCTTGCCGCGGTAATGGCGGTTCAGCGAGCGGCCTTCGCGGGCATCGACCAGGCGGATCGCCAGGTCGGCCTCGCGGATGCGTCCCTCCAGCGCCGCGGCGACCCAGCGCCGGAAACTCACCGCGGCCGGCAGCCCGGCGCGGGGCAGGGCGTAGCTGACGGCGACATCGAGACGGACGGGGCCCTTGGTCATGGCAGGTTCCAGCGATCAGGCAGTGCGGAGATGCACAGTATCGCGCGCAAGCCGTTTCACTGCGACTTCCACGCGTCCGCGTCGAAGGCGATTTCCACGATCTCGGCGGTGGCGCGCGGGTCGGCGATGCCGGCTTCTTCGGCGGACGCATGGCGGTTGTCGCCCAGCAGCAGGGTGATCTGGCGGACCGGTTGCGCCGCCCACGCTTCCGGCCTCATGTCGTTGGATACATGAAGGGTGCGGCCTGCGCAGCCGCCGGCATCGGCCACCTGCAGGGCAGGGGCCAGCACGCGTGCGGCCCGGTCGGTCAGTACGTCGAGTTCATCCTGCGGAATACGCGCCTGCGCTGCCGGGGCGCGCAGCCTGAAGTAGCAGCGCTGCCTGCAGGACAGAGAGCCGTTGGAATACGGCGGCCAGTCCTGCGGCGGCGGGCGCATGCTCAGGTGCAGCTTGTGCCCGGCCGGTTGCCCGGCCTTGGCCTTGGCCGCGAGCACAGCCGCGTCGATGGCGGTGGCGGGCGTCGCGTCGCCCGTCTCCGGTCATGCCACCTCCCGCGCGGATCGGTGCCGGGCGTGCCGGTCCTTACCCGGCCGCGGGGTTGACCCGCTGCAGGTCGCGGCGGTCGTAGGCGCTGACGATCCGCGCCACCAGCGGGTGGCGGACCACATCGCGCGATTCGAAGAAGGTGAAGCTCACGCCCTCGACGTCGCGCAGCACCTCGATGGCGTCGCGCAGCCCGGATTTGACGTGCTTGGGCAGGTCGGTCTGGGTGAGGTCGCCGGTGACCACCGCGGTGGAGCCGAAGCCCAGGCGGGTCAGGAACATCTTCATCTGCTCGATGGTGGTGTTCTGGGCTTCGTCCAGGATCACGAAGGCGTCGTTGAGCGTGCGCCCGCGCATGTACGCCAGCGGGGCGATCTCGATGACGTTCTTTTCCAGTAGCTTGGCGACCTTTTCCACGCCCAGCATCTCGTACAGCGCGTCGTACAGCGGGCGCAGGTAGGGGTCGACCTTCTGGGTGAGGTCGCCGGGCAGGAAGCCCAGCTTCTCGCCGGCCTCCACCGCCGGGCGTACCAGGATCAGCCGCTGCACGCGCGATTCGTTCAGTGCTTCCACCGCCATGGCCACCGCCAGGAAGGTCTTGCCGGTGCCGGCCGGGCCGATGCCGAAGTTGATGTCGTGGGTGGCTATCTGGTGCAGGTAGCGCGACTGGTTCTGGCCGCGGCCACGCACGGTGCCGCGCTTGACCTTGATCGCCACATCCTGGGCCTCGTAGGCGCGCTCGGCCACCTGCTCGACATTGGCACGGCTCAGCAGCAGGTGGATGGCGTGGCTGTCCAGGGTGGTGCCGGCGGCTTCATCGTAGAGCGCCTTGAGCAGGCGTTCGGCCTCGCTGGCGGCCTTGTCCGGCCCGGTGACGCGGAACACGTTGCCGCGGTTGGCGATCTGCACGCCCAGGCGCAGTTCGATCTGGCGCAGGTTCTCGTCGAACGGGCCGGCAAGGTTGGCCAGCCGCTCGTTGTCGGCCGGGTCGAGAGTGAAGTCGTGATGGATGGTCGCGGTCATGGATGCAGAAATGGTGCCGATGCGCCCGGTATCAATGCCGCTGCGCCGATGCCGCATTGTCTCACTTCAGCTTCGCGCGGATGCCTCGAGAGGGCGGGCAGGGCCGGCGCCACGGCGCCGCGGGCCGTCACCCCGTGCAGGCCGCTACGGATCATCATTGAAATTTAATTATACATTGAATTAAATAGGGTCATGAAACGCATCCGATCCAATCCAGCCGCGGACCCTGCCGGTGCCGCCCTGCCGCGGCCTGCCGAGGCGCAGCCGGTGCCTGTCGCGCGCAAGCCTCGCAAGCGCGCACCGGGACGGCGGCCCGGCGCCGATGCCGTCGACCTGCGCGAACGGCTGCTGGACGCGGCGTTGGCCTGCTTCGTCGCCCACGGCATCAACGCCACTTCGCTGCGCGACATCGCCCGTCGCGCCGGAGTGACGCCGGCGCTGGTCCACTACTACTTCGGTGACAAGTTGCAGCTGCGGCAGGCGGTCGTGGCCGAGCGGCTGTTGCCGGTCATGGCCACGGTCCATGCCGGCGTGGCCGAGGCGGGGGACGACGTGGCGGCGATGGTGGGCGGCTTCGTCACCGGCATCACCCGCGCGGTGGTCGCCAATCCGTGGCTGCCGACATTGTGGGTACGGGAAATCCTCTGCGAAGGCGGTGCCCTGCGCGGGATGATGATCGAACAGGCCGGGCCGCTGCTGCCGCGCCTGCTGGTGGAGCGGTTGAGCGCCGCGCAACAGGCCGGGCGACTCGCCCCGGCGCTGGATCCGCGGCTGATGGTGGTGTCGATGGTCGGGCTGACGATGTTCCCGCTGGCCAGTGCGCCGATCTGGCAGCAGGTGTTCGGTGCCGGGGAACTGGGCGCCGATGCGGTACAGCGGCACGCATTGGCGATGTTGACGCACGCTCTGGAGCCGGGACATGAATGACCAAGGCATCCCCGTGGCAATGCTGTTGGCGTTGGCGTTGGCCGGCTGCTCGCAGCCGGCGCCGCAGGCGCTGGGCACGCTGGAATGGGACCGGGTGACGGTGCCGGCGCCGGTGTCCGAGCGCATCGTGCGCCTTGACGTGCGCGAAGGCCAGCAGGTCGCTGCCGGTGCGTCGCTGATGCAGCTGGAACCGGCGCAGACCCGGTCGCAGCTGGACGCGCTGCAGGCGCGGGTGCAGCAAAGCGACGCCGCGCTGCTGGAGCTGCGCCACGGTCCGCGCGTCGAGGACATCGACCAGGCCCGCGCGGCGCTGGCCGCGGCGCAGGCGCAGGCGCGGGAAGCGCAGGCATACCACGCGCGGCTGCAGCCGCTGGCCCGGCGCCAGCTGGTGGCGCCGGCGGAGCTGGACCGCGCCCTTGCCGCCGCGCGCAGCGCACAGGCACAGGTGCGGCTGGCCGCGGCGGTGCTGGACGAACGGTTGCGCGGCAGCCGCAGCGAACAACTGGCGCAGGGCGAGGCGGCACTGGCGTCGGCCCGGGCCACGGCCACGGCGCAATCGGTGCTGCTGGACAAGCTGACGCTGGTGGCGCCGCGTGCCGGCCGCGTCGACAGCCTTCCCTACAAGCTCGGCGACCAGCCCGGGGTGGGGGCGCCGCTGGTGGTACTGCTGGTGGGCGAGGCGCCGCATGCGCGTGTCTACCTGCCGCAGGCGCTGCGCAACCGCCTGGCGGTGGGTGACCGCCTGCGGGTGCAGATACAGCCGGCCGGGCAGGTGTTCGACGGGCGCGTGCGCATGATCCGCAGCGACCCGGTATTCACTCCCTACTTTGCATTGACCGGGCAGGATACCGAGCGCCTGAGTTACCTGGCTGAAATCAGCCTGGGCAAGGAGGCTGCGGCGCTGCCGGTGGGCGCGCCGCTGCAGGTGCTGGCCGACGCGGCGGCGGGGACGCGGTGATGGAGGACGAGGGCGTCGCTATCCGTGCGCGCGGCCTGGTGCGGCGCTTCGGCACGCTGCTGGCGGTGGACGGCGTCGACCTGGACGTGCCGCGCCGGCAGGTGTACGGCTTCCTCGGCCCGAACGGCTCGGGCAAATCCACCACCATCCGCATGCTGTGCGGCCTGCTCACGCCCAGCGCCGGCGAGATCGAGGTGCTGGGCCTGCGCATTCCCGAGCAGGCCGAGGCACTGCGCAGCCGCATCGGTTACATGACGCAGAAGTTCTCGCTGTTCGACGACCTGAGCGTGCGCGAGAACCTGGAGTTCCTCGCGGCCGTGCACGACCTGCCCAGGGCGCAGGCGCGGCGGCGCATCGACGCGCTGGTCGAGCAGTACCATTTCCAGGACCGGCAGAAGCAGCTGGCCGGCACCATGAGCGGCGGCCAGAAGCAGCGCCTGGCGCTGGCGGCGGCGGTGATCCACCAGCCGGAACTGCTGTTCCTCGACGAGCCCACCAGTGCGGTGGACCCGGAGTCGCGCCGCGATTTCTGGGAGAAGCTGTTCGAGCTGGCCGATGCCGGCACCACGCTGCTGGTCTCCACCCACTACATGGACGAGGCCGAGCGCTGCCATCGCATTGCCATCCTCGACCGCGGCGTGCTGGTGGCCGACGGTACCCCGGCCGAACTCACCGCCGCGCTGGCCGGGCGCACCCTGGTGATTGATGCCGACCAGCCCCGGCAGGCGGCACGGGTACTGTCGGCCTGCGCGGGCGTGGCCAGCGTGGCGCAGATCGGCAACCGCCTGCGCGTGCTGCTGGACAAGGACGCGGGGCAGGCGCCGCTGGCGCAGGCGCTGGAGACGGCGGGCATCGCCGCGCGCCTGCTGCCGCAGTCCGCCAGCCTGGAGGACGTGTTCGTCGCCGCGACCCGGCAGCGCCCGGCGGCCGGCAGGGGCGACGCATGAAGCTGCGCCGCCTGCTGGGGGTGATGACCAAGGAGCTGCGGCAGATGCGACGCGACCGCATCACCCTGGCGATGATCATCGGCATCCCGGTGATGCAGCTGCTGCTGTTCGGCTACGCGATCAACACCAACCTGCGCGACCTGTCCGCCGGCTTCGCCGACCAGGCGCGCACCTCGGCCTCGCGGATGCTGGCGCGCGACATCGTGGCCAGCGGCGTGGTCTCGCCGGTGCTGGAGGCGGCGACGCCGCAGCAACTGCTCGATGCCATGCGCCGCGGCGAGATCAGCATCGGCATCGTCATCCCGCCGGACTACGAGCGCCGCCGCGCCGAAGGCCGCGAGGCGCTGCAGATCCTGGTCGACGGCAGCGACAACGCGGTCCAGAGTGCGGCGGCGCAGCTGGCGCGCATGCCGCTGGAGGGCATGGCTTTCGACCCGCTGGCGCCGGGTGCGATCAGCGTGGTCAGCTTCTACAACCCGCAGCGCAGTTCCGCGACCAACATCGTGCCGGGGCTGGTGGGGGTGATCCTGACCATGACCATGGTGCTGTTCACCGCGGTGGCGATCGTGCGCGAACGCGAGCGCGGCAACATGGAACTGTTGATCGCCACGCCGCTGACCAGTGCCGAGCTGATGGTCGGCAAGGTCGTTCCCTACGTGGCGGTCGGCCTGCTGCAGACCGGCATGGTGCTGGCACTGGGCGCATGGTTCTTCCACGTGCCGATGGCGGGCAGCCTGTGGCACGTGTTCATCGCCGCCAGCCTGCTGATCGTCGCCAACCTGGCGCTGGGCCTGTTGATCTCGACCCGCGCGCAGTCGCAGTTCCAGGCGATGCAGATGACCTTCTTCCTGTTCCTGCCGTCGATCCTGCTGTCCGGCTTCATGTTCCCGTTCTCGGGCATGCCGCGCTCGGTGCAGTGGCTGGCGGAGCTGCTGCCGCTGACCCACTTCCTGCGCCTGATCCGCGGCATGATGCTGCGCGGCGCGAGCCTGTGGGAGCTGTGGCCCGATGCGCTGGCGCTGCTGGTCTTCAGCGCGGTGATGATGGCCGGCGCGATCCTGCGCTTCCGCAAGCGGCTGGACTGAGCGCACGCTGCGCGGTTGTCCACACCGCATGTGGATGCCTGCACGACGAAGCTGTGGATGGATGCGCGCAGGCCATGCGTGGCAAGGCGTTGCGGGTGCTGGTAAAGATCTGTCCAGGGCGCGGCCGGTTGTCCACCGCGGGTATGGCTGATGCCTGCGCGACCATGCCGGCAAACCATGGTGCCGCCCGCCACACGCAAGGCCTGCTCGGCCACTCCGGAAGTGGCCGGCAGTTCACGCCAGGGCGTGCCCGCCGGCCATCGGGCACGATTCAGTCGGCGGTGACGATGCGCCCGCGCAGCGAATTGGTCAGCGCCTCGGTGATGACCACGTCGACGAACTGGCCGATCAGCCGCTTCGGGCCCGGGAAGTTCACCGAGCGCATGTTCTCGGTCTTGCCGGTCAGCTCGTTGTCGTCCTTGCGCGAGGTGCCTTCGACCAGCACGGTCTGCACGCTGCCGACCATGTTCCTGGAAATGTCGGCGGCATATGCGTTGATGTGCGCCTGCAGGCGCGACAGGCGTGCGTGCTTCTCGGCCTCGGAGGTGGTGTCCTCCAGGTCGGCGGCCGGCGTGCCGGGGCGGCGCGAGTAAATGAAGGAAAAGCTCTGGTCGAAGCCCACGTCCTCGATCAGCTTCATGGTCTTCTCGAAATCGGCCTCGGTCTCGCCGGGAAAGCCGACGATGAAGTCCGAGCTGATCGAGATGTCCGGGCGCACCGCGCGCAGCTTGCGGATCTTGGCCTTGAACTCGAGGGCGGTGTAGCCGCGCTTCATCGCGCTGAGCACGCGGTCGCTGCCGGCCTGGACCGGCAGGTGCAGGTAGTTGGCCAGCTTGGGCACGTCGCGGTAGGCGTCCACCAGCGAATCGCTGAACTCCAGCGGGTGCGAGGTGGTGAAACGGATGCGGCCGATGCCGTCGATCTCGGCGATGGTACGGATCAGCAGGCCCAGGTCCGCCAGCTCCCCGTCGCCATACGGGCCGCGGTAGGCGTTGACGTTCTGCCCGAGCAGGTTGATCTCGCGCACGCCCTGCGCGGCCAGCTGCGCGCATTCGACCACCACGTCCTCGAACGGGCGGCTGACCTCGGTGCCGCGGGTATAGGGCACCACGCAGAACGAGCAGTACTTGGAACAGCCTTCCATGATCGACACGAATGCGGACGGGCCTTCGGCGCGCGGCTCGGGCAGGCGGTCGAACTTCTCGATCTCGGGGAAGCTGATGTCCACCTGCGGCCGGTTCTGCTCGCGGCGGGCACGGATCAGTTCCGGCAGCCGGTGCAGGGTCTGCGGCCCGAACACCAGGTCCACGTAGGGCGCGCGCTTGACGATGGCCTCGCCCTCCTGCGACGCCACGCAGCCGCCGACGCCGATGATGACGTCGCGGCCGCCGGCCTTGAGCTCCTTCCAGCGGCCGAGCTGGCTGAACACCTTTTCCTGCGCCTTCTCGCGGATGGAGCAGGTGTTGACCAGCACCACGTCCGCCTCCTCGGGGTTGTCGGTCAGCTCCAGGCCCTCGGCTTCGGCCAGCACGTCGGCCATCTTGGCCGAGTCGTACTCGTTCATCTGGCAACCATGGGTCTTGATATAGAGCTTGCCACGCGCCGGCGAGCGGGCAGCGGCGTCGCGCCCGCGCCCGGGCAGGGGGATCAGTTCGGGGGTATTCATTTCGACGGAAGGCATGGCGGAAACCGCCACGTTCGGCAGGGGGGAGGCTGGCGTCCCGGGCATGGCGCTTATTCCAGACGGGTGGGCGGGCAGGCGGCGCTGGCGCCGCGGCGGGGGGCGATTGTACCGGGGTTGCCGCCGGGGGCGTACCGGCCAGGGCCGGCAGTTGGCATTCCGGCCGGGAAACTGGGACACTTCCGCCCGCAATGAAGACCGCACTGGGGATCGCTGGGGTATTGATCGTCGCGCTGACGGCTGTGCCGGCCAGTGCCGGTACCCTGTACAAGTGTCTCGGTGCCGACGGCGTCTCCAATTACGTCAGCAAGCGCATTCGTGGCGCCAGCTGCAGCGTGGTCGGCAGCTACCGGCCGTCGTCCGCCACCTCCCGGCCGGCCGAGCGGCGGCCGACCCCCGCGGTGGCCACCGCCACGCCGGCTCCCGCTGCCACGCCACCGGCAGCGGCGACGTCGACGGCCAGCGCGGCACCGGCCCGCTCCACCGCCGGCCCCAGCCGCGCGCAACGGGTGGTCAGCGGGCAGGTCTATACCTACATGAAGGACGGCGTGCGCCACTACACCAGCGCCCGGCCGGCACAGGTCGCCAGCCTGGGCGAAGTGCGCACCATCCGCTACAGCTACATCGAGCGCTGCTACGCCTGTGGCGCCAACCCCGGGGTGAACTTCGGCACGGTGCGGCTCAACACCCAGGCCTACAGCTCGGAGATCGCCGCCGCGGCGCGTGAGTTCGGGGTCGAGGAGGCCGTGGTGCGCGCGGTGATCCATGCCGAGTCGGCATTCAATCCCACCGCCCTGAGCCGCGCCGGCGCGCAGGGGCTGATGCAGCTGATGCCGGCCACCGCGCGCCGCTTCGGCGTGAGCGACGCCTACGACGCCAGCCAGAACATCCGCGGCGGGGTGCAGTACCTGTCGTGGCTGCTGCGCCGCTTCAACGGCGACCTGACGCTGGCCGCGGCCGGATACAACGCAGGCGAGGGCGCCGTGGACCGGCATGGCGGGGTGCCCCCCTACAGCGAAACCCGGTACTACGTGAAGCGCGTTGCGCAGTTGGCCGACCGCTACCGTGGCGAGCTGGGCTCGCGCCAATGAGTACTTTTGCGCTTAATTCCGGGAGCACGTGACAAAAGTCATGCACTCGTGTTTCATCGCGTTGTGCGGCCGCTGAACGTTCAGCTAAACTCGGGGGAGATTCGATTCTGAGCGGTCCGGTTCCACCGGGCGCAGGCAGCCGCAAGCCACCTAATCAATATCGGAGGGCCGGATGGCCAACGATGGGGTAAACGATCCAGTAAATGCCGGACGCCGGCGCTTCCTGACAGCGACCACCGCCGTGGTCGGCGCAGTCGGGGCAGGTTTCGCAGCAGTTCCTTTCATCAAGTCATGGAATCCCAGTGCCAAGGCCCAGCTGGCCGGCGCACCGGTGAATGCCGACATCAGCGCGTTGCAGGAGGGGCAGCGCCTGGTGCTGGAGTGGCGAGGCCAGCCGATCTGGATCGTCAAGCGCTCCAAGGCGGTGCTCGACGCGCTGCCGACGCTCGATGGCCGCCTGCGCGACCCCAAGTCCGAGAACCTGGACCAGCAGCCGGACTACGTGCGCAAGGCCAGTCCGGAGCTGCGCTCGATCAAGCCGGAAATCTCGGTGCTGGTCGGCCTGTGCACCCACCTGGGCTGCTCGCCGGAGATGGCCGCCGAAATCAAGCCCGAGCCGTATGACCCGGAATGGAAGGGCGGCTACTTCTGTCCCTGCCACAAGTCGCGCTTCGACATGGCCGGACGCGTGTTCCAGGGCGTGCCGGCACCGACCAACCTGGTCGTGCCACCACATCACTACGCCGACGACAACACCATCGTCATCGGTGTCGATCCCAAGGGGGCGGCGTAATCATGGCTGACAAC
Source organism: Stenotrophomonas sp. 17(2023) (assembly GCF_030345315.1). Lineage (NCBI taxonomy): Bacteria > Pseudomonadati > Pseudomonadota > Gammaproteobacteria > Lysobacterales > Lysobacteraceae > Stenotrophomonas > Stenotrophomonas sp. 17(2023). The sequence goes on from NZ_CP128405.1 coordinate 1,416,637, forward strand.
ATCCTCGTTCGCGCCGCCAACGGCGTGATGGGCTGGGTCAACGACCGTGCCCCGGCGCTGATGCCGATGTACCGGAAGCACATGTCCGAGTACTACGCGCCGAAGAACTTCAACATCTGGTACATCTTCGGCGTGCTGTCGATGGTGGTGCTGGTCAACCAGATCGTCACCGGCATCTTCCTCACCATGCATTACAAGACCAGCGCGGCGGAAGCCTTCGCCTCGGTCGAGTACATCATGCGCGACGTGGAGTGGGGCTGGCTGATCCGCTACATGCACAGCACCGGCGCCTCGCTGTTCTTCATCGTCGTCTACCTGCACATGTTCCGCGGCCTGATGTACGGCTCCTACAAGAAGCCGCGCGAGCTGGTGTGGATCCTGGGCATGCTGATCTACCTGGCGCTGATGGCCGAAGCCTTCATGGGCTACGTGCTGCCGTGGGGCCAGATGTCGTTCTGGGGCGCGAAGGTCATCATCTCGCTGTTCGGCGCCATTCCGGTGATCGGCAACGGCCTGACCGAGTGGATCATGGGCGACTACCTGCCGTCCGACGCCACCTTGAACCGCTTCTTCGCCCTGCACGTCATCGCGGTGCCGCTGGTGCTGCTGCTGCTGGTGGTGCTGCACCTGGGCGCGCTGCACGAGGTGGGCTCCAACAACCCCGACGGCGTGGAGATCAAGAAGGGGCCGAAGGGCAACCGCTGGTCGCCGACCGCCCCGGCCGACGGCGTGCCGTTCCACCCGTACTACACGGTGAAGGACACCTTCTACGTGTTCGCGATGATGGTCATCGCCGCCTTCATCATCTTCTTCGCCCCGGCATTCGGCGGCTGGTTCCTCGAGCACGACAACTTCACCGAGGCCAACAGCCTGGTGACCCCGGCGCACATCAAGCCGGTGTGGTACTACACGCCTTACTACGCGATGCTGCGGGTTATCCCGCACAAGCTCAGCGGCGTGCTGGTGATGTTCGGCGCCATCGCGATCCTGTTCCTGGTGCCGTGGCTGGACCGCGCCAAGGTCAAGTCCTACCGCTACCGCGGCCTGCTGTCCAAGCTGCTGCTGTTCGGCTTCGCGATCAGCTTCGTGTGGCTGGGCAAGATCGGCGCGGGCCCGGGTACCGACCCGGTGGAGACCATCATCGGCCGCTTCCTGACCGCGTATTACTTCCTCTTCTTCCTGACCATGCCAGTGTGGACCAAGCTGGACAAGACCAAGCCGGTGCCGGAGCGGGTGACGACGCATGACTAAGAAATGGATTGCCTTGCTGGCAACGGCCGCTGCTGCGCTCCTGTTCTCGGCCACCACCTTCGCCGCTACCGAAGGAGCGCTGCAGCAGGCCGGCAACGACCTGTCCGACCAGGCATCGCTGCAGCGCGGTGCCCAGGCGTACATGAACTACTGCTCGGGCTGCCATTCGCTGAAGTACCTGCGCTACTCGCGCATGGCATCCGACCTCGGCCTCACCGAGCAGCAGGTGATGGACAACCTGAATTTCACCGGCGCCAAGTTCGGCGAGCAGATCCACGTCGCCATGACCAAGGAGCAGGGTGAAAAGTGGTTCGGCAAGATGCCGCCGGACCTGAGCCTGATCGCGCGCGTGCGCCAGAGCGACTGGGTCTACACCTACCTCAAGTCGTTCTACCTGGACGAGTCGCGGCCGCTGGGCTGGAACAACAAGCTGTTCCCGAACGCCTCCATGCCCAATCCGCTGTGGGAGCTGCAGGGTCTGCAGCACGCCGAGTTCGGCGAGCCCGACGCCGCCGGCGAGCGGCATCCGGAGCGGCTGGTGGTCACCAGCCCGGGCCGGGTGACGCCGCAGGAATACGACCAGACCGTCCGCGACATCACCAACTTCCTCGAGTACGCCGGCGAGCCGGCCGCGCTCAAGCGCCAGAGCCTGGGCGTGTGGGTGATACTGTTCCTGGCGCTGCTCTCCTTCCTGGCTTACCTGCTCAAGAACGAGTACTGGACGGACGTGCATTGACGCGAGGGTGGGTCGCCGGGCCGCTGGGGGAAGTTGCCCGGCACTTGGCATCGGCAGCGGCTGACTGCACACTCAGGGAAGGTGGCGGACCGCGGGCGCTGGGCCCGCGGCGCCGTAAGGCTGGCGGATTCCGGCCCTTGGAGAGCCCTTGATGGCGGCGAGTGTGCGCATGCGAAATATCCTGACGTTGTTCTCGGCCAATGACGATGTCCTGTGCCACCGGGTGCGGCTGGTGCTGGCGGCGAAGGGTGTCACCTACGATCTGGTGCCGGTCGATCCGCAGAATCCGCCGGAAGACCTCATCGACCTCAACCCCTACCACTCGGTACCGACCCTGGTCGAGCGCGAGCTGGTGCTGTATGCGGCCTCCGTGGTCAGCGAATACCTCGACGAGCGCTACCCGCATCCGCCGCTGATGCCGGTGGACCCGTTGTCGCGGGCGCGCCTGCGCCTGGCGATGCTGCGCATCGAGCATGACTGGGTGCCGCAGGTGCAGGCGATCCAGCTGGGCAACAAGACCCAGGCCGAGGCGGCCCGCAAGCGCCTGAAGGAACTGGTGGCGCAGTCGGTGCCACTGTTCAAGGCGTCCAAGTTCTTCCTCAACCCGGAAATGAGCCTGGCCGACTGCGCCATGGCGCCGATCGTCTGGCGACTCGAGTCACTCGGCATCCCGCTGCCCAAGGATGGCAAGGCGATCGAGGATTACGGCAACCGCATCTTCCGCAACCCGGGCTTCATCCGCAGTCTCACCGAGCAGGAAAAGAAGCTGCGCGACCTGCCGGTCTGACGCATCTGCTGTATGCAGACTTATCGATCACCGCCCATTGGCGGTGATGGTGCTCGATGCCGCGTACACTTGTCACATGAGTGAAGAATCTTTCCGCATGAGCAGCCATCGTCCCTACCTGTTGAGGGCGCTGGTGGAGTGGATCAACGACAACGGCATGACCCCGCACATCATGGTCGACGCCGGCGTGCCGGGCGTGCAGGTGCCGGCCAGCGCGGTCAAGGACGAGCGGGTCGTGCTCAACATCGCCGAGCGCGCGGTGATGCGGCTGCACATCGACAACGATGCGGTGAGTTTCACCGCGCGCTTCTCCGGCGTCAGCTTCCCGGTGAACGTGCCGATCGCCGCGGTGCTGGCGGTCTATGCCCGCGAAACCGGGCAGGGCATGGCATTGCCCGACGACATCCCGGGCACCGATGGTCCGGAGCCGCATGACGACGATACGCCGCCGCCCACGCCGCCGGATCCACCGCAACCCTCGGGCAAGCGCCCGTTCCTGCGGGTCGTGAAGTAGGCAACACCGCCGCCGCGAGGCGGCGGTTTCGTTTGCGCGTGCGTGCGACCAGGGGGCGGCGGCCGCCGCTCAGATGTCTTCGGCTTCCTCGGTGCGCGGCTGCAGCGTGCTCACCCGCGCCGTTGCCGGTCCGACGAAGGACACCAGTTGCCTGCCGCGCAACACCATGCGCCCGCTGTGGCGCTCGACGCCGTCGTAGGAATAATCGAAACGGAAGCTGCGCTCGAAGCCCAGCCAGCCGCTGGGCAGGCGGCACAGGCGCATGCCCGTCGCGTGCACGCTCTGGTCCAGCCATTGCACGTCCGCGGCCTGGCAGGCATTGCGGCCCAGTTCGGTCGCGCGCTCGGCCGCGGCCCGGGACGCATCCCAGAAGGCATAGCCGATGGCGCCGACGATCATCAGAATCAACAAGGTAGGCATGGCGCCACTTTAGGCGCGCGCGCGCAAAAGCGGAACCACGCCGGTGCGGTGGCGGGTGCGTGCGCATCGGCAGCGAGGCGGCCAGGGATCGGGCGTCCTGTCGCGCTGCCTACCGCGGTGTCTCAGTCGTGCCCGGTGGCGGCTGAGCCGGCGGCGCTTCGACCAGCTTCAGCAGCGCAGCCCAGTCCTGCCGGTTGAAGTCGCACGTCTCTTCGCGGCCCGGCGAGCAGGCCGCTTCCAGCGCTGCCGGCGGTGCATCGGCCTGCGACGGCATGACCAGGCGGCCGGTACGGTCCAGTGGCAGCTTGCGCATGACCACCGTGTTGGCGACGTTGCCGCCGATCAGGTACAGGGTCTGGTCGCCGCCGGCATTGGCGGCCACGACCACTTCGCAATGCGACTTCCAGCGGTCGGCGCCGCCACTGTCCAGGGCCTGGGCCAGGCCGCTGTAGCTGAGTGGCCGGCTGCGCTCGCGCAGGAAGCACAGCAGGTCGCCGGGTGCCGGCTTTTCCAGTGCCGGGTCGGTGAGCCGGTACGGCCCGCCGTCGCCCCCGGTGCGGCGGGCGGCACGGATGTAGTCGATATGCCGTGGCGAACGGGCGAAGCCCGGTACCGCGGCGCGTGCCATGACCCAGGAAACGAAGGCGGCCGACCACGGGTTGTCGACCAGGAAGGCGCGGCAGTCGTTGTCGGTCGTGCGTTCGCCGGGCATGGCCATGCAGCTGCGGGCGCCGGGCAGGGCACCCATCGGCGACAGCGTGCCGCTCTCGCGCCAATAGCCGGCCACCCGCTGCCAGGCGATCAGGCCATCATCGGCCAGGCTGCTGCTCTCGGCCTCGGTGACGGCGAGGCTGGCGATGCGGCCATCGCGGTCGATGAAGGGCCGGTACCAGAGGCGGTGTTCGCCGCAGGCGGCGCGGACGATGGCCTTGGCGATCTCGCCCACGCCATAGCGCGGGGGAATGTCGCAGACCTCCACGGCCATGGCCGGCAGGGCAGGCAGCGACAGCGCACAGCAGAGCAGGAAGCGGTGGACCACGGCAGGTTCCCTTCGGGCGTGCATGCGAGCCTCGCAGAGCCGGCCGTGGCCGTGTCGTGAAATCAGCGGGGCGGCGGACCCAGCTTCAGCGACAGGTCGATCGCCTGCACGTGCTTGGTCAGCCCGCCGATGGAAATGCAGTCCACGCCGTCCTCGGCAATTGCGCGCAGCCCGTCCAGGCCGACGCTGCCGGAGACTTCCAGCGGAATGTGCCGGCCGTGCGACTGGCGTGCGGCGATGCGGACCGCGTCGCGACGCATGGCCGGGGTGAAGTCGTCGATCAGGATGCGGTCGCAGCCGGCGGCAAGGGCTTCTTCCAGCTGCGCCAGGTCCTCGACCTCGACCACCAGCGGCAGCGCCGGCTGGCACGTGCGCGCGGCGCGTACCGCGGCGGTCAGCGAGCCGGCGGCGCGGATGTGGTTTTCCTTGAGCATGACCATGTCGTACAGGCCGAGGCGGTGGTTCTCGCCGCCGCCGCAGCGCACCGCGTACTTCTGCGCCAGGCGCAGGCCGGGCAGGGTCTTGCGGGTATCGAGGATGCGCGCCCCGGTACCGGCCACGGCCGCGACGTACCGCGCGGTGGTGGTGGCGGTGGCCGACAGCGTCTGCATGAAGTTCAGCGATGTGCGCTCGGCGCTGACCAGGGCGCGGCTGCGGCCCTGCAGGGTGGCCAGCACGGTGCCGGCGGCGACGTGCTCGCCCTCCCGCACCCGCCAGTCGATCCTGACCTGCGGATCGAGCGCGCGGTGGGTGGCGTCGAACCAGGGGCGGCCGGCGACCACCGCGTCCTGCTTGCACAGCAGATAGGCGCTGTCGGCGGTGTCGGGCAGCAGTGCGGCGGTGACGTCACCGCTGCCGATGTCCTCGGCCAGGGCACGGGCGACGTCGGCCTCAATCTGCTCCAGCGGCGGGGCGGCCGGCGGCTGCGGCACCATCACTTGCCCGGGAAGCCGTCGATCTGCGCGGTGACGATGGCCTCATCGGCCAGCAGCACCGGAATGCCGTCCTCGACCCGGAACACCTGCTTGCGGTCGCGGGTGACCAGCGCCTCGCGCAGCGGTTCGGCCTGCGCGCTGCCGTCGGCACGGGCGACGCCGCCGGCGGCGATGGCGCGGTTCAGCGCTTCGAGCCCGGCGCTGTCCAGCAGGGCCAGCGGTTGGCGGGTATCGGGCGAGACGAGCAGGTCAAGCAGTTTGCGGTCCATCGGGTCGTGGTCTTGCGTGGAAGACGGCTAGAATACGTCTTTGCAGCAGGTGACGGCCAATGACCCCCAATTCCTCCGCGCCGCTCGTCGGCATCGTGATGGGTTCCCGGTCCGACTGGGAGACCATGCAACATGCGGCCCAGAAGCTCGACGCGCTGGGCGTGCCCTATGAAGTGAAGGTGGTTTCGGCGCACCGCACGCCGGACGTGCTGTTCACCTATGCCGAACAGGCCGGCCCGCGCGGACTGCGCGCGATCATCGCCGGTGCCGGCGGCGCCGCCCACCTGCCAGGCATGATCGCGGCCAAGACCGCGGTGCCGGTGCTGGGCGTGCCGGTGCAGTCCAAGGCGCTGAACGGCATGGATTCGCTGCTGTCGATCGTGCAGATGCCGGCGGGAATACCGGTGGCGACCTTCGCCATCGGCACTGCCGGTGCCGCGAATGCGGCGCTGTTCGCAGCGGCGATGCTGGCGCCGGCGCACCCTGCCATCGGCCAGGCGCTGGAGGCGTTCCGTACGCGCCAGACCGCCGATGTGATGGCCGCCGACGACCCACGCCAATGACCACGGTCGGCATCCTCGGTGGCGGGCAGCTGGCCCGCATGATGGTATTGGCCGGCGCCCCGCTGGGCCTGCGCTTCGTGGTGTTCGATCCAGCGGCCGATGCCTGCGCGGGGCAGCTGGCGCCACTGCAGGTGGGTGCGTTCGACGATACCGCCGCGCTGGCCGAGTTCGCCGCGCGGGTGGACGTGGTCACCTTCGATTTCGAGAACGTGCCGGCCACCAGCGCACGCTGGCTGGCCGAGCGCAGGCCGGTATTTCCCAACCCGGCCGCGCTGGCCGTGGCGCAGGACCGGCTCAGCGAGAAGACGCTGTTCCAGGAACTGGGCATCCCGCTGCCGCCGTTCGCCGATATCCGCAGCCGCGACGAGCTGGCGGCGAAGGCGGTCGAGTTCGGCATGCCCTGCATCCTCAAGACGCGCCGGCTGGGGTATGACGGCAAGGGCCAGTTCCGCATCCGTGGCGAGGCTGACATCGACGCCGCCTGGCAGGCGCTGGGCGCCCAGGTCGATGCGACCGGCCTGATCCTTGAAGGCTTCGTCGCCTTCGACCGCGAGGTCAGCGTGGTGGCCGTGCGCGGCCGCGATGGCGAGTTCCGTGCCTGGCCGCTGACCGGCAACTGGCATGTCGATGGCGTGCTGTCGGCGAGCCTGGCACCGGCGCCGGCGAGCGTGGCGCAGCACGAGGCCGCCATCGGTTACGCGCGTCGCGTGGCCGAGCGGCTGGACTACGTGGGCGTGTTCGCGCTGGAGCTGTTCTGCCGCGGCGACGAACTGCTGGCCAACGAAATGGCCCCGCGCGTACACAATTCCGGCCACTGGACCAGCGACGGCGCGGAGACCTCGCAGTTCGAGAACCATCTGCGCGCGGTGCTGGGGCTGCCGCTGGGCGATACCCGCGTGCTTGGCTACGCCTGCATGCTCAACTGGCTCGGCCGGATGCCCGATGCGCGTGCGGTGCTGGCCGAGCCCTCCGGCCACTGGCACGACTACGGCAAACAACCGCGCGACGGCCGCAAGGTGGGCCATGCGAACCTGCGCGACGACGATGCCGCGGCATTGGCCGACGCGCTGGAGCGGGTAGGGCTGGCGCTCGCCCGCCAGGCGCAGGTGGAACCGGTGGTGCGCGCACTGCGCGAGCGCTGATCGCGCCAGCCACCTTGTGTCGCCGGCCCGGGACCGGCAATGCCCCGGGATCAGCTGCGTAGCGGCGCGTTCCCGCGCGTGCCTGCACGCCAGGCGTGGCGATCGCTTGAATCGCAGTCGCCACCAGCCGGGCTGCAACGAAGCCCGCCGCAAACCTGGGTGGGGCAGGGCAAACCGCGCAGGCCTTCGCCGATATGCCCGGGCGACATGACGCCGGGCGGTGGCGGCGTGCAGGCCGCGCGCCGATCGCGCTGGCGCTGATGCCGCGTCGCGATGGCTGCATCCCCACATTTCGACCCGGCGCCCGGGACGCCGTGCCGGGTGCGGCAGTGTCACTCCATGCCGGCGTGGTGCGGGTGCCGGGGGCGGTGGATGCCCGCGGCTGGGCCCGCGGCAAGGGTCATGGCGGCTGGGCAGCGCGGCGGTGCCGTGCGTGTGCCGGGCGGGAGGGTTCCAGGCCCAGGCCTGCCGCCCGGGTCCGCGTCCTCAGCGCAGCCGGGCGCCGACGAAATCCCAGTTCACCAGTTTCCAGAACGCCTGCAGGTAGCGCCCGCGGTCGTCCTGGAAGTCGGCGTAATAGGCGTGTTCCCACAGGTCGCAGGCCAGCAGCGGCGTGCTGTCGCCGGTCAGTGGCGTGTTGGCGTTGCGGGTGGTGACGATGGCCAGGCGGCCATCCGGGTGCTGCACCAGCCACGCCCAGCCCGAGCCGGACAGGGCCAGTGCGGCCCGGTTGAACTCCTCGCGCAGCTTCTGGGTGTCGCCGAACTGGCGCGCGATGCGGTCGGCCAGCGCGCCGTGCGGCTCGCCGCCGGCCCGTGGGTGCAGGCACTGCCAGTAGAAGGCGTGGTTCCAGGCCTGTGCGGCGGCTTCGAACAGGCTGCCCTGGCTGGCGCGGACGATCTCCTCCAGTGCCAGGTCCGCCAGTTCGGTGCCGGCAATGCGGGCGTTGAGCGCATCGACATCGGCACGCTGGTGGTGGCCGTGGTGCAGGTCCAGTGTCGCCGCCGTGAGGTGCGGCTGCAGGGCGTCGCGGGGATAGGGCAGGTCGGGCAGTTCGACGGGCATGGTCCGTTTCTTTTCGGTCTGGGGCGCCGGGAGCCGGCTGGCTCGGCTTACAATCGGCAGCCACGGAGGAAGAGTCTATCCGACCGGACGGACCGTTCCTTCGCAGCAGCTGGGAGATTGCAATGGCGGTGATGGAGCAAATCCAGGCGGAGGTGGAACAGCATCCCCTCGTCCTGTTCATGAAGGGGACGCCGCAGTATCCGATGTGCGGGTTCTCCGCCCGGGCCGTGCAGGCGCTGCTGGCGGCGGGCGCGGTCAACCTGCGTACCGTCAACGTGCTCGAGCTGCCTGAAGTGCGGGCCAACCTGCCGCGCTATTCCAACTGGCCGACGTTCCCGCAGTTCTTCATGCACGGCGAACTGATCGGCGGCTGCGACATCATCCTGGAACTGCTGGAGTCGGGCGAACTCAAGCGCATCGTCGCCGAAGCGGGGCAGGCATGAGCGCGCAATCGATCGACGCCGGCAACGCGCCGGCCCCGGGTTCCCGCCTGGACGGGCGCGTCGTGCTGGTCGCCGGTGCCGCCGGTGGCCTGGGTGCGGCGGCGTCGCGGGCCTGTGCGGCCGCCGGCGCCACGGTGGTGCTGCTGGGGCGCAAGGTCGCCAAGCTCAACCGGGTCTACGACAGCGCCGCGCAGCTCGGTCCCGAGCCGCTGCTGTATCCGCTGGACATGGAGGGTGCCTCGCCGGATGACTATGCCGAACTGGCCGCGCGGCTGGAGTCGGAAGTCGGCCGGCTCGATGGCCTGCTGCACTGTGCGGCCGACTTCGCCGGGCTCACGCCCTTCGCGCTGGGCGACCCGGCGGCGTTCGCCCGTGCCATCCACGTCAATCTCACCGCCCGCGCCTGGCTCACCCAGGCCTGCCTGCCGCTGCTGCGCCAGCGCGAGGACGCGGCGGTGGTGTTCGCGCTGGACGACCCGCAGCGGGTCGGCCAGGCCTACTGGGGCGGCTATGGCGTGGCCCAGTATGGCTTGCGTGGCCTGCTCGATACCCTGCATCACGAACTGCGCAGCAGTCCGGTGCGGGTCAGCGGGCTGCAGCCGCGGCCGATGCGCACGCCGCTGCGGGCGCGCGCCTTCACCCACGAAACCGACTACGAGCCGGTCGACCCGGCGGTCTGCGCCGATGCCTGCGTGCAGCTGCTGGCCGCCGATGGCGCGGCCTGGCGCGGCAAGGTGCTGGAACTGCGCGGGTGACCATCCTCTCCGCCGCGCTGCTGCTGTTCCTGATCCTGGATCCGCTGGGCAACATCCCGGTCTTCCTCAGCCTGCTCAAGCCGCTGGCGCCCCGTCGCCAGCGCGTGGTCCTGGTACGCGAGCTGCTGATCGCGCTGGGCGTGCTGATGGCTTTCCTGTGGGGCGGCAAGTACGCGCTGGAGCTGATGCACCTGCGCCAGGAGTCGGTATCGATCGCCGGCGGCATCGTGCTGTTCCTGATCGGCATCCGCATGATCTTCCCGCGGCCGGAAGGGTTGATGGGCGCGGTGCCGGACGGCGAGCCGTTCATCGTGCCGATGGCGATCCCGCTGGTGGCCGGTCCGTCGGGCATGGCGGCGGTCATGCTGATGGGCAGCAACGAGCCCGATCGGCTGGGGGAGTGGAGCCTGGCGCTGCTGCTGGCCTGGGGGGGCACGGCGGCGATCCTGATGTCGGCCACGCTGCTCTACAAGCTGCTCGGGGCGAGGGCGCTGACCGCGCTGGAACGCCTGATGGGCATGCTGCTCGTCGCGATTTCCGTGCAAATGTTGCTTGATGGTGTCGCTACCTACCTGGCGTCCATTCCGTAAGTCTTTGATTCGCCAGTACGGCCTTTGCTGCAGTGCAAGATGGCTGTCTTGCTGCGGTCATATTTGATGCTTACCGTGTTAACCTTATCTTAACCGTTGCGCATGTAACCGCCGCGGAAGGTACCCCCAGATTCAAGCCGATCAGGCGCCCGGTGGCCCCGGGGCTGATGGATCGCGTTTTTTCCCAATCGCCAACTCGTATCGAGGCTACCCAGAATGAACCACCCTCGCATCCGGATGTCCAAGCTTGCCCTTGGTCTCGTTGCCGCTCTCGCGGCCGCGCCGGCTTTCGCACAGAGCACCTCCGCCGGCGTCGGCGGCCTGGTCACCAACAACGGCGGTACGCCGGTGGCCGGTGCCGAAGTCACCATCACCCACGTCGAGTCGGGCACGGTCAGCCGCGCCACGACCGATACGTCGGGTCGTTACAACGCGCGCGGCCTGCGCGTGGGTGGTCCGTACACCATCACCGTGACCAAGCCGGGTGAGGGCACCAAGACGGAAGAGGGTGTGTACCTGAGCCTGAACCAGGTCAATACGGTCAATACGGCACTGAGCGGCGATCTCGCCGCGACCACTCTGGAAGCCGTGCAGGTCATGGCGGTTGGCGGTGGTTCTGAGATCTTCAGTTCCAGCAAGATGGGCACTGGCACGAACCTGGCCCGCGAGCAGATCGAGGCGCTGCCCTCGATCAATCGCAACATCCAGGACTTCGTGCGCCTTGACCCGCGCATCAGCCAGAGCGACAAGTCGCGTGGCGAGTTGACCGTTGGCGGCCAGAACCCGCGCTACAACGCCATTCGCATCGATGGCGTGAACACCAGTGATACCTTTGGCCTGGAGTCGAACAACTTCCCGACCAAGCGCCAGCCGGTGTCGATGGATGCGATTGAAGCCATCAACGTCGATATTTCCAATTACGACACCACGATCACCGGCGCCACCGGTGCAGTGATCGATGCGGTGACCAAGTCCGGTACCAACGAATTCCATGGTTCGGTTTACGGCGTCTACCGCGACAAGGACATGGTTGGCGACAATCCGACCAACAATGCTCCGTTCAGCGGTTTCAACAAGGAAAAGACCTACGGTGCAACTTTTGGTGGCCCGCTGGTCAAGGACAAGCTGTTCTTCTTCGTGAACTACGAGAAGTTCGAGCAGGATCGTGCAGGCAGCTCGTTTGGTCCGGTCGGTTCGGGTGCGACCAACGAGGTGAACATCACCGCGGCGCAGATCGCCGAAGTGCAGCAGATCGCCAAGGATAAGTACGGCGTCGACATCGGCAGCTTCAACGCGCCGAGCAGCATCAAGCAGGAAATCGAAGAGTACGCGGCCAAGATCGACTGGAACATCAGCGACAAGCATCGCCTCTCGGCGCGTTTTTCGAAGCTTGAGCAGGTTGATCCGACGCTGGCTGGTTCCAGCAGCACCTCGCTGGGCCTGGACAGCCGCTGGTATGCGGTGAACAAGACCGTGGAGACCTCCGTCGCCCAGCTGTTCAGCGATTGGAGCGACAACTTCTCCACCGAATTCAAGATCGGTCGCCGTACCTATGATTCGTTGAGCTCGGTCAACACCAAGATGCCGCAGATCAGCATCGGTTTCCGCACCAGCGCCACCGACAGCGACGTCGCCGCATCGCCCTACCTGAACTTCGGTGCGGACGAGTTCCGTCACGGCAACCAGATCAACACCACGACCGATACGGCTTACGGTGCCGGTACGTGGTACGTCGGTGACCATACCCTGAAGTTCGGCTTCGACTGGGAAAAGAACGACGTATACAACCTGTACGCCCAGAACATCTGGGGCTCGTACACGTTCTCCAGCATCGAGAACTTCCGCAATGGCCATTACGGCGACTATCGCCTGAACGCGCCGGTGCCGGGTCTGGGCATGGATTCGGTGGCCATGCGTTACAAGCACCGCAATACCGGCTTGTTCGTGCAGGACAGCTGGGCGGTGAATTACAACCTGACCCTGCTGTTCGGCCTTCGTGCGGATATCCCGTCGCTGGATGACGTGCCGATGCACAATGAGCTGGTCCAGAAGGTCTATGGGCTGGACAACCGGTACACGCTGGACAAGACCCTGCTGCAGCCGCGCTTCGGCTTCAACTACACCTTCGACAGCGAGCGTCCGACGCAGCTGCGTGGTGGCCTGGGCCTGTTCCAGGGCGCTGCCGCGAACGTGTGGGTCGGTAACTCCTACCAGAACTCCGGTTTCGGTCTGATTGGTTACAACGCCTTCCCGAATGGTATCGCCGGCCTGACCCCGGCCCAGCGTGAGGAAATCTGGGCAAAGCTGCCGGTTTCGCTGGATGCGGACAATCCCACCACGCCGAATCCGGCCGCGGGTTACCAGATGATGGTCAACCTGATGGACAAGGGGATCGAGCAGCCGTCGGTATGGAAGGCCAACCTTGCGTTCGATACCGAGTTGCCGTGGCACGGCATCGTGGCATCTGCGGAACTGCTGCTGACCAAGGTCAACAATGCGCTGTACTTCCAGCGCCTGGACCTGGGGGCTCCGACCTACACGCAGGGTGTCGACGGTCGTAACCTGTACTGGAAGAACCTGTACGGCAAGGCGTCCGGCACGCGTGCAAACGGTGGCATCGTCAATGGCCAGACCATCGCGCAGATCGCTGACACCATTCCGGGCTACGAGAACGTGACCGGTTGGCACAACGATGGCGTGATCCTGTTGAAGAACACCGACAAGGGCCGCAGCAGCCAGTTCACCGTCAGCCTGAGCAAGCCGCTGGAAGACACTTGGGGCTGGATGGTGGGTTACACCTACACCGATGCGACGGAAGTCAATCCGCTGACCTCCTCGCGCGCCATTTCCAACTGGCAGAACATCGGCGTGTTCGACCCGAACGACGATGTCGCGTCGACGTCGAACTACGAGATCAAGGATCGCGTCACTGCATCGTTGACCTTCCGCAAGGCATTCTTCGGCAACTACAACACCACCATCACCGCGTTCTACGAAGGCCGCTCGGGTACTCCCTACAGCTGGCGCTACCTGAACGACATGAACGGTGATGGCTATACCAATGATCTGCTGTACGTCCCGGCAGGTCTGGGTGATGTGTTGTTCAGTGGCGGCGCAGCGATGGAGACCTCCTTCTTCGATTGGCTGAAGAAGAACCCCGAGCTGCTGAGCTATCAGGGGCGCGTTGCTCCGCGTAACAGCAGCCGCAACCCGTGGGTGAACAACTTCGACGTGCGTATCAGCCAGGAGCTGCCGGGCTTCTTCAAGGGCCACAAGTCGGAGATCTGGCTCGACATCATGAATGTCGGCAATCTGCTGAACAAGGATTGGGGCCACATCGCCTACCAGTCGCCGTATAGCGACATGCGTGCCGTCGAGTTCGTGGGCGTGGACAAGGCTACGGGCAAGTACGTGTACAACTTCGACGAAAGCAAGGTGTACAAGCGTTTCCTGACCGATCCGGAGTCCCGTTGGTCGCTGCAGGTTGGTTTCCGCTACAAGTTCTGAGCGATCCACTGATCGGAACCAAACGGTAAAACGGCCGGGGCAACCCGGCCGTTTTCCTTTTCATGGGGGCAGCGCTACATTCGACCAACTGTGAAGGCGGAACCGAGGATGGAAATGACGACGAAAGAGGCGGTGGCACGGGCGCTGCCGGTGCAGGATGCGCGGATCTACCCGCGCGGTGGTCTGGACGTGTTGTCTCGGGCGGAGGTCGCGCGCCTGCGCGACGCGTCGAGCGGCGGCATGCACGAGTTGCTGCGGCGCTGCGCGCTGGCCGTGCTCACCAGCGGCAGCGCATCGGACGACCCGCGCGCGGCGCGCGACCTCTATCCCGACTTCGACATCCAGGTGGCGCAGCAGGACCGCGGCGTCCGCATCGACCTCACCAATGCGCCGGCGATGGCTTTCGTCGACGGCGAGATCATCCGCGGCATCGCCGAGCTGCTGTTCTCGGTGGTGCGCGACCTGGCGTACATGGCCATCGAGCTGGGGCCGGAGTATGCCTCGGACCTGGAGACATCCGAGGGCATCACCAACGCGGTGTTCGGCGTGCTGCGCAACGCCCGCATCCTGCAGCCGAGCGAGCCGAACCTGGTCGTGTGCTGGGGTGGCCACTCGATTTCCCGCGACGAATACCTGTACACCAAGCAGGTCGGCTATGAGCTGGGGCTGCGTGGTCTGGACATCTGCACCGGCTGCGGCCCGGGTGCGATGAAGGGACCGATGAAGGGCGCGACGATCGCCCACGCCAAGCAGCGCAGGACCAATACCCGTTACATCGGCATCACCGAGCCGGGCATCATCGCCGCCGAGTCGCCGAACCCGATCGTCAACCACCTGGTGATCATGCCGGACATCGAGAAACGCCTTGAGGCGTTCGTGCGCATGGGCCACGGCATCATCGTATTCCCGGGCGGCGTCGGCACCGCCGAGGAAATCCTGTACCTGCTGGGCATCCTGCTGCGCGAGGAGAACAAGGCGCTGCCGTTCCCGCTGATCCTCAGCGGCCCGACCATCGCCGCGCCGTACTTCGAGCAGATCGACCGGTTCATACGCATGACCCTGGGCGAGGAGGCGGCCAGCCGCTACGAGATCATCGTCGGCGACCCGGTGGCGGTGTCGCGGCGCATGACCCAGGGCATCAAGCGGGTGCGCGAGTACCGGCTGGCGCACAAGGATTCGTTCTTCTTCAACTGGTCGGTGGAGATTCCGCACGAGTACCAGCAGCCGTTCGTTCCGACGCATGAGGCAATGGCCGCCCTGGACCTGCATCACGGTCGTCCCGCACCGGAGCTGGCGGCGGACCTGCGGCGTGCGTTCTCGGGCATCGTCGCCGGCAACGTCAAGGAGGACAGCATGCAGCGGATCGAGCGCTTCGGGCCGTTCAGGATCCACGGCGACCCGGACATGATGCAGGCGCTGGATGCGCTGCTGCGGGCCTTCGTCGAACAGCGGCGCATGAAGATTTCGGGTGAGTATCACCCCTGCTACCAGGTCGTGACCTGACCTGACCTGCGGCGCCGACGCGGTGCCGCGTACCCGGTGCCATCCGGGGCGCGGCATCGGGTTCCGGGCGCTGGCGCCGGTACGTCCGCCTGCTCAGGCCGCCGGCATCCTCAGCGAGGCCTGGTAGCGCCCATCGGCTGCCTGCGTGTGGACATCGCCGCCCATCATCTGGACCCGTGCGCGCAACGCCTGCAGGCCGACGCTGTGGCCACGGTGGATGCTGCTGGCCATGGGCGCGGGCAGGTCGTTGCTGACCGTGATCCTGACCCCACCGGCTTCCGGCTGGATGGCGATCTGCAGCCGGCATGGCCCGGGCGAGGGCTCCACGCCATGGTGGATGGCGTTTTCCACCAGCGGCTGGATCGACAGGATCGGTACTGCGACGGCGGGCAGCGTGTCGGGCAAGGTCCATTCCACCTGCATCCGCGCACCGAAGCGCAGTTGCTCGATATCGATATAGCGGCGGGCGAGCTCCACTTCCTCGTGCAGCGGGACCTGCCGCGAATCGGTCAGGGCTGCGCGGAACAGGTCGGCCAGGTCCAGCAGCAACTGCTCGGCCTTCTGCGGCTGCTGATGCACGAGCGCGGCCCCGGTATTGAGCGTATTGAACAGGAAGTGCGGGTGGATGCGCGCCTGCAGGGCATCCAGTTCCGCCTGCTTGGCGCGCAGCGCCAGTTGCCGCACGCGCCAGTGGTTCTGGAACGCGAGCAGTACCAGCAGGCCGGCCACCAGCGCCAATGCCAGCGCGCGCAGCACGAACAGGGTGCCTTCGTGGTCGCCCGGCGCATGGCGGAAGCTCATCAACTTCCAGGATGCCGCGGCCATCAGTAGGGTGGTGACCAGCAACAGGCCCAGGCAGGTCCATGCCAGCGGCTGTGGCTTCAGCCGCCCGAGGAGTGGGCGAAGCAGATGGACCAAAGCCAGCGTGCCCAGGGTCGCCCACTGGATCCCCAGCGATGCCAGTCCGAACAGTACCAGCCGGTCGTCCACCGGCGCCGGAGACAGGGCGAGCAGCGCGGCCAGCGCCTCCCCGGCGAGGACCACCCCGATCAGGGTCGCCGGGCTGAGCAGGATGTCGATCGGGCGATGGGGATGTGACACGGCACCAACCTGGGCGGGGAACCGGGATCATAGCCACCGCGGGCGACCGCTGGCTCCCGGGATCGGCCCGCTCGTCGCAATCGTATGGAAATGGACCGGACGCCGCGGTTACTGTCGGTTTGGAAAATCATGGGGAGTGTCATGTCGCTACGGGATGCTGGAACTCCGCGGCCATCGGCAGGGGCTGGGTTTACCTTGATCGAACTGATGGTGACGGTGGCCGTGCTGGCGATCATCGCCACGATCGCCGTGCCTGCCATGCAGGGGCTGATCGCCGCCAACCGCCTCAGCGCCACATCCACGGAGCTGGTCACCGCCCTGCAGCTGGCGCGCTCGGAGGCCATCCGCCGCAATGCGCCCGTCACGGTCTGCGGCAGCGACAACGGCACGAGTTGTGCCAGCACGACCGACTGGAGCCGCTGGATCGTGACCGGTCGCGACAATGCCGACGGCAGCAGCGAAGTGATCCGCGATTCGGCCGCGTCTGGTGACATGCAGGTCGCCGGGCCGGCCGCCGGCATCCGTTTCCGCCCCACGGGCCTGCTCGATGCGCAGGCCAGCATGACGGTCTGCCTGCCGGTGAGCACCGTGGGTGACAACCAGCGGGTCGTGACCATGCTGGTCGGTGGTGGAGTCACCACCACCAAGAACAATGGAGGTGGGGCATGTCCATGAACGGCGCCGTCCACGGCCCGCGTCGGCCGACGGGGCGGCATTTGGCACGCAACCAGCGGGGCGTCAGCCTGCTGGAAGTCATGATTTCGGTGCTGATTCTCGGTATCGGCCTGCTTGGCATCGCTGCGATGCAGGCGCTGGCACTGCGCGGCGGGCAGGGCTCGCTGGAAAGCAGCCAGGCGGTGATGCAGACGACGTCGATCGCCGAGGCGATGCGCGCCAACCGGCTCAATGCAGGAAATTATGCGATGGCCATGACCTGTAGCGCGGGTTCGGGCGGAAGTCTGGCGCAGAACGATCAGGCAGCCTGGATCAACGCGCTCAAGAGCACGATGGGCGTGGCAGGCGACACCAGTACCTGCGGCCGGATCGAGGCGCTCGGCAACAGCCGCTACCGGATCACGGTTCAGTGGGACGACCAGCGCGCCGGCGGCAGCAGCACCCGCCAGGTGGCAACCGAGGTGCGCATATGAATGGCATGGCTTACCGTGCAGGCCGCCGCCGCTCGGCGGGCTTCAGCCTGATCGAGTTGATGATCGCCCTGGTGCTGGGGTTGATGGTGCTGGGTGCGGCGTTCGTCATGTTCCAGTCCAATCAGAACTCGTTTCGTGCCAACGAAGGGCTGAACCGCATCCAGGAAAGCGCGCGGGTCGCGTTCGAGGTGATGTCGCAGGACATCCGCTCGGCCGGCGGGTCTGCCTGCTCCACGGCCTCGGTCGTGGAAACCACGGGCGCCCAGTCCGATGCGTTCCGTGACAATCCGATCACCGGCAATGCCAGCCAGCTGACCGTGGTTTCCGGGGAAGATGCGGCCTATAAGGTCACCGCATCGACCTCGACCTCCATCACCCTGGATTCGGCGCAGGTTTCCGATGCCACGGACAAATTCGAGGTGGGCGACTGGCTGCTGCTGTGCAATGCGCGCAAGAGTTTCGTGGTGCAGGCCACCAGCGTAAGCAGCAGTACCGTCGGGTTCGCCGCGCTGCCGGGCGGTTACAACCCCGGCGCCGACCAGCACGCACCGCCATCCTCCGTGGTGGTGGGGCGGTTGCGCAGCGCGCGCTGGTATGTCGCCGCCAATGGTCGTGGTGGCAACTCGCTCTATGTCTCGCGCTTCGGCGGCGCGGGCGAGGAAGTCACCGACGGTGTCCAGTCGATCGCCTTCTCCTATCTGCAGCAGGGAGGCGCTAGCTATACGGCTACCCCCGCCGACTGGTCATCGGTCATCAGCGTGCGTGCCACCATGGTGCTCACCGGGCGGGATGTGGATGGCAAGGCATTGACCCGCAATTCGTCCAATATCTTCAGCCTCCGGAGTCGTACGCTATGAGCCTTTCCGTCGGCACCGGCGGCCCCACTCTGGCGGCAAGCCGCGCGCAGCGGGGCATCACCTTGCTGGTGGTGTTGATATTGCTGCTGATACTGTCGGTCCTGGGCATCGCGATACTCCGCAGTTCGGCCATGCAGGAGCGCATGAGCGCCAACATGCGTGACCGCAGCCTGGCCTTCCAGGGAGCCGAAACCGCCCTGCGTTACGCGCAGGATGTGGTATTGGCCGGGAATTCGGCCTGGGAAGCGGGAACGATCCCGGCAGCCGCCGATTGCACCAGCACAAGTGTCTGTCCGACCGGGGCGGCTGCGGTCTGGGCGAGCCTGCCTGCAGGCACCTACGACACGCGTTTGGGGGCGGCGCCCCAGTATTGGATCGAGTACCTGGGCGTCGGGCCGGGCTACAAGGGCAACTGCGACAGCCTGCCGCCTTCGCCGGACTGCGAGAGCCCGCTTTTCCGCATCACCGCGCGCAGCCGTTCCGTCGGGCGGGCGGATGTCGTGCTGCAGGCCAACGTGGCCAGTCGTACCCCATCACCGGGACAATGATCATGAAGCGCAAGCATTCCAAGCACGGGACATCCCAGCCGACCGGGCGCCAGTGGTGGGCCGGCCCTGCCGCGTTCCTGGCCAGCATGTTGGCCTTGCCGGTCAACGCAGGCATCGTGATCCCCGACGATCCATTGACCACGGCGGCGCGCGTAGCCCCCAACATCCTGTTCATCCTGGATGACTCGGGATCGATGGCCTGGCGCAACATGAACAACCAGGACGTCACCGAAATCACCGGCCCCGGCTCGTTCAGCAGCCGGCCCGATGCCAACGGCGTGTCCTCGGGTACCGGCGTCACCACGGAAACCCTGGACAACTCCAGGCTGTACATGCAGAGCTATGCGACCAATACGCTGTACTACAACCCGGCGGTGACCTACAAGCCGTGGATGGATGCCGATGGCAATCGCCTCACGGGTGGCATGGACTTTACCCGGGTGTACAGCAGTGATCTGGTGGTGACGCACTCCGGTGCCGGAACCAACGGCGGCTCGAAGGATCTGTCGGCGAACATCCAGACGTTCTACGTGCCCAAGAACACCGCCAATACCGCTGCTTCCTATCTTTCCAACGTATCCAATTACTACCGCTACCAGATCATACCGGGCAGCGGGGACATCCTGCGCGGCGTCTACGGCACGGTGGTGACCACCGCCAAGCAGACGGTGCAGGTGGGTGGCAGCAATACGGCCACCGGTACTCTTTCCAACAATACGGCCGTCGACAACCGGCTGGCCTCGGTATCTGCCGGCGCAGTGCTCGAGATCACCATCGACAACACCAGCTCCAACAATTCCCGGACCCTCAATTACTGGGTTTACGACCCTTCCGGAAATGTCGTCTGCTCCGGCGTTTCGTCGCGCAACAGTTCCGGGTTCTGCCAGGTGCCCGAGACGGCCGCTGGCCAATACACGGTCAGGGTGCAGCGCAACACCAACAACAGCACCGGCTACCAGATTTCCGCACAGCGCTACACCACCAACAGCTGTGATGGACAGGGCAGTGGTTATGGCTGGATCGACTGTGCCGCGGCGCTGCCTGCATCGCGTACGGGCTCGGCCAATACGGTGGCGGACGAGAAGGCCAATTTCGCTACCTGGTACTCCTACCACCGCACCCGCACCAAGGCGGCCAAGGCAGGTGCCGCCGAGGCGTTCAGTCCGTTGAACAGCAAGGTGCGCGTCGGGTTCCGCACCATCTGGGGCCGCAATACGTTCGACATCCCGGTCCGCGACGGCAACGACGGGCGCTTCGTCAACAACGTGGCCGACCCCACGGTGGCTGGCAGCACCAGCACCACGTCGCGTTCGACCTGGTACAACCGGTTGTTCGCCGCCGGGGCCAGTAATGGCACGCCACTGCAGCAGGCGCTGGACGATGCCGGCACCTACTTCAGCCGCTCCGATTCGAACGGTCCGTATGGCCCCGAATCAGGCAGTGACCAGCTTTCCTGCCGGCAGAACTTCTCGATCCTGACCACCGACGGCTACTGGAACACCTCGACGGTCGACAGTGGCAACGCCGATGGCACCAATGGCAGCACCATCAAGGGCCCCAAGAACAAGACCTATACGTATACGGCGGCGGCCCCCTACAGCGACAGCTATTCCAGGACGCTGGCCGACGTGGCGATGAAGTACTGGAAGACGGACCTGCGTACCGAAGACTACATGGGGAACACGTCCAGGCCGGACAACAACAATGTGCCGGCGACGGACGCCGATCCCGCGTTCTGGCAGCACATGGTCACGTTTGGCATCTCGATCGGCCTGAAGACCACCATGGGCTGGTCGAGCGTCGACAGCGTGCCGGCCAATCCGGCCTGGCCCGACCCGGACACCTCCAATCCCGGCACGGACAACGCGCGGCGCATCGACGACCTGCTGCATGCCGCGGTCAATGGGCATGGCCAGTTCGTGTCCGCATCCAGTCCGTCCGAGTTCACCGCCGGGCTGGGCAAGGCGCTCGCGGCGATCGCGCAGCGCACCGGGTCGTTCTCCAACGTCGCCACCAACTCCGCATCGCTCAATGCCGGCTCCAAGGTGTTCAGTGCCAGCTACGTCTCCGGTACCTGGACCGGTACGGTGAAGGGTCAGACGGTGACCCGTGATGGCGTGGGTAGTGGCTGGACGTCCAGCATTCCGCCACTGGCGACCCGCAAGGTGTTCACCTACGGTGGAACCTTCCCCACGACGAGCCAGCAGGCGGCGCTGACGCGCGTCGGCGGGCCGGCGGACTACGCGGTGACGGGGGCGGACAACGCGGCGTACATCAAGGGCGACAGCAGCAATGAAGAGCGCAATGGCGGTCTGCTGCGCAACCGGCCCAGCACCGTGCTGGGGGACATTGTCGGCTCTTCCCCCTTCTATGTGAGGGAGACGGACACCCTGTACGTGGGCGCCAATGACGGCATGCTGCATGCCTTCAACGGCACCAGCGGCCAGGAGCTGTTCGCCTACGTGCCCAACATCATCAATTTCACCCAGCTTGCCACGCTGAGCCGGGGCGACTATTCGCACAAGTTCTTCGTCGATGGCCCGGTGGTCGTGACCAACCGCGCGTTGACGCCCAACAAGAACATTCTGGTGGGCAGCCTGGGCAGGGGCGGCAAGGGCCTGTATGCGTTGAACGTGACCGCACCGGCGTCCGCCACCGCGAGTGGTGTTTCCCTGTGGGAGCGTTCGGAAACCACCGATGGCAACATGGGTCAGGTGCTGGGCCGGCCCATCCTGGCCAATGTGCAGGGAACCACCAATGCCGCCGTCGTTTTCGGCAACGGCGTCAACAGCAGTCACGACCGGGCCGTGCTCGTGGTGCTGAATGCCGTGACCGGTGCCGTCATCCGCGAGATCGATACCGGTGCGGGTTCGTCCTCGGCACCCAACGGTCTTTCCGCGCCGACCGGTATCTACGGTCCTGACGGCAAGACCCTGGCCTATGTGTATGCCGGGGACATGCTCGGCAACGTGTGGAAGTTCGACCTGACCAATACCTCGGCGGCTGCATGGACCGCCACCCGGCTTTTCACTGCGCAGGACGCAACCGGTAAGGCGCAGCCGATCAGTGCGGGCGTCACCGTGGCAACCCATCCGTGGACCAACAAGCGTTGGGTATTCTTCGGTACCGGCCGCTACCTCACGACGGAAGATGCCGATTCCAGCAACGTCAACGTGCAGAGCATGTACGGGTTCATGGACACGGGGGCGACGATCAGCCGTTCAGATCTGACCCAGCGCACCGTCCAGGTGACGTCGGGCACCTCGAGCGGGTACCCGGTGCGGGCCTTCCAGGGGAAGGCCAGCCTGCCTGCCGGATCCAAGGGCTGGTACATCGACCTGCCCGAGGCGGGCGAGCGGATCGTGCAGGACGCCCAGGTGGTATCCAGCTTCCTGCTCACCGCCAGCATGATACCGACCGGCAATGCCTGTGATGCGGATGGCCGCGGTTACATCAATGCGCTGGATGCGTTTACCGGGACCAGTGCGGGCAGCTCCTATTTCGACCTGGACAAGAACTCCTCGACCAACGACACGATCAACAATCTGCCGGTCGGCTCGGTGGACGCGGGCGTGGGCATGCCTACGTTGCCAAACCTGATGCGCGGCGTCATGTTGGTCGCGGGCAGCAACGGCGAAATCGTGGCCGTGCCGACGATTCCACCCCGCTGGGAGCGGGTTTCCTGGCGCGATCTGAAGGGAGATTGAGAAAATGAAGAGTGGGCGAGGCGCTCGGGAATCTGGCTTCAGCCTGATCGAGCTGATGGTGGTGGTGGCGGTACTGGCGATTCTCGCCAGCATCGCATTGCCCAGCTACAACGAACACATGCGCAAGGCGCGCCGGGCAGCGGGTGCGGCATGTGCGGCGGCGGTGGCGCAAAGACTGGAGCGCGTGTACACGACCGACCTGAGTTATGCGGCGGCGCCGAACATCGCCACGTTGACCGCTTCATGCGACAGTGATGCGCTGCTTTATTACACCTTCAGCAGGAATGTCGGTGCGCGTACTTACACGGTCTCCGCCGCGCCCAAGGGCAAGCAGTCGGGTGATTCGTGCGGAACGTTGAGCATCAACCAGTTGGGCGTGAAATCCCCGAGCAGCCCTGGCTGCTGGTAATCCGGCGGAGTGGTGCGCGGGGGGGCGTGGGCCGACAGGGGAGGTCGGCCAGGCAAATAAAAAAGCCTGCGATCGCTCGCAGGCTTTTTATCTGGCGCCCGAAGTTGGACTCGAACCAACGACCCCCTGATTAACAGTCAAGTGCTCTAACCGGCTGAGCTATTCGGGCGGGGACGCGCATTCTACGCAGCGACGCCGGGGCGTGCAAGCCCCGCCGACGCGTCGCGGGCGCGGGCGCGGGCGTTCAACGCGGGCATGCAGTCGGCGTCCTGGGGCGGGCAGTGCGCGCGCGGCCCGCGTTGTTGACGATCACCCGTGCCAACAGACGCCCCTTGGTGTTGCACAGCGAGATGGTCAGGTTGCTGCCGGCGCTGCGGCCATCGGGCAGGTAGCGGACCTGTCGTCGTCCGGCGGAACTGACAACCCGGATGTGGCGCGATGCCGGGGGTATGTCCTGCCGCACGATGTCGTCCGGTGTGTCGGGGCGGCGGTTGCCATCGCGGTCGAGGAACAGCAGCCAGCCATTGCTCCAGTCGCTCGAACGCGTGCAGGTGGTGCCATCCGTGGAAGGGCAGAGCGCGGCGATGCCGCGCCTGCTGACCGCGGTGAGGCGGGCCAGGGCGAGGTTGTTGAGCAGCGCATAGGTCGCGGCCCGGGTGCGTTGCCGTTCGATCAGTCCCTCCATGGATGGCAGGGCGACGATGGCAAGGGTCACCAGGATGAACGCGCCCACCAGGATTTCCACCAGGCTCATGCCGCGCGGATGCGGCGAGGGAGGAGGGGATGCTAGGGGTGTCCAGGCCATGCAGGGCTTTCCCGCGGAACGGCGCGCAGCGCGACTGCAGGCAGACTGGGCCGATACGTTGGCGACGGGAATCGGCCGCAGGGTGCAGGCGGGCATGGGAAATGTCCTCAGCCGGCCGTCATCCGTGCGATGGCTATACTTGCCGGTCCATACCGCCGGCGCCGCCATGTCCGACCGTTTCCAGCTCGTATCGCCCTATTCGCCGGCAGGCGACCAGCCGGCCGCGATCGCCAAACTCGTCGCCAACTTCGAGGCCGGCATCGCCAAGCAGACCCTGCTGGGCGTGACCGGATCGGGCAAGACCTACACCATCGCCAACGTGGTGCAGCAGGTCCAGCGGCCGACCCTGGTGATGGCGCCGAACAAGACGCTGGCGGCGCAGCTGTATGGCGAGTTCAAGTCGTTCTTCCCGCACAACGCGGTCGAGTACTTCGTCAGCTACTACGATTACTACCAGCCCGAGGCCTACGTGCCAGCCTCGGATACCTTCATCGAGAAGGACAGCTCGATCAACGAGCATATCGAGCAGATGCGGCTCGCCGCGACCAAGACCCTGCTGTCACGGCCCGATGCCCTGGTGGTGGCGACGGTCTCGGCGATCTATGGCCTCGGCGCGCCCGAGGACTACCTGTCGCTGCGGCTGATCCTGTCCAAGGGCGAGCGCATCGACCAGCGCGACCTGATCAAGCACCTGACCCAGTTGCAGTACACCCGCAACGAGTACGAACTGCAGCGCGGCACCTTCCGCGTGCGCGGCGAGGTCATCGACGTGTTTCCCGCCGAGTCGGACAGCGAGGCGGTGCGCATCGAGCTGTTCGATGGCGAAGTCGAGCAGCTGGGCATGTTCGACCCGCTCACCGGCGAGAGCCTGCGCAGGATGCAGCGTTACACGATCTACCCCAAGACCCACTACGCCACCACCCGCGAACGGGTGCTGGCGGCGATCGAGACGATCAAGGCCGAGCTCAAGGAGCGGCTGGAGCAGCTGTACGCGCAGAACAAGCTGGTCGAGGCGCAGCGCCTGGCCCAGCGTACCCAGTTCGACCTGGAGATGATGGCCGAGGTCGGCTACTGCAGTGGCATCGAGAATTACTCGCGGCACCTGACCGGCAAGGCCGCCGGCGAGCCGCCGCCGACCCTGTTCGACTACCTGCCGCCGGACGCGTTGCTGGTGATCGACGAGTCACACGTGACCATCCCGCAGATCGGCGCGATGTACAAGGGCGACCGCTCGCGCAAGGAAACCCTGGTTGAGTTCGGCTTCCGCCTGCCATCGGCGCTGGACAACCGCCCGCTGCGTTTCGAGGAGTGGGAGGCGCGTTCGCCGCGCAGCATCTACGTATCGGCCACCCCCGGACCCTATGAGCTGCGCGAGTCGGGCGACGAGATCACCGAGCTGGTGGTGCGCCCGACCGGCCTGGTCGACCCGCAGGTCGAGATCCGGCCGGTGGCCACCCAGGTCGACGACCTGATGTCCGAGTGCCACGCGCGCATCAGCATGGGCGACCGCGTGCTGGTCACCACCCTGACCAAGCGCATGGCCGAGAACCTCACCGAGTACCTCGGCGAGCATGGCATCCGCGTGCGCTACCTGCATTCGGACGTGGATACGGTCGAGCGCGTGGAGATCATCCGCGACCTGCGCCTGGGCAAGTTCGACGTGCTGGTCGGCATCAACCTGCTGCGCGAAGGCCTGGACATGCCGGAAGTCTCGCTGGTGGCGATCCTGGATGCGGACAAGGAAGGCTTCCTGCGTTCGACCGGCTCGCTGATCCAGACCATCGGCCGCGCCGCCCGCAACCTGCGCGGCAAGGCGATCCTCTATGCCGACAGGATCACCCGCTCGATGCAGGCGGCCATCGACGAGACCGACCGCCGTCGCCAGAAGCAGGTGGAGCACAACGAGGCGCACGGCATCGTGCCCAAGTCGGTGGCGCGGCCGATCATCGACATCCTCGAGGGCGCGCATGAAGAGGGATCGGCCAAGTCCGGCGCCAAGGGCAAGGGGCGGCGGGTGGCAGAGCCCGAGGCCGACTATCTGTCGCTGGAGCCGGCCAGGCTGGCGGCCCGCATCAAGGAGCTGGAACAGCGGATGTACCAGCATGCGCGCGACCTGGAGTTCGAGGACGCGGCGCGGGTGCGCGACCAGATCCGCCGCATGAAGGAAGCAAGCCTGGGATGAGTCGCGCGCCTTGCCGGTGCCTTGCCCGCGGGTGGGGCGGGGCGCATGGAGGGCGATGTGAAAATTTTTCCGGAAACCTGTTGCTCTTGCCGAACCGCTGGCATAAGATACGCGCCCTCGCAGCAAGCAATTTGTTGCGGCGAAAAGGGCGGTTAGCTCAGCGGTAGAGCACTACCTTGACATGGTAGGGGTCACAGGTTCGAACCCTGTACCGCCCACCACTCCGGTGAGGAGTGGATCAATGGCCCGGCAGATGCCGGGTTTTTTGTGGCCGTCGATCCGGGCCGGGCGACCCGCCGGAATGTGTCGCCCAGGCCTGCTTTCCCCTGGTTTCCCGTGGCCCGCCGCGCTGGCGCGCGGCGCGGTTGCCGGCCGGACAGAGGGACGCCGGCACACGCGCGATGGAGGCGGAATGGCCGCGATTGGTTTACCATCGTGCCCGACCTCCTTCCGGAAAAGGTGGCCCGCGGAAACGCCGGCCGAGCGTGCGACATGAGCACTACCCACTCCTGACGCCAGATTCCGCCACGGCCCTGCAGCAGGCGCCTTCGTGGCGCTTTTTTATTGCCCCGATTCTCCGCAGGCGCATTCCCGCATCGCGTGCCCCGCGATCCGCCGCGACCGGCGGGCCATCCCCCAGGTGAAGCCATGATCAACATCACTCTCCCCGACGGCAGCGTCCGTCAGTTCGAAAACCCGGTCAGCGTCATGGACGTGGCCCAGTCCATCGGCGCCGGCCTGGCCAAGGCCACCATCGCCGGCGCGGTCGACGGCGTGCTGGTCGATGCCAGCGACGTCATCGACCACGACGCCGCGCTGCGCATCATCACCGCCAAGGACGAGGAGGGCGTGGAGATCATCCGCCACTCCTGCGCCCACCTGGTCGGCCATGCGGTCAAGCAGCTGTACCCGGACGTGAAGATGGTGATCGGCCCGGTCATCGCCGAGGGCTTCTACTACGACATCTACTCCGAGCGCCCGTTCACGCCCGATGACATGGCTGCGATCGAGAAGCGCATGGGCGAGCTCATCGCGCAGGACTACGACGTCATCAAGAAGATGACGCCGCGCGCCGAGGTGGTCGAGATCTTCAGGGCCCGCGGCGAGGACTACAAGCTGCGCCTGATCGAGGACATGTCCGCCGACATCCAGGCCATGGGCATGTACTACCACCAGGAATACGTGGACATGTGCCGTGGCCCGCACGTGCCGAACACGCGTTTCCTCAAGGCCTTCAAGCTGACCCGTATTTCCGGCGCCTATTGGCGCGGCGACGCCAAGAACGAGCAGCTGCAGCGCATCTACGGCACCGCATGGGCCGACAAGAAGCAGCTCGAGGCCTACATCAAGCGCATCGAGGAAGCCGAGATGCGCGACCACCGCCGCATCGGCAAGCAGCAGGAGCTGTTCCACCTGCAGGAAGAGGCGCCGGGCCTGGTGTTCTGGCACCCGAAGGGCTGGGCGCTGTGGCAGGTGGTCGAGCAGTACGTGCGCCGCGTCTATCGCAGCAGCGGCTATGGCGAGGTGCGCTGCCCGCAGATCCTGGACGTGAGCCTGTGGAAGAAGTCCGGCCACTGGGACAACTACCAGGACAACATGTTCTTCACCGAGTCGGAGAAGCGCACCTACGCGGTCAAGCCGATGAACTGCCCGGGCCACATCCAGGTGTTCAACCAGGGCCTGCACAGCTACCGCGACCTGCCGATCCGCTACGGCGAGTTCGGCGCCTGCCACCGCAACGAGCCGTCCGGTGCGCTGCACGGCATCCTGCGCGTGCGCGGCTTCACCCAGGACGACGGCCACGTGTTCTGCACCGAGGAGCAGGTGGAGTCCGAGGTCCGCGCGTTCCACGCCCAGGCGCTGAAGGTCTATGCCGATTTCGGCTTCGAGGACATCCAGATCAAGATCGCGCTGCGCCCGGAATCGCGCCTGGGTGACGACGCCACCTGGGACAAGGCCGAAGACGCCCTGCGTTCTGCGCTGTCCAGCTGTGGCGTGGAATGGCAGGAACTGCCCGGCGAGGGTGCCTTCTACGGCCCGAAGATCGAGTATCACCTGAAGGACGCCATCGGCCGGACCTGGCAGCTGGGCACCATGCAGGTGGACTTCATGATGCCGGGCCGGCTCGGTGCCGAGTACGTCGACGAAAACAGCCAGAAACGGCACCCGGTGATGCTGCACCGGGCCATCGTGGGCTCGATGGAGCGCTTCATCGGCATCCTCATCGAGCACCATGCCGGCGCGTTCCCGACCTGGCTGGCGCCGGTGCAGGTGGTGGTGGCCAATATCACCGACGCCCAGGCTGAATACGTTCAGCAGGTTCGCAAAACCCTTGCGGAGCAAGGGTTCCGGGTCACCGCCGATTTGCGGAACGAGAAGATCGGCTATAAGATTCGCGAGCATACGCTGCAGCGTGTGCCGTATCTGCTGGTCATCGGCGACCGCGAGAAGGAGAACGGCGCGGTGGCGGTACGCACCCGTTCGGGCGAGGATCTGGGCAGCATGTCGCTCCAGGCCTTCATCGAACGCCTGCAGGCGGAACACAGGCAGTAAGCATCCAGCCCCGGTCCCCGCGGACGCTCCGCCGGGGCCGGTTCGATTCCATCCGGAGATTGCAATATCAGTACCCCTGACAACAAGCAGAATCGTCGCAATCATGAAATCCGCGTGCCGCGCGTGCGCGTGATCGGCAGCGACGGTGAAATGATCGGCGTGTTGACGCGCGACGAAGCGCTGTCGATGGCCGAGGATGAGGGCCTGGACCTGGTCGAGATCCAGCCGCAGGCCGATCCGCCGGTCTGCAAGATCATGGACTTCGGCAAGTTCAAGTTCGAACAGCAGAAGAAGGCCAACGAGGCCAAGAAGAAGAGCCGCCAGGTCGAGATCAAGGAAGTCAAGTTCCGTCCGGTCACGGACGAGGGCGACTACCAGATCAAGCTGCGCAAGATGCGTGGTTTCCTCGAGGAGGGCGACAAGGTCAAGGTCAACATCCGCTTCCGTGGCCGTGAGATGAGCCACCAGGAGCTGGGTCGCGAGATGGCCGGTCGCATCGAGGCGGACCTGGGCGAGGACATCGTGATCGAATCGCGCCCGCGCCTGGAAGGCCGGCAGATGGTCATGATGATCGCGCCGAAGAAGAAGTAACGGCGCCGCGGCCCGGGCCGCAGCCGTACCCGCGGACGGGGAGGGGCCTGGCGCCGGCTTCCCGTCCCGTATTCATTTGCCTGTCCCCGCTGCCGCCTGCGTTTGCAAGTGTGCTGGGGCCCGGGCATAATGGGCGGCCCGGTTCGCCGGGTTTGCTGTTTGCAACACCCAACAGGACCTGCCTGCCTCCATCGGGAGTGCGGGCTTCAAGCAGGCAAGGGCAAGGATGGAAAGCGTGGCGCAAGCCACCGCCCGGCCAGTAAAAAGAGACCATCAAGGACATAGCAATGCCCAAGATCAAGACCAACCGGGCGGCGGCCAAGCGTTTCCGCAAGACCGCTTCCGGCAAGTACAAGGCTGGCCACGCCAACCGTAGCCACATCCTCACCAAGAAGGCGACCAAGCGGAAGCGTAACCTGCGTCAGACGAACCACGTCCGCGCAGAAGACGCAGGCCGTCTGGACCGCATGCTGCCCTACCTCTGAGGAACTGAACCATGGCACGAGTCAAGCGTGGTGTGCAGGCGCGCCGCCGCCACAAGAAGATCATCAGCCAGGCGAAGGGCTACTACAATGCCCGCCGCAAGGTTTTCCGCGTCGCCAAGCAGGCGGTCATCAAGGCGCAGCAGTACGCCTATATCGGCCGCAAGCAGAAGAAGCGCAATTTCCGTTCGCTGTGGATCACCCGCATCAATGCGGCTGCCCGCATCAACGGCATGAGCTACAGCCGTTTCATGAACGGCCTGCTCAAGGCTGGCATCACCCTGGACCGCAAGGTGCTGGCGGACATCGCCGTGCACGACGCGGCGGGTTTTGCCGCGCTGGCCGAGAAGGCCAAGAGCGCGCTGGCGGCATAAGTCCTTCCCCTGCCGGCGCGGTTCACCCGCGGCGGTGGTGAATGAGACAATGCATGGGGAAGGGCGCAAGTCCTTCCCCATTTCTTTTTCCAGCTTGGCCGTTCCCTCTTCCCTCGGGAGGAGGCGCCCCGAGGGGGCGGATGAGGGCGCGCCGCAGGAGCCCGCGGCAGTAGCGGGGTTGAACGCGTCGCCACGCACCGGATTGGGAAACAATCGGTGCATCGGCGTCAGCGCAATCCGACTACGCTAGGATTCGCTCGTGCCCTCACCTCGATCTTCTTCCACCGGAAGGGGACTGGGAGCTCCGGGATATCGCCCCGGCGCGGAACGTGTGAGGCGACCCATCCGAGATCCGTCGATCCATGAGTGACATCCAATCCCTGACCACCCAGGCGCTGGCCGACGTGGCCGCGGCGCAGAATCCGGAAACGCTGGAGAACCTGCGCGTGGCCCTGCTGGGCAAGAGCGGCAGCATCACCGCGCAGCTCAAGCAGCTGGGCGCATTGCCGGCCGACGAACGCAAGGCGGCGGGCGAGGCGATCAACCGCGCGCGTGATGCGGTGTCCGCGGCGCTGGGCGAGCGCAAGGCGCTGCTGGAGAACGCGGCCTTGGACGCGCGCCTGGCATCCGAGCGCATCGATGTCACCTTGCCCGGGCGCGATGGCGGGCGCGGCGGCCTGCATCCGGTCACGCGCACCTTGGAGCGCATCACCGAGATCTTCGGCCGGCTCGGCTACGAACTGTCCGAAGGCCCGGAGATCGAGGACGACTGGCACAACTTCGAGGCGCTGAACTTCCCGCCGCACCACCCGGCGCGCGCCATGCACGACACCTTCTACTTCGGCGATGGCCGCCTGCTGCGCACGCATACCTCCGGGGTGCAGGTGCGCTACATGGGCGACCACCGCCCGCCGCTGCGCATGATCGCCGCCGGCAAGGTCTACCGCAGCGACAGCGACCAGACCCATTCGCCGATGTTCCACCAGGTCGAGGGCCTGCTGGTGGACGAGCACTCCACCTTCGCCGATCTCAAGGGCACGCTGAGCGAGTTCGTGCGCGCCTTCTTCGAGCGCGATTTCGAGATGCGCTTCCGCCCGAGCTATTTCCCGTTCGTGGAGCCGGGCGCGGAGGTGGACATCGCCTGGCAGCAGCCCGACGGCAGCACCCGCTGGCTGGAGGTGCTGGGCTGCGGCATGGTGCACCCGAACGTGCTGCGCAACTGCGGCATCGATCCGGAGCGTTACACCGGCTTCGCTTTCGGGTTGGGCGTGGAGCGCTTCGCGATGCTGCGCTATGGCGTGAACGACCTGCGCGCGTTCTTCGACAACGACGTGCGTTTCCTGCGCCAGTTCGCCTGAGGCGCGGCAGCAGGTTCCCACAGGCACACACGGCGGGCGATGGCCCGCACAACGGATCGAGCAACGATGAAATTCTCCGAAAACTGGCTGCGCAGCCATGTCCCCACCGACGCCTCGCGCGACGCGCTGAGCGCGGTGCTGACCGCCATCGGCCTGGAGGTCGAGGACGTGACGGCGTTGGGCCAGGGCCTGGACCACGTGGTGGTGGCGCGCATCGTCGAGGCGGTGCGCCATCCCGAGGCCGACCGCCTGCAGGTGTGCAAGGTCGATGCGGGCCGGGGCGAGCTGCTGCAGATCGTCTGCGGAGCGCCGAACGCGCGCCCGGGCCTGGTGGCGCCGCTGGCCCTGGTCGGCGCGCAGATCGGCGAGCTCAAGATCAAGCCGGCCAGGCTGCGTGGCGTGGAATCCAACGGCATGCTGTGCTCGGCCAGGGAACTGGGCCTGGACAGCGACGCTTCCGGCCTGCTGGAGCTGCCGGATGACGCGCCGGTGGGCACGGCGCTGGTCGAGTACCTCGGCCTGCCCGACGCCAGCATCGAGATCAAGCTCACCCCGAACCGCGCCGACTGCTTCAGCGTGCGCGGCATCGCCTTCGACGTCGCCGCCGCCACCCGCAGCCAGGTCAAGCCGTTCACCGCCGACGCGGTGCCGGCGCAGGGCGCGCGCGAGCTGGCCATCACGCTGCAGGCCGGCGCCGAGGCGCCGCGCTACCTGGGCCGCGTGATCGAAGGCGTCGATGCGCGTGCGGCCACGCCTTCGTGGATGGCCGAGCGCCTGCGCCGCAGTGGCGTGCGCCCGGTGTCGCTGCTGGTGGACATCACCCAGTACGTGATGCTGGAACTGGGCCAGCCGATGCATGCCTACGACCTGGACACGCTCAAGGGCGGCATCGGCGTGCGCCGCTCGCGCGCCGGCGAAACCCTGAAGCTGCTCGATGGCCGCGATGCGACCCTGGACGACAGCTTCCTGGTGATCACCGATGCCGACCGCCCGGTCGGCCTGGCCGGGATGATGGGGGGCTTCGATACCCGGGTCACCGACGCCACCAGCAACGTGTTCCTCGAGGCGGCGCATTTCGCGCCGGCCGCGATCATGGGCCGCGGCCGCAAGCTGGGCCTGCACACCGATGCCGGCCACCGTTTCGAGCGCGGCGTCGATCCGCAGTTGCCGCGCACCGCGATCGAATACGCCACCCGCCTGGTGCTGGACCTGGCCGGCGGCGTGCCGGCGCCGGTCACCGAGGCCGTGCGCGAGGCCGACCTGCCCGTGGCGGCCACGATCCTGCTGCGCCGCGCACGCATCGCGCGCGTGCTCGGGATCGCCATCGACGATGCCGAGGTCGAGCGCATCCTGCGCGCGCTGGGCATGGAGGTGGCGCCGGCGGCCGAAGGCTGGAATGTCACCGCGCCGAGCCGGCGCTTCGATATCGCCATCGAAGAGGACCTGATCGAGGAGCTCGCGCGCATCCACGGCTACGAGCAGATCCCGACCACGCTGCCCGCGGGTGCGGCACGCATCGCCATGCCCAGCGAAACCCGCCTGGACGAGCTGAGCGTGCGCCGCCAGCTGGTGGCGCGCGACATGCTGGAAACCATCAACTACGCCTTCGTCGATGCGCAGCTGCTGGACCACTGGTCGCTGCTGGACGATCGCGTGGCGCTGGCCAATCCGCTGTCGGCGGAGCTGGCGGTGATGCGGCCGATGCTGCTGCCGGGTCTGGTGGCCACGCTGGGTCGCAATGTCGCGCGCCAGGCCGGCCGCGTACGCCTGTTCGAACTGGGGCGCGTGTTCGCGCAGCAGGCCGGCGAAGCCGGGCAGGCGCCGCGTGAAACCGTGCGCGTCGCCGCGGCGGTCTGTGGCGATGCCGCTGCGCTGCAATGGGGCGAGAAGGCGCGCAAGGTCGATTTCCATGACCTCAAGGGCGACCTGCAGTCGCTGGCCGCCGCCGCCGGGGCGCAGCTTGAGTTCCGTGTCGCGCAGCACCCGTTCGCGCACCCGGCACGGTCGGCCGACGTCTGGCGCGACGGCCAGCGCATCGGCTGGATCGGCCAGCTGCACCCGCGCCTGGCCGCGGCGATGGAGATCGACGTGGAAGTGCTGGCGTTCGAGCTGGACCTGGAGCCGCTGGCCGCGCGTGCGCTGCCACGCGCCGGCGAGCTGTCGCGGTTCCCGGCGGTACGCCGCGACCTGGCCGTGGTGGCGGCCGAGGCGGTCGAGTGGGCGGCGCTGTTGGCGACCATCCGCCAGGCCGCGGGCAGCCTGCTGCGCGAGGTCGTGCTGTTCGACCGCTACGTCGGCCAGGGCGTCGAACCCGGATTCAAGAGTCTGGCTATGGGCTTGATTTTGCAGGACACCTCGCGCACTCTGACGGACCGCGACGTGGACGCCGTGGTCGCCTCCGTGGTGGCCGCCGTCGAGCATGAACACGGCGCCAGGATCCGGGGCTGAAGCGCAGGTAACAGGGAACAGGCATGGCATTGACCAAGGCGGAGATGGCCGACCGGTTGTTCGACGAGGTCGGCTTGAACAAGCGCGAGGCCAAGGAGTTCGTCGATGCGTTCTTCGACGTGCTGCGCGATGCATTGGAACAGGGACGTCAGGTGAAGCTGTCCGGCTTCGGCAATTTCGACCTGCGGCGCAAAAACCAGCGCCCGGGCCGCAATCCCAAGACCGGGGAGGAGATTCCGATTTCCGCCCGCACGGTGGTCACCTTCCGTCCGGGCCAGAAGCTCAAGGAGCGGGTGGAGGCATATGCTGGATCCGGGCAGTAACCGCGAACTTCCGCCGATTCCGGCCAAGCGTTACTTCACCATCGGTGAGGTCAGCGAGCTGTGCGACGTGAAGCCGCACGTGCTGCGTTACTGGGAAACCGAGTTTCCCAGCCTGGAGCCCGCCAAGCGCCGCGGCAACCGCCGCTACTACCAGCGCCACGACGTGCTGATGGTGCGGCAGATCCGCGGCCTGCTGTACGAACAGGGCTACACCATCGGCGGTGCCCGCCTGCGTCTTGAAGGCGAGGGTGCGCGGCAGGAGTCGGCGCTGAGCAACCAGATCATCAGGCAGGTGCGCATGGAGCTGGAGGAAGTGCTGCAGTTGCTGCGGCGTTGACCGCTTCCACGGCAATACGCGTATAATCGCCGGCTCGCCACCACGGTGGCGGCATGCAGTAACGATCGGGGCGTAGCGCAGCCTGGTAGCGCATCTGCCTGGGGGGCAGAGGGTCGTCGGTTCGAATCCGGCCGTCCCGACCAATTACTGTTTGCTGATCAACGGCTTGCACTTCATGGTGCAGGCCGTTTTTCGTTGCGCCATGCGCGCTGCCACTGCTGAGAGCGGGCGTCGTCGGCAACTCCCGCCACCTTAACGCGCAGGGGCGTGGAACCGGCTAGATTCGCGCCTTTCCCGGATGTCAGGAACGGACATGCGCGTTGCCCGATGGAGTGTGCTGGTGGGGTTGTGGTTGGTTTCGCTCTCGCAGTTGCATGCGGCTGCGCCGCCCGCCGTACCCGCGAGCACGCCGGACCCGGCGCCGATCCGCGATCTGGAAACCCTGGTGGTGCATGGCGTGCAGCCCGGCCCGGGGTTGTGGAAGGTCAGCAAGGACGACCACGTGCTGTGGATCCTGGGGACGGCGTCGCCGCTGCCCGACCGGATCCAGTGGCAGTCGGGTGAGGTGGAAGCGATCGTCGCGCGCTCGCAGCAGGTACTGCTGCCGCCGTCCTTGTCGTTCAATGCCGACGTGGGCTTCTTCGGCATGCTGGCGTTGGCGCCGGCTGCGTGGAAAGCGATGCGCAACGAGGATGGCGCGAAGCTGGAGGATGTGCTGCCACCGGCGCTGTATGCGCGCTGGCAGGCGCAGAAGCGCCGCTACCTGGGGCGCGACGGTGGGGTCGAGCGCAAGCGGCCGATGATCGCCGCCAGCGAACTGTACGCGGCGGCGATCAAGTCGGCCGGACTGGGGCAGAAGCCGGTGGTCTGGCCGGTGGTGCAGAAGGCGGCCAAGGCCGCCGGCATCAAGCCGACCTCGACGACGCTGAAGTTCGAGATCGACGACCCGAAGGCGGCGATCCGCGAGTTCCGAGCCGGCGGTTTCGATGACGTGGCCTGCTTCGAGCACAAGCTGGCGTCGGTCGAGCGCGACCTGCCGCGGCTGGTGGAGCGCGCCAATGCCTGGGCGGTCGGTGACGTCGAGGCGTTGCGCCAGTTGCGCCTGGAAGACGCCGATGGCGCCTGCCTGCGTGCCGTTGCCGATTCCGGCTTCGCCCGCAACCGCGGCTATGGCGATCTGCGCGAGCGCGGCTACCGGCACTGGATGACGATCGCCGAGGAGGCGCTGGGCCGGAACCGCGAGACGTTCGCGATGTTGCCGGTCGACGGCCTGCTGGCTGCCGATGGCTACCTGGCCCGGCTGCAGGCGCGTGGCTATGCGGTGGAAGCGCCCTGAGCCGGCGCGGCGTCAGCTGGCCGCCAGCAGCCCGGTGATCGCCAGGACCAGGAACAGCGCGGTCAGCGCGCCGAACAGCAGCGGCCGGGCGCGGAAGGTAGCGGGGGGGCGCTGCTCGATGCGGGCGATGCTGGTGCGCAGGATGAGCCCGGCAGGGAAGCCGTTGCGGGCCATGGTGTCGTCGCAGGCATCCGTGCAGGCATTGCATTCGATGCACGAGTCGTTGCGGCCGTTGCGGATGTCCAGGCCGATCGGGCAGGCACGCACGCAGGCGTCGCAATCGGTGCAGTCGCCGAGATGGGCGTCGCTGAAGGTCGGGCGCGGGCCGGCGCTGGCCGGGTGTGCGGCGCGGAACACATAGTCGCGCGCGGTCACCGGATCCAGCAGGCCACGCGCACGCTGCATCACGCTGCCGCCGCCGGCCGCGCGTGCGCCGCGTGGCTCGCCGCGCCGCGCGTCATAGTGGATGGACGGGGTGAAGGCGTCGGTCAGCCATGGCTGCACGCGGCCGTATGGGCACAGGTAGGTGCAGACCTGCTCGTGCAGGAACAGCACGTTGGCCCAGGTGGCCAGGGCGTAGAAGGCGATCCAGAATACTTTCCAGCCCCCGAGCTCGAAGGCGGGCAAGCCGCCGACCAGGCCGCCGATCGGTGAGAAATAACCCACGAAGGTGATGCCGGTCCACAGCGATACCGCGGCCCACAGCGCGTGCCGCAGGACTGGCTCGGTGCGCCCGCCGGCCCGCCCGTTGAGCGTGGTGAGGCGGCGCACTGCGCGGTGCAGGCGGGTCAGTACGGTCTGCGGGCAGGCATAGGCGCACCACAGCCGGCCGTACAGGCTGGTGACCAGGCACAGCGCGGTCAGTCCTGCCAGCGCCAGCCACAGCAGTGGCACGATCGCATCGGTGCGCAGGCCAAGGCCGAAGAAGTGGATGCGGCGTGCCTCGATGTCGAACAGCAGCAAGGGGGCATCATGCCAGCGCAGCCATGGCACGCCGTAGAACAGGCCCAGCATCAGCGCCAGCACCAGCCATTGCGCGACATGGCGCCGCTGCACCGGTGCCCGGCGTGTGGGCGCGGCCGGGTGCGCGGTCGCGGAGTAGCCGGGGCGCTGGATGCTGCTCATTCCAGCGGCGGCTCTTCGTCGCCACCGGGCGCGCGCAGCAGCAGGGCGGTCACGCTGCAGGCGCAGAACGTGCCCAGCCACGCCAGGAAGAAGCCGGCGGTATAGCCGAGGCCGCGGCTGATCGCATGTTGCGGAAAGCCGATGCGCTGCAGGTCCAGCGGGTCGAAGAAGGCGAAGAACAGCACCGACGCGACCACCGCGACGAAGAAGCTCGGCCACAGCACCGCGCCCAGCTTCTGTACCGGGGAGGGGGGCGTGGGGGACGAGGTGTCGGGGTCGATCATGGTGACATCGGACGCGGGGCCTGTCGGGCGTACAATCGGTGCTTGCCGCTTCGCCGAAGCGGCGGTGAAGGCAAGGGCGGACTTGCCTTCAGCCTAGGCAGCCCCGGGCCGGGCAGCCTTGATCTGGATCAAGCCATGCCCGGAAGCCGTTCAGCACAATGGCCGCCAGGCGAGGAGCTTTGCAGCAATGAACGATGAACGCCTGCCGCAGCCGGCGGCGGACCTGTGCAGCGAGGAGGAGATCGACCGCCTGGTACGGCGCTTCTACGGGCGCGTGCGCAAGGACGACCTGCTGGGGCCGGTATTCGAGGCGCATGTCGACGACTGGGAGGCGCACATGCGGCACCTGGTCGATTTCTGGTCGGCACTGCTGCGCGGCACCCGCCGTTTCCAGGGCGCGCCGATGCAGAAACACATGGTGATCGACGAACTGCGCGAGGAACTGTTCGAGCGCTGGCTGCAGTTGTTCCGGCAGACCACGGCCGAACTGGGCAACGTGCCGATGCAGCGGCTGGCCGATGATGCCGCCGAGCGCATCGCCGGCAATTTCTGGCGCCGGTTCCAGATGTCGCGCTGGCCCACGCTGACGGTGCTGGACCCCTAGGGCCGGCCACGCTCCGGGCCGGGGCGTGCGGCGGCTCCATTGATCTGGCTCAAGGCAGCCGCGCGCGGCATCGGGCAGTCTGCGCGCATGGACACTCCCCTTGCATTTCCCGATCCCCTGGGCTGGACCTTCGATCCCGACATCCTGCGCCGCCATGACCGGCCGGGACCGCGCTACACGTCCTACCCCACCGCGCCGCATTTCCACGATGGCTACGGTGCCGGGCAGTTCCGCGAGGCCATCGCGCGCAGCAATGCATCGGCGCGGCCACTGTCGCTGTACGTGCACGTGCCGTACTGCACCAGTCCCTGCTTCTACTGCGGCTGCAACCGGGTCATCAGCCGCGACCGTGACAAGGGGGCGCCGTACGTGGACCGCGTGCTTGCCGAAGCGGACCGGGTGGCGCCGCTGTTCGCACCCGGGCGCGAGGTCACCCA
Organism: Stenotrophomonas sp. 17(2023); assembly: GCF_030345315.1. Classification (NCBI taxonomy): domain Bacteria; kingdom Pseudomonadati; phylum Pseudomonadota; class Gammaproteobacteria; order Lysobacterales; family Lysobacteraceae; genus Stenotrophomonas; species Stenotrophomonas sp. 17(2023). The sequence goes on from NZ_CP128405.1 coordinate 1,455,165, forward strand.
GCTGCACTTCGGCGGCGGCACACCCAACTTCCTAGAGCCGGAACAGTTGTCGCGCCTGGTCGAGGGACTGCGCCAGCGTTTCTGCTTCAGCGGCGATACCGGCCGCGATTTCTCCATCGAACTGGACCCGCGCTCGGTCAGTCCGGACGATATCGCCGTGCTGGCGCAGCTGGGCTTCAACCGCGCCAGCCTCGGTGTGCAGGATTTCGACCCTGCGGTGCAGCAGGCGATCAACCGCGTGCAGGGCGTGGACGAGACGCTGGCGATCATCGACGCCTGCCGCCGCCATGGCCTGCGCTCGGTCAACGTCGACCTGATCTACGGCCTGCCGAAGCAGACCCTGGAAGGCTTCGCACGCACGCTGGAAACCGTGCTGGCGGTGCGTCCGGACCGGCTGGCGATCTACGGCTACGCGCACATGCCGCACCTGTTCAAGGCGCAGCGGCAGATCGTCGATGCGGAGCTGCCCGACGCCGAACGCAAGCTGGCGCTGCTCGGGCTGGCGGTGGAGCGGCTGTCGGCGGCGGGGTACCAGTACATCGGCATGGATCATTTCGCGCTGCCGGAAGAAGACCTGTCGCGCGCGCAGCGCGCCGGCAGCCTGCACCGCAATTTCATGGGCTACACCACCCATGCCGACAGCGACCTGCTGGGGCTGGGCGTAAGCGCCATCAGCCGGATCGACAACAGCTACAGCCAGAACCCGCGTGACCTGAAGGACTGGGAGGCGCGGATCGATGCTGGCGGCCTGCCGGTATGGCGCGGGCTGGAGCTGGATGCCGACGACGTGCTCCGTGCCGAGCTGATCCAGCAGCTGATGTGCCATGGCCGCGTGGACGGCCACGCCCTGGCGGCGCGCCACGGCATCGATTTCGAGCAGTACTTCGCCGTCGAACTGGCGGCGCTGCAGCACCTGGCCGCCGATGGGCTGGCCCGGTACCACGACGGCGTCGTCGCCGCGACCCGGCAGGGGCGGCCACTGCTGCGCCTGATCGCCATGTGCTTCGACCGTTACCTGCAGGCGCCGCAGCAGCCGGCACGGTACTCGCGGGCGATCTGAACGCCGCCGCGGGGCGTGGCCGGCGTGCGACGGCCACGCCCGCGTTGGGAACCGCCGCCGCAGCCCCGCCGCGATGGCGGGGTTCGACCGCATGGCATCGTTCGGATTCACAAGCGCGTGCCGATCAGGCAGGCTATCGCGATGCCCGGATGGCGAAACTGGTAGACGCATCGGACTTAAAATCCGCCGGGGGCAACCCCATGCCGGTTCGATTCCGGCTCCGGGCACAATGACTTAGGCGGCTTCGGCCGCCTTTTTCATTTCCGCAATGAAGGCGGCATTTCCGCAATTCATCGCGTCGGGGTGACCTTGGCGCCGCAGCGGTTGCGAACTTAGTGTTCGGTCATCCCCCTCCCCCAGGTGTGGCCGAAGTTGGCGCTGCGCTTGGCGAATGTCGCCGGCAAGATCCGTTTTTTGTTTCGACCGTTGCTCGCTGGGAAGTGGATGCCGCTCACTACGGGGGGGCGGGGCTAGGTTTGCCCCGGCATCTGGACGCCACATCTATGGTGAGGAGTTTATGTGGTGTAAGGAATTTCCTACGCTGCAACTGGTATTTTTCCTATTGTTATATATAAATGATGGTTTATTTTACATTTGGTATTTTATTTCCAGTGTTTTGATTGTATTGGAGTTGCTTTTCTGTGTGGGTGATTATTCATCTTTGGAGGACGTATGGGTATTGGTCGTTCGCTTATAATGGCATCTGTGTTGACTGTTGGAATTGTTTTTAATGGGAGTGTGTCGGCAGATATTGGTGCTATATCTCAGCATTCTGGTGAAGCGGCGGCTGGTGGAACTTGGTTCTTTAATAATGCAAATGGGCGAGTTTCGTTTTGTGTGTCTAGGGTGACGAGTTTGGGGGTTCCGGCGGGGAAGTGCTCAACTCCCGTTTCTACTACGACAAGTACTTCTGGATTTGAGGTGCAAGTACATGCTTCCTCCATATGGATTACGTCAAAATCTAACGAGAGTGTTTATCAGTGTTCTTATAACTTGATTAGCGGGATGACGACTGTTCCTGCAGTAACTTGTACGCTAATTTGGACCCTTGCTCCACTCCATTGATATGTCTTTATTGTGGTGTGTGATGTGATGTTGCTTTTTTATATATGGTATTGAGGTAGTTGCTGTGTGCAGGTGGCGCTGATATTTTCGTATTCTATTCCTATCTTAGTCTTTGTAAAACTCTGCCTATCGCGGGCATTTGGAAATTCCGCCATTTTGGTGGTTGGCGGTGATCAGGTGTGGAAATTTCCCGGGACGTTGCTCTACCATTTGCGAGTGGCATTGCTTAAAGTTTGCCAGCTGCAACCCCATGCCGGTTCGATTCCGGCTCCGGGCACCAGCATGCAACCTTGAGGGATGGGATGAGCGCCGACATTTCCGCAGCCAGTGCGCCGCGCATCGCCGTCGTCGGCCTGGGCTATGTGGGCCTGCCGCTGGCGGTCGAGTTCGGGCGGACGCTGGACACGCTTGGGTACGACATCGATGCCACGCGCGTGGCCGAGCTGCGCCAGGGCCACGACCGCACGCTGGAGCTGGATGCCGCCGAACTGGCGGCGGCCACCTGCCTGCGCTATTGCGCCGACGCGGCGGAACTGGCCCGGTGCAATGTGTTCGTCGTCACCGTGCCCACGCCGATCGATGCGTGGGAGCAGCCTGACCTGGAGCCGTTGCGCGCGGCCAGCCAGCTGATCGCCGGGGTGCTCAAGCGCGGTGACCTGGTGATCTACGAATCCACCGTCTATCCCGGCACCACCGAGGAAGTCTGCGTGCCGCTGCTGGAGCAGGGCTCGGGCCTGCACTTCAACCAGGATTTCTGGTGCGGCTACAGCCCGGAGCGGATCAATCCGGGCGACCGCCAGCGGCGCCTGCCGGACATCCGCAAGATCACTTCCGGATCCACGCCGGAAGCGGCCGAAGTGGTGGACGCGTTGTACCGCCGCATCATCGCCGCCGGTACCTGGCGCGCGCCGTCGCTGCGCGTGGCCGAAGCGGCCAAGGTGGTGGAGAACATCCAGCGCGACGTCAACATCGCCCTGGTCAACGAACTGGCGCTGATCTTCGACCGCCTCGGCATCGATACCCTGGACGTGCTCGAGGCGGCCGGCACCAAGTGGAACTTCCTGCCGTTCCGCCCGGGCATGGTCGGCGGCCACTGCATCGGCGTGGACCCGTACTACCTGCTGCACAAGTCCGAGAGCGTGGGCTACCACCCCGACCTGATCCACACCGCGCGCCAGGTCAACAACCGGGTGGTCGCGCACGTGGTGGCGCGGGTGGACGCACTGCTGGCCGGCAAGGGCAAGCCGCTGCGCGGTGCCCGGGTGCTGGTGCTGGGTGTGACCTTCAAGGAGGACTGCCCGGATCTGCGCAACAGCCGTGCGCTGGATCTGGCCCGCCTGCTGTCCGGGCAGGGCGCGCAGGTCGATGCCTTCGATCCATGGGCGGATGCGGCCGAGGCCGAGCGCGAATCGGGCATGCGCCTGGTCGATGCGCCCGCGCAGGGACACTACGACGCGGTGGTGCTGGCGGTCGCGCACCGCCAGTTCCGCGAGCTCGACGCCGCGCGCATACGTGCGCTGGGCGTGCCGGAGATGGTGGTCTACGACGTCAAGTCGGTATGGCCGCGGCACGTGGTGGACGACCGGTTGTAGAATCCGCCATCCCCGGTCACGAGGACGGCAATGCATCGTTATCTGGTCTATGTACTGGCACTGGTCCTGTTGCCGGTATCGCTGGTGCTGGCGGCGCACTGGCCCGCGTGGTACTGGGGCGTCGGCCTGTTCGCCGCGATGGCGCTGATCGGTACCTGGGACATGCTGCAGCGGCGCAGCGTGCTGCGGCGCAATTATCCGGTGCTGGCGCACTTCCGCTACGGCTTCGAATCCATCGGCCCGGAAATCCGCCAGTACTTCGTGCAGAGCGACCTGGAGGACGTGCCGTTCTCGCGCCAGCAGCGCCAGCTGGTCTACCAGCGTGCGCGCAACGTGATGGACGTGGTGCCGTTCGGCACGCTGCGCAGTACCTACGCGGTGGACTACGAGTGGATCAACCACTCGATGGCGCCGACCAGCATCCCGCACCACGACTTCCGCGTGGTCATCGGCGCCGGCTGCGCACGGCCTTACTCGGCCAGCGTGTTCAACATTTCGGCGATGAGCTTCGGTTCGCTGTCGGCCAACGCCATCCGCGCGCTGAACAAGGGCGCGAAGATGGGCGGCTTCTACCATGACACCGGCGAAGGCTCGATTTCGCCCTACCACCGCGAGAACGGCGGCGACCTGGTGTGGGAGATCGGTTCGGGCTATTTCGGTTGCCGCGACGAGCAGGGGCGTTTCAGCGAGGAGCGCTTCGTCGAGAACGCCAACCACGACCAGGTCAAGATGATCGAGATCAAGCTGTCGCAGGGCGCCAAGCCCGGCCATGGCGGGGTGTTGCCCGCGGCCAAGGTCAGCGCGGAGATTTCGGTCACCCGTGGCGTGCCGATGGGTGTGGACTGCGTGTCGCCGTCGCGGCACTCGGCGTTCTCCACGCCGGTGGAACTGCTGCAGTTCGTCGCGCGCCTGCGCGAGCTGTCCGGCGGCAAGCCGACCGGCTTCAAGCTGGCCATCGGCCATCCGTGGGAATGGTTCGGTATCGCCAAGGCCATGCACGAGACCGGGCTGTTGCCCGACTTCATCGTGGTCGATGGCGCCGAGGGCGGTACCGGCGCATCGCCGGCCGAGTTCATCGACCACGTCGGCGTGCCGATGAACGAGGCGCTGATCCTGGTGCACAACACGCTGGTGGGCCTGAACCTGCGCGACCGTATCCGCATTGGCGCGGCCGGCAAGGTGACCAGCGCCTTCGACATCGCGCGGACCATCGCGCTGGGGGCAGACTGGTGCAACGCCGGGCGTGGCTTCATGTTCGCGCTGGGCTGCATCCAGTCATTGAGCTGCCACAACGACAAGTGCCCGACCGGCATCGCCACCCAGGATCCCAGCCGCTGGCGCCACCTGGACCCGACCGACAAGGCCGAGCGGGTACGCAATTTCCACGAGAACACCCTGCGCGCGCTGCGCGACCTGCTCGGCGCGGCCGGCCTGAACGACCCCTCGGAACTGGGCCCGGAGCACATCCTGCGGCGGGTGTCGCCGATCGAGATCCGCTCGATGGCGACGTTGTACCGCTACCTGGCGCCGGGCGAATTGATCGACCGGGTGCCGGGCCATGCGGTGTTCCGCGAGTACTGGGCGGACGCGCGCAGCGATTCGTTCCAACCGCCCGCGCGCATCGCGGCGCTGCGCGGTACCAAGCTGCACTGAAACCCACGCCCCTCCCGGGGGAGAGGCTGGGGCGGCGGGCCGGGCACCGGGTGGAAGTACGGTGCCTCGCCGTCGTGGCATGCCCACCGCGGTGCGCTCAGCGCAGCCAGTCGACCACGCCCTCGGCCGCGCGCAGCGCGCTGGCATAGCAGGCGGTGAGCAGGTAGCCACCGGTCGGCGCTTCCCAATCCAGCATCTCGCCCGCGCAGAACACGCCGGGCAGGGCCTGCAGCATCAACCCCGCATTCATCGCCTCCAGGCGCACGCCGCCGGCGGTGCTGATGGCCTCGGCCATCGGCCGCGGCCGCAGCAGGCGCAGCGGCAGGCGCTTGAGCGTGCGCGCCACCGCATCGGGGTCGTCGCCGGCATCCTTGCCCAGCCGTTCGAATACCAGCGCGGCCTTGACCGCATCGATGCCCGCAGCGCGTCGCAGGTGCTCGCCGAAGCTGCGCCCCTTGCGCGGGCGCGACAGGTCGGCATGCAGGCGTACCGCGTCGCGGCCGGGCACCAGGTCCAGTTCCAGCAGCGCATGGCCGTCGCGGTTGATGGTTTCGCGCAGGTCGGCGGCGATGGCATAGACCAGGCTGCCCTCGATGCCGTATTCGCTGGCCACGCATTCGCCCTGCAGCTGCTGCGGCCGGCCATGCAGGTCGCGCCAGTGCGCGACGACAGGCTTCAGCGGGCTGCCGGCATGGCGCTGGCAGAAATGCCCGCTCCAGTCGAGGTCGAAGCCGCAGTTGGCCGGCTGCAGCGGCGCGACGTCCACGCCGCGCGCATGCAGCGCCTGCACCCAGGCACCGTCCGAGCCGAGTTCAGGCCAGCTGCCGCCGCCCAGTGCCAGTACGGTGGCGTCGGCGGTCACGGCGATCTCGTCCTCGCCGCACTGCAAGCGCAGCGAGCCGTCGCCGTTCCAGCCCAGCCAGCGATGCTGGACGTGGAAGCGCACGCCCTGTTCCTTCAGTCGCCGCACCCAGCCGCGCAGCAGCGGCGCGGCCTTGCGGTCCAGCGGGAACACCCGCCCGGAACTGCCGACGTAGGTGTCCACACCCAGGCCGCGCGCCCAGTCGCGCAGGGCATCGGCGTCGAAGCCGTCCAGCCAGCCGGCGACTTCGGCCTCGCGTTCGCGGTAGCGCTGGTCGAACTGCGGGCGTGGTTCGGAATGGGTGAGGTTGAGCCCGCCCTTGCCGGCGACCAGGAACTTGCGCCCGGGCGAGCCCTTGGCCTCGTACAGATCGACCGACAGGCCGCACGCGCGCAGGCGCTCGGCGGCGAACAGCCCGGCGGGACCGCCGCCGACCACCGCCACGCGCTTGCCGGCGCGCCCGGGTTCAGCGGGGCTGGACATCGAGCAGTTCGACGTCGAACACCAGCGAGGAACCCGGCGCGATCGGGCCGGCGCGGCGGTTGCCGTAGCCGTAGTCGGCCGGGATCATCAACGTGCGCTTGCCACCGACCTTCATCCCGGCCACGCCTTCGTCCCAGCCGCGGATGACCTGCTTCTCGCCGAGATCGAAGGTGAACGGCTCGCCACGATCGAGCGAGCTGTCGAACTTCTCGCCATGCCTGTCGGCGCGGCGCTCGTCGTAGATCCAGCCGGTGTAGTGCACGGTGACCCGGGCGCCGGGTACCGCTTCGGTGCCGCTGCCCGGTACCGTGTCGATGCGCTCGAAGGCGGCGATGCTGCCCCCCGGGGGCGGACCGGGCGGGGTGCAGCCGGCGGCAAGCAGGGACAACAGCAACGGCACGAACAGGCGACGCATGGTGGGCTCCAGGTTGAAGGCGGCCGCGCGGGATGCGGGGCAGGCCAGGGGAGGGGCGGCGAGCCGGCCCCGCGCACGCGCAGGCGCGTACCGCATGGGGGAGTCACGGCCATGGCGCGCAAGGGTAGCGCATCGCCAGCGGGTATCATGGCGCGATGGCGAAACTGCTGCTCAATCTGCGTAATGTCGGCGAAGACGAAAGCCGCGAGGTCTGCGAACTGCTCGACCGTCACGGTATCGCCTGGTACCGCACCGAGCCCAGCCCCTGGGGCATTTCCAGTGGCGGCCTGTGGCTGCGTGATCGCCAGGACCATGCGCGCGCGCGGGCCCTGATGGATGGCTACCAGGCCGAGCGCGGGCAGCGCGTGCGCGCCGAACGCGAGGCCGCGCTGCGCGACGGCACCGCCGAGACGTTCGGCTCGCTGCTGCGGCGGCGGCCGCTGTACGTGATTGCGGTGCTGCTGGGCATGCTGGCCGCGGCGGCGCTGGTGCTGCTGCCGTTCATGCTGCTGCGTGGCTGAGGCCCGCGCGCGCCGTAAAATATGCCGATGATCGTCAACACCGCCGCTTACCACTTCGTCCCCGTCGCCGATGCCGACGCGCTGGCCGCCCGCCTGCTGGAACGGGCGCAGGCGCACGCGCTGCGCGGCACCGTGCTGGTGGCGGACGAGGGCATCAACCTGTTCCTGGCCGGCAGCCGCGACGGCATCGATGGTTTCTACGCCGAACTGAAGGCCGATGCGCGCTTTGCCGCCATGCGCGTCAAGTACAGCTACAGCCGCATGCAGCCGTTTGCCCGGCTCAAGGCCAAGGTGAAGCAGGAGATCATCAGCTTCCGCCGCGACGACGGCCAGCCGCTGGACTACCCGCGCGCACCCTCGGTGGAGCCGGCCACGCTGGCGCGCTGGTTGCGGCAGGGCCATGACGACGATGGCAGGCGCGTGGTGATGCTCGACACCCGCAACGCGCAGGAGTTCGCCCATGGCACCTTCGCCGGCGCCCTGACCCTGCCCATCGCCCGCTTCACCGACCTGCCGGCGGCACTGGAGCCGCACCGCGCCGCGCTGGCCGACGCCACCGTGGTGAGTTTCTGCACCGGCGGCATCCGCTGCGAGAAGGCCGCGCTGTGGATGCGCAACGACGGCATGGACAACGTGCTGCAGCTGGAGGGCGGGATCCTCGGTTACTTCGAGGAGGTCGGCGGCGAGGGCTACGATGGCCGCTGCTTCGTGTTCGACGAGCGCGTGGCCCTGGACCCGCAGTTGCAGCCGCTGGTGGACGACGCGGCGGCCTGAGCCCCGCAGCAGGGGCGCTGGAAAACAGTGTTCGGCCGCCGGCGCCGCGCTAGGGGATGGGAAACCGCGCCGCGCGCCCCATGTCCTGCCCATCCCCTGCCGGAAACCGCCGCATGATTCCCCTTTCCGTCCTCGATCTGGCCCCCGTCTGCGAAGGCGCGACGCCCGGCCAGGCGTTCGCCAACATGCTCGACCTCGCGCGCCATGCCGAGCGCTGGGGCTACCATCGCTATTGGCTGGCCGAGCACCACAACATGCCGGGCATCGCCAGCGCGGCCACCTCGGTGCTGATCGGCCATGTCGCCGGCGGCACCTCGCGCATCCGCGTCGGTGCCGGCGGCATCATGCTGCCCAACCACTCGCCGCTGCAGGTGGCCGAGCAGTTCGGCACGCTGGCTTCGCTGTATCCCGGACGCATCGACCTGGGACTGGGCCGCGCGCCGGGTACCGACCACGCCACCGCCCGCGCGCTGCGCCGCTACTTCGACAGCGCCGACCAGTTCCCGCAGGACGTGACCGAACTGCTGCATTACTTCGAACCGGTGCAGCCGGGCCAGGCCGTGCAGGCAGTGCCGGGCGCCGGCATCGAGGTGCCGGTGTGGCTGCTGGGCTCCAGCCTGTTCAGCGCACGGCTGTCGGCGGCGATGGGCCTGCCGTTCGCGTTCGCCTCGCATTTCGCCCCGGACGCGATGGACGAGGCCCTGGCGCTCTACCGCCGCGATTTCAGGCCGTCGGCACGGTTGCGCACGCCGTGGGCGATCCTGGCGCTGAACGTGGTGGCCAGCGAGTCGGAGGCACAGTCGCGACGCCTGTTCACCACCCAGCAGCAGGGCTTCGTCAACCTGCGGCGTGGCCGCCCGGGGCGGATTCCGCCGCCGGTCGACGATATCGAGGCGTTCTGGGAACCGCACGAGAAGGCCGGGGTGGAGCGGGCGCTGGCCTGCACCGTCCTCGGCGACCCGGAGCAGGTGGGCGAGGGGCTGGCGGCTTTCGCCGCGCGCCACCGGCCGGATGAAATGATGCTCACCGCCAACATCTTCGACCATGGCGCACGGCTGCGCTCGTTCGAACTGGCGATGCAGGCCTGGCAGGCACGGCATTGAGCCCTGTGCCCGGATCGCGGCGGCGCCGGCGCACAGGGCCGGCCGTGGCGATCACGGGCAATTGGAGCGGGCGACCCGCCTGATGGCCGCGGTTGCCGCGGCTCAGCTGGTCCAGCGCTGGAACAGGTCGATGCTGTGGCTGACCAGCTGCCCGGAGCCGAGCCCGAAGAACAGGCAGGCGGCGAGTGCCGCGATCCAGTTGAACAGCATCAGCGCGCCGTCGCGCTCGATCAGTGCCAGCGCGAACAGCAGCAGCTGGAAGCCGAACAGATAGTTGGTCAGCGGAATCGGCAGCGACAGCAGGACCCCGGTCATGACCAGCAGCAGCCCCGTGAACACCCGCGCCGGCAGTGGCCATACCAGGGCCGACAGGCGCGGCTTGAGCATCCGGTCCAGGCGCCGCAGCGGCCGGTCGATCCGGCCGAGGAAGCGGTGCATGGTGCCGCGCCTGGGCCCGCGCCGGGCGATGAACCCCGGCACCCAGGGCCGCGACAGGCCGGCCATCATCTGCAGGCCGATCAGCAGCACCAGCGGGCCGCTGACCGCGCCACCGATGCCGGGCACGGGAATGAATGCCGGCAGGATGGCGATGAACAGGAATACGCCGAACGCGCTTTCCTGGAGGCCCTGCAGGATCCTGCCCAGCGGCTGCTGTTCCTCCGGATCGCCATGCTCGAACATCGACAGCAGGGTGCGGATGCCCTCGTTGCGGTAAGCGCCCGGCGCCGGGCCGCCGCCGCCTTCCGGCCCGCCGTCCTGCGGCTCAGCCGGTGGTGTCATCTTCGTCTTCTTCCGGCAGCCGGCGCAGCAGCAGCTTGTCGATGCGGGCGCCGTCCAGGTCGACGATCTCGATGCGCCAGCCGGACCAGTCGAAGTACTCGCTGGCGTGCGGGATGCGTCCGAAGAAGTGCATGCACATGCCGGCCAGCGTGTAGTAGTCGCCTTCCTCGGCATCGGGCAGCTCGACCCCGCCCATCAGCTCGCGCAGGTCGTCCACCGGCAGCGAGCCGTCCACCAGCAGCGAACCGTCCTCGCGGGTGACCACCAGTGCATCCTCGTCGGTGTTCTCCGGCGCCTGCAGGCGGCCGACCACCGCGCCCATCAGGTCGCTGATGGTCACCAGGCCCTGGATCTCGCCGTATTCGTCCACCACCAGCGCCATCGACTGGTGTTCCTCGCGGAAGATCTCCAGCAGCTTCATCGCATGGGTGGACTCGGAGACATACAGCGTCTCGCGCAGGTTCTCGAACAACGCATGGGTGTCGCCCTGCAGGCGGCGCGTGACCAGCGACTTGACCTCGAGGATGCCGGCGATGTCCTGGTCGTTGCCGCGGTACACCGGGTAACGCGAGAACGCATGCTCGTGCATGGTCTCCAGGTTCTTCTCGAGGTCGGCGTTGGTATCCAGCCAGGCGATGCGGTTGCGCGGGGTCATCAGGCTGTCGGCGGTGCGGTCGCCCAGGCGCATGACCCGGTTCATCATGTCGCGCTCGTGGATGTCGATCACCCCGGCCTCGTGGCTTTCGGCCACCAGCATGCGGATTTCCTCTTCGGTCACCGACGCCGAGTCGGTGTTGCCCAGCCCCAGCAGGCGCAGCACCAGCCGGGTGGTCCGCGACAGCAGCCACACGAACGGGAAGGCGAGGGTCGCCAGCCAGCCCATCGGCATCGCCACCAGCCCGGCGATGTCCTCCGAACGGGTCAGCGCCAGCCGCTTGGGCACCAGTTCGCCGAAGATCAGCGTGACGAAGGTGATCAGGGTCACCGCCAGCGCCTTGCCGACCGCGCTGGCATAGGCGAAGCCCGGCATCAGGCCCTGGATCCAGACGGCGATGGCTTCGCCCAGCGCTTCACCGCCGAGGAAGCCGGTCAGCACGCCGATCACGGTGATGCCGATCTGTACGGTGGACAGGAAGTTCTCGGGCTTCTCGGCCAGCGCCAGGGCGCGCTCGGCGCGCTTGCTGGTGGCGGACATCTGCTTGAGCCGGCTCTTGCGCGAGGTCATGACCGACATCTCGGACATGGCGAAGAAGCCGTTGAGCAGGATCAGGGCGAAAACGATGAGGATCAGTTCAAACACGGGTCGCTCCCCGGGTTGTTGGCAGGGAGGGAGGGTGCTTGCGGTGGCGGCAGGGGCTCAGGGGCGTGCCCGGGCGCTGCGGCGGGGGGTAAGGGTCGTCGTCCATAAGGTGCGCCCGCGGAGGGCGCCGGCGCATCTTAGCAAACCGGCATGCGGTGCCTGCAACCGCCTGTTCATTTTCGCGGCCGGAAACGGGCCGGGAATACCCGAGAAGTCATCCAGCCGTCATAATTCGCCCCGGTGCCGTCCCTTCCGCGACGGCGGACAGGCATTTCCAATGTTTTCATTGCAGACCATTTTCGGCTCCGGCAAGCAGTTCTACACCTATCTCGACGAGGCCGCCCAGGCCGCCGCCGACAGCGCCAAGGCGCTGCACGCGATGATGCGCGAAGCCGACCGCGAGCCCGCCCTGGATGCATTCAAGCTGGCGCGCCTGCGCGAGCGCGCGGCCTCGGACAAGATCAGCCAGGCGCTGGTCGACAGCTTCATGACCCCGATCGAGCGCGAGGACATCGAGGCGCTGGGCTCGGCGCTGTACAAGATTCCCAAGCAGATCGAGAAGTTCGCCGACCGCTATGCGCTGGCCACCCAGCACCTTGCGCACATCGACTTCGCCCCGCGCGCGGCGATGCTGGAGCAGGCCGCCGGCGTGGTGGTGGACATGGTCAAGGACCTGCGCCACATGAACATCGACCGCATGACGGCGATGAACGAGAAGCTGCGCGCGCTGGAGAACGAGGCCGACCGGCTGATGCTCGAGCTGTACCGGGAAATCTATTCCGGGCGCCTGGACAACCTGCAGATGTTCCTGCTCAAGGAATTCTTCGAGATCCTGGAGAAGGCCATCGACCGCTGCCGCGAGGCGGGGGTGGTGGTCTACCAGATCGTGTTGAAGAACTCGTGATTGCCATGATGCGGATCCCGTGCATTTCCGGCTTCGGAAGCGGGGGCATCGGCCGTGCCGATGCCCGCGAGCCGCGCTTCCACATCCCCCTTCCCGCCGCGGCGCGGCAGGACTGCTCGCTTGATCCAAGGGGGCAGCTGCGATGCTGACCCTTGTCCTCGTAGTGATCCTGGCGGCGCTCGTCTTCGAGTTCATCAACGGCTTCCACGACACCGCCAACTCCATCGCCACCGTGGTGGCGACCAAGGTGCTCTCGCCCGGCTGGGCGGTGATGCTGGCCGCGGGCATGAACCTGATCGGCGCGCTGACCGGTACCGCGGTGGCGCTGACCATCGCCAACGGCCTGCTCAACACCAGCGTGGTCGAGGTCACCCCGCAGGTGATCCTGTGCGCGCTGCTCGGCGGCATCGTCTGGAACCTGATCACCTGGTGGAAAGGGCTGCCGTCCTCGTCCTCGCACGCGCTGATCGGCGGCCTGTGCGGTGCCGGCCTGGCCGCCGCGCACAACAACTGGGACGCGCTGATCTGGTCGCAGAACCTCGGCAACTGGGCGCAGAACAAGGGCCTGCTGTGGAAGGTGTTCGTGCCGATGATCACCTCGCCGATCGCCGGCTTCCTGCTCGGCATCGTGGTGATGTGCCTGCTGTGGGCGATCATCGCCGGCATGGCGCGGGCCGGTGGCGTGCTGCGCCGGCTGGCGCGCCCGCGCTGGGTCAACGCGTTCTTCGGCAAGGCGCAGATCGTCTCGGCCGCCTACATGGGCTTCGCCCACGGCCACAACGACGCGCAGAAGACCATGGGCATCATCGCCATGACCCTGATCGGCGCGGAGGCCACCGGCGCACTGGACAACCTGCCGTCGTGGCTGGCGTTCATGCACCCGGACGCGCATGCCGGCGACGGCATCGCCATGTGGATCGTGCTGACCTGTGCGGTGGTGATGGCCGCCGGTACCGCTTCGGGCGGCTGGAAGATCATCAAGACCCTGGGCCACAAGATGGTCAAGCTGCACCCGATCCACGGCTTCGCCGCGGAGACCAGCTCGGCCACCATCCTGACCCTGGCCGCGCACTTCGGCATGCCGGTCTCGACCACCCACAGCATCTCCACCGCGATCATGGGCGTTGGCTTCGCCAAGAACCCGAAGTCGCTGCGCATCGGGGTGATCGAGCGCATCATCTGGGCCTGGATCCTGACCATCCCGGCGGCCGGCGGCTGCGCCTACCTGATCCTGAAAGTGTTCGAGCTGGCCGGCTGGAACTGAGCGGTCGACGCGATTGCCGGCATGCCGGCCGACGCATGCGCAAAGGCCCGCCTTCCCGGCGGGCCTTTCGTTTGTGCGCCAGCGGCGGCTTCAGTTGCGCTGGTACATGGCGCGCACGTCGCGGCGGAACGCGGCCTGGCTGTCGGCGCGGCTGTAGAACATGTGTCCGCCCGGGTAGCTGCGCACCTGCACCCGCTGCGGGTCGCTGCCCATGGCCGGCATCTGGTCCACGGTCAGGATCGAGCCCATGAACGGGCACGACAGGTCGTTCCAGCCATGCACGATCAGCACCTGCAGACGCGGGTCGATGGCCACGGCCTGGCGCAGTTGGGTGACCGCGCCGGCGCGCAGGTCGCCGTTGCGGTCCCACTGGCGGTTCACCTCGTAGCTCAGCGCGTTGTAGCGGGCGTCGACCTTCCAGCCGACCACGCGGGTGACGAAGTCCACCATGGCGGTGGTGGTCGGGGCGATGATGCTGTCCAGCAACGGGTCGTTGGCACGCTGTCCGGGGTCGGTGGGGAACGGGTCGAAGGCGGTGACGTTGGAGTCGTAGCGGCTGCCCAGCGTGCCCTTGTCGCGGAATACCTCGCGCAGGTAGGCCTGGGTTTCCAGGCGGCCGCCGGCGCGGCGCACGAACGCCGGGTCAAGGCCGGTCAACTCGGTGACCCGGCGCAGCATCGCCTCGGTCGCCTGCGGGTCTGAGCGCCCCTTCATCAGCGCGGTGGCGTAGTCGCCGCGGGCGTACTCGACCACGTCGCGCATCGCCGCATCGGTGAGCCGGCCCTGGCGCTCCAGGTGCGCGGCGGCGATCGAGGGCAGGGTCTGGATCCAGGCCATCGGCGAGACGTCGCTGTTGTCCTCCAGGGTCGGGCTCAGGTACGGCGAGACCAGCACCAGGCCGTTCATCGCCACGCCCAGCCGGGTCTGCAGGTAGTGGGTGATGCGCGGACCGCGGTAGCCGCCGTAGCTCTCGCCGGCCAGGTACTTGCGCGCGGTCATGCGCTGGTTCTTCAGCAGCCAGTCGTAGACCACGCGCGACAGGTACTCGATGTCGGCGGTCGGGTTGAAGAACTGCTTCCTCGCTTCCTCGTCGGGAATGCGCGAACGGCTGAAGCCGGTGCCGATCGGGTCGATGAACACCAGGTCGGTGAAATCCAGCCAGGTGCCGGGGTTGTCGCGCAGCGTGGCCGGCGCCGAGGCGCTGTCGCCCTCGCTGCCGAAGGCCACCACCTTCGGGCCCACCGCGCCGAGGTTCAGGTACACCGACGAGGCGCCCGGGCCGCCGTTGAGCGCGAAGGTGACCGGGCGGTCCTTGCCGGGCATGGTGTAGGCGGTGAACACGACATCGCCGATGGCCTTGCCCTGCGCATCGCGCACCGGCAGCGAGCCGACGGTGGCGGTGTAGTCCAGGGTGCGGCCTTCCAGGCGCATGCTCTGGCGGACCGAGGCATCGGCCGGCAGCGCCGCGGGAGCGGCTGCAGCGGCCGCAGCGGCCTTGTCTTCACCGGCGTCGGCGGCGGGCCTGGCCGGGGCGGGCGCGGCGAACAGCAGGCCGGCGCCGAGCGCGGCCACGTACAGCAGGTGTTTCATGCGGATGACCACAGGATCGGGGAGCGGACGATCCTAGGCCCGTGGCGGGAGCGGCAAATGTGCCCAAAGCCATGTGGGGCCGGCCCAAGGGTGCAATCCCGGGCGCGAAGCGGCGCAGGCGGGGGAGCTCCGCCGCTGCCCCGGGGCGTGACGGCGGCCGCGCCTGCGTGCCTGCGCCATCGCCACGACAGCTGCCGCCCGCGCCGGAATCAGACTTCCAGCGAGGCCAGGTCGCCCTTGCTCTCGAGCCACCCCTTCCGGTCGCTGGCCCGCTTCTTGGCCAGCAGCATGTCCATCAGCGAGCGGGTCTGCTCCTCGTCGTCCACGGTCAACTGCACCAGGCGACGGGTGTCGGGGTGGATGGTGGATTCGCGCAGCTGCTGCGGGTTCATCTCGCCCAAGCCCTTGAAGCGGGTGACGCTGACCTGGCCGCGGATCTTCTCGCGCTCGACCTTTTCCAGCAGCGAGCGCTTCTCTTCCTCGTCCAGCGCGTAGAACACCTGCTTGCCCACGTCCACGCGGAACAGCGGCGGCATCGCCACGAACACGTGGCCGGCGGCGACCAGCGCCGGGAAGTGCTTCAGGAACAGCGCAGCCAGCAGGGTGGCGATGTGCAGGCCGTCGGAGTCGGCGTCGGCCAGGATGACCACCTTGCCGTAGCGCAGGCCCGACAGGTCGTCCTTGCCCGGGTCGCAGCCGATGGCCACGGCCAGGTTGTGCACTTCCTCCGAGGCCAGCACGCTGCCCGAGGCCACTTCCCAGGTGTTGAGGATCTTGCCGCGCAGCGGCAGGATCGCCTGGAAATCCTTGTCGCGGGCCTGCTTGGCACTGCCGCCGGCCGAGTCGCCTTCCACCAGGAACAGCTCGGTGCGCGACAGGTCCTGGCTGATGCAGTCGGCCAGCTTGCCGGGCAGGGCGGGGCCCTGGGTGACCTTCTTGCGGACGACCAGTTTCTCGGTCTTCAGGCGCGCGCTGGCGCGCTCGATGGCGATCTGCGCGATCTTCTCGCCGACTTCCACGTTCTGGTTCAGGGCCAGGCTGAAGGCATCGTGGGCGGCGCCCTCGACGAAACCGGCGGCCTGGCGCGAGGACAGGCGTTCCTTGGTCTGGCCGCTGAACTGCGGGTCGGTCATCTTCAGCGAGAGCACGAACGACACCCGGTCCCATACGTCTTCCGGCGCCAGCTTGACGCCGCGCGGCAGCAGGTTGCGGAAATCGCAGAACTCGCGCAGCGCCTCGGTCAGGCCGGTGCGCAGGCCGTTGACATGGGTGCCGTGCTGGGCGGTGGGAATCAGGTTGACGTAGCTTTCCTGCACCAGTTCGTCTTCCGGCAGCCAGGCCACGGCCCAGTCCACCGCCTCGGTTTCCTTCTTCAGGACGCCCACGAACAGGTCGGCCGGCAGCATTTCACGTTCGCCCAGCTCGGTCTTCAGGTAGTCGCGCAGGCCGTCCTCGTAATACCAGGTCTCGGTCTCGCCGGTCGCCTCGTCGGTCAGCCGGACGGTCAGGCCCGGGCACAGCACCGCCTTGGCGCGCAGCAGGTGGCGCAGCGCGCGCACGTTGAACTTGGGGGTGTCGAAATACTTCGGGTCCGGCCAGAAGCGCAGCCGGGTGCCGGTGTTCCTGCGGCCGACGGAGCCGACCACTTCCAGCGGGCTGGCGCGGTCGCCGTCGCGGAAGCTGATGCGGTGCTCGCTGCCTTCGCGCTTGATGTGGATCTCCACCAGCGTGGACAGCGCGTTGACCACGGAAACGCCCACGCCGTGGAGGCCGCCGGAGAAGGTGTAGTTGCGGTTGCTGAACTTGCCGCCGGCGTGCAGCCGGGTCAGGATCAGTTCGACGCCGGGGATCTTCTCCTCCGGGTGGATGTCCACCGGCATGCCGCGGCCGTCGTCGCTGACCTCGCAGCTGCCGTCCTTGAACAGCACGACCTCGACCGTTTTCGCGTGCCCGGCCAGCGCCTCGTCCACCGAGTTGTCGATGACTTCCTGCGCCAGATGGTTCGGGCGCGCGGTGTCGGTGTACATGCCTGGACGGCGTTTGACCGGGTCCAGGCCGGAGAGGACTTCGATGTCGGCGGCGTTGTAGCGGGCGTTCATGTATCTCGATAAGGCGCTGATGCGACGGGCAAGTTTGCGGTCTGCCGGGGAAATTTGCACGCCGGTGTTCAGTGCCGGGAGGGGCGGCCAGGGGTATCCTGTTGGCACTGGAAAGTACGCAGCCGGCGCCCCATGTGCCGGCGAGAACTCCGGAGGATGACTATGAAATCGTCGAAATTGCTGGTTCTGGCCGTGGCTGCCGCCGCCGTCGTTGCGGTGCCGCTGGTGATGGCGCAGAGCGCGGACAAGGCCAAGACGGGCGAGGCCGCCCAGAATGCCGCCGCCGACAAGGCGCAGAGCGAGGCCGAGCAGAAGGCCAAGCGCCGCGCCGCCGCCGCTGCCCAGGAAAAGGCCAGGGGCGAGCAGCCGGCCCCGCGCGAAGAGGAAGAAGAGGAAGCCCGCAAGCGTCGCTGATGCGGGTTTCCCGGTGTACGTGGACGCCCCGGCGCAGGCCGGGGCGTCTTTTTTTGTTACGGCCCCGTGGCGGCCGGGCCGTACGCCCGGCGCGGCGCGGGCAGGATTTTCCGCGGTCGCCGCATCCGGTGCTTGGGTGTTCGCGCGACAACCTTTAAACTAGGGCTTTCCGGGAGGCAAGTGAGCCATGACCCCCCTTATTTTCGTTACCGGCGGTGTGGTGTCCTCGCTTGGCAAGGGCATCGCCGCCGCGTCGCTGGCCTCCATCCTCGAGGCGCGTGGCCTGAAGGTCACGATGATGAAGCTGGATCCGTACATCAACGTCGATCCGGGCACCATGAGTCCCTTCCAGCACGGCGAGGTCTACGTCACCGATGACGGTGCCGAGACCGACCTGGACCTGGGCCACTACGAGCGCTTCGTCCACACCCGGCTGAGCCGCAAGAACTCGGTGACCACCGGGCGCATCTACGAGAACGTGATCCGCAAGGAGCGCCGTGGCGACTACCTCGGCGCGACCGTGCAGGTGATCCCGCACATCACCGACGAGATCCGCCGCTGCATCGACGAGGCCACCGAGGGCTACGACGTGGCGCTGGTGGAAATCGGCGGCACCGTCGGCGACATCGAGTCGCTGCCGTTCCTGGAGGCGATCCGCCAGGTGCGCACCGAGCGCGGCCCGGAGAAGGCGCTGTTCATGCACCTGACGCTGGTGCCTTACATCGGCGCCGCCGGCGAGCTGAAGACCAAGCCGACCCAGCATTCGGTCAAGGAACTGCGTTCGATCGGCATCCAGCCGGACGTGCTGCTGTGCCGCTCCGAGCAGGCCATCCCCGATTCTGAGCGGCGCAAGATCTCGCTGTTCACCAACGTCTCCGAGCGCGCGGTGATCAGCGTGCCGGACGTGGACGTGCTGTACCGCGTACCGATGGGCCTGCATGCGCAGGGCCTGGACGAGATCGTGGTCAACCAGCTCAAGCTGGCCGACAAGGCCGGTCCGGCCGACCTGTCCGAGTGGGAGGCGGTGCTGGATGCGGCCCTGCACCCGCTGGATGAGGTGACCATCGCCGTGGTCGGCAAGTACGTGGACCACCAGGACGCCTACAAGTCGGTCGGCGAGGCGCTCAAGCACGGCGGCCTGCGTCAGCGCACCCGGGTCAACCTCAAGTGGCTGGAAGCGCAGGACCTGGAAGAAGGCGGGATGGCCGCGCTCGAGGGCGTGGACGGCATCCTGGTGCCCGGCGGCTTCGGCGACCGCGGTTTCGAGGGCAAGGTGCTGACTTCCAGATATGCCCGCGAGCACAAGCTGCCGTACTTCGGCATCTGCTACGGCATGCAGGCGGCGGTGGTCGACTATGCCCGCCACGTGGCCGGGCTGGAGGGCGCCAACAGCACCGAGAACGATCGCCAGTCGCCGAACCCGGTGATCGGCCTGATCACCGAGTGGCGCACCGCCAGCGGCGAGGTCGAGAAGCGCGACGAGAAGTCCGACCTGGGCGGCACCATGCGCCTGGGCCTGCAGGAGCAGCGGCTGAAGCCGGGCACGCTGGCGCGCGAGCTGTACGGCAAGGACGTGGTGGCCGAGCGCCATCGCCACCGCTACGAGTTCAACAACCGCTACCGCACCCAGCTGGAGGACGCCGGGCTGGTGATTTCCGGCAAGTCGATGGACGACACCCTGGTGGAAGTGGTGGAGCTGCCGCGCGACGTGCATCCGTGGTTCCTGGCCTGCCAGGCGCACCCGGAGTTCCTGTCCACGCCGCGCGGAGGACACCCGCTGTTCATTGGTTTCATCCGCGCCGCGCGCGAGAAGAAGGCCGGCGGCAAGCTGTTGAAGGAAGCGCGGGCCTGACGCTCGTTTCCGCCTTCTCCCGCGGGGGAAGGCGCACCGTAGGGGCGGACGGGAGCCCGGCGAAGGCCTGGGTTCCCGGTTCCGCAAGGGCCTGGCCCCGGCCCCTCATCCAACCCCTTTCCCGCCGGGAGAGGGGCTTCAAACACGAGGTAGTTGAATGAAGCTCTGCGGATTCGAAGTCGGCCTGGACCAACCGCTGTTCCTGATCGCTGGCCCGTGCGTGATCGAGTCGATGCAGCTGCAGCTCGATACCGCCGGCAAGCTCAAGGAAATCACCGGCAAGCTGGGGATGAACTTCATCTTCAAGTCCAGCTTCGACAAGGCCAACCGCACCTCCGGCACCAGCTTCCGCGGACCGGGGCTGGAAGAGGGCCTGAAGGTGCTGGCCGAGGTGAAGAAGCAGATCGGCGTGCCGGTGCTGACCGACGTGCACGAATACACGCCGATGGACGAGGTGGCCTCGGTCGTCGACGTGCTGCAGACCCCGGCGTTCCTGGTGCGCCAGACCGACTTCATCAAGAAGGTGTGCAGCGCCGGGCGGCCGGTGAACATCAAGAAGGGCCAGTTCCTGTCGCCGTGGGACATGAAGCCGGTGGTTGAAAAGGCGCGCTCCACCGGCAACAACGACATCATGGTCTGCGAGCGCGGCGCCAGCTTCGGCTACAACAACCTGGTCAGCGACATGCGCTCGTTGAGCGTGATGCGCGACACCGGCTGCCCGGTGGTGTTCGATGCCACCCATTCGGTGCAGCTGCCGGGCGGGCAGGGCAGCAGTTCCGGTGGCCAGCGCGAGTTCGTGCCGGTGCTGGCGCGCGCGGCGGTGGCGGTCGGCGTGGCCGGCCTGTTCGCCGAGACCCATCCCGATCCGTCCAAGGCGCTGTCCGACGGCCCAAACGCGTGGCCGCTGGACAAGATGGAAGCGCTGCTGGAAACGCTGCTGGCGCTGGATTCGATCACCAAGAAGAACGGGTTCCTGGAGAGCGCGGTCTGATGGGCGATTGCGGCGAGTCCGCGCAGGAGCGACCCGCGTGAAACGGGCCGCTCTTGCCGTTGCCGGCGTGCTTGTGGCGATGACGGGCAATGCCGGCGCATGTGCCACCAACCCGCCGATGACCACCCCCGCGCCTGCCGACGCCGCGCGCGCCGCAGACATCGTCGCCGTCATCCACGTGGATCATGTCGCGCGCCTGACCGCCAGGGAGCGGGCTGAGACGGACCGCATGTTTGCCACGGCCGATGGCGGGTTCTTCGTGCCACCCGCGCCTTCCGTGCGCTTCACCGTGAACCGCCTGCTGAAGGGAGAGGTTCCGGTCGATGCGCTGGTCCGCAACGGCCCCACCAGCTGCGAGGTCGTGCTGCAGCAGGGTGGGGACTATGTTTTGTTTGCGATGAAACCACAGGCGCGGGGCGACCGGATCGTGCCGATGAATGGTACCTTTCGCCTGGACAAGACCCCCAACGCCGCCACCCAACTGGCCGCCGTGGAATCCTCACTTACCCACCTCGACCCGAATCAACCATGACCAACATCGCAAAGATCCACGCCCGTGAAATCCTCGACAGCCGTGGCAACCCCACGCTGGAAGCCGAAGTCACCCTGGCCGACGGCTCGTTTGGTCGCGCCGCCGTGCCCTCGGGCGCATCGACCGGCACCAAGGAAGCGGTGGAACTGCGCGATGGCGACAAGACCCGCTACCTGGGCAAGGGCGTGCGCGACGCGGTGGCCAACGTCAACGGCCCGATCGCCGCGGCGCTGAAGGATTTCGATGCGCAGGACCAGGCCGGGCTGGACCGCCGCCTGATCGACCTGGACGGCACCGAGAACAAGGGCCGCCTGGGCGCCAACGCGCTGCTGGGCGTTTCGATGGCCGCCGCGCACGCCGCCGCCGCTTCCAACAAGCAGGCGCTGTGGCAGTACCTGGCCGGCAAGACCGGCGCCACGCCGTCGCTGCCGGTGCCGATGATGAACATCATCAACGGCGGCGCGCACGCCGACAACAACGTCGATTTCCAGGAATTCATGGTGCTGCCGGTCGGCTTCGGCTCGTTCGGCGAATCGCTGCGCGCCGGCACCGAGATCTTCCATGCGCTCAAGTCGGTGCTCAAGGGCCACGGCCTGAGCACGGCGGTGGGCGACGAAGGCGGCTTCGCGCCGGACTTCCGCAGCAACGTCGAGGCGCTGGACACCATCCTGGAAGCCATCGGCAAGGCCGGCTACACCGCCGGCGAGGACATCCTGCTGGGCCTGGACGTGGCCTCCAGCGAGTTCTACGAGAACGGCAAGTACAACCTGGTCGGCGAGAACAAGCGCCTGACCTCCGAGCAGTTCGTCGACTTCCTGGCCGACTGGACCACGCAGTACCCGATCATCACCATCGAGGACGGCCTGGCCGAGAACGACTGGGCCGGCTGGAAGCTGCTGACCCAGCGCATCGGCGGCAAGGTGCAGCTGGTCGGCGACGACCTGTTCGTCACCAACCCGAAGATCTTCGCCGAAGGCATCGAGTCGGGCACCGCCAACGCCATCCTGATCAAGGTCAACCAGATCGGTACCCTGAGCGAGACCCTGGAAGCGATCGCCATGGCCGACAAGGCGCATTACGCGGCGATCGTCTCGCACCGCTCCGGCGAAACCGAGGACACCACCATCGCCGACATCGCCGTGGCCACCACCGCCACCCAGATCAAGACCGGCTCGCTGTGCCGCAGCGACCGCGTGGCCAAGTACAACCAGCTGCTGCGCATCGAGGAAGCCCTCGGTGGCAACGCGCGCTACGCCGGGCGTGACGCGTTCGTCTCGCTCAAGCGCTGACGCCGATGCGTGACTGGCGCTGGCTGCTGCTGGTGCTCGCGGTACTGCTGGCGCTGCTGCAGTACCGCTTCTGGTTCGGGCCGGGCAATTCGGGCGAGGTGATGATGCTCGAGGCCCAGGTCAGCAACCAGAAGCGGGACAACGAAGGCCTGCAGCAGCGCAACGACGCGCTCGCCGCCGAGGTCAAGGACCTCAAGGAAGGCGAGGCCGCCATCGAGGAGCGCGCGCGCAGCGAACTGGGCATGATCAAGCCCGGCGAGAAGTTCTATCGCGTGGTCGAGGATGCGCCGCCCGCGCGGCCGGGCGTGGCCCAGCCCGGCACGCACGATGCCGCGACGCAGGAGGTCGTGCCATGACCACCCAGGTCTGGGCCGTGGTGCCGGCCGCCGGCCGCGGCACCCGCTTCGGCGGGCCCGTGCCCAAGCAATACCTGCTGGCTGCGGGCGAACCGCTGCTGGCGCATGCGCTGGAGGCGCTGCTGTCGCACCCGGGCGTGGCCGGGGTGATGGTGGCCATCGCCGAGAACGATGCCGACTGGCCGGGCTGGAATGACTTCGCCGGCAAGCCGGTACTGACTTGCACCGGCGGCGACAGCCGCGCCGCCTCGGTGCTGGCCGGTTTGCAGGCGTTGCCGGAAAGCGTGCGCGCTGACGATTTCGTGCTGGTGCACGACGCCGCGCGCCCGAACCTGCCGGCCGCCGACCTGGGCCGGCTGCTGGAGGTGGGGCGTGCCGACCCGGTCGGTGCCATCCTCGCCGCGCCGGTGCGCGACACCCTCAAGCGCGCCGGCGACGACGGCGGCATCGACCGCACCGAGCCGCGCGAGCGGCTGTGGCGCGCACTCACGCCGCAGCTGTTCCGGCGCCACCAGTTGACCCGTGCCCTGCTGGAAGCGACCGGCGCCGGTGTCGAGGTGACCGACGAGGCCATGGCCATGGAGCGCCAGGGCGCGCGGCCGTTGCTGGTCGAAGGCGACGAGTGCAACTTCAAGGTCACCACGCCGGCCGACCTGGCCCGCTTCGAGTTCGAGCTGTCGCGGCGTGGCTGAATCCCGCCCGGCGAATCCCGTGCCGGGCCCGAAACGACAACCTGATCCGACGCCATGAATCCTCCTGCCTTTCCTCCCATCCGCATCGGCCAGGGCTATGACGTGCACGCCTTCGGCGAAGGCGACCACGTCATGCTCGGCGGCGTGCGCGTGCCGCACCGTTGCGGGGTGCTCGCCCACAGCGACGGCGACGTGATCCTGCACGCCCTGTGCGACGCGATGCTGGGGGCGCTGGCGCTGGGTGACATCGGCCAGCATTTCCCGCCCAGCGACGACCGCTGGAAGGGCGCGGACAGCAGCGATTTCGTGCGCCACTGCAACGGCCTGCTGCGCGAGCGCGGGTGGCAGGTGGGCAACACCGACATCACCGTGATCTGCGAGCGGCCCAAGGTCGGCCCGCACGCGCAGGCCATGCGCGAAACGCTGGCGCGGCTGCTGGGCGTTGCGCTGGACCGGGTGAGCATCAAGGCCACCACCAGCGAGAAACTGGGCTTCACCGGCCGCGAGGAAGGCATCGCCGCGCAGGCGGTGGTGCTGCTGCTTCCCGCATAATTCCCATTCCGCAGGCGTGTCATCGGTTGCGACCGGGCGTTGCCCGGCGCTCCGCCGGCAGCATCGCCGCCCTCCGCACGGCGTGCCCGGCGGACCCGCCGTCACTGGCGCGGCCGCTGCAGGCGAGCCGGGCCATTGTTCAGGACCGACATGATGGATCTTCCCCTTGCCTATGGCGCCCCGGTGTTGAGCGCGTCGATGCGCAGCGTGCCGGAGGACTTCCAGGTCGACGAACTAACCGCCTTCGAGGCCAGCGGCGAGGGCGAGCACCTGCTGCTGGACATCCGCAAGCGCGGCGCCAATACCGTGGCCGTGGCCAGGCAGCTGGCGCAGTGGGCCGGCGTGCCGGAAATGGGTGTCAGCTATGCCGGGCAGAAGGACCGGCATGCGGTGACCACGCAGCGTTTCAGCGTGCACCTGCCCAAGCGGGTTGCGCCGGACCTGGCGCTGCTGGAATCGGACGAGGTGCATGTCCTGGCGTCCACCTGGCACAACCGCAAGCTGCAGCGCGGTGCGCTGGCCGGCAATCGCTTCACGCTGGTGCTGCGTGGCGTGCAGGGCGAGCGGGCGGCGATCGAGGCGCGGCTGCAGGCCATCGCCACGCGCGGTCTGCCCAACTGGTTCGGCGAGCAGCGCTTCGGCCGCGACGGGGGCAACGTGCCGGCGGCACTGGCGATGTTTGGCGGCCGCAGGGTGCGCAAGGACCAGCGCTCCATGCTGCTGTCGGCGGCGCGCTCGGCGTTGTTCAACCGGGTGCTCGCCGCGCGGGTGGAGCAGGGCAACTGGGACGGTGCGCTGGAGGGCGAGGTGTGGATGCTCGACGGCAGCCGTTCGGTGTTCGGTCCCGAGCCGATGAGCGAGGCGCTGGCCGAACGCCTGGCGCGGTTCGACATCCACCCCAGCGGACCGTTGTGGGGCGCGGGCGAACTGCGCGCTGCCGGCGCGGCACTGGCACTGGAACAGGCGGCGCTGGCCGATGAGCAGGCGCTGGCGCTGCGTGCCGGACTGGAGCAGGCCGGCCTCAAGCAGGAGCGCCGCGCGTTGCGGCTGCGCCCGGCGTTGATGCGGCATGCCTGGCTGCAGGACGACGTACTGGAGCTCGCCTTCGCGTTGCCGCCGGGGTGCTATGCCACCGCGGTGCTGCATGAACTGGGGTCCGTGGCCGACGCCAGCCGCGCCGCGGCGCCGGCGGCGGCGGAGTAAGCCCGCGGCTGTCTTCGCGGTGCGCAGGCGGGCTGCACCCGCCTGGTCGCGCTCAGCGTCGCGCCAGCAGCACCAGCACCGCCCCGGTGCCGCCCTGCGCCGGCGGCGCCGAATGGAACGCCAGTACGTCGTTGCGCTGGCGCAGCAGGCGGTCCACCAGGTTTTTGAGCACCGGCGCGCCGCCATCGGACTGCAGGCCCTTGCCGTGGATGATGCGTACGCAGCCGTGGTCGTGCGCATGGGCCTCGAGCAGGAACTCGCGCAGCAGCTGCTCGGCCTGGGCGACGCCGGCGCCGTGCAGGTCCAGTTCGTCCTGCACCGAATACTGGCCGCGCTTGAGCCGCTGGAACATGCGCGCGGGCAGGGTGTCGCGGCGGTAGCTGGCCACGTCACCGGCTTCCAGCGGCGTGCTGGAATGCAGCAGCCGGGCGAACTCGCCCAGCGCCTGGGCCTCGTCCTGCTCGGCCATGCGCGCGCGCGGCCTGGGCCGCGGGCGGGTGATGGCGGACGTTTCCACCTTGCGCAGCGGCTTTACCTCGCCGATGGCCGAGCGGAACAGGGCGCCGTCGTCTTCGTCTTCTGGGTGCGACATGCGCATAGCGTAACGGCTGCGGCAATGGGGAGGGCGTCACGGGAAGGCGGTGGGCGCATTCCGGTATCATGCCGGATCGGGCCATGCCGGCCGGCGTGCAGCACGCCGCCGGGATGGCGGTGGACGGCGAGGCTGCAGTGGCGCCGTCATGGATTCAGCGATTCAGGTCTTCAATGCGCGTACTTGTAAGCAACGACGACGGCGTGGACGCCCCCGGCATCAAGATGCTCGCCGAGGAACTGCGCAATGCCGGCCACGAAGTCACCGTGGTGGCGCCGGACCGTGACCGTTCCGGCGCCAGCAACTCCCTCACCCTGGACCAGCCGGTGCGGCTGCGCCGGATCGACCACTACACCTGCGCGGTAAGCGGAACGCCGACCGACTGCGTGCACCTGGCGCTGACCGGCATGCTGGAGCACGAGCCGGACATCGTGGTCTCGGGCATCAACAATGCCGCCAACCTCGGCGACGACGTGATCTATTCCGGGACCGTGTCCGCGGCGATGGAAGGGCGCTTCCTCGGCCTGCCGTCGGTGGCGGTATCGCTGGTCACCCAGCGCCATGAGGCACGCAATTTCCTCAGCGCGGCGCGTGCGGCCATCGAGATCGTGGCGCGGTTGAAGGCCGACCCGTTGCCCGCCGACACCATCCTCAACGTCAACGTGCCGGACCTGCCATGGGAGCAGATCCGCGGGTTCGAGGTCACCCGGCTGGGCAACCGCCACCGCGCCGAGGCCTGCATCCCGGCCACCGACCCGCGCGGCAATACCGTGTACTGGATCGGTCCGGCCGGTTCCGAGCAGGATGCCGGCCCCGGTACCGATTTCCACGCGGTGCGTACCGGGCATATCTCGATCACCCCGATCCAGGTCGACCTCACCCGCTACGAGGCGCTGGAAAAGGTGGCCAGCTGGGTGGGCGGGTTGTCCGCCACGCTGGGGCCGCGGGCATGACCCCGCGGCTGCGTCTTTCCCCGGAAGCAGTCGGCAGCGGCATGACCTCGCAGCGGGTGCGCGACCGCCTGGTTGATCGCCTGCGCGAGGTGGGCATCGGCGACGAGCGCGTGCTCAACGCGGTGCGGGTGGTACCGCGGCACCTGTTCATCGACGAAGCGCTGGCCTCGCGCGCCTATGAGGACACCGCGCTGCCGATCGGCCATGGCCAGACCATCTCCCAGCCGTGGGTGGTGGCGCGCATGACCGAGGCGGTGCTGCAGGTGGCGCCCAGGACGGTGCTGGAAGTGGGCACCGGCTCGGGTTACCAGGCGGCGATCCTGGCCGCGGTCGGCATGGAGGTGTTCACCGTCGAGCGCATCGGCGACCTGCTGCGGCAGGCCCGCAAGCGCCTGCGGCAGCTGGGGATGAACGTACGCAGCAAACACGACGACGGGCGCATCGGCTGGCCCGAGCATGGCCCTTACGACGCCATCGTCGTCACCGCCGCGGCACCGGCGCTGGTGGATGCATTGATCGAACAGCTGGCCGTTGGTGGCCGCCTGGTGGCGCCGGTCGGCGGCCCCGGCGGGCAGGTGCTGCTGCAACTTACCCGGCAGGCCGACGGCATCGTGCAGGAGGAACTGGCACCGGTCAGCTTCGTGCCGTTGCTGTCGGGCATGCTGGACTGACACACGGGAACCTCGCGACGATGAAGATATTCGGGCCGCTGTACGACCGCGCGCTGTACTGGGCCAGCCACAAGCGTGCGCCCACCTACCTGACGGTGCTGAGCTTCATCGAGGCCATCATTTTTCCGGTGATGCCGGAAGTGATGTTGATGCCGATGTGCGTGGCGCAGCCGCGCAAGGGCTGGCGCTTCGCCACCCTGAGCCTGGCCGGTTCGATGGTTGGCGCGATGGTCGGCTATGCGCTGGGCCACTATGCGTTCGAAGCGATAAAGCCGCTGTTCGCCGCGCTGGGCATGCTGCCGGCGATCGAGTCGGGCATCGCCACGCTGCAGGCGAAGATGGTCGAATCGCCGTGGGCGGTGTTCACCTTCCTGGTGCTGGGTGGCTTCATGCCCATTCCGATGAAGGTGTTCACCTGGGCTTCCGGTATCGTCGGCGTGCCGCTGCCACAGTACGTGCTGAGCATGCTGGTCGGGCGCGGGAAGCGCGTATACGTGCTGGCGGCGGTGATCCGCTTCGGCGGCGCGCGTGCGGCCGATGCGCTGCGACGCTGGATCGAACCGCTGGGCTGGATCGCGACCGCGCTGGTCGTCGGCCTGGTGGGCTGGCTGGTATGGAGGGCGAAATTCGCATGAATGCAGAGGTAGGGATCAAGGGCGCTTCCAGGGCGGTCGCCGGCATGGCGGCGCTGCTGCTGGTGGCGATGGCGGCCGGTTGCGGCACCGCCACGGTGGTCAAGTCTTCCGGCGGCAGTTCGTCCAGGGCCGCGGCCACGCCGCGCACGTCGGTGCCCAAGCCGGGGCAGACCGCGGTGGTGCGCCGGGGCGACACGCTGTACGCGCTGGCCCGCATCCACAACATCACCCCCGGCGACCTGGCGGCGTGGAATGGCCTGTCCAACCCCAACGCGATCTATCCGGGGCAGACGCTGCGCCTGTATCCGGGTGGCACCGGCGCGTCGCGCCCGGCCACGGGCAACAGCGGGTCGGCCGCGCGGCCATCGGCACCGCTGCCCGCGGCGACGCCGGCGCCGGCCAACAGCGGCATCGGCTGGCGCTGGCCGGCCGACGGCGCGCTGGTCGGCCGCTTCGTCGCCGGCGAGACCACCAAGCAGGGCATCGACATCGCCGGCAGCAGCGGGCAGCCGGTGCGCGCTGCTGGCCCGGGCGTGGTGGTGTATTCCGGTGCCGGCCTGGTCGGCTACGGCGAACTGATCATCATCAAGCACAACGAGCAGTGGCTGTCGGCCTACGGCCACAACCGCAAGCGCCTGGTCAACGAGGGGCAGAACGTCAAGGCCGGCGACCAGATCGCGGAAATGGGCCGCACCGGCACGTCGCGCGACATGCTGCACTTCGAGATCCGCTACAACGGCAAGCCGGTGGATCCGCTGCAATACCTGCCGCAGAAGTAAGCCACGGCGTCGGGGCCGCAGGCTGGCGGCCATGCCCTGGCGGGATGGAATGCGCGTCGCGGCCGGGCATGGTGCCGCTCCTGCGTCGTTTCCGGACCATCGGGTATCCGCCTGCCCGGCGGGTGTGCCGCACCGCAGACCGTGGCGTGACAGCGACCGGGCATGCATGCGCGCCCGCCATCGACCAAGGAGCAACAGCATGGACAGACCCCGTTACTGGTTCGCCGCCAAGGAGCTGGGGTGGGGCTGGGGCTGGCCGCTTGCGTGGCAGGGATGGCTCGCCTACGCCAGCGCGGCCGCGCTGCTGGTTGCCAGCTTCGTGGTCTTCCCGCCAGCGGCCGCTCCGGTCCGCTTCGCCGCCTGCAATGCGGGCGTGGTCGTGGCGCTGCTGCTGGCGTGCTGGCTCAAGGGCGAGCCCCTGCGCTGACCTAAAGCCAGGGCGCCGGACACGGGTGAGGGCGCGCTGCCGCCGGTCGTGCCTGCCGCGGGCTGGCGCTCCGGCTGTCGACGGTGCGGGTCAGCTGCCCGGGGCGTCCAGGATGAAGGCCGCGACCACGCGGCGGTTTTCGCCGGCCAGAACGTTGAAGGTGCGCGCGGCCGATGCGTTGTTCATCACTTCGATGCCGACGCCGCGGGTCAGGCAGGCGGCCATGACTTCCATCGGCGGAAACACCTGGCGCTCGCCCGTGCCGAGGATGAACACGGCCGGGTTCTGTTCCAGTGCCGGTGCCAGGTCGGCCACGCTGAGCTGGCCGGCCGCGGCCACTGCCCAGTCCTCGATCAACTGGTCGGGGGCGAGGATGAAGCTGCGCGCCAGCGTCCGGTCGTTGACCCGGGCCTGATGGCCGTCGGCCGAGCGCAGGGCATAGATGTAGTCGGGCAGTTCGCGGCTCAGTTGCATCGTTCGCTTCTCGGCGGATCAGCCGCGGGGCAGCACGATCTGGCGCTTTTCCCGGGCCGGGCGGTACAGGACGGCGACATGGCCGATGCGCTGGACCAGCGCGCCACCGCTGGCCTGGACCAGCTCGGCGGCCATCGCCTCGCGCGCCTCGCGGTCCTCGGCGGCGATCTTCACCTTGATCAGTTCATGGCGTTCCAGCACCTCGTCCAGTTCCGCCAGGAAGGCGGGGGTGACCCCCTTGCCGCCGATCTGCAGCAGTGCTTTCAGATCGTGGGCCATGCCGCGCAGGAATCGGTTCTGGGCCGGGGTGAGGACGATGGACATGCAGTGATTACGGGTTATCAAGGGGGTTCAGGGTATCATGACCACCCCTACAGGCCGCATTCCGATGTCCCGCAGCAAGAGCAGTCAACGCTGGTTGAAGGAGCATTTCTCCGACCCCTTCGTGAAGAAGGCGCAGGCCGAGGGCATGCGCTCGCGCGCTGCCTACAAACTGGAGGAGCTGCTCCAGCGCGACCGGCTCCTGAAGCCGAACATGGTGGTGGTCGACCTCGGCGCAGCGCCGGGCGGTTGGTCGCAGCAGGTGCGGAGACAGCTGGGCGGCAGTGGCCGGGTGCTGGCGCTGGACATCCTGGAGATGCCGCCGCTGGCCGGCGTGGACTTCCTTCATGGTGACTTCAGGGAAGAAACGGTCCTATCCCAGTTCGAGGCCATGCTCGGCGGCCAGCCGGTAGACCTTGTCCTGTCGGATATGGCCCCCAATAAGAGTGGCATGGATGCGGTGGACCAGCCGCGGATGATGCACCTGGCGGAGCTGGCGATGGATTTCGCCGATCACCATCTCAAGCCGGGTGGGGCGTTCCTGATCAAGCTGTTCCAGGGCGTCGGCTTTGACGACTACGTGCGGGAAATGCGCCGCCGTTACGACAAGGTCGTGATCCGCAAGCCGGAAGCCTCGCGCAAGCGCTCGCCCGAGGTCTATGCGCTCGGGCAGGGCAAGCGCACGCAGATCAAGTAAGCTCGACACCATACGAATCGCGACAGAAATTAGAGGAACACCGGAGCCGATGAGGATGAACGACCTGACCAAGAACCTCCTGCTATGGGTGGTTGTCGCCGTCGTGCTGATGGTGGTGTTCCAGAGCTTCGCCCCGCGCGGCGGCACGCCGGCGGTCGGCGACGCCAGCAACTACACCCAGTTCCTGCAGGAAGTGGACGCGGGCCGGATCAAGTCGGTGGAGTTCACCGACGACACCACCCTGACCACCAACGCGATCCGCTTCAAGCGCAGCGACGGCAGCGAGGGTTCGCTGTACGCGCCGCGCGACGAGAAGCTGATCGACCAGCTCTACACCAAGAAGGTCGACATCGTGCGCATGAAGCCGGCCACCGGGCCGAGCTTCTGGTCGATCCTGCTGCAGTTCCTGCCGGTGCTGCTGCTGATCGGCTTCTGGATCTTCATGATGCGGCAGATGCAGGGCGGTGGCGGCGGCGCCAAGGGCGCGATGTCCTTCGGCAAGTCGCGCGCCAAGCTGCAGGGCGAGGACCAGATCAAGGTCACCTTCGCCGACGTGGCCGGTTGCGACGAGGCCAAGGAAGAGGTGGGCGAACTGGTCGACTTCCTGCGTGACCCGTCGAAGTTCACCAAGCTCGGCGGCAAGATCCCGCGCGGCGTGCTGATGGTCGGCCCGCCTGGTACCGGCAAGACCCTGCTGGCGCGCGCCATCGCCGGCGAGGCCAAGGTGCCGTTCTTCAGCATCTCCGGCTCGGACTTCGTCGAGATGTTCGTCGGCGTCGGCGCCAGCCGCGTGCGCGACATGTTCGAGCAGGCCAAGAAGCACGCGCCGTGCATCATCTTCATCGACGAGATCGATGCGGTCGGCCGCCACCGCGGTTCCGGCATGGGCGGTGGCCACGACGAACGCGAGCAGACCCTGAACCAGATGCTGGTCGAGATGGACGGCTTCGAGGGCGGTGAGGGCGTGATCGTGATCGCCGCCACCAACCGGCCGGACGTGCTCGACAAGGCGCTGCTGCGCCCGGGCCGCTTCGACCGCCAGGTCATGGTCGGCCTGCCCGACATCAAGGGCCGCGAGCAGATCCTGCGCGTGCACCTGCGCAAGGTGCCGGCCGCCGACGACGTCAGGCCGGAAGTGCTGGCGCGCGGTACCCCGGGCTTCTCCGGCGCCGACCTGGCCAACCTGGTCAACGAGGGCGCCCTGTTCGCCGCGCGCCGCGGCAAGCAGGAAGTGAGCATGCAGGACTTCGAGGACGCCAAGGACAAGATCTACATGGGTCCGGAGCGCCGCAGCATGGTCATGCGCGAGGACGAGCGCCGCAACACGGCCTACCACGAGTCGGGCCACGCGGTGGTCGCCATGTCGCTGCCCAAGGCCGACCCGGTGCACAAGGTCACCATCATGCCGCGCGGCTGGGCGCTGGGCGTGACCTGGCAGCTGCCCGAGCACGACCACATCAGCAAGTACAAGGACCGCATGCTGGAAGAGCTGGCGATCCTGTTCGGTGGCCGCATCGCCGAGGAGATCTTCGTCGGCGAGATGTCCACCGGCGCCTCCAACGACTTCGAGCGCGCCACCAAGCTGGCCCGCGGCATGGTCACCAAGTACGGCATGTCCGACGTGCTGGGCACCATGGTCTATGCCGACGAGGAAGCCGGCTACGGCATGCACAGCAAGACCATTTCCGAGGCCACCCAGCAGAAGGTGGACGCGGAGATCCGCCGCATCCTCGACGAGCAGTACAACGTGGCGCGCCGCATCCTGGAAGAAAAGCGCGACATCGTCGAAGCGATGACCGCCGCGCTGCTGGACTGGGAAACCATCGACGCCGAGCAGGTCAAGGCGATCATGGAAGGCCGCAAGCCCTCGCCGCCGGCCGGCTGGGTCGACAAGGGCAAGAGCGACCCGTCCGACGGCGACAAGGGCGGCGACGAACGCCCGGTGGCACCGATCACCGACCCGGCCGGCCAGCACTGAGCCAGCGGCGTCGCCATGCACGCACGACGGGCCGGGTTTTCCCCGGCCCGTTGCTTTTATGCCCGGCCTGGCACGCTCATGTCCGTGGCACCTCCGGCCGCGGCGCCGCGACCGCCGATGCGTCTGGCCGCGTCTCCCCATCACCCTGACGGCAGGCTTTTCCCCCCGTCCTCGGCTACCCTTCGCAGCATGAACGAACCTTCTCCCAGCACTTCCACCCACATCCCCGAGATGGTGATCGCCACCGTGGCCGGCGTCGCCTTCGGGGTGAAGACCGGCCACTACCTGACGGGCATTTTCATCGGCATCGTGCTGGGCGTGGCGCTCAGCGTGCTGGGCACCGTGGTGCGTGCCAGGAGCCGGCGCTGATGTTCGATACCTCGCCGGTCGTGGATTGCGCCGGCCGGCCGTTGCGGCTGGACCGCCCGCGGGTGATGGGCATCGTCAACGTCACCCCGGATTCGTTCTCCGACGGCGGGCGGCATTTCAGTACCGATGCGGCCATCGCCCATGCGCTGGCGCTGGTCGAACAGGGCGCGGACATTCTCGACATCGGCGGCGAGTCGACCCGGCCCGGTGCCGGGCAGGTATCGGCGCAGCAGGAAATCGAGCGCGTGGCGCCGGTGATCGAGGCGCTGGCGGCGCGGGTGCCGGTGCCGCTCAGCGTGGATACCTTCAAGCCGGAGGTGATGCGCGCCGCAGTGGCGGCCGGTGCCGGCATGGTCAATGACGTGCAGGCGCTGCGTCAGCCCGGCGCGCTGGAGGTCGTGGCCGGTTCCGGCGTGGCCGTGGTGCTGATGCATGCGGTCGGTGGCCCGCATGACGCCGGCGTGGCCTGGGACAGCGACGATGTCGCCGGCGACGTGCAGCGTTTCCTCGCCGAGCGCCTGTTCGCCGCGGAGATGGCCGGCATCGCCCGCAACCGGCTGGTGGTCGATCCCGGGTACGGCTTCAACAAGGACACCGCGCAGAATTTCGCACTGCTGGCCGCGCAGGAAAAACTGCTGGCGCTGGGCGTGCCGGTGCTGGCGGGGCTGTCGCGCAAGCGCTGCATCGGCGAGGTCACCGGCCGCACCGTTGCCGCCGAGCGCGTGGCCGGCTCGGTCGCCGCGCACCTGCTGGCGGTGCAGCGCGGCGCCGGCATCGTGCGCGTGCACGACGTCGCCGCCACGGTCGATGCGTTGAAGGTGCTGGCCGCGCTCGACGCGGTACCGGCGCCCCGTGCCGACCGCGTGGCGCCGCCGCGCTGGCCGGACGAGGACTGATGGCGGCCGACACGCGGCCGCTGGCGATCGCGCTGATGGGCCCCACCGCGTCGGGCAAGACCGCCGCGGCGATCGAACTGGCCCGGCGCCACGGCGGCGAGATCGTCAGCGTCGACTCGGCGCTGGTGTACCGCGGCCTGGAGATCGGCGCAGCCAAGCCCGACCTGGCCGAACGCGCCGGCATTGCGCATCACCTGCTGGACCTGCGCGACCCCTGGCAGAGCTATTCGGCCGCCGAGTTCGCGGTCGACGCCGCCGCGGCGGTGCGCGACATCGTCGCGCGTGGCCGGCTGCCGATCCTCGCCGGCGGTACCGGGTTGTATTTCCGGGCGCTGCTGCAGGGGCTGTCGCCGATGCCGGAAGCCGACCCGGCCCTCCGCGCGGAAATCGCGGCCGAAGCCGAAGTGGCGGGCTGGCCGGCGCTGCATGCGCAGCTGGCCCGGATCGATCCGGCCGCGGCCCGGCGCATCCATGCCACCGACCCGCAGCGCATCCAGCGCGCGCTGGAGGTGTACCGGCTCACCGGCAAGCCGATCAGCCATTGGCAGGCGCTGCCCGGCGTCGCCCGGCTGGCGGCGCGCGTGCTCAAGCTGGTGCTGGCGCCGGCCGACCGCGCGGTGCTGCATGCCCGCATCGAACGCCGCTTCGACCTGATGCTGGAGGCCGGCTTTCTCGACGAGGTACGGCGCCTGCGCGCGCTGCCGCCGATGGCCGGGGTGCCGGCGCCGCTCGACCTGCCGGCGATCCGCGCGGTGGGTTATCGCCAGGCCTGGCAGTTCCTGGACGGGTGCGACAGCGCCGCGGGTTTCCGCGACAAGGCGATCTTCGCCACCCGCCAGTTGGCCAAGCGCCAATTGACCTGGCTGCGCGGCGAGCTGGACGCGCGCTGGTTCGATCCGGCCACCGATGCCGGCCGCCTGCAGGACGCGGTTTCCCTGTTCCTGGGGCGATGAAGCGCGCCGGGCGGTGTAACATCCCCGTTCCGGGCAGGCAGGGGAAGCCGCATGGCCCGGGTCGATAAGAACAATAAAGAGGAGTTGAAGATGTCCAAGGGGCAATCTTTGCAGGACCCGTTCCTGAACGCACTGCGCCGCGAGCGCGTGCCGGTTTCGGTGTACCTGGTCAATGGCATCAAGCTGCAGGGCACGATCGAGTCGTTCGACCAGTTCGTGGTGCTGCTGCGCAATACGGTCAGCCAGATGGTCTACAAGCACGCCATTTCCACCGTGGTGCCGGCGCGCAACGTACGCGTGGGGCCGGGCGGCGGCTACGTGCAATCGGCCGACAGCAATCAGGCAGGCGATGACGACAACGAATAAGCAGGACGTGGCGCGTGTTTGACCGCTCCAAACGAGGCGAACACGCGCTGTTGATCCAGCCGCACTCGGGGCGGCTGGAAGAGGATGTGCTGGAAGAGTTCACTGACCTGGCCCGCTCGGCCGGCGCCAGCATCGCGGCCACCGTGACCGCGCGCATCGACCGCCCCAATCCCTCCACCCTGATCGGCAGCGGCAAGCTGGACGAGGTCAAGGCCATGGCCGACGCCACCGGCGCCGACCTGGTGCTGGTTAACCATGCCCTGACCCCGGTGCAGGAACGCAACCTGGAGCGGTTCCTGGAGCGGCGCGTGATCGACCGCACCGGGCTGATCCTGGACATCTTCGCCCAGCGTGCGCACAGCCACGAAGGCAAGCTGCAGGTGGAGCTGGCGCAACTGCGCCACCTGGCCACGCGCCTGGTACGCGGCTGGACCCACCTGGAGCGCCAGCGCGGCGGTTCCATCGGCCTGCGTGGCCCCGGCGAAACCCAGCTGGAAACCGACCGTCGCCTGCTGCAGAAGCGGGTGGAGCAGTTGCAGAAGCGGCTGGAAAAGGTCGAGGTGCAACGCACCCAGATGCGCCGCGCGCGCGTGCGCAGCGAAATGCCGCGGGTGGCCCTGGTGGGCTATACCAACGCCGGCAAGTCGACCCTGTTCAATGCGCTGACCGGTGCCGGCGCCTACGCCGCCGACCAGCTGTTCGCCACCCTCGACCCGACCGTGCGCCGCATCGCGCTGCCCGGCGGCAACGCCATGCTGGCCGACACCGTGGGGTTCGTCCGCGACCTGCCGCACGAACTGGTGGCGGCGTTCCGCTCGACCCTGAGCGAGGCGCGCGAGGCCGATTTCCTGCTGCACCTGGTGGATGCCGCCGATCCGCTGCGCGAGGAACGCATCGCCCAGGTCGATGAAGTGCTGGAGGCGGTGGGCGCGGGCGAGCTTCCGCAACTGCTGGTGTTCAACAAGATCGACCGCATCGAAGGTGCCGAGGTGCGCCACGACGCGCAGGACGGCGTGCCGGACGAGGCGCGCCGCGAGCGGGTGTGGATCTCCGCGCGCGACGGCCGCGGCCTGGACCTGCTGCAGTCGGTGCTGGGCAAGCGCCTGGGCCTGCAGCACGTCACCGGCCGCGTGCGCCTGCCGCCCAGCGCCGGCCGGCTGCGCTCGCGCCTGCACCAGCTGGAGGTCATCCGCAGCGAACAGGCCGACGAGGAAGGCTGGCTGATCGAGGTGGACATTCCCATCGCCGAGGCCGAGAAGCTGGCTGCCGGTGCCGACGGCCAGGTGATCCGGGCGCTGCTGCCGGAGCGCGAACCGGAGTGGTGAGCAGTAACGCGGACATCAAACCCGGCGTGTAGGCCGGGGCTATCGGCAGGGAGAACGGACGGCGGATCATCACAAGGAGGGGACGATGAAGGCACGATGGAAGTTGGTGGCATGTGCGTTGCTTGCCTGGGCCTCGGCCTGGGCGCAGGCACAGACGCCCGCCGAACCCCGTTACGTCATCAGCAAGGCCGATGAAGTCGACCGGGCCTGCCTGGCACGGTTGCTGGCGCTGGTTCCTGACGGCAACGGGGCGCTGGACCCGATACGGCTGGAGCAGTTCAAGCAGCATCTGCGCACCTGCGGCTGGCCGGGCCTGCCCTCCGCTGGCCGGCAGGGTGTCGATGCCGCGGGCCAGCTGCTGCTGCGGTCCAGTGCCGACAGCGCGTTCCAGGAGCAGGTCATCGACCTGGTGCAGGAGCGGGTCGGCATCGATATCGATGCGTTCGGGTACGCCTGGCTCAACGATACGATCCAGGTGCAGCATGGTCGTCCGCAGCAGTTCGGCACGCTCATCGCGGCGGAGGGCGGCACGCTGGGGTTGTCGCCGAAGCCCGAAAGAACCCCGCGCTTCTGGCGGGATTTCCTGGGACTGCCGCCGGTGGAGGAATGGCTGGCAGGGCTGCAGGCCGCGCTGGACGCCGGCGGAAGCCTCGATGCTGCGGTGCTTTC
Source organism: Stenotrophomonas sp. 17(2023) (assembly GCF_030345315.1). Lineage (NCBI taxonomy): Bacteria > Pseudomonadati > Pseudomonadota > Gammaproteobacteria > Lysobacterales > Lysobacteraceae > Stenotrophomonas > Stenotrophomonas sp. 17(2023). The sequence goes on from NZ_CP128405.1 coordinate 1,492,616, forward strand.
GCCGCCGTTGGCGATGGGTGCGTATCGGCCGCTGACCGAGCCCGAGCTGCGTCGTCGCGTCGGACGGATGGTCAATCGCGACCAGGACCTCCGTGGCGAGGCGATAGCCGCGATGAGGCAGGGTGATGAAGAACGGCGCAAGGCGCTGGACCGGCAGATCGAACGCATCGATGCGGAGAACCGCGCCAGCCTGCGGGACATCTTCGACAGGCATGGCTTCCCGACCCCGGAGATGATCGGTCGCGACGGTGTCTCGTCCGTGTTCCTGCTGGTGCAGCATGCCGACGACGATCCGGTCTTCCAGGCGCACGCACTGGCGCTGGCCGAGCCGTTGATGCAGCGCCGCGACCTGTCGCGGCAGCAATACGCGATGCTGGCCGACCGCGTATTGCTGGCCCAGGACCAGCCGCAGCTGTATGGGACCCAATACAAGGTCGAGCAGGGCAAGGTCGCGGTGCTTCCGCTGACCGACCCGGAAAACGTGGATGCGCGCCGGGCGCGCATGGCGATGGGCACGCTCGCCAGCTATCTGGATACGGTCGCCAGGCAGTTGGGCGCGACTGTCGAATCCACCGGATCCGGCAACTGAAAGGCAACGGGTCAGTGGAGAGGGGGCGGGAACGAAAGCGTAGCCATGGCGCGTCCTTCATTCCTCATGGCTGCCCTGCATGCATGCGCATGGAGCGGTCCGGCGTCGTGGGTGCAGGTCTTGGCGTTTCTGCCGCCAATGCCTGTTGCCGGTGAGCGGGTTGCCGGTGGCGAGTAACGATCTGGTGACAGTCAGCTGGCCGTCCTGGCGCTATGGTACGCACGGGCCGCGCGCCACAGCAGCACCAGCAGCACGAGGATTGCCAGCGGGCCGATCAACAGGACGTTGGCGATCGAGCCCCACCAGACAAGGTACAGTTGCCAGGTGCAATACGCCTTGGGCGAAAGCTGCATCACCAGCCGTGTATCGGCGTGCGCAAGCCCCGGAATGTCCTGCAGCACCTGCGCCTTGAAGCGGTAGCGTCCGCTGGGGACACGGATGCCCCCGACATCGCGCTCGACGAAGGTGGTCGACCAGCCATGCATGCCGCGCGTGTCGGCTTCCCCCGATGCCACGATCCGCCCATCGGACACACGTGCCAGCGACCACCGGATGGGAATCGGTGTCCCAGCCGATGTCGAAGCAACGCCACCCACCGCGATCTGCAGGTGTTTGAGCGACTCGCTGGTGCGATCGAAGCGGAACGCGAGTGTGCAATGCTCCGGGACGACGATTTGGATTTTCCTGTCGATCATGCCGGCTGGCGCGAGCGCGATGGACACGTCCAGCGGCTTGGCGGTGATCCAGCGCGACCAGGCGGAAAACAGCGACAGCCAGGTGACCAACAGTGCCAGCAGCAGGAGCAACCGACGCTGCCTGTGAAGAAATCCGCGCACAGTGTCCGCTCCGGTCGGCATGCGCTCAGCGGGTGCTCAATCGCGCCAGTGCCTGCCCCAGCCGCACCGGGCTTTCGGCCTTCAGCGCCGGATCGAACTGTGCCACGCCCGGCGGCAGCAGCACGATCACGGTGGAGCCGTAGTTGAAGCGGGCCGCGCCTCAATGAGACCAGGACGTCTGAGAGGTGGGCGCGTCGCCACGCGTCGTGATGTGGCCGCGTCGGAACAGGCCATTACGTCAACCGCGCCAGTGCCTGTCCCAGCCGCACCGGGCTTTCGGCCTTCAGCGCGGGATCGAACTGCGCCACACCCGGCGGCAGCAGCACGATCACGGTGGAGCCGTAATTGAAGCGGGCCGCGCCTCAATGAGACCAGGGCGTCTGAGAGGTGGGCGCGTCGCCACGCGTCGTGATGTGGCCGCGTCGGAACAGGCCATTACTTCAATCGCGCCAGTGCCTGCCCCAGCCGCACCGGGCTTTCGGCCGTCAGCGCGGGATCGAACTGTGCCACGTCCGGCGGCAGCAGCACGATCACGGTGGAGCCGTAGTTGAAACGGGCCATCTCCGCGAACCGTTCCAGCGTAATCCCCTTGCCGCGCCAGTCCTTGCGGGTGATGCGGTCGCCGTAGGCGGGGATTTCCTCGCCGCTCCAGACCGTCTCCACGCCGCTGACCAGCAACGCGCCGACCATCACCTGCACCATCGGGCCGAAGTCGGTGTCGAAGTGGCACACCAGCCGCTCGTTGCGGGCGAACAGGCGTGGCACGTGGGCCACCGCGGCAGGGCCGACGCTGAACAGGCGCCCGGGCACGTGCACGGTTTCGCGCAGGGTGCCGGTCCAGGGCATGTGCACGCGGTGGTAGTCGCGTGGCGACAGGTACACGGTGGCGAACAGGCCGTTGGCGAAGGGTTCGGCAGCGGCGGCGTCGCCGAGCAGTTCGGCGGCGGTGAACGACTGGCCCTTGGCCTGGAAGATGCGACCGTCCTCGATCGGGCCGAGCTGGCTGATGCGCCCGTCGGCCGGCATCAACAGCGCACGCGGGTCGGCATCGGCCACGCGCGCGCCGGGGGCCAGTGCGCGGGTGAAGAAGGCATTGAAGCTGGGGTAGCTGCGTGGATCCGGGTTGGCCGCCTCGGCCAGGTTGACGTCGAACCTGCGCGTCACCGTATCGATCAGCCAGCGCGACACGCGCGGGCTGCGCGAATAGGCCAGCGAGCGCGCCATCGACGACAACAGGCGATGGGGCAGGGCATGGGTGAGCGTGGTCAACAGACTCATGGTGCGGTGGTTCCGGTGAGCTTGGTCAGGTCGCTGGCGATCAGCTTCGGGTCGAACGGCGGGCGCATCAGCCCGGCCAGCCGGCCCTCGGGATCGAGCACCGCGATGCTGGCCGAGTGGTCCATGCTGTAGTCGTTCGGGTTGGTCTTGTAGTTCTTTCCCGGCGCCTTCTGGAACACCAGGCCCAGCGGCGTGGCGAAGCGCTCCAGCGACGGCACGTCGGCGGTCGCGGCAAGGGTGTCCTTGTGGAAGGCGTGGGCGTATTCGCCCAGCCGCGCCGGCGTATCGCGCTCGGGATCGACCGACACGAACACCACCCGCGGGCGCAGGCTTTCGGGGATGCGCTCCCACTGCTTCTGCGCCATGGCCAGTTCGGACAGGGTGGTCGGGCACACGTCCGGGCAGGAGGTGAAGCCCAGGAACACCAGCGTCCAGTGCCCGCGCAGCTCGCCGGGAATCAGGCGGGTGCCGTCGGACTGGCTGAGGCTGAAATCGGGCAGCGGCCGCGGCGTGGGGTAGAAAATGATCGAACCGGCCTGGTGGCCGCCGTTGCCGGCCGGGCCGAATACCTTCTGCGCCAGCAACAGGCCCAGCCCTGCCGCCAGCGCGATGGCCAGGACGATGCCGGTATTGCGGTTGAACATGGACCGTTTCTCCGTAGGGGTGGTGGCGGCCCCGCCAGGGCGGGGCGCGGGTCTGCGGGGGCGGTGGCAGTGCGCGCTGGCGGCCGCTTGCCGGGGCGTTGCGGGCCGATGCCGGGACATCGCCGCAGTTTCGGCTGCAACCGGGCGCTCAATATACCGGGTGCACGCCTATAATCGCAGACCATCCTTGTCCCCCGTATTGCCATGACAGCCCAGGCGGCCGCCGAACTCCACACGATCATCGACCTGATCCGCTACGGCGCCAGCCGTTTCAATGCCGCGGGCCTGACCTTCGGACACAGCTACGACAATGCGCTGGACGAAGCCACCAGCCTGGTGCTGCATACCCTGCACCTGCCGCCGGACCTGGGCCCGGCCTATGGCCAGGCGCGGCTGCTGGCAGAGGAAAAGCAGCAGGTGCTGGCGCTGTTCGAGCGCCGCATCGCCGAGCGCGTGCCAGCCGCCTACCTGACCGGCGAGGCCTGGTTCGCCGGCCTGAGCTTCAAGAGCGACGCACGCGCGCTGGTGCCGCGTTCGCCGATCGCCGAACTCATCCTCAACGGTTTCGAACCGTGGCTGGCCGGGCGCGACGTCACCCGCGCGCTGGACCTGTGCACCGGTTCGGGCTGCATCGCCATCGCCATGGGCCATTACTACCCGAACTGGCAGGTGGACGGCAGCGACATCAACGAAGCCGCGCTGTCGCTGGCGGCCGAGAACAAGGAGCGCCTGCTCGCGCACAACGTCGAGCTGGTCCGCAGCGATCTGTTCGCCGGCCTGCAGGGCCGCGTCTACGACCTGATAGTCACCAACCCGCCGTACGTCACCAACGACGAGACCGACGCGCTGCCGCGCGAATACGCGCACGAACCGGAACTGGCGCTGCGCGCCGGCGACGACGGCCTGGACCTGGTGCTGAAGATCCTGCGCGACGCGCCGGACCACCTGAGCGAGGACGGCCTGCTGATCTGCGAAGTGGGGGATTCCGAGCAGCACCTGGTCAAGCTGCTGCCGGAAGTTTTCATGTCCTGGATCGAGTTCAAGGTCGGGCAGATGGGCATCTTCGCGGTCGAGGCCGCCGAGCTGCGCGCGCACCACGCGCGGATCGCCGAGCTGGCGGCGCAGCGATGAGCTCCAACGCCTTCGGCAAGCTGTTGACGGTCACCACCTTCGGCGAGTCGCACGGGCCGGCGATCGGCTGCGTGATCGATGGGTGCCCGCCGGGGCTGGAGATCGCGCCGGAGGAGTTCGCCCACGACCTGCAGCGCCGCGCCACCGGCAAGAGCCGGCACACCTCGGCGCGGCGCGAGGCCGACGAGGTGGAAATCCTGTCCGGGGTGTACGAAGGCCGCACCACCGGCACCCCGATCGCGTTGCTGATCCGCAACACCGACCAGCGCAGCAAGGACTACAGCAACATCGCCGCGCAGTTCCGCCCGGGCCATGCCGACTACAGCTACTGGCAGAAGTACGGCATCCGCGACCCGCGTGGCGGTGGCCGCTCCTCGGCGCGCGAGACCACCATGCGCGTGGCCGCCGGGGTGATCGCCAAGAAGTGGCTGCTGCAGCGCCACGGCGTGACCGTGCGCGGCTGGCTGTCGCGGTTGGGCGGGATCACCCCGCGTGGATTCGACTGGAGCGCGGTCGAGGACAACCCGTTCTTCTGGCCCGACGCCGCGCAGGTGCCGGAGCTGGAGGCGTACATGGACGCTCTGCGCAAGTCCGGCGATTCGGTCGGCGCGCGGGTGAACGTGGTCGCCGACGGCGTGCCGCCGGGCTGGGGCGAGCCGATCTACGGCAAGCTCGACGGCGAGATCGCCGCGGCGCTGATGAGCATCAACGCGGTCAAGGGCGTGGAGATCGGCGACGGTTTCGCCAGCGCCGCGCAGAAGGGCACCGAACACCGTGACCTGATCACGCCGGACGGCTTCCAGTCCAACCATGCCGGCGGCATCCTCGGTGGCATCGCCACCGGCCAGCAGATCGTCGCCTCGATGGTGCTCAAGCCGACCTCCAGCCTGCGCCTGCCGGGCGCCACGGTGGACGTGCACGGCAATGCGGTCGACGTGGTCACCACCGGCCGCCACGACCCGTGCGTCGGCATCCGCGCCACCCCAATCGCCGAGGCGATGCTGGCGCTGGTGCTGATGGACCAGGCGCTGCGCCACCGCGCGCAGTGCGGCGACGTGGGCACGATGGCGCCGCGCATCCCCGGCAGCCTCGATGGCTGACCGGCGGCCCCGCGTCTGGGTGGCGCAGCCGCTGTTCGACGATACCGTCGCGCAGCTGGCCGCGTACTGCGACATGGTGGCCACGCCGGTCGTCAGCGCGCACGACAGTGCCGCGCTGGCGGCGCACCTGGCCGGGGTCGATGGCGCCCTGGTCACGCTCAACGAGCGCATCGGCGCGGACGAGATCGCCGGCGCCCGGTCGCTGAAGGTCGTCGCCAACGTCGGCGTCGGCTACAACAACCTCGACATCCCGGCGCTGAGCGCGGCGGGCATCATCGCCACCAACACCCCGGACGTGCTCACCGAGACCACCGCCGACCTCGGTTTCGCGCTATTGATGGCCGCGGCGCGGCGCATCGTCGAATCCGACCGCTGGCTGCGCGAGGGCCACTGGGGGCAATGGTCGTTCACCACCATGCTCGGCGCCGACCTGCATGGCAGCACCCTGGGCATCCTGGGCATGGGCCGCATCGGCCAGGCCATCGCCCGCCGTGGCCATCATGGCTTCGGCATGAGGGTGCTGTACCACAACCGCTCGCGGCTGCCGGCGGAGGTGGAGCAGGCGGTCGGCGCGCGTTACGCGGGGTTCTACGAACTGCTGGGCAGCGTCGATCACCTGCTGCTGGCGTTGCCGTACACCGCGCAGAACCACCATGTCATCGATGCCGTCGCGCTGGCGAAGATGAAGCCCGGCGCCACGCTGGTGAACATCGCCCGTGGCGGCCTGGTCGACGAGCTTGCGCTGGCCGACGCGCTGGCCCAGGGCCGGCTGGCCGCAGCCGCGCTGGATGTCTACGAGAACGAGCCGCAGGTGCGCCCGGAACTGCGGGCCCTGCGCAACATCGTGCTGACCCCGCATGTCGGCAGTGCATCGCTGGCCACGCGCCGGGCGATGGTGCAGCTGGCGGTGGACAACCTGCTGGCGGGCCTGGGCATCGGTCCGGATGCCGGCCGCCCGGCCAACGTGCTCAACGCCGGCGTGCTGGCCGATGGCGGTACCGGCATGGGCGATGCCGGCCGCAAGATCGACATCAACAAACGATAGGGAGCCTCCGTGGCTGTCGCCGGAGGTTCCCCGAACCTGGCTCGATGCGTGTCCCCCCATCTCTTTCCTTCGAGTACGCCCCATGAGCAATGAAGTCCGTCGTTTCCACGTAGCCGTCGTCGGTGCCACCGGCGCGGTCGGCCAGACCATGCTGTCGATCCTCGCCGAGCGCGAATTCCCGGTGGGCAAGCTGAGTCTGCTGGCGTCCGAGCGCTCGGCCGGCCAGCAGGTCGAGTTCAACGGCGAAAAGGTCACCATCCAGGACCTGGCCACGTTCGATCCTGCCGGCGTCGAGATCGCCCTGTTCTCCGCCGGTGGCGGCATTTCCAGGGAGTACGCGCCGAAGTTCGCCGCCGCCGGCGCGGTCGTCATCGACAATTCGTCCTCGTTCCGTTACGACGACGACGTGCCGCTGGTGGTGTCCGAAGTCAACCCGGAGGCGGCCCGCAACCGCCCGCGCGGCATCATCGCCAACCCCAACTGCTCGACCATGCAGTTGATGCCGGTACTGGCCCCGATCCACCGCGAGTACGGCATCGAGCGCATCAACGTGGCCACCTACCAGTCCGTGTCCGGCGCCGGCCAGACCGGCATGGAGGAGCTGGGCAAGCAGACCGCGCAGCTGCTCGGGTTCCAGGAGATCGAGCCGGCCAAGTTCCCGGTGCAGATCGCCTTCAACCTGATCCCGCATATCGACGAGTTCCTGGACAACGGCTTCACCAAGGAAGAAATGAAGCTGGTGTGGGAGACCCGCAAGATCCTCGGCGACGACAGCATCCAGGTGAACCCCACCGCGGTGCGGGTGCCGGTGTTCTATGGCCACTCCGAGGCGGTGAACATTGAAACCCGCAAGAAGATCAGCGTCGAGCAGGCGCGCGAACTGCTGGCCGCCGCACCCGGCGTGAAGGTGGTCGACGAGCGCAGGGCCGGTGGCTACCCGACCCCGGTCACCCATGCCTCGGGTACCGATCCGGTCTATGTCGGCCGTATCCGCGAGGATCTTTCGCACCCGCGTGGGCTGAACATGTGGGTGGTGGCCGACAACATCCGCAAGGGCGCCGCGCTCAATGCGGTGCAGCTGGCCGAGCTGGTCGCCAGCGGCGGCTGAGGCCATCCCGGCGGCGGGAGCGGGCGGGGCGCCGGCGCGATGCCGGCGTCCGCGTTTCCGGTGCGGTATTCGGAATCCGGGTCTGCCGGTATATTGCCTGCATGAAACCAAGGGGCAGGGGCGCGATGCGCTCGATACAAGGCGTACTGTTGCTCGCGCTGGGGCTGTACAGCAGCGCCGCGCTTGCCCTCGGCCTGGGCAATATCCGCGTCCTGTCCAAGCCGGGGCAGCCGCTGGTGGCCGAGATCCCGGTGATCTCCAGCGACCCGGGCGAACTGGAGCGCGCCACGGTGGGGCTGGCGTCGGCGGCGACGTTCGAGCGCGTCGGCCTGTCGCGCCCGGAGGGGCTGGTCGGCGAGCTGCAGTTCCAGTTCGCCCAGGATGCGAAGGGCCGCGCCGTGGTCCGGGTGACCAGCGCGACGCCGGTGCAGGTGCCGGCGCTGAGCTTCCTGATCGAGGTCGACTGGGGGCAGGGGCGGCTGGTGCGCGAATACTCCGCGCTGGTCGCCGCGCCCGAGACCGCCACCGCGGTGGCCGAGCCGGTGATCGAGGCACCAGCGGCGGCCCCGTCCAACCTGATCGTGCGCGAGCCTGCGCCGTTGCCGGCACCCGCACCCGCACCCGCACCACAACCCACCCCGGCCAAGGCCACGGCCCCGGTCGCGGCGTCCACCGGGCCGGTGCCAGCACCGGCAGCGTCCGCGGCGCGGCCAACGGCCACGGCCGCCGGCACGCTGGCGCCGGTGCAGCGCGGCCAGACCCTGTCGGGGATCGCCCGCGACCTGGCCCGCGACAATGGGGTTTCCCTTGACCAGGCGATGGTGGCGCTGCTGCGCGCCAATCCCGAGGCCTTCATCCGCGGCAACGTCAATCTGCTCCGCCAGGGCGCGGTGCTGCGCGTGCCCGGAAACGGCGAGCTGGAACGCATCGACAGCGCCGCTGCACGCGTGCTGGTACGCGAGCATGTCGCGCAGTGGCGCCAGGCGCGCGCGCCGATCCCGCAGCCGGCGGTGGCCGGCGCGGCGACTGCCGCCGCCAGGCCGGCGGCGGCGCCGGTGGCGGCAAACGATGCACGGCTGGAGATCGCGCCGGCGGTGGCCGGTGCGCGGCAGACGGCAGGAACGACGACCGGGCTCGAGGCCGGTGGCGAGGGTGACATGGTGGCGAACGAACAACTGCGGCAGGCCAGGGAAGATCTCGCCACGCGCGATGCGGAACTGCAGGAGCTGCGCGAGCGCGTGGCCGAGCTGGAAAAGCTGCAGGCGCAGCAGCAGTCGCTGATCGAGATGAAGGACGGCAACCTGGCCGCGGCGCAGCAGCGCCTGGCCGAGGTCGCGAAGAAGGAGCCGGCAGGTACCGCGCCGTGGGCCTGGCTGGGTGTGCTGCTGCTGGTGGTGGCCGCGGCGGGCTGGTGGCTGTCGCGCCGTCGCCGGCCGTCGCCGCTTCCGCCGTCGCCGGCCGTGGGTGCCGCTGCCGGCATGGAGCTGTCCGCGCTGGCCGCGGCGATGCCGGCGGTGGAGGCGGAAACCGCTGCCCGGGATGTGCCTGGCCAGCAGGGACATGCGCCCGTCGGTGACGAACCCGAGGTCGAGGCCGAGGCTGCGCCGTTCTGGTCGAGGCCATCCGCCGGTGCCCCCGCATCGCGTCCGGCGCGACAGGAACCGGTGCTGTCGCCCGAAGCGGCACCGCTGCCAACCGATGACGACGCGCCGGCGGAGCCGGCTGCACAGGAGACGGACGCCTGGCCGGCCGCCGACATGGCCAGCCTGGCACCGCTCAATCCGGCCCCGGCCGGCCGCGAGCGGCTCGAACTGGCGATCGCCTATCTGGACCTGGGCGATGCGGAGACCGCGCGCACGCTGCTGAACGAGGTGGCGGCGGGCGAGGATGCGCTGGCACGCGCCGAAGCGATGGAACTGCTGGGGCGACTGCGATGAGCGGACAACAGGCGGCGGTGAAGCATGAGCGGCGCATCGACTACGTGGAGTTCGCTTCGCGCGACCCCGCGGCGAGCCGGCGCTTCTTCGAACAGGTGTTCGGCTGGAGTTTCGAGGACTACGGTCCGGACTACACCGCGTTCGACGACGGCGGTCTGCAGGGGGGATTTTTCCGCGGCGAGCCGGCGACCAGTGCAGCCGGCGCACCACTGGTGGTGCTGCAGGCCACCCGGCTGTCGCCTTTGCAGGCGGCGGTGCTGGCGCATGGCGGGCTGCTGAGCAAGCCCGAATTCACCTTCCCCGGTGGCCGCCGTTTCCAGTTCATCGAGCCGGGCGGGAACGAGCTGGCGGTGTGGTCCCAGCGCGACGCGGATTGAACAGGCGCCCGCCGGGGGATTGCAGCCCCGGCCGCGGCCGGCGAGATGAGAGGTTTGACGATGCGCTATGCGCTGGGCGTGGAATACGACGGCAGCGATTTCAAGGGCTGGCAACAGTTGGGTGAGAACGGCTGTGCCAGCGTGCAGGCCACCTTGCAGGAGGCCCTGTCGTCGGTCGCCAATGCCCCGGTGAGCGTGGTCTGCGCCGGGCGCACCGATGCCGGCGTGCATGGCGAGTGCCAGGTGGTGCATTTCGACAGCGACGTTGTGCGCGAGCCGCGCGGCTGGGTGCTGGGTACGACCACGCGCCTGCCGCCGTCGGTGTGCGTGCGCTGGTGCGTGCCGGTGGCCGACGATTTCCATGCGCGCTTTTCGGCGCGGGCGCGGCGCTACCGCTATCGCCTGCTCAACCGCCAGGTGCGGCCGGCGCTGTACCGGCAGACGCTGAGCTGGGAACGTCGTCCGCTGGATGCCGGTGCGATGCACCGCGCGGCGCAGGCATTGCTGGGCGAGAACGACTTCAGTTCGTTCCGCAGCGTGCAGTGCCAGGCGCTGCATGCCCGCCGCGAACTGCAGTCGATCTCGGTCGCGCGCCACGGCGAGGTGGTCGAGGTGCAGGTGCAGGCCAACGCCTTCCTGCACCACATGGTGCGCAACATCGTCGGCTCGCTGCTGCTGGTCGGCGCCGGGGAAAAGCCCGAGGCGTGGATCGCGCAGCTGCTGGCGCTGCGTGACCGCACGCAGGCCGGGCCGACCGCGCCGCCGCAGGGGCTGGTATTCGTCGGCCCGCTGTATCCTGACCAGTGGCAACTGCCGGCCGAGGTGACGCTATGACCCGCATGCTGTTCCGCACCCGCATCAAGTTCTGCGGCATGACCCGCGCCGGCGACATCCGCCTGGCCAGCGAGCTGGGCGTGGACGCCATCGGCTTCGTGTTCGCCCGCGGCAGTACACGACGGGTGGCGCCGGCCGAAGCCCGCGCCATGCGCCAGGCGATCTCGCCGATGGTCGACGTGGTCGCGCTGTTCCGTGACAACAGCCGCGAGGAGGTGCGCGAGGTGATGCGCACGGTACGGCCGAGCCTGCTGCAGTTCCACGGCGACGAGGACGACACCTTCTGCCGCGCCTTCAACATGCCGTACCTGAAGGCGGTGGCGATGGGCGGGACCGAGGCGGTCACCGCGCGCGGCCTGCAGCAGACCCACCCGCATGCGGCCGGCTTCCTGCTGGACAGCCACGCGCCGGGTGGCAGCGGCGGCAGCGGCGTGGCCTTCGACTGGTCGCAGGTGCCGGCCGGCCTGCACCGGCCGTTCCTGCTCGCCGGTGGCATCCGCCCGGACACCGTGTTCGATGCGATCACCCGGGTGCAGCCGTGGGGCGTGGATGTCTCCAGCGGCATCGAGTCGGCACCGGGCATCAAGGATGGCGAGCGGATGCGCCGCTTCGTCGAGGAAGTGCGCCGCGCCGACATGCACGAGGTGTCCGCGTAGGCTTCCGCCGCGGCGGCGGGGCTGCTATGCGGCCAACTGCCGCCGCAGCCAGTCCGCCAGCGCCTCGATCCGCGGGTGCCGGTCGCCGCCGGCGGTACACAGTGCCCATTGCCCTTCGGTGTCGACGAACCCCCACGGCGCGACCAGGCGGCCGTTGACCAGATCATCGGCCACCAGTGGCTCGGGGGCGATGGCGATGCCGAGGCCGGCGACCGCTGCTTCGAGCAGGTAGTACAGGTGTTCGAAGCCAGTGCCCTGGCGCAGCGCCGCCGGGTCCAGGTCGTTGAGCGTGGCCCAGGTGGGCCAGGCCTGGGGCCGCGAACGGGTGTGCAGCAGCGCGTGCTCGAGCAGTGCCTCCGGCGGCTGGTGCACGAGCCGCTGCGCGCCATGCATGGACGGGCTGAACACCGGGCCGATGCGCTCGCTGCCCAGGCCGTGCACGGTCCAGCCGGCCGGCCACGGCGCCTGGCCGAGCAGCAGGGCGGCATCGAGTCCGGCCAGCCGTGGCGCGAAATCGCCATCCTGCGCGGCCAGGTGCAGGGTCAGGCCCGGCAGGTCCTGCTGCAGCTGCTGCAGGCGCGGGATCATCCAGCGCGCCAGCACGCTGCCCGGGCAGCCGAGCACGAAGGCGTCGTTGCGTTTGCCCCGGCGCAGGGCGGCCACGCAGTCGCGCAGCTGCGAGAACGCCCCGGAGGCGGCTTCCTGCAGGCGCCTGCCGGCGGCGGTGGGGCGGATGCCGCGGCCGTCGCGTTCGATCAGGGGGACCCCCAGTTCCTCCTCCAGGGCCCGCACCTGGCGGCTGACCGCGCCATGGGTCACGTGCAGCTCCGCGGCGGCAAGACTGACGCTGCGCAGGCGGGCAGCGGCCTCGAAGGCACGCAGGGCATTGAGCGAGGGCAGGGCGTGATCGTCTTTCATGGCGCACGTCCTTGTGCGCCACCCTGCGGGCGGCTCCGCCGTGAACAACGGCTGTCCTGCCGTTCTTTCATGGCGCACACCTGACCGCCATGGATGGCGGGAATGCCGGTTTTGCAGGAGCAGAAGCCAGCCCTGCGCCATCCTGCGGGCGGCTCTGCCGTGGACAGCCTCTGCCCTGTCGTTCTTTCATGTGAGTTTTTCTAACATAAAAAGGCGCATATATCGATTTTCACCGGCGCGCGCGTGCGCTACGGTGCAGGCCTGTCCTGCCCCGCGTGATGCCATGACCGCCGCACCGATCCCCGATTTCCATGCTTTCCCCGACGCCCACGGGCATTTCGGCCGCTATGGCGGCAGTTTCGTCGCCGAGACCCTGGTCGGGCCGCTGCAGGAACTGGCTGCCGCCTACGACCAGGCGCGGGTCGATCCGGCGTTCATTGCCGCCTACGACAAGGACCTGAAGCACTACGTCGGCCGGCCCAGCCCGATCTACCATGCCGAACGCCTGAGCCGCGACGTCGGCGGCGCGCAGATCCTGCTCAAGCGCGAGGATCTCAACCACACCGGCGCTCACAAGGTGAACAACACCATCGGCCAGGCGCTGCTGGCCGCGCGCATGGGCAAGACCCGTATCATCGCCGAGACCGGTGCCGGCCAGCATGGCGTGGCCAGCGCCACCGTGGCCGCGCGCCTGGGCCTGGAGTGCGTGGTCTACATGGGCGCCACCGACATCGAGCGGCAGAAGATCAACGTCTACCGGATGAAGCTGCTGGGCGCCACGGTGGTGCCGGTGAGCAGCGGCTCGGCCACGCTCAAGGACGCGCTCAACGAGGCGATGCGCGACTGGGTGACCAACGTGCGCGACACCTTCTACATCATCGGCACCGTCGCCGGCCCGGACCCGTATCCACGCATGGTGCGCGACTTCAACGCCATCGTCGGGCGCGAGGCCCGCGCGCAGATGCTGGAGGACTACGGCCGCCTGCCCGATGCGATCACCGCCTGCGTCGGCGGCGGTTCCAACGCGATCGGCCTGTTCCATGCTTTCCTCAACGACCGCGAGGTGAAGATCTACGGCGCCGAAGCGGCCGGCGACGGCATCGCCAGCGGCCGCCATGCGGCCTCCATCTCGGCCGGTCGCCCCGGCGTGCTGCATGGCAACCGCACGTATGTCCTGTGCGACGACGACGGCCAGATCACCGAGACCCACTCCATCTCCGCCGGCCTGGATTACCCGGGCGTCGGCCCGGAACATGCCTTCCTGGCCGACAGCGGCCGCGCGCACTACGTCGGCATCACCGACGAGGAGGCACTGGCGGCATTCCATCGCCTGACCCGTACCGAGGGCATCCTGCCGGCACTGGAATCCAGCCATGCGGTGGCGCAGGCGATCAAGCTGGCGCGCGAGCTGCCCCGGGATGCGCTGGTGCTGTGCAACCTGTCTGGTCGCGGCGACAAGGACGTGCATACCATCGCCGCGCGCGAAGGGCTGTCGCTGTGAGTGCCTGCACCCACCCGCGTTGCACTCACCGTGCGTCCACCACGTGCTGCGCGGAAAGCCCGCGCATCGCCTGTACGCCGCATTTGATCCGATCCGCCACGGCCGGCAGGCCGGTCCGGTGCGCGCCGACCATGCGCGGCATCGCGCTGGCCTGCATCGTGCTGGCGCTGGCAGCGTGCACGCCGGAGCAGCCCGCGGCCACGCCGGCACCGGTCACCGCGCCGACCCCGACCCCGACCCCGACCCCGCCCGCCGCTCCAGCGCCCGCAGCCGCTACGGAAGCGGGGGATGCCGCGGCGCAGCTGGGCGCCGTCGGCGACCTGCGGATCGGCGCCGCGTTCGGCAAGGCGCCGGGCGATGCGGCCTTCGTATCGGCCGGCATGCGCGAGGCGATGGAGGGCGACTGCGAATACTACGACCGCGGCACCCTGCCGCAGGGCATGTCGATGATGGTGATCGCCGACCACATCGCGCGCTTCGACGTCGATGGCGAAGGCGACCCGGGGGTACGCGTGGACACGCGGCCGGCCACCGCGCCCGTCGCGCCGTTCGGGCTGTGGGTGGGCATGGACGTGGCCGAGGCCCGGAAGCGCCTGCCGGCCGGCGTGGTGGTCAGCCCGCATGCCTACGTATCGCCCAACGGCGACTACCTGACCTGGACCGACGCGCAGGCCAAGCTGGCCTTGCGCCTGGAAACCCTCGACGGCGTGGTGACCTCGATCTACTGGGGCCGGCCGGATGCGGTGGAACTGATTGAAGGATGTGCCTGAGATGACCGTGAAACGTATCGACGAGTGCTTTGCCCGCCTGCGCGCCTCCGGGCGCAAGGCGCTGATCCCGTTCATCACCGCCGGCGATCCGGCGCTGGACGCCACCGTGCCGGTGATGCATGCACTGGTCGCCGCCGGCGCCGACGTGATCGAGCTGGGCGTGCCGTTTTCCGATCCGATGGCCGACGGCCCGACGATCCAGCGCAGTTCCGAGCGCGCGCTGGCGCGCGGCGCCGGCCGCCGCTACGTGCTGGACAGCGTTGCCCGGTTCCGCGCACGCGATGCGCTCACCCCGGTGGTGCTGATGGGCTATCTCAACCCGGTGGAGATCCGCGGGGCCGCCCGGTTTGCCGCCGAGGCGGTGGAGGCCGGGGTCGATGGCGTGCTGCTGGTCGACCTGCCGCCGGAAGAAGCCGGCGAGATCCGCGCCGCGTTCAGCGCCGCCGGGCTGGCCCTGATCCTGCTGGCCTCGCCGACCAGCAGCCAGGCGCGGCTCGATGGCCTGTGCGACGCCGCCCAGGGCTACCTGTACTACGTCAGTTTCGCCGGGGTCACCGGCGCTTCGGAACGGTTGGACAGTGCCGCCGCCGGTGAGCGCCTGCGCCTGCTGCGCAGCCGCTCGAAGGCGCCGGTGGTGGCGGGGTTCGGGATCAAGGACGCGGCCAGTGCGGCGGCGATGGCGGTCGACGCCGATGGCGTGGTGGTGGGCAGCGCGCTGGTCGCGGCGCTGGCCACGGCCGACTCGGTGGAAGCGGCGACGCGCAGCGCCGGTGCTTTCCTTGCGCCGCTGCGGCAGGCGCTGGACGCCTGAGCGGCGCAACCGCCGCTCGCCGGTGCCGGCATGGATAATGCGGGCCGGCCCGGTTCCGCAGGATGGCGCTTGAACGGTTCAATGATGCAGGCCGGTGGCCGCAACCCCGGCATCGACGCGTTGCGTGGTGTCTCGATCGTGATGGTGGTGCTGCACCACCTGGCGCTGCGCATCCCGCTGCGCGATACCGCGCTGGGCGACGTGCTGCCGCGGCGCCTGCTCAACGCGCTGAGCTACAACGGCTACGAGGCGGTCTTCGTGTTCTTCGTCGTGTCCGGCTTCCTGATCGCCTCGCATTCGTTGCGGCGCTGGGGCGCGCTGTCGTCCATCGACCTGCGCGCCTTCTACGTGCGCCGGGCCGCGCGCATCCTGCCATGCCTGTTGCTGCTGCTGGCGGTTTTGAGCGTGCTGCACCTGGCCGGCGTGCCGTTCTACGTGATCGACGGCCAAGGCCAGTCGCTGGGCGGCGCGCTGTTCTCGGCACTGGGCCTGCACCTGAACTGGTACGAGGGCCGCACCGGCTGGTTGCCCGGCGGCTGGGACGTGCTGTGGTCGCTGTCGATCGAGGAAGTGTTCTACCTGGGGTTCCCGCTGCTGTGCCTGCTGCTGCGCCGGCGCACGCCGCTGCTCGTGCTGCTGGCGCTGGCGGCGCTGTCGTTGCCGTTCACCCGCGCCGCCCTGGCGGGCAACGAGATATGGCAGGAGAAGGCCTATCTGCCGGGAATGGCGGCCATCGCCACCGGCGTGCTGGCCGCGTTGCTGATCGAGCGCTGGCCGGCGCCGCCGCGGACCGCGCGGCTGCTGCGCGGGGCGGGCGTGCTGGGCCTGTTGGCGGTGCCGCTCTATGGGCGCGAGCTGTGGGCGTCGCTCGGCAACGGCTACATGCTGGTGCTGACCGGGTCGGCGGCGATGCTGATCGCCGGCCTTCAGCCTGTGCGCGGCGCAGGCGCGCCGATGCGCGGACTGGGCTGGCTGCGTGCCTTCGGCCGGCTGAGCTACGAGATCTACCTGACCCACATGTTCGTCGTGTTCGGGCTGGTGGCGCTGTACCGGCACGGTGGCAGCGACATCCGTTCCGGGTTCTGGTGGTACCTGCCGTTGCTGGGCCTGTGCTGGGCGCTCGGGGCGCTGCTGGCGCGGTTCTATTCCGACCCCTGCGACCGCGCGGTGCGGCGGCGCTGGCTGGGGGCGCACGACGCGCCGGGCAGTGGCCGGCCGGGCGTGGCGCCCGCGCCCCTGGACGGCGCTCGCCCCTAGTGCCGCGCCGGCCTGTCCGCGGCAGGCGCCGGGCGGTCACCCACGCGACCCGCGCCTGGCCGGCGGGATGGTCCGGGAGGGATGGCGGTCGGGCGGAGCGGGGCTGTCATCGCGTTTCCGGGCGATGGCATGGCCCCGGCTCTGTACGCTACCGTCGGTTTGCCGCCGCGCGCTAGACTGTCGGCCCTGTCGCGGCCCCCGGGCCGCCTAGAACGGAACCGTCATCCCGCATGAGCTGGCTCAGCAAATTGATGCCTTCGGGCATCCGCACCGACAACACGCCCAACCGGAAACGCAGCGTCCCCGAGGGGCTTTGGGAAAAGTGCAGCAGTTGCGGTGCCGCCCTGTACCGGCCGGAGCTGGAGGAGAACCTGGAGGTCTGCCCCAAGTGCGGCCACCACATGGCGATCCGCGCCCGGGCCCGCCTGGCGTCGCTGTTCGATGCCGACAGCACCACCGAGATCGCCGCGCGCCTCGGGCCGACCGACCTGCTCAAGTTCAAGGACCAGAAGAAGTACGCCGAGCGCATCAAGGCGTCGCAGAAGAACACCGGCGAGTACGACGCGCTGGTGGCGATGCGTGGCACCCTAAAGGGGCATCCGCTGGTCGCGGCCTCGTTCGACTTCGCCTTCATGGGCGGCTCGATGGGCTCGGTGGTCGGCGAGCGCTTCGCGCTGGCGGCCGAGACCGCGCTGGAAATCGGCGCGCCCTTCGTGTGCTTCTCCGCCAGCGGCGGCGCGCGCATGCAGGAAGGCCTGTTCTCGCTGATGCAGATGGCCAAGACATCGGCTGCGCTGGGCAAGCTGCGCGACGCCGGCCTGCCGTACATCTCGGTGCTGACCCATCCCACCACCGGTGGCGTGTCCGCTTCGTTCGCGATGCTGGGCGACATCAACATCGCCGAGCCGCAGGCGCTGATCGGCTTCGCCGGCCCGCGCGTGATCGAGCAGACCGTGCGCGAGAAGCTGCCCGAAGGCTTCCAGCGTGCCGAGTTCCTGCTCGAGCACGGCGCCATCGACCAGATCTGCGACCGCCGCGAGATGCGCCAGCGCCTGGCCGACCTGCTGGCGATGCTGATGCGCCGGGAGCGCCCGGCCGACGACGTGGCCGCCGCCTGATGGTGGCCCGCAGGTATTTCGGCACCGACGGCATCCGCGGCCGGGTCGGTGAAGGCGCGATTTCCGCCGATTTCGTGCTGCGCCTGGGCAATGCCTACGGCCAGGCACTGGTGCGCGCGACCGAGGCGCGCGGCAGCGGCCGCAAGCCGCTGGTGGTGATCGGCAAGGACACCCGCATCTCCAATTACATGTTCGAGGCTGCGCTGGAGGCCGGGTTGGTGGCGGCCGGGGTGCACGTGCAGCTGATGGGGCCGATGCCGACGCCGGCGGTGGCGCACCTGACCCGCTCGCTGCGCGCCGATGGCGGCATCGTCATCTCCGCCTCGCACAACCCGCACCACGACAACGGCATCAAGTTCTTCTCCGCGCAGGGCGAGAAGCTCGACGACGCGACCGAGCTGTCGATCGAGGCCGCGCTCGAGCAGCCGTTCGCCACCGTGGCCTCCGAGCAGCTGGGCAAGGCGGTGCGCACGCGCGATGCGATCGGCCGCTATGTCGAGGCCTGCAAGAATTCGGTGCCGCGCGACTTCGACCTGCAGGGCATGCGCATCGTGGTCGATTGCGCCAATGGCGCGACCTACCAGGTGGCGCCGCTGGTGCTGCGCGAACTGGGTGCCAGCGTCGAGGCGATGGGCGTCGAGCCCAATGGCGTGAACATCAACGATGGCGTCGGCTCGATGTACCCGCAGGCATTGGCCGCGCGGGTGCGCGCCAGCGGGGCGCACCTGGGCATCGCCTTCGACGGCGACGGCGACCGCCTGCTGTTCGTGGACAGCGACGGCGTGGTGCACGATGGCGACGACCTTCTGTACCTGCTGGCGATGGACTGGAAGGCCAGTGGCCGCCTGCACGGGCCGGTGGTGGGCACGCTGATGACCAATTACGGGTTCGAGCAGGCGCTGGCGCAGGCCGGCATCGGCTTCCTGCGCGCCGACGTCGGCGACCGTTACGTGCACAAGGCGCTGCTGGATCACCACGGCGTGCTCGGCGGCGAAGCGTCGGGCCACCTGCTGTGCCTGGACCGGGCCACCACCGGCGACGGCATCATCAGCGCGCTGCAGGTACTGGAGGTGCTCAGGCGCCGCGGCACCACCCTGCAGGACGCGCTGGCCGGGCTCAGCCGGGTGCCGCAGCAGACCATCAACGTCCGGGTCGGGCAGGGCATGTCGGCCAAGGACATCGTCCGCTCATCCGGGGTGGTCGCGGCACTGGCCGGCGCGCAGGTCGCGATCGTCGGGCGCGGACGCGCCTTCCTGCGTCCGTCCGGCACCGAGCCGGTGGTGCGGGTGACGGTGGAGGCCGACGACGCCGGTTTGATGCAGACCACGCTCGAGCGCCTGGCCGACGCGGTCAAGGCCGCCGCGGCATGATGAAACGCCCCGGATCCCGGGGCGTTTTGCTTTGGCTTCCCGCCATCCCTGAAGGCAGCCTGGCGTGCCGGCGACATGTGCTGCCCCGCGGCGGTGGCGGGCGCCCGGCGCCTGTCACGGCCCGGCGACCATGCCCCGGCGGCGCGCCTTGAACCTGTTGAACAGTGGCGCGATCACCGGGTTGTAGCTGCTGGCGATGCGCTTGCGCAGCCACTTCGCGGGACGGTTGCGGATCGCGAAACGGTAGATGTGCTCCGGATCGCCGCCCACCAGGTTGCGGCCGAACGGATGGGTGGTGTGCAGGTAGCGGAAGCCGAGTTCGCGTGCGATCCGCACGTAGTCCTCGTCGAAATCGCCGTAGGGCCAGCACAGGGTGTCGGAGGCTTCGCCCAGTTCGCCGAGCAGCTGCTCGCGCGCCCGCACCAGGTCGTCGCGGATGCCCGCGCATTTCTCCTCGCGGCTGACCGGCCTGCGCAGCCAGCGGGTATGGGTATGGGTATGGCAGTGCATCTCGAAGGTGCCGGCGGCGATGGCCGCGCGCGCCTCGCTCCAGCGCATCATCACCTCGTCGGCGCGGTCCAGGCGGAAGATCGCGTCCTCGCAGCCGCGGTGGTCCGGGGTGGGCGGCAACGCCGCGCCCTGCTGGCCTGCATGCGGGCGCACCTCGCCCTGGCCCATCCAGCCGGTGACCAGGAACACCACCGCGCGCATGCCGTACTTCTGCAGGATGGGGTGGGCGTATACCCAGTTGTCCAGGTAGCCGTCGTCGAAGGTGATCAGGATCGATTTGCGCGGTACCGGCGCGCCGGCCAGGAAGCCGGCGTACTGCTGCATGGTCAGCGCGGTCCAGCCGTCGGCGGCCAGCCAGGCGATCTGGCTTTCAAAGTTCTCCGGGGAGACCGTGATCATGCCCGGCGACGGGCTGACGTGGTGGTGCATCAGCACCGGTACCGACTTGGCGTGGGCCATGTCCCAATTCCTCGAGCCACTGGTGGTAGAGATGTTCGGTGGCTTCGCAATGCCCCGCCGCCGTGAAGCGGTGTTCGCTGCGGATCCAGTCCAGGCCGGCGCGGCCCATCGCCTGGCGGAGTTCGCCGCACGCCGCCAGCGTGCGCAGGGCGGCGGTCAGCGCGTCCCGGTCCGCGGGCGTGACGAGGATAGCATTGGCCTGTTCGGCCACCATTTCCGGAATGCCGCCCACGCGCGTGGCGACGATCGGCACGCCGGCCTGGGCGGCCTCCAGGAACACGGTTCCGGCGGCCTCCTTGTGGCTGGGCAGGGCGAACACGTCGAACCCGGCCATCAGCCGCGCGGCGTCGGCGCGATAGCCGGGCAGGTGGACCTGGCGCTCGATGCCGTACTGCGCGCTCGCCGCCTTCAGCCGCGACATGACCGGCTCGCCGTCGCCGACGATCAGCAGGTGCAGTTTCGGGTTCTCCCGGCACAGCGGCGCGATCGCGTCGAGCAGGTCGAGGTGGCCCTTGGGTTCGCGCAGCACGGCCACGCAACCGACGACGACATCGTCGTCGCCGAAGCCCAGCTCGCCGCGTACTCCGGTGCGCAGTTGCTGCAGTTCCGGCCAGGTGCGCGCGGCCGGTTCCTCGCCGCTGTCCAGCGGCGACTGCGCCATCGGCGGGACCACGCCGATCCGCCCCGGGGCGATGCCCCGTTCCTGCAGCAGGCGCATCACGAACCGGCTGACGGTGATCACCCGGTGCGGCAGCCAAGTGTAGGTCAGCAGCGAGTGCACCGGGCTCATCAGGTGGCGCGAGCGCACCACCAGCGGGGCACCGGCCAGGCGCGCGCCGGCGGCGGCGATCAGCGCGTCGCGGCGGCTGGTGACATTGACCACGTCATAGCGGTGCGCACGCACCAGGTGGCGTACTGCGGGAATGCCCCGCAGCAGCCGACCCAGCCCGCCCATCTCCAGGGTGTGCACGACGAAGCCGTGGTCGCGCGCCGCCTCGGCCAGGCGGGCGCCGGGCTGGCACAGCAGCGACATGTCGTGTCCGCGCGCGCGCATGGCCAGCAGGTGGCGGAGCAGGTAGATCTCCTGCCCACCCATGCCGAGGGCGGCTTCGGTGTGCAGGATCTTCAGTGGGCGGTCCGTCAGCGCGGCAGGTTGCATGCGGGGGGGGGGGGGGCGGGTGGTGGGGAGGGGCCGGGGCAGGGCGCCGGTCCGGCGCCCCCGCGGGCGCCCAAATTGTATCCTTTTGTATCAATGTGTCAGCGGCCGGCCGCAAGGCCGATCTGTCACAATATTCAGACGGGCGACAGGGTGCTGCCGGCCCGCATATCCACGACAAGCCAGGAACCGCTGTGAGCAAGATCCCAACCCTCGACATCACCCGCTTCGACAGCGACCGCGAGGCCTTCGTGGCCGAGCTGGGCGCGGCCTATCGCCAGTGGGGGTTCGCGGGCATCCGCAACCACGGCATCCCGCAGGCCGACATCGACGCGGCCTACGATGCCTTCAAGGCCTTCTTCGCCCTGCCGGAGGAGGTCAAGCGCAAGTACCACGTGGCCGGTGGCGGCGGCGCCCGCGGCTACACCCCGTTCGGCGTGGAGACCGCCAAGGGCTCCAAGCACTTCGACCTGAAGGAGTTCTGGCACATCGGCCGGGAAATCGCGGATGACTCGAAGTACCGCGAGGTGATGCCGCCGAACCTGTGGCCGAGCGAAGTGCCCGGGTTCCGCGAGCGCGGCTATGGCCTGTACCAGGCGCTGGACAACCTGGGGTCGCGCGTGCTGTCGGCGCTGGCCCTGCACATCGGGCTGCCGCAGGATTTCTTCGCCGACAAGACCAACAACGGCAACTCGATCCTGCGCCCGATCCACTACCCGCCGATCACCACCGACGACATTCCCAACGTGCGCGCCGGCGCGCATGGCGACATCAATTTCATCACCCTGCTGGTCGGCGCCAGCGCCGCGGGGCTGGAAGTGCAGTCGCACGATGGCGAGTGGGTGCCGTTCACGTCCGATGCGGACACCATCGTGGTCAACATCGGCGACATGCTGCAGCGCCTGACCAACCATGTGTACCCGTCGACCATCCATCGCGTGGTCAATCCCCCGGGCGAGCTGGCCCGCCAGCCGCGTTACTCGGTGCCGTTCTTCCTGCATCCGAACCCGGACTTCCTGATCGACGTGCTGCCGTCGTGCATCACCCCGGACAACCCGAGCCGGTATCCGGAGCCGATCACCGCACACGGCTTCCTCGAGGAGCGCCTGCGCGAGATCAAGCTGAAATGAGCAACGAAGGCCGCCGCGAGGCGGCCTTCGCCGTCATGGCCGCCGGCGTGACGGATGCCATGGTGGTGTCCCGCGTTGTCCGTCGATTGTCCTGTGACTGTCCGTAGTGGGCTATCCTTCGCCCACTTTTCACTGGGAGTCGTTCCTGAATGCGCCGCACGATCGTCGCCGGTAACTGGAAGCTGCATGGCAGCCGTCAATTCGCCACCGAACTGGTGGGACAGGTGGCCGCCGGCCTGCCGCTGCAGGGGGTCGAGCTGGTGATCCTGCCGCCGCTGCCCTACCTGGGGGACCTGGTCGAGGACTTCGAGGGCACCGCGCTGGCCTTCGGCTCGCAGGACGTCAGCAGCAACGAGAAGGGGGCCTACACCGGCGAGGTCTCGGCCGCCATGCTGGTGGACGTGGGGGCGAGGTACGGCCTGGTCGGCCATTCCGAGCGCCGCCAGTACCACCACGAAAGCAGCGAACTGGTGGCCCGCAAGTTCGTGGCCGCGGTGCATGCCGGCCTGGTCCCGGTCTTGTGTGTCGGTGAGACGCTGGAGCAGCGCGAGGCCGGGCAGACCGAACAGGTCATCGCCGCGCAGCTGGCACCGGTGCTGGAGCTGGCCGGGGTCGATGCCTTCGCCGGGGCGGTGGTGGCGTATGAGCCGGTCTGGGCCATCGGCACCGGCCGCACGGCCAGTCCGGAGCAGGCGCAGGCCGTGCATGCCTTCATCCGTGGCGAAGTCGCCGGGCGCGATGCTAGAATCGCCGATTCGTTGCCGATCCTGTATGGCGGCAGCGTCAAGCCCGACAATGCTGCAGAGCTGTTTTCACAGCCTGACGTCGATGGCGGGCTGGTAGGCGGCGCTTCGCTGGTGGCGGCAGATTTCCTGGCCATCGCGAGGGCGGCAGCCGGTCGCTAACGGTGGAATTGTCCGGGACGGATTTCAAATGCTGATGTTGATCCTCAATGTGGTCTATGTGCTGGTGGCGGTCGCGATGATCGCGCTGATCCTGATGCAGCGCGGCTCCGGCGCGGCGGCGGGCTCGGGCTTCGGTGCCGGCGCTTCGGGTACGGTGTTCGGCGCCCGTGGCGCCTCCAACTTCCTGTCCAAGTCCACCAAGTGGCTGGCCGTGGTGTTCTTCGGCATCAGCCTGTTCATGGCCTGGTACGCCAGCCATGGCGCGCGCCCGACCGAGCAGGGGCTGGGCGTGATGTCCCAGGCGCAGGCCCCGGCCCCGGCCCCGGCCGCCCCGGCGGGCGAGCTGCAGTCCGTTCCGCAGGCCGCGGCCGCGGGCGAAGTGCCGCAGGCGGCGCCTGCGGCAAATAATCCGGCGCAGAGCGAAGAAAAGCCCGCCGAGGGCTCGCATAAAGACTGAAGACGGTTACAATACGCGCCGCACTGCAGAGCCGGTGCGCTGACGTAAGTAAGCCCAGGTGGCGGAATTGGTAGACGCACTACCTTGAGGTGGTAGCGACGCAAGTCGTAGGGGTTCGAGTCCCCTCTTGGGCACCATGAGTTTGTTATGCGGGTATGCGGGATGCGGCAGCTCCCGCCGAGGCAAGTCCCGTCAATCCCCATGCGCGGGCGCCTGCAGGTGTCCGGGCAGAGGCAAGAGAGAATCGCTGTGCTGGCCGAATATTTGCCGTCCCTGCTGTTTCTGATCGTCGCCACCGGCATCGGCGTCGCCCTGATGCTGATCGGTCGTTTCCTTGGCCCCCGCAGCCCCGACGAGCAGAAACTGTCGCCGTACGAGTGCGGCTTCGAGGCGTTCGAGAACGCGCGCATGAAGTTCGACGTGCGCTACTACCTCATCGCCATCCAGTTCA
Source organism: Stenotrophomonas sp. 17(2023) (assembly GCF_030345315.1). Taxonomy (NCBI): domain Bacteria; kingdom Pseudomonadati; phylum Pseudomonadota; class Gammaproteobacteria; order Lysobacterales; family Lysobacteraceae; genus Stenotrophomonas; species Stenotrophomonas sp. 17(2023). Next base: position 1,516,964 of record NZ_CP128405.1, read on the forward strand.
TCGTCTTTGACCTGGAAATCATCTTCATCGTGCCCTGGACCCAGGTATTCATGGAGCTGGGCGCCCGCTCGCTCGTCACCATGGGCCTGTTCGTGGGCATGCTGTTCCTCGGCTTTATCTACGTGTGGAAGAAGGGAGCGCTGGAATGGGAGTGATTCAGACTCTCGATGGCCTGATGAACAACCCCATCCCGGAAGGGCGGGTTGACGACATCCTGCGGCCCGAAGGCGACAATCCGCTGCTCGAGAAGGGCTACGTCACCACCAGCGTCGACGCCCTGCTGAACTGGGCGCGCACCGGCTCGATGTGGCCGATGACCTTCGGCCTGGCCTGCTGCGCGGTGGAAATGATGCACGCCGGCGCCTCGCGCCTGGACCTGGACCGCTACGGCGTGGTGTTCCGCCCGTCGCCGCGCCAGTCCGACGTGATGATCGTCGCCGGTACCCTGGTCAACAAGATGGCCCCGGCGCTGCGCAAGGTCTACGACCAGATGCCCGACCCCAAGTGGGTCATCTCGATGGGCAGCTGCGCCAACGGCGGCGGCTATTACCACTATTCGTACGCGGTGGTGCGCGGCTGCGACCGCGTGGTGCCGGTGGACGTGTACGTCCCGGGCTGCCCGCCAACCGCCGAAGCGCTGGTGTACGGCATCCTGCAGCTGCAGAAGAAGATCTGGCGCACCCAGACCATCGCCCGCTGATTCCCTTTCAAGTCAAGAGCACGCCAGCCCCCATGGCCCAGCAAGCACCTTCACTCATCGACCGACTTCGCGCGCGTTTCGCCGGTGCGCAGGTCTCCGTGGTCGAACCGCGCGGCGAAGTGACGCTGGAGGTTCCGTCGGCCGACTGGCATGCCGTCGCCGTCGCACTGCGCGACGAGTTCGGCTTCGAGCACGCCACCGACCTGTGCGGCGTCGATTACCTCGGCTACGGCAGCGACGAGTGGGACACTTCCGACGTTTCCTCGCAGGGCTTCAGCCGTGGCGTGGAAGGCAAGGGCGCCGGCCGCTTCGCCTGGGGCGAGTTCCCCAGCCATGAAACCGCCGATGGCGCGCAGCCCGACGCGCTGCCCAGGCAGCGTTTTGCGGTCGTCGTGCAGCTGCGTTCCTACCAGCACAACCAGCTGCTGCGCATGCGCTGCTTCGCCCCGAGCGAGTCGCTGCCGGTGGTGGCGTCGCTGACCAGCGTCTGGCCGGGCCTGAACTGGTTCGAGCGCGAGGCGTTCGACCTGTACGGCGTGATCTTCGAAGGCCACCCGGACCTGCGCCGCATCCTGACCGACTACGGTTTCGTCGGCCATCCGTTCCGCAAGGATTTCCCGCTGATCGGCAACGTCGAAGTGCGTTACAACGAAGAAAAGAAGCGCGTGGTCTACGAGCCGGTGACTTCGGTCGAACCGCGCGTGGGCGTGCCGCGCGTGATCCGCGACGACGCCCGCTTCGAGACCGCCGAAGGCGAGCGCGCGCAGAGGGAGGCAAGCAAGTGAGCGAGTTCCACCAGGCCACCGGGGCCTTCGCCAGCAATCCCGCCGAAGCCCGGCAGGAGATCCGCAACTACACCATGAACTTCGGCCCGCAGCACCCGGCCGCGCATGGCGTGCTGCGCCTGATCCTGGAGATGGACGGCGAGACCATCATGCGCGCCGACCCGCACGTTGGCCTGCTGCATCGCGCCACCGAGAAGCTGGCCGAGTCCAAGCCGTTCAACCAGTCGATCGGCTACATGGATCGCCTGGATTACTGCTCGATGATGTGCAACGAGCACGCCTACGTCCGCGCCATCGAGACCCTGGCGGGCATCGAGGTGCCGGAGCGCGCGCAGTACATCCGCACGATGTTCGACGAGATCACCCGCATCCTCAACCACCTGATGTGGCTGGGTTCGAACGGGCTCGACCTCGGCGCCATGGCGGTGATGCTGTATGCGTTCCGCGAGCGCGAGGAGCTGATGGACTGCTACGAGGCGGTCTCCGGCGCGCGCATGCACGCGGCCTATTACCGCCCGGGCGGCGTCTACCGCGACCTGCCGGACACGATGCCGAAGTACAAGGAATCGCGCTGGCACAAGGGCAATGCGCTCAAGCGCCTGAACGCGGCCCGCGAGGGCTCGCTGCTGGACTTCCTGGAGAACTTCACCAGCGAATTCCCCAAGCGCGTCGACGAGTACGAAACCCTGCTCACCGACAACCGCATCTGGAAGCAGCGTACCGTCGGCATCGGCGTGGTCACCCCGGAGCACGCCCTGGCGTGGGGCATGACCGGCGCCATGCTGCGCGGCTCGGGCATCGCCTGGGACCTGCGCAAGAAGCAGCCGTACGCCAAGTACGACGCGGTCGACTTCGACATCCCGCTGGGCACCAATGGCGACTGCTACGACCGTTACCTGGTCCGCGTCGCCGAAATGCGCCAGTCCAACCGCATCATCCAGCAGTGCGTGCGCTGGCTGAAGGCCAACCCCGGCCCGGTCATGGTCCGCAACTTCAAGGTCGCCCCTCCCAAGCGTGCGGAGATGAAGGACGACATGGAAGCGCTGATCCACCACTTCAAGCTGTTCAGCGAAGGCTACTGCGTGCCGGCCGGCGAGACCTACGCCGCGGTCGAGGCGCCGAAGGGCGAATTCGGCTGCTACCTGGTCTCGGACGGCGCCAACAAGCCGTTCCGCGTGCACCTGCGTGCGCCGGGCTTCGCCCACCTGTCCTCGATCGATTCGATCGTGCGCGGCCACATGCTGGCCGACGTGGTGGCGATGATCGGCACCTACGACCTCGTGTTCGGCGAGGTCGACCGGTAATGCCGGGCATGCGTACAACGCCCGGTGCCAGCGCGGCCATGCTGCTGCAGGCACCGGTTTCCCAGGATCTGCTATTGGTTGAGGTCGGCCGATGAAGGCGACAGGTAATTTCGAGGCGGCGCGTGACGTCGACCCGATGGTGGTGTTGAGCGACAAGACCCGTGCTCACATCGATCACTGGCTGACGAAGTTCCCGCCGGAACGCAAGCGCTCGGCGGTGCTGCAGGGCCTGCATGCCGCGCAGGAGCAGAACCAGGGCTGGCTGAGCGACGAGTTGATCGCCGCGGTGGCCAAGTACCTGGACCTGCCGTTCGTGTGGGCCTACGAGGTCGCCAGCTTCTACTCGATGTTCGAGACCGAGAAGGTCGGCCGCAACAACGTCGCCATCTGCACCAACATCAGCTGCTGGCTCAATGGCGCCGAGGACATCGTGCGCCATTGCGAGAAGAAGCTGGGCATCAAGCACGGCGAATCGACCCCGGACGGCCGCGTCTACCTCAAGCGCGAGGAAGAGTGCCTGGCCGGCTGCGCGGGCGCGCCGATGATGGTCATCAACGGTCACTACCACGAGCGCCTGACGCTGGACCAGGTCGACGCGCTGCTGGACGGGCTGGAGTAAGGCATGGCACACCACGAATCCAGGGGCCCGGTCGGTCCGGCGCCGCTTCCGCACAACGTGGTCTACACCACGCTGCACTACGACACCCCGTGGTCGTACGAGAACTACCTCAAGACCGGTGGCTACGCCGCGCTGCGCAAGATCCTCGAGGAGAAGATCGCGCCGGCCGACGTGATCGAGATGGTCAAGCAGTCCGGCCTGCGCGGCCGCGGCGGCGCAGGCTTCCCGACCGGCCTGAAGTGGTCGTTCATGCCCAAGGACGCGCCGCAGAAGTACATCCTGTGCAACTCGGACGAGTCCGAGCCGGGTACCTGCAAGGACCGCGACATCCTGCGCTACAACCCGCATTCGGTGGTGGAGGGCATGGCCATCGCCTGCTACGCCACCGGCTCGACCGTGGGCTACAACTACCTGCGCGGCGAGTTCCACCACGAGCCGTTCGAGCACTTCGAGCAGGCCCTGGCCGATGCCTACAAGCATGGCTGGCTGGGCAAGAACGTGCTGGGCAGCGGCGTGGACATCGACATCTACGCGGCGCTGGGCGCCGGTGCCTACATCTGCGGCGAAGAAACTGCGCTGATGGAGTCGCTGGAAGGCAAGAAGGGCCAGCCGCGCTACAAGCCGCCGTTCCCGGCCAACTTCGGCCTGTACGGCAAGCCGTCGACGATCAACAACACCGAAACCTACGGCTCGGTGCCGGCGATCATCCGCAACGGCCCGGAGTGGTTCAAGGGCCTGAGCAAGACCGCCAACGGCGGCCCGAAGTGCTTCTCCGTCTCCGGCTGCGTGCAGAAGGGCGGCAACTTCGAAGTGCCGCTGGGCACCACCTTCGACGAACTGCTGGAAATGGCCGGTGGCCTGCGTCCGGGCCGCAAGCTGAAGGCGGCGATCCCGGGCGGCGTGTCGATGCCGGTGCTGACCGCCGAGCAGCTCAAGGGGCTGCCGATGGACTACGACACCATCCGCGCGCTGGGCTCGGGCCTGGGCTCCGGGGCCATCGTGGTGCTGGACGACAGCGTGTGCTGCGTCAAGTTCGCGTGCCGCATCAGCCAGTTCTTCCACAAGGAATCGTGCGGCCAGTGCACCCCGTGCCGTGAGGGCACCGGCTGGATGCACCGCGTGCTGGAGCGCATCGTCGCCGGCAAGGCCACGATGGAAGACCTGCACCAGCTGCGCACCGTCGCCGGTCAGATCGAAGGCCACACCATCTGCGCCTTCGGCGAAGCGGCGGCCTGGCCGATCCAGGGGTTCCTGCGCCAGTTCTGGGACGAATTCGAGTACTACATCGTCAACGGTCATTCGATGGTTGACGGCAAGAAGGTGGAGGCTGCTGCCGCATGAGCGCGCAACCTGTAAATCCGAGCGGAAACCCGAGCGAGGCACCCGTGGTGCCGGAAGGACACGTCACCATCGAGATCGATGGGCAGACGCTGTTCGCGCCCAAGGGGTCGATGATCATCCAGGCCGCCGACAAGGCCGGCATTTCGATTCCGCGCTTCTGCTACCACGAGAAGCTGCCGATCGCGGCTAACTGCCGCATGTGCCTGGTCGACGTCGAGAAGTCGCCCAAGCCGTCGCCGGCGTGCGCCACGCCGGTCATGGACGGCATGAAGATCCAGACCCGCAACGAAAAGGCGCTGAAGTACCAGCGCTCGGTCATGGAGTTCCTGCTGATCAACCACCCGCTGGACTGCCCGATCTGCGACCAGGGCGGCGAGTGCGAGCTGCAGGACGTGTCGCTGGGCTACGGCCGCTCGGTCAGCCGCTTCAACGAGCGCAAGCGCGTGGTGGCCGACGAGGACATGGGGCCGCTGGTCGCCACCGAGATGACCCGCTGCATCCAGTGCACCCGCTGCGTGCGCTTCACCGCCGAGATCGCCGGTACCTACGAGCTGGGCGGCATGTACCGCGGCGAGAACCTGCAGATCGGCACCTACGACGGCAAGCCGCTGACCACCGAGCTGTCCGGCAACGTGATCGACGTGTGCCCGGTCGGCGCGCTGACCAACAAGGTGTTCCAGTTCAAGGCGCGTCCGTGGGAACTCACCGCGCGTGAGTCGCTCGGCTACCACGACGCGATGGGCTCGAACCTGTTCCTGCACGTGCGGCGCGGCGAAGTGCTGCGCGCGGTGCCGCGCGACAACGAACTGGTCAACGAGTGCTGGCTGTCCGACCGCGACCGTTATTCGCACCAGGGCCTGTATGCCGCCGACCGCGCGCTCAAGCCGCTGCAGAAGGTCAACGGCGAGTGGAAGGAAGTGAGCTGGGCCGAAGGCCTGGCCGCCGCCCGCGAGATCCTGGACGGCAACCGCGGCGACGACCTCGGCGTGCTGGTGCATCCGTCCACCTCCAACGAGGAGGGCGCGCTGCTGGCCCGCCTGGCCACCGGCCTGGGCAGCGGCAACATCGACCACCGCATCGACAACCGCGATTTCTCGGACGCGGCCACGGCCGAAGTGTTCGCGGCCCCGCTGGCCGAGATCGAAGCGGCCGACCGCATCGTCCTGCTGGGCAGCAACGTCCGCCACGAGCTGCCGCTGCTGCACGCCCGCCTGCGCAAGGCGCAGACCAAGAACGGCGCGCGGATCTTCGCGGTCAACCCGGTCGATTTCGACTTCGCGTTCAGCCTGGCCGGCAAGCAGATCGTCGCCCCGTCCAGGTTCGCCGAAGCCCTGGCCAGCGCCGAGCTGCGTTCGGCGGTGCAGGGCGGTGGCAACACCGTTCTGATCGTCGGTGGCATCGCCGAGAATCACCCGCAGGCCGCCGCGATCCGCGCCGCCGCGCGCGATTTCGCCGCCGCCACCGGCGCCAGGCTGTGCCGCATCCCGCAGGGTGCCAACGCCGTCGGCCTGTCCCGCGCCGGCGTGTTGCCGGCCGGCAAGGACGTCGCCACGATGCTTGCGCAGCCGCGCAAGGCCTACGTGCTGTACGGCATCGAGCCGGGCCTGGACTTCGCCGACAGCGCCGCCGCGCGCAAGGCGCTGGCCGGCGCCAAGGTGGTGGCGTTCAGCCAGTTCGCCTGCGCCTCGACCCGCGACGTGGCCGACGTGATCCTGCCGATCGGCGCGCTGCCGGAAGTCGACGCGACCCTGACCAACCTCGACGGCCGCGAGCAGCAGGCCCGTGCCGGTGGCAAGCTGCCGGGCGAGGCCCGCGAGGGCTGGCGCGTGCTGCGCGCCCTGGGCGGCGACCTGCAGCTGGCCGGTTTCGGCTTCACCGACCTGGCAGGCCTGCGTGCCGGCCTGCAGCCGGTGCAGGTCGACGTGGCCGCCTCGGCGCAGCCGCAGGTGGCGGGCGAGGGCCTGGAGGTGGCTTCGACCGCCGCGATCTACCGCACCGATGCGGTGGTCCGCCGTGCCGAGGCGCTGCAGGCGCATCCGCTTAACAACGCGCCGCGCATCGTGCTCAACGCCGATGACGCCGCGCGCCTGCAACTGGTGGAAGGGCAGATGGCCAAGGTCGGCACCGATGCCGGCAAGGCGACCCTGCCGGTCGTGGTCGACGCGCGCGTCGCCGCCGGTACGGTCTGGATTGAATCGGGCCACGGCGCCACCGCGCCGCTGGGCGCCGCTCGGGTAACGGTGGTGGCTGCATGAACGAGTTGCTGTTGAACGCGGTCGATCCGCTGCACCAGTGGTTGCTGGCGCTGGGCGACATCGGCATCGTGCTGTGGACGGTGCTGAAGATCCTGGTCATCGCCATGCCGATCATCATATCGGTGGCGTTCTACGTGCTGTGGGAGCGCAAGCTGATCGGCTGGATGCACGTGCGCCACGGGCCGATGTACGTCGGCCTCGGCGGCCTGCTGCAGGCCTTCGCCGACGTCACCAAGCTGCTGTTCAAGGAAATCGTGCGCCCGGCCAACGCGCACAAGGCGATGTACGTGCTGGCGCCGCTGATCGTGCTGGCACCGTCGTTCGCGGCCTGGTCGGTGGTCCCGTTCGACTACAAGCTGGTGCTGTCCAACGCCAACGTCGGCCTGCTGTACCTGCTGGCGATGACCTCGCTGGGCATCTACGGCGTGATCCTGGCCGGCTGGGCGTCGAACTCCAAGTACGCCTTCCTCGGCGCGATGCGTTCGGCCGCGCAGATGGTCAGCTACGAGATCGCGATGGGCTTCGCGCTGGTCGGCGTGATGATCGCCGCCGGCAGCCTCAACCTGAGCGAGATCGTGCTGGCGCAGCAGGGCAGTTCCGGCCTGTTCGACTGGTTCCTGCTGCCGCTGCTGCCGCTGTTCGTCGTGTACTGGGTGTCCGGCGTGGCCGAGACCAACCGCGCTCCGTTCGACGTGGTCGAAGGCGAGTCCGAAATCGTCGCCGGCCACATGGTCGAGTACTCCGGTGGTGCGTTCGCGCTGTTCTTCCTGGCCGAGTACGCCAACATGATCCTGATCAGCTTCCTGATCTCGATCTTCTTCATGGGCGGCTGGCTGAGCCCGATCCAGGGCTGGGTCACGGCGGACGTGTCGCCCTGGGTCAACTGGATCTGGAACGGCGGTTGGCCGTGGCTGCTGGCCAAGGTCTTCTTCTTCGCCAGTTCCTACATCTGGTTCCGTGCCACGTTCCCGCGCTTCCGCTACGACCAGATCATGCGTCTGGGCTGGAAGGTGTTCATCCCGCTGACCATCGCGTGGATCGCGGTGACCGCACTGCTCGTGTTCTACGGCGTGATCCAGAGAGGCGTTTGATTCATGAAAAAGATCACCCACTATTTCAAGAGCCTGCTGCTGCTGGAGCTCGTCTCCGGCATGTGGCTGACGCTGAAGTACGCATTCAAGCCCAAGTACACCGTGCTGTACCCGATGGAGAAGTTCCCGCAGTCGCCGCGTTTCCGCGGCCTGCACGCGCTGCGCCGTTATCCGAACGGCGAGGAACGCTGCATCGCCTGCAAGCTGTGCGAGGCGGTATGCCCGGCGCTGGCCATCACCATCGACTCGGCCAAGCGCGAGGACGGCACCCGCCGCACCACGCGCTACGAGATCGACCTGTTCAAGTGCATCTTCTGCGGTTTCTGCGAGGAGAGCTGCCCGGTGGACTCGATCGTGGAAACCCATATCCTGGAGTACCACTTCGAGAACCGTGGCGAGAATATCGTCACCAAGCCGCAGCTGCTGGCCATCGGTGATCGGCTGGAGGCCGAGATCGCCGAGCGCCGCGCCGCCGACGCCGCCTTCCGTTGAGGACCGAAAGATGGATTGGGTAAATATCGCTTTCTGGTTCTTCTCGATCGTGGCAGGGCTCTCGGCCCTGTCGGTGATCAGCGTGCGCAACCCGGTGTATGCCGTGCTGTGCCTGATCCTGACGTTCTTCTCCATCGCCTGCGTCTGGCTGCTGGTCGGCGCCGAGTTCCTGGGTGTCACCCTGGTGCTGGTGTACGTGGGCGCGGTGATGGTGCTGTTCCTGTTCGTGGTGATGATGCTGGATGTCGAGACCGACAGCCTGCGTGAAGGCTGGGTGCGCTACCTGCCGGTCGGGCTGGTGGTCGCGGTGGTGATGCTGCTGCAGATGCTGACCCTGATCGGCATCAAGGCCCGCATGGCCGCGCCGTTTCCGGCCGACAATGCCGCCGCGGTCGCCGCCGACAGCTCCAACATCACCTGGCTGGCACGCAGCCTGTTCACCGAATACCTGCTGCCGTTTGAGTTCGCCGCGGTGATCCTGACCGTGGCGGTGATCGCCGCGGTGATGCTGACCCTGCGCCGCCGCACCGGCGTGAAGTCGCAGAACCCGTCGGAGCAGACCCGCGTCCGCGCCAGCGACCGCCTGCGCATCGTGAAGATGGCGGCCGAGAAGCCGGTGCCGCTGACCGACACCACGCACAACGAAGGCGGCGAGGAGGCCAAGCCATGATTTCCCTGGGCCATATGCTCGCGCTGGGCGCGGTGATGTTCTGCATCTCCGTCGCCGGCATCTTCCTCAACCGCAAGAACATCATCGTGCTGCTGATGTCGATCGAGTTGATGCTGCTGTCGGTGAACATCAACTTCGTCGCCTTTTCGCGGCAGCTCGGCGATACCGCCGGCCAGCTGTTCGTGTTCTTCATCCTGACCGTGGCCGCGGCGGAAGCCGCCATCGGCCTCGCGATCCTGGTGACCCTGTTCCGTACCCGCCACACCATCAACGTTGGCGAAGTCGATTCGTTGAAGGGCTGACCCACAGATGGAAATCACTCTCTCCAAGAGTCTGTTGATCGCAGTGGTGCTGGCACCGCTGCTCGGCAGCATCATCGCCGGCCTGTTCGGTCGCCAGGTGGGGCGCAAGGGTGCCCAGTACGCCACCATCCTCGGCGTCGCGGTCAGCTGCGCGCTGTCGATGCACACCCTCTACCAGTTGCTGTGGGGCGGGGCGCAGCCGTTCAACCAGAACATCTACACCTTCTTCGAAGTCGGCCAGTACGCCGCGCACGTCGGTTTCATGGTCGACCGCCTGACCGCGATGATGATGGTGGTGGTGACGTTCGTGTCGCTGCTGGTGCACGTCTACTCGATCGGCTACATGGCCGATGACGACGGCTACCAGCGCTTCTTCAGCTACATCTCGCTGTTCACCTTCTCGATGCTCACCCTGGTGATGAGCAACAACTTCCTGCAGCTGTTCTTCGGCTGGGAAGCGGTGGGCCTGGTGTCGTACCTGCTGATCGGCTTCTACTTCAAGAAGCCCAGCGCGATCTTCGCCAACATGAAGGCGTTCCTGGTCAACCGCGTCGGCGACTTCGGCTTCCTGCTGGGTATCGCCGCCGTGCTGTGGGTGTTCGGCACCCTGGACTACGCGACGGTGTTCGCCAACGCGCCGCTGCTGAACGACCCCAACGCGCTGGTCCAGGTGTGGTCTGGCTCGATCAACCTGTTCGGCCATCCGGTGCAGGTGCTGAGCGAGCCGGTGATCTGGTCGATCGCCACCCTGATCTGCATCTGCCTGTTCATCGGCGCGATGGGCAAGTCGGCGCAGGTGCCGCTGCACGTGTGGCTGCCCGATTCGATGGAAGGCCCGACCCCGATCTCGGCGCTGATCCACGCCGCCACCATGGTCACCGCCGGCATCTTCATGGTGACCCGCATGTCGCCGCTGTTCGAGCTGTCGCAGACCGCGCTGAACTTCGTGCTGTTCATCGGTGCCACCACGGCCTTCTTCACCGGCCTGATCGGCATCGTGCAGAACGACATCAAGCGCGTGGTCGCCTACTCGACCCTGTCGCAGCTGGGCTACATGACCGTGGCCCTGGGCGTGTCGGCCTACTCGGGCGCGGTGTTCCACCTGATGACCCACGCCTTCTTCAAGGCGCTGCTGTTCCTGGGCGCCGGCTCGGTCATCATCGGCATGCACCACGAGCAGAACATGATGAAGATGGGCGGCCTGCGCAAGTACATGCCGATCACCCACATCACCATGTGGATCGGTACCCTGGCGCTGGTCGGTACCCCGTTCTTCGCCGGTTTCTATTCGAAGGACACCATCATCGAGGCCGCCGCGCTGCATGCCCACACCTCGGACAACTGGGTGGCGACCTACGGCTACTGGGCGGTGCTGGGCGGCGTGATCGTCACCAGCTTCTACAGCTTCCGCCTGCTGTTCCTGACCTTCTTCGGCAAGGAACGCTTCCGCGACGCGCACGATGACCACGGCCACGACGCCCACCACCATGACGACCATCATGGACATGGCGCGCACGAGCCGCACGAGTCGCCGTGGGTGGTGACCCTGCCGCTGATCCTGCTGGCGATCCCGTCCATCCTGATCGGTTTCTTCACCATCGGCCCGATGCTGTTCGGCACCGGCTGGGACGGCCATGCCGCGGCAACCGGCGTGCCGGGCCAGACCCTGTCGTTCTTCACCGGTATCGTCGACTTCTACGATCCGGCCCGCGACACCATCGCCGCCGTCGGCAGGGAGTTCTGGCATGGTTCGGTCGGTTATGCGCTGCACGGCATGAAGATGCCGGCGTTCTGGCTGACGGTGGCCGGTTTCATCCTGGCCTGGGTGTTCTATATCTGGAAGCCCGAGCTGGCAGGCAAGTCCCGCAAGGCCCTGGCGCCGGTCGTATCGGTGCTGGAGAACAAGTACGGTTTCGACAAGCTGTGGATCGATGGTTTCGCCGGTGGCAGCGTCAAGCTTGGCAAGGCCGCCCGTGCCGTGGACAGCAACGTGGTGGATGGGGTGGTGAACGGTGCGGCCCGCGTGGTCGAGCTTGCCGCCAACCTGCTGCGCCGCACCCAATCCGGTTTCCTCTACCACTACGCCTTCGTGATGATCATCGGCCTGATCGCCCTGCTGGGCCTGCTGATGCATTTCTCGCGTTGACCTGTACGGAATAAGAAGACGTGTCGAACTGGCCCCTACTCAGTATCCTCATCTGGCTGCCGATCCTCGGCGGTGCGTTGATTCTTGCCGTGCGCAACGCCCAGGCTGCCCGTTGGGCATCCCTGGCGGTGGCACTGCTCACCTTCCTGTTGAGCCTCGGCCTGCTCAGCGGCTATGACCGCGCCGCAGCCGACGTGATGCAGTTCGTCGAGCAGCACCCGTGGATTCCCGCCTACGGCATCGGCTACAACCTGGCGGTGGACGGCATCGCCATCGCGCTGGTGCTGCTGACCACCCTGGTGGGCGTGCTGGCACTGATCGGCGCCTGGGGCGTGATCGACAAGCGCGTGAACCAGTACGTGGCCGCCTTCCTGATCCTGGAAGGCGTGACGGTGGGCATCTTCGCCGCCACCGACGCGATGCTGTTCTACGTGTTCTTCGAAGCCATGCTGATCCCGATGTTCCTGATCATCGGTGTCTGGGGCGGCCCGCGCCGCATCTATGCCGCGCTGAAGTTCTTCCTGTACACCTTCCTCGGCTCGGTGCTGATGCTGGTGGCGCTGATCTACCTGTACATCAAGGGCGGCAGCTTCCAGCTGGCCGACCTGTACCAGCTGCAGCTGTCGGCCAGGGAGCAGACCTGGGTGTTCTTCGCGTTCCTGATCGCCTTCGCGGTCAAGGTGCCGATGTTCCCGGTGCATACCTGGCTGCCGGACGCCCACGTGGAAGCGCCGACCGCCGGCTCGGTGATCCTGGCCGCGATCGCGCTGAAGATCGGTGGCTACGGCTTCCTGCGCTTCAACCTGCCGATCGTGCCCGATGCCAGCCACGAGTGGGCCTGGCTGGTGATCGCGCTGTCGCTGGTGGCGGTGATCTACGTCGGCCTGGTGGCGCTGGTGCAGGACGACATGAAGAAGCTGGTGGCCTATTCGTCGATCGCGCACATGGGCTTCGTGACCCTGGGTACGTTCACCGCGCTGTGGCTGGTGCGCGAGGCGGGCAACGCCGACGCCGCCCGCCTGGGCCTGCAGGGCGCGATGGTGCAGATGGTCTCGCACGGCTTCGTGTCCGGCGCGATGTTCTCCTGCATCGGCGTGCTCTATGACCGGCTGCATACCCGCCGCATCGCCGACTACGGCGGCGTGGCCAACGTGATGCCTTGGTTCGCCGCGTTCGCGCTGCTGTTCTTCATGGCCAACTCCGGCCTGCCGGGCACCAGCGGTTTCGTGGGCGAGTTCATGGTGGTGCTGGCCAGCTTCCAGTGGGAGCCGCTGGTGGCGCTGGGTGCGGCCACCACGCTGATCATCGGCGCGGCGTATTCGCTGTGGCTGTACAAGCGCGTGTTCTTCGGCGAGGTGGGCAACGCCCACGTGGCCGGGATGAAGGACATCAACGGGCGCGAATGGCTGGTGCTGGGCGTGTTCGCCATCGGTACGCTGGCACTGGGCCTGTACCCGCGGCCGCTGACCGAACTGATGGAGCCCTCCATCGCCAAGCTGGCGATGCAGATCGCATCGAGCAAGCTGCTGTAAGCGGCCCCGTCGAGAGTATTGATTCCAGGATTTGATGATGACAACGCCGACGCTACTGCCGTTGACCGCCGCCGACCTCCCGCCGTTGCTGCCAGAACTGGTGGTGATCGGCGGGGCCTTCGCCCTGCTGATCCTCGATCTGTTCATCAGCAACCGCCACAAGGTCTGGACCCACTTCCTGTCGGTCGCGATCCTTGCCGTTGCTTTCGCCATGCTGCTTGGCGGCGTGGGCGGGCAGGGCGAGGTATTCCATGGCATGTTCATCCGCGACAACGCCGCCGACGTCATGAAGACGGTGGTGGTGCTGGTCAGCGGCCTGACCCTGATCTATGGGTGGAGCTACCTGCGCGAGCGCAACCTGTACCAGGGCGAGATCGCGGTGCTGGTCCTGTTCGCCACCGCGGGCATGATGCTGCTGGTCTCCGCCGGCAGCCTGCTGATGGTCTACCTGGGGCTGGAACTGCTGGCGCTGTGCTCGTATGCGCTGGTGGCCAGCAACCGCGACAACAAGCTGGCCGCCGAAGCGGGCATGAAGTACATCGTGCTCGGCTCGCTGGCCTCGGGCCTGCTGCTGTACGGCATGTCGCTGGTCTACGGCGCCACCGGTTCGCTGCACCTTGACGTGATCCACGCCGCCGCCGCGCATTCGGACGAGCGCGTGCTGCTGCTGACCGGTGCGGTGTTCATGGTCGCCGGCGTCGCCTTCAAGCTCGGCGCCGCGCCGTTCCACATGTGGCTGCCCGACGTCTACCAGGGCGCGCCGGCGCCGATCGCGCTGTTCATCAGCTCGGCGCCGAAGCTGGCTGCGTTCGGCATGGCCTACCGCCTGCTCGAAGCCGGTGTCGGCCCGCTGTCGGCCGAACTGCAGTACGTGCTCGCCGGCCTTGCCGCGCTGTCGCTGGTGGTGGGCAACCTGATGGCCATCGCCCAGGTCAACCTCAAGCGCATGCTGGCCTATTCGACCGTCTCGCACATCGGTTTCCTGCTGATGGGCGTGGCCGGCGGTGGCGCCGCCGGGTACTCCTCGGCCATGTTCTACGCCGTGGCCTACGCGATCATGTCCACCGCCGCTTTCGGCGTGATCGTCGCGCTGTCGCGCTCCGGCTTCGAGGCAGAGAGCATCGACGACTTCAAGGGCCTGAATGCACGCAATCCGTGGATGGCCGGGCTCATGCTGTGCGCCATGTTCTCGCTGGCCGGCATCCCGCCGTTCCTGGGTTTCTGGGCCAAGCTGGCGGTGCTGGGCGCCGCGGTCAACGGTGGCCTGCTGTGGCTGGTGATCCTGGGCGTCATGAGTGCGGTGGTGGGCTGCTTCTACTACCTGCGCGTGGTCAAGGTCATGTACTTCGACGAGCCGGTGGGCGAGCCGCTGCCGCGCAACAATGACCGTCTCCTGGGCATCGTGCTGGGCGTGAACTGCGTGGCCCTGCTGCTGCTGCCGGTTGCCCTGGGGCCGCTGCTGGCCTGGATGCGCAATGCATTTGCTCATTTGTCATAAAAAGCGATACAAAACGGCGCGATTCATGTAATATGCGCGCACTGAGTTGATGGCGGTGCCGGCAAGCCGGTATCGCCAGACCATCCAAGGATGGTTAGCCGGAACGTGGAGCGTTCCGGGTTTCAGCGGAATCCCCGGATTTCCTGAAACAATGAAGTAAAAAAGACTTGCGGTAACGGTCCAATTACTTCATAATTCCGCTTCTGCTGCGGGGTGGAGCAGTCTGGCAGCTCGTCGGGCTCATAACCCGAAGGTCGCAGGTTCAAATCCTGCCCCCGCTACCAGTTCCGGCCTTCTTCAACATCTGTTGTCGAAGGCTGAATCTGGGCTCGCAGGAACGATTGCTTCCGTTCCTGCAACCGGAATCCAGTCACCGGATTCATACCGGACAAAGGGCCCAGTCGGGCCCTTTGTTGTTTCCGCAAAACGAAAAGTCCGGCCGGTTTTTCCCGTTTACCCATTACCAAATCAAGGCAGGCTGTGAGCGACAAGGCTACTGAAATCGCGAATCTGCTGGGCCCCACCGTGCAGGCGTTGGGCCTGGATCTGCTGGGCGCCGAGTATCTGCCGGCGCCGGGCGGCGCCACGCTGCGTCTGTACATCGACGTGCCGCTGGCCGAACAGCCCGAGCGCGTGGTCAACATCGACGACTGCGAGCGGGTGAGCCGCGAGGTCTCCGCGCAGCTGGATGTCGAGGATCCGATCAGCGGCAACTACACGCTGGAGGTGTCCTCCCCGGGCGTGGACCGGCCGCTGTTCACGCTGGAGCAGTTCGAGCGCCACCTGGGCGAGTCCGCCAAGGTCGGCCTGAAGCTGCCGCAGGAGAACCGGCGCCGCCTGCAGGGCGAGATCGCCGCGGTGGACGCCGATGCCGGCACCGTGACCTTCGTGGTCGATGGCAAGCCGTTCGTGGCGGCCTTCGACAACATCGACAAGGCGCGCATCATTCCGGACTGGGCCGCGCTTGGCCTGGCTCCGACCAAACCGACCGGTCCGGCCCCCAGGCAGGGGAGCGCGGCCAGGAACAAATCCAATAACGAAACCGCGGCCCGAAAGCCGCGCGCGGAGTAAGCCGATGAGCAAGGAACTTCTGCTGGTAGTCGACGCGGTCGCCAATGAGAAAGGCGTGCCGCGCGAAGTGATCTTCGATGCGATCGAGGCGGCGCTCGCCTCCGCGGCCAAGAAGCGCTATGTGGACCAGGACGTGCTCGCGCGCGTTTCGATCGACCACAAGGACGGCAGCTACGAGACTTTCCGTCGCTGGGAAGTCGTGGCCGACGACGTGGTGATGGAATCGCCGGACCGCCAGATCCGCCTGATGGACGCGATCGACGAGGCCGATGGCGTCGAGGTCGGCGACTACATCGAGGAACAGATCGAGAACCCGGATTTTGGTCGCATCGCCGCGCAGGCCGCCAAGCAGGTGATCGTGCAGCGCGTGCGCGAAGCCGAGCGCCAGCAGGTCGTGGACGCGTGGAAGGATCGCGTCGGCGAGTTGGTGACCGGCGTGGTCAAGCGCGCCGAGCGCGGCAACATCTACGTCGACCTGGGCGGCAACGCCGAGGCCTTCATCCCGAAGGACAAGGGCATCCCGCGCGACGTGCTGCGCGCCGGCGACCGCGTGCGCGGCTACCTGGCCGAAGTGCGCTCGGAGCCGCGTGGCCCGCAGCTGTTCATCAGCCGCGCCGCGCCCGAGTTCATGATCGAGCTGTTCAAGCTGGAAGTGCCGGAAGTCGGCCAGGGCCTGGTCGAGATCAAGGCCTGCGCCCGCGACCCGGGTGACCGCGCCAAGATCGCGGTCATCGCCCACGACAGCCGCACCGATCCGATCGGCGCCTGCATCGGCATGCGCGGTTCGCGCGTGCAGGCGGTGAGCAACGAGCTCAACGGCGAGCGCGTGGACATCGTGCTGTGGAACGAGAACCCGGCCAACTTCGTCATCAATGCGATGGCGCCGGCCGAAGTGCAGTCCATCATCGTCGATGAGGAAAAGCACTCGATGGACCTGGCCGTGGCCGAAGAGCGCCTGGCCCAGGCCATCGGCAAGGGCGGCCAGAACGTGCGCCTGGCCAGCCGCCTGACCGGCTGGCAGCTCAACGTGATGACCCAGGACCAGGTCACCGCCAAGTCCGAGGCCGAGCAGGCCGTCGCCCGCCAGCTGTTCATGGACAAGCTGGAAGTGGACGAGGAAATCGCCGGCATCCTGGTCAGCGAGGGCTTCAGCACCGTCGAGGAAATCGCCTACGTGCCGATCGGCGAGCTGCTGGCCGTGGAGGGCTTCGACGAGGACATCGTCGAGGAACTGCGCGCCCGTGCCCGCGACGCGCTGCTCAACGAGGCGCTGGCGGTGGAGGAGGGCGCCGAGGAAGGCGTGCCGACCGCCGACCTGCTGGCGCTGCCGGGCATGGACGAGGCCACGGCCTACGCGCTGGCCGGAAACGGCGTGCGCACCAGCGAGGACCTGTCGGACCTGGCGGCCGACGAAGTCCTGGAGTTCGGCATCGAGGGCATGGACCTGGAGCGCGCCGCGGCGCTGGTCCTGGCAGCCCGCGCCGAGGAGATCGCCCGTCTGGAGCGCGGCGAATGAGCCAGCGATGAACAGGGCCCTGAGCCGCTCAGGGCGTAGACTCCGCGCTGCCTTCGTCCGTATCGAGGGGGCGCCAACAAGATCATAGGATCCGAATGTCGCAGCAAACCACCATCCGCAAGCTCGCCCAACTGGTCAACACGCCGGTGGAGAAACTGCTGGAACAGCTGGCCAAGGCCGGCATGAAGTTCAGCGGTCCCGACCAGGTCGTGACCAGTGCCGAGAAAGTGAAGCTGCTCGGTTTCCTTCGCCGTTCCCACGGCAAGGACGAGCAGGTCGCCGACGAGGCTGACGCCGCGCCGAAGAAGATCACCCTGAGCCGCCGCACGCAGCAGGAAGTGACGGTCAACGCCGGCCGCAGCAAGACCACGGTCAACGTCGAAGTGCGCCAGAAGCGCACCTACGTCAAGCCGGCCGCCGGCGCGCCGATGGATGCCGATGCCGAGCGCGCCGAGATCCTGCGCAAGCTCGAGGAGTCGCGCCAGCGCAACCTCGACGAGCAGCGCATGCTGGCCGAGAAGGACCGCGCGCGCGACGAGGAAATCGCCAGGCAGAAGGCGGCCGAGGAGGCCGAGCGGCTGCGTGCCGAAGCCGAGCGCAAGGCAGCCGAGGAGGCCGCGCAGGCCCCCCAGGCGCCGGCCCGCGCCGCCGAGGACGAGGACGAGGAGCCGGTGGTGAAGAACGTGCGCCATGCGCCGTCGCCGAGCCGTCCGCACGCCGTGCGCGACGATCGTGCCGCGCATGCCAAGCCGGGCAGCAAGTCGCGCGGCCCGCAGTCGTCCGACGACAACGGCGGCAACCGCTTCGGCGGCCAGCTGCACCTGTCGCCGTCCGACCGCGCCCGCCGCGGCGGCAACAACAGCAATTCCCGTGGCCGCCCGGGCGCACGCGCGCCGCAGGGCCGTCGTGGCGCCGAGCAGTCGCGCGGCGGTGGCGGCAGCCACGGCTTCGAGCGTCCGACCGCACCGGTGGTGCGCGAGGTCGCCATCGGCGACACCATCACCGTGGCCGATCTGGCGCAGAAGCTGGCGCTGAAGGGCGGCGAAGTGGTCAAGGCGCTGTTCAAGATGGGCGTCATGGCGACCATCACCCAGTCCATCGACCACGACACCGCGGCGCTGGTGACCGAAGAGCTCGGCCACAAGGTCGTGCGCGCCGGCAACAACGATGCCGAGGACGCGCTGCTGGCCATCACTGATTCCCACCAGGGCGACGCCGTGCCGCGTCCGCCGGTGGTTACCATCATGGGCCACGTCGACCACGGCAAGACCTCGCTGCTGGATTACATCCGCCGCACCAAGGTCGCCAACGGCGAGGCCGGCGGCATCACCCAGCACATCGGCGCGTACCACGTGGAAACGCCCAAGGGCGTGATCAGCTTCCTCGACACCCCCGGCCATGCCGCGTTCACCTCGATGCGTGCCCGTGGCGCGCAGCTGACCGACGTGGTGGTGGTGGTGGTGGCGGCCGACGACGGCGTCATGCCGCAGACCCGCGAAGCCATCCAGCACGCCCGTGCGGCCAATGCGCCGATCGTGGTGGCGATCAACAAGATCGACAAGTCGTCGGCCGATCCGATGCGGGTCAAGAACGAACTGCTCGCCGAGCAGGTCGTGGCCGAGGACTTCGGTGGCGACACGCAGATGGTCGAGATCTCGGCCAAGACCGGCCAGGGCATCGACGACCTGCTGGATGCGATTTCGCTGCAGGCCGAAGTGCTGGAGCTGAAGGCCGTGGCCGAAGGCCGCGCCAATGGCGTGGTCATCGAATCCTCGCTGGACAAGGGCCGTGGCCCGGTCGCGACGGTGCTGGTGCAGCAGGGTCAGCTCAAGAAGGGCGACTACCTGGTGTGCGGCATCCAGTACGGCCGCGTGCGTGCGCTGTTCGACGAAACCGGCCGCCAGGTGGCCGAGGCCGGCCCGTCGATCCCGGTGCAGGTGCTGGGCCTGTCCGGCGTGCCGGATGCGGGCGACGACTTCGTGGTCGTCGACGACGAACGCCTGGCCAAGGACGTGGCGCAGCAGCGCGAGACCAAGCGCCGCGAATCGCGCCTGGTCGCCAGTGCCGGCAGCCGCATGGAAGACATCATGGCGCAGATGGGCAAGGGCGAAGGCCAGCAGGTGCTGAACCTGCTGATCAAGGCCGACGTCCAGGGCTCCGTGCAGGCGCTGAGCCAGTCGCTGGTGGGCCTGTCCAACGACGAGATCCGGATCAACGTGATCCACTCCGGCGTGGGCGGCATCACCGAATCCGACGCCAACTCGGCGGTGGCCTCCAAGGCCACGGTCATCGGCTTCAACGTGCGTGCGGATGCTTCGGCCCGTCGCATCATCGAATCCAACGGCGTCGACCTGCGCTACTTCTCGATCATCTATGACGTGATCGACCAGGTGAAGCAGGTGGCTTCGGGCCTGCTGGGCGTGGAGATCCGCGAAGAGATCATCGGTATCGCCGAGGTCCGCGACGTGTTCCGCAGCTCCAAGTTCGGCGCGGTCGCCGGCTGCATGGTGGTCGAGGGCGTGGTCAAGCGGAACAAGCCGATCCGCGTGCTGCGCGACAGCGTGGTGGTGTTCGAGGGCGAACTGGAATCGCTGCGCCGCTTCAAGGAGAACGTGGACGAGGTCCGCAACGGTACCGAGTGCGGTATCGGCGTGAAGGCCTACAACGACGTCAAGGCGGGCGACCAGATCGAGTGCTTCGAGCGCATCGAAGTGCCGCGCACCCTGTAACGACGCAGTACCGGCCGGCCCGCGCGACGCGGGCCGGCCGCGTTTCCCCCGCAACAACCAGACGAGCGAGATTCCGTGCCCAAGACTTTCCACCGTACCGACCGAGTTTCCGCGCAGATCCGCCGTGATCTGGGCACGCTGGTGCATGCCGCCGTGCGTGAGCACGGGCTGCCGTCGGTCAGCGTTTCGGATGTGGAGGTCACCCGCGACATGGCCCATGCCAAGGTGTTCGTCACCGCGTTGATGCCGGAGCGTTCGCTCGAGGCGGTCAAGGGCCTGCGCGAGCTGGCCGGTGAACTGCGCATGGGCCTGGCCCGGGCGATGAAGCTGCGCCACGTGCCGGAACTGCACTTCCACTACGATGATTCGGTGGACCGCGGTGAGCGCATCGACAACCTGCTGCGCGACCTGCCGGATGTGCAGTCGGCGCAGTCCGGTGCTGGCGACGAGGAAGGCGAGAAAGCCTGAGCGTTCGCGCGCGTGTCTTCTCCCGGCGGGAAATGTTCGCCGGAGGGGGGGCGCGGGCGAAGCGGGCGACGGCGAACCGCGCAGCGCTTCCCGGCAAGGGTCGCCCGAGGCGAAAGCGGCTGATTCCACTCCCCGGCCCGGGATTACTTCGCTTTGCCCGTGCAAGGAAGATGTGATCCAGAGCGGCGCTTCGCAATTGCCGATGGCTGGCAAACACGCCCTGCCAGCGTGCCCGACGCGCTGCGCGCCGCGGGCCCACTCCGTCGATGGGATTTTCGCCGAGACGTCCCGGTTCCCTTCGAAAGCCGGCGCCATCCCTGCGTCCCGCCCCGCGGTTTCCCCGCTGGCTCCGTCGCCGCGGAAGGAAGCCCTAAGATCAAAGGCCGAAAGGCAACTGCAACCGCAGCAACAAGGCAGAGCAAGGCACCCCAATGCGTCCCCGTATCCAATTCCGCCGCCTGGACGGCATCGTCCTGCTCGACAAGCCCGCCGGCATGAGCTCCAACACCGCGCTGCAGGTGGCGCGGCGGCTGTTCCGTGCGGAGAAGGGCGGGCATACCGGCAGTCTCGATCCGCTGGCCACCGGGCTGCTGCCATTGTGCTTCGGCGAGGCGACCAAGATCGCCGGCCTGCTGCTGGGCTCGGCCAAGGCCTATGACGCGCAGATCGCGCTGGGCACGACCACCGACACCGACGATGCCGACGGCACCGTGTTGCGGCAGCGTCCGGTGCCGGCCCTCGACGCGCAGGCGCTGCGCCAGGCACTGGAGCCGCTGACCGGGCACATCCGCCAGCGCGCCCCGATCTACTCGGCGCTGAAGCAGGGCGGCGAGCCGCTGTACGTGAAGGCGCGCCGCGGCGACGCCATCGAGGCGCCGGAGCGGGATGTCCACGTGCAGTCGATCGAGATCCTGGAACAGCAACCTGAATGGCTGCGGCTGCGCGTGACCTGCGGCTCGGGCACCTATATCCGCAGCATCGCCCGCGACCTGGGCGAAGCGCTGGGCTGCGGCGCGCACATCACCGCACTGCGCCGGTTGTGGGTGGAGCCGTTCCTGACGCCGCGGATGATCGGCCTGGACGCGCTGCGCGGGCTGGCCGAAGCCGGGGACGACGCGGCCCTGCTGCAATGGCTGCTGCCGCTGGAGGCCGGGTTGAGCCATTTCGGCCGGGTCGAACTGGATGCCCCGCGCGCGCAGCGCTTCTGCATGGGCCAGCGCCTGCGCGACCCTGCGTGGCCGGGCGGGCTGGTGGCGGTGTTCGCGGATGACGGCAAGGCCCTGGGGCTGGGGCAGGTGGACGCGGCCGGCATGCTGGCGCCGCAGCGCCGTTTCAATCTCTGACCGGGTGCCCCCGGCGGGGTCGGATACAGGTTGCGCCTTGTGGCCGCAGGCGCGGATCGTTACAATTCTGCGGCCCTTTGCCGGGCACCGGTCCGCCGTCGGCGGGCCGAATTCCTTAAACGGCGAGCTGCGCGGTGCGTCAACAGCACGTTCCTGCCGGCCACGCATCCAGAGAAAACATCATGTCGATCGACACCCAGAAAGTTATTGAAGACAACAAGCGCGGCGCCAACGACACCGGTTCGCCGGAAGTCCAGGTGGCCCTGCTGACCGCCCGCATCGAGCAGCTGACCGAGCACTTCAAGCAGCACAAGAAGGATCACCACAGCCGCCGCGGCCTGCTGCAACTGGTCAACCGCCGCCGCAGCCTGCTCGACTACCTGAAGAAGAAGGACGTCGAGCGCTACAAGGGCCTGATCGAAAAGCTTGGCCTGCGTCGCTAAGCAACAATCCCCCCGCGGCGCAGCGATGCGCCGCGGTTTTGTTTTTGCAGTTCAGTAGCATTTCCAGGGCCGGAACAACCGGCCGCCCGCCGGTGACAAGGGTCGCCGACGGTCCATTCGCAGACAGCATCCCCAAGGACACCCTCCGTGGCAAAAATCACCAAAACCTTCCAGTACGGCAAGCACACCGTCACGCTTGAGACCGGCGAGATCGCCCGCCAGGCCAGCGGCGCCGTCATCGTCAAGATGGACGACACCGTGCTGCTGGTCACTGCCGTCGCCGCCAAGAGCGCGCGCGAAGGCCAGGACTTCTTCCCGCTGACCGTTGATTACCAGGAAAAGTTCTACGCCGGTGGCCGCATCCCGGGTGGCTTCTTCAAGCGCGAAGGCCGCGCCACGGAGAAGGAAACGCTGATCTCGCGCCTGATCGACCGTCCGATCCGTCCGCTGTTCCCGGAAGACTACAAGAACGAAGTGCAGATCATCGCCACGGTGATGTCGCTGAACCCGGAAGTGGACGGCGACATCCCGGCCCTGATCGGTGCCTCGGCGGCGCTGGCGCTGGCCGGCACTCCGTTCAAGGGCCCGATCGGCGCCGCCAAGGTCGGCTACAAGAACGGCGAGTACATCCTCAACCCGACCGTGTCGGAACTGAAGGAATCGCAGCTGGAACTGGTCGTGGCCGGTACCGCCAATGCCGTGCTGATGGTCGAGTCCGAGGCCGCGCTGCTGTCCGAGGACGTGATGCTGGGCGCCGTGACCTTCGGTCACCGCGAGATGCAGAAGGTCATCAACGCGATCAACGAGCTGACCGTCGAAGCCGGCACCAAGCCGAGCGACTGGGTCGCCCCGGCCAAGAACGAAGCGCTGATCTCGGCGCTCAAGGAAGCCGTCGGCAGCAAGCTGGCCGAAGCCTTCCAGGTGCGCGACAAGCTGCAGCGCCGCGACGCCATCGCCGCGATCAAGAAGGACGTGACCGAGCAGCTGGCCGGCCGCGTCGCCGCCGAGGGCTGGAACCCGGCCGAACTGGCCAAGGAGTTCGGCGAGCTCGAGTACCGCACCATGCGTGATTCGGTGCTGGACACCAAGGTCCGCATCGACGGCCGCGCCCTGGACACCGTGCGTCCGATCAGCGTGAAGGCCGGCGTGCTGCCGCGCACCCATGGTTCGTCGCTGTTCACCCGCGGCGAGACCCAGGCGATCGTGGTCACCACCCTGGGCACCGCCCGCGACGGCCAGATCATCGATGCCGTCTCCGGCGAGTACAAGGAAAACTTCCTGTTCCATTACAACTTCCCGCCGTACTCGGTGGGCGAGTGCGGCCGTTTCGGCGCGCCGAAGCGTCGCGAGATCGGCCACGGCCGCCTCGCCAAGCGCGGCGTGCTGGCGGTGATGCCGACCATCGAGGAATTCCCGTACACCATCCGCGTGGTGTCGGAGATCACCGAGTCCAACGGCTCCTCCTCGATGGCCTCGGTGTGCGGCTCCTCGCTGGCGCTGATGGATGCCGGCGTGCCGGTCAAGGCACCGGTGGCGGGCATCGCCATGGGCCTGGTGAAGGAAGACGACCGTTTCGTCGTGCTGAGCGACATCCTGGGTGACGAAGACCACCTGGGCGACATGGACTTCAAGGTCGCCGGTACTTCCGAAGGCGTGTCCGCGCTGCAGATGGACATCAAGATCGAAGGCATCACCGAAGAGATCATGAAGCAGGCGCTGGAGCAGGCCAAGGCCGGCCGTCTGCACATCCTCGGCGAGATGGCCAAGGCGCTGACCGCGCCGCGCGAAGAGCTGAGCGATTACGCGCCGCGCCTGCTGACCATCAAGATCCACCCGGACAAGATCCGCGAAGTGATCGGCAAGGGCGGTTCGGTGATCCAGGCGATCACCAAGGAAACCGGCACCCAGATCGACATCCAGGACGACGGCACCATCACCATCGCCTCGGTGAACAACGCCGCCGCGCAGGAAGCCAAGCGCCGCATCGAGCAGATCACGTCCGACGTCGAGCCGGGCCGCATCTACGAAGGCAAGGTCGCCAAGATCATGGACTTCGGCGCGTTCGTCACCATCCTGCCGGGCAAGGACGGCCTGGTGCACGTCTCGCAGATCTCCAGCGAGCGCGTCGAGAAGGTCGGCGACAAGCTGAAGGAAGGCGACGTGGTCAAGGTCAAGGTGCTGGAAGTGGACAAGCAGGGCCGCATCCGCCTGTCGATGAAGGCTGTCGAGGAAGGCGAGGGCACCCCGGCCGAGTAAGCCCGGGTACCTGTGCTGCATCCGGAAAGCGGGCCTATGGCCCGCTTTTCTTTTGCGCGGTCGCCGGCGCTGGCATTTCCCTGCACCGGCTGCCGCGGAGTGGCTGGAAGGAGACGCTGGCCATCACCGCGGCATTTCCCGCGCCGCGGGTGCGTGACCTGCCTACAGCGATGCTGCCGGCGCCCGGGCAGCATGGAGGCGGGTTGGCGGAAAGGGGCGGGCGATGCGGGAACGACCCGGCTTCGGCTTGGCCACGATGTGGCGATGGAAGGGCGGACCGGTGGCGTGCCCGTTGCTGGGCAAGGCCACCGCGGCCTGCTTCCTGGCCGGCATCGGCATGGTGCTGTGGATGCCGGCGCTGCCGCTTCCCTGGTTGCGCTGGGCCGCGCTGCTGGCCGGGTTGGTGCTCTGGGTGGGCAGCCGCGTGCCCTGGAGCGGTGCGTTGCTGGCCGGTGCCGGCTGGGCCGCGCTGCATGCCGGCTGGGCGCTGCAGGCGCAGTTGCCACCGGCGCTGGAGCGCGGCGTGGTTGCCATCGCCGGCACCGTGGTGTCGCTGCCCGAGGTAGAGCCCCGGCGGACACGTTTCCGCTTCCGGGTCGACGGCGACGCTGCCCAGCCTGACGCGGTGCGCGGGCGGCTGCTGCAACTGGCCTGGTATGACGATTTCGGCAGCGTGCGGCCCGGGCCACGGCTGGCCCTGGGTGCCGGCTCGCGCTGGCGCTTCCAGGTGCGGGTGCGCGCCCCGCGTGGGCTCGCCAATCCCGGTGGCGCCGATGCCGAGCGCAACGCACTGGCGCGACGGATCGTCGCCACAGGATGGGTGCTGAGGCGCGGTGCGCGGCAACTGGCGCCCCCGGCCGGAATCGATGCCTGGCGCGAACGCATCGCCGGGCGGATCGACGTGGCCATCGGTACTCCCGCCTCGCGCTATGTGCGGGCCCTTGCGGTCGGCGATACCCGGGCGCTGGACGATGGCGACTGGCACATGCTCCGTGCCACCGGCCTGACCCACCTGATCGCGATTTCCGGCTTTCACGTCGGCATGGTAGCGGGCTTCATCGCCGTGGCCGCATCCGCGGTGTGGTGGCTGTTGCCATGGTTGGGACGTTGCTGTCCCCGCTCCCATGCCGCGGCCGTCGCCGCGGTAGCCGGGGCCGCGGGCTACGCGGCGGTGGCTGGTTTCGCCCTGCCGACGGTGCGCACGGTGCTGATGGTGGCGGTGATCGCGCTGGCCAGGCTGGGGCGTCGCCCGGCCAGCGTGACCGGTGCGCTGGCGCTGGCCGCCCTGCTGGTGCTGGGCTGGGACCCGCTGGCGATGCTGACGGCCGGGTTTTGGTTGAGCTTCGCCGGCGTGGCTTGGCTGGCCGGGTGCCTGCCCGAGCGCCTGCACTGGTTGCGTGGCTTCCTGTCCGCCCAGGCGGTGGCCACCGTGGGGCTGCTGCCGCTCACCGCGGTGCTGTTCGACCAGGCATCGCTCGCCGGGCCGCTGGCGAATCTGCTGGCGATCCCGTGGTGGAGCCTGGTGGTAGTGCCACTGGCCCTGCTTGGAACGGGACTGGAGGCGGTGGTGCCCGGTGCCGGCAACTGGCCGTGGCGTGCATCGGCCTGGTGCTTCGAACTGAGCTGGCCAGCGCTGTCGTGGCTGGGGGGCAGCCGCTTCGCGTTGTGGTGGCTGCCCGAGGCCGCCGGCATGGCGCTGCCCCTGGCCCTGGCCGGTGCGGCGTGGCTGCTGCTCCCGCGCGCGGTTCCGGGCAAGGCGCTGGCGCTGCTGCTGTGGTTGCCATTGCTGTGGCCGGTACGCGAGCTTCCACGGCATGGCGAGGTGGAGCTGGTGCTGCTCGACGTGGGGCAGGGGTTGTCGGTCCTGGTACGCACCCGCGACCACCGCCTGCTCTATGACGCCGGGCCGGCGGTGCGCGATGGCTTCGACGCCGGCGAGCGGGTGGTGGTGCCGGCGCTGCGGGCGCTGGGGGTGAGCCGGCTCGATGCCGTGGTGGTCAGCCATGGCGACAACGACCATGCCGGCGGTGCCGAGGCCGTGCGCAGGGCGGTACCGGTCATGGACTGGCATGCTCCCCCGGGCATGCGCCCGGCGCTGGCGGCCCGCCACTGCGGCAAGGGCCTGCGCTGGCAGTGGGACGGCGTACAGTTCGAGTACCTGCATCCGCACACCGGCTTTCCCTACCTGGGCAACGAGTCCAGCTGCGTGCTCAGGGTCGGGTCGGCACATGGCGCGGTGCTGCTGGCGGGCGACATCGGCGAGGTCATCGAGAACGGACTGGTGCGGCGGCAGCGGCCGTCGCTGCGGGCCGAGGTGGTGGTGGCCCCTCACCATGGCAGCGCCGGCTCGTCGCTGCCGGGATTCGTATCGGCCACGCAGGCGCGCCTGGTGCTGGTGTCGGCCGGCCATGGCAACCGCTTTGGCCATCCCCGGGCGGAGGTGGTCGAGCGCTGGCGCGCGGCGGGAGCCGAGGTGCTGGCGACGCCCGCCAGTGGCGCAGTCAGGGTCTGGCTGGGGGCGCAGGGCCTGCAGGTGCGCGAGCGCCGGCAATGGCGGCGTCGCCTGTGGGATGCTGCTGGGCGGGCGCGGGCGGCTGTTATCCTATCGGAGGATGAAAACACGGCCGTCGTGCCGGAGGGTTGAAACGTGTGGGAACTGGTCAAGGCCGGCGGTTGGCCGATGGTGCCGCTGCTGCTGTTGGGCGTACTGGCTTTGGCGATTGTCCTGGAGCGCTTCTGGAGCCTGCGGCGTAACGAGGTGCTGCCGCCGGGGCTGGGGCAGGAAGTCCGCAACTGGGCGGCGCGCGGCAAGCTGGATGCTTCCCACATCGAATCGCTGCGCGCGAACTCGCCGCTCGGCGCGCTGCTGGCCGCGGCGCTGGAAGCCCGCAACCGTCCGCGCGACCAGATCCGCGAGCGCATCGAGGACACCGGTCGCCACCTGGTGCACCGGATGGGCCGCTATCTCAACGCGCTGGGCACCATCGCCTCGGCCGGCCCGCTGCTCGGCCTGCTGGGTACGGTGATCGGCATGATCCAGATGTTCCTGGGCATCCTCGACCATGGCGTGGGCGACGTGAACCAGCTGGCCGGCGGCATCGGCAAGGCGCTGGTATGCACCGCCACCGGCATGATCGTGGCGATCCCGGCGCTGATGTTCCACCGCTATTTCCGCGCGCGCGTCGACGGTTACGTGATCGAGATGGAGCACGAGGCCGGCGCGCTGCTGGATACCCTCGACGGCCGCCCGGCGGTGATGGCCGCCGCCAAGCCGGCCCCGCAGGCAGCGGCAGTGGCCAAGGCCTGACCCCGCATGCGCATCCGCAACGACCGGGCCCAGGAAGAGCCGCATATCGATCTGGTGCCGCTGATCGATGTGATCCTGGTGCTGATCATCTTCTTCGTGGTCACCACCACCTTCGACGCGCGCTCCACCCTGCAGGTGCAGCTGCCCACCGCCAGCGACCAGCGCAATGCCGAGCCGCCGCGCTCGCTCAGCGTGCTGGTCAACGCCGATGGCCGCTATTTCATCAACGACCGCGAGGTGCTGCGCACCGACGTGGAATCGGTGAAGCGGACCATCGTCCAGGTCGCCGGCGATGACCGCGGGCAGACCGTGCTGCTGCGCGCCGACGCGCGCACGCCGTACCAGGCCGTGGTGACGGTGCAGGATGCGCTGGGGCAGCTCGGCTTCCGCCGCATCGCCATCGCGACCGCGCCGGAGGTGCAGCGATGAGCACGAACGAGACCCCCTGGCAGACCTACCGGCGCCTGCTGGTTTTCGCACAGCCTTATCGCGGGCTGCTGATGATGGCCGCGCTGGGCATGCTGATCGAAGCGGCCGCCGGTGGCGGCTTCCTGATGCTCATGAGTCCGATCACCAACAACCTGGTGAACCCCAAGGACATCAACTGGTGGATGCCGCTGGCCATCATCGGCCTGTTCCTGCTGCGCGGCGTCGCCGGATACCTGACCGACATCGGCATGGGCAAGGCCGCGCGCAGCATCGCCCGCGACCTGCGCGTGCGCGTGCTGGGCAAGTACCTGCGCCTGCCCGGTTTGCAGTTCGACAACGAGCCGGTGCCGTCGATGCTGGTGCGGCTGGGCTCGGACAGCGACCAGGTGGCGCAGGCCGCGGTCGATGCGATGAAGGTGGTCCTGCAGCAGTCCCTGCAGGTGCTGGTCTCGCTGGCGGCGATGCTGTGGTACAGCTGGCAGGTGACGCTGGCGATCTTCGTGCTGGCGCCGCCGCTGGCATGGGTGATGAACAAGGTGGCCAAGCGCTACCGGCGCATCAGCCACCGCATCCAGGAGAGCGGGGCTGAGCTGCTGCAGGCCGCGGACCAGACCCTGTCCAGCCACCAGGAAGTGAAGATCTACGGTGCGCAGCGCAGCGAGCTGGACCGCTACGGCGCGCTGGCCGATACCAACCTGAAGCTGGCGATGAAGGTGGAAGCCACGCGCAGCATCTCCTCGGCCATGGTACAGCTGATCGGTGCGGTGGGCCTGGCGGCGCTGTTGTTGATCGCCGGGCACGAGGCCGCCGCAGGGCGCCTGTCGGTGGGCGACTTCGTCTCGATGATGCTGGCGATGATGACGATCATCCCCGCGCTCAAACAGCTGACCAACGTGCAGAACATGACCCAGCGCGGGATCGCCTCGGCGCAGCGCCTGTTCGTGGTGCTCGATGCCGCGGACGAGCCGGACACCGGCACGCGGGGCCTGCAGCGGGCCGAAGGGCTGCTGGAGTTCCGCGACGTCACCGCGCGCTACCCGGGGCAGGCGCGGCCGGCGATGGAAGGCGTCAGTTTCGTCGCGCGCCCGGGCACGGTGACCGCTATCGTCGGGCGTTCGGGCAGCGGCAAGTCCACCCTGATCAAGCTGATTCCGCGCTTCTACGAGCCCGAATCCGGGCAGATCCTGCTCGATGGCCACCCGGTGCAGGAATACCGCCTGGCCGACCTGCGCCGGCAGATCGCGCTGGTCGGCCAGCAGGTGGTGCTGTTCGATGGCAGCATCGCCCAGAACATCGCCTACGGCGAACTGCAGGACAGCAATGCCGAACGGCTGCAGCAGGCCATTGTCGGTGCCAATGCGCGTGAGTTCGTCGAGCAGCTGCCGCAGGGCGTGGACGCCCAGGTCGGGGCCAAGGGCGGGCGCCTGTCCGGCGGACAGCGCCAGCGCCTGGCGATCGCCCGCGCCATGCTCAAGGATGCGCCGATCCTGATCCTGGACGAAGCCACCGCGGCGCTGGACAACGAGTCCGAACGGCTGGTGCAGGATGCCCTGCAGCGGCTGATGCCCGACCGCACCACGCTGGTGATCGCGCACCGCCTGTCCACCATCGAACACGCCGACCAGGTGCTGGTGATGGACCAGGGGCGGATCGTCGAACGCGGTACCCACCAGGAGCTGTTGGCGCTGGGTGGACTTTACGAGCACCTCTACCGGATGCAGTTCCGGGAAAGGCAGGTCTGATGGCCGGCAAGGGAACGCAGACGCCGCCATGGTGGTATGACGGCGCCCCGGTGCCGTGGACGGCGCGCCTGCTGGCGCCGCTGTACGGCGCCGTCGCCGGCCTGCGCCGCGGGCTCTATCGCCGCGGCTGGCTGCGCAGCCGGCAGGTGCCGGTGCCGGTGATCGTGGTCGGCAACATCACCGCCGGTGGCACCGGCAAGACACCGTTGACCATCGCGCTGGTTGAGCGCCTGCGCGAGGCCGGCTGGAAGCCGGGCGTGGCCAGTCGCGGCTACGGCCGCGACGAGGCCGGCACCGCCCGCTGGGTCACCCCGGACCTGGCGCCCGGCCTGGGGGGCGACGAACCGGTGCTGATCGCCTGGAAGACCGGCGTACCGGTACGCGTGGACCGCGACCGCGTCGCCGCGGCCCGCGCACTGCTCGCGGCTGGCTGCGACGTGGTGGTCTGCGACGACGGCCTGCAGCATTACCGGCTGGCGCGCGACATCGAGATCGAAGTGGTCGACGCGCAGCGGCGCTACGGCAATGGCCTGCTGATGCCGGCCGGCCCCCTGCGCGAGCCGGCGGCACGGGCGCGCGACTGCGATTTCCGGGTGGTCAACCTGGGCCAGGCCAGCGACGCCGGACAGGTGCCGCCAGGGTCCGGGTTCGGCGAATGGACGATGCGCCTGCGCATCGACAGCGCCCGCCCGCTGCGTGGGGGGCGCGAACGCCCGCTGCATGGATTCTCCGGGCAACGGGTGCACGCCGTTGCCGGCATCGCGCATCCACAGCGCTTCTTCCAGATGCTGCGCGCGCGCGGCATCGGCGTGGTCCCGCATGCGTTCGCCGACCACCATCGCTACCAGGCATCGGACCTGTCCTTCGGCAGCGAGCTACCGGTGCTGATGACCGAGAAGGACGCGGTGAAGTGCAGGGCGTTCGCCACCGACTGGCACTACGCGGTGCCGTTGCAGGCCGAGTTGCCCGCGGCATTCTGGGTCGCGCTGCTGGACCGGCTGGGCAAGCTGGCGCGGGCGTAATGGCCACGCGGCGGGCGTGCCCGCCGGCAGTGTGTTGGAGGCTGCCGCGGGCCCGGCGTGCAAGGCAAATGCGAACCCGGTCGAAACCTGGTCACGCGGCCGTGCGTCGCGACGGTTCCAGCCTTTATCCTCACCGCGGATTTCCTTCCCCGCGTGGCCATGCGGCCATCGCGCGGTGAGGGACCGTCAAGTGTTGCCCGCAGCGGGCAAGGAGTGCAGATGAACGTGGTTCCTGAGTTCGTGGTGGCGATCCCGGCGCGTCATGCGTCCACCCGCCTGCCGGGCAAGCCGCTGGCCTTGCTGGCCGGGCAGCCGATGGTGGTGCACGTGGCGCGGCGCGCCCTGGCGGCCGGCGCGCGCGAGGTGTGGGTTGCGACCGACGACCGGCGGATCGCCGATGCGCTCGATGGCCTGGACGGCATATGCGTGGCGATGACCCGCGATGACCATGCCTCGGGCACGGACCGGCTGGCCGAATGCGCGCGCCACGCCGGCTGGGACGAGCAGGCCATCGTGGTCAACCTGCAGGGCGACGAGCCGTTCGCGCCGGCAGCGGGCATCCGCGCCGTGGCCGCGACGCTGGCGGCCAGCGGTGCGCCGATGGCGACCCTGGCCACCCCGGTGGAGGACGCCGCGACCCTGTTCGATCCCAATGTGGTCAAGCTGGTGCGGAACGCCCAGGGCGACGCGCTGTACTTCAGCCGCGCGCCGATCCCCTGGCACCGCGATGCCTTCGCCCGTTCCACGGCGCAGCTGCCGCAGGCGCAATGGCTGCGCCATATCGGCATCTACGGCTACCGCGCCGGTTTCCTGCAGCAGTTCGCGGCGATGGCGCCGGGCACGCTGGAGCAGATCGAATCGCTGGAGCAGCTGCGCGTGCTGGAGGCCGGCTTCCGCATCGCCGTTGCGCTGTCGCCCGAGCCGTTCCCGCCGGGCATCGATACCCCGGAAGATCTCGCGCGCGCGGCCGCGCTGCTGGAGACCGTGCGTTGAAGCTGCTGGTGGTGTGCCTGGGCAACATCTGCCGTTCGCCGATGGGCGAGGGCGCCCTGCGCGCGCGGATCGAGCGCTCGCCGCTGGCCGGGCGGGTGGAGGTGGACTCGGCCGGCACCGCCGGCTGGCACCGTGGCAAGGCGCCGGACCCGCGGGCGGTGGCCTGCGCCCGGCGCCACGGCGTGGATATTTCCGGGCTGCGTGCGCGCCAGCTGCAGTCCGACGACTTCCTGCGGTTCGACCACATCCTGTGCGCGGACCCGGACAACCTGGACGAGGCCCTGGCGCTGGCGCCCCCGCAGGCGCGCGGCAAGGCCGCGTTGCTGCTGCCCTGGGCCGGCATCACCCACGCCAGCACGGTCCCGGACCCCTACTACGGCGGCGATGCGGATTTCGAGCACAGCTGGTCGCTGCTGGAAGCGGCGGCCGAGGCGGTGGTCAGGCGCCTGTCGGCCCGGCCCGACTCCGGCATAATCGGCCCATGAACGCTCAGCCTGCGATGGATCTTCCCAAGTCCGGCATCTGGCTCAATGCGGCGCCGTCCACGTTGCAGGACCACGCTGGCCGTCCACTGGTGCTGGCCTTCGTCAATGCTGCCTCGGTCTGGTGCGTGCAGCGGCTGCTCGAAGTGCT
The DNA here is from genome assembly GCF_030345315.1 of Stenotrophomonas sp. 17(2023). NCBI lineage: Bacteria > Pseudomonadati > Pseudomonadota > Gammaproteobacteria > Lysobacterales > Lysobacteraceae > Stenotrophomonas > Stenotrophomonas sp. 17(2023). The sequence continues at coordinate 1,549,651 of NZ_CP128405.1, forward strand.
GCAGTGGCAGGCCCGCAACCCCGGGCGCCTGCAACTGCTGGTGGTGCAGGTGCCGCGCTTCGATTTCGAGCGTGAACCGCAACCGGCGCTGAAGCTGCTGCGCCGGCACGGCGTCACCGCGCCGATCCTGCTGGACGCACAATGGGAGGCGTGGCGACGCTTCGGCATCGAGGCATGGCCGACCCTGCTGCTGCTCGATGCCCAGGGCCAGGAGCGCGAGCGCCTGGTGGGCGCGGCAGGCGACCTGGAGCGCAGCCTAAACGCCCTGTGCGAAGGGCTGGCGCAGCCACGTGACGAGGACCTGCGCCCGGTTGCGGAAACCAACGTGGAACCGCGCCTGCCGCTGCGCTTTCCCGCAGGCTTGGCGGCCAGCGCCGACCGGCTTTATGTCGCCGATACCGGCCATCACCGCATCCTCGAATGCACCCACGGCGGTCGCGTGCTGCGCCAGTTCGGCGTCGGCAGTGCGGACCTGGTGAACGGGCCGGCAGCCGATTGTGCATTCAACCGGCCGCATGGGCTGGCGCTCGAGCGCGAGGTGCTTTACGTCGCGGACACCGGCAACCACGCCGTGCGTCGCATCCACCTGCCGAGCGGGCAGGTCGACACCCTGTGCGGCACCGGGCGCGCCGGTGATCCGGTCGCCGGCGTGCTCTCGCAGCCCTGGGACAGCCCGCTGAACCACCCGCTGGACATCGCCATCGCCGACAACCAGCTGCACATCGCCATGGCCGGCGACAACCATGTCTGGAGTTATGACCTGGGCATCCGCTCGCTGCGCTGGCGTGCAGGCGCGGGCGCGGTGGAAGTGCGCGACGGCGGTGGCCACCTGGCGGCATTCGCCCAGCCCTGCAGCGTGGTGGCGGTGCAGCAGGTGCTGTACGTCTGCGACGCGCTGGGTTCGGCGATCCGTTCGGTGCAGCTGCGTGGTGATGTGGTGCAGACGCTGGTGGGGCAGGGGCCGTGGGAGTTCGGCAATGCCGACGGCTCGCGCGCCCGCGCGCACCTGCAGTATCCGCAGGCCATCGCGATGGGCAGCGAGTCGCCGCTGCTGTGGATCGCCGACGCCGGCAACGGGTGCCTGCGCATGCTGCGCCTGGGCGGTGGCGACCTGACCACGGTCAACCTGCCGCGGCGCCTGCACGGCCCGGCCGCGCTGGCGGTGGCCGCGGGCGCGGTATGGATCGCCGAGACCGATGCCCATGCGATCCTGCGTTTCGACCCGGTCAGCGGCGAACTGGGCCACGTGCCGATCGAGGAATGAGCGGCACGGCGACAAGCGGGTTCGACGGCAAGGCGTATGCGGCGGCGCTGAGCACGGCGCCGGGCGTCTACCGCATGTATGCGGCCGACGACACCCTGTTGTACGTCGGCAAGGCCGGCGCGCTGCGCAAGCGCGTGGGCAGCTACTTCAACGGCTCGCCGAAGAGCCGGCGCATCATGATGATGCTCTCGCAGGTGGCGCGGATGGACGTGACCGTCACCCGCACCGAGGCCGAGGCGCTGCTGCTGGAGAACCAGTTGATCAAGTCGCTGGCGCCGCGCTACAACGTCTCCCTGCGCGACGACAAGACCTATCCGCAGGTGCTGCTCACCCGCGAGCAATGGCCGCGCATCGCGCTGCATCGCGGCCCGCGCTCGATGCCCGGACGCTACTACGGCCCGTATCCGGGCGTGGGCGCCGTGCGCGAGACCCTGAACCTGATGCACAAGCTGTTCAAGCTGCGCAGCTGCGAGGACAGCGTGTTCCGCAACCGCTCGCGGCCGTGCCTGCAGTACCAGATCGGCCGCTGCAGCGCGCCCTGCGTGGAACTCGTGGCGCAGGCCGAGTACGACGAATCGGTGCGGCGCGCGGCGTTGTTCCTCGAAGGCCGCAGCGACCAGCTGGCCGACGAACTGATGCAGGCGATGCAGCAGGCCAGCGACGCCCTTGAGTTCGAGCGTGCCGCGCGCCTGCGCGACCTGGTCGCGTCGCTGCGCAGCATGCAGAACCGGCAGTACGTGGACGGCCGCGCCGCCGACCTGGACGTGCTGGCCTGCGCCATGCAGGGCGCAAGCGCCTGCGTGCTGCTGCTGGCCTTCCGCGATGGCCGCAACCTCGGCACGCGCGCCTTCTTCCCGCGTACCAACGGCGAGGACAGCGCCGAGGAAGTGCTGGCCGCGTTCGTGTCGCAGTACTACGCCGAGCATGCGCCGCCGCCGGAAGTGCTGCTGGACCGCGAGATTCCCGATGCCGAGATGATCGAAGCGGCGCTGGCCACGGCTGCCGAGCGCAAGGTCGTGCTGAAGTGGAACGTGCGCGGCGAGCGTGCCGGTTACATCGAACTCGCCAGCCGCAACGCGCAGATCAGTCTGGTCAGCGAACTGGACAGCCGCGGCGCGCAGCATGCGCGCAGCGAGGCGGTGCGGCAGATGCTGGGCTTGGCCGAACCGGTCCGGCGCGTGGAGTGTTTCGATATCAGCCACACCATGGGCGAGGCCACGGTGGCGTCCTGCGTGGTGTTCGACGCGGCCGGCCCGGTGCGCGCGCAGTACCGGCGCTACAACATCAGCGGCATCGAGCCCGGCGACGATTATGCGGCGATGCGCCAGGCCATCGACCGCAGGTTCCGGCGCGCGCTGGAGATGGAGCAGATGCAGGCGGCAGATGCCGACTCCGGCGACGGCAGGCGTCCCCGCGCCACGCCGCGCAGCGGCGACCTGCCGGCATTGCCGGACGTGCTGCTGATCGATGGCGGCGCCGGGCAGCTGGCGCAGGCGCAGGCCGCGCTGGCCGACCTTGGTGTCGAGGGCGTGCTGCTGGTGGGGGTCGCCAAGGGCGTCGAGCGTCGCGCCGGCCACGAGGCGCTGGTGTTGCCCGATGGGCGCGAGATCCGCCCGGGCGCGGCATCGCCGGCGCTGCAGTTCATCCAGCAGGTGCGTGACGAAGCGCACCGTTTCGCGATCACCGGGCACCGTGGACGCCGGCAGAAGGCGCGCATGACCAGCCGGCTGGAGGATATTCCCGGCATCGGTCCGCGACGCCGCGCCAGCCTGCTCAAGCATTTCGGTGGACTGGCCGGCCTGAAAGCGGCCGGTGAGGCCGAGATCGCGCGCGTGGAAGGCATCAATGCCGCCCTTGCAACGCGCATCTACGCTAACCTTCACGGACTGTCGATCCCGGATCCGGCAGCGGAGTAAAGCTGTAATGACCCTGACCGTACCCACCTGGCTGACGTTGCTGCGGATCGTGATGATCCCGGTGCTGGTGCTGGTGTTCTACCTTCCGTACACGTGGACGAACTTCGCCTCCGCCGCGGTGTTCGGTCTGGCGGCGATCACCGACTGGCTCGATGGCTGGGTCGCGCGCCGCTACCAGATGCATTCGGCGTTCGGTGCCTTCCTCGATCCGGTGGCGGACAAGCTGATGGTCGCGGTGGCGCTGTTCCTGATCGTGCAGGGCCATCCGACCGCATGGATGGCGTTCTGGGCCGCGGTGATCGTCGGCCGCGAGATCGCGGTGTCCGCGTTGCGCGAATGGATGGCCGAGATCGGCCAGCGCGCCAAGGTGCGCGTGGCGATGATCGGCAAGATCAAGACCACCGCGCAGATGATCGCGCTGCTGTGCCTGCTGTACTCGGTATCGCCCAACACGCCGGTGACCGACATCTGGATGGGCGGGCCGATATTCCACATCGGCGACTGGATGCTGGCGATCGCCGCGATGCTGACGCTGGTGTCGGCGGTGCAGTACCTGCGTGCCGCCTGGCCGAGCCTGCGCGAGGACGAAATCGCCGCGCGCTCGCAGGCAAAAAAAAGATGAAACAGGGCTGTTGACAGGTAGGCGATTGCATGTAGAATTTCGCCTCCCAAGCGGGAATAGCTCAGTTGGTAGAGCGCAACCTTGCCAAGGTTGAGGTCGCGAGTTCGAGTCTCGTTTCCCGCTCCAGTTCGATGAAGTTTCCGGGTTTTCAACGGGGCATCATCAAGGGATTCACCTCGTGTATATCGAGCAGTCAAGCGACTGCATGCGGGATGCACAGGGAGGCCAAGAGCTTCCCAAGAGCGTGAAGAAAGTTGTTAAAAAGGCTGGCGCAACACCTACGAAGTCTGTAGAATGCACGGCTCCCAAGCGGGAATAGCTCAGTTGGTAGAGCGCAACCTTGCCAAGGTTGAGGTCGCGAGTTCGAGTCTCGTTTCCCGCTCCAAATTACGAAAAGGCCCCGCGAGCGGGGTTTTTTCATATCGGGAGGAAGTTTTTCCTCCTGTACAATCAGATTATTCTGGCCTGGTAGCAGAGTGGTTATGCAGCGGATTGCAAATCCGCGTACGCCGGTTCGATTCCGACCCAGGCCTCCAGATTTGATATTCGACCCCTGAGAAATCAGGGGTTTTTCTTTGCCTGTCGTTCGCCGGGGCAGGGCAGCGGAGCGACTCGGCAAACCCGGAAACAGCGAAACCGGGGCCAGATTCGAATTCTCCTCCCGGGCGCCTGCCGGCTCGGGGCGTACGTGGAGAATTCGACTCTGGCCCCGGTTTCCGGGTTCAGGAAGCCGCGCCGGTGGTGCCGGCGCGGTCGTGTGGCTCAGGGGCGGGTGGTGGTCGCGTTGGCCGCTGCGGCCGCGGCCGCGCAGCGCGGTGCCGGGCCACGGCAACGCTGGCGCGTATCGCCGGTCATGTCCGTTTTGAACACGTCGCCATCCTCGGCGTACATCGACGCGCCGGCAGCCGGCTGCCCGTAACGCACCTGCAGGCCGATGCTGGTGCTGCGCATCGCGTTGCGGCCCTGCTCGCGGCCCAGCAGCAGCGAGAACAGCCAGCCGCTGTCCAGCTGCAGGTCCATGCCCGCACCCAGCGCCAGCGTGTCGTCGTTGTAGCTGCGCATGGCCAGCACGTAGTCGGCGTCACGCGGGCGCTGCAGGTAGTTCACCGCCACGTCGCCGCGGTTCTCCAGTGCCCCGCGGTACTCGATGCGCCAGTGCGGGCGCCAGCTCAGCCGCTCGCGCTGGAACATCATGCTGCCTTCCAGCCCCAATGCCAGCGTGCTGTTGTCCACCTGCTGCCGGCCATAGCCCAGCCCATAGGCACCCAGCCCGTTCTCGCGGTAGCCGTCCAGCGTCGCCCGGTGGCCGTCATAGCGGCCATAGCCGGTCAGGTTCAGCCCCGACGCGCTGCGGTGTTCGTAGCCGAAGGTCAGCGCCCCGAACCACTGGTCGCCACTGCGCGTGGCCTGGGCGCTGGCGTTGGCCAGTTCGCTCCAGCGGGTCAGGTCGAAGTCCAGCCGGCCGTTGGCCAGCAGGCCGTCCACGAACAGGTGCTCGCCCAGCCGCCACAGGCCGTAGACCGCCAGCGAGCGCTGGTCGGCGTCGACCTTGGACGGGCTGTCGTCGAAGTCCGTGCCCTGCCGGCCCCAGCTGCCTGCCAGGCCCAGCAACACGTGCTCGCCGACCGCGCGGTCCGCGCCCAGGGTCAGGCCACCGGTGTTGAAGTCGAAGCCGCCGCCGGCGCGGCCGTTGCGGCCGGTCGTGCCGAAGGTCGCGGTACCGGCCAGCCACATGCCCCAGCCCTGCGGCAGCGCCGGCAGGGCCGCTTCGGCCACGCGCCCGACCGGCATCGACAGCCCCGGCACGCCCGCGCTGCCGGCGTAGGCCAGGGCGAGGTTGACGCTGTTGGCGTTGCGGCCCGAACGCACCTGTCGCAGGCGGTCGCGGATGTTGTCGCCCTGTACCTGGGCAAAGCGCACGCTGGCGTCGACCTGGGCCTGCAGGCTGCCGCTGACCTGCGCATCCAGCGTCGGGTCCGGGCGCGCGTTGACCATCAGCGTGATCGTTATCACACCGGTGAGGTAGTGACTGGTCGCCGCCTGGGTGGCGGTCAGCGTGGTCGTGCCTTCGCCCACCAGGGTCACGGTACGGCCGTTGAGCGTGGCCACGGCGGGGTTGCTGCTGGTGAAGGTAAATGCGCCGGGGCTGTTGCTCCGCGGGAGCGGCAGCTCGAAATCGGCCTGGCCGTACATCTTCTGCAGGTCGCCGACCCAGCCCAGGTCCGGCGCGGCCACCAGTTCGGTGGCGCTGTCCGCCTCGCCTTCGCCGGCCAGGTTGTAGGCGGCCACGGTGAACACGTAGTCCACTCCGTCGGCCAGCCCCTGCACCAGGATCGGCGAACCGCTGCCGCTGGCGCTGACCACGCCTGCGGTGGCGGCCGCGCGCAGGCCCGCCGTGCGCAGGGCGCTGCCCTGCGGGGTGGCGACCACCCGGTACCCTTCGATGGGCGCACCACCGGTGAACGCCGGCGGCGTGAATGCCACGCTCACCTGCCCGGGGCCGACCGGCGTCAGCGTCTGGATCTCCGGCACGCCCGGCGGCACCGGGTCGATCCGGAACGTGCGCGTGGCCGAGGCCGCGCGATGGGTGGCATCGCCGGCCTGGGTGACGACAACGGTGCAGCTGCCGGCCTGCACGAAGGCCAGCTGGCCGTCGGTCGTGACCGTGCACACGTCCTGGGTCTGCGAGGCGAAGGTCACCGGCAGCCCGGAGTCGGCGCGCGCGGACAGCACCGGCACCTGGTCGAAGCGCTGCGTGCCCACTTCCTCGAAGATCACCGTCTGCAGTACCTGCGGCACCACCGGTGCCGAGGGCGCCGACGGCGCGCTGTTGCCGGCCGCGGCCGAGGCGGTGACGGTGAAGGTGTAGCTCACCCCGTCGGTAAGTCCGCGCACCGTGATCGGCGAGCCGCTGCCGCTGGCGGTGATGCCGCCGGGCTGCGCGGTGACCGTGTAGGTCACCGGCTGGCCGGTGGCCGCCGATGGCGTGAATGCCACTTCCACCTCGCCCGAGCCGAGCACGCTCACCTCGCCCACAACCGGTGCCTGCGGCACCAGCGCGGTCACGCTGAACGATTGCGTCAGCGACGCTGCCAGGTGGCTGGCATCACCGTCCTGGTGCACCGTCACCGTGCAGGTGCCGGCGCTGGCAAAGCCCAGCACCCCGGCGGCCGTGACCGTGCACACCGACGGCGTGGACGACGCGAAGCGCAGCGGCAGGCCCGAGTCGACCGAGGCCACCAGCGTCGGCGTGGTGCCGAACGCCTGCGCCCCCGGGTTGGCGAAGGTGATCACCTGGGTCACCGCCGTGGTGACTTCGTTGGAGGCCGCCGACGACGGGCCGGTGCCCGCGCTGTTGGTCGCGTTCACCGTGAAGGTGTAGCGGGTACCGGTGTCCAGGCCGTTGATCGTGATCGGCGAAGTGGTTCCCACGAATGGCGCACCCGGCACCGTCGGGCTTGGTGTCACCGCATAGCCGATGATCGCACTGCCGCCACTGGACGCCGGTGCGCTGAAGGCCACCGATACGCGTCCGGGACCGGTCACCGTGGCGGTGCCGATGGTCGGCGCGCCCGGGGCCACCGCGTTGACGGTGAACGAACGGGTGACCTGGGTCGCGGCCAGATAGCTGCCGTTGCCGGCCTGGTCGGCATTGATGGTGCAGGTGCCGGCGGTGATGAAGGTCAGCGCGCCGCCGCTGGTGATCGTGCACACCGCGGTCGTGGATGAACTGAACGTCGGGGTCAGCCCGGAATCGGAGGTTGCGGTCAGCGTCGGCGTGGTGCCGAAGGTCTGCGCCCCCGGATTGTTGAAGGTGATGGTCTGGACCGCTGCCGGGGTGATGCTGTTGGAGGCACTCGACGCAGGCCCCGTGCCGGCGATGTTTTCGGCGCTGACGGTGAACGTATACGGCTGGCCGTTGGTCAGGCCGGTCACCACGATCGGCGAGCCGGCGCCGTTGATCGGCGCCACGTCCGCCGGGCTTACGGTGACCGTGTAGCCGAGGATGCTGCTGCCGCCAGTGTTGCCCGGTGCGACGAAGGCGACGCTGGCCTGGGTGTCGCCAGCAACGGCCGTGATCGAGGTGGGTGCAGCAGGCACCACCGCATTGACGGTGAACGACTGGCTGACCTGGGATGCGGCCAGATAGCTCGAATCGCCAGCCTGGTCGGCATTGATGGTGCAGGTGCCGGCGGTGACGAAGGTCAGCGCGCCGCCGCCGGTGATCGTGCACACCCCGGTCGTGGACGAACTGAAGGTCGGGGTCAGGCCCGAATCGGAGGTCGCGGTCAGTGTCGGCGTGGTGCCGAAATTCTGCGCCCCCGGATTGTTGAAGGTGATGGTCTGCGGTGCGGCCGGGGTGATCGCGTTGGACGCAGCCGACGCCGCGCCGGTAAGCGAGGCGCCGTTGGTTGCGGTGACGGTGAAGCTGTAGCTCACCCCGTTGGTCAGGCCGGTGACGGTGATCGGCGAGCCCGAACCGGTACCGGTATTGCCGCCGGGGTTGGCGGTCACCGTATAGCTGTTGATGCTGCTGCCGCCGTTGCTGCCCGGCGCGGTGAAGCTGACCGTGGCCTGCTGGTTGCCGGCGGTGGCCGTGCCGATGGTCGGCGCATCGGGGGCGACGGCGTTCACGGTGAAGCTGTGGCTTACCGTGGTGGCGGCGTTGGTGGATGCGTTGCCGGCCTGGTCGGCATCGATGGTGCAGGTGCCGGCACTGACGAAGGTCAGCGCACCCGCGGAGGTGATCGTGCACACCCCGGTCGTGGACGAGCTGAAACTCACCGTCAGCCCGGAATCGGAGGTGGCGCCCAGGGTCGGCGTGGTGCCGAAGTTGTAGTTGCCCGGCTGGGCGAAGGTGATGATCTGGTCGGCCTTGGGGGTGACGCTGTTGGAGGCCCCCGAAGCCGTGCCGGTGCCGATCCCGTTGGTTGCCGTCACCGTGAAGGTGTAGGCCGTGCCGTTGGTCAACGATCCGACCGTGATCGTGCACGCCGCCGGGCCGGCGCAGCTGCCGGTGGCGCCACCGGGGTTGGCGGTGGCGGTGTAGGTCGAGATGGGCGAGCCGCCATTGCTGGACGGCGCGGTGAAGGTCACCGTGGCCTGGCCGTCGCCGGCGGTGGCCGTACCGATGGTCGGTGCCGGTGGGGCTGTCGGGATGGCGACGGTGTGGGTGCTGCCGCTGCTGTAGGACGCGATGCTGTTGCCGGCGTTGTCGATGACGTTGGTCGAGCCGTTGAGGTTGATCCTGATCGTGCCGTTGCCGCTGATCGAGGCGATGGTGACGTCGACCGTGCTGCCGCTGGATGCCGACACGCTGGCGATGCTGCCGGTCGCGCCGCCGGTGCTCACCAGGGTGAAGTCGTCGGTGGAGATGTTGTTCACCGGCTCGCTGAAGGTCACCGTGAAGGCGATCGAGGCGTCGGTGCTGGCAGGCGAACCGCTGACCACGATGCTGCTGACACTGGGTGCCACGCCGTCGATGATCAGGGCTTTGTTCGCACCCAGCGAGTTGGCCGCGCCCGGTACGGGCAGGGTCAGGGTGGCGTTGTTGCCGGTCGTGTCCTTGATGGTGCCGCCGTTGAGCGACAGCGAACTGGTCGATGCGTAATCCAGGTCGGCACTGGTGTTGCCGGAAACCACCGTGTAGCTGAAGGTCAGCGTGCTGGTGCCGCTGCCGCTTGCGTAGTTGACGATGCGGTCGGTCGCGCCGGTTTCCAGGGTCAGTTGCGGCGTGCCGGTGACTGTCACCATCTTGCTGAAATTGACCTGCACCGACAGCACATCACCGATCTTGTAGGTCCCGTCGGCGTTGCTGGCCGTGACCGAGCTGACCGTGGGCAGCACGCCGTCGATGACGATGTTCTTGTTCGCGCCCAGCGAATTGGCCGCACCAGGCGCTGGCAGCGTCAATACCGCGGCGTTGCCGGACAGGTCCTTGATGGTGCCGCTGTTGAGGGCCAGCGCGCTGGTGGTCACGTAGTCCAGGTCGGCGCTGGTGTCGCCAGCCTGCACGGTGTAGTTGAAGGTCAGCGTGCTGGTGCCGCTGCCGCTTGCGTAGTTGACGGTGCGGTCGGTCGCGCCGGTTTCCAGGGTCAGCTGCGGCGTACCGGTGACGAACACGTTCTCGCTGAAATTGACCTGCACGGAAATGACGTCGCCGGCCTTGTAGGTACCGTTGGTCGTGCTGGAGTTGATGCTGGAGACGGTGGGCGGCGTGGTGTCGGGCAGCCGTACGTTGCTCACATTGATGTTGTCGATGGCGAAGAAGTTGGCCTGCGCCGGGCCCGCCACGGTGATGCGGAATTCATCGATGCCGGCGAAGGCTGCAACGCCCGATGTGTCCACCGTGTTCAAGGGCCAGTTGCCCCCCGGGCCGCTGATCGAGAAACCCAGATTGGCGCCGGGTACCTCCATGCCATTGAGGTAGCCGGTCACGGTGAAGTAGACGGTGGCGCCGCTGCCGTTGTCCGTCGCGGAATACTGGAAACTACCCAGGTCGAAGACGCTGTTGTCGTTGGAGGCGACCCGGAACGAGTTCAGCGGTTCGCCGTCGTACGCCGCGTCGCCGTAGTAGATGCCATCGTCGGTACTGAAGTACAGGTCACCTGCCGCGATATAGATCTGGGCGGGCGTGTTCGTATACACGCTCACGTCCCACCCCGAGCCGACGATGTTGTCGACACTCAGGCCGGTCGCGCCGCTTCCCGATACCAGCGGCGTGTCGCCGCCCCCGGAGCCGAAGGTCGTGGTTCCGTTGGTCGGGGTGGCGGCCACGGCCAGCGGGCTGGCCAGCAATCCGACCAGAAGCGCCACGGCCGGTGCGGCTTTCCCCAGCAGGGCAGTCCTCCGCCGCAGCCACGCCCGCAGGCGCGAGGCTGGAGTGACATCGTGGATGATGGTCGACATGCGTTTCCCCTGGACAGCATAGGCAAAGGGGCGGACCCCCCGATGGCGGCCCGCCCACGTAAATGAACCCTTCAATATCCCCTACCGTAGAAAGCAGCCGGATCCGATCACGCCCCGGACGGGCCCTGTCGCAACGTCGGTGTCCTACGCGCCCGCTCGCGCAGGCGCGGTGAATCTAGCAGTCCTGGGCGGGCTGCGGGAAGTGGAATCGGCACCGGGGGGGCGGGCACGGGCCCGGGCAGGGGGCGGCATGGCCGGGGTGTGCCGCGGACGGCTCCGCTGGCAGACGACGGTGGCCCGGGGCAGGGGCGGCCAGGGTGTTCCGGCGCACTCCCGGCCCACCATGAAGACCTCGTACGCCGGGCGTGACGCCTCCGCGGCGACTGCACCGGTGCTGGCAGTGGCGCTGCCGCGGATACAGGGGATCGCGAATGGTTGCCGCCAGGCCGGTGGGAGCGGCGCCGCGCCGGCGTTCACCTGCGCGCCGGCGGAGTGTGGTCGGCAGGTGGCGGTGCGGATGACGACGGGCACGGCGGTGGCCCCGGCCGACCACCGGGGCTGACGGGCAAGGGGACGGGCGCGCCGGCCGGCGCGCCCGTACGATCACGGCACGAACAGGTAGTAGTCGTGCGCGGCGCGTGCCAACTGGGCAATGGCGGCATCGCGCGCTTCGCTGGAGGCGCGCGAGCGGATGAACACCGCCGCCACCACGTGGCCGCGGCCATTGGGCAGTTCGATCACACCGACGTCGTTGATCACGTCGCCGACGGTGCCGGTCTTGTGCGCCACCGGCGTGCCGCTGGGCAGCATGCCCCGCAGCCGCGCGCTGCCGGTGCGGGTGTCGAGCATGATCTGCTGCAATACGGCGGTCGAGGCCGGCGACAGGATCTCGCCCTTCCATGTGCGCTGCAGCAGCTGCGCCATGGCGCGGGCGCTGCTGGTATCGCGCGGATCGGCGTTCCAGGCGTCCATGTTGGTGCGCCGCTGCTCCTGGCTGCGCTCGCTGCGCGACAGCTCGCCGTAGGCGGCCGGCCCCAGCGGATGCGCGTGCGAGGCGGCATCACCGTAATAGTTGGCCAGCAGCTCCCAGATGTAGCGGTCCACGCGCAGGCCATCGACGCCCAGCGCGCGCATGCGCTGCTGCACCGCTTCGGGGCCGCCGCCGGTGCGCACCAGGATGTCGGTGGCGTTGTTGTCGCTGACCGTGATCATCATGTGCAGCAGGTCGCGGATGGTGATGGCCGAACCGGCGCTGAGGTGGGTGTCCATCGGCCCGCCCATGTCGGGGTAGATGTCCTCCGGCCCCAGCAGTACCTGCTGCTGCAGGCCCAGCTTGCCTTCGTCGACCAGTTTGAGGATGTGCACCGCCACCGGCACCTTCATGGTGCTGGCCATCGGCAGCGGCTGGTCGGCGTTGAGGTAGACCGCGCGGCCGCTTTCCAGGTGCACCAGCGCCGCGCCGACGTCGCCCGGGAGCTGTGCCGCAAGACGCTCGGCCTCGGTCTGCAGCGCGGTCGTCTGCGCTGGCGCCGGCCGCGCCAGGACCGGTGCCGGCGTAGCCCACAGGCTGCCCAGCAGCAGGGCCGAGGCCAGCAGGGACGCCTGCAGGCGCGGGTGCGGGGAACGACGGACGCGGACGGTCATGAAAGATCCTCTGGCAACGGAACGGATGTGAAAGCGCGACCGGCATGGTAACGGCATGGCGGAGCCGCGCGGCACCCCCGGGCGTAGCGAAGGCCACCCGCCGGCGGGTGGCCTTCGATGTGTCTTCTTCCAGGCAGCGATCGGGGATCGGCGGCCTGGCAGCCGTTGCGGCAGGGCCAGGCTCGTGCCTGCAATGCATGGATCCGGCCTGTATGCCAGCACCCTGTCATTGCCGCAGGGCGGAGGGCAGCTACGCTGCGGCGTTCGTGTCAGGCGGTGCGGACCGGTGGCGCCTTGCGGGTCGCGGGGCGGCGATGGGCATGTCGGGCGCCTCCTGTCGGCAAGCGCCGGAGCGGTGTGGCCGACGCGAGCCTGGCGGCGGGCACGCCGTCGCCGGTCAGCCGGCCACGCTCATCGCGGTGGCCGGGGTGCGCGCGTCCGGCCAGCGCCGGAAGATGGCGTCGCGGATGCCGGCCGCGTCGATGCCGGCTTCGGCCAGCAGGTCTTCGCGACTGGCATGGTGCTGGAAGCTGTCCGGCAGGCCCAGGTGCAGCACCGGCATGACGATGGCTTCGGCGTTGAGCAGTTCGGACACGCCCGAGCCGGCACCGCCGGCGACCACGTTGTCCTCGACCGTGACGAACCCCTCGTGGGTGCGGGCCAGTTCGAGCAGCAGGGTCCGGTCCAGCGGCTTGATGAAACGCATGTTCACCACGGTCAGGCCGAGCTCGCGGCCGACCTGCTCGGCGGCGGCCACGGTCGAACCGAACGCGAGGATGGCCAGGCGCTGGCCCTGCGCGCGCAGCTGCGCCTTGCCGACCGGCAAGGTGGACAGATCGACGCCCGGGGCTACGCCCGGGCCGGTGCCGCGCGGGTAGCGCACCGCCGCCGGGCCCTTGTACTGCAGGCCGGTGCTGAGCATCTGCCGGCATTCGGCTTCGTCGGCCGGGGCCATCACCAGCATGTTCGGCACGCAGCGCAGGAAGCTCAGGTCGAGGTTGCCGGCATGGGTGGCGCCGTCCGGGCCGACCACGCCGGCACGGTCGATGGCGAACAGCACGTCCAGGTCCTGGATGGCGACGTCGTGCACCAGCTGGTCGTAGGCGCGCTGCAGGAAGGTGGAATAGATCGCCACCACCGGCTTGGCGCCCTGGGTGGCCATGCCCGCGGCCAGGGTCACCGCGTGCTGCTCGGCGATGGCCACGTCGAAATAGCGCTGCGGGTATTCACGGCTGAAACGCACCAGGCCCGAGCCCTCGCGCATCGCCGGGGTGATGCCCATCAGCTGCGGCTCGGCGGCGGCGGCATCGCACAGCCAGTCGCCGAACACGTCGGTGTAGGTCGGCTTCTTCGGCGCGCTCTTGGCTGGCAGGCCCTTGCTCGGGTCGAACGGGCCGACGGCGTGGTAGCCGATCTGGTCGCCTTCGGCCGGCTCGTAGCCCTTGCCCTTGGTGGTCATGATGTGCAGCAGGTGCGGCCCCTTCTTGCCCCTGAGGGTCTTGAGCGTGGACAGCAGCAGCGGCAGGTCGTGGCCGTCGATCGGGCCGGTGTAGTGGAAGCCCATCTGCTCGAACGCCGTGGAGGGCACGAACATGCCCTTCCACTGCTCTTCCCAGCGCTTGACGAAGCGCGCCGGCGGGCTGTGGCGCTTGTCGCCGAGGATCTTCTTGCCGCCCTCGCGCAACGCGTTGAGGGTGCGGCTGGCGGTGGCGCGGCCGAGCATCTTGGTCAGCCCGCCGACCGCCTCGGAGATGGACATGTTGTTGTCGTTGAGGATGACCAGCACGTTCGGCTCCTCGTCCATGCCGCCGGCATGCGCCAGCGCCTCGAACGCCATGCCTGCGGTCATCGCGCCGTCGCCGATCACCGCCACCATCCGGCGCTCGTCGCCCTGGCGCTGGCGGGCGATGGCCATGCCGAGCGCGGCGGAAATCGAGGTCGAGGAATGGCCGACGCCGAACGTGTCGTACTCGCTTTCCTCGCGCTTGGGGAACGGCGCCACGCCATCCTTCTGCTTGACCGTGTGGATGGTGTCGCGGCGGCCGGTGAGGATCTTGTGCGGGTAGGTCTGGTGGCCCACGTCCCACACCAGCTGGTCGACCGGGGTGTCGTAGAGGTAGTGCAGGGCGACGGTCAGTTCGATCACGCCCAGCCCGGCGGCGAAGTGGCCGCCGCTCCGGCCCACGGATTCGATCAGGTAATCGCGCAGCTCGCCGGCGACCGCGGTCAGTTCGGTTTCATCGAACGCGCGCAGGTCGTGCGGGGTCTGGATGCGCGACAGGCGCGGATAGCGGACGGAGTCGATCATTTTCTTCGCGTTTCAGCCGGACCGGTATTTTCGCCCCCATTCCGGGGTGGGGCAAGCAAACCGCCGGTGGCGCGGGCCGCCGATGGGGACTTCGGGGGCGTGGATGCGGGCGTGGTTCAGCTTGTGCCGGGGGCGTTCTGGTGGCGTGCGCGCTTTTCCGCGCCCGGGCACAAGCGCCGGCGGTTCACCGCTGCCGCGCTACGGCGAGCGGGCCGGCGGCGGTGGCTGGGCGCGCCGGGGGCGACGACGCCGGCATGGCGGCCGGCGGGTCGGGCCGGGTGAATGGAGCCGTGCCGCGCGCAACGGGCATGGGCCGGCCGCTGTTGCGCGGGGTCAGGCGCTGCGTCGCAACGCCTTCTTCGGCAGCTGTGCCTTCAGGAACGCCATCTGGTCGGCCAGGATGTTGCGGTTGGACAGGATCAGGTGCTCGATCCAGCTCGGCCGGTACGGGACCGCCAGCAGCGGCATGTTGGCCTGCTGCGGGGTGCGGTTGCTCTTGCGCGAATTGCACTGGAAGCAGGCGCTGACCACGTTTTCCCAGATGTCGCGGCCGCCCTTGGACAGCGGCATCACGTGGTCGCGGGTCAGGTGCGGGCGGCTGAACTGCTGGCCGCAGTACAGGCACAACTGGGCGTCGCGGGCGAACAGCGCGGTATTGGTGAGGTTGGGGGTCGGGTCGATGGCGCGCGAGCGGGCATGGCCGCGCGAGGCGATGATCGGGTGCAGGTCCAGGCCGCTGCGCAGGCCGCTGGCGCGGTTGATGGCGCCATGCACGTGCAGGCAGGGATCGCCCAGGGTCCATGCCACCGCGCCGCGGGCATAGAGGCAGGAGGCCTCCTGCCAGTTGATCCAGTCGAGTACGCGGCCATGCGCATCCAGCGACAGCAGTCGCACGGAACCGAGGCGGTGCAGGGAGGGCGGGAGCGAAAACTCCACGTCCGGAGCGGATGCGGCGACTCCGGTATCGATCAGACCACGCGGTGTAGTGTCTGTCTCCATCGGGAAAACAGCTTATACACGAAGCGTGACAGTTTGTGTAAACCCGGCCGCCATCGACGATGGCGGCCGGGCCGGGCTCACTCGCCGAAGCGCGTGGCGTCCATGGCCATCAGCGGCTCGGCGCCGCTTTCCATGCTGGCGGCATGGGCCAGGGTGCGCGGCAGGATGCGCGCGTAGTAGAAGCGCGCGGTTTCCAGCTTGGCCTGCCTGAAGGCCTGCGGGTGGGTGGATTCCTGCGCCGCGGCCACTGCGCGCGCCCACCAGTAGGCCAGGGCGACGTAGCCGCTGTAGAACAGATAGTCCCAGCTGGCCGCGCCCAGTTCTTCCGGGTTGGCCGCCGCGCGCTGCAGGACGGCGCTGGTCAGCTGGCCCCATTCGCGCGCCCTGGCGCCGAGCACCGGCAGGAATTCGGCGACGGCGGCGTTGCCGGCATTGGCGGCGATGAACGCCTCGATCTC
Source organism: Stenotrophomonas sp. 17(2023) (assembly GCF_030345315.1). NCBI lineage: Bacteria > Pseudomonadati > Pseudomonadota > Gammaproteobacteria > Lysobacterales > Lysobacteraceae > Stenotrophomonas > Stenotrophomonas sp. 17(2023). The sequence goes on from NZ_CP128405.1 coordinate 1,565,771, forward strand.
GGCCAGGAACAGCTTCAGCCCCGCACCCTGCGACATGGCGGTCTTGCGGCCGATCAGGTCCAGCGCCTGGATGCCGGTGGTGCCTTCGTACAGGGTGGTGATGCGGGCGTCGCGGGCCAGCTGCTCCATGCCGTGCTCGGCGATATAGCCGTGGCCGCCGAAGCACTGCTGCGCGTTGTAGGTGGACTCGATGCTCCATTCGGTCAGGCACGCCTTGACGATGGGCGTGAGGAAGCTGACCAGGGTCTCGGCATCGGCGCGCACCTGCGCGTCACCGGCGCTCTGCGCGGCGTCGAGCTGGGTGTAGGCGTGCGCGGCGAGCAGCCGGCCGCCTTCGGTCAGCGCCTTGATCGACAGCAGCATGCGGCGTACGTCGGGCTGGGCGATGATCGGATCGGCCGGCTTGTCGGCCAGCTGCGGCCCCTTGGGCGCGCGCGACTGCAGGCGCTCGCGGGCATAGGCCAGGGCGCCCTGGTAGGCGCGCTCGGACTGCGCCAGGCCCTGGATGCCGACGCCGAGGCGGGCGGAGTTCATCATCACGAACATCGCCTGCAGGCCCTTGTGCGGCTGGCCGACGAGGTAGCCCTGGGCGCCGTCGAAGTTCATCACGCAGGTGGACGAGCCGTGGATGCCCATCTTGTGTTCCAGCGCGCCGCAGCGCAGGGCATTGCGCTCGCCCATCGTGCCGTCGCGGCCGACCTTGTACTTGGGGGTGACGAACAGCGAGATGCCCTTCGGCCCGGGCGGGGCGTCGGGCAGCTTGGCCAGCACCAGGTGGACGATGTTCTCGCTCAGGTCGTGCTCGCCGGCGGTGATGAAGATCTTGGTGCCGGTGATGGCGTAGCTGCCATCGGCGTTGGGCTCGGCGCGGGTCTTGAGCAGGCCCAGGTCGGTGCCGGCATGCGGCTCGGTCAGGCACATGGTGCCGGTCCAGGTGCCGGCCACCAGCGGCTTGAGGAAGGCTTCCTTCTGCCAGTCCTCGCCATAGTGCCGGAGCGCTTCGACCGCGCCGTGCGACAGCATCGGGAACAGGCTCCAGGCCAGGTTGGCCGAGGACACCATCTCGCTCAGCGCCATGCCCAGCGTCTCCGGCATGCCCTGGCCGCCGAACTCCGGCGCGGCGGTCAGGCCGGTCCAGCCGCCTTCGACGAACTGCGCATAGGCCTCGCGGAAGCCCGGGGTGGTGGTGACCTCGCCGGTCGCCTTGTCCAGCGTGCAGCCATGCTGGTCGCCTGCCGCGTTCAGCGGTGCCAGCACGCTGGCGCTGAAGCGGCCGGCTTCCTCGAGCACGGCGTCGATGACGTCTGCGCTGGCGTCGGCGTGGCCCATCGCGGCAAACAGCGACTCGGCCTTGAGCACGTCGTGCAGGGCGAAACGGAGGTCGGTAACGGGTGCCTTGTAGTTGCTCATCGGTGCGATCTCTGCTGGAACGGAAGGGGGAGGCGGGTCAGCGCAGCACGCCAGGCAGGCCCGGCGCCTGGTTCAGGGTGTTGCGCGCCTTCACCTCGAAGCTGCGCTGCTTCTTTTCTTCGGGCGTGGCCTTGACCGTGCCTTCCAGTTCGTAGAACAGCGAGCGGCCGCCGGCCAGGGCGTCGGCCACGACGATGCGGGCCGGCGAGGCCGGCTGCAGGCGGACCTTGATCACGTCGGCCGATTCGGGGCCGATGGACAGCCCCGGGGCGGCGTTCAGGGTGCCGGCGGCTTCGTCGCCGACCTTGATCCGCAGGGACACGTCGTCAAAGCGCATCGGCATCGAGCTGTAGTTGCGCAGGCGCAGCTCCACGTCCCAGCTGCCGTCGTTGGCGACGGTGAGCTGCTGGATGCCGGCGGCGGGTTCGGAAACCCGCTTCACCATGCCGCCGCCGCATGCGGCGAGGGTGAGGCTGAGAACTGCGGTCAGGACGTACTGTGGGCGAAAACGCATACTGCTCGGTCCTCGGGATCCGGAGGGGTTGGCCAAAGGATACTACGCCGTATGGCGGGCATGGCCGGGGGGCGATGGTGCGGCCGATGGCGGAACTTCCGCGCAGGCTCATCTAGGCATGTGAGGGGACCGACAGCGTCGCCGCATTCGCATATACCGGAGAGGGGTTGATCAATGCGTTCATTCAAGTTGTTGCCGCTGGCAAGCGCGATCCGTGGCGGCCTGGCCGCCACCGCGCTGTGCGTGGCCATGCCGGCGCTGGCCGCACCGCCGCAGTTCGATATCAACGGTGGCCGCATCGAGGAGGTGCTGCCTGAATTCGCACGCCAGGCGGGCCTGCAGATCATCGCGCCGGCCGCCATGGGCGACGAGGGGCGGATCGAGGTCGGGCAGCTGAAGGGGCAGATGGATCCGCGGCAGGCATTGAACCGCCTGCTCAGCGGCACCGGGCTGGCGGTCGCCTCGGACGACGGCCGTACCATCACCCTGCGTGCCGCCACGCCGATGCTCGCCTCGCTGGGCGGGCTGGGCGGGCTGGCCGTGGCGCAGGCCGCCGAGCCGGAGCCGGCGGCCGCGGCGCCGCAGGAGACGCCGGCCAGCGGGCCGGTCAACACGCTGGACCAGATCACCGTGGTCGGCAGCCAGATCAAGGGCAGCAAGTCGGCGGCGATCCTGCCGGTGGCGACCCTGCAGGCCGAGCAGATCGAGGCCACCGGCGCGGTTTCCGGCGACGACCTGTACCGCTCCATCCCGCAGATGGGCAATGTGTCCTTCAGCGGCACCAATGGCGGCAACAGCTCCAACTACGCGCGCGGCGACATCGCCTCGGTCAACCTGCGCGGGCTGGGCGTGGGCAACACGCTGCTGCTGATCAACGGCCGCCGCACCGTGGTGCACCCGACCAGCCAGGCCGACGGCAACCTGGTGCCGGTGCTGACCTACAACGCCAATACCGTGCCGGTGGCCAACCTGCGCCGGGTCGAGGTGCTGCTCGATGGCGCCGCCGCGATCTACGGCACCGACGCGGTGGCCGGCGTGGTCAACAACGTGCTGCGCGACGACATGGATGGCGGCACCCTGAGCGTGCAGAAGGGCGTGGGCGAGGGCACCCACCTGAGCGACGTGTCGGTCAACGGCATGTGGGGCAGGAACTCACAGGACCTGCGCTCCAACGTCACCATCGCCTTCAACTACTACAACACCACCGGCCTGAACTCGCTGGACCAGGACTGGACCCGCAGCGGCAACCGCATCGACGACTTCGCCGGTACCCCGTACGCAGGCCTGGCCGGGGTGGACAACCGCAATACCAACAGCCCGTGGGGCAACTTCACCGCCAACGGCGCGCGCGTGTCGCAGAACGGCAAGTGGCTGACCACCGCCGCCGGCGCGTTCCACGTCAAGCCGACCAGCAACGGCAACTGCGGCGCGACCCTCGGCGACGGCCTGTGCATGCAGTCCGGCAGCAAGGCCACCTCGGGTGCCGACGCCAACCTGCGCGACAACCACCAGTCGCTGTACCCGGTGTCGATCGCGCCGGACGTGCGCCGCATCAACGTGTTCGCCACCGGCAAGCACGATTTCGAGAACGGCATCTCGCTGTTCAGCGAGGCCGGCCTGTACGACTCGCGCGCCTACAGCCTGCAGAACGGCGTGAACACCATTTCCTCGCTGCCGATGACGGTGGCCGCCAGCAATTACTGGAATCCGTTCGGCGCGATGTACCTGCCCGACGGCACGCTCAACCCGAACCGGCTGCAGGGCCTGAACATCGGCGCCGATGGCCTGCCGGTGACCATCACCAGCTATCGCTTCGAGCGCCCGACCCGGATCGAGGTCAAGAACACCCAGGTGCGCGCACTGGCCGGCCTGCGCGGCTACCACTTCGGTTTCGACTGGGAAAGCGCGGCGCTGTACTCCAAGGCCAAGGTCGAGGATACCCAGGACGCGGTGAGCATGACCCTGTTCCAGCAGGCGCTGGCCGATTCGACGTCGGCGGCCTACAACCCGTTCTGCGGCGGCTGCAACGACTGGAGCAAGCTGGACCGGTTCTTCTACAAGGCCAGGCGCCAGAGCGAGACCGAGTTGTACCTGTGGGACGTCAAGGCATCGCGTCCGGACCTGTTCCGCACCTGGGCCGGCGACGTCGGCATGGCGACCGGCCTGGAAGTGCGTCATGAGACCCAGCGCGACGACCGCGATGCCCACGTCGACGGTTCGCTGACCTTCACCGATGCGATCACCGGCATCCAGTACCCGAGCGACATGTACGGCGTCAGCCCGACCCCGGATACCTATGGTTCGCGTACCGTCGCCGGCGTGTTCGCCGAGTTCTCGGTGCCGCTGGTCTCGCCGGGGATGGACATCCCGCTGGTGCGTTCGCTGGACCTGCAGGTGGCCGGCCGCGCCGAGCGCTACAACGACTTCGGCAGCGTGGCCAAGCCGAAGCTGGCGCTGGGCTGGCAGATCATCGACGGCCTGACCGTGCGCTCGTCCTGGGCCAAGGGCTTCCGCGCGCCGAACCTGGAGCAGGTCAACGCGACCATGGTCAGCCGCTCCAACAGCCGCACCGACTGGGTCCAGTGCCTGGCCGACGTGCGCAGCGGCGCGCAGGCTTCGATGGCGGCCTGCAAGGGCTACACCGCCTCGACCACCGCGCGCCGTTCGGGCAACCCGGACCTGAAGCCGGAAACCTCGACCAACACCAGCGCCGGCATCGTGTTCCAGCCGCAGTTCATCCCCGAGAACTTCGGCCGCTTCACCTTCGCGGTGGATTACTACAAGTACGCGCAGGAAGGCATCATCGGCCTGTTCGGCGAGGGCAACGCGCTGATCCTGGACTACGTGCTGCGCCAGCAGGGCAGCAGCAACGCCGACGTGGTGCGCGCCGACCCCACCGCCGACGACATCGCGCGCTACGCCGGTACCGGCCTGGAGGCCGCGGGCAAGGTGCTCTACGTCAGGGACCAGTACGTCAACCTCGAGCCGCAGACCGTGCGCGGCGTGGACTACAGCTTCAGCTGGGCCTCGCCGGAAACCCGCGCCGGGCGTTTCGACGTGTCGCTCAACGGCACCCGCCTGATCGAGTTCTACCGCCAACGCTCGCCGGCACTGCAGGCACTGGAAGACGCCAAGGGCAGCGGCCTGGTCGATCCGTCGATCCGGGTCACCGGCGGCGGCAACCTGATCGGCAACGGCGGCAACCCGCAGTGGAAGTGGTCCGGCACGCTCACCTGGCGCTACCAGCAGGTGTCGGTCGGCGCCAGCGCGCGCTACAGCAGCTCGTTCGTCGAGAACGGACTGGTGCTGGCCGACGGCACGCCGTGGACGGTGAAGTCGCAGACCCTGGCCAACGCCTTCGTCAAGTACGACTTCAGGGGCGATGGCTGGGTGGACGGACTGTCGCTGAAGGTGGGCGCCAACAACCTGGCCAACAAGCGGCCGCCGGTGTCCAGCGACGCGTTCGGCTATTCCTCGGCCGTGTACCAGGCCTATCCGCGGTACTGGTACGTCAATGTGACCAAGGCGTTCTGATGACCCCGGGCGTTGTCCGTGAAAACGCCCGGCAGGTGCCGGGCACCGCGGGGGTGCCGCGATGAGCGCGGCACTGGCGGCGGAGCGCTCGTTGTGGCTCGCCGAGCACGTGCTGCCGTGCGAGCCGGCCCTGCGCGACTGGCTGCAGCGGCGCTTGCCGGTGCGCCAGGACGTGGACGACGTGATCCAGGAGACCTACGCCATCCTGGCGGCGATGGCGGACGTGTCGCACGTGCGCCAGCCGCGCGCCTACGTGTATTCGGTGGCGCAGTCGGTGGTGCTGCAGCAGCTGCGGCGCGCGCAGGTGGTGTCGATCGAGGCCGTGGCCGAGATCGAGCGGGTGGCCATCGGCGGCGAGGAGGCGTGTCCGGAACGCACCGCGTCCTCGCGGCAGGAGCTGGCACGGATCGGCGCATTGATCGACAGCCTGCCGGACAAATGCCGGCAGGCTTTCGTCCTGCGCCGGGTCGAGGGCTACTCGCAGCGCGAGATCGCCCAGCGGATGCAGATCAGCGAGAACACCGTGGAGAAACACATCTGCAAGGGAATCCGGGTATTGATGGATTCGATGAAGCGCGACGGGAAAGGCGCGGAAGAGGGCAGGGAACGGCTCGGAGCAGGAGGAACACGCCATGCGCGCACACGATGAACGCAGCATCGACGATATCGCCGCGGCCTGGGTCGCGCGCGAGGACCGGGCGCCGCTGTCCGCCGGCGATGCGATGGCGCGCGATGCCTGGCTGCAGGCCGATGTGCGCCACTTCGGTGCCTATGCGCGGGCCCACGCCGTGCTGGCGCGCACCGCGCGTGCGCGTGCGTTGTCCAATGGCACGGCCGCGATCGCCGCCGATCCTGCGCCGCCGCGCTTCCGGCGTGCGCGGCGGGTGCTGCGCTGGGCGGCCGGCATGGCGGCGGTACTGAGCCTGCTGGCGATCGGCGTGCACCGCCAGCACGACGACGCCGAGTACTACGCCACGCGCCGGGGCGAGATCCTGCGGGTGCCGCTGGAGGATGGCTCGGCGATCACCCTGGATTCGGACTCGCAGGTGCGCGTGCACTACACCGGTGAGCGGCGCAGCATCACCCTGCTGCAGGGCGAAGCGCTGTTCGACGTGGCCAAGAATCCCGGCCGCCCGTTCGTGGTGCGTGCGCAGGAGACCGACGTCACCGCGGTGGGCACCAGTTTCGCGGTCAGCCTCAACGAGCGCCGCAGCGGCGGTGTCGAGGTGCTGGTGCGCGAGGGCGTGGTGGACGTGGCCGATACCCAGGGCGCGGTGGCACCGGCGCGGCTGCTGGCCAACTACCGCGCGCTGGCCAACCGCAGCCACGGCATCCGCATCGAGGCCGTGCCCGCCGAGGACCTGGAACAGCAGCTGGCCTGGCGCGAGGGCATGTTGTCCTTCAACGGCGACACGCTGTCGGTGGCGGCCGCGCAGTTCCTGCGCTACAGCGATACCCGCATCGTCATCGACGACCCGGTGGTCGGCAGCCGCCGCATCGTCGGCCTGTACTCGGCCAGCGACCCGCTGGGCTTCGCCCGCAGCGTCGCCCTGAGCCTGGGGCTGGTGGTCGAGCAGCAGGGCAAGGTCGTGCGCCTGCGCACCCCGGAGAGCGCGCCGCACGCGGCGCATTCCATGCAATGACTCTGGATTGAACCCATGAACATGAACCCCCGCCGCACCCGCGCGCTCGCCTTGCTCACCGCGCTTCTGCTGTCCACCGGGCAGGCCAGCGTGGCCGCCACTTCCGCCGACAGCGCACTGCTGATCCGCGGTGCCATGGTGTTCGACGGCACCGGTCGCCCGGCGTATCCGGGCAGCGTGCTGGTACGGGACGGCCGCATCGCGGCCATCGCCGCTGCCGGGCAGGCGCTGGCAGCGCCCAAGGGCGCGCGCGTGGTCGACGCCCGCGGCCAGGCGCTGCTGCCGGGGCTGTTCGACCTGCACACGCACTGGACGCCCAATGCGCGCCCGGCCGAGCTGCCGCAGATCGCCAACCTGTACATGGCAGCCGGCGTCACCACCGTCAGCGATTTCCACGAGCCGCCGGAAGCGTATGCGCCGCGCCGCGCGTGGCTGGCCGACATCGCCGCGCCGGACGTGAAGTTCGCCGCGCGCATGAGCACGCCGCTCGGCCACGGTGCCGACTGGGGTGACGAGAACACCACCCGCTGGGTGAATTCGCCGGAGGCCGCGCGCGCAGGCGTGCGTGCCGTGGCCGCCTACAGGCCGGACTTCATCAAGGCCTTCACCGACGGCTGGCGCTATTCCAACGCCGCCGACAACAGCAGCATGGACGAGGAGACCCTGGCCGCGCTGGTGGACGAGGCGCACAGGCACGGGCTGAAGGTGTTCTCGCACACGGTGATGGTCAAGCGTGGCAAGGTCGCCGCGCGCGCCGGCGTGGACGTGATCGCGCACAGCGTGCAGGACATGCCGGTGGACGGCGAACTGGTGCAGCTGATGCGCGAGCATGGCACCGCCTATGCGCCGTCGCTGGCGGTGTACCTGCCCGCGCGCGTGGATGGCAGCGGCGCCGCGGGCACCCGCCCGGAGGTGCTGCGGCAACGCGAGCGCAACTTCGCCGATGCCCTGCGCAACGTGAAGACCCTGCACGATGCCGGCGTCCCGGTGGTGGTCGGGACCGACGCCGGCATGACCGGCACGCCGCACGGCGCATCGACCCTGCGCGAGCTGGAGCTGCTGGTCGAGGCGGGGCTGACCCCGGCCGAAGCGCTGGTCGCCGGCACCGCCAACAGCGCCCGCGCGCTGGGCGTGGACGACCGCGGCACCATCGAGGTCGGCAAGCGTGCCGACCTGCTGCTGGTGAAGGGACGGCCATGGGAGCGCATCGCCGACATCCGCAACACGCAGCGGGTCTACGTCGCCGGCCGCCAGGTGCACGGCCAGGGCACGGTACTGCCGGCCGGCAACCGCGCGCTGTCGCTGCCGGCTGAGCCACTGGCGCCGCTGGTCGATGATTTCGAGCGCGCCGACGGGCGCACCGCGCTGGATACGCTGCGCATCGACGAAGCCGATGGCGGCAACGACCGCACCGTGCAGGTCAGCGAAACCGTCGCCCGCGAGACCGGCGGCAAGGCGCTCTCGGTCCAGGCCCGGCTGTCCACCAAGCCCACGGCGTATGCCGCGGCGATCCTGCCGCTTAGCCGCGGCTCGGTCGCCCCGGTGGACCTGCGCGCGTACCGCGGCATCCGCTTCGACGTACGCGGCGGCACGTCTGTGCTGCGGCTGGAGGCCAGGGCGCTGGGCGACCGCCGGTTCATCGCCCCGGTCGATGCCGCGCCGCAATGGCGCACCGTTGAAATCCCGTTCTCCGCGCTGCAGGGCCAACCGCCCTACCGCGGCAAGGGGCCGGTAGCCGAATGGAAGGGCGACGACGTGCAGCAACTGGTGTTCTCCGCCGGCGGCGAGGCCGGCGGCAAGGTGTGGTTCGAGATCGACAACGTGGGCTTCTACTGAGGGTGCGGACGATGGGCGCGAGGCGGGCGTGGTTCCGTATCCGGCTGGGTGCCGGGTTGTTGGCCTGCGGCACCGGGGCGGCCTGGGCCGCCGGGCCGGACGTGCTGCAGGTGCTGGACGCCTATGCGCCGCGCCAGTCGCAGGTGGCGCAGGCATTGTGGCGGCAACCCGAATTGGGCTATCTGGAGGAGCGCTCCTCGCGCCTGTTGCAGCAGGAACTGCGCGAAGCGGGTTTCCGCATCGAAACCGGAGTGGCTGGCATGCCGACCGCGTTTGTCGCGTCCTCCGGCACGCGTGGCAGCGGCCCGGTGATCGCGCTGCTGGCCGAGATGGACGCGCTGCCGGGCATGGCGCAGGCGGCCGAGCCGGTGCGCCTGCCGATCGATGGGCAGGATGCCGGCCAGGCCTGCGGCCACAACCTGTTCGGCGCCGCGTCGGTCGGTGCCGCGCGTGCCGTCGCGCAGTGGCTCCAGGCCACCGGCACGCCGGGTGAGGTGCGCCTGTACGGCACGCCGGCCGAGGAGGGTGGTTCGGGCAAGGTCTACCTGGCCCGGGCCGGGCTGTTCGACGACGTGGACGTGGTGCTGCATTGGCACCCGGCCGCGGAGAACTCGGCGGCGCAGGGCACCAGCCTGGCCAACATCAGCGGCAAGTTCCGTTTCCACGGCCTCGCCGCGCACGCGGCCATCGCGCCGGAGCGTGGCCGTTCCGCGCTCGATGCGGTGGAGGCGTTCAACCACATGGCCAACCTGATGCGCGAACACGTGCCCGACGGGACCCGCATCCACTACGTGATCAGCAATGGCGGCAGCGCGCCGAACGTGGTGCCGGATTTCGCCGAGGCCTACTACTACGTGCGCCATGTCGATCCGGCGGTGGTGCGCGAGGTGTTCGCGCGCCTGCGCAGGGCAGCCGACGGCGCGGCGCTGGGCACCGGCACCACGGTCGAGTTCGAGCAGACCGGCGGGGTGTTCTCGCTGCTGCCCAACGACACCCTGGGGCAGGTGATGCAGGCGGCGCTGGAGCAGGTCGGCGGCGTGCGCTACGACGCGAAGGAGCAGGCCTTCGCGCAGACGCTGCAGCAGAGCCTGGAGCGGCGCCCGCCACTGGACGTGGCGATGCAGCTGCAGCCGTACCGCGCGGACGTGGCCGGCAGCGCGTCGACCGATGTCGGCGACGTCAGCTGGAACGTGCCGACCGCCGGCCTGGGCACCGCCACCTGGGTGCCGGGCACGCCGGCGCACAGTTGGCAGGCGGTGGCCGCATCGGGTGCCTCGGTGGGCGCCAAGGGCGCGCTGAACGCGGCCAAGGCGCTGGCCTTGGCCGCGGTGCGCTTGTTCCAGTCGCCGGATATCGTCGGCAAGGCCAGGGACGAGTTCGGCCAGCGGCGCGGCGCGAACTTCCGCTACGTGCCGCTGCTGCAGCGCGACGCGCCGCCGTTGGATTACCGGCGCAAGCCTTCGGCGCGATGAACGCGACCGCTCAGTCGACCGGTGCCATCATCTTCAGCGGCGCCAGGTCGTAGCCCATGTCGGTGGCCTGGCGCCTGAGCCGCTCGAGCAGGGCGTCGTCCATCGACGGCGTGCGCGACAGGATCCACAGGTATCTGCGCCCCGGCTCGCCGACCATCGCCCACTGGTAGTCCGGATCCAGCGCGATCACCCAGTAATCGGCCCACGCCCACGGCAGCCAGGACAGCCAGTCCGGTGCGAAGCGGACCTGCAGGCGCCCCGGGTGGCCGCTGACCGGGCGTGCGACGCCCTCGGCTTCGATCATGTCGCCGTCGCTGGTGCGGCAGCGGTTGAGCACGCTGATGCGGCCATCGGCGCGCAGCCGGTAGCTGGCGGTGATGTCGGCCACGCATTTCTTCTGGAACGACACCGGCAGGTGGGCGATCTCGTGCCACTGGCCGGCATAGCGGTCCAGCTCGAAACGCCCGACCGATTCGACCGGCGATGCCGCCTGTGCGGCGGAGGCGAGCAGCAACGACAGGGGCAACGACAGGAGCAGGCGATGGTGCATGGTCCGTGACCTCCTTGGTTGGGATGCAGGCTATGCAAAGCCGCGGGCGGGGAAGTAAAGGTTTTGTTGATGCGGGGCACGGCGCCTGCGCGTCAATCGGCGGCTGCCGCGATCGGCACGCGGCCGCGGGCTGATTGCAGGCGCTGAAAAAAAATTTGCGTGGAACGCTTGCCGAAACTGGAAGACCTCCGTATCATGCGCGTCCTCGCCGGCGGGAACGTCGCGAAGACAAAGTGGCCGGGTAGCTCAGTTGGTAGAGCAGGGGATTGAAAATCCCCGTGTCGGGGGTTCGATTCCCTCCCCGGCCACCACGAATACAAAAGGCCTGCAGTAATGCAGGCCTTTTTTTCTGTACGCATGGCCGCCGGTTGTGCGAAGGTGCCGGCATGCGGCGCCGGAACCTTCGCCTGCAGGCGCTGGCCCGGTCAGTCGTTCATCCCGGTGCGGGAGGGCAACGACGGCTATGGACCTGCGCAAGCTGATACTGGCACTGGCCCTGCTGGGTGCTTTCATTCCGTTCGCCAAGACGCTGCATGCCAGCTACCAGGTGCAACGGCAGCAACTGCTGGACAGCACCCTGGAAAGCAACCTGGCGTACGCCACCAAGCTGGCCAAGAGCACTGACGATTTCGTGCAGTCGGCGCAGTTGCAGCTGGACTACACCGCCCAGCTCCTGGTCGATGAGATGGACGACCCGGCCCGGCTCGATACGGAAGCCGCCCGCCTGCGGCTGACCAGCAAGAGCTTCAATTCCATCGTCATCTTCGACGATGCCGGCAAGGTGCTGGCGACCTCGCCGGAAACGCTGCAGTTGCAGGGCAAGGTACTCGCCAGCGCCGCGGTCAGGGAGTCGATCCGCTCGCGCCAGCCGCTGATCAGCCGGCCCTACCTGTCGGCGGCGGGTAATTTCATCGTGCTCATGGTCAGCCCGATCCGCGACCCGCGCGGCGGGTTCCTCGGCGCGATCGGCGGTGCCATCCACCTGCAGAAGGAGAACATCCTTGACCGGCTGCTTGGCCAGCACTTCTACCACGACGGCTCCTACCTGTACGTGGTCGACAGCGAGGGGCGGATCATCTACCACCCCGACCTGAGCCGCATCGGAAAGGTGGTGGCCGGCAACCAGGCGGTCGACGACGTGACCCGTGGCGGCAGCGGCACGGCCTCCATCGTCAACAGCAAGGGCAAGGTCATGCTGGCCGGGTATGCCCCGGTCGCCGCCACCGGCTGGGGCGTGATCGCGCAGCGTCCGCGCGATGTCACCCTGGCGCCGCTGACCTCGTTGATGCGCACCGTGTTCGTCAAGACGCTGCCGCTGGCCCTGGTCACCGTGCTGCTGCTGTGGTGGTGCGCGCGCATCATCGCCCACCCGCTGCGCATGCTGGCCTACGGTGCGCGCAACATGGACCAGCCCGGCACTTCGCAGCGCATCCGTTCGGTGCGCTCCTGGTACTTCGAATCGCGCGAACTGAAAAAGGCGATGCTGCTGGGCATCGGCCTGTTCCAGAAGAGCATCAGCAAGCTGCGCGAGGACGTGAACACCGATCCGCTCACCGGACTGGGCAACCGCCGCCATCTGCAGGCGCGGGTGCAGGAACTGCAGGAGCGGGCCACGCCGTTCGCGGTGGTGTCGCTGGACATCGACCATTTCAAGCGGGTCAACGACACCTGGGGCCACGACGTCGGCGACCTGGTGCTCAAGCAGCTGGCCATGCACATGCAGGACATCTCGCGGGTGGACGACGCGCCCTGCCGGGTGGGCGGCGAGGAGTTCGTGCTGCTGTTGCCCGGCGCTTCGGTGGCCAGCGCCGCGCAGGTCGCCGAACGCCTGCGCCTGCAGATCGAGCGCGCCAACATGGCACCGGTCGACCGGGTGACGGTTTCGCTGGGCGTGTCCGCCTGGCCGGAAAGCAGCCAGGATATCGCCACCGTGTTCAAGACCGCCGATGAGATGCTCTACGTGGCCAAGCGCGGCGGACGCAACCGGGTGGAGATCTACACGCCGCCGGCCTGAACGGCTCGGCATGCGCGCATCCGGCGTGGGGCCGGGCAAGAAAAAACCCCGGGGGATACCCGGGGTTTTCCGTTTGGTGGGCCAGGGTCTCCGAAATAATACCGGTAAACCACTGTAATGCAAGGGATTGTAGAATTCTTGCTTTGGCTGTTACCGCCATAGTTACCGCCAACATCAGGCGGCTAGGCTATGTCCAGCATCGCGCGCGGTGACCGCTGCGCACATCCATGCCGCCACTTCAGTGGACACCCAGGCAGCGATGTTGCCGCCGGGGAATTGTACTGGCTTCGGGAATTTGCCCGCTGCCGCCCAAGCATAGAGCGTGGACTTGCTCACGCCGACGGTCGCGATGACCTCGGGCAAGCGCATGAAGTGATACGGCAGCGTCGTCTGTGGTTGAGTCGTCATGGGTTCCTTGAAATGAGAAAGGCCCGCTGCACAGGTGCGCAGCGAGCCTTGCTGGGAGGGGCTATCGCGGGAGGTGCCCGGTCTAGGGGGTATGGGGGGCGATAGAGCGTTCTATGATCGGAGTGGCAGCGCGCAATAGCGCAGCAGAATTTGGTCCGGTCTCTTGCCTATGAGGCGGCCAAGTCTGGTTCGGTACGTCAGGTGTCCAGATGCGCCAGTTGCGATGGGACAGAGGGTGTCCCAATTGGGACAGAAAGAGGCGATGGCGGTGGACTGAAGTGAGCGAGAAGCTCCACAGAATCCAGCTGATTTGCAGCCTGAACCTCTTCATTGGCTAACATCTCTAGCGCCCTTGCGCGTACCGCAGGTGATGACGCATCCACTATTTTCATGATCTGCCTTGCTACTCTTTCCGCATCCCGATTCAGCTGCTCTTCGTGGGATGCGGGCAGGTTCGTATGCCAATCGCTCTTTGCCTCCCTGACATATCGCCACCTAGGCCAATCAGTGCCAGGGTCTATTGCGAATGAGGTGAAATTGGTGGGCGTCACGTCGGGAAGATAGGACAGCATGCTGCTTACTGTGTTCTTGCTGATGCTGAACTTTGCCGCGATTGAGCGCAGTGATTCCCCTGGGGGCAGGCCGGTTGTCCCGCGCTTGGTGATGCTTGCGAGGTATTGCCATGCGGCGTCCCGGCATTGCTCGGGATGCAACGCGAGCGATCTGCCTGTGCAGTTCACCAGCTTTGACACGATCACTGCGGTGTTCCAGTCAAGGCGCAGTACTTTCGCGGGGATCGTCTCTCTTCCCGCCTGCGCGTATGCCCTTAGCCGGTGATGGCCATCTATTAGAGAAAGGCCCTGTGGAGCTGCCGTATCTAATTCTGCAAGCCACACTGGATCAAGCTGGTTTCGCTCTGTTGCTTCCAGTACCAAGCGAAGCGAGGCGATGTGCTGCTCCCTACTTTCTTCGGCGCGCCCCTTGTCTCTTATGGGGATGAGGCGGGTGACTCTGGGTTGCAACGCGTCCCTTGTCTGTATGGCCTTCAGTGGGATCGACTGAGTGGATGCGGATTGGAACTGCTGTAATACATCGTGAAATGACATGGCTACCTCCTTGTGTCGCACGGGAGGCACGCGGACGCCGACGGGGCTCCGTCCTTATAGATAGCTCTGGGCTAGCTTGCAGCCGCGCGCAAGGAGAGGCGTGCGTTCTCTCGCTCTATATGCGTACCAAATCACTTTATCTTTTGAATCAATGACTTGGTTTCATGTCATTCGCGCTGGACAAGCAAGCTAGTCTGGATAAGCAGGCTAGTGAGGAGGGGTAGAGGGGGGCGGTAACAGGGAGGCCGGGGGCACTCCAAGTGCATCGGCAAGGCGATAGATGTTCAGCAGGGCGATGTTGCGCTGCCCGCGCTCGACGCCGCCCAGGTAGCTGCGAGCAAGGCCACTCTCCAAGGCTAGGCGCTCTTGGGATAGCCCCTTGGCTCTCCTGACTTCGGCAAGTCGGAGTCCAAACAGGATACGGGGATCGGTGGGCATCGCTTCCTTCTTCATGAGAGAACGATGCCGGTGCACCCTCTATCGGGCCACGCCCTATGAGGTCACGCTCTATGGGTGACAATTTGTAGTGCGAGCCCTATGATTCGTGGGCGCTGGTTTGCTAAGCGCTCTTCGATCTGACACAAGGGGGATCACGATGAAGTTGAAGTCCTGCGGTATCGCCGCGGCCGCACTTGTTCTCAGCGCATGTGCTACGCATGCGGATTGGCTTGTTACCAAGGCAAGTCGTGCAGACGGCGTGGTCGCGCTCTCTTATGAGCGTAACGAGTTCCAGCGCCTCGACATGAGCGAGCAGCAGGCAATCCAGCTTGCCGAGCAGAAGTGCAAGAACTGGGGCTACAGAGGGGCGGAACCATTCGGATCGCAAAGCACAGAGTGCCTGTCACGCCGGGGCTTCGGAAACTGCGGATCAAGGCGCGTCACAGTCGAGTTCCAGTGCACCGGCTCACCTGGTCAGCAGTAGTCACCGAAATGATACAGATGCCGTTGATGCAGGAGGCTCAATGCTTGAGTTCATAGGGACAGTCGCGATCTGCGCAGCCGGTCTTTGGCTTGTACGTTACCTTTGGAACTTCTGGCGGTTTCGTCAAAGTATCAATGCCGTGGAAGCGCTAGCCTCAGCGGTGAAGGCGAAAGCGGATTTCGTTGCTACTAGTGCCGGACATGATGCCGCAGAGAAGACCTACTTCATTGCAATCTGCCTGAAAAGCCTCGCGGACTCTCTCAGTTATGGCAAAGTCGCAAGCCCACCAATTGCGGGGACGCAGCTTGACGTGCTGGAAGCCATGATCGGATCGCCTGACGATGTGGCGTTCTACATGGATAAGCCCGTGGACTCCATCACGGAGATAAGGCTGGGGCTCGTGCGGGCCCGCGATTCGTTCATTTTGTTGCACCGAGTAGCCTGAAGTGGGCCAATTGTCTGAATTTGCACGAGAGGTATGGATGCAGATTCTGGTTCACCTGAGCATCAGTGCCAGGTTGCGCCTGGCCATTCCGTTGGTTCTGATCAAACGTCTGCTCTTAGCCAGTTGCGTACACTCAGAAAGAAAGTGGTTGTCTACGGCCTTCCGGGTTATCCAGTTCACAATAACTCGTGCTCGCAAAGAGGTCGCAACCGTTCAGGCGAGCGCGCGAGGTCTTGCGGGACATCAGAAACTTGGTCTGCGACCAATTGGTGGAATCGACGGCATCGCGCTGTGCAGATCTCTTACCAACTCTTGTAAGTTCGCATTGAAGTTCGGCCCATGGGAAAGGTCGGCATAAAAACGGCCTCTAAGGTTCGTAGGCATATGAGCGGCATCTCTTGAATCGCGGATCACCGGAATGAACCGTATCGAAAGCGGGTCGTGCGCGAGCTCAGCCGCGGTCACCAGATGCTCGTAGCCGACACCTCCCACCCGTCCATCGGCTCGGTTCATGTAATTCTCAGTGCAAACGACGATCACACGCTCGCAAGATGCGGCCTGCTCCATAAAATGAGGCAAATTTTGGCCAAATCTCAGATGCGTTTTGTCGGATATGGCATCAATGCCGTTTGCTCGCAGTGTGTTTACCAAGTCTCTCACCCACTCAATGTGCTCTTGGGAGTCCCAGGAATACGACACGAATACTCTTGGCGGCGGTGTCGGGTCATTCTCAAGATGTCCATATCGCTGAAGCACGTCATAGAGATCCACATCCTTTAAGGCCCAATGGGTCCTCGTGTGTTCCCAGTTTCGCTCCGAAATATCGAGTGAACCAAACATTTCCCTCAACGCTAAAGCGGTAATCGGCCCCACACCAGCGTCGAAAGACCATTTAATTCGTACTCCGCCGTATCTGACCTGGATATCATCAACCCTGCCGACCCTGGCGGCGATACCGACATCACGGCCTCGATCCTCATATGCAAATAGGGTGGGAATATCCTTGAGATGCTGGATCGTTGGTTCATCTAGGGACCCGAATCGCTCAACAAGGGGCTGGGCGGTGTACTCAAGATACCGGGGTAGCCCAAGGACAAATTCATCCTGATCCCACGTACCTTCCTGGTAGGCCATTAGCAAGTTGTACATGCGCGTTCCTGGCTATTAATATTTAGGCAGTATGCATCAAACGGACATTAAGCTCGATTCTTAGCGAGAACAAGGAAGCTGCTTTAATCTCGCGCTGAGGTCGACGATCGCTCTAAGCCCGCGCCTAGACCTTAGTTCAGAGCCTGCTTGTGCGCTATTCTCTGCTTGAAGGGGACGACCTTACTAGTGGCGTCAGCTTTCAGTGTGTCGAGGTAGTCCGCCCAAGACTGCATCATCGTTCGGCGCTCCTCTAGGTACTGAGCTTGGTTGTAGACCCCGCGTACTCCGGGCATCTTGTGGGTCAGTGCTGATTCGATTGCATCGGGGTTCCAGCCGCCCATTTCATTGAGTAGCGTGCTTGCCATGTGTCGGAAGCCATGAATGGTGCTCTGGTCCTTCTCGATGCCACAGCGTCGTGCGGCTACCAGAATGGCATTGCTCGACATGTGCTTGCGCGGATCGCGTCCGCCAGGGAACACGAACTCGCCGCGTCCGGTCAGGGGATGCAGATCGCGCAGGATTTCCACTGCTTGTGAGGAAAGCGCGGCGATGTGGGTGCGCTTAGTCTTGGTTACGAAGTAGCGCCATTGGCCTGCGTCCAAATCCAACTCGGTCCACCTCATGCGGACAAGTTCGCCGGGGCGGGCGAAGAGCAATGGGGCCAGGCGCAGCGCGCTCCGAACAATTGGCCTGCTGGTGCTGCTGTCGATCTTCCTTAGTAGGGCGGTCGCCGCTGCTGGAGTCGTCGCGGCGGCGAATGGCATGGGGCGCCATGGCGTCAGCGCGCCCTTTAGGGCTCCGGTCGGATCGCCGTCGGCTCGTCCAGTCCTCACGGCATAGCGGAAGACCGCGCCGCAGGTCTGTAGGGCGCGGTGGGCGGTCTCGATGGCTCCCCGCTGCTCGATCCGCTCCAGATGCCTCAATAGCTCTGGCGCAGTGATGGCCCCGACTGGGCGGCTGCCGATCCACGGGAAGATGTCGCTCTCCAAGCGGCGGATGACCTTGTCCGCGTACTGGGTGCTCCATTCCTTCTGCTGCTTGGCGAACCATTCGCGGGCGACGACCTCGAAGCTGTTGGCAGCTGCGGCCTCGCCAGCGGCCTTGACGGCCTTCCGCTGTTCACCGGGATCGATCTTGGCCGCCAGTTGGCCGCGCGCTTCTGCGAGCTTCTCGCGAGCATCTGCAAGGCTCACTTCCGGGTAGGTGCCGAATGAGAGCGTGTTGCGCTTGCTAGTGATGGGGCGGCGATAGTCATAACGCCACCAGCGTGCGCCATCTGGTTGCAGGAGTAGGTATAGGCCATTGCCATCGCGCAGCTTCTGCGGCTTGTCGGCAGGCTTCGCCTTGCGGATGGCGGTATCGGTGAGAGGCATCGGGCAGCTCCTTGACGGTAACAGGCTAAGGGAGTGCCCCGGCTACCGCCAAACCTACCGCCTCTTACCGCCGGATTTGGCGGGTCTGGGCTGGACTGCGCTGGATACGAAAAAGGCTAGAAATCCCTTAAAATCAGGTCTTTCCAGCCTTGGTCGCACCGTCTAGGACGGAAATTTGGTGGAGCCAGGGAGGATCGAACTCCCGACCTCGTCATTGCGAACGACGCGCTCTCCCAGCTGAGCTATGGCCCCGTACTTCTCTGGTGAATGCAGTGCGCTGGGTGGGGGCGGGACCCCGTCAGCCGTGTGACTGCATCACATCGCCAGCGAATTCTAACGCGATGCCGGCGCCGTCGCCAAGAGGGGCTGCAGCAGCGTCTGCAACTGCTCGCGGCGCCAGCCGCCGAGCGCGGCCGGCCAGTCGCCGCCCTCCAGCAGCGCTTCCAGGTGCCGGCGCGAGGCCAGCAGGCCGTCGGGCAGGCCGAGGTCGGCGCTACGCCGGGCCACCGCGTCCTGCAGGCGCTTGAGCGCGGCCTTGTTGCCATCGGTGGCGGCCAGCGCCTGCGGTGCCTGGTCCTCGTCGGCCAGCGGCGTCTGCAGCGCCTGCCATACGGCCTGGGCCAGCTTGCGCGGCGCCTTCGGGAAACGTTCGAACAGCCGCAGCAGCGCCTCGTAGTCGGCCGGCGGCGTGCGTGCCAGCAGCGTGGCCAGTTCGTTGTCCAGGATCCAGCTGCGCGGCCGGTCGCTGTGCCGGGCCTGCTGGTCGCGCCAGCGCAACAGGCGCAGCAGGCGGCGCTGCGCGTCCGGTTCGAGGAACTGCGCCGCGCGCATCGACAGGTGCGGCCAGCGCTCGCCCTCATCGTTCTCGACCGACGCCAGCAGCCGCTGCGCGTCGTCCTGCAGCCAGTCGCGGCGGCCGAGCTCGCGCAGGCGCGCGTCGATCGCGTCGTGCAGCGCGAACAGGTACTCCACGTCGTCGGCGGCATACTCGAGCTGCGCGTCGGACAGCGGCCGGCGCATCCAGTCCGAACGGGTCTCGCCCTTGGGCAGGACCACGCCGGTGACCTGCGCGACCAGCTTCTGGTAGCCCATGCCGCCGCCGATGCCGGCCAGCGCGGCGCCGATCTGGGTGTCGAACAGCGGCCGTGGCAGGACGCCGCAGGCGCACTTGAACGCGACCAGGTCCTCGCTGGCGCTGTGCATGATCTTGAGGATCGAGGCATCCTCCAGCCATGGGCGCAGGGCATCGGCCATGCCCGGTACCAGCGGGTCGACCAGCAGGATCTCGTCGCCCACCGCCATCTGCACCAGCGCCAGTTGCGGCCAGTAGGTGCGTTCGCGGATGAATTCGGTATCCAGGCCGATGCGGTCGGGACGCTGGCGGTAGCGTTCTTCCAGTTCCGCCGGGTGTTTGATCCAGTGAGCCACGTCTATTCCATCAACTGCAGGGTTTGCCCAGGCAGGCGAGAATAGCCTAACGTCGCAGCGCACCCGAGCGCGCAGAGCCTGTATGGGAGGAAGTTTGCGTACAACCGGCCCGTTGGCCTGTCTGGCCCTGTCCGTCGCGCTGGCGAGCGCCGCCTGCAGGCAGGAGCCGCCTGCGGCCAGCGCGCCGCAGCCGGTCGTGGCCGAGCCGGTGGCGCCGGTCGCGGCGCAGGAGCTGCAGGTGGTCGCCGCACCGGACCCGGCCGCGGTGCCGCTGCCGGCCTGGTCGCCGCCGCCGGTCGAGCTGCAGCCGGAGCAGGTACGCGACGCGTTGAAGCGGGCGGGCGTGGCGCTGGCCGAAGACCGCCTGTACCAGGCGGCGGACGACGCGATCCCGCTGTACCTGGCGGTGCTGGCGCTGCAGCCGCAGCAGCGCGAGGCCAGGCGCGGGCTGGAGAAGGCCCACGCGCGCCTGCTCGCTTCGGTGCGCGCGCTGCTGCAACAACCGGAAGAACAGCGCAAGGCGCTGGCCCAAGCGGCCACCCAGGCCGCGGTACTCGTGTACCTGGCGCCGGAGGGCAGGGCGGAGCTGGAGCTGCAGCAGCGCGTACAGGCGGCGCGGCGCCTGCTGGCGCTGAACCGCTCGGGCGAGGAGGCGCTGCGCAGCGGCAGCCCGGCCCTGGCCGCCGGCGCATTCGCCCAGGTGCTGGAGCTGGAACCGGGCAACAGCCGCGCCCGGCAGGGCCTGGCCGCGGTCGAGAGCGACCTGATCCGGCAGGCGGAGGACGCCGCGGCGCATGCCGATTTCAACGCGGCGCTGGAGTGGCTGCAGCGCGCCTCGCGCATCCGCGAGGACGCGCCGACGGTAGCCGATGCGCGGGTGCGGATCGAGGCGATGCGCATGGCCCAACTCGCCGCCCTGCGCGACGGCGGCCTGCGCGATCTCACCTCGCCCAAGGGGCTCAAGGCGGCGCGCGAGAAGCTGGAGCAGGCGCTGCGCATCGCCGCGCCCGGCGACGCGGCGGTGGCGGTGCTGCGGCAGCGCATCGACCTGGTCGCCCATTACGGCAGCTTCCGTCCGGGCCAGGTGTTCAGCGACGCGCTGCAGGACGGTGGGCGCGGCCCGCAGATGATCGTGGTGCCGCATGGCGGCTTCCAGATGGGCGCCGGCTACGGGGAGCCGGGCGCCAGCGACGCCGAGCGCCCGCAGCACTACGTGCGCTTCGACCGTGGTTTCGCGATCTCCATCACCGAAGTGACGGTGGCCGAGTTCGGCCGCTTCGTGGCGGCGACCAATGCGCGGCCGCGCGCGACCCGGCGCGGGCATTCGATCGTCTATGACGAGCGCAGCGGCAATTTCGTGCGCCGCAACGGCGCCGACTGGCAGGCCGGCTACAACGGCGCCAAGGCGCCGCCGGACAACCCGGTCATGCATGTCAGCGTGCGCGACGCCGAAGCCTATGCGGCCTGGCTGTCGGCGCAGACCGGCCGCCATTACCGGCTGCCGAGCGAGGCGGAGTTCGAGTATGCGCTGCGCGCCGGCACCACCGGCCGCTATCCCTGGGGCGACGCCGGGGTGCCGCCGGAAGGCAGCGGCAATTTCACCGGCAGCCTCGATGTCTCGCCCAGCGGCCGCCACTGGAAGAACGCGTTCCTCGGCTACGGCGACGGCTACTGGGGCGCGGCACCGGCGGCCAGCTTCCGCGCCAACGCCTGGGGCCTGCACGACATGGCCGGCAACCTCAGCGAGTGGGTGGCCGACTGCTGGCATGCCAGCTACCGGCGCGCGCCGCCCGATGGCGCGGCCTGGTACAACCCGGGGTGCCGGCAGCGCGTGGTCCGCGGCGGCAACTGGGCCAACGCGCCGGAGCAGACCCGTGCCGCCTGGCGGCTGTCGCAGGACTCGGACGTGACCAGTGCGCGCATCGGCTTCCGGCTGGTGCGCGGCATCTGAGGCGGCGCGCTACCATCGTCCCGTCCAACCGTTCCCGGCGGAGTCCACCATGCGACAAGATCCTCTCGGCAACCCGCCTGGCAACCGGCGCCGCGGCATCGGCGGCGGCCTGCGCTGGCTGATCCTGATCGGCTTCGCGGTCTACGGTGGCTGCTATTACTTCGGCAACCGCGCCGTGGACCCGTATACCGGCGAGAAGGTGCTGATCGACAAGACGCTCGATGCCGAGGGCGAGAAGGCGCTGGGGCTGCAGGCCTACCAGCAGATCATGGCGCAGGAGCGGCCGGTCGATCCCGATGCCCAGGTGGCGCGGCAGATCCGCGCGATCGCCCAGCGCCTGATCGCCAAGGTCGACGTGGTGGAGACCGCCCTGGCCACCGAGCACGGCCAGCCGCCCAACCATTTCTCGCGCACCTTCGACTGGGAGGTGAACGTGCTGCAGTCCGACCAGGCCAACGCGTTCTGCCTGCCGGGCGGAAAGATGGCCGTCTACACCGGGCTGGTGCCGGTGGCGCGCAATGCCGACGCGATGGCGGTGGTGATGGGGCATGAGATCGCCCACGCGCTGCTGCGCCATGGCGCGCAGCGCATGGCCCAGCAGAAGCTGACCGAGATCGGGCAGATGGCCGGTGCCGCCGGTGGCATGGACGCGCAGCAGCAACAGATGCTGATGTCGGCCTTCGGCTACGGCTACCTGCTGCCGTATGCGCGCAGCCACGAAACCCAGGCCGACGAAGTCGGATTGATGCTGGCCGCCGCGGCCTGCTTCAACCCCGAGGAAGCGGTGCCGCTGTGGGAGCGCATGGGGGCGGCCAGCGGCGGCCAGGCGCCGCCGGAGTTCGCCTCGACCCATCCCAATCCCGGCACCCGTATCCAGAACCTGCAGGCATTGATGCCCAAGGCGATGGAGTACCGGCAGCGGTTCTGTGAGACCGCGCAGGCACGCTGAGCGGCGGTACCGGCCGCTGTTCCCGGCCGGCGAGGCCGGGCGCGTTGCGTGGCCTCATGGCGAAGCAGGCCCGCCCTCGGCACGCCGGGCGGGCGGCAGGGCGGGGAGGTGCCGTTGCTAGGAGGCACCGCCGGTCGCGATGACCTGCACGTCCAGCACGCCATCGCCCACCCGCGCCTGCAGCGCGTCGCCGGGCCGGACCTGGGTGGTCGAACGCACCAGCGCACCATCGGTGCTGCGGGTGACGATCGCATAGCCGCGCGCGACCGTGGCCAGCGGGCTCACCGCCTCCAGCGAACGGGCGATGCCGCGCAGGTGCATGGCGTCGCGCTGCAACTGGCGCGCCATGGCCGCCTGGGCGCGTGGCGCCAGTGCGTCCAGGCGCCGGCGCAGCAGTGCCATCCGCTGCGCGGGCTGCACCGCGCGCAGTACCGAATGGCCATGCGCCAGGCGCGCGCGGCGCTGTTCCAGTTGCCGCTGCCACGCGCCGTGCAGGCGCGCGTATGCCGCCTCCTGGCGTTGCCGCAACAGCGCCAGACGCGCCTGCGGGCCCTGCGCCTGCAGCCGCAGCGCGGCACGGTCGGCGCGCTGCATCGCCTGGCCCAGTGCGTGCGCCTGCAACTGCGCCAGCCGCCGCTGCAGGCCGTGCAGGCGCGCGTCGAGATCGCGCCGGTCCGGCACCAGCAGCTCGGCGGCCACCGACGGCGTGGGTGCACGCAGGTCGGCGGCGAAATCGGACAGGCTGAAATCGGTCTCGTGGCCGACCGCGGAGACGACCGGCGTGGCGCTTGCGGCGATGGCCCGCGCCAGTTGTTCGTCGTTGAACGCCCACAGGTCTTCCAGCGAGCCACCACCGCGGGTCAGCAGGATCGCGTCGTAGCGGCCGCTGGCATCGGCGCGGCGCAGCAGTGCGGTGATCTGCGCGGCCGCGGCGTCGCCCTGCACCAGGGTCGGCAGCAGTTCCACCTCGAGCAGCGGGAAGCGCCGCGCCAGCACGCTGAGCACGTCGCGCACCGCCGCGCCGCTGGGCGAGGTGATCACCGCCAGCCGGCGTACATGGGCCGGCAGCGGTCGTTTGCGCGCCGGGTCGAACAGGCCTTCGGCCTGCAGCTGCGCCCTGAGCGCCTCGAAGGCGCGGCGCAGCGCGCCTTCGCCGGCTTCTTCCATGTGGTCCAGCACCAACTGGTATTCGCCGCGCGCCTCGTACAGGGTCAGGCGGCCGCGCGCCAGCACGCGCACGCCCTCGCGCGGGACGAACTTCAGCCACTGGCTCTTGGGCCTGAACATCGCCGCGCGCACCT
The DNA here is from genome assembly GCF_030345315.1 of Stenotrophomonas sp. 17(2023). Lineage (NCBI taxonomy): Bacteria > Pseudomonadati > Pseudomonadota > Gammaproteobacteria > Lysobacterales > Lysobacteraceae > Stenotrophomonas > Stenotrophomonas sp. 17(2023). The sequence goes on from NZ_CP128405.1 coordinate 1,589,776, forward strand.
GCGCGCGTGCGTCCTTCAGGGTGAAGTACAGGTGCCCCGACGCAGGGCGGCTGACATTGCCGAGTTCGCCTTCAACCCACACCAGCGGGAACGCGCCCTCGAGCAGGTCGCGGGCGAGGGTGTTGAGCTGGCTGGGGCTGAGGACGTTGTCCATGGTCGGCGCGGGGGAACGGGACGCTATTGTTCCCGCGCGCGGGCGCCAAAGCCAATGCCTGGGCTGCCGCTCACGCCGCCGCTATCGGGAATCGTGCGCCGGGTCGTGGCGCCGCAGCGCCCAGGCGACATGTTCGCGCACCAGTTCGGACGGGTGGTCCAGGCGGCTGAGCAGCGCCTGCCGCGCGGCAGGCGAGGGCGCCGCGTTACCCAGCGCCACGGCGATGTTGCGCAGCCAGCGTTCGTGGCCGCTGCGGCGGATCGGGCTGCCCTCGGTGCGGCGCAGGAACTCGTCTTCGTCCCACGCGAACAGCTCCGGCAGGGTGGCCGTGTCCAGGTCGTTGCGCGCGCGGAAGTCCGGCTCGTCGGTGCGCCGCGCGAACTTGTTCCAGGGGCATATCAGCTGGCAGTCGTCGCAGCCATAGATGCGGTTGCCCATCAGTGGGCGCATTTCCAGCGGGATGGCGCCCTCGTGCTCGATGGTCAGGTAGGAAATGCAGCGGCGCGCGTCGAGCCGGTGCGGGGCGATGATCGCCGCGGTCGGGCAGATGTCGATGCAGCGCGTGCAGCTGCCGCAGTGCGCGCTGGCCGGGGCGTCCACCGGCAACGGCAGGTCGATGTAGATCTCGCCGAGGAAAAACCACGAGCCGCCGTCCTTGTCGATCAGGCAGGTGTGCTTGCCGATCCAGCCCAGCCCGGCGTTGCGCGCCAGCGCGCGTTCGAGCACCGGCGCCGAATCGACGAACACGCGGTACCCGAAGGGGCCGATCTCGGTGGCGATGCGCGCGGCCAGCTTCTGCAGGCGGTTGCGCATGAGCTTGTGGTAATCGCGGCCCAGCGCGTAACGCGCCACGTAGGCGCGCTCGGCGTCGTCCAGGGTGGCCCAGGCCGCGGCATCGTCCTTGTGGCCATAGTCCAGTCCCACCGAGATCACCCGCACCGTGCCCGGCAACAGCTCCTGCGGCCGCGCGCGCATCGCGCCGTGCCGCGCCATCCATTCCATGGTCCCGTACAGGCCCTTGCCCAGCCAGTCGGCCAGGTGCGCCGCGTCCTCGCCCAGGTCGACGCCACTGATGCCGCAGCGCTGGAAGCCGGCCTCGCGCGCGAGCTGGCGGATGCGCAGCGACAGCTGCGCCATGTCGGCGGTGGCAACGGCTCCAGGCATGGCGCAAGTATAGAATCGCGGGCATGAGCCAGCCCGATGGACTGTTCGATACCGCCGCCGCGCGCCGCATCGACGCGCAGGCCACCGCCGCGCTCGGTGGCGACGGCTACCTGTTGATGCAGCGCGCAGGCCAGGCCGCCTGGCAGTGCGCGCTGCAGTACTGGCCGCAGGCGCGGCGCATCGTGGTGGTGTGCGGCCCGGGCAACAACGGCGGCGACGGCTATGTGCTGGCGCGGCTGGCGCGCCAGTCCGGGAGCGCGGTGTGCGTGCTGCACCTGCCCGGGCACGCGCCACGCACCCCGCTGGCGCAGCGTGCCTGTACCGACTACCTGGCCGTTGGCGGCCGGGTGGAGCTTGCCGCCGATTGCCTGCGCGATGCCGACCTGGTGGTCGACGCGCTGTTCGGCATCGGCCTGGACCGCGCGCCCGATGCGGAGGCCGCGCGGCTGATCGCCGCGGTCAACGCCGCCGCCGCGCCGGTGCTGGCGCTGGACGTGCCCAGCGGCGTCGACGCCGACAGCGGTGCGGTGCCGGGCGCGGCGATCCATGCCGCGCGCGTGCTGCAGTTCATCGTGCCGCACCGTGGCCTGTACACCGGCGCCGCGCTGGAGCACGCCGGGCAGCGGCTGCTGGATGCGCTGGATGTTCCCGCGCAGGCGTTTGACGGCGTGGCGCCGGCCGCATCGCGCTGGAGTGCGGCGCGGCTGCCGGCGCAGTTGCCGCCGCGGCGCCTCAACACCCACAAGGGCGAGTCCGGCCACGTCCTGTGCGTCGGTGGCAACCATGGCAGCGGTGGCGCGCTGATGCTGTGCGCCGAGGCCGCGCTGCGCAGCGGTGCGGGGCTGGCCAGCGCGGCCACCCGCGCGGCGCACGTGGCGCCGCTGCTGGCACGTTGCCCCGAAGCGATGGTGCATGCGGTGGAGGACGCATTCGACCTGGCGCCGCTGCTGGCGCGTGCCGGTGTCGTCGCACTCGGGCCAGGGCTTGGCCAGGACGAGTGGGGGCGCCGGCTGTGGCTGGCGGCGGTGGACGGCGGCAGGCCGCTGGTGGTGGATGCCGACGCGCTGAACCTGCTGGCGCAGCAGCCGCGAGCGCTGCCCACAGCGGTGCTCACGCCGCACCCGGGAGAGGCGGCGCGCCTGCTTGGGGTCGACGACGCCGCCATCCAGCGCGACCGTTTCGCCGCGGCGCAGGCGCTGGCGGAACGGTTTTCGGCGGTGGTCGTGCTCAAGGGCGCGGGCACCGTGGTCGCCGCGCCGGGGCAGCGGCCGCGGGTGATCGCGGCGGGCAATCCGGGCATGGCGGTGGGCGGCATGGGCGACCTGCTGACCGGGGTGATCGCCGCGCTGCTGGCGCAGGGCCTGTCGCCATTGGACGCAGCCAGCACCGGCGCGCTGCTGCATGGCCTGGCCGGCGACGCGGCGGCCGCGGACGGCCAGCGCGGACTCCTGCCGCGTGACCTGCTGCCGCACCTGCGCGCCCGTGCCAATCCATAATGACGGCCATGATCGAACTGTTTCTTCCCGATGCCGCGGCCACCGACCAGCTGGGCGCGGCCCTGGCGGCGACCCGGCCGACGCCGGCGGTGGTCCACCTGCACGGCGACCTGGGTGCCGGCAAATCGACCCTGGCGCGCGCGCTGCTGCGGGCGCTCGGCGTGCAGGGGGCGATCCGCAGCCCCACCTATACCCTGGTCGAACGTTACCCGCTGCCGGCCGGCGAGGCCTGGCACCTGGACCTGTACCGGATCGGCGATGCCGGCGAACTGGATTTCCTGGGCCTGGACGAGGCCGAGGCCGACCTGTGGCTGGTCGAATGGCCGGAGCGGGGCGGCGCGGCACTGCCGCCCTTGGACCTGCGGGTGGCGCTGGACATGCACGGTGCGGGCCGCCGGGCGCGGCTGCAGGCCTGCTCCCCGGCCGGCCAGGCATGGCTGTCGCGCCTGGGGCAATCGGGCCACTTGCAGGGGTTTCCTGCCGCCTGATGGAAGGAAAGTGTGGCAGGTTGCGGATTATTAAGGGAAAAGGTGTTGCAATTACGCAATTCCGGTGATTGAATCCGCCCATGCTCAAGGGAAGCCGCCTGATCGCCCTGTCTGCCTGTGTCGCCGGACTCTGCCTGGCTGGCGCTTCGGCGTGGGCGGGTGAGATCCGCAGCGTCGCCGTGCAGGCCGGGAGCACCGGTACCCGTGCCGAGATCCAGCTGGCCGGCGGTGGCAGCTACAAGACCCTGTCGCTGGCCGGGCCGAACCGCCTGGTGGTGGATTTCCCGGATTCGACCGCCGTCCGCGGGCTCAAGTTGCCCGCCGCCGCCGGTGTCGTCACCGCCGTGCGCACCGGGATCCCGGCGCCGGGCACGTTCCGGGTGGTGTTCGACCTGGCCGAGTCGGTGGTGGCGTTCAAGCCGCAGCTGCAGGGGCAGGGCGCCGAGTCGCGGCTGCTGATCGAATGGCCCGGCGAGACCAGCGGCGCCAGTACCCGGCCGGTGGCGGCGAATGCGTCCGCGACCCCGCTGCCGGCGCAGCCCGGCAGCGCCGAGGCGCGCCGCGAGGCCGCCCGTGCCACGGCGGCACTGACCGCGGCGGTGGTGCAGCAGGCGTCCGCCGCGCCTGCCCCGCCGGCTACCGTCGCCAACACCCCTGTGCCCACCACGACGGCGGTGGCCGCCACGAACGCGCCTTCGCCGGCCGCCATTCTCAACGGACAGGCGAGCGTGCCGGCCGTGGTCGCCTCGGCGACTGCACCGACCCCGGCACCCGCGCCTGTACCGGTACCGGCCGACGAACAGCCGGCCCCGCGTCCGGTCATGCCCAGCGATGCTTCGCGCATCCGCATGCAGCCGGGCATGCGCACGCTGGTGGTCGCCATCGATCCCGGCCATGGCGGCCAGGACCCGGGGGCGATCGGTCCGACCGGCAAGCGCGAGAAGGACGTCACCCTGGCGGTGGCGCGCGAGCTGGCGCGGCAGGTCAATGCCACGCCCGGCCTGCGCGCCTACCTGACCCGCGACACCGACGTGTTCATCCCGCTGCCGCAGCGTGCCCAGCGTGCGCGCGCGGCCAAGGCCGACATTTTCATTTCGATCCATGCCGACGCGGCGGAGAACCGCGCCGCCACCGGCTCGTCGGTGTACGTGCTTTCCACCAAGGGCGCGTCCTCGCAGCGCGCGCGCTGGCTGGCGGACAAGGAAAACGCGGCCGACCTGATCGGCGGCGTCAGCCTGCAGCGGACCGAGGGCACCCTGGCCAACGTGCTGCTGGATCTGGCCCAGAGCGGCAACATGAAGGCCTCCGAAGATGCCGCCAGCCACGTGCTGGGTGGGCTGAAGCGGATCGGCAACAACCACAAGCCCAACCTGGAGCGGGCGAACTTCGCGGTGCTGCGCACCTCGGACATGCCGGCGATGCTGGTGGAAACCGCCTTCATCTCCAACCCGGACGAGGAGCGCCGCCTTACCGACCCGGCCTACCAGCGCCGCGTCGCCGGTGCCGTGCTCGACGGCGTGCACACCTATTTCAGCCGGCAGCCGCCGCCGGGCACGCTGTTCGCCGCGCGTGCGCAGGCCGAGATGGAAGCCGCCGCGGGCACCGTGGCCGGCGGCAGCAAGTAAACACGGCGCGCGCCAGCGCCGTGCATCCCGTCCGGCGGCTGCAGTCATTCGGATCGCATCCGTCATCGACCCGCACCTCCCGTGCCCCGGGCGCAGTGCCGCCACTGGCGGGGTGAGGGGCGACTGGCTGCTACACCCGGCGGCGGGGCGGCTATCATCTAGCGATGCGAGATAGCGATTTCATTCCCCTGCTGCGCCCCGCTGGTTTCCCGGAACGCGCGGCATGAGCACCATCCGTCCGCTCCCCGAGATACTGATCAACCAGATCGCCGCCGGCGAAGTGGTCGAGCGCCCCGCGTCGGTGGTCAAGGAACTGGTCGAGAACGCACTCGATGCCGGCGCCACCCGTGTCGACATCGACCTCGAGGAAGGCGGCGTGCGCCTGATCCGCATCCGCGACAATGGCGGCGGCATCGCCGCGGCGCAGTTGCCGCTGGCGGTGTCGCGCCATGCCACCAGCAAGATCGCCTCGCTCGACGACCTGGAGTCTGTCGCCACGCTGGGCTTCCGCGGCGAGGCGCTGCCGTCGATCGCCTCGGTCAGCCGCTTCACCCTGGCGTCGCGCCAGCCGCAGGACGAACACGGCGCCGCGCTGCAGATCGAGGGCGGCAAGATCGGTGAAGTGACGCCGCGTGCGCATGCGCCGGGCACCACCGTGGAAGTGCGCGAGCTGTTCTACAACGTGCCGGCGCGGCGCAAGTTCCTGCGCGCCGAGCGCACCGAACTGGGCCATATCGAGGAATGGCTGCGTTCACTGGCGCTGGCGCGTCCGGACGTGGAACTGCGGGTGTCGCACAACGGCAAGCCGTCGCGCCGCTACAAGCCCGGCGACCTGTACTCCGATGCGCGCCTGGGCGAAACCCTGGGCGAGGACTTCGCGCGGCAATCGCTGCGCGTGGACCACAGCGCGGCCGGCCTGCGTCTGCACGGGTGGATCGCGCAGCCGCAGTACTCGCGCGCCAGCGCCGACCAGCAGTACCTGTACGTCAATGGCCGCTCGGTACGCGACCGCAGTGTCGCGCATGCGGTGAAGATGGCTTACGGCGACGTGCTCTACCACGGCCGCCAGCCGGCCTACGTGCTGTTCCTGGAACTGGACCCGGCGCGGGTGGACGTCAACGTGCATCCGGCCAAGCACGAAGTGCGTTTCCGCGATGCGCGGCTGATCCATGATTTCGTCTACCGCACGCTCAAGGATGCGCTGGCCGAAACCCGCGCGGGCCTGGAGCCGGCGGCCGGGCTGCCGGGTGCGGCCGCCGCGCCGTCCCTGTCCGCGGGCGCGCAGGCCGGTGCCTACCTGTCGCGGCCGCCGGGCAGCACCGGTGGTGGTGGCTGGGCACCGCGGCAGTCGCCGCTGGGGCTGCAGGTGTCCGAGGCGCCGGCGGCCTATGCCGCGCTGTATGCGCCGCCGGCCGACGCCGCGACACCGGCCGCGCTTGCTGGCGGCAGCCCGGGCCTGCCGGCGACGACCGCCGACAGCGGAGTGCCACCGCTGGGCTATGCCATCGCGCAGCTGCACGGCATCTACATCCTGGCCGAGAATGCCGAAGGCCTGATCGTGGTGGACATGCATGCCGCGCACGAGCGCATCGGCTACGAGCGCCTCAAGACCGCGCACGATGGCATCGGCCTGCATGCGCAGCCGCTGCTGGTGCCGATCACCCTGGCGGTGGGCGAACGCGATGCCGACACCGCCGAGCGCGAGGCGGCGACGCTGGCCGAACTCGGCTTCGAGGTGACCCGCTCCGGCCCCGGTTCGCTGCACGTGCGCAGCATTCCTGCGCTGCTGGCCAATGCCGAACCGGAGGGGCTGCTGCGCGACGTGCTCACCGACCTGCGCGAACACGGCCAGAGCCGGCGCGTGGCCAGCGCGCGCGATGAACTGCTTTCGACCATGGCCTGCCATGGCGCGGTGCGCGCCAACCGGCGGCTGACGGTTCCGGAAATGAATGCCCTGCTGCGCGACATGGAAGCCACCGAGCGCTCCGGGCAATGCAACCACGGCCGCCCGACCTGGGCGCGCTTTTCGCTGGCGGAGATCGACCGCTGGTTCCTGCGGGGGCGTTGACGATGAAACGATGGGCAGGCATGGCACTGCTGCTGGCGGCGATGGCGACGGCCGGTTGCGGTGGCGGCGACCGGCCGGCACCGGGGCCCGACGCGCCGCGCTTCGATCCGGCGTTCCTGATGAACAACGACATCTGGCGCGAACAGCGCCAGGCCGAATTGCTGCAGCCCGATGGCTGGACCAGCCTGATCGGCCTGCACTGGCTGGAACTGAAGGCCCACTACATCGGCAGCGGCAGCACCAGTGGCATCCGCCTGGCGATGGGCCCGCCACGGCTGGGCATGGTGGTGCACGAGGCGGGGCGCTACTGGTTCACGCCCGAGCGGGGCGTCGCGGTGCAGGTCGACGGCAAGCCGGTGAAAGGCCGAATCCCGTTCCATGCCGATGACGAGCCCAGTCCCACGATGATCACCTTCGATGGGGGCAAGGGCACGTTGAGCCTGATCCATCGCGGGCCGCGCCACGCGCTGCGGGTCAGGCACGCCGACGCTCCGGCACGCGCCCATTTCGGCCACCTGGAGTATTGGCCGGCCGATGCGTCCTGGCGCATCACCGCGCGTTTCATGCCGCACGATGCCGGCAAGACCCTGCCGGTGGTCGACATCACCGGCCTGACCACCGAACAGGCCAACGCCGGCGCCATCGAATTCGAGCGCGATGGCCGCACCTGGCGGCTGGAGGCGCTGGGCGAGCCGGGCCGGCCGCTGTTCGTGATCTTCGCCGACCGCACCAGCGGCCACGGCAGCTATGCCGCCGGCCGCTACATCGACCTGGAGACGCCGGACGACAAGAGCCAGGTGGTGATCGATTTCAACCGCGCCTACAACCCGCCGTGCGCGTTCACCCCGTTCGCCACCTGCCCGTTGCCGCCGCCGGAGAACCGGCTGGACCTGCCGGTCGAAGCCGGCGAGAAAGCCTACGTCAAACCCGCACAGGAAGACGCGACATGAAATGGATGATCCGCGCCGCGGCGCTGCTGCTGGGATCGGTGATGCTGCTGGGCACGCCGGCGCCGTTGCTGGCGCGGCAGGTGCCGGCGGCCGCTACTCCGGCCAAGGCGCCGCCGGTGCCGCTGCTGTGGAAGGCGAGCGGGCCCAAGGGCGCCGAGCTCTACCTGCTGGGTTCGTTTCACCTGCTCAGGGCCGATGATTACCCGCTGTCGGCGGACGTGGACGCGGCCTTCGACGCTTCGGGCCAACTGCTGTTCGAGCTGGCGCCGGAGGAAATGAACTCGCCCGCGCTGGCCACGCAGATGGCGCAGGCCGCACTGCGCCGCGATGGCCGCCTGCTCAAGGACGAACTGGATGCGGATACCTGGCGGCGACTGCAGGATTACGCCGCCGCCAACGGGCTGCCGATCGATCGCCTCGCCGGACTCAAGCCCTGGTTCGTGGGGCTGACCATCAGCCTGGGACAGATGGCGCGGCAGGGGCTGGATGCGCAGGCCGGGCTGGACCGGCACCTGATGGCGCGCGCCGCCACCGCCGGCAAGCCGGCGCAGGGGCTGGAGAGCGCGGCGGCGCAGATCGCGATGCTCGATGGCATGAGCGGCGACGAGCAGCGGCAACTGCTGCGCGAGGCGCTGGAGCAGGTGGACAAGGGCGACGAACAGAGCCGGCGCCTGCACGACGCCTGGCGGCGCGGCGATGACGTGACCCTGTGGCGCGACATGGCCGCGCAGATGAAGCGCGACTACCCGGCGCTGTACCGGCGCATCAACACCGAGCGCAACGATGCCTGGCTGCTGCCGTTGCAGGAGCGCCTGCAGGCCGGGCAGGGCACGACCCTGGTGGTGGTCGGCGCGTTGCACCTGCTCGGCAGCGACGGCGTGGTCGAGAAGCTGCGCGCGCGTGGCTACAGGGTCGAGCGGATCTGTTCGGCCTGCACCTCGCCCGCGCGGCGTGCTCCGGCGGCAACGGCGCCAGCGGCCCGCAGCCGCAACTGAGGCGCGCGGTGCCAGGCCGGGGTTGCGGCCGCGGCCACACAAATGCGAAGGCCGACGCTTGCGTCGGCCTTCGTGCTTTCAGCGGTTGCCGCGGGTCTTGCCGGCCGGTGGTGGCGCCGGCGGCGGCTCGGGCGTCTTGCCGCCGGCGGCCGGCGGGCGGCCGAAGCCTGCGCCCATGCTGCGCTGGAATTCCTGCCACAGCTCCAGGTTGCGCTCGGTGAGCTGGTTCATCATCGCCCACGGCGTCTGCCCGAGCAGGTTGCCCATCTGCTGGCGGAACTGCTGCTGCTGGTCCAGGAACACCTGCATGCTGCGCTCCAGGTAGTTGCCCATGAAGCCCTGCAGCGAGTCGCCGTAGAAGCGGATCAACTGGCTCAACAGCTGGGTGGACAGCATCGGTTCGCCGTCCTGCTCCTTGTCGGCGATGATCTGCAGCAGCACCGAGCGGGTCAGGTCCTCGCCGCTCTTGGCATCGCGTACCTCGAAGTCCTCGCCATCCAGGATCAGCTGGCGGACGTCCTCGATGGTGATGTAGCTGGAGATCTCGGTGTCGTAGAGCCGCCGGTTGGGATACTTCTTGATGATGCGGGTCGCAGCCATTAAGCAGTCACTCTTCCTTCACGGTAGGGGCGCAGCATGGCGCAGTGCAGCAGGCCTTGCAACCGCCATAAGTACAGGGGGGATGCCCCGGGGAGGGTGTCGGTGGCGGCGTGCAGCATCGATGCCATGCTGCGCAGCATGGGCCGCCAGAACGGCCGCGGCGGGCGGCGCCGGGGCTTACCAGCCCATGTGGTGGCCACCGTTGATGTCCAGGTTGGAACCGGTGATCCAGGCGGCTTCCTCGGCGACCAGGAAGGCCACCGCATAGGCGATCTCCTCCGGTTTGCCGAGGCGCCCGGTGGGGATGTCGGCGATGATCTTGGCGCGCACTTCCTCGGGTACCGCCATCACCATGTCGGTCGCCACGTAGCCGGGCGAAATGGTGTTGACGGTGATGCCGAAGCCGGCGTTCTCGCGCGCCAGGGAGATGGTGAAACCGTGCATGCCGGCCTTGGCCGCGGCGTAGTTGGCCTGGCCGTACTGGCCCTTGAGGCCGTTGATCGAGCTGATCTGGATCACCCGGCCCCAGCCGCGCCGGCGCATGCCCTCGATGACCGGGCGGGTGACGTTGAACACCGAATTGAGATTGGTGTTGATCACCTCGTGCCACTGTTCCGGACTCATGCGGTGGAACGTGGTGTCGCGGGTGATGCCGGCATTGTTGACCAGGATCTCCACCGGGCCCACCGCCGCTTCCACCGCCTGCACCAGCTGCTGGCCGCCTTCCGGAGTGGACACGTCGCCCGGCAACAGCGCGATGTCGTAGCCGCGGGCGCGCATCTGCTGCTGCCAGAGGTTGGCCTTCTCGGCATTGCGGAAATTGGTGGCGACACGATGGCCCTGGTCGGCCAGGCGCTGGCAGATCGCGGTACCGATACCGCCGGTGCCGCCGGTGACCAGTGCAATACGGGATGTCGTCATGGTGTGCGCTCCAGGCGCAGGCGCTGGGGAACCCTGGATTCTATGTGAACCGGGCGCCCTCACGGCAATGGCCGCGCGGCGGGGATGGCGTCGCGGCGCAGCCGGCCCGGCTGGAAGGCGGCCACCGCGCGCTGCAGCAGCGCCGGCAGCGCGTCGATGCCCTCCAGTTCGGCGGCTTCCTGGCCGAGCGCGGCCCACAGCCAGCGCAGCGTCGGCAAGGGATCGGTGGCGTCCACCGGCCGTGCCGCCAGCGACTTGGAGAGCTTGGCGCCCTGCGCGTCGAGCAGCAGCGGCAGGTGCAGGTAGCGCGGCTGCGGCAGCCCCAGCGCGCGCTGCAGCAGGATCTGCCGCGGCGTGGAATCGAGCAGGTCGGCGCCGCGCACCACGTCGCTGATGCCCTGCGCGGCATCGTCCACCACCACTGCCAGCTGGTAGGCCCAGCAACCGTCGGCGCGCAGCAGCACCACGTCGCCGACCGCGCGGTCCACCCACTGCCCGAAGTGGCCCTGCAGGCCATCGTCGAAGGCGACATGAGTGTCGTCGGCCACGCGCAGGCGGATCGCCGGGTGCGGCCGCTGGCGACCGCCGACGCAGTGGCGGTGGATGCCGTGTTGGCCGGCCAGGTCGGTGCGGCTGCAATGGCAGGGGAAGGCCCTGCCGTCGGCCAGCAGGCGTTCGAGGGCGGCGCGGTAGAGGCCATGGCGGCGGCTCTGGTACTGCACCGGTTCATCCGGCTGCAGGCCGAACGCGGCCAGCGTTGCCAGCTGCGATGCGGCGGCACCCGCCACTTCGCGCGGCGGGTCCACGTCCTCGATGCGCACCAGCCACCGGCCGCCGGCATGCCGGGCCAGAAGCCAGCTGCCGAAGGCGGCCAGCATCGACCCCAGGTGCAGGGGGCCGGTGGGCGAGGGGGCGAAGCGGCCGCGGTAGGGGGAGGAAGGCATCGACGTGGAAGGCAGCGAAGCTGAATCGTCGGTCAGAATCGCGCTTGAATTCAACCTGTCCGCACCGCAGATTTAGCGTGTTCATCCAACCCCTACCGGACCCTTCCGCATGTTTACCCGTATCGGCCTGTTCCTGTTGACCAACCTTGCCGTGCTGATCCTGGCCGGCATCGTGATGTCGGTGCTGGGCGTCAACCCGTCGCAGATGAGCGGCCTGCTGGTCATGGCCGCGATCTTCGGCTTCGGCGGCTCCATCATTTCCCTGCTCCTGTCCAAGTTCATGGCCAAGCGTGGCACCGGCGCGGTGGTGATCACCGAGCCGCGCAACCCGACCGAGCGCTGGCTGCTGGACACCGTGGCGCGCCAGGCCAAGGCGGCCGGCATTGGCATGCCGGAAGTGGCGGTGTACGACGGCCCCGAGATCAATGCCTTCGCCACCGGCGCCAACCGCAACAACGCGCTGGTGGCGGTGTCCACCGGCCTGCTGCACAACATGAGCGAGGAAGAGGCCGAGGCGGTGCTGGGCCACGAGATCTCGCATGTCGCCAACGGTGACATGATCACCATGGCGCTGCTGCAGGGCGTGCTCAACACCTTCGTGATCGTGCTGGCGCGCGTGGTCGGCGGCATCATCGACAGCGCGCTGTCGGGCAACCGCGACAGTGGCCGCGGCTTTGCCTACTACATCATCGTGTTCTTGCTGGAGATGGTGTTCGGCCTGTTCGCGACGATGATCGCGATGTGGTTCTCGCGTCGCCGCGAGTTCCGCGCCGACGCCGGTGGCGCCAGCCTGGCCGGCCGCCAGAAGATGATCGCCGCGCTGGAGCGGCTCAAGCTCAACCACGGGCAGAGCACGCTGCCGACGCAGATCGCGGCGTTCGGCATCGCCGGCGCGACCGCCAAGAAGCTGTTCCTGAGCCATCCGCCGCTGGAGGAGCGCATCGCCGCGCTGCGTTCTTCGACGGTGGCGTAACCGGTTCGACAACCCGCGGTACCCCAAGGACGCCCGGCAGATGCCGGGCGTTTTTCATTGGAGCAGCGTTTCCGCTCTCGCTCTCGCTCTCGCTCTTGCTTGTGCCTTGGCTCCTGCGCTTTTGACTATGCATCCCCTTCCGCAGCGACGGAGCCGACGGGAATAACCCGAAGGGCGGCGTGCAGGGACGCACGCCGTTTTTCTACGCGACAGGGATGTCGCGTAGAAAAATCCCGGCGGCGGAGTGGACCCGACGCGCGCAGCGCGTCGGGCGCGTAGGCAGGGCGTGCTTTCTTTGGGCCACGTTTCTTTGCACGAGCAAAGAAAGGTGGCTCGCGCCCCGAAGGGGAGCGAAAGCCTTTGATCCTGTTCCCGCCCTTGCTCTGGCTTTCCCTGGACGTCTGTACCAACGCGATAGTCAAAGGGCCAAGCCAGAGGCCAAGCATGAAAGCGGAAGATTGAAAGCAGAGCTTTCGCCCCTGCTTCGCAGGAGCGAGTTACTTCTCTTTGTTCGTGCAAAGAGAAGTAACCAAGAGAAACACGCCCCTGCCTCCGCGCCCAGCCCGCGCAGCGGGCTGGGTCCACTCCGCCGGCGGGATTTTTCGACGAGACATCCATGTCTCGTCGAAAAACGACGCGCGTCCATGCGCGCCGCCCTTCGGGTTATTCCCGTCGGCTCCGTCGCTGCGGAAGGGGAGCCGGAAGTCAAAAGCAACAGCACCAGCAACAGCAACAGCCAAAGCCAAAGCCAAGGCCAAGGCTAAGGCCAAGACCAAGGCCAAGACAAGGCCAAGGCCAAGGCCTTCATCTGGTGACATTGAATGGGGGAGCAGCCGCGGGCCGCCGGTTCGCGGCTCCCGCAACGGACGTCATGCCAGAAACAGAAACGGCGCCCTCGCGGGCGCCGTCCGGGATCGCGGGAAAGGCCGGATCAGAACTTCGGATCGAACTCGGCGGCGTGGCCGGTGTTGACGATCACCTTCTGCAGCGCCTCGCACACCTTCAGATTGCCGGCCACCACCTGCTGGGTCTCCGGTCCCTTGTCGTCCATGCGCGCCAGGGTGGCGCCGCGGTAATTGCAGACCTTGCCGCCGGCCTCGCGCACCAGCAGCACGCCGGCGGCGATGTCCCATGCCTTCACCCCGGCCTCGAAGTAGGCATCGGCGCGGCCGCAGGCCACGTAGGCCAGGTCCAGCGCCGCCGAACCGGTACGGCGGATGTCCTCGGCCTGCACCAGCAGGGTATCCACGGTCTTGAGCTGGCTGCCGGCACGGGCGCGCTCGCGCGGGGCGAAGCCGGTGTGGATCATCGTGCCTTCCAGGTCCTTGCGCTCGGCCACGCGGATGCGGCGGTCGTTGAGCACCGCGCCGGCGCCCTTGGAGGCGGTGAACAGTTCGTTGCGCAGCGGGTCGAAGATCACCGCGTCGGTGGGTTCGCCATTCTCGACCAGGGCGATCGACACGCAGTAGTGCGGGAAGCCGCGCAGGTAGTTGCTGGTGCCGTCCAGGGGATCGATGACCCACATCTGCCGGCCGTTGCCCTGCAGGCCGCCTTCCTCGCCGTAGATGCCGTAGTCCGGGTAGGCGCGCTTGAGTTCCTTGACGATCACCTTCTCGGCGTCGCCATCGACTTCGCTGGCATAGTCCATCCGGCCCTTCTGCACCACGTTGAGCGCTTCGAGCTTGTTGATGTTGCGCAACAGGACGTTGCCGGCGAGGCGTGCGGCCTTGACCATGACGGTGACGGCGGGTTTCTGCATGGCGAAGGGCTCCCGTGAAGGCGAATGGGTCGGACTGGCGGAGGAAAAGAGCGGTCCCGGCGCACGGGCCGGCCGCGCAGTTTACCATCTGCGGCTGTCCCGCTCCTGACTTTTTTCGCCATGTCCGCTTCCACCCGCATCCGTTTCGTCCTCGTCGGCACCCAGCATCCCGGCAACATCGGCGCGGCGGCGCGGGCGATGAAGACCATGGGGCTGTCGAGGCTGGTGCTGGTGGCCCCGGAGCAGCCGCTGGACGAGGTCGCCTTCCGCCGTTCGGCGGGTGCCGAGGACGTGCTGGGCGATGCCCCGGTGTTCGCCACCCTGGCCGAGGCGGTGGCCGATTGCCGGCTGGTACTGGGCTGCACCGCGCGTGCGCGCCGGGTCCAGCTGGAGGAGCTGCTGCCGGAGGTGGCCGGCCAGCGTGCGGTGGCGCGGGCGGCCGAGCCGGCGGAGGTGGCCTTCGTGTTCGGCCGCGAGCGCACCGGCCTGAGCAACGACGAGCTGCAGCTGTGCCATGCCGCGGTGCACATTCCTTCGGATCCGGAGTTCAGTTCCTTGAACCTGGCCGCGGCGGTCCAGGTGCTGGCCTACGAGGTGCGCATGGCGCAGCTGGAAGGGCAGGCCGCGCCGCCACCGGAGCCGGGGTACGGCGAGGCGCCGGCCAGCCACGCGCAGCTGGAAGGGCTGTTCGGGCAGTTCGGCGACACCCTGGACCAGATCGATTTCCACAAGGGCCGCGCCCCGGAATCGGCCATGCGCAAGCTCCGCCGCCTGTTCATGAAGGCCGACCTGTCCGAGCAGGAGGTGCGCCTGCTGCGCGGCATATTGTCCGACGCCCAGCGCATGGCCAGGCTGGCGAACGAACGGCAGAACTGAGACATCCGTCATTCGGGTTTTTTTCGGATAGTCTGTGCGGACACTCTTGGGGGAGCGCCGGTTTGCGTGTTTCAAGATGGCTCTGGGGGGCCGCGCTGGTGTTGTCCGTGGCGTTGCCCGCCGTGGCGGCGGCAGCCGAGCGTTCGGTACTGGTGCTGGGGCGTCTGAGCGACGATCCGAAGTCGCACTACGAACAACTCAAGCCGCTGCTGGACTACGTGATTCCAAGGATGCGCGACGTGGGGATCGTCGAAGGCCGCATCCTGATGGCCAAGGACATGCAGCAGATGGCCAGCTACCTGCGGCGGGGGCGGGTGGACTGGGTGACGGAGACGGCCGGTACCGCCATGGCGCTGCGCCAGCGCAGCGGCGCCGAGCCGCTGCTGCTGACCGAGCGCGGGGGTGTGGCGGCCTACCATAGTGTGTTCTTCGTCCGCCGCGACAGCCCGATCAACACCCTGGAGGAGCTGAAGGGGCGCTCGCTGGCGATGCAGAGCGTCTGGTCCACCAGTTCCTACCTGGTGCCGGTGATGGAACTGCTGGCCCATGGGGTGCGCCCGGAAATCCTGCTGACCCCGCAGGACACGCCCACCGCCGACACCGTGGGCTATGTGTTCGCGCGCTCGGAGCTGAACATCTCGACCTTCGTGCACAAGCGCGTGGTCGACGCCGGCGTGGTCAGCAGTATCGACTGGCTCGACGAGCGCCGGGTGCCGGCGGTGTTCCGGCGCGACATGCGCGTGCTCTACGAGACCGAAGACGTGCCGCGCGCGGTGGAAATGGTGCGGCCGGGCATGGATCCGGCGGTGCGCAGGCGGCTGCAGGAGGTGCTGCTGGAAGCCAGCAACGACCCGACGGCCGGCCCGGCGCTGCGCAAGTTCTTCGGTACCTCGGCGTTCCATCGCCTGGACCCGGCCAGCCAGCGCGCGCTCGACCGGCTGCGCGCCGGCCTGGCCCGGGTGCGCATGGAGGTCGAATGAAACGGCCGCGCTTCGGGCTGCAGGCCCGCTTCCTGTGCGTGGCCGCCGGCGCGGTGCTGGTGGTGATCGCGATCGTCGCGGTGCTGCTGGCGCGGCAGGCGGCGGCCCAGCGCGAACTGCTGCAGGCCAGCAGCAGCGTGGTCAGTCAGGTGTTCGACGACAGCGTGCGCGAGCAGGGGACGTCGCTGGCGACGTCGCTGGCCGACGCGCTGGTCAACCCGCTGTACTTCTCCGACCTGGACGCGATCGGCGCGCTGGTGCGCAGCACCGCCAGCCAGAAGTCGGTCAGCTACGTGCTGGTGCACGATGCCGAGGGCCGGCTGATCCACGACGGCTCGGTCGAGGTCGCGGGCTACGGCCGGCAGATGCAGGACCCGCTGGCGCAGGGCGCGATCAACGCCGAGCAGCTGCGGATGCAGGAGTCGCCGATGGTGCTGGAGGTGGACCTTCCGCTGCGCATCGGCGAGCAGCGCATCGGCGGGCTGCGGCTGGGCATGGACCTGGCGCCGGTACGCGCCCAGGAGGCCGGGGCCAAGGCCGCGCTGGAGCAGCGCATGGGGCTGGCCAACCGCCGCCAGCTGGCCTGGGTGATATTGATGATGGTGGCGCTGGTCGGGCTGGCGTGCCTGGTGGCGCTGTATGTGCAGCGCACCCTGGTGCAGCCGGTCCGCTGGCTTGGCGCGACCGCGCGCCGCATCGAGGCCGGCGACTACCAGGTCGAGCAGCAGGACACCCGCCGTGGCGACGAGATCGGCGAGCTGCTGCGCACGTTCGGGCGGATGGGCCAGAGCATCGCCCGCCACGACCGCGAAGTGCGGCAGATGGCCTACACCGACTCGCTCACCGGCCTGACCAACCGACTGGCGTTCCGCGAGGCGCTGGACCACCGCCTGCTTGGTGCCCGCGCCTCCGGCCAGGGGCTGGCGCTGCTGTTCATCGACATCGACGAGTTCAAGCGGGTCAATGACACCCTCGGCCACGAGGCCGGCGACGACGCGCTGCTGCAGTTCGCCCAGCGCATCGCCGCGGCGGTGGGGCAGGATGGTGGCGACGACGCCCTGCTGGCCCGCTTCGGCGGCGACGAATTCGTGATCCTGATCGGCAACGACGCGGGCCGCGTGGAGAACATGGCCACCGCCCTGGCCAAGCGCCTGGTGGCCGACCTCGGGTCGCCACTGCAGGTGCAGGAGCGCGAAATCTTCCTGGGCAGCTCCATCGGCATCACCCTGTTCCCGGAGGATGCCACCGACGCCACCGGGCTGCTCAAGAACGGCGACATCGCCATGTACCAGGCCAAGCTGGCCGGCAAGAGCTGCTTCCGCTACTACAGCCGCGCGCTGGACCATGCGGTCGAGCGGCGCCTGCACCTCGAACAGGAACTGCGCGGCGCCTGGGAGCGCGGCGAGCTGCACCTGGTCTACCAGCCGATCTTCCGCACCCTCGACCGCATGCTGATCGGCGTCGAGGCGCTGCTGCGCTGGCAGCACCCGGTGCTGGGCGCGATCCCGCCGTCGATGTTCATCGACATCGCCGAACAGAGCGGGTTGATCCAGACCCTGGGCCCGAAGGTGCTGCATGCGGCCTGCCTGCGGGCGCGGCAGTGGCCGTGCAACGGAGCCGGGGAGGAGCTGTTCGTTTCGGTCAACGTGTCGCCGCGGCAACTGCGCAGCGGCGACCTGGCCGCGGCGGTGGAGCAGTGCCTGCATGTCTCCGGGCTGGCCGCCTCGCGCCTGCACCTGGAACTGACCGAGACGGCGGTGATCGGCGACGAGATGCTGGCCGCCTCGCTGCTGGAGAAGCTGCATCGCACCGGGGTCAAGGTCTGGCTGGACGACTTCGGCACCGGCTTCTCCGGGCTGAGCCACCTGCGCCAGGTGCCGGTGGACGGGGTCAAGATCGACAAGAGCTTCGTCGCCGACCTGCAGCGCGACCCGGACGACCTGGCCCTGACCAGCGCGATCATCGCGATGGCCCATGCGCTGGGGATCACCGTGGTCGCCGAGGGCATCGAGCACCAGGCCCAGTTCGACCTGCTCAACGAGCGCGGGTGCGACCTGGTGCAGGGCTACTGGCTGGCACGCCCGCTGGATTCGGACGATCTGGTGCGGCTGCTGGACGCCGCGCCGAACCCGGCCTGAAGGCCGCCACCGGCGCACGGCCGCCGGTGCGCCGCCGCGCGCCGGTCAGAGCGGGCGCTTGCCGGTGTCGCCGGCGATCTCGCGCACCAGTTTCGGTACCAGGTAGCCGGACAGGCGTGCCCGCAGCGCGGCGTGCAGTTCCAGCGCGCGCGCGTCGTCGACCTCGAAATGGGCCACGCCCTGCACCCGGTCCAGCTGGTGCAGGTAGTAGGGCAGCACGCCGGCGGCGAAGCTGCGCTCGCTCAGCGCGGCCAGTACGTCGATGTCGTCGTTGACCCCGCGCAGCAGCACCGCCTGGTTGAGCAGCTGCGCACCGGCGCCGCGCAGGCGCGCCAGCGCGGCATCGACGCTGGCGTCGAACTCGTTGGCGTGGTTGGCATGGATCACGAAGGCCAGCGGCCAGGGCAGGCCGGCCAGCCAGTGCACGAGTTCGTCGTCCACGCGTTCGGGCAGCACCACCGGCAGCCGGCTGTGGATGCGCAGGCGGCGCACGTGGGGGATCGCGGCCAGCGCCGTGGTCAGCTCCGCCAGCTTGGCGGTGGCCAGCGCCAGCGGGTCGCCGCCGGACAGGATCACCTCGTCGATCGACGGGTCTGCGGCAATGGCCGCCAGCGCCTCTTCCCAGGCGCCGCGGGCGGCGTTTTCCCCGGCATAGTCGAAATGGCGGCGGAAACAATAGCGGCAGTTGATCGCGCAGCTGCCGGTGGCCACCAGCAGGGCGCGTCCGCGGTACTTCTGGATCACGCCGGTGGCCTTCTTCGCCGCGCCGTCGCCGACCGCGTCGAAGCTGAACCCCGGAACCACCCGCATCTCGGCATCGACCGGCAGCACCTGCCGCAGCAGCGGGTCGGCCGGGTCGCCCGGACGCATGCGCGCGGCAAAGCCGCGCGGTACCCGCAGCGGGAACTGCGCCAGCGCCTGCGCCGACACGCCCAGGTCGGCGGCTTCCAGTCCCAGCCCGGCCAGCAGCTCGGCCGGGTCACGGATCGCCTGCCGCCAATGCGCCTGCCAGCGGCCGGCGGGCAGGGGGGCGGGGGATTCCTGTGGAGCGGGGGCGAGGGCTGCGGTTATCATGGGCGACCAGAAAAACAGATGCCCGCCTTCGACGGCGGGCGTTCCATTCTAATCCGGCCGCCACGCGCGCGCCGGTTTTGCCACTTATCAGGAGTTCCAGCATGGCCAGCTACGGCATGAACGACGTGAAGAACGGGATGAAAATCCTGGTCAACAACCAACCGGCTGTCATCATCGACACCGAGTACGTCAAGCCGGGCAAGGGCCAGGCGTTCACCCGGGTGAAGTACCGCCTGATCAAGGACGGCCGCACCCAGGAAATCACCATGAAGTCGACCGATTCGCTGGATGCCGCGGACGTCGTCGACACCGACATGAACTACATGTACAGCGATGGCGAGTACTGGCACTTCATGGACCCGGAGACCTTCGAGCAGGTGCAGGCGACCAAGGCCGGCATGGGCGGCGCCGAGAAGTGGCTCAAGGGCGAGGAGTCCTGCGTGGTGACCCTGTGGAACGGCGAGCCGATCGCCGTGCAGCCGCCGAACTTCGTCGAACTGAAGATCACCGAGACCGACCCGGGCGTGCGCGGCGATACCTCCGGCGGCGGCGGCAAGCCGGCCACCCTGGAAACCGGTGCGGTGGTGCGCGTGCCGCTGTTCGTCGGCCAGGACGAGGTGATCCGCGTCGACACCCGCTCCGGCGAATACTCCGCGCGCGTCAAGTAAGCCCATGCGCGAACCCGCCGGCGTCGAGCAGGCTGTCGAGGAACCGGTCCGCGAGGACCGGTTTCCGCATGAGCGGGTGGTGAACTTCTGCGACGCGGTGTTCGCCATCGTCATCACCCTGCTGGCCATCGAGCTGCGCCTGCCGGGCAGCGAGCTGATCGAGCGGGTGGGCGCCGACCAGGCCTGGGGCGAGACCTCCAGCGTGCTGCTGGCGTACGTCATCAGCTTCTTCGTGACCGGGCTGTTCTGGGTCGGGCACATGCTCACCTGGAAACACGTGCGGCGGGTCAACGCCAAGCTGGTGTGGCTGGCCCTGCTGCAGTTGTTCTTCGTCGTGCTGATGCCGTTCGCGACCCGCCAGGTATCCGAGCATTTCGTGGTCTATGCGCTGGTGCTCACCGGCATTTCGCTGTTTTCCTGGCTGCTCCGGCGCACGGTGGTGGCACAGGAGGACCTGCGCGCCCGGCTCGGCGCGGCGCAGGCCCGGCTGCTGCTGGTGCGCGGGCTGATCCCGCTGCTGGTGTTCTCCTGCGCCATCCCGCTGGGCCTGTTCGTCCCGGGGAAATGGGCGGCGCTGGTGTTCGCGTTGATTTTCCCGCTGTCCATGCTCGCCCGGCGGCGCATCCTCGCCCGCGGCGGGTGAGTGCGCGCCACGGGCCCGGCCCCGGAAGGAAGCTCTGCAATGACAACCCCTGAAACCGCGGCGTCCCGCTGCGACCTCCTGATCGAAGCCGGCTACGTGGTGCCGGTCGAGCCGCATGCGGTGGTGCTGGAAGACCACGCGGTGGCGGTCAGCGGCGGCCGGATCGTGGCGGTGCTGCCGCGCGCCGAGGCGCGCGCGCGCTTCCAGGCCGCCGACGTGGTGTCGCGCCCGCAGGCGGCGCTGATCCCGGGGCTGGTCAACGCCCACACCCACAACCCGATGACCCTGCTGCGCGGGATCGCCGACGACCTGCCGCTGATGACCTGGCTGCGCGAACACATCTGGCCGGTCGAGGCGGCGGTGATCGGCCCCGAGTTCGTCGCCGACGGCACCACCCTGGCGATCGCCGAGATGCTGCGCGGCGGTACCACCTGCGCCAACGAGAACTACTTCTTCGCCGACGTGCAGGCCGCCGTGTACAAGAAGCACGGCTTCCGCGCGCTGGTCGGCTCGGTGATCATCGACTTCCCCAGCGCCTGGGCCCGCAGCGACGACGAGTACTTCGCCCGCGCCGGCGAGCTGCACGACCAGTGGCGCGGCGACCCGCTGATCGGCACCGCGTTCGCCCCGCACGCGCCCTACACGGTGAACGACGCCAATTTCGAGCGGGTGCGGATGCTGTCCGACCAGCTCGACATCCCGGTGCACCTGCATACCCACGAGACCGCGCAGGAAATCAGCGACTCGATCAGGCTGCATGGCCAGCGCCCGCTGGCGCGGCTGGACCGTCTGGGCCTGGTCAACGACCGCCTGATCGCGGTGCACATGACCCAGCTCACCGACGCCGAGATCCACCTGTGCGCCGAGCGCGGCGTGCACGTGGTGCACTGCCCGGAGTCGAACCTGAAGCTGGCCTCGGGCTTCTGCCCGGCCTGCGCGCTGGTGCGCGCGGGCGTGAACCTGGCCATCGGCACCGACGGCTGCGCCAGCAACAACGACCTGGACATGTTCAGCGAGAACCGCACCGCGGCGATCCTGGCCAAGGCCGTGGCCAACGACGCCACCGCGCTGGACGCGGCCACCACGCTGCGCGCGGCGACCCTGGGCGGCGCGCGTGCGCTGGGTTTCGGTGAGAAGATCGGCTCGATCGAGGTCGGCAAGCAGGCCGACCTGGCGTGCGTGGACCTGTCGGCGCTGGAGACCCAGCCGCTGCACCATGTGCTGTCGCAGCTGGTCTACGCCGCCGGCCGCCACCAGGTCAGCGACGTGTGGATCGCCGGCCAGCCCAAGCTGGTGCAGCGCGAACTGGTCGGCATGGACGTGGCGGCGATCACCGCCAATGCCCGCCAGTGGCGCGACCGCATCCGTTCCATCCGCGCCTGAGCGCGGCGGTTTCACGAGGACCCTGAAATGACCGCAGCACCGACGTCCAACAACTTCGATCAGGCCGAACTGGACAAGTTCGCCGCGCTGGCCAACCGCTGGTGGGACGCCGACGGCCCGCAGAAGCCGCTGCACGCGCTCAACCCGGTGCGGCTGCAGTACGTGGCCGAACGCGCCGCGCTGCGCGGCGCCCGGGTGCTCGACATCGGCTGCGGCGGCGGCCTGCTCAGCGAAGCGCTGGCGAAGCAGGGCGCGCAGGTGACCGCCATCGACCTGGCGCCGGAACTGGTCAAGGTCGCACGCCTGCACGGGCTGGAATCCGGGGTACAGGTCGATTACCGGGTGCAGGCAGCCGAGGATCTGGCCGCCGAGCAGGCCGGCACGTTCGACGTGGTGACCTGCATGGAGATGCTGGAGCACGTGCCGGACCCGGGCGCGATCATCGCCGCCTGCCAGCGCCTGCTGCGTCCCGGCGGCAAGCTGTTCCTGTCCACGATCAACCGCACTCCGGCCGCGTTCGCGGTGGCGGTGGTCGGCGCCGAGTACATCGCCCGGCTGCTGCCCAGGGGCACGCACCACTACCAGGAGTTCATCAAGCCGGCCGAGCTGGGCGCATGGCTGCGCCAGTCCGGGCTGCAGCTGCAGGACGTCAGCGGCATGGCCTACGAGCCGTGGCGCAACCGCGCGCGCCTGAGCCGGCGCACCGACATCAATTACCTGGCCTTCGCGGTCAAGCCGGACCAGGCCTGACCGTGGCCGCGTTCCCGCCGGTGGTGCTGTTCGACCTGGATGGCACCCTGCTCGACACCGCACCGGACTTCGTGGTCACCGCCAATGCCATGCGCCAGGCGCGCGGCATGCAGGCGCTGGCCGCCGAGCGGTTGCGCCCGGTGGTGTCCAAGGGCTCGCGGGCGATGCTGGCGGTGGCCTTCCCACAGATGGCCGAAAGCGAGCGGCATGCGCTGGTGCCCGAGTTCCTGGACGTCTACCAGTCGCTGATCGGCCGCCACGCGCGGCTGTTCGATGGCATCGCCAGCATGTTGCATGCGCTGGAGCAGGCGGGCAGCCGCTGGGGCATCGTCACCAACAAACCCGAATACCTGGCGCGGCTGATCCTGCCGCAGCTGGGCTGGGAGCAGCGCTGCGCGGTACTCATCGGCGGCGACACCCTGGCCGAGCGCAAGCCGCACCCGCTGCCGCTGCAGGTGGCCGCACAGCGGATCGGGCTGGCGCCACAGCACTGCGTCTACGTCGGCGACGACGAGCGCGACATCCAGGCCGCATCCGCGGCCGCCATGCCGTCGGTCGCGGCGCTGTGGGGCTACCGCCCGGACGGCGACGACCCGGCGCTGTGGCAGGCCGACGTGATGGTGGCGACTCCGGCCGCGCTGCTGGAGCCGGCGGCCTGGCCGCGGCCGCGCGGCCTGCGCGCGGACCGCACGGAGGCGGTTCAGTCGGCGCAGCGGCGGTAGTCGAACCGGATCTCCAGCGGCATGCCGTCCGCTCCGGTCCCGGAAATGGCGGCGCGCAATCGCGTGCCGTCGCGCCGGTATTCGATGCGCTGGGGGAAATCATGTCCGGGGTTCGCGAACACCACCCAGCCATCGCCGCGCCCGGCGATGGCGAACACGGTCGGCGCCGCGCCGTTGGGCTGGACATGGAAACCCGCCTCGCCGCCGGCAGGCACCAGGCGCATGAATTCGAACGACTCGGTGCCGCCGCCGCGTAGCGTGCGCGACATGCCCAGCAGCGCACCGCCGGCTTCCGGCAGCCAGGCCTCCTCGATCTTCCGTTCCGCGCTGCCGCCGCACCATTGGCCCGCGAGCCAGTCGAATTCGCCGGCCACGGCGGTCCCACCTGCCAATGCCATGCCCACCCCCAGCACCATTGCCGCCTTTGCCATGTTCCCGCCTCCTCGATGGATGGGGGCAGGCTAGCGGCGCCCCTGCCGCGGCGCTTGTAAAAACGCGCAGCGCGCGGTTCGATGGCGCATGGACTACAGCGAGCATCCGCCGCCGCCGGGACTGCGGCGCCACGTGCGCTGCCTGTGGGTGCTGCGCGACGCTGCCCCTGATGGCGAGCCGCAGGTGATCTATCCGGACGGTTGCTGCGAGCTGCTGGCCGAACTGGGCGTGCCGCTGCGCTTCCACGGCGCCGACGGGCAGGTCCGCGCCGACCAGCCGTTCTGCTTCGCCGCCCAGCAGCGCGGCCCGATCCGCCTGCAGGCGACCGGTGCGGTGTTCTGCATCGGCGTGCGGCTGGCGCCAGCGAGCAGCGCGCTGGTGGCCGGCGCGCGGTTGCCGGCGCTGCGCGACCATGCCCCCGACCTGTACACGCTGGACCCGGGGTTCGCCACGCGCTTCGGCGAGGCCGCGCATGCGTGCGCCGCCACGCAGTCGCCGGACCCCCTGTGGCGCCTGTTGCACGGGCAGTGCGCCGGTTTCACACCCGATGCGCTCATCGAGCGCGCGGTGGCCATGCTCGACGCGGCAGATGGCGACCTGCGCATCACCGCACTGGCACAGCGGCTCGGCACCGGACTGCGCACCCTGCAGCCGCGCTTCCTTGCGGCAGTCGGCATGACCCCGAAGGAGTACGCCCGCGTGCGTCGCCTGCAGGCGCTGCTGCGTACGCTGGATGCCGAAGACGCGGACATCGCCGATGCCGCCGCACGCCATGGCTACAGCGACCAGGCCCACGCCACGCACGACCTGCTCAGCTGGACCGGCACCACCCCGGCCCGGCTGCTGCGTGCGCTGCGCGGCGACCGGCAGGGCGACGATGCGCTGCGCCTGGCGGCGGCCTTCGTGCGCGGCACCAGCGCCCGGCCCGCGGCACTGGCGCGTGGCACACATTGCAGGATGGCAACGCGCCGTTCCGACGGCACCTGATCCCACTGCTGGCGCCTGCCCGGTGGTTGCCAGCGGCGCAGGACGGCAGACGGCGGGTGGGCGGATTCTTACAATGGGCGCATGACTGGATCTGATTCGCTGGACGGTTTCCTGGACAAATGGCGCGAGCGCTGGCCCGAGTGGTCGCTGGTGGACCGTTTCGTCGCACCGGAACTGCATCGCCGCACCGTGGCGTGGTTCGCGCTGCTGCAGGAATTCGACGACATGCTCAACATCGCCGGCGATCCGTTGCCCGCCAATGCCAAGCTCGGCTGGTGGGGCGAGGAACTGCGCAGCTGGGCCGGGCAGCGCTCGCGGCATCCGCTCGGACGCGTGCTGGAGCCGGTGCGCGCGCCCTGGGCGCAGCTGGCCGAAGCCCTGCCGGACCTGACCGAGGCCCGCGATGTCGTGGCCGATCCAGCGCAGGCGCGCAGCACGCTGCAACGCTTCGCCGATGCGGTGGCGGCGGTGGAGGCGGCCCTGTTCGATGCGCCGCTGCAGTCCGCCGCCGGTGCTGCGGTGCTGACCCAGCTGCTGGCGCAGCGGGTGCAGGACCTGGGCGCCGCCGCGGTGCCCAGCGCCGCCGGTGGCGAAGCCGCCTGGCAGCAGGTTCTGCTGGCGCGCTGGCCGGCGCGGGTCGCGGGGCCGCGGCCACGCCGGCTGTATGCGGCGCTGGCCCGTGCCCGCCTGCAGGCCCGCATCCGCGGCGGCGACTACCAGCCCGCCCCGGCGGCGCTGCTGTGGCGTGGGTGGTGGGCGGCCCGGGGCTGATCGCCCGAGGCCCGCGGACGCCGGCGATCGTCGACGGCAGGGGCCTTGGCCGGCGGCAGTCGGTCGCCATGGAAGGAACAGGTCACGCTGGTGGAGCGGTGAGTGGCTCGCTTGCCCTGGTCGGATAGGTGAGCAGGTAGAGCAGAGCCAGGATGCCGGCTACCGGCGCCAGGCTGATCAACTGCCACCAGGGGTTGAAGCCCGCGTCGCGCAGGCGCCGCGTGCAGGCCGCGAGCCACGGCACCAGCACCAGCAGCGAAGCCAGCTGCAGCGGCAGCGGGCCGACGGCCT
The DNA here is from genome assembly GCF_030345315.1 of Stenotrophomonas sp. 17(2023). NCBI lineage: Bacteria > Pseudomonadati > Pseudomonadota > Gammaproteobacteria > Lysobacterales > Lysobacteraceae > Stenotrophomonas > Stenotrophomonas sp. 17(2023). The sequence continues at coordinate 1,615,628 of NZ_CP128405.1, forward strand.
CTGCAAGCAGTTGGGCGAAGGCCAGCAGCATCGCCACGGCCAGTGCGAACCACCAGAAATCCGCGCGTGGCGTGGTGCCTTTGAACTCCAGGCCACGCAGTACGCCCTCGCGCATGGCCTGCAGCGCCGGCTGGCTGGGCGCCGGCTCGCCCAGCAGCAGGCTCCCGGCCGGTACTTCGAAGACGGCGGCCAGGGCCCGCAGGGATTCGGTGGAAATCTTCGCGCCCGATTCCAGGCGCTGGATGGTCCGCAGGTTCAAGCCGCTCAATGCGGCCAGTTGCTCCTGCGACCACTGGCGGGCGAGGCGCAGTTCGCGAAGTCGGGTGCCGTTGACATGCATGGGGATTCCTCGGGGCAGTGGGCTCGGGTTTCCACCATCATCCTGCCGGATGCCCGCCAACGGTGAGGACATGCCCCCGACATGGACCCGACACGGCCCCGGCGGCGCAGTCTCCAGGGGCGCGGGACCGTCGGCAAGGCGGCCTCGGGCCCGGGAGCCGTGCGGCGGCCATTCCCCGCCTCTGGGGCTCCCATCGGGCGACGCGGGGAGCGGCGCAGGGGGGTGAGAAATCCGGCGCCCCGCGTCCGTGCCGGGTGCGGACGGGCTACTTGCCGCGTTCGAGCACCAGCAGCGGGTCGATGCGGGTGTCGAACCAGTTCATGCCCCAGTGCAGGTGGGGCCCGGTCGCGCGCCCGGTGGCACCGACCGCGGCGATCACCTGTCCCTGCGCGATGCGGTCGCCGACCTTCACGTCGATCCGCGACAGGTGCAGGAAATTGGAACTGATGCCGAACCCGTGGTCGAGCACCAGGGTGCCGCCGGTCAGGTAAAGACCCGGGTCGGCGAAAGTGACGATGCCCGCGGCTGGCGCCTTCACCGGGGTGCCGGTCGGCGCGGCGATGTCCATGCCCGAATGGCCGGCGCCGGGCTGCCCGTTGTAGACCCGGGCATTGCCGAAGCGGCCGCTGATGCGGCCCTGGACGGGCCACAGGAAGGTCTGGGCGAAGTCGGTGCGGTTGTCGTCGCGTTGGCGCGCCTCGGTGACCCGGGCCTGTTCGCGGGCAATGCGTTCGGCGATGGCCGGCGGCGGGTTCACCGTCTTCGGCGGCACGCCATTGACCCGTTCCAGCGGCCAGTCGCGCGCCGCCACTGCGATCACCGCGGTCTCCTCGGAACCATCCGGGCGGTGCACCTGCACCTGCAGCGGGCCGGTCTCGTCGCGGCCGATGCCGAATACCACGCTGCCGTAGCCGCTGACCCGCAGGTCGCGGCCGGCATGGCGCACGCGGCTGCCGGCTGGCACCTTGCCGATCACCATCGCGCCTTGCGAGGCGCTGGCCGGGAACACCACGCGGTTGTCGATCAGGTCGGCGATGCCGTCCTGCGCCAGCACGCCCTGGGCCGCAAGCAGGGGGGCGGCGAACAACAGCACCCCCGACAGGAGCATCGAGCGCATCAGCGGGCGTAGGTCATGCGCTGGCCGGCCGGGCTGCCGACCAGCCGGCTGCCGTCCCACACCCGCTGGCCGTTGACCCAGGTCGAGGCGATGCGCGAGCGGAAGGTAGTGCCTTCGAACGGCGACCAGCCGCACTTGGACAGCACGTCCTCGCGCCTGACCGTGAACGGCACGTCCTCCACCAGCACCAGGTCGGCGAAATAGCCTTCGCGCAGGAAACCGCGTTCCTCCACGTCGAACAGCTGCGCCGGGGCGTGGGCGAACTTCTGCACCACCTGTTCGCGGGTGAGCTTGCCCTCGTGCACGCGTTCCAGCGCGGCGACCAGCGCGTACTGCACCAGCGGCAGGCCGGACGGCGCCTGCGCGTAGGGCTTCTGCTTTTCTTCCCAGGTGTGCGGGGCATGGTCGGTGGCCAGCACGTCCAATACGTCGTCGGCCAGCGCGGCGATGATCGCCTCGCGGTCGGCCACGTCCTTGATCGCCGGGTTGCACTTGATCAGGTTGCCCTTGGTGGCGTAGTCCGGGCGGGCGAAATGCAGGAAGTGCACGCAGGTCTCGGCGGTGATCTGCTTGCGGCTGCCATCGGCACGCACCAGCGGGCCCTTCTCGAACAGCGCCAGTTCGTCGGCGGTGGAGATGTGCAGCACGTGCAGGCGGGTGCCGTGCCTGCGCGCCAGCGACATCGCCAGCCGGGTCGACTTGATGCAGGCTTCGCGCGAACGGATGTCCGGGTGCATCTCCGCGGTCAGCGCATCGCCGTACTTTTCCTGGAACGCCTTCATGTTGGCGTCGATCATCGGCGTGTCTTCGCAGTGGGTGATGATCGGCGTGGGGCAGTCGCGGAAAATCGCGTCCAGCGTGTCCGGGTCGTCGACCAGCATGTTGCCGGTGGAGGCGCCCATGAACACCTTCACGCCCGGCGCCTTCTTCGGGTCGAGCATGCGGATGGCGTCCAGGTTGTCGTTGCTGGCGCCGTGGTAGAAACCGTAATTGGCCCATGCGCGGCCGTGCGCCAGCGCGTACTTGGCTTCGAGGATGGTCGAGTCCAGGGTCGGCGGGTTGGTGTTGGGCATGTCCATGAAACTGGTGAGGCCGCCGGCAACGGCCGCCGCCGACTCGCTGGCGATGTCGCCCTTGTGGGTCAGTCCGGGTTCGCGGAAATGCACCTGGTCGTCGATCATGCCCGGCAGCAGCCAGCGGCCGGCGGCATCGACCACTTCCTCGCCGGCGCGCGGCGCCAGCCCGCTGCCGATCAGGGCGATGCGGCCGTCCTCGATGCGCAGGTCGCCATCGAAGGTGCGGCCCTCGTTGACCATGCGGGCATTGGTGATGAGCGTGGAGGACATGTCAGTGTTTTCCTGTGCAGCGGCAAGAGGGGGAGTGGGCCTTGTCCGGAACCGGGTCGAAGCCGCCGGGATGGAGCGGGTGGCAGCGGCCCAGCCGGCGCAGCGTAAGCCAGCTGCCCCGCAACGGGCCGTGCAGGCGGATCGCGTCCATCGAGTACTCGGAGCAGCTGGGGACAAAGCGGCAGCGCGGCCCCAGCAGGGGGCTGATGAAGCGCTTGTAGAAGCGCAGCAGGGCGATGAGGAGTCGGCTTATCACCCCTGGATGATAAGCCAGCTGGCATTGCCCAAGGATTTGTCGCACGATGCCGGACAGGTGGCAGGCGGACTTGGGACGCCGGCCGCCCACCGGGGTACGCCGCTCGTGCCCGGTCACGTTCCGAACCGCGCGGGAGGGTCCGGCGATGCCGCCGGGCCGTTCCGGGGCAGCTCGGGCATCCGTTCATGTCGGGGCGGTCGGCGCGGTTGCCGCTGCTGGTCGGGTAGGCTATAAAGGCCCGCTTTCCCGGGCCCCGGGGGAAACAAGGAAGAGCGTTTCGTGGCTGCTAAAAAACCTGCAAAAAAGGCCGTCAAGGTCGCCAAGAAAACCGCCAAACCTGCAGTCAAGAAGGCGGCGCCGAAGCCGGTAGTCAAGAAACCGGCCGCCAAGCCCGCCAAGCCAGCTGCGAAGAAGGCGCCTGCCAAGAAGGTGGTGGCCAAGAAGGCCCCGGCCAAGCAGGCAGCGCCCGCCAAGAAGACGGTGGCCAAGAAGGCCCCGGTCAAGAAAGCCCCAGTCAAGAAGGTGGCCGCCAGCAAGGCCCCGGCGAAGAAGGTGGCCGCCCCGGCGGCCAAGGTGGCCAAGGCCGCCAAGCCGGTGGTCAAGAAGGCCGTCGCCAAGACCGCGGCCAAGGCGTCCAAGTCCCCGGTCAGCAAACCCGTCGTCAAGTCCGTACCGAAGCCGGCTCCCAAGCCGGTGCCGGCCAAGCCTGTCCCGGCCACAGTCGCCAAGACGGTACCCGCCCCGGCCCCCGCGCCGGCGGCCAAGGCACCGGCTTCGGCAGCCAAGGCCCCGCAATCCAAGAATCCCGTGCCTGTTTCGAAATCCCCCGCAAAGACCGCAATCAAGTCCGCCGCACCCGCCGCCGTCCGTCCGGTCGGCAAGGTTGCAGTTGCCGTAACCGCACGCTCGGCCGCCCCGGCCCCGCGCAGCAAGCACAAAGTGGTCGAATACAAGACCGACGAGGCGACCGGTCGCCCGATCCTGCCGGCCGGCTACAAGCCCTCGGCGGACGAGGAGTACATGAGCCCGCTGCAGCAGGAGTACTTCCGCCAGCGCCTGCAGGACTGGCGCGCCGACCTGGTGGAGGAATCCAAGCAGACCATCGAGAACCTGCGCGAGGAAGTGCGCGACATCGGCGATGAGGCCGAGCGCGCCACCCGCGAGACCGAGAATTCGCTGGAACTGCGCACCCGCGACCGCTACCGCAAGCTGATCGGCAAGATCGACAGCACGCTCAAGCGCCTGGAGTCGGGCGACTACGGCTACTGCGTGGACACCGGCGAGGAAATCGGCCTGGAGCGCCTGGAGGCGCGCCTCACCGCCGAGCGCACCATCGATGCGCAGGAACGCTGGGAACACATGCAGAAGCAGCAGGGCGATTGAGGCTCAAGGCAACCTCCGGCATCGGAAGTGCATTGACGTCAGACGCATTCCGAGTACTCCGGCAAGCTGCCTCAGCCGCCGATTGAAAACACCCCCGCCTGGGGGTGTTTTTTTTATACCAATGTGCAGTCGCCGGTATGCCAGAACCAGACCGGGTTGCTTCCGGGGGGAGGGGGCTGCTTTCGGTTCCGGGCATGTCCATGTGACGCATGGATGCTAGAGTTCGGCATACCCAGTGGCTTTACCGGGCTAGTAAGTGAACGACACCCCGCACATGGATGCATCGGTGCAGCAGATCGTCGATCTGCTGCTGAGGCAGGGATCCTTGAAAGACGTCGACCTCGCCAAGGCGCGTCATCTGCAGCGCGAGGCCGGCGGCGATCTGCTGGCCCTGCTCGGGCGCTTGGGGCTGGTGTCCGAGCGGGACCATGCGGAAGCATGTGCGTTGGTACTGGGGTTGCCGCGGCTTGCAGCGAAGGATCTGCCCGAGTCGCCGCCAGAGGGGCTGGACGAAGAGTCGCCAATTTCCCTCCGATTTCTCAAGCAGTTCCACGTACTGCCGTTGGAAGAGCAGCAGGGCAGCATCCGCCTGTGGATGGCCGACCCCCATGACGGCTACGCCCTAGGCGCAACCAGGTTGGCGATGGGGCGTGATGTCGTGCCGGTCGTCGGCCTGCGCAGCGAGATCGATGAGGTCACCGAGCGCTGGCACGGTCAGGGCCGCAGCACCATGGGTGCCATTCTGGAGGCCGCCGGTGACGAGCCGGTCCCGTTCGACGATATCGAGCATCTGCGCGACCTTGCATCCGAGGCTCCGGTTATCCGCCTGGTGAACCTGTTCATCCAGCATGCCGTGGAGTTGCGCGCGTCGGATATCCACGTCGAGCCGTTCGAGAACCGACTGCGTGTGCGTTACCGGGTGGATGGCGTACTGGTGGATGGCGAGAGCCCCCCGCTCAATCTCGCCGCAGCGGTGATCAGTCGTATTAAGATCATGGCCAAGCTCAATATCGCCGAGCGCCGCCTGCCGCAGGATGGTCGCATCATGCTGCGCGTGCAGGGCAAGGAGCTGGACCTGCGCGTAAGCACCATGCCGACCGCGCATGGCGAAAGCGTGGTGATGCGTCTTCTCGATCGTGAAACGGTGGTGTTCGACTTCCAGCGGCTTGGGTTCAACGCGGACTTCATGCCGCGCTTCGGCAAGGTGCTGGCGCAACCGCATGGAATTCTGCTGGTCACCGGCCCCACCGGTTCCGGAAAAACCACCACCCTGTATACCGCACTGAGCAAGCTCAATACCGACAAGGTCAAGATCATCACCGTCGAGGACCCGGTCGAGTACCAGCTCGAGGGCATCAATCAGATCCAGGCCAAGCCACAGATCGGGCTGGATTTCGCCAACGCCCTGCGCGGCATCGTGCGCCAGGATCCGGACATCATCATGATCGGCGAGATGCGCGACCTGGAAACCGCGCGTATCGCCATCCAGTCTGCGCTGACCGGCCATCTGGTGTTGTCCACGCTGCATACCAACAATGCCGCCGGCGGTATTACCCGGCTGCTGGACATGGGGTTGGAGGATTACCTGCTGACCTCGGCGGTCAACGGCATCCTGGCCCAGCGCCTGGTACGAAAGCTGGAGCCGACGCATGCACAGCGATATCCGGCCACGCCCGAAGAGATCGAGCGGTTCGGCCTGCGCCGCTTCCAGCCACGAGGGCAGATCCATCTTTACCGACCCCAGCCTTCAATGCTGGCGCCAACCGGGTACCTGGGTCGTACCACCATCGCCGAGTTGCTTGTCATGGATGATGCCCTGCGGGCCGCGGTCATGCGTCGCGCGCCAACCACCGAACTCGAGCATCTGGCACGTATGGCGGGCATGTGCACGATGTTTGAGGATGGGTTAGCCAAGGCCCTGAATGGCGAAACTACATTGGAAGAGGTGCTGCGGGTTATCGGGGAAGACATGCAGGCTTAGCATGTAGCTGCCATGCAAGGGTATTATCACGCTGCAGCTTGACAGCCGCAGCCCGGGAATGTGGTTGGTTGTGTTCCAGGGCTGGGTGCTGCCTGCGGGCGATCCGTGCCACCACGTATACGTGGGGTACCCCGCCCCGGGCGGAAAGGCCGGCAGAGATGGCATTGCGTACCGCTAGATCCTGAGGTCGGCGTACGTGGTGTTGTCTGCGTTGGAGCAGTGTCGCAAGTGGTCGTCTTGCTCCCGTATGGTGTTCTGCCCGTGCCGTGTTGTTTCCAGCTGCTGGCTACATGGAGCCGGGATACCATGCCGACAGGGATTTCACTGGTCACGCAACGATGCCGCATTACCGCTACAGAGCGCTGGACAGGCATGGAGAGGCTTTCGACGGGCGCATGGAGGCGACCAGCGACGCCGAGGTGGCCGCACGCCTGCAGGAACAGGGACACCTCCCCTTGACCACGCGGCGCGTCGATGGCGGCGCGGGGCGCGGTGACTGGCGCGGATTGTTCCAGAGGCCGCGGCTGCAGGGGGCTGCGCAGGCACAATTCACGCGTCAACTGGGTACGTTGTTGTCGGCTGGCCAGCCGCTGGACCGGGCACTGACCACTCTCCTGGAAGTCCCTGACGACGAACGCTCGCGGCGGGTGATCGCGGATATCCGTGACGCGGTGCGCGGCGGTGCGCCTCTGTCGCAGGCGCTGGAGCGCCACGACGGCCTGTTTTCGCGGCTTTATGTGAACATGGTGCGTGCTGGCGAGAGCGGTGGCAGCCTGAACGAAACGCTGCACCGGTTGGCCGATCATCTGGAACATGGCGAGGTGTTGAAGGGGCGCATCGTCAATGCGTTGGTTTACCCGGTCATCCTTTTGCTGGTGGTCGGTGGCGCATTGCTGTTCCTGCTGGGATATGTCGTGCCACAGTTCGCACATATGTATGAAAGCCTCGACGTCACGCTGCCGTGGTTCTCGCGTGCTGTGCTGGAAGTCGGGTTGTGGGTGCGCCAGTGGTGGATCGTGCCCGTCACGGTGCCTGCCATGGGGCTGCTATGGATTGAGCGCAAGCGCCACAATCCGGATTTCCGCCTGGCCTTTGATGGCTGGCTGCTGAAGCGCCCGATGATCGGCGCGTTGGTGGCTCGCCTGGAGACCGCGCGCCTGGCACGTACGCTGGGCACTCTGCTGCGCAACGGCGTGCCCCTGCTTGCCGGGCTGCGCATCGCTCGCAACGTGCTGGGCAATCGCGCGCTTTCCTCTGATTTGGTCGAGGCATCAGAAGCGGTCAGGAACGGTGCAGGCCTCTCCACATCGCTGGCCCGCAATGGCCGTTTCCCCCGGTTGGCGGTACAGATGATCCAAGTTGGCGAAGAGTCGGGCACGCTGGATGGCATGTTGCTAAGGACCGCCGATGTGTTCGAGCAGGAAAGCGCGCGCACCATCGACCGCATGCTGTCCGCACTGGTGCCGGTGATCACGCTCGTGCTGGCGTCAGTGGTCGGCGTGGTGATCTTCGCCGTGCTTGTGCCGCTGTACGACCTGACCAACGCCATCGGCTGATGCCAGACATTGCTGCAAAGAGGACCCCAAGCATGAAGCGATCCACCAGACACCCCGTACCCCGCAGCCGCCAGGCCGGCATGAGCCTGCTCGAAATCATCATCGTGATCGTGCTTATCGGCGCGGTACTCACGCTGGTGGGCAGTCGCGTGCTGGGTGGGGCAGATCGCGGCAAGGCCAATCTTGCCCGCACCCATGTCCAGACCCTCGCCGGCAAGGTAGAGAACTATCAGCTCGATACCGGCGGGCTACCGGGCAAGCTCGATGATCTGGCTACCCAGCCAGCCGGCGTCGCCGGCTGGCTGGGGCCATATGCCAAACCGGCGGAGTTCAACGATCCCTGGGGGCACCCGATCCAGTACCGTGTGCCGGGCGAGGGGCATCCGTTCGAGCTGCTCAGCCTCGGAGCCGATGGTCAGCCCGGCGGGGATAGCTACAACGCAGATATCCGCAACGAGTAAGGAGGAACAGGCGTGCCGCGTCCCTGCCGTTGCTCTGCTGGCTTGCCGCTCGCCGGCTTGTGCCGGTATGGGATGGCGGGCATGTCCTTGCTGGAAGTCATGCTGGTCCTGGTGCTGGTGGCTGCCATGACCCTGATGGCGGCGATGGCCACGCGGGGTGGTACCGAGGGCATGCGTCTGCGCAGCGCCGGCAAGACCCTGGCGGCCGAACTGCGGCATGCGCGCGTGCGCGCCATCACCACTGGCGAGCCGCAGCAGTTCCAACTGGATGTACGCAGCCGCCGGTGGCACGGCGTAGGAGGCCGGCACGGCGAGCTGCCTGCCTCTGTGGCTGTGCGCTACACGGGGGCTCGTGAAGTACAGATGCAGCAGGGGACAGGGGTCGTGCGCTTCTTTGAGGATGGCGCCTCCACCGGGGGGCGCATCGATCTGCTGACCGGTGAAGCGGTGTGGCGCATCGATATCGGCTGGATCACCGGCGAGGTGCGCTCCGGACCGGTGCGCACGGAGGCTCCGTGAGACGGCAGCGTGGCTTTTCCCTGATCGAGGTCATTGTCGCTTTCGTGTTGATGGCGCTTGCGGCGACGTTGTTGCTTGGCAGCCTGTCCGGTGCTGCACGACAGGTGAAAAACGCAGATATGCAGGGGCGTGCGGCCATGCATGCGCAATCGTTGCTGGCGACAATTGGCATTGAGGTGCCATTGGCGGCGGGCAGGCGGCAGGGCCAATGGGAGCAGGGGCGCTACCACTGGACGCTGGATGTGGCGCCGTATATCGAACCGCGACGAGTGGACTCCAGACTCTGGCAGCTTGACCTGCGGGTGCGCTGGGGCGATGAGGCACGTGACCAGCTTCACTGGCGTAGCCTCCGGATGCGAAGTGGCAGTTCCGTGGAGACCGGGCCATGACCCTGCAGGCCCGGCGGGCACGCGGTTTCACACTGGTCGAAGTGCTGCTGGCGACCGTGTTGCTGGCCGCTGGCATATCGCTGGCGTTCGCGCTGGTGCGCTCGGCATCAGCCATCAGCATGCGGGGGGAAGCCATCGCCAGTCAGAATGAACGCATCCGTGCGGTGGATGGATTCCTGCGTCGCCGCCTGGCATCGGCCTTGCCATTGAAATTTAATGATGATCCGGGCGGGGGCGCGATCGTCGTCTTTCTCGGTAATCCGAAGCAGATGCGCTTCGTGGCGGAAGTGCCGGGTTATCTCGGACGTGGCGGTCCTTATCTCCATACGCTGGAAGTCACCGGCAGCGGCGATGCGCAGGCACTGTATATCGGCATGACCCTCCTGCAGGCGGGGCGGACGGTGGAGGAAAGCCCGCCGCGTGCACCAGAGCTCCTGGCCGATGGATTGAGGCAGGTGCGGCTGCGATACCGGGGTATTGACCCCGCTACCGGCGCGCTGGGGCCGTGGCAGGAACAATGGCAGGTGCAAGGCCGGATGCCACTGCTGGTCTCAGTAGACATCGTGACAATGACCGGCGCTGCCTGGCCGCCGCTGGTGGTGGCGTTGCCGCAGCAACAGGGCGTTCGGGGACGTTGGCGATGAAGGCGCGCGGCGCGGCGTTGGTGCTGGTGCTGTGGTTGATCGCCTTGCTGGCTGCGACCATCGGCGCCTTTGCGCTGAGTGCACGTGTGGAATACATGCAGGGCCGCGGAGCCGCTGACCTTGCAGCGGGGCAGGAGATCGCCCATGCCGGTATCGATTATGCACTGTCGCGGATGCGCGCCACACCAACGCAGCCGGCCTGGCACGCAGATGGTCGGCGCTACCGCTGGTCGTTCGCTGATCGCACGGTTGAGTTGCGCATCACCGATGAATCCGCCAAGGTCGACCTCAACCAGGCCGGGCGTCCTCTGCTGGAAGGGCTGCTGCATGCGTTGGAGGTGGAACCGGCGCGTGCCACGCGGCTGGTGGGTGCCATCATGGACTGGCGCGATGCAGACGACCTGCAACAGCCCGGTGGTGGCGCGGAGACGGCAGATTATCTGGCCGTGGACTTCCCTTACGGCGCCAAGAACGCACAGTTTGATGGCATTGCTGAGTTGCAGCGGCTGCTGGGCATGGATACGGCGCTCTACGAGCGGCTGGCACCTTGGGTGACGGTGTATGGCAACGCGCATCCCGACGTGCGCTTTGCGTCCGCGCCGGTACTTGCAGCCATGGGGCTGGATGCCAAACTGATACTCGCCCAGCGCGAACGGGAAGACGCCGGCGCCATGCCTGGACCGACTGGGTACTTGCCCGCGCCCACGCTGACCGGCAGTGGCATCTATAGTGTCGACAGCCAAGTGCTGATGGGGAGCGGACGCAGGGCCGTGCTGCGGGCCCTGGTGCGGCTGGCGCCGGACGGTGCGGGTGGTGCGCCCTATACAGTGTTGCGGTGGGAACAGGGAGCGGTATCGAGATGATGGCGGTGCGCGAAAGGCTGGAGCAGGTGGTAGCGCGCCTGACGCCAGGGGGCGGCGGATTCTGGGCCTGGTGGAAGGCGTCGCTTGTATCCGGGTTGCCGGCGCGTTGGCAGGCCCTTCTTGGCTTGTCCGATACCCGCCTGTTGCTGGCGCGGAGCGAGGAAGGTATGCGGATCTGGTATGCGCAGGGCGCGAGCAGGGTGCTGCTGGCCGAGACGACATCGTCGCTGCAGCCAACAGCGATGGATGCCTCGCTTCCGGCGCGAGACCGCATGCTGCCGCGTTTCGCCCTGCTGTCGGCGGGCTCCGCGTTGCGCAGATCGTTGCGCCTGCCGGCTGCTGCCGAGGCACACCTGCGCGATGCCCTGCGTTTCGAGATCGACCGGCAGACTCCGTTCAGCGCCGAACAGGTGTATTACGACGCGCGTGTAATGCAGCGCCATGCTGGCGGCCAGATTGAGGTCGAACTGGTGGTTGCCCCACGCCACGCCGTGGAGACCCTGCTTGTGCCACGAGAGGCATGGCAGGGTCAACTTGACGGCGTGGATGTGGTCGATGCGTCGGGTCAGACGCTGGGGGTAAACCTGTTGCCTGCGTCGCAGCGGCGACGGCAGACGTACCCGCTGCGGAATCTTGACCGGCTGCTGCTATTCACTGCAATGGTGTTCTTGGTGCTGGCCGGCTGGCAGTTGCTGGACAATCGTCGTCAGGCGGCAGCACGGCTGGCCGCCCAAGTAGAGGCGTCGGCCGCGCGAGCGCGGGTGGTTGCCGGCCAGCGACAGCAATTGCAGGATCTGCTGGATGGTCATGCCTTCTTTGCTGCGCAAAGAGCGCAGCAGGCCACGCGGACCCGGATCATCAACGAGCTCAGCCATCGCCTCGGCGACGACACTTCGCTGGAAAAGCTCAGCATCGAGGAAGACCGGATGCAACTGATCGGCATGAGCGGCAGTGCGTCGTCGCTGGTTGCCGGACTGGATGGCTCTCCACTGTGGAAAACCCCGACGCTTACCGGGGTGCTGCAAGCCGGACCCCGTGGTGGGCGCGAGCGATTCACTCTTGCGGCCGAGTTGCGCGTCGCTGATCCGGAGGCCGCCGATGGCGCTGCAGCCCGGTCGCCGTGATCGCTGGATGGCCTTCGGCCTGCTGCTGGCGGCGGTCGCTGTGCTCTATCTGCTTGTCGTGCATCCGCTGCTGGTCAAGCCGCTGCAGGCGCTGGATGCCGAGATTGCCCGGTTGCAGGAGCGCCGCCAACGCATCGATCTTCAATTGAAGCAGGCGCCACAGGTCGCCGAGCGCCTGCAGCAGGCGCTGCAACTGCTGACGGCACAGCCGGGCTTCATGCCCGAAGGCTCGGTGGAGCTGGCAACGTCGCAACTGGTGCAGCGTCTGGAAGCGGCGGTGCGTGAGGCCAGCCCGGACGGTCGCAGCTGCGCCATCAGCGACCGCTCGCCGATGCAGGCTGATACTTCGGGTCGTTTTGTGCGCGTGGTGGTGCAGGTGCGATTGCGCTGCGGCATGGACGAGTGGATGCGCGTTTTGCAATCACTGGAGAGCGGTGCGCAGCAACTCAGTATGCGGAGAGTGGATATCCTGTCCCTGGCAGGTGCTCCCGATGGCGGCAATGGTCTTGACGTGAGCTTCGAGCTGAGCGGTTTCCTTCGCCCCACACCAGCAGGCGTCGTCCTGGAGGTGACCCGTGCGCAGTGACACGGCTGGTTTGCGCACTTGGTGGATTGCCGGGTTCACCATCTGGGCGCTGGCGGTCTGGATATCCACACTGCTTGGACTGGGCGGCCGCACAGGCGCGGGCAACCCGGCAACGGATGTGCCGGACCTGCCAGCTTTGCCGGCTGCTTTGACCACCGATCCAGCCGCGCTGGACAACGCAGAGGCCCTGGCCAGACCCGTGTTCGCCGCTGATCGCCGACCCCACCGGTTCCTTCTGGAAGGTGCGCAGAGCCAAACCGGGGCAGTCCGACTTACCGGGGTCCTGATGACACCGGGGCTGGAAATGGCGACCGTGACTACGGAGCAGGGACAATCGCTGCGCCTGCGCCTGGGCGGGGAGCCGGAGTCCGGCTGGCGGCTGATATCCCTTCGACCGCGCAGTGCCGTAGTGGATGGACCCAGCGGTACGATCGAACTGGTGCTGCAGGTATTCAGCGGCAGTGGGGTCGCATCCGGAGCCGGAGCGGATCAGCCAGCAGTTGCGGCGCAGGGAACGCAGGGGATGCAAGAACAGGCTCCACCTGCAGTCCCGGCCACACAAGCGGCGCCGACGGCGGGTGCCGTCGCCACGGAAGCGCAGATCCATGCGATCCGCGAGCGCATCCAGGCGCGTCGACGCCAGCTCCAGCTCCAGCAACAGAACCCGGCCGTACGACCGGCCAACCAGAATCCGTAGAGTGAACGCATGACGCAACGTATTGCTCCTGTTTTCCTGATGGTCGGTGCCTTGAGCGCATGTGCGACGGCATCCACTCCTGACATCCGTCGTGAGAGCGCGGCAGGCCGCGCTGAAGCGGCCAGGACCGGGCCGGTGGAGCAGGTTGGTGGTGGATCTGAAGCCGAGCTGCGGTCCGAGCGCGCGGTCATCCGCCATGGCAGCGGGCGGATGATCGGCCGGGCCGCGGGTGCTGCCATGCCATCCCCCTTGGCCGGCGCCGGTAATGGGACGGCGGTGTTCAATTTCGAGGGTGAATCCGTGCAGGCCGTCACCAAGGCGATCCTGGGCGACATGCTGGGCCAGAATTACGTGATTGCTCCCGGGGTACAGGGAACGGTCACCCTGGCGACGCCGAAGCCGGTATCGCCGGCGCAGGCATTGAATCTGCTGGAGATGGTGCTGGGCTGGAACAATGCCCGCCTGCTGTACAGTGCTGGGCGCTACAACGTTGTGCCTGCCGACCAGTCGCTGGCTGGCACGGTCGCGCCCAGCACCGCACCGGCTTCGGTCATGCGCGGCTATGAGGTGCGGGTGGTGCCCCTGCAGTACATCTCCGCCAACGAGATGAAGAAGGTGCTGGAGCCATACGCGCGTTCCAACGCCATCGTCGGCATCGATGCTTCGCGCAATCTCATCACTCTGGGGGGGACCCGCGCCGAGTTGGAAAATTACCTGCGCACGGTCGAGATATTCGACGTGGACTGGTTGTCGGGCATGTCGGTCGGGGTGTTCCCGATCCAGTCCGGCCGCGCCTCGCAGGTGGCCAGTGACCTGGAGAGGGTATTCGGCGAAAGCAGCAGGACGCCCAGCGCCGGTATGTTCCGCTTCTTGCCGCTGGACAATGCCAACGCGGTGCTGGTGATCACCCCGCAGGCGCGTTACCTGGACCAGATACAGCAGTGGCTCGACCGCATTGACAGCGCCGGCGGAAGTGCGCGGCTTTTTTCCCATGAGTTGAAGTACATCAAGGCCAAGGACCTGGCCGAACGGCTGGGAGAGGTGTTCGGTGCGGGCACCCGCGGTGAGGGACGGCTGCCCGCACTTGCTCCCGGTGCAACGCCGGTTGTGCTCGAGGGGACGACAGGGCCGGCGATTTCCATCGGCTCGGACAATGCTTCGCCGGATGGGGCCGCAGCCGGACTTGGCAGTGGCGTGCGCGAATCGCTGGCGCTTTCGCCGCATGACAGCGGCAACGCCAATATCACACTGGAGGTGGAAGGGGACCGCGTGGGCGTTTCCGCGGTGGAGGAGACCAATACGCTGCTGGTGCGGACCACGCCTCAAGCCTGGCGGTCGATCCGGGAAGTGGTGGAGAAGCTCGACGTGATGCCGCTGCAGGTGCACATCGAGGCGCAGGTTGCCGAAGTTGCGTTGACCGGCGAGCTCAGCTATGGCGTCAACTGGTACTTCGAGCAGGCTGTGAACGCACCGGTGGGCAGTGGTGGTGCCGGGTTGCCCTCCGCGCTGGGGCGGGGCATCTGGGGTGATATCGCCGGCTCCATCCTGCCCGGCGACGGAAAGGGTGGAGGTGGGTTGAGCTGGACGTTCCTGGGCAAGAACGCGGCGGCGGTGATCACTGCGCTGGATCAGGTTACCGATGTGCGGCTGTTGCAGACGCCGTCCCTGTTCGTGCGCAACAACGCAGAGGCCACGTTGAATGTCGGCAGCAAGATCCCGGTCTACTCGGTCTCCATATCCGGCATCAGCGACAACCAGTATGCGCAGGTGCAGTATCTTGAGACGGGTACCATCCTGAAGGTGCGGCCGCGGGTCACACGCGACGGTATGGTGTTCCTGGACATCGTGCAGGAAGTGAGTGCTCCTGAAGGCGAGGCGGACGCCAACGGCAACGTGCGCATCAACACGCGGCGCATGAAGACCGAGGCCGCGGTAAGCGCCGGGGATACGGTGATGCTTGCGGGCCTGATCGAGGATAGTGCCACGCGCGGGTCATCCGGTTTTCCAGGATTGAGCCGTCTTCCAGTGATTGGTGGACTGTTCGGGCGCAAGACACAGAACACCCGTCGAAGTGAGGTGATCGTACTGTTGACTCCGACGATCGTTCGCAACCCGCAGGAGGCGCGCAGTCTCACCGATGAATATGGTTCCAAGTTCAGGGCATTGGAGCCGATGAGAACCTCGCAACCCGCATCGAAATGAGGGGTGCCCAGGCGAATGGATCCCGTCCTTCAGTGCCACACGTGCCCGCAATGGGTACATCCTGCGGGGCTTCTATCTGGCCCGAACCGCCGGCTGCGCCGTTCCTGATGCCTGACGTGGTAGTGCGCGTAGGGAAAGGTGACCGAGCTGGCCTCAGCACGATTTCGTGATCGGCTGCCCCGCTTCCGGGTAGTGCTCCTTGCATGCTCCTATATGCTCAGTGCCTTGCCGGCACAGTTGTCTGCCATGGGTTGGAAAAGCGGGCGAGCCGGCGCGCGGCTGGACGGCAGTTGCAGATGCCGTGCTCCCGGCTGGTGGCGCATGTGCCTGTTGCTGCTGCCCAGGGCTACTGCAGGTCGCGCAGGTTCAGTCGCCTCAGCGTGGGGTTCCTCCACGCGGTGAGGCCCGCCACGCCCAGCACCGCGCAGCCGCCGACCACCACCGCCGGCACCAGTCCCAGCAGCCGCGCCATGGTGCCGGCGTAGAACGCACCCAGTTCATTGGACGAACTGATGAAGATGCCGTTGATCGACGACACCCGGCCACGCATCTCGTCGGGCGTGGCCAGCTGCAGGATGGTCGAGCGCACCACCACCGACACGCCGTCGAACGCGCCGTAGAACAGCAGGATCGCCGCCGACAGCCAGAAGCTGCGCGACAGGCCGAAGCCGATCACGCACAGCCCGAAGCCGGCCACCGCGTACAGCAGCACGCGCCCGGCGTTGCGGTGCAGCGGGTGCCGGGCCAGCCACAGGCCCACGCATACCGATCCCAGCGCCGGCGCCGCGCGCAGGATGCCCAGGCCTTCCGGCCCGTAATGCAGGATTTCCTGGATGAAGGCCGGCAGCATCGCCACCACGCCGCCCAGCAGCACCGAGAACATGTCCAGCGCCATCGCGCCGAGCATCACCGGTGTGGACAGTACGAAACGCGCGCCCTCGGCGATGCTGGCGAAGATCGGCGCGCGGGTCTGCGGCGGTGGCGCTTCGTGCACGCGCAGCAGGGCCAGCGCGGCCATGGCCAGCGCCGCCATCGCCGCGGCCACGGCATAGGCCAGGGCCTTGCCGCCCCAGCCGACCAGGACGCCGCCCAGCGCCGGACCGAGCACCATGCCGGCCTGGAACACCACGCTGCCGAAGCCGGCGCCGCGCGCGTACTGCCCGCGCGCCAGCACCCGCGCGAACAACGCGTTGTAGACCGGCGACAGGAAGGCGCGGACCATCCCGGTCAGGGCGATCGCCAGGTAGATCGGCCACACGCCCTGGAACGGCAACGCGCCCAGCGCGACCGCGCACAGGATGGCCGCGGTGGCTACCAGCCCGAGGCTGGCCGCCATGCCCAGGCGGCGGCGTGGCAGGTGGTCCACCAGGTAGCCCGCGAACGGCGCCACGCAGAAATAGGGCAGCACTTCGGCCAGCCCGACCAGGCCCAGCGAGAACGGATTGCGGGTGATCTCGTAGATGTGCCAGCCGACCGTGACCGCGACGATCTGGTAGGACAGCATCGCGGTGATGCGGTAGGCCAGCAGGTGCGCGAAGCCGGGCTGGCGCAGCAGCGCGCCTACGCCGGCATCGCCGCTGCCGGCGGTCACTGTGGTTGCGACCGCGCGGTGTCGCGGATGAACGACAGCATCGCCGCCAGCCCGTTGCTGCGGGTCGGCGACAGGTGCCGGGCCAGGCCGATGGAGGCGACGTACTCCGGCTCGGTGGCCAGGATCTCGGCGGCGGGGCGGCCGGAGTAGACGCGCAGCGCCAGATAGATCAGCCCGGAAACGATGGCCGAGTCGCTGACCGCGTGGAACACGAGCCGGTCGGCATTGCCTCCCGGCACGATCCATACCATCGACTGGCAGCCGTGCAGGCGGTGCGCCTCGGTCTTCCACGCATCCGGGAAGGGCGGCAGCTTGCGGCCGAGGTCGATCAGGTACTGGTAGCGCTCGGACCAGTCGCCGAAGAAGGAGAATTCGTCGGCGATCGCGGCCTGGGCTTCGGCGGCGGTGGCTTCGAGCGGGAAGGGGGAGTCGGTCATCTTGGTTCCGTCAGGGGAGGGCCTTGCCGTCCGCGGCATGGCTGGAGCGGCGCCGGATGCGCCGGCCGGGCATTGGCTAGGCGCGCCTGCGCACCCAGCGCACGCCCTGCGGGGTGTCCTCCAGCACGATGTTCTCCGCCGCCAGCTGCTCGCGGATGGCGTCGGCACGGGCGAAGTCGCGGGCCTGCTTGGCGGCGATGCGTTCATCGATCAGGGCCTGGATGCGGGCATCGTCGTCGCTGCCCGCGCCGCGGCCGAACCACGCCGACGGTGCCTGCTGCAACAGGCCCAGGGCCAGCCCGGCGCCGAGCAGTTCGCCCTTCAGGCGCGCCTTCTCGCCGTCGCTTTCGGCCTTGCGCGCCTCGCTGGCGATGCGCGCCACCTCGGCCAGTGCCAGCGGCGTGTTGAGGTCGTCGTCCAGCGCGGCCTCGACCGCGGCCGGGATCGCAGCGCCGGCGTCGACCTCGTCCAGGTCGCGCAGCGTGCCGTACAGCCGGTCCAGGGTGCGCACGGACTGCTCGATCAGGGCGTCCGACCAGTCCAGCGGCTGCCGGTAGTGCGCCGACAGCAGCGCGTAGCGCAGCGCTTCGGGCGGGTGCTGGCGCACCAGGTCGTGCACGCGCTCGATGTTGCCCAGCGACTTGCTCATCTTGGCGCCGCCGAAGTTGAGCATGCCGTTGTGCAGCCAGAAGCGGGCGAAGGTACGCCCGCCGTGGGCGCATTCGCTCTGCGCGATCTCGTTCTCGTGGTGCGGGAACTGCAGGTCGACGCCGCCGGCATGGATGTCGATGGTGTCGCCCAGGTGGGCGGCGGCCATCGCCGAGCATTCGATATGCCAGCCCGGGCGGCCGCGGCCCCAGGGCGATTCCCAGCCGGGCAGGTCGTCGCTGGATGGCTTCCACAGCACGAAATCGCCGGCGTCGCGCTTGTACGGGGCCACCTCGACGCGGGCGCCGGCCAGCATTTCGTCCGGGTCGCGCCGCGACAGCTTGCCGTAGCCGTCGAAGGTGGCGACCGCGAACAGCACGTGGCCTTCGGCGGCATAGGCGTGCCCGGCCTCGATCAGCCGCTCGATCATGGCGATGATCTGCGGGATATGGGCGGTGGCTTCGGGCTCGATGTCCGGCGGCGCCACGCCCAGTGCGGCCATGTCGTCGCGGTAGGCGGCGGCGAAGCGGTCGGTGATCGCCGAGATCCGCACCCCCTGTTCGCGGGCCGCTGCATTGATCTTGTCATCGACGTCGGTGATGTTGCGGGCGTAGCGCAGGCCGCCGAAGCGGCGCCGCAGCAGGCCCGCGAGCACCCCGAACACCACCGGGCCGCGGGCGTTGCCGATATGCACGTAGTTGTAGACGGTCGGGCCGCACACGTACATGGTCGGGGCGGCCGGGTCCAGCGGGGCGAACGGCTCCAGCTGCCGGGTCAGGGTGTTGTACAGGTGCAGGGCCATGGGCGTGCCGTGGGAGCGAAAACAGAGCCGGCAATTCTAGCGGGCCGGGGCCGGGCGGGCACGCCCGGGCTGTGCAGCGGCGCGATGGACGGGTAATGTTCAGCCTCCATCCCTTGTCGCGCCTACACTATATCGGTGGTCATCCCTCATCCATCTCCGTTGAAGTGTCGATGAAGCACGCTCCCGTGTCGCTGTCCATGGCCTGCCTGCTGGCCGTCTCCGCCATGCCGGCCGGGGCGCAGAACGCCGACCTGCGCAACCGGGTGGTGGTCGTCGAGAACGTGCGCTACGACTATGCGCAGGTGCTCAACGTCGAGCCGGTGTTCCAGACCCTGCGCGCCACCCGCACCGAGGAGCACTGCGAGCCCGTCTCCACGCTCACCCTGGCGCCGGTGGAGGTCAAGGGCGAGGAGCAGAAGGGTGGCTTCCGCCGCTTCTGGGATTCGGTCAAGGGCATCTTCAGCCACCAGGACGGCGAGGAAGAGGCCGATGCGGAGGTGCGTGCGGCGGGTGCCGGCAACAATGGCGCGCTGCTCACCCCCGAATGCCGCATCATCGAGGTGGGGCGCGAGTTCCGCCGGCCCATCGCCTACGACGTGGATTACGTCTACAAGGGCATCAAGTTCCGCTCGCGCCTGCCCGAAGACCCCGGCAACCGCCTCAAGCTGCGGGTGTCGATCACCCCCGAGCTGGGCGAGGGCCTGGAACAGGGACCGGCCAATCCCTGATTGCTGCGCCGCGGCACTTGCGTGGTGCCAGGGCGCGTGCGACCATGCGCGACGATGAAGGCGAACAGCTTCCAGCACGAAACCAGCACCGCCCGGATGGCCTCCGGCATGACTTCGCGTGCCCGCCGACCGGAATCCCACATATTCGCTGGGTAAACCGGAGCCTCGTGCTGTCTGTTCGGAAAACCCAGCCCCCGGCTGGGTTTTTTCGTTTCTGTTCCACGAAAGTTTCAACTGCAATGAGCCGCGCGTCCGCGCATCCTGCCGCCGGCAACGGTGGTCCCCCGCACCAGCAAAGGATGGATCGATGTCTGTGAAGCACTTCTTGAACACCCAGGACTGGAGCCGCGCCGAACTCGACGCGCTGTTGACCCAGGCGGCGCTGTTCAAGCGCAACAAGCTGGGCGACGACCTGAAGGGCAGGTCCATCGCGCTGGTGTTCTTCAACCCGTCGATGCGCACCCGCACCAGCTTCGAGCTGGGCGCGTTCCAGCTCGGCGGCCACGCCATCGTGCTGCAGCCGGGCAAGGACGCGTGGCCGATCGAGTTCGACCTGGGCACGGTGATGGACGGCGACACCGAGGAGCACATCGCCGAAGTGGCGAAGGTGCTGGGCCGCTACGTCGACCTCATCGGCGTGCGCGCCTTCCCGAAGTTCGTCGACTGGCAGTACGACCGCCAGGACATCGTGCTCAAGGCATTCGCCAGGTACTCGCCGGTGCCGGTCATCAACATGGAGACCATCACCCATCCGTGCCAGGAGCTGGCGCATGCGCTGGCGCTGCAGGAGCACTTCGGCAGCAGCGACCTGCGTGGCAAGAAGTACGTGCTGACCTGGACCTACCACCCCAAGCCGCTGAACACCGCGGTGGCCAACTCGGCGCTGACCATCGCCACCCGCATGGGCATGGACGTGACCCTGCTGTGCCCGGACGAGCAGTACATCCTCGACGAGCGCTACATGGGCTGGGCCGCGCAGAACGTGGCCGAAAGCGGCGGCTCGCTGACGGTCAGCCACGACATCGAAAGCGCCTACCGCGGCGCCGACGTGGTCTATGCCAAGAGCTGGGGCGCACTGCCGTACTTCGGCAACTGGGCGCCGGAGAAGCCGATCCGCGACCAGTACAAGCACTTCATCGTCGACGAGGCCAAGATGGCGCTCACCAACAACGGCGTGTTCAGCCATTGCCTGCCGCTGCGGCGCAACGTCAAGGCCACCGACGCGGTGATGGATTCGCCGCAGTGCATCGCCATCGACGAGGCCGAGAACCGCCTGCACGTGCAGAAGGCGATCATGGCCGCACTGGTCCGCTGATCCATCCCGCCGCTTTCCCTTTACCCGATTCAGCAACGGCGGCCCGCGCGTCGCCCAACGAGATCCCCCACATGACCACTCCCAACGAATCCCGCGACATCGTCCTGGCCTTCTCCGGCGGCCTGGACACCAGCTTCTGCGTGCCCTACCTGAAGGAGCGCGGCTGGAACGTGCACACCGTGTTCGCCGACACCGGCGGCGTGGACGCCGAGGAGCGCGAGACCATCGAGAAGCGCGCCGCCGAACTGGGCGTGGCCAGCCACGTCACCGTCGATGGCGGCCCGGCGATCTGGGAAGGCTTCGTCAAGCCGTTCGTGTGGGCTGGCGAGGGCTACCAGGGCCAGTATCCGCTGCTGGTGTCCGATCGCTACCTGATCGTCGATGCCGTCCTCAAGCGCGCCGCCGAGCTGTGCACCAACGCCATCGCCCACGGCTGCACCGGCATGGGCAACGACCAGGTGCGCTTCGACCTGGCGGTGAAGGCGCAGGGCGATTACCGCATCCTCGCCCCGATCCGCGAGATCCAGAAGGAGCACACCCAGACCCGCGCCTACGAGCAGGCGTACCTGGAGGAGCGCGGCTTCGGCGTGCGCGCCAAGCAGAAGGCCTACACCATCAACGAGAACCTGTTGGGCGTGACCATGTCCGGTGGCGAAATCGACAGGTGGGAAGCCCCGGGCGAGGGTGCGCGCGGCTGGTGCGCGCCGCGCAGCGCGTGGCCGATCGAACCGCTGACCGTGACCTTGAAGTTCGTCGAGGGCGAGGCGGTGGAACTGGACGGCAAGGCGCTGCCGGGCGAGCAGATCCTGGCAAGGCTCAACAAGCTGTTCGCCCCGTACGGCGTCGGTCGCGGCGTGTACACCGGCGACACCGTGATCGGCCTCAAGGGCCGCATCGTGTTCGAGGCGCCGGGCCTGACCGCGCTGCTGGCCGCGCACCGCGCGCTGGAGGACGCGGTGCTGACCAAGCAGCAGAACCGCTTCAAGCCGGACGTGGCGCGCAAGTGGGTGGAACTGGTCTACGAAGGCTTCTATCACGACCCGCTGAAGACCGACCTGGAGGCGTTCCTGCAGTCGTCGCAGGGCAAGGTCAACGGCGAGGTGGTGCTGGAGACCCGTGGCGCCCGCGTCGATGCGGTGGCGGTGCGTTCGCCGCACCTGCTCAACGCCAAGGGGGCGACCTACGCGCAGTCGGCCGACTGGGGCGTGGAAGAGGCCGAGGGTTTCATCAAGCTGTTCGGCATGAGCTCCACGCTGTACGCGCAGGTCAACCACGGTTGATGCCGGCGTCCTTCCCGCCACGGCGCGGGAAGGGTGCCTGCAGACCCCGGCCCGCCCGCGCCCCTGGATTCCGGGGCGCGAATGCGGTCAACGCCTTCGATGGGCGCCCGCATGCGGCCGGGCGTTCCCGCCATCCTCGTTTCCCGTACGCGCCAGCCGCCTGCCACTGACAGCTCCCGACAGACCATGACCGACCTGCTCGAATCCACGCTCTCGCACCTGGAAAAGCTGGTGTCCTTCGACACCCGCAACCCGCCGCGCGCGATCACCACCGGCGGCATCTTCGATTACCTGCGCGCGAACCTGCCCGGGTTCCAGGTCGAGGTGGTCGACCACGGCGCCGGCGCGGTGAGCCTGTACGCGGTGCGTGGCGCGCCGAAGTACCTGTTCAACGTGCACCTGGACACGGTGCCGGATTCGCCGCGCTGGAGTGCCGATCCGCACGTGATGCGGCGCCTGGACGACCGCGTGGTCGGGCTCGGCGTATGCGACATCAAGGGCGCCGCGGCTGCGCTGGTGGCCGCCGCCAACCGCACCGACGGCGATGCGGCGTTCCTGTTTTCCTCGGACGAGGAAGCCAACGACCCGCGCTGCATCGCCGCCTTCCTGGCCCGCGGCATCCCGTATGAAGCGGTGCTGGTGGCCGAGCCGACCCTGGGCGAGGCGGTGCTGGCGCACCGCGGCATCAGCTCGGTGCTGATGAAATTCAGCGGCCGCGCCGGCCATGCCTCCGGCCAGCAGGACGCGGCGGCCAGCGCGCTGCACCAGGCCATGCGCTGGGGCGGCCGCGCGCTGGACCACGTGCAGTCGCTGGCGCATGCGCGCTTCGGCGGCCTGACCGGGCTGCGCTTCAACATCGGCCGCGTCGAAGGCGGCATCAAGGCCAACATGATCGCGCCCGAGGCCGAGCTGCGTTTCGGTTTCCGCCCGCTGCCGTCGATGGACATCGACCAGCTGCTGGCGACCTTCGCCGGTTTCGCCGAGCCGGCGGCCGCGCACTTCGAGGAGACCTTCCGCGGCCCGAGCCTGCCGTCCGGCGACATCGCCCGCGCCGAGGAACGCCGCCTGGCCGCACGCGACGTCGCCGAGGAGCTGGGCCTGCCGATCGGCAATGCGGTCGATTTCTGGACTGAGGCCTCGCTGTTCTCGGCCGCCGGCTACACCACCATGGTCTACGGTCCCGGCGACATCGCCCAGGCCCACACCGCCGACGAGTTCGTGACGCTGGAGCAGCTGCAGCGCTACGCCGGTTCGGTTCTCACGATCCTGCAGCGCGGCGCCTGATCGCCGCGTTCCACCCCCACGACAGACGAACTGCCCACCATGCAACCCCACCGCCAGACCCGCCAGACCATCGTGCGCCTGCTTTCGAGCATGGCCAGCGCGAAGGAAATCAGCCAGTACCTCAAGCGCTTCTCGCAGCTGGACGCCAAGCGCTTCGCCGTGGTCAAGGTCGGCGGCGCGGTATTGCGCGACGACCTGGAGGCGCTGACGTCGTCACTGTCGTTCCTGCAGGAAGTCGGGCTGACCCCGATCGTGCTGCACGGCGCCGGCCCGCAGCTGGATGCCGAGCTGTCGGCCGCCGGCATCGAGAAGCGCACCGTCAACGGGCTGCGCGTGACCACCCCCGAAGCGCTGGCGATCGTGCGCAAGGTGTTCCAGCAGTCCAACCTGCAGCTGGTCGAGGCGCTGCAGCAGAACGGCGCCCGCGCCACCTCCATCACCGGCGGCGTGTTCGAGGCCGAGTACCTGGACCGCGATACCTACGGGCTGGTCGGCGAAGTGAAGCGGGTCAACCTGGCGCCGATCGAGGCCAGCCTGCGCGCCGGTTCGATCCCGGTCATCACCTCGCTGGGCGAGACCCCGAGCGGGCAGATCCTCAACGTCAACGCCGACTTCGCCGCCAACGAGCTGGTGCAGGAGCTGCAGCCGTACAAGATCATCTTCCTCACCGGCACCGGCGGCCTGCTCGATGCCGATGGCAGGCTGATCGATTCGATCAACCTGTCCACCGAGTACGAACACCTGATCCAGCAGCCGTGGCTGCACGGTGGCATGAAGGTCAAGATCGAACAGATCAAGGACCTGCTGGACAAGCTGCCGGAGGAATCCTCGGTATCGATCACGCGCCCGGCCGACCTGGCCAAGGAGCTGTTCACCCACAAGGGCTCGGGCACCCTGGTCCGCCGCGGCGAGAAGGTGCTCAGGGCGACGTCGTGGGAGCAGCTGGACACCGCGCGGCTGAAGGCGCTGATCGAATCCAGCTTCGGCCGCCAGCTGGTGCCGGATTACTTCGAGAAGACGAAGCTGCTGCGCGCCTACGTCAGCGAGCATTACCGCACCGCGGTGATCCTCACCGACGAGGCGGAAGGCGTGTACCTGGACAAGTTCGCGGTGCTCGACGACGCGCAGGGCGAAGGCCTGGGGCGCGCGGTGTGGAACGTGATGCAGGAGGAAACCCCGCAGCTGTTCTGGCGCTCGCGCAACGGCAACCCGGTCAATCATTTCTATTACGCCGAGTCCGACGGCTGCTACAAGCTCGACCACTGGAAGGTGTTCTGGTTCGGCGCCAGCGACTTCGACCGCATCCGTGGCTTCGTCGAGCATTGCGCGCGGCGCAAGCCCAGCCTGCAGGGATGACGTCATGACCCGGTCCGCGGCCGACGCCTGCTGGAGCACTGTGCCGGAGCTGCGCGGCACCCATGTCGCGCTCGAACCGCTGTCCATGGCGCATGTGCCGGCGTTGCGCCGGGCGCTGGGCGAGGGCGAGCTGTCGCGCCTGTGGTACGCCAACGTGCCGGCGCCGGATGCGGTGGAGCGTTACGTGGTGGCGGCACTGGAGGCGCAGGCGCAGGGCAGCGCGCTGCCGTTCGTGGTTGCCGACAGTGCCGGCGAGGTCGTCGGCTGCACCCGCTACTACGCGCTCGATGCCGGCGTGCCGCGGCTGAACATCGGCTACACCTGGTACCAGCGGCGGGTGCAGCGCACCGGCCTCAACACCGAGGCCAAGCTGCTGTTGCTGCGCCACGCCTTCGAGGCGATGGGCTGCATCGGCGTCGGCTTCGAGACCAGCTGGTTCAACCAGGCTTCGCGCGCGGCCATCGCCCGGCTCGGCGCCCGGCAGGACGGGGTGCTGCGCAACCACCGGCGCCACGCCGACGGCACGCCGCGCGATACCGTGGTTTTTTCCATCATCGACAGCGAATGGCCGGCGGTGCGCCGCCATCTGCAGTCACTACTGGATTCGCATTCATGACCGACAGGAAATTCTCGCTGGGCATCGTCGGTGCCCGCGGCCATACCGGCGCCGAGCTGATCCGGCTGATTGCCGCGCACCCGCGGATCGAGCTGGCCTTCGTGTCCTCGCGCGAACTGGACGGGCAGCCCGTGGCCGACCACAACGCCGGCTACAGCGGCCCGCTGCGCTATGAGAGCCTCGATCCGCAGGCGGTGGCCGCCAAGGGCGCCGACGCGGTGATCCTGGCCCTGCCCAACGGCAAGGCCGAGCCCTTCGTAGCTGCGCTGGACGCCAGCCGGCCCGAGACCGTGATCGTCGACCTGTCCGCCGACTACCGCTTCGACAACGGCTGGTACTACGGCCTGCCGGAGCTTACCCGCAACGATTACGCCGGCCAGAAGCGCATCAGCAACCCGGGGTGCTACGCTACCGCAATGCAGCTGGCGATCACGCCGCTGCTGTCGCAGCTGGCCGGGCCGCCGGCCTGTTTCGGCGTGTCGGGTTATTCCGGCGCCGGTACCGCGCCGTCGGACAAGAACAACACCGTGCTGCTGCGCGACAACCTGATGCCGTACGCGCTGGCCAACCACGTGCACGAGCGTGAGGTGTCCACCCGGCTCGGCGTGCCGGTGGAGTTCATGCCGCACGTCGCCCCGCACTTCCGCGGCATCACCATGACCGTCAACCTGTGGCTGCAGCAGCCGCTCACCCGCGAGCAGGTGGTGGCGCTGTACACGCGGTGCTACGCCGGCGAGGCGCTGGTGGAGGTGGTGGACGATGCGCCGTGGGTCAGCCGCATCGCCGGCCGCCATGGCGTGCAGATCGGCGGCTTCACCCTGGCCCCGGGCAACAAGCGCGTGGTGGTGGTGGCGACCCTGGACAACCTGCTCAAGGGCGCGGCGGCGCAGGCACTGCAGAACCTCAACCTCGCGCTGGGCCTGCCCGAGCTGACCGCGATCCCGCATTGACCCGCCCCAAGCCCATTCCGAGAGACTTCCGATGACCAACCTGTTGTGGCAGAAACCCGGCGTCGCGGTGGACGCGAAGATCCAGGCCTTCCTCGCCGGCGACGACGTGATCCTGGACCGCGAGTTCTTCCTGCACGACATCCAGGCCAGTACCGCGCATGCCGAGGGCCTGCAGCACATCGGCATCCTGTCGGCCGGAGAGCTGGCCGCGCTCAAGCGCGAACTGGCGCTGCTGGCCGATGATTTCCGCAGCGGTGCGTTCGTGCTGGACGAGCAGTACGAGGATTGCCATTCGGCGATCGAGGCGCGCCTGACCGAGCGCCTGGGCGATGCCGGCCGCAAGATCCATACCGGCCGCAGCCGCAACGACCAGATCCTGGTCGCCACCCGCCTGTGGCTGAAGGAGAAGCTGGCACGCCTGGCCGCGCTCAGCCGCGAGGTGGCGAAGGTGGCGCTGGACCGCGCCGTCGCCGAACAGCGGCAGCCGCTGCCCGGTTACACCCATATCCAGCGCGCCGTGGTGTCCTCGGCCGGGATGTGGTGGGCGGGCTGGGCCGAGGCCTTCATCGACAACGCGGTACGCGCCGCCGATACGCGCCGGCTGATCGACTGCAACCCGCTGGGCACGGCCGCCGGCTACGGCGTCAACCTGCCGCTGGACCGCGAACACACCACGCGTGCGCTGGAGTTCGCGCGCATGCAGATCAGCCCGCTCTATGCACAGCTCTCGCGCGGCAAGTTCGAACTGGCCGCGCTGGAGGCGCTGGGCGGGGCCACGCTGGACCTGCGCCGCATCGCCTGGGACCTGTCGCTGTTCACCACCGGCGAGTTCGCCTTCGTGGCGCTGCCGGCGCAGTACACCACCGGCAGTTCGATCATGCCCAACAAGCGCAACCCGGACGTGATCGAACTGATGCGCGCCACCCATGCCAGCGTGGCCGCCGCGCGTACCGAGATCGAGCAGCTGCTGTCGCTGCCGTCGGGCTACCACCGCGACCTGCAGGCGTCCAAGGGCGCGATCTTCCATGGCTTCGGCCGCGGCCTGTCGGCGCTGGAACTGCTGCCGGCGCTGCTGTCCAACCTGGACTGGCGCGACGACAACATCCGCGCCGCCATCGATTCGGGCATGTACGCCACCGACGTGGCGGTCGAGGCGGCGGTGGCCGGCGTACCGTTCCGCGAAGCCTACAAGGCGGCCGCCGCGGCGGCGGACACGGCCGGGCAGGGGCGCACGCCGGAAGGCAGCCTCGCCGCGCGCGTGTCGCCGGGTGCGGCGGCCGACCTGCGGCTGGACGAACTGCAGGCCCGCTGGGCCGCCCTGTAGGTTCATGCGGCGCACGCGCCGCGCGGAGCACGCCGGTTGGTTGGAAACGAAAGCATCGTCCACATCCGCCGCGCGGCAGTGCAACATGCGTGGCGGTACTTCCCGCCCTGGAGCACGACGTGAAGCTGTACCTGGTGATGGCCATGCGCAGGCCGGCGTTCGACGCGAGCGTGATCGAACCGCACAAGGCTTTCCTCGATGCGTTGCGCGCGCAGGGGCGGCTGTACCTGACCGGCGGCTTCGGCGACGGCAGCGGCGGCGCCTACGTGCTGTGCAACGTCGACGACCTGGCGCAGGCACGCGCCATCGTCGCCACCGATCCACTGGTCCTGCAGGACTGCTCGGACCTGACCGTCCACGAATGGAACACGCGTTGAGCCCATGAACGACACCGCGCCTTCGCCCTTCGCCGAGCAGGCGCTGCCACCGTGGCGGCGGGCGGTGCTCAAGGTCGGCAGCAGCCTGCTGGCCGCCGATGGCGGCGGCCTGACCCCGCGCTTCGCACTGGGGCTGGCGCAGTTCGTCTCGGCCAACCTGCTGGCCGGCCGCGAGGTGGTGATCGTCTCCTCCGGCGCGGTGGCCGCCGGGCGCGCCATCGTGCCGAAGGCGGCCGAGGCCAGCGCGACGATGGCCGCGCGGCAGGCGCTTGCCGCGCTCGGCCAGGCGCAGCTGATCGCCCTGTGGCAACGCTTCTTCGAGTGCCCGGTGGCGCAGGTGCTGCTCACCCACGACGACCTGCGCAACCGCCGCCGCTACCTCAACGCGCGCGCCACGCTCAACGAGCTGCTGGCACTGGGCGCCTTGCCGGTGGTCAACGAGAACGACACCGTTTCGGTGGATGAGCTGAAGCTGGGCGACAACGACAACCTGGCGGCCATCGTCGCCGCGCTGGTCGATGCCGACGCGCTGTTCATCGCCACCGACATCGACGGGCTGTACACCGCCGATCCACGCCGCGACCCGCAGGCGCGGCCGGTCGACGAGGTCGTCGAGCTGACCGCCGCGGTGATGGCGATGGCCGGCGGCAGCGGCAGCGCGGTCGGCACCGGCGGCATGCATACCAAGCTGCAGGCCGCGGCCAAGGCCGGTGCCGCCGGCATCGATACCTTCCTGTTCAATGGACGCAGTGGCGAGGTGGTGCGTGGCCTGGCGCAGGGGCGCCTGCGCGGTACCCGGCTGCACGCCGGGCGTTCGCGCATCGCCGCGCGCAAGTACTGGCTGCGGCATGCGCCGGTCGAGCCGGGGGCAATCCTGGTCGACGCGGGCGCGGCGCGGGCGCTGCGCGAGAAGGGTGCTTCGCTGCTGCCCGGTGGCGTGGTCGATGCGCTGGGCGAGTTCCGCCGCGGCGACATGATCGAGGTACGGGTGGACGGCGAGGGCGGGCAAGCCTGCGTGGCGCGCGGCATCAGCCAGTACTCGGCGGTGGACGTGCGCCGCATCGGCCGCCGCCACACCCGCGAGATCCAGGCCATCCTCGGCTACACCTATGGCGACAACGTGATCCACCGCGACGACCTGGTGCTGCTGCCGTGACCGCCCCGGCGCACGACAGCCACGACCGGTCAGCATATTCCCGGGAGCTGTACGCATGACCGACATCAAGACCCTTGCCGGGCAGTGCCGCGACGCCTCGCAGGTGCTGGCGCGCCTTTCCGGCGATGCACGGCGCGGACTGCTGGCATCGATGGCCGATGCGCTCGACGCCGATGCCGGCGCCATCCTGGCTGCCAACGAACGCGACCTGCAGGCCGCGCGCGACAAGGGCGTGGGCGCGGCGATGCTCGATCGCCTGGCCCTGGACCGGCAGCGCCTGGCCGGCGTGGCCAACGCCCTGCGCGAGGTTGCCGCGCTGCCGGACCCGGTAGGCCAGGTGACCCGCGACGACACGCGGCCCAATGGCATCCGCGTGCAGAAGGTACGCGTGCCGCTGGGGGTGATCGCGATGATCTACGAGGCGCGCCCGAACGTCACCGCCGACGCCGCGGCGCTGTGCATCAAGGCCGGCAACGGCGTGATCCTGCGCGGCGGCTCGGAGGCGATCCATTCCAATACCGCGATCGCCGCCGCGCTCAAGCGCGCCCTGCGCCAGGCTGGCGTACCCGATGCCGCGCTGACCCTGGTGGAGGACCTGCGCCGAGAGACCATGCTGGAGCTGCTGCAGCTCAACGACATCGTCGACCTGGCGATCCCGCGCGGTGGCGAGGGCCTGATCCGCTTCGTCGCCGAGCATGCGCGGGTACCGGTGATCAAGCACTACAAGGGCGTGTGCCACCTGTACGTGGACGACAGCGCCGACCTGCAGCTGGCGCTGGGCCTGCTGCTGGACGGCAAGGTGTCGCGCCCGGCGGCCTGCAATTCGCTGGAGACCCTGCTGGTGCATGCCGACATCGCGCCGCGCTTCCTGCCGCTGGCTGCCGACGCGCTGCGCGCACGCGGGGTCGAGCTGCGCGGCGATGCCGCCACCCGGGCGCTGGTCGCCGGCGTGGCGCCGGCGGACGAGGCCGACTACGCCGCCGAATACCTGGACCTGATCCTGGCGGTGCGGGTGGTCGATTCGCTGGATGCGGCGATCGCCCATATCCGCCGCCATACCTCCGACCACACCGAAGTCATCGCCACCGCCGATCCGGCCCATGCCGACGCCTTCGTGCACGCGCTGCGCTCGGCGGTGGTGATGGTCAACGCCTCCTCGCGCTTCTCCGATGGTGGCGAACTGGGCCTGGGCGCGGAGATCGGCATCTCCACCACGCGCCTGCACGCCTACGGCCCGATGGGGCTGGAAGCACTTACCGTGGAGCGCTTCGTGGTGCGCGGCGAAGGCCAGGTCCGCTCGTAACCGCGCGGCCCAGCGTTGGCCGCCGCGCAGCGCGCACCCGGGCGCGGCGTGCTCACGCCCAGTGGTCTTCGAGCTGCTGTGGCTTGCAGGCGAACCATGCCGCGACCAGCAGCACCAGCGAGCACAGCATCAGGAAGGCGAACGATCCTGCCCAGCCGCCGCTGAGGCCATGCAGCCAGCCGAACAGCAGCGGGCCGAGGCTGGCCAGGCTGTAGCCCACGCCCTGCATGAAACCGGACAGTGCGGCCGAGCCGGCGGGGGTGCGGGTGCGCAGGTTGATCAGGGTCAGCCCCAGCGGGAACGTCGACGGCCCCAGGCCGGCGATCACAACCCACAGCCACGGCGCCTGCATCGGCGCCCACAGCAGGCCGGCGAAAGCGACGGCATTGAGCCCGACCACCAGCATCGCGATCGGAAACGGGTTGCGCATGCGTACCGCCAATGCCGGCACCAGCAGCGACGGCAGCAGGCCGATGGCCGAGTACAGCGCGACCATGACGCCGCCGAAGGCTTCGCTCGCGCCAGCCTCGACCATGACCTTGGGCAGCCAGGTGAACAGCGAATAGGTGCCCAGCGAGGTCATGCCGAACATCAGCGCCATGCCCCAGCCCAGCGAGGTCTTCCACACCCGCCCGGGCGCGTGCGCCACGGCGGTGTCCGCCGCGTGCCGGGGCCGCGGCGTGCGCCGGGCCAGCAGCACCCACGGCAGCAGCGCGGCCAGCGACAGCAGCGACCACATGCCCAGCGAGACGCGCCAGTCGAAACGGTCGGCCACCGGCACCGCCAGCAGCGCCGGGACCATCGTGCCGGCCTGCAGCACGGTGATGTAGAGCGTGCTCAGCGTGCCGACGCGGTCGGCGAAGTAGCGCTTGACCAGCGGCGGCACCACCACGTTGCCGATGCCCATGCCGGCCAGTGCCACCGCCGAGCCCGCCAGCAACATGCCGACGCTGCCGGCGCTGGCGCGCAGCAGCAGGCCGGCGGTGGCGAGCAGCATGGTCAGTACCGCGGTGCGTTCCAGCCCGATCCAGCGGATCAGGCGCGGGGTGCCCAGCGCGAACACGGCGAACGCGGCGGTAGGCATCATGCCGAGCACGCCGGTCATGGTGCTGCCGAAGTCGAACAGGTGGCCGAGCCGGTCCAGCAGCGGTGTCAGCGAAGTGACCGCGCTGCGCAGGTTGGCCGAGACCAGGATGATGGCGGCGAAGGCCAGCAGGCGGCCCTTGAGCAGCGAAGCCCGTGGTGCCGTGGACGCGGAATTGGACATTGCGTGGCTCCGGCGCGGACGACGCGCGACCGCGCAGTCCGCGGAATAACGAAAGGAACCGCCGGGAGCGGTTCCTGGCATCGCCCGTCGATGGCCCGGCGGGTTCGACATGGTGGCGAAAAAACAAAAGCCGGCACAAGGCCGGCTTTTGTCGAACTGGTCGGGGAGACAGGATTCGAACCTGCGACCTCTACGTCCCGAACGTAGCGCTCTACCAGACTGAGCTACACCCCGAAGGAGCCGCCTATGATAACGGCGAGGGGGGGACCGTGCAACTGTTTTCAGTGTCCATCCGGGCCATCGCGCGCGGCCGCCGGCATCGGCGCGTGCAGTACGAAAAAGCCCGGCCGACGTTGCCGTCGGCCGGGCTTGCGTGTTTCGACCCTTGGTCGGGGAGACAGGATTCGAACCTGCGACCTCTACGTCCCGAACGTAGCGCTCTACCAGACTGAGCTACACCCCGCGAAGGAGGCGGAAAGATACTCCCCGGCACGCATTCTTGCAATACCGCGGGCGTGTTTTCCTATCGTTTCGCTTCGGTCCTGCGCTGCTCGCGCGCCTCGAACCACATGCCGTTGAGGATGGCGGCGGTGGAGGCCAGGCCGACGCCGAGAATCCAGGCGAAATACCACATGGGGAAACTCCTTGGTGTGTCGTTGTCAGTAGGCGTTGGGGTTTTCGCCCATTTCCTGCAGCGTCGTCTTGCCCTTGAGCACGCGGTACACCCAGATGGTGTAGGCGATGACGATGGGCAGCAGCAGCACGGTGGCCAGCAGCATGATCCACAGGGTCAGATGGCTGGACGAGGCGTCCCAGGCGACCAGGCTGGAGCCGGGCTGGCTGGAGGACGGCAGCAGGAACGGGAAGGCCGCGAAGCCCACGGTGAGGATGATGCCGGCGATCGACGCGCCCGATGCGATGAACGCAAGTCCACCGCGACGCCTGCGCAGCAGCACCGCCGCGGCGAGCGCGCCGAGCAGGCCGGTCGCCGGTGCAAGCAGCGTGGCCGGCATGGTGGAGTAGTTGTGCAGCCAGCCACCGGCGGCGGTGATCGCCACGCTCTTGAGCAGCGGGTTGCTGGCGCCGTCGGTCACCACCTGCGAGGTGATCGCATAGCCGGGCAGGCCCAGCGCCACCCACGCGCCGCCGGCGGCGAACAGCACGAAGCTGATCAGCGCGGCGATGCTGCCCAGGCGTGCCGAGCGCTCGGCCACCGGACCGTCGGTCTTGAGCACCAGCATGGACGCGCCATGGGCGACCAGCATGGCCACGCTGAGCAGGCCGGCCAGCAGCGCGAACGGCGTGAGCAGGCCGAAGAAGCTGCCGGTGTAGAACACGCGCTGGGTGTCGTCGAAGTGGAACGGCACGCCGAGCAGCACGTTGCCCACGGCCACGCCCATGATCAGCGCCGGCACGAAGCCGCCGACGAACAGCGCGCGGTCCCAGTTGTCGCGCCAGGCCTGGCTCTGCAGCTTGCCACGGTACTTGAACCCGACCGGGCGCAGGATCAGCGCGAACAGGATCACGAACATGGCCAGGTAGAAGCCGGAGAAGCTGACCGCGTACAGCGGCGGCCACGCGGCGAAGATCGCGCCGCCGCCCAGGACCAGCCATACCTGGTTGCCTTCCCATACCGGGCCGACGGTGTTGATCACCAGGCGGCGTTCCTCGTCGGTCCTGGCCACGAACGGCAGCAGCGTGCCCACGCCCAGGTCGAAACCGTCCATCACCGCGAAACCGACCAGCAGCACGCCCAGCAGCAGCCACCAGATCACGCGCAGCGTGGTGTAGTCCAGAAAAATGAAATCCATGAGTGTGCTCCTGCCTCAGGCCTGGCCGGTGGCATGGTGGGAAACGGACGGCTGCGGCGCGGCCAGGGCGTCGCCCGGGCCCTTGCGGATGGCCTTCAGCATCAGCTTGATCTCGATGATCATCAGTACCGTGTACAGGGCCACGAACCCGGCCAGGGTCAGCACGATCTGGTGCAGGGCCAGGCCGGAGGCGGCGTAGAAGGTGGGCAGTACGCCTTCCACCGCCCACGGCTGCCGCCCGTACTCGGCGATGAACCAGCCGCACTCGATTGCGATCCAGGGCGCCGGCAGCGTCCACAGCGCGATCTTCAGGAACGTGCGCTTGTCCTGGAAGTTGTGGCGGCAGGAGTAGTAGAACGCCACCGCGAAGAAAGCGATCAGGTAGAAGCCCAGGCCGGCCATCACCCGGAACGTCCAGAACAGCGGCAGTACCCGCGGCACCGTGTCCATGGCCGCCTGCGAGATCTCCTGCGGGGTGGCGTTGAGGATGTCGTCGCGGTAGCGCTTGAGCAGCAGGCCATGGCCCAGGTCCTGCCAGTGGCGGTCGAACATTTCCCGCGCCTCGAGGTCGTTCTTGTTGGCACGGATGCGCTCGAGCGCGCCGTAGGCCAGCTGGCCGCCGCGGATGCGGTGCTCGGCCCGCTCGACCAGCTCCAGGATGCCGGGGATCGGCTGGTCCAGCGAGCGGGTCGCGATCAGGCCCATCAGGTACGGGATCTTGACCGCGTAGTCGTTCTGGTGGGTCTGCTGGTTGGGGATGCCGAAGGCGGTGAAGTCCGCCGGGGCACGCTCGGTCTCCCACATCGCCTCGATCGCGGCCAGCTTCATCTTCTGGTGCTCGTTGGCGGCGTAGCCGCTCTCGTCGCCGAGCACCACCACCGACAGCGAGGACAGCAGGCCGAACGCGGCGGCCACCGCGAACGAGCGGCGGGCGACGTCGTGGTGGCGGTTGCGCAGCAGGTAGAAGGCGCTGATCGACATCACGAACACCGCGCCGGTGACATAGCCGGCCGACACCGTGTGCACGAACTTGGCCTGTGCCACCGGATTGAACAGCACGGCCATGAAGTCAACGACTTCCATGCGCATGGTTTCCGGGTTGAACACCGCGCCCACCGGGTTCTGCATCCAGCCGTTGGCGATCAGGATCCACAGCGCCGACAGGTTGGTGCCCAGCGCCATCAGCCAGGTCACGGTCAGGTGCTGGACCTTGCTCAACCGGCCCCAGCCGAAGAAGAACAGGCCGATGAAGGTGGCTTCCAGGAAGAACGCCATCAGGCCTTCGATCGCCAGCGGTGCACCGAAGATGTCGCCGACGTAATGGCTGTAGTAGGACCAGTTCATGCCGAACTGGAACTCCATCACGATGCCGGTGCCCACGCCCATGGCGAAGTTGATGCCGAACAGCACGCCCCAGAACAGCGTCATCCGGCGCCAGACGTCCTTGCCGGTCATGACGTAGACGCTTTCCATGATCGCGATAAGGAACGAGAGCCCCAGCGTGAGCGGGACGAAGAGGAAGTGGTACATCGCGGTGAGCGCGAACTGCAGCCGCGACAGTTCTACGACGGTCGGATCGATCATGGCCTGGCTACCTTGCGGATTGCGTGCATCATGGCGGAGTGAAGGGGGGGAGTGCCGTGAATTTTCAATAATGAATGGTGATCCCGCCCTTGACCTGGATCAATGCGACATGGCGTCGCAGCAGTGAACGTGCCGCGCGCGTGGATGCCATCATGCGCGTCCCGGCGAATCGATCCCTCCCTGCAGGTTGCCCGTCTTGAGTGAAATCCCACCCCCGGCCGATGCCGCGCGCCAGCAGCGTCGCCGGCACCAGCAATGGCTGTCCGCGCTGGCCGCCACCGCATGCGGGCAGCAGCGGATCGCGGCGCTGGCGGCCTGCCTGTCCGGCGCGCTGCTGGTGGCGCAGGCCGCTGCGATCGCCTGGCTGGTCCAGGCCGTGCTCGTCGAGCACCGCCCGCTGGCGCAGCTTGCCCCGGTGTTCGGTGCACTGGCGCTGGTCCTGCTGTCGCGCAGCGCGCTGGGCGGGCTGGCGCAGAAGGCGGCCGGCGAGGTTGCCGATGCCGCGCGGCTGGCGCTGCGCGAGCAGGTCTACCGGCGCCTGTTCGAGCGCGGACCGCTGTGGCTGCGGCGCCAGCGCAGCGGTGAACTGGGCGAGCTGCTGCTCGCCCATGGCGACGCCATCGAGGGCTACTACGCCGGGTTCCAGCCGGTCCGTGTCGAGGTGATGGTGGTGCCGCTGCTGATCGTGGCAGCGGTGGCCTGGGTCGACTGGACGGTGGCGCTGATCCTGCTGTGCACCGGGCCGCTGGTGCCGGTGTTCATGATGCTGGTGGGACTGGGCGCGGAAGCGGCCGGTCGTGAGCAGCTGCAGGAACTGGCGCGCATGGGTGGGCATTTTGCCGACCGCATCAAGGGCCTGGGCCTGTTGCGCCTGTACGGGCGTGGCGAGGACGAACTGGCCGGTATCGCCGCCGCCGCGGAGGGCGTGCGCGTACGCAGCATGAAGGTGCTGCGCATCGCCTTCCTGTCCTCCACCGTGCTCGAGTTCTTCGCCTCGGTGAGCGTGGCGATGGTGGCCCTGTACCTGGGCCTGAGCTACCTGGGCATGCTGGCGCTGCATGCCACGGTGCCGACGCTGGGCACGGGCGTGTTCTGCCTGCTGCTGGCGCCGGAGTTCTATGCGCCGCTGCGGCGCCTGGCCACGCACTATCACGACCGCGCCAACGCGCTGGCCGCCGCCACCGAAGTCGAGCGCCTGCTCGACGGCGGCGACCCGGCGGCGGACGCCACCGTGCCCGTGCCCGCCGTGCGCGTGCCGGAACCGGCGCAGGCGCGTGCGCCGCTGCTGGCGGCGGCGGCGCTGGTGCTGCGCCCCATCGGCGCCGGCCACGACGTGGTGACGGATTTCTCGCTGGACATCGATGCGGGACAACGCCTGGCCCTGGTCGGGCCCAGTGGCAGCGGCAAGAGCACCGTGCTGGAGGCGCTGGCGGGCTGGTTGCCGCCGCGGGGCGGGCGCATCGCGCTGCGCGACGGCGTGCGCGTGGGCTACGCCGGTCAGCGTCCATACCTGTTCCACGGTTCCATCGCCGACAACCTGCGCCTGGCCGATCCCGGCGCCAGCGACGTGCGGCTGCGCGCGGTGGCCGAGGCCGCGCAGGTGATGCGCTTCGCCGCGCAGTTACCCAAGGGACTGGACACGGTGATCGGCGAACGGGGGTTCGGCCTGTCCGGTGGCGAGGCCCGGCGCATCGGGCTGGCGCGGCTGCTGCTGCGCGATCCGGACCTGTTGCTGCTGGACGAGCCCACCGCCTTCCTGGATCCGCGGACCGAGGCCGACCTGCTGCAGTCGCTGGCCTGTTTCACCCGTGGCCGCGCGGTGCTGATGGCCACCCACAGCGCG
The DNA here is from genome assembly GCF_030345315.1 of Stenotrophomonas sp. 17(2023). NCBI lineage: Bacteria > Pseudomonadati > Pseudomonadota > Gammaproteobacteria > Lysobacterales > Lysobacteraceae > Stenotrophomonas > Stenotrophomonas sp. 17(2023). Next base: position 1,652,764 of record NZ_CP128405.1, read on the forward strand.
ACGGCGATGCAGTGGGCCGATCGCGTGGTGCGGCTGCATGAGGAGGTCCGCGCATGAGCGGCGACGATTCCCTGCGCGCGGTGTTCGCGCGGCATCGCGTACGGCTGCTGCTGGCGGTGGTCCTGCTGTTGCTGACGATGCTGGCCGGGGTCGGCCTGCTGGGGCTGTCCGGCGGCTTCCTGACCGCCGCCGCGCTGGCCGGGGCGCTGGGCGCAGGGACCACCTTCAACTTCTTCTCGCCCTCGGCGGGGATCCGCGCCCTGACCTTCGTGCGCATCGTTTCGCGCTACTTCGAGAAGCTGGTCGGCCATGACGCGACCCTGCGCATCGCCCGCGACCTGCGGGTGTGGTTCTTCCGCCGGGCGTTGCCGCTGGCGCCGGCACGCCTGGGCGGCACGCGTACCGGCGAACTGCTCGCGCGGCTGATGTCCGATATCGGCGAGGTCGATGGCCTGCTGGTGCGCGCGGTGGGGCCGCTGCTGGCGCTGGCCGGCATCGCCCTGGCCAGCATCGCCGTGGCCGCCGCCATCCATTGGCCGGCGGCGGTGGCGTTGCTGCTGCTGTCGCTGCTGATCGGCATCGGCGTGCCGTTGCTGGCGGTGCACAGCGGCGACGCGGGCGAAGCCGAGCGCGCGCGGCATCGTACCCGGCTGCGCACGCTGGCCTACGAAGGCCTGGAAGGCGCCGCCGACCTTGCCGCGCTGGACGCGCGCGATGCCTGGCGCGCACGCGTCGACGGCGCGGCGCGCCAGCTCGCCGGCGACGACCACCGCCGCCGCGGCCGCCTGATCGCCGGCAACGTGCTGCACTCGGCCTGCGCCGGGCTCGGCCTGCTGGCAATGCTGTGGCTGGCGCTTTCCGCCTTCCAGGACGGCCGGGTGACGGCGCCGCTGGCCGCCGCGCTGGTGTTCCTGACCGTGGCGTTGCTGGAAGTCGCGGCCGGGTGCGGGCTGGCCTGGCAGGCGCTGCAGTCGGCACGCGTATCGGCCGGGCGCCTGCAGGCCATCGTCGAGCAGCAGCCCTCGGTATCCGACCCGGCGCATCCGCGTCCGCTGCCGGCGCCGCCGGCCACGCTTTCGTTCGAGCAGGTGGTGTTCGCCTGGCCCGGGGAGAGCCGGCGCGTGCTCGACGGCATCGACCTGCAGATACGGCCCGGCGAGCGCATCGCCATCGGCGGTGACAGCGGCTGCGGCAAGACCACGCTGTCGGCCCTGCTGCTGCGGCTGTGGGACCCGCAGGCGGGGGCGGTGCGCTGGGGCGGGGTGGACCTGCGCGAGGTCGCGCAGGACGATTGGCATCGCCATGTCGCCTGGTTGCCGCAGGGCGCGCCGGTGTTCGCCGGCAGCATCGCCGACAACCTGCGCCTGGGCCAGCCGCAGGCCGACGAGGCGCGGTTGTGGGCGGTGCTCGAACAGGTAAGGCTGGGCGACTGGGCGCGCCGGCAGGGCGGGTTGTCGGCCTGGGTCGGCGAGAACGGCGCCACCATGTCCGCAGGCCAGGCGCGCCGCCTGGCGATGGCACGCGCGTTGCTGCGCGACGCCCCGCTGATGGTGCTGGACGAACCGACCGAAGGCCTGGACGTGGATACCGCCGAGGCGCTGCTGGTCGACATGGCCGCGGCCCTGGGCCCGCGCAGCCTGCTGATGATCACCCACGGCCACCTGCCCGACGGGGTGGTGCACCGCCAGTACCGGTTGCAGCGGGGGCGTCTGCTGGAAGTGGGTGGCGAGGCGCAGGGCTGAGGCCGGCAGGAACCGGGTGCCGGCCGCGACCGGCACCCTCGCTGCGTCCCCGGTCGAAGGTGGCGTTTTCCCCGTGCGGGCCGTGCCGGGCAACCGGCCGGCGTGCACCTGACGCACGCCAGCCGCAGGCCGTAATGCGCGTGGTCATCGATAGCGGGTGCCGCTGCCTGGTGGTGAGGGGGCCGGGGTGCGCCGGAGGCGTTTGTCCGTTTGCGCCGGCGCTTCCTCGCGCACGCGCAGGAAGCGGGCGAAGCGTGGCAGGCCGTTGGCGGTCAAACCGGTGTAGCGATAGGTGACCAGGCTGCCGATCGCCGGGGGTGCCATGCGCTGCGCGTCCTTGAAGCCGCTGCCGATGCGGAAGCGGACGCCATCGGCGCGCTCCACCAGCAATGCACCCAGCATGCCGGCGTACCGGCCCTTGCCGGGCAGGTGCGCGACCACCCGCGCGTCGGCATCGCTCCAGGGCTTGAGCTTGAGCAGGCCGGCGCTGCGGCCGGCAATGTAGCGGTTGTCCTGGTGGTGCAGCATCAGCCCTTCGCCACCGGCGGCAACGGTGGCCTCCAGCTGGCGACGCAGTGCGGGGGTGTCGGCGATGCGTTGTTGCGGGATCAGCTCCAGCGTCGGCGAGGCGGTGCGCTCGAACAGGACGCGCAGGGCTGCCAGGCGCTGGTCGAAGGTGCCGGGGTGTGCGGGCAGGTCGAAGACCATCAGGCGCAGGCTCCGCCAGGCGGCCGCATCGGGCGGGTAGCGGCGCACGGTGCTGCTGGCGTGTTCGAAGCGGCCGCGCCCCGCCCACAGTTCGCCGTCCAGGGGCTGCCGCGGCCAGCCGCGGGTGAAACCGTCCGGGGCGTCGATGCGGTTGCCGGCGCGGGTCCACAGTGCATGCCCGTCCCAGCGTGCGCGGACGCCGTCGAGCTTCTCGCTCACCCAATACCGGGAGACGTCCGGCCCGTCGCGCCATTGGCTGGCCAGCATCGGCGACGGCGCGGCCGCGGCAGCGCTCCATGGCAGCAGCAACAGGTACAGCAGCACGGTCGGCAGGTGTCGCATGCGCCCTCCAGGCGGTGGCGGAGGGACAGCATGGGGGCGCAGCCGGGGTGCCGGCATCGGGCGCAGGCGGCGTGCGGTGTGGGCCTATGCCACACCGCACCGTCGGTCAAAGGCCGGGGAGCGTATCGAGGAAGCCGCCTACCGCCGGGCCGAAACGGTCGTAATCCACCAGGAAGGCGTCATGGCCCTGCGGCGAGTCCATGCCGATGAACTGTGCGTCGGCACCGCCCGCGCGCAGGCCGTCGGCGATCTGCTGCTGCTGTTCGACCGGGAACAGGATGTCGGTGTTGGCGCCGATGGCCAGCACCCGTGGCACGTGGATCTTCGCCAGCCCGGCCATGACGTCGCCGTCGCCGTACTCGGCCAGGTCGAACCAGTCCATCGCACGGCCCAGGTACAGGTAGCAGTTGGGGTCGAAGCGGCGCACGAAGCGGCGTGCGTGGCCTTCCAGGTAGCTTTCCACCTGGAACTCGAGGCCGAACGGATCGTCGTCGCCCTGCTCGGAATCCAGCCGCACGCGGCCGAAACGGCCGTCCCACTCCAGTGCCGAACGATAGGTGATGACACCCAGCTTGCGCGCCATGCGCATGCCCGATTCCGGGTAGTGGGCGTCGTCGTAGTCGCCGCCATTCCAGGCCGGGTCGAGGCGGATGGCCTCGCGCTGCAGCGAGCGGATGGCGATGGAGAAGGGCAGGGCCTGCGCGCTGCCGGAAATGTTGATGTGGGTGCGGGCGATGCCCGGGTGCTGCAGCAACAGGGCCAGCGCGGTCATGCCGCCCATCGAGTTGCCGATCAGGCACGCCAGCTGCTGAATGCCGAGTGCGCGCACCACCCCGGCGGCCGCGTTGGCGATGTCCTCCACCGACAGTTCGGGGAACGACAGCCGGTACGGCCTGCCGGTGGCCGGATCCAGCGAGGCCGGGCCGGTGGAGCCCTTGCAGCTGCCCAGCGAGTTGACGCAGACCACGAACCAGCGGTCGGTATCGATCGGCTTGCCGGGGCCGAGCATCGGCTCCCACCAGCCGGGCGCGGGGTTGCCGGGATGGCTGGCGGCGTGGGCGTCGGGCGACAGCCCGGTGACGATCAGGATGGCATTGCCGGCATCGGCGGCCAGCGTGCCCCAGGTTTCGTAGGCGATGCGCGCGCCATGCAGCTGGCCGCCACGCTTCATCGGGAATGGCGAGGCCAGTGCGTGGAAACGGCTGCCTTCGGGGATGAACTCGGTCATCTGCCGATTCTACCGGCCGTGCACCGATACGGGGATGGCACGCAATGCCCCGGCGTTATCAGGGCATGAGCCGTGGTTACCACGGCCGCGGTGATCGGTGCCGCAGCTGTCGCCGCATGATGGTGCCAGCAGCCGGAACGGAAGCGGGCGGGCGCTGCGGCGCGCCGGTTGCCGGGACTCAGCGGGCCTGATCGGCGCGCATGGACAGCCAGCCGTGGATCAGCCCGGCCTGGAAGAACGGCACGGGGGGCTGGAAACCGCCCGCGGCGATGATTGAAGCGATCTGCTCCGGGGGCAGTATCCCGACATCCCGGGCATAGGCGGCACGCATGCGCTCCAGGGCGTCGGCCGGAACGTCGGCTGCGGCCATCAGGCTCATCCATGCGCGCAGAAGCACCTCGTAGGCGGGCGACTGCACGTCCGAGGCCAGGTCGGAGCTTGCGAGCATCGCGCCCGGTGCGAGCCGGCGCGCGATGCCCTGGAAGAACCCGGAGCGGGCTGCCGGATCGAGAATGAACTGGGATACCAGGAAGCAGGTGGCCGCGTCGAAGCTGGCCGTGTCCGGGAGCGATTCCAGATAGCCTTCATGGAAGTGGCAACGCGCCGAAATACCCTCCCGTTCGGCCGCCTGGCGGCACAGGGCGAGCATCGCGCCGGACGGTTCCACCGCGGTGAACCGCCAGCCGGGATGCTGCCGCGCGAGATGCATCAGCTCCGCGCCGGTTCCGAGCCCCACGCAGAGGATGCGCGCATCCGGCGGCAGCGTGGCGAAGGCCGAATCCAGCAGCAGGTGCAGGCAATCGCGGATCGGGTGGGTCTTGGCCCACTGCGCGTCGTAGCCGGCCGCCTGTTGGTCGAACAGCAGTTTGATTTCGTCCTGGTTCACCGCATCCGCTCCGACGTGTGGGTCACGGTTGGCCGAGCGTGATCCGCAGCGGCTCACCCGCAGGCAGGACGACCTTCACCGGTACCGATTCCACGTCGCCGTCCTGGCGCATCGCGGTGCCGCTGGCGGACAGTCGCGCGAATACCTCCACCTCGCCCAGCGCGGACAGCTTCTGAGTCGGCATCGGGCTGTCGCCGTCGTCGAGCGTGACCGTGAGCGGTCCGGCCTGCACCGGGTGGCGTTCGACCGCGACCGGCATCGGCGGGCCGCCGGGAACGCGGGCGATGACGAACACCGTGTCCTTGCCGGCGGCGACGCGCGCCTGCAGCGACGGTGCCAGGGTGACCTGCACGGTGATGGCATGGGCGCCGGCGCTGCCGGCCGCGGGGGGAGCCAGGGCGGGCGTGGAAGGCGGCATCCCGGCGTCGGCACGGGCGGCGTCGATCTGTTCGCGCAGCGCCGCGGCGGCATTGGGTTCCAGCCGCGGCAGCAGGCTTTCCCAGGTGCGCACGGCGGCTTCGTCCTGGCCGCGCTGGCGCTGCACGATGCCGATCAGCCAGATCGCGCGCTGGTTGTCCGGCGCCACCTTGCGGGCGCGTTGCAGCCATTCCACGCCGGTGTCGTCGAACAGCATTTTCGGATGTGCGCGGGCGCGCGCCTGCGCCGCTTCGATCAACAGCTCGGGCTGGTCGGGGTCGAGCTTCAACGCGCGCTCGAACGAGGCGGCGGCATCGGCCACACGCCCGAGCTCGAGCTGCGAGCGGGCCAGCAGAACCCAGCCTTCGGTGCGCTCGGGGTGCTCGTCGAGCACCGCGCGCAGCTGTTCGACCGCCTGCTCCAGGCTCTGCGGCGGCGCCTCGTCCGGCGCCTGCAGCGCCGCCGGCGTGCCCAGCCACAGGTACAGGCCCACGGTGGCGACCGCGATCGAGCCGACCAGGGTGCCCCAGATGGCGCGCTTGCCGGCGCGCAGCAGCGGCCACAGCATGGCGCCGCCGGCAATGATGGCCAGCAGTGCGGCCAGCGACAGGAATACCGCCTTCACCATTCGCGTTCATCCTGGTTGGCATCCGCGGCGGCCGGGGCGGGCGCGACGCGCCCACGCCGGCTCACGTGCACGAACAGCAGCACCGCGCCGGCCACCAGCAGGACGCCGGGGCCCAGCCACAGCAGCAGGGTGCTGCCTTCCATGCGCGGGCGGTAGAGCACGAATTCGCCGTAGCGCTCGACCAGGAACTGCTTGATCTGCGCATCGCTGCGGCCTTCGCGCATCAGGTTGAGGACCTCGCGGCGCAGGTCGTGGGCGATCTGCGCGTTGGAGTCGGCCAGCGACTGGTTCTGGCATTGCACGCAGCGCAGTTCGGCGGCCAGCGCGTGGAAGCGCGCTTCCTCGGCACGGTCGCGGTACTGCAGCGGGGCCGGATCACCCATCGGCTGCGCCATCGCCAGCCAGGGCAGGCACAGCGCGAGCAGCATGGCCGCCAGCCGCATCATCGCGCGGTCTTCCCGCCGGCGCCGGCCTCGATCTTCTCCAGCGCCGGGATCAGCTGCCGGTCGAGCACGTCCTGGGTGATGGCGCCGCTGTACTTCCAGCGCACGATGCCGCTGCCGTCCACCAGGAAGGTCTCCGGCGCGGCGGCGATGCCCCAGTCCAGCGCGGTGCGGCCTTCTTCGTCGGCCACCACCACCATGTAGGGATTGCCCAGCTGTTCCAGCCAGCGCAGGGCGTCGGCGCGCTCGTCCTTCCAGTTGTAGCCGATCACGCGCACGCGCTTGGTCTCGGCGAACCGGGTGAGGATCGGGTGCTCGTCGCGGCAGGTCGGGCACCAGCTGCCCCACACGTTGAGCAGGTAGGGCGCGCCGCGCAGGTCGTGGCCGCTGACCTTGACCGCGGGGTCGTGCAGCACCGGCAGCGAGAAGTCCGGCGCGGGCTTGCCGATCAGCGCCGAGGGCAGGCTGTCACGGTCGGGCCGGTCGGAACGGCTCACGCCATAGAGCATCAGGCCGACCAGGCCCAGGAAGAACAGCGCGCCGATGATCAGTGCGACCGGCGGCAGGCGGTGGGGAGGATTCGGAGTGGGCGAGGTGTCGGACATCAGGATTTCTCGGGCAGCCGGCGGAAGCGGCGGTCGACGGCGGTGACGAAGCCACCCAGGGCCATCAGCAGCGCGCCCAGCCAGATCCAGCGGACGAAGGGCTTGACCTGCACGCGGACCGCCCAGGCACCATCGCCCAGCGATTCGCCGAGTGCAACATACACATCGCCGCCCAGCGCCGGATGGATGCCGGCCTCGGTCATCGGCATGCCGCCGCTGGCGTACATGCGCTTTTCCGGGTGCAGCAGGGCGACCTCGCGGTCGCCGCGGAATACACGCACGTGGCCGCGGTCGGAGTGGTAGTTGGGGCCGTCGCTGGCGTCCACGCCCTCGAATGCCAGGCGGTAGCCGCCGGCCTCGACCGCGCTGCCCGGCGTCAGCGCCACTTCATGCTGGATGCTCAGCGACTCCACCAGCAGCGCGCCGACCAGGAACACGGCGATGCCGGCATGGGCGATCAGCATGCCCCAGGTCTCGGCGTTGGGACGGCCACCGCCGCGCAGGCGCTGCCACAGCACGTACACGGTGCCGGCGCCCACCCATGCCGCGGCGGTGATGCCGACGGCGGTCTTGAGCTTGCCCTGCGGCGCCATGAACCAGGCCACCACGCCCAGCAGCACGGCCAGCACCGCCCATGGCGCCAGCAGGGCGAGCGGGCGCAGGCCCTGTTCGCGCTGCCAGCGGGTCAGCGGGCCGAACGGCAGCAGCAGCACCAGCGGCGCCATCAGCAGCAGGAACAGCGTGCCGAAGTAGGGCGGCCCCACCGAGACCTTGCCCAGGTCCAGCGCATCTGCCAGCAGCGGGTACAGCGTGCCCAGCAGCACCATGGCGCAGGCACAGCTGAGCAGCAGGTTGTTGGCCAGCAGCAGGCTTTCGCGCGAATTGAGCGCGTAGGCGCGGCGCGGATCGGCCGGGCCGCCCATCGCAGGGGCCCGCAGCGCGTAGAGCAGCAGCGCGCCACCGATCACCAGCGCCAGGAACACCAGGATGAACAGGCCGCGTGCCGGGTCGGCGGCGAACGAGTGCACGCTGGTCAGCACGCCCGAGCGCACCAGGAAGGTGCCCAGCAGCGACAGCGCGAACGCGGTGATGGCCAGCAGCAGGGTCCAGCCGATGAACACGCCGCGCTTTTCCGTGGCGGCCTGCGAATGCAGCAGCGCCGCGCCGGCCAGCCATGGCATGAAGCTGGCGTTCTCCACCGGGTCCCAGAACCACCAGCCGCCCCAGCCCAGTTCGTAGTAGGCCCACCAGCTGCCCAGCGCGATGCCCAGGGTGAGGAAGGCCCAGGCCACGTTGGTCCACGGCCGGGTCCAGCGCAGCCAGCGCACGTCGATGTGGCCATCGAGCAGGGCGGCGACGGCAAAGGCGAACGGCACCGCGAAGCCGACATAGCCCAGGTAGAGCATCGGCGGGTGGATGATCAGGCCCGGGTCCTGCAGCAGCGGGTTCAGGTCGCGGCCCTCGACCGGCGCCGGCAGCAGCCGCTCGAACGGATTGGAGGTGAACAGCAGGAACGCCAGGAAGCCCACGCTGATCAGGCCCATCACCGCCAGCACGCGCGCCATCACCGGCGGCGGCAGGCGCCGCGAGAACCCGGCCACCGCCGCGGTCCACAGCGCCAGCACCAGCGTCCACAACAGCAGCGAGCCCTCGTGCGCGCCCCATACCGCCGAATAGCGGTAGATCATCGGCAGCAGCGAATTGGAATTCTCGGCCACGTAGCGCAGCGAGAAATCCTGGCGCACGAAGGCCGCGGTCAGCACCACGAACGCGCCCAGCACCATGACCAGCTGCAGTGCCGCGGCCGGGCGCGCGATGGCGATGAAGGGGGCGATGCCGCGCTGCGCGCCGACCAGCGGCAGGACGCTCTGCAGCAGTGCCGCCAGCAGCGCGAGGATCAGCAGGACCTGTCCGATCTCGGCGAGCACTCAGCGCGACTCCGCCGGCGTGGCCGTGGCCGGAACCTGGTGCTTGTCATGGGCCACGCCCATCTTGTCGGCCAGTTCCTTGGGCATGTAGGTCTCGTCGTGCTTGGCCAGGACGTCCTCGGCCACGAACACGCCGCCGGCCATGCGCCCGGTGGCGACCACCGCCTGGCCCTCGCGGAACAGGTCCGGCAGGATCTTGTCGTAGGTCACCGGCAACCGCGCGTCGCCATCGGTCACCTCGAAGCGCGCCAGCAGCGCGCCCGGGGCGCGCTGGAACGAGCCCTTGGCGACCATGCCGCCGAGGCGGAAGCGCGCGTCGGGCGCGACCTTGCCGGCCTTCACCTCGGCCGGGGTGTACAGATAGGCGATGTTGCGCTGCAGGGCGGTGGCCACCAGCGCGGCGGCGATGCCGGCCACGGCAAGCACCAGCAGCACCAGCAGCAGGCGGCGGCGTTGGACGGGACTCATCGGCTCAGTTCCTCGTCGCCGGGCGCCGCGGCCGCGGCATTGCGGCTGGAGCGCGCCAGGCGGTTGCGTACCTCGCGCAGCTGCCGCCGCACCTGCAGGCGCGGGATGGCGAAATCCCAGGCCAGGACCACGAAGAACACCGCATAGGCCAGGGCCACGTACTGGAAGTAGGTCATGTCAGTTTCTCCACGCGCTCGCGTACCCAGGCCTTCCCGGCCTCGCGGCGCAGGTTGTCGGCACGGGCGCGGGCCAGCAGCGAGCCGGCGAACCAGAACTTGGTGGCCAGCACCATCAGCCACAGCGGCAGGATCATGCTGTCGTCCATGCTGGACTCGCCGAACATGCGGATGGTCTGGCCCTGGTGCAGCGAGTTCCACCACACCACCGAATAGCGGATGACCGGCAGCAGCACCACGCCGACGATGGACAGCAGCCCGGCGGCGCGGGCGGCGGCGCGGCGGTCGTCGATGGCGCCATACAGGCCCATCACCCCCAGGTACAGGAACAGCAGGATCAGCTCGGTGGTCAGGCGCGGGTCCCAGTCCCACCAGGTGCCCCACATCGGCTTGCCCCAGATGCTGCCGGTAAGCAGGGTGATCAGGGTGAAGGCGGCGCCGATCGGCGCGCAGGCCATGGCCAGGATCTCGCACAGCTTGACCCGCCAGACCAGGGCGATGGTGCTGTAGAACGCCATCAGCCCGAACACGAACAGGCTCATCCAGGCCGAGGGCACGTGGATGTAGAGGATGCGGAAGCTGTCGCCCTGCTGGTAGTCGGCCGGCACCACCGCCAGCGCCTGCCACAGGCCGAAGGCGAACAGCGGCAGCGACGCCACGTAGCACCATGGCGACCAACGGGCGGCGAATGCGTCGAAATAGGCAGGGGACCCCAGCCGATGGAACCAACCTGGCAAACCTTTGAACATCCGCTCGCTCGTCGAGGAAAACGATGGCGGGGTGGACCCCTCCCACCCCGTTGCCGGGCACCGCGAAGCACGTGCGCCCGGCGGCTCGTGAAGATTAGCCGAAGACGGCGCGGTTGGCACGGCCAGCCCGCGCCGTGGCGGTCACTTCAGGGTGAGCGTGCCCTTCATCAGCGCCGCGTGGCCTGGGAAGCTGCAGAAGAAGGACAGCGGCGCGCCGGCGGCAGTGAGCTTGGCCACCGGGATGCTGAACGAGGTGCTTTCGCCGCCGCCGACCACCTTGCTGTGGGCGATCACGCGGGTGTCCCCGGCCTTGACGTAGTCGGCCGCCAGCCCGGCCTTGATGCCGTCGGCATCGATGCCGTTCATGTCGGCGGCCTTGGCGACGACCACGTTGTGGCCCATCACGTTCTTGGCCATCTTGCCGGTGTGCTTGAGGTTGATGGTGAAGCTGGAGCAGCTCTTGGGTACGTCGATGTTGGCCATGTTGTAGCGCATGGCGTCGTTGCCCTCCAGGTTCACCGAGCAGCTGCCTGCGGCATGGGCGGCACCGGCGGCACCGAGGGCCAGGGTGGAGGCGAGGATCAGTTTGCGGAACATCTTCAAAGCTCCTGTCTGCGGGGATGGGCACGCGGCTGCGGGCGAATGGCCGGCCATGCTGTCGCCGGCGTTCGGGGTTGGCAAGCGACGCAATGTCGCAGGCCCGGAGCATGCGCCGGATGCTGCATGCCCGGTCTTCACACGGCCCCGAACGCCGGGCCGGCATGGCGCCAGCACGGCTCCGGCGCAGCCGCCCGCGACGGCCACCGGCGGCGCCCGTATGCCGTGGTCGTGGGAGCCCCCGGGAGGGTCAGGAGTTGGCGATGCGGATCGCTGCCGCGGCGGTCAGCGGCGCCAGCAGCAGGCTGACCACCAGCCCGGCGCCGAGCAGCAGCAGCGCGCCGCTGGCGTCGAAGCCCTGCGCTGCCGCGGCCACCGCGCCGGCACCGAACACCAGCACCGGCACGTACAGCGGCAGCACCAACAGCGCCAGCAGGATGCCGGAACGGCGCATGCCCACGGTGAGCGCGGCAACCACCGCGCCGAGCAGGCTCAGCAGCGGCGTGCCCAGCGCCAGCGACGCCACCAGCACCGGCAGCTGCGCGCGCGGCAACTGCATCAGTTCGGCCAGCAGCGGGCTGACCAGCACCAGCGGGAAGGCGGTGGTCAGCCAGTGCGAGAACACCCGCACCGCGACCAGCCACGGCAACGGCACCGGCGACAGCAGCCATTGCTCCAGCGAACCGTCCTCGGCATCGCCGCGGAACAGGGTGTCCAGCGACAGCAGCCCGGCCAGCAGCACCGACAGCCACAGCACCGCCGCGGCCACCCGCTGCAGCAGGTCAGGATTGCCGCCCAGGGCCAGGGCGAACAGGGCCACGACCAGCAGCGCGAACAGGATCGGCTGCGCGGCGTCGCCGCGGCGCCGCCACAGCAGCTTCAGGTCGCGCGCGAGCAGCGCCCGGGCGGCGTCGAGCAGCGAGGGCTGCGGGCCGGGCAGGCTCATGCGGCGGCCTCCACCGCGGCCGAGCCGAGGGTGAGCGTGCGGTTGCGCACCGGTGGCGCGGCGTAGGCGCCATGGGTGGTGACCAGGGCGGCGCCGCCGCTGCGCAGGTGTGCTGAAATCATGCGGTTGACCAGGTTGATGCCGTCCAGGTCGAGGTTGGCGTAGGGCTCGTCCAGCAGCCACACCGGTGCCGGCGACAGCCACAGCCGGGCCAGCGACAGGCGCTTTTTCTGGCCGGCCGACAGCTGCCGCACCAGGGTGTCCTCGTAGCCGGCCAGGCCGACGATGGCCAGCGCGTTGCCGGGCATCTGCCGCACCCGGCGGCCCTGCAGGCCGCACAGCACGTGCAGGTTCTCCAGCGTGCCCAGGTCCTGCTTGAGCGCGGGCAGGTGGCCCAGGTAGGCGATGTAGCGCGAGCGGTCGCCGGCGCCGGCGGCACGGCCGTCGATGTGGATCGTGCCTTCGTCGGCGCGCAGCAGCCCGGCGAGCACGCGCAGCAGGGTGGTCTTGCCGGCGCCGTTGCCACCCTGTACCAGCAGCGCCTCGCCGGCGTCCACGTGCAGGTCCAGGGGCCCGAACACCGGGTCGTCGTTGCGGGTGAAGCGCAGTCCGCGCGCGTCTAGCAGCGGCGGGGTGTTCAGGGTCGCGGTCATCGGATCGGGCGCTTCCGTCCTTGGGTGGGAGCGCAGGCAGGCTGGCGCATCGGGCGCGACATTATAGGCATTGCCGCCGGTGCCGAAGCGCGGGCCGGGCGGCCGTTGCCGCCGGCATTGCGTAAACTCGTCGTTTCCCTTCCCCCGACGCCGACGCATCGATGCAACCGCAGACCAAGCTGCCCAAGGTGGGCACCACCATCTTCACCGTGATGTCGCAGCTGGCCGCCGAGCACGGCGCGGTCAACCTGGGCCAGGGCTTCCCGGATTTCCCGGCGCCGCAGCGCCTGATCGACGAGACCGCCAGGGCCATGCGCGAGGGCCTGAACCAGTACGCGCCGATGACCGGCGTGGCGCCGCTGCGCCAGGCCATCGCGCAGAAGGTACTGGACTGCTACGGCGCGCAGGTCGACCCGGACACCGAGATCACGGTGACGTCCGGCGGCACCGAGGCGATCTTCAACGCCATCCATGCGGTGGTACGGGCCGGCGACGAGGTCATCGTGCTCGATCCGGCCTACGACTGCTACGAGCCGGCCATCGACCTGGCGGGCGCGCGCGCGGTGCATGTGGCGCTGGACCCGCGGACCTTCGCCGTGGACTGGGACAAGGTGCGCGCGGCGATCACGCCCAAGACGCGCATGCTGATGGTCAACACCCCGCACAACCCGTCCGGCGCGATGCTCTCGGCCGCCGACATGCAGGCGCTGGCCGACGTGCTGCGCGGCACCGGCATCTACCTCATCTCCGACGAGGTCTACGAGCACATCGTCTACGACGGCGCCCGCCACGAATCGGCGCTGCGCTACCCGGAGCTGCGCGAGCGCGCCTTCGTGATCTCCAGCTTCGGCAAGACCTACCACTGCACCGGCTGGAAGATCGGCTACGCCATCGCCCCGCCGGCGCTGAGCGCCGAGTTCCGCAAGGTGCACCAGTACAACACCTTCACCACCTACGGCCCGGCCCAGTATGGTTTCGCGGCGATGATCCGCGATGAGCCGGAGCACCACCTGGAACTGGGTGCGTTCTACCAGGCCAAGCGCGACCGGTTCCGCGAGCAGCTGCTGACCACGCGGCTGCAGCCGCTGCCGGTGCCGGGCGGTTACTTCCAGCTGGTGGACTATTCGGCCATCAGCGACCTGCCGGACCATGAGTTCGTGAAGTGGCTGACCATCGACAAGGGCGTCACCGCGATCCCGCTGTCGCCGTTCTACGAAACCGCGCCGGCCGGGCAGCGCCTGGTGCGGCTGTGCTTCGCCAAGAACGACGCCACGCTGGATGCGGCGATCGAGCGCCTGGTGAAGCTGTGACCGAGGAGCCGCTTGGCAACGACTGGAAACTGAAGTTGCGCTATGGGCGCGCCACCACGCCATTCCAGCATTATTCGCTCGTCGCCGACCGCGTTGCCGGCGCGCTCACGGACGGCTTCCAATGCCGTCCGGGGCCGGCGGTGATGGCGATGAAGGGATGGGCCACGGATGCGGACGAGGCCGTGGACATGCTCCGTTTCATCTGCGGCAAGGTCGGCTTCGAGATGGCGGGGCGGGTTGAAATCCACGAGACACCGCCGGACCAGCCGCCGCGCGGAAATCCTTTCGGCTACGACCTCGCGTTCGTGCCTTATGACGGTGAGGGTGATACCGATGAATGACCTCCGTATTTCACTGGTACAGGGCGACACCCGCTGGCACGACCCGGCAGGCAACCGCGGGCACTATGCGGCCCTGCTGGCGCCGCTGGCCGGCAGCACCGACCTGGTGATCCTGCCGGAGACCTTCACCAGCGGCTTTTCCAACGACGCCATCGACAAGGCCGAGGACATGGACGGCGCGACCGTGCGCTGGATCCGCGAACAGGCCCGTACACTGGGCGCGGCGGTCACCGGCAGCGTGCAGCTGCGCGTCGATGGCGGGGTCTTCAACCGCCTGCTGTGGGCCACGCCCGATGGCGAGCTGCGGCACTACGACAAGCGCCACCTGTTCCGCTATGCCGGCGAGCACAAGCGCTATGCCGCCGGGCGCGAGCGCCTGTGCGTGGAGCTGAAGGGGTGGCGGATCAATCCGCAGATCTGCTACGACCTGCGTTTCCCGGTGTTCTGCCGCAACCGCTACGACGTCGAGCGCCCCGGGCAGATGGATTTCGACCTGCAGATCTTCGTCGCCAACTGGCCGTCGGCGCGCGCCCATGCCTGGCGCACGCTGGCGCGCGCGCGGGCGATCGAGAACCTGTGCTACGTGGCCGTGGTCAACCGCGTGGGCGTGGACGGCAACGGCCTGCATTACGCAGGTGACAGCGCGCTGATCGACTTCCTGGGCCAGCCGCAGGTGGAAATCCGCGAGCGCGAGCAGGTGGTGACCACCGTGGTCTCGGCGCAGGCGCTGGCCGAGCACCGCGAGCGCTTCCCGGCGATGCTCGATGCCGATGCCTTCACCCTGGGCTGACCCGGGGCGACGCTGAACGCCGGCCGGATGGCGCGGCCGGTACCTGTCTGCGGACGCGGGCGCGCTGCTAGGCTCGCCGCGTCCCTTGCGAGTGGAGAACGAACCATGAAGATCCTGGCGGGAGCCCTGCTGCTGGCGGCTGGTGTCGTTGCGCCGTCCGCGCACGCGGCCGGCAACATCGACTGCGAACTGCGTTTCAATCTGTCCGGCTGGTCGATCTTCTACAAGACCGCCACCGGCAACGGCACCATCACCTGCGACAACGGCGCCAGCATCCCGGTGAAGATCCGTGCCAAGGGCGGCGGCCTGACGGTCGGCAAGTCCACGGTCAGCGATGGCCGCGGCAAGTTCACCGGCGCCTATAGCGTCAACGACCTGATCGGCACCTACGGTGGGGCCGAGGTCCATGCCGGCGCATCCCGTTCCAGCAACGCCCAGGTGGTGACCAAGGGCGACATTTCGCTGGCCCTGGCCGGTACCGGCCGTGGCTGGGATCTGGGCGTGGGTTTCGGAAAATTCGTGATCGAACGGCGCTGAGCCGGTGTGCGCGTGACCGGCGTGGCGGCCGCAGCGTCCGTCCGCCGCGGGCAACGCGCCCAACATCACCCGCGGCCCGCTCACGCCGGGTGACAGCGACTGCGGCAACGGGCGTGTAGCGCCCCTACGCGAACGCCCGGCGCTGGGCCGGGCGTTCGCAGTCATGCGCGGGCAGGCGGGCCGTGGCGGCCGGCCTGCGCATCAGCCGCCGCGCGGCCCGCGACCGCCGCCGCCGGGACGACCACCACCGCCGGGACGACCACCGCCCGGGCGGCCCGCCGGACGGCCGCTGCCGCCGGGACGGTTGCCGCCGCGCGGCGCGCCGGAAGGACGGTTGCCGGCCGGACGCGCGCCGTACGGGCTGAAGCCCGGGTTGGCGTGGTCGGACGGGAAGCTCGGGGCATTGCCCGGATGGCCGTAGGGATGCTTGCGCTGACCCTGGCCTTGGCCCTGCCCCTGACCGGCGGACTGGCCGCCGCCCTGCGGACGCCCCTGGCCACTGCCGGTGCGCCCGGCGCCGCCGGCACCCGGGCGCGGCTTGCCGTACGGGCGGCCCTGGCCTTCGCCGGCCGGGCCACGGCCGGGGCCGCGGTTGCCGGACGGACCGGCGTTGCGGTGGCCGCTGGGCCCGGTGCTCACGCCTTCGGGCACGTACCAGGTGCGGAACGCGGCGGGATTGCCTTCCGGCAGGCTGCGGTCGCCCTTGGGCTTGCGCTGCTTGAACGGCTTCTGCGACTGCTTGGCCGCCGCTTCGCCGCTGACGGTCAGGCCGCCCTTGAAGCCGCCGCCCTTGCCGCCACGGCCACGGCCGCGGTCTTCGCGCAGGGTGTCGAAGCGGCGCAGTTCGCGGCCTTCGTCGGCGGTGTTGTGGCCGTTGACGTAGGCATTGCCGCGGCCGCCTTCGCGCACGCGCACGGTGGTCTTGGCCGCCTTGCGCTGGCCTATCACCGGCTGCAGGGTCAGCGCCGACGGCGCGCCTTCTTCCAGCTTCAGCTCGGCGCGCAGCGCCTCGACCTGGGCATTGGGCAGTTCCACCGACTGTCCGCGCAGCAATTCGCGCGGCAGTTCGACCT
Organism: Stenotrophomonas sp. 17(2023); assembly: GCF_030345315.1. NCBI lineage: Bacteria > Pseudomonadati > Pseudomonadota > Gammaproteobacteria > Lysobacterales > Lysobacteraceae > Stenotrophomonas > Stenotrophomonas sp. 17(2023). The sequence goes on from NZ_CP128405.1 coordinate 1,669,331, forward strand.
TGCCGTAGCGGGTGCGCTTGAGGCGGCTGACCTGGCAGCCCTGCGATTCCCACAGGCGGCGCACTTCGCGGTTGCGGCCTTCCTTGACCACCACCCGGAACCAGTCATGCGAGTCGGTGCCGCCGATGCGTTCGATCTCGTCGAACTTGGCCGGGCCGTCTTCCAGCGCGACGCCGCGGGCGAGGCGGTCGACGACGTTGTCCGGCACCTTTTCCTGGCCTTCCGGGGCGCGCACGCGCACCACGTACTCGCGCTCGACCTCGAACGACGGGTGCATCATGGCGTTGGCCAGCTCGCCGTCGGTGGTGAGCAGCAGCAGGCCGGTGGTGTTGATGTCCAGGCGGCCGATGGCGATCCAGCGCGCGCCCTTGAGCGGCGGCAGCGACTCGAACACGGTCGGGCGGCCTTCGGGGTCCTCGCGGGTGGTCACTTCGCCTTCGGGCTTGTTGTAGACCAGTACGCGCGACGGGTCGGTCAGCGCGCTGGCGACGAAGCTGCGGCCGTCGAGGTCGATCTTGTCGCCGCTCTTGACCGACATGCCGGTCTGCGCGGTCTCGCCGTTGACCTTGACCAGGCCGTCGGCGATGCGCTGCTCCAGCGCGCGGCGCGAGCCCAGGCCGGCCTGGGCCAGGACCTTGTGCAGGCGTTCTTCCAGCCGGGGCTGCTCGACAGCGGCTTCGCGCTTGAGCGAGAGCTTGTTCAACGACGGCTTGCGGGGGGTGTCACTCATTCTGTTTGGCTCCGGCCGGCGCTTTCTTCGTCGGCCTCAGGTTCGGGATCGGCTTCGTCAACAGCCACGGTCGTCGTCGCGACGGCGTTGTTTCCGGTGTCTTCCACTTCCGCCGCGCGCTCTCCCGGCGCGGCGTCGGGTTCGCCCGTGGGGGCGGTGTCGGGTGCGGCGTCCCCGTCGTCCGGGGCTGCCGCGGTGTCGGTGTCGCCGTGGCCGGCATCATCGTCCGCTGCGGCGGCTTCGGGGGTGGCCGCGGCGGCGGCGAGCGGGGCGGCCAGCTGGCCGTCGTCGCCCAGCGGCAGCTGCGGCTCCAGTTCGCCGATGTCGCGCAGTTCGGACAGCGGCGGCAGTTCGTCCAGGCGCTTGAGGCCGAAGTAGTCCAGGAACGCGCGGGTGGTGCCGAACAGCGCCGGCTTGCCGGGCACGTCGCGGTGGCCGACCACGCGGATCCATTCGCGCTCTTCCAGCGCCTGGATGATGTTGCTGCTGACCGCCACGCCACGCACCTGCTCGATCTCGCCGCGGGTGATCGGCTGGCGGTAGGCGATCAGGGCCAGCGTCTCCAGGGTGGCGCGGGTGTAGCGGGTCTTGCGTTCGGTCCACAGCCGCGAGACCCAGCCATGCACCTCGCGGGTGATCTGGTAGCGGAAGCCGGAGGCGACCTCGACCAGCTCCACGCCGCGTCCCTGGCAGCCTTCGCGCAGCAGTTCCAGCGCGCGTTCGACGCTGCCCGGCGGCGCCGGCTGCTCCTCGGGGAACAGCTCCTGCAGCTGCGCCAGGGTCAGCGGCTGGCTGGAGGCCAGCAGCGCGCCTTCGACGATGCGGTTGATCAGCGGTTGATCCATGTGTCGGGAATGTCGCTCAGGCGGGGTCGGTGGTGTCGGCGTCGTCGAATTCGCTCGAAAACTGCAGCGGCGCGTTGGTGTTGCCGGCGGCCAGCGATTTCACGTAGATCGGCGCCAGCGGCGCTTCCTGGACGATGTCCAGCAGCTGTTCCTTGGCCAGTTCCAGCAGCGCCAGGAAGGTGACCAGCACGCCGAGCTTGCCTTCCTCGGCGGTGAACAGGGTCTCGAAGCGGTAGAACTTGCCGTCCTCGAGCTGTTCCAGCACGTCCCCCATGCGCTGGCGCACGCTCAGTGCCTCGCGCTTGATGGCGTGGCCGCTGAACAGCTCGGCGCGCTTGAGCACGTCGTGCAGGGCCAGCAGCATTTCCTTCAGGTCCACCGGCGGCGGCACCTTCACCGTGGTCCGGTCCGGCACGAAGGCGTGGGCCGGGGTGGTATCGCGGTCCTGGCGGGGCAGGGCGTCGATGTCCTCGGCGGCCTGCTTGAAGCGTTCGTACTCCTGCAGCCGGCGCACCAGCTCGGCGCGCGGGTCGGCTTCCTCGCCATCCTGGCTGGGCGGGCGCGGCAGCAGCATGCGCGACTTGATCTCGGCCAGCATCGCGGCCATCACCAGGTACTCGGCCGCCAGCTCGAAGCGCAGCTCCTGCATGACGTTGATGTACTCGACGTACTGGCGGGTGATCTCGGCGACCGGGATGTCCAGGATGTCCAGGTTCTGCCGGCGGATCAGGTACAGCAGCAGGTCCAGCGGGCCTTCGAAGGCGTCGAGGATGACTTCCAGCGCATCCGGCGGGATGTACAGGTCCTGCGGGATCTGCAGGACCGGCTGCCCATGCACCACCGCCAGCGGCATTTCCTGCTGCTGCGGAACGGTGGGCGGCGCTGGCGGGTTCGCGACGGGCGCGAGTTCTGAAGTCATCAGGGCGACATCGGGTGTTGCGAGCCTTTACGTTCCGGGTTCCCGCCCGGGACAGGGTCCAGCCTTCTGGATTGAAAGCCATGCGCGCCTGTCCGGCGTGCGTGCACATCAACAACGCGACATGCCGCGCTGTCATGCGGCAACGTCATCGCGAGGAGGTCGTCTACACAGTCCGGGACGGAATCGCGGATCGGTCGGACGGCGGTGGCCTTGCCTGCCGCCGCTCCGGGCCGTTACAGGCCGGCTGCGTGCAATGGCGTAAAGAGTAATCGCCCCGGCCGGGCGGTGTCCAGCGTCCAGGCGCTAGACTTGCCGGCCATCATTCAGCGGACAAGGGAGCGGCGAGCCGTGTGGTATGTGATCGAAGGCTACGACGGGCAGGATGTTCTGGCGGCGCGCCTGGCCGCGCGGGCGGCGCACCTGGCGCGGCTGCAGGCGCTGCAGGAGCAGGGGCGGCTGCTGCTGGCCGGCCCCTGTCCGGCGATCGACGCCGAGGACCCGGGCGCGGCCGGCTTCAGCGGCAGCGTGGTGATCGCCAGCTTCGACGACCTGGACGCGGCCCGCGCCTGGGCCGGTGCGGACCCCTACGTGGCGGCCGGCGTCTACCAGCGGGTCGACGTGCGGCCGTTCCGCAAGGTGTTGCCGTGAGCCGGGTCGAGCAGATCCGGGCGGCGCTGGAGGCCGCGTTCGCCCCGACCCGGCTGGAGGTGGAGGACGACAGCCATCGCCATGCCGGCCACGCCGGCGCGCGCGACGGCCGGGGGCATTTCAATGTGCGCATCGTCAGCACGGCGTTCGCCGGGAAGCCGCCGCTGGCGCGCCATCGTGCGGTGTACGCCGCCCTGGGCGGGATGATGCAGACCGATATCCACGCGCTGTCGATCGAGGCGCGGACACCGGCCGAAGCCGACGCCTGAACCGGGGTGGGGGCGGACGGGGCCATGCGCCCTGTCCGGGACGGATCGCGGGCGCGCCGGGGCGGCCCTGTCGGGTGAGGGATCGCCTGTAACAAATTGTTTACAAATCGGCATGGAAACGCTTACAGTCGCCGCGACCCCGGTCTGCGGAGGGTATGGCGGTGGCGAAACCGGCAATCACCATCAAGGATGTTGCCCGTGAGGCGAAGGTCTCCGTCGCCACCGTGTCGCGTGCCCTCAACGGCCACGAGAACGTCGCCGAACCGGTACGCCAGCAGGTGCTGGAAGTGGCCCGCCGGCTCCGCTACGCCCCGCACGCGGCTGCGCGCAGCCTGAGCAGCCGCAGCACGCAGACCATCGGCCTGGTGTTGCCCGACCTGCATGGCGAGTTCTTTTCCGAACTGATGCGCGGTATCGACGGCGTCGCGCGCATGCACCGCTGGCACCTGCTGGTCTCCAGTTACCACGGCGACCGGGAGCAGCAGGGCGTTGCCCTGCAGGCCATGCGTGGCCGCGTCGACGGCCTGCTGGTCATGTCGCCCTATACGGCCGACGCCGGCTTCCTGATGGACAACCTGCCGCCGGCACTGCCTACCGTGCTGATCAACACGCCGGTGGTGGATGGCCAGTACCCGGCGTTCGGCATCGACGACCATGCCGGCGCCCTAGCCATGACCCGCTACCTGCTGGAGTCCGGCCATCGCCGCATCGCCTTCATCGCCGGCCCCGACGGCAACCATGACGCCGGCGAGCGCCAGCGTGGCTTCGAGGACGCCATGGCCGCATCCGCCGCCGCCGAGGGCAGGGTCCTGGCAGGCGGCTTCGACGAGGCATCCGGGTACGCGGCCGGGCAGGCACTGCTGCGCGAACCGCGCCTGCCCGATGCGGTGTTCGCGGCCAACGACATGATGGCGCTGGGCTGCCTGTACGCCTTCAGCCAGGCGGGCGTCCGCGTGCCGCAGCAGGTTGCGCTGGCGGGATTCGACGACATCCCGCTGGCACGTTTCGTTCACCCCTCCTTGACCACGATGCAGGTCAGCATCGCCGATCTCGGCGGGCGGGCGACATCGCACCTGCTGCACCTGATCGACCGTGACGATGCATCGGAAGGGGGCGCTGGAACGACACTCGTCCCCCGCTTGATCGTGCGCGACTCGACGTCCCGACGAGAGGTTTCCTGATCCACCGCCGATGCGCCGGAGTCCCCGGCGGCAAGGCGCCCGAACAAACCGAATGGCAGCCGCGCTGCCGCACCCGGAGAGCAACATGAACCATCCCGCTACCCGCAAGACACATCCCGCCCGCAGGCTGCTCAGCTGTGCGCTGGCAAGTTGCCTCCTGCTTGGCGCCGCGCCGGCGTTCGCGCAGAGCACCGGCGCCACCATCCGTGGCCAGGTGATGGCCGATTCGGCCCCGGCCGGTCAGGCGCAGGTGACCGCGACCAACCTCGCCACCGGCCTGACCCGCAGCGTGCAGAGCAGCGCCAATGGCAGCTACTCGCTGGCCGGCCTGCCGCCGGGCACCTACCGGGTGGACGTCGCCGCCGGTGGCAAGACCAGCAGCCAGAACATCACCGTGCAGGTCGGGCAGACCGCGACCGTCAACCTCGGCGTCGGCGGCATGGCCGAAACCTCCGGCGGCAGCGCCACCACGCTGGACGCGGTACAGGTGACGGCGCAGGCGCCGATCGAGACCCGGACCTCGGAGATCGCCACCTACATCACACCGCAGCAGATCCAGGCATTGCCGCAGGCCACGCGCAACTTCCTGGCCTTCGCCGACACCGTGCCGGGCATGAGCTTCGAGCAGAACCCGGCCAACGGCGCCACCAAACTGCGCGGCGGCGTGCAGAGCGCCAACAACGTCAACGTCTACATCGACGGCGTCGGCCAGAAGAACTACGTCACCCAGGGCGGGTTGACCGGCCAGGACTCCAGCCGCGGCAACCCGTTCCCGCAGCTGGCGATCGGCGAGTACAAGGTCATCACCTCCAACTACAAGGCCGAGTACGACCAGATCAGCTCTGCGGCGGTGACCGCGGCGACCCGGTCGGGCACCAACGATTTCTCCGGCTCGTTCTTCTGGGACTACACCAACCAGAACTGGCGCGAATCGCGCGAGGGCGAGAAGAACGGCGCCGGCAAGACCCGTTCGGGCGAAAAGCAGTATGGCGCGGCGTTCGGTGGCCCGATCGTCAAGGACAAGGCGCACTTCTTCGTCACCTACGAGGCCAAGGAATACAACGCCCCGCAGGACCTGACCCCGGGCGAGGGACGCACCGCCGCGGACCTGCCGCAGGCCTGGCGCGACCAGCTGGGCGCGGCCAGCACGCCGTTCAAGGAAGATCTGTACTTCGGCAAACTGGACTGGTCGATCAACGACGAGAACGTGGTCGACCTGAGCTACAAGCGCCGCGAGGAAAGCGACATCAGCAATGTCGGCGGCCAGAGCGCGCGCAGCTACGGCACCGACGTCGGCGTCAACGAGGACCGCTACGATCTGCACTGGCAGTTCTCCAACAGCAACTGGCTCAACGACGCCCACCTCACCTACGAGAAGGCGTTCTGGAGCATGGAGCCGGCCAACTACGGCAACGGCATGGTGCTCACCGACGGCTCGTCCAACGACGGCAGGCAGATCTTCCGCATCGGCGCGGGCAACGGCGGCCTGCAGAACAAGGGGCAGAAGGGCTGGTCGATGCAGAACGACACCACGTTCTTCGGCTGGGAAGGCCATACCGTCAAGTTCGGCATCAAGTACAAGCAGGTGGACCTTGAGACCACCGAGCAGCAGCCGTACAACCCGCAGTTCTACTACGACATCAACCAGGGCGGCATGGTGCCGTACTTCGTGCGTTTCGGCAGCCCGGCCATCGGCACCAGCGGCGGTACCGTCACCTCGAAGAACAAGCAGTTCGGCCTCTACATCCAGGATGACTGGGACGTCACCGATCGCCTGATCCTGAACCTCGGCCTGCGCTGGGACTACGAGAAAACCCCCTCCTACCTGGACTACGCGACCAGCGCCGACGTGCTGGCCTCGCTCAATACCCAGGATCCGCAGGCAGGCGCCGCGGTGGGCCAGACCTATGCGCAGACGCTGGCGCTGGGCGGCATCGACATCAACCGTTTCATCAGCACCGGCAACAACCGCAAGGCGTTCAAGAGCGCCATCCAGCCGCGCATCGGGTTCTCGTATGACCTCAGCGGCGACGAGCGCCACGTGCTGTTCGGCGGCATCGGCCGCTCCTACGACCGCAACCTGTTCGATTACCTGCAGCTGGAGCTGACCAAGGCCACATTCCCGACCCGCGAGTTCATGATCAACTCGCCGGGCCACGCCTGCGACCCGGCCGCATCCAACTGCCTGGCCTGGAACCCGCAGCTGCTCGACCGCGAATACCTGATGTCGCTGGCCAATTCGTCCCAGGCCGGCCGCGAGGTATGGATGTTCGACAACGACCTGAAGACACCGTACTCGGACCAGGTCAGCCTTGGCATCCGCAACACGTTCGAGCTCGCGGGCCACGACTGGAACACGTCGGCGACCCTGCAGCACATCCGTTACAAGGATGGCCTGTTGATCATGCGCGGCAACCGCCGTGGCGACGGCAGCTACTACAACGCCTCCGGCAGTCCCTGGAGCGGTGGCGGGCTGCCGGGGCTGGGCGGGCTGATCCTGGCGACCAACGGTTTCCAGTCCAGGAGCAACGCACTGCTGCTCAGTGCCGACAAGCCATACACGGCCGAGAGCCCGTGGAATCTCAATGTCGCCTACACCTTCACCGATGCCAGGCAGAACATCCACGAGAAGGATCCGGTCTACGGCTGGTACTTCCCCGGCGGAGGCTGGTATGACGGCGCGTGGACGCCGCGCCACCGCGTGGTGGTCAGTGGCTTTACCGATCTGCCGTGGGGCATGAGCGTTGCCGGCAAGCTGACCCTGGCCAGCAAGACCAAGCGCTGGGACGTCGACGGCACCAGCGGCTATGAGCGTCCACGCAGCTGGGAGCCGGACGGCACCTATGGCTTCAAGCAGTTCGACATGTCGCTGACCAAGACCTGGGACACCGGCACCGACCTGAAGCTCAAGGTCCGTGCCGACGTGATCAATGTGTTCAACTGGACCAACTGGGGCGGGTACGGCATCAACTGGAACACCGGCGTGATCAACAGCTGGGACCAGTACGCCACCCGCACCTTCAAGCTGTCCTTCGGCCTGGACTGGTAAGGCCACGCGCCCGGCCGCCGGCAATGGCGGCCGGGCCGCCGCCGCGCCAGCCTCCATCCCACGGTTCCACCAACGGAAAGCGTCTTGAGCATCCCGCGTACCACCAAGCTGTTGCTGTGCACCGCCGCCGGGCTCGCACTGGGCCTCCTGGGCGGGTGCGGCAAGGCGCCCGAGCCGACCCCGAAAGTGGTGCCCCAGGTGATCCTGATCGAGCCGGACCTGCCGCCGCGGCCGATGAAACCCGAACTCCCGCCGCTGTTCGACGACATCGAGCGGCGCACGTTCCAGTTCTTCTGGGACACCACCAACGAGCGCAACGGGCTCACGCCGGACCGTTATCCGTCGCGTCCGTTCGCCAGCATCGCCTCGGTCGGTTTCGCCTTGACCGCCTATCCGATCGGCATCGAGAACGGCTGGGTCAGCCGCACCCAGGCGGTGGACCGAACCCTGACCACGCTGCGCTTCCTGCGCGACGTGCCGACCGGCCCGCAGCGCACCGGCAAGGCCGGCTACAAGGGCTTCTACTACCACTTCCTGGACATGCACGACGGCCGCCGCTACGACAGCTGGGTGGAGCTGTCCAGCGTGGATACCGCACTGTTGCTGATGGGCGTGCTGTTCGCGCAGTCCTACTACGATGGCGACGACGCGCGCGAGAAGGAGATCCGCAGGATCGCCGACACGCTCTACCGGCGCGTGGACTGGCAGTGGCTGCAGCGCAACAAACCGCTGGTGTCGATGGGCTGGTTCCCCGAGAGTGGTTTCATCCAGCACGACTGGATGGGCTACAACGAAGCGATGATGCTCTACGTGCTGGCGCTGGGCTCGCCGACGCATCCTGTCGAGCCCGATGCGTGGACGGTGTGGACGCGTACCTACGACAACGACTGGGGCGTGTTCCAGGGACAGGAATACCTGTCGTTCGGGCCGTTGTTCGGCCACCAGTACAGCCACGTCTGGATCGACTTCCGCGACATCCAGGATGCCTACATGCGCGAGCGCGGCATCGACTACTTCCTCAACAGCCGCCGCGCCACGCTGGCCCAGCGCGAGTACGCCATCGCCAACCCGATGCAGTGGAAGGAGTATGGCGAGAACGTCTGGGGGCTGACCGCCGGCGACGGCCCGCAGAACACCACCCAGGAATACAAGGGCGAGCAGCGCCAGTTCCGCCATTACTCGGCGCGCGGCGCCGGCCTGCGCGAGAATTTCGACGACGGCACCATCGTGCCGTCGGCGGCGATCTCCTCGCTGCCGTTCGCGCCGGAAGTGGTGATTCCCGCCACCCAGGAAATGCACCGGCGCTATGGCGATTACCTGTACTCCAGCTACGGCTTCCTGGACTCGTTCAACCCCAGTTTCGACTACGACATCCCGCTCAAGACCGGGCGCCTGATCCCCGACCGCGGCTGGGTGGCCAGCGACTACATCGCCATCGACCAGGGGCCGATACTGGCCGGCATCGCCAACTACCGCGACGAGTTCGTCTGGAACGTGATGAAGAAGAACCCCTACATCCGCAAGGGCCTGGAGCGCGCCGGCTTCGCCGGTGGCTGGCTGCTGCCGGAAGGGGAGGAGTGGCAGCCGCTGCAGAAGGACGACAAGGCCGCGGCCGCGCGCGCGGTGGGCATCGCCGAATCGCGGGCCGCCGCCGCGCAGGAACAGAAGGCGGCGGACAAACCCGCCGCGCGGCCACAGTAGGGCGGACCGGTGACGCTGCGCCTGCCCGTCCTGTTGTGCCTGGTCCTGCTGGCCGCCTGCGCGCGGCCGCAGGAGGGCATCACCCTGCGCTTCTGGGCGATGGGGCGCGAAGCCGAGGTGGTCGGCGAACTGGTGCGCGAGTTCGAGGCGGAGAACCCCGGCATCCGTGTCGAGGTGCAGAACATCCCGTGGACGGCGGCGCACGAGAAGCTGCTGACGGCCTATGCCGCGGATGGCCTGCCGGACATCTGCCAGCTCGGCAATACCTGGATACCCGAGTTCGCCACCCTGGGCGCGCTGACCCCGCTGCAGCCGTACGTGGACGCGTCGCGCGAGGTCGTGCCCGCCGACTACTTCCCGGGAATCTGGGATACCAACGTGGTCCAGGGGCAGCTGGTCGGCATTCCCTGGTACGTCGATACCCGGCTGCTGTTCTACCGCAAGGACCTGCTGCGCAAGGCCGGTTACGACCACCCGCCGCGCGACTGGGCCGAGTGGGAGCGGATGAACCAGGCGCTGAAGCAGGTGCTCGGACCTGGCCGCTACCCGGTGCTGATGCCGCTCAACGAGTTCGAGCCGCAGCTGTCACTGGCGCTGCAGCAGGACGATGCGCTGCTGCGCGACCACGACACCCGCGGCAATTTCGCCAGCCCCGGGTTCCGCCGCGCGCTGGGCTTCTACGCCAACATGTTCGAGCAGGGCTGGGCGCCGAAGATGTCCGAGACCCAGATATCCAATGTCTGGGACGAGTTCTTCCGCGGCTTCACCGTGTTCTACCTGTCCGGGCCGTGGAACATCCGCGAGTTCCGGCAGCGCCAGCCGGCGTCGCTGGAGGGTGAGTGGGGCACCGCGCCGCTGCCGGGCCCGCACGGCCCGGGGGGCGGCATCGCCGGCGGCACCAGCCTGGTGGTCTTCCAGTCGTCGCCGCACAAGCAGGCGGCATGGAAGCTGGTCGAGTTCCTGTCGCGGCCTGCGGTACAGCAGCGTTTCCACGCCATCATCGGCGACCTGCCGCCGCGCCGCAGCGTGTGGAAGCGCGCGGCGCTGGGCGAGGACCCGCTGGCCGCCGCGTTCGGCGAGCAGCTGGAGCGGGTCCGGCCCACGCCGAAGGTACTGGAGTGGGAGCGCATCGCCCAGGAGATGCGCATCGTCAGCGAACAGGTGGTACGCGGCGGCCTGGACCAGGATGCCGCGGTCAGGCGGCTGGACGCGCGCGTGGACGACATCCTCGCCAAGCGGCGCTGGATCGTCGAACAGCAGGCAGCGCAGGAGGCCGCACGATGAAGCGGGGCATGCTCGCCGGCTGGGTGTTCGCCGCGCCTGCACTGATCGTGATCGGGGTGTTCTTCGGGCTGCCGGTGCTGTCCGCATTGGCGTTGAGCCTGACCGATTTCGACCTGTACGCGCTGGCCGATCCGCACAACCTGCGCTTCGTCGGCCTGCACAACTACCTGGACCTGCTGCGCACGCCGATGTTCTGGAAGTCGCTGGGCAACACCGCGTATTTCGTGGTGCTCGGCGTGCCGCTGTCCATCGCCCTGTCGCTGGGCGCGGCGATGCTGCTCAATGCGCCGGTGGCGCGTTTCAAGCCCTTGTTCCGAACCGCGCTGTTCGCCCCGGTGGTGACCACGCTGGTGGCGGTCGCGGTGATCTGGCGCTACCTGTTCCATACCCGCTACGGGCTGGTGAACTGGACGCTGGGGCATGCCGGCATCGACCCGGTGGACTGGCTCGGCGACCCGCACTGGGCGATGCCGACCATCATCCTGTTCGCGGTGTGGAAGAACTTCGGCTACAACATGGTGATCTTCCTGGCCGGGCTGCAGGCCATCCCGCGCGACCTGTACGAGGCCGCGCGGATCGACGGCGCCTCGCGCTGGAAGCAGTTCCTGCACATCACCCTGCCGATGCTCGGGCCGGTGCTGCTGGTGGTCGGGGTGATCACCGTGTCCGGCTACTTCCAGCTGTTCGCCGAGCCCTACGTGATGACCCGCGGCGACCCCCTGCAGAGTACGGTCAGCGTGCTGTATTACATGTTCGAGGAAGGCTTCAAGTGGTGGAACCTGGGGCGCGCCTCGGCGGTGGCGTTCCTGCTGTTCCTGATCATCCTGGGTGTGACCACGCTGATGCTGCGCTTCGGCCGGCGCAGGGAGCTGGTATGAGCCGCGAGATCGGTCAATCGCGCGCCTGGGGCGGCTGGATCAATGGCGCCCTGCTGGTCCTGGCGCTGGTGAGCCTGGCGCCGCTGGCATGGATGCTGTCGGTGTCGTTCATGCCCAGCGGACAGGCCTCGCAGTTCCCGCCACCACTGCTGCCGGCGCAGCCCACCCTGGACAACTACCGCGAACTGTTCGCGCGCACCGGCATGGCCGGCAATTTCCTAAACAGCCTGGGCATGTCGGTAGGCATCACCCTGGGCTCGCTGCTGTTCAACACCCTGGCCGGCTACGCCTTCGCCAAGCTGCGCTTCGCCGGCCGCGAGCGCGTGTTCCAGGCGCTGCTGGCGGCATTGGTGATCCCGGCGCAGGTGGCGATGCTGCCGCTGTTCCTGCTGATGAAGCAGCTGGGGCTGGTCAACACCTGGGGCGGGGTGGTGGTGCCGGCGCTGGCGAGCGTGTTCGGCATCTTCCTGGTGCGGCAGTATGCGCGCTCGATCCCCGACGAGCTGCTGGAGGCCGCACGCATCGATGGCGCCAGCGAGGCGCGGATCTTCTTCCAGATCGTGCTGCCCATGCTCAAGCCGGTGCTGGTGACGCTGGCGATCTTCACGTTCATGGGCGCATGGAACGATTTCATGTGGCCGCTGATCGTGCTGACCGACCAGGAGCACTACACCCTGCCGGTGGCACTGGCCTCGCTTTCGCGCGAGCACATCATGGACGTGGAAATGATGATGGCCGGCGCGGTGATCACCGTGGTGCCGGTGCTGGCGCTGTTCCTGCTGCTGCAGCGTTATTACATCCAGGGGCTGCTGCTGGGCAGCGTGAAGGGGTGAGCCGGCGCGCCTGCCTGGGCCTGCCCCGCGCGTCCGCGGGGGTGTGGGCAAGGAGGGCCGGGCGCTCCGGAGCCGCCGGCGTCGCGCCCGTGAGGGCGACGCAGAACTGCCGGACCACCGCCTGCAGCCGCCCTGAGTTCTGCGAAAATCCCACCATGGCCGTTGCCCCCGCACCGAGATCCACCGCGATGAGAATCTTCCTTGCCGCCATGCTGCTTTCCACCGCGACGCTGGCCGGCAACGGCCTGGCCGCCGAGACGGGAAGCCGGGTGCTGGCGAAGTTCGACGACATCGGCGCCTGGCAGCTGATCACCTCGCCGCAGGTCAGCGGCTCGCTGCGGCCGGTGACCGGCAACGGCGGCCGCGCGTTGTGCCTGGACTACGACTTCCACGAGGTGTCCGGCTATGCCGGCATCCGCCGCCGGCTGGATGTCACCTGGCCGGACAACTACCAGGTGAGTTTCGGCCTGCGCGGCGATTCGCCGGCCAACGACCTGCAGTTCAAGCTGATCGACGCCAGCGGCGACAACGTGTGGTGGGTCAACCGCAGCGGTTACAGCTTCCCGAAGGACTGGACCCGGGTGAGCTACCGCAAGCGCCACATCGAAAAGGCCTGGGGGCCGGGCCAGGACCGGGTCCTGCGGCGCAGCGCCGCGGTGGAGTTCACCATCTACAGCAAGGTGGGGGGCAAGGGCACGGTGTGCTTCGACCAGCTCACCCTGCAGCCGCTGCCGAAGGAGGACACCTCGGCGCTCACCACCACGGTGATCGCCGATACCGCGACCGCGCTGCAGCAGCGCATCGCCGACGGCAAGCCGGATACGGTGTGGATCAGCGGCGGGGTCAAGCAGCAGACCGTCAGCCTGGACCTGGGCAAGGTGCGCGAGTTCGGCGGCGCGGTGATCCAGTGGGTGCCGGGGCTGGAAGCCTCGCGCTACGTCGTGCAGGCCTCGGTCGACGGCCGCGACTGGCACCGGCTGCGCGAGGTGACCGCCGGTGGTGGCGGCCGCGATTGGCTGGCCCTGCCCGAGACCGAAGCGCGCTACCTGCGGTTCGATCTGGTCGACGGGCCCAACTGGCGCTATGGCATCCGCGACATCAGCCTGAAACCGCTGGAGTTCGCCGCCACGCCCAATGATTTCGTGCGCTCGGTCGCGCGCGACCTGCCGCGCGGGTCGCTGCCGCGGGGCTTCTCCGGCGAGCAGCCGTACTGGACCCTGCTGGGCCTGGACGGCGGCCGCGAGCAGGCGCTGATGGGCGAGGACGGCACCCTGGAGGCGGCGCGCGCCGGCTTCAGCATCGAGCCGTTCGTGGTGCTCGACGGCAAGGTGCTGGGCTGGGCCGACGTGAGCGCCAGCCAGCGCCTGCAGGACGGTTACCTGCCGATTCCCTCGGTCGAATGGAAGCACGACCGATTCGGCCTGCAGGTCACCGGTTTCGTGCAGGGCCGCCCCGAGCAGGCGCAGCTGGTGGCCCGTTACCGCCTGCACAACCCTGACAAGGTGGCGCACGAATACCGGCTGGCGCTGGCGGTGCGGCCGTTCCAGGTCAACCCGCCCAGCCAGTTCCTCAATACCGTCGGCGGCGTGAGCCGGATCGAGCGGCTGGCGATCCAGGGTGCCCGGGTGGCGGTCAACGGCCAGCCGCGGGTGTTCGCCGCGACGCCGCCCGATGCCGGTTTCGCCAGTGCGTTCGACAGCAAGTTCGACGTCACCCACCTGGCCGACAAGACCCTGCCGGGCACGCGCGAGGTCAGCGACCCGGGCGGGCTGGCGTCCGGCGCGATGCTCTACACCTGGAAACTGGAGCCGGGGCAGAGCCGCGAGGTCGCGCTGGTGCTGCCGCAGACCGGCAACTGGTCGATGCCCGGCCGTTTCGACGCGGACAAGGCACAGCAGCAGGTCGCGGCGATGTGGCGGCAGAAGCTGGACCAGGTGCGGCTGCAGTTGCCCGAGGCCGGCCAGCCGCTGGCCGATACGCTGCGCACCGCGCTGGCGCACATGCTGATCTCGCGGGTGGGGCCGAGCCTGCAGCCGGGCACGCGCTCGTATGCGCGCAGCTGGATCCGCGACGGCGCGATGATCTCCGAAGGGCTGTTGCGGCTGGGCCGCGAGGACGCGGTGCGGCAGTACCTGGAATGGTATGCGCCCTACCAGTTCGACAGCGGCATGGTGCCGTGCTGCGTGGACGCGCGCGGCAGCGACCCGGTGCCGGAAAACGACAGCCATGGCGAGCTGATCCATGCCATCGCCAGCTATTGGCGCCACACCGGCGACCTGGAATTCCTGCAGCGCATGTGGCCGCACGTACTGGCCGCGTGGGGCTACATGGAAGACCTGCGGCTGAGCGAGCGCAGCGAGGACAACCGTGCGCGCAACCCGGGCTTCTACGGGATGATGCCCGCGTCGATCAGCCACGAGGGCTATTCGGCAAAGCCGGTGCATTCGTACTGGGACGATTTCTGGGCGCTGCGTGGCTACAAGGACGCGGCCGACATGGCCGTGGCGCTGGGCCTGGCCACCGAGGCCGAAGCGATGGCCGCTTCGCGCGACCAGTTCCGCCAGGACCTGGACGCCTCGCTGCGCGCGAGCATGGCCGCGCACCGCATCGACTACCTGCCGGGCTCGGTCGAGCTGGGCGATTTCGACGCGACCTCGACCACCATCGCGCTGGCGCCGGGTGGCGAGCAGGGGCGGCTGCCGCAACCGGCGCTGGACACCACCTTCGAGCGCTACTGGCAGCAGTTCGTCGAGCGCCGCGACGGCAAGCGCCAGTGGAAGGACTACACCCCGTACGAGTGGCGCAACGTCGGTGCCTTCGTGCGCCTGGGCTGGCGCGAGCGCGCCTGGGAGGCCAGCGAGTTCTTCTTCCGCGACCGCGCGCCGCCGGCCTGGAACCAGTGGGCCGAGGTGGTGTCCTCCACGCCGCGCACGCCGTTCTTCGTCGGCGACCTGCCGCACGCGTGGGTGGCTTCGGATTTCGTGCGCTCGGCGCTGGACATGTTCGCCTACGAGCGCGAGATCGACGACGCCGTCGTGCTTGCCGCCGGGGTGCCGGCGGCATGGCTGGCGGGCAAGGGCATCGCCATCGAGGGGCTGCGCACCGCGCACGGCCCGCTGCGTTACTCGCTGGTGCGCGACGAACGGGAGTTGACCCTGAAGGTCGCCGACGGCCTGCGCCTGCCCAGCGGCGGGCTGGTGCTGCCATGGCCCTATGCGGGCGAGCCTGGGCAGGCCCGCATCAACGGCGAACCGGCGGCGTGGTCGGGCACCGAACTGCGGATCACCACGCTGCCGGCGAAGGTCGAGATCGAGATCCCCGCCGACCTGCGCCGCAGCGAGCGCGGCCGGCGCTGAGGCGGCCGGCGGCCGGCGATGCCGCCGTCGGCTCAGCCGGTAATGCGGGCGCGGCCGGTGTGCGCGTGCAAGGGCGTGCTCGATCGCGCGACGAGGCGGGCCCCGGCGCCGCCGTCGTCGATCTTCCCGCATACGAACTGGTGCTGCCCTTTGTTCCAGGGCGGCGTCTGCTCGATACCGGTTTCCAGCGGCAGCCGGTGGCCGCGGGCGAGGCGCACGATGGTGGGGTCATCGGCGGCCAGGCCGCGCGGGAGGAACAGGTTGCGCATGCGCGTGCGGGGCCTGGTCCTGCGCGGCGCGGCGCGGGCAAACACGCATGCTGCGTCCGGGCGTCCGGGCGTTCGCGGTGTGCGCGCAAAGCCCCGGCCTGGGGCTCAGCCGGCGCGGACCGCGCGCACGATGGCGGCGGCCGCGGCGGCCGACTGCCTGACCTGGTCCCACTGGCCACTGCGGATCCAGGCATCCTGCACCATCCACGAGCCGCCGATGCAGAGCACGTTCTTCTGCTTCAGGTAATCGGCGGCGGTGTCCTCGGTGATGCCGCCGGTGGGGCACAGTTTCAGTTCGGGGATCGGCCCGGCCACGCCCTTGATCATCGCCAGCCCGCCCACGGCGGTGGCCGGGAACAGCTTGCAGACGCGGAAACCGCGTGCCAGCAGCGCCAGCAGTTCGGTGGGCGAGGCGGCGCCGGGCACCACCGGCAGCGGCGCCTTTGCCAGCGCCTCGGCCATGTGCGCCGGGGTGCCCGGGGTCACCAGGAAGTCGGCGCCGACGTCGATGGCCTGGCGCATCTGCTCGACGGTCAGCACCGTGCCGGCGCCCACCACCACGTCGGGCAGCTCGCGCTTGAGCATGGACAAGGCGTCCATCGCCACCGGCGTGCGCAGGGTCAGCTCGATGGCCGGCAGGCCGCCTTCGAGCAACGCGGCGCTGACCGCGCGCGCCTGGTCGAGGGTGTGGACGGTGACGACGGGCAGGATGCCGGCGGCGGTGAGCAGGTGTTCTGCGCGGTCCTGGTGCTGGGCGATGGTCATGGCGGGGTTCCGGTGGGGCGGGGCGTGGTGCGGGCCGTGAATGTCAGGCGTCCTTGGCTTCGTGCGGGGCCGCGGCAGCGGCGGCGTCGTGGCCGAGTTCGTACTCGGCGTCGTACGCCCATACGCTGCCATCGGCCCGCGCCGGGCCGCAGGAGATCGAAATGGCGCCCTGGTCGGCAGGGCCGACGACGCGGCGGTTCATCGCGAACAGGTTGCGGCCCAGGTCGTGGCCCGCCGGCGCGGTATTGGCGGCGACGGCGCGGGTGGCCCACTCGGTGGCGTCCACCAGCACTTCCAGGGTGCCGGCCTCGCCGTCCAGGCGGATGATGTCGCCCTCGCGGATACGGGCGATCGGGCCGCCACGGGCGGCTTCGGGGGTGACATGGATGGCGGCCGGGATCTTGCCCGATGCGCCGGACAGGCGCCCGTCGGTGACCAGTGCCACGCGCCGACCCTGGTTCTGTAGCAGCCCCAGCAGCGGTGCCAGCGAATGCAGTTCCGGCATGCCGTTTGCCCGCGGCCCCTGGTAGCGGACCACGGCCACGAAATCCTGCGGCAGGGCGCCGGCGGCATGCAGCTTGTTCAGCGCCTGCGGCGCGTCCACGACCACGGCCGGCGCTTCGATCGTGCGGTACTGCGGCTTCACCGCCGACAGCTTGATCAGCGAGCTGCCGATATTGCCCTTGAGCAGGCGCAGCCCGCCCTGGGCTTCGAACGGCTCCGTGGCCGGACGCACGACCTCGGTATCGGCGCTGTGCGCGACGGCCGGCGCGTAGACGACCTTGCCGTCGATCAGCCGCGGCTCCTGCGCATAGGCGCGCATGCCGCCCTCGGCGATGGTCGCCAGGTCGTCATGCATCAGGCCGGCGTCCATCAGTTCGCGGAACACGAAGCCCGGCCCGCCGGCGGCGGCGAAACGGTTCACGTCGGCGTCGCCGTTGGGGTAGACGCGGGCGAGCAGCGGCACGATCTGCGAGAGCTGGTCCATGTCGTCCCAGGTCAGCACGATGCCGGCCGCACGCGCCACCGCGATCCAGTGGATGGTGTGGTTGGTGGAGCCGCCGGTGGCCATCAGCGCGACGACGGCGTTGACGATGGCGCGCTCGTCGATCAGCCGCCCCAGCGGGCGGAAGTCGCTGCCGAGCGCGCAGATCTCCAGCGCGCGCGCGGTGGCGGCGCGGGTCAGCGCATCGCGCAGCGGCAGTTCCGGGTTGACGAAGGACGCCCCCGGCAACTGCACGCCCATCGCCTCGAGCAGCACCTGGTTGGAGTTGGCGGTGCCGTAGAAGGTGCACGTGCCCGGCGCGTGGTAGGAGTCGGCCTCGGCCTGCAGCAGTTCCTCGCGGGTCGCTTCGCCGGCGGCGTAGCGCTCGCGCACCTCGGCCTTCTTCTTGTTGGGTATGCCCGGGGTCATCGGCCCGGCCGGCACGAACACCGCCGGCAGGTGGCCGAAGGCCAGCGCGCCGATCAGCAGGCCCGGCACGATCTTGTCGCATACGCCCAGGTGGATGGTGGCGTCGAACATGTCGTGGCTCAGGCCGATGGCGGTGGCCTGGGCGATGATGTCGCGCGAGAACAGCGACAGCTCCATGCCGCCGCGGCCCTGGGTGACGCCGTCGCACATCGCCGGCACGCCGCCGGCGACCTGCGCGGTGGCGCCGAGTTCGCGCGCGGCATCGCGGATCAGCTGCGGGTAGTGCTCGAACGGCTGGTGCGCCGAGAGCATGTCGTTGTAGGCGGTGATGATCCCCAGGTTGGGCGTCACGTCACCGCGCAGCCGGCCCTTGTCGGTCGGGCCGCAGGCGGCGAAGGCATGGGCGAGGTTGCCGCAGCTCAGGCGCGAGCGGAACGGACCGGAGCGCAGCGCGGCATCGATGCCCGCCAGGTAGGCCGCGCGCGACGGGGCGCTGCGCAGGCGGATGCGTTCGGTGATGGCGTGGATTTTCGGATGCAGGCTCATGGACGTTTACCGGCGGGGAAGGGGGAGCGGGGCGCTGCGGAACGGTGGGCGGGCGCGGGGCGGCGGCGGGGGATCGACGACGACCCGCTGCCGCGGGTCGAGGCGCCGCGGCGCGCGGCTGGCGTTCGCCGTGATCAGGCGCACCAATGCACGCGCAGCTTGGTGCCGGGGGCGTCGATGGCGGCCAGCACCGGGTAGCGGTGCACGTCGCCCGAGGCGAGCGCGGCCTCCAGGACCTCGAGCTTCTGCCGGCCGCGCAGCAGCAGCAGGCGGTTGCCGATGGACGCCAGCCCGCGTGGGGTCAGGGTGATGCGCAGGTGCCAGTCGCGGGCGACCGGGCAGCCGCTGGCATCCAGCGCCGCATACGGCTTGCTGCCGTGCAGGGCGCGTTCGAGATCGCGCGAGCCGGGGAACAGCGAGGCGGTGTGGCCATCGTTGCCCATGCCCAGCACGACCAGGCAGGCCGGCTGCGAGTATTCCGCCTGCAGGTTGGCGTCGTGGACGCATTCGGCCAGCGATTTGCCCACGCGCACCAGGGGGTCGAAATGCGCGCCCTCGGCGAGGTTGAGGAAGCTGTGGCGCACCAGCCAGGCATTGCTGTCGCGGTCCTGCGGCGACAGCCAGCGCTCGTCGGCCAGGCCGACTTCCACGCGCGCCCATTCCAGCGGCTGCTCGGCCAGCAGTTCGTAGACCGGGGCCGGCGTGGTGCCGCCGGACAGCAGCATGCGCGCGCGGCCGCGCTGGGCGATTTCATGGCCCAGGATCGTCGCCATCTCTGCGGCGACGTTCTCGGTCCAGGCTTCCTCGTCGGAGTGGCGGACGAGGGTGAGGCGTTCGGCGAGGGCGCTCATGCGGTTGCTCCGGACGGGGCCTGCTCCAAGTCCAGCGCGTATGCGGCCGCACCCAGCAGGCCCGGGGAGGGATGGACGATGGCCAGCGACGGCACCTGCGACAGGGTCGCGCTGAAGCGGCCCTTGTTCTCGAAATGGCTGCGGAACCCGGAATGGCGCAACGGCCCGAGCAGCCGCGGCACCAGCCCGCCGGTCAGGAACACGCCGTCCCAGGCGCCTTGGACCAGTACGGCATCGCCGGCGACGGCGCCGAAGATGTCCATGAACACCTCGATCGCGCGCATGGCGACCGGGTCGCCGGCGGCGGCGCGTTCGCTGACCTGCGCGGGCTGCAGCTGCCCCGGGTCCTGGCCTGCGATCTCGCTCAGCGCCCGGTGCAGGTTGACCAGGCCGGGGCCGCAGATCAGCCGCTCGTTGGAAACGCGGCCGAACTGCTGGCCAAGGATCTGCAGGATGCGGATCTGTTCCGGGGTGGTCGGCGCGAAACTGGCATGGCCGCCCTCGGTCGCCAACGGGTAATAGCGGCCGTCGCGGACCACCAGCCCGCCCACGCCCAACCCGGTGCCCGGGCCGATCACGCAGTAGTTGCGCGGCAGCGTAGGCGCGGCCGGCTGCCAGGCGGCACCGCCAGTCTGCACCACGTCGGCCGGCTGCAGCAGCGCGACCGACATCGCCTGGGCGACGAAGTCGTTGATCAGGTGCAACTGCGACAGGCCCAGCTGCGCGGCGGTACGCGAGCGCGAGATCACCCATGGGTGGTTGGTGATGCGCGCCTCGTCGCCATCCACGCGCCCGGCCACCGCGAACACCGCGCCGCGGGCACGGGCGCCGCGCTCGCGCAGGTAGCAGGCGGCGGCATCGGCCAGCGAGGCGAACTGCGCCACCGGGTACTCGCCGATGCTGCCGGGGTCCAGCGGCGTGGCGCTGCTGGTATCGGCCAGCGCGAAGCGCGCGTTGGTACCGCCGATATCGGCGACCAGCACGTGTCCGGCGGGGCCGTTCACAGTGCGTCGTCCGAACGCTCGTCGGCGACGATCGCCGCGGGCAGGAACAGGTGCGCCTGGTCCGGGCCCCAGCTGCCGGCCGGATACGGCTGCATCGGCAGGTCGGCGGCCTTCCAGGCGTCGGTGACGCTGTCGATCCAGGCCCAGGCCGCGCGTACTTCGTCGTCGCGCACGAACAGCGCATGGTTGCCGTTGAAGGCATCCAGGAACAGGCGCTCGTAGGCGATGCGGCGGTGCAGGCCGGTGGGCACCGACAGTTCCAGTTCCAGCGGCTGCAGTTCCAGCGCACCCCATTCCGGGCCCGCCAGCGAGCTCATCAGCCCCAGCTGGATGTTCTCCTGCGGCTGCAGCTGGAACGTCAGCCGGTTGGGCTGGGCGTGGCGCCGGTCGGGGCGTTCGAACAACCAGTGCGTGACCGGCTTGAGGTTGACCTCGATGCGGGTGGTGCGCTCGGGCAGGCGCTTGCCGGTGACCAGGTGGAACGGCACGCCGGCCCAGCGCCAGTTGTCGATGTGCGCGGTGACGCCGACGAAGGTCTCGGCCTCGCTGCCTTCCGGCGGCTGGTACGCCTGCGCCGGCTGGCCATTGATGGTGCCGGCGGTGTAGCGGCCGCGCACGCTGTCCTTGGCGGCGTGGCGGGCGTCGAGCGGGCGCAGTGCGCGCAGCACCTTGACCTTCTCGTCGCGGATGCGGTCGGCTTCGAGCGAGGCCGGCGGTTCCATGGCCACCAGGCACAGCAGCTGCAGGATGTGGCTCTGCACCATGTCGCGCATCGCGCCGGAGCGCGAGTAGTACGAGTCGCGGCCGTCGACGCCGTCACTCTCGGCCACCATGATGTGCACGGACTCGATGTAATTGCGGTTCCACACCGCTTCCAGCAGGGTGTTGCCGAAGCGCAGCGCCATCAGGTTCTGCACCGCCGCCTTGCCCAGGTAGTGGTCGATGCGGAACACCCGGTCCTCGTCGATCAGCGCGCCGATCGACTGCAGGATCTGCGCGGCGCTGTCGCTGTCCGAGCCGATCGGCTTCTCCAGCATCAGCCGGTGCGGTGCGGACAGCGCGCCGCCCAGGGCCAGGCCCTCGCAGGTGGAGATGTACAGGCCCGGCGGGATCGACAGGTAGCTGACGCAATGGCGGCCGTTGAACTCGCGCACCGCGTCGGCGATCGAGCCGGGGTCGCGCAGGTCCACCGAACGGTAGTCGATGCGTCGCAGCAGGTTGTTGATGTCGTCCTGGCTGGCCTGGGGCAGCGCCTGTTCCAGGCGTGGCCGCAGGATGTCGCGGAACTTGTCGGTGTCGTGCGGCGACAGCGCCATCGCGCGCACCCGGAAATCCTCCGGGAGCAGGCCGTCGCCGAGCAGGCGCAGCAGGGAAGGGAACAGGTAGCGCTGGGCCAGGTCGCCTGTGGCACCGAACAGGAGGAGGGTGTCGTGCATGGCTCGAGTTTCGTGTTCTGGTGACATCGTTGTCAATTGCCCTTCGCTATGTTCTGGTTGCTGTTCCGGTGGGGGTCCCGCGGCTCCGGGCCGCGCCTGCGCCGTACCCGGGAGCGGGCAGCGGGCGGGCCTGGAGGGGGGGCGGTCCGGGCGTGTCTGCATGCGCCGGTGCGGGCTTCCACGGGCGCTGCCGCGAACCATGGATGGTGCCATGGGACAACGCTTGCGTGGCAGAATGTTTCCACTGTATTCGTATTCGGAAGCGGTCGTCCCGACCGCATTGGCGGCGTGCGTCGCCATCCACTTCGCCGGCCGCCGTGGGCATGGCCGGATCCAATGAGGCAGGCGATGGCGGACGTGCGGTTCGACGGGGTGCGCAAGGTCTACGACAACGGCCGGGTAGCCGTGCACGGGGCCAGCTTCGACATCGCCGACGGCGAGCTGATGGTGCTGGTGGGGCCATCGGGCTGCGGCAAGTCCACACTGCTGCGGATGGTGGCGGGGCTGGAGGAAATAAGCGACGGCACGCTGTCCATCGGCGGGCGCGTGGTCAACGACGTGGCGCCGAAGGACCGGGACATCGCCATGGTGTTCCAGAACTATGCGCTGTACCCGCACATGACCGTCGCCGAAAACCTGGCCTTCGGGCTGAAGCTGCGCGGTCACGACAAGGCCGAGATCGCGCGGCGGGTGCAGGGCGCCGCCGACATGCTGGGCCTGGGCGGAATGCTCGACACGTTGCCGCGGGCGATGTCCGGCGGGCAGCGCCAGCGCGTGGCGCTGGGGCGGGCGCTGGTGCGCGAGCCGGCGGTGTTCCTGCTGGACGAGCCGCTGTCCAATCTGGATGCCAAGCTGCGGCACTCGGTGCGTACCGAGATCGCGCACCTGCACCGCAAGCTGGGCACGACGATGATCTACGTCACCCATGACCAGGTCGAGGCGATGACCCTGGGGCAGCGCATCGTGGTGCTCAACGACGGCATGGTGCAGCAGATCGACACGCCGATGGCGCTGTACCAGCGGCCGGCCAACCTGTTCGTCGCGGGCTTCCTCGGCAGCCCGGCGATGAACACGCTGAAGGGACGGCTGCAGGCGCTGGCAGGCGGATACTTCGCGCTGGACATGGACCAGGAAGGACGGGTTCCGCTCGGCCGTGCGCCGCTGCCGGCCGCCTGGTCGGGGCGCGAGGTGGTGGTCGGCGTGCGTCCCGAGCACCTGCAGCCGGGCGCCGGCGAGGCCGCGTTCGGGGTGCTGATCGACAGTATCGAGCCGGTCGGCAACGAGATGTTCGTGAACCTGCGCCATGCCGGCCGGGCGCTGGTGATGCGGGTGCCGCCGCAGGTGCTGCCGGCGGCGGGCGAGGGCATCGACGTGGCCGTCGTTCCCGCGGCGCTGCACTTCTTCGATGCGGCCAGCGGCCTGCGCCTGGATGCGGCGCAGGCAGCCTGATCAGCGCGCCAGGCCGTCGAGCAGGTCGAGGCGTTCGACCGTTCCGCCCGCCACTTCCAGCGCGCCTGCGGGCAGGTCCAGCGGCAGCACCGCCAGTGCCAGCGTGCCGGCGCTGCTGGCAACGGTGCCGACGCTGGCGCCCGCCTGCGTCACCGTGTCACCGGGACGGCTGGCGACGTCGCCATGAAGCAGTACCAGCGAACGCTTGGCCTTGCCCAGGAAATGGGTGCGCGCCACGATTTCCTGGCCGGGGTAACAGCCCTTCTTCACGCTGTAGGCGGCAAGCCGGTCCAGCCCCAGCTGCTGCGGCGTCCACTGCTCCTGCTGCGAGGCGTCCAGCCGTGGCAGCCCGAAGCGCAGGTCCCACTGGCGCCAGGCCAGCTCGGCGGTGGCGTCGTGCGGGGCGCTGCCGGCCGTGGTCAGGTGGAGGGTGCGCGGGCAGGCTGCGGTGCCCACGTCCAGCTCGATGACGCCCCCTTCGAGGTGGGCCAGCGCGGCGCCCTGGGCGCGCAACGGCGGCTGGAGCGCTGCTTCGATGGCCAGGGCGTCGGCGCGGGCGATGTTGACCTTGCGCCTGAATACGAAGCGCCGCAGCTGGTCGGCCATCGCCTCGATGCCGCCGTCGTGGCAGACCAGCAGCAGTTGCCCGGCATCCAGCCGCAGCAGCTGGAACACCGCCAGCACGCGGCCCTTGGCGGTCAGCCAGGCGTTCCATTGCCAGTGGCCGTCGGCCAGCGACGGCACGTCGTTGGCGAACTGGGCCTGGGCGAAGGCGACCGCATCCGGGCCGGAAAGGGCCAGTACCTGGGGCTGGCGCAGTGCGCGCAAACCGCTGAAGAAGGGGGCGAGGTTGTCAGACACGTGAACGGGGACTAAAATTTGTGCGTTGCGAGACCGACCATGATAGGCCAAACAACCCCCACTCCCGAGGACGGAACCCCAGCCCCGCCGGAACCGGAGAAGCAGCCGCTTCCCGATGCCGGAGCGGTACCGCAGGAAATCGGCGGACGCGGCGGACTTGATCCGGTGCGTTACGGCGATTGGGAGAAAAACGGTCGCTGCATCGATTTCTGAGCAGCGTCAGCCAACGCGGCAACCGCCGCCCAGCCGAGATAACGAGTCAGCGAATGGCGAACAGACCCCGCCCCCTTTCTCCGCACCTGCAGGTGTATCGCTGGCAGATCCAGATGGCCACCTCGATCCTGCATCGAGCCACCGGCATCGTTCTGTCCGTCGGAGCCCTGATCATTGCCGGCGGCCTGCTCGCCCTGATGATGGGCCCCGAGTCCTGGAACTGCTTCACCACCCATGCCAGCGCCTGGTACGGGAAGGTGATCCTGTTCGGCTGGACCTGGTGCTTCGCCTATCACCTGTGCAATGGCATCCGCCACATCGTCCAGGACTTCGCCATCGGCTACAGCAAGCCGACCTTCATCCGCAGCAGCTGGCTGTCGGTGATCGGCTCGCTGGTCATCACCGCGCTGGTCTGGGCCTACGTCTGCTTCGGAGGCGCCGCATGAACAATTTCCGCACCCCGCTGAAGAATGCGCGTGGCCTCGGCAGCGCCAAGTCCGGCACCGTGCACTTCATCCACCAGCGCCTGACCGCCACCGCGCTGGTGGCGCTGACCCTGTGGTTCCTGTGCTTCGTGCTGAGCCTGATCGGCGCCGACTACGTCACCGCCGTCACCGCCGTGGCCAAGCCGTGGAACGCGATCGCCCTGGTCGGCTTCCTGGTGGCCATGTTCTGGCACGCGCAGCTCGGCCTGCAGGTCGTGCTCGAAGACTACATCCACAATTCGCTGCTGGCCCTGGCCCTGCAGACCTCGGTCAAGTTCGTCGCCGTGCTCGGCGCGATCGTCAGCATCTTCGCGGTCGCCCGCGTCGCGCTTGGGAACTGATACATGTCCGCTTACAACATCACTGAACACAAGGTCGACATGGTGGTCGTCGGCGCCGGCGGCGCCGGCCTGCGCGCGACCTTCGGCCTGGCCCAGAAGGGCCTGCAGACCGTGTGCATCACCAAGGTCTTCCCGACCCGCTCGCACACCGTTGCGGCGCAGGGCGGCATTTCCGCCGCGCTGGGCAACATGGGCGAGGACGACTGGCGCTACCACTTCTACGACACCATCAAGGGTTCGGACTGGCTGGGCGACCAGGACGCCATCGAATACATGGTGCGCGAGGCGATCCCGGCGATCATCGAGCTGGAACACTACGGCGTTCCGTTCAGCCGCACCGAGGACGGCAAGATCTACCAGCGTCCGTTCGGCGGCATGACCACCAAGTACGGCGAAGGCCCGTCCGCGCAGCGCACCTGCGCCGCCGCCGACCGTACCGGCCACGCCATGCTGCACACCCTGTACCAGCAGTCGCTGGCGCACAACGCGCGCTTCATGATCGAGTACTTCGCGCTCGACCTGATCTTCGACGAAGAGGGCGTGTGCCGCGGCGTGCTGGCGCTGGACATGGCCGAGGGCACCCTGCACCTGTTCCGCGCCCATGGCGTGGTGCTGGCCACCGGCGGCTACGGCCGTGCCTATTTCAGCGCCACCTCGGCGCACACCTGTACCGGTGACGGCGGCGGCCTCGTGGCCCGTGCCGGGCTGCCGCTGCAGGACATGGAATTCGTGCAGTTCCACCCGACCGGCATCTACGGCGCCGGCTGCCTGATCACCGAAGGCGTGCGCGGCGAAGGCGGTATCCTGCGCAACAGCAGCGGCGAGCGCTTCATGGAGCGCTACGCACCGCATTACAAAGACCTGGCCTCGCGCGACGTGGTCAGCCGTTCGATGACCATCGAGATCCGCGAAGGCCGCGGCGTCGGCGAGCACAAGGACCACATCCTGCTCGACCTGACCCACCTGGGCCCGGGCGTGATCGACGAGAAGCTGCCGGGCATCGCCGAGAGCGCGCGCATCTTCGCCGGCGTCGACGTGCACAAGCAGCCGATCCCGGTGATCCCGACCGTGCACTACAACATGGGCGGCATCCCGACCAACTACCACGGCGAAGTGGTGCGCAAGGTCGGCGACAACCCCGATGCGGTGGTGCCGGGCCTGTACGCCAT
Organism: Stenotrophomonas sp. 17(2023); assembly: GCF_030345315.1. Lineage (NCBI taxonomy): Bacteria > Pseudomonadati > Pseudomonadota > Gammaproteobacteria > Lysobacterales > Lysobacteraceae > Stenotrophomonas > Stenotrophomonas sp. 17(2023). Next base: position 1,695,827 of record NZ_CP128405.1, read on the forward strand.
CGGCGAGGCGGCCTGCGTGTCGGTGCATGGCGCCAACCGCCTGGGCTCCAACTCGCTGCTCGACCTGGTGGTGTTCGGCCGCGCTGTGGCCAACCGCTGCGCCGAGACCATCAAGCCGGGCGCGCCGCACAAGACCCTGGGTTCGGACGCCTGCGACAAGGCGCTGGGCCTGCTGGACAAGCTGCGCCATGCCAATGGCGACACCCCGACCGCCGTCATCCGCGACCGCATGCAGCGCACGATGCAGGCCGACGCCGCGGTGTTCCGCACCAGCAAGACGCTGGCCGAGGGCTGCGCCAAGATGGCCGAAGTGTTCGATTCGTTCCAGGACGTCAAGGTCTCCGACCGCTCGCTGGTCTGGAACTCGGACCTGATCGAGACCTACGAGCTCAACAACCTGCTGCTCAACGCCGTGGCCACCATCAACTCGGCCGAGCAGCGCAAGGAAAGCCGCGGCGCGCATGCGCACGAGGACTATCCGGAGCGCGACGACGCCAACTGGATGAAGCACACGCTGGTCACCGTCGACGAGAAGGGCAAGTGCAGCTTCGACTACCGTCCGGTGCACATGTACACGCTCACCGACGACGTTGCCGTCGTGCCGCCGAAGCCGCGCGTCTACTGATCCGGGGAACCTACGAACATGGCTGAATTTGCACTCCCGAAGAACTCCCGGGTCACCCAGGGCAAGCACTTCCCCGCCAAGAGCGGCGGCAAGAACGTGCGCACCTTCAAGATCTACCGCTGGAGTCCGGACGACGACCAGAACCCGCGTACCGACACCTACGAGGTCGACCTCGACGCGTGCGGCCCGATGGTCCTGGACGCGCTGATCAAGATCAAGAACGAGATCGACCCGACCCTGACCTTCCGCCGGTCCTGCCGCGAGGGCATCTGCGGTTCGTGCGCGATGAACATCGACGGCACCAACACGCTGGCCTGCACCCGCGCCATCTCCGACTGCACCAAGGCCGAGGTGCCGATCTACCCGCTGCCGCACATGGACGTGGTCAAGGACCTGGTGCCGGACCTGACCCACTTCTACGCGCAGTACGCGTCGATCAAGCCGTGGATCCGCACCCAGACCCCGGCGCCGTCGGACCGCGAGCGCCTGCAGTCGCCGGAAGACCGCAAGAAGCTCGACGGCCTGTACGAGTGCATCCTGTGCGCCTGCTGCTCGACCAGCTGCCCGAGCTACTGGTGGAACGGCGAACGCTACCTGGGCCCGGCGATCCTGCTGCAGGCCTACCGCTGGATCATCGACTCGCGCGACGAGGACACCGGTGCGCGCCTGGACGATCTGGAGGATCCGTTCAAGCTGTACCGCTGCCACACCATCATGAACTGCGCCCGGACCTGCCCGAAGGGGTTGAACCCGGCACTGGCGATCGCCGAGATCAAGAAGTTGATGATGGCGCGCCGCGCCTGATGCGCCGGCCCGCGCGATGCCCCGCGCATCGCGGCCATGGCGGCACCGGTCCCTCGGGCCGGTGCCGTCTTCGTTTACGCCACGGCTCGTCCGTGGCATCGGCAGGTGAGCGATGAGCCCTGAAGACGACATCGAACTGAAGAAGCTGCGCTGGCGCTGCCGGCGCGGCATGCGCGAACTTGACCAGCTGTTCGGGCGCTATCTCGACCAGCGATGGGGGCAGGCACCGACAGCCGAACGCGCTGTTTTCCTGCAGCTGCTGGAAACCGAAGACGACAAGCTGTGGCGCTGGTCCATGGGCTACGAGGCTTGTCCCGATGCGCAGCAGGCGACCCTGCTGGAGTACATCCGCACCCTTCCGCTGTGAGTGGCGGCCCTCGCGCTGGCAGGCCGGCGCGATGTGCCTGCTGGGCCTGCTGGCCGCCGTCGCGCTGGTGAACTGCGGGTTGCCGCGCACCGTCGCATGGCCTGCGGCGGTGCTGGCCGCGGGCCGGGGGCTGGCCCAGGCACGACGCGGACTGCGCCAGCCGGCACGACGGCTGCGGGTGCCGCCGCCACCGGCCGCGGCCGATGTGGACGGCAGTACGATCCAGGCGCTGGAACTGCTGGAACGCGGCCCGCTGCTGGTGCTGCGCTGGCGCGGTGACGGGCGGCGCGGGCAGCTGCTGTTCTGGCCCGATACGCTGCCACGCGCGCGGCGACGTGAACTGCGACTGGCCGTGCGTGCCCACGCCGTTTCCCGTTAGCCGGCGGGGATGGCAACATGGCGCCACTCCATCGGCACACGCGCATGTTCAGACCCTTACCCGTCGCAATCGGATTGCGCTACCTGCGGGCCAAGCGCCGCAACGGCTTCATTTCCTTCATCTCCATGGCCTCGATCCTCGGCATCGCGCTCGGGGTCACCGTGCTGATCACCACGCTGGCGGTGATGAGCGGTTTCCAGAAGGAAATCCGCGACCGCCTGCTGCAGATGTCCGCGCACGCCACGGTCAGTGCCGATGGCGCACCGATGAGCGACTGGCAGCATGCGGTGGACGTGGCGATGCGCGATGCGCGCGTGGCCGGTGCCGCGCCCTACATCGAGATCCAGGGCATGCTGGCCGGCCCGCGGGTGCAGGGTGCGATCGTGCAGGGCGTCGATCCGGCGCTTGAGCCGAAGGTGTCGGTGCTGGGCGAGAAGATGCAGAAGGGCTCGCTGGACAGCCTGCAGCCGGGCGAGTTCAACATCCTGCTCGGCAAGGAGCTGGCGTTGTGGCTGGGCGTGGACGTGGGCGACAGCGTGGTGGCGACGCTGGCCGAGATCCAGGGCACCCCGGTCGGCGCGATGGCGCGGACCAAGCGCTTCAAGGTCAGTGGCATCTTCGAGGCCGGTTCCAACGAGATCGACCGCGGCGTGGCCTTCGTCAACATGCGGGACCTGGAGCGGGTGCTGCGGGTGGACGGGGTGACCGGCGTGCGCCTGAAGCTGCACGACATGGACCAGGCCTACACCGTGGCGCGCGACCTGGCGCTGAACCTGGAGGGCGTTTACCGGGTCAGCGACTGGACCCAGGAGAATGCCAACCTCTACCACTCGCTGCGCATGGAAAAGACGGTGATGGGAATCCTGCTGTCGCTGATCGTGGCCATGGGCGCATTCAACCTGGTGTCCTCGCAGGTGATGCTGGTCACCGACAAGCAGGCCGACATCGCCATCCTGCGCACGCTGGGGCTGACCCCGCGCGGGGTGATGCAGGTGTTCATGGTGCAGGGCAGCCTGATCGGGCTGATGGGCACGGTGGCGGGCGTGGTCGGCGGCATCACCCTGACCCTCAACCTGGAGCGCATCCTCGGCCTGATCGAGTCGACCTTCGACATCAAGCTGCTGCCGGAAGACGTGTACTACATCACCGGCCTGCCGACCGACATGCAGACCGGCGACATCGTGGTGATCACCGCGGTGGCGCTGCTTATGAGTTTCCTGGCAACGCTGTACCCGGCCTGGCGCGCGGCGCGCACCCAGCCGGCGGAGGCGCTGCGCTATGAGTGAGAACGCGAGCATGGAATCGGTGATACGCGCCGAAGGGCTGGCCAAGACCTACGCCGAAGGGCGCATGCACACGCCGGTGTTCGACGGCCTCGAACTGGACGTGGCACCGGGCGAAACGGTGGCCATCGTCGGTGCGTCCGGTGCCGGCAAGAGCACCCTGTTGCACCTGTTGGGCGGGCTCGACGTGCCGACCGCCGGCGAGGTGTACGTAGCCGGCCAGCGCATGTCGGCACTGTCCGATGCGCAGCGCGGGCGCCTGCGCAACACCTCGCTGGGCTTCGTCTACCAGTTCCACCACCTGTTGCCGGAGTTCACCGCGCTGGAGAACGTGATGATGCCGGTCATGCTCGGCGGCAGCGGCGTGGCCGATGCCGAGCAGCGGGCGCGGGCGCTGCTGGAGTCGGTCGGGCTAGGCCATCGGCTGGAGCACAAGCCGGGCGAACTGTCCGGGGGCGAGCGCCAGCGCGCGGCGGTGGCGCGGGCCCTGGTGAACCGCCCCGGCTGCGTGCTCGGCGACGAGCCCACCGGCAACCTCGACGACAAGACCGCGGCCACGGTGTTCGAACTGATGCTGGAATTGAACCGCGCGCAGCGCACCAGCCTGGTCCTGGTCACCCACGACCGCGGCCTGGCCCGGCGCCTGGACCGGGTGCTGGAGCTGCGCCAGGCGCGGCTGCACCCGCTGGCGTCCAGCGAGGTCTGAACGTCCGCCCGGGTGCCGGGCGGGCCCCATCCGGACGCGGGCTGAACAGGGCCGCGCCCATTGCTTGCGTGTCACATGGCGCGGTGCAAGATGGGGGAAGTATTCCCCAGCAGGAGGTGCGTCATGAAACGTCTGGCAATCGCCCTATTTGCCGTCGCGGCGCTGGCTGGCTGCGCCACCACCGGCAAGCTGTCCAGCAGCGAACGGCTGCAGCTGTATCGCGCCCATGCCGGCGCACCGGTCAAGGATTTCCAGTACTTCGGATCCCTCAACGGCTGGACCGAACTCGGCGACAGCGCGCTGGCGGTATGGACCAAGCCCAATGAAGCCTGGCTGTTGAACCTGAGCGGCCCGTGCATGGACCTGTCCTATGCCCCGGCGATCAGCGTGACCAACATGATGGGCCGGGTATCGGCCAAGTTCGACCGCGTGATCGTGCGCGGTGGCGGCCCGAACATGATGCGGGTGCCATGCCGGATCGACACCATCCAGCCGTTGGACGTGAAGGCGCTGCGCGCGTCCGAGAAGGAACTGCGCGAGGCCAGGATCGAGGCGCGCGCCGAGGACCAGGGCGGCAACTGACCCGGCCAGGCAACTGTCCAGGGGGCTGGAAACGGCCCCCCCACCTGGGGCTCAGGGGGCGTCGGGCGCGACGTAGCCGGCCGGCTTGTCCGCGCCGCCGCCGAACAGGAACTTGACCAGCTCCTGCTCCAGGAACGCGCGGTGCTTCGGGTCGCGCGGCGACAGCCGGTTCTCGTTGATCAGCATTGTCTGGTGCGCCAGCCACGCCGCCCAGGCCTGCTTGCCGACGCCGGCAAAGATGCGCTGGCCCAGTTCGCCGGGGTAGGGCACGAAGTCCAGGCCTTCGGTTTCGCGTTGTTCGTACTGGCAGAAGACGGAGCGTGGCATGCGGTGTTCCTGTCGGTGGAGCGGGCCGCCTCAGTGGCGGTCGAGCAGCTTGCGGATCGGTGCCGGCAGGCCCAGCGCGGGCAGGTCGGCGCGGGCGACCCAGCGCAGGTCGCCATTGTCGCCCACCCGTGCGCGCAGGGCGACCTTGCGCAGGTGCAGCGGCTGCAGGTGCAGCCGGTAGTGGCTGAAGGTGTGGACGATCAGCGGCAGTTCGCCCGCGGCGTCGTAGTCGCCGTCGATGTTGCCGTCGAACCAGGCGCGCAGCCCGGCATCGGTATCGGCCTGCGGCAGCGTCCACAACGAGGCCCAGATGCCGGTGGGCGGCCGCCTGCACAGCAGGATGCGGCCCTGGTGGTCCTCGAGCAGCAGGGCGCGCGCCTCGCGCTCGGGCAACACCTTGCCCGGCCTGGGCGTGGGCAGCGAATCCACCCTGGCCTGCGCGTGCGCCGCGCAGCTGTCGCGCAGCGGGCACAGGATGCAGGCCGGGTTGGCGCGGGTGCACAGGGTGGCGCCGAAGTCCATCTGCGCCTGGGTGTAGTCGGCCATGCGCCCGGCCGGCACGTGCACGACATGGTCCTGGGCCAGCGCCCACAACTGCCTTTCGACGGCGGGCAGTCCCGGGTAGCCGGCGATGCCGTGGTAGCGGGTCAGCACGCGCTTGACGTTGCCGTCGAGGATCGGGAACGGGTCGTTCCAGGCCTGGCCGAGGATGGCACCGGCAGTGCTGCGGCCGATGCCGGGCAGTGCCAGCAGTGCGTCCGGATCGCGCGGCAGGTCGCCACCATGCAGCTCCACGCAGCGCCTGGCCGCGGCGAGCAGGTTGCGGGCGCGGGCGTAGTAGCCCAGCCCGGCCCAGTGCGCCATCACCGCGTCGTCGTCGGCCGCCGCGAGGTCGGGCAGGGCCGGGAACGATTGCACGAAGCGCTGGAAGTACGGGATGACCGTGGCCACCTGGGTCTGCTGCAGCATGATCTCCGACAGCCACACCCGGTAGGGCGTGCGCGGATGCTGCCAGGGCAGGTCATGGCGGCCATGGCGGTCGAACCAGTCGAGCAGGCGCGAGGAAAAAGCATCGGCGGACCGGCTCATGCGAGCATCTGTACCTGCGCCGGGAGTGGCCTCGGTGGCGCCCGCCGCGATGCCGGACGCCACGCCTGCGTGCGCCATCAGCTGCCCAGCGCCTCCGGCAGCAGCGCGTCGACGAAGGCTTCCGGATCGAATACGCGCAGGTCTTCCGGGCGCTCGCCGATGCCGGCGAAGCGGATCGGAATGCCGAACTCACGGGCCAGCGCGAACACCACGCCGCCCTTGGCGGTGCCGTCGAGCTTGGTCACCACCAGGCCGGTGACGCCGGCGGCGGCGTGGAACTGGCGCAGCTGGTTCAGCGCGTTCTGGCCGGTGGTGCCGTCGATCACCATCAGCACTTCATGCGGCGCGGTGGCGTCGATCTTGCCCAGTACGCGGCGGATCTTGCTCAGCTCGTTCATCAGCCCGGCCTGGGTGTGCAGGCGGCCGGCGGTGTCGGCGATCAGTACGCTGGTGCCGCGTGCCTTGCCGGCCTGCAGCGCGTCGAACGCCACCGAGGCCGCGTCGGCGTTCTGGCCCTGGGCAATTACCGCCACGCCGTTGCGCTCGCCCCATACCTGCAGCTGCGCCACCGCGGCGGCACGGAAGGTGTCGCCGGCGGCCAGCATCAGGCTGTGGCCCTCGTCCTTGAAACGCTTGGCCAGCTTGCCGATGGTGGTGGTCTTGCCGACACCGTTGACGCCGACGGTGAGGATCACGAACGGCCTGGCGTCGCGGTCGATGACCAGCGGCCTGGCCACGGGCTGCAGCAGCGCGATCAGGTCGGCGCGAAGCGCGGCGAGCAGGGCATTGGCGTCGGTGAATTCGCGCGACTTCATGCGCTTGCGCAGGTCCTCGACCAGCGCGGTGGTGGCCGGGACGCCGACGTCGGCGGTCAGCAGCGCGGTCTCGATCTCGTCCAGCAGGTCGTCGTCCAGCCGCGGGTTGCGCGAGAACAGGCCGCCGAAACTGCGGGCGAAGGCGCTGTTGCGCAGGCGGTCACGCCAGCCGGGTTTGCCCGCCGCGGCGGCCGGGGCGGCATTGGCGGGGATCAGGGCGGCATCGGCCGTATCCATCGCCGCCGGTGCCTGGACCGGTACGGCGATGTCCGCGGCTGGCGCGGGTACCACGGCGGCAGGCGCTGGCGCGTCGGATCCGGGCGCCGCTCCGGCGTCGCTGGCGGGAGCCGCATCGGCGATGTCCGCAGCCGGAACCGGCGGTTCGGCGGGCGCGGGGATGGCCGAGGCCAGTTCCTCGGCGCTGAACTGCGGGGGCTTGCCGACCGCAGGCGCGTCCTGGGGTTTCTTGCGACGGAAAAAACTGAGCATGGAAGAGAAAAACCGGGGCAGGTGGACATGCTACCACCGGCGCTGGCGCCGGCCGGTCCGCAGGAGCGTGAAACGGGCTAAAGTCGGCGCCTGGCCGGCCGATGACAAGGCATGAACGCGATTCCCTCGATTGCCGCCTCCGGCATGCGCGTGGCCGTGATGGGCGTGCGCGTGGCCGCGCAGAACATCGCCGTGCAGCCGGTGCAGCCGGTGGGGCCGCGGCAGGTGCTGGCGGTGCAGACCATCGCCGGTGGCGGCGCCAGCGCGCAGGTCACCAGCGGCGAGGGCGCGCCGGACATGGTCGCCGACCTGTTGGCGGCGCGGACCTACGAGGTGGCCTTTGCCGCCAACGCGGTGGTGATCCGGCGCAACAGCGAAATGCTGGGGACGCTGTTCGACGCATTCGCCTGACTACCGCACCCGGGGAGGCCCGGCGCAGCGCCGGGCCAGCGTGGGCCGGCTGCCCCCCTTGCGCGCAAAGGGGGCTCTGGACTCAGGCCGACAGTTCCAGCAACAGCTTGTTGAGCCGGCGCACGTAGCCTGCCGGATCCTTGAGGCCGTCGCCGGCGGCCAGCGCCGCCTGGTCGAACAGCACCCGCGCCAGATCGTTGAAGCGGTCCATGTCGGGCTCGGCGTCGAGCTTCTCGATCAGCGGATGCGCCGGGTTGAACTCGAACACCGGCCTGCTCTCCGGCACCTTCTGGCCGCTGGCCTCCAGGATCTGCCGCATCTGCAGGCCCAGGTCCTGCTCGCCGATGGCCAGGATCGCCGGCGAATCGGTCAGGCGGTGGGACACGCGCACTTCGGCCACGTCCTCGCCCAGCGCGGTCTTGATCCGCGCGGCCAGCCCTTCCTTGGCCTTGGCGGTCTCTTCCTGCGCCTTCTTCTCTTCCTCCGAATCCAGCGTGCCCAGGTCCAGGTCGCCGCGGGCCACGTCCACGAACGACTTGCCGTCGAACTCGTGCAGGTAGTTCATCAGCCACTCGTCGACGCGGTCGGTCATCAGCAACACCTCGATGCCCTTCTTGCGGAACACCTCCAGGTGCGGGCTGTCCTTGACCTGCAGGTAGCTCTCGCCGGTGAGGTAGTAGATCTTGTCCTGGCCCTGGACCATGCGGCCCACGTAGTCGGCCAGCGCCACGTCCTGCGCGCCGTCGCCGCCGTGGGTCGAGGCGAAGCGCAGCAGCCCGGCGATCTTCTCGCGGTTGTTGAAGTCCTCGGCGGGGCCTTCCTTGAGCACCTGGCCGAATTCCTTCCAGAAGCGCTGGTAGTCGGCGGGCGCGTCCTTGGCCAGCTTTTCCAGCATGTCCAGCGCGCGCCTGGTCAGCGCCGACTTCATCGAGTCGATCACCGGCCCGGACTGCAGGATCTCGCGGGAGACGTTCAGCGGCAGGTCGCTGGAGTCGACCACGCCCTTGATGAAGCGCAGGTACAGCGGCAGGAACTGCTCGGCCTGGTCCATGATGAAAACGCGCTGCACATAGAGCTTCAGGCCCTTGGCGGCGTCGCGGTGGTACAGGTCGAACGGCGCGCGGCCGGGCGTGTACAGCAGCGAGGTGTATTCCAGCTTGCCCTCGACCTTGTTGTGGCTCCACGCCAGCGGGTCGGTGAAATCGTGGGCGATGTGCTTGTAGAACTCCTGGTACTCGGCGTCGCTGATCTCCGACCGGGGCCGGGTCCACAGCGCGTTGGCCTTGTTGACCGCCTCCCACTCCGGCGCCGCCGGCTGCTCCTCGTCCTGCGCTTCCCGGCGCATTTCGATCGGCAGGCCGATGTGGTCGGAGTATTTCTTGACCAGGCTGCGCAGCTTCCAGCCATCGGCGAAGCCTTCCTCGCCGTCCTTGAGGTGCAGCACGATGCGGGTACCGCGTTCGGGCTTGTCGATGGTGGCGACCTCGAACTCGCCTTCGCCGCGCGAGGACCAGTGCACGCCCTCGCTGGCCGGCAGCCCGGCGCGGCGGCTGTAGACGTCGACCTGGTCGGCGACGATGAAGGCCGAATAGAAGCCCACGCCGAACTGGCCGATCAGGTTGGCGTCCTTCTTCTGGTCGCCGGACAGGTTCTTCAGGAAATCGGCGGTGCCCGACTTGGCGATGGTGCCCAGGTGCGTGACGGCCTCGTCGCGGCTCAGGCCGATGCCGTTGTCGTCGATGGTCAGCGTGCGCGCGGCCGGGGCGGCCTCGATGCGGATGCGCAGCGCGCCGTCGCCTTCCAGCAGTTCCGGCCGGGTCAACGCCTCGAAACGCAGCTTGTCGGCGGCATCGGCGGCATTGGAGACCAGCTCGCGCAGGAAGATTTCCTTGTTCGAGTACAGCGAGTGGATCATCAGGTGCAGCAGCTGCTTCACCTCGGTCTGGAAACCGCGGGTTTCCTTGTGGGCTTCGGCGGTCATCGTCGGGTTCGCTCCATGGTTGCCTGGCCGCGCGTTGGCGGCCGATGGCCTCACGGATGTGGGCCGGATGGCGGATTTCAAGATCGATGGGCGCTTCGGGCGGGCGTGCGACCGGGCCAGGCGGCCGATTCGGCTTATCATGCGGGCCCGTTCCCGTCGCCTGCCGCATGCCCCGTCCACCACGATTCCACGCCCCGGCTTCCCGGCGTCCCGCGCATGGCGGGGAAGGGCAGGTGCGCATCATCGGTGGCCGCTGGCGCAATACGCGGCTGCAGGTGCCGTCGCTGGAGGGCCTGCGCCCGACCAGCGACCGCGTGCGCGAGACCCTGTTCAACTGGCTGATGCCCAGGCTGCCCGGTGCGCGGGTGCTGGATCTGTTCGCCGGCAGCGGCGCGCTGGGGCTGGAGGCGGTGTCGCGCGGCGCTGCCTCGGCGCAGCTGGTCGAACGCGATCCGGCGCTGGCCGCGGGATTGCGCGGCGTGGTCGAGCGGCTCGGTGCCGCCGGCCAGGTGCAGGTCGCCGCCGCCGACGCGCTGCACTGGTTGCAGACCGCCGCGCCGATGCAGGCCGACATCGTGTTCATCGACCCGCCGTTCGCCGCCGGCCTGTGGCCGCAGGTGTTCGAGCGGCTGCCGCGGCACCTGGCCGCGGACGCGTGGCTGTACGTGGAGGCGCCCGCGGACGCCGTGCCGCAGGTGCCTGCAGGCTGGCGCCTGCACCGCGAGGGCGGCACCCGCGACGTCGGTTATGCCCTGTACGTTCGCGCCGCTGCTACACTTCACGACGACCTGAACGCGACTCCGTCCGCATGACCCAGTCCAACCCGCGCATCGCCGTCTATCCAGGCACGTTCGACCCGATCACCAACGGTCACATCGACCTGGTGCACCGGGCCGCGCCGCTGTTCGAGAAGATCGTGGTCGGCGTGGCGCAGAGTCCGTCCAAGGGGCCGACGCTGCCGCTGGCGCTGCGCGTGGAACTGGCGCGCGAGGCGCTGGCCCGGCATGACAACGTCGAGGTGGTGGGTTTCGACACCCTGCTGGCGCATTTCGTGCGCTCGATGCATGCCGGGGTACTGCTGCGCGGCCTGCGCGCGGTGTCCGATTTCGAGTACGAGTTCCAGATGGCGAGCATGAACCGCCACCTGATCCCGGAGGTCGAGACCCTGTTCCTGACCCCATCCGAACAGCACAGCTTCATTTCTTCCTCGCTGGTGCGCGAAATCGCCCGGCTCGGAGGCGATGTGTCCGGCTTCGTGCCGGCCACGGTGCTGGAAGCGCTGCGCAAGGCACGCGAATCCCGCGTGGGCGCCTGACCCATCCCAACAGCTGCAACGAATCCAAATAGAGGGAGACGATCCATGAAGAACACGATGCGCGTGATGCTGGCCGCTTCGCTGGTGCTGGGCTTCACCGCCTGCAAGAAGGAAGAGGCCGCTCCGGCCGCCGAGGCGCAGCAGGCGCTGGTGGCCCCGGCCAAGGACGACGACGCCGGCTGGCGCAAGTACCTGCAGGCCGTGGCCGTGCAGAACATGGGCAACATCACCAACAACCCGTTCCTGTACTACCTGGTGCCGGAGTCGGACCCGGAGTTCGCCGCCAAGTACGAGCGCCAGGTCGAAAGCGCCACCGCCGCCATCGGCCGTGGCGTGTCGCCGGGCAACATGCTGGCCTTCGGTTCGTCGGCCTCGTCGAAGATGGCCGACCTGATCGAGACCGCGTTCAAGGGCGTGCAGGCCGATTCCATGAAGGGCGTGCGCGTGGTGTACATCGGCGATGCCGCCGACAACGCCCGCGTGCAGACCATCGTGCAGCCGACCGGCGCCGACTACATCTTCGTTGAAGCCAAGTGACCCGTGTCCGGCCGGGCGTGCCTCGCGCATGCCCGGCCACTGCCGGCCCGGCAACGGGCCGCATGGAGCCGGTGGCGCCACGCGCCCCCGGCCTGGCGTCGGCAGGCGCGGGCATGGAGCCGTTCCATGTCTCTGAAAATCAATGAGCTCTGCGTCAACTGCGACGTCTGCGAGCCTGCCTGCCCGAACAAGGCCATCTCGATGGGCGAGACGATCTACGTGATCGATCCGGCCCGTTGCACCGAATGCGTCGGCCATTTCGACGAGCCGCAGTGCGTGGTGGTGTGCCCGGTCGAGTGCATCGACCCGGATCCGGACATTCCCGAGACCCACGACCAGTTGCTGGCCAAGCTGTACGCGCTGCAGCGCGACCACCCCGAACTGTACGAACCGGAGACTCCCTCGGCATGAAACATTTCGCGCGCTCCTTCCTGTTGTTCGCGCTGGTGCTGGCACCGGCGGCATGGGCGGCGCAGACCGCGCCGCAGGCGCTGGCCACGCACCCCGACGGCGCGGCGATCGCCAGCGGCCACGAACTGGCGACCAAGGCCGGCATGGAGATCCTGGCCAAGGGCGGCAACGCGTTCGATGCCGCGGTGGCGGTGTCGTCGACGCTGGCCGTGGTCGAGCCGATCAGTTCCGGTCTGGGCGGTGGCGGGTTGTTCATGCTGCACGACGCGCGCACCGGCAAGGACGTGATGCTCGACGCGCGCGAGACCTCGCCGGCGTCGGCCACGCCGGAGCGTTTCCTGGATGGCAACGGCGACCTGGACCGCGACCGCTCGGTCAACGGGCCGTGGTCGGCCGGCATCCCCGGGCTGCCGGCGCTGCTGGTGCAGGTCGCACGCGAACACGGCCGGCTGCCGTTGTCCGAGTCGCTGGCGCCGGCCATCCGCGTGGCCACCGACGGCTTCCCGGTGTATGCGCGCATGGCGCGCGGCTATGCCGCGCGGCGCGAGGTGATGGAGCGCTATCCCGGCACCCGCGAGGTGTACCTGCGCAACGGCCGTCCCATCGCCGAGGGCGACATCTTCAAGCAGCCGGAACTGGCCCATACCCTGCGGCTGCTGGCGGACAAGGGCTTTGACGGCTTCTACCGCGGGCAGACCGCGCAGAAGCTGCTGGCCGGGGTGAAGAAGGCCGGCGGCCAGTGGACCGCCGCCGAGCTGGCCGGCTACACGGTGAAGGCACGCGAGCCGATCGTGTTCGACTATCGCGGCTGGAAGATCACCACCGCGCCGCCGCCGTCCTCCGGCGGCATCGCGCTGGCGTCGATGCTGCAGATCCTGGAGGGCTGGGACCTGGCCAGGCTGGACGACGCCCACCGCACCCACCTGGTGGTGGAAGCGATGCGCCGGGCCTACCGCGACCGTACCTTCTTCCTCGGCGATCCGGACTTCGTGCAGATCCCGCAGAAGGTGCTGACCAGCCGCGACTACGCGCAGGGGCTGCGCGCGACCATCCACCCGGACAAGGCCACCCCGAGCGACCTGCTGTCGGGCAACCCGACGCCGCTGGAGGACGACGAGACCACCCACTTCTCGATCATCGACGGCGAAGGCAACCGCGTCGGCGGCACCCAGACGGTGAACCTGCTGTACGGCTCGGGCTTCATCCCGGCCGGCACCGGCGTGCTGCTCAACAACGAGATGGACGACTTCGCGCTCAAGCCGGGGACGCCCAACGCCTTCGGCGTGATGGGCTACGAGGCCAACGCACCGAAGCCGGGCAAGCGCATGCTCAGCTCGATGACGCCGACCTTCATGGAGAACGACGAGAAGGTGATCGTGATCGGCACCCCGGGCGGCAGCCGCATCATCACCATGGTGCTGCTGGGCATCCTCGGCTACGACGCCGGGCTGGATGCGCAGCAGGTCGCGGCGCTGCCGCGCTACCACCACCAGTGGCTGCCGGACGAGATCTCGGCCGAGAGCGGCGCGTTCACCCCGGAAGTGGCGCGCCAGCTGCAGGCCATGGGCCACAAGGTCGACCTGCCCGGCGACAGCGCCGACGGCGGGCGCGGCTCCAGCCACGTGTGGGGCAACCTGCAGACGGTGGAATGGAACCGGCGCAGCAACACCCTCAGCGGCGGCAGCGATCCGCGCAACCCGGTCGGCAGCGCCGAAGTGCGCAGGACGGGCAAGGGCGACTGAGTCCCCCAACGCACGCCGAAGCTGACACGAGACCCCGCCGCGAGGCGGGGTCTCGCGTTCCAGGCCCGCCGTCCGCGCTCAGCGTTCGAGGCCGCGCAACACCCCGGCCAGCGTGCGTACCGCGGCTTCCAGTTCATCCGGCGCGTGCGCGGCGAAGCCCATCAGGAAGCCGCTCTGGTCTGCTTTCCCCGCGTATAGCCCGCCCAGCCCCAGCAGGTCGATGCCGGCGCGGCGGGCCGCATCCACCGCCCTGGCTTCGGGGATGGCACGGGTGAGGAGGCAGGGCATCTGCATGCCGCCGGCCGGCACGCGCGGCTGCAGGTAGCCTCCGAGATGGCGGCCGACCAGCCGCGCCAGCAGGTCGCGGCGCTCGCCATAGAGCTGGCGCATGGCGCGCACGTGCGCGCCGAAATGGCCGCCTTCGATGAAGCGGGCCAGGGTCAGCTGCGGAACCGGTGCGCTATGCCCGTCCAGCAGCGTGCGCGCCACGGTCATCGGTTCCACCAGTGCCGGCGGCAGCAGCATGTAGCCGATGCGCAGGCCGGGGAACAGCGATTTGGTGAACGTGCCGATGTAGATCGTGCGCTCGTGGGGGTCCAGGCCCTGCACGCAGGCGGTGGGTTTGCCGGCGTAGTGGAACTCGCTGTCGTAGTCGTCCTCGATGATCCAGGCGCCGTGCCGCCGCGCCCATTCGATCACGGCCAGGCGCCGGTCCAGCGCCAGCGTGGCGCCGGTCGGGAACTGGTGCGACGGGGTCAGGAACACCGCGCGCGCAGGTGCCGCCTCGTGCAGCTGCTGCACGCGCATGCCATCGGCGTCCACCGGCACCGGCACGCATTCCAGCCCGGCGGCCTCGAACGCGCGCCGCGCGCCGTGGTAGGCCGGGTCCTCGATGAAGATGCGGTCGCCGGCATCGAGCAGCACGCTGGCGCACAGGGCCAGCGCCTGTTGCGAACTGGTCAGCACCAGCACGCGTCCGGGCGTGGCGCGGGCGCCGCGTTCGAGATTGACGTAGTCGGCGATGGCCTGGCGCAACGCTTCCATGCCCTGTGGCGGGCTGTGCAGCAGGGCGGCGCTGCCATGCTCCCTGAGCACCTGCCGTTGCAGGCGTTCCCAGGTCTGCAGCGGGAACTGGCGGGTTTCGGGCAGGCCGGGGGCGAAGGCGCGCGGGGCCAGGAAGTCGCGCACGCCACCGTCCCGGAACAACGCCGCGCCGCGCCGGCTCAGGGCGGCGGCCAGCGGTGCCGGGCCGGCCCGGCGCGCCGCGGTGCGGCGCCGCCGCACGCGCTCCGACACGAAGCTGCCGCTGCCCACGCGCCGCTCGATGAAGCCTTCAGCGTGCAACTGGCCATAAGCGGCCTCGACGGTGTCGCGGGAGACCGCCAGCGAGCGCGCCAGCGCACGCGATGCCGGCAAGGGCCGGCCCACGTCGATCGCGCCGTCGAGGATCAGCTGGCGCAGGGCGCGCTGGACCCGTGCGTGCAGCGGCAGCGCGGCATGCGCCGGGTCGGCGACCCAGGCCTTGACCGATTCAAGCTGGGCGTGGCGGAACAATTGGTCGGTATCCAGGTGAAAAAGTGGATGGGTAAATCAGTCCATTACGCAGCTATAAAACAGCCCCGGGCCCGCCCCGTCAACCGCCTGGAGCCACCGTCCACCCATGCCATCCCCCGCCGTTCCCGCACTTCGCCTGCGCGACCTGCCACACCCGGTCATGGCCGGGCTGGTCTCGGTCATCGTCAACTACGGCGGCACCTTCATCCTGGTGTTCCAGGCCGCCAAGGTCGCCGGCCTCGGGCCGCAGATGACCGCCTCGTGGGTAGGGTCGGTCTCCATCGGCGTGGGCCTGACCGGGCTGCTGCTGAGCTGGCGCTACCGTGAGCCGATCATCACTGCCTGGTCGACGCCGGCCGCCGCGTTCCTGGTCACCGCGCTGGCGACCACGCCCTGGGCCGAAGCGGTGGGGGCCTTCCTGCTCTCGGCCGCGGGCTTCGTCATGCTGGGCCTGTCGGGCCGGTTCGAACGGGTGATCCGGCGGGTGCCACCGGCGGTCGCCGCCGGCCTGCTGGCGGGCATCCTGCTGCAGTTCGGGATCAAGGCGTTCGCGGGACTGGACGTCGACCCGCTGCTGGCCGCGGTGCTGATCCTGGCCTACGTGGTGCTCAAGCGCGTGAGCGCGCGCTATGCGGTGGTCGGCATCCTGCTGGCGGGGCTGGGCCTGCTGCTGGCACAGGGACGCATCGACCTGGGTGGGCTGGAACTGCGCCTGGCCACGCCGGTGTTCACCATGCCGGTGTTCACTTTCAATGCGCTGCTGGGCGTCGCGTTGCCACTGTTCCTTATCACCCTGACCGGGCAGTACATGCCGGGCATGCTGGTGCTGCGCAACGATGGCTTCCGGACCCGGGCCGATCCCATCGTCACCACCACCGGGCTCGGTTCGCTGCTGATGGCGCCGTTTGGGTCGCATGCCATCAACATCGCCGCGATCACGGCGGCGATATGCACCGGGCGCGAGGCGCACGAGGATCCGTCCAGGCGCTGGATCGCCGGTGTCGCCGCCGGCGTGTTCTACCTGCTCGTGGGCATGTTCGGGGTGACGCTGGCGGCGCTGTTCATGGCGTTGCCGGCGACCTTCATCACCACGCTGGCGGGGCTGGCCCTGCTGGGCACCCTGGGCGGCAGCCTGGCCGCGGCGGTGGCCGATGCGCGCACCCGCGAGGCGGCACTGATCACCTTCCTGGCCGCGGCCGCCAACATCACCCTGTTCGGCATCGGTGGCGCGTTCTGGGGGCTGGTGATCGGGTTGCTGGCGCACCTGCTGCTCAACGGCCGGCTGCCGGCTGGCAGGCAGCCGGCGCTGGCCGACACGGGAGCAAGCCGTCCATGATCCCGGCCACCCTTACTTCGCACGAACGCCACGGCCGCTACCCGCAGGCGCTAGTGGTCGACGATTTCCGCCGCAACCTGGCGGCGGTGCAGGCGCGCATCGCCGCGGCCTGCCACCGCGCCGGCCGCGACCCGGCCGGGGTACGCCTGCTGCCGGTGAGCAAGACCAAGCCCGAAGCCAGCCTGCGCCTGGCCTACGCCGCGGGGTGCCGCCTGCTGGGCGAGAACAAGGTGCAGGAAGCACACCACAAGTGGGAGGCGATGCAGGACCTGGCCGACCTGCACTGGTCGGTGATCGGCCACCTGCAGACCAACAAGGCCAAGCTGGTGGCACGCTTCGCCAGCGAGTTCCAGGCGCTGGACAGCCTGCGCCTGGCCGAGACCCTGGACCGCCGCCTGCAGCTGGAAGGCCGCCAGCTGGACGTGTTCGTGCAGGTCAACACCTCCGGCGAGGACAGCAAGTACGGGCTGGCACCGGCCGACGTGCCCGGCTTCATCGCCGGACTGCCGCGGTTCCCGTGCCTGCGGGTGCGCGGGCTGATGACCCTGGCGCTGTTCTCCGACGATGCCGCGCGGGTGCGCGCCTGCTTCGTGCGCCTGCGCGAGCTGCGCGACCGCCTGCGCCAGCAGGCGCCGGACGGCATCGGCCTGGACGAGCTGTCGATGGGCATGTCCGGCGATTTCGAGATCGCCATCGAGGAGGGCGCCACCGTGGTGCGCGTCGGCCAGGCCATCTTCGGCGCGCGCGACACCCCCGACAGCCATTACTGGCCGGCCGCCGGTCCATGAGCCGGCCGCTTTCCCACGCCACGCCGGACCTGCCGGTCCGTTCCCGATCCAAGCCCAGGAGCCGCCCCCATGCATGACCCATCGTCGCGCCTTGCCGATTTCGATCCCGAACTGGCCGCGGCCATCCACGCCGAGGAGTGCCGTCAGGAGGACCATGTCGAACTGATCGCATCGGAGAACTACGCCAGCCCGCGGGTGCGCGCGGTGCAGGATTCGGTGTTCACCAACAAGTACGCCGAGGGCTATCCAGGTCGCCGCTACTACAGCGGCTGCGGCAACGTGGACGTGGCCGAACGCCTGGCGATCGAACGCGCCAGGCAGCTGTTCGGCTGCGACTACGCCAACGTGCAGCCGCATGCCGGCGCCCAGGCCAATGCCGCGGTGTTCCTGGCCCTGGCCGATCCTGGCGACACGGTGATGGGCATGAACCTGGCCCAGGGTGGGCACCTGACCCACGGCAACCCGTCCAACTTCTCCGGCCGGCACTACCACATCGTGCCCTATGGGCTCGATCCGGAAACCGGGCTGGTCGACTACGACGCGATGGAGCGCATCGCGCTGGAGACGCGGCCGCGGCTGCTGATCGGCGGCTTTTCGGCCTACTCGCGGCACAAGGACTGGGCGCGCATGCGGGCCATCGCCGACCGTGTCGGCGCGTTGTTCTGGGTAGACATGGCGCACGTGGCCGGGCTGGTCGCGGCCGGGGAGTACCCGGACCCGCTGCCGCATGCGCACGTGGTCACCAGCACCACGCACAAGACCCTGCGCGGCCCGCGTGGCGGCCTGATCCTGGCCAGCGGGCAGGGTGCCGATTTCTACAGGAAGCTCGACTCGGCGGTGTTCCCCGGGGTGCAGGGCGGCCCGCTGATGCATGTGATCGCGGCCAAGGCGGTGGCCTTCAAGGAGGCCCTGCGGCCGGAGTTCAGGGCCTACCAGCGACAGGTACTGGCCAATGCGCGGGCGATGGCCGCGGCGATCCAGCGGCGCGGCTATCGGATCGTGTCCGGCGGTACCGACAACCACCTGATGCTGATCGACCTGCGCGACCGCCCGTATACCGGAACCCAGGCCGATGCGGCGCTGGACGATGCCGGCATCACCACCAACAAGAACTCGGTTCCGGGCGATGCGCGCCCGCCGTGGGTGACCTCGGGCCTGCGCATCGGTACCCCGGCGGTGACCACCCGCGGCTTTGGCGTGGCCGAGTGCACGCAGCTGGCCGGTTGGCTGTGCGACGTGCTCGATGCGCTGGGCGAGGGCGCGCATGCGCAGGTCGCCGCGCGCATCCGCGGGCAGGTCGTGGCGCTGTGCCGGGCGCATCCGGTGTATCGCTGAGTACCGTCGCGGCAGCCGCGGCAATGGCCCCCGGAGGCGCCCCCGGGGGCGATGCCAGGACCGTCGCCGGCTTGCGAATATTTAACGCAACGGCGGTAGAATTTTTCACATGAAACTATGGTCGATCCGTGGCAACAGCCAGAAGCTGGACGGTGGGGCGATGTTCGGCAACGCGCCCAAGGCCGTGTGGGAAAAATGGTCGCCGGCCGATGACCTGAACCGCATCGAGCTGGCCTGCCGCGCGTTGCTGGCCAGCCCGCTGGGCGGCAAGACGGTGCTGTTCGAGACCGGCATCGGTGCGTTCTTCGAGCCGAAGCTGCGCGAACGCTACGGCGTGCAGGAGTCGCGCCACGTCCTGATCGACTCGCTGCGCGAAGCCGGCTTCGAGCACGAGGACATCGACGTGGTGGTGCTCAGCCACCTGCACTTCGATCACGCCGGTGGACTGCTGGCGCCCTGGTCGGAAGGGCGCGGGCCGGAACTGCTGTTTCCCAACGCGACCATCGTGGTCGGCGCCACGCACTGGGAGCGGGCGCGGCATCCGCATCCGCGCGACCGCGCCAGTTTCATCCCGGAACTGCCGGGGCTGCTGGAGGCCAGCGGACGCCTGGAAATCGTCTCCGGCGCGCATTCGCAGGCGCTGGGCGAGTCGGTGCGTTTCAGCTTCAGCGACGGGCATACGCCGGGCCTGATGCTGGCCGAGATCGTCGGCCCGGAGCGTATCGGCGGCCAGCCGCATGGCGGCCTGGTGTTCTGCGCCGACCTGATCCCGGGCCGCTCGTGGGTGCACGTGCCGATCACCATGGGCTACGACCGCAACGCGGAACTGCTGATCGACGAGAAGCGCGCCTTCCTCGAGGACAAGCTGGCCCGCAACGTGCAC
The DNA here is from genome assembly GCF_030345315.1 of Stenotrophomonas sp. 17(2023). Taxonomy (NCBI): domain Bacteria; kingdom Pseudomonadati; phylum Pseudomonadota; class Gammaproteobacteria; order Lysobacterales; family Lysobacteraceae; genus Stenotrophomonas; species Stenotrophomonas sp. 17(2023). Next base: position 1,715,586 of record NZ_CP128405.1, read on the forward strand.
CTGTTCTTCACCCACGACCCGCAGTGTGCGATGGCCCGGGTGACCCGCGACGACAAGGGCCGCTTCGGCGTCGCCCACGAGGTCGCCGAACTGCGCGCGCGTTCGCTGGCAGCCTGAAAAAGTGACTTCCGGCACCGCGCACGGGTGACCGCCGGCCCGTGCCGCGTGCGGCCGCGTTGCCCAGACTGGTCCCGTCTTCCAACACGGGATCGAGCATGAAACAGCAGCAGGACAGTCGTCTTCCACGGCGGCCGGCCGACGGCCGGCATGGGCGGGTGCGCGCCATGGGCACGCGCCATGTCTTTGGTGGCATGCTCGCGCTGGTGCTGGCCATGCTGGGCGTGGCCCAGCACGCCGTCGCCGCCCCCAGTGCCACGCAGCCGCTGCAGGTATCGCCCGGGCGTGCCACTACGCTGGCGATCTGGGAGCCGGCGCAGGTACGCGGCGTGGTGTTGTTCTCCAGCGGGCATGGTGCCTGGCCGGAGCGCTACGAGCGCCTGCTGCAGTCCTGGGCCGACGCCGGTTTCGTGGTGCTGGCGCCGCTGCACGTGGACTCGCTCAGGTACCCGGGGCGCGAAGCGTTCTCGCTGCAGCAGGGGTTCGGCGAGCGCCTGGCCGACATGCGTGCGACCAGCGCCTATGCCAGGGCGCATTGGCCGGATGTGCCGGTGGCCGCGGCCGGGCACAGCCTGGGCACGCTGATCTCGGCGGTATTGGGGGGTGCCCTGGCCGAGCTCGGGCCGCTGCGCGATCCCACGGTGGTGGCGGTGCTGGGCTATTCCTCGCCCGGCCGCATCGCCGGACTGATCGGGCCGGATTCCTATGCATCGCTGGCGGTGCCGCTGTTGCTGGTGACCGGCGACGAGGACCGGGTGCCGGGCTTTGTCACCGACCCGGCCGACCATCTGTATCCGGTGCAGACCGCGCCGGCCGGCGACCGGCGTGCGGTGGTGCTCCCCGGCGGTGGCCACAACCTGATCGGCGGGGAGCCGGAAGCGCTGTTCGAGCGTGCCCGGCAGTTGGGGACCGCATTCCTGCAATCGCGGCTGCTGGGCGATGAGCCGGCGCGGCAGTGGCTGGATGCAGCGCCGCCGGCGGGCGAACGCGGGCTGCGCCGCTGACCCGGCCGGTTGTCGCCATGGCGCGGGTCGCGTGCGCTCCGCTGCGTGGCCCGGCGGCCATCAGTGGCTGCGCAGGCAGTTGCTCATGAACGTCTTGCGGGCATCGCCGCTCAGCTGCCGGGTCGCGGCGTCGGCGTTGCATCGGGTCATGCGCTGCTGCGGGGTGGTCGCGGCCGTGGCGGCGGGATGGCCGCTGAGGCAGGTGCGCTGGGCGTCCTTGTAGGCATCGCCCTTGAGGCCCTTGTTCCTGGCCGAGCATTCGGCCATGCGCTGTTGTTGCGGGGTGGGCGTGCCGGCAATGGCCGACAACGACGCGGTGGCGGCCAACAGCAGGCAGGCAAGCAGGACGGGACGGTACATGGCGCGGCTCCGGGGTGGATGACGGGCGCAAGCATCCGCCTGCGCGGGTGCAAGCCGCCGTGAAGCCGCGATGTAGTTTTTTTAATGCAGGCGGGTGCCGAAGATGCGGTCGCCGGCATCGCCCAGCCCGGGCAGGATGTAGCCCTTTTCGTTCAGGCGCTCGTCGATGGCCGCGGTGTAGATCTCCACGTCCGGGTGCGCCGCCTCGACCGCGCGCAGGCCCTCGGGGGCGGCAACCAGGAAGATGCCCTTGATGCGGCGTGCGCCGGCACGCTTGAGCATGTCGATGGTGGCGATCAGGGTGCCGCCGGTGGCCAGCATGGGGTCCAGGATCAGCGCGTCGCGCTCTTCCAGGCGGCCGGTCAGGCGCTCGAAGTAGGGGACCGGCTGCAGGGTTTCCTCGTCGCGCTGCAGGCCGACCACGCTGACGCGTGCGGCCGGGATCAGCGACAGCACGCCGTTGAGCATGCCCAGCCCGGCGCGCAGGATCGGCACCAGGGTGATCTTGGCGCCGGCGATGCGCTGCACGGTGACCGGGCCGGCCCAGCCCTGCATCGTGCACGGCTCGGTTTCCAGGTCGGTGGTGGCCTCGTAGGCGAGCAGGCTGCCCAGTTCGTCGGTCAGCTCGCGGAATTCCTTGGTGCTGAGCGAGGCCTGGCGCATCAGGCCGATCTTGTGCTGGACGAGGGGGTGGCGGACTTCGACGATCTTCATGGCGGGCCGGGCAGGGGGAAGTGCGGGAAGTCTGCACTACAAGCCGGCGTTTCCACAAAGAAAAGCCAGCGCGAGGCCGGCTTTTCCCCGTGTCCGCGACGCTCAGAACGCCCAGCGCATCACCAGCTGGTAGCTGGGGCCGGCCTGTTCGGTCTCCAGCTCGTACTCGTCGTACTTGCGGCCGAGCTGGTCGTCCAGGTTGTCGAACTTGTGGAAGAACTCGTCCTTGGATGCATCCAGCAGGTTGGCCGCGCTCAGGCGCACGGACAGGTTCCGGCCAAAACGCTTCTCCACGAACATCTCCAGGTCGTCGCCGTACTTCACCGTCACTTCCTCGGCCAGGATGCGGCTGTAGGCATCGCCCTGGCTGCGGAAGGTGGCGCCGAAGCTGGCCGCCAGCGACGGGATGTCGTGGATGAAGCCGATGTTGTAGACGCTGCGCGCCTGGTCGTTGAAGCGACGTTCGCCACGGAAGTCGCTGACCTTGCTGTCCAGCCAGGAGTAGTTGAGGAACAGCCCGGTATTGGGCAGGCCCAGTGCGGTCAGCGGGGTGGACAGGTCGAATTCCACGCCACGGACCGTGCCGTCGCCGACGTTGGCCGAGGTGAACAGCCAGCTTTCCGGGGCGAAGGTGAAGTCCTTTTCGCTGGCGCCCGGGTTCTTGGCCAGGAATTTCTTCAGGTCCTTGGCATAGCTGTCCTGCGCGTCCTCGCTCCACTGCCCGGTGTTGACCAGTTCGATCAGGTCGCTGACGTCGCGGTAGAACAGGTTCACGCCGACCACGCCGTGCTTGCCGAGCCGGCGCTCGAAGCCCAGGTCGATGCCGTTGGCGGTTTCCGGCGACAGCCGCGGGTTGCCGACGTAGTCGTTGTCGCCGTACTCGCCGTCGAGCAGTGCGGGGATGAGTTCGTTGAAGTTCGGGCGCTTGACGGTACGGGCCAGCGACAGGTTGATGCGGGTCTGTTCGCTCACGTCCCACTTCAGGTGCAGCGACGGCAGCAGTTCGTTGTAGTCGCGACGGACCTGGCCGCCGGCATCGCCATCTTCGTGGTGGCGTACGTCCGAACGGGTGGTCTCGTAGCGCAGGCCGGTTTCCCAGGACAACGCGCCGGCATGGCCGGACAGCATCGCATACGGGTCGAGCCGGGTTTCCTCGATCAGCGAGCCGATGACGCCGTCCAGCGCATAGTCCACCGTGTCGCCTTCGCGCGCGGCCTCCCACGCGTAGCGGGTGTAGGACACGTCGCGCTTCTTGCGCCGGTAATCGATGCCGAACTCCAGCTCGGCGGCGCCGAGCGGACGCACATGGGCGAGCTTGGCGCCGACTTCGGTATCGCGCGCGTCCACCGCTTCGGCCTCGGCCTCGGAGGCGTCCCAACTGCCGTTGAGGTATTCGTGCTTCTCCTCGCGCTCGGCGCTGCCGTCCTGGAAACGGGCGAAATCCAGGTCCAGCCGGGTGCTGCCGCCGGCCATGTCGAAGCGGTAACCGGCGCCGATGCCCCAGTTCTGCTGGTCCACCGGGTTCAGCCCCGGCACCCGCGACTCGATGACGTCGCCATCGTCGTACTCGACTTCGTGCGAGACCTCGGTGACGTCGCGGTCGGTCTTCACGAAGAAACCGTCCACGCTCAGCCGGCCGCTGTCGCCGATGTCGGCGCTGTAGGAGACGTTGGCCGAGTAGTCGCGGCCGTCCTTGACCTCGTTCTGGTCCTCCCAGCTGAGCAGCTCGCCGCGGCCGGGGTCGGTGTAACGGTCCGAGCGCTTGATCTTGCCGCGGTAGCGGTCCTGCACGTTGACGCCGGCCAGCAGGCGCCCGCCCAGCGCCTTTCCGCTGGTCACCGCGCCGAAGGTGGGGTTGAGCTCGCCGTCGAACCAGCGGTTGACGCCCACGCGCAGGTAGCTGCCGTCGAACTGGTAGGCGTCGCGCAGCACGATGTTGATGGTGCCGGCCATCGCATCGCCGCTGCGGTTGGCGCTGGCGCTGCGCAGGATCTCGATGTGGTCCACCATTTCGGCGGGGATGCGGTCCACCCAGAACGAGCGGTCGTCGCCGGCGCCGGGCACCTTCTTGCCGTTGATCAGCACCTGGGTATAGCCGGCGGCCATGCCGCGCATCATCGCGCCGTCGAACTCCATGATGTCCGAGCCGACGAAGGTCATGCCCGGCACGCGCTTGAGCATGTCGCCGACGGTATTGGGCTCGAAGCGCTGGAAGTACTCCAGGTCGTAGGACAGCACCGGCTCGATGTCGGCGGTGCGGTTGCGGTAGGCGATCTCGCCCTGGACCACGACGGTGTCCAGTTGCTTCGGTTCGCCCGTGCCGTCCGTGGCGCCATCCGGACTGGCCTGGGCGAACGTCGCGCCTGCCGGCAGCAGGGTGGCGCAGACGAGGGCGTGCGACAGGCGCAGGGCCAAGGTGTTGCGTTTCATCGGGTGGAAGGTCCGTGGGTTGAAAATGAACGGAACTTTCACCTCGCGGTATGGCAGCGGCGTGACAGCGATGCTGCATGATGACAGCCGCATGTCGCTTCTCCGCGCTGTCACATTGGGGTCATACGATGCGCGGCTACCCCTGCCGCATCGAGGATTCCATGACGTCGCGCCGCCCGCTCCGCCTGTTGCCGTTGTTGCTGCTGTTGCCGCTCGCGGCGTGTTCCGTCGCCCCGGTCGTGGCCGACCGCGAGCCGGACCAGTACGACGCCGACGATGTGTTGCTGCGCGACCACCCGGTGCCGCACGTGGTCGTGCGCGAGGCGTTCGTGACCGCGGCCACGCCGGAGGAGAACATCGATTCGCCGGCCAGCTGGCTGCAGGACGGCCGGCGCATGCTTGTGGCCACGGCCAAGGCCACCGATGCGCTGGTGGTGTACGACGGAGACACCGGCCAGCGCCTGCGCACGGTGGGCGGCCCGGGTACGGCACCGGGACGGCTGCAGCGCCCCAACGGCGTGGCGACCATCGACGACCGCTATCTGTTCGTGGTCGAGCGCGACAACCGGCGCGTGCAGATGTTCCGGTTGCCGGAGTTCACCCCGCTGCTGGTGTTCGGCGCGGCCGAACTGCAGCAGCCCTATGGCCTGTGGGTACGTGCCAGCGGCGACGGCTACGAGGTGCTGGTCAGCGATGCCTACATGGCCGGCGAGGATGCCAACGGCGACGACATCGTGCCGCCCCTGGACCAGCTGGACCGGCGCTTCCGTCGCTACCAGGTGGCGCGCGCTGGCGATGGCTGGAGCGCACGTGCGGCCGGTGCCTTCGGCGACACCAGCGCGGCGGGCGCGATCCGCGTGCCCGAGTCGCTGTTCGGCGACCCGGCCCACGACCGCCTGCTGGTGGCCGAGGAAGACGTGCCCACCGGCACCCGCCTGCGCGAGTACGACCTGCAGGGGCGCTACCTGGGTCGGGACGTCGGCGCCGGGCAGTACCGGGCGCAGGCCGAGGGCATCGCGCTGATGGCCTGCGCCGATGGCAGCGGCTGGTGGGTGGCCAGTGACCAGTTCGCCGACCGCACCGTGTTCCACCTGTTCGAGCGCCGTGGGCTGGCGCACGTCGGCTCGTTCGCCGGCCAGGTCACCGGCCTGACCGACGGCGTGTGGCTGGACCCGCGCGGCGACGCGCGCTTCCCGCAGGGCGTGTTCTACGCCTCGCACCTGGACCAGGGCGTGGCCGCGTTCGACTGGCGCGACGTCGCCAGCGCGCTGTCGCTGCCGGCGTGCGCGCAATGAGCGCGCGCCAGGACGCGCTGCGCCGGGGCGTGCTGCTGCTGCTCGCGCTGGCAGGCGGTGCGCAGGCGAACACCGCGGTCGAGCCCAATACACGGGTGCCGGCGGCGGTGATGCACTACGCGCCCAGTGGCTTTCCCGACCGCATCGTGGCCTCGCCGCTGCAGGACGGCGCCGGCGGTTTCGCGGTGTCGTGGCGGACCGACGCGTCGGTCTCCGCGCCGATCCTGGAAATCGTCGTCGCCGGCGATTCCCCCGATATGGGCGCACCGCGGCGGCTGGCGGCCGCCAGCCGGGCACAGGCCACGGAAAATGGCCAGGCCCACCAGCACCATGTCCGCGTCGATGGCCTGCAGGCGGACACGCTTTATGCCTGGCGGGTGCAGGGCGACCGTACCTGGAGCGCCTGGCACCACACCCGGACCGCGCCTGCGCCGGGCCAGCCGTTGACCCTGCTGTATTTCGGCGATACCCAGAACAAGAACGTCAGCCTGACCACGCGGGTGGTGCGCGAGGCGATGCGGCATGCGCCGGATGCGCGCCTGGCGCTGTACGCGGGCGACCTGGTCAGCGGCGGCGACGGCGAGGACGACAACGAGTGGGGCGAGTGGTTCGAGGCGGCCGGTGCACTGCCGACCTCGATGGTGGTGGCGCCGGCGGCGGGCAACCACGAGTACTTCGAGGAATTCGAGGACACGCCCCGGGAACGCCGGGTGCTCGGTGCGCACTGGCCGCTGGCCTTCGCCCTGCCGGGCAACGGCGCGCCGGGCGCGCAGGCCACCAGCTACTGGTTCGACTACCAGGACGCCCGCGTGGTGGTGCTCGACGGCACCTCGGCGCTGGACCTGGGCACGGCGCAGGCGCAGGCGCGCTGGCTCGAGCAGGTGCTGGCCGGCAGCCCGGCCCGCTGGAACCTGGTGATGGTCCACCAGCCGATGTTCTCGCCGCGCCAGGATCGCGAGAACCGGTTGCTGCGCGAGCATGTGCTGCCGGTGCTGGAGCGGCACCGCGTCGATCTGGTGCTGCAGGGCCACGACCATGTCTATGGCCGCCGCGGCGGCCGGGTGGCCGGGCAGGCCACGCCGCAGTACCTGGTGTCGGTGGCCGGCGCCAAGCAGTACCGGCTGTCGACGCAGGCACGCGCCAGCATGGCGCCGGTGGCCGAGGACACGCAGTTGTTCCAGGTGCTGCGCATCGATGGGCAGCACCTGCGCTACGAGGCGCGCACCGCCACCGGGCGCCTGTACGACGCGTTCGAGCTGGTGCGCGATGGCGACGGCAGGCAGTTGCACGAACGCAGCGAGGACCGCATCGGGCCGCGTGACTGCCCGCGCCCGCTCTCGCCCAAGGGCCGCGGCGACCGCTGCTGGGAGTAGATGGCGGGACCGGGGGTAGGCAGCGACGGCCGTCAAGCTTCCGCGCCTCGAGGGATGCCAGTGGAAGCACCGCCGCCTATACTCGCCGCGATCGCGTGCCGCCAGGCGCGCGCAACCGGCCTGTCGCCCGGGGACGTCGTCGGTACGCGCCGTCGAGGGGCGGCGGTCGCAGGCCGGCGTCGCGGGTGACGCCGGACAACCCCAGGGAGGAACGTCATGCGCGCAGGCAGGATAGGGATCGTGGCAGGGACAGCGCTGCTGCTGGCCGGGTTGGCGGGGAGCGCGCTGGCGCAGCCGCCGCTGGAGGAGGAGCAGGTCAACCCTTCCGAGGTGGTGTTCGAGAACGGCCGGCCATACGTGCATGCCGACGGCGCGCTGCAGGCGCTGCGCACGCGCCAGCAGGGCGGCCAGACCATTTACTACCGCATGGTGCGTTACGACCCACAGGAAGGCTATGTCACCGGCGCCGACACCGGCAGCGACGCGGTGGCCGCAGCCCCGGTGCAACCCTTCGCGGCGCCGCGGACGCCGATGCGCTACCACGGCGCGGGCCACTTCTTCCGCCCGGATTTCTACAACAGCCCGTACAACCGCGATGCCCGCCAGCGCTATTCCGGACCGGGCTACTTCGGCAGCTGCAGCCGTTACGACGGCTGCAAGGAAGTACAGGTGGTACCGCTGTGGCCGTACGGCCGCGGCTATTGACCCCGACGACGCAACCGCGGATGACGGCGGCCACGGCTGCCATAACCGGCGCCGTGACCATCAGGCGCTGAGCGTCTCGAGCACCCGCAGTTCGGCGACCTCCAGGCCGCGCTGGCAGTAGCTGGGTTCGCGCTCGATCAGATGCTTGGCGTTGGGGCACTGCAGCAGCATGTAGTTGGCGTCCAGGTTGAGCTTTTCCACCAGGAAGTCGACGAAGGCGCGCACCTTGGGCGAGACCATGCCGCCGCCGGCGAACACCGCGCTGAAGTCGTAGTCCGGGCCGGTCCAGCCGGCCAGCACCCGGCGCAGCATGCCCGACTCGACGAACGGCTTGGCCATCACGTCGCTGCTGAGCATCAGCCCCTCGCCACCGACCAGCATCGAGTTCAGCGCGGCGGTGTCGTTGGCCACCATCAGCGGATTGACCGGGAACTCGCGCATCTGCCCGCCGTCTTCGGCCAGCGACCAGGCGAATCGGTTGTTCTGGCCCTGCTGGTGCTTGCGCAGCGCCAGCGTACGGTGATGCTGCAGTTCGTCCGGATGCCGCGGTTCGCCGTGGCGCTGGAGATAGGCGGGGCTGGCGAATACCTGGGTACGCAGGCTGCCGAGCTTGCGCGCGATCAGGTTGGAGTCGGGCAGTGGGCCGACGCGCAGCGCCAGGTCGGTCTCGCCGGAGATCAGGTCGAGCATCTCGTTGCCCAGGTGCATGTCCACGCGGATTTCCGGGTACTGCGCCTGGAACTGGCCGAGCAGGGGGGCGATCCAGTTGACGCCGACCGCGTACGGCACGGTGAAGCGCAGCCAGCCGCGCGGGCCGGACTGCAGCTGGCTGACCGCACTCTGCGCCTGTTCGAGCTCGCGGGCGATGCGCTGGCAGTGTTCGTAATAGACCGTGCCGGCTTCGGTCAGCCCCAGCCGGCGCGTGGTCCGGTGCAGCAGGCGCGCGCCGAGCCGTTCCTCCAGTTCCTGCACCTTGCGGCTGACCGTGGTCTTGGGGTGCCCGAGCAGGCGTGCGGCGGCGGTGAAGCTGCCCTGTTCGACCACCTTGACGAAGATCAGGGTGTCGTTGAGATCGTGGGCCATGGGAGACGGTTCCTGCGGCAGCGGGATTGTGCCGGCGACGGGACGATTATTCCCCTCAATCCGTACTAATCAAGTATGGATTAGGGGCGTAACTTGGCCGCCTCCGCACCGAACGGACCTGCAGCCATGCGCCTGCGCCACCTTCCCGCTTTCCTGCCGACGCGCCGTGCGCCGGCGTTTGCCGCCGCCGACCGCCGCTCCAGGCGGGACAACGGTTTGAATCCACTGCACTTCGCCGCGCTGCGCGCAATGCGTGAGGCGACGACCGTGGCCCCGCCGCGGCCGCTGCTGCGACGACTGGCCGTGCGCTTGGCGACGGTGTTTGTCCCGCCTGTGGGAGAAAAATTTCCGTGAGCGGGACAGTGAAAATGCCGGCGCCCACCTCCGGCCCGCGGGACAGCGCGGCGTTTGCGCGGAAGGCGCGCGCCATGCACGGATTCCCGTGCCGCCGTCCCCGGCTGCTGACAGTGGCTGTCAGCAGCCCCCGCGCACACTGCGCGACGCACCCGGCACCGGCCCGTTCCATGCCCACCCCGGCGCCCCTCTTTCCCCTGATGGATGCATGACATGAAAGGTATCTCCAACACTCCACGCCTCGCGCGACGCCTTGCCCTGGCCGGCATGTCGGCGCTGACCCTCGCCGTTCTGGCCGCGTGCAGCGGCGGCCACGCGCAGGATGCCGCGGCACTGCCGGCACCGGAGGTCAGCGCCGCACCGGTGCTGGTCAGGCAGGTCAGCCAATGGGACGAGTTCAGTGGCCGCGTCGAGGCGGTGCAGAGCGTGGAACTGCGCCCGCGGGTGTCCGGCTACATCGACAAGGTCAATTACACCGAAGGCCAGGAAGTGAAGAAGGGCGAGGTGCTGTTCACCATCGATGCGCGCAGCTACCAGGCCGAGTACGACCGCGCCCGCGCCGAGCTGGCGCGCGCCCGGACCCAGGCCGCGCTGGCACGCAGCGAATCCGAACGCGCGCGCCGCCTGGCCGAGCAGCAGGCCATCGCCGCGGAGACCGCCGAGCAGCGCCGCGCCGCCGCCGAGCAGGCCGGTGCCGCGGTGCAGGCGGCGCAGGCCGCGGTGGATGCGGCCCGCCTCAACCTGGAATTCACCCGGGTGCGCGCGCCGATCGATGGCCGCGCCGGCCGCGCCATGGTCACCGCCGGCAACCTGGTCACCGCCGGCGACAGCGCCAGCGTGCTGACCACCCTGGTGTCGCTGGACACCGTGCATGTGTACTTCGATGCCGACGAGGGTACTTTCCTGCGCTACGCAAGGATGGCGCGTTCCGGCGAGCGCCCCAGCGAGCGCGAGGCCGCGCTGCCGGTGAAGGTGGCGCTGAGCGGCGAGGAGGGCTTCCCGCACGAGGGCAAGGTCGACTTCCTGGACAACCAGGTCGCGCGCAGCACCGGCACCATCGGCGTGCGCGCGCTGCTGGACAACCGCGACCGCCAGTTCACCCCGGGCCTGTTCGCCCGCGTGCGGCTGCTCGGCAGCGGCGCGTTCGACGCCCTGCTGATCGACGACAGGGCGGTGCTAACCGACCAGGACCGCAAATACGTGTACGTGGTCGACAAGGACGGCAAGGCGCAGCGTCGCGATGTCCAGCTCGGGCGCAGCGCCGAAGGCCTGCGCATCGTCGAGGCCGGACTGGCGCCGGGCGACCGGGTGATCGTCGACGGCGTGCAGAAGGTGTTCATGCCGGGCATGCCGGTGCAGGCGCGGGCGGTGGCGATGCAGCCTGCCACCGCGGCCGGCGCCGGACGCGACGCCACCGCCCTGAACTGACCCCCGCTTCAACCTGATGCCGGCCGCCGGCCGGGTGCCTGGCCTTTGCCTGGATGGGCGAGGGCAGGGTGGCTGCATGCCGGCGCCGGCCACTGCAAGGACTCAAGCAGATGGATTTTTCGCGTTTCTTCATCGACAGGCCGATCTTCGCGGCGGTGCTGTCGATCATGATCTTCGCCGCGGGCCTGATCGCGATCCCGATCCTTCCGGTCGGCGAGTACCCGGAAGTGGTGCCGCCGTCGGTGGTGGTGCGCACGGTGTACCCGGGCGCCAACCCCAAGGTCATCGCCGAGACCGTCGCCACCCCGCTGGAGGAGGCCATCAACGGCGTCGAGGGCATGATGTACCTCAAGTCGGTGGCCGGCTCCGACGGCGTGCTGCAGATGACCGTCACCTTCCGCCCGGGCACCGACCCGGACGCGGCGGCGGTGAAGGTGCAGAACCGGGTGGCGCAGGCGCAGGCGCGCCTGCCCGAGGACGTGCGCCGGCAGGGGGTGACCACGCAGAAGCAGTCGCCGACGTTCCTGATGGTGGTGCACCTGACCTCGCCGGGCGGCAAGTACGACACCCTGTACCTGCGCAACTACGCGCGCCTGCACGTCAAGGATGCGCTGGCGCGCATCCCCGGGGTCGGCGACGCGCAGATCTTCGGCGGCGGCGACTACGCCATGCGTGCCTGGCTCGACCCGGGCAAGGTGGCCGCGCGCGGCCTGACCGCCAGCGACGTGGTGCGCGCCATGCGCGAACAGAACGTGCAGGTCTCGGCCGGCCAGCTGGGGGCAGAACCCTTGCCCGACAGCCGCTTCCTGACCCTGATCAACGCCCAGGGCCGCTTGAAGAGCGAGCAGGAATTCGGCGACATCGTGCTCAAGAGCGGCACCGACGGCGAGATCGTGCGCCTGTCCGACGTCGCCCGGCTGGAACTGGGTGCCGGCGACTACACCCTGCGCTCGCAGCTGGACGGCAAGAACGCGGTGGGCATCGGCATCTTCCAGGCGCCCGGCGCCAATGCGCTGGAGATCCGCGACAAGGTCATCGCCACCATGGACGGCATGCAGAAGACCTTCCCCGCCGACGTCAAATACGAGGCGGTGTACGACACCACCATCTTCGTGCGCGATTCGATCAAGGCGGTGGTCTCCACGCTGCTGGAAGCCATCGCCCTGGTGGTGCTGGTGGTGATCCTGTTCCTGCAGACCTGGCGGGCTTCGATCATTCCGATGATCGCGGTGCCGGTGTCGGTGGTCGGTACCTTCGCCGCGCTGTACCTGCTTGGCTTCTCGATCAATACGCTGAGCCTGTTCGGCCTGGTGCTGGCGATCGGCATCGTGGTCGACGACGCGATCGTGGTGGTGGAGAACGTCGAACGCAACATCGAGGAAGGCCTGTCGCCCACGGCCGCCGCGCACCAGGCGATGAAGGAAGTGTCCGGGCCGATCATCGCCATCGCCCTGGTGCTGTGCGCGGTGTTCGTGCCGATGGCCTTCCTGTCCGGCGTCACCGGGCAGTTCTACAAGCAGTTCGCGGTCACCATCGCCATCTCCACGGTGATCTCGGCGATCAATTCGCTGACCCTGTCGCCGGCGCTGGCCGCGCGCCTGCTCAAGCCCCACGGTGCGCCCAAGGACGGCCCCAGCCGCCTGATCGAGCGCCTGTTCGGGTGGGTGTTCCGCCCGTTCAACCGGTTCTTCAGGTCCAGCTCGGAACGCTACGAGCGGGGCGTGGCCAGGATCCTCGGCCGTCGCGGCGCGGTGTTCGTGGTCTACGCGATCCTGCTGGCCGGTACCGGGGTGATCTTCAAGCTGGTGCCGCCGGGCTTCATCCCGACCCAGGACAAGCTGTACCTGATCGCCGGGGTGAAGCTGCCGGAAGGCGCGTCGATCGCGCGTACCGACGCCATGCTGCGCAAGGTGGCGAAGATCGCCCAGGAAACCGACGGCGTGGCCCACACCATCTCGTTCCCGGGCCTTAACGCGCTGCAGTTCACCAATACCCCCAACACCGGCGTGGCGTTCATCCCGCTCAAGCCGTTCAACGAGCGCAATGGCCGCACCGCGGCGCAGATCAACGCCGAGATCAACCAGAAGATCGCCGGCCTGCAGGAAGGCTTCGCGTTTTCGATGATGCCGCCGCCGATCCTGGGGCTGGGCAATGGCAACGGCTACCAGTTGTTCATCGAGGACCGCGGCAACCTCGGCTACGGCGCGCTGCAGAACGCGGTGCAGGCGATGCAGGGCGCGGTGGCGCAGACCCCGGGCATGGCGTTCCCGATCACCAGCTACCAGGCCAACGTGCCGCAGCTGGACGCGGAGGTGGACCGGGTCAAGGCCAAGGCGCAGGGCGTGCAGCTCACCGAGCTGTTCGACACCCTGCAGACCTACCTGGGGTCGGCCTACGTCAACGACTTCAACCAGTTCGGCCGCACCTGGCAGGTGATCGCGCAGGCCGACGGCCCGTTCCGCGAAAACGTGGAGGACATCGCCCGGCTGCGCACCCGCAACGACCGCGGCGAGATGGTGCCGATCGGGTCGATGGTGACCCTGCGGGAAACCTATGGCCCGGACCCGGTGCTGCGCTTCAACGGCTACCCGGCCGCCGACCTGGCCGGCGAGGCCGATCCGCGCATGCTGTCCTCGGCCGAGGCGATGAACCGGCTGACCGCCATCGCCGCCAAGGTGCTGCCGGTGGGCATGACCACCGAATGGACCGACCTGAGCTACCAGCAGGCCACCCAGGGCAAGGCCGCCTTCATCGTGTTCCCGGTGGCCATCCTGCTCGCGTTCCTGGTGCTGGCGGCGCTGTACGAGAGCTGGTCGCTGCCGCTGGCGGTGATCCTGATCGTGCCGATGACGCTGCTGTCGGCGCTGTTCGGGGTGTGGCTGACCGGCGGCGACAACAATGTGTTCGTGCAGGTCGGGCTGGTGGTGCTGATGGGCCTGGCGTGCAAGAACGCGATCCTGATCGTCGAGTTCGCCCGTGAACTGGAGATGGGCGGCAAGGGCATCGTCGACGCCGCGCTGGAGGCCTGCCGCCTGCGCCTGCGCCCGATCGTGATGACCTCCATCGCCTTCATCGCCGGTACCGTGCCGCTGGTGTTGTCGCATGGTGCCGGCGCCGAAGTGCGCTCGGTCACCGGCATCACCGTGTTCGCCGGCATGCTGGGCGTGACCCTGTTCGGCCTGTTCCTGACCCCGGTGTTCTACGTCGCGCTGCGCACCTTCGTCACCCGCAACGGCGGCGGCCAGCTGGTGCAGCATGGCGAACCGACCCTGCACCACTGACCCTGCCTTCCGCCGTCGCCCGACGCCATCGGGCGACGGCACATCCAACCGAGACATGCATCCATGAATACCCAACAGAACAAGATCGCGCTGGTCACCGGCGCCACCCGTGGCATCGGCCTGGAAACGGTACGCCAGCTGGCCCGCGCCGGCGTGCATACGCTACTCGCCGGCCGCAAGCGCGAAACGGCGCTGGTGCTGGCACTGGAACTGCAGGCCGAAGGACTGCCGGTGGAGGCACTGCAACTGGACGTCACCGATGCCGGCAGCATCGACGCGGCGGTGCGCGATGTCGGGCAACGCCACGGCCGGCTCGACATCCTGGTCAACAACGCCGGCGTGCTGCTGGAGGATCCTTCGCTGCCGCCGTCGGCGCAGCCGCTCGACACCTGGCGGCGGACCTTCGACACCAACGTGCATGCGCTGGTGGCCGTCACCCAGGCGTTCCTGCCGCTGCTGCGGCGCTCGGCGGCCGGGCGCATCGTCAACGTGTCGAGCATCCTCGGCTCGCAGGCGCTGCATGCCGATCCGGCCTCGCCCATCTACGACTTCAAGGTGCCGGCCTACAACGCATCCAAGGCGGCGGTGAACAACTGGACCCTGTCGCTGGCCTACGAACTGCGCGCCACGCCGATCAAGGTCAACACCGTGCACCCGGGCTATGTGAGGACCGACATGAACGCGGGCGAGGGCGAGATCGACGTCGCCGACGGCGCGCGCTCCAGCGTGCAGATGGCGCTGCTCGACGCTGACGGGCCGAGCGGCAGCTTCACCCATCTCGGGCAGGTGCTGCCATGGTGAGGGCGGCACTGGCCGCGGCGCTGTCCGGCCTGCTGCTGGCCGGTTGCGCCAGCGTCGGCCCGGATTACCACGCCCCGGCGCAGCAGCCGGTGGTGCTGCACGGCGCTACCGCGCCGGTGTACAGCGCGCAGTCGCCGGTGGCCGGCTGGTGGGCGCAGTTCGATGATCCGGTGCTCGGCCAGCTGGTGCATGCGGGGTTGTCCGACAACCTCGACCTCACGCTGGCGCTGACGCGCGTGCAGCAGGCGCGCGCGGTGTTCGTCGAGCGCCGGTTCGACCAGGCGCCGCACGTCACCGCGGCCGCCAGCCAGGAACGCTACCGGCAGCCGGACCCGGCGCAGGACGGGGCGCGCGTGTCCGGCGAGCGCTACCAGCTCGGCTTCGATGCCGGCTGGGAACTGGACCTGTTCGGGCGCCAGCGGCGGGCCGCGGAGGCGGCGCGCGCCGACCTGGACGCGGAGTGGGCCAACCTGGTCGATGCGCAGGTGCTGGTGGCCGCCGAGGTCGCGCGCAACTACTTCGAGCTGCGCGGCACGCAGAAGCGCATCGCCGTGGCCGAGCAGACCCTGCTCAACCTGCGCGACACCCAGGCACTGACCGAGACCCGCTGGAAGCTGGGCGCGGGCAGCGAACTCGACGTGCAGAGCAGTCGTGCGCGGCTGAAGGCGATCGAGGCCGACATCCCGCTGCTGGAACTGGCGCTGGCGCAGTCGCGGCACCGGCTGGCGGTGCTGCTGGGACAGCGTCCGGGTTCGCTGGACGCGCTGCTGCAACCGCGCCCGATGCCGGCGTTCGCCAGGGCCCTGCCGCTGGGCGATACCAGCATGCTGCTGCAGCGACGCGCCGACGTACGCGCGGCCGAGCGCCGCCTGGCCGCGGCCACCGCGCGGGTCGGCGTGGCAACCGCCGACCTGTTCCCGCGGTTGTCGTTGACCGGCTTCGTCGGCTTCCTCGGCGGCGATGCCGGCAGTCTGGTCAACGGCGGCAACAAGGCCTGGTCGCTGGCGCCGTCGCTGAGCTGGAGCGCGTTCGACGTCGGCAGCGTGCGCGCGCGGCTGCGCGCCAGCCGTGCCCAGGCCGACGGCGCGGCGACCGAGTACGAGAAGACGGTGCTGCTGGCGCTGGAGGATGCCGAGAATGCGCTGGCCCGCTATGCCAGGCAGCAGGCACGGCTGTCGATCGTCGCCGAACAGGCGCAGGCCGCGCGTCGCGCCGAGGCGCTGGCCCGCGTGCGCTACCGCGAGGGCTCGGAGGACTTCCTTGCGCTGCTCGATGCGCAGCGCAGCCAACTGGCGGCCGACGACGCGCTGGCCGCCGCCGAGGCCGGGGTCAACGTCAGCGTGGTCGCCGTCTACAAGGCGCTGGGCGGATGGGGTCAGGCATCGCCGTCGGCGCCGTCGGTGGCGGTGGTCGAGGTGCGGTGAGTGCGACGTTCGTGGCCTGGCCCGCAGGCCGGGACATGGAAACGAAGAGGCGGCCAGTGGCCGCCTCTTCAGTTTGCCGCTCGCGCAGCGGTGTGGATCAGGCCGCGTCGGCCTGCTCGCGGCGCGGGCCTTCGGCCAGGGCGCGGCCGACCATGTCCACCAGCAGGTCCAGCTCGGCCTCGTCCATGCCGAAATGCGGGGTGAAGCGCAGCGAGTTCTCGCCGCCGTGGATCACGTTGACGCCGTGCATGCGCAGCCATTCCTCGGTGGAATTGGCGCCGTAGCACTTGAACTGCGGGGCCAGTTCGCAGGAGAACAGCAGGCCGGTGCCCTGGACCTTGGTGATCAACCCGCCCAGCCGGGCCTTGAGCGCCTCGAGCTTGTGCACCGCCTGCTCGCCGCGTTCGCGGATGTTGCGGCGCACGTCCGGGGTCAGGCGGGCCAGGGTGGCGCAGGCCACGTCCAGCGCGCGCGGGTTGGTGGTCATGGTGTTGCCGTACACGCCCTTGCGGTACAGGTGCGCGGCGTGCTCGGTGACGGCCAGCACCGACAGCGGGAACTGGGCGCCGTTCAGGGCCTTGGAGTAGGTCTCCATGTCCGGCGGGTCCAGGGTCTCGTAGCCGGGGTAGTCGACGAAGGACAGGGTGCCGTGCGCGCGCAGCGCCGCCTGGATCGAGTCGATCAGCAGCAGGCTGCCGTGGGCGCGGGTCAGTTCGCGCGCCAGCTTGTAGAAGCTGACCGGTACCGCGCGGCCCGGGTCGCCTTCGCCCATCACCGGCTCCAGGAATACCGCCTCGATGAACCAGTTGTGGGCCTTGGCGTCGTCGAACACCTTGCGCAGCGCCGCCTCGTCGTACGGGGCGATGGCGATCACGCTGTCCTCGCCGCGGTAGCTGGCCAGGAAGCGGTCATAGGTCTTGCGGGTCGAATCCGAGTACAGCGCCGGACGGTCGGTGCGGCCGTGGAAGCTGCCCTTGATGACCACCCGCTTGACCGTGGCGCCGGCGTGCGGCGCACCCGGGTCGGTCTGCAGCTTGGCGTTGATGTCGGCGATGCGCGCGGCCAAGCCGACCGCCTCGGAGCCGGAGTTCAGGCACATGAAGTGCGAGAACGGGCAGCCGCCGCGGGTGTGGCCGATCTCCTTGCGCAGCGCCTGCACGAAGCGGCGCTGGGACAGGCTCGGGGTCATGATGTTGGCCATCACCTGCGGCTTGGCCGCGGCGGCCAGCACCTCGGCCGGGGTGTGGCCGAAACCGAGCATGCCGTAGCCGCCGGCGTCGTACAGCACCGCGCCCTTGAGCGAGACCACCCATGGGCCGCAGGCGGCCAGGGCGATGTACGGCACCACCGCGTCGTCGGCGTAGAAATTGACGAAACCGGCCTGCATCGCGGCGATCTGGTCCTTCTCGTCCAGGTCCAGCAGGTCGGCGGCCTGGTCCTTGATGCGGGCATATTCACTGGCGGCCGCGGCGATGGCGGCAACCAGGTCGGGATGGGCGGCGGCCAGGCGTTCGATGGCGGCATCGTCCAGCCCCGTTGTCAGGCGGGTGCCGGCGTGCGCGCGGAGCGCGGCGAGTGGGCCGAGTACGGTCATGCTCATCTCCAGAAAGGTCTTGTACAGTCATTATCTGGAGATTCTGGTCATATGGCAGCTGTCATTCCGTCGAAAATCGGGTTAATTTCGTCGGATCGACGAAACCGGCCCGCGATGTGAAGATTTCTCCCGCCGACGAACGCCTGCTGTCCGTACTGCGCGAGGACGCGCGGGCTTCCACCGCGCAGATCGCGCGCCGGCTCGGGCTGTCGCGCACCACCGTGCAGAGCCGCATCGACCGGCTCGAACAGCAGGGGGTGATCGCCGGTTATACCGTGCGTACCCACGAGGACTACGAGCAGGGCCAGGTGCGCGCGCACGTGCTGATCACCGTATCGCCGCGCAAGATGCCGGCCGTGGTCAAGGCGCTGCGCGAGATCGCCGAGGTCCGCAGCCTGCACTCGGTCAGCGGCGCCCACGACCTGGTGGCGATGGTGGTGGTCGGCGGGGTCGGCGAGATGGACGTGGTCACCGATGCCATCGGCGTGATCGACGGGGTCGAGCGCACCACCAGCGCCATCATCCTGTCGACCAAGTTCGAGCGCTGAACCGGCAGCCGGGCAGGGGACGGGTACGCCGGTGCCGGTACAATGGCCGGCTCCCCCCGTCCGATGTCGCGGCCTTGAAGAAGTCCGATTTCCACTACGACCTGCCCGAGGAACTGATCGCCCAGGCGCCGCTGGCCGAGCGTTCCGCCAGCCGCCTGCTGGTGGTGCCGCCGGCACCGGCCGCCCTCGAAGACCGCCATGTCCGCGATCTGCCGGAACTGCTGCAGCCCGGCGACCTGCTGGTGTTCAACGATACCCGGGTGATCCCGGCGCGGCTGTTCGGGCACAAGGCCAGCGGTGGCCGGGTCGAAATCCTGATCGAGCGCCTGCTCGGCGGCCAGCAGGCGCGTGCCCAGGTCGGCGCCAGCAAGTCGCCCAAGCCCGGCAGCCGCATCCAGCTCGACGCCGGTGGCGAGGCCGAGGTGCTCGGCCGCGACGGCGAGTTCTACCTGCTGCGGTTCGATGTGCCCGAGTCGCTGGAGTCCTGGCTGGTGCATGCGGGCCGGCTGCCGCTGCCGCCGTACATCCACCGCGAGCCCGGGGCCGACGACCGCGAGCGCTACCAGACGGTGTTCGCGCGCCAGGTGGGCGCGGTGGCGGCGCCGACCGCGGGCCTGCACTTCGACGAGGCGCTGCTGGAGCGGCTGCGCGCGCGCGGCGTCGGCTTCGGCCACATCACCCTGCACGTGGGGGCGGGCACCTTCCAGCCGGTGCGGGTGGACGACCTGTCCCAGCACGTGATGCACCGCGAATGGCTCAATGTCGGCGCCGAACTGGTGCAGCAGGTGCGGCGGACCCGCGCTGCCGGCGGCCGCGTGATCGGTGTCGGCACCACCGTGGTGCGGGCCCTGGAGAGTGCGATGCGCGAGGGCGAACTGCGCCCGTTCGCCGGCGAGACGCAGATCTTCATCACCCCGGGCTACCGCATCCGCAGCGTCGATGCGATGGTCACCAATTTCCACCTGCCGGAAAGCACCCTGCTGATGATGATCTCGGCCTTCGCCGGCAAGCAGCGGGTGTTCGACGCCTACGCCCATGCCATCGCCGGCCGCTACCGGTTCTTCAGCTACGGCGACGCGATGCTGCTGTTCCCGCAGCCCGACGCCTGACCCCGCCTTTCCTGCGCCGTCGTCGCCGATCCGCGACAATGGACGGCAGACCGACCGAAGCACACCCATGTCCAGACTGCAGTTCACGCTCCAGGCCACCGACGGCAACGCGCGCCGCGGCCAGCTCTCGTTCCCGCGCGGCACCGTGCAGACCCCGGCGTTCATGCCGGTGGGCACCTACGGCTCGGTGAAGGGCGTACTGCCCGAGCAGATCCGCGCGCTCGGTGCCGAGATCATCCTCGGCAACACCTTCCACCTGTACCTGCGCCCGGGCCTGGAGGTGATCGGCGACCACGGCGGCCTGCATGGCTTCTGCCGCTGGAACGGGCCGATCCTGACCGACTCGGGCGGCTTCCAGGTGTTCTCGCTGGCGCACCGCCGCAAGATCACCGAGCAGGGCGTCACCTTCGCCTCGCCGACCGATGGCGCCCGCGTGTTCCTGGGCCCGGAGGAGAGCATGAAGATCCAGAAGGTGCTCGATTCGGACGTCGTGATGATCTTCGACGAATGCACCCCGTACCCGGCCACCGAGGACGTGGCGCGGCGCTCGATGGAGCTGAGCCTGCGCTGGGCGCGGCGCTCGCGCGATGCCCATGACGCGCTGGGCAACGACGCGGCGCTGTTCGGCATCGTCCAGGGCGGCGTGCACACCGACCTGCGCAGCCGCTCGGCCGAGGGCCTGCAGCAGATCGGCTTCGACGGCTACGCCATCGGCGGGCTGGCGGTGGGCGAGCCCGAGCACGAGCGCAACGCCATGCTCAAGCACATGCACCCGATCCTGCCGGCCGACCGCCCGCGCTACCTGATGGGCGTGGGCCGCCCGGAGGATCTGGTCGAGGGCGTGGCCCGCGGCGTGGACATGTTCGACTGCGTGATGCCGACCCGCAACGCGCGCAACGGCCATTACTTCACCTCCACCGGCACGGTGCGCATCCGCAACGCCCGCTACGAGCGCGACATGGACACCATCGAGCCGGGCTGCGGCTGCCATGCCTGCAGCAGCGGCTACACGCGTGCCTACCTGCGCCACCTGGACCGCTGCAACGAGATGCTGGCGCCGATGCTGGGCACCCTGCACAACCTCTATTACTACGAGAAGCTGATGGCCGACATGCGCGCGGCCATCGAGGCGGGAACCTTCCTGGCCTTCCGCGAGTCCTTCTATGCGGCGCGCGGGGCGGTTGCGCCGGCGCTGTAGCGCCTTTCCCCGCCCAAGGGGCGAGCCGGCCGTCTGGCCGGCCTGCACGGCAAGGCCATCGGCAAGGGTGGGGCCGGTGGACGTGCACGCTGCGGCGCCCCACGGGCCGGGCGCTCCTGGCGCCGGGGAGGGAGCTGCTCGACGGTCGGCGGCGGCGCTGCCTTGCAATTGGACCGGCCCGCCTCTATGGCATACTTCCACGCTTGAATCCGTTCCGCGGCGCCGGCACCGGCAGGCACCGCCCGACAGTTAAGGACACACGATGAACCCGATGGCTATCCTGCTTCCCGTCGCCCAGGCCGCTCCGGCCGCCCCGGGCATGGGCACTTTCCTGCTGCCGATCGCCCTGATCGCGGTCATGTACTTCCTGATGATCCGCCCGCAGATGAAGCGCCAGAAGGAACACAAGGCGATGCTGGAGAAGATCTCCAAGGGCGACGAGGTGCTGACCAACGGCGGCATCGCCGGCGTGGTGACCGACATCGGCGACAACTTCATCACCGTCGAAGTAGCCGACAACGTCCGCATCCGCGTGCAGAAGGGCGCCATCGGCAACGTGCTGCCCAAGGGCACGCTGAAGTCCGCGGCCTGAGCCCGAGTTTCCCTTCCGTCATGACGCGGCGCCGGGACCGGCGTCGCGCAGGAACCTGCAATGCTTGAATTTCCACGCTGGAAGTACTTCCTGATCCTGGTCGTCCTGGCGGTCAGCGCGCTGTACGCGCTGCCCAACGTGTACCAGAAGGACCCGTCCGTGCAGATCACCGCCAACCGCGGCGGGCAGATCGACGATGCCCTCAAGCAGCGCGTCAGCGCGGCGCTGGGCGAGGCCGGGGTCACGCCCAAGTCGGTGGAGAAGGAAGGCGAGAGCCTGATCGTCCGCCTCGGTTCGCTCGACGCCCAGACCCGCGCCAACGACGTGCTGCGCGAGAAGGCCGGCGAGAACTACACCGTGGCCCTGAACCTGGCCTCGACCGTGCCGGACTGGCTGGCCGGGCTCGGCGGCAAGCCGATGGTGCTGGGCCTGGACCTGGTCGGTGGCGTGCACTTCGCGCTGCAGGTGGACAAGAAGGCCGCCGTGGACAAGCGCTTCGACGCGTTCGCCGAGGACATCCGCACCACGCTGCGCGACAACCGGGTGGGTTACCGTTCGGTCGAGCGCCGCGGCGAGAACGACATCCAGGTGACGCTGGCCAATGCCGCCGACGCCGACAAGGCCCGTGCCGCGCTGGTCAAGGCGCAGCCGACCCTGACCTACTCGGGCAGCGGCGAGCGCATCACCGTGAGCGTGCCGCAGGCCGAGATGCTGCAGATCGCCTCCGGCGCCATCGAGCAGAACCTGACCACCCTGCGCAACCGCGTCAACGAGCTGGGCGTGGCCGAGCCGATCATCCAGCGCCAGGGCGACGACCGCATCGTGGTCGAACTGCCGGGCGTGCAGGACACCGCCGAAGCCAAGCGCATGATCGGCGCGACCGCCACCCTGGAGTACCGCCTGGTGGTGGACGGCAACGCGCAGGACGCCATGACCAGCGGCCGCATCCCGCCGGAAGCGCGCCTGTACCGCGACCGTCGCGGCATGCCGGTGCTGCTGAACAAGCGCACCATCGTCACCGGCGACCAGATGGTCAAGGCCGAGGTGTCCACCGACCAGAACGGCCTGCCGGCGGTCGCGGTCACGCTCAACAGCGTCGGCGGCCAGCGCATGTTCGACGTCACCAGCGTCAACGTGAACAAGCCGATGGCCGTGGTCTACACCGAGCGCATCCCGCAGGTGACCACGGTCGACGGCAAGGAAGTGCGCAGCTTCCGGGTCAAGGAAGAAGTCATCTCCGTGGCCAACATCAACAGCCCGCTGGGCAAGAACTTCATCACCACCGGCCTGGAGAAGACCGAGGCCGACAACCTGGCCAAGCTGCTGCGCGCCGGCTCGCTGGCCGCGCCGATGGACTTCGTCGAGGAATACGTGATCGGCCCCAGCCTGGGTGCGGAGAACGTGGCCCGCGGCGTCAAGGCGGTGGTGTTCTCGTTCGTGTTCACCCTGGTGTTCTTCACCGTCTACTACCGCATGTTCGGCGCGATCACCTCGGTGGCGCTGCTGTTCAACCTGCTGATCGTGGTGGCGGTGATGTCGCTGTTCGGCGCGACCATGACCCTGCCGGGCTTCGCCGGCCTGGCGCTGTCGGTCGGTCTGTCGGTGGACGCCAACGTGCTGATCAACGAGCGAATCCGCGAGGAGCTGCGGCTGGGCATGCCGGGCAAGGCCGCCATCGCCGCCGGTTACGAGAAGGCCTCGGGCACCATCCTCGACGCCAACCTCACCGGCCTGATCGTGGGCGTGGCGCTGTATGCGTTCGGTACCGGCCCGCTGAAGGGCTTCGCGCTGACCATGATCATCGGCATCTTCGCCTCGATGTTCACCGCGATCACCGTGTCGCGCGCGCTGGCGGTGCTGATCTACGGCCGTCGCAACAAGCTCCAGTCCGTGGCGATCTGACGCGAATCCCTTCGCGAAAGCCCGCGCATGCGTGCGCGGGTTTTTAAAGGAAAATCCCTGCATGAAACTATTTCCGCTCCACATCGTCCCGAACGACACCAACATCGACTTCATGCGCCATCGCAAGCCGGTGCTTGCGTTGATGGTGGCGCTGCTGCTGGTGTCGCTGGCCATCATCGGTTTCAAGGGCTTCAACTACGCGCTGGAGTTCACCGGCGGCACCGTGGTGCGCACCCACTTCGAGAAGAGCGTCGATGTCGAAGCGGTGCGCGAACGCCTGGCCACGGCCGGCTTCGAGAACGCCCAGGTGCAGAGCGTGGGCGGCGGCAACGACCTGATGATCCGCCTGCCGCCCGAAGGCGAGCACAACAACGCCGCCGATGCCGCGCAGAAGGTCGCCGAGAAGGTGGGTGCCGCGATCAGCACGGCCGACAACGTGGCCACCACGCAGCCGGGCGAGTTCGTCGGCCCGCAGGTCGGCAAGGACCTGGTCATGAACGGCATCTACGCGACGCTGTTCATGGTGATCGGCTTCCTGATCTACATCGCCGCGCGCTTCGAGTGGAAGTTCGCGATGGTGGCCAGCCTGACCGCGTTCTTCGACCTGATCCTGACCGTGGCCTACATGTCGCTGCTGGGCCGCGAGTTCGACCTGACCGTGCTGGCCGGCATGCTGTCGGTGATGGGTTTCGCGATCAACGACATCATCGTGGTGTTCGACCGCGTGCGCGAGAACTTCCGCAGCCTGCGCGTGGAACCGCTGGAGGTGCTGAACCGCTCGATCAACCAGACGCTGTCGCGTACGGTGATCACCGCGGTGCTGTTCTTCCTGTCGGCGCTGGCGCTGTACCTGTACGGCGGCGAGTCGATGGAAGGCCTGGCCGAAACCCACATGGTGGGCGCGGTGATCGTGGTGGTGTCGTCGATCATCGTGGCCGTCCCGCTGCTGAGCATCGGGCCGTTCAAGGTCTCCAAGCAGGACCTGCTGCCCAAGGCCAAGGACGTCGAGGAACTGGCGCGCCGCCCGTAAGTCCGGCCGCGCCTGTTCGGGAAAAGAGCCGCGCACCGCGCGGCTCTTTTCTTTTGCGCCATCGGTGCCGCGGCCCTGCCGCCGCGGCCGATCCATGCGGTGGCGTCGGTTGTTTTCACTGCGGGCGCGCACTACGATCCTCGCGGTTCGGCGCCTGCCCGGCGTGTGCCGCGGCGCTGTTTTCCCGCATCCAACCGAGGTTTCCATGGTCATCAAACCGCGTGTGCGCGGCTTCATCTGCGTCACCACCCATCCGGCCGGCTGCGACGCGGCGGTCAAGGAACAGATCGACTACATCAAGGCGCAGCCCAGGCTCGCCCACGGCCCGAAGAAGGTGCTGGTGATCGGCGCTTCCACCGGCTACGGCCTGGCCGCGCGCATCAAGGCCGCGTTCGGCAGCGATGCCGCCACCCTGGGCGTGTTCTTCGAGCGCCCGGGCAGCGAGAGCAAGCCGGGTACGGCGGGCTGGTACAACTCGGCCGCATTCGAGAAGTACGCCCACCAGGCCGGCCTGTACGCGCGCAGCGTCAACGGCGATGCGTTCTCCGACGAGGTCAAGGCCAAGGTGATCGAGATCATCAAGGCCGACCTGGGCCAGGTGGACCAGGTGGTCTACAGCCTGGCGTCGCCGCGCCGCAAGCACCCGAAGACCGGCGAGGTCATCAGCTCCACGCTCAAGCCGATCGGCGAGCCGATCACCCTGCGCGGGCTGGATACCGACAAGGAAGTGCTGACCGAGACCACCCTGCAGCCGGCCAGCGCCGAGGAAATCGCCGGCACCGTGCAGGTGATGGGCGGCGAGGACTGGCAGATGTGGATCGATGCGCTGCTGGAAGCCGGCGTGCTGGCACCGGGCGCGACCACCACCGCGTTCACCTATGTCGGCGAGGAAATCACCCAGGCGATCTACTGGAACGGCTCCATCGGCGCCGCCAAGAAGGACCTGGACGCCAAGGTCAAGGACATCCGCGCCAGCCTGCAGGGCATCGGCGGCGATGCGCGCGTGTCGGTGCTCAAGGCGGTGGTCACCCAGGCCAGCTCGGCGATCCCGACCATGCCGCTGTACCTGTCGCTGCTGTTCAAGGTGATGAAGGAAGAGGGCACCCACGAAGGCTGCATCGAGCAGCTCGATACCCTGTACGACATCCTCTACAACGGCCCGCAGGGCGGCGCCAATGCGGCCGACCATATCCGTCCCGCGCTGGTCGACGGCAAGGGACGCAGCATCGCCCTGGTCGACGACGAAGGCCGCCTGCGCGCTGACTACAAGGAGATGGCGCCGGAGGTGCAGGGCAGGGTGGTCGCGCTGTGGCCGCAGGTCAGCAACGAGAACCTGTACGAGATCAGCGACCTGGCCGGTTACAAGGCCGATTTCCTGCGCCTGTTCGGCTTCGGCATCGATGGCGTGGATTACGACGCCGACGTCAACCCGGACGTAAAGATCGAGAACCTGGTCGATCTGACCTGATATGCGCAAAGGCCGGCGTCCACGCCGGCCTTTGCGTCTGTGGCGGGCGTGCCCCCGCGCGCCACTCGATGCCGGGCATGCGCGCCCGGCCTGGCGTCAGCCGAAATCGAAGTTCATCTCGGGGCCGGCCGCGCCGACGAAATCGCCCTGCACGTAATCCACTCCGGAACTGAACAACAGGCTCATCGTCGCCGCATCCGAGACGAACTCGGCGATGGTGCGGATGTCCTGCGACTGCGCGCGGGCGGTGATTTCCTGGATCTTGGGCAACTGCTCGCGGGCCAGCGCCGGGTCGGCGGTGAAGCTGCTGTCCAGCTTGAGGAAGCCCGGGTGGAAGTGGGCCAGCAACTGGAACGAATCCAGACCGGAACCGAACTGCTCCAGCCCGACCTTGCAGCCCAGCGCCGCGGCCGCGGCCAGGAACTGCTGGGCGTTGCGCAGGTGGGTGAACACCTTGGCCTCGGGAACCTGCAGCCACAACTGGTCGCCGGACACGCCCTCGGCCTGCAGGCCGTCGCGGATCACCGCCAGCAGCTGCGGATCGGAGAACGATTCGGGCGTGATCCGCACCATCATGTGGGTGCGATGGCCGGCACGGCGGCGTTCGCCCAGCGCCTGGATCGCATGCCCGACCACCCAGCGGTTGATCGGCGCCAGCAGGCCCTGGTCCTCGGCGATCGGCAGGAAGGTCGAGGGCCCGACCATCTCGTTGTTGTTGCGCAGCTGCAGCGAGGTGTCGTACAGCTGGATCGCCTCGCCCATGAGGTTGATGACCGGGCGGAAGCGCAGCTGGAAGCCGTCGCCTTCCAGCGCGCCGCGCATCAGCTCCACCCAGCGCTGGATGCGCTCTTCCTCGACGCGGTCGGCGGCGCCCGGGTCGAAGACCTTGACCGTGTTGCCACCGAGCTCGGTCGCGGTGCGGATGCAGTCGCTGGCGCGCGCCAGCACCTGGCCGACGCTGGCGATCTTCTCGCCGACCTGCACGCCGCCGATGCTGACGGTGACCGTCGCCGAGCGCGCGCCGATGCTGAACACGTGCGAGGCGAAGGCGCCGCGCACGCGCTCGGCCAGCCCCATGGTGTGCGCGTAGTCGCCCTGGGCGAGGATCGCGAAGCTGTGCTCGCCGAAGCGGGCGACCGACAGGCCGTCGCCGAGCGTGGCGGCAAGGTGCTGGCCCAGCGCGGCGACCAGCGCGTCGGCCGAGTCCAGGCCGATGTCGGGCAGCAGCCGCGCGTAGTGATCCGGCTCCACCAGCAGGAAGCCGTACTGGCCATCGCTGCGGCTGACCTGGGCCACGGCGTTTTCCAGGTGCACCATGAAGGTGGGGCGGTTGAGCAGGCCGGTGACCTGGTCGCGCTGGCGCAGCTCCTCGACCTCGCGCGCCAGCTCGGGATCGAATTCCTCGCGGCGGCGGAACACCACCTGGAAGCAGGATTCGCCCTCGTAGGTGGCGGCGGTGAACTCCATCGTCGCCGGGAAGCTGTCGCCGTCCTGGTTGCGCGCGTGCACTTCGTACTGCGGTGGCGGCGGCTCGCCCTTGCCCAGCGCCTTGAGCAGCTGCTTGAAATCCTCCACGTGCTGCGGCGCGACCATGTCCAGCAGCGAGATGCCTTCCACGTCCTCGAACGTGTCGTAGCCAAACATCTCCAGGTAGGCCTCGTTGGCGCGGATGTGCATGCCTTCGTGGATGTAGGCGATCGGGTCGCGCGAAGAGGCGATCAGCGCGTCGCAGCGGCGCTCGGTCTCGCGCATCTGCGCCTCGATCCGGCGCAGGCCGCGGCGCGCCTGCAGGTCGGTCCATTCGTTGCGCACGACCGCCAGCAGGTGCTCGGGGCGATGGCGCAGGGCAATGGCGCGGATGCCATTGGCGCCCGATTCCACCAGCATCCGTTCGTCGACCTGGTCGGCCAGCCCGATCATCGGGATGTCCTTGCCGCTGGCGGCGATCTGCTGGCTGAGCAGCAGCTGCGGAATCACCTGCGAGGGCGCGCACAGCACCAGGTCGATGCTCTGGCTGGACAGGATCTCCACCAGTTCCGCCGGCGCCTGCGGCCGGAATGGACGGACGGCGATGCCGCTGTTGCGCAAGGTGCTGACGATCGCCTCGGCGTTCTCGGCGCTGTCGTCGACGATCAGCAGGCGCAGGGTTGATTCTTTGCCGTTCTGCATTCGGGACTCCCCTCTGACCGGGTTTAATACAACATGGCCGCGGTGCCGTCCATGCGTTGATCGCTTGGCTGTGACGCGGTTCCTGCGCCGGCTTCAGGCCGCCTGTCCGGCCGCGTGCCCGGAGGCCCAGGCCCACTGGAAGTTGTAGCCGCCCAGCCAGCCGGTCACGTCCAGCACCTCGCCGACGAAATACAGCCCCGGTACCTGCCGTGACTCCAGGGTCGAGGACGACACCTGGTGTGTATCCACCCCGCCCAGGGTCACTTCCGCGGTGCGGTAGCCCTCGGTGCCGCTGGCCGCCAGCGGGAAATCGCCCAGCAGCGCCGCGGCCTGCTTCAGCTGCGGCTCGTCGAGCTGGCGCACCGGCCGGTCCGGCAGCCAGTGCTCGCACAGGCGCTGCGCCATCCGCTTGGGCATGACCTCGGCCAGTACCGTGCGCAGCTCCGAGGCGCCGCGCTCGCGCTTCATGTCGCGCAGCCACTGCAGTGGGTCGTGGCCCGGCAGCAGGTCCAGGCGCAGGTCGTCGCCGGGCTGCCAGTACGAGGAGATCTGCAGGATCGCCGGGCCGCTGACCCCGCGGTGGGTGAGCAGCATGAAGTTGCGGAACGCCTGCCCGTTGCAGCGCGCCTCGACCGGCAGCGCCACGCCGCTGAGGTCGGCCAGCCGTTCCTGGTGCCTGCCGCTGAGGGTGAGCGGAACCAGCCCGGCGCGGGTGGGCAGCACCGCGTGGCCGAACTGGCGCGCGACCTCGTAGCCGAAGCCGCTGGCGCCCATGCTGGGAATGGACAGGCCGCCGCTGGCGATCACCAGCGAAGCGCAGTGGAACAGGCCGTGGCCGGTGCGCACGCGGAAGCCGTCGGCGCCGCGCTCGATGCCCTCCACCGCGCAGTCGGTGCGGATGCGCACCGCCGCCTGCTGGCATTCGTCCAGCAGCATGCGCACGATCAGCTTGGAGGAGATGTCGCAGAACAGCTGCCCCAGTTCCTTCTCGTGCCAGGCGATGCGGTGCCGTTCCACCATTTCGATGAAATCGGCCGGGGTGTAGCGGGCCAGCGCCGATTTGCAGAAATGCGGGTTGGCGGAAATGAAGTTGGCGGCGCTGGTGCCGGTATTGGTGAAATTGCAGCGTCCGCCGCCGGACATCAGGATCTTCTTGCCCGGCTTGTTGGCATGGTCGATCACCTGCACGACGCGACCGCGGCGGCCGGCGGTGAGCGCGCACATCAACCCGGCGGCACCGGCGCCGATCACCAGGACGTCGCAGTGCTGGGGCGTCATGCCCGGATTCATCGCCACCGCGCGCTCAAGCCGTCGCGCGCTTGCGCCAGGCAGGGGTGACGTCGAGCTGGACCTGGTCGTTGAGGATCTGCAGCTCGCCGTCCTGGATCAGCACGCTCCAGCGCATCGCCCGCTGGATCTGCTGCCCCCAGCGCTCGACGAAGCCGGCGTCCAGGTCCACCACCGAGAGATTGCCGAACCGGGCCAGGCCCTTGCCCTGCTTGTGCCACCAGATGTCCGAGGCGTTGCCGCCGTAGTTGATCACCTGCACCTGGCGGCTGCGGTTGCACGCCTTGCGCACCCGCGATTCGTCGGGGTGGCCCAGGTCGATCCACTGCAGGATGTCGCCGGTGTAGTCGTGCTGCCACAGGTCCGGTTCGTCGTCGGTGCTCAGGCCGCGGCCGAACTCCAGGCGGTCGTCGGCGTTCAATGCGAAGGCGAGCAGGCGCACCATCAGGCGCTCGTCGGTTTCGGAGGGATGCTGGGCCAGGGTCAGGTGGTGGGTCGCGTAGTAGCCGCGGTCCATGTCGCTGATCTGCAGCTCGGCCTTGCGGATGGTGGCGGTAAGGGCCATGGGATCACGGGGCAAAGACCGCCATTCTACTGCGCGGGCGCAGCCGCGGCGGGCGCTGCTTCAGCGTTGCCGTGCCAGCCACTGGTCCAGGCGCGCGGCGAACGCCTGGCGGTCGCGCGCGTGCAGGCTGGGCGGGCCGCCGGTCTGCACGCCCGCGCCGCGCAGTTCGGCCATGAAGTCACGTATCGACAGGCGCTGGGCGATGCTGTCGGGGCTGAACGGCACGCCGCGCGGGTCCAGCGCCGCGGCGCCTTTGGCCAGCACCCGCGCGGCCAGCGGGATGTCCTGGGTGACGACCAGGTCGCCGGCGGCGACGCGTTCGGCGATGGCGTCATCGGCCACGTCGGGGCCGCCGGCGACCTGCATGGCGCGGATGAAGCGCGAGGAGGGCGTCTGCAGCCAGCGGTTGGCGACCAGGATCACTTCGATCCGGGTACGTTCGGCGGCGCGGTACAGGATGTCGCGGATGACCGCCGGGCAGGCGTCGGCGTCCACCCAGATACGGGGGGAGGGGGCGGCAAGGGGGGATTCCATGCCGCGCAGTCTAGCCGCTGCGCGGCCCGGTGGCGGCTGCATGCGTACCCGTGTGGTGCGCCAAGCCAATGAATTTAGCGGGATTGTTGCCGGGAAGCGGGGTTTCGGTACGGATGAATGCGGTATTTGTCGCTTTTTGCCGGAAAGCCGCGTATCTTTCGCCCCACTGTGCTTGCAAGGGTCACCGTGAATCGTGGCCTGATGCAGCTGATCTCACCGATCCGCTCATCGTTCCGTTTTACCAACGCCTGCAACTCAGTCTCGGCCCCGATCCCCGGCGGCTGCGATTTCCAATCAATAGTTCCAGGAGTTTGTAATGTCTGAGCGTCAGACCGGCACGGTGAAGTGGTTCAACGATGCCAAGGGTTTTGGTTTCATCACCCCGGAAAGCGGCCCCGACCTGTTCGTGCACTTCCGCGCCATCCAGGGCACCGGCTTCAAGTCGCTGCAGGAAGGCCAGAAGGTGACCTTCGTCGCCGTGCAGGGCCAGAAGGGCATGCAGGCTGACCAGGTGCAGGCGCTGTAATCCAGCCCCAGCAACCGCAAGGTCGCCACGACGCCGGAAGCGAAAGCTTCCGGCGTTTTTGTTCGTGTCCGCCCGCCGCGCCGGCGCCTTGCATGCCCGTGTTCGGCGCTGGGGCCGGGTACCGTAGCTTGTGACATCGCCCGACGTCCCCACATCCTGGCAATGACCCCGCGGCTGAAATTCGACAACCGTTTCCTGCGCGAACTGCCCGGCGATGCCGAAACCGGATCGCGCCGGCGCGAGGTGCTGCGCGCGGCCTGGTCGCAGGTCATGCCCGGCCCGGTGGCGGCGCCGCGGTTGCTGGCGCATGCGCCGGACGTGGCGGCGATGCTGGGTTTCGACGACGCGGCCGTACAGGCGCCGGACTTCGCCGCGGTGTTCGCCGGCAACGCGTTGTACGACGGCATGCAGCCATGGGCAGCGAACTACGGCGGGCACCAGTTCGGGCACTGGGCCGGGCAGCTGGGTGACGGCCGCGCCATCTCGCTCGGCGAGTTGCTGGCCGATGGCCGGCGCTGGGAGCTGCAGCTCAAGGGCGCGGGACCGACGCCGTACTCGCGCGGGGCCGATGGCCGTGCGGTGCTGCGCTCGTCGATCCGCGAATTCCTGTGTTCGGAAGCCATGCACCACCTCGGGGTCCCGACCACGCGGGCCCTGAGCCTGGTCGCCACCGGCGAGACGGTGGCGCGCGACATGTTCTACGACGGTCATCCGTGCGACGAACCGGGGGCGGTGGTGTGCCGGGTGGCGCCCTCGTTCATCCGCTTCGGCAGCTTCGAACTGCCGTCCGCACGCGGTGACGTGGCGCTGCTGCGGCGCTGGGTCGATTTCTGCATCGACCGTGATTTCCCGCACCTGGCGCCCGGCCCTTCGCGCCAGGCCGACTGGTTCGCCGAGGTCTGCACCCGCACCGCGGCGATGGTCGCGCACTGGATGCGGGTGGGCTTCGTGCATGGGGTGATGAACACCGACAACATGTCCGTGCTCGGCCTGACCCTGGATTACGGCCCGTATGGCTGGATCGAGGACTACGACCCGGACTGGACGCCGAATACCACCGACGCACAGGGCCGCCGCTACCGTTTCGGCACGCAGATGCAGGTGGCGTACTGGAACCTGGTCCGGCTGGCGCAGGCGCTGTCGCCGCTGTTCGCCGACGCGGCGCCGCTGCAGGCCGGGCTGGATGCGTTCCAGGCCCGTTACGCGGCCGACGAACGCGCCCATCTGGTCGCCAAGCTCGGCCTGGGCGAATACCGCCAGGGCGACGATGCGCTCATGGCGCGGTTCCGGGAGCTGCTGCACGCGGGCGAGATGGACATGACCCTGGCGTTCCGTGCGCTGCCCGACGTCGACCCGCAGCGGCCGGATGCGGCTGCGCTGGAGGCGGCGTTCTATTCCCCGGAGCGCCGCGAGCGGGTGATGCCGGACCTGCTGGACTGGCTGCGGCGCCATGCCGCACGCGTGCGCGATGCGGGCCTGGACGATGCCGCGCGGCGTGCGGTCATGCAGGCGGCCAACCCCAAATACGTGCTGCGCAACTGGCTGGTGCAGCAGGCCATCGACCGCGCCGCGCAGGGCGACACCGGCGGCATCACCGACCTGCTGGAGGTGATGCGGCGCCCCTGCGACGAACAGCCCGGCCGCGAGGCGTTCGCCTGCCGGCGCCCGGACTGGGCGCGTGCGCGCGCCGGCTGCTCCATGCTGTCGTGCAGTTCCTGATTCCTTCCATTTCCAGTGACCCCATGACCAACCCCTATCCCCATTGGGCCGGCGCGATCCGCGACGTGGCCGACTTCCCCCGGCCCGGTATCCGTTTCAAGGACATCACCCCGCTGCTGGCCGATGCCGATGGCTTCCGCGCCGCGGTTGCGGCGATGGCCGACCCGTGGCGCGCTGCCGGCGTGCAGGCCGTGCTGGGCGTGGAAGCGCGCGGCTTCATCCTTGGCGCCGCGCTGGCCCTGGAACTGGGCGCCGGCTTCGTGCCGGTACGCAAGCCGGGCAAGCTGCCCGGCGCCACCCTGGCGCAGGAGTACGCGCTGGAATACGGCAGCGACCGCATTGAGGTGTGTGCCGGCGCCATCGCACCGGGGACCCGGGTGCTGCTGATCGACGACGTGCTGGCCACCGGCGGTACGCTGGCCGCGGCGCTGCTGCTGGCGCGCCGGCTCGAGGCCGAGGTGCTCGGCGCGGCGGTGCTGGTGGAACTGGACGGCCTGGGCGGGCGTCAACGCTGGCCCGACGGCCTGCCGCTGCAGGCCACGCTGGCGTACTGAACGCGGCGCCTGCACTCCGGCGCCGCGGTGCGCGCCGGGCGCTGAAACCCGGCGCCCGGCATCACATCCTGCGCACGCGGAAGCGCTTGCCCTTGATCCTGCCGGCTTCCAGCCGCGCGATCGCCTTGCCGGCCTGCTCGCGGGCGATGGCCACGTAGGAACGGGTGGGGAAGATGTCGATCTTGCCGATGGCCTTGGCCGACAGCCCGGCGTCACCGGTGAGCGCGCCGAGGATGTCGCCGGCGCGCAGCTTGTCGGTCTTGCCGCCGTCGATCCGCAGCGTGGTCATCGCCGCCTGCGGCAGCTGTGCCGGGCGCGCGGTGGCCAGCGGGGTCTTCTGCCAGTCCAGGGCGGTGCCCTGGTCGGTTTCCAGCGCATCGGCGCGGTGGCGCTCGCGGCCGGCGACCAGGCTCAGCGCCAGGCCGCGGCGGCCGGCGCGGGCGGTGCGGCCGACGCGGTGGCGGTAGGTGTCCAGGTCGCTGGGCATCTCGTAGTTGACCACCGCCGCCAGGTCTTCCACGTCCAGGCCGCGCGCGGCCACGTCACTGGCGACCAGTACGTTGCAGCTGCGGTTGGCGAACTGCAGCAGGACCTCGTCGCGGTCGCGCTGTTCCATGTCGCCATGCAGGGCCAGCGCCGAGAAGCCGAACTGGCGCAGTGAATTGGCCACATCGTCCACGTCCTTGCGGGTGTTGCAGAACACCACCGCCGATTCGGGCGTGTACCTGAGCAGCAGCCCGGCGAGCGCCTTCTGCCGGTGCGCCGGCTCGACCTCGAAGAACAGGTGCTGGATCGCCGGGGCTTCCTGCTGGCCGTCGATGGTGACTTCCACCGGGTCATTGAGCAGGGCGCGCGCCAGTTCGCGGATGGCATCGGGGAACGTGGCCGAGAACAGCAGGCTCTGCCGCTCCTTGTGGGTGCGCCCGGCGATCTCGCGGATGGGCTCCTCGAAGCCCATGTCGAGCATGCGGTCGGCCTCGTCGAGGACGAAGCTGCGCACCTGGCCGAGGTTGAGCGCGCGCTTGCGCGCCAGTTCCTGCACGCGGCCGGGCGTGCCCACCACGACCTGCGGGTCGTGCGCCTCCAGCGAGGCCAGCTGCGGGCCCAGCGGCACGCCGCCGGTCAGTACCAGCAGCTTGAGGTTGGGGATGCCGGTGGCCAGTTTGCGCAGCTGCCTGCCGACCTGGTCGGCCAGTTCGCGGGTAGGGCACAACACCAGCGCCTGGGTCCGGATGGTGGCCGGGTCGAGCCGGTTCAGCAGGCCCAGGCCGAAGGCGGCGGTCTTGCCGCTGCCGGTGGGGGCCTGGGCGATCACGTCGCGTCCCTCCAGGATCGGCGGCAGGCCCAGCGCCTGCACCGGCGTCATGGTGGTATAGCCCAGCGCATCGATGCCGGGTGCGAGGGCCGGGATCAGCGGCAACGAGGAGAAATCGGTCATGCCGTATTTTCGCAGATGCCGGCAGGCCGTGCCGCTCCGGCTGCCGTCGCGGCGCGGCGGGTTCAGCACAGGGCGCGTACCGCGAGGTTGATCAGCAGGCCGCCGCCCACCAGCCAGGCGGCCAGCAGCGCGGCCAGCAGCATCGGCCTGGGGCCGGCCTGGCGCAGGGCCGAGGCATGGGTGGTCAGGCCCAGCGCGGCCATCGCCATCGCCAGCAGCGCGGTGTCCAGCTCGACCAGGGTGGCGACCAGCCCGGCGGGCAGCAGCTGCAGCGAGTTGAAGCCGACCATGGCGATGAAGCCGAAGGCGAACCAGGGCACCGTGATCGCCGAGCGCTGGCGGTTGCCGTCGTTGCCGCCGCGCGCCAGCAGTGCCGACAGGCCGACCAGGAACGGCGCCAGCATCATCACCCGCACCATCTTGGCGATGACCGCGGCATCGGCGGCCGGCTGGCTGACGGCGCGGCCGGCGGCCACCACCTGCGCCACTTCGTGCACGGTGGAGCCGGTGAACACGCCGTAGCCGGTGTCGTCCAGCGGCATCCAGCCGGCATGCACGCCCCACCGGTACAGCAGCGGGTACAGGAACATCGCCAGGGTGCCGAACACGACCACCGTGGCCACGGCGATGGCGACCTGTTCGGCCCGGCCCTTGACCACCGGCTCGGCGGCCATCACCGCCGCGGCGCCGCAGATGGAACTGCCGGCGCCGATCAGCAGCGCGGTGTTGCGCTCCAGCCCGAGTACGCGGGTGCCCAGCCACCACGCCAGGGCGAAGGTGGAGCACAGTACCAGCGCGTCGATCAGCACCCCGGCGGCGCCGACCTGGCCGATGTCCTGCACGGTCAGCCGCAGGCCGTAGAGGACGATGCCCGCGCGCAGCACGGTGGCCTTGGAGACGCCGACGCCGGTTGCCACCCGCGGCGCGAACGTGGGGTAGACGGTATTGCCGACGACGATGCCGATCACGATGGCCAGTGTCAGCGCGCCGATGCCATGGGCCTGGAGCCACGGCACGGTGCCCAGCCAGAGGGCGAGGGCGGCGATGGCGGCGGTAAGCAGCAGGCCGGGGAGACGCGGCGGGCGGGCGCTGGCCTGCCTGTGTGTGACGGTGTTCATGACGGTGGATCATCAGGGGATGGCCCATCCTGATTCCGCGCCAATCACCTGTAAAACGGATTATATTCGTATGAACAACCTGTTTTATGGGTAATTAATGCGTCTTTCCCTGCGCCAGCTGCAGATCTTCTCCGCCATCGCCGAGACCGGAACCACCACTGCCGCCGGGGACACCATCGGTCTGTCGCAATCGGCGGTGAGCGCGGCGCTGGGCGAGCTGGAGCACCTGCTCGGGCTTGCCGTGTTCGACCGCGTCGGCCGACGGCTGGTGCTCAACGGCCATGGCCGCGCGCTGCTGCCCGAGGCGCGCGCCCTGCTGGCGGCCACGGAGGACATCGAACGCCGCTACCGCGGGGGCGGCGAGGCCACCGCCCCGGTGCGCTGGCGGGTGGGGGCCAGCACCACCATCGGCAACTACCTGATGCCGGCGCGCATCGCCGACCTGCGCGATGGCAACGACCATGCGCGGGTCGACCTGGTGATCGGCAATACCCGCGAAGTCGCCAGTGCGGTGCAGCGGCTGGAGGTGGACATCGGCCTGATCGAGGGCCCGTGCCACGAACCGGGGCTGGACGTGGCGGCCTGGCGCGAGGACGAACTGGTCATCGTGTTCGGCGATCGCCACCGGCAGGCGGCGGCGCTGCGCGCCGGTGCCGACATGGCGCAGCTGCGCGGCGCCTGCTGGCTGCTGCGCGAGCCCGGTTCCGGCACCCGCGAGGCGGCCGAGCAGGCGCTGCTGCCGCACCTGCATGGTTTTTCCGAAGTGCTCCAGCTCGGCGGTACCGAGGCGATCAAACAGGGCGCGGTGGCCGGGCTCGGGCTGGCGTGCCTGTCGCGGCATGCGGTGACCGACCTGGTCGCGCTGGGGCGGCTGCATGAACTGGCCACGCCGCTGCCGCCGCTGCGCCGCCAGCTGTGGCTGGTGCGGCACCCCGGCAAGCGGGTGGCGGCCAGTCTGCGCCGCCTGCTGGCGCTGGATGAAGGTGTGTTCGCCGACGCCTGAGCGCGGCTCCCGTACAATGCGCGCATGCCTTTGATCACCCTGCAGAACGTCGACTACAGCGTCGGCGGCCCGTTGTTGCTGGAAAAAGCCGAACTGTCGATCGAAAGTGGCGAGCGCATCGCCCTGATCGGCCGCAACGGCGCCGGCAAATCCACCCTGATGAAACTGATGGCCGGCGAACTGAAGCCGGACGACGGCGAGGTGCGCGTCCAGCAGGGCGTGCGCGTCACCCGCCTGGAGCAGGAGGTGCCGCATGGCGCTTCCGGCAGCGTGTTCGACGTCGTCGCCGATGGCCTCGGCGAGCTTGGCCACTGGCTGGCCGAGTTCCACCGCCTGAGCCATGCCGAAACCTTCGACGGCGACGCCATGGGCAAGGTGCAGGCCAGGATCGACGCGGCCGACGGCTGGGCGCTGGACCAGCGCGTTTCCGAAACCCTGACCAAGCTGGAGCTGGACGGCGATGCCGAGTTCGGGCGCCTGTCCGGCGGCATGAAGCGCCGCGTGCTGCTGGCGCGTGCGCTGGTGGCCGGGCCGGACGTGCTGCTGCTGGACGAGCCGACCAACCACCTGGACATCGAGGCCATCGACTGGCTCGAGGGCTTCCTCAAGGGCTGGAACGGCTGCGTGGTGTTCGTCACCCACGACCGCCGCTTCCTGCGCGCACTGGCCACCCGCATCGTCGAGATCGACCGTGGCCAGGTGACCAGCTGGCCGGGCGACTGGGACAACTACGAGCGCCGCCGCGAGGAGCGCCTCAACGCCCAGGCGCAGGAGAATGCGCGCTTCGACAAGCTGCTGGCCCAGGAGGAAGTGTGGATCCGGCAGGGCATCAAGGCCCGCCGCACCCGCGACGAGGGCCGCGTGCGCAGGCTCAAGGCCATGCGCATGGAGCGTGGCCAGCGCCGCGAGCTGGGCGGCAACGTGCGCCTGGAAGCGGCCGCGGGCGAGAACTCCGGCAAGAAGGTCATCGACGTCAAGGACGTCAGCTTCGCCTTCGGCGAGCGGGTGATGATCAGGGACTTCTCGACCACGATCATGCGCGGCGACCGCATCGGCCTGATCGGCCCCAACGGCAGCGGCAAGACCACCCTGCTCAAGCTGCTGCTGGGCGAGCTGCAGCCGGATCGTGGCGAGGTGCGCCAGGGCACCAACCTGCAGATCGCCTACTTCGACCAGTACCGCGCCACCCTGCGCGAGGACTGGAGCGCGATCGAGAACGTGGCCGAAGGTGCCGACTTCATCGATCTCAACGGCAAGCGCAAGCACGTGCATGCCTACCTGCAGGATTTCCTGTTCACCCCGGAACGGGCGCGCGCGCCGATCACCCGGCTGTCCGGCGGCGAGCGCAACCGCCTGCTGCTGGCCAAGCTGTTCGCGCAGCCGTCCAACCTGCTGGTGATGGACGAACCGACCAACGACCTGGACGTGGAAACCCTGGAGCTGCTGGAAGAGCTGCTGGGCGACTACACCGGCACCCTGCTGCTGGTCAGCCACGACCGCGATTTCCTCGACAACGTGGTCACCTCCACCCTGGTGCTGGAAGGCGAGGGCCGGGTCGGCGACTACGTCGGCGGCTATACCGATTCGCTGCGCCAGCGCCCGCCACCGGCGCAGAACGGCATGGCCGTGGCCAGGGCCTCGGCCACGGCGGTGCCGGCCGCGAAACCGGTGGCGGCGGCGGTGGCCGAGGCGGCGCCGGCCAGGCGCAAGCTCAGCTTCAAGGATGCCCGCGAGCTGGAGCAGCTGCCGGCCAGGATCGAGCAGCTCGAGCGCGACGTGGAAGGCCTGACCGGCGCGATGAACGATCCGGCGTTCTACACCCGCTCCAGCGCCGAGGTCACCGCGCACACGCAGCAGCTGGCCAGGGTGCAGGCCGAACTGGACGCGGCCTACGCGCGCTGGGAAGAGCTGGACGGCTGAGCGGGCAGGCCCGGGCATGCCGCGTGGCGGCGCCCGTGGCCCATGTGACAATCGCCGCGGGAAGCGCCGCGGCCGGATGGCGCGCTTCCCCGGTTTCCCCCATGGAGCGCGCGATGGCAATGCCTTCTTCGGTGCAGCGCATCGACCACGTGGTCTTCCGCGTCCGCGAGCTGCCGCGCAGCATCGCGTTCTACCGGAGCGTGCTCGGATGCGAGGTGGTCAGGTGGCGCGAGCCCCTTGGCCTGGTCCACCTGCGGGCCGGCGCGTCGATGATCGATCTGGTGAGCGTGGACAGCCCCCTGGGTGCGCGTGGCGGTGCTGCCGCGGGCGAGGGCGCGCGCAACGTCGACCACCTGTGCCTGCGCATCGAGCCGTTCGATGCAGCGGCCATCACCGCGCACCTGCGCCGCCATGGGCTGGTGCCGTCGGCGGCGGAGCTCAATTTCGGCGCCGAGGGCGACGGGCTTTCGCTCTATTTCGCCGATCCCGACGGCAACGTGATCGAACTGAAAGGGCCGGCATGCCCGCCGGCCTGACGTGATGCCGGTTCAGGCGTCGCCCGGGTCGCCGGCCCCGCCGCCGCCGGGCAGCTCGAAGAACGCCCAGAACGGTACGTTGTCGCCGGCCCAGCTGGCCGCCGCTTCGGCGAGGATGTCCAGCAGCGTGTCGAAATCAGCGGGGCTGGCCTGGCGCAGGTCGCCGGCATCGCCGAACAGCAGCGCGTAGCCGTTGGCCGGCAGCCAGGACAGGTCGCGCAGCGCATCGGACAGCGCATCCCAGTTGCGGCCCCAACCCGCCGGGAAATCCAGCTGGGTGCCGATGCGCAGCAGCAGGGTGCGCTTGTCGGTGCATGATTCCAGGTCCACCCGCAGCACCTTGAGCCCGGCATCGCGCGCGGCCGCGGCCAGCCCGCCGAGGTCGCCGTGGGCTACGCCGTATACGCCGGCCTGGCCGACATCCTCCAGGCCCATGTCGAATCCACTGTCGCTCATTGCGTGCCTCCGGTGGCCGGTACTTCGAAACCGCGGAAGGTCTCGTAATGATCGTCGGTGTAGTACCAGGCTTCCGGCGGGTCGCCGCCGGTGACGATCCGGCGCGCGCCGCGGTGGCCCAGGTCCGGCGTGCGCACCGTGTATTCGCGGTAGTAGCCGCGCGGGCGCTGCGGCAGGCGCCGCTCGCGGTTGCCGAACACGCTGCCGTCCTGGCGGTGCGGGAACGGACCCTCGCGCAGGATCAGCGCGATGGTGTCGTGCGCTTCGGGTGGCAGGAAGGCCGGCAGCGTGCCGCCCGTGCCGGGCTGGCGTGGTTCCTCGCCGACGGCCGCCGCCGCGGGTCCGCCCAGCGACGGCGCGAATTGCGGGGGTGGCGGCTGCTGCAGCACGCGCATGGCCCACAGGCCGGCCACCAGCACGATCACGGCGGTGAGCAGGAGCAACGGTTTGCGCATGGAGCAGGAGCCCGGGTGGCGTGGAAACGTCGATTATCGCGTCTGCGCGGGATTTTTCTTGAACGCGGGCCATCGCAGCCGGCGCCCGCGCGGCCGGCGTGGCGTTTGTACCCGCCACAGGACGAAGTTTCCTTTACATCGGCCTTGGTAAGTTGCCGCTTCCTGCCTACCATTGCCGGTGCACCGTCCGGCATGCGCCGGACACACGAACCCAGGCATCGAACCCAAGGAGATCCCTCATGGCCTACACCCTGCCCAAGCTGCCCTACGCCTACGACGCGCTGGAACCGTACATGGATGCGGCCACCGTGGAGATCCATTACTCCAAGCACCACCAGACCTACGTCAACAACCTCAATGCGCTGGTCGAGGGCACCGAATATGCCGACCTGCCGATCGACGAGCTGCTGCGCAAGGTCAAGACCCTGCCGGAAAGCCTGCAGCAGGGCGTGCGCAACCAGGGCGGCGGCCATGGCAACCACTCGCTGTTCTGGGACGTGATCGGCCCCAACGCCGGTGGCACCCCGGGTGGCGCGCTGGGCAAGGCCATCGACGAGCAGCTCGGCGGTTTCGACAAGTTCAAGGAAGCCTTCACCAAGGCCGCGCTGACCCAGTTCGGTTCGGGCTGGGCGTGGCTGAGCGTGACCGCCGACAAGAAGCTGGTGGTCGAGAAGACCGGCAACCAGGAAAGCCCGCTGATGGAGGGCCGTACCCCGGTGCTGACCATCGACGTGTGGGAACACGCCTACTACCTGAAGTTCCAGAACCGCCGCGCCGAGTTCATCGAGACCTTCTACAGCCTGATCAACTGGAAGGAAGTCGAACGCCGTTACGAGGAGGCCGTGGCCTGATCGGCGACGGCGACGGCGACCGGCGCGCGCGGGGCGTGGCCCCGCCTGCGCACGGATGACCAGGCGAAGCCGGGCGGAAACGTCCGGCTTCGTCGTTCAGGGCGCGGTCGGGTCGGCTGCTTCGCCCGCGATCAGGCGCAGGGTGGTCATCACTCCCAGCGCCAGCGGTGCCGGTTCCTCGCCTTCCGGCGCCAGTTCCACCGCCTGCTGGGCGACATCGGCGAAGCTGCGCACCTGGTAGAGCACGTCCAGGCCGTGCGCGCGGCTGCCCGG
Source organism: Stenotrophomonas sp. 17(2023) (assembly GCF_030345315.1). NCBI lineage: Bacteria > Pseudomonadati > Pseudomonadota > Gammaproteobacteria > Lysobacterales > Lysobacteraceae > Stenotrophomonas > Stenotrophomonas sp. 17(2023). The sequence continues at coordinate 1,756,800 of NZ_CP128405.1, forward strand.
CGCGCTGCCCGCGGCCGGCTGCCGTGTCGACGGATTCTGCCGCGCCGGCTGGAAGCCGGGCAGCTGCCGGACCAGTTCTTCGGTGGGCGCGGAGAACTCGCCCACGACCAGTGACGGCTCGTCCTCGTCGGTCGCACCGATCCAGGCGAGCAGGTCCGCCGCCTGCTGTGCGCGCACCTGCGGATCATTGCCGTCCGGGGCGATGCGCGCGATGTAGATGTTGACCGCCCTGCGTTCCAGGCGTGCGCGCTGCATGCCGGCGGCGGTGAGCTGGCCCTGGCCGTGCAGCAGGGTCAGGCCGTCCTCCATCACGTCCAGGCCGGCCAGCATGGCGTTGCCGCGCCGCTGCGCGTGGCTGGGCGGGTCGGCGGTGATGAAATCGCAGCTGTACCTGAGCCGGGTGGCCAGCCAGCAGGCGGCGTTGGGCGACCCCGGCGACTGCCGCACGTCCTGTACCGCGATCACGTCCGCGCGCAGCCCGGCCAGCAGGGTCAGGATCCGCCCGCGCTGCCGTTCCCATTGGGCGCTGTCCTGCGGCAGGCGCAGGCTGGCGATCCGCAGCACCGGCGTGGCGGGCTCGGCGGCCACGGCGAAGGACAAGGCGAGCAGCGCCAGACAGCCCCAGTGCTTCATTGCGAAAACCAGTACGGACCTGCTGCCATGCTAGCGTGCGGCGCTGTCTAGGGCCCGTGCAGGCGCGGCCTCGTGCGCTGCCGCGGGCGCGCGGGTGGCCGCTTGCGTTACCCTTGCCCCCTTTGCATTCGCAGGATCGCCTTACAGATGACGAGCAACGACGTGGCAGCAGCCCCCGCCGGCAAGGCCGGCATGCCCCGCCAGATTCCCTACATCATCGGCAACGAAGCCTGCGAGCGCTTCAGTTTCTACGGGATGCGCAACATCCTGGTGCAGTTCCTGATCACATCGCTGCTGCTGCAGGAATTGACCGCCGACGGCCGCGCCGGCGAGGCCAAGGACATCATGCACAGCTTCATGATCGGCGTGTATTTCTTCCCGCTGCTCGGCGGCTGGCTGGCCGACCGCTTCTTCGGCAAGTACCGCACCATCCTGTGGTTCAGCCTGGTCTACTGCGCCGGCCACCTGTGCCTGGCGCTGTTCGAGAACAGCCGCCAGGGCTTCTTCCTGGGGCTGGGCCTGATCGCGCTGGGGGCCGGCGGCATCAAACCGCTGGTGGCCTCGTTCATGGGCGACCAGTTCGACCAGTCGAACAAGCACCTGGCCAAGCTGGTGTTCGACGCCTTCTACTGGATCATCAACTTCGGCTCGCTGTTCGCCTCGCTGCTGATCCCGCTGGCGCTGAAGAATCTGGGCCCGCAATGGGCGTTCGGCATCCCCGGCATCCTGATGTTCGTGGCCACGTTCGTGTTCTGGCTGGGACGCCGGCGCTACGTGCTGGTGCCGCTGCCGCCGAAGGACCCGCATTCGTTCGCCAACGTGGTGCGCACCGCGCTGCTGGCGCGGGGGCCGGGGCAGGGCAACGCCGGGCTGCTGGTGGCGCTGGCCGGCATCGCGCTGGCACTGTGGGCGCTGGTGCTGGCGGCGATGAGCCTGGGTGGCCTGCATGAAGGCGGGCTGGGCGTGGTGATCTACCTGTGCCTGGCGCTGGTTGCACTGCTGGCCGGCATCGGTGGCGGCACCATGCTGCAGCTGGATCGCGCCCGCGGCGCGCACCCGGACAGCGCGGTGGAAGGCGTGCGCGCGGTACTCAAGGTGCTGGTGATCTTCGCCCTGACCACCCCGTTCTTCTCGCTGTTCGACCAGAAGGCTTCGACCTGGGTGCTGCAGGGCCAGCAGATGACCATGCCGGCATGGTTCACCGCCTCGCAGATGCAGGCGATCAACCCGCTGCTGGTGATGATCCTGATCCCGTTCAACAACCTGGTGCTGTACCCGATGCTGCGCCGCTTCGGCTTCGAGCCGACCGCGCTGCGGCGCATGACCGCCGGCATCGCCTTCAGCGGCCTGGCCTGGGTGGTGGTGGGCAGCCTGCAGGTGGCGATGGACGGCGGCGACGCCCTGTCCATCTTCTGGCAGATCCTGCCGTACGCGCTGCTGACCTTCGGCGAGGTGCTGGTGTCGGCCACCGGCCTCGAATTCGCCTACAGCCAGGCCCCGGCCTCGATGAAGGGCGTGGTCATGAGCTTCTGGAACCTGACCACCACCATCGGCAACCTGTGGGTGCTGCTGTCCAACGCGGCGGTGCGCAACGACTCGGTGACCGCGCGCATTGCCGGCACCGGGTTGAGCGAGGCGGCGTTCCTGATGTTCTTCTTCGCCGGTTTCGCGTTCGTGGCGGCACTGGCATTCGGCCTGTACGCGCGCCGCTACAGGATGGTCGACAACTACCGGGCAGCCTGAGCATGCAAGGACCGATAACCCTGTTCCTGATCGCCGTCACCAGCCTGGTCTCGTGGCTGGCGTTCAGCAACCGCAAGCTTGCCGACCGGCTGATCCTGTGGCCGCCGGCGGTGGATCGCCATCGCCAGTACGGCCGGCTGGTGACCTACGGCTTCATCCACGCCGATTTCGCCCACCTGCTGTTCAACATGGTCACGCTGTTCTTCTTCGGGCGGCTGATCGAGCAGATCATGCTGCGCGTCACCGGCAACTGGTGGACCTACCCGTTGTTCTACGTGGCGGCGCTGGTGGTCTCGATCCTGCCCAGCTACCTGAAGAACCAGAAGAACCCGAACTACCTGAGCCTGGGCGCGTCCGGCGCGGTGTCGGCGGTGCTGTTCGCCTTCATCCTGATCTCGCCGTGGTCGCTGATCTTCGTGTTCTTCATCCCGGCCCCGGCGATCCTCTATGGCGTGTTCTACGTGGGCTACAGCATCTGGATGGACAAGCGCGGGAACGACAACATCAACCACAGCGCACACCTGGCCGGTGCCGCGTTCGGGGTGATGTTCATGCTGTTCATGGAGCCGCAGGTGATGCAGGTGTTCCTGGAGCAGCTGATGAACCCGCGCTTCGGCCGCTGAGGCGCGCCGCCGCCGGCACGGCGCCGGGGCGGATGCCGAGGTGGGCAAGCAAGGAGCAGGCCCGCGGCCGTGGCTGGTCGCGGGCCTGTCGCGTCTAGGCGGCGTAGGCCGCCAGCAGCCGGGCGTGGACTTCCTCGTCGATCTTCTTGAACTCCCAGCCGTGGGTTTCACCGCTGAAGGCCAGCTGGAACAGTCCTTCCAGCAGCAGTGCGTCGGGGTCGTCGGGGGGCAGCGGGAGCGAGGCGTCGAACGGTACGGACATGGGGCGGAGAACGGGAAACGTCCGCGCCATGGAGCAAGCCGCGTGCCAGCGTGTCACGCACCACCACGGCAAGGCTGGGTGACGGGGATGCAGCGGCAGACGTGTCGGAAAGTGACGTACCGCGGCGGCGCATGCCACCTTTCACGTCACACCGGCCTGCGACCACGGCACAATGGCATCCCCGGTCCCGCGAGCCCAGCCATGAGCCATGATGACTCCGCGCTTCCCGTGGTGGCGCACGACGCCGCCGCGCATCGCTTCACCCTGGCCGTGGACGGCCACCAGGCGGTACTCGACTACCTGCAGCGCGACGGCGCGATGGTCATCACCCACACCGGCGTCCCCAACGCCATCGGCGGCCGCGGCATCGCCGCGCTGTTGACCCGGGCGGCGCTGGCGCATGCGCGTGCAGGCGGGCTCAAGGTGGTGCCCGAATGCAGCTACGCGGCTACCTTCATGCAGCGCCATGGAGAATACGCGGACCTGCTGGGATAATCCGCGGCGGACGCGGTTCCGGGCGGAGCCGCGCGATCCATCCACAAGGGAAAGGACATGAAAAGGTCGGGACAGGGAGCCTGTGCGGCGGCATTGATCGTACTGGCGATCGCAGGATGCGGGAAAAACGATGCGCCGGCGCCGGCAGCCGCGCCGGAAGCGGCGCCGGCGGTGGAGGCACCGGTCGATGCCGCGCCGGCGGCGGTGGAGCTGCATGACGTGATCGACACCAATGCCCGCTACGTGCTGGGCATCAGCTACCCGCCTGCCGCCAATGCGCATCCCGGCCTTGCCAGGGCCCTGTCCGACTATGCGGGACAGGCCAGGTCCGAGCTGCTCAAGGCGGTGGACGAGCTGGGCAACGACACCCCCACCGCGCCATACGAACTGTCGCTGGCCTTCGACATGGCCGTGGACACGCCGAAGGTGGTGGCGGTGTCGGCCGAGGGCAGCAGCTATACCGGCGGCGCGCATGGGCAGCCGCTGGTGGCGCGCTTCGTCTGGTTGCCCGAACGGCAGGAACTGCTGACCGCCCAGGCCCTGGTCGATTCGCCCAAGGGCTGGCAGGCGGTCAGCGATTACACCCGCGACAAGCTGCTGGAGCAGGCGATGCTGCGCGCCCAGGGCGAGGACCTGACGCCGGAGGAGCAGCAGGCCCAGGTGCGCAATCTGTCGAAGATGATCGACCAGGGCACCACCCCGGACGCGGCCAATTTCGCACAGTTCGAACCGGTGATGGACGCCGGCGGCCGCATTGCCGCATTGCGTTTCGTATTCCCGCCCTACCAGGTCGGCCCGTACTCCGATGGCACGCAGACCGTGGACGTTCCGGCGTCCGTGCTGCTGCCGCACGTGGCCGCCGGCTACCGGGAGCTGTTCGCACACCCCTGAACCGCGGAGGCCAGCGATGGATGCAGGGCTGCAACGACGTGTCGAAGCACTGCTGCACGAGGCGGGCATCACCCCCGGCGGGGGACGCCCGCAGGACATCGACATCCTCGACCCGCGCTTCCATGCGCGGGTGCTGGCCGACGGCTCGCTGGGCCTGGGCGAGAGCTACATGGACGGCTGGTGGCGGGCGCGTTCGCTCGACACGTTCCTTGCCCACCTGCTGGAGGCGCGGCTGGACGAGCGCGTGCATGGCGGCGGCGAGGTCTGGGACGCGCTCAAGGCCAGGCTGTTCAACCTGCAGGCCGGGCAGGGCAGCTATGAGGTCGGCAAGCGCCACTACGACCTCGGCAACGACCTGTACCGGGCGATGCTGGGCAGGCGGCTGGTCTACAGCTGCGGCTACTGGCGCGATGCCGGCGACCTGGATGACGCGCAGGAGGCCAAGCTCGACCTGATCTGCCGCAAGCTCGGCCTGCGCCCGGGCATGCGCGTGCTGGATATCGGCTGCGGCTGGGGCGAGGCATTGCAGTACGCTGCGCAGCGCCATGGCGTGGAAGGCGTGGGCATCACCATCTCGCGGGAACAGGCCGAGTTCGCCCGCGGACTGTGCGCCGGCCTGCCGGTGGAGATCCGCCTGCAGGACTACCACGAACTGGACGAGCCGTTCGACGCGGTCCTGTCGGTGGGCATGTTCGAGCACGTCGGGGTCAAGAACTACCGCGGGTATTTCGAGGTGGTGCGGCGCTGCCTGCGCGGGGAGGGGCTGTTCCTGCTGCACAGCATCGGCAGCAACGTCAGCCGCGACCGCACCGATCCGTGGATCGCGCGCTACATTTTTCCCAACTCGATGCTGCCCTCCGCCGCGCAGATCACCGCGGCGATGGAAGGCCTGTTCGTGCTCGAGGACTGGCACAGCTTCGGCACCGACTACGACCGCACGCTGCAGGCGTGGCGGGACAACGTGGAAGCGGCCTGGGAGCGGCTCGACCCGCGCTACGACGAACGTTTCCGGCGCATGTGGCGCTTCTACCTGGCTGCTTCGATGGCCAGCTTCCGCACACGCCACGCACAGCTGTGGCAACTGGTGCTGTCGCCGCGCGGGGTGCCGGGCGGGTACATCGCGCCGCGCTGACCGCGCTGGCGGCAACAAAAAAGCCGCCCGGCGAACCGGGCGGCTTCATGCGGACGGCCAGTTGCCGGCTTACTTGCTTTCGGCGCCGGTCAGGCCACGCTTCTCCAGCAGCGGCCCGATCTGCGGCTCGTGGCCGGCGAAGTTGCGGAACAGCTCCATCGCATCGACGCTGCCACCGCGCGACAGCAGGGTCTTGCGGAAATGGTCGCCGTTGGCGCGCGACAGACCGCCGTTGTCGCGGAACCACTTCTGGGTGTTGGCGTCGAGCACCTCGGACCAGATGTAGGCGTAGTAGCCGGCCGAATAGCCGCCCATGATGTGGCTGAAGTAGGTGGTGCGGTAACGCGGCGGCACCGGCGCGTAGTAGATGCCGTCCTTGACCAGCGCCTCGTGCTCGAACTTGACCACGTCCTGCGCCGCGGGCACCTGGTCGACGCCGATCTGGTGCCAGCTCTGGTCCAGCATCGCCGCGCCCAGGTACTCGGTGGTGGCGAAGCCCTGGTTGAACTTGGAGGCGGCGATCACCTTGTCCAGCAGTGCCTGCGGCATCGCCGAGCCGTTCTGGTAGTGCTTGGCGTAGTTGGCCAGGATGGTCGGTTCGTCGGCCCACATCTCGTTCACCTGCGAGGGGAACTCGACGAAGTCGCGCGGCACCGCGGTGCCGGAGAAGTAGGGGTACTTCACGTCCGAGAACATGCCATGCAGGGCGTGGCCGAACTCGTGGAAGGTGGTGGTCACTTCGTCCCAGGTCAGCAGCGTCGGCTTGCCGGCCGGCGGCTTGGGGATGTTCAGGTGGTTGGCCACCACCGGCTTGTCGCCGGTCAGGCCCGACTGCGACACGTAGGCGTTCATCCACGCACCGCCGCGCTTGGACTCGCGCGCATACGGGTCGAAGATGAAGATCGCCAGCTGGCTGCCGTCGGCGTCGAACACGTCATAGACGGTGACGTCGTCGTGGTACACCGGCAGGTCGGTGCGCTGCTTGAAGCTCAGCCCGAACTCCTTGCCGGCGGCGAAGAACACGCCGTTCTCCAGCACGTTCTTCAGCTCGAAATAGGGCTTGAGCTGGGATTCGTCGAAGTTGTACTTGGCCTGGCGCACCTTCTCGCTGTAGAAGGCCCAGTCCCACGGCTGCAGCTCGAAGCCCGGCTTGCCGGCGGCCTTCTGCTCGGCGTCGATCATCGCCTGCAGGTCGGCGGCTTCGCGCTTGGCGTTGGCCACGGCGGCCGGGGCCAGCTGGCCGAGCATGGCGTTGACCGCCTCGGGGGTCTTGGCGGTCTGGTTGCCGAGGCCATACGCGGCGTAGTTGGCGAAGCCCATCAGCGCGGCCTTCTGCGCGCGCAGGGTCATGATGCGCGAGACCAGCGCGGTGTTGTCGTACTCGCCGCCCTTGCTGCCGCGCGATACCGAGGCCTCGTAGATGCGGCGGCGCAGGTCGCGGTTGGTCAGGTTGGTCAGCGCCGGCTGGCCGGTGGTGTTGAGCAAGGCGATGACGTACTTGCCGTCCAGCTTGCGCGCCTTGGCGGCTTCGGCGGCGGCGGCGATCTGCTCGGCCGACAGGCCATCGAGCTGCTTGGCGTCGTCGACCACGATGTACGAGGCGTTGACCTCGGCCAGCACGTTCTGGCTGAACTTGGTGCCCAGCCGCGCCAGCTCGGCGTTCATGTCCTTGAGCTTGGCCTTGTCCGCGTCGGACAGCTTGGCGCCGGCCCGCACGAAGTTGTCGTGGTACTTCTCGACCAAGCGCAGGCCTTCGGCGTCCAGGCCCAGCTTGGCGCGGTTGTTGTAGAGGGTCTCGATGCGCGAGAACAGCTTGCCGTTGAGGTTGATGGCGTCGCTGTGGGCGGCGAACCGGGCCGAGTAGTCGGCCTGCAGCTGCTTGCGCGCGTCGTTGGTGTCGGCGCCGATCAGCGAGAAGAACACGGTGGTGGCGCGGTCGAGGATGGCGCCGCTCTTTTCCAGCGCGATCAGGGTGTTGTCGAAGGTCGGCGGCGCCGGATTGTTGGCGATGGCCTCGACTTCATCGAGCTGCTGCTTCATGCCGGCGTCGAAGGCCGGCGCGAAATCGGCGTCCTTGATCTTGTCGAACTGCGGGTAATGCAACGGCAGCGGACTCTCGGCGAAGAACGGGTTGGCCTGCTGGGCGGTCTGCCCGGTGGCGGCGATCGCGGTCAGGCTGTAGGCCGGCAGGGCGACGCCCAGGGACACGGCCAGGGCGAGAGCAAGACGGGTGTTCAAGGTCGGAAACTCCGGAAAATACTGAACCTTCAGGGTAACCCGGCGGCCCGGCCGGCGGGTGTGTCGAATGGCAGGGTTGCGGCGGAACGCCTGCTGTTGCAAAGCCATGCCGGCGATGGCGTACGCTGGGGCTCCGCCTGGAGCCTGCCGTGACCCTCGCCACCGACTTCGAACTGACCGCGCTGGATGGCACGCCGCTGCCATTGTCGGCCTACGCCGGAAAGGTCCTGCTGGTGGTCAACACCGCCTCGCGCTGCGGCTTCACCCCGCAGTACGCGGGGCTGGAGCGGCTGTGGCGCCAGTACGCGGCGCAGGGGCTGGTGGTGCTGGGCTGTCCCTGCGACCAGTTCGGCCACCAGGAGCCGGGCGACGCGGCCGCGATCCAGGCGTTCTGCAGCCTCGACTACGGGGTCAGCTTCCCGATGTCGGCCAAGCTGCAGGTCAACGGCGCCGGTGCCCACCCGCTGTGGCGCTGGTTGCAGCGCGAGAAGCGCGGCGCGCTGGGGATCGCCGCGATCAAGTGGAATTTCAGCAAGTTCCTGGTCGGGCGCGATGGCCGGGTGATCGCCCGCTACGCGCCGACCGCACGCCCGGAATCGCTGGAAGGCGATATCCGGGCGGCGCTGGGCTGAGCGGCTGGCCGCTCAGGCCGGCGTCGCGTCGGCGGCCGCTTCCAGCAGGTCCTGGTGCTGCAGGCGGGTGCGGGTCGGGTCGCCGTCCTGGGCCATCGCCCGCTGCAGGGCGCGGCGGGTGGCAGCGGTGACCAGCGATTGCAGGTCGCGCCCGGACCTGCCTTCGGTGGCTGCGGCCAGCGTGTCCAGCACGTCCTCGATGGCGAAGTCCAGCGGCTTGCCGGCCAGCTGCAGGCGCAGGATGGCGGCACGCGCATCGGCGTCGGGCAGGCCGATCCGGATCTTGCGTTCCAGGCGCGAAAGCAGGGCGCTGTCGATGGCATCGGGGTGGTTGCTGGCGGCCAGCAGGAATACCTGGCCCTGGCGGGTGCCCACGCCGTCCAGTTCCTGCAGCAACTGGGCGACGATCTCGGCGTTGAGCTTGTCCGAGCCATCGCCGCCGCGCGGCGGGGCGATGGTGTCGATCTCGTCGAGGAACACGATGCACGGTGCCTGCGCACGTGCCTTCTCGAACAATTGCTTGACCCGCGCGCCGCCGTCGCCGAGGAACTGCCCCTTGACCTCGGTGGAGGACGCGGCGATGAACGACAGCCCGGACTGGCTGGCCAGCACGCGCGCGATCTGGGTCTTGCCGGTACCCGGCGGGCCATAGAGCAGGATGCCGCGTGGCACCGGGATGTTCATCCGCGCCAGTTCCTCGGCGTGCAGCAGTTCCTTGCCCAGGCTTTCGAACTCGGCGCGGGTGGAGGCGGGCAGGATCACGTCGTCCCAGCCCAGCGCCTGCACCGAAGTCGAATTCTTGCCGCGCAGGCGGGCGATGGCGGCGCTGAAATCCTCCGCCGCCGGGCGGCCGGCCGGGTGGGTGGAGACCACGCTGGTCACCAGCGTGGACAGGTCGCGCCCGGACATGCCGCTGGTCTCGCGCACCAGTGCCTCGGTCACCGGCAGGGCCAGCTGCGCCTTGCCGAATTCCGCCTGCAGGATGCGTTCGCGCGCGGCCGCGTCCGGGGCCGGCAGCTCGATGGACACGGTGAAGCGCGACAGCACCGCGTCGTCGATCAGTTCGCGGCGGTTGGTGGCGCCGATCACCAGCACGTTGCCGCCGCCCTGGTTGAAGCCGTCCCATTCGGCGATGAAGGTCTGCACCAGCTCGTTGCCGAAATTGTCGGTGTCGCGGCTGCCGCGGCGCGCGAACGCGCTTTCGCATTCGTCCACGAACAGGATGGTCGGGCCCTTGCCGCGTGCCTGCTCCCACAGCTTCTTGACCTTGGGGCCGGTGTGGCCGATGTGCTCGCCCTTCAGGTCGGCGATGGTGACGGCGACGAAGTTGCAGTCCACGTGCTGGGCCAGCTTGCGCGCGATCAGGGTTTTGCCGGTACCCGGCGGGCCCCACAGCAGCATGCCCTTGGGCAGCGGCGGCTGGCCGGCGGCGAACCGGTCGACCAGCTTGACCACCTGCTCCAGGGTCGCCTCGGGAATGGCCACGTCCTGCCAGTTGGCCTCCATCTTGTCGAGCGAACCCAGCCGGGTGAGCAGCGACTGCAGCACCTGCTGCTCGCGCTCATGCGGCGCACTGAGCTGCTGCAGTTCGATGATGGCCGGTGCAAACGGTGCCAGCAGCGGCGCCAGCCTGGCAGCCAGCGGCTCCCAGGTGGCGCGGTGGCCATCGACCTCGGCGCGGACCCGCACGAAACCGCCCGGATGGCCGTTGAGCGGCAACCGGATGAAGATGTCCGGGTCCTTGTCGGCGGCGATGTCGGTACCCAGGCCGACCATCACCGCGTGGGAATTGTCGTGCTTGTCGGCCAGCTGCCAGCTGATGCCGAGCTTGTCCGCCGACGGTGCCGGCGCCCGCACCACCGGGTAGGGATGCGTGCGGCCGTCCTCGTGCTTCCTGCCGAAGGCGTTGAGCTGCAGCTGGCGCTTGCCCAGTTCGTCGATCGAGGCCAGCACCGGGGCGGCGTTGCGTCGTACCAGCCGGCGCCGGCCCAGCCACACCAGTGCCGCGTACAGCGGCAGCGCCGGCGGCACCACGGCGCACAGGCCGAACAGCAGGCTCACCGGGAACGGGAAGCGATAGCTGTAGAAGGTGAATACCTGGCTGAGCTGGAAGTACAGCACCAGGCTGCCGAGCATGCCCAGCCAGACCAGCAGCCGGAAGCCACCGGTGCCAAGCGCCGCCTTCAGGCTCAGCGCTTGTCCCAGGGTGCCCTTGCGCGCGGCCTGCAGCGCGTCGCGGCGGGCCTGCTCCAGGCCCTGTTCGAACGCCGGGCGCATGGCCTGGGCGGCCTGGCAGGCGGTGGGGTAGGCGCTGCCGAGCGCCTGTTTGGCGCTGTCGAGTCGTTGCCGGCACTGGGCCAGTTCTTCAAGCAGCACGGTGCGCTGTCTGTCGATGAAGCTGCTGCGTGAAGCGACTGGATCCATGAACTGTGTCCTGTAAAGAAAACGGCCGGATCTTCGTGATCCGGCCGGTACGTTAAACGATCGACATGGCGCTTCAAAGGCGCTGCCTGTAGGTGAATTCCCTACAGGCCTATTTTTCGACGAAGGCGCGCTCGAACACGTAGTGGCCGGGCGAACCGATGCGCGGCGAGACCTCGAAGCCGCGCGCGTCCAGCACGACGCGCAGGTCGGCCAGCATCTGCGGGCTGCCGCAGATCATGAAGCGGTCGTTGGCCGGGTCGAACGCCGGCAGGCCCAGGGTGCGCGGCATCTCGCCGGTTTCGATCAGCGTGGTCAGGCGGCCCTGGTTGCGGAACGGCTCGCGGGTGACCGCCGGGTAATAAAGCAGCTTGTCGCGGACGATGTCGCCGAGGATCTCGTCCTCGAACAGTTCCTTCTCGAAGTAGTCGCGGTAGGCCAGGTCGCGCTCGTAGCGCACGCCGTGGCAGACGATGACTTTCTCGAAGCGTTCGTAGGTTTCCGGGTCCTTGACAATGCTCAGCCATGGCGCCAGGCCGGTGCCGGTACCCAGCAGGTACAGGTGCTTGCCCGGATGCAGGTCGGAGATCAGCAGGGTGCCGGTGGGCTTCCTGCCGACCAGGATGGTGTCGCCGGGCTTGAGGTGCTGCAGGCGCGAGGTCAGCGGGCCGTCCTGCACCTTGATGCTGAAGAAGTGCAGCTGCTCTTCCCAGTTGGCGCTGGCGATGGAGTACGCGCGCATCAGCGGACGGCCGCCTTCGTTTTCCAGGCCGATCATTACGAACTGGCCGTTCTCGAAGCGGAAGCCGTTGTCACGGGTGGTGGAGAAACTGAAGTAGGCGTCCGTCCAGTGACGGACTTCAAGCACCGTTTCGGTGCCGTAAGCGGAAGACATGCCGGGATTCTTCGGGGGGATGTAAACCTGCCCATTCTAGCAAACGGTCCCGATGCGGCCGTAATGCGACCGTTTGTCGCTGCTGCCGGCCGGCCCGGCGATGAGGGGAGTCGCAGGCGCGGCCGCGGCCCGAAAGGGAGGGCCGGCCGGCGCCCCGGGCCGGGGCGGTCAGCGGTAGCCGGCGGCCTGCAGCTCGAACAGTTCGGCGTAGCGCCCGCCCTGTGACATCAGCTCGGCATGGGTGCCGCTGGCCTCGATGCGGCCATCGGCCAGCACCAGGATGCGGTCGGCCATGCGCACGGAGGAAAAGCGGTGTGAGATCAGTACCGCGGTGCGCTGCGCGGACAGTTCCTTGAAGCGCTGGAACACCTCGAACTCGGCGCGTGCGTCCAGTGCGGCGGTGGGTTCGTCCAGGATCATCACCTGCGCATCGCGCATGTAGGCCCGGGCGATGGCGATCTTCTGCCACTGGCCACCGGACAGGTCCACGCCGTTCTTGAAGCGGCGGCCGATCAACTGCCCGTAGCCGCCGGGCAGGGCATCGATCACCTCGTCGGCCAGCGCCCGCCGTGCGGCGTCGCGGATGCGCGCCGTGTCGGACATCGCATCGACCTGGCCGACGCCGATGTTCTCGCCGGCCGACAGGTGGTAGCGCACGAAATCCTGGAAGATCACGCCCATGTTGGCGCGCAGGTCGTCCAGGTCGTAGTCGCGCAGGTCGCGCCCATCAAGCAGGATGCGGCCCTCGTCCGGGTCGTAGAGCCGTGCCAGCAGCTTGACCAGGGTGGTCTTGCCGGCGCCGTTCTCGCCGACCAGGGCGATCACCTCGCCGGCACCCAGCCGGAAGTCGAGGTGGCGCACCGCCCACCGCTCGGCATCGGGGTAGCGGAAACCCACGTCCTCGAACACGAACCCATCGCGGATCGGGCGCGGTACCGGCAGCGCATCCGGGCGCGAGCGGATCTCCGGCTCGATGGCGAAGAACGAGAACAGGTCGTCCAGGTACAGCGCCTGCCCGGCGACCTGCGAAAACCCGGTCAACAGGCCTTCCAGCAGCTGCCGCAGGCGCAGGAAGCTGCCGGACAGGAAGGTCAGGTCGCCGATGCTGAAGTCGCCGCGGATCGTGCGCCATGCGATGTAGGCATAGGCGGCGTAGTAGCCCAGCGTGCCCAGCGCCGCCAGCACCGTGCCCCAGAGCGCACGCTTGCGGGCCAGTTTGCGGTTGGCCTGGTAGAAGCGCCCGGCCAGCAGTTTGTAGCGGTCGATCAGGAACCGGTGGAGGTTGAAGATCTTCACCTCCTTGGCGGTTTCCACGCTGGCGCCGACCTGGCGCAGGTAGTCGAGCTGGCGCCGCTCCGGGGTCCAGCTGTAATTGAGCGAATAGCCCAGCGTGTTGAAGTGCGACTCGCCCAGGAACGCCGGCACCAGCGCCAGCGCCAGCAGGGCGATCAGCCACGGCGCGTAGGCGACCAGGCCGGCGGCGAAGCTGATCACGGTGACCATGTCCTGCGCCTGCCCGAGCAGCTGGCTCATCAGGTTCATGCGGCCCATGGTCTGGCGCCGGGCGCGGTCGAGCTTGTCCTGCAGCTCGGGGTCCTCGAAGTCCTCCAGGTCGAGTTCGGCGGCGTGCTCCATCAGCCGCACGCTGGTCGCGTTGGTGAACAGTTCGGACAGCAGCGCATCGGCGTAGTTGACCACCCGCCCCAGCAGGTCCGAGCCGATGGCGATTGCCAGTTCCAGCGCCAGCAGTTCCAGCAGCGTGTCCAGGTGGCCGCTGGCCAGCGCCTCGCCCAGCGGCGGCATGGCGCCGGCGCCGGCCAAGCGCACCGCCTCGTCGATGATCAGCTTGCCCACGTACAGCATCGCCACCGGCAGCAGCGCGCGCAGCAGGCGCAGGCACAGGCTGGCCAGGGTCAGCGCCGGACTGGTCTGCCATACCTGCCGCAGGAATGGCGGCAGGTTGCGCATGGCGTTCATGCGCTCGCGGAAACTGGGGCGCTTGCCGGGGGCGGAAACGGGAGCAGACGGCGCGTGCGGCATGCGGGACTCGGGGGGGCGGGGCCGGTTCAGATTAACCGTTGCCCGCCGCGGTCAGTCGTTTTCGTCCAGGTCGATGCCGGCCCTGCGCGTTGCATCGCTGCCGTCCGGATTGTCGCGCACCGCACGGCCGCGCGGGCCGAAGGAGTGGCTGCCGCCGTCGATGTTGAGGTGGCTGCGCACGCCACGCACGCCTTCGATCGAGGCCACCGCGGCCTCCGCCTGCCGCTTCGCCGCCGCGTCGGGCACGTCGCCGGAGAGCGTGACCTGGCCCTCGCTGACCTGTGCCAGCACCTGCGAGAAGCGGCCCTGCGCACCCAGCGTGCGTACCACCTCGTCACCGATCAGCGTATCGGAACGTTGCGCGGCCATGGCCGTCTCCTGCCGGAAGGGGACTCGAGCATGGCGCGGTCGCCGTGAGCGCCCCGTCACCTCAGCGGCGCGGTCCCTCGGGGGGCGGCGGGTCGGAGGACTGCAACGCCACCGGCAGGTGCCAGCCGTAATGCATGGCCATCATCCGCAGCCCGAAGCACAGCCCGGCGCCGGCCAGCGCGCACGGCAGCGGCGGCAGCCCGAGCCAGTAGCCGAGCGCCACCACCGCCGCGCCGGCCAGGGCGGCCACGGCGTACAGTTCGGCCTGCAGAACCAGCGGCACCTGCGCCAGCAGCACGTCGCGGGCGATGCCGCCGCCGATGCCGGTAAGCATGCCCAGCGCCGCGGCCATCGGCGGGGCGATGCCGAACGCCAGCGCTTTCTGCGTGCCGGCCACCGCGAACAGCGCCAGGCCCATCGCATCGAACATGCGCACCGGGTACTGCATGCGCTCGATCAGTGGCGCCCGGAAGAAGGTGATGATGCCCGCGGCCAGGGTGATGGCCGGATAGCGCCAGTCGCTGATCGCCGCCACCGGGGTGGCGCCGATCAGCAGGTCGCGGGTGATGCCGCCGGCCAATGCGGCGGCGAAGGACAGCACCAGCACGCCGAAGATGTCCAGCCGCCGGCGCACCCCCATCGTCGCCCCGGACAGGGCGAAGACGAAGGTGCCGATGAGGTCGAGGATCAGGACCAGGGTTCCCATGCGGCCGTATTGTGCGGCCTGCCGCCGGTGGAGGCCATTGCGGCCAGCGGACGTACCGGCGGGAAGCGGTTCGGCCGCCGTGGCGGTCCCCCTGGGCTCCCGCCATGGACGGCAGGGTGGACAGGAAACCGCCGGCAGCGGTTTCCAACAGCGCGCAGCGCTGGCCCGCAGGGCGCCCGCCATGGACGGCAGGGCGGACAGGAAACCGCCGGGAGCGGTTTCCAACAGCGCGCAGCGCTGGCCCGCAGGGCGCCCGTCATGGACGGCAGGGCGTAAAATACGCAGCTCAACCCCCGCCAGCCTCGAGCAAGCCGTGACATCGATCAAGCAGGAAGACCTCATCCAGTCCATCGCCGACGCGCTGCAGTACATCTCGTACTACCACCCGGTCGACTACATCAAGAACCTGGCCGCTGCCTATGAGCGCGAGGAGTCGCCGGCGGCCAAGGAGGCGATGGCGCAGATCCTGATCAACTCGCGCATGTGCGCCGAGGGCCACCGCCCGATCTGCCAGGACACCGGCATCGTCACCGTGTTCCTCGAGATCGGCATGAACGTGCGCTGGGACGACGCCACCATGGGCGTTGAGGACATGGCCAACGAGGGCATCCGCCGCGCCTACGCCTATCCGGACAACAAGCTGCGCGCCTCGGTGCTGGCCGATCCGGCCGGCAAGCGCACCAATACCCGCGACAACACCCCGGGCGTGGTCAACGTCAAGGTCGTGCCGGGCGATACCGTCGAGGTGATCGTCGCCGCCAAGGGCGGCGGTTCCGAGGCCAAGAGCAAGTTCGCCATGCTCAACCCGTCCGACTCCATCGTCGACTGGGTGCTCAAGACCGTGCCGACCATGGGCGCCGGCTGGTGTCCGCCGGGCATGCTCGGCATCGGCATCGGCGGCACCGCCGAGAAGGCGATGCTGCTGGCCAAGGAGGCGCTGATGGAGCCGATCGACATCAACGAGCTCAAGGCCCGCGGCCCGTCCAACCGCGCCGAGGAGCTGCGCCTGGAGCTGTACGACAAGGTCAATGCGCTGGGCATCGGCGCGCAGGGCCTGGGCGGCCTGACCACGGTGCTGGACATCAAGGTCAAGGACTACCCGACCCATGCCGCCAACCTGCCGGTGGCGATGATCCCGAACTGCGCCGCGACCCGCCATGCGCACTTCACCCTGGACGGCAGTGGCCCGGTGATGCTGGATCCGCCGTCGCTGGAAGACTGGCCGCAGATCACCTACGACGCTTCCAAGGGCACCCGTGTCGACCTGGACACCGTCACCCCGGAGGAAGTGGCCAGCTGGAAGCCGGGCCAGACCCTGCTGCTCAACGGCAAGCTGCTGACCGGGCGCGACGCCGCGCACAAGCGCATGGTCGACATGCTCAACAAGGGCGAGCCGCTGCCGGTCGACCTGAAGGGCCGCTTCATCTATTACGTCGGCCCGGTCGATCCGGTGCGCGACGAGGTGGTGGGGCCGGCCGGTCCGACCACGGCGACCCGCATGGACAAGTTCACCCGCCAGATCCTGGAGCAGACCGGCCTGTTGGGCATGGTCGGCAAGGCCGAGCGCGGCCCGGCGGCGATCGAGGCGATCCGCGACAACAAGTCGGCCTACCTGATGGCGGTCGGCGGCTCGGCCTACCTGGTGTCCAAGGCGATCAAGGCCTCGAAGGTGGTCGGGTTCGCCGACCTGGGCATGGAGGCGATCTACGAGTTCACCGTGCAGGACATGCCGGTGACGGTGGCGGTCGATTCCACCGGCGAGTCGGTGCACAGGACCGGCCCGCGCGAATGGCAGGCCCGCATCGGCAAGATCCCGGTGGTCGTGGAGTAAGGCGCGGCCGCCCCTGCGGTGTCTTTGAAGCGGCCCGGGCGTATGCTCGGGCCGTTTCTCATCGGGAGGTGCGGGCATGCGTGCTGGGTTGTGGGCGATGCGGGTGGGCATGACGTTGCTGGTGGCAGGCTGTTCCAGCGACGGGGGATGGCGCGATCCGCCGCGCGACGACCCGGCCGCCTGCGTGAACCATTGCCAGAACGCCTATCAGCGCTGCAACGCCAATCCCCGCGGCTACGGCGATTGCGGCCAGGCCAGCCGCGACAACCAGTGCGACACGATCACCAACCCCGAGCTGCGCGGCGCCTGCCAGACGTCGCAGGCGTTCTGCCAGAACCGCTCGGCGGCGGCGGTATGCGGCGAGCGCCTGAACAGCTGCATGGCCGGCTGCAACTGAGCGGCCCCGCCGCCGCGGGCCTGTCTGCGGCGGGGCTGTCCCGCCGTGACAGCGGGCGACGCTAAGATGGCGCACCACTGCCAGGGAGAGCCGCATGTCCGTCGTCCTGTATGGATCGCAAAGCACCGCATCGCTGGTGGTGCACTGGCTGTTGATCGAGCTGGGCATCGAACACGAGCTGCACCAGCTCGATTTCGAGCGGAACGAGCAGAAGTCGCCGGGTTACCTGGCGATCAATCCGGCCGGACGGGTGCCGACGCTGCTGATCGACGGCCAGGTGCTCACCGAATCGGCCGCCATTGCCATGCATCTGGCCGACCTGCACCCGCAGGCGGGCCTGGCGCCGGCGCCAGGCACCGCGGCACGCGGCGCGTACTACCGCTGGATGTGCTTCTGCGTCTATACCCTGATGCCGGCCTACCGGGCGTGGTTCTATCCGCATGAGCCCGCCGGCGAGGCCAATGCCGATGCGGTTAAGGGGCGTGCACGGGTGCAGTTGGAGGCCGCCTGGCAGCAGGTGGCCGATCACCTGCAGGACGAAGGGCCGTACATGCTCGGCGCGCAGGTTTCGGTTGTGGACTTCATGATGACCATGCTGATGCGCTGGTCGCGCAACATGCCATGCCCGAGCGACGCCTGGCCGGTGCTGGCCGCGCATGCGCGGCGGATGAAGGACCGCCCCGCGCTGGCCGAGGTCTACCGCCGCGAGGGCATCAGCGACTGGACCTGAGCCCGCGCCCCCGGGCCCTTGCCTGCGTGGGTGGGGGCACTGCCGGGCACGGGCCGGCCGGGCATGGCTCAATCCACGTAGTCGTCGAATCTGCGGCCGCCCTGGAACGGCATCAGGTGCTGGCGCACGATGCCCTTGGGCACCGTCTCCAGTTTCATCACGCCGTACTCCTGCGGCCACTGCGCCGGGTCGCGCGGCAGCTTGAAGGTGCCCATCAGCATGTCCACCAGCGGCAGGTGGATGGCGTAGTTCACGTCCACGTATTCCTTCTGCCGGGCGTGGTGCCAGTGGTGGTAGCGCGGCAGCACCACCAGGTACTCCAGCCAGCCGAAGCGGAGCCCGAGGTTGGCGTGGGCCAGCACCGCCTGCAGCCCGACCAGGATCACGTAGGCATTGACCGCAGGGGTCGAGAAGCCCAGCACCAGCAGCGGCAGCAGCACCGCGCTGCGGGTCATCACGATCTCGATGAAATGGATGCGCGAGCCGGCCAGCCAGTCCATGTGCCGGCTGGAATGGTGCACGGCGTGGAAGCGCCACAGCCATGGGATGTTGTGGTACGCGCGGTGCAGCAGCGCCTGCGCCATGTCGGCCACGAACACCGCGATCAGGAACTGCGCCCAGACCGGAAGCGACTGGATCGCGGCCTTCAGTGACGGGAACGCGGCCAGACCGGCGATGGTGGAGGTGGAGGCGGTGACCAGGATCAGGATGAACTGCACCAGCACGTGGCTCATGAAGAAGTAGGCCACGTCGGTGCGCCAGCCCGGGCGCAGCGGCGACAGCGTGCGCTTGCCGAGGTAGCGCTCCAGCGGCACGAACACCAGCGCCGAGAAGAACAGCGACAGCACGAACCAGTCCAGTCCCAGCGAGTAGGGCGTCTGTCCGATCGCGTCGAACTGCACGTTGGTGCCGCCCAGCAGCACCGCGAGGGTCGCGCTGCCGACGCCGATCGTGGCGATGCGCTTGTTGCGGTCGCGCAGGATGGCCAGCGTACCCAGCACGAATGCGGCGGCCAGGCCGACCAGCAGCAGGTGACGGGCGAACTGTTCGTTGTAGACGGCGCGGAATTCGCGGCTGGTCAGCAGTTCCGGGAAATGGAAACAGGCCACCGCCATCAGGCTCAACAGCCCCAGCAGCGCGGAGGCATGGGCGAAGAAGGAACGGTGCGGTCGGGCCATGCGCGGACTTCCTGTCGAGGGGCCGCCGGATTCTGCCTGTACCCGGTGAAGGGCGACAAGTCCGGCCCTGCCGGGGGCAGGGGGCGCAGTGGCGGTGGCGGCCCGCGGCAGTGGCATTGCCCGCCGCCGCTCGGGCCTGCGCCGTTGCCGGCATGTACTCGTGCGGACTACAGCAGGGTGCGCACCGTCTCCGGCGGGCGGCACAGCGCGGTGCCCTTGGGCGTGCGCACGATCGGCCGGTTGATCAGCGCCGGGTGCATCGCCATCGCCTCGACCAGGGTCGCCTCGTCGTCGAGCCGGTCGGCCAGCCCCAGTTCGACGTAGGCGGGCTCCTTGCTGCGCAGCAGGTCGCGCGCGGGGATGCCCATCTCGTCGAGCAGCTGGCGCAGGGTGGCCGGGTCGGGCGGCGTGGCCAGGTAGTCGATGACCTCGATGTCGGCACCGGCCTGCTGCAGCAGGGCCAGCGCGCCGCGGGAGTTCGAACAGCGGTTGTTGTGCCAGATCGTTGCTTTCATTGCCTTCAGAACCATTCCAGCAGCGAGATGCCGACGCCGACATAGGTGGCGCGGTGGTTGTAGTCGATCATGCTTTCGCCATAACCGTCGAACACCTGGACGTGGCCGCGCAGCAGCCGGCTGAGCGGGAAACCATAGTCCAGCTGTACCGAGCCGTGCGAGCGGTCGCCGCCGCGCAGCGAATGCCGCGCGGTCACCGAGAACTCGTGGCCGTTGCGGTTGTAGACCACGGTCGCGTCGCCGCGGCCGATGTAGTCCTCGATGTCCGGGTTGTTGTCGTCGCGGCCGTTTTCCGGGATGCGATACCACGGCCGCAGCATGATCGCCCAGTTGTCGCGGTCCAGGCCGACATTCAGGATCACCCGGTTCCAGCTGCGCGACAGCGGGTCGCTGCGGCCATTGGACTGGTGGTTGAGGCTGATGCCGGTCATGCGCCCGTTCCAGCCGAACAGCGAATAGCCGTTGCGGAACACCAGCATGGCTTCGGGCTCGTAGTTGGTCTCGCGGAACGGGCGCGAGATCTCGCTGTTGTAGGCCTGCCAGCGCGAACTCTGGGTATAGCCGACCCAGATGTCGCCGTTGTCGCCGAACAGGTTCTCGGCGACCTTGGTCTTGAAGCTGAGCTGGAACTTCAGTTCGGTGGCGTCCAGGTCCTCGGCTTCGGTCGCGGTGTTGGCCGGGTTGGGCGAGTGCGGCAGCCGGTTCGGCTTGCTGCTCCAGAACGCGGGCAGCAGGTACACCGGCTTGTAGGCGCGCAGCTGGAACAGGCCGAGCTTGGAATCCTTGGCCAGCTCCCAGCGGCTGTCCAGCATCGAGCCGCGGCCGGCGTTGGCCACGGCCGAGGCGAGGTCGTCGTGGGCGAAGAGCTCATTGCGCGGCGACGACGGCTGCTCCGGCTCCTTGGCGCCGGCCCTGGCTTCCTTGAGCGTCTGCTGCGCGGCGCTGGCCGCCGCGTCCGCGGCGCGCGTGTCGGCCGGGGTGCGGCCGAGCGCACTGTCGTAGCAGCTCAGGCGGGCGGCGTCCGAATCCAGGGCGAAGCAGGCCTGCGGCGAGGCCGGCGTGGTGATCGACTCCTGTGCCAGGGCGGCGGCGGAACAGCCTGACAGGGCCAGCAGCAGGACAGGGCGGGCGCGGGATGTATGCATGCGGAAGCGGTCCATCGGTACAAGGGGGTGGCGCCCGGCGACGCAGGGCGTGATCCAGGGCAGCGATTGTCGGTCATTGCCCTGTGCAGCGGGAGTCATGGCCGATGTGGCCCGGGTTCAGACGAACCAGGCGATGGCGAACACGCCGAGCATCGCCACTGCCAGTCCGAGCTTGAGCGCCACGCCCAGCACGATGCCCAGCCAGGTGCCGAAGCCGACCCGGGTGGCCTGGCCCAGCCGGCGGCCGTGCAGGTATTCGCCAAGCAGGGCGCCCAGGAACGGGCCGACGAACAGGCCGATGGGCATGAAGAACAGCCCGGCCACGGTTCCCAGCACCGACCCGGCCAGCGCCATCCGGCTGGCGCCGAGCCGTTGCGCGCCCAGGGTGGTTGCGAGCACGTCTACCACGATGGACAGCGCGGTCAACACCCCCAGGACCACCAGTGGCAGCCAGCCGACGCGGGTGAACCCATCTGCCCAGGCCGCCACCAGCAGGCCGGCGAAAACCAGCGGCAGGCCGGGCAGGGCGGGCAGGATGACACCGGCGATGCCGACGATCACCAGCAGGGCCGCTAGCAGATACAGTATGAATGAATAGTCCATGCGGGTTCCGGGACAGGACCAAAAGGGGTTGACAAGATTGTCTTTCCCCGATTGATTTTTGGTTATGGTCGGGTTAAGTTTCAGCCGCTGAGCTTGGCAAGGTCACCGTGAATCGTGGCCTGATGGGTAGATCGCATGATTTGCTGCATCGTTACACCTCGCTTCCTCCTTGCAGTCAGCCGCCTTCCGGGGCGTATCCATCAAACGTGAGAGCAACAGGGAGTCAGTCGAGATGTCCGATCGCGAAACCGGCATTGTCAAGTGGTTCAATGACGCCAAGGGCTTCGGCTTCATCAGCCGCGAGAATGGCGAAGACGTGTTTGTGCACTTCCGCGCCATCCAGACCCAGGGCTTCAAGAGCCTGAAGGAAGGCCAGAAGGTCACCTTCACCGTGGTCCAGGGGCAGAAGGGCCTGCAGGCTGACGCCGTGCAACCGGTCTGATACAGCCCGCGGAACAGCACAAAGGAAAAGGCCCGCGAACGCGGGCCTTTTCCATGGGCGCAGCATCCAGGGTGGTCCTGCCTCAGCGCAGCACCACGCGGCCGTTGACCACGCGCACGTAGGTGTTCTCGCGGATGCCGCCCAGGTCCTTCTGGTTGACCACGATCACGCGGCCGTCATCCATCCGCACCTGGATGTCGTAGGAATCGCCGGTGACGTTCTGCTGGATCTTGTTGCCGGCCAGTGCGCCGGCAGCGGCGCCCGCGGCGGCGGCGACGTTCTGGTTGCCCTTGCTGCCGCCGGTGTGGCTGGAGATTTCATGGCCGGCCACGGCGCCGACGATGCCACCGAGGATGGCGCCGGTGGCCGACGGCGCGGTACGGCCGGAAGCCACCGTGTCGATACGGGTGACGATGCCGCAGTCGGCGCAACGGTTGTTGTTGTAGCCGCCGCTGTTGTAACCGCCGTTGTTGTAGCCACCGCCGTAGCTGCTGCCGCCGTAGCCGGGGGAGGTGGCACAGCCGGCCAGGGCCAGGCTGGCGATGGCGCTCGCAGCGATCAACTGGATCTTCATGGTGATTCTCCTTGCCAAATGGGTAGCGGGTATGACCATACCCGGCACGGTGAATCCTCCCGTTCCACGCGTGAATGGCGAGCCAACCACGCGTGAAACCCAGGTCGAATCACCGGAAATCCTGGTGGCACGCCTTGCAGTCGTTTCCAAGCTGTTCAGTGACGGCGGCCAGCGCGGTGCAGTCGGCCGGCGGCGAGGCCAGGGCATCGTTCAAGGTGGCGCGGAAGCGGCTGGCGTGCTGCTGGAAGCGGGTGTCGTCGCGCAGGCCGGGGAAGGCCAGGTCCATGTCGTTGCTCAGCAGGCGCAGCGTCTGCAGGCGCGGGGTCGAGTCGTTGATGCTGCAGCGGTTCTGCTTGCGGCTGTCGCCGAGCAGCTGGGACTGGCGCGCCATGACGTTCATCAGGCTGTTCGGGAACGGATCCTGCCGGGCCTGGATGGCCCGCATCGCCATCACGGTGGCGACGATGCCGACCAGCAGGCCGGCGATCAGCACGAACAGGTAGCGGGATGCGTTGGACTGGGTACGGCTGGGTTCGGTCATGGCCGGGCTCCTTGGGAATGCCCCGATGGTACGACGCACGGCACGTTTGCGGCCACGGCTAGAATGCGCGCATGAAAGCACAACTGCGCGAACGTTTTGCCGGCATCGACCGGTTGTATGGCGCCGGCTCGATCGAGCGGCTGTCGGCCTGCCGGGTGGCGGTGGTCGGCATGGGCGGCGTCGGGTCCTGGGTGGTCGAGGCGCTGGTGCGTTCGGCGGTGGGCCACCTGGTCCTGATCGATGCCGACGACATCTGCGTGTCCAATACCAACCGGCAGTTGCCGGCGATGGCGGGCCAGTACGGGCGCAACAAGGCCGTGGCGATGGCCGAGCGCTGCCGCGCGATCAATCCCGGTGCCAGCATCGAGGCGGTGGAAGCGTTCCTGACCGCAGCCAACATGGCCGAGCTGCTAGATCGCGGATTCGACCTGGTCATCGACGCCTGTGACAGCTTCCGGGTGAAGGTGGAGGCCATCGCCTGGTGCCGCCGACGCAAACTGCCGCTGATCACCGTCGGCGCGGCGGGAGGGCGCACCGATCCCACCCTGGTGCGGGTGCGCGACGTGTCACGGACCGAGCACGACGCGATGCTGGCGCTGATCCGCAAGAAGCTGCGCGGCGAGTTCAATTTTCCCAAGAACCCGCAACGCTACTTCGGCGTGCCGGCGGTGTATTCGCTGGAGAACGTGAAGTACCCGCAGGCCGATGGCAGCGTCTGCGGGCTGCGGCCCAACCTGGGCGCCGATGCGGCGCTGAAGCTCGATTGCGGTGCCGGCCTCGGCGCGGCCACCCACATCACCGGCGCATTCGCCTTCGCCGCGGTCGGCAAGGCCCTGGAGATGCTGCTCAAGCCCAAGGCGCGGTGAGCGCGGCGGCGCGGCGTGGGGATTGCCCGCCGCCGCGGTCGTTCACGCCAACGGCAGGTTGAACAGGCGCCGTGCGTTGTCGGTCGTGCGCGCGGCGATCTCCTCCACCGCCTGGCCGCGCAGCCCGGCGATGGTCGCGGCGATGCCGGGCAGGCGCGCCGGTTCGTTGCGCTGGCCGCGGATGGCCGCATCGGGCTGGTCGGGCGCGTCGGTTTCCAGCAGCAGGAACTCCAGCGGCATCGTTGCCGCCAGCGTACGCAGGCGGTTGGCGCGCGGGTAAGTGAGCGGCCCGCCCAGCCCGATCAGGAAGCCCATGTCCCATAGTTGCCGGGCCTGCTCGGGGCTGCCGGAAAAGCTGTGGACCACCCCGCGCAGGCCGCCGGTGCGGCGCAGCGCCTGGATCACCTCCTCGGTGGCACGGCGGGCGTGCACGATCACCGGCAGCCCGGCCTCCCGCGCCAGCTGCAGCTGCGCGTGGAAGTAGTGGCGCTGGGTGCTGGCGTCCAGGCCTTCAACGAAGAAATCCAGCCCGCACTCGCCGATGGCGCAGGGCGCCTCGCGCTCCACCCAGGTGCGCAGCGCGTCCAGATGCTGCGGGCGATGCTCGGCCAGGAACATCGGGTGCAGGCCGTAGGCCGGGTGCAGTGCGGGGTCGGCGGCACAGGCCTGGCGCAATCCCGGCCAGCCCGCCGCGGTGATCGCCGGCACCACCATCGCCGCCACGCCGGCGGCCCGGGCGCGGGCCAGTACCGCGCCACGGTCGCCATCGAACGCCGGCGCGTCCAGGTGGCAGTGGCTGTCTACCAGGCGCACCGGTCAACGCTTGCGCGGGAGGGCGGGGGGCTCGGTGGCGGCAACCGGATCCTTGCGCCGCTTCCAGTTGGCCAGCAGCAGGGTGCCAAGGCCGAACAGGATCTCGTCGACGAAGGGAACCGGATCGGGCAGCAGCGCACTCAGCATGAACAGTGCGGCGGTGATCTTGAACAGCGTCGGGTAGCGCAGCTTGCGCGCCCATTCCATGAAGGGCAGCAGCATCGGGCTGGACATGGCGGAATCCTTGGAGAGGGAGGGGCGCAGGTGCAATATTGCGACAGCCGGCCGGCTTTTCATCCAGGGGCGGGCCCGGTGGATGCCTTCGTTCAGGTTTATCGTGCTGGAATTGCGCGCAGGTCAACAGGCGGGCGACCCGCTGGGAGCAGACGATGAAGAGCAACACGACTACTGTTCTGGTGGCTGCCGGTGCCTTGCTGGTGGGAGGTATCGCCACCGCCGCGTTCATGAGCAGCCGCGACAAGGCCGCGCCGCTGGCGCAGGGTGGAACGCCGGTGCTGGACAGCACACCGCTGGCCGATGACGCGGCGGCCGGCAATGCCCTCGCCCCGAGCCAGGGCACGCTGGAGTACGCCGACGTGCTCAAGGTCGAGCCGGTCACCCGCAGCGAACCGGCCTATGCCACCGTGATCGGCAGCGAGCCGGTCCGCGAGACATCCACCACCACGGTGCCGCGCGAGGTGTGCGAGGACGTGGTGGTGCAGGAGCGCCTGCCCGAGCGCGATGGCAACGTCGGCGGCACGGTTGCCGGTGCGGTCATCGGTGGCCTGCTGGGCAACCAGGTGGGCAAGGGCGACGGCCGCAAGGCGGCGACCGCGGCCGGTGCGGTCGCCGGCGGGGTGATCGGCAACCAGATCGACAAGCGCCATGTCGGCGGTCGCGTGGTGCAGCGTACCGAGCGCCAGTGCCATACCGAGCAGACCGCGTCGGAATCCTCGCGGGTCACCGGCTACAACGTCACCTACCGCAAGGCCGACGGCAGCACCGGCAGCATGCGCATGGACAAGCAGCCGGGCAGCCGCGTCGCCCTCGGCAATGCCAGCCGCACGGTCGGCTACGACGTCACCTACCGTTTCAACGGGCAGGAAAAGAAGGTCCGCATGGATGACAAGCCGGCCAGCGATCGCCTGCCGGTCATCGACGGCCAGGTGGTGACGCAGACGGCAGCGGTGGATGCGGCGTCCACCCGGCGTTGAGCCCGGTGGATGGCGCGGCCATCCCGAAGTTCGCAAGGAGACAACGCCCCCTCGCGGGGCGTTGTCTTTTCCGGAGTTCCCCGGGCCGGACAGGCGTGCCGGCCGGCGCCGCCGGGGGCGCATGAAACAAGGCCCCGGTTTCCCGGGGCCTGGTCTGGATCAGCGGGCCATCGCGCGTGCCTGGATCAGGACGCGGCCTTGCTCTTGGCCAGTCGCAGCCAGGTGTCGACCACGGTATCCGGGTTCAGCGACACCGACTCGATGCCTTCCTGCATCAGCCATTCGGCCAGATCCGGATGGTCGGACGGGCCCTGGCCGCAGATGCCGACGTACTTGCCCTT
Organism: Stenotrophomonas sp. 17(2023); assembly: GCF_030345315.1. Classification (NCBI taxonomy): domain Bacteria; kingdom Pseudomonadati; phylum Pseudomonadota; class Gammaproteobacteria; order Lysobacterales; family Lysobacteraceae; genus Stenotrophomonas; species Stenotrophomonas sp. 17(2023). The sequence continues at coordinate 1,783,070 of NZ_CP128405.1, forward strand.
GGCACGGGCGGCCTTGATCGCCATCGACAGCAGCTTCTTGACCGCCGGATTCCGCTCGTCGAACAGGTGGGCGACGATGGAGGAGTCGCGGTCCAGGCCGAGCGTGAGCTGGGTCAGGTCGTTGGAGCCGATCGAGAAGCCATCGAAGATCTCCAGGAACTCGTCGGCGAGCAGCGCGTTGGACGGCACCTCGCACATCATGATGATCTTCAGGCCGTTCTCGCCCTGCTTGAGGCCGTTCTGCGCCAGCACCTCGACCACCTTGCGGCCTTCCTCCAGGGTGCGCACGAACGGGATCATCACCCACAGGTTGTCCAGGCCCATCTCGTTGCGCACGCGCAGCACGGCCTGGCACTCCAGGGCGAACGCGGCCGAGAAGCTCGGGTCGACGTAACGGCTGGCGCCGCGGAAGCCGATCATCGGGTTCTCTTCATGCGGCTCGTAATTGCTGCCGCCGATCAGGTTGGCGTACTCGTTGGACTTGAAGTCCGACAGGCGCACGATCACCGGGTTCGGCGCGACCGAGGCGGTGAGGGTGGCGATGCCTTCGGCCAGGCGGTCCACGTAGAAGCTCACCGGATCCTTGTAGCCGGCGATCTTCTCGTCGATCTTCTTCTTCGTGGCCGCATCCTGGCGGTCGTACTGCAGCAGCGCGTTCGGGTGCACGCCGATGTGGCTGGCGATGATCATTTCCAGGCGGGCCAGGCCGATGCCGGCGTTCGGCAGCTGGCCGAAATCGAAGGCGCGCTCGGGGTTGGCCACGTTCATCATGATCTTCAGCGGCGCCGGCGGCATGTTGCCCAGGTCGGTGGTCGCGCGCTCGAAGCCCAGCTTGCCTTCATAGATGAAGCCGGTATCGCCCTCGGCGCAGCTGACGGTGACCAGCTGGCCGTCCTCGATGACCTGGGTCGCGTTGCCCGAGCCGACCACGGCCGGCACGCCCAGCTCGCGGGCGATGATCGCCGCGTGGCAGGTACGGCCACCGCGGTTGGTGACGATGGCCGAGGCCCGCTTCATCACCGGCTCCCAGTCGGGGTCGGTCATGTCGGCGATCAGCACGTCGCCGGGCTGCACGCGGTTCATGTCGTCCAGGGTCTTGACCACGCGGGCCACGCCGGCACCGATCTTGGCGCCGACCGCACGGCCTTCGGCCAGTACCTTGCCGCCCTTTTCGGTCAGCGCGAAGCGCTCGATCTGGGTGGCATGGCTGCGCGACTTCACCGTTTCCGGGCGCGCCTGCACGATGAACAGCTTGCCGCTGACCCCGTCCTTGGCCCACTCGATGTCCATCGGGCGGCCGTAGTGCTTCTCGATCGTCAGCGCCTGCCGGGACAGCTCGTGCACGTCTTCGTCGCTGATCGAGAAGGTGTTGCGCAGTTCGGCCGGGGTGTCCTCGACCTTGACCCGCTCGCCGGGGACATCCGAATACACCATGCGGATCGCCTTGCTGCCGAGCGCGCGGCGCAGGATCGCCGGCTTGCCGGCCTGCAGGGTGGGCTTGTAGACGTAGAACTCGTCCGGGTTGACCGCACCCTGCACGACCATCTCGCCCAGGCCGAACGAGGAGGTGACGAACACCACGTCGCGGAAGCCCGATTCGGTGTCCAGGGTGAACAGCACGCCCGACGAGCCCACGCCCGAGCGCACCATCAGCTGCACGCCGGCGGACAGGAACACGTCCTCGTGCTTGAAGCCATGGTGCACGCGGTAGGCAATGGCGCGGTCGTTGTACAGCGAGGCGAACACTTCCTTGACCTTGCGCACGACGTCGTCGGCGCCGGTGACGTTGAGGAAGGTCTCCTGCTGGCCGGCGAAGGAGGCATCGGGCAGGTCCTCGGCGGTGGCCGAGGAACGCACCGCCACGGCCACTTCGCCGCCGCCGTTGTCGGCGCACAGGCGCGCGTAGGCGTCGCGGATGTCCTTGTCCAGCGCCGGCTGCAGCGGCGCGTCGATCACCCAGCCGCGGATCTCGCCGCCGGCCGCGGTCAGCGCGTTGACGTCTTCCACGTCCAGCGTGGCCAGGCGGTCGAAGATGCGCTTGGACAGGTCGTTGTGGGCGATGAAGTCCTTGAACGCTTCGGCGGTGGTGGCATAGCCGCCAGGTACCGAGACTCCCAGGCCGGCAAGGTTGCCGATCATCTCGCCGAGCGAGGAATTCTTGCCCCCCACGCGGGCCAGGTCGGCCAAGCGCAGTTCATGCAACCACAGGATGTTCTCGTTCAAGCGCGATGCTCCGTTGAGGCCATCGCCCGAGGCGGGCTGGTATGGCCACGTCCGTAGGAAGAAGCCAATATGATGCAGTGCACACCTAAGCGGCACAAGCTTGTGACATTACTTTGTCTTGTGCTTGTCTTTCCCGGGACAGCGGCGGGTCATCCGTCGCCCCCCGCGCCATTCCCCCTCCAAAGGAGTCCTGCATGACGGCGATCCGACCGGTGTTCTATGTCTCGGACGGTACCGGCATCACTGCCGAGACCGTGGGCCACAGCCTGTTGACCCAGTTCTCCGGCTTCAGTTTCGTGACCGATCGCATGTCGTTCGTGGACGATGCCAACAAGGCGCACGACGCCGCACGCCGCATCCGCGCCGCGGGCGAGCGCTACCAGGTCCGGCCGATCGTGGTCAGCTCCTGCGTCGACTCGGCGCTGGGGCGGATCCTGGAGGAGAGCGGGGCACTGGTACTGGACGTGTTCGTGCCGTTCATCGGCCCGCTGGAACAGGAACTGGAGGCCACCCGCCACTCCAAGATCGGCCAGGCCCACGGCATGGTGGACTTCGACACCTACCACCGCCGCATCAACGCCATGAACTTCGCCCTGAGCCACGATGACGGCATCGCGGTGAACTACGACGAGGCCGACGTGGTGCTGGTGGCCGTGTCGCGCGCCGGCAAGACCCCGACCTGCATCTACCTGGCGCTGCACTACGGCATCCGCGCGGCCAACTATCCGTTGACCGAGGAGGACCTGGAGAGCGACCGCCTGCCGCCGCGGCTGCGCCCGTACCGGCACAAGCTGTTCGGGCTGACCATCGACCCCGAGCGGCTGCAGCAGATCCGCCAGGAGCGGCGGCCCAATTCGCGCTACGCCAGCGCCGAGGTCTGCCGCCGCGAGGTGGCCGCGGCCGAAACCATGTTCAGGATGGAGCGCATCCCGACCCTGAGCACGACGCATACCTCGATCGAGGAGATCTCCAGCAAGGTGCTCGGCACGCTGGGGCTGCAGCGGGAGATGTTCTGAGGCCGCCGCAGCGCATGCCGCGGCCAGGGGGGCCGTGTACGATCACCCCATGAACCAGGCTCTTTCCCGCGTCGATCGCATTCCCCGGCTTGGTCGCCTTGGCTGGCTGATGGGGCTGTACGCGGAAAACTACCAGCACCTGGTGCGGCTGTTCGCACCGGACCACCTGCACCAGGGGCGCTATGCCTCATCCATCGGCGATGGCCTGGACCTGTACCTGGACGTGATCGAGTGCCACCGCTACACGGTCGAACTGCGCATGACCTATGGCATCCTCGACCCGCTGACCGGCGAGCCCGATCCGTCGGCCTACGTGCGCCTGTACCGCGATGCGAAGCAGGTGGAGACCACCCACTGCTATGTCGGCCGGCGCTGGCAGGACGCGATCGGCATGTATCCCCCGGCGGACGAACTGGTCAGCCATCGCCTGCGCATGAATACCTTCCTCGGCAAATGGCTGGAATACCTGGCCGAGCGCGGGCATGGCGTGGCCACCCTGCGCCGGCTCGACGAGGCCGGCATGCCGATGTGAGCCCGGCGCACGCGCGGACGATGCCGGTGCCGGGCGCGCCGTTCCCGGCGCCGCATTCGCGTGGCGGGGCGATCGGTCATACTGCGTGTTTTCGCCGCACGCCCCGATTCCGATGCCCTATACCCCGATTCTCGCCACCCTGGGATACGTGATGTCCAGGGACGGCACCCAGGCCCTGATGATCCATCGCAACACCCGTCCCGGCGACATGCACCTGGGCAAGTACAACGGGTTGGGCGGCAAGATGGAGCCGGAGGAAGACGCGCTGGCATGCATGCACCGCGAGATCCGCGAGGAAGCCGGGATCGAATGCGGCACCACCCGCCTGCGCGGCACCCTGAGCTGGCCGGGCTTCGGCAAGCACGGCGAAGACTGGTTCGCCTTCGTGTTCGTGATCGACGACTGGACCGGCACGCCGCTGCAGTCCAACCCCGAGGGCACGCTGGAATGGGTGCCGGTGGACCGGCTCGAGTCGCTGCCGCTGTGGGAGGGCGACCGCCATTTCCTGCCACTGGTGTTCGATGCCGATCCGCGGCCGTTCCACGGGGTGATGCCGTACCGCGACGGCCGCATGCAGTCCTGGAGCTATAGCCGCCTGTAAGCGTCAGCCGCGCCGGGCCAGCAGCAGGTGGAACTGCTTGTCGACCCGGCGGCCGTCGTTGCTGGTGCCGGTTTCGGCGTGGGTCCGGTGGATCCAGGCCGGGAAGCCGCTGGCGTGCAGCGCGTGCTCGACCCGGGCCCGTTCGTACAGGTGGAAGCCATGGGCGGTGAAGGGCAGGCTGCGCATGAACGCGGCATCGCCGAAGGCCAGGCACAGCCGGCCCCCGGGGCGCAGCGCCGCGGCCAGCCGCGCCAGGACGCCGGGCAGGTCCGGCCAGAAGTACAGGGTGTTCACGGCCAGTACGGCGTCGAAGCGGGCGTTGCCCACGGCAAGCGCCTGCGCATCGCCGGCCTGCAGCTGCGCGCGCCCGGCGAGCCCGTTGCCGCGCAGGAGCGCGTTGCCGGCGCGGACCATCTCGCTGGACAGCTCGATGCCCAGGTAACGGCTGCCGGGTGCGGCGAGCAGCAGCGGGGCAAAGGCCGCGTTGCCGGGGCCGATTTCCAGAATGTGCTCGTTGGCCTGGACGGCCAGCAATGCGATCGCGGCGCGGTTCAGCGCGCCATTGCTGCGGTTCATCGACTCGGCCACGGCCATTGCGGCGTCGCCATGGGGGTGCCGCAACTGTGCGGCCAGGGTGGGAATGTCCAGCATCGTCGTCGTCCGTTCAGGGGGGGCGGACGTGGCGGCGGCGGGTCCATGACCGATGATGGCGATCCCCGGTGTGCCGGCGCAAGGTGGGTGTCCGGTGCCCGCGGTGCTGTCGCGGTCGTGGGCGCTCGCGGTAACCTGTCCGGGTACATGTCCGGCGAGTCCCCATGAAACGTCACTTCTCGATGCTGCGCGAGTTCCGCCTCGCGGACTGGTTCACGCTTGGCAACGCCTTCTGCGGCACCGGTGCGGTGTTTGCGGCGATGCGCTTCCTGCAGGACGGCCAGCGCGGCTTCCTGCTGTTCGGCATGGCGCTGATCCCGCTGGCGTTCGTGTTCGATGCGCTCGATGGCCGTATCGCCCGCTGGCGGCAGTCGTCCTCCACCCTGGGGCGCGAACTGGATTCGCTGGCCGACGTGATCTCCTTCGGCGTCGCCCCCGCCGCGCTGGCCTACGCCTGCGGCATGCAGGGCGGCTGGGACTGGCTGGTGCTGAGCTACTTCGTCTGCTGCGGCGTCAGCCGGCTGGCGCGCTACAACGTCACCGCCGAGGAAATCGCCGGCGACTCGGACAAGGTCCCGTACTTCGAGGGAACCCCGATCCCCACCAGCCTGGCGCTGGTGGTCGTGCTGGCGATGGCGGCCCATTTCGGCGCGATCGGCGCCAACCTGTGGGGCGGCGTCTGGCAACTGGGGCCGTGGCAGCTGCATCCGCTGGTGCTGCTGTTCGCGTTGTCCGGTTCGCTGATGATCAGCAAGACCCTGCATATTCCCAAGCCCTGACCGCTGCGGCGCGGCCGCGTTGCTATCATCGTCGTGACAACGGCGGAGCAGGGCAGCGGCAGTGGCCGAGGACAACGACAGCACGGGTTTCGACGCCGGCCTGAAGCGCGCCTGGGAGGCATGGCAGCAGGCCGTGGGCCAGGGCGCCGCAGGCGCGCCGGACGCCTTTCCCTGGCAGGAGGGCATCGCGCAGTGGACGCGGCTGGTCAGCACCGGCGCCGCGCCGCAGGTGCATGAGCTCGGCGCCCGCTTCCAGCAGCAGGCCGGTGACTGGCTGGGCACGATGCAGCAGGTCGCGGCCCGTTTCGCCGGCCGCGACAGCAGTGCCGCCGAAGTCGCCGGCGCCTGGCGCGACGCCGTGGAGGGGCAGGGCGACGCCATGGTGCGCTGGATGCTCGATGCGGCCCGCGGTGGCAACGCGCTGGGCGACCAGCCCTGGATTCGCGATTTCGTCCATGCGCTGCAGTCCGGCCATGGCGAGGGCGGCTGGCTGAACGCGCCGACCTTCGGCCCGGCCCGCGAGCACCAGGCGCGCTGGCAGGCCTTGCTGCGTGCGCAGCAGGAGCACCAGGCGCGCATGGAGGCCTATGTCGGCTCCATCCGCGGCGTGCTGGATGATGCCTTCCATCGCTTCGAGGCCAAGCTGGCCGAGCACGAGGCCCCCGGCAGCCAGCTCACCAGTGCCCGCGCGATGTTCGACCTGTGGATCGACGCCGCCGAAGAGGCCTATGCCACGGTGGCCATGTCCGAGGATTTCCAGCGCATCTACGCCGATCTGGCCAATACCCAGATGCGCCTGCGCGCCGCCACCCAGCACGAGCTCGAGCGCGCCTGCGAGCTGATGGGAGTGCCGACGCGCACCGAGATGGATGCCGCCCACCGCCGCATCGCCGAACTGGAGCGCTGGATGCGGCGCATGGCCGCGACCGGCACCGCGCCCGCCCCGGCGCCCGCCCCGGCGCCAGCGAAGGCGAGGGCGAGGACGACGGCGAAGTCGACGGTGAAGTCGAAGTCCGCGCACGGCGGCGGCGCCGCACCGAAGAACCGGCCCGCGGCGGCAACGAAGGCCGGCAAGCCGGCCGCACCCGCCAGCGTCCGCGCGGCCAGGACCGCGTCCCGCCCGGCCACGCCGCGGCGCGGAGGCAAGCCATGAAGGGGCCGCTCGGGTTCGGCATGGACGACCTGCTGCAGGAGACCCTGCAGCTGCAGCGCAAGCTGGCCGACGGGCTGAAGCTGCTGCCGGGCATGGAGGACGTCGACTATGGCGTCACCGAACGCCAGCCGGTGTGGAGCGACGGCAAGGTCACGCTGTACCGCTTCGTCGGTAGCGGGGCGCCGTCCGGGCAGCCGCCGCTGATGATCGTCTACGCGCTGGTCAACCGGCCGTACATGGTGGACCTGCAGGACGGCCGCTCGCTGGTGCAGAAACTGCTCGCCGCCGGCCAGGATGTGTACGTGCTGGACTGGGGCTACCCGGATCGCTCCGAGCGTTTCCTGACCCTGGAGGACTACCTGCTGCGCTACCTCGACGGCGCCGTCGACCACCTGCATGCGCAGCATGGCGGGGCGCCCAACCTGCTGGGCATCTGCCAGGGCGGGGTGTTCTCGCTGTGCTACGCCGCGCTGCGCCCGCACAAGGTGCGCAACCTGGTGACCATGGTCACGCCGGTGGATTTCCACACCGCGGACAACATGCTCTCGCACTGGGCCCGGCACGTCGACGTGGACCTGTTCGTCGATACGCTGGGCAATGTCCCGGCCGACCTGATGAACGCCAGTTACCTGATGCTCAAGCCGTTCCGGCTCAATGTGCAGAAATACGTGGGACTGGTGGACATCCTCGACGACCGGCAGGCGCTGGAGGATTTCCTGCGCATGGAGAAGTGGATCTTCGACTCGCCCGACCTGGCCGGCGAGGCGTTCCGCGAGTTCGTCAAGCAGTTCTACCAGGCCAATGGGCTGATGCATGGCGGCATCCGCATCGGTGCCGAGGTGGTGGACCTGGAAAACCTGCGGATGCCGGTGCTCAACATCTACGCCGAGCAGGACCACCTGGTGCCGCCGGCGGCGTCCAGGGCACTGCGCGAACGCACCGGCAGCGACGACTACACGGAGCTGGGTTTCCGCGGCGGCCATATCGGCATCTATGTCTCGGCACGCGCGCAGCGCGAGGTACCCAGCGCCATCCACGGCTGGCTGAGCGAACGCCCATGACGCGCGGCATCTTGCTGGCGATGCTCCTGGGTGTGGCGGTGGTTCCGTCCACGCTGCACGCCGCGCCCGGCGCCACCGCCCGCGCCGAGATCGGTGGATTGATGCAGGCACTGGAGGATTCGGGCTGTCGCTTCCAGCGCAACGGCAGCTGGCACGATGCGGCCGAAGCGCGCAGCCACCTGCAGCGCAAGTACGACTACCTGCTCAAGCGCGGCCTGGCCGACAGCGCCGAACAGTTCATCGAGCGTGCCGCCAGCCGCAGCAGCATCAGCGGCAAGCCCTACCGGGTGGCGTGCCCGGGCCGTGCCGAGCAGGACGCCGCGCCCTGGTTCCGCCAGCAGTTGCTGCGGCTGCGCGGCGGTTGACGGCTCGAATGCAGCGCCCCTCCACCGCAACCGCAGGCGCATGTGGCCGCGTTGCGGCATGGGGCCTGCGCCTGGCGCGCCTGCTGGGCGCGCTGTGGACGGCGCCCAACACCCTGCTCGGCCTGGCCGCGGGGCTGGCGGGCATGCCGGCGGGGGCCAGGCCGCACTGGAACCGGCGCGACTGCGCGCTGGTGTTCCATCGTTGGCCGTGGGGGCCGGGCGGCGCAATCACCCTGGGCATGGTGATCCTGCACACCGGCGATACCCTCGACGCGGCGTGTACGACCTACGAACACCGCGCCGGCCGCTGCCGCCATCCGCAGGTCCGCCTCGGCGACCATGAGCGCGCGCACGTGTTCCAGTACATGGTGCTGGGGCCGTTGTTCCTGCCGGTCTACCTGGCCTGCGGTGGGGTCAGCGTCCGCAATCCGTTCGAGCGCGCGGCCGACCGCTATGCATTGCAGGGGCGCGGCTGGTGGCCGGGTGTTTCCTGAGCGGTTGCCGGCACCTGTCTTCGGCGCGCAACCGCCCGGTCATGCAGCCTCAACCTTTTTTGTACATCCTGGTAACGCCCGCCCACCTAGAGTGGTGCCGTTACAGACGCAACAGGAGTACGGGTCACCATGGCAGTCGTTCTTTATATCGGTGGCAGCAAGGATGGCGAGAAGGGCGTGGTGCCCTATGGCTTCAGCAAGACCCGCAGGGACACCGACGCTGGCCCTGAGATCTACGTGGAGCGGATGATGGACGTCAGCGGCAAGGGCAGGGTGCGGGTGATGGTGCTGGAGAGCCTGCGCGACGACATTGCCTTCCAGCGCCTGAACCGGCATCTGGGCTAGGCGCGCCGGCAGCTGCGCCGGTCGTCTGCCGACACCGGCGCGAAGCAACCCCGGGCCGGGCTGTCAATGGCTTTCCCCTCCCGGGACGCGCTGCCAGAATGCGGGCTTCCCGAGTAGCGGTAGCCCCTGGAATCCATGCAAGACAGCAAGCTCGCGCAGCAGATCGCGCAGACCATCGCCGACGAGATCGGCGCCCAGCCCGCACAGGCCAAGGCCGCCATCGCCCTGCTCGATGAAGGCGCCAGCGTTCCGTTCATCGCCCGCTACCGCAAGGAAGTCACCGGCGGCCTGGACGACACCCAGCTGCGCAACCTGGAAGTGCGCCTGACCTACCTGCGCGAACTGGAAGACCGCCGTGCCGCGGTGCTTGCCAGCATCGAGGAACAGGGCAAGCTGAGCGACGAGCTGCGCAACGAGATCCTGGCTGCCGACACCAAGTCGCGGCTGGAGGACCTGTACCTGCCGTACAAGCCCAAGCGCCGCACCCGCGCGCAGATCGCCCGCGAAGCCGGGCTGGAACCGCTGGCCGACGGCCTGCTCGCAGACCCGACCCGGGATCCGCAGGCCTTCGCCGCCGGTTTCGTCGATGCCGACAAGGGCGTGGCCGATGCCAAGGCCGCGCTGGAAGGCGCGCGCGCGATCCTGATGGAACGCTGGGGCGAGGACGCGGCGCTGGTCGGCGAGCTGCGCCAGTGGCTGGGCGAGGTCGGGGTGATCCGTGCCCGCGTCGCCGAAGGCAAGGAAACCGAAGGCGCCAAGTACCGCGATTACTTCGAGCATGCCGAGTCGCTGGCGAAGATTCCCTCGCACCGGCTGCTGGCGCTGTTCCGCGCGCGCCGCGAGGAAATCCTGTTCCTCGAACTGGATCCGGGCAGCGATGCGGACGCCGGCCACCAGTACGCCGAAGGCCGGGTGGCGCGCAGCGCCGGCGTCGCCGACCACGGCCGCGCGGCGGACCGCTGGCTGCTGGACGCCTGTCGCCTGACCTGGCGCGCGAAGCTGCACATGCACCTGCTGCTGGACCTGTTCAACCAGGCCCGCGAGAAGGCCGAGGCCGAAGCCATCGCGGTGTTCGGCGACAACCTCAAGGACCTGCTGCTGGCCGCACCGGCCGGTCCCAGGACCGTGCTCGGGCTGGACCCGGGCATCCGCACCGGCTGCAAGGTCGCCGTGGTCGATGCCACCGGCAAGCTGCTGGCGACCGAGACGATCTATCCGCACGAACCCAGGCGCCAGTGGGAACAATCGCTGCAGACGCTCAGGCTGCTGTGCGCCCGGCACAACGTCGAACTGATCGCCATCGGCAACGGCACCGCCAGCCGCGAAACCGACAAGCTCGCTGGGGAGGTCATCAAGGCCTGCGACAATCCGAAGCTGCAGAAGGTCGTGGTCAGTGAGGCCGGTGCCTCGGTGTACTCGGCGTCCGAGCTCGCGGCCCGCGAGTTCCCCGGCCTCGACGTGTCGCTGCGCGGGGCCGTATCGATCGCGCGGCGCCTGCAGGATCCGCTGGCCGAACTGGTCAAGATCGAGCCCAAGGCGATCGGTGTCGGCCAGTACCAGCACGACGTGGACCAGTTCCGCCTGGCCAAGGCGCTGGACGCGCGCGTGGAGGATTGCGTCAACGCGGTGGGCGTGTTCGTCAACACCGCTTCGGCCGCGCTGTTGTCGCGGGTGTCGGGCCTGTCGTCGACGGTGGCCGAGAACATCGTCCGCCATCGCGACGAGAACGGCCCGTTCCGGCGCCGCCGCGACCTGCTCAAGGTGCCGCGCCTGGGCGACAAGACCTTCGAACAATGCGCCGGCTTCCTGCGCATCGCCGATGGCGACGAGCCGCTGGATGCCTCGGCCGTGCACCCGGAGGCCTATCCGGTGGTCGAGCGCATCGTCGCCGCGGCGCAGCGGCCGATCAAGACACTGCTGGGCGACGGCAGCTTCCTGCGTGGGCTCAAGGCCGAGCAGTTCACCGACGAGACCTTCGGCGTGCCGACCGTGCGCGACATCCTGAAGGAACTGGAAAAGCCCGGCCGCGATCCGCGTCCCGAGTTCAAGGCGGCGCGTTTCGCCGATGGCGTGGAAGACATCAAGGACCTGCGCGAGGGCATGGTGCTGGAAGGAGTGGTCAGCAACGTGGCCGCCTTCGGCGCGTTCGTCGACATCGGCGTGCACCAGGACGGCCTGATCCACATCTCCGCGCTGTCGGACACTTTCGTCAAGGACCCGCGCGACGTGGTCAAGGCCGGCGATATCGTCAAGGTGAAGGTGCTGGAGGTCGATGTCGCGCGCAAGCGCATCGCGTTGACCCGGCGCCTGGACGACAGCCCGGCACCGGCCAGGCGCGCCGACAAGGGCGCGGAGCAGGGTGCGGGGCGGGGTACGGCGGGGCGCCGTGATGGTGGGCGTGGCGAACCGTCGCGGGGCACGCGCCCGGGCAGTTCGGCACCACCGGCCAACAATGCGCTGGCCGAGGCGTTCGCACGCGCACGCCGCAACTGATCCGGCGCTGACCTCCGTGGAGATCGCGGCGAGGAAGGCCCTGTTGCCCGGGGCCTTCCTGCGACGCTCGTCCAGCGGGAATGACGTACGAACGCAAAAAGGCCAGGCATCGCTGCCTGGCCTTTGCTGTGCTGGTGCCGAAGGTGGGACTCGAACCCACACGCTTTTAAGGGCGGCGGATTTTGAGTCCGCTGCGTCTACCGATTCCGCCACTTCGGCTGGCAGGGGCGCAAGTATAACGGAGGGCTTGGGGGTTGGGCAGGCCTTGGCGGCGGTTTTCGCAAAGTAACCCGGGGCCCGGATGGCTATACTTCCGTCATCCGTGAGCAAGGGATGGCGATGGATTCGCTGCACTCCATGCGTGTGATGATCGTGGAGAACGACGACTTGAACGCGACGCTGCTGCAGTTGCAGCTCGAGCGCGAGGGATTGCACGTCGTGGGCGTGGCCGAAACCGTGCGGTCCGCGCTGGACATGATCGATGTGCTGCACCCGCAACTGGCGTTGCTCGATTTCTGCCTGGCCGACGACGAAGACAGTACGCCGGTTGCCGAGGTACTCGCCGGGCGCGGGATCCCGTTCCTGGTCGCGACCGGGATGGATGCATCGCGGCTGCCCGGGATATTCGATGCCGGCGTGACGCTGGCCAAGCCCTATACCGGGAGCGACCTGCGCCAGGCCCTGGCCAAGGCCCTACGGCCGCAATGAGTGGGGCCGCAGGCCGGATCAGGGGAGCGCCTCTTCTTGCGGGCAACAAAAAAGCCCTGCCTGGGCAGAGCTTCCTTGAATTGGCGTCCCCACGGGGATTCGAACCCCGGTCGCCACCGTGAAAGGGTGATGTCCTAGGCCTCTAGACGATGGGGACGCGTATGCTTCGTTGTCAATCAATCCGAACGGCCTAATGTCCGGATTTGGTGGAGCCAAGCGGGATCGAACCGCTGACCTCCTGCATGCCATGCAGGCGCTCTCCCAGCTGAGCTATGGCCCCGTATCCAAATTTTCGAGCGCGGAATATTACCGGACTCTTTGTCGGAGTGGAAGCTTTTTCTCTTCCTCATTGCCTGTTGGGCAGGGCAATGCCTCCAACAAAAAAGACCCTTGTGAAACCGGGGTCTTTGTTTTCGATGAATGGCGTCCCCACGGGGATTCGAACCCCGGTCGCCACCGTGAAAGGGTGATGTCCTAGGCCTCTAGACGATGGGGACGCGTAAACTTCATCAAGTTTTTTTCGGCTTTCCAGACGGCCTAATGTCCGGATTTGGTGGAGCCAAGCGGGATCGAACCGCTGACCTCCTGCATGCCATGCAGGCGCTCTCCCAGCTGAGCTATGGCCCCGTTGTTGCGTTGTTGCCGAGAAAGAAATGATAGCCCGGCTTTTCGGGCCGAGCAAGCCATTTGTGAAAAAAAAAACTCCATGCGCGCATGGCCGGTTGTCCGACCTCGAACAGGGCAGCGTGACGACCCCGGCAGGGATGTGCCGCTGATGTTTCCCGCCCATGCCCGACGCGATGATGGGGTCCGGACAGCCTGAACGGAACCGGTGATGGCGAAAGTTGGATTCCTGTTACTGCTGGTGGCGGCCAGCGCGCCGCACGTGGTGCCGCTGCAGGTGTTCAAGTGCCTCGATGGCGGCCAGGTGGCCTATCAGTCCCAGCCATGCGCCGGGCCGCCGGTGAAGGTCTGGACCGTGCAGCGGCTGCTGCAGACGGCGGGTCCGCCCGCAGTGCCTCGGCCGGCCACGCGCGCCGCACCGCGGTCCCGGCGCACCGCCCCTGCGCGGCGCAATGCGCGCCCCGCGGAAGATGCCTGTGCGAGGGCGCGGAAAGGGCGCGATGCGGCGTTCCGCAAAGCAGGGCTGAAGCGGGGCTTCGCGCTTTCCAGCCATTGGGACAACCGGGTCCACGAAGCCTGCTGGTAAGAGCAGCCTTGAGCAGCAACTGCCGACCGGCAAGGCGGACCTGCCATGCGGATGCCGGTATCCCCGGCAATGGGCTGTTCCCTGCAGCGGGACGCCCGCCAAGGGCAGTCCGGGACGCCGCGTCCACCACTGCCGTCGGACGCGCACCTGGCCGCCCATCATCAGCTGGTGGGGGATGGGCGCTCGTGCGCGCTGCGGATCTCCTGCCTGGGCAGGTGCCCCCGGCCGATGCCGGGACGCGATAGGAGCAGTCACCGCCCCGTGCGCGCATGCAGGTAGTAGGTGCTCAGTGGCCAGGGTGTTACCGGTGGCATGCCGGTGATTCCTGCGACGTGATCGCGGCAGGCCATTGAAGCGCCGTGTTCACGACATCTGCACCGATCTTCCCGCGCCGGTCACGCAGCGGGCGTTATGACTGTAGCCCGGCCGTATCGCAGGAGAAGGGTGATGAGGCGGTTGCTCTCCCGGGGTCTGTCAGCCGTTGTTTACATGTCGCTGGGGGCGCTTGCGGCGGTCACGGCGCAGTCGCTCTGGTCCAGCGCGTCGGCCCTGTACTGAGTGTCTGCGCACGGTGCCTGCGACGGAGTGCCGGAGAGGATGCCTGTAGGTCCTGCCGCGCGTTCCATTCCGGTTCCGGGCATGGGTCATCGGTATTGCCGCGCGCAAGGGAAGCGGTGGTGTGCCCGGTATCCACGCGGGACCGCATGCGGCGCGGCGGCCGTGGATCGATTGTTGCTTGCGAGGTGATGTCCGGATGAAACGTGGTCATTGGATGGTGCTCATAGGCGCCGTGGTGCTGCTGCTGGTACTCGTGATGGTCGTTCCGCCCTGGTGAGCGGCGTGCTGGATCGCCATGCGGCCATGCCTGCGCGATGGGTTTCCATGATCGGGCCAGGCCATGGGTGAGAGCCGCCTGCGCCACGTCCATGACCGGCAACCGGGCATCGTGAGGCTGCGCGCCGGAAAGGGCTTCCGCTACGTTGACGCCGATGGTGCGACGGTGCGCGACCGCCAGACCCTGCAGCGGATCCGCCAGCTGGCAATCCCGCCGGCCTATAAGGACGTCTGGATCTGCACCAGCGCCGACGGGCACCTGCAGGCGACCGGTCGCGACGCGCGCGGGCGCAAGCAGTACCGCTACCACCCGGACTGGGTGCGGCGGCGTGGTACGGACAAGTTCGATCGCATCCTGGCGTTCGGGAAGGCACTGCCGGCGCTGCGCAGGCAGGTGCGTCGGCACCTTGCATTGGGCGGGCTTCCACGCGAGAAGGTCCTGGCCCTGGTCGTATCGGTGATGGGCCGGACGTATGCGCGGGTCGGCAATGCGGCCTATGCGCGCAGCAATCGCTCCTACGGCCTGACCACGCTGCGCACCCGTCACGTGCGCCTGCCGGCAAAGCGCGTCGCGCAGATACGGTTCGCCGGCAAGTCAGGCCGCGTGCACGTGCTGCACATCGACGACGCCCGGCTGGTGGGATTGATCCGGCGTTGCCATGACCTGCCCGGCAAGATGCTGTTCCAGTACCTGGACGACGACGGCCAGGTGCGGCCGGTCGATTCCGGCGATATCAACGCTTACCTGCGGCAGGCGACCGGCGCTGCGTTCAGCGCCAAGGACTTCCGCACATGGGGAGCAACCCTGACCGCCCTGATGGAACTGGTGCGGTTGCCACTGCCTGCGGATGCCAGTGCGACGCACTGCACCGCGATGCAGAACCAGGTGGTCGCATCGGTGGCGGCCACTCTCGGCAATACTCCGGCGGTGTGTCGCGCGTCCTACATAGACCCCTGCGTGTTCGATGCCTGGCGCGCCGGCCGGCTTGAACCCCTGCGCGCACTTCGTGGCATACGCCAGCTGGAGGCGGCCGCGTTGCGCCTGCTGCGCGCTTGCCACCGCTGACGGCCCCTCATGCACATGGCGTCCACGTCCTTTCACGGCCGGGCAGCGGCGGCGCTGCGGACAATCAGCACTCCATCTGCATCGAGGACATGGCCATGGCGACCTGCGACGTCTGTGGAAATGAATATGCCAACAGTTTCACGGTGACCCAAGGGGCCGTCACCGGCACCTTCGATTCGTTCGAATGCGCGATCCACGCCATGGCGCCGCGCTGCGCGCATTGCCGATGCGCGGTGATCGGCCATGGCATCGAGTCCGCGGGCGTGGTCCATTGTTGCGAACACTGCGCCCGCCACGCGGCCGCATGAATGCCTGATAGCCCTCCATACCCGTACAAGGAGCATGATCCATGGCTACTGGCAGGAAGACATCCGGCAGCGGGAAGTCCACGGCCTCGGTGCAACCCGGCAAGGGTCGCGCGAAGACCGCCGGGGCAGGCGCGGACACCACCGCCGCGCGGCAGCGCGCACTGCAGACACAGGCCCGCAGGCAGGGCGCGGGCAAGCCCGCATCCTCCGATGGAGGCGTCCAGGCCGGCGTCCACCGGCAACCGGCGAAGATGCCGGCACAGCACCTGGACAAGCCGGGCAACGAGCATGAATTGCAGCTGCCGCCACGCTACCAGGCACCCGCTTACCGCGGCAGCGGCAAACTGCAGGGCATGCGCGCACTGGTCACCGGGGGCGATTCGGGGATCGGCCGGGCAGTGGCCGTCCTGTTCGCGCGCGAAGGTGCCGACGTGGCGATCCTGTACCTGGACGAGCACGAGGATGCGCGGGCCACGTGCGCCGCGGTCGAGAAAGAGGGCCGGCGCTGCATCGCCATCAGCGGTGACGTGCGTGACCCTGCATTCTGCGACCAGGCCGCGCGGCAGGCGGACCGGGCGCTGGGCGGCATCGACATCCTGGTCAACAATGCGGCCTTCCAGCTGCATTGCCACCGGCTCGAGGATCTGGGCGATCTGCACCTGCAAGAGACCCTGCAGACCAACATCGCGGGCTATATCCACATGGCGCGCGCGGTGCTGCCTTACCTTGGCCAGGGCGGCAGCATCATCAACACCGGTTCGGAGACCGCGCTGTTCGGCAGTCCGTCGCTGATCGACTATTCGGCGACCAAGGGCGCGATCCATGCCCTTACCCTGTCCTTGGCGGCGCAACTGCTGCCCCGTGGCATCCGCGTCAACTGCGTCGCGCCGGGCCCGGTTTGGACGCCACTGAACCCGGCGGACAAGGATGCCGGCGATGTCGCCCGGTTTGGCGGCGACAGCGACATGGGGCGGCCGGCGCAGCCCGAGGAGGTGTCGCCGGCTTACGTGTTCCTGGCTTCGCCGGTGACCGCCAGCTACATAAGCGGCGTGGTCCTGCCGGTCATGGGCGGCCCGCGCGGCTGAGTGCGGCAGGGCGAGCATGGCGACCGGCAAGGCCAACGCGACCGCGCTGATCATCCTGGACATGGTCAACCTGTTCGATTTCGAAGGCGGCGACGCGCTCGGCGCAGGCGCCGTCGCGATCTGCCGGCCGATCGCCGACCTGCGCCGGCGGTTCGATGCGGCAGCGCAGCCGGTGATCCATGTCAACGACAACTTCGCCCGCTGGCGGGGACAGTTAGGCGACCTGGTCGAAGCCTGCGCCAAAGCCGGTGGCCATGCCGCAGCCACGGTGGAGCGGCTGTCGCCACGGCCCGGCGATTACCACGTGCTCAAGCCCAAGCACTCGGCGTTCCATGCCACGCCGCTGGCGATCCTGCTGCGCAAGCTGGGCGTCCGCCGGCTGGTGCTGACCGGGATTGCCGCCGATTCGTGCGTGCTGGCGACCGCGCAGGACGCCAAGATGCATGAATTCGGGCTGTGGGTGCCGGCCGACTGCGTGGCCGCGATCAGCGCACGGCGCAAGCGCGATGCGCTGGCGGTGGTGGCGCATTCGCTGCTGGCACCGGTGGCCCGCTCGCGTGACGTCCGCGGGATATTTCCGGTACGGGCGTGAACGTGCCGGGGCGGTTCTTCACGCCTGCTTTAGCCGGTATTGGCCAGCGTTGTCGCCAGTTCACAACGGTATGCACGCCATGGCACGTCCGATCTGGACGGGAACCCTGTCTTTCGGCCTGTTGAACGTCCCGGTGTCGCTGATGAGCGGCGAGCGCCGGGTGGACATCAGCTTCCGCATGCTCGACTCGCGTGACCGCAAGCCGATCCGCTTCGAACGGGTCAATGCCGAAACCGGCGAGGAAGTGCCATGGAAGGACATCGTCAAGGCATTCGAGTACGACAAGGGCAGCTATGTCGTGGTGGAAAAGGAGGACATCGCCTCGGCTGCGCCGCAGACCCACGACTCCATCGACGTGGAAGCGTTCGTCGAGCGCGGCGAGATCAGCCTGCGCTTCTATGAAAAGCCGTATGTGATCGTTCCCGGCAAGAAGGCGGAGAAGGGCTACGTGCTGCTGCGCGAGACGCTGCGCGACACCGGCAGGGCCGGCATCGCGCGCGTTGTCATCCGCACCCGCGAGTACCTGTGCGCGGTGGTGCCCGAGGGCGAGGCGCTGCTGTTGATGATGCTGCGTTATCCGCAGGAACTGGTGGACCCGGCCGAGTACAGGCTGCCCGGGGGCAAGCCTGCCGACTACCGTATCTCCAGGCGCGAGACGGAGATGGCTGCGAGCCTGATCGAATCGATGTCGGTGCCGTGGCGTGCGGACGATTACCAGGACGAGTTCCGTGGCCGGCTCGAGGCGATCATCCGCAAGCGCCTGAAGGCCAAGGGCGCCACCACCCGGATCATCGACGAACACACCGAGGCGGAGGATGCCACCACCAACGTCGTCGATTTCATGGCGCTGCTGCAGAAAAGCCTGGAAGAGAACAAGCGCACGCCTGCCGGCAAGCGGAAACCGGCGAAGAAGGCGGCACCGCGCAAGTCCGCCGCGAAGAAGGCAGGCACGTCCACGCGCCGGAAGGCGGTGCCCTGAGCATGGGCGGCGGCCGTCGCTTGATTCCAGTCGGCAGCATCGGCCGGCGGGTCTACGGCACGACTTTCCTTTACGTGCTGCCCTGTGCGAATGAGGACCACGCCAAGCTGGGCATCGCCGGTGATCCGCTGGTGCGGATGCAGGCGTTCTCTTCACGCTACTACGAATTCTTCGACCTGGATGCCGGCTGGCTGCTGGAGGCCGCCACCGTGGCCGAGGCGCGGACATGGGAAACCACGCTCAAGCGCCAGCTGCGGGCGCATGCCGCGCCGGCGCCGCTGCTGGTCCCCGCGCGCGCCGGCGGCCGCACCGAGTGGGTCCGCGGCGCGCTGTCGGCACTGGCCGGCTGGCGCGATGCGCAGGTCGCGCAGGGCTTCGTGGCGCACGCCCCGCTGCGCGGCTGGGTACGCCAGCGCCTGTTGCAGGCAGGGGCAGACCTGCAGCACCACGTGCAGGCAATGGTCGAGCGGTTCGGCGCGGTCGCGTACTGGCCGCCGGCGGTGCCTGGCACGCCGCTGGGCGTGCTGCGCGATGTACTGGACGCCTGCGTGCTGCTGGAGACCATGCCCGATGACCTGGGCCAGGCTGAGCTGGATGCATGGCATCGGCGCAACAGCGGGGTACCGTTGCCTGCCATGTCACCAACGCCGGGCCTGGAGCGGCGATGAGTCTGTACGACTATCGACGCAAGCGCCGGTTCGACCGGACCCCCGAGCCGTCGGTGGACCGCCGTCGCGCGCGCGGCATGCACCCCGTTTTCGTGGTGCAGCTGCACCACGCCAGCCATCGCCATTACGACTTCCGCCTGCAGGTGGGCGGCACCCTGCGCAGCTGGGCCGTACCGAAGGGGCCGAGCCTGGACCCGTCCGTAAAGCGGCTGGCGGCCCAGGTGGAAGACCATCCGCTGGACTACGCGGATTTCGAAGGGGATATCCCCGCAGGCCAGTATGGCGCCGGCCATGTCGCGATCTTCGACCACGGCACCTGGGCTACCGACGGCGATGCGGAGGAGCAATTGGCCAGGGGGCACCTGCGCTTCCAGCTGTTCGGCGGCAAGCTCAGGGGCGGATGGCACCTGGTGCGTTCGGGTGCACGTGGGCGGCAGCCGGAATGGTTGTTGTTCAAGGCGCGCGACGCGTACGCGGCCCCACTGGAGGCGGACGACCTGCTGGACGCTGCCCCGCCCGGGCGGGGGCCGGCCGCGGGCACGCGACCACGCCCCGTGCCGGCGCGGGGCCGGCGCCTGTTGGCAGCCGCGGCCAAACTGCCCGGTGCCCGCCGCACCCGCGCAGAACCTGCATTCCACGCGCCGCAGCTGGCCACCCTGGTGGAGGCGGTGCCGGACGGGGACGGCTGGCTGCACGAAGCCAAATGGGATGGCTATCGGCTGATCGCGCAGCTGGCCCGCGACCGGGTGCGGCTGTGGTCGCGCAACGCGCTGGAATGGACGCAGCGGCTGCCCGCGATCGTGCAGGCCCTGCAGGCGCTCGATGTCGTGGCGGTGCTGGACGGCGAGCTGGTGGCCGGGGCCGGACGCCAGCAGGATTTCGGCCTGCTGCAGGCCAGCTTGTCGGGTGAGCGCGCCGCGCCCCTGTCCTATGTGCTGTTCGACATCCTGCAACTGGGCGATGTCGATGTCCGTGGCTGCCGCCAGGACGACCGCAAGGCGTTGCTGGCCACGCTGCTGGAATCGGCATCGCCGCCGCTGGTGTACAGCTCGCACGTGGCCGATGGCCAGCGCGCCCTGGCCATGGCGGTGGAACGCGGCCTGGAGGGCATCATCTCCAAGCGTGCCGCGGCGGCTTACCGCAGCGGTCGCGGCGACCACTGGCGCAAGGTCAAGCACCGCATGTCCGACGAGTTCGTGGTGGTTGGGTTCACCGCACCCAAGGGCAGCCGCAGTGGGCTGGGGGCGCTGCTGCTGGCCACGCCCGTGGGCCGCAGGGGCTGGCGCTATGCCGGCCGGGTGGGAAGCGGTTTCAACCAGCACACGCTCGACGCACTGGTGCGGCGGCTGTCGCCGCTCGCCCGCGACACACCGGTACCGGCCATCACCGCCGGGGCCGTCGGGCCGGGCAGGGTGCAATGGGTGAAGCCGGTCATGGTGGTGGAAGTGTTCCATCATGGCACCGGCAATCACGGCCTGCTGCGGCAGGCGTCGTTCAAGACCATCCGCGCCGACCGGAACGTGGCCGAGCTGCGCGCCGCGGCGCCGGTTCCAGTACCGGAGGAACACAGCATGCCTGACCATATGCCCGGGTCGTCAGCTGCCGCCGCCGATGTTGCGCTGACCAGCCCCAGCCGCGTGGTGTATCCAGACGCCGGCATCCGCAAGCAGGAAGTGTTCGCCTACTACCGCGACATGCTGCCGTGGCTGCTGCCGGAGATCGTCGACAGGCCGGTGTCGGTGGTGCGCTGTCCGCAGGGCACCCAGCGACCGTGTTTCTTCCAGAAACACCTGCCGCCCGGCACCGGGCATGTCGGCACGGTGCCGATCGAGGAGGAGGGCGGCACCCGCGCGGACTACATCGTGGTGCGCGATGCGGCCGGGCTGCTCGAGCTGGTGCAGTTCAATGCGCTGGAGTTCCATCCGTGGGGCGCGCGGGCCGATGCGCCGGACCTCGCTGACCGCATCGTGTTCGATCTCGATCCTGGCCCGGGGGTGGCCTGGGCCCGGGTGGTGGCAGCGGCCCGGCAGGTGCGCGATCACCTGCGCGAACTGGGCCTGGAATCGTTCGTGCGCACCTCCGGCGGCAAGGGCCTGCACGTGGTGGTGCCGCTGCGGCCGGCCTGCGAGTGGTCGCAGGTGAAGGCCTTCGCGCGTGCTTTCGCCGAAGCCATGGCGACTGCCGATCCGCTGGCCTACGTGGCCACGGCCAGCAAGCGCCAGCGCAAGGGGCGCATCTTCATCGACTACCTGCGTAACGGCCGGGGTGCCACCAGCGTGGCGTCATTCTCGTTGCGGGCCCGGCCGGGCGCGCCGGTGGCCATGCCATTGCGCTGGGAGGAGCTGGGCAGGGTCCGGCGCGCAGACGCCTACGACATCGCCTCGGCACCACGCCGGATGAAGCGGATGAAGCAGCATCCCTGGGGCGACATCGACCGGATCCGGCAGGATCTGGCGCCCATTGCCGCGCGCCTGGCCGGGCGCAACCCACGCAGACCAGATTCATGAGTGCGCTGCATCGGTGCAGTCATCCGTGCGGCGGCGCCGCGTCCGCCAGCCGCGCCGTCCGCCCGCTACGCGCATGACGATGTGCAGGCGTACCAAGCGCGCGCCCCTGTCGCGCACCACCCCACGCTCGGGGCGCCGGCATGACCGGCCAGCGGTGGCAACCACGCAGCAGCATGTGAGGCGCGGGGTGGCTCCGGTGCAGATGCACGGGCGGCCGTCGGCCAGGGCCCACGCGCCGCCCGGCGAAGTCACTTGCCGGCGCGTACCACCAGCCGGTTGTCCACGCGGCTGACGCCCTTGATGCCCTTGGCGACGGCGACAGCCTTGTCCGCTTCGACCTTGCTGTCCACGTCGCCACTCAACGATACGACGCCATTGACGGTCTCGACCTTGATCGCCATGCCGGGGATGTCCTTGGTGGCGAGAAGATCGGCCTTGACCTTGGTGGTGATCCAGGTGTCGCTGCCGGGTTGCGCCGATTCGTGTTCCTGCGTGCCATGCGCCTGGGGGGCGGCATGGCCCGTGGTGATGGCACCCGCGCTGGCGGCCGCGACGATGCCCATGAGCAGGAAGTGCTTCATCTTGCTGGTGTCCATGTCGATTCTCCACGCGGAGCGGAAGTGCTCCGAGGCCATGATGGCTGGCGGGCGATTAAGACCATGCAGCAGATCGGTGATGGCCATGTGCACGCGCAGCGGGTGCCGCGTGCGTGCCCGGCGCGAAATGCATGGCGGACGCAGCGCATGCGTTGGCACGGATCATGGGCAACAGAGCCACGGGGCACCGGTTCGTGACCGGTTTCAGGGTTTCACGCCACGACCGCGCCACGCACGCAATGGCTTCACTTCGCGCAGGCTAAATGGTGCATGCCGGGGCGGGAACAACCATGAGGAAATCTTGCTGTGAAAGGTGTTCAACTCTATCTGGTGGGACCGGGACAAGAGCGCCGCCCGGTCAGGCGCATCGCCACGGAGCTGGCCGACATCAAGACCATGGGCATTCCCGCCAGGAGCGCGCCCGTGGCGGCCAACACGCTGATCGAGATCAGCACCCTGGCCGATGACCAGGGCAACCTGGCAAGGCAGATCGACTGCGAGGGATTCCGCTACAAGTTCAAGGGCTCGGAAATTCCCTGGTCGCTGGTGGTCGGGTGAGGGAATGGGCGGGCCTGTCGCGCGACGAGGGCCCGCCCCCGTTGCAACGCATGCATGTCCGCAGGTGGCCACGCCGGCTTCACGCCCGATCACGGCCTCCTTGCAGTTGCCTGTCTATACCGGGCGTTCCTCAACCCAGGAGAACATCCATGACTTCCAAGATCCATGCGGCGCAGGTCCGCGAACTGCTGCTGCAGGCCCTGGAAACCGAACGTGGTGGCATCGAGGTGTACACCGCGGCCATCCGTGCGGCACGCAACAAGGACCTGCAGCAGGAGTGGGAGGGCTACCTCGAGGAAACCCGCAACCACGAACGGATCCTGATGCGCGTGTTCGAGGAGATGGGCCTGGACCCGGAAACCCCCAGTCCGGGACGCGACGTCGTCGCCCACCAGGGGGCGTCGCTGGTCGCTGCGATCGAAATGGCGCTAGCCAATGCCAAGCCCGCCGACGCGGAGCTGGTCGCGGCCGAATGCGTCGTGCTGGCCGAGACCAAGGATCACATGAACTGGGAGTTGATCGGCCAGGTCGCCGAACAGGGCGGGGCGCACGCCGAGCTGCTCGCGCAGGCCCATGCCGCGGTGGAGACGCAGGAGGACCATCACCTCTATCACACGCGCGGATGGGCACGTGAACTGTGGATCCGCAGCCTGGGCATGCCCGCGGTACTGCCGCCGCCGGAAGAGCAGAAGGACGTGCAGACCGCCATCGGTGCGGCGCGCGCGGAGAAGGCGCGGCAGGATTACCTGTAGTCATGCAGGCGGCCGGCGGCAATGGTGATGCGGCCGAGGCGGCCGGAGCGGCGCGCGCCGGCTTCTTCTGCAGGCTGTTCGACGCGCGCGGAAACGCGCAGGCGATCAGCCAGTGCTCGCTGGCCGCCTGCCAGCCGGCGCGCGATACGCTGGCCTGGGTCGACCTGTGCGATCCCTCGGACGAACAGGTCGATGCGGTGTGGGCGGCATGGAAGCTGCCGCAGGCCGCCCGCCCGTTCCTGGACGGCGGCAGCGTGCCCGAGGTCGGGCAGAACGAGGCCTTCTTCTGGGTACGCACGGTGGTTGCCGGCGGCGGCGACAACAAGGACCGGGTCAACGGAGTCGTACTGGTCTGCGTGGCCGGTGCCGACCGCGTGGTCACCTTCCGCCGGGAGCCGGTTGCGTTCCTGGAGGAGATGCGCACGCAGCAGCCGGGCAGGGTGGGCGTGCTCGGCGCGGAGAGCTTCGTGGCCACCGTGCTCGACCGCCTGCTGGGCAGCTATTTCAAGGCCATCGACGAGCACGAACTGGCGATCGAACGGCTGGAGGTCAGCATCCTCGGCAAGGGCGCATGTGATGCGCTCAAGGAACTGCAGCGCCTGCGTCGCTGGGCGTCGCGCCTGCGGCGCATGCTGGCACCGCACCGGGTGGTGTTCGGTGCGATGTCACGCCCGGATTTCCGGCCTGACGAAGGGCGCGAGGCGGACCGTCACTTCAACGCCTTGAACATGCGTTTCGAACGGGCGCTGGACATGGTCGAGAACGCGCGCGACCAGGTGCTGGGCAGCTTCGAGCTGTTCAGCAACCAGACCGCATTGCGCACCAACCAGGCCATGCGGGTGCTTACCTTCGTCACCGTGGTGACCGGGTTGATGGCGACCATCGTCGGCGCACTGGGCATGAACTTCGGCGCCGGGCTCTTCGACAGTGGCGATGCCGGCTTCTATGCAGCGCTTGCAGGGCTGGTGGCGATGGGGCTGGGTGCGTTCGTGCTGGGCCGCCGCCAGCACTGGTTCTAGCGGTTCTCGCGGTCCCTGGCGCGTGCCTGCGGGGTGCGGGCGGCGCGCGGCCGCCCGCGCTTCGGGTCGTGGCCTATTCCGGCGTCTTTGCCGGCACGAACGGCGAGACGGGATCGCTCGCCGGGAAGGTTTCCTCCAGTGCCTCGTCGTGGTTACGGCTTTCGTGATGCTTGCGCTCGCGGCGCTGCTGCGGGGTTTCACTGACATCGCGTTCGGCATCGGTAGCGGGCGGGTCTTTGCGGTCTCGACTCATGACGGTGTCCTCGCTGGGGGAGACCGGATTGTTGGCAGCACGGGCGGTGGCCGGCGTGAAGCAACTGCATGCGCCGTGCATGCCGATGGCGCTTCGTTCATCGATGTGACCTGTCGGGAAGACGGATGCCACGGTCCTTGACGCGGGCTTTCGTGGACGCTGGTCAACGTCTGCCGCGGACCGGAGGAAGCCCATGAACAAGCACAGTGCGTCGTTCATCCACCGCAACGGGCTGTCGCTGGCCTTGCTTGCGCTGTTTGCGGTCTCGCTGGCTGGACAGATCTGGACCGGGCTGCGCACATTCAACGCGGAGTTGGCGCAAAGCGGTGCAGCGGCACTCACGTTGGGCCAGTACCTGCATAGCGGCCATTTCGTCTCGGCCACATTCGAGAACTGGGAAAGTGAATTCCTGCAGATGGGCATGTACGTACTGCTGACGGTGGTGCTGCGCCAGCGTGGTTCGGCCGAGTCGCGCAAGCTGGAGCCGGATGCGGAGGTGGACGAGATAGAGCCCGGAACGCCCCCGTGGCCGGTGCGCCGGGGCGGGGTGTGGAAGGTCCTGTACGCCAACTCGCTGTCGCTGGCCTACCTGGTGCTGTTCGCGCTGGCGTTCGCCGGGCATTGCTACGGAAGCTGGCGACATGAGAACCAGCAGCGCGCACTGGAGGGACAAGCGGGCATCGGGCTCGACGACCACCTTGGCAGTGCGCGGTTCTGGTTCGAATCGATGCAGAACTGGCAGAGCGAGTTCCTGGCCGTGCTGTCGATCGTGCTGTTGAGCATCTACCTGCGGCAGAAGGACTCGCCCGAATCCAAGCCGGTGGAGGCGCCGCATTCGCAGACCGGGGCATGAGCGCGATCAAGGTGCCGTGAGGGGATGCCGGCACCGGGTCACGCATGTTTTACCGCAGGCAAATAGGGTGGAGGCCCGTTCCACATCAGGTGCTCCCATGGCCAGCAAGAAAGGCATTTCTTCCCATCCTCCACACGGCAAGGCCGCGGCGCGTTCGGACAGCGGCCCGGCCGACAGCCGGTCACGGCGGCCGCTGCAGCCCGAGGACGAGGTGCCGGGCCTGGTTGATGGGTGGGCTGGCCAGCGTACCCACAACGCCGACAAGTCCGCCGAGTACGGCAGTGCCGCGGGCATGCCCCCGCAGGGCGAACACTTTCCGGAACCCGCCACGGCGGCAGGCGCCAGTACGACGAGCGAAGCGAACGCCGGCGCAAAGGTCGGCGCCGCCGCGGCCGCAGGCCAGGACGCCAATGCAGCGCCGCTGCAGCGGGCGCGCAACGACGGCTCGGGCAGGCACATGACCACCAACCAGGCAGTGGCGGTCGCGGACAACCAGAACAGTCTCAAGGCCGGTCTGCGCGGGCCGGCATTGCTGAAGGATTTCATCCTGCGCGAGAAGCTCACCCATTTCGATCATGAACGCATCCCCGAGCGCGTGGTGCATGCGCGCGGTTCCGGCGCGCATGGCTACTTCGAGGCCTACGAGGATCTCTCCGCACTCACCCGCGCCGCGCCGTTCCAGCAGGCGGGCAAGATCACCCCGGTGTTCGTGCGCTTCTCCACGGTGGCCGGTGAGCGTGGCTCCAAGGACACCGCGCGCGACGTGCGCGGCTTCGCGGTGAAGTTCTATACCGACCAGGGCAACTGGGACTTGGTGGGCAACAACATGCCGGTGTTCTTCATCCAGGACGCGATGAAGTTCCCGGACCTGGTGCACGCGGTCAAGCCCGAGCCGCACCATGGCATGCCCCAGGCGGCGTCGGCGCACGACACTTTCTGGGACTTCGTGTCGCTGATGCCCGAGTCCGCCCACATGCTGATGTGGCAGATGTCCGACCGCGCGATTCCGCGCAGCTACCGGATGATGCAGGGGTTCGGCGTGCATACCTTCCGGCTGGTCAATGCGCACGGCGAATCGGTGTTCTGCAAGTTCCACTGGACGCCAAGGCTGGGCACGCACTCGCTGGTGTGGGACGAGGCGGTGAAGATCTCCGGCGCGGACCCGGACTACCATCGCCGCGACCTGTGGGAGGCGATCGAGGCCGGCGACCATCCCGAGTACGAGCTGGGCATCCAGGTGTTCAGCGAGGAACAGGCCGAGGGCTTCAGCTTCGACGTGCTCGACGCCACGAAGATCGTGCCCGAGGAACTGGTTCCGATCCTGCCGGTGGGACGCATGGTGCTCGACCGCAACCCGGACAACTTCTTCGCTGAAACCGAGCAGGTGGCGTTCTGCGCGGCGCACGTCATCCCCGGTATCGACTTCAGCAACGACCCGCTGCTGGCCGGACGCATCCACTCCTACGTGGACACGCAGATCAGCCGGTTGGGTGGCCCCAACTTCCACGAACTGCCGATCAACGCCCCGGTGGCGCCGGCACACAACAACCAGCGCGATGGCATGCATCGCCAGGCCATCCATCGCGGCCGGGTGTCCTACGAGCCCAACTCCCTGGCCGGTGGCTGCCCGTTCCAGGCCGGAGCCGCCGGCTTCGTATCCTTCGCCGAGCCGCCGCAGGGCGACGAGGTGCGCGGCAAGCCGGAGAAGTTCGCCGAGCACTATGCGCAGGCGACGCTGTTCTACGACAGCCAGAGTCCGGCCGAGCGCCGCCACATCGCCGATGCATTCCGTTTCGAGCTGAGCAAGGTGACGGTTCCGGCGGTGCGTCGGCGCGTGGTATCGATGCTGCGCAACGTCTCCGGGGAACTGGCCGCCGAGGTCGCGCGCGGACTGGGCATGGCGCTGCCGCCGGCAATGCCGCGCGTGTGCACCACCCCGGTGACCCCGGAAGTGGCGTTGTCGCCTGCGCTGTCGCTGCTGTCGCGACCCGGTGAGGACGGGATTCGAACCCGCCGGATCGCGGTGCTGGTGGCCGATGGCAGTCGCGCGATGGACGTGACGACGCTGCATGAGGGGTTGACCGCGCAGGGCGCGGTGGTGCGCCTGCTCGGGCCGCACGTGGGCCGCCTGCAGGATGCGGACGGCGCCGCGTTCGATGCCGACGCATCGCTGGAGAACGAGCCGGGCGTGTTGTTCGATGCGCTGGCGGTCGTGGGCGGCGCGGCGGCCGCGGCGGTACTGGCCGCCGACGTACGGGCACTGGAGCACCTCCGCGACGGCTACCGCCATGGCAAACCGCTGCTGTTCGTCGGCGAGGGGCGCCAGGTGTGGGATGCGACCGGGGTGACGCCGCTGGACAACGATCCGTTGCTGCTGTTCGCCGGAGCGGATGCGGACGATACCGTGGAGCGCTTCGCAGCCGCCATCGCCCGGCACCGCTATCCGGAGCGTGAACCGGCGATGCTCTGAGACCGGGCGCGGCAGACGATGGCCCTGGCGGTTGCTGGCGGTGTCGCCCCGCGCCCGCGCAGGGCTGTGCCGCGGAGTCCTGCCCGGACGGCGATGGGCGGGGAGGGGACGTGTGGCGTAGCCGTCGCCCGGGAGTGCGGACGTCCGCCAGGGCGACGGCATCTTCCGCCGCATCCACGACCCGCCGGCGGGCGGTGCATGCACGGCGTCAGCGCGCACTGGCCAGGAAATGGCTGCCGCGCCGCGTGCTCATCCGCCCGCGCGCAACGCCTCCACCACCAGGGCGAATGCCGGCGAGTGCTGCTTCCGGCTCGGGTAGTACAGGTGGTAGCCGGAGAACGGCGGGCACCAGTCCTGCAGCACGCGTACAAGCCGACCGTCCTCGATGTGCGGGGCGAACTCACCCTCCGGCAGGAACGCCACGCCCAGGCCATCGAGCGCGGCCTGCACGATCGGCTGCGTCGCGTTGAAGATCGCCTGTCCCTCCACGCGCACGTTCACCTGCCTGCCACGACGCTCGAATTCCCACACGTACAGGCCGCCGGCGGTGGGGAAGCGGATGTTGATGCAATTGTGCCCGGTCAGGTCCTCGGGGATCCGGGGTGGCGGGTGGCCACTGAAATAGGCCGGCGAGGCGACCGCCGCCATGCGCAGCTTCGGGCCGATCGGCAGGGCCACCATGTCGCGATCGATGCTCTCGCCCAGGCGCACGCCGGCATCGAACCGGTCGGCGACGATGTCGCGCAGGCCATAGCTGACATCGAACTCGATGCCGATGTCCGGGTAGCGTTGCATCAGCGGCAGCAGCCGCGGCCACAGCACGGTGCGCAGCACATGTTCGCCACAGGTGATCCGTACCCGCCCGGCCGGGGTGTCGCGCAGTTCGCTCAGTGCCTCCAGTTCGGCCTCGATCTCGTCGAAGCGGCTGCCGATCGCCCCCAGCAGCCGCTCGCCGGCCGGGGTGGGGGAGACACTGCGCGTGGTGCGGGTCAGGAGGCGGATCCGCAGGCGTTCCTCCAGCGCCTTGATGGCCTGGCTGAGCGCGGACTGGGACACGCCCAGGGTGGCGCCCGCGCGGGTGAAGCTGCCCTCGCGGGCGACGGTGACGAAAGCCAGCAGGTCGTTGAGATTGCGTCGTGCCATGGCCCCAGTGTGGCACGCCTGATTGATTAGAATGACTAATAGAGCCTAAAAGAATCCATCGGCTAATCACCGCAATGAAGCCGGTGCAGAATGCATCACCTCCCACCCGGATACAGAGCCGACATGACCCAGACCGTCAAAGCCTATGGCGCCCACGCCGGCGATCGCCCGCTGGAGCCGATGGACATCACCCGGCGTGCGCCTGGCGCGCACGACGTCCAGATCGAGATCGCCTACTGCGGCATCTGCCACTCCGACCTGCACCAGGTGCGCGCCGAGTGGCACGGCACCCATTTCCCCTGCGTGCCCGGCCATGAAATCGTCGGTCGGGTATCGGCCGTCGGCGCCGAGGTAACCGGCTTCGCGGCCGGCGACCTGGTCGGCGTGGGCTGCATCGTGGACAGCTGCCGCCATTGCGATGACTGTGCCGACGGCCTGGAGAACTACTGCCACGGCATGGTCGGCACCTACAACGGCAAGACCGCCGACGCACCGGGCTGGACGCTGGGCGGCTATTCGCAGCGCATCGTCGTCCACCAGCGCTACGTGCTGCGCATCCGCCACCCCGAGGCCCAACTGGCCGCGGTGGCACCGCTGCTGTGCGCCGGCATCACCACCTGGTCGCCGCTGCGCCACTGGCACGCCGGCCCCGGGCGCAAGGTCGGCGTCGTCGGCATCGGCGGCCTCGGCCACATGGGCATCAAGCTGGCCCATGCGCTGGGTGCGCGCGTGGTCGCCTTCACCACGTCCGAGTCCAAGCGCGAGGCGGCGCTGGCGCTGGGCGCCGACGAGGTGGTGGTTTCGCGCGACCGCGATGCGATGGCGGCGCACGCCGGCAGTTTCGACCTGATCGTCAACACCGTGGCTGCGCCGCACGACCTGGACGCCTTCCTGGCGCTGCTGCGTCGTGACGGCGCCATGGTGCTGGTCGGCGCGCCGGCCACCCCGCACCCTTCGCCGAATGTGTTCAATCTGATCACCCAGCGCCGCACCCTGGCCGGGTCGATGATCGGTGGCATCCCCGAGACCCAGGAGATGCTCGATTTCTGCGCCGAGCACGACATTGTCGCCGACATCGAACTGATCGCCGCCGATGGCATCAACGCCGCCTACGAGCGGATGCTCGCCGGTGACGTGAAGTACCGTTTCGTGATCGACAACGCCACCCTGGCCGGTTGATACCGCCTGGCCCGTCAGCCGGGACGGGCCGGGGCACGACAGCCGTACCCCCTTGCCGGGCGGATGCGCATGCCGCCGGGCGCGTTGCGCGCCCGCGCGGTCTCTCTCGACCCGGCGCGGATGCATGGTGCGACGCCATGCCGGGCCGGCAGGTGCCAGCGCCACTAAGTGTTGGATCGCCCGGCGCAGCCGCATCCAATGGCGCCTGATGTCCAGCACGATCATCCGCTCACCCGGCGTCATCACCGATGACGCCGGTCCTGGTACTGCCGTCTGTCAGGGGGCCACATTCCGTGGGGTGTCGGCGGCCACGCACAGCCATGCCGCCGCCGCGCTGAGCATGGCCTGCAGCCCGGCCTTCAGGGTCGGTTCGAGCACCGGCGCGAAGCGCGGCGAATGGTTGCCTGGCAGCGCGTTGAGGGCGCCTTCGGCCTGCGCCCTGGCATAGGCTGAAGGGTCGGTGCCGCCAACGAACCAGAACACATACGGCACGCCCCAGGTACGGCCGAACACGCTGAAGTCCTCGCTGGCGGACATCGGCTTTCCTTCGCGCGCGTCCTCGCCGAACTGGGCATGGAATGCCGCGGCCACGCGTGCGGTGGCCTCGCGGTCGTTGTCGGTCATCGGGTAGCTGCTGAGCGTGGTGAACTCCGGCGGCCGCGGTGCGCCGGAGGCATCGCACTCGGCGCAGCAGATGCGCCTGACCGCCTGCAGCAGGTGCGTGCGCACCGCCTCGTCATAGGTACGCATGTTGAGCTTGAGGGTGGCATCGTCGGGAATGATGTTCTCCTTGGTGCCGGCCTGCAGCGAACCGATGGTGAGCACCGCGCTGTCCAGCGGCGACACCTCGCGCGAGACGACGGTCTGCAGGCGCATCACCGTGGCCGCGGCCATCACCACCGGATCCACCGCGGTCTGCGGCTGCGAGCCGTGCGAACCGCGCCCGAACAGCTTCACCTTCATGCTGTCGGCCGCAGACAGGATCACCCCGGGCCGATAGCGCACCGTACCGGCCATGCCCACCATCACATGCTGGCCCAGCACCACGTCGGCATGCGGCAGGCCGAGGTGATCCCAGTCGCCGACCATCGCACTGGCACCCTGTGCGGTCTCCTCGCCAGGCTGGAATACGGCCATCACCGTGCCGGGCCATGCATCACGCGCCCCGGCAAGCACCTGTGCGGCCCCCATCAACCAGGTCACATGCAGGTCATGGCCGCAGGAATGGGCCACGCTGACGGTCTGCCCGTCGCCATCGGTAGCCGTGGCGGTGCTGGCGTAGGGCAGGCCGGTCTGCTCGGCCATGCGCAGCGCGTCCATATCGGCACGCAGCATCACCGTCGGGCCGTCGCCATTGCGCAGCACGCCCACCACGCCGGTGACGCCCACGCCGCGGGTGACGGCATAGCCGAGCCGTTCGAGGTGGTCGGCGGCGATGCCGGCGGTGCGATGCTCCTGCATCGACAACTCCGGATGTCGGTGCAGGTCCTGGTAGATATCCACGAGGCGTGGCTGCAGGTGCGCGAACAACGGTTCCAGCGCGGCGGTCAGCGGGTTCATGGTCGATCCTCCGGAAAGCCGGCACCACGCTGCGCCTGCACCCGTTACCGGGGCGAAAAAGGCGAAACCGGGACCAGGGGCGGTTGTTCCCCCGCGCCGAGTGCCTCCGGCTGCCTGCGCCGGCAGGATCGCCAGCCGCTGCGGTGGTACGGTCGCCTGCAGCCTTCCGGTGAATCGCGGCCCCACGGCAGTCGCAGGCAACCGGGGGCATGATTCCATGCCAGGACAGCGTACGGGTACAGGGCAACAGGTGCCGCAGGTGCCGATTGACGTCCGCGCATGCCGTGGGATGCGTGGATGAATCGCGTCCAATGGCACTGCAATGACCATGTAACCGGAAGGCGCCCTGCAACGAACTCCCCTGGATGACCGATTCCTTGCCAGACAAGTGCCTGTCCACCCACCCCTTCCCGTGCCCGCGCCCCCGGCGGGGTGCGGGCAGGGTGGGTTGGCCATGCGTCCGTCCCGATCCAGGCGCAGCGAAGGGGGGCAGGTGAGCCGCACCATGTCCGCGCCGGCCCCCACCTCGGCATCGCCCGCTGATCCGGTCGAGGCCGTGCTGCGTGCGTTGTTCGAGGCCGGGCTGGAAGGCGATCCCGCGGCCTACCGGTGCTTCCTGGACGCGTTGAGCGCACGCCTGCGAGCGTTCCTGCGTCGTCGGCTGGGCGGGGCGCCGGATGACGTCGAGGACATCCTGCAGGAGACCTTGCTGGCCATCCACAACAGCCGCCATACCTACCGCAGCGGCGAACCACTGACCGCATGGGTCTATGCCATCGCCCGCTACAAGCTCATGGACTTCCATCGCAGCCATCACCGGCGCGAAGCGCTGAACCTGCCGCTGGAAGCGGCGCAGGACGTGTTCGCGGCCAGCGACACCGAATCGGCCCAGGCCCGGCACGATATCGGCCAGTTGCTGGAGGCGCTGCCGGACCGTCATCGCCTGCCGATCCTGCACGTCAAGCTCGGCGGCCTGTCGGTCAGCGAAACCGCACGCCTGACCGGCATGTCCGAGTCGGCGGTGAAAGTAGGCATCCACCGCGGCCTGAAGGCGCTGGCATTGAAGATACGGAGTGCAGTATGAAAACCCATGAGCTGATCGATCTGCTGGCCAGTGATCCCATGCCGGTGCAACGGCATGCGGCTGCGCGCCGGTTCGGCCTGGCCCTGCCACTGGGCCTGTTGATGTCGCTGGGACTGCTGCTGGCCGGCTTCGGGCTGCGCCCGGACCTGGCGGAGGCATCCATCCAGCCCATGTTCTGGGCCAAGGCGGGATTTGCGCTGGCGATGTTCTGCGGTGCGCTGTGGGTGACGCTGCGGCTGTCACGCCCGGGGCAGGCGGTCGCGGCGGCATGGTCGGGGCTGGGGATTCCGCTGCTGCTGCTGTGGGGCGGGGCGGCGGCGGTGCTGTGGCTGGCATCGGGCGACGAACGCCTGGCGATGCTCATGGGGCGCAGTTGGCGCAGCTGCGCCTTCAGCATCGCCCTTCTCTCGCTGCCGCTGATGGGCACGACGTTCTGGGCGGTGCGCGGCCTGGCGCCGACGCGGCTGCGACTTGCCGGCGCTTCAGCTGGGCTGCTGGCGGGGGCCGCGGCAACCCTCGTCTACTGCCTGCATTGCCCGGAGATGGACGCCCCGTTCTGGGCCTTGTGGTACGTGCTGGGGCTATCGCTGCCGACCGCCGCAGGGGCAATGGCGGGGCCGCGCCTGTTGCGGTGGTGATGCGCAGCCGGCGCGGTGATCCACGGCAACTGCCGGCTGCATGCAAGCCATGCGTCGCCATCGGGCCAGGCATGGCTCGCTGCCGCGCCATGCAGCGGTCATCGTCGCCAGCGACGCGGGTAGGCCGGAATGTGGCCTCCAGGCGGGAGCTCCGGTGCATCTCAGGTGAGCGTGGCCACCGGCATGCTCGCGTCGGTGTAACCGGCGGTGCGCCTCGTGCGAATGGATATCCACCTACCCACTGGAGATTCCAATGCGTCATATCCATGCCCTGCTTGCCACCGCTGCGCTGGCCGCCACCGTGCCCGCCACCGACGCGATGGCCGCTGCCACGCCCACGCCGTCCCCGGCGATGACCATGGCCATGGCGCCCGGCGTCGCGATCCGGGCGTACGACCAGATGGCCTTCGACCAGGCACAGGCAGCCAACAAGCCCATCCTGGTCTGGGTGCACGCACCGTGGTGCCCGGTGTGCCGCGAGCAGGAGAAGGCGATCAAAGAGATCACCGCCGATCCGGCGTACCGCGACCTGGTGGTGCTGCGCATCGATTTCGATACCCAGAAGCCACTGTGGCAGAAGTTCGGGGCCACCATGCAGTCCACGCTGATCGGATTCCATGGCAAGCGTGAAACCGGCCGCGTGGCGCACGAGAGCGACCTGGCCCGGGTCGCGCCGGTGCTGCGCTCGACCCTGTCCGGCAGCTGAGGCCGCCACTGCATGAGCCTGGGCGTGAACCCGGCACTGGCCTACGTGGCCGGTGCCTTGACCATCCTTTCTCCCTGCGTGTTGCCGCTGGTGCCCATCGTGCTGTCGTCGGCGGCGCAGCGGCACCGCCTGGCACCGCTGGCGCTGTCGGCCGGCCTGGTACTTGCGTTCACCGCCACCGGCTTCGTGGTGGCGGCCTTCGGGCAGTCGCTGGGGATCGACACCCTGGCGGTACGCGCAGCGGGCGCGGTGGTGTTGTGCCTGGCCGGACTGGTGTTGCTGCTGCCACCGCTGCAGCGCCTGTTGACCCGCGCCGCCACGCCGTTGGCGAACTGGGCGGGCCGCACCCAGCTTGCATTCGATGCACGCGGAGGGCTGTGGGGCCAGGCCCTGGTCGGGATGCTGCTGGGCGTGGTGTGGGCACCGTGCGTCGGCCCGACGCTGGGGGCGGCCATCGCACTGGCGGCGGCAGGCCAGAGCCTGGGCGCGGCCTTGCTGGTGATGCTGGCCTTCGGCCTGGGCATCGCCAGCGTGCTGCTGGTCATCGCCTTCGCCGCACGCGGTGCCCTGGACCGCTGGCGTGGCCGCTTGATGGGCGCCGGCAGCCGCGGCAAACAGCTGCTGGGCGTCCTGCTGCTGCTGGTCGGCGGCCTGATCCTCAGCGGCTGGGACCGCCGGCTCGAGACCTTTGCCCTGGATCACCTGCCGGACTGGATGATGCGCCTGTCCACCGCGTTCTGAGGACGGGTGGCGCCCTGTGCCCGGGATGCCGCCCGCATGGCCGCATCCCGGTTGCGCACCGTGCTGCTGCGGTCATGGCGGAGGGGCCATGCCCTGCATGCGGGCCGCGGCACCGCAGGGCATGCGGGCCATCGCGGAGGCCGGGCTCAGGCCGTTCCGCTCGCCGGGCGTGTCGCTTCAAAGGTGACGACCTGGTCGCCCTTCCGGGGGCGGCGACCGCGCTGGTAATTGCCTGAAACGACCACGTCCGTGAAGCCGGCTGCGCACAAGGCGAGAGCGAACTCCTCAACTCCCCACCAGCGCAGCTTGAACAGGTCGAGCTCCGTCGCTGCCAGGTTGCCGCTTCGCCAGTGTTCATAGCGCAGGTGGGACAGGGTCGTCTGCGCGATGTAGTCTGTTTCGACCCGATGATCCATCAGCGTCAACAGTTCACCTTCCTCGGTGGTCCAGCTACGCAATGCGCCGGACGGGCCCAGGAAACCGTCGATCGCATCGAGGTCGAGGACCAGCTTGCCACCCGGCAGCAGATGCTGATGGAACCGCCTGAGCACGGCGGAGGCCGCCGCAGCGTCCGTGATCAGCTGCAG
Organism: Stenotrophomonas sp. 17(2023); assembly: GCF_030345315.1. NCBI lineage: Bacteria > Pseudomonadati > Pseudomonadota > Gammaproteobacteria > Lysobacterales > Lysobacteraceae > Stenotrophomonas > Stenotrophomonas sp. 17(2023). The sequence goes on from NZ_CP128405.1 coordinate 1,818,879, forward strand.
GGATCCGGCCGGAATGATGATCGCGGCGAACTTCCTGTCATAGGCGAAGTCTTCGAAACGGCGGCGCGTCAGGTTCGCGGCTACGTCATGCGTCCGGCATGCCTCGCGGCAGTAGCCCAGCATTTCCTCGGAGGTGTCGAACCCTTCGACCGCGAATCCAGCCTTGAGCAACGGTACCAGAATCCGCCCGTTGCCAACCGCAGGTTCCAGAACCGGGCCTGCGCACTCCCCGAGCAGCTGCCGGTAGTACTCCACATCACCGAACGACCGGCCGACCGGCTTGTCCAGGTTGTAGACCCATGACGCGAGCCTTCCGTAACGATTTTCCATTCCTCTCCCGTGCAGCCGAGCTGCGATCCCATTCGCATCTGGCCGCGCAGCATACAGTCGGGCAAGCGCGATTGCGCCCTTCCGGTGCCTTTGTGGACACCGGCACGGGCCTGATTGAAACAGCAGGCAGGCGACAGGTGTGTCGAGATATGAAGGGGTCGCGTACTCGTCCGGCGGTATGGGCTGGCTGTCTGATGCCGTGGCCAGCGTGGCGGACTTCGGCATCCATGGCATGGGGCGGGGCGGTCTCGCGACATGGCCGCAAGCCGCGTTATCGCGGAGGCTCCGTGGGTGTGGCGACCAACGTACTCAACCGGGATCTCGCACCAGAGGCACCGAACAAGGTCTGGGTCACGGACATCACCTATATCCGGACCTACGAGGGCTGGCTGTTGCTGGCGCCGGTGATGGATCTGTACTCGCGGCAGATCGTCGGTTGGGCGATGGCCCCGACGATGACCCGTGATCTGGTACTGCAGGCGCTGGTGGCGGCGGCTTGGCGGCGCAAGCCGGGCCCACGTGTGCTGGTGCATTCGGATCAGGGCTGTCAGTTCACCAGCAGCGACTGGAAGTCGTTCTTGAAAGCGCACCGGATGGTGCCGAGCATGAGCCGCCGCGGGAACTGCCACGACAATGCCGAGGCCTAGAGCTTCTTCAGCGTCTTGAAGAAGGAGCGGATCAAGCGGCGGATCTACCCGACACGCGCCATGGCTGCCCCGGACGTGTTCGATTACATCGATATGTTCTACAACCCGATCCGCCGGCATGGTGCCGCTGGCGGTGTGTCACCGGTAGAGTTTGAACGGCGATACGCGCAGAACGACGACTGATTGTCTACAGAACTCGGGCCGGTCCATGTGCGTGGCACGGCCAACGCGCCGAATCCGATGTGGGCGGATGAATGCGTGGCGCACCGACACTGGCGCGTTATCGGGGGTAGCGCAGGTTGCCTTCAACTCCGAGCTCAAATGCTGGAAGGCTCTAGCCGCCGCGGAAGGTGAAGTACTGGAAGTGGCTGCCAAGGCGCGCCAGGTCTGCCGGGTCACCCCCATGCCGCCTACGGCCTGGTTCATGACATTCCTGCAATACCCAGCGCCTGACGCCGCGTGCGGCCAGTTGTTCGGCCAGTTGATACAGTGCCTGTGTCGGGAACAGGTCCGAGTGCCAGGTAGTGCGGCATTCGAAGGCAACGCCGCTTTCCAGCAGGTACCCCAGTGACAGTTCGACCGGTGCCGCGCTGCCGCGCCGGCCGGTGATGGCATCGTGATGTGCCGCCGGCCCCTTGATGTCGAGCCCCACCCAATCCAGCAAGGGCAGCAGCCGTTGCAGCCGCGCCGGGTACATGCCGCCGGTGTGCAGGCCGACCTGGAAGCCCATTGCTTTCACCCGCGCAATGGCATCAGGCAACCTCGCCTGGGAAGTGGGTTCGCCGCCTGAGAACACCACGCCGTCGAGCAGGCCGCGACGGCGCCCCAGGAAGTCCTGCACCGCATCCCAGTCGAGGCCGCCTGCACCGCGTGCCGGCAGTAGTTCCGGGTTGTGGCAGTAGCTGCAGCGCCACGGGCAGCCTTGCAGGAACAACACCGCCGCCAGCCGACCGGGAAAGTCGATGGTGGTCAGCGGTGTCATTCCGGCCACGCGGATCATGCGGCGCCGGCCACCGCGATGGCGTCGGTGCGCTCGGCGAAGAAGCGCCGCTCGGCGTGCTCACCCTGCTTGCCGATGTTGAAGCTGGACACCGGGCGGTGATAGCCCATCACCCGCGTCCAGACTTCGCAGCGCTGGCGATCCTCGGCGCACAGCGACGCGGCGGCGGCAGAGAGTGGATTGTTGTTCATGCGTATGTCTCCTTGGATGTCAGGGCATCGACGGTGGTCGGCGACACGGTTGCCGCCTGTTGTTCGGCCAGCAACCGCTCGTCGCAGCGCGGGCAGAATTCGTGCTCGCCTGCCAGGTAGCCGTGCACCGGGCAGATCGAGAAGGTGGGCGTGATCGTGATGTAGGGCAGGCGGAAGCGGGTCAATGCGCGCCGCACCAGTTCACGGCAGGCTTCACCACTGGACAGGCGTTCGCCCATGTACAGGTGCAGTACGGTGCCGCCGGTGTAGCGCGCCTGCAGTGCCTCCTGCCGTTCCAGCGCCTCGAATGGATCGTCAGTGAAGCCCACGGGCAACTGGGATGAATTGGTGTAGTACGGCCTGTCGGTGCTGCCGGCCTGCAGGATGTCCGGCCAGCGCCGGCGGTCTTCCTTGGCAAAGCGGTAGGTAGTGCCTTCGGCGGGCGTGGCTTCGAGGTTGTAGAGGTGGCCGGTCTGCTCCTGGAATTCGACCATCCGTGCGCGCACGTGGTCGAGCAGGCGCAGGGCGAATGCATGGCCCCACTGGCTGGTGATGTCGTGGGCATCGCCCGTGAAATTGCGGACCATCTCGTTGATGCCATTCACGCCCAGTGTCGAGAAGTGGTTGCGCAGGGTGCCGAGATAACGCTTTGTGTAGGGGTACAGGCCGTCGTCGATGAGCTTCTGCACCACCTCGCGCTTGATCTCAAGGCTGCGCCGGCCCAGTTCCAGCAACTCGTCCAGCCGCGCGAACAGGGCCGCTTCGTCACCGCGATGCAGGTAGCCCAGCCGCGCACAATTGATCGTCACCACGCCCAGGCTGCCGGTCTGCTCGGCGCTGCCGAACAGGCCGTTGCCACGCTTGAGCAGCTCGCGCAGGTCCAACTGCAGACGGCAGCACATCGAGCGGATCATCCCCGGATCCAGCTCGGAGTTGATGAAGTTCTGGAAGTAAGGCAGGCCGTACTTAGCGGTCATCTCGAACAGCCGCTGCGCGTTCTCCGACTCCCATGGGAAGTCCGCGGTGATGTTGTAGGTAGGAATCGGAAAGGTGAACACCCGGCCGCGTGCGTCGCCCCCGCTCATCACCTCGATGTAGGCACGGTTGATCAGATCCATCTCGGCCTGCAGCTCGCCGTAGGTGAACGGCATCTCCTCGCCGCCGATGAACGGCGTCTGGTGCTTCAGGTCCTGCGGGCATACCCAGTCGAAGGTGAGATTGGTGAACGGCGTCTGCGTACCCCAGCGCGAGGGCACGTTGAGGTTGAAGATCAGTTCCTGGATGCACTGGCGAACCTCCTCGTAGGCCATTGCGTCCTTGCGCACGAACGGCGCCATGTAGGTGTCGAACGAGGAAAATGCCTGCGCGCCGGCCCATTCGTTCTGCAGGGTGCCCAGGAAGTTGACGATCTGCCCCACCGCCGAGGACAGGTGCCTGGGCGGGCCGGCCTCGACCTTGTTGGGCACGCCGTTGAGCCCTTCGTACAGCAGGGTGCGCAGCGACCAGCCGGCACAGTAGCCGGACAACATGTCCAGGTCGTGGATATGCAGGTCGGCCTCGCGATGGGCGCGACCGATCTCGGCCGGATACAGGTGCGAGAGCCAGTAGTTGGCGGTGACCTTGCCGGACACGTTCAGGATCAGCCCGCCCAGTGAGAAGCCCTGGTTGGCATTGGCGTTGACCCGCCAGTCGGAGCGGGTCAGGTATTCCTCCATCGATCGAACCGGGTCGATCAACGGGGTGGTTGCCGCCACGTATCCAGGTTCCATGGATCACCTCCATAAACAATATGTTGTGGAGATGTTCGCGTATTGATACTACATGTTGTATGACATGGATCAAGAGAGCGGCTGTTGGCCTGGTTGTCCCATGGGCCGTAACCCTCGGTGGTCGACGCAGAGGCGGTGAGACTGTTGGCGTTGTTTCCCCCCTTGGGCCGGGGCAGGAGGGTTGGCGGCCCGTGCCTGCTCACAGGGGCTTGCCGTGCAGGCGGCGGTACACGTGAATGCGCCACAGGGTGGGCAGGTCGACTGCCGCGACCTCGCTGCCACGGTGGTCGCCGCGAACCCGAAGCAGGGCAGGGCACGGTCACAGGTCCTTTCCAGGCTGACGCCGCAGGGGGGGCAGCAGCGCTTTCAGCCCAGGCAGGGTGATGGCGGTCCATCTGCGTGGAGCTCGCCGCCATCCGCGGAAGTAGCGCGTTGCGGAATCAGCAGGGCTCGTGCGGCAGGTCACTCCAGCCGCCTTCGATACGCCCAAGCCGCCGCCCATGCATGCAGCGTTGCCCGGATCGCAGCGGCGCGCGCGGCGCATGGCGTTGCATTCGTGGCGCAGTCCTCAGCTGCCGCTCAACTTCGGCCAAGTTCTTCGCTGTTTCAGCTTAATGCCGCACTAGACTCCTGCGCCGATGCGGACTAATTCTTCGTAAGGCGTCCTTGATGATGTTGGTCTCGAACAGCTGCTCGGCCAACAGCTTCTTCAGCCGCGTGTTGTCGCCTCCATAACCTTGAGCCGCCTGGCTTCCGGCATGCGCCTGCCGCCGAACCTGCTGCGTCAAAGAGGGTGGGAGACCTCGCTGAACCCGTGTCGCCGGCACACGTCCTTCACCGCCACGCCAGCTTCGGCCTCGTGCAGGAAGCCGATGATCTGAACTTCAATAAACGCCTCTTCACGTCAAATCTTCGTCCCGTTGGACTCCAATTCAACCCGCTGCTGGAAACCGGAGTGCGGCGTATCGTTCCCTACCAACCAGCCAATCAGCCAACGATGGCCAATCAGCGAGACGAGCTGATGAACCGATGCGGGGCCTGCGCGTAGTGCGCAGGCCCCGCCGTGAAGCCTACGGACGTTGTCACATGGCCGCTGCGGGCACGAAAGCCAGTGGCGCGCGTGCTCGATGCGCGACTACCGGGGGGCGAGCGTCGGATGTCGTCGTCCTGGAAAGCCGGAACTGAGACACCGCCCTCGACAGCTCGGCTGCCTGCTCCTCCATCGCACGGGCTGCGGCCGTTGCTTCTTCCACCAGGGCAGCATTCTGTTGGGTCGCCTCGTCCATCTGGGTAATGGTCTGGTTGACCTGTTCGATCCCCGCAGACTGCTCCTGGGATGCTGCGGAGATCTCTTCCATGATGTCCGTGACCCGCTGGACCGATCCGACGATCTCGCCCATGGTGGTCCCGGCCCTGCGCACCAGGCTCGAACCGTCCGCGACCTGCTCCACCGACGCGTCGATCAACTGCTTGATCTCCTTGGCGGCGTTGGCCGAGCGCTGAGCCAGTGTGCGGACCTCCGAGGCAACCACGGCAAAACCACGCCCCTGCTCGCCAGCACGCGCCGCTTCGACCGCTGCATTCAGGGCGAGGATGTTCGTCTGGAATGCAATTCCATCGATCACGGAGATGATTTCAGCCATCTTTTTGGAACTGGTCTCGATGCCCGACATCGTCTCCACTACCTGGCTCACCACCTCGCCCCCCTGCGACGCGATCGTGGCGGCCGAACGTGCCAGTTGGTTGGCCTGGCGCGCGTGCTCCGCATTCTGCCTGACCGTGGAAGTGAGCTCCTCCATTGACGCTGCCGTTTCTTCCAGATTCGCCGCCTGCTGCTCGGTACGCCGTGAAAGATCGTCATTTCCCGTGGCGATCTCGGTAGCCGCGGTGTCGGTACTCTGGGCCGCTGCCTGGATCTGGGCGACGATGTCCGCCAACTGGACAATGGTCGCGTTTGCGTCATCCCGCATTGTGGCGAAGACGCCCTGGAAGTCTCCCTCCATCCGGTTGGTCAGGTCGCCTTCGGCCAGCGCACGCAGCAGTTCCGACAACTTGCCCAGGTTCTGATCACTGACTTCCATCATGGCATTCAGGCCATCAACCATGATCCTGAAGTCATGATCGAAGCTGGCTGCATTGCCGCGGACCGAGAAATCACCGGCCGCCGCCGCGTGTGCCAGTCGCTTGATCTCTTCGTTTATCGCCATCAGGCTTGCTTTTGCGGCATCCATGGCCTCGTGCAGTACCGCGCGGCTGCCAGGCAGGCGCCGCGCGTCGCGGCTCAAGTCGCCCTTCGCATACGCGTTGAGCACATCGATGGCATCCACGATGGCGTCGAGGTGTTCGAACATCATCGTATTGATGCCCTTCGCCAGGTCGCCGTACGTTCCGGGGAAGTCCGTCGGCATCCGGTGCGCGATATCGGGGCCCGCATGTTGCGAGATCATCCGGCCGGTCTCGCTGGAGAACCTGCGTATCTCATCCTGCATCTGCCCCATGGCACGCAGAAGCTGGCCGGGTTCGTCGGTCGCAGAGGTCTCCACGTCGTTCTGAAGCTCTCCTCCGGCGATTGCATGCGCCACCCGGGTCGCGCGAGTGAGGGGCTGCACCAGGCTCCGGGTGATCGCCCAGGACAGGATGGCCCCCAGGGTCACGAAGACGCCCAGAGCGGTCAACAGCACTGCCCTGGCCCGGTTGGCCGCCTTCCTGGCAACTTCATATGCAGCCACAGCCTTGCGCCCATGTGCGTTGCCGGCCTCCTTCAGGAGTGCCTGCCACGCGGCCATCGCGGGCCTCGCCTTGGACAGCAGCATCGCCTGTGCCTCTTCATTCCGATCCGCCAGCGCAAGCGCGATGACCTCATCGTTGTGCTGCCGGGCCTGGGCGCGCACGTCGGAGATGCGCTTCAACAGCGCTTTTCCCTCTGCGTCGGTGGTCAGTTGCTCGATCTTCTTTGCAGATTCCGAGTACTGCTTGCGACGGGCCTCGATCTCGGCAAGCGCCTGTCGATTCTCTTCCTCGCCCTTGACCATTGTGAGTATGTCCATCGCGGCAATGATTGCCGCGTTCGACGACTGCATTTCCGCCGATTGCTCAATTACCGCCAGGTTGCGTCCGATCACCTCATCCATCTGCTGCTGGATGTTTCTCAGCTGCAGGATGGCAAATACACAGATTGCAGCTGCCAGTACGATCAGGGTGGAGAAAGCGAGTGCGAGTCGCGCACCCACCCTGAGCCTCATGAGTATCGTTTTCATTTCGCTTTCTCCAGCGGGCCCAATGCTCGCCATCCAGGTTGTCGTAATTAGCGGCAACGGGATGGGAACCTTGCTACGTCAATGGTCGTAGGATTTCCCCCGACACTTTCCAGGCCTCAAGTTCAGCGGCCTGCGGCCGCTGCCGGATATAGCCGACTGCTGTTCTGGCCAGCTCGACCTGGGCCCAGGTGCCAATTGACGGAGCGCTGTAATGTTCGATCCCTCAAACTTCCAGCACTTTCTCGAGGCCAGCCCACTGCCGATGTGGGTCTACGAAATACCAACCCTCCGCTTCGTCTGGGCCAATGCGGCTGCCATCGATCTGTATGGCTACAGCCTGGCGGATTTTCAGCAGATGACCATTCTGGATATACGCCCGGCAGAGGATCGTCCAGAGGTGGCCCTGCTCGCACAAAACGAGGATCGCATCGAGGCGAACAGGTCGAGGGTCTGGCAGCATCTGGCCAAGAACGGCACTGGACTGGACGTCCGCGTAACCACCGTGGATCTGTTGCCGCCTGGATGCGGCCTGCGCCTGGCACTGGTTGAGGACGTGAGCTCGTTCACATCGATGACGCGCGCCCTGGAGCACATGGCGAAGCATGATGCGGCTACGGGCCTGCTCAATCCGGGCACCCTGGCCCATTTGCTCGATGCCGGCCTGCTGGGATCCCACTACGAGATTGCCAGCCTGCGCCTGCAGGGGCTCACGGAGGTATCCGAGCTGTTTGGCAGCAGTGTCGCGCTCACTGTCGCCAAAGAGGTCATTCTTTTCCTGCAATCCGGAAGAGGAGGGGATCTCTGGGGCTTCCAGGCCCCCAACTGCATCCTGGTGGCCAGTGCGCATGCGGAAAGCCTGCGGGAACTGGTGGTCAAGGCCAGTGATTTTCTGGAAAAGCCGGTACCTGCTGAGGGCAGCCAATGGCAGATCTATCTTCGCTGCGGCCTGTCTCGCTTTCCCCATGACGGAAGCCGGGCTGAGCAGATAATTGCGTGTGCCGGACTTGCGGCAAGGTTGCGTCGAGTGGAGAGCAATCCGGCCGCACCCTCCGTCTACACGGCCGCGCTTGGCGAGCGCTCCCGGCGCCGGCGGCGGTTGGCCGTTGAGCTGCGGCGCGCGATACGCGAGGAGGAGATCGAAGTCTATTTCCAGCCGATTGTTCGTGCTGTGGAGAATGACGGCGGCACGCACCTGCGGAAGTACGAGGCATTGTCTCGCTGGCAGTTGAATGGCGAGTCCGTACCGCCTTCCGAGTTCATTCCGATCGTAGAGAGCGTCGGGCTGAGCAAGGAGCTTCTACGCCTGATAATGAAGCGGTCATTCGAGGTGGTAACCACGCTGCGGGAGCGTGGCCTGGATTGCCTGGTCACCGTCAACGTACCTGCCATTGCTTCCGTCCTGGCAGACCTGCCGGACGAACTGCTGGCGTTCAGTGAGCGGCATGGCATCCGGCCGGACTGTATCGGCATTGAAGTCACCGAATCCGCACTTATCGACGACGATGCCCATTGGCGCAAGAGCTTCGCACTTCTGCGCTACATGGGCGTGCATGTGGCCATCGACGACTTCGGTACGGGTTTCAATTCGCTCTCGTACCTGGATCGTCTGCCGGCAGATGTGATCAAGCTCGACCGCACGTTCATCGGGCAGATTTTCGTCAATGACCGGCAGGCCCTGATCTGCGCCTCCCTCATCCGGCTTGCGCACGGGCTCGGGCTGAAGGTAGTCGCGGAAGGCGTAGAGGACGAGGAGCAGCGCCAATGGCTGTTGAAGCACGGATGCGACGAACTCCAGGGGTATCTCATTGGCCGTCCCATCTCTTTTTCCCAGGTTCTGGACTCCTTGCCGGCGAGCGCCGGGCAGGAGGTCGTCGTGGCGCATGATGCCGTGAAGGCTTCATAGATACGGCGCCGGTAACCTCTGAGGCAGCGGCGCGGACCACGGCCCGGGGCTGCTGCGCGCCCCAGCTGCTTCTGCCGTGTTGGCATGGGCGACCGGCTGCATGACGGGGGGCGCACACAGCCATTGCGACCGATCATGGGCGCGTACCGGATCCCTGGTGCCACCCGCAGGAATGCCCGGTACAGCTGCATGAGGCCACCTTCCATAGAAATGGCCTTCTCGCCGCCTCGAAGCATGGGGCAGGGCAGGGTTTCCACGAGGATGACCCGTGGCGACCTGGTCCATTCGGAATGCGGGCAGGTGCTCCGGGTGCTCCCGTTCCATGAATCCCACTGTGCGTCATCCTGTATGCATTCCAGTCGCGGCGGCGTGGAGGCGTCCCCGCACCGGGTCTGCGCGGGGAGCTTGCATGGGTTGTTTCGGCTCACGCCGATCCGGGAAGCTGGCGCCAGGCTGTCGGCGGCGGTATGCGGCTGGGGTAGGTGTATGGATTCCCTGCTTCCCTGCACATCCGGTGGCGGGCTGCTCCTTGGCAGGCCGTCCTGAGCGTATCGGCAAGTACTGGACATACTCTACGATTGGCCGTCATGAACGGGTTTTGAGAGTTTCCGGCGAGAGCGCAGGACGCGTTGCGAACACGGCTGGCATCAGATCAGAAAGATGCTCGGCGGGTCAGCCCGGCAAAGCCAGTTTCACCTACAGAAGAGTCCCAGATCTGGGCCTTGTTCTTCGGGATCAGAAGTGTGCCTGAACAGAGCTTTCAAACGCGCCTCAAACCCCTATTGAAGGAGTACACGCCTCGCCATGAAAGCAAAGAACATCGGCGTTTTCCTGGCCGTGCTGTGGTCGACCCTGCCGGCGATGGCGTGGTGCGCCGGACCGCAGGCATCCACCGATATCGCGGAGCTCAGCCAGTGGCTGGCGCAGCGCCAGCAGGACAGCGGCGTGGTCGGCGTGTCGGCAGCGTTGGTCGTGGACGGCAAGGTCCTGTGGAAACAGGGGTTCGGCTATGCGGACAAGAGTGCCGGCGTCGTCATGACACCCGGCACCCAGGTCGGCATCGGCTCTGTGACCAAGACGTTCACCGCGCTGGCGGCCATGCAGTTGCAGGAGCAGGGCGTGGTCGATATCGACCAGCCGTTGTCCCGCTACTTGCCCGAGTTCCGCATCCGCACGCATGGCGAAGATCGCAACCAGGTCACGCTCAGGCGCCTGATCACCCACAGTTCCGGCGTGCCGACTGACGTTTTCCGCGACATGCGGAGCGATCAGGCCCGCTATACCGATGTGGTGACGCTGCTCAACCGGACCGCACTGGCGCATACGCCGGGCACCGTGGGCCTGTACTCGAACGCTGGCTACAACCTGTTGGGGCACGCGCTGGCCAAGGCCAGCGGCGTCGATTACCCGGATTACCTGAAACAGCGGATCTTCGTGCCATTGGGCATGAAGAACACCGGATTCGCCGACGACCCGCATGCGGCCAGCCGGAGCAAGGCCTATGGGCCGGACGGTGCCGAGGCGGCAGCTTTTGAACTGCGCGATATCGCCTCTGGCGGCATCTATTCCACGGCCGAAGACCTGGCCGCCTATGCGGTGGCCCTGATGAGCGCATATCACGGCGAGCCATCCCCTCTGCTCAAACAGGCCACGATCCGGTCGATGTTCACCCTGCGGACCGATATCCCCATCGACACCAACAAGAAGGGACTGGGGTGGTTCCTGTTCCGCAACGACAGCCGCTTCGCCGCCTACCATGCCGGCAGCACGCTCTATTCCAATGCCGCGGTGCTGTTGATCCCGGAGCAGAGGACGGCCGCGGTCATCCTGGCCAACACGGTGGGGAGCGATGCGGTCTGCGAGCAGTTCGCGTTCCGCTGGCTGGAAGGCCATGGCCTTTCGGTGAAGGACATTGTCCCGCAACCGGCGCCATTGCCCGTATCTCACACCATTCCCCGCTCGCGGCATGCGGGTTACTACGCGCAGAAGAACGGCTACGCGAAGGTGGAGGAGACCGAGACGGGCCTGTCCATCCGGCGTGACGCCGAGACCTACCCGGCGACCGAGACATCGCCTGGTGTGTTCGCCGTGCAGGGCGCCGGCGAGGCGGACGGCGATCTCTACTACTTCCGCGATATCGGGCCGTATCACGTGCTGTTCTGGCGCCGGGGGCAGGGTGAGCGGCAACTGGGCTACCGCATCGCGGGCGAAGCGCTGGGCTCCGTGTGGACGAAGCGGCTGGGCCGCTACCGGCCGTTCGGCTACACGATGCCGGGGTTCGAGAAGATCGCCGAGGCCGAGGTTCGCCTGCAGGACGATGGCCTGCCGGTGCTGCAGGTCCGCTACAACACGGGCACGTTCACCTATCCGTTGGTGCCGGTCGCCGCGGACGAGGCACGGACCGGCGGCCTGGGCCCGAGCATGACGGGCGATGCGGTGTCGTTCGGTACCGATACGGGGGGGGAGGTCATGACCTACCTGGGATTGACCTTTCGGAAGGAGTGAAACCTGGGCTCGAGCTGTCAGGGGGCTTCAGCCGAGATACGTGTAGGTAGCTATGCGCGGCTGCAGACGGCATGCATTGTTCGAGAAAAAAGGGTGGCCAAGGCCACCCTTCCCACACTCAATCTGCCCCACTTCCCCACTACTTTGAAGGGGACTTTGATCCAATGAGTGACCAGACTATCGATACCATCAGCCCGATACTCACCGAGATGAGATGCCGGGCAGGACGAAATCGATAGTGCATTTCGCTTGGTAATCGCCCTTCGGTGTGCTTGTGTTGGGCTGGCTCTAGGAATTCTTGCCTCCTGCGCCACATAAGATGCGAAACACCCAGCCGATAGCTAGGTGCTCCTGCCTCCAATCCGGAATTGATCAATTCTCCCACAGTGATCTTTGCGTTACCTGCCACTGGCCATCTCTCTTCCGCAAGAACGCATCGATATTTTTGCCGGAGGGGTATAGGTACGCATTGACAAATGCTGCGTCCTCATCGAAGTACATTTGTTCGATCAGGATGAATTCGGAGCCTTTCGAAATCCCTGGGTTCGAGGGCCTGACAAAGCGTAGATGATCGCCGCCGTTGCTGCATTTCTCCAGTTCTGTCGGCATGTTGCGCCAGTAGATCAGCAGCCTCGGTTCTTCGAAGAAGCCATTTGCATAGAGCCTAATATCTGGATCACGCTGGACCGCCTCAAGCAAGTCTAGAGGTGGGCATATCTCTTCCATTGAAGCCGTCAACGGGCGCGAACAACTGATGCCAGATAGCGAGAAGAGGGTACTCAAGAAGAGCGCCCGTGCATTAGTTCCTCGGGATCGGTGTGCCGTAGACAATGTTTTCATAACGCCAGCCTTCTTCGATCGTGCTTCTGTTTCTGTTCCAGAAGTATTCTGAAAAGTGAACCAGTTCATGCTCAATGGTGCGATTGAGAATGTCCAGTAGTTCGGGGCTTCGGTCGCCGGCTTCGAATCTATCGAAGTAGCTCCGGTGCACAAAGAGTTCACCGGAGCCATTCGTGTATCTTCCGTGATCGTGTTTCAGCCGGTCCGGCGTCACTACCGGGCCGGCACATGGGTCCAGCAGCTCATCCAAGTGTTTTCTTCCGGTGTCCGCGGCGCGGGAAAATCCCTCGTACTTCGTCGCCGTCATCCGATCCCGCGTGGCATTGATGTAGTTCACGGTGTTCGGATATTGGCGCTTGACCCATGGATGGAAGCGCAGCAGGCCATGTGGGTCGACGTATGAAAGAGGTGCGCCTCCAACGCAGACATAGATTGATGCGCCGCCCGCCAACCCGATGGGGGCGGACGCGCAGGCGGCGTTCTGGGATGCGTTCGCCGCTGGGGGTCACAAGGTCGCGGCCGGCGAGTCGCCAACCGGCCCACGGCCCGTGCAACTGCACGTGGTTGTCCAGGACGTGCCGCGCGTGGTCGCGAGCGCAGCTGTTCGGGCAAGGTGTGCCGGCAGGCCAGCATGGCGGCCTGTGGTCGATTTCGTAGGTGTCGCTCACGCCTCAATCTCCGTATCGGACGGTTGACTCTGCGACAGGCAAGAGGTGATCCAGAGCCAAATCCAGCGTAGCCGGCGCAGGAGCGATGCCTTAGTAATTTCGCATAATGTATATTATGTTAAAGCTCGCAGTGGCCATTCGGTCATGGCTCGGCTCCTGCATCCGGTGGTGGCTTGCTGGTCTGGTCGACCGGCACCGCACCCCCAAGGACACGGAGCTTGCAGCATGACGCATGGAAACCACAGCTGGACCGGCTGGCGCTGGACCGAGAACGGCCGTTACCTCGTTTCGCCCGATGGCGACCACATGACCGCCGAGCGCCTGCGCGGTCTGGCGTGGCGCGATTCCATGGAGCTGCGCCGCGCCGGCTATGCGTCCAGACGCAAGGCCGAGGCCGGTACTCGTGCGCGCCAATATGGCGCAAAGGTCAAGGTGGTCATCGTGGAGCTCGACGACTGGCGGGACCGCCACTTCGGCCGTGCCGGCTAGGCGGTCGTCAGCGGATGATGGCGCGAGGTTCGCCGCGCCAAGGCCGGTGGACCAGAATCGACGGGGGCCAAGGCCGCCCAGGCGCGGGTGAGGCGTTTTCCGTGGGGCTCTGCCCCACCCCCGGCGCTAGAATGCGCCCAGGACGACGCACAGGGGGATTCATGGAACGAGAGCGGCCGGAGTACCTGCCACCCATCGGGCGGCGGCGCTGGAGCTTTCCCTGGCTACTGGTGATAGGCCTTGCCATCCTGGTATTGGCCGGGTACGGCGTGAAGCAGCACCTGGCCACGCAGACCGCATGGGAAGCTCGATTCAACCGCCCGAAGGTGACGCCGGCATCAGCGCCGCCCATTGCGATTCAGGCCGACGACCACGCGGAGCAAATTCGGCGGATCCGCCAACGGCGGGAAGCCGCCGAGGAATACCTGAAGGAGCGCGCCACCTGGCGCTGCATTGATGGGACGCCGTTTCGGAAGATTCCAGGTGGCTGGGAAAACGTGCCCGGGGAACGCTGCTAATTCCGTAACGCGTTACTTCCGCGCACGACAGCGTTTGATGAAGAGCTCAACCTCAGCCGAGGCAATGCCGATGATCGGCGCGACGATGAAGATGAGCGCCATGACGATGGCCCCGGGAGAATTCCAATCCATGCCCTGTTCCTTTTCGTAACGCGTTACTTTTGCGGATAGCGGCGGGCAAGCTCGCCGACCAGGGCGCCGATGGGCTTCTTGGTCGAATCCTTCGCCCTGCCCCCGCTAGCCTCCATAGCGGCGAGCAAATCCATCTGCTGACGGATTGCCTCAAGCAGCTGCACGTCACTGTAGTCCACCAGCGGATTCAGACCGCCCGGCTTCATGCGCGCCGCCTGACTCGTGGCCGTCCTTGCCCTGGAACGAACACGCTCGCGGTAGCGGCGTTGCTTCTCGGCCGGCGTCATTGGACCGAAATCGGCATTGAGCACCGGCCGGCCACGCTTGGCCGGGATCATGTCCAGGGTGCCCGGGTCTTTTTCATCACGCATGACCAAATTCCTTTTGCGCTGCCGATCATGGAATATTAAAGTAACGCGTTACTAAAGTGTAGTTGTAGGCCCCGTGTAGCCGCCGATCGTCTGGGCCGGGTTCTGCGGGAAAACGTCACCACGCTCCCCCGATTTGTAGCCAACGATGGCCGAGGATGGAGACGACGGCGCTGAGGACTGCACGGCGGGAGCGGCGGGCATTGCTGCTGGCGTAACCGAGGGCATCTTGTACGGGTTGTAGGGCTGGCCATGGCGCGCGACGGTGCGGCACTCAGGCTGGGTGATTTCGTAACGTGTGCCCTGCTCTGTCAGGCACGTACAACTCGGCTCCTGCCTATTGCCCTGGGCATCGACCCCACCCATCGAGGACATGCAGTAAAGCGCCGGCTGCGAGACGGGCGGGCGATCATCGAAGATCGGAGCGGTCTCGGGCATGGTGGCAAAACGCGGCAGGTGCGCCTTGGCGTAGTCGAGCGGCGTGGCAAATGTCCGGGGAGAGGGGCCGGCACCAGGTGCGACCGAACCGACAGCACCAGGTGATGCGGCTGACGTGGCAACCTCCCCGGCCTCCTGGATACGCGCCTGCATTCGATGCTTCAGGTAGAAGGCCATGGCCACGACAAACACGACGCCGACGATGACCCAACGCATCCACATCGGCATGCTGCGCTTGGTCGTGACCAAAGTGGTAGACGTGAAGTACTCGAAAACGTACTTAGGCCTGATCCAGTCCACCACGTCGGCACAGGGGCCATTCACTGCGCCCTGGTAGGCATCCCAGCGCTTTAGCTTGGTTTTCCGCTTCCACACCGAGTTTTGGCGGACGTGAACGTGGCTCTCATAGAGCCCGCGCAGGAACGGATCGAGTTGAAGGCCCTGTTGAGCGACCAGGATAAAGTCGAAACCGCGATGCCGATGACGCGCCATGGCATCGACGTGCGGCGGCACCTTGGAGCCGGCGTTGCGGTTGGGAAAGACGTTGTAACACTCGTCCAGGAGCACCACGGAGCCATCTGGCAACTGCTCCCACTGGGTGGGGTCCGCGAGCTGAAGCCACCCCGCCTTCTCGTAATCGAAGTCCTTGATGCCGGAGGAGTAGATGGTCCGCCCCTCCTTCTGGAACTTGAAGGCGAGATCTACGGCATAGGCCGTTTTGCCGTGACCGGGCTGGCCAGTAACCAGGTACAGGGCCATGTCAGGACGCCTTCAACTTGGCCATGAAGACCTTCTGTCCAACCGCTGCGGCATACGCCGAAAGGATCAGCGTGATCGCCACGCCGATACCACTGGCCTCGAAATAGGCCATGCCAACCGGGCCCATGGAAGGCAGCAGCGCACTGATGAAGGACTTCATTGCTGGCAGTGCCACCTTATGGGTGAACATGCCGATACCGAACGCCAGGAGGATGCGGCCAACGATGCCAGGCAGGTACTGACGAGCAGCTTGGAACAGGAGCGCCACCAAGGCGCCAAGAATCTGGGGCATGTCATGCGACTCCGCGAGCAATGATGAAACAGGCGACAGCCGCGGCACAGACGATGAGAGAGGCGCGGAGCCGAGAAATGAGAAGACACCATTCAGGGTTAGGAGCACCGAACTCCGCGGAGTAGGCCTGCCCCACTACACCGGAACCGCCGCCACCGGGAAAACCCATGCACATGCCACCACCAAAACCGGACTGATCCAGATCGGAGGTGGAGAACTCCTTCTCGCCAACAGTTGGAGTGTCGCCTGGACCTTCGCCGGCACCGGGGTCCTGGCTCATGCCGGTGACCTTGGTCCACTCAGGCTGACTTCCGTCCCCTTCCCCATCGCCCTTGCCGGCGAGCTTCTCCAGAGCGCATGCAGACCGCCACTGCATGAGTAGAGAGCTGTACTCCATGGCGTCGCACTTCTCGCCGGTGCAGACCGGCGGCGAAGAGCAAGCGCCACCTGAGATGTTTCGGTTCCTGCGGGTGTTGCAATCAATGCGCCACTGGATGCGTGCCTGGCCACACAAGATGGGCGAGCCGCTACAGGCAGGCGGGGCGTTGCAGCTGTCTCCGCCGGCAAACGTTTCATCGGTCGTGCCCTCATCCTCGCCATCATCGGGCTTGCCGTCACCGTCAGAATCGCGCTTGCAGGTGCCATCCTTGCCCTTGACCTCACCCGCGGCACATTGCCCCTCGCCAGGCAGACACTCGCCAGAGGGGGCCTTTACATTGCCAGGAGGACACTCGTTCTCCTTGATCTTGCAGGTTCCATCGGACATGAGAACCATGCCATTCGGACAGGCTTCTTTGCAGCTGCCCCCGGAATCCTTCACCTGACCATCGGGGCATTCGACCTCGAGAGGCGAACAGACGCCGAGGATGGCGTTCCAGTAGTACGGGGCGCCCATCTGCTCACAGTTGGCCTTGGGATCCGCTGGACAAAGGCTGCCGGTGGGTGTCCAGGTGCCCGTCTGGCCATCGCCGCTGCCAGTCCATATTCCGTCGCAGCCGCTGCGACAGCCGATACTGCCGTTGGTCACGGTGCCGACATAGGAAGCCCAAGGCAGCGCGCCGGTATAGTCGGATTCGTTGGCACATGTCTTGTCGATGGGATAGTAGTAGTACTGCTTTGTCTCGTTGCGGCACATGAAATCGGGCCTGCCAGAACTGCTTCTGGCGACGCACTCGTACACTCCCCAATATCGGTTTGAGAGATCGTTACAGGACGGAATGTCATAACGCCCTGGATAGACCGAGTTTGCCTTGGCCTGAGCAGCCTTGAAGTCAGATAGGCATGCGGAATAGGCCTCGCCCTGGGACTGAAAAAGCACATCCCAACGATCCGTTTGCGCCGACGCTGAGCCGCTAAAGAGCGCGCAGAGCAGCAACGCAACCAGCAGGAGAAGGAAGCGCGCGATCACGAGTCGAGCGCCAGCCAGAGCGCGCCAAGGAGCGCGATCATCACGAAATAGCCTGCATATGCCATATGCACCCCCAGAAGTGGATCGGGCGCACCGCCCGCACCCGCCGCAAGCGACGGTCACGGGCGGCACGCCCGATTAATTAACGCGCCAGGCGACGGCCGAGGTTGATCATCGCGATGACCGCGCAAGCGCCCAGGATGACGGCGCCGCCAGTCCACAGGTCGGACTTGTCGATGCTGTCGGTGAGGGCGGCGGTAACTTCGCCGGCAGCGAAGGCGGAGCCGCCCATGACGGCGGTGGCGGCACCGGTGATCGCAGCGGCGACCTTGGCGGGGGCGAAACGGGAAGCAGACTTCTTCACGGACTTCTCCATGGTGTGACCTCTTTAGGTTTGTTCGGCAATACGCCGTCCCTGCCTGATGAAAAAGCCGATGGCCCAGCAGCCGGCGATCAAGCCACTGACTGCAAGACCCTCGGCCGCGTCCAGCGGCGGGGGGAAACTGGACGCTGGGCCATAGAAGGGAGCCGCGCAGACACCCGTGGTGGCGTCGTAGTCAGACGCCTTGCAGTAGGCAACCAGCACGGTCTCTTCCATGGCCGTATCCGCTTAGCTGGCCTTGGCCACGGGAGCCGGCGCAGACGCCGGGCGCGATGCGGGCGTGAGAACCAGGCGGCCCAGCTTGAGATCGCCGAACTGGTTGACGTTGAGCGCGTCCTCAAGGTCGCAGTTGTAGTCGCCTACCGGATAGGCATCAGCACTGCCCAGGTCGAGCTTGATGCGCTGACGGAACTTGGGGCACTCGGCCACCGCCTCCTGCGTGCGAATCACGCCCGAACGGTTGTCCTTGCGCCACTGCTTTTCCTGGACAGCGGTGGAGGTGACGGTGACTTTCATGGGTATCTCCTTGGATGGGATTGGTAACGAGTGACGAAATCAGGCGGCCGCGTCGACGTATTCGGACAGTTGCGTTCGGACGAAGCCATGGAGGTCGCCTACGAATGACTTGTATCGACCGGGGCGACCTTGCCGGGCGATGTACTGCTTGATCAGGGCGACGCCGTTCTCCTCGCCCAGGGATTCCAGAACCAGCTGCAGAGCCGTCCCGGCTTGGTTGTAGAGGAAGCGCAACATGGCCTTTGCCGATGCGTTGACCATCTGGCGTTTGAGATCGATGCGTTCGCACTCGCCGATAACGAACTCGGCCAACATGGGATAGGCAGCACCGAAGTACTTGCCGGGATTGCTCAGCGCATCCAGGGGAAGATCGAGCCGCTTGGCGTATAGCCGAAGCTCGCAGCGGGTGTGGCCACTTTCGGGGTCCCCCAGCTGCTTGCCCTTTTCGTAGACGTTGAGCTGCTTGTGGCCCTTCTGGCCGATGTACAGCGAACAGCCCTTGTCGCTGCCCATGTCATCGACCCAGCGGCCTTCGGGCGGGCGACCGTTCATGGTGAATTCCCCGTTGAGATAGAGATCGTGGAAGCGATGGATATCGAAGGTTTCGCCAGTGAGGTCATCGATAGCGATGTCCAGACGAGTGAGGTGGGCATCAAGGTCTTGGGCAACACGCTCGACATAGCGCCAGTTGGGGACGTGCTGGCACCCCTGCCCTGTCAAGCTGATGCAGTACTCGCCCTTGGCGGTAAGGCCGATCTTTCCGCAGACGCTGGACGTTTCATCGATCAGCGTGGCGCTGTACTCGTAGCGGAAATTCCAGAGCTTTTCGGTGATCGGGCCACAGACGATGGAACCTGCCGTGCCGAACACGTAGGCCAGGACATCCGAGGCGTGCATCTTGCGGAACAGCCGGATGGCTTTTTCCGAGTCGAGCACCAGGGTGCAGAAATCGATGATGGGAGCGGTGAGACTGCTGCCCTTCGGAGACTTTTGGCCCGTGTTACTGCTCGGGCCAGCCGGCTCTGCCGGCCCTGCGGCGTCCTGCTGGTTGCAGGGCTCGGCCGGTGAAAAGGGGTGTTCTATGGCACCAGCACGCGACCAGAAGGCGCGCTCGCGGCTGCTGATGGAGGGGGGTACGTCAAGCATCAGCGGCCCCTTCGGCGTACACCACCGTGCGACTGGCACCGATGACCGCGACAACGCGGAAGCGACGGCGGCCGCGCAAGAGGCGGTTCCAGTAGCGGACGCGAGAGACAGGCAGGTCCAGGTTGTCGCCATAGCGACACTTGCGCTGCCACTCCCCGCCGGGCGTGCGCTGCTCGATGAAGTACTCCATCTCCGGCAGCGTGCGCAGGGCTTCGACTTCGGCGTCCAGATGCGACATGCGGCTAGCCACGGAGCCCTACCCTCCACGCGACATAGAGCGCGATCAGACGAGGAATGAGGGTGACCAGCAGCACTATCAGCATCGCGCCGGGAATCCAGCCAGGTAGGTCAACCACGACGCACCTCCTGGCGCGCGGTTGCCACCAACTGCTCGGCTCGGAAGGCAGCCAGGGCGCGGGCATCGCGGTAGTCCAGGACGGCAACGAATAGGCGAGCGCTGCCGATCACGGCGAATGCGCAGGCGAGGAACAGGAGGACGGCCGTCATGCCAGAATCTCCCGAACGGAACGGACGCCTAGGGGGGCGCAATGCGAAAGCGACGAATTAAGCGAATTTCGGCGACCACGATTGTCTTCATGGTCATACTGATGGTGCTCTGTGCCGTGGTTATCGCGGGGCTTCGACCTGGGGGGCTGATGATCTTCGACAATCCAGGGAGCGCAGCAGACTGGGTCGCGGCTTTGGGTACGTGGATGATCGGATTTGGGGCGACTAAGTTTGCAGCGAACGATTACCAATTGAAGTTGCACGAGCGACGCCAGCTGCTCTACAAGGACAACATAAAAGCGCTCACGACTGTAGGGGCGAAGCTGTCTGCTGTTAGGAGGTGGAACAAGACTGTCGAAATGATGGGAGAGTACTTTTCCAACTTTCAGCGTTCTGGCGGGAGACCAGGGCTGCTTACAGATAATCTGATTTCTGTCGTGAATAGCTTGGGCGACACTCCATGGACAGCCCAGGATGAGGTGGACTTCCCGCGCAGCCTGCGCGAGCGCCTTATGGTTAGTCGGTTGCGATCGCAGGTTGCTTGTGACTTGGCTAGGGATTTGCTTGACATCTGCCAAAACGGAGGAGGCGAGAGCTTCATAATCCTGACCCACATCGAGAGGATTGAAGAGCTGGGGGAGTTGCTTTGCGATGTAGTTTCGCCGCTTCCTGAGATGCTTCGAGCTCTTTCCGAAACGAGAGCGCAGCTCGACAAAACTAAGAGCCGAATAGCCATGAAGCTCAAGCAAGAGGAGGATGAGCTCCTTGATGGTTAGGCACAGCGGCCACGTGTACATACCCCCCCCTCTATTTGCCCGGAAGCCCACTCCACTGTCCTAAGGGGCGGGCGAGATCGTCTACACGCGTAGGCGGAAGCTGCTTTATATCTGCCTACACCCGTAGGCGTCAACAGTCGTAGGCTACGGCCGTACAGATAGAGGGCGAGCCGGTATGGATTGGAGTGATTTTTTCGAGAAGACGCGCGTGGCGGCTGGGGCAGAGAGCTTTTCGAAGCTCGCACCAATGCTCGGCATAACGGACGGCGCCATAGGCCATTACCGTCAAGGTCGCCGTGTGCCTCAGGTCTGGGTGGTGGCTGATGCTCTGCGAATACAGGGGCATCCGGAGCCGGAAAAGGCGGCGATTCAGATCATGAAACAGGCCGCACTTACGTCGCCCGAGCGGACGTTTTGGAAGCGGCTAGCAGCGACCGCCGTGGCGCTCTTGCTGATGGTTGGAGCCTCGATGCCAGGACATGTAAAAGCTGCTCAAATTCAACAGCTTACGAAGCCTGAAAGTACGTCAATGTATATTATGTAAAATCCAGACTGCAGTAGTGACCGCGCCGTCCACTCATCCCATCTGATCCAACGCACGGCGCAGCGCGCTCACCTGCGCCGTGTCCGATTGCACCCAGTCGTTCTCCAGGCCGACCAGCGCCGGGTTGTGGTGGCGCATGGCCGACGTACGTGGTGTCTTGGCGGATGCATGCAGTTCGGTGCAGCCGCTCTGGCTGGCCACGGCGAGGATGTTGGTAGCATCCAGGCCCGCGCCGGCCATGATCCGGATGCGGTCGCCGGCCCGGGTGACCAGTTGCCGCAGCGTCTGCCTGCCGTCCATTGCGCTGGCGGCGCCGCCGGAGCTGAGGATGCGCTGGCAGCCCAGGCCGATGACCTGCTCCATGGCCGCGGGCAGATCGCGGGCGGCGTCGAACGCACGGTGGAACGTGATGCCCAGCGGGCCCGCGGCGGCAACGAGTTCCCGGCACAGTGCAGCGTCGATGTCGCCATCGACAGTCAGCGCACCGATCACCACGCCGTCGCAGCCCAGCTGCCGGCAGCTTTCGATGTCGCGCAGCATGATCTCGGCTTCCTGGGCGTCGTAATGGAAATCGCCCGGTCGTGGCCGGATCAGTACGAACAGCGGGATCCGCAGGCGGTCGCGGGCTACGGCGACGCTGCCGCGCGATGGCGTGGTGCCGCCCTGGGCCAGGTTGTCGAACAGTTCGATGCGGTCGGCACCGCCGGCCTGCGCGGCCAGCGCCGAGGCGACCGAATTGCTCGCGATCTCCAGCAGGCGGCGCCCGCTCATGTCTGCTCGCTGGTGTAGACCGAACGGGAATCCAGCAGCGTGTCCTGCCTGCGCGAATCGCATACCGCGTACACGAAACCGCGATGCAGGGCGTATGCGCCGACTTCCCCCTTCCTGTCCATGGCAAGGAAGCACACCTGCAGGGTACGGCTGGCTTCGGGGCGCTTGTGCACTACCCGCTCGATGGCTTCGCGGCAGGCGTCGGCCGGCGGGCGTCCCTGGCGCATCAGTTCCACCACCAGGAAGGACGCTGCGTTGCGGATCATTTCCTCGCCCATGCCCGACGCCGTGGCCGCGCCCACTTCGTTGTCGACGTACAGACCGGCACCGATGATGGGGCTGTCGCCGACCCGGCCGTGCATCTTGAAGGCCATGCCACTGGTGGTGCAGGCGCCGGCCATGTGTCCGTTGGCATCGATGGCGAGGATGCCGAGGGTATCGTGGTTGTCCTTGTCGCCCGGGCGTCCGCGACGCTCGGCGTTGATCTGCGGCGCATAGTGCTCGGTCTTGAGCCATTCGCGCCAGGCCCGTTCCGCGTCCTCGGTCAGCAGCCTGCGCCGCTCGAAGCCCTGCTGCACGGCAAACTGCTGCGCGCCCTCGCCCACCAGCATCACGTGCGGGGTCTGTTCCATCACCCGGCGTGCGACCGATACCGGGTGCAGGATGTCGCTCAGCGCCGCGACCGATCCGCAACGGCCATCGCCGCCCATGATGCTGGCATCCAGGGTAAGCACGCCATCGCGGTCGGGGTTGCCGCAGCGGCCCACGGTCGGGTTGCACAGGTCGCTTTCGGCCCAGCGGGCGCCGGCCTCCACCGCATCCAGGGCGCTGCCGCCGGCCGCCAGTACCTTCCAGGCGGCCTGGTTGGCGCCGACGCCGAAATCCCAGGTCGACACCACGCGCGCGCCATTGGCGGCCATGGGCGATGCCAGCATGCGCGGCGCGGCGCCGGCGGCGGCCAGCAGCGCGCTGGCCTGCAGGAAACTTCTGCGTGTGTTCAATGCCTGTCTCCGGTGGTGGCGGCGTGGCGGCTGGTCTCTGCATGCCAGGCCAGCGCGCCCAGCACGCCGAGTTCGCCGTCGTCGATGCGCCACACCGATACCTGCTGCAGGGCGGACGACAGCGCACCTTTGGCGAGGAAGCGTTGCTGGAAGCCGCCCTCGTGCAGCCACTGGGCGAGATGGCCGGTGATGCCGCCGGTGAGGTAGACCGAGCGGGCGCCGAAGGTGAGCGCGAGGTCCCCGGTAACGCTGCCCAGCCAACCGCAGAATGCGCGGATGCTGGCCAGTGCGAGCGGGTCATCGGCAGAACGCGCGGCCTGCACCAGTTCTGCAGGCGTCTGCCAGCGCGGTGCCACGCCTTCGCGCTCGCACAGGCAGGCGTAGAGCGTCATCAGCCCGGGGCCGGACAGGATGCGCTCGCTGTCCACATGCCCATGGCGCTGCAGCAGCATGCGCAGCACGTCCAGCTCCAGCGCGTTGCCGGCACTCAGTGCGGCGTGCCCTCCTTCGCTGGCCAGCACGGGCGGCTGGCTGTTCTCAAGGCGCAGTGCCACGCCCAGGCCGGTGCCGGGGCCGAGCACCAGTGCCGGGCCGGCGGCGTGATGGCCAGGGATGGCGGACAACGGGTGCAGCGCCGTGCGCGCGACGTGCGGAATGGCCTGGGCCACGGCCACGAAGTCGTTGATCAGTTCCAGTTCGCCAATCCCCGACTCACGACGGGTCGCGTCCAGCGAAACCGGCCACGCCAGGTTGGTGTTGAGCAGGCGGTCGCCATCCAGCAACCCGGCGATGGCCACCACTGCGCCGCCGAGCGGCGGCAGTACCGGATTGGCGCGCAGGCCGGCGGCATAGTCGTGCAGGATCGCCGCCAGGCTCGGGTGCTCGGCACACGCATAGCGTCGGAAATCGTTGATCTTGATCGG
Source organism: Stenotrophomonas sp. 17(2023) (assembly GCF_030345315.1). Classification (NCBI taxonomy): domain Bacteria; kingdom Pseudomonadati; phylum Pseudomonadota; class Gammaproteobacteria; order Lysobacterales; family Lysobacteraceae; genus Stenotrophomonas; species Stenotrophomonas sp. 17(2023). The sequence goes on from NZ_CP128405.1 coordinate 1,842,959, forward strand.
CTCGCCCGGTCGCAGGATGGCCCAGCCCAGCCGGGCGTAGGTTCCGCCGACGTCGGCGCCGATGATGGTCGTTGCCGGTACCGGCTCGCTCACTCTACCCTGCTCTACCGGCATGTCTTGTTTCGATCGTTACGTGGGGAAAGCGGATCATGCGTTGGAAAGCCGGTTCACGCCAAGGGGCGCAACAGTCGCCAGGTGGTCCAGCCCAATGCGGTCATCGACAGTGAGCCGGCCAGGTGCAGGCCCATCGTCGCCAGCGCCCAGCCCAGTTGCTGGCGCAGGAACAGCTGCACCACCTCGGCGGAGAAGGTGGAAAAAGTGGTCAGACCGCCGAGCAGGCCGGTCACCACGAACAGGCGCCACTGTGGCGCGATGTCCGGGCGTACCGCGAACCACGCCAGCGCCAGGCCGATGGCGTAGCCACCGAGCAGATTGGCGGCCAGCGTGCCCAGAGGAACGTTGGAATGAAGCGGGTTGAGCCACACGCTCAGGCCATACCGCAGCCATGCCCCGATGGCCGCTCCGACGCCTATCGCCACAAAGGAAAGCCACATCGGCTGCTATCTCCTGCTGCTGTCATGGAATGCCGCGGAAGGTTGACGGGCGCGGCACGAGGCCTCGCTCAGTCCTTTGTCGAGTCGCCGCCCCTGGCCTGTTCGCGCGCCGCGCGCAGGCGGTCGAGTTTTTCCTTGAGCTTGATTTCCAGCCCGCGCTCGACCGGCCGGTAGTACACGCGCTCGCCCATCTCGTCGGGGAACGCGGTCTGGTCCAGGGCGATGCCGCCTGCGACGTCGTGGTCGTACTGGTAGCCCTTGCCGTAGCCGAGGTTCTTCATCAGCCGCGTCGGCGCGTTGCGCAGGTGCAGCGGAACCGGCAGCGAGCCCAGTTCGCCGACGTCGGCACGGGCGGCGTTCAGCGCCGCATAGGCGGCGTTGGACTTGGCGGTGCTGGCCAGATAGACGACCAGGTTGGACAGCGCGATGTCGCCCTCCGGCGCGCCGATGCGGTCGTAGGCGTTCCAGACGTTGATCGCCATTTCCAGGGCGCGCGGGTCGGCCAGCCCGACGTCCTCCACCGCCATGATGGTCAGGCGCCGCAGCAGGTAGGACGGGTCGCAGCCGCCGTCGAGCATGCGTGCCAGCCAATAGATCGCGCCGTCCGGGTTGGAGCTGCGCACCGATTTGTGCAGCGCCGAGATCTGGTCGTAGAACTGCTCGCCGCCCTTGTCGAAGCGACGGGTGCGGTCGGCCAGCACCTGCAGCAGGGTTTCCGGCGTGATCTGCCCGCCCTCGCCCGCCGCCAGCTCCGCGGCGATCTCCAGCAGGGTCAGGGCGCGGCGCACGTCGCCGTCGGCGGCGCGTGCGATCTCCAGCAGCGAATCGCCGGAAACGCGGATGTCCTCGCCACCGAGCCCGCGCTCGCCATCGTCCAGGGCGCGCTGCAGGGCTTCGGCCACGTCCTCGGGCGACACCGCCTCGAGCACGTGCACCCGGCAGCGCGACAGCAAGGCGGAGTTGAGCTCGAAGGACGGGTTCTCGGTGGTGGCACCGACGAAGATGATCGTGCCGCGTTCGATATGCGGCAGGAAGGCGTCCTGCTGCGATTTGTTGAAGCGGTGCACCTCGTCGACGAACAGCACCGTGCGCCGGCCTTCGGCAAACCGCTGCGCCGCCTCGGCCAGCACCTGCCGCACCTCGGGCAGGCCGGACAGTACGGCCGAGATCGCGCGGAACTCGGCATCGGCATAGCGTGCCAGCAGCAGCGCCAGGGTGGTCTTGCCGCACCCCGGAGGCCCCCACAGCACCATGGAGTGCACGCGGCCGGACTCGATCGCGCGGCGCAGTGCGGTATTGGGCGCCAGCAGGCGCTTCTGCCCGACCATCTCGTCGAGCGTGCGCGGGCGCATGCGTTCGGCGAGCGGGCGCATGCCCTCCCGGTCCGCGCTCAACAGGTCGGCAGGAGGGTCGGAGAACGTGTTTCTGGATCTGGCCACGCCGGCATTCTAGCGTGGCCGTCCGCGCCGGCGACGGTCATCGCACGGCGGCAGCCGTGGCTGGCCTTCTTCGCTCAGCGCTCGCCGATGACGTCCACGTTCCTGGCCGGGGTGAAGCGGAAGGTGCCGGCGGCGAAGCCCGGATTCTTCTTCCAGCCGCTGAAGTCGATCACGGTACGCTGCCCCACCGCATCGACCACTTCCATGCGGCTCAGTCCGCCCTGGCCGAAGCCCAGCGCGGCGTACTGGAAGCTGGCATCGGTTTCGCGCTTGGGGCTCAGCGACAGCCACTGCAGGCCATCGCGCGGGGCCGCTTCCTCGCTGACGTCGTACTGGCGCTCCAGCTGCGCCGGGTTGATCAGCGCGGTCAACGGGCTGTTCTGCTCCTCCTCGCCCTGGCTGCGCACGGTGGCCTGCTCCAGGTCGGGTTCGTAGACCCACACCTTGCTGCCGTCGGCGACGATCAGCTGCGGATGCGGGCGGGTGTACTCCCAGCGGAACAGCCGCGGCGCCGACAGCGCGACGCGGCCGCTGGACGACTCCTTGAGCTTGCCGCGGGCATCAAACACCTGCTGGCTGAACTGCCCGTCCAGGCCGCGCAGGCCGTTGGTGAAGGACTTCAGGTCGTCGCGTGCGCCGGCATGGGCGTCGGCGGCGGAACCGGCGGCAGCCAGGGCGACGGCGATCAACGTGGGACGCAGGAAGACGTTCATGGCGGTTGTCATCGATGGACGGGGAATGGGCAGAGTCTGCCCGGGATAAACTGAATGGGCGGCAATCGCGATCGAATGCCGCCCCGGCATTCACTTGGGCGGCGGCGGTGCCAGCACGCTGCGGTCGCCGTTGTGCTCCGGCGCGCTGACCACGCCGGCCGCTTCCATCGCCTCGATCAGGCGCGCGGCGCGGTTGTAGCCGATCTTCAGGCGCCGCTGCACGCCGGAGATCGAGGCGCGCCGGGTCTCGGTGACGATGCGCAGCGCCTCGTCGTAGAGCGGGTCGGATTCGTCGCCACCGCCGCTGGATTCCGGCAGGCCGGTGGCGCCGACCACCACCCCGTCGCCCATGGTCTGGACCTCGTCCAGCACGCCCTCGATGTAATCGGCCGGGCCGCTGGCCTTGAGGTGCTCGACCACCCGGTGCACTTCCTCGTCGGAGACGAACGCGCCGTGCACGCGGTCCGGCATCGCCGTGCCCGGCGGCAGGTACAGCATGTCGCCGTTGCCCAGCAGCGCCTCGGCGCCGGACTGGTCGAGGATGGTGCGCGAGTCGATCTTGGAGCTGACCTGGAACGCGATGCGGGTCGGGATGTTGGCCTTGATCAGGCCGGTGATCACGTCCACCGACGGGCGCTGGGTGGCCAGGATCAGGTGGATGCCGGCGGCGCGCGCCTTCTGCGCCAGGCGCGCGATCAGTTCCTCGACCTTCTTGCCGACGATCATCATCATGTCGGCGAATTCGTCGATGAAGATTACGATGAACGGCAGCGGCTCGAGCTGGCGCGGCGCCTCGCCCATTTCCGGGTTGGGCTTGAACAGCGGGTCCATCAGCGGCTGGCCGGCGTCGATGGCGTCCTTGATCTTCTTGTTGAAGCCGGCCAGGTTGCGCACGCCCACCGCGCTCATCAGCTTGTAGCGGCGCTCCATTTCAGCCACGCACCAGCGCAGGCCGTTGGCGGCCTCCTTCATGTCGGTGACCACCGGCGCGAGCAGGTGCGGGATGCCCTGGTAGACGCTGAGCTCCAGCATCTTCGGGTCGATCATGAGCATGCGCAGGTCTTTCGGGCTGGCCTTGTACAGCAGGCTCAGCACCATGGCGTTGACCGCCACCGACTTGCCCGAGCCGGTGGTGCCGGCCACCAGCAGGTGCGGCATGCGCGCCAGGTCGGCCACGGTCGGGCGGCCGGCGATGTCCTTGCCCAGCGCCAGGGTCAGCACGCTGGCCGACTTGTCGTATTCCTTCGAGCGCAGCAGCTCGGACAGGAAGATCATCTCGCGGGTGACGTTGGGGATTTCCAGGCCGATCACCGACTTGCCCGGGATCACGTCGACCACGCGCACCGATTTCACCGACAGGCCGCGGGCGATGTCCTTGTCCAGCGAGCTGATCTGGCTGACCTTGATGCCCGGCGCCGGCTCGATCTCGAAACGGGTGATGACCGGGCCCGGATAGGCGCCGACCACCAGCGCATCGATGCGGAAATCCTTGAGCTTGAACTCGATCTGCCGCGACAGCGTTTCCAGGGTCTGCTCGTCGTAGCCCTTGGGTTGCGGCTTGGGGTCGTCCAGCAGGGCCAGCGGCGGCACGTCCGAACCGTCGCCGTTGACGCCCTGGAACATCGGGATCTGGGTCTCGCGCTTGGCGCGTTCGCTCTTTTCGATCACCGGCACCGGGCGCGGTTCGATCTTCACCGGCTCGCGCCTGGCGCGCACCTCGGCATCGACCTTGCGCACTTCCTCGCGCTCCTCGCGCAGCGCACGGGTCTGCTGCCAGGCGCTGGCCTGTTCCTTCTTGCGGTCCAGCAGCGGGCCCAGCGCCAGCACCCACTTGCCGATCTTCTCCATCACCCAGAACCACGACAGCCCCGTGGCCAGGGTGATCGAGGTGAGCAGCAGCACCAGCAGGAACAGGTTGCTGCCGACCGGGCCGAAGCCGCTCTGCAGCGATTTGCCCACCAGCACGCCAAGGCCGCCGCCGGCGCGGGCGACATCGCCCGGCGGCAGGCGCAGGTACAGGAAACCGGTGGCGCCGATCAGGAAGCCGACGATGCCGACCAGGCGCAACGCCGGGCCGAGGTCGTCGTTGCCGCGGTTCTCGCGGTTGAGCCCGAACATGGCGATCCAGGCGACCGCCGCCAGCATCAGCGGGATGAGATAGGCGACGTAGCCGAACAGCTGGCGCAGTACGTCGGCGATCCACGCCCCCACCCGGCCGCCCATGTTGTGGATCGGGGCGACCACCGAGCCGGCCTGCGACCAGCCCGGGTCGGTGGGCGAATAGGTGAACAGGCTGGCCAGCAGGTACAGCAGTGCCGGCGCGATCGCGATCAGCGCCAGATCGCGCCACAGCTTGTTGCGGCGTGGATTGTCCGCGGCGGCCGCCTGCTTGCGCGCGTTGCCGCTCGGGCCAGCGCCCTTGTCACGTTCCGGGACCTGTTTCGCCACCTTGGACCAGACCTTAGAAATGCATGGTTAGTGATTGATATTAAACGACAGGCGGCGCCGTTTCATCCGCCTGTTGCGGCGGGCGACGGGACGGGGGGCGCAAGGACATCGGAGCGCGTGCGGAGCACCGGGAACGGGCTGCGGGCGGCGACGGGAGCGACCGGGCGGGCCGCGCAGTTCCATCCCTGCGCCTTGATTCACCGGAGCCCGGTCTCCACTCTATTACCAGCCCGGACGGTCGCCATGTACCGCGATCGCGCCGCCAATCCCGACTTCCCGCGAGTATACATGAGCACTTCCAGCGCCCCGTCCCTGCCCACCCGCCACCAGAAGCTCGTCATCCTGGGCTCCGGCCCCGCCGGCTGGACCGCCGCGGTCTATGCCGCGCGCGCCAACCTCAAGCCGGTGGTGATCACCGGCCTGCAGCAGGGTGGGCAGCTGATGACCACCACCGAAGTGGACAACTGGCCGGGTGACGCCCACGGCCTGATGGGGCCGGACCTGATGGCGCGCATGCAGGCCCACGCCGAGCGCTTCGACACCGAGGTGGTGTTCGACCACATCCATACCGCCGACCTGTCGCAGCGGCCGTTCACGCTCACCGGCGACAGTGCCCGGTACACCTGCGATGCGCTGATCATCGCCACCGGCGCCACCGCCAAGTACCTGGGCATCCCGTCCGAGGACGCGTTCAAGGGCCGCGGCGTGTCGGCCTGCGCCACCTGCGACGGCTTCTTCTACAAGGACCAGGACGTGGTCGTGGTCGGTGGCGGCAACACCGCCGTGGAAGAGGCGCTGTACCTGTCCAACATCGCCCGCAAGGTCTACCTGGTGCATCGCCGCGACACGCTCAAGGCGGAAAAGATCATGCAGGACAAGCTGTTCGCCAAGGTCGCCGCCGGCAAGATCGAAACCGTGTGGCACCACCAGGTCGACGAAGTGCTGGGCAACGAGATGGGCGTGACCGGCGTACGGGTGAAGTCCACCCAGGACGGCAGCACCCGCGACATCGCCGCGCACGGCTTCTTCGTCGCAATCGGCCACCAGCCCAACACCGACCTGTTCAAGGGCCAGCTGGCCATGAACAACGGCTACCTGGAAATCCGCTCGGGCCTGGGCGGCAACGCCACCCAGACCTCGGTGGAGGGCGTGTTCGCGGCCGGCGACGTCGCCGACCAGCATTACCGCCAGGCCATCACTTCGGCCGGCTTCGGCTGCATGGCCGCACTCGACGCCGAGCGCTTCCTCGACGCCCAGGGCAACTGAGCCCGGCCGTTCCGGCAGCCGGGCATGGACAAGGTGCTCGCCAAGCAACTGCTGTTCCACGGCAGCTGGCTGGTGCTCCCCGCCATCGCCTGGCTGCTGTGGCGCTGGCGCCGCGAGCGCCGGTACCGCCCCGTGCTCGGGGTCCTGCTGCTCGGCTGCGGCCTGTTCGCGTGGGCGCGGTTCATCGAGCCGCAGTGGATCCGGGTGGCCCATACCGAGCTGCCCGGCACCGGCATGCAGGTCCGCATCGCCCTGGTCAGCGACATCCACCTGGGGGTCTACAAGGACCGCCGCTTCCTCCAGCGGCTGGTGGCGCGGCTCGATACGTTGCCGGTGGATGCGGTGGTCATCGCCGGCGACCTGACCTATGAACCGCAGCGGCTGGTGCTGTCCGAGGCGTTCTCGCCGCTGTCGGCGCTGCGGGTGCCGGTCTACGCCGTGCTCGGCAACCACGACCAGCAGGCGCCGGGCCCGGACATCGATGCCGCCCTGCGCACTGCATTGCGCGCCAATGGCGTGCGCATCATCGAAGGCATGCGCTTCACCGATGCCGACGGCATCCGCTGGGCCGGCCTGGGCGACCGCTGGGCGGGCAAGGACGACCCGCGCTTCCTGCGCGAGGTACCCGGGCACCTGCCGGCGATCGTCGTCGCCCACAATCCCGACAGCGCCATGGACCTGCTGCCGGGCGATGCGGCCATCGTCCTGGCCGGCCACACCCATGGCGGGCAGATCCGCATCCCGTGGCTGTACCGCAAGGTCATCCCGAGCGCCCACGGGTTCGACCGCGGCGAACAGGTGGCGCCGGCGGCGGCCGGCCCGGTGCGTGTGTTCACCACCCGCGGCGTGGGCGAAGTCGGCCTGCCGCTGCGCCTGTTCAACCCGCCCACCATCGACGTGCTGCAGCTGCGGCCATGACCCTGCCCCCGCGACTGCGCGTACTCCCGTCCCTGGCACAGGTGGAAGCGGCGCAATGGGATGCCCTGCACGACCGGCGCAATCCCTTCGTCAGCCATGCCTTCCTTGCCGGGCTGGAGCAGCACGGCTGCCTGCGCCCGGAGTGGGGCTGGCAACCCCGGCACCTCACCCTGTGGCACGACGACGCGCTGGTGGCGGCGGTGCCGGGCTACCTGAAGGAGAACTCGCATGGCGAGTTCGTGTTCGACCATGCCTGGGCCAACGCGTACGCGCGGCACGGGCTGGATTATTTCCCGAAGTGGCTGGGCGCGGTTCCCTATTCGCCGGTCACCGGCCCGCGCCTGCTGGCCGGCGACGACACGCGGCGCCGGCAGCTGCTGCAGGCCATCGCCGGCCACGTACAGGAGACCGGGCTGTCCTCGGCCCATGTCAATTTCCATCCCGGCCACGAGGATGCGCTGTTCGACGCGGAGTGGCTGCGGCGCGTGGACGTGCAGTTCCAGTGGCAGCGCCGGCCGGGCTGGCGGAGTTTCGATGATTTCCTGGGTGCGATGGACCACAAGCGCCGCAAGAACATCCGCCAGGAGCGCGCCCGGGTGGCGCGCAGCGGCATCGATTTCCGCGTGGTCCATGGCGACGAGGCGACGGCCGGCGACCTGGAGGCGATGCACGGCTTCTACCTGCAGACCTTCGCCGAGTATGGCAACGCACCGGCGTTGACCCTGCCGTTCCTGCGGCACCTGGCCAGCACCATGCCACGCCAGCTGGTGCTGTTCCTCGCCCTCCAGGACCAACGGCCGATCGCCGGTGCGCTGTGCCTGCGCGGCGGCGACACGCTGTTCGGCCGCTACTGGGGAGGCGCCGCCCTGCCCGGCCTGCACTTCGAGACCTGCTATTACCAGGGCATCGAGTACTGCCTGCGCGAAGGGCTGCAGCGCTTCGAGCCGGGTGCGCAGGGCGAACACAAGCTGGCGCGCGGGTTCCTGCCGGTACCGGTGCGCAGCCGGCACTGGATCGCCGCCCCGCAGTTCCGCCAGGCGCTGCGCGGGTGGTGCGCACGCGAGGAGCGTGATGTCGCGCGCTACATGCAGGCGCTGCGGCAGCATTCCCCGTTCCGCGAAGGCGACGAGGACGGCACTTGAGCCGGGCAGTGCATCCGACTGTGCGTCCCACGCCGCCCGACGCGGCGTTCGCGCAGGCGTAACGGGCGCTGGCTGGGCCGCCGTTGGCGGCAACCTGTCGGCGTGCGCGTCGCAGGCGCACGGGCACTGCATGCCGTTGCGTTGGCGGCTACGGCACTACCGGCGACCTGCGACCGGCATCCGCAGCGCATGGTGCCAACGCCTCGAGCCGCGCATCCAAGCACGTACTCGTGCGCAACGGCCATGACATTACCTGTGCCGATGTGCGCGGCGACGGACTTGGCCATCGGCTTGCGCCCGGCCAAGCCGGATGGCCGTCAGACGCCGTGAAGCGGGACGCGCCGGCAAGCGCGTCCCGCATCGTCGTGGCGGACGTTGCTCAGCCCGCGATTTCCAGCGGCACCGGCGGGAAGTCCACTGCCGTCCCGGCGAGGTGGTTGGTGTAGTTGGTCAGCGTATTGAGCGCGACCAGCGCCACCACTTCCAGCGCGACGGCGTCATCGAAACCGGCGCGCCGGAACGCCGCCAGTTCGTCGTCGCTGACGACGCCCCGTTGTTCGGTCAGGCGCCGTGCGAATGCTGCCAGCGCGGTGTCGTGCGGATCGGCGCCGGTACCGGTGCGCGCCGCATGGATGTCCGCTTCGGACAGGCCGGCGCCCTTGCCGATGAGCGTATGCGCGGCCAGGCAATAGCCGCAGCGGTTGGCCTGCCCGACCGAGAGCGCGACGATCTCGCGTTGGCCGGCGCTCAGGCGACCGCCCGCCAGGGCGTCCGACAGGGCGAGGTAACCGTCGAGCGCCGCCGGCGAGCGGGCAAACGTGCGGAACAGATTGGGCACCACACCGAGCTTGGCCTTGACCGAAGCGAGGGTGGCGGCGACAGCGGGATCGGCCGAGGCCGGGTCGAGCGGAGCGATGCGGGGGGATGCGGCAGTCATGGCGGGCTCCTTGGAAGCCGTGATGGGGAGCCGTTACTGTGCCTACCGGGTTGATACTACTGGTATCATTTAGTCCACTAAAATACACAGATCGTCTCGACATGCACGACCGGCTCAGCGCACTGCTCGACTGCTTCCGCCTGCGCGCCCGGGTCTTCCATACCGGAAGCCTGTGCGACACCGCCGACTTCGACGCCCATGACGGCGTCGGCCACCTTCACGTGCTGCGCGGCGGCACGCTGCGGATCGGCGACGCCGTGGCCGGCGAGACCACGATCGACGAGCCCAGCCTGATCTTCTATCCGCGACCGGCTCCGCACTGGATCCGCGGCGAAGGCACGCAGGGCGCGGACCTGGTGTGCTCGTCCATCGAGCTGGGGGCCGATGCCGGCAACCCGCTGACCCGCAGCCTGCCCGCGCGGCTGGTACTGCCACTGCGCGACAACACGCTGCTGCGCGGCACCCTCGAACTGCTGTTCGAGGAGGCTTTCGCCGGGCACTGCGGACGGCAGGCGGCACTGGACCGGCTCAGTGAACTGATGATTCTGCAGTTGCTGCGCCATTGCATGACTGCTGGCGTGGTCGCACAAGGCGTGCTCGCCGGTCTCGCCGATCCGCGCCTGGCGAAAGCACTGAACGCCATGCACGGCGCTCCGGGCGATGCCTGGACCCTGGACGGCCTGGCGCGGGTCAGCGGCATGTCGCGCGCGCGCTTCGCGGCGCACTTCCACCATGTCGTCGGGACCCCGCCCGGCGACTATCTCGCCGACTGGCGCATCAGCGTCGCCAAGACGCTGCTCAAGCGTGGGCAACCGCTGAAGAACGTGGCGCTGGACGTCGGCTATGCGAGTGCATCGGCATTCGCACGCGCCTTCGCGGCACGGCATGCGGGCACCTCGCCCACGGTCTGGTTGTCCGCATCGGGCGCATCGCCCTCGCACTGAGCACGGACGCCGGACCTGATGCTGGATCGGGGGCCGGCGGATCCCCGGATGCGGCCCGGCTGGCAGGGCCCATGCCGGGAGAAGCCTGCTCCATTACGGCACATGGCCGGCCTTCGCGTCGCGCAGGGAACCCGCGGCGCGTATCCACTCCGCCCGAAGAACTCGCGCTGTTCGATGATGCGCGGGCATCGATGAAACGCAGGCCGGAATCAGCACGCCGGAGCCGGCAGATACAGGCGCGCCCGGTCCCGTGACACCCGATGGCCCGGGTAGCCCATGCCCAGGCGTGCGCCGGGCCAATCGGCTCCCGGCTCGAGACGACGCGTCCGTGACCGTCTGCCTGCGCCAACCCGTTCAATCAGGGCATCGGCATTCCACGGCACGCCGGAAAGCCATTTATGATGCCATTCCGCATCGGCGCGACTGCGTGCCCAGGATCGCGCGAACAGGCTCAGGTCAACCAACACCAGGATGCGCACTCCCCTTGCTTCGTGCCCGCCACCTGCCACGGAGGCAGCAGGCCTCGCCGGGACCTTCATCGTTCCCCGCGACGGCGTCATCGCGCCCGCCGGGCCGGGCATGCTGGCCTCGAACATGCGGCGATCACCCGTGAAACGCTTCCTGCTGCCAGCAGGGTTCTCCTGCACAGCGTTGGCGTCCAGGCGCTGCCCGTTGGTGCAGCGGCAGCACGCCCCATTCGGTGACGGCAACGGCGCATGAGTCGCGCAGCGCATCCATTTCTGCTTGCCGCGCCACCCGACGCGGCGTTCCCGCCGGCGGAGCTCGCGCTGGCCGAGCCCAATGGCCTGCTCGCGGTCGGCGGCGATCTGACGCCGGTACGCCTGCTCAACGCCTATGCCGGCGGCATCTTTCCGTGGTTTTCCGAAGGCCAGCCGATCCTGTGGTGGTCGCCGGACCCGCGCATGGTGTTCCATACCGATGGCGTACACCTGTCATCGCGCTTCCGCCGGGCGCTGCGCGCCAGCGCCTGGACGGTCACCGCGGACACCGCGTTCGCCGAGGTGATGCAGGCCTGCGCCAGTGCGCCACGGCCGGGCCAGGACGGCACCTGGATCACCGCCGGCATGCATCGCGCCTATGTGGAACTGCACCGGCTCGGGCATGCGCATTCGGTGGAGGTGTTCGACGGCCCGCAACTGGTCGGCGGCATCTATGGCGTGGCCATCGGCCGCATGTTCTTCGGCGAAAGCATGTTCAGTGGCCGCAGCGGGGGCTCCAAGGTCGCCCTGGCGGCGCTGGCGCATGTCCTGCATGGCTGGGGCTGGCCGTTGATCGACGCCCAGGTGGAAAACCCGCACCTGCTGCGCATGGGGGCCGTTCACCTGCCGCGCGATCTGTTCCTGGCCCGGGTACGGGCGCTGGTCCGGGAGGCGGAAAGCCCACCGGGCGGGAGCTGGACCCGCCGTTTCGGCCGCTGGCCGGCCGCGGTTCTGGCGGGCGGGAACGCGGTTTAACGCAAACTTTGCATGATGGCGCGGCGCGGGGTAAAATGCGCGGCTTCCGGGCCTGAAAAGGCCATCCGCAGAACCGCACAGGATTACATGTCGAAAGACGACTCCATCGAGTTCGAGGGCACCGTCAGCGAGACGCTGCCGAACACCACTTTCCGCGTTCGACTGGAAAACGGGCATGAGATCATCGCCCACATTTCCGGCCGCATGCGCAAGAACTACATCCGCATCCTTACCGGCGACCGCGTCAAGGTTGAAATGACGCCGTACGACCTGACCAAGGGTCGCATCACCTACCGCATGAAGTAAGCGCGGTAGCCGTGCATCCCCGAAGCCAGCCCTGGGCTGGCTTTTTTGCGTGCCTGCGATCCGCGTGAACCAGGCCGGAAACGACGACGGCGGCCGCAGCCGCCGTCGCCAGGCAGGGCCCTGCCCGCCTCAGACCGTGGCCGGCAGCAGATGCTCCGGCTCGGCCTCGGTCTCGACCACCAGTTCGCCGTCGCGCACGTCGATGCTGACCCTGCCGCCGCCCACCAGCTTGCCGAACAGCAGTTCGTCGGCCAGCGGGCGCTTGATCTGGTCCTGGATGACGCGGGCCATCGGCCGCGCGCCCATCTGCGGATCGAAGCCGTGGCGGGCCAGCCAGTCGCGCGCGGCCGCGGTCGCCGACAGCGCGACGTGCTTGTCCTGCAGCAGCATTTCCAGTTCGATCAGGAACTTGTCCACCACCCGCAGGATGTGGTCCAGCCCCAGCTCCTGGAACTGCACCACCGCATCGAGGCGGTTGCGGAACTCCGGGGTGAAGCTCTTGCGGATCACTTCCATCGCGTCGGTGGCATGGTCCTGCCGGGTGAAGCCGATCGAGCGCCGCGAGGCCTGCGCCGCGCCGGCGTTGGTGGTCATCACCAGGATCACGTTCTTGAAGTTGGCTTCGCGGCCGTTGGTGTCGGTGAGGATGCCGCGGTCCATGACCTGCAGCAGGATGTTGAAGATGTCCGGGTGCGCCTTCTCGACCTCGTCCAGCAGCAGCACGCAGTGCGGCGTCTTGACGATCTTCTCGGTCAGCAGCCCGCCCTGGTCGAAGCCGACGTAACCCGGGGGCGCGCCGATCAGGCGGCTGACCGAATGCGGCTCCATGTACTCGCTCATGTCGAAGCGCACCAGCTCGATGCCCAGCTGCAGCGCGAGCTGGCGGGTGACCTCGGTCTTGCCCACGCCGGTGGGGCCGGCGAACAGGAAGTTGCCGATCGGCTTCTCCGGGTTGCCCAGCCCCGAGCGCGACAGCTTGATCGCCGAGGCCAGCGATTCGATCGCCGGGTCCTGGCCGAAGATCACCATCTTCAGGTTGCGCTCCAGGTGCCGCAGCACGTCCTTGTCGGTGGCGGTGACCTGCTTGGCGGGAATCCGCGCCATCTTGGCGACGATGGCCTCGACCTCCTCGACGTCGATGGTCGCCTTGCGCTCGGCCTCCGGCAGCAGGCGCTGGCGCGCGCCGGCCTCGTCGATGACATCGATGGCCTTGTCCGGCAGCAGGCGGTCGCCGATGTGCTTCACCGACAGGTCCACCGCCGCCTGCAGCGCGTCGTCGGCGTAGGTGACGCTGTGGTGCGCCTCGTACTTCGGGCGCAGGCCCCTGAGGATCTCGTAGGCCTCGCCCACGGTGGGCTCGACGATGTCGATCTTCTGGAAGCGGCGCGCCAGTGCCCGGTCCTTCTCGAAGATGCCGCGGTATTCCTGGAACGTGGTCGAGCCGATGCAGCGCAGCTCGCCGGAAGCCAGCGCCGGCTTGATCAGGTTGCTGGCATCCATGGTGCCGCCGGACGCCGACCCGGCACCGATGATGGTATGGATCTCGTCGATGAACAGCACCGCGTTGGGAACCTTCTTCAACGCGCCGATCACGCCCTTCAGGCGCTTCTCGAAATCGCCCCGGTACTTGGTGCCGGCGACCAGGGCGCCCAGGTCGAGCGAGTAGATGACCGCGTCGGCCAGCACCTCCGGCACCTCGCCGTCGACGATGCGCTTGGCCAGGCCCTCGGCGATGGCGGTCTTGCCGACACCGGCCTCGCCCACGTACAGCGGATTGTTCTTGCGGCGCCGGCACAATACCTGGATGGTGCGCTCGATCTCGTCGCGGCGGCCGACCAGCGGGTCGATGCGGCCGGCACGGGCCTGCTCGTTGAGATTGCTGGCGTATTCGGCCAGTGCGTCGCCCTTGGCCTCGCCCTCCCCGCCCTCGGCGCGGCCCTCGCCGTCGATGGAGGGCGAAGCGTCGCCCTCGTCGCCGGACTTGGCGATGCCGTGGGACAGGTAGTTGACGATGTCCAGCCGGGTCACGTCCTGCTGGTTGAGGTAGTAGACCGCGTGCGAATCCTTCTCGCCGAAGATCGCCACCAGCACGTTGGCGCCGGTGACTTCCTTCTTGCCCGATGACTGCACGTGGTAGACGGCGCGTTGCAGCACGCGCTGGAAACCGAGCGTGGGCTGGGTATCGCGGCCATCATCGTCGGCCAGGCGTGAGACCGAGGTCTCCACGGCCTGTTCCAGATCCCGGCGCAGGCGGTCCAGGTCGGCGCCACAGGCCTTGAGCACGGCCTGGGCGGAAGGATTTTCGAGCAGGGCGAGCAGCAGGTGTTCGACCGTCATGAACTCATGACGTGCCTCGCGGGCGCGCTTGTAGCACTGGCCAATCGTCTGTTCGAGGTCTTTGCTGAACATGGGGGACTCCGACTGCGGTTGGAGACAATATGCGGCCTGACTGCACGTTTTCCATCACCCTACCGGATGCCGGTGTTCAGACGGCGTTAGCAGAGGCCGGACTGGGGCGGCAGCGGCCGTTTCCCACACCGGAAAGCGGCATCCACCGGGGTGGCATGCCCACAATGGATGCGGGTCCGGCGATGGCCAATACGATCACCAGCAGCATGCCCGGAACAGTGCGGACCGCTGGTGGCGCGAGTGCGGTGTGCGCCAGCCTCGCCGGCGCGGCGGGGCGCTCAGGCCCTCTCCATCGTGCACAGCAGCGGATGCTGGTTCATGCGCGAGAACTCGTTGACCTGCGCGACCTTGGTTTCGGCGACTTCGCGGCTGTAGACCCCGCAGATGCCGCGGCCACGGGTATGGACGTGCAACATCACCTGGGTGGCCTTGTCCAGGTCCATGGCGAAGAAGTTCTGCAGTACGGCCACCACGAAATCCATCGGGGTGTAGTCGTCGTTCAGCAGCATCACCTGGTACAGCGGCGGCGGCGCGACCTCGGGCTTGCCGGGTTCCACCAGCAGGCCATGGTCGTTCTCGTGTTGGAGCTTGCGGGGCATGCCCGGAATTATAGCGGCTGGCCCGGTGCAGCTGCGCCGAATTGGACGTGAACACCCTGCCCACCGCACAATTTGCGCCTGATCAACCAATCCCGCAGGGAACGCATGAAGAAGTACGTGGCAGCAATGATGGTGGCGGGCATGTGCGCCGGCATGGCCGGGAACGCCCTCGCCGGCGAGCCCGATGCCGCCGTCGGCCGGCTGCTCGACTCGCTGGAATACAAGTATGAGGTCGACGAGGATGGCGATTACCGCCTGGTGTTCGACATGGAGGACGAACGCACCCAGCTGGTGTTCGTGCGCTCGTCGGTCGAGACCTATGGCGCCCATCGCGTGCGCGAGATTTGGTCGCCGGGCTACAAGGCCCCCGGCCCGCAGTTTCCGGCACTGGTCGCCAACCGCCTGCTGGAGGACGCCAACGACTCCAAGCTCGGTGGCTGGGTAAAGCAGGGCGACCTGGCCATGTTCGTGGTCAAGATCGACGCCGATGCCAAGGCCGACGTGCTCAGCGACGCCATCGACGCGGCGATCAAGAGCGCCGATGCGATGGAACTGGAACTGACGGCGAAGGACGAGTACTGAGGGTGAATGCGTTGAGCTCCCAGCGCTGGGCGCCACACGTCACCGTGGCCACCGTGGTGTGCCGCGCCGGGCAGCTGCTGCTGGTGGAGGAGGAAAAGGACGGGCGGCGGGTGTTGAACCAGCCGGCCGGCCACCTCGATGCCGGCGAGAGCCTGGTCGAGGCGGCCGTGCGTGAAACCCGCGAGGAAACCGGCTGGGAGGTGCGGCCCACCGCGTTCATCGGCACCTACCAGTGGAACGCGCCCGACGGCACGCCGTTCCTGCGCTTCGCCTTTGCCGCCGAACCGCTGCGGCATCATCCGCAGCAGCCGCTGGACAGCGGCATCGTGCAGGCGCTGTGGCTGACCCCGGCGGCGCTGCAGGCGGACATGGCGCGGCTGCGCAGCCCGCTGGTGTGGCAGACCGTATCGGACTGGCTGGCCGGGCAGCGCCATCCGCTTTCCATCGTGAGGCAGCTGCGATGAGCCGCCCTGACGTGGTGGTCGGGGTCTCCGGCGGGGTCGATTCCTCCGTCGCCGCCCTGCTGCTGGTGCAGCAGGGGCTGGATGTCGCCGGTCTGTTCATGCAGAACTGGGCCGACGATGGCAGCGGGCATTGCCGCGCCGAGGACGACCGCCGCGACGCGGTGGCCGTGTGCGGGCGGCTTGGCATCCCGTTCCATTTCCGCGATTTCTCGGCCGAGTACTGGCAGGGCGTGTTCGAGCATTTCCTGGCCGAGTA
Source organism: Stenotrophomonas sp. 17(2023) (assembly GCF_030345315.1). Classification (NCBI taxonomy): domain Bacteria; kingdom Pseudomonadati; phylum Pseudomonadota; class Gammaproteobacteria; order Lysobacterales; family Lysobacteraceae; genus Stenotrophomonas; species Stenotrophomonas sp. 17(2023). The sequence goes on from NZ_CP128405.1 coordinate 1,859,411, forward strand.
CGCGGCCGGGCGCACGCCGAACCCGGACGTGCTGTGCAACCGCGAGGTCAAGTTCAAGCACTTCCTGGACGCCGCCCGCGAACTGGGCGCCGGACGCATCGCCACCGGCCACTATGCCCGGGTGGAACAGTCGGGCGGGCGCTGGCGGCTGCTGCGCGGTGCCGACCGCGGCAAGGACCAGAGCTACTTCCTGCACCAGCTGGGCCAGGCGCAGCTGGCCGCCACCATGTTTCCGATCGGCCACCTGGAAAAGAGCCAGCTGCGCCGGATCGCCCGGGAAAGCGGGCTGCCGACCCACGCCAAGAAGGACTCGACCGGCATCTGTTTCATCGGCGAGCGCGATTTCCGCCAGTTCCTGGGCCAGTACCTGCCCGCGCGCGAAGGCGAGATCCGCGATCCGCACGGACAGCCCATCGGCCGCCACCCGGGCGTTTTCTATTTCACCCTGGGCCAGCGCGAGGGCCTGAACATCGGCGGGGTGCGCGGGCGGCCGGCGGCCCCCTGGTATGTGGTCGGCAAGGACGTGGCGGCCAACATCCTGTATGTCGACCAGGGCCACGACAGCCCCTGGCTGCAGTCCAGCCGGCTGCGTAGCGAAGCCATGCACTGGATCGCCGGCAGCGCGCCCGCCGCCACCTTCACCTGTACCGCGCAGACCCGCTACCGGCAGCCGGACGAACCCTGCCGCGTGAGCGTGGGTGACGACGGCACCGTGCAGGTACAGTTCGAGCGGCCGCAGCGGGCGGTCACGCCCGGCCAGTCGCTGGTGCTGTATGACGGCCCCGAATGCCTGGGCGGCGCGGTCATCGCCGCCACCGACGCTGCGCTCGAACAGCGTGCGCCCTGGCCCGTTTCCCTTGAGAGGCAAGCATGAGTTCTTCCTTCGACGACCGTGTCCTGGCACTGGCCGGCATCGCCCAGGCCCTGCAGCAGGTGCGGCGCATCGCCGAAACCGGCCATTCCGACAGCGCGGTGGTCCGCACCGCGATGGACAGCGTGATGCGCATCGACGCCCCGTCCCCTGCCGCGGTATACGGCGACAGCCACCAGCTCGAACCGGGGCTGCGCCTGCTGCGCGACTATTTCGGCAACCAGGGCAAGGACGCGCTGCTGCCGCGCCTGGCGTTGTCGGTGATGCAGCTCGAACGCCGCTTCGTGCGCGAACGCGCCACCGTGGACAAGGTCCAGGCCGGCATCGAGCGCGCCGCCGCGCAGGCCCGCGAGCTGGGCGACCCGGCCCACCCCGAAATACTGGGCGCCATGGGCGGCCTGTACGCGGACACCATCAGCCAGCTCAAGCCGCGGATCATGGTGCAGGGCAATCCGCACTACCTGGGACAGGCGGGCGTGGTCGCCGAGATCCGTGCCCTGCTGCTGGCGGCGGTGCGCTCGGCGGTGCTGTGGCGCCAGCTCGGCGGCAGCTACTGGGACTTCCTGTTCTCGCGCAAGGCCATGCTCGAAGCGATCTCGCGAAGGTTGCGCGGCGGCGGCTAAAGACCCGACCGGCACGGCCGATACTGCAATCGTGACTCTCCCGAGAACGTCCATGTATTCACGCATTGCAATCCGCCTGGCCGCCCCGCTGGCCCTTACCTTCCTGCTGGCATTGGCGCTGGCCTTCGCATGGCCCGCGGCCGTTGTGTGGGCGGTCCTGACCACGATGGCGCTGAGCTGGCTGGTGTTCGCCTACTGGAGCGCCTACAGCCAGTCGCAGCGTTCGCCCGAGCACGCCCGCGTGCTCAAGGAGCAGGACCAGCTGCTCAACGAGCTGCGCAGCTTCGTCAGCAACGAGATCGATGGTTCGCGCGGCGAGATCGAGCGCGCCCGCGAACTGATCCGCCAGGCGGTCGCCGGGCTGGGCAGCAGCTTCGATGCGATGAACCGCAAGTCGCGCCAGCAGAGCCAGGCGCTGGCCCGCATCGTCGACCGCGCCGGCGAGGATGGCGGTGGCGGCGTGGACGTGGCGCGTTTCGCCCAGCACGCCAGCCACCAGATGGAGCAGCTGGTCGAGGCGCTGGAGCAGGTCAGCGGCCAGAGCAGCAACACCGTGCAGCACATCGACCAGATGGCCCAGCACCTGGACGGCATCTTCGCCCTGCTGGAGGACGTGAAGTCGATCGCCGACCAGACCAACCTGCTGGCGCTGAATGCCGCCATCGAGGCCGCGCGTGCCGGCGAGGCCGGGCGCGGGTTCGCGGTGGTCGCCGACGAGGTGCGCAACCTGTCCGAGCGCTCGACCACCTTCAACGAGCAGATCCGCAAGCTCGCGCACAGCTCCAAGGACGCGATCGCCAAGGTCCGCGAGACCGTCTCGCACATGGCTTCGCGCGACATGGACCGCTCCCGCGAGGCGCGCCACGAGGCGGCGGCCATGCTGGAGAACGTGGCGGCGATCAACAACTCGCTGGGCGATGGCATGCGCGAGATCTCCGAATGCGGCCGTGCCATCGACAGCAGCGTCGCCGACGCCGTGCGTGCCCTGCAGTTCGAGGACATCGCCACCCAGGCGCTGGGCGGCGTGCACACCCACCTGGACCGCCTGACCGCGATCAACCGCGAAGCCGTGGCGCTGCAGGAGCTGCTGCATCGCAGTGGCGGCGTGCTCGACGGCGAGCTGGTGCTCGCGCTGCAGCGTACCGGCAGCCGCCTGCGTGAGATGCGCAGCGAATGGGAACGCCCGCCGCACAAGCCGGTGGCACAGCAGAGCATGGGCGCGGGAACGGTTGAGCTGTTCTGATTCCCGCCACGATGCGACAACGACCCCGGCCCCGGCCGGGGTTTTGTCGTTGCCGGCCGGCTGGGCGGAGGTCGAGGCAGCGGTGAGCCCACAGACGGCGGAAGCCGTGCCCGGTGCCGGTGCCGCCGCCGCGCGTGCCCGCCTGGCGGCACTGGAGGCCCTGGTACAGCAGGAACTGGAACGCAGCGGGCAGCTGCCGATGGCGGATTTGCCGGAGCAGGATGATCCGTCGGCGACCCTGGTGGCCTGGGACCTGGCCTTCTGCCGACGTGCGGCGCGCACTGTGATCGAGTAACCGCGCCACTTTGACGACTGCCGGGTCCCGGCGAGCCACGCCATCCGCCGCGGAAGCATCCGCGCCGCGCGCCCCGCGACCTGCCGCATGCCGGGCGCACCAGCCGGCGCATGCCGTCGCTGCCGGCATCCCCGACTGCTTCGCCGCCCAGGCCGACCGCCCCTCCCCGCCCGCCTGCAGCCACGGGTGCCGGCCGGTGCGATGCGGACACGCCGGTTCCGCTCCCTCGACCTGCAGGCCCGGCACCACCCCGGGGCGACAGACCGTGCACGCGTGCCTGCCGTCGGCCGGTTGCTCGCGGCTGCCACGCTCTGTCGCACCCCGCGACGGTGTGCGGGCGATTCAACGGGCAAGGTGGTGGGCTGCGCTCCGGCCACGCCTGCGGTCAGGGTGGCGGGAGCAACGCGTGGGCATCGTGGCACGGGCGTGGCAGCCCCGCTCCACCTGGGGACTGGACGCAGCAGGAAGCGGCATGGGGGCCGAGCCGATGCTCAGCCGACGGTGGCCGGAAGGTCCGCCTGCGTGGGTGCCTGCGGGCCCGGGCCGTCACCCTCGTCGCAGCGACGCAGCCACTGGGCCATGTCCCGCGAAGGCAGCGGGCGCGAGTACAGGTAGCCCTGGATCTCGTCGCACCCCTGGCGCAGCAGCATCGCCTCTTCCTGGCGCGTTTCCACGCCCTCGGCCACCACCTGCATGCCCAGCGCATGGCCGAGGTGGACGATGGCCTGGGTGACCTCGGCGGTGCCGGCATCGTGCAGCATGCGCTGGACGAAGCTGCGGTCGATCTTCAGGCGCTGTACCGGGAAACGGTTGAGGTAATGCAGGTTGGAGAAACCGGTGCCGAAGTCGTCCACGGCCAGCAGCACGCCGTTGCGCTCGAAGGTGTCGAAACACTGCCGCAGCGCGTCGCTGTCGCGGATCAGGGCCGATTCGGTGAGCTCGAGTTCCAGCCGGTGCGGTGGCCAGCGGTGGCGTTCGCAGATGGCGATCACCTGCTCGGCGAAGCCGCGCTCGCGCAGCTGCATGGCCGATACGTTCACCGCGATGCGTTCGAACATCAGCCCCGCGGCATGCCAGGCGGCCGCCTGTCGGCAGGCTTCGTTGAGCACCCATTCGCCGATGCGGGTGATCTCGCCGCACTTCTCCGCCACCGGGATGAACTCGGCCGGGCTGCACGGCCCCAGTTCCGGACAGACCCAGCGCAGCAGTGCCTCGATCGCCGGCGGCCGTGTGCCATCGACATTGACCAGGGGCTGGTAGACCAGCTGGAATTCCTCGCGCTCGAGCGCGCCGTGCAGCGCGTGCTCGATCTGCAGGCGTCGCTGGATCCCGGCCAGCACGTCCTGGCTGTAGTACTGGTAGGTGTTGCGACCGGCCTCCTTGGCCGCGTGCATGGCGGCGTCGGCCGCGCGCAGCAGGGTGTCGAAATCGCGATGGCTGTCGTCGGCGAGCGCGATGCCCACGCTGGCCCCCACCTTCAGCGTGGTGTCGCCACGGTGCAGCGGCGAGGCCAGCGAGGCGATCAGCTTGCGCGCGACATGGCCGGCATCGGCCGGGTCGGCGAGGTGGCGCAGCACCACGACGAACTCGTCGCCATTGAAGCGGCCGAACAGGTCGGCGTTGCGCAGGTTCTGGTGCAGCCGCGCCGCGGCCGCCTTGAGCAGCATGTCGCCGGTGGCGTGGCCGAAGGTGTCGTTGATCGACTTGAAGCCGTCCAGATCGACGAACAGCATCGCCAGGATCTTGCCGTTGCGGCGCGACTCGGCGATGGCCTCCTCGGTCTGCTCGCGCAGCAGGATGCGGTTGGGCAGCCCGGTCAGGAGGTCGTAATGGGCCAACAGCTCGATGCGCTCGTTGGCCTCGCGTTCGCGGGTGATGTCGCGGAACAGCACCACGAAGCGCTCCGGCAGGCCTTCGCGCCGGTCCAGCTCGATCTGCACCTGCACCCACACCCGCTGCCCGGAATGCCGGTAAAAGCACAGGTCCAGCTGTTCGGGCAGGCCACCTTCGGCGATGCGGGTAAGCGCGGCTTCGAAGCTGTCGCGCGAATCGGGCGTGTACAGCGCCAGCGTCTGCTCCAGCGTCACCGGCTCCTTGCGCAGGCCGTGGATGCGGTAGCACTCATCGGTCCAGAGCATGCCGCGGGTGGTCACCTCGATCTCGCAGCCGCCGATGCGGCCCAGCGCCGAAACGCGGTTGAGCAGTTCGGTGCGCCAGCGGATCAGGGCGTCGGTCTGGCGCTGCTCGGTCACGTTCTGCAGCTGCCCGGCCACGCGCCGCACGCGCCCGCTGGCGTCGTGCCGGGGATGCATCCACACCCGCAGGTGGATGCCCGGGACTTCCATCGGCGCCGCCGCCAGCACCAGTTCGAATGCGTGCGGCTGGCCTTCGCGGTGCAGCCGTCGCCACGCCGCCAGCACCTGGGCGCGGGCATCGGCGTCGAGCATGTCCAGCCAGCGCCGGCCCGACGGCATGCTGCCCGGGGGACGGCCGATGGCGGCGAGCATCTCGTCCGACCAGGAAAAGCCGCTGTCACGCTCCCACGACCAGGTCCCGAGGCCCGCGATGCGCTGCAGGTGGCGCAGTTGCGCCTGCTGTTCCTGCGCATCGGCCCCCGGCGCATCCGCCGAAGTGATGCCGATGCGGATACCGGCCATGCGCAGTGCCTGGCCGTCGGCCGTCCGCGCCACCACCTGGCCATGATCGTGCACCTGTTGCCAGCCGCCATCGGCGCGGCGCACGCGCAGCCGGCAGGCGTAGGCGACGGCAGGGTCGCGCAGGTGCGACCGCAGAGCGGCCTGCTGCATGGCGCGGTCGTCCGGGTGGGTGCGTTGCAGCCATTCGTGCACGGTGCCGGTGCCGGTGACGGGGGCGGCTCCGGCGCTGCGCTCCAGGTACGCCAGCAGGTGCGCCGGCACGTCCCACTCCCAGACGCCGTGGCCGGCGTCATGCAGCAGCTGCGGCCAGCGCCCGTCCACCAGCGAGGCGGCCGGGGCGGCACTGAAGATGTACGCGCAGACCGTACCGTCCTGCGCGCGCGCAGCACTCAGGAAGCCGTCCATGCGCTGCTCCCCGACGGGCACCGAACACGGCAGCAGTCCCTGGTCGGCGACCCGGTCGCGCAGGCCCAGCAGGGCCAGCCGATGCAACTGCAGGCCACGCGGCAGATCCAGGGTGCGGGCCGTGGCATTGGCGGCCAGCGGATGGCCCTCCGGATCGAGCAGCACGATCGCCCCCTCCAGCGGGTGGCTCATCATGCTCGCAATCACGCCCTGATCCACGCGCTACCGCTCCAGTCAAACACCCGAGGTCCGGGAACTCTAGGGATAGCGGCAGCCGTTCATGGAAATTGAGTACTGCGTCATCGCGGTTTGCGATGGCCCGTTAAGATGTCGCTGGATCGAACTCGGCACCCTGCCACGGCACATGCAAAACGGCTCCCTCCCTTCACGCCATCCGGCCCCCACCGAGTCGGCAATGGCCGGCCTGCAACGCACTACATATGGTGTTGTGGCGGCAGGCGGCGCATTGATCCTGCTGTGCGGCCTGCTGCCCTGGACCTGGCGGGCGATTCCGGCCCATCCGCTGGCCTGGAGTGTGACCTCCGTCATCCTGGTTGCCGCCTACATGGCACTGGCCCTGCTCCTGCTCCTGCCGCGGCTGGCCCGGGTACGGGTGCTGGCGGCGCGCGACGTCAGCGAGCTCGAGACCAGTCGCAAGGCGCTGGAGACGGGAAACCGGGAACTGCAGGCCATGGCCGGGCGTCTGTTCTCGGTGCAGGAGGATGAGCGCCGGGCGATTTCCCGTGACCTGCACGACGATATCGGCCAGGCCGTCACCGCGATCAAGCTGGCCGCGCATGCGGCGATGGACGAGGACGATGCCCAGCGCCGCCGCGAGGATCTGGAGCAGATCGTGGAACTGGTCGACAGTACCGTGGTGCGGCTGCGCAACCTGTCGATGCTGCTGCGCCCGCCGCAACTCGATGCGCTGGGGCTGGAGGCGGCGCTGCGCTGGCAGGCCGGGCAACTGTTCCGTTCCTCGCCGGTGGAGCTGCTCATGGATGTAGAGGACCTGCCGCAACGCCCCGACAACGAGGTCGAGCAGGCCTGTTTCCGCATTGCCCAGGAAAGCCTGACCAATGCCCTGCGGCATGCGCTGGCCAGCCAGGTCCGGCTGTGCCTGGAGGACGATGGCGGCGGCCGGCTGCGGTTGCGCGTGACCGACGACGGCGAAGGCTTCGATCCGGACGGCCCGCGCGGGCTGGGGCTGGTGGTGATGCGCGAGCGCGCGCAGAGCGTCGGCGGCTGGCTGCGCATCCACACCGCGCCGGGCGAAGGTACCCAGGTCGAGCTGCACCTGCCCTACCGCATGCCGCAGGCGGCCGCCTGCCAGGGAGCCTGAGGATGTGGAACCCCGCCCCGCCGCCCGCCGCCGGAACGCCCGCCCCGCCGCGCCTGGGCGCCGGCAACCCGGAGCTGGCGGCCATGGTCGCCGACGCCGCCGCCGGCGGCACGCCGCTGATGCTGCTGCACCTGGACATCGATCACTTCGCCTCGGTCAACGAGAACATGAGCGCCGACGTCGGCGACCAGGCGCTGGTCCTGATCGCGCAGCGGCTGGGTGAGCACCTGCGCGGCCGCGGCCGGCTGTGGCGGCATGGCAGCGACGAGTTCGTGCTGGCGATCCCGCGGGCGGATGGGGTGCCGTTGCCGGAGGAAATGGCCGAACAGCTGCGCCAGCAGATGGAGCTGCCGCTTTCGGTGCTGCCCTACACCCTGTTCCTGACCGCCAAGATCGGCGTGTCGCTGAGCCCGGAACATGCCACCGACCCGAGCCGGCTGCTCGACCTGGCCGAGGACGCGCTGCACCAGGCGGGCCGCGAAGGCGGCAACGTGGTGCAGGTGCACATGCTGCACAAGCCACTCAGCGCGCACAGCGAGAGCATCATTTCCCGGCAGCTGGTGGACGCCATCGACAACGGCGAACTGCGCCTGCGCTACCAGCCGCTGGTCAGCGCCCGCGACGGCCACGTCGTGGGCATGGAGGCGCTGCTGCGCTGGCAGTCGCCGACGCTGGGCATGCTGGTGCCGGAACGCTTCATGCGTACCGCCGAACGGCTGGGCATCATCGTCCAGATCGGCGCCTGGGTGCTGGAAATGACCCTGCGCCAGGCGCGCATCTGGCGCGACCAGGGCTTCGACGATTTCAACATTGCGGTCAACGTGTCCACCCTGCAGCTGCTGCGGCCGAGCTTCTTCGCCGAGACCATGGCGCTGCTGCAGTCCACCGGGGTGCCGGCGCGCATGCTGACCCTGGAAATCAACGAGAGCGCGCTGACCAACAACGTCAACTTCGTGTACGAGACCCTGGCCAACCTGCGCAACGAGGGCATCAGCCTGAGCCTGGACAATTTCGGCACCGGCGACTCCAGTCTAAGCGCGCTGGTGCGCTACCCGGTGGACAAGCTCAAGATCGACCGCAGCTTCATCAAGAGCGCGCCGGCAGCCAACCGCGAGGCCGCCATCTCGCGCGCGATCATCGCCATGGGCCACCAGCTGGGCATGACGGTGATCGCCAACGGGGTCGAGTCGCAGGCGCAGCTGGGCTTCCTGCGCCGCAACGACTGCGATGTGTTCCAGGGCTATCTGTTCGGCGAGCCGATGTCGGTCGAAGCCGCCGGCATGACCCTGCGCCGGCGCTACCTGCGCCCGGAGGCGTTCGCCGAGACCCGCCCGGACCGCACCCTGCTGCTGCTGGACGACGAGGAGAACGTGCTGCGCTCGCTGGTGCGCCTGTTCCGCCGCGACGGGTACCGCATCCTCGCTGCCGGCAACGTGCGCGATGCCTTCGACCTGCTGGCGATCAACGACGTGCAGGTGATCCTGTCCGACCAGCGCATGAGCGACATGAGCGGCACCGAGTTCCTGGGCCGGGTGAAGATGCTCTACCCGGACACGATCCGGCTGGTGCTGTCCGGCTACACCGACCTCAACACCGTGACCGACGCGATCAACCGCGGCGCGATCTACCGCTTCCTGACCAAGCCCTGGAACGACGACGAGCTGCGCGAGCACATCCGCCAGGCATTCCGCACCCACGACGAGAAGCGCGTCGGCAGCCAGGGCCGCTCGATCAACGGCATGGAATGAGCCGACCCCGGGTCGGCCCAGCAGCGCCGCTGCCGGGCACCGGCAGCGCTGGCGCTCAGCCCTTGGGCTGGCGGATCGGCAGCACGATGCGGAAGCGCGAGCCCTCGCCCACCGTGCTGTCCAGGTCGATGCGGCCGTGGTGCTTGTTGACGATGCCGTAGGAGATCGACAGGCCCAGCCCGGTGCCGCTGCCCACCGGCTTGGTGGTGAAGAACGGATCGAAGATGCGCTGGCGCAGTTCCGGGGAAATGCCCGAGCCGTTGTCCTGGAACTCGATCCAGACCTCTTCGCCGTCCACGCCGGTGCTGACCACGATATGCCCGCGGTCGGCGATGGCATGGCCGGCGTTGAGCAGCATGTTCATGTACACCTGGTTCAACTCCGACGGCAGGCACTCGACCATCGGCAGCTCGCCGTAGCGGCGCTCAAGGGTGACCTTGTACTTGAGCTCGTTCCAGATGATGTTGATGGTCGATTCCAGCCCCGCGTGCAGGTCGGCCAGCTTCCACGATTCGTCGCGCCCGGAGTACGAGAAGTCCTTGAGGTCGCGCACGATGCGCGTCACCCGCTCGATGCCCTCGCGCGACTCGGCCATCAGCTGCGGCAGGTCGCGGCTGATGAAGTCGATGTCCAGGCGGTCGCGGATGTCGTCGATCTCCGGGATCAGCGCCTTCGGGTCCGGCGCGCGCAGGGCGCGCTCGTAGGCCTCGATGACGGTGAACAGGCTGCGCAGGTATTCCTGCAGGCTGCCCAGGTTCGAATGGACATAGCCGATCGGGTTGTTGATCTCGTGGGCCACGCCGGCCGCGAGCTGGCCGATCGAGGCCATTTTTTCCGATTGCAGCAGCTTCTCCTGGGCGCCGTTGAGCCGCAGGTAGGCCTGGCGCAGTTCGGCATGGCGGCGCTGCAGCTCGTTCTCGTAGTCTTCCTGGTCGTCGATGTGGCGGAACAGCGCCAGGCAGGCGTGTTCGCCCTGGTGTTCGTGGTGGTACAGGTGGACGATCACCGCACGCGCGCCCAGCGGCAGGCTGCCGCTCCAGCAGCCCGATTCGCGGGCCTGGCCCAGCGCCGCCGCCGGCAGCAGGTCGACCAGGCGCCGTGCCAGCCCGGCCACGTCACCTGGCTGCGCGCCGAACAGTTCGCGCACGACGTCGTTGGCCAGGGCGACTTCGCCCCTGTCGTTGAACAGCAGCATGCCGTCGCGCATGCGGTCGCTCAGCGCACGCAGCACGGCAGGAGAGGGAAAGGGCGCGAACGGAGGGGGGGCGGTATCGGCCACGGGGCGGCGGGTCGGCTGAACGGTCGCCCACTATAACCGCGGCGGCGCAGGCGCGAGAGGCCTGGCGGGGGGCTTCCGTCAGGCGACGGCGAGCGGCTTGCGGGTGTGCAGAAGGTGCGCCTGGCCCTTGGCGTCGTAGGCCGACGAGGCCTCGCTGCGGCCGAGCTGGCGCAGTGCCCAGCTGACCTCGCGGCGGCGCCGGGCCAGCAGCACGCCGTTGGCGCGGTTGCGCTCGGCCAGCTCGCGCAGGCGGTCGGCGTGTTCCAGCGGCGGCCGCGCCTCGAGGATGCGCAGCGCCTCCAGCTTCAGGCTCGTGGCCGCCACCAGCGCCTGCACGTCGTGCTCGACCAGCGCCTGGCGCTCGCCATCGAGCGCGTCGCTCAACTGCTGCAATGGATCGGCCACGCCCAGCTTCATGCCTGCAGTTGTCCGTCCAGATCCAGCATGCGCTTGGCGATGGCGTCCGGGTTGATCTGGTAGCTGCCGTTCTCCAGTGCTTCGCGGACGGCCTGCACGCGCGCGGTGTCGATCGCCGGGGCGGCGGACAGTTCGCGCTGCATGGCCTGCAGGCTGGTGGCTTCGCCGGTCAGGCGCACGCTGTCGGCGGCCTCGACCGGACGGGTCTCGCCGCCACCGGCGGGGGCGGCCTTGGCGGGCGTGGCGAGCGGGCGCAACTGGGCGCTTGCCGTGATCCCGCCGTCGATTTTCTGGCTCATGTGATGGAAGTCCTGATTCGGTACACAAGGGTTAACGGCAAGGGGGGACTGATCTTTAGTGGAATCTACCGGGAAACCAGAACATCGCCGCTGGCCGTGGCCACGCCCTGCACCACCCGCCGCGAGGACAGGTTCTCGACCGGCACCCGGTCGGCCTCACCCGCATCGGCGAGCGCCTTGCCCGCCACCCGTACCTCGACCCCGCCGCGCCGGGACACCAGGGCGACGCTGTCTCCACGCCGGATGATACGCGGGGAGACCAGATCGCCGGCCGACAGCAGGGTCCCGGCACCCATTGCGCGCCGCGCCACCCGGCCGATGGCCGATTGTGGATCGGACAATACCGCGCCGGCGATGCGCGCGGTGTCACGACGCACACTGCCGATATCGGCGGCGGCCAGCACTTCTCCAGCACCGACGCCGCGGGTCAGGACCAGCACGTCCTGCTCGCGCCGCACCGTCACCGGTACGAACAGCTTCCAGCCGCCGGCCTGGGGACAGGCCACTTCCACGGTCCGGTTGCCGGTCGCCCGGGCCTGCAGGGGCGACGGGCAGGCAGGCAGCCGCAGGCTGGCATCGACGCTGGCCTCGGCCTCGGTGGCCGGGTCCAGGGTGGACAGCGCAGCCGCGCGGATCGAGGCCACCGACTGGAAATCGGCGGCCTGGACCGGGAGGGCCAGCAGCAGGCAAAGCAGGGCCGACAGGCGCATGGGAAACTCCACCACGAAAACAATGGCCACAGCCCTGCAAGCGGCGTGCCGGAATGCCACGCCCCCGCCGCCCGCGATCACTGCCGCGTCGCACGGGGCAACGGCATGCGGGATCGCCCGCAGCCACCCTCAAGTCCCGGCCCCGCCCTGCCGATACCGGCTGCATGTCACATGACCTGCTCAACCGCATCGACCAGCGCACCCGGCTGGCCGGCCACAACCGACTGGCCCTGCTGCTGTTCCGTCTCGGCGGCCGTCAGCTTTTTGGCGTCAACGTCTTCAAGGTGCAGGAAGTGCTGCGGCGCCCGCCCCTGTTCCAGGTGCCCGGCCTGCCATCGCAGTTCTCCGGGGTGGCCGACGTGCGCGGCCGCTCGGTGCCGGTGCTGGACCTGGGGCTGGCGATCGGCCACCCCGAGCGCGAGCCCGACGCGGACACCTCGCCCGGCTACCTGGTCGTCACCGAATTCAACCGCTCGGTGCAGGGCTTCCTGGTCAGCGGCGTGGAACGGATCGTCAACATCGCGGTGGAAGACATCCAGCCACCGCCGGAACTGGGCGCCGAGGCCAGCTACCTGACCGCGGTCACCCGCTTCCAGGGCGAGCTGATCCAGGTGATCGACGTGGAGAGCGTGCTGGCCGACATTGCGCAGATCAGCAAGGATGCGGTGCTCGATCCGTCGATGGTCCTGCCCGCCGGCGCGCCGCCGATGCAGGTGCTGGTGGTGGACGACTCGCGCGTGGCCCGCCAGCAGATCCGCAGCGTGCTCGACCAGTTGGGGGTCACCGCCACACTGCTGTCCGACGGCAAGCAGGCCCTGGACCACCTGCTGCAGATCCATGCCGCGGGCGAAAACCCCGCCGAACGCTATGCCATGGTCATCTCCGACATCGAGATGCCGGCCATGGACGGCTACACCCTGACGACGGAAATCCGCCGCCATCCGGGGCTGGCCGGGCTGTTCGTGCTGCTGCATACCTCGCTGTCGGGCGTGTTCAACAACGCCATGGTCGAGCGCGTCGGCGCCAACGCCTTCGTGCCCAAGTACAGCGCCCACGAACTGGCCGATTTCGTCCTGCAGCGCCTGCGCCAGGTGGCCGCGGCGGCGTGATGCCGCTTCCGGGCCGCCTGCCGCGGGGCGGCCCGGGCCGTCCCGCGCAAGCGCCGCGACAGCCGCGCGGTTGAACCCGCCACCGGGCATGGCCGTGCCTGCCCGCCCCCGGCGCCCGTCTTCTGGCACGCCACTTGCAGCCTTCCGGGCATCGTTCCCCCGGGAGGCGCGCCATGCCCAACCTGATTTCCAACTACCTGGGCATCCATGCCCAGGCCATGCCGTTGCGCGAGCAGCGCATGAAGCTGATCGCCGGCAACCTGGCCAACGCCGACACCCCGGGCTACAAGGCCCGCGACCTGGATTTCGATGCCGCCCTGCGCAGCGCCAGCGGCGCCGATGGCAACGGCCTGCTGACCGCCACCGCCGAACAGCACTACCGCATCGGCGGTGACGGCCTCAATCCCTTCCAGGTGCTGCGCCCCGGCGTGCAGCCGAGCCTGGACGGCAACACCGTGGATCCGGATGCCGAGCGCGCCGCCTACGGCCGCGCCGCGCTGGAGTACCGCGCCTCGCTGAGCTTCGTCGAGTCGAAGGTACGCACCCTGACCACCGCCATCACCGGCCAGTAAGGGGAGCGCCATGAGCAACCTGCCCATCTTCGACATCGCCGGCTCGGCGCTGCAGGCGCAGTCGGTGCGCATGAGCACCATCGCCTCCAACCTGTCCAACGCCGATACCGTGGCCGGTTCGGCCGACGCGGCCTACAAGCCGCTGGAACCGGTCTTCCAGGCGGTCACCAGCCGCGAGGACCCGCGCCTGACCCGGGTGGAGGTCAAGCAGGTCACGCAGAGCGAGGCCCCGCCGCTCAAGCGTTACGAACCCCACCATCCGCTGGCCGACGGCGACGGCTACGTGTATTCGCCGGACATCGACCCGGTGGCGCAGATGGTCAACCTCATCTCCACCTCGCGCAATTACCAGGCCGGCGTGGAGATGCTCAACACCGCCAAGGAACTGACCCTGGCCACCCTGACCATGGGCCGCTGAGCCGGCCGCCACAGGATTCCGTCATGAGCAGCATCAACACCAATAGCGACCTGTTCGGCGCGCTCGGGCTCAACGCCCCGGCCGCGAAGAGCACCAAGAAGAAGGACGCGCTGGACCAGGCCGACTTCCTGCGGCTGATGACCACCCAGCTGCAGCACCAGGATCCGCTCAAGCCGATGGACAACAGCCAGATGGTCGCGCAGATGGCGCAGCTGTCCACGGTGCAGGGCATCAACGACCTGAACAAGAGCGTCACCGGCTTCCAGGAATCGATGGCCGGCGACCAGATCCTGCGCGGCGCGGCCATGGTCGGCCACGACGTGCTGGTGCCCTCGACCAAGTTCATGCTCGGCGACGACGGCTCGACCGGGGGCACCCTGGCCGCGCCGGGCGCCGGCACGATCGTCGTCGACATCACCGATGCCAACGGCAACAAGGTCGACCAGATCAGCGTTGCGGCCGACGCCTCGGGCGAAGTGCCCTTCCAGTGGGACGGCACCGACGCCAACGGCAAGCGCATGCCGGCCGGCGCCTACACCATCGCCGCCACCTACACCGATGCCAGCGGCAAGCAGACCAAGCTCAGCACCTACGTCGAGGCCGAGGTGGAGAGCGTGACGGTCGGATCCGACGGCCTCTACCTGAACCTCAAGGGGCTCGGCGCGGCCCCGCTCGACTACGTGCTCCGCGTCAGCTGAGCCCCCTCTTCCACGGATTCCCAGGAGTATCGCCATGGGCTTCAACGCCTCCCTGTCCGGCATCAGCACCGCCAATGCCGACCTGAGCGTCACCGCCAACAACATCGCCAACGTCAACACCGTCGGCTTCAAGGAATCGCGCGCCGAGTTCGCCAACGTCCTGACCGCGACCGGCTATGGCCTGCAGAACAACGCCATAGGTTCGGGCGCACGCCTGACCAACGTGGCCCAGCAGTTCTCGCAGGGCAACATCGACCAGACCGGCCGCAGCCTGGACCTGGCGATCGCCGGCGAAGGCTTCTTCACCCTGAACATGAATGGTTCGCGGGTGTATTCGCGTGCCGGCAACTTCCAGGCCGACAAGAACGGCTACGTGGTCAATCCGCAGGGTGCACGCCTGCAGGTCTACGCGCCCAGTGCCGACGGCACCCGCTTCGATGGCGCCCTGACCGACCTGCGCCTGCTGTCCGGCGACAGCGCGCCGCGCCCGACCAGCCAGCTCGAGCTGGCCTTCACCCTGCCGGCCAACGCCAAGGAACCGACGATCACGCCGTTCGATCCGGCCGTCAGCAACAGCTACAGCCATTCCAGTGGCGGCATCACCGTGTTCGACTCGCTGGGCGTCAGCCACATCCAGACCTCGTACTTCGTCAAGACCGCCAACCCCAACGAGTGGGCGGTCTACAACTTCGTCGACGGCGTGCCGGTCAACAATGGCAGCGTGCCCGGCGACCCCACCGCCACCCCGCCGGTCCCGGCGGTCATCGGCACCCCGACCCTGCTGCAGTTCTCCGACAGCGGCGCGCTGACCACGCCCGCCGATGGCAAGATTCCCTTGGGTGCGTTCACCCCGAGCACCGGCGCCGGCCAGCTGGCGATGAGCGTGGACGTGTCCGGCTCCACCCAGTACGGCGAGAAGTTCAACCAGCACAACACCGGCCAGGACGGCTACGCCTCGGGCAAGCTCAACGAGATCAACATCTCGGAGAAGGGCGTGGTGTATGCGCGCTACTCCAACGGCGTGGACGTCGCGCTCGGCCAGGTCGCGCTGAGCAACTTCAACAACCCGCAGGGGTTGCTGGGCGAAGGCAACAACCTGTGGTCGGAGACCTTTGCCTCGGGCACGCCGCGTACCGGCGCGCCGGACAGCTCCGACCTGGGCCAGATCCAGGCCGGTTCGCTGGAGGCTTCCACCGTCGACCTGACCCAGCAGCTGGTCAACATGATCACCGCGCAGCGCAACTTCCAGGCCAATGCGCAGATGCTCTCGACCCAGGACCAGATCACCCAGACGGTGATCAACATCCGCTAAGCCGGATCCGGCGGGAGCGGGGGCGCGCGCCGCCCCGGCTCCCGCGCCTTCCGCCTCCCGCGCCTTCCGCCTCCCGCGCCTTCCGCCTCCCGCGCCTTCCGCCTCCGGCACCGCGCCACTTCCCGCTCCCCGCTTCCAGGTCCCCGCCCCCGATGGACAAAGCCCTCTACGTCGCCATGACCGGTGCCCGTGCCTCGCTGCAGGCGCAGGCCACCGTTTCCCACAACCTGGCCAACTCCGACACGCCCGGTTTCAAGGAAGCGCTGGCCAACACCGAGGCGTTCCCGATCCAGGGCCAGGGCTATGCCTCGCGCATCGACGCCCTGCATGTCGATGCCGGTTTCAACCGCCGCATCGGCGCGCAGCAGATCACCGGCAACGCGCTGGACCTGTCGTTGCAGCCGGGCAGCTGGCTGGCGGTGCAGTCGCGCGACGGCAGCGAGGCCTACACCCGCGCCGGTGCGTTGACGCTCACCCCCAACGGCCAGCTGGTCACCGCCGACGGCAATGCCGTGCTCGACGAGAACGGCAACCCGCTGGCGGTGCCCCCGCACCAGGCCATCGAGATCGGCCACGACGGCACGCTGTCGGTCATCCCGCTGGGCGAAGGACCGCAGACCATGGCCATGGTCGGGCGGTTGCGCGTGGTGCAGGCACCGGACGCACGGCTGCAGCGCGGCCTCGACGGGCTGATGCGCAACACCGACCCGCAACAGCCGTTCGCGCAGGTCCAGGGCAAGGCGCTGGACAGCGGCATGCTCGAGTCCAGCAACGTCGACGCGGCCGGCGCGCTGGTGCAGATGATCCAGCTGCAGCGCCAGTTCGAGATGCAGGTCAAGGTCATCAAGCACGGCGACGAGAACGCGCGCAGCGCCAACACGCTGCTGCGCCTGAACGGCTGACGCCGCCGCGCCGGCCGATTGGCGCGCGGTTCTGGCACAGGCCATGCATTACATCCTGCAACGGCCCTGAGGGCCGGCACCCGCCGCAGAGGAACCGCTCATGAATCAGGCACTGTGGGTCGCCAAGACCGGCCTGGATGCGCAGCAGACGCGCATGTCCGTTGTCTCCAACAACCTCGCCAACACCAACACCACCGGCTTCAAGCAGGACCGCGCCAGTTTCGAGGACCTGCTGTACCAGCAGGTGCGCCAGCCCGGCGGCTCGTCCTCGGCGCAGACGCAGTTGCCGACCGGCCTGCAGCTGGGCACCGGCGTGCGCGTGGTGGCCACCTCCAAGAACTTCCAGCAGGGTGGCCAGCAACAGACCGGCCGCGCCCTGGACGTGATGGTCAACGGCCGCGGCTTCTTCGAAGTGATGCTGCCCGACGGCAGCTCGGCCTACACCCGCGACGGCAGCTTCCAGATGAGTCCGCAGGGCGAACTGGTCACCAGCAGCGGCTACCCGGTGCAGCCCGGCATCCAGATCCCGGAAGGCGCGCAGTCGCTGACCATCGGCGCGGACGGCACCGTCAGCGTGAAGATGGCCGGCGATGCGGCATCGGTGGAGATCGGTTCGCTGACGCTGACCGACTTCATCAACCCCGCCGGCCTGCAGGCCAAGGGCGAGAACCTGTACCTGGAAACCACGGCCTCGGGCCCTGCGCAGAACGGCACCCCCGGCCTCAACGGCCTCGGCGGCATCGTCCAGGGCGCGCTGGAAGGCAGCAACGTCAACGTGGTCGAGGAACTGGTGGCGATGATCGAAACCCAGCGCGCCTACGAAATGAACGCCAAGGCCATTTCCACCACCGATTCGATGCTCGGCTACCTCAACAACAACGTCTGATCGTGCCGCTTACGGAACCCGCCATGGCCCGCCTGTCCAACGTCCTCCGTCTTTCCTGCGCCGCCGCCAGCCTGGTGCTGCTGGGTGGCTGCGTGGTCGCCGGCGACATCCGCCCCTACCCGGCCATGGCGCCGGTGGTGCCGGTGGTCGCGCCGGCGGCCGAGGCCACGGCCGGCGCGATCTACGCCGCCGGCCCGGGCCTGAATCTCTACGGCGACCGCCGCGCCCGCGACGTCGGCGACCTGCTGACCATCACCCTGGTCGAGAGCACCTCGGCCACCACCAGCGCCAATACCGCCATCGGCAAGAAGTCGAGCATGGACATCGGTTCGCCGAGCCTGTTCGGCGCGCCGGTGACCCTGGGCGGCAAGGAGGTGCTGGCCGCCAGCGCCCGTGGCGAGCGCGACTTCACCGGCAAGGGCAGCAGCGCGCAGAGCAACCGCCTGCAGGGCAGCGTGACCGTGACCGTGATCCAGCGCCTGCCCAACGGCAACCTGGTGGTGCAGGGCCAGAAGAGCCTGCGCCTGAACCAGGGCGACGAGCTGGTGCAGATCCAGGGCATCGTGCGCGCGGCCGACATCGCCACCGACAACACCATCCCTTCCAGCAAGGTCGCCGACGCGCGCATCGCCTATGGCGGCCGCGGCGCGGTGGCGCAGTCCAACGCGATGGGCTGGCTGGGGCGGTTCTTCAACTCGCGCCTGGCGCCGTACTGAGGAGGACGGATGATGACGGTTACCTCCCGCACACTGGCCGCGCGCATGCAGCGCCTGATGCACGGCCTCCGCGGCACCTGTAAGCCCCTGGGGCTGGCCGCGCTGCTGCTGGTGCTGGCACTGCCGGCGCACGCCGAGCGCATCAAGGATCTGGCCCAGGTCGGTGGCGTGCGCGGCAATGCGCTGGTCGGCTACGGCCTGGTGGTCGGCCTGGACGGCAGCGGCGACCGCACCAGCCAGGCGCCGTTCACCGTGCAGAGCCTGAAGAACATGCTTGGCGAGCTGGGCGTCAACGTTCCGCCGAACGTCAACCCGCAGCTGAAGAACGTGGCCGCCGTGGCGATCCACGCCGAGCTGCCGCCGTTCGCCAAGCCTGGCCAGACCATCGACATCACCGTGTCTTCCATCGGCAACGCGATCTCGCTGCGTGGCGGCTCGCTGCTGATGGCCCCGCTCAAGGGTGCCGACGGGCAGGTCTATGCCATTGCCCAGGGCAACCTGGTGGTGGGCGGCTTCGGCGCGCAGGGCAAGGATGGTTCGCGGGTATCGGTGAACGTGCCCAGCGTCGGCCGCATCCCGGGTGGTGCAACCGTCGAACGCGCCCTGCCGGACGTGTTCGGCGCCAGCGGCGAAATCACCCTGAACCTGCACCAGAACGATTTCACCACCGTCGCGCGCATGGTGGCCGCACTCAACAACGCCTTCGGCGAGGGCGCCGCGCGCGCGGTCGACGGCGTCACGGTCGCGGTGCAGGCGCCGAGCGACCAGGGCGCGCGCATCGGCCTGCTGGCACGCATCGAGAACATCGAACTCTCGCCCGGCACCGCGCCGGCGCGGGTGGTGGTCAATTCGCGTACCGGCACCGTGGTCATCGGCTCGCAGGTACGGGTCAGCCCGGCGGCGATCGCGCATGGCTCGTTGACGGTGACGATCAACGAGGCCACCCAGGTCAGCCAGCCCAATGCCCTCGGTGGCGGCCAGACCGTGACCGCGCCGCAGTCCACGATCACCGCCAGCAACGAAGGCAGCCGCATGTTCCGCTTCGACGGCGGCACCACGCTGGACGAGATCGTGCGTGCGGTGAACGAGGTCGGCGCCGCGCCCGGCGACCTGATCGCGATCCTGGAAGCCCTCAAGCAGGCCGGTGCGCTCAGTGCCGAGCTGGAGGTGATCTGATCATGCGCATCGCTGCCCCGTCACTGGAGCTCAACGCGGTCACCGGCAACGACCCGGCGAAGATCGACAAGGTCTCGCGCCAGCTCGAAGGCCAGTTCGCGCAGATGCTGATCAAGAGCATGCGCGCGGCCAGCTTTGGCGACTCGCTGTTCCCCGGCGAGAACCAGATGTTCCGCGAGATGTACGACCAGCGCATTGCCGAGGCCATGACCAAGGGCCGTGGCCTGGGCCTGTCGACGATGATCGCGCGCCAGCTCGGCGGCACCGACAAGGCGACCCAGCCGCTGGACACCTCGCTGGTCCCGGCGGCGAAGGCCGCGCAGGCCTACCGGCTGCTGGCCCCTGCCGCCGCGACGGCGCCGATGGCGCTGCCGGGCCCCCAGGCCGCGCTCCAGGCGGATCCGCCTGGAGCGGATTCGCTGCAGGCCATGGCCAGCGCCCCGGCCATGCCGCAGGAGCAGATGCTGGACCTGATCGCCGGCCGCGACAGCGGCAGCCTGCATGCGGCCATCGGCGGCCGCGGCGTGGTCCCGGAAACCGCCGCGGCAACGGCCGACTGGGCCCTGGCCAACGACCGCTGGAGCGGCGTCGGTCCGGCCGCACCCCGTACCGATGGCGTGGACATGGCCACCGCCAACGCCGCCGCCGACCAGCTCGGCAAGCACACCCCGGAAGGCTTCGTCGCCAGCATCTGGCCGCATGCCGAGAAGGCCGCGCGCGAACTCGGCGTCGATCCGCGTGCGCTGGTCGCGCAGGCCGCGCTGGAGACCGGTTGGGGCCGCCGCCACATCAAGCGCGACAACGGCACCAGCAGCCACAACCTGTTCGGCATCAAGGCCAGCGGCTGGAAGGGCGAGAGCGCCAGCGCCGCGACCCACGAGTACGTCGACGGCCAGCGCCACAGCCAGACCGCGCGCTTCCGTGCCT
Source organism: Stenotrophomonas sp. 17(2023) (assembly GCF_030345315.1). NCBI lineage: Bacteria > Pseudomonadati > Pseudomonadota > Gammaproteobacteria > Lysobacterales > Lysobacteraceae > Stenotrophomonas > Stenotrophomonas sp. 17(2023). The sequence continues at coordinate 1,880,016 of NZ_CP128405.1, forward strand.
ACGAGTCGCCGGCCGAGAGCTTCGGCGACTACGTGCGCATGCTCAAGAACAGCCCGCGCTACCAGGCCGCGCTCAAGGCCGGCAGCGACGTGCGCGGTTTTGCACAGGGCTTGCAACGTGCCGGGTATGCAACCGATCCGGGCTACGCCGCCAAGATCGCCGCCATCGCCGCAGGTCCGACCATCGACCGCGCCGTGGCCGCCATCGGCCAGGCCGGCACCCGCCTCGGCCAGACCTTCGCCCAAGCCGCCGGCCTGGCCGGCATCACCCGCCGTTGAGATAGAACCCGATGTCCAGTGTCCTCTCCACCGGTAGCAGCGCCCTCATCGCCTTCCAGCGGGCGCTGGCGACCGTCAGCCACAACGTGGCCAACATCAAGACCGACGGCTACAGCCGGCAGAAGGTCGATTTCGCCACGCGCAACCCCACCGACTTGGGCTATGGCGACGTCGGCAACGGCACCCGCATCACCGACATCCGCCGCGTGGCCGACCAGCTGGCGATCTCGCGCCTGCTCGACAGCAGCGGCGAACTGGCCCGGCTGAAGCAGCTTTCCGGGCTGGCCGACCGGGTGGATGCGTTGTTCTCCGACAGCGCGACCAACCTCAATGGCATCTGGTCCAACTTCTTCGATTCGGTCAGCGGCCTGTCGGCCAACGCCGCCGGCACCGCCGACCGCCGCAGCATGCTCGACAACGCCAACGACCTGGTCAACCGCTTCAAGCAGTTGAACGGCAACCTGGACACCCTCGGCAACGAGGTCAACAACGGCCTGATCGCCGGCACCGGCGAGATCAACCGCCTGGCCCGGGAGATCGCGCAGATCAACAGCACCATCGGCGGCGACATCACCGGCGTCGCGCCGGACCTGCTCGATCGCCGCGACCAGCTGATCACCCAGCTGGTGGGCTACACCGGTGGCACCGCCGTCATCCAGGATGGCGGCATCATGAACGTGTACTCGGCCGGCGGCCATGCGCTGGTGGTCGGCGGCACCGCCTCGCAGGTCACCACCGTGGCCGATCCGTACCAGCCCGAACGCCTGCAGCTGGCGCTCAAGACCCAGGGCCAGACCATCGTCCTGGATGGCAAGGCGCTGGGCGGCAGCATCGGCGGCCTGCTCGAATTCCGCGACACCGTGCTGACCCCGGCGCAGGCCGAACTCGGCCGCATCGCCGTCGGCCTGGCGCAGGCGTTCAACGAGAGCCACCGCGAAGGCATGGACCTGTACGGCGACATGGGCGTGGATTTCTTCAGCCTCGCCCCGCCCAAGGTCGCCGCGCACAGCGGCAACAGCAGCACAAGCACCGCCACGGTCAGCGCCAGCTATGGCGACGTCGCCGCGCTGGACGGCCAGAACCTGCAGCTGCGTTTCGACGGCAGCAGCTGGGTGGCCACCCGCACCGACACCGGCGCCCAGGTGCCGATGAGCGGCAGCGGCAGCGCCGCCGATCCGTTCGTGGTCAATGGCATCGAACTGGTGGTCGGCGGCACCCCGGCACTGAACGACCGTTTCCTGGTGCAGCCCACCGCGGCCGCGCCCGGCGGGCTGGCGGTGGCGATCAGCGACCCTTCGCGCATCGCCGCCGCCAATCCGGTGCGTGCCAAGGCCGACCTCGGCAACGTCGGCACCGGCGTGGCCGGCAAGCTCGACATCACCGATGCCGCCAATGGCGCCCTGCTCGACCCGGTCAGCATCGATTTCATCGACGCCAACAACTACACCATCAACGGTGGCCCGCCGCTGCCCTACACGCCCGGCCAGACCATCGCCGCCAACGGCTGGAGCCTGGTGCTCGACGGCAAGCCTGCCGCCGGCGATACCTTCACCGTGTCGCGCACCCAGGCCGGCTCCAGCGACAACGGCAACGCCACGCGCATGGCCGGGGTCGAGGAGGCCAAGGCCTTCAACGGCGGCACCGTGACGCTCAACGGCGCGCTGGGCGGGCTGACCACGCAGATCGGCGCAGCCGCGCGTGCGGCCGACTACTCGCTGCAGGCGCAGCAGGTGATCAACGAAAACGCGCAGGCCACGCGCGATTCGATCTCCGGGGTGAACCTGGACGAGGAAGCGGCGGACATGCTCCGCCTGCAGCAGGCCTACCAGGCCGCCTCGCAGCTGATCTCCACGGCGGACACCATGTTCCAGTCGATCCTGCGGGCGGTGGGCTGATGAACAACCGCATCTCCAGCAGCATGATGTACGACCAGTCGGTGTTCCTGATGCTCGCCAAGCAGAGCAAGCTCAACCACCTGGAACGCCAGCTGGCCACCGGCCAGAAGCTGGTCTCCGCCAAGGACGACCCGGTCGCCTCCGGCACCGCCGTGGGCATGGACCGCATCCTGGCCGAACTGGACCAGCTGGGTTCGAACGCGGCGAACGTGCAGAACCGGCTGGGCCTGCAGGAAAACGCCCTGGCGCAGGCCGGCGAACTGCTGCAGCGGGTCTCCGACCTGGCCATCCAGTCCAACAACGCCGCGTTGTCGGCGGAGGACCGCAAGAGCGTGTCCGCCGAGCTGCGCTCGATCCGCGAGTCGCTGCTGTCGCTGGCCAACAGCACCGACGGCAACGGCCGCTTCCTGTTCGGTGGTACCGCCGACGGCGTGGCCCCGTTCTCGGCCAACAACGGCAGCATCCTGTACAACGGCGACCAGACCCAGCGCCAGGTCGAGGTCGCGCCCGGCAGCTTCGTGCAGGACGCCCTGCCCGGCAGCGAGATCTTCATGCGCATCCGCACCGGCGACGGCACCATCGACGGCAGCGCCGCGGCCGGCAACACCGGCCAGGCGGTGCTGACCGGCGCCAGCCGCGACGGCAGCGCCAGCTGGAATGGCGACAGCTACACGGTGCGCTTCACCGGCCCCGGCGCCTACGACATCCTCGACGGCGGCGGTGCCACGGTCGGCAGCGGCACCTATGCCGAGGGCGACGACATCGTCTTCCAGGGCCTGCGCGTACGCATGACCGGCGTGCCGGCGGCCGGCGACGAGTTCACGGTCGGCCAGGCCGGCAACCGCGATGTGTTCTCCACCATCGACCGCCTGTCCCAGGCGCTGCAGATGGACACTTCCACCCTCGCCGGCCGCACCGCGCAGCAGAACCTGCTGCAGTCGAGCCTGCGCGACGTGGCCCGCGCCTCGGAAAAGATGATCGATTCGCGCGCATCCGGTGGCGCGCAGCTCAGTGCCATCGACAACGCCGCCTCGCTGCGCGAGGCCAATGCCATCACCCTGAAGGATTCGCTTTCGCAGCTGCGTGACCTCGACTACGCCGAGGCCATCGGCCAGTACAAGCTCGAAGGCGCCGCCCTGCAGGCCGCACAGACCGTGTTCACGCAAATGCAGTCCATGTCGCTGTTCAACATGATCCGCTGATCCAGACAAACGCAAACCGCCTTCCCATATCACGCAAGACCCGAGCACAACGGAGAAGTCCCATGGCACAAGTCATCAACACCAACATCATGTCGCTGAACGCCCAGCGCAACCTGAACACCAGCGGCAGCAGCCTGGCGACCAGCATCCAGCGTCTGTCCTCGGGCCTGCGCATCAACAGCGCCAAGGACGACGCCGCCGGTCTGGCGATTTCCGAGCGCTTCACCACCCAGATCCGCGGCCTGGACGTTGCCACCCGCAACGCCAACGACGGCATCTCGCTGGCGCAGACCGCCGAAGGCGCGATGGTCGAGATCAGCAGCAACCTGCAGCGCATCCGCGAACTGGCGGTGCAGTCGGCCAACGCCACCAACTCCAGCAGCGACCGCGACGCGCTCAACGCCGAAGTGCAGCAGCTGCTGAGCGAGATCGACCGCGTCGCCAACCAGACCAGCTTCAACGGCACCAAGCTGCTGGACGGCAGCTTCACCGGCGCGCTGTTCCAAGTCGGCGCCGACGCCGGCCAGACCATCGCGGTGAACAGCATCGTCGATGCCAACATCGACCAGCTGGGCCGTGCCGGCTTCGCCGACACCGTCAGCGGCGCCGGCGTCGGCGGCACCGCGGCCACCGCCTCGGGCGCGATCAAGGGCATCGCCGTGTCGATCCGCGCCGCCGGCGCCCCGGCCGGCGCCGCCGGTGTCACCACCATCACCCTGGACGACGTCAAGATCGAAGTGGGCGACGATGCCGCGGCCGTGCAGAAGAAGATCGCCCAGGCGTTCAACAACAAGCTCGACCAGACCGGGCTGTACGCCGAGGTCAGCGGCGGCAACATCAGGCTGACCTCGCTCAAGGCCGGCCAGGACTTCGAGGGCGTGAGCAACGGCACCCTCAGCGGCGGCACCGGCATCACCCTGTCGCTGGCCGCCGACCTGCCGGCCTCGGTGGCCTCGGCCGGCACCGCAGCGGCCGGCGGTGGCATCAACCACCTGGAGAACCTGGACATCTCCAATTTCGCCGGCGCCCAGCGCGCACTCGAAATCGTGGACAAGTCGCTGACCGCGGTCAGCGGCTCGCGCGCGGAGATGGGCGCCATCCAGAACCGCTTCACCTCCACCATCGCCAACCTGTCCACCACCTCGGAGAACCTGTCCGCTTCGCGCAGCCGCATCCGCGACGCCGACTACGCCAAGGAAACGGCCGAGATGACCCGCACGCAGATCCTGCAGCAGGCAGGCACCGCGATGCTGGCCCAGGCCAACCAGGTCCCGCAGAACGTGCTCAACCTGCTCAAGTAAGCCGGCACCGGAAGCGGCAGGAAGCAGAGCCCCGGCACGCCCGGGGCTCTGTCTTTCCGGGGACGGCCGCACCGGCGGTGGAAAAAACAACGGCGCTGGAACCCTGGGTTCCAGCGCCGTTTCCGTATGACGCATGCATCCGGAAGCATCCGCGGATCGTGCGATCCGTTTTTCCGGGCAGGCCCTAAAGCTGCCGGGGATGCTGCCGTTATTGGTATCAGCAGCGGTACTGCGGCGCCCTACGCCACTCCACTGCACTCAGTACCGGTCAGGTTGAGCTGCCGGATCAAACGCCAAAAAGGAATCCGAATCATGGCACAAGTCATCAACACCAACATCATGTCGCTGAACGCCCAGCGCAACCTGAACACCAGCGCCACCAGCCTGGCGACCAGCATCCAGCGCCTGTCCTCGGGCATGCGCATCAACAGCGCCAAGGATGACGCCGCCGGCCTGGCGATTTCCGAGCGCTTCACCACCCAGATCCGCGGCCTGGACGTTGCCACCCGCAACGCCAACGACGGCATCTCGCTGGCGCAGACCGCCGAAGGCGCTATGGTCGAAATCGGCAACAACCTGCAGCGTATCCGCGAACTGGCCGTGCAGTCGGCCAACGCCACCAACTCCGGCACCGACCGCGACGCACTGAACGCCGAAGTCAACCAGCTGCTGAAGGAAATCGACCGCGTCGCCAACCAGACCAGCTTCAACGGCACCAAGCTGCTGGACGGCAGCTTCACCGGCGCGCTGTTCCAGGTCGGCGCCGACGCCGGCCAGACCATCGGCATCAACAACATCGTCGATTCGCGCACCGCCAACCTGGGCAAGATGAACTTCGCCTCCGACACCACCGCCGTCAACGTGGTTGCCGCGACCGCTTCGGGCGTCGCCGCCGCCGCCGGCAAGATCTCGGGCGTCAAGATCAGCGTGCAGCAGGTCGGCGCCAGCGCGGCGCAGACGATCAACATCGACGACGTCAAGTTCAATGCCGGCGACAGCGTCAAGACCATCAACCAGAAGGTCGCCACCGCCATCAACGACAAGATGGACCAGACCGGCGTCTACGCCACCCTGGACAGCGCCGGCGCGGTCAAGCTGCAGGCGGTCAAGGGCAACCAGTACACCACCGGCTTCACCTTCGGCACCATCACCGACGCCGTCACCGGCCAGGCCACCGGCGTGACCGCGGGTGCCACCGCCTTCACCGCCCAGACCGCCGCCGCGGTGACCGCCCCGGCCCAGGAAACGGTCGCCGGCAAGATGGACATCTCCTCCTTCGTCGGCGCCCAGCGCGCCCTGGAAGTGGTGGACAAGGCGCTGACCGCGGTCAACAGCTCGCGCGCCGACATGGGTGCGATCCAGAACCGCTTCAGCTCCACCATCGCCAACCTGGCCACCACCTCGGAAAACCTGTCCGCTTCGCGCAGCCGCATCCGCGACGCCGACTACGCCAAGGAAACGGCCGAGATGACCCGCACGCAGATCCTGCAGCAGGCAGGCACCGCGATGCTGAGCCAGGCCAACAGCTCGACCCAGAACGTGCTCAGCCTGCTGCGCTGATCCGTCGGGGTCAGCCCGACCAGGCCATGACCCGAAGCCCCCGCCAGCGATGGCGGGGGCTTCATCCATTTGCAGCCGCGAAGGCCGCCGCCCGGTCCGGCGGCGGGCCCCGGGGGCGCTCCCGGCACGGGACTTGCACCCAAGGCGGGACCCAAAGCCGTCCCCGGGCTAAAGAAGCCCCGGCACGTGCCGATATCCGGGATGCCTGCAAGGGTGTCCATTTGCGCAAAAGGAATCCAGATGGCCTCGTCCTCCCTCTCCGTCGTCGGCTCCGGCCTGGACATCCCCACCCTCGTCTCGCAGCTGGTCGCCAACGAGCGCAAGCCGGCCGCCGACCGCATCAATACCCAGGGATCGACGGTCACCGCCAAACTTTCGGCGCTGGGCAGCATCAAGAGCTCGCTGAGCAGCATGCAGTCGGCGCTGGATGCGCTGGTCAAGGGCGCCAGCAACCAGGCCTACAAGACCTCGGTTCCGGAAGGCAGCGGCTTCGGCGCGACCGTGGTGACCGATGCCACCACCGGCAAGACCCTGGCGGTGGCCGGCTCCTACAACGTCGAAGTGCTGAGCCTGGCGCAACCGCAGAAGCTCAGTTCCGGGGCGTTCGCCGCCGATGCGGCGGTCGGTGACGGCACCCTGAAGATCGCCTGGGACGACAAGTCGATCGACGTCGAGATCAAGCCCGGCAGCACCCTGGCCGACATCGCCGCGGCGATCAACAAGAGCGCCAACGGCAAGGGCGTCAACGCCACCGTCATCACCGCCAGCGACGGCCAGCACCTGGTGCTCAATGCCGTGGACGCGGGCACCAAGGGCGCCCTGACCGTCTCGGCCAGCGGCGGCAACGGTGGGCTTTCCGCCCTGACCTGGGACGGCACCAGCGGCGGCCTCGCCCAGACCGTGGCCGCCACCAATGCCCGGGTGCGGGTGGACGGCTTCGAACGCGAGTCCAGCAGCAACAGCATCAGCGACCTGATCCCCGGCATCACCCTCAACCTGAACAAGGCCGAGGAAGGCACCACCAGGACCCTGACCGTCAGCCAGGACAACGCGCCGCTGAAGATCAACCTGCAGGCCTTCGTCAGCGCCTACAACGCCTCGGTCAACCTGCTCAAGAACTCCAGCGCCTACGACGCCACCAACAAGCGCGCATCGACCCTGACCGGCGACTCGCTGGTGCGCGGCCTGCAGCAGCAGCTGCGCGGCCAGCTCAGCGCCAACGTCGTGGACATGAAGGCGCTGGGGCTGACCATCAACACCGACGGCACCCTGGCGCTGAATGCCAGCACGTTCGACAAGACCCTGGCCGAGAACCCGAACGCGGCCGCGCGCCTGCTGGGCAAGGACGGCACCCTGTCCGACGGCCTGTCCAAGCTGCTCAAGAGCAACCTGGACACCGGCACCGGCACCCTGACCCTGCGTACCGACGCGCTCAACAAGCAGATCAAGAAGCTGGAAAAGGACCTGGACGACCTCGACGCGCGCATGGAGAAGGTGTCGGCGCGCTACACCCGGCAGTTCACCGCGATGGACTCGCTGGTCGCGCAGATGCAGGGCACCAGCAACTACCTTGCCCAGCAGCTTGCTGCACTGCAGAAATAATCGTCCGTCATTCAAGTAAACGGCCATGACGGCCGATACACGGATACCACCCCATCATTGCCGACGCCGCCCGGACCGCGCGCCGGACAGGTCCCAGGAGACTCTCACCATGTACGGTTCCAGCCGCAACTACGCCGAGCAGTACCGCAAGGTCGGCGTGTCCACCAAGGTTGTGGATGCCGATCCGCACAAACTGGTGGCCCTGCTGTTCGAAGGGGCCGGCGAGCGCATCCGTCGCGCCGAGGCGTTTCTTGCCCAGGGCGACCAGGCGATGAAGGGCAAGGCCATCGGCGAAGCCTGCGCCATCATCGGCCACCTCAACGGCTCGCTCGACCACGAGGCCGGCGGCGAGATCGCCGGCAACCTCTCGGCACTGTACGACTACGTCATCCAGCGCCTGACCGAAGCCAACCTCAACAACGACGTGCTGGCCCTGCAGGAGTCGCTGTCGCTCATGGGCGAGATCGAGTCGGCCTGGAACGCGATCCCTTCCGACCAGCGCCAACGCCCCGCCGTCACCGGAGCCTGAGGACATGATGGACCCCGATCACACCCTGAAGGCCCTGCACGACGACCTGGAAGCGCTGCGCGTGGCGGTGGAGCAGGAAGACCACGCCCAGGCCGAGCGCATCGCCAACGGCCACGACCGCCGCCTGCGCGAGTTCGTGGAGGCCTGCGGCGCCCAGGCCGCGGCCAACGGCCTGCGCAACCTGCTGGCACTGCAGCAGTCGCTGATGGCCGACATGCTGGTACGTCGTGACATCGCCGCCGCGCGGCTGCGCGCCGGACGCCAGTCGGTGCGCGCCGCGCACGCCTACCAGCAGGCCGAATCGCTGGCATGAACGCGCCCGGCGCCAGCATCGTGCACCACCCGGCCGAGGTCGAGCTGTTCGAGGACACGCTGACCTGCGACGTCTCGCTGCCGGCGGTGTTCGAGCCGGGCAGCGGCGCGATCCGTGCCGGCGCGGCGGAAATGCTGTTGCGCAGCGTGGCGCTGGTGGAAGACTCGCGCGGCACCGACGATTCCGACGAGCGTGGTGCCGAAGGCAGCCAGCAACTGGCGCGGCTGGAAGCCCGCATGGACCTGGCCCTGGTGCTGCTGGGGCGCCTGCTGCGGCAATCCACCCAGGCCCTGCCGCTGCGCCCGGTGCGCTGGTCGCGCCGGGGCCTGCGGCTCGAACTGGGCCAGCGCACCGGCGCGGTCCAGGGCAGCGCCGGCATCGTGCGCCTGCAGCCGGCCGACTGGCTGCCCGACCACATCGAACTGCCGGTACAGGTGCTGGGCGAAGCCGCCTCGGGCAACGGCGGGCTCTACCTGTGGCTGCGCCTGCAGAGTACCGGCGACGCGCTGGACACCGCGCTGGAACGCCACCTGTTCCGCCTGCACCGGCGCCAGGTCGCCGACAGCCGGCGCCCGCGTTGATCCGCCCGTTCATGACCTTTGCCGCTTGGCGCGCACGCGCGCGCTCGGCTAAGGTGCGGCCATTCCCAAGCGGTGCCCGTGGCCGTGCGTGTCCTGATCGTCGATGACCATACGCTGGTGCGTGCCGGCCTGTGCCGCCTGCTGCAGACGTTCGGCGGTGTGCTCGTGGTCGGCGAAGCCAGCAACGCCGACCAGGCGCTGGAACTGGCCGTGCAGCATCACCCCGAGGTGGTGCTGATGGACCTTTCCCTGCCCGGCCGCAGCGGCCTAGAAGCCCTGTCCGACATCCGCCGCCGGGTGCCGCAGGCGCGCGTGGTGATGATGTCGATGCACGACGACACCGCGCACGTGCGCGATGCGCTGGACCGCGGCGCGGTCGGGTTCGTGGTCAAGGATGCCGCCCCGCAGGAGCTGGAGGTTGCCCTGCGCGCGGCCCATTCCGGGCAGGTGTTCCTGAGCCCGCAGATCTCCACGCGGATGCTCGCGCCCATGCTTGGTCGCGAACGCCCCACCGGCATCGCCGCACTGTCGCCGCGCCAGCGGCAGATCCTGCGCCAGCTCGGCAATGGCCGTACCACCAAGGAAATCGCCGCCGAGCTGGGGATCAGCGTGAAGACGGTCGAGACCCACCGCGCGCGCATGATGGAAGCCCTGGGCTGCCGTCGCGCAAACGACCTGCTGCTGCTGGCGGTGCGCCACCAGCAGGAACTCGCCTGAACCGGTGACGTTGGCCGGCGTTGGAATCGCGTCACAGATTCGGAAATCCGGCGCCTGCTGCGTCAGAATTCCGTAAGTCCTTGATACGCAAAACCCCGGCTCCACGGCCGCGACAGATTAATGACGAAATGTAGGGTGAATCCTTACGTCGTGTCAGGTGCATCCCTGACGGCGCAGGGTTTTCTCCTATTCATTCCCTGACACCCCCTACGCAAGATGTGTTCCATCACGGTCGCGTCACATGGCGGCCACGGGGATCAGACGACATGAAAGCCACGCTCGCCACCCAGCTCGGGCAACAGCTCCACCTCACGCCCGCCCTGCTGCAGTCCATCCGCCTGCTGCAGCTCAATGGCCTGCAGCTGGAGCAGGAGATCCGCCAGGTACTGGAGAACAACCCGCTGCTGGAGATCGAGGAAGACGCCGCCCCCGGCGTGGCAGAAGCCACCACCGACGGCGACCCGCAGCTGGAGACCGCCGCGTTCGACGAACTGCCGGAGAGCTCGATGTGGGACGTGGCCGGCGCCAGCTGGAACGACGCCGACGAGGACCGTACCGCGCGCCTGGCGATGGGCGAGTCCAGCGACCCGCACCTGCGCATCCTGCAGGCACTGTCGCTGGACCTGGACGAGGGTGACCTGGCGATCGCCGCGTTCTGGCTGGAGCATTGCGACGACGCCGGCTACCTGCAGGCGCCGCTGCCGCAGCTGACCCTGCTGGCCAGCGCCCGCTTCGACCGCGACGGCGCGCATGTGGAGAGCATCCGCCAGCGCCTGCTGCAGGGCGAACCGGCCGGCATGGCCGCGCGCGACCTCCGCGAGTGCCTGCAGGCGCAGCTGGCCGCCATGCCCGGCACGGTGCCGGCCCGGCACCTGGCGGCGCGGCTGCTGGGCGAGGATCTGCAGTTGCTGGCCAGCCACGACTATGCCGCCATCGCGCGCCAGCTCGATGCCGAACAGGCCGATGTGCTCGAAGCGTTCCGCCTGGTCCTGTCGCTGCAGCCGCGCCCCGGCGACACGCTGCAGCCGCAGGCCGACGCGGCGGTCATTCCGGAAGTGGTGGCCTGGCGCGCCGACGGCCAGTGGCGGGTGGCGCTGAATCCGGCCACCACGCCGCGCGTGAGCCTCAACCCGGCCTACGAACGCGCCCTGGTCGCCAGCGAAGGCAGCGCCGCTACCCAGCCGATGCGCGAGATGCTGCAGGAAGCGCGCTGGTTCACCCGTGGCCTGTCCATGCGCTACGACACCCTGCTGCGCACCGCGCGGGTCATCGTCGAACGCCAGGCCGCGTTCCTGGCCGAGGGCGAGGAAGCCATGGCGCCGCTGACCCTGAAGGAAGTGGCCGACGCCATCGGCATGCACGAGTCCACCGTCTCGCGCATCACCTCCGGCAAGTTCATGCAGACCCCGCGCGGCACCTTCGAGCTGAAGCACTTCTTCGCCGTGCGCCTGGACGGCGCCAGCATCTCCGGGCAGGCGGTCAAGGCGATGGTGCGGCGGCTGATCGAATCCGAGCCGCCGGCACGCCCGCTCGCCGACGAGGCCATCGCCGAACTGCTGTCGCGGCAGGGGGTCAACATCGCCCGTCGCACCGTGGCGAAATACCGCGAACAGCTGGACATCGCCCCGGCACGCGAGCGGAAGCGGCACAATGCGCGTCCGTTGCTGGCCCGCGTAGGCTGATCCGAGGAATCCAATGAGCAAGCTCACCGTTCTGCTGGTCGACGACCATGAAGGCTTCATCAACGCGGCCATGCGCCATTTCCGCAAGGTCGACTGGCTGCAGGTCGTCGGCAGCGCCGCCAACGGGCTGGAGGCGATCGAGCGCTCCGAGGCGTTGCGCCCGCAGGTGGTGCTGATGGACCTGGCGATGCCGGAGATGGGCGGGCTGCAGGCCACGCGCCTGATCAAGACCCAGGACGAGCCGCCGTACATCGTGATCGCCAGCCATTTCGACGACGCCGAGCACCGCGAGCACGCCCAGCGCGCCGGCGCCGACAATTTCGTCAGCAAGCTGTCCTACATCCAGGAGGTCATGCCGATCCTGGAAGGCGTACGGCAGGAACAGGGCCATGAGTGAATCGCGCATCCTCGTGATCGACAGCGAGGGCGTCCGTGCCGAGCGTACGGTGGCGCTGCTGGAGTTCATGGACCTCAACCCGCGCTGGGTCACCGACGTGGGCGACATCGACACCAGCCGCCACCGGGTCAACGACTGGATGGCGCTGGTGGTGGGCACCATCGAGGATCCGGCACGGGCCGCGCCGTTCTTCAACTGGCTGGCCGGCACCGGTATGCCGCCGGTGCTGCTGGCCGAGAGCGACCCGCTGGCGTTCGCGCGCCATTACGGCCTGCACGAGGCCAATGTCTGGCCGCTCGAACAGCCCATGCGCCATGCGCAGATGGAGGCGTTGCTGCGCCGCGCCAGCCTCAAGCGGCTGGACGCCGAGCACCATTCCGGCGGCGGCGAGGACACCGGCCCCACCGGCACCAGTCCGGCGGTGACCGAGCTGCGCCAGCTGATCGAACAGGTCGCCGGGTTCGACACCACGGTGCTGGTGCTCGGCGAATCGGGCACCGGCAAGGAAGTGGTGTCACGCGCCATCCACCTGCGCTCGCCGCGCCGCGACGGCCCGTTCGTGGCCATCAACTGTGGCGCGATCCCGCCGGACCTGCTGGAAAGCGAGCTGTTCGGCCACGAGAAGGGTGCCTTCACCGGTGCGTTGAGCGCGCGCAAGGGCCGTTTCGAAATGGCCGAGGGTGGCACCCTGCTGCTGGACGAGATCGGCGACATGAGCCTGCCGATGCAGGTCAAGCTGCTGCGCGTGCTGCAGGAACGCAGCTTCGAGCGCGTCGGCGGCAACCAGACCATCCGCTGCAACGTGCGGGTGATCGCCGCCACCCACCGCAACCTGGAAACCCGCATCGCCGAAGGCAAGTTCCGCGAGGACCTGTTCTACCGCCTGAATGTGTTCCCGATCGACGTGCCGGCGCTGCGCGAACGCATCAGCGACATTCCGGCGCTGGTGGAGACCATCGCCGCGCAGCTGGCGCGTACCGGCCGTGGCGAGGTCCGCTTCGCCGCCGAAGCACTGCAGGCGCTGGCCGCCTATCGCTGGCCGGGCAACGTGCGCGAACTGACCAACCTGGTCGAGCGCCTGGCGGTGCTGCACCCGGGCGGGCTGGTGCGGGTCCAGGACCTGCCCGCGCGCTACCGCAGCGAGGCCGCCCCGCCGCCGGTGGCGCTGGATGACGAGCGGCCGCTGGCCAGCCTGTCGGCCAGCGTGCCGACGCCCGCCCCGGCCGCCGCCGGGGGCGGCACGGCGCCGGCACGGCTGCCCGACGATGGCCTGGACCTGCGCGACCACATGGCCGGCATCGAGCTGAAACTGATCAACGAGGCACTCGAACGCACCCAGGGCGTGGTCGCCCATGCCGCGCAGCTGCTCGGCCTGCGCCGCACCACCCTGGTGGAGAAGCTGCGCAAGTACGGGATCGACCGCGAGCAGAACGAAACCCCCTGACGCCCCCGCCGCGGGAGCCGACTCCCGCTGCCGGGCACGCCGCTTGCAGGACATCGGTGGGCGCCCCTGGCCCGTACCGGACAAGGGCGGGAGGCGCATGCCGCATACGATCGCAGGAGATACCGAACAATGGCGCTTGCCATGGACCTTGATGCCGACGACGCGGCCCATGCCGACCTGGCCGACACCCGGTTCGTGCACCTGCGGCACCCCGGCGACAGCAACCTGATCCACCTGTCGCGCAGGGACCCGCAACTGAAGGCGCTGCTGCTGCATCTGGTCGGCCAGGGCTTCCTGGTCTACAAGTTCAGCAACGACGACGGCGCCGTGACCTCGTTCGTGCATGCCAAGGCGGCGCCCCGGTTCTGGGCCAGGCATACACAGTTCGGCCTGCGCGAGCACGACGGCGTCTGCTACCTGCTGGAAAAGCCGGCACATGCCCCGGCGCGGCGCCTGCTGGTGGTCTTTTCCAGCATGTCGCAGGTCGACCAGATGTACGAGGCCGGGTTCTCGGCGCGCTACCTCGCACGGAACCTGAGCCAGGCGCCGAAGTACATGCCGTGGGATACGGCGATCCTGCGCATCGCCGACCTCGGCGGCGTGGTCGGCGCGTTCTACACCGATACGCTGGCGCAGCCGGACAACGAGGCCCGCGTGTCCGCATTGATCACCCGGGTGATGGCCGAGCTGGACATCGAGCCGCGGCACACGGTCCTGTACGGCGCCTCCAAGGGCGGCTCCGGCGCCCTGCTGCATTCGCTGCGCACCGGGTTGAACGCGGTCTGCGTGGAGCCGATCCTGTCCGACGACTACTACGTGCGCCGCTATCGCGACTCGCATTTCACCTGCGGCGTGTTCCCGCGCGACAAGCGCGAGCTGTTCAGCGCGGCCCTGGCCACGGCCTGCCCGCCGGCACGCCGGCTGCTGATCTACTCCAGCCAGTCGCCGCAGCTGCCCTACATCCGCGATATCGCCATGGCCTCGGCGGAAGGCCGGAACATGGCCTTCATCGACGTGCAGAACCCGGCGATCAGCGACCACCCGGATGTGGCGCCGGCGTCGCTGGGGCTGCAGGTGACCCTGCTCAACCAGTTGCTGTGCGGGGTCGATGTCGATCCTGCCCAGCTCGACGCGCTGCGCGCCGCGAACCGGTCCTGAGTGGAGCCGCCGATGCCTGTCGACCCCCGCCTGGCCGAGCGTTTCCTGCGCGTGCGCACGCGCCTGCCCGGCGTGCCCGAGCTGCCCACCCGCAGCTTCGGTCCGGATGAGGACCGCTGGTACAGCTACAAGTTCACCGCGCTGGACGAGGCGGTGCGCGACGTGCGCCTGCCGGGCGATTTCCTGCAACTGGGTGTGTTCAAGGGCCAGTGCGCACGCTTCCTGCATGCGCGCATGCCGGCCGGGCGCAGGCTGTACCTGCTGGACAGCTTCGAGGGGCTGCCCGAGGACTGGATGGGCGCGTGGCGCAAGGGCGCCTTCGCGCTGGCGCCGGAAGACATCCCGGTGTTCGAGGCCGCCAATGTCGAGGTGGTGCCGGGCTGGTTCAGCGACACCGTCGACGGCGTGGCCGCACGGCTGGACGCCCCGCTGGCGCTGATCCATGCCGATGCCGACCTGTACAGCTCCACGCTTGAGGCGCTGGCCGGCCTGGAGGCGCGGATCGCGCCGGGCACGGTGATCCTGTTCGACGAGTACTTCATGCAGGCCGGGGACGACTTCCGCGACGACGAACACCGCGCCCTGCTCGACTGGTGCCAGCGGTACGACCGCGACTTCGAATACCTGTGGAAATCGGAATGGGTCCAGGTGGCGGTCCGGATCACCCGCTGACCGCGCCGGCGGCGGTTGCCGGCATGCACCTTGCATGCCCCCGGCCATCAACGTTCGCACGGAATCCGGCATGACCATCGTCCTGACCTACGGCACCTTCGACCTGCTGCATATCGGTCATGTCAACCTGCTGCGGCGCGCGCGGGCATTGGGCAGCTCGCTGGTCGTGGGCCTGTCCTCGGACAGCTTCAATGCGATCAAGGACAAGCGCGCCACGCAGAGCTATTCCGACCGCGAAGCGGTGCTGCGCGCCATCCGCTACGTCGACGACGTGTTCCCTGAGGACAGCTGGGAACAGAAGGCCGACGACATCCGCCGGCTCGGCGCGGACGTCCTGGTGATGGGCTCGGACTGGCGGGGCCATTTCGACGAGCTGTCGCGCTACTGCCAGGTCCGCTACCTGCCGCGTACCGAGAACATCTCCAGCTCCGCCCTCAAGGCCAGCATCCGCTCGATGCAGTAAGCGGCAGCGTCCCGATGAACGACACCACCGCCATCCCGTCCCCGGCCCCGGCTGCCGCCGAGGCCGGCGCTGCCCAGCAGCCGGCCGTGCCGGCATGGTTCGACGCGGACTTCTACCGCGCCGGCAACCCGGATCTTGCCGGTACCGACGACGGCGCGTGGGAGCACTTCCGCGACCACGGCTGGCGTGAGTACCGCAACCCGTCGGCCACGTTCGACCTGTGGTGGTACCAGGCCATGCACCTGGAGGGCGACCATCGCCGCGACCCGGTGGCGCACTACGCCCGCATCGGCCAGGCGCAGGGCCTGCAGACCAGCCTGGCCGCTGGCGAACGCCTGGAGGTGGCCGCCAAGACCCGCTTCAACCTGCGCACGCTGGCACTGCTCGAGGCCCTGGACGCGCCGGGCACGGTGTTCGCCCGCATCGCTGCCAACCTGGCGCGGATGCAGTTGTGGGACGTGGCCGACATGTTCGCGGTGTGCGCCTGCGACCTGCAGCCCGGGGTCGCCGCGCACCACGCGCTGCTCGGCTCGATCGTGGCCCGGCGCAATGGCTGGCGGCGGGTGGTGACCGCGCTGCGCACCGCCACCGCCCTGCAGGACGACCGCGCCGACTGGTTCCATGAGCTGGGCGTGGCCTGCGAGCGCCTGGGCTGGCTGGACGATGCCGCCAGCGCCTACGCCCGGGCACTGGCGCTGGACGGATGCAACACCGATACCCATTACCGGCTCGGCCGCGTGGAAGAACGGCGCGGGCATCCCCAGGCCGCCGAGGCCTGCTACGCCCGCGCCATCGCTTCGGATGCGGACGCGGCGGTACTGGGCATCGGCCTGTGGCATGAGCGGGAGAAGGACTGGGCCGGCGCCGAGTGTGCCTACCGGCAGCGCCTGCAGCAGCCGGGCCAGGCCGGCAATGCGCCACTGCGTTTCGCCCATGGCCGCCTGCTGGAGATGCTGCACCGCTGGGAAGAGGCCGTGGAGGCCTACCGCGCCGCGCTCGCGCTGCAGCCATCGCAACCGGAATGGCACTACCGCCACGGCTGGATGCTGGAGCGCCTGCAGCGCCCGGCCGACGCAGCCGCGGCCTACGCGCGCGCCCTGGCGCTGCGCGAGGATGGCGACTGGCGCTACCGGCAGGGCGTATGCCTGCATGCCAGCGGCGATACCGGCGCGGCGATCGCGGCATGGCTGCAATGCCTGCCGCAGGAGCCGCAGGCCCTGCCCGCCGCGGACCCGGATACGGCACGGCAGCGCCAGGCGTGGAGCGAGCGGCTGTGCATCGACAGGGTCGACGCGCACGCGCACGTCGAGCTCGGCCAGGCCTGCGAGCGCCTGGGCCTTGACGCCGAGGCCGCCGCGGCCTACCACGCCGCCGCTGCCCGCCATGACACCCACTGCCCGCGCCTGCACTACCGCCTGGGCGTGGTCCTGCACCGCGCCGGGCGCGATGCCGAAGCCTGCCTGGCGTTCCTCGACACCCGCCTGTTCCGGCGCGACTTCGACATTGTTCCCGAGGACACCGGCAACCCGGCCCAGTCCGCGCGCGACATCAAGCTCGAGTACGCCGAGTTCATCGAGACCCTGCCGGTCCGCGACGAGGTGGTCCTGTACGAAAGCTTCCATGGCGACTCGGTGAGCTGCAACCCGCTGGCGGTGTTCCGCGCGGCGCGCGCGCACCTGGCCGGGCGCGGCATGCTGCATGTCTGGGCGGTCAAGCCGCACGCGGTCATTCCGCCGGACCTGGCCGCCGCGCCGGACGTGGTCTTCGTCCGCCATGGCAGCCCCCTGTACGCGCGTTACCTGGCCACCGCCGGCTGGCTGGTGAACAACAACACGTTCATGCCGTACTTCGTGCGGCGCCCGCAGCAGCGCTATCTCAACACCTGGCACGGCACGCCGCTGAAGAAGCTGGGTGCCGATATTCCCGGTGCCCTGTTCGACCACAAGAACGCCGTGCGCAACCTGCTGCAGGCCACGCACCTGGCAATGCCCAACGCCTTCACCCGGCAGGTGCTGCTCGAGTCGATGCAGGTGGCCGAGGTGATCGGCGGCCGCATCGCCGACACCGGCCAGCCGCGGATCGACCTGATGCTCGACGCCGACGCCCACGCCCGTGCGCGGATCAGGCAGCGCCTGGGCCTGGATGCCGATGCGCGCATCGTCCTGTACGCCCCTACCTGGCGCGGCAGCCTGGACGGCGCGTCGCTGGATGCCGAGCTGGTGTCCGGCGCGATCGCACGCCTGGCCGGGCATGGCGCCACCGTGCTGTTCAGTGGCCACCACATGGTGGCCCGCAAGCTCGGGCCGCTGCCGGAAGGCGCGATGCCGGTGCCGGCCGGAACCGACATCACCGAGCTAATGGCGGTGGTGGACGTGCTGGTCACCGACTACTCCTCGATCCTGTTCGATTTCCTGCCCAGCGGCCGCCCGGTGGTGCTGTACGTTCCGGACCTGGAGCAATACCGCCGCGAGCGCGGGCTGTACTTCGACATCGACACCCTGCCGGTGCAGGCCTGCCACACCGCCGACGCGCTCGAACAGGCGCTGTCGCAGGCGCTGGCCGCGCGCACGCCCGGGCATGACGATGCGGCCCGGCGCGAGGCCGCGCGCCAGGCGTACTGGCCGCTGGAGGACGGTGGATCGGCGGCGCGGACCGTCCGCTTCTTCTTCGAAGGCGATACCCGGCATGAGGTCGCCAGGCCACCGCGGAGCAAGCGCACCCTGCTGTTCCAGGTCGGCAATTTCAGCCCCAACGGGGTGACCGCTTCGTTCAACCGCCTGGCCGGGTCGATCGACCCGTCGAAGATGGCATTGACCGTGATCGTCGACCCGTGGACGCTGGAAAGCTACCCGCAGCGCATGGAGCGCTTCGCCGAGCTGCCCGCGCACGTGGCGCGCTGGGGGCGCATCAGCTTCCCGGTGGCCAACCGCGAGCAGGCGTGGCTCAGTACCCGCCAGGGCAGCCGCGAAGTGCTCAACCCGCGCCAGATGGCATTGCTGCAGACCTATTACGTCCGCGAGTACGCGCGCCAGTTCGGCAGCGCCGATTTCGACGCGGTGGTGGATTTTTCCGGCTATGCGGCGTTCTGGACCGCCTTGTTCGCACGCGGCCGCCCACCGGGAACGCGCTGCGTGGCGTACCTGCACAACGACATGGAACAGGAATTCCGCAGCCGTCACCCGCAGCTGGCCAAGGTATTCGAGCAGTACCCGCTGTGCGACGCGCTGATATCGGTGTCCGACAGCCTGGATGCGGTCAACCGGCGCCGCTTTGGCCCGGTACCGGGCCAGCAGGCCGATCGCTTCCACAGCGTCGACAACTGCATCGACCCCGCGTTCATCCGGCGCCATGCGCGGGAGCCGCTCCCGGCCGGGCTCGCCGACTGGCGTGATGGCCATGTACTGCTGGGGACGGTGGGCCGGCTGTCGCCGGAGAAAGGCCATCGCCGGCTGCTGGACGCCTTCGCGCAGGTGCGCCGCCGCCACCCGCGGGTGCGCCTGGTGATCGTCGGCGAGGGCCCGGAACGGCCGCTGCTGCAGCAGCGCATCGCCGAGCTGGGGCTGGAGCACGACGTGCTGCTCACCGGCGCGCTGGCCAACCCCTACCCGGTGATGCGCGCGCTCGACCTGTTCGTGCTGTCCTCGCACTACGAGGGCCAGGGCATCGTCCTGCTCGAGGCATTGACGCTCGGCCGCCCGGTGCTGTCCACCGACATTCCCGGCCCGCGCAGCGTACTGGGCGGAGGCTGCGGCGCACTGGTACCGGACTCGACCGAAGGACTGGCCCAGGGCATGGGCGCCTGGCTGGAGCACCCGCACGTGGCCGCGGCCTGGGACGCCGAAGCCTACTCGCAACGCGCACTGGCCCAGTTCGAGCGCGCCGTGGCGGGCATCGGCTGAGATGGCCGCGCGCATCCACGTACTGGTGTTCCCCTGCGGTTCGGAGATCGGGCTGGAGATCCATGCCGCCCTGCGCCAGGCCAAGGACATCGTCCTGCACGGGGCATCGTCGGTGGACGATCACGGCGAGTTCGTCTATCGCCGCTACCGGCGCATCGCAGCCGATACCCGTTCCGGCGATCTCGTCGCCGAACTCAACGCCCTGATCGACGAATGGGGCATCGACCTGGTGGTGCCCGCGCACGACGACGTGATTCCGCTGCTGGCCGCGCAGCGCGGGCGGCTGCGCGCCGCCGCCGCGGTGCCCGACGCCGGACTGGCGATGCTGTGCCGGGACAAACGCGCGACCTACGCACGCCTGCGCCCGCTGGGCATCGTGCCCGCGGACGCCGGCCCGGTGGGCGGCCACTATCCGCTGTTCGCCAAGCCGGCCATCGGCCAGGGCAGCCGCGGCGCCGAGCGCGTCGACGACGCACACCGCCACCGCCAGCTGCTGGAAGCCGGCGAACCCTACGTATTCAGCGAATACCTGCCCGGCGAGGAATACACGGTGGACTGCCTGTCGGCCGCCGACGGCCGCCTGCTGCATGCCGCGCCGCGGTGCCGGGCCCGCACCCGCAACGGCATCAGCGTGCGCACCGAGCCGGCCGACGTACCCGACCTGGTGGCGATGGCCGCGGCGATCGCGGGCGAACTGCGGCTGCGCGGGGCCTGGTTCTTCCAGGCGCGGCGCGACGTCCACGGCGTGCCCAGGCTGCTCGAGGTCGCGCCGCGGATCGCCGGTTCCATGGCGCTGTCGCGGATGCGCGGCGTCAACTTCGCCCTGCTCCATGTCTATGCGTACCTGGATCGCCCGTTCTCGGTGCTGCCGCTGGACCACGCGGTCCAGCTCGACCGCGCGCTCGGCAACCGCTACCGCACCGGGCTGCACTACCGCCGCGTCTACCTGGACCTGGACGACACCCTGATCCTCGACGGCAAGGTCAACCCGATCATCGCCGCCCTGCTCTACCAGTGGAGCGCGGCGGACATCGAGGTGGTGCTGCTGACCCGCCACCGCGCCTGCCCGCGCCAGACCCTGGAACAGCACCGGCTGTGCCCGGCACTGTTCGCGCGGATCGTGCACCTGCGCGACGGCTCAGCGAAAAGTGCCGCCATCGCCAGCGATCTGCCAGCGATTTTCATCGACGACGCCTTCAGCGAACGCCGGGAGGTGCGGGAAGCCACCGGCATCCCGGTCTTCGACCTGGATGCCGTCGAGCAGCTGCTGGACACCCGCAGCTGACATCGGCCCGGCCCGGCACATACGGGCGCGCGGCTGGAACGGGTCTTGCATCGGAACCAGCGCCGCGCAGGCATGCCGAACCAGAGCCCTGGATGAAAACCAAGCCCGTCCACGTCACCAGCCCCCTCCTGCCACCGCTGGAGGAGTTCATCCCGTACCTGGAGCGGATCTGGGAAAGCCGCATCCTGACCAACGCCGGCAGCATGCATCAGGCGCTGGAGAAGGCGTTGTGCAGCTATCTGGGGGTCAAGCACATCGCCCTGTTCGCCAACGGCACGCTGGCCCTGGTCACCGCGCTGCAGGCACTGCGCATCACCGGCGAGGTCATCACCACCCCCTATTCCTTCGTGGCCACCGCGCACTCGCTGCTGTGGAACGGCGTCAAGCCGGTGTTCGTGGACATCGACCCGGAAACACTCAACCTGGATCCGGCCAAGATCGAGGCGGCGATCACCCCGCAGACCACGGCGATCATGCCGGTGCACTGCTATGGCACGCCCTGCGACGTATCGGCCATCGCCCGCATCGCCGACACCTACAACCTGAAGGTCATTTACGACGCTGCCCATGCCTTCGCGGTGCGCGACGCACGCGGCAGCGTGCTGCGCCACGGCGACCTGTCGATCCTCAGTTTCCACGCCACCAAGGTGTTCAACACCTTCGAGGGCGGCGCCATCGTATGCCCGGACGCGCGCACCAAGCAGCGCATCGACCACCTCAAGAACTTCGGCTTCGTCAACGAGACCACCGTGGTCGCCCCCGGCATCAACGGCAAGATGCACGAGGTCAGCGCCGCCTTCGGGCTGCTGCAGCTCCGGCACATCGACCGCGCCCTGGCGCGGCGTGCCGAGATCGATGCGCAGTACCGCCAGCGCCTGTCCGCGATCCGCGGCCTGCACTGCCTGCCCAGGGTCAGCCGGGACATGGGCAACCATGCCTACTTCCCGGTGATGATCGACGAGGATTTCCCGATCAGCCGCGATGCGCTCTACCAGCTCATGCGCGCGCAGAACATCCTGGTACGGCGCTATTTCCACCCGCTGATCAGCGAGTTCCCGATGTACCGGGGCCTGCCCTCGGCAACCCCGGGCAACCTGCCGGTCGCGCACGCCGCCGCACGCCGCGTGCTGTGCCTGCCGATCCACCCGGACCTCGCCTCCGCCGAGGTCGACCGGGTATGTGACCTGATCGTTGCGCAGTTGCGCATGCATGCGGCATGACCCGGCCCGGGACACGCCCGTTGCTGCACCACCGCCGGATCGTGGATGCCCGGCTGGGCGTCCCCCTGCTGGCGCTGTGGCGGGTACTGGACTGGGTACTGCCCAAGCGCAGTGAACGCTGGGCATTTTTCGACCACCCGCTCAAGCGCGGGCAGTTCATCGAGAACGCGCGTGCGGTGTACGAACAGGTGCGCGACGACCCGCGCGTGCAGATCCGCATATTCGTGCGCGGCGGCCATCGCCCGCGCGGCATCGAGGAGTCGGCGCGCGTGCGGATCGTGGCCCTGGACACCCTGGCCGGGCTGCTGGAACTGGCCCGCTGCGGGGTCCTGCTGCTGACCAACTCCACCGCGCTGGACATGTCGCTGGCCTGGCGCGACGGCGGCCATGGCGCGCCGCGGCCCGCGCTGCGCCGCAGGCTGGTGGTCAACCTCTGGCACGGCATTCCGCTCAAGCGGCTGTTCGCCCTGGCCAATCCCAGCCAGCGCCGGCACGGCGACCGCGACCGTTTCCGCCGTCGCGAGCGCCGCTTCTACACGGGGCTGGTGGCGTCATCGGAAGTGGATGCCAATGCGATGGCAGCGATCTTCCATCCGATTCCGCCGGCCAACGTCTGGGTCACCGGACTGCCGCGCACCGATTTCCTGCGCATGCCCGAGGCCGAGCTGCCGGCCACGCTGCGCACCGAGCTGGCCCGGGTGCGCGCCCTGCGCCGCGGCCGCCGGCTGCTGCTCTATGCGCCCACCTACCGTGACGCCAGCGCCGCAGGCGACCGCGACTATGCCTTCAGCGACGCCGAAGTGGCGCGGCTGAAGCATCTGCTGCGGCGCCACGATGCGGTACTGGGGTTCCGCGGGCACTACGTGGCAGCCGCCAGGGCGGAACCGGGCCTGGCGCGCCACGCCGACGGTGACGCCATCGTCGACCTGGGCCATGCCGACTTCCACGAGATCGCGCCGCTGCTGCGCGAGAGCAGCCTGGTGCTGACCGACTACTCCTCGGTCTACATCGATGCGCTGTGCCTGGACCTGCCGGTGATCGGCTTCGCCCATGACCTGGACGACTACCGGCAGCGCCAGAACGGCCTGCTGTACGACCTGGACCTGGCGTTCCCGGGGCCGGTGACGACCACGTTCGATGCCCTGCTGGATGCGCTGGAAGCGCGCCTGGCGGCACCGCGCTTCGCGCCCGACGAGCGCTACCGCAATGCCCGCCGCCTGTTCTTCCGCCACGACGACGCCTGCAATGCGCGCCGGCTGGTGGAACGGATACACGACACTCTTGCCGGAACCCACGCCTGATGAATGCTTCCCCCGCCACCCCTCTGGTCAGCGTGGTGATGCCCGCCTACAAGGCGGCATGGCTGCCGCATGCGCTGGAGAGCGTGCGCCGGCAGACCCATCGCCCGCTGGAACTGGTGGTCTGCGACGACTCCAGGGGCGACCGGGTCAGGGACATCGTCCAGGCATTCGCCGCGCGGGTGGACTTCCCGGTGCACTACGCGCGCAACCCCGCGCACCTGGGCGAAACCGGCAGCACCGCGCGCGGCATCGCGCTGGCCAGCGGCGAGTTCGTCAAGTTCCTGCACGATGACGACGTGCTGTACGACGACTGCATCGCCACGCTGGTCGACGCCTTCGCGCGCGTTCCAGGGCTCGCCCTGGCCTTCGCCCGGCGCCACCTGATCGACGAACGCTCCGGACTGATCCGCGACGAACTGGCGACCGCTTTCCCGGCGGCCGAGGACGTGCTGATCGACGGCCACGACCTGATCGACTTCCTCGCCGACCATACGGTCAATTTCCTCGGCGAACCCAGCGCGGCGATGTGCCGGCGCGCGCACGCGCTGGAACTGGGCGACCGGCTGCCGTTCCTCGGCGACACCCGTATCGCCTGGGTGGCCGACCTGGCGATGTACGTCAAGCTGATGCGCAGCGGCCCGGTGGCGATGAGCTGCCGCCCGCTGCTGGGCTTCCGCATCTCCCGGCACCAGTTCAGCCAGCACGGGCGCGACACGCCCGGCATCGGCCAGGACAACCACGACGCGTTCCGCCAGGCGATCCGCGCCCTAGGCTGGTACCGCGGCGGGGACACCCGCCAGGTCGCGGTCGCACCGCTGGACGGCTCGCGGCCGGCGGCACGGATCGACCTGGGCGCGGCCCTGGAACAGGCCCTGGCCATCGCGCACGCCACGCACCCGCTGCGCGCATGGCATGGCCGCCGGCGTCCCAACGGCGCGCAGCTGCGGATCGTGCGCGAGTTCGTTGCCGGCCATGGGCGGCACGGCCGCCTGGGGGTGGTGATCCGCGCCGGCGCCGACCCCGCCGCGATGCGCCGCATCCTGTCCGGCCTGGCGTTCCTGCCGGTAGAGCTGGCCGCTCGGATCAGTGTCAGGGCAACCGGCGTACTGCCGCCGCGTTACGCGCCCCCGGCCACCGTGCATGCGATCCAGTGGCTGGGCGATGCCGCGTCGGCGGCGCCGCTGCAAACGCTGTGTGCGGACTGGGACGTGGACTGGCTGCTGCATGTCGATGCCGAGGCGACGTTCACCCCCGGCGGGATGATCCGCCTGCTGCTGCAGCTGGCGGTGGCCGGGGACGGGCTGCACGCGGTCTTCGCCGACGAATGGCACCGCGCGAGCCCGGCCGACCTGGCGCCGGCACTGCGCCCCGACCTCAATCTCGACCTGCTGCTCGGCAACCCGGCGATGCTGGCCGGGCACTGGGTACTGCGCCGCGACGCGGTGCTCGCGGCCGGCGGGTTCGATGCGGATGCCGGCGCCGCCGCGGAACTGGACCTGATCCTGCGCCTGATCCAGAAGCACGGCTTCGACGGCATCATGCACCTGCCCGAGCCGCTGCTGACCTGTGCACCACCGCGCCTGGACGCGCAGGCGATACGGCGCGCCATCCTGCGCCACCTGCACGCGCGCGGCTACCCCGCGGCGACACTGGAAAGCGCCGGCGACGGCCTGCACCGGATCGACTACGGCCACGACCAGCAACCGGCGGTATCGATGCTGCTGGTGGTCGCGGCGGACACCGCGCTGGCCGCGCTGGAACGCTGCGTGGTGTCGCTGCTGGAAAAGACCGCCTATCCGAACTACGAGCTGCTGCTGGTCGACAACGGGGCCAGCGCCGGGGTCCGCCAGTGGATGCAGCAGGTGGAGGCGCTGGCCGCCGGCCGCGTGCGCGCATTCGCCTTCGACCCGCCGCTGGCCCACGCCGCCGCCTGCAACGTGGCCGCCACCCAGGCCGCCGGCGAGTTCCTGCTGTTCCTGCGTCCGGACGTGGCGGCGCTGCAGCCGCAGTGGCTGCACGAACTGCTCAACCACGGGCTGCGTCCGGAAGTGGGGATCGTCGGCGGCAAGACCATCTCCGCCGATGGCGCGATCACCCACGCCGGGCTGGTGCCCGGCCTGCTGGACTGCGGCGGCCGCGCCTTCGCCGGCGCACGGATGGACGCCCCGGGCTACATGCACCGGCTGCAGGTGGCGCAGAACTATTCGGCCGTGGCCGACAGCTGCCTGCTGGTCGGCAAGGCGCTGTTCGCCGAACTGGACGGCTTCGACCATGCCGCCTTCGCCGACGCCGGCGCCGACGTCGACCTGTGCCTGCGCGCGCGCCAGCGCGGCTACCTCACGGTGTGGACCCCGCATGCGCTGCTGTTGCATTCGGTGCAGGCGACGCCGCTGGCGGACGCCGCCACCGACGCCTTGCTGGAGCGCTGGCTGCCTGCCCTGGCCCACGATCCGGCCTACAACCCGAGCCTGCGGCTGGACGTGGCCGGTGGCTTCAGCCTGGGCGAATCGGACTTCTCCTGGCAGCCGCTGCCGTGGCGGCCGATACCGCGCGTGCTTGCGCATCCGGCCGACCCGTGGGGCAGCGGCCAGTACCGGGTGATCCAGCCGTTCGAGGCACTGCGCGGCGCCGGCCATGCCGAGGGCGCGCTCTACGCCACGCTGCTGGACCCGGTCGAGCAGGCACGCATCGATCCCGACGTGGTGGTACTGCAGCGCCGGATTTCCGACGAGGACCTGGAACGCATGCGGCGCATGCCGCGCTTCTCGCGCGCGCTGAAGATCTACGAGCTGGACGACTACCTGCCGAACCTCCCGGCCAAGAGCGCGCATCGCGAACACATGCCGCGCGACATCCTGCGCACCCTGCGGCAGGCGTTCGCACGGGTCGACCGGGTCGTGGTCTCAACCCCGGCGCTGGCCGAGGCCCTCGCCGGCCTGCACCCGGACATCCGCATCGCCCACAACCGCCTGCCGCCGGGCTGGTGGACGGGCCTGCCGGCACCGCGCCGCGGCACCGGTACGCGGCCGCGGGTGGGCTGGGCCGGCGGCGTGGGCCATACCGGCGACCTGGAGATGGTGGCCGACGTGGTGGCCGAACTGGCCGGGGAAGTGGACTGGGTGTTCTTCGGCATGTGCCCGGAGCGGTTGCGCCCGCACGTGGCCGAGTTCCATCCCGGTGTCGACATCGAAGCGTATCCGCGCTACCTGGCCCGCCTCGACCTGGACCTGGCGATCGCCCCGCTCGAGCAGAACCGCTTCAATGAGTGCAAGAGCAACCTGCGCCTGCTGGAGTACGGCGCCTGCGCGGTTCCCGTGGTCTGCAGCGATGTCGGCCCCTACCGCGACGGGAGCCTGCCGGTGACCCGGGTGCGCAACCGCCACCGCGACTGGGTCGCGGCGATCCGCGCGCATCTGGCCGACGCCGGCGCCCGTGCCGATGCCGGCGACGCGCTGCGTGCCGCGGTACACCGCGACTGGATGCTGGCCGACGCCGGCCTGGCGCAATGGCAGGCCGCCTGGCTGCCCTGAATGCGCGGATGAACGCGCGCGGCGGAGCCGCGATGGCTGCGCCGCCACCGGCATCCGGCGGGTGCCCACCAGACCCGACGCCGGCTTCCCGTCGCCTGTGACTTTCGATCCGGCGCCCCGGCTTTCCACGGGCGCCAAGCCCCACGGTTCTCTGGCTACACCGACGGAAAACCGTCGCAGGAACCACCGCCTCGCCCCTTGATGGACGCGCTCCGGCGGTTTTCCCGCCCTGCGGGGTTCCGGCACACGACTTGCACATGAACAGGCAGTACTCCCCTGTCCCGGAACCTTGTCGATGTCCCACTCCGTCAATTCCATCCTTTCCCAGATCCGCAGCTACCAGACCCAGGCCAGCCAGCCGTTGCCGGCCGCCGACGTCGCGCGCAGCAATGCCATCGAAGGATTGGCCGGAATCCGGCCCGCCAGCGCGCCGGTGGCCAGCTTCACCGACACGCTGCAAGGTGCCCTGGCCGACGTCAACCGCGCCCAGCAGGTCTCCGGCGCACTGGCCGCCGCCTTCGAGCGCGGCGAGCCCGGCGCCGACCTGGCCAAGGTCATGGTCGCGTCGCAGCAGTCCCAGCTGGCGTTCCGCGCCACCGTGGAAGTCCGCAACCGTCTCGTCCAGGCTTACCAGGACGTGATGAACATGCCGCTGTAAGGAACCGGTCGCCATGGCACTCGCGCTGTCCAAGGATTCAATCAATTCGGAAAAGGCCGGCGCCTGGTTCGACCGGCTGCAGAGCCTGCAGATCACCCGGCGGCTGGGGTTGATGGCGATGATCAGCATCGCCGTGGCCGCCGGCCTGTTCGTGTTCTTCTGGGCACAGAAGTCGCCGATGGCGCCGCTGTACACCGGCCTGGACCAGAAGGCGACCGCCGAGGCGACCGACCTGCTGCGCGCCGCGCAGATCCCGTTCGAGCTGGATGCGGCCACCGGCGCGATCAGCGTGCCGGAGAAGAACATCCACGACGCCCGCCTCAAGCTGGCCGGTTCCGGCCTGACCGACAGCGGCCGGCTCGGTTTCGAGCTGATGGAGCGCGACCCCGGTTTCGGCGTCAGCCAGTTCATGGAAACCGCCCGTTACCAGCACGCGCTGGAAACCGAGCTGGTGCGCACCATCACCACCCTGCGCCCGGTACGCGACGCACGCGTGCACCTGGCCATTCCCAAGCCCAGCGCCTTCACCCGCCAGCGCGATGTCGCCAGCGCCTCGGTGGTGCTGGAACTGCGCCCCGGCCAGCAGCTGGAGCGCAACCAGGTCGACGCGATCGTGCACATGGTCGCCTCCAGCATTCCGGACCTGGCGCCGGAACGGGTCACCGTGGTCGACCAGAGCGGGCGCATGCTGACCATCGCCGACCCTGACAGCGACGCGGCCATGAACGCCGCGCAGTTCGACCAGGTGCGGCGCCTGGAGACCTCCTACAACCAGCGCATCCGCGAGCTGCTGGAGCCGATGACCGGCCCCGGCCGGGTCAATCCGGAAGTCAGCGTGGACATGGACTTCTCGGTGACCGAGGAAGCGCGCGAGCTGTACAACGGCGAGCCGCAGAAGGTGCGCAGCGAGCAGATCAGCGAGAACACCACCACCACCCAGGGTCCGCAGGGCGTTCCCGGCGCGGCCAGCAACACCCCGCCCGGCCCGCAGCCCGCACCGGCCACCGCCGCCACGCCGAGCGAGAGCAGCAAGAACGCCACCCGCAACTACGAGCTGGACCGCACCCTGCAGCACACCCGGCAGCCCGCCGGGCGGGTCAAGCGCGTGTCGGTTGCGGTGCTGGTCGACCACGTGCCGCGCCCCGGCAGCAACGGCAAGATCAGCGACCAGGCGCTCAGTGCCGCCGAACTGACCCGGGTCGAGGGGCTGGTCAAGCAGGCGGTCGGCTTCGATGCCGCACGCGGCGACACGGTGTCGGTGATGAACGCGCCGTTCGTGCGCGATGCCACCCCGGTCGAACCGATCAAGTGGTGGGAAATGCCGCAGGTCCGCGACGGCCTGCGCCTGGTGCTGGGCGCGATCGTGGTGCTGGCGCTGCTGTTCGGCGTGCTGCGCCCGGCGCTGCGCCAGATCGCCGGCCCGCCGAAGGCCCTGGCCGCACCGGACGATGATCCGCTGCGCGCCGACGTACACCTGGTCGACAACGGCGACGGCCTGCCCGGGCTGGCCAACGACCACCTGCAGCTGGGCGGCGCCGCGCCGCTGGCGTTGCCGCTGGATGCCTACGAGGAACGCCTGCGCATGGCGCGCGAGGCGGTGCGCTCGGACTCCAAGCGCGTGGCCCAGGTGGTGAAGGGATGGGTGGCCAATGACTGACTCCATCGTTCCCATGAACGGCGTGCAGCGCGCCGCCGTGCTGCTGCTGTCATTGGGCGAAGCCGACGCGGCGGAAGTGCTGCGCCACATGGAGCCCAAGGAGGTGCAGAAGATCGGCATCGCCATGGCCACCCTGACCGACGTCAGCCGCGAGCAGGTGCAGCAGGTCATGGACGAGTTCAGCAACGAACTCGGCAACAAGACCTCGCTCAGCGTCGGCTCGGACGACTACATCCGCAACATGCTGGTGCAGGCGCTGGGCAACGAGAAGGCCAACAACCTGATCGACCGCATCCTGCTCGGCCGCAACACCACCGGCCTGGACACGCTGAAGTGGATGGATCCGCGCGCGGTCGCCGACCTGGTGCGCAACGAGCATCCGCAGATCATCGCCATCGTCATGTCGCACCTGGAGAACGACCAGGCCGCCGAAGCGCTGAAGCTGCTGCCCGAACGCACCCGGGTCGACGTACTGCTGCGCATCGCCACGCTCGATGGCATCCCGCCCAACGCGCTGAACGAACTCAACGAGATCATGGAGCGCCAGTTCGCCGGCAACCAGAACCTGAAGTCGTCCAACATCGGCGGCGTGCAGTGCGCGGCCAACATCCTCAACTTCATGGACGGCGGCCAGGACCAGGCGATCCTCAGCTCGATCGCGCAGGTCGATGCGCCGCTGGGCAGCCGCATCCAGGACCTGATGTTCGTGTTCGACGACCTGGTGGACCTGGACGACCGCGAGATGCAGCTGGTGCTGCGCGAAGTCAGCGGCGAACGCCTCGGCCTGGCCCTGCGCGGCGCCGACATCAAGGTGCGCGACAAGATCACCCGCAACATGTCCCAGCGCGCCGCCGAGATCCTGCTCGAGGACATGGAGGCCCGCGGCCCGGTCAAGCTGTCCGACGTGGAAGCCGCGCAGCGCGAGATCCTGGCCATCGTCAAGCGCATGGCCGATGAAGGCACGGTCACCATCGGTGGCAATGCGGAGACCATGCTGTGAGTCCCGTCGTGCGCTGGATGGCCCCCGATCTCACCGTCGCGCAGGCGTCGGCGCAGGACCTGGCCGACGGCTACCCGGCCGATGCGCCGGACATGCCGCCGGAACCGCTGCTGCAACCACCGACGCTGGAGGAAATCCAGGCCATCCAGGACGCCGCCCGCCAGGAAGGACTGGAACAGGGACACGCCGAAGGCCATGCCGAAGGCCTTGCCCAGGGCCAGGCCGAGATACGCCGGCTGGTGGCGCAGATCGAAGGCATCCTGGACAACTTCAGCCGCCCGCTGCTGCGCCTGGAAGGCGAAGTGGTGGCCGCGCTGGGCGAGTTGTCCGTGCGCGTGGCCGGGCAGCTGCTGGGTCGCGCCTACCAGGCCGAGCCGGCGCTGCTGCAGGAGCTGGTCAACGAGGCCCTCGAAGCGGTTGGCGGCAGCAGCCGCGAGGTCGAGGTACGCCTGCACCCGGACGACATCGCCGCGCTGGCGCCGCTGCTGAAGCTGGCACCCGGCCAGCGCCTGAGCCCCGACCCCGGCCTGAGCCGCGGCGACCTGCGCGTGCACGCCGAGAGCGTGCGCATCGACGGCACACTGGAGGCACGCCTGCGCGCGGCCCTGTCCACGGTGATGCGCAAGGCCGGAGCCAGCCAATGAGCCCCGCCTTCACCGATACCCCGCCGACCGACCGGCCGCCACCGGCACCCGCGGCCTGGTCGGCCGCGCGCAACCTGCGGCTGGCGGCACGGCTGGACGCCATCGACATCGAACCGGGCCATGGGCGCGGCCTGATCCGCGAAGGCGTGCTGCGCCGCGCGGTGGGCCTGACCCTGGAAGCGGTCGGCTGCGAGGCGCCGATGGGCGCCACCTGCAAGGTCGAAGTCGACGGCGGCTGGGTCGATGCCGAGGTGGTGGGTTTCGCCAGCGAACGCACCTACCTGATGCCCAGCGCCGAACTGCACGGGCTGCTGCCGAACGCGCGCGTGGTGCCGTCCTACCGGCGCGGCGGCGTGGAGGTCGGCGAAGGCCTGCTCGGCCGCGTCATCGACAGCGACGGCGTGCCGCTGGACGGCAAGGGCCCGATCCGCGCCGAAGGCAGCGCCAGCATGGCCGGCGTGTCGATCAACCCGTTGGCGCGCGAACCCATCACCCAGCCGCTGGACGTGGGCGTGCGCGCGATCAACGCGCTGCTGCCGATCGGCCGCGGCCAGCGCGTGGGCCTGTTCGCCGGTTCCGGCGTCGGCAAATCGACGCTGCTGGGAATGATGACCCGCTTCACCTCGGCCGACGTGATCGTGGTCGGACTCATCGGCGAACGCGGCCGCGAAGTGCGCGACTTCGTCGAGACCACCCTGGGCGAGGAAGGCCTGCGCCGCGCCGTGGTCGTGGCCGCACCGGCCGACCGCCCGCCGCTGGCGCGCCTGCATGGTGCCTACCGGGCCACCGCGATCGCCGAGTGGTTCCGCGACCAGGGCCTGAACGTGCTGCTGCTGATGGATTCGCTGACCCGCTTTGCCCAGGCGCAGCGCGAGATCGGCCTGTCCGTCGGCGAACCGCCGACCACCCGCGGCTACCCGCCCAGCGTGTTCGCCAAACTGCCGGCGCTGGTGGAACGCGCCGGCAACGGCGCCAAGGGGCGCGGCTCGATCACCGCCTTCTACACCGTGCTCACCGAGGGCGACGACCCGCAGGACCCGATCGCCGATGCGGCCCGCGCCATCCTCGACGGCCACATCCTGCTCTCGCGCCGGGTCGCCGATTCCGGCCTGTACCCGGCCATCGACGTCGAATCGTCGGTCAGCCGCGTGGTCCAGGACATCGCCGACGACGCCTGGCGCCTGCGCATCCGCAAGCTCAAGCGGCTGGTGGCGGCCTACTCGGCCAACCGCGACCTGATCGCCATCGGCGCCTACCAGCGCGGCAACGATGCGGCCACCGACGAAGCGCTCGAGCGCTGGCCCGAAATCCTCGAATTCCTCGGCCAGGACGTCAGCCTGGCCGCCGACCTACCCCACAGCCTTGCCGCCTTGAAACGCCTGGTCGAAAGCGAGAACGTCCCATGAAGCAATCCCGTCGCCTGGACCCCCTGCTGCGCCGTGCGCAGGATCACGAAGACGAGGTCGCCCGCGCCCTGGCCGAACGCCAGCAGGCGCTGGACATGCACCTGTCGCGCCTGGAGGAACTGCGCCGCTACGCCGACGAATACGCCGGCGCGCAGATGGCCGCCACCAGTCCGTCGCAGCTGATGAACCGGCGCGCGTTCCTCGACCGCCTGGACAGCGCCGTGCAGCAGCAGAGCCAGACCGTGGACCGCAACCGCGAACGCGTCGATGCCGAGCGCGCGCGGCTGCTGCTGGCCAGCCGCGACAAGCAGGTGCTGGAACAGCTGGCAGCCAGCTACCGTGCCCGCGAAAAACAGGTGGAGGAGCGCCGCGACCAGCGCGAGATGGACGACCTCGGCGCGCGCCGCGCCCGCCAGGCCCAGCTCTCGGGCGAGGACGAGACCCCATGACGCCACTGTCCCTGGGCGCCGCCGCGGCCAGCGCGCCGCCCGCGACCGGTACCCCGGCACGGACCGGCGCCGGCAATGACAGGCAGGCCGGCGGCTTCGATGCGCTGCTGCAGGCCGCGCCACAGTCGGCGCCGCAGCCGGCGCCGCGCGCCAAGCCCACGTCCACGCCGGCCGCGGACACGCCGGGCCGTGACGGCGGCGATCCGGCCGCCGCACCGGCGGCACCTGCGGACACGACGCCGGGCAGCGAGGCCTCCGCGGCCGGTGACGCCGGGAAACCGGCAGCCAGCGACGAGGGTCGCGGCCAGGACGACAGCGACGCCGACGCGCCGCAATGGCCGCCGCCCGGTCTTGCCGGGCTGCTGCCGGGCACCCCGCCGGTGCCGGCGACGATGGCGGCGATGGCCCCCGCCCCGGCGGTCGCCGGGGGTGGCAGCGACCTGCCGCCGTCCACCACCCCGCTGGCGCCAGCGACATCCGCGCCGGCCACGCTGCTGCCGATGGCTGTCGCGCCGCCGCAGACAGCGCCCCCCGCGCAGGCCGCTGCCACCGCTGCCGCCGCCGTCCCGGCGGCCACGACCGAGGCCGACGTCCTGGCGCAGCTGGCCAGCCTGGATGCCACGCCGGAGCTGCCACGCGGCGGCGCCGGCAATGCGCCAGCGCCCATGGATCCAGGTGCCGGCGCGGCGTTGTTCGGCCCGCTGCTGCAGAATCTGGCCAGCGTGGCCGACGCCCGTCCGGCGCCGGCCTTCCCGCCGGCGCTGTCCGCGCCGGTGGACATGCAGGGCGCGGATTTCGACGAGGCCATCGGCGCGCGCGTCGGCTGGCTGGCCGACCAGAAGATCGGCCATGCCCACATCCGCGTCACCCCGAACGATCTGGGGCCGGTGGAAGTGAAGCTGCAGCTGGAGGGCGATCGCGTCCACGCCACCTTCTCCAGCGCCCATGCCGAGGTCCGCCAGGCGCTGGAAAGCGGCCTGCCGCGGTTGCGTGAAATGCTCGGCGAACAGGGCCTGCAGCTGGCCCAGGCCGATGTCGGCCACCGTCAGTCCGAGTCCGGTTCGCCCAACGCCGGCGGCGCCGGCACGGGCCACGACGGCGAGCCCGGCGATGCCGGCTCCCTGCCCGAGCACACTGCCCGCCCCCTGCGTCTGCGCGGCCTGCTCGACGCCTATGCCTGAGTCGTAGGCAGGGCCCCCGGGGACGTGGGCCCTGCGCGCCGGGGCACCCGCCCCCGGCGCTGGCCCGTCAACTTTCCGTCATTGCCACCGGCCTGCGCTGCGGCACGCGTATTGCATATCCAGGGGCAGCAACCCTGAGGAGCACAACGTGGCAGCCGCCGCCGACAAATCCCGCAAGCCAGACACTTCCAAGGACAAGGACAAGGACGCCACCGGCAAGCCGCGCCGCTCGCTGCTGGCAACCATCCTGATCGCCGTGATCGCCGCCGGTGGCGCCGGTGGTGCCGTCTGGTATTTCACCCAGCGCCACGCCGATGCGGCGCCGTCCAAGGCCAAGGCCGCGGCGCCGGCCACGCCGGCCCCGGCACAGTACTTCGCGCTCGACCCGGCCTTCGTGGTCAACCTCAACGGACGCGTGGACGGCCCGCGCTACCTGCAGGTCGAAGTGCAGCTGATGACCCGTGACCCGGAAGCGCTGCCGGCGCTGCAGACGCACGCACCGGCGATCCGCGCCAAGCTGCTGATGCTGTTCTCCCAGGTCGAGCCCGAGCAGATCGCCGACCGCGCCGGCAAGGAGCGCCTGCAGGCCGCCGCGCTGGCCGAAGTGCAGAAGCTGATGAAGGCCGAGACCGGCAAGAAGACCGCCGACGACCTGCTGTTCACCAGCTTCGTCACCCAGTAAGGCGACGCCGATGAGCATCAACGACCTGCTGTCCCAGGATGAAATCGACGCCCTGCTGCATGGCGTCGACTCCGGTACGGTGGACACCGTGGAGCCCGATTCGCCCCCGGGCGAGGCGCGGCCCTACGATTTCGCCAGCCAGGACCGCATCATCCGTGGGCGCATGCCCACGCTGGAGATGGTCAACGAGCGCTTCGTGCGCCTGTGGCGCATCGGCCTGTTCAACCTGATCCGGCGTTCGGCCGAGATCTCGGTGCGCGGCATCGAGCTGATCAAGTTCGGCGATTACCTGCATTCGCTGTACGTGCCCACCAACCTCAACCTGGTCCGTTTCAAGCCGCTGCGCGGCACCGGCCTGATCGTGTTCGAGCCGACCCTGGTGTTCGCGGTGGTGGATAACTTCTTCGGCGGCGACGGGCGTTACCACACCCGCATCGAGGGCCGCGAGTTCACCGCCACCGAGATGCGCGTGATCCAGCTGATGCTCAAGCAGGCCTTCGTCGACCTGCGCGAGGCCTGGAGCCCGGTGATGAACGTCGATTTCGACTACATCAATTCCGAGATCAACCCGCACTTCGCCAACATCGTCAGCCCGCGCGAGTACGTGGTGGTGTGCCGCTTCCACGTCGAGCTGGAAAGCGGTGGCGGCGACATCCACATCACCCTGCCGTACTCGATGCTGGAACCGATCCGCGAACTGCTCGATGCCGGCATCCAGAGCGACCGCAACGACCGCGACGAGAGCTGGGCGATCATGCTGCGCGAGCAGCTGGACACCGCCGAGGTGGAGCTGTCCAGCGTGATCGCGCGCCGGCGCATGAGCCTGCGCGAGCTCAGCCGGCTGAAGGTCGGCGACATCCTGCCCATCGAGATGCTGAAGGAAGTGCCTTTGTGCGTCGAAGGCATCCCGGTGTTCACCGGCGAGTTCGGCATCGCCGGCGACCGCAACGCCATCAAGATCACCGCTACCCATCCGCCGGGCAGGCCGCCGCGCCCGTCCGCGTCCCAGGAAAATTCCCATGACTGAGCACGATCCCTCCGAGACCACCGCACCCGCCGCGCCCGCCGCCGAGCCGGCCCAGTTCGCCAACCTGCAGGCCGAGGGCGACGGCAACGCCGACCTCAACCTGGACGTGATCCTGGACGTGCCGGTGACGCTGTCGCTGGAAGTCGGGCGTGCGCGCGTGCCGATCCGCAACCTGCTGCAGCTCAACCAGGGCTCGGTGGTGGAACTGGAGCGCGGCGCCGGCGAATCGCTGGACGTGTTCGTCAACGGCACCCTGATCGCACACGGCGAGGTGGTGGTCATCAACGACCGCTTCGGCGTGCGCCTGACCGACGTGGTCAGCCCCAGCGAGCGCATCCGGAGACTGCGTTGAGCCTGCTGCCGGCCACCGCCCTGGCCGTCGCCGCGATGGCCCAGGGCCATCCGCAGGCGGCGCCGGTCGGCCAGCACGCGGCCACCGCGCCGGGCCTGTTCGGCGCGGTGATGGCGCTGCTGGCGGTACTGGCGCTGATCGTCGGCCTGGGCTGGCTGCTCAAGCGCATGCCCGGCAGCGGGTTCCGCCCCGCCGAGGGGTTGAAGCTGGTGGCCAGCCTCAACGTCGGCGCCAAGGAGCGCGTGGTGGTGGTCGAGGTCAACGGCCAGCAACTGCTGCTGGGCGTGACCGGCGGCGGCATCAGCACCCTGCACACCCTGCCCGAGCCGCTGCCCCCGGTGGCGCCGGCCACCCTGCCCAACCTCAAACACCTACCGAATTTCGCGCAGCTGCTGCAACAGAAGCTGCGCAAGGACGCCTGAGCATGCTGCCGCAACGCTTCAACTCCCGTTTCTGCTGCCAGCTGGCGATCGTGTTCGCGCTGCTGGCCCTGCCACTGCTGGCCTGGGCGACCCCCGCCGCACCGCAGATGCCGGCCCTGCCCGACGTGAACGTCGGCAAGATCGGCGGCGCCCCGGTCAGCCTGCCGCTGCAGACGCTGCTGCTGATGACGGCGATCACCCTGCTGCCGTCGCTGCTGCTGGTACTGACCGCCTTCACCCGCATCATCATCGTGCTGGGCCTGCTGCGGCAGGCGATGGGCACCGGGCAGACGCCCTCCAACCAGGTGCTGCTCGGGCTGGCGCTGTTCCTGACCGCGATGATCATGATGCCGGTCTGGGACAAGGCGTGGTCCACCGGCATGGCCCCGTATCTGGACGGCAAGATCGATTTCCAGACCGCGTGGACCCTGACCACCCAGCCGCTGCGTGCGTTCATGCTGGCGCAGGTGCGCGAGACCGACCTGATGACCTTTGCCGGGCTGGCCGGCCAGGGGCCCTACGCGGGCCCGGAGGCGATCCCGTTCCCGGTTTTGGTGGCCTCGTTCGTCACCAGCGAGCTGAAGACCGCGTTCGAGATCGGCTTCCTGATCTTCATCCCGTTCGTGATCATCGACCTGGTGGTGTCCAGCGTGCTGATGTCGATGGGCATGATGATGCTCTCGCCGATGCTGATCTCCGCACCGTTCAAGATCCTGCTGTTCGTGCTGGTCGATGGCTGGGTGCTGGTGGTGGGCACGCTGGCGGCCAGTTTCAACGCGGTCTGAAGCACCGCGCGCCCGTCCCTGTCGTCCACCGTCGACGTCCCGGCGCGCGTCCGCGCCGCGGCCCCGCCCCCCTGACCCCCGGCTTCCCATGTCCCCCGAACTTGCCCTTACCGAACTGCGCGGCGGCCTGGTCGCCACCCTCTGGATCGCCGGACCGCTGCTGGTCGTGGTGCTGGTGGTCGGCGTGGTCATCGGCATCATCCAGGCCGCCACCCAGCTCAACGAGCCGACCATCGCCTTCATCGCCAAGGCCGCGGCGCTGACCGCGGCGCTGTTCGCGCTGGGCAGCCTGCTGCTCGGCCACCTGGTGGAATTCACCACCCTGCTGTTCCAGCGCATCCCGCACCTGATCGGCTAGGCGGCGCCATGGATCCGATCACCCGGATGATGATCGACGGCCAGCAGGCCTTCGCCATCATCGGCACCACGCTGTGGGTCATGCTGCGCATCGGCGCGATGCTGATGGCCATGCCGATGGTGGGCTCGCGCGCGGTACCGGCGCGGGTGCGGGCGCTGCTCGCCGTGGCGTTGTCGGTGGCGCTGGCACCGGTGCTGCCGCCGGTACCGACGTGGAGCGGCTTCGACGCGGCCACGGTACTGGGCATCGCCCGCGAGCTGGCGGTCGGGGTGAGCATCGGCTTCCTGCTGCGGCTGATCTTCGAGGCCGGCGCGATGGCCGGCGAACTGGTCGCGCAGGGCACGGGCCTGGCATTCGCACAGATGAGCGACCCGCTGCGCGGCGGCAGCTCCGGCGTGGTCGGGCAATGGTTCTACCTGCTGTTCGGGCTGCTGTTCTTCACCAGCAACGGCCACCTGGCGCTGATCTCGCTGCTGGTGGACAGCTACCGGGCATTGCCGATCGGTACCGCGCTGCCAGACCCGCACGCGATGGCCGCACTGGCCCCGACCCTGTTCCTGCAGGTGTTCCGCGGCGCGTTGACCCTGGCGCTGCCGCTGGTGGTGGCGATGCTGGCGGTGAACCTGGCCTTCGGCGTACTGGCGCGGGCCGCACCTGCCCTGCACCCGATGCAGCTGGGCCTGCCGGTATCGCTGCTGCTGGGGTTGATCCTGCTGGCGCTGCTGGCCGGGGAAATGGCGATGCCGGTGCAGCGCCTGCTCGACAGCGCGTTCGAGGCCGCACGGCAAGTGACGGGGTGAGCCGGCAGCGCGCCGGCGGTCGCATTCAGCACCTGCCCGCTTGCCTGCCGCGCGCCGGGCCGGGATAGTCTGGAACCCATGCCGGCATGGATTCGGCCGGCATCCACGGAAGCGTGGCACGCTCGGCGTGCCACCGGGCGCAGAGGGAGGGTGCCATGCTTGCAGGAAGCTACAACCCGTTGCTGGTCGTGCTGTCGGTCCTGGTCGCGGTGCTCGCTTCGTTCACCGCGCTGGACATGGCGGCGCGGGTATCGGCCTCGCACCATCGCGGCGCGGCCACCGGCTGGCTGCTGGCGGGCGCCGTCGCCATGGGCACCGGCATCTGGTCGATGCACTTCGTCGGCATGCTTGCCTTCCGCCTGCCGGTCCCGCTCGGCTATGCCTTCTGGCCCACCTTCGAATCGCTGCTGGTCGCCATCGCCACCTCGCTGTTCGCGCTGTGGCTGGTGTCCCGCCCCACCCTGTCGTACACGCGGCTGGCATTGGGCGCGCTGCTCATGGGCCTGGGCATCGCCTGGGTGCATTACGTCGGGATGGCCGCGCTGCGCATGGACCCGGCCATCGACTACGTACCGTCGCGGGTCGCGCTTTCCATCCTGATCGCGGTGCTCGCCTCGTGGGCGGCGCTGCACATCGCCTTGCGCATGCGCGCGCGGCAAGGCGCGTTGCCGCAGCGCGTGGCCGCCGCCGTGGTGATGGGCCTGGCCATCGCCGGCATGCACTACACCGGCATGGCCGCGGCACGGTTTCCCTCCGGCTCGGTGTGCGCCGTGGCCGCCGGCGGCGGGATCGGCGTGGAATGGCTGGCGGCCTGCGTGGTGCTGCTGACCGTGGCGATGATGGCGGTGGTGCTGGTCATCTCGCTGTTCGAGCAACACACGCAGGCGCGCGTGCTGCAGCGGCGCAACTCGACGCTGTCGGCCTCGCTGGACGATGCGCGCAAGGAGCTGTTCCATGCCAGCCGCCACGATTCGCTGACCGGCCTGCCCAACCGCCAGCTCTCGCACGAGCGCATCGACCAGCTGCTGCAGCACTGCCACGCGGCCCGGCTCGCATGCGCGGTGATGGCGCTGGACCTGGATGAGTTCCGCCACATCAACAGCGCGTTCGGCGCACAGGCCGGCGACGCGGTGATGGTCGACGTGGCCGAGCAGCTGCGCCGGCTGCTGCCCGACGATGGCCTGGTCGGCCGCCTGGGCGGCGACAAGTACGTCATCGCGCTGCCGCTGGCCGACGATGCCGGCGCCACGCCGTTGGCCGAGCGCATCGTCGTCGCGCTCGGGGCGGTGCGCGTGGACGGGCGCGACATGCGCGTCACCGCCAGCCTGGGGGTGGCGCTGTACCCGGCGCATGGCACCACGGCCGCGCCGCTGGTGGCGCATGCCGAGATCGCCACCAGCCACGCCAAGCTGGCCGGCCGCAACACCCACGCCCGGTTCGCCGAATGGATGAGCGCCGACGCCGAACAGGACCGGCGCCTGCTGCAGGACCTGCGCCAGGCCGTCGGCACGCCGCAGCTGGGCCTGCACTACCAGCCGCGGGTGCACGCCGAAAGCGGGCTGGTCACCGGCGCCGAGGCGCTGCTGCGCTGGCGCCATCCCGTGCACGGGCCGGTACCCAGCGGGCGCATCATCCGCCTGGCCGAACAGAACGGGCTGATGGAGGGGATCGGCCAATGGGTGCTGGACGAGGCGTGCCGGCAGATGCGCAGCTGGCACGACGCCGGCCATACCGGCTGGCAGGTGTCGGTGAACCTGTCGGGGTTGCAGCTCGGTTCGCCGGGCCTTGTCGAACAGGTGCGCCAGGTCCTGCAGCGCCATGAACTGGAGCCGTCGCGACTGGTGCTGGAGGTCAGCGAGAACGCGGTGACCCGCGATGCCGAAGCCGCCGTGGCCGTGCTGCGCGCCATCGCCGCCCTGGGCGTGGGCATTTCCATAGACGACTTCGGCACCGGCTTCTCCAGCCTGCTGCAGTTGCGCCGGCTCCCGGCCACGGAGATCAAGATCGACCGCGCCTTCGTGATGGCGCTGGAAGACAGCGACGAGGACGTGGTGGTGGTCGCGGCGATCGTGGCGCTGGGCCACGCCCTGAACATGGAGGTGGTGGCCAAGGGCATCGAGACCCCGGGCCAGCGCACCTACGCCGAACGCCTGGGCTGCGACCACCTGCAGGGCTACCAGCTGGGGCGGCCGGTCGGCCCGGAGAGCTTCATGCGCCTGTACGGTGGCGGCGGCCTGTGACCCGCGACGCCTGACGCGACGGTACCCGGGAACGGCCAGGCCACCGCCTGCCCCGGCGGACACGCGCCGCCACGGCGCTGGCCCGGTTCTTGCACGACCCAGGCCGGATCCAGTACCCGCGCCAGGCCATGGCTGAGAACGAAGACGGCACCGAAAAAACCGAACAACCTACCGGCAAACGGCTGCGCGACGCCCGCGAGAAGGGCGACATACCGCGTTCGCGCGAACTGGCCACCGCCGCGGTGTTCGGTGCCGGGGTGATCGCCGTCGCTACCCTGGCCGGGGTGATCGGCGGCAATGCACGCGCCTGGATGCGGACGGCGCTGTCCCCGGAGCCGGGCCTGTTCCAGACCCCCGACGCGCTGTTCGGCCATGCCGGGATGCTGTTGCTGCGGCT
Organism: Stenotrophomonas sp. 17(2023); assembly: GCF_030345315.1. Taxonomy (NCBI): domain Bacteria; kingdom Pseudomonadati; phylum Pseudomonadota; class Gammaproteobacteria; order Lysobacterales; family Lysobacteraceae; genus Stenotrophomonas; species Stenotrophomonas sp. 17(2023). The sequence goes on from NZ_CP128405.1 coordinate 1,921,103, forward strand.
GATGCTGGCGACCTGGCCGCTGCTGCTGGCGTGCCTGCTCGCCAGCTTCGTCTCGCCGCTGATCATGGGCGGGCTGCGGGTGTCGTCCAAGGCGCTCATGCCCGACCTGAACCGCATGAACCCGATGTCCGGGCTCAAGCGCATCTACGGCATGCAGTCGCTGGCGGAACTGGCCAAGTCGCTGCTGCGCATGCTGTTCGTCGGCACCGCCGCCGGGCTGTGCATCTGGCACGGCTTCGACGCCCTGCGCACCCTGCCGCAGATGCCGCTGGAACGGGCGGTGCTCGACGGGCTGGGCTTCACCCTGCGGCTGCTGCTGGCCACGGCCGGTGCGCTGCTGCTGCTGGCCGCGATCGATGCGCCGTACCAGCACTGGAACTGGCTGCGCAAGCTGAAGATGACCCGCGACGAGGTCCGCCGCGAGATGAAGGAAAGCGAGGGCAGCCCCGAGGTCAAGGGCCGCATCCGCCAGATGCAGATGCAGCTGTCGCAGCGGCGGATGATGGAGGCCGTTCCCGGTGCCGACGTGGTCGTGGTCAACCCGACCCACTACGCGGTGGCGCTCAAGTACGAGGCCGGACGCATGAACGCGCCGACCGTGGTGGCCCGCGGCGTGGACGAGCTGGCCCTGCGGATCCGCCAGGTCGCCGACGGCAACCGCGTGGCCATCGTCTCGGCACCGCCGCTGGCACGCGCCTTGTATAGGGAAAGCCAACTCGGCAAGGAAATCCCCGTGAGACTGTATTCGGCCGTCGCCCAGATCCTGTCCTACGTCTACCAGCTGCGCACCTGGCGCGGCGGGCCGATGCCGCAGCAGCCGGCCATCGACATCGACGAGTTCGGCAAGGGGGCCCGCCCATGAGCGCCCAGCCCATGCCCGCCACCGCGCGCCGCCTGCTCGACGCGATCCGCCAGGGATTCGGCGCGCCGCTGATCGTCCTGGCGCTGCTGGCGATGGTGGTGGTGCCGCTGGCCGCACCGGTGCTGGACGCGCTGTTCACCTTCAACATCGCCATCTCGCTGATGGTGCTGCTGGCGGTGGTGTACGTGAAGCGGCCGCTGGACTTCACCATCTTCCCGATCGTGCTGCTGGTCACCACCATGCTGCGGCTGGCGTTGAACGTGGCCTCCACCCGCGTCATCCTGCTCAACGGCCAGAACGGCCACGAGGCGGCGGGCAAGGTCATCGCCTCGTTCGGCGAATTCGTGATCGGCGGCAACTACGCGGTCGGCATCGTGGTGTTCGCGATCCTGACCATCATCAACTTCGTGGTCATCACCAAGGGCGCCGGACGCGTGTCGGAAGTGACCGCGCGCTTCATCCTCGACGCCATGCCCGGCAAGCAGATGGCGATCGACGCCGACCTCAACGCCGGCCTGCTGACCCGCGAGGAAGCCAAGGCGCGGCGCGAGGAAGTGCGCGAGGAAGCCGATTTCTACGGTGCGATGGACGGCGCCAGCAAGTTCATCCGCGGCGATGCCATCGCCGGCATCCTGATCCTGTTCATCAACCTGCTCGGCGGCCTGGCGGTCGGCGTGCTGCAGCATGGCATGCCGTTCGCCGACGCGGCCTCCACCTACACCCTGCTGTCCATCGGCGACGGCCTGGTGGCGCAGTTGCCGGCACTGCTGGTGTCCAGTGCGGTGGCGATGCTGGTCACGCGCGCCTCGCGTGCGCAGGACATGAGCCAGGCCATGATGGGCCAGGTGTTCGGCCAGTACCGGGCGCTGGCCATCGCCGCGGCCATCATCGGCCTGGTCGGGCTGGTCCCGGGCATGCCCAACGTGGCGTTCCTGGTGCTGGCGTCGATCCTTGGCTTCCTGGCCTGGAAGCTGTGGAAGCGCGACACGGCCGCCGCCGCGGCCGCCGGCGCCGAGGCCGGCGCGGCCACCGCCGGCGAGATCCCCGGCCTGCTCGGCGCACAGCCGGCGCCGACCGCCGAACTGAGCTGGGACGAACTGCGCCCGGTCGACCCGCTGGGACTGGAGGTCGGTTACCGGCTGATCCCGCTGGTGGACAAGGCCCAGGGCGGCGAACTGATGGCACGCATCAAGGGCGTGCGCCGCAAGCTCACCCAGGACGTGGGCTTCCTGATCCCGTCGGTGCACATCCGCGACAACCTCGAGCTGGCGCCCACCACCTACCGGGTGCTGATCCACGGCGTGCCGGTCGCCAGCGCCGAGATCCATCCCGACCGCGAGCTGGCGCTGGACCCCGGCAGCGCGATGGGCCAGCTGGACGGCATTCCCGGCAAGGACCCGGCCTTCGGCCTGGACGCCACCTGGATCCAGCCGCACCAGCGCGCCCATGCCGAGTCGCTGGGCTACACCGTGGTCGATCCGGCCACGGTGGTCGCCACCCACCTGTCGCACCTGATCCGCGAGCACGCGCCGGAACTGCTGGGCCACGAGGAAGTGCAGCAGCTGCTGGCGACCCTGGCCAAGAGCGCGCCCAAGCTGGTCGAGGACCTGACCCCCAAGGCGCTGCCGATCTCGGTGGTGGCGCGGGTGCTGCAGAACCTGCTGATCGAGCGCATCCCGATCCGCCAGCTGCGCAAGATCGCCGAGGCGCTGGTCGAGAACGCCCCGCTCAGCCAGGACCCGACCGCGCTGACCGTGGCGGTGCGCAACGCGCTGGGCCGGTTCATCGTGCAGGAGATCGCCGGCATGTCGCCGGAACTGCCGGTGTTCACCCTGAACCCGCAACTGGAACGGGTCTTGCAGGAATCCACGCAGGGCAACGGTGCCGCGCTGGAACCCGGTCTCGCCGAGCGCCTCCACCAGAGTCTTGCCGAATGTGTCGGCAAGCAGGAGGCGCGGAACGAGCCGGCCGTGGTGCTGGTACCGGGCCCGGTCCGCGCCGCCCTCGCGCGGATGGTCCGCCACAGCGTCCCCTCGCTGTCGGTGCTGGCCTACAGCGAGGTACCGGAAGACAAGCGCCTGAAGCTGGTCGGCACGATCAGCTGAGGACAGCCTGGAAACCGGCGGCGGCGCAGGACGACGTCAAAGAACGGACACCTGGCCGGCCACCGCCACACACGAAGGACGAGGAGCACGCACCGCCATGCACGACACCGCCAACGCCACTGCTCCCGCGTCGCACCCGCACACGAATTCCCGGTACTCCAGCATGAAGATCAAACGTTTCGTCGCCGCCGACATGCGCACCGCCATGAACCTGGTGCGCAAGGAACATGGCCCCGACGCCGTCATCCTGTCCAATCGCCGGATCGAGGAAGGCGTCGAGATCGTGGCGGCTGCCCACTACGACGAAAGCGTCGTGCAGCGCGCCCTGGAAGCCGCCCGCCCGGCACCGCCGCCGGCGCCGAAGCCGCGCAGCGCCGCCGAGGCGATCATCGCCGCGGTGACCCGCCGCAAGACTCCGGAGCCGGAACCGGTGGTGGCCACCGCCTCGGCCGTTGCCGCCCTCGCCCGCTCGGCGGTCGGCGCCACCGGCCGATCCATCGACAGCAGCATCGAGCTGGCCCCGGGCAGCCGTTTCTCGTCGCTGCTCAAGCCGCAGCCTGCTCCTGTCCCCGCTCCTGCCCCCGCTGTCGCACGCCAGCCCGGGCTGCCGGAGCAGATCTTCGCGACCTTCCCGGCGGTACCCGACGATGCGCCGGTGGTGCCGGCGTTCCGCCCGGAGGGCTTCGCCGTCGCCGCACCGGCACCCGTGCCGGCTCCGGCCGCCGGCAACCGCGCCCACTTCGCGATCGATCCGCCATCCGAGGCACCGGTCGTCCCGCAGGTCACCGCGCCAGGCGCACGGATCGAAGCGGCCATCGCCCCGCCCGCCATGGTCGATGCCCTCGTACCGGCCGCGCCGGCCGAACCGGCAGTGCCCGTTCCCGTCCCGGCCACCACCGTCAATGTTCCGGCGCCTGCCGCCGAAGCCGCCATCGCCGCCCCCGTACTGAGCGTGGTGGCCGCGATGCCGCGCGACGACCGCCAGCTGGCCGAGCTGCGCCAGGAAGTGGCCGGCATGCGCCAGCTGATCGAGCGCGAAATGAACCGCTTCACCGACGAACGCCTGCGCGGCAGCCCGGTGCGCGCCAACGCCCTGGACCTGATGGACGAGTACGGCTTCGACGCCGGCCTGGCCCGCGACGTGGCGGTGCAGATGCCGGCCGATATCGACCCGGCACGCGCCCGCGGGCTGATGCTGGGCCTGATCTCGAAGAAACTGCCGATCGCCCCGGTCGACCCGATCGAGGCCGGCGGGGTCATCGCCCTGGTCGGCCCGACCGGCGCCGGCAAGACCACCACCATCGCCAAGCTGGCCTCGCGCTTCGCCGAGGCCCACGCCGCCCGCGACGTGGCCCTGGTCACCACCGACACCCAGCGCATCGGCGCCCGCGAGCAGCTGTACGGCTTCGGCCGCCAGCTCGGCATCGCCGTGCACGAAGCCAGCAGCGGCACCAACCTCAACCAGCTGCTGGAGCGCCTGGCCGACTACAAGCTGGTGCTGATCGACACCGCCGGACTGGGCCAGCGCGACCGCGCCCTGACCGCGCAGCTGCAGTGGCTGCGCGCCGCCGGCCAGATCCGCACCCTGCTGGTGCTGCCGGCCAACACCAGCTTCCAGGACATGGACGAGGTGGTGCGCCGCTTCGGCGCGGCCAACCCGCAGGGCCTGGTGCTGACCAAGCTGGACGAGACCGGCCGCTTCGGCTCGGCCCTTTCGGTGGCCGTGGACCACCGCCTGCCGATCACCTGGGTGACCGACGGGCAGGACGTGCCGGAAGACCTGCACCGCGCCTCGGCGGCCAATCTGGTGCTTCGCCTTGAAGATTTGCGCCGCGCGGCCGATATGCCCTGCAACCCGGAGTTGAACCATGCCGTCGCGTGAGTACGCCAAGCTGACCAATGCCTTCCCGCTGTCGGCCACCCGCCGCCAGCCCGCCGGCCCCGTGCGCACCATCGCGGTGACCGGTGGCAAGGGCGGCGTGGGCAAGACCAACGTCTCGGCCAACCTGGCCGTGGCGCTGGCCGGCATGGGCAAGCGCACGCTGCTGCTGGACGCCGACCTCGGCCTGGCCAACATCGACGTCATCCTCGGCCTGCAGCCCAAGCACACCCTGGCCGACCTGGTCGCCGGGCGCTGCACGCTGGAGGACGTCATCATCGAAGGCCCCGACGGCCTGCTGGTGGTGCCGGCCGCGTCCGGCCGCCGGCACATGGCCGAACTGCAGCCGGCCGAGCACGTCGGCCTGGTCAACGTGTTCTCCGAGCTGGAACGCGACCTGGACGTGATGATCATCGACACCGCCGCCGGCATCACCGACAGCGTGTTGACCTTCTGCCAGGCCGCGCAGGACACCGTGGTGGTGGTCTGCGACGAGCCGGCCTCGATCACCGACGCCTACGCGCTGATCAAGGTGCTCTCGCGCGAGCGCGGGGTGGACCGCATCCAGGTCGTGGCCAACATGGCCCGCGATCCCAACGAAGGCCGCATGCTGTACGAGAAGCTGGTGCGGGTGTGCGAGAAGTTCCTGGCCGACGTCTCGCTCAACTACCTGGGCTGCGTGCCGCAGGACGACTGGCTGCGCCTGTCGGTGCAGCGCCAGCAGCCGGTGGTCAAGCTGTACCCGTCGTCGCCGGCGGCGCTGGCGCTGCAGGAGATCGCCCGCCGCACCGCCCGCTGGCAGGCGCCGACCGAGCCGCGCGGCGGCGTCGAGTTCTTCCTGGAGCGCATCATCCAGCGCGGGGTGGCGACATGAACCCGGCCGCCCACTACCGCGAAGTCCAGCGCGCCAGCGCCAACGACTGCATCGCCCGCCATTCGGACCTGGTGCGGCGCATCGCCCACCACCTGGCGGCGCGCCTGCCGGCCAGCGTCGAGATCGACGACCTGATCCAGGCCGGCATGATGGGCCTGATCGAAGCCTCGCGCAGCTACGACGCCGAACAGGGCGCCTCGTTCGAGACCTACGCCTCGATCCGCATCCGCGGCTCGATGATCGACGAGATCCGCCGTGGCGACTGGGTGCCGCGCTCGGTGCATCGCCGCGCCCGTGACGCCGCCGCCACCATCCGCCGCATCGAGCAGAGCACCGGCCGTGCCGCCAGCGCGACCGAAGTGGCGCAGGCCATGGACATACCGCTGCCCGAGTACATGCGGCTGATCGAGGACGCCGCGCGCGGCCAGGTGCTGAGCCTGGAATCGCGGATCGAGGACCAGGGCGAACTGGACACGCCGGCCACCGGCGGCCCGACCCCGCAGCAGGTGCTCGAGCGCAGCCAGTTCGGCGAGGAACTGGGCAAGGCCATCGGCCAGCTGCCCGAGCGCGAACAGCTGGTGCTGTCGCTGTACTACGAGCAGGAGCTGAACCTGAAGGAGATCGGCGCGGTGCTCGGGGTCAGCGAGTCGCGCGTGTGCCAGATCCACGGCCAGGCCATGCTGCGGCTGCGTGGCCGGTTGAAGATTTTCGAGGCGGCCGACGCCGGCCTCGTCGAACCATGAAGAGGAACACCCTTTGAACAAGAACATGCGGATCCTGATCGTCGACGACTTCTCGACCATGCGGCGCATCGTCAAGAACCTGCTGGGCGACCTGGGCTTCACCAACACCGCCGAAGCCGAGGACGGGCATGCCGCGCTGGCGCTGTTGAACAGCCAGCCGTTCGATTTCGTGGTCACCGACTGGAACATGCCGGTGATGACCGGCATCGAACTGCTCAAGGCGATCCGCGCCGACGCCAGGCTCAAGACCCTGCCGGTACTGATGGTCACCGCCGAGGCCAAGCGCGAGCAGATCATCGAGGCCGCGCAGTGCGGCGTGAACGGCTACATCATCAAGCCGTTCACCGCACAGACCCTGGAAGAGAAGCTGGGCAAGATCTTCGAGCGCCTGGCAGCGAGCGCCTGATGACCATGTCCAGCGGAACTCCGAGCGAGAAATCAGTCCTGGTGCAACACCTGCAGGACGCGCTGGCGGCGCTGGAAGGCGGCGACGAGAACGGTTGGCGCCGGGAAATCGACGCGCTGGCCGCGCTGCGCACGCAGCCGATGATGGCCGGGCTCGGGCGCCTTGCGCGCGAGCTGGGCCAGGCCCTGGGCGAGCTGCCGACGGTGCCGACCGAGGCCGGCGAGCTGGACGACGCCTGCGCGCGCCTGGACCACGTGGTGGAGATGACCGAAAAGGCCACCCACCGCACCCTGGACCTGGCCGAGCAGTGCCGCGAGCTGGTCACCGGGCTGCGCGAGGGCAGCGTGCCGGCGATCGAACACGAGCAGGCGCTGGAGCGCATCCGCCACAACCTGACCGAGATCGCCCTGACCCAGAGCTACCAGGACCTGACCGGCCAGATCATCCGCCGCGTGGTCGGCATCGTGCGCCGCGTGCACGAGGGCTTCGGCGCGCTGGGCCTGCCGCCACCGGAAGAGGAGGCACGCGGCCGCGGCCTCGCCGGCCCGGCGCTGGAAGGCATCGACCGCCACGCCGTCAGCCAGAACGACGCCGACGACCTGCTCTCCAACCTGGGGCTGTGATGCCATGAGCGCCTTCGCCGACGACATCGCCGCCGATTTCATCATCGAGGCCCAGGAAATCCTGGATCGCCTCGGCGAACAGCTGGTCGCCCTGGAGCAGTCGCCCCAGGACAACGACCAGCTCAACGCGGTGTTCCGCGGCTTCCACACGCTCAAGGGCGGCGCCGGTTTCCTGGGCATCAACGCCATGGTCGAGCTGTGCCACGCCGCCGAGGAAACCCTGGGCATGGCGCGCTCGGGCAAGGCGGTGTTGCAGGCGCACCACTTCGACGCCGCGCAGCAGTCGCTGGACTGGCTGCAGGCGATGCTCGACGCGGTTTCGGCCGGCACCGATCCGCAGCACGCGCCGCCGTCGCTGATCGCGCTGTTCGACGTCGATGCGGCGCCGGCACCCGCGGCCCCGGTCGCGGCGGCCGCCGCGGTCGCGGCGCCAGCCGGCGACCTGATCACCGAGGACGAATTCGAGAGCCTGCTCGACCAGCTGCACGGCAGCGCCGCCCCCGGCACCCGTCCCGCCGCGGCCAGCGTCAGCCCGGCCGCCAGTGGCAAGGGCGCCGATCTGATCACCGAGGACGAGTTCGAGAGCCTGCTCGACCAGCTGCATGGCGGCGCCGCCCCCGGCACCCGCCCCGTCGCGGCCACCGCCCGCCCGGCCGCACCGGCCCGGGGCGGCGACGACCTGATCAGCGAGGACGAATTCGAGGCCCTGCTCGACACCCTGCATGCCGGCGCCGCTCCCGGCGCCCGTGCAATGCCGGCGGCCGTGCCCGCCGCGGCACCGGCCCCGGCTCCCGTTCCGGCGGCACCTGCCCGCGCGGCCACGCCGGCACCGGCCGCGGCCAAGGCCGCGGTCGAGCCGGAACAGACCGTGCGCGTCGACACCAAGCGCCTGGATGCCATCGTCAACCTGATCGGCGAACTGGTGCTCTCGCGCAACCGCCTCAAGACCCTGCGCACGCGCTTGAAGGACGAAGAACTCGACCGCGCCGTGTCCACCCTGGACATCGCCACCGCGCGCCTGCAGTCGGCGGTGATGCGCACCCGCATGCAGCCGGTGGGCAAGGTGTTCTCGCGCTTTCCCAAGGTCGCCCGCGACGTCGCCCGCAGCCTCAAGAAGGAAGTGGACCTGGAGCTGGTCGGCGCCGAGACCGAGCTCGACCGCAACCTGGTCGAGGCGCTGGCCGACCCGCTGGTGCACCTGGTCCGCAACGCCATCGACCACGGCGTGGAAATGCCCGACCTGCGCGAAGCGCAGGGCAAGCCGCGCATGGGCCGGGTACGGCTGTCGGCGCAGCAGGAAGGCGACTACGTCAGCATCGAAGTGCAGGACGACGGCGCCGGCATCGATCCCGAGCGGCTGCGGGCCAAGGCCCGCGAGAAGGGCCTGCTGGACCCGGAGGCGGCGGCACGGCTGAGCAGCGAGGAATGCCTGCACCTGGTGTTCCTGCCCGGCTTCTCGACCAAGCAGCAGGTCACCGACATTTCCGGCCGCGGCGTCGGCATGGACGTGGTGCAGTCGCGCATCCGCGAACTGAGCGGGCAGATCCAGATCCAGTCGGAACTGGGCCGCGGCAGCCGCTTCCTGATCCGCGTGCCGCTGACCCTGGCGATCCTGCCGACCCTGCTGGTGCAGGCCGGCGAGGACATCTACGCCCTGCCGCTGGCACGGGTGATGGAAGTGCTGCACGCGCCGCGCACCTCGCTGGGCTGGTTCGACGGCCGCGCAGTGCTCGATCGCAAGTCGCACACGCTGGCGCTGGTCGACCTGCGCCAGTGGCTGGACGTGGAGCCGACGCAGTCGACCCTGCTCACCATCGTGGTGCTGCAGATCGGCGAGGCCCGCTTCGGCCTGGTCGTGGACCAGGTGCGCGGCCGCGAGGAAGTGGTGATCAAGCCACTGCCCAAGGCACTGCGCGGGCTGAAGGGCTATGCCGGCGCCACCCTGATCGGCGACGGCCGCATGGCGCTGATCCTGGACGTGGACGGGCTGCGCAGCCAGGAGTAAGCCCGCCTGCCCCGCCCGCGCCGGCACCGTTGCATGTGCGGCGGCCGCGCCCCGCGCCGCCGGGGCCCGCCCGGCGTCCCCTAGCGAAGTGACGACCCGTCCCCACCGTTCAAGTACCCCGCGCACACGCCGATATTCGTTAAATGGACAGACTCAGCATCATCGGACTCTTCCTCGCACTGGCCTCGCTGGTGGGCGGCAGCATACTCAAGGGAGCCGGACTGTCCTCGCTGTGGTCGCCGGCGGCATTCGTGATCGTCATCGTCGGCACCGTGGCGGCGATCCTGCTGCACACCTCGCCGGCGATCTTCCGCCATGCCTTCAGGATCGTGCGCTGGGTGGTGCAGCCGCCGCCCAGCGACCGCCAGGCACTGATCCGGCAGATCGTGGAGTGGAGCAACATCGCCCGCCGCCAGGGCCTGCTCGGGCTGGAGCCGCAGGTGGAGATGCAGGACGACCCGTTCCTGCGCAAGGGCCTGCAGCTGGTGGTGGACGGCGTCGAGCCCGACGCGATCCGGCACATGCTGGAAATCGAACTCAGCGGCCAGGAACACCGCGACCTGGCCGCGGCCAAGGTGTTCGAGGGCATGGGCATCTACGCCCCGACCCTGGGCATCATCGGCGCGGTGCTGGGCCTGATCGCGGTGATGAAGAACCTGGCCGACCCGAGCAAGCTCGGCCATGGCATCGCCGCCGCGTTCACCGCCACCATCTACGGCATCGCCTCGGCCAACCTGCTGTTCCTGCCGGTCGCGGCCAAGCTCAAGAGCGTGATCGCGTACAACAGCCGCGAGCGCGAGATGATCATCGAAGGGCTGATCGCCATCGCCCATGGCGAGAACCCGCGCAACATCGAAACCAGTCTGGCCGGCTTCGTGGGCTGAACCATGGCACGCCGCAAGTCCCACGAAGAGCACGCCAACCATGAGGCATGGGCCATCCCCTATGCCGACCTGATGACGCTGCTGCTGGCCTTCTTCGTGGTGATGTACGCCATTTCCTCGCTCAACGAGGGCAAGTACCGGGTGATGGCCGATGCCCTGACCACCGCCTTCGGCGGCGCGCCGCGCACCATCACCCAGGTCCAGGTCGGCCACCAGCAGCTGCAGGGCGGCGGCCACGACACACCGGCGGTGATCCGCGCGCCGAGCATGACCGGCGGCGCGGTCTCCGACCCGACCCGGCTGCCGTCGATGGCATCGCAGATGACGCGCCCGGTATCGCTGCGCGACCGCGAGCAGCTGCAGCGCGCCGAACGCCAGCTGGGGCAGATCGCCGAGAAGCTGACCCGGGCGCTGGCACCGCTGGTCAACCAGGGCGTGATCACCGTGCGCCGCACCGAGCTGTGGATCGAGGTCGAGATCAACAGCGACATCCTGTTCGCCACCGGTTCGGCGGCACTGGACACCGAAGCGCGGCAGACCCTGGGCAAGCTGGCCGACGTGCTGCAGGACGTACCCAACGGCGTGCGCGTGGAAGGCCATACCGACAACATGCCGATCGCCACCGCGCAGTACCCGTCCAACTGGGAACTGTCGGCGGCACGCGCGGCCAGCGTGGTCCACCTGTTCGCCGACCATGGCGTGCAGCCGCAGCGGCTGGCGATGATGGGTTACGGCGAGTTCCGCCCGCGCGAGAGCAACGCGCAGGCCGAGGGCCGCAACCGCAACCGCCGGGTCATGGTCATCATCCTGGCCGACTCGGCCGCCAGCGCCGACGCGCTGGCCGACGGCGCGACCACGGTCGACGCCGCACAACCCACCCGCGATGCCGCTGGCGCCGAGGCGCCGGCGCGCACGTCCGGGCCGGCATTGCCGGCAGCAATAGAAGGAGTGCACTGATGCGTATCTGGGCCATTGCCAACCAGAAGGGCGGCGTCGGCAAGACCACCACGACACTGGCGCTGGGCCGCGGCCTGGCCGCGCTCGGCCAGCGCGTGCTGTTGATCGACCTCGATCCCCACGCCTCGCTGACCCGGGCCTTCGGCGTGCCGCTGGATCCGCCGCCGCAGGGCGTGCTGGAACTGTTCGCCACCCCGCCCGGCGAGATCGCCACGCTGGCCCGCGACAGCGCCATTCCCGGGCTGGACTACCTGTGCGCGCAGGCCGCGCTGGCCACCCTGGAACGGCGCAGCGCCAACCAGCCCGGCCTGGGCCTGGCGCTGCAGCACGCGCTGGCCCAGCACGGGCAGCGCCACGACTACATCCTGCTCGACTGCGCGCCGACCCTGGGCCTGCTGATGATCAACGCGCTGGCCGCTGCCGACCGCCTGATCATTCCCACCCAGGCCGAACCGCTGGCGCTGCACGGGCTGGAAGGCATGGTGCGCACCGGGCAGATGGTCGAGCGCTCGCGCGGCCGCCCGCTGCCGGTGTCGATCCTGCCGACCCTGTTCGACCGGCGTACCCGGACCGGCAATGAAACACTCAAGCAGATGCAGGACCGGCATGGCGAGCGCGTCTGGGAAGACGCGATCCCGATCGATACCCGGATCAGCACGCCGGCCACCCTCACCGCCCCGGCGCATGACGACGCCTACCCGGGCCGCGGCCTGTCGGCCTACCGCCGCGCACTCGAATGGCTGCGCGCCGAAGATGCCGCGCAACTGGAGCGCGCGGCATGAACGGTACCGACGTACTGGACGACTATCTGGGCGAACTGCTGCTCGACGCGATCCCCGCACCGGCACCGATGCAGGTGCCGGCAGTGCCTGCCGCGGCGGCTGCGCCGGCCCAGCCGGCCCAGCCGGACGCCATCGCGCCGCCGCCCACACCTGCACCCGCACCCGCCACCCCCGTCCCGGCGGCGCCTGCGGCAGTAGCGGCCAGGCCGGTGGCACCGGTCGCCCCGGCACCTGTTGCGGCGCCTGCACCGGTTGCGGTGCCAGCCCCTGCCCCTGCGCCTGTACCGGCACCGGCGCGCAGTGCGGCCGCACCGGCAGTCAGCGAAGGCGAGACGCCGGCTGCGGCGGCGACCGACGGCAACAATGTATGGGCCGCGCTGCAGGCACAGGCGCGCGAACCGTACCGGCCCCAGCGCCGCGCCAGCGAGCGCACCTCGCGCTGGCTGCGCCTGCGCTGCGGCGCCCAGGCCTATGCGCTGGAACTGCTCAAGGTGCAGGAGGTGGTGCTGCCGGTGCCGCTACTGGGCCTGCGCGGCACTGCCGCCTCGATGCTCGGCATCATGAACCTGCGCGGCCAGGTGGTGCCGGTGATCGACCTGGGCCTGCACCTGGGCTTCGCCGCGGTCGGCGAAGGCAGCCAGACCCGCATCGTGGTACTCGAGGAGAAGGGCGAGGTGCTGGGCCTGCGGGTATCCGCGGTCGAGGACGTGGCCAACCTGACCGAGTCGCAGATCGAGCCGCCCGATACCGCCCGCATCTGCCAGATATCCAACACCCTGTTCCGGGGCGTGGCCCGCATCGGCCAGCAGCCGATGATCCTGCTCGATGCCACCGAACTGCTGCAGTGCGAGCGCTGAAGCACCATGCCGCCCTGCACTGAGTCCGCACCCGGCACGGACCGCGTTCCGTGCGCCAGTTCACGGATTCACATGCATTTGATCCGGCGCCTTAAAGATCGTTCCAGCACTGCCGTTAACTGGTCCAGTACCGTCTCTCCGGAGCAACGATGAGCACTGTGGCATTGGCGCAGGACCTGGGCATCGAGTCCACCTGCGACCTGAAGCAACACCTGGCCCCGCACCTGGGCCGGAGCGGCGCGTTGCGCGTGGATGCCAGCCAGGTGGCCCGGGTGCACACCGCCGCCATCCAGGTGCTGTGCGCCTTCGTCCTGGCCCGCCGCCAAGCCGGCCATGCCACCGTCTTCGACGACGCTACCGACACCTTCCGTGACGCCGCGCGCCTGCTCGGCGTCCTCCAGACCCTGGGTCTGGACGCAACCCCTGACAAATCGAATTCTGTGGAGAACGTTGCATGAGCGCTCGAATCCTGGTGGTGGACGACTCGGCGTCGATGCGCCAGATGGTGGCCTTCGCCCTCACCTCGGCCGGCTTTTCCGTCGAGGAAGCCGAAGACGGCGCCGTCGCCCTGGGCCGTGCCAAGGGCGCCAGGTTCAATGCGGTGGTCACCGACGTGAACATGCCCAACATGGACGGCATCTCGCTCATCCGCGAACTGCGCCAGCTGCCGGACTACAAGTTCACCCCGATGCTGATGCTGACCACCGAGTCGGCCGCCGACAAGAAATCCGAAGGCAAGGCCGCCGGCGCGACCGGCTGGCTGGTCAAGCCGTTCAACCCCGAACAGCTGGTCGCCACCGTCCAGAAAGTCCTGGGCTGATCGCCCTCCCACCGCACCGAACCCAGACCGGATAGCGCGCCGATGAGCATGGACCTGCAACGTTTCCACGCCACCTTCTTCGAGGAAAGCCGCGAAGGACTGGACGCCATGGAGGCCGGGCTGCTGGCACTGGAGGACGGGCAGCAGGATCCGGAAATCATCAACTCGGTGTTCCGCGCCGCGCATTCGATCAAGGGCGGCGCCGGCACCTTCGGCTTCGAGGCCATCGCCGGGCTGACCCACGTGCTGGAAACGCTGCTGGACGAGCTGCGTGCCGGCAAGCGGGCGCTGGAAAGCACCGCGGTCGATGCCATGCTGTCCTCGGTGGACGTGCTGCGCGCACTGCTGCGCGAGGCCGAACACGGCCAGGCCGCCGACCCGGCCGCGGTCGCCGCGGTCAAGGCACGCCTGGAAGCGGTGCTCTCCGGTACCGCCGCCGCACCGGTCGCGGCCCGGCAGGAACAGCCCGCGGCCGAGCCGGAAGGCTGGCAGATCGGCTTCGTCCCCGCACCCTCGCTGTTCATGAGCGGCAACGATCCGCTGCGCATCATCCGCGAGCTGGAAACCCTCGGCCCGCTGCAGGTCGAGGCGCGCATGCAGCGTCTGCCCGGGTTCGAGCAGATGGACCCGCTGGAAGCCTACATCGCCTGGGACCTGGGCCTGACCGGACGCATCCCGCGCAGCAAGATCGAAGACACCTTCGCCTGGGTCGTGGACGACTGTGAGCTGGACATCCAGCCGATCATCGCCCCACCGAGCCTGGCCACCCACGCCCCGACCGCTGCCCAGGAAGTGGCCGCCGAGGTCGCCGCGGCCGCACGTCCGGCTGCCGCCGCAGCCACTGCCGCTGGTGGTGCACACGAGGCCGAAAGCTCGATCCGCGTCAGCGTCGACAAGGTCGACGCGCTGATCAACCTGGTCGGCGAGCTGGTCATCACCCAGGCCATGCTCAAGCAGGTCTCCGGTGGCCTGGACCCGTCGCACGCCGAACGCCTGCTGGCCGGCCTGGACCTGCTCGAACGCAATACCCGCGACCTGCAGGAAGCGGTGATCGGCGTGCGCATGCTGCCGGTGGACGCGGTGTTCCGCCGCTTCCCGCGGCTGGTGCGCGACCTGTCCTCGCGCCTGGGCAAGCAGGTCCGCCTGCGCACCATCGGCGAAGGCACCGAGCTGGACAAAGGCCTGATCGAGAAGATCGCCGACCCGCTGGTGCACCTGGTGCGCAACTCGATCGACCACGGCCTGGAAATGCCCGACGTGCGCCGCCAGGCCGGCAAGGACGAGATGGGCACCATCACCCTGGCCGCCTCGCACCAGGGCGGGCACATCGTCATCGAGGTCAGCGACGACGGTCGCGGCCTGAACCGCGACAAGATCCTGGCCAAGGCCCACGAACGCGGCCTGGCGATTCCCGACAACCCGACCGATACCCAGGTCTGGGACCTGATCTTCCAGCCCGGCTTCTCCACCGCCGATGCGGTCACCGACCTGTCCGGCCGCGGCGTCGGCATGGACGTGGTCCGCCGCAACATCCAGGCGCTCGGTGGCGAAGTGCAGCTGGAAAGCCAGGCCGGCGCAGGGACCCGGGTGCTGATCCGCCTGCCGCTGACCCTGGCCATCCTCGACGGCATGACCGTTTCGGTTGCCGGCGAGACCCTGATCCTGCCGCTGGCCTACGTGCTCGAGGCGCTGCAGCCCAAGGCCGAAGACATCCGCACCATGGCCGGCGAAGGCCGCGTGCTGCGCGTGCGCGGCGAGTACCTGCCGATCCTGTCGCTGGGCCAGTACTACGGCTACCGCCAGGACAGCCATGCCGACCCGTTGGTGGTGGTGGTCGAGGGCGACGGGCAGAAGATCGCCCTGGAAGTGGACGAACTGCTCGGCCAGCAGCAGGTCGTGGTCAAGAACATCGAGAACAACTACCGCCGCATCGGCGGCGTTTCCGGGGCCACCATCCTCGGCGATGGGCGGGTCGCGCTGATCGTCGATGTCGGCGGCCTGGTGCGCTCGCTGCGCCTGCCGCAGGCCGCCTGACCCCACGTTTCCGCCGTTCGCGGCGGGCCGCCACCGACGCATTCCGCGGCGGTCACAGCGCGCCGTCGCCTGCCGGCGGCGTGGCAGCCGGCCCCTTGCCGCCGCCCCGTGCCCTTGCCACGCGCGCACCCTGCTGCCGCAGGACCGTGGGCGCCACACCGACCCCCGGCCCACGCCCCGGCGTGCCGCCGCCCTCGCTCCAGGACATCCGCATGCATCGCCTCGCCCCGCTCGCCCTGCTCACCCTCGCCGCACCGGCCCTGGCCGGCACGCAGGCCGACGCATGGCCCCCGCGGCTGGCGCTGGCCGGCGGCACCGAGGCTACGCTCACCGGCAACTTCGCCTGGGACATCAACCGCTTCGACGCCGACGGTACCGCCCTCGACAACGACCAGGACTGGCGCCGCAAGGAATTCGGTCTCGCCATCAAGCGCAAGGGTCTGTACGACTTCACCGCGTCCTACGACTTCCAGTCCGACACCTGGATGGACGTGGCGCTGCGCCTGGAGAGCAAGGGCCTGACCGGCCGCGACCTCGGCAAATGGCGCATCGGCCAGATGAAGCTGCCGCTGGGCTTCGAAGGCAATACCGCCACCCGCAGCGGCGCCTTCATGGAGAACGCACTGCCCACGCAGGCGTTCTACGAGGGCCGCCGCATCGGCGTGGACTGGGCCCTGGAACGGCCGCGCTGGCTGTTCAATGCCGGCGCCTACAGCCACGACCTGCAGGGCAACAACCGCGGCGACAGCGTGGCCGCGCGGCTGGCCTGGACCCCGCTCAAGCAGCCCTCGCATGTGCTGCACCTGGGCGTTTCCGGCACCCGCGAGCGTCCCGACGCCGAAACCAATGGATTGGGCGTGGAGGTCGCGCCGAGCGTGCGCTGGCGCGCCAGGCCGGAGGCGTCGCTGACCCCGTTGCGGCTGGTCGACTCGGGCACCCTGCGCGACGTCGAGCGCATCGACCGGCGCGGTCTGGAGGCGCTTTGGATCGAAGGCCCGTGGTCGCTGCAGGGCGAATACCTGCAGCAGACCACGCACCGCCACGGCCTGCCGCACTATCGTGGCGATGGCTGGTACCTGGCAGGCAGCTGGCTGCTCACCGGCGAATCGCGCACCTACAGCGGCGGCAACGTCGCCAATCCGCGCCCGGCAGGCAAGCGCGGCGCCATCGAGCTGCTGGCGCGCTACAGCCGCATCGACCTGGACGACGGCCTGGTCCGTGGCGGCCGCGAAAACAACTGGACCGTGGGCGCGAACTGGTACGCGGGCAACCACCTGAAGTTCCAGGCCAACTACGTCCGTGCCGATGCCCGGCGCGGCACCCTGCACTGGCAGCCCGAAGTGGTGCAGCTGCGCGCGCAGCTGCATTTCTGACGGCGCCCGCAGGCACCGGTCCGCCGCCTGTCGGCATCCCGCTGCCGGGCGACCGGACAGGCGTCAAGAAGTGGACGCCGGCGCCGATACCGCAAATGTGCACCATACGGTGCGGGCCTCCCGTCGCGGCCATTCCACATTGATGACGTCGCGCAGGTGCGCCGGGCCTGCCTGTCGCTGAGCCTGTCACTGGAGATATCTGCGATGAAATGGTTCCAGAACCTTTCGATCACGCGGAAGCTTGTCCTCGCCTTCTGCATCACCTGCATGATCACCCTGCTGATGGGAGGGTTCTCGCTGTGGCGGATGATGCTCGCCAACACCCAGATCGAGCAGATCAACAACAACTGGATGCCGGCAGTCCAGCAACTGGGCGAGATGCGCGCGCAGCTCGGCGAGTTCCGTACCTATGAGCAGGCGCAGCTGGGCTACCAGGGCAACCCCGGGCAGCTGGCAGACTACGACAAGCGCCTGGCCGACACCCGCGGCCTGATCGAGGCCGCCGAGAAGGCCTACGATGACATCGAAACCGACTACACGCCGGAAGAACAGGCGATGTACGAAAAGCTCAAGCAGCACCGCGCGGCGTATTTCGCCGCGCACGAGCGCATCGCCGCCGCCATCGCCGCCGACGATTTCGATACCGCGCGGAGCATCTCCTCGGACGAATCGCGCAAGCTGCGACGCCTGCTGTTCGACCAGCTCAAGCTGATGTCCCAGTACAACCAGGAGCAGCTGGCCCGGGACGTGGCCGCGTCCAGGCAGGCCTACCAGCGGTCGCTGATGGCGGTGGCCGCCGGCATGGCGCTGTCGCTGGTGCTGGCCGCCCTGCTGGGCTGGGCCATCATCCGCTCGATCATGCAGCCGCTGGGCGAGGCGGTACGCGTGGCCGACGATGTCGCCGCGGGCAAGCTCGACCGCCGCATCGACGCCTCGCGCCGCGACGAGGTCGGCAAGCTGCTGTCCTCGATGCAGCGCATGCAGGCGCAGCTGCAGGCAGTGATCGCCGCGCAGCAGGAAATGGGCCGCCAGCATGACGCCGGCATCATCAGCTACCGCATGGACCAGGCTGCCTTCCCCGGCGACTACGGGGTGATGGTCGCCGGCACCAACCAGCTGGTCGGCAACCACATCGGCGTGAAGATGCAGGTGATCGAGCTGGCCCAGCGCTATGCCGTGGGCGACCTGAGCCGCGACATGCCGGCGCTGCCCGGCGAGAAGGCCGAGATCACCGAGACCATGGCCACCATCAAGCGCAACCTCACCGCGATCAGCAGCGAGATCCGCCGCCTGAGCGGCGCCGCGGCCGAGGGCGACTTCAGCCAGCGCGGCGACGAGCAGCGCTTCGAGCACGATTTCCGGCAGATGGTGCACAACCTCAACGCGATGATGGAGGCCACCGACCACAGCCTGGCGCAGACCTCCAGCCTGCTGCAGGCCATCGCCCGCGGCGACCTGACCGCGCGCATGCACGGCGATTTCCAGGGCGTGTTCGCACGGATGCGCGACGACGCCAATGCCACCGTCGCGCAGCTGACCTCGATCGTCGGCCGCATCCAGACCGCCGCCTCCAGCATCAACCTGGCCGCCTCGGAGATCGCCACCGGCAACAACGACCTGTCGCGTCGCACCGAACAGCAGGCCGCCAACCTGGAGGAAACCGCCGCCTCGATGGAGGAGCTGACCTCCACCGTGCGCCAGAACGCCGAGCATGCCCGCCAGGCCAACCAGCTGGCGCAGGGCGCGGCCAGCGTCGCCTCGCAGGGCGGCCAGGTGGTCGGCCAGGTGGTCACCACCATGACCGACATCGAGGCCTCGTCCAAGAAGATCGCCGACATCATCAGCGTCATCGACGGTATCGCCTTCCAGACCAACATCCTGGCGCTCAACGCCGCGGTGGAAGCCGCCCGGGCCGGCGAACAGGGCCGCGGCTTCGCCGTGGTCGCCTCGGAAGTGCGCACCCTGGCGCAGCGCTCGGCCGGTGCCGCCAAGGAGATCAAGGAACTGATCGAGAACTCGGTCGGCAAGGTCGCCGAAGGCTCGGCGCTGGTCCACCAGGCCGGCAGCACCATGGGCGAGATCGTGACCTCGGTGCAGCGGGTGACCGACATCATGGCCGAGATCTCCGCCGCCTCGCAGGAACAAAGCGCCGGCATCGAGCAGGTCAACCAGACCGTCACCCAGATGGACGAGACCACCCAGCAGAACGCCGCCCTGGTGGAGGAAGCCACCGCCGCCGCGCGGGCCATGGAAGAGCAGGCGCAGCAGTTGAGCGAGGCGGTCTCGCAGTTCCGGCTGACCGCGGCCGCGCTGCCCACGGCCCGGGTCGGCGCTGTCGCTTCGGCTGCGTCCACCGGGTACGGCATCGGCCTGGCCGCAGGAGGCATGCAGGCGTTCTGAGGCATCCGTGCGCGGCCCCCCAGGGGCTGCGCGCAGGCATTACGGGGTGGCGGTGACCCAACATCCGCGCCACCCCTTCATCACAAAAGTCATGAGCCAGTGCCCCGACATGCAGGGGCACGTGGCCGCAGGAGAGAGCAGTGTCCCATCCCCGTTCCGGTTCCGGTTCCGGTTCCAGCATCGTCATCCGCCTGATGCTGGGCGTGGCGCTGATCGCGCTGATTTCCTTCGGTGTCACCGCCGCGATCAGCTACTGGAAGA
Organism: Stenotrophomonas sp. 17(2023); assembly: GCF_030345315.1. Taxonomy (NCBI): domain Bacteria; kingdom Pseudomonadati; phylum Pseudomonadota; class Gammaproteobacteria; order Lysobacterales; family Lysobacteraceae; genus Stenotrophomonas; species Stenotrophomonas sp. 17(2023). The sequence continues at coordinate 1,940,968 of NZ_CP128405.1, forward strand.
GCAGCCACGCCCTGCTTTCGTCGTCGCAGGATGCAATGCGCAACCTGGCCGGCCTCGAAGCGCAGCGGGTTTCGGCCGGACTGGGCGAGGCCTATGACACCGCAACCACCCTGGCCGGCACCCTGCGCCTGCAGCAACAACAGGGCATCCTGACCCGCCAGGGGGTATCGGCACTGCTCAAGCAGCAGTTGCTCGCGCATCCGGAGTGGGTCGGGGTCAGCACGCTGTGGGAGCCGGACGCGTTCGACGGCGCCGATGCCACGCACGTGGATGATGAGGGCCACGATTCGAGCGGCCGCTTCATGAGCTACTGGGCCTGGGCGGACGGCAAGCCGGTGACCGAGGCGCTGCGCGGCTATGACGTGGCCGGTGATGGCGACTGGTACCTCAAGCCACGCGAAAGCCGCCAGCCCACGCTGGTCGAGCCGTACAGCTACACCATCAACGGCAAGCAGGTGCTGATGACGACCCTGTCGATCCCGATCGTCGAGCAGGAGCGTTTCCTCGGCGTGGTGACGGTGGACTTCGCCCTGTCTTCGCTGCAGGAGCACCTGTCCCGGCTGTCGCCGATGGGCGAAGGCCACGTCGAACTGCTGTCGCCGGCCGGCCGCGTGCTGGCCAGCCGCGACCCGGCCGGGATCGGTACCCAGCGCCAGGATGCGGCCACCGGTGCCGTGCTCGCGCGCATCGCCAAGGGCGAGGTCGCCGAGGCATTCGAGCCCGACGCCGACGGCAATGTCGCGGTGTACGTGCCGATCAAGGTGGGCGACGCCGCCCAGCATTTCGCCCTCGGCGTGATCGTCCCGCAGTCGCTGCTGACCCGGCAGGCGGACGTGCTGCTGTACATCGTCGCCGCGGTGGGCCTGCTGGCGGCGCTGGCGCTGTGCACGGCGCTGTTCGTGCTGCTGCGCCGCCAGGTGGTACTGCCGCTGGCGGCCGCCGCCGGCGTCGCCAACGACATCGCCCATGGCAAGCTCGACGGCCGCATCGAAGCCACCCGCCAGGACGAGATCGGCACCCTGATGCGCTCCATGCAGACCATGCAGGCCAACCTGCGCGAGCGCATCGAGCGCGATGCCGCCATCGCCGCCGAGAACCTGCGCATCCGTTCCGCGCTCGACGACGTCACCACCAGCGTGATGATCGCCGACGCCGACCTGAACATCATCTACGCCAACCGGCCGCTGTTCCAGATGCTGGGCAAGGCCGAGCAGGACATGCGCCGCGACCTGCCGAACTTCGACATGAAGACGCTGATCGGCAGCAACATCGATGTGTTCCACAAGCATCCGCCGCACCAGCGCAAGCTGCTCGGCGAACTGCACGGCACCCACCGCGCGCAGATCACCGTCGGCAACCACATCATGCGCCAGATCATCAACCCGGTGACCGACGGCGACGGCCGTCGCCTGGGCTACGTGGTGGAGTGGGACGACCGCACCACCGAGGTGCAGGTCGAGCGCGAAGTCAGCGGCATCGTCGCCGCCGCGGCCAACGGCGAGCTTTCCGGGCGGATCATGCTGGAAGGCAAGAGCGGCTTCCTGCTGCAGCTGTCGGAACAGTTGAACGGCCTGCTGGACAGCTTCGCGAGCAGCGTCGGCCAGGTCTCCACCCTGCTCGGCGCGCTGTCGCGCGGCGACCTGACCGCACGCATGGAAGGCAGCTACCAGGGCGTGTTCGCCCGCATCCGCGACGACGCCAACGCCACCGTCGCGCAGCTGACCTCTATCGTCGGCCGCATCCAGCAGTCGGCATCGAGCATCAACCTGGCCGCCTCGGAGATCGCCACCGGCAACAACGATCTCTCCCGCCGCACAGAGCAGCAGGCCGCCAACCTGGAGGAAACCGCCGCCTCGATGGAGGAGCTGACCTCCACCGTGCGCCAGAACGCCGAACACGCCCGCCAGGCCAACCAGCTGGCGCAGGGTGCGGCCAGCGTCGCCTCGCAGGGCGGACAGGTGGTCGGCCAGGTGGTCACCACCATGACCGACATCGAGGCCTCGTCGAAGAAGATCGCCGACATCATCAGCGTCATCGACGGCATCGCCTTCCAGACCAACATCCTGGCGCTCAACGCCGCGGTGGAAGCCGCACGGGCCGGCGAACAGGGCCGTGGCTTCGCCGTGGTCGCCTCGGAAGTACGCACCCTGGCGCAGCGCTCGGCCGGTGCCGCCAAGGAGATCAAGGAGCTGATCGAGAACTCGGTCGGCAAGGTCGCCGAAGGCTCGGCGCTGGTTCACCAGGCCGGCAGCACCATGGGCGAGATCGTGACCTCGGTGCAGCGGGTGACCGACATCATGGCCGAGATCTCCGCCGCCTCGCAGGAACAGAGCGCCGGCATCGAGCAGGTCAACCAGACCGTGATGCAGATGGACGAGACCACCCAGCAGAATGCCGCGCTGGTGGAGGAAGCCACCGCCGCGGCGCGTTCCATGGAAGACCAGGCCAACCAGCTGGCCGCGGCGGTATCGGTGTTCCGTACCACGGCCGGCAATGCCGGCGCCGTCCTCCCACCGGTGGCCCGCGCCGCGCCAGCTGCCAGCGCGCCCCGGGCCCCGGTACCGAAGCTGGCCCCCGCTCCACGCGCGGTCGATTCGACGACCATCGCCGATGCCGGCGACTGGCAGGAGTTCTGAGCGGATCCGTGCAATAAGCCGCCGCCGGCCCTGGCCAGGGCCGGCGAGCGGGTGCGGGTTTTCCGACGGACGGCAGCGAAGGCCCTCAAGAACCGCCGCCACCGACCGATGAAGCAAGGGATTCCGCCCTTATCGGTCCATCCATGCCCGCCTCGTCCTCACGCTCCCCCTCCGGCGAACGCAAGAGCAGCGTCGCCACCCGCCTGATGCTGGGCATCGCCCTGATCGCCCTGGCCGCCTTCGGCCTCACCGCCGCCATCAGCTACTGGAAGAGCAGCCGCGCGCTGCTGGCGTCCTCGCAGGCCACCCTGGAGAACCTGGCCCGCTACGAGGCCCAGCATCTTTCCACCGAGATGAGCCAGACCTACGACGCGGTGCAGACGCTGGCCGAGAACCTGGGCACCCAGCGCGGGCAGATCAGCCGCGCCGCCATCTCGCAGACCTTCAGGCAGCAGATGGAGCTGCATCCCGAGCGTGCCGGCATGTGCGTGCTGTGGGAGCCGGATGCGTTCGACGGCAACGACGCGCAGTTCGTCGATGCCCCCGAACACGACGCCACCGGCCGCTTCATGAGCTACTGGGCGCGGGTCGGCGGCGAGCTGGTCAGCGAGCCGTTGCGCGACTACGAGGATCCCAAGCTCGGCGCCTGGTACGTGAGCCCGCGGACGCTGAAGAAGCCGGTCATCATCGAGCCGTATCCCTACGAGGTCGGCGGCAAGACGCTGATGCTGACCACCATCGCCATTCCGATCATGGATGGCGACAAGGTGCTCGGCGTGGTCACCTCCGACTTCGAGCTTTCCGCCCTGCAGGAACGCATCGCCCAGCTCCGGCCGATGGGCCAGGGCCGTACCGAACTGCTGTCGCCGATGGGCATGGTGGTGGCCTCGCCGGACGCGGCCAACGTCGGCAAGACCCGCGACGACGACACCACCCGGGCGATCCTGGCGGCCGTGGCCGAGGACAAGCTCTACAGCAATTTCCAGGCCGATGAAGGCGGGATGGTCGAGGTCTATGCGCCGCTGCGCATCGGCAAGAGCGACCGCCGCTTCGCGCTGGGGGTGATGGTGCCGCGCGACCTGCTCACCGCGCAGGCGCGCTCGCTGCTGGAACTGGTGGCCCTGGTCGGCCTGCTGGCCGCCGCCTCGCTCTGTGCCGGCCTGTGGCTGCTGCTGCGGGCGATGGTACTGCGCCCGCTGGCCGACGCCGTGCGCGTCTCCGCCGACGTCGCCCAGGGCAAGCTCGACACCACCATTCCCGCGCGCCGCAACGACGAGCTCGGCCAGTTGCTGCGGGCGCAGTCGCACATGCGCGACCAGATCCGGGCGGTGATCCAGGCGCAGGGCGAAATGGCCGCAAGCCACGACGCCGGCAGCGTGAGCCACCGCATCGATGCGTCCCGCTTCCCCGGCGACTACGGGGTGATGGTCGCCGGCACCAACCAGCTGGTGTCCAGCCACCTGGACGTGACCGCGCGGATCGTGGAAGTGATGCAGCGCTACGCGCACGGCGACCTGTCGGTGGACATGGACCGCCTGCCGGGCGAAAAGGCCGCCATCACCCGGGCCATGGACGAGACCAAGGCCAGCCTGTCGGCGATCAACGCCGAGATCAGGCGCCTGGCCAGCGCGGCCGCCGCGGGCGATTTCAGCGTGCGTGGCGATGCCGACCGCTTCGAGCACGATTTCCGCGAGATGGTGGCCGGTCTCAACCGCCTGATGGAAACCACCGACAGCAACCTGTCCGACGTTTCGGCGCTGCTGCAGGCCATCGCCCGCGGCGACCTGACCGCGCGCATGCACGGTGATTTCCAGGGCGTGTTCGCACGGATGCGCGACGACGCCAACGCCACCGTCGCGCAGCTGACCTCGATCGTCGGCCGCATCCAGACCGCCGCATCCAGCATCAACCTGGCCGCCTCGGAGATCGCCACCGGCAACAACGACCTGTCGCGCCGCACCGAACAGCAGGCTGCCAACCTGGAGGAAACCGCCGCCTCGATGGAGGAGCTGACCTCCACCGTGCGCCAGAACGCCGAACACGCCCGCCAGGCCAACCAGCTGGCGCAGGGTGCGGCCAGCGTCGCCTCGCAGGGCGGACAGGTGGTCGGCCAGGTGGTCACCACCATGACCGACATCGAGGCCTCGTCGAAGAAGATCGCCGACATCATCAGCGTCATCGACGGCATCGCCTTCCAGACCAACATCCTGGCGCTCAACGCCGCGGTGGAAGCCGCCCGGGCCGGCGAACAGGGCCGCGGCTTCGCCGTGGTCGCCTCGGAAGTGCGCACCCTGGCGCAACGCTCGGCCGGTGCCGCCAAGGAGATCAAGGAGCTGATCGAGAACTCGGTCGGCAAGGTCGCCGAAGGCTCGGCGCTGGTCCACCAGGCTGGCAGCACCATGGGCGAGATCGTGACCTCGGTGCAGCGGGTGACCGACATCATGGCCGAGATCTCCGCCGCCTCGCAGGAACAGAGCGCCGGCATCGAACAGGTCAACCAGACCGTGATGCAGATGGACGAGACCACCCAGCAGAATGCCGCGCTGGTGGAAGAAGCCACCGCCGCGGCGCGTTCCATGGAAGACCAGGCCAACCAGCTGGCGGCAGCGGTGGCCCTGTTCCACCTCGACAACGCCACCGCGCCACCTGCCCGTGCCTCCGCCGATGCGCAACCTGCGCCCCGGCGTAACGACACCCGTCCCGCGCCGACGCCGCGGCGCGCGGCGCCGGTGGCTGCACGCAAGGCCGAAGCGGCACTGGCCGACGGCGACGACTGGCAGGAGTTCTGATCCAACGCCGACGGGCCCTGACCGGCGGGCCCGTCGGCGCCTGGCCCGCCACGGAGGCGGGACGCAATGCCGGGGGTGCGCCATCCCGCGTACAGCCCGTTCCGTGATACCGGTCGCACCGCAATCCCGCATGCCGTCATGGAAATGCCATGTTCCCGTCACCAGGGCTGCAGCCGCGGGACGTGGCGCCGATATCGCGGGAAGGCAGGCGGCCATGTCGTGGCACGGGCTGCAGGGCCTGTTCTTCCATGCACGGTGACGGAAAAGGAAACAGCCGCATGAACACCCACCCCGCCCTGCGCATCTTCAGCGACCTGCCGCTGCGTCGGAAATTCGTACTGATGCTGGCGATCCTGGCAACCGGGATCATCGCCCTGTGCCTGGTCACGGCCCGGCGCAACCACGACGAGCTGCTGCGCAACGAGCGCAGCGCCCTGCATACCCGCGTGGAAGCAGCGCTGGCACTGGCCAACCGCTATGCCGACCGCGCCGCCGCCGGCGAACTGGGCGAGGACGAGGCCCGCCGCCAGGCACTGGCGGCCATCGAGTCGCTGCGCAGCGCCAACGGCAGCGACTACCTGTGGGTGAACGACGAGCACCCCACGATGCTGATGCATCCGTACCAGACCGCGCTGAACGGCAAGGACCTCAGCGACGCCACCAGTGCCGACGGCAAGAAGATCTTCGTGGAGATGGTCAGGCTTGCGCAGCGCAATGGCGGCGGCTTCCTCGACTACACCTGGCCCAAGCCCGGGGTCGAGGGCGCGGTGCAGAAGATATCCTACGTCGGCCTGCACAAGCGCTGGGGCTGGATCATCGGCAGCGGCGAATACACCGACGACATCGCCGCGCGCGCCTGGAGCTTCGGCAGGGTGCTGATCCTGGCCGGCGTGCTGGTACTGCTGTCGGCGCTGCTGGCGTGCTGGCTGATCGCCCGCTCCATCCTGCGCCCGTTGTCCGGTGCGCTCGGTGCGATCCAGGCAGTCTCGCACGGCGACCTCGACGTGCGGGTGGACTACCGCTCGCGCGACGAGATCGGGCAGATGTACGCCGCGATCGGCGAGATGATCGTCCAGCTCAAGACCCGTGCCGGGCAGGACCGCGCCCGTGCCGCCGAGGACCTGCGCATCCGCACCGCGCTGGACGATGTCACCACCAGCGTGATGATCGCCGACGCCGACCTGAACATCATCTACGTCAACCGGCCGCTGATGGAGATGCTGGGCAAGGCCGAACAGGACATGCGCCGCGACCTGCCCCACTTCAACACCCAGACGCTGATCGGCAGCAACATCGACATCTTCCACAAGCACCCGGCGCACCAGCGCAACCTGCTCGGCGGGCTCAACGGCACCCATCGCGCGCAGATCACGGTCGGCGGGCATGTCATGCGCCAGATCATCAACCCGGTGACCGACGCCGAGGGGCGGCGCATCGGCTACGTGGTGGAATGGGACGACCGCACCATCGAAGTGCAGACCGAGAAGGAGGTCAGCGACATCATCGTGGCTGCGTCGCACGGCGATCTCTCCGGCCGCATCCGGCTGGAGGACAAGAGCGGCTTCCTGCTGCAGATATCGGGGCAGCTCAATGGCCTGCTGGCGGCCATCGGCAGCAGCGTCGAGCAGGTGTCCGGCGTGCTGCGCGCACTCTCGCAGGGGGACCTGACCGTGCAGATGGAGGGCGACTACCGTGGCACCTTCGCCGACATGCGCGACGACGCCAACGCCACCGTCATCCAGCTCACCGGCATCATCGACCGCATCCAGACCGCCGCCTCCAGCATCAACCTGGCCGCCTCGGAGATCGCCACCGGCAACAACGACCTGTCGCGCCGCACCGAGCAACAGGCCGCCAACCTGGAGGAAACCGCCGCCTCGATGGAGGAGCTGACCTCCACCGTGCGCCAGAACGCCGAACACGCCCGCCAGGCCAACCAGCTGGCGCAGGGCGCGGCCAGCGTCGCCTCGCAGGGCGGACAGGTGGTCGGCCAGGTGGTCACCACCATGACCGACATCGAGGCCTCGTCGAAGAAGATCGCCGACATCATCAGCGTCATCGACGGCATCGCCTTCCAGACCAACATCCTGGCGCTCAACGCCGCGGTGGAAGCCGCCCGGGCCGGCGAACAGGGCCGCGGCTTCGCCGTGGTCGCCTCGGAAGTACGCACCCTGGCGCAGCGCTCGGCCGGTGCCGCCAAGGAGATCAAGGAGCTGATCGAGAACTCGGTCGGCAAGGTCGCCGAAGGCTCGGCGCTGGTCCACCAGGCCGGCAGCACCATGGGCGAGATCGTGACCTCGGTGCAGCGGGTGACCGACATCATGGCCGAGATCTCCGCCGCCTCGCAGGAACAGAGCACCGGCATCGAGCAGGTCAACCAGACCGTCACCCAGATGGACGAGACCACCCAGCAGAATGCCGCACTGGTGGAAGAAGCCACCGCCGCGGCGCGTTCCATGGAAGACCAGGCCAACCAGCTGGCCACGGCGGTATCGATGTTCCGCACCACGACCAGCCGTGGCACGCCGCCGGCGCGCCCGGTCCTCAAGGTGGTAGCGCCGGCACGACCGCAACCGCCGGCACCGGCGCGGCAACGTCCCGCGCCTCCCGCGGACGGCGGCAACTGGCGGGAATTCTGAGCCGCCGGTGCCGGCCGGAAACGCCGGCGCCATCCCTGCGGTGCTAAAGAGCCACGTGATGGGGCCGATACACGGAGGTACCCTGCCGGTATGCTGTTGCCCCCAGGCCTCCGCCCTCCCTGTTCCAGAGATCATGTCAGAGCGCGAACCGACGGAATCCGCCCCTTCCTCCTTCGCCGGCAGCCTGTATGCCGACGAGAAGTACATGGTTCGCAATCCGCGCCAGATCCGCCTGCTGCTGCAGGCGATGATCGACCAGCGCGCCACGATCGCGGTCCATCCCGATGGCCACGAACAGTCCTATCCCAGCGCGGTGCTGGAGGTGGACGAGAACGCCCTGCTGCTCGACGGCAGTCCGCTGCCTGCGGTCAACCGCAGCGTCGGCGAGGCCTCCCACCTGCTGTGCTTCGCGCAGGTGGACCGGGTCATGGTGCGCTTCCGCCTGGACTACCCGCAGGTGCTGGTCGAAGATGGGCGCACCGCGTTCCGCCTCGCATTGCCGGAAGAGGCCTACCACCTGCAGCGCCGCGAACTGTACCGGCTGGAGACTCCGGTCGGCGATTCGCCCTGGTGCGTGTTTCCCGACCCGCAGGGCGCGGACCCGCTGCGCTGGCGCGTGGTCGACATCAGTGCCGGCGGCATCGCCGTGCTGCTGCCCCCCGACCTGAACCTGCTGCGCCTGCAGCAGCGCCTGGCCGGCTGCGAACTGCAGCTGCCCGACTCGGCCCCGATCGCGGTCAGCCTGGTGGTCTGCAGCCAGCTGGTGCGCAAGCAGGCCAACGGCATGGAGCAACAGCGCGTGGGCCTGCGCTTCGAGGACCTGCCGCGCGGCGCCGATGCCGCCATCCAGCGCTACATTTTCCGGGTCGACCGCGAGCGCAAGGCGCGCAAGAACGGCGGCGCATAAGGCGCGTCTAAAGTTCCGGCGGCCAGTGCCGATACACGGAGTGAAGCATCTCCGTAGCCGCATGCCGCCAGGATCAGGACCCCGTATGAACGACACCAGCGCCCACGCTGCCACTTCCGGCGGCGAGTACCTCAGCTTCACCCTTGGCAACGAGCACTATGGGGTGGACATCCTCAAAGTACAGGAAATCCGTGGTTACGACGCGGTCACCCGCGTGCCCGATGCGCCGGACTACATCAAGGGCGTGATCAACCTGCGCGGCACCATCGTGCCGGTCATCGACCTGCGCCTGAAGCTGCGCCTGGACGAAGCCCGCTACGACGCCTTCACGGTGATGATCGTGCTCAACGTCGAGGACCGGGTGGTCGGCATCGTCGTGGACAGCGTCTCGGACGTGATCCCGCTGAGCGCCGAGCAGATCCGTCCCAAGCCGGAGTTCGGCGCGGCGGTGGACACCCGCTTCATCTCGGGCATCGGCACCCAGGACGAGCGCATGCTGATCCTGCTGGACATCGAGACCCTGCTCGACACCGCCGACCTCGGCCAGGCCGCGACCATCGAAGAAGCCGCCGCCTGACAAAGCGTGGCACGCATCACACTTCCAGGCACGGCCTATCAATCATCGCCAGCGCCGGCCGATACCCAGCGCATGGCCGGCTGTTTGCCGGTGCAACCCAATCCGGAGAAAAAGATGTCCAAGCCCTTCATTTCGCTGATGTCCGCGGCCCTGCTGGCAAGCGTCTCCCTGGTCGCCGCCGCCGACGAGATGATCCCGCCGGAGAGCGCGTCCCGCTTCGCCGGCAAGGACGGCATGGTCTGCGGCAAGGTCGAGAAGGCCCGCTACGCCGAAGGCTCCGAAGGCCAGCCGACGTTCCTGCACATGGGCGGCGCGTTCCCGCGCCATACCTTCTCGGCGCGCATCCCGGGCTCGGCGCGCGGCAACTTCGGCTTCGACCTGATGACGCTTGAGGGCAAGACCGTGTGCGCGATCGGCAAGATCCAGCGCGATTCCTCGCGCGCCGAGATCGAAGTCACCTCGCCGTCGAGCCTGAAGCTGGCCAACATCAAGTAATCCATCCCGTCGATGCCGCGCTGGCCCGGCCGGCGCGGTCCCGGTGCATGCATGCCGGGGAACGCAGCAGGAGACCGTGCACCCATGCAGTGGATCAAGAACCTCAACCTGATGCCGAAGCTGATGCTCACCTTCGGCGTCGTCCTGCTCGTGATGCTGATCCAGGGCATCGTGGCGTACCGCGGCCTGCACTCGCTGGATGGCGTCACCACCGAGATCGCGGACAAGCGCATGGCGGGCCTGCGCACCGGCGGCGAGCTGGCCGGCATGGTCAGCGAGTACCGCAACGCCTCCTACCAGAGCCTGATCCGCGCCAGCACCGAGGTGAAGGCCGAGGCCAGGACCCGCGCCACCGAGCTGCGCAAGCACATCGACGAATCCATCGCGAAGTATTCCGAGCTGGTGGACAATCCGCAGCAGCGCAAGCTGCTCGATACCTTCGTCGCCGACTGGGAAGCCGCCAAGAAATCCTACGATTCGGTGGCCGAGCTGCTGGAGCTCGACCTGCCCGACGACGCCATCGACACCTTCGTTGGCGAAACCCGCGACCTGCATCGCAAGGCCTATGCCTCGCTCGAAGCGCTGTCGGCCGACGAGAACGCCCGCGCCCTGGCCGCCAGCGACCGTGCCGCCGATACCTACTCCGCCTCCGTCATCGTCACCGTGATCGCGGTGCTGGTCGGCGTCGGCGCCGGCCTGCTGCTGGCCTGGCTGTTCGCGCGCTCGCTGGTCGGTTCGATGCGCGGCGCGGTGGACGTGGCCAACGAGATCGCCAGCGGCAAGCTCGACGGCACCATCGATACCCGCCGCGCCGATGAAGTGGGCGAGCTGCTGCGCGCCATGCAGCGCATGCAGCGCGACCTGCGCGAGCGCATCGAGCGCGACCAGGCCGTGGCCGCCGAGAACCTGCGCATCCGCACCGCGCTGGACTACTCCTCCACCGGCGTCTACCTGACCAACAACGACCTGCAGATCGTCTATGCCAACCGGGCGCTGGCGCATACGCTGGAGCGTTACGCCGACGACGTCAGGGCCGCACTGGACCATTACGATGCCTCGCGTCCGCTGGTCGGCCAGCACGTGACCGCACTGGAGTTCCGCGGCGAGATGGACCACGGCGTGCTCGACGCGCTGCAGCGCACCGGCGTGGCCTCGCGCGAGATGCGTTACGGCGACGCCCAGTTCGCCCAGACCATCTCGGCCATCCGCGACGACGCCGGCAGCGTGGTCGGCCATGTCGTCGAATGGCGCGACCGCACCACCGAAGCCATGGTGGAACGCGAAGTGGCGCAGGTGATCGACGCCGCCGCCGCGGGCGACCTCAGCGGCCGCATCGGCACCGAGGGCAAGGACGGCTTCTTCCTGGAGCTGGCGCGCCAGCTCAACAGCCTGCTCGATGCCAACGCCACCAGCCTGGCGCAGATCTCCGGCCTGCTGTCGGCACTGTCGCAGGGCGACCTGACCGTGCGCATGCAGGGCGATTTCCAGGGTGTGTTCGCCAGAATGCGCGACGACGCCAACGCCACCACCGAGCAGCTGACCGCCATTGTCGGCCGCATCAAGCAGTCCACCGCCGCGATCAATTCCGCGGCCGGCGAGATCGCGTCGGGCAACAACGACCTGTCGCGCCGCACCGAGCAGCAGGCCGCCAACCTGGAGGAAACCGCCGCCTCGATGGAGGAACTGACCTCCACCGTGCGCCAGAACGCCGAACACGCCCGCCAGGCCAACCAGCTGGCGCAGGGCGCGGCCAGTGTCGCCTCGCAGGGCGGCGAAGTGGTCGGCCAGGTGGTCACCACCATGTCGGCCATCGAAGCCTCGTCGAAGAAGATCGCCGACATCATCAGCGTCATCGACGGCATCGCCTTCCAGACCAACATCCTGGCACTCAACGCCGCGGTGGAAGCCGCCCGGGCCGGCGAACAGGGCCGCGGCTTCGCCGTGGTCGCCTCGGAAGTACGCACCTTGGCGCAGCGCTCGGCCGGTGCGGCCAAGGAGATCAAGGAGCTCATCCAGGACTCGGTCGGCAAGGTCGGCGAAGGTTCGCAGCTGGTGCGCCGCGCCGGCAGCACCATGGGCGAGATCGTCAGCTCGGTGCAGCGCGTGACCGACATCATGGCCGAGATCTCCGCCGCTTCGCAGGAACAGAGCGCCGGCATCGAGCAGGTCAACCAGACCGTCACCCAGATGGACGAGACCACCCAGCAGAACGCAGCCCTGGTGGAGGAAGCCACCGCCGCCGCGCGTTCCATGGAAGAACAGGCCGCGCACCTGGCTGAAGCGGTGTCGCTGTTCCGCCTCGATGCGAACGACGCACCGGCCGCCGCGGCCAAGGTGGCGCCGGTGGTGGTCGCCAGCGCAGCGCCGGCAGCACCGGTGGCCAACACGCCGCAACCGAGGCCACGCGCCCCGGCCCGCGTGGCCGTTGCCGAGGCCGTTGATTCGGACTGGCAGGAATTCTGATCCATCCCACAGAACCCCGGCGCATGCCGGGGTTCTGCTGTCGGCCATCGCCCCGGTGGCCGGCCACGCAGGCCTGGGCTACCGGCGCTCCCCCGCAGCGGCATGGCTCAACTTGCGCCGGGCATGGCCGATATCCACAAGTGAAGCCCCCGCCGCCACGTGCCACGTCGCGGCCGCCCTCCCTCCATATCCCCTATCGCGCATGAACATTTTCCGTACCTGGTCGAGCTTCATCTCCAACATCACCGTGCGCGCCAAGCTCAATCTGCTCACGGCCATCATCGCGGTCGGCGTGGTCACCCTGGCGGTGGTCGCGGCGCGCATGCAGTACGTGGATCTCTACGAGACCCGCAAGGCCGCGCTGCAGAGCGACGTGGAACTGGCCTATGGTGTGCTTGACCACTACGCCGCCCGCGCCAAGGACGGCAGCCTGCCACTTGAGCGCGCGCAGGCCGAGGCCATGGCCGCGCTGGAAGCCATGCGCACAAAGGGCGACTCCAGCTACTTCAATATCTACAGCGCCGACTACGTGGTGCTGATGCATCCCTTCCGCAAGGACCTGGTCGGCAAGGACATGGCCGATTTCCGCAGCGAGGATGGCGTGCGCATGTACCACGACCAGGTCGAGGCGGCCAAGAGCGGCGGCGGCTACGTCGGCTACGCATGGCCCAAGCCCGGCCAGAGCAAGCCGATCCCCAAGCTGGCCTATGCCGGCATGTACAAGCCCTGGAACTGGGTGGTCTCCACCGGCGTCTACATGGACGACGTGCAGTCCCAGGCGCTGCGCTTCACCGGCATCATGACGGTCGCCGGCGGCGTGCTGGTGCTGCTGGTGTTCGCGCTGAGCTGGGTGATCGGCAGCCGCATCGTGCTGCCGCTGCGCAAGGCCACGGCCGTCGCCGATGCCATCGCCGGCGGACGCCTGGACAACGCCATCGCCCAGACCTCGCGTGACGAGCCGGGCCAGCTGCTGGGCAGCATGCAGCGCATGCAGGCGCAGCTGCAGGCAGTGATCGCCGCGCAGCAGGAAATGGGCCGCCAGCATGACGCCGGCATCATCAGCTACCGCATGGACCAGGCCGCCTTCCCCGGCGACTACGGGGTGATGGTCGCCGGCACCAACCAGCTGGTCGGCAACCACATCGGCGTGAAGATGCAGGTGATCGAGCTGGCCCAGCGCTATGCCGTGGGCGACCTGAGCCGCGACATGCCGGCGCTGCCCGGCGAGAAGGCCGAGATCACCGAGACCATGGCCACCATCAAGCGCAACCTCACCGCGATCAGCAGCGAGATCCGCCGCCTGAGCGGCGCCGCGGCCGAGGGCGATTTCAGCCAGCGCGGCGACGAGCAGCGCTTCGAGCATGATTTCCGGCAGATGGTGCACAACCTCAACGCGATGATGGAGGCCACCGACCACAGCCTGGCGCAGACCTCCAGCCTGCTGCAGGCCATCGCCCGCGGCGACCTGACCGCGCGCATGCACGGTGATTTCCAGGGCGTGTTCGCACGGATGCGCGACGACGCCAACGCCACCGTCGCGCAGCTGACCTCGATCGTCGGCCGCATCCAGACCGCCGCATCCAGCATCAACCTGGCCGCCTCGGAGATCGCCACCGGCAACAACGACCTCTCCCGCCGCACCGAACAGCAGGCCGCCAACCTGGAGGAAACCGCCGCCTCGATGGAGGAGCTGACCTCCACCGTGCGCCAGAACGCCGAACACGCCCGCCAGGCCAACCAGCTGGCGCAGGGCGCGGCCGGGGTCGCTTCGCAGGGCGGCCAGGTGGTCGGCCAGGTGGTCACCACCATGACCGACATCGAGGCCTCGTCGAAGAAGATCGCCGACATCATCAGCGTCATCGACGGCATCGCCTTCCAGACCAACATCCTGGCGCTCAACGCCGCGGTGGAAGCCGCCCGCGCCGGCGAACAGGGCCGCGGCTTCGCCGTGGTCGCCTCGGAAGTACGCACCCTGGCGCAGCGCTCGGCCGGGGCCGCCAAGGAGATCAAGGAGCTGATCGAGAACTCGGTCGACAAGGTCGCAGAAGGCTCGGCGCTGGTCCACCAGGCCGGCAGCACCATGGGCGAGATCGTGACCTCGGTGCAGCGGGTGACCGACATCATGGCCGAGATCTCCGCCGCTTCGCAGGAACAGAGCGCCGGCATCGAGCAGGTCAACCAGACCGTCACCCAGATGGACGAGACCACCCAACAGAACGCCGCGCTGGTGGAGGAAGCCACCGCCGCGGCGCGGGCCATGGAAGAGCAGGCGCAGCAGTTGAGCGACGCGGTCTCGGCCTTCCGCCTGCAGGCGTCGTCCCACGCGCCCCGCGACCTGGCACTGGCCAGCTGAGGTGCCACGGTGTCCCTGCCCGCTCCCGCCTCCCGTGATTTCGAGTTCAACGACCGCGACTTCCGCCGCGTCTGCGAACTGATCCACAAGCGCGCCGGCATCGCGCTGGTACCGGCCAAGCGCGACATGGTGTACGGACGCCTGTCGCGCCGGCTGCGTGCGCTGGGCCTGCATTCGTTCCAGGACTACCTGGACCAGCTCGAGCGCGACGGCGGCGACGAGTGGCAGGCATTCACCAACGCCCTGACCACCAACCTGACCTCATTCTTCCGCGAACCGCATCATTTCGAAAAACTGCGCGAGGAACTGCTGGCGCGCGCCCACCGCGCGCCGCTGCAGATCTGGTCGTGCGCGGCATCCACCGGCGAGGAGCCGTATTCGCTGGCGATCACCGCCTGCGAGGCATTCGGCAGCCTCACCCCGCCGGTGCACATACTGGCCACCGACGTCGATACCCAGGTGCTGGCCACCGGCGCCCAGGGCATGTATCCGCTCGAGCGCATCGCCGGCCTCGACCCGGCGCTCAAGCGCCGCTACTTCCAGCGCGGCACCGGCCCCAATGAAGGCAAGTGCCGGGTAGTGCCGGCGCTGCGCAAGCTGATCGAGTTCCGCCAGCTCAACCTGCTGGCCCCGCGCTACGACGTCGGCGGGCCCTACGACGCCCTGTTCTGCCGCAACGTGATGATCTACTTCGACAAGCCGACCCAGCGCGCCATCCTGTCGCGGCTGGTACAGCACATGGGCGACGACGGCCTGCTCTACACCGGCCATTCCGAGAACTACCTGCACGCGGCCGACCTGATCCAGCCATGCGGCCGCACCCTGTACCGCCGCGTGCGCGGGGCCGGCGCATGAGCCTGCCCGCCCACGCCGACGACGTGATGCGCTACCGCGACACGCGTTTCCAGACAATCGCTGCCAAGCTGCTGCCCACCCAGTACCTGGTGGTGGACGACGACACCGCGCTGACCACCACCCTGGGCTCGTGCGTGGCCGCCTGCATCCGCGACCCGGTGCTCAAGATCGGCGGCATGAACCACTTCCTGCTGCCCGACGGCAACGTCGGCGACGGCGCCCCGGCGCGCTATGGAAGCTACGCGATGGAGCTGCTGATCAACGACCTGCTCAAGCGCGGCGCCCACCGCAAGCGCCTGGAAGCCAAGGTGTTCGGCGGCGCCAACGTGCTCAAGGGCTTCACCAGCAACCCGGTCGGCACCCGCAATGCCGAGTTCGTGCGCCAGTACCTGCGCGCCGAGCACATCCCGGTGATCGCCGAGGACCTGCTCGGCATCCATCCGCGCAAGGTATGGTTCTTCCCGCAGACCGGCCGGGTGGTGGTGCAGCGCCTGCCGCACGCCCACGAAGCCGAAGTCGCCGCCGCCGAATCGGCCGTGCGCGCCCGCCTGGCCAAAGCCCCGGTCACCGGTGGCGTGGAGCTGTTCGAATGAGCCTTCAAGCCCCCTGCCGGGTCCTGGTGGTGGACGACTCGGCGCTGGTCCGGCAGATCCTGTCCGATCTGCTGGCCCGCGACCCCGGCATCGAAGTCGTCGGCACCGCCTCCGACCCGATCATCGCGCGCGAGAAGATCAAGCGCCTGAACCCGGACGTGCTGACCCTGGACGTGGAAATGCCGCGCATGGACGGGCTGGCCTTCCTCGAAAACCTCATGCGCCTGCATCCGCTGCCGGTGGTGATGGTCTCGTCGCTGACCGAGCGCGGCGCCGACACCACGCTGCAGGCGCTGGCTTTGGGCGCGGTGGATTTCGTCGCCAAACCCAAGCTCGACGTGGCCCGCGGGCTGGAAAGCTACGCCGCCGAGATCTGCGCCAAGGTCAAGATGGCCGCCCGCTCGCGGGTGCGGGCGCTGGCGGTGCCGGCGCAGGCCAAGCGCACCCTGGACACGATCGCCCCGGCCGCGGCCGGCGCCTCGTCGCTGAAGTTCCGCACCACCGACCGCCTGATCGCCATCGGTGCCTCGGCAGGCGGCACCGAAGCGCTGCGCGTGGTGCTGGAAATGATGCCCGCCGATGCCCCCGCCATCGTCCTCACCCAGCACCTGCCGGCCAGTTTCAGCACGGCCTTCGCCGAGCGCCTGGACCGCCATTCGGCGATGTCGGTGCGCGAGGCCAGCGACGGCGAGGCGATCCTGCCCGGGCATGCCTACCTGCCCGCGGGCGGACGCCACCTGCGCATCATCCGTGACGGTGCGCGCTGGCGCTGCCGCATCGATGACAGCCCCCCGGTCAACCTGCACAAGCCGGCCGTGGACGTGCTGTTCCGTTCGGTCGCGCAGAATGCCGGCGCCAATGCCATCGGTGCCATCCTCACCGGCATGGGCGACGACGGCGCACGCGGGCTGCTGGAAATGAAGCAGGCCGGCGCCCGCACCCTTGTGCAGGACGAGGCAACCAGCGTGGTCTGGGGCATGCCCGGCGCGGCATTCAAGCTCGGCGCCGCCGACGAGGTGGTGCCGCTGGAACAGGTCGCCGCGCGCCTGCTGGCCTGGGCGCAACAGGGATAAGGCATGTCGCCCGCCGACCCGCCCGGGCCACAGGCAGCGCCCCCCGAGCCGCCCGGCACGTCCGCCGAAACGGCGCTGCGGCAATGCCTGCAGAACGCGCCGGACGGCATCGTGTTGCTCGACCGCGACGCACGCGTGGTATTCGGCAATGGCAAGGCCTGCGAACTGCTCGGCATCGGCGCGAGCGCGGCCCCGCTCGCGCTGCCTGAACTGCTGACGCCCGAGGAGCGCGAGCGCTGGCTCCAATACCCGCCTGCGCCGCTGTTGCTGGCGGCGCAGGCGCGCCCGGGCCGCCCCGGCGACCTGTGGCTGTGCGCCGGCGAAGGCTGCCTGCGCGGCATGGCGGTGCTGCGCCCGGCCGATGCGCGCATGTACGAACAGGCGCACATCCACCTGCTGTCGCAGGCGCTGGACAGCAGCGACAACGCGATCTTCCTGTGCGACGGCCAGTCGCGCATCCGCTACGTCAACGCCGGGTTCGTGCGCATGCTCGGCTATGCGCCGGAAGAAGCCCTGGGCAAGCAGCCGCGCGAGCTGATCCGCGGCCCGCATACCGACGTGGCGACGCTGGACCGGCTGGGCGAGCAGCACCGTGCCGGTCGCGCCCACCGCGAGCACCTGCTCGGCTACTGCAAGGACGGCAGCCCGCTGTGGCTGTCGGTGGTCGCCACGCCGCTGGCCGACGCCAGCGGCAGCCTGGTCAACGTTTTCACCGACATCACCGAGGCCAAGACCCACGAGGTCCTCAACGGCAAGGTGCTGGACGCGCTGGTGCGCGAGGAGCCGCTGGCGACGACCATGGCGCTGATGTGCCAGGAGGTCGAGCGGGTCGCCCCCGACCTGCGCGTGGTGGTGACCCGCGGCGAGGCCGACGGGCAGCTGTGTACCCTCGCCGCACCCGCGCCGCTGATGGCGGCCGGCGCCTCCGGCTGGGAGCATCCGGCCTGCATGCAGGCGCTGCGCCGCGGCCGCGCGGTGGTCATCGAGGACATCGCCAGCGCCCCGCTGTTCGACAGCCAGCGCGACGCGCTGCTGGCGCTGGGCCTGCGCGCCTGCTGGTCCAACCCGATCCGCTCCACCGCCGGCCAGGTCCTGGGCACGCTGGCCTTCCACTGCCACCGCCCGGGCCCGCCCACCGCCTGGCACCGCCGCCTGGCCGACCTGTGCCTGCACCTGTGCGCGCTGGCGCTGGAACGCGAACAGGCGCGCTCGCGCATGCACCGCCTGGCGTTCTACGACGTGCTCACCGGGCTGCCCAACCGCCTGATGTTCAACGCGCTCAGCGAACAGCCGCTGATCCAGGCCGAACAACAGGGGACGCCGATGGCGCTGCTGTTCGTGACCCTGGACCGCTTCAAGCGCATCAACGAAAGCCAGGGCCATGCCGCCGCCGACGGCCTGCTGCGCGACCTGGCGCGGCGCCTGCACGACATCGTCGGCCCCGAGTCGGTGGTCGCCCGCCAGGTCGCCGACGAATTCACCGTGCTGGTGCCGTGCTGTGCGCAGCACCAGGCCGCGGCGCTGTGCGAGCAATTGCTGGCGATGATCGCCACGCCCACCGTGGTCGGCAGCATGACCCTGCATGCCAGCGCCAGCATCGGCGTTGCGATGTTCCCCGAGGACGGCCGCGCCATGGAGACCCTGCTGCGCCACGCCGACCTGGCCATGCGCCGGGCCAAGGACGAGGGTGGCGGCCGCTTCCGTTTCTTCAGCGCGGACATGAACCAACTGGCGCAGGAGCGGCTGCTGCTGGAAGCCACGCTGCGCGACTCGCTGCGCCAGGGCGGGCTGCGCCTGCACTACCAGCCGCAGGTGCGCGGTGACGGCCGCGGCCTGTACGGCGTGGAAGCGCTGCTGCGCTGGCGCCACCCCCATCTGGGCGACATTCCGCCCAACCGTTTCGTACCGCTGGCCGAGGAATGCGGGCTGATGGCCGAGCTCAGCCACTGGGTGATGGAAGAGGCCTGCCGCCAGCACGCCGACTGGCGCCGGCGCGGCCTGGCGATCCCGCGGGTCGCGGTCAACCTGTCGGCCAGCGCCTTCGAACTGCCCTCGCTGGTCGAGCAGGTGCGCCAGCTGCTCGAGCGCCATGGCCTGTCGCCCGGGTCGCTGGTGCTGGAGATCACCGAGAGCGTCATGCTCTCCGCACAATCGCAGGTATCGGCCAACCTGCACGCGCTGCATGCGCTGGGCGTGCGCCTGTCGCTGGACGACTTCGGCACCGGCTATTCCAGCCTCAGCCACCTGCACCGCCTGCCGATCAGCGAGATGAAGCTCGACCGCAGTTTCATCAGCGAGATCGGACACGACCCCGCGGCCAGCGCACTGATCCTGTCGGTGCTGCGCATCGGCGAGAGCCTGGGCAAGCACGTGGTCGCCGAGGGCGTGGAAACCGACGCCCAGCGTCGGTTCCTGATCGACAATGGTTCACCGGCACTGCAGGGCTACCTGTTCTCACCGGCGCTTTCCCCCGGCGCCCTCGAGCAATGGCTGGGCGAGCGCGCATACGCACCGTCGCCCCGGCACTGATCCCGGCCGCCGGGCTGTCGCGGCAGCGGCGGCAGCCAGCGGGACGCCGCGCGCCACGCACCACCCGGAACGCCGATAATGCGCCAGCACTGTCGTTGCCCCAGGAACACCCCATGACCGACACCCCCACCCTCCACGACCAGCATGGTCGCTATCCCCGTGCCGAGACCGCCGACGATTTCCGCCACAACCTGGCGGTGGTGCAGGCACGCATCGCCGCGGCCTGCCACCGCGCCGGCCGCGACCCGGCCGGAGTACGCCTGCTGCCGGTCAGCAAGACCATCGACGAGGCCCGCATCCGCCAGGCCTATGCCGCCGGTTGCCGCTTCCTGGGCGAGAACAAGGTGCAGGAAGCGCACCACAAGTGGGAGGCGATGCAGGACCTGGCCGACCTGCACTGGTCGGTGATCGGCCACCTGCAGACCAACAAGGCCAAGCTGGTGGCACGCTTCGCCAGCGAGTTCCAGGCGCTGGACAGCCTGCGCCTGGCCGAGACCCTGGACCGCCGCCTGCAGCTGGAAGGCCGCCAGCTGGACGTGTTCGTGCAGGTCAACACCTCCGGCGAGGACAGCAAGTACGGGCTGGCGCCGGCCGACGTGCCCGGCTTCATCGCCGGACTGCCGCGGTTCCCGTGCCTGCGGGTGCGCGGGCTGATGACCCTGGCGCTGTTCTCCGACGATGCCGCGCGGGTGCGCGCCTGCTTCGTGCGCCTGCGCGAGCTGCGCGACCGCCTGCGCCAGCAGGCGCCGGACGGCATCGGCCTGGACGAGCTGTCGATGGGCATGTCCGGCGATTTCGAGATCGCCATCGAGGAGGGCGCCACCGTGGTGCGCGTCGGCCAGGCCATCTTCGGCGCGCGCGCGGTTCCGGACAGCCATTATTGGCCGGTCGGCACCCGCTGAACAGGGGCTGCCGGCGTCGCATCGGCTTCGCACGAAGCGCTATAAACTGCGCGCCTCCACTCACATTTGTTCACCGGACGCGACGATGTTTTCCTGGATCCTGGCCCTGCTGCTGGCACTGTTCGTCTGGGGCGTGACCTCCGCCTGGCTGTGGATGGTCAAGCGCCGGAAGACCGAAACCCAGCATGGCCTGGCCGCGCTGGCGGGGATGCGCTGGCGCGAGTTCTCGCAGATCGTGCGGCGCGCCATGAGTGAGCAGCGCGGCCTGCGCGATCTGTCCGGCGAGGACAGCAGCGACCGCGGCACCAGCAGCGATTTCCTGATGGAACGCGACGGCCAGCGCTGGTTGCTGTCGTGCAAGCACGGCCGCGCCTACCGCATCGGCGCACCGGCGATCAGCGAACTGGGCGCCGCCCTGCACCTGACCGGTGCGGCCAGTGGCATCCTCATCACCGAGGGTCGGGTCGAGCGCGACGGCCTGGCCGCGGCCGAGAAGGAATCCATCGAAGTGCTGGACGGGCGCGTACTGTGGCAGGTGCTCGCCCCCTGTGTTCCGGCGGACATGCGCACGATGGTGGAAGGCATTGCCCGCCGCGAGGCCGTGCGGCAGACCGGCATCGCCGCCCTCGGCGCGCTGGCGGTGGGCCTGCTGGCCGGCCTGGGCTATATGACCCTGCAGGTCGACGAGAACCTGAACAGGCGCGCCCCGGATGCCTCCGCCACGGCAGCGGCGGTACCACCGGCGCCCGCCCCGCGCCCGGCGCCCACCACACCCGCCCCGGCTCCCGCACAGGCAGCAGCGAAGGCCGGGACCACTGCCGCGCAGACCGGTTCCTCCCCCGCTCCCGCCGCACCTGCCACTGCGACCACTGCGGCCGCCGCCCGCATCGACAAGGCCGCCGCCGGCGACCTGCAGGAAGATCCCGACCCGGACACCCTGCTGCGCTACCAGCAGGCGGTTTCCAAGAAGCTGGCCGCCACGCCCGGGGTCATCAGCGGCATCTGGCTGACCCGCTCCACGCTGTCGGTCGAGCGCAGTGCCGACGACGCCACGGTGTGGCCGCTGATCTGCCGTGAAGTCGAGCATTACCCGGCGCTGCGCACCGTGCGGGTCCAGCTCAACCCGCGCCCGGGTACCGGCGAGCCGGTGCGCTGGCGCCAGTGCCGCACGTTCTGACCAGGTCCGGGGCGCTGGCTCCTAGAGCTTGTTACCCGGCGCGAAACGCGCCACCAGGTCGTAGGCATCGCCCAGGAATTTCTGCCGTACCCAGGTGATGGGCATCTCGCCGCGCCAGGTCTGGCGGTCGATCACCAGGCACGCGGTGCCCACCGGCACCTCCAGCAATGCGGCCTCGGCGGCGGTCGCCGCCACCGCGCTGATGCGGTGCTGGCCACGCGTCCACGACACGTTCTGCAGCAGCCAGCTGCCGGGCGCATGGGTGGAGAAATCCACCGCCAGCGTCTCCGGCACGGCCTCGGGGTTGATCAGGCGCCGCTCCAGCGCCAGCGGGCGGTCGTCGGCCAGGTGCAGGCAGCGCATCGCCAGCAGCTCGCCCTCGCCGACCAGCCGCAGTTCCTCCGGCGCCGCCGCGTCGGCACGACGCAGTTGCCGCTCCAGCAACCTGAAACCGTAGCGGTGGCCACGCTCGTTCACCGCCAGCGCGATGTCGGGAATCTCCAGCGCCACCTGCTCCAGGTGCGGCGGCTGCCGCGCGACGAAGGAGCCGGCGCGGCGGCGGCGCTCGATCATGCCACTCTCGGCCAGTGCGGTGAGCACCTTGTTCACCGTCATCCGCGAACAGCCGTACTGCGCCATCAGTTCGTGCTCGTAGGGAATGCGGAAACCCGGCGCCCACTCGCCACTGAGGATGCGGCCTTCGATATCGCCGCGGATACGCTGGTTGAGGCTAGGCACCTTCCTGTTCTTCACGCGTGATTCCTGCCTGGAGTCAGCCCAGTATCCGCTGCAACGCCGTCCGATAGCGCGCGGCGATCCCGTCGCGGTGCACATGGCGGCCGTCGCGCACCCACTGCCGGCCGTCGCGCCACACCGAACGCACCGCGCCCCCGCGCGCGGCGAACACCCAGCTGTCCAGCAGCGCGTCGCCGCTGCGGCCATGCAGCGACGGATGCCCGGCGTCCAGTTCGACCAGGTCCGCCGGCGCACCGACGGCCAGGCCGGCTGCAACGCCCAGCGCCTGCGCGGCACCCGCGTGGGCCTGCTGGTACAACCAGCGGCCGCTGGACAGCGCCCCCGGCGAAACCACGTTGCGCCCGCGCAGCGCCAGCCGCTGGCCGTACTCGAGCAGGCGCAGTTCCTCGGCTGCGTCGATCAGCACATTGGAGTCCGAACCGACGCCGAAACGCCCGCCGTGGTGGACGAAATCGCACATCGGGAACAGGCCGTCGCCGAGGTTGGCCTCGGTGACCGGGCACAGCCCGGCGACCGCGCCGGTGGCGGCGATGCCACGTACCTCGTCCTGGTCCAGGTGGGTGGCGTGGACCAGGCACCAGCGGGTGTCCACCGGCGCATGCTCCAGCAGCCAGTGCACCGGACGCTGGCCGCTCCAGGCCAGGCAGGCCTCGACCTCGCGCACCTGCTCGGCGATATGGATATGGATCGGGCCCGGCGCCAGTTCCACCAGCGCCTGCAGTTCCTGCGGCGTGCACGCGCGCAGGCTGTGCGGCGCCAGCCCCAGCACCGCGCCCGGCACCTCGCGCAGCGCCTGCCGGCAGCCGTCCAGCAGCGCGGCGAAGCCGTCGATATCGTGCAGGAACCGCCGCTGCGCCGGCAGCGGCGCGACGCCGCCGAAATCGCTGTGCGCGTAGAACACCGGCAGCAGGGTCAGGCCCAGCCCGGTGGCGGATGCGGCAGCGGCAATGCGCGCGGCCATCTCCGCGTGCCCGGCGTAGCGCTGGCCATCGGGCGCATGGTGCAGGTAGTGGAATTCGCCGACCCGGGTGAATCCCGATTCCAGCATTTCCATGTAGGCCTGTTCCGCCACCGCCTGGCACTCGGCCGGACCGAGCCGGTCCAGGAAGCGGTACATCAGCTCGCGCCAGCTCCAGAAGCTGTCACCCGACCGCCCGCCGACCTCGGTCAGGCCGGCCATGGCGCGCTGGAAGGCATGGCTGTGCAGATTGCCCAGCCCGGGCACCACCACGCCCAGCGGCTGCACGTCGGGCGTGGCCGGTGCCCCGGCCGCCACCGACACGATGCGGCCGTGCAGGCAATCGATGCGCACATTGTCCGCCCAGCCCTGCGGCAGCAACGCCTGGGCGGCATGGAAACGGTTCGGGCTGGAAGCTTCGTTCGCCATCACTGGACACTCTGCGTGGGTGGTGATTATTGTATATACAAATAAACGCGGAAGGGTGCACATGCACTGCGATACGGTCTGGCACAACGCCCACCTGATGACCCTCGACGATGCCACGGGCGGCCTGGGCATCGTCCGCGACGGCGTCGTCACCGCCCGCGACGGGCGCATCGTGCATGCCGGTCCGGCCGCGACCGCACCGGCCTTCGACGCCGTCCGGCGCATCGACTGCGACGGCCGCTGGATCAGCCCCGGGCTGGTCGACTGCCACACCCACCTGGTCTACGCCGGCAACCGCGCGAACGAATTCGAACAACGCCTGCAGGGCGTCAGCTACGCCGACATCGCCCGCGCCGGCGGCGGCATCGTCGCCACCGTGCGCGCCACCCGCGATGCCGACGACGCCGTGCTGATCGCGGCGACCCTGCCGCGGCTGGATGCAATGCTCGCCGAGGGCGTGACCACGCTGGAAATCAAGTCCGGCTACGGCCTGACGCTGGACGACGAGCGCAAGCAGCTGCGCGTGGCCCGGCAGCTGCAACGGCTGCGCCGGGTCGAGGTGGTGCCCACCTTCCTCGGCGCGCATGCGGTACCGCCGGGCCGGCAGGCACAGGAATACATCGACGAGGTCTGCGACGTCATGATCCCGGCCATTGCCGGCGAAGGCCTGGCCGAGGCGGTGGACGTGTTCTGCGAGAACATCGCCTTCTCGCGCGAACAGGCCGCGCAGGTATTCGAGGCCGCGCATCGCCACGGGCTGGCGGTGAAGATCCATGCCGAACAGCTGAGCAACCAGCATGGCGCAGAGCTGGCGGCGCGGCATGGCGCGCTGTCCGCCGACCACATCGAACACCTGGACGAGGCCGGAATCGCGGCGATGCGCGCGGCCGGCACGGTCGCGGTGCTGCTGCCGGCCGCGTTCTATTTCACCCGCGACACCACGGTGCCACCGATCCACAACCTGCGCGCCGCCGGGGTGCCGCTGGCGCTGGCCACCGACAGCAACCCGGGGACCGCGCCGCTGACCAGCCCGCTGCTGGCGATGAACATGGGCGCGACCCTGTTCCGCATGACCGTGCCCGAGTGCATCGCCGGCTTCACCCGCGAAGCGGCGCGCGCGCTTGGCCGCTTCGACCGCGTCGGCCGGATTGCCGCCGGCATGGACTGCGACCTTGCCATCTGGGACATCGACGCACCGGCCGACCTGGTCTACCGCATGGGCTTCAACCCGCTGCACGCGCGCGTGTTCCGCGGCGAACCGACAACGTAGCGCGGGCCCGTCCCGCACATCGCAACCACCCGTGCGCGGCCGGCCGCGCACCTGACCTTGAGAACCTGGAGTAATCCGATGAATTCGCACCTCACGCTTCGTCCCGGCCATGTTCCGTTGGCCCAGTGGCGCCAGATCTA
This sequence comes from Stenotrophomonas sp. 17(2023), assembly GCF_030345315.1. Classification (NCBI taxonomy): domain Bacteria; kingdom Pseudomonadati; phylum Pseudomonadota; class Gammaproteobacteria; order Lysobacterales; family Lysobacteraceae; genus Stenotrophomonas; species Stenotrophomonas sp. 17(2023). Next base: position 1,966,509 of record NZ_CP128405.1, read on the forward strand.
CCGCGGCGCCCGGGTGCGCCTGGACGACGCGGCACAGGCCGCCGTGCTGCGCAGCGCGCAGGTGGTGGAGGCCATCGTCGCCAGGGGCGAGCCGGTGTATGGCATCAACACCGGCTTCGGCAAGCTGGCCAGCGTGCGCATCGAGCGCGAGGACCTGGAAACCCTGCAGCGCAACATCGTGTTGTCGCACGCCGCAGGCGTCGGCGAGCCGATGCCCGGCAACGTGGTGCGGCTGATGATGGCGCTCAAGCTCACCAGCCTGGCACAGGGCGCCTCGGGCATCCGCCCGCAGACCCTGGCGCTGCTGGAGGCACTGCTGCAGCACGATTTCATACCGGTGGTGCCGTGCCAGGGTTCGGTCGGCGCCTCCGGCGACCTGGCGCCGCTGTCGCACCTGGCCGCGGTGATGATCGGCGTCGGCGAAGCCATCGTCGAGGGCGTGCGGATGCCGGCCGCCGAGGCGCTTGCGCGGATCGGCCACGCGCCGCTGGTGCTCGGCGCCAAGGAAGGCCTGGCCCTGCTCAACGGCACCCAGTATTCCACCGCCTACGCACTGGCCGGGCTGTTCGAGATCGAGACCGTGTTCCAGGCCGCGCTGGTCACCGGGGCGCTGTCGGTGGAAGCGGCCAAGGGCTCGGACACGCCGTTCGACCCGCGCATCCACCAGATCCGTGGCCAGCGCGGGCAGATAGCCACCGCCGCTGCGCTGCGCGCGTTGATGGCCGGCTCGGCCATCCGCGAGTCACACCGTGACAACGACGTGCGCGTGCAGGACCCGTACTGCCTGCGCTGCCAGCCGCAGGTGATGGGCGCGGCCCTGGACGTGATCCGCCAGGCCGCGACCACGCTGGAAATCGAGGCCAACGGCGTGTCCGACAACCCGCTGGTGTTCACCGATACCGGTGAAGCCCTGAGCGGCGGCAACTTCCATGCCGAGCCGGTGGCCTTCGCCGCCGACATGCTGGCGATGGCGGTGTGCGAGATCGGTTCGATCAGCGAACGCCGCACCGCCATGCTGGTGGATCCGGCGCTGAGCGGCCTGCCGGCGTTCCTGACCCCGAAGCCGGGTCTGAACTCCGGCTTCATGATCCCGCAGGTCACCGCCGCAGCACTGGTTTCGGAAAACAAGCAGCGCGCCTACCCGGCCAGCGTCGATTCGATCCCGACCTCGGCCAACCAGGAAGACCACGTGTCGATGGCCGCGCACGGCGCGCGGCGCCTGCTGGCGATGGCCGGCAACGCCGCCCATGTCGTCGGCATCGAACTGCTGGCCGCCGCGCAGGGCTGCGACTTCCATGCCCCGCTGCGCTCCAGCGACGCGCTGGAGCGGGTGCGCGCCAGCGTGCGCGCGCAGGTGCCGACCCTGCAGGACGACCGTTACTTCCACCCGGACATGGTGGCCGCCACGGCGCTGGTACGCAGCGGCGCGCTGGCCACCGGCCTGCACGAGGTGCTGCCGCACGTCGAGGCGTAAGGCCGCGTCTCCCCGCCGCGGCGATTGCGGCGGGGGGACAAGGACCGAGGCCCGGCATCGCCTGCTTCCACACGGCACCCTGCCCACCCTCGCCCGCCGCCTGGCGATCCCGTGCCGATGGCGGACGCATGCATCCACGCGAACCCGAAGGTTTCCCGATGAACACTCTCCCCGACTGGCTGCAGATCCACGAAGGCGATGCGCCGCTGATCGTCAGCTTCCCGCACACCGGCACCGAGCTGCCCGACGCGCTGGCCGGGCATTTCGTGTCGCCATGGCTGGCGCGGCGTGATGCCGACTGGTGGGTGCACGAGCTGTATGCGTTCGCCCGCGGACTGGGTGCCACCACCGTGCGCACCGCGGTCTCGCGTTCGGTGATCGACGTCAACCGCGATCCGTCCGGGGTGTCGTTGTACCCCGGCCAGAACACCACCGGCCTGTGCCCGCTGACCACCTTCGACAACCAGCCGCTGTACCGCGACGGCCATGCGCCCGACGCGGCCGAGATCGCGCGCCGCCGCGATGCCTATTTCATGCCCTACCACGCCGCGCTGGCCGCGCAGATCGCGCGGCTGCGCCGCCGCCACCCCACCGTGGTGGTCTACGACGCGCATTCGATCCGCTCGCGCATCCCGCACCTGTTCGACGGCGAGCTGCCGCAGTTCAACATCGGCAGCGCCGGCCCCGGCGGCGAGCCGGACACGTCCTGCGACAACGCACTCACCGACGTGGTCGAGAACCTGTGCGCGCTCAGTGGCCTGGGCCATGTGCGCAATGGCCGCTTCAAGGGCGGCTGGATCACCCGCCACTACAGCGACGTCGCCGGCGGCGTGCACACCCTGCAGATGGAGCTGGGCTGCCGCGGCTACATGCACGAACCGGCCAAGGTGGACGAGCACAGCTGGCCCACGCCGTACGACCCCGAACACGCAGCGCCCGTGCGCAACACCCTGCAGCAGGTGCTCAGCGCCTGTCTGGAATTCGCTACCCGGAGAAACGCATGACCCGTCACGATCCTTCCCGCAGCCCGCGCGCGCCGCGCGGCAACACGCTCAACTGCAAGTCCTGGCAGACCGAGGCGCCGTTCCGCATGCTGCAGAACAACCTCGACGCCGAAGTGGCCGAGGACCCCGCCTCGCTGGTGGTCTACGGCGGCATCGGCCGCGCCGCGCGCGACTGGGAGAGCTACGACACGATCCTGGAAACGCTCAAGCGCCTGGACGACAACCAGACCCTGCTGGTGCAGTCCGGCAAGCCGGTGGGCGTGTTCCCCACCCATCCCGACGCGCCGCGCGTGCTGATCGCCAACTCCAACCTGGTACCGCACTGGGCCAACTGGGAGCACTTCAACGAGCTCGATAAAAAGGGCCTGATGATGTACGGGCAGATGACGGCCGGCTCGTGGATCTACATCGGCTCGCAGGGCATCGTGCAGGGCACCTACGAAACCTTCGTCGAGATGGGCCGCCAGCATTACGGCGGCAGCCTGGCCGGCAAGTGGATCCTCACCGCCGGCCTGGGCGGCATGGGCGGCGCGCAACCGCTGGCCGCGTCGCTGGCCGGCGCCAGCAGCCTGACCATCGAATGCCGCCAGAGCAGCATCGACTTCCGCCTGCGCACCCGCTACGTGGACGAGCAGGCCAACGACATCGACGACGCGCTGGCGCGCATCGCCAGGTACACCGCTGCCGGTGAAGCCAGGTCGATCGCCCTGCTCGGCAACGCCGCCGAGATCCTGCCGGAGCTGGTGCGCCGCGGCGTGCGCCCGGACTGCGTCACCGACCAGACCAGCGCCCACGACCCGGTGCACGGCTACCTGCCGATCGGCTGGACGGTGGAACAGTGGCTGGCCGGACAGAAGGCCAACCCGGAGAAGGTGCGCGACGCCGCCAAAGCGGCCATGCGCGTGCACGTGGAGGCCATGCTGGCGTTCCATGCGGCCGGTATCCCGACCGTCGACTACGGCAACAACATCCGCCAGATGGCCTTCGACGAAGGCCTGAAGAACGCCTTCGACTTCCCCGGCTTCGTGCCGGCGTACGTGCGTCCGCTGTTCTGCCGCGGCGTCGGCCCGTTCCGCTGGGTGGCGCTGAGCGGCGACCCCGAGGACATCTACAGGACCGACGCCAAGGTCAAGGAAATCATCGCCGACGACCCGCACCTGCACCGCTGGCTGGACATGGCGCGCGAGCGCATCAGCTTCCAGGGCCTGCCCGCGCGCATCTGCTGGGTCGGTCTGGGACTGCGCCACAAGCTCGGCCTGGCCTTCAACGAAATGGTGCGCAACGGCGAACTGAAGGCACCGGTGGTGATCGGCCGCGACCACCTGGACAGCGGCAGCGTCGCCTCGCCCAACCGCGAGACCGAGGCGATGAAGGACGGCAGCGATGCCGTGTCCGACTGGCCGCTGCTCAACGCCATGCTCAACGTCGCCGGCGGCGCCACCTGGGTCAGCCTGCACCACGGCGGTGGCGTCGGCATGGGCTACAGCCAGCACTCCGGCGTGGTCATCGTCTGCGACGGCAGCGAGGCCGCCGACCGGCGCATCGCCCGCGTACTGTGGAACGACCCGGGTACCGGCGTCATGCGCCACGCCGATGCCGGCTACGACATCGCCATCGACTGCGCGAAGGAAAAGGGACTGGACCTGCCGGGCATCCTCGGCTGATCCACCCCGCCACTGGCGCGCTCCGCTGGCGGGGCGCACCAGTGGCAGGCCGCCGGCGGCCCGGGCGCGGAGCCGGGACCGGCCGCGCACCGGCCACGCTACCCGACCGGGTAGCCCCCGCTTCCGGTCGCATCCGCAAAGCGGCTGAATCCAAACCGCGCACTTGCTGCATCCAAGCCATGAACCCGCCCGATGGCGGCATGACAGCGAGGACGCATGCACACCCACCGCCCCCCTTCCCGCCGTGCGGGCCCGATCGGCCGCCGACTCGTCGCCGGTTGCCGCGCCGCGGCCCTGCTGGCGCTCGCCGGCCCCGCCCTGGCCGCCGCGGATGCCACCCCGGCGCTGCCGGACACCGCCACGGGCCGCGTCGCCCGGCAACTGCTCCAGCAGGTGGACAGTGCCGCGCCGGCACAGCTGGAGCAATGGCTGCCGGGCATCCTGTCCGACACCATCGGCAACCAGGACAAGGCCGCGTTCGTGGCCGGGCTGGTCTCCGCCGCGCGCGACGGTGGCGGACTGGAGGTGTTCGATGTACGCACCGACAAGCGACATCCCGGCGTGCTTGGCATCGCCGTCAAGGCGCGCCGCGACGGTCGGCCGGCATTGCTGTGGTTGACCGGTGATCCCGGCAACCCGGGACGGCTGTCCGAGGCGATGGCATTGCCGATGGACGATCCGCAACTGTATGCCGGCTGGCCGGCGCAAGGCGGTGCCACCGGGGCAGTGCTGACCCGCCTGCTGCAGGGCGCGCTCGACCGCCTCGCGCAGCACGAGGACTTCTCCGGCTGCCTGACCGTGCAGCAGGCCGGAAGCGTGGTGTTCGACGAATGCCGCGGCCTTGCCGAACGCAACTTCGGCGTTCCGGCCGATCACCGCACCCGCTTCCATATCGGCTCGATCAACAAGATGTTCACCGCCGTGGCCATCGCGCAGCTGGTGGAAGCCGGCAAGCTGTCGTGGGACGACACCCTGGCGCAGCACCTGCCCGAGTATCCCGACCAGGCCAGTGCGCGCAGGATCACCCTGTGGCAACTGCTGCACCATACCGCCGGGCTCGGGGACTTCCTGGTACCGGAGTACTTCGCCGACTCGCAGCGCTTCGTCGATCCGGGCGACTACCTGGACCTGATCGCCCGGCAACCGCGCGTCGCCGAACCCGGTACGCAATGGAACTACAGCAACGCCGGCTACATGCTGCTCGGCCGCATCGTCGAAAAAGCCTCTGCCGAGCCCTATGACCACTACCTGCAGCGCCACGTCTTCGCCCCCGCGCAGATGCACGACAGCGGCTTCGACACGCTCGACCAGGTGGTGCCGCGGCTGGCGGTCGGCTACTACCGCGACGGGCTTTTCTCCAGCACCTGGAAAGCGGCCTGGCTCAAGCTGGGCTACAAGGGCGGCCCGGCCGGCGGGGGCTACTCCAGCAATGCCGATCTGCTGCGGTTCGCACAGGCGCTGCGTACCGGCAAACTGGTCACGCCGGCCACCCTGGAACGGATGTTCGCCGATCCGGTGCCCGCGGGCCCCGGCGGTTATGCCGCCGGGTTCGGCCAGCGGCTGTCGCACGGCCGGCACATCCGCGGGCACGCCGGCGGCATCGAGGGCACCACCGCCAACCTGGCCATGGTCTGGGAGACCGGGGCGACCGTCGCATTGACCAGCAATCAGGGAGAGAGCCAGAACTGGATGCTGGCCGAGCGCATCGCGGACCTGCTCGCCGCCAGCGCACCCGGGCCCTGACCCCCGCACCACGCGTTCCCGTCGTTCCCGTCCTTCCCCCACTCCCGAACGTTGCACGGAGCCATAGCCATGGATTTTCTGCTCATTCCCGTTGTCGTCATGCTTGCGCCGGTGCTGATCGTGCTGATCGTGCTGCGCTACCGTTACCTGCAGGCCCAGGCCCGCTACACCGCCCTGCTGGCACTGGCCGACAAGGGCGTGGACCTGGGCGCACAACTGCTGGAGCCGCCCGCAGCCGACGTCCAGCGACGCCACGGGCTGGTCCTGGTCGGTGGCGGTCTCGGGCTGATGGCGATGTTCCTGGCCCTGCCCGGCGGGTTCGACAGCGGCCTGGCGGTCAGCCGGCTGTGGGGTATCGGCCTGCTGCCCCTGGCCACCGGCCTGGGGTATCTGGCCAGTGCCTACCTGGACCGCCGGGACGGCATGCGTGGCTGACGATGCCGCGGCCGCGCGCGTCGACCAGGCCCTGGCCGCACGCGCCCGGCACGGCGACCGGCAGGCATTCGAGCACCTGGTGCGGCGGCACCAGGGCATGGTGCGCGCGCAGTTGCGGCGCCTGCTGCATGGCGACCACAGCCTGGCCGACGACCTGGCCCAGGAGACCTTTCTCCTGGCCTGGCGCAAGCTGGCGCAGTTCCGCGGCGATGCGCAGTTCTCGACATGGCTGTACCGCATCGCCTACACCTGCTTCCTGCAGTCGCGCCGCCAGCCCGCGCAGCGCGAGCGCACGGAACCGGAAAGCCTGGACCTGCTGCCGGCACCGGCACATGGCATCGACCTGCAGCTGGACCTGCAGCGCTGCATGGGTCGCCTGTCCGCCGCCGAGCAGACCGTCCTGCTGCACTGCGTGCAGATGGGCCTGAGCCATGACCAGGCCGCCTATGTGCTGGCCATGCCACTGGGCACGGTCAAGACCCATGCCTTGCGCGGCAAGGCCAAACTCAAGGCGTGCCTGGCGGCGTGGCGCGATGACGACAGTGAGGAAACACCCCCATGAGTGATCCACGACAGCGCGACCTGGACACGCTCCTGCGCCGTGAATTCGAAGGCCCGGTTGCGGACGGTGGTTTCAGCGACCGGGTGATGCGGCAGTTGCCGCCGCGCCGCAGCCGGCGCTGGCCGATGTGGCTGGGGCTGTCCGCGGGCGCAAGCGCTGCCGGGCTGGCGCTTGCACGTACGCCCCTGCTCCGCATCGGCTGGCAGGACTGGCTCGCAGGCCAGTTCTCGGCTGCCGGTATCGGCATGTGGCTCATGGCGATGGGCGTCGCCTGGCTGGCGGCGGCGTGGGCATTGTCGGCAGCCGCGCCACGCTGAGCGCCAGCCCGGTGTGGACAGGCAGCCACCTCCACGGCACCCTGCCGCAACACAAAGCCCTCGCCGACGGTACCTGCGCGCATGCCTGCAACGCCCAGCGCAACCGGAACGGCGGCCAGGGCGACTCGTTCACCGGAACCTGCCATGAATCCGAGCATCCGCGATGAAACTCCGGGCGACGTGGACGCCATCGCCCGCGTCACCGAGGCGGCGTTCGCCAACGCGCCGCATGCCAGCCACACCGAACAGTTCATCGTCGGTGCACTGCGCCAGGCCGGGCAGCTGAGCGTTTCACTGGTGGCGCTGGAAGGCGATGCGCTCGTCGGCCATGTCGCACTGTCGCCGGTGGCCTTGTCCTCCGGCGACCGCGGCTGGTACGGGCTGGGCCCGATCTCGGTACGCCCGGACCGGCAGGGCCATGGCATCGGCTCGGCACTGGTGGTCGAGGCCATCGAACGGCTCAAGGCCCGGCACGCCGCCGGCTGCGTGCTGCTGGGCGATCCGCGCTATTACGCGCGCTTCGGATTCAGGGCATGCGAACAACTGGTGTTGCCCGGTGTACCCGCGGAGTATTTCCAGGCGTTGCCGCTGGCCGGAAAAATACCGGTCGCCGAAGTGAGCTATCACCCGGCCTTCGAAGCCGTTGCCTGATGGCGCCGGCGTGCAGAGCACCGGTGCGTGGAAGGTGTGCGTGGCGTGCGGCCGAGGCATCGCCAGCTCTCCACCGCGCGGCAGTGGCGCCGCCCGCCCATCCGGGCAGGCCAGGCGCGCCTCAATGGCTGGCGCGTCCCGCGTCCTTTCCGCCGCCACCGCGCTGTGCCGCCGTGCGGCTGTGCGCGAACTCCGGGAACGTTTTGGCCAGCGATTCCTTGTCCGGCAGGATGTAGAAAACGCCGCCTCGCTCGAACGTCTGGCGCACGACCTGCTCGTAGAACTCCGGTGAGACATTGATGCAGCCATGGGTGACGCGGTTGTCGTCCGGCGTCGGCGAGGCCAGCCGTTCCGGGCGCCGCTCGGCGGGAACACCGGTTGCGGTCGGATGGATCGACACCGCCGAATCGTAGTCCACCCACAACACGCGCCCGGCATCGAGCGAGGAGCCGTAGCCACCCACGAAGCGACCGGCGGGGGTCGTGCGGTCGCGGCCGGGAATCTCGCGGAGTGCCAGGCCGGCAATGCCCGGGGCGATGTGGTCGCCGACCGCCGAGCCGAACAGCGCAGGCGCCGCGCCACGCAGGCGGCCATCGCCGCCGAACACCAGGATCTGCGCCGCGGCCTTGTCCATGATCGCGAAGGGATAGCCTTCGGTGTCGCGGCTGGCGACCACCCAGCCAGCCAGTTCGATCACTGTCTCGGACACTTCCTGTCCCTGCGGCAGCTGATCGACGGCGGCCGCCGGTTGCGCACCTGCATCCTCGTGGGCTTGGGCAACGCCACTGCCGGCACATGCCAGCGCCATCGCCAGCACGCCGCCATGGACGGCACGGATTGCAGGGTGTCTGTACATGCGTATGGGGGACTCCATGGGTATGGCAACTGCCTGGCGACAAGGAATCCGGTGGCCGGTGACGGCCACCGGATTCCGCTTCATGGACGCACCGCGAAGGGTGCGGGAACCATCAACCGCGTGCCGCGCGGCGCGGTGCGGATTCGAGCTGCTGGACGCGGCCTTCGATCTGGTCCAGGCGCTGGTTGGCGCGCTGTGCGGACTGGTTTGCGGATTCAGCGCTCTGCGCCGCGCCCTGCACCTTCGCGTCGAGCTGGTCGAGGCGGCTGTTGATGTTGGCGAACTCGTTCTTGTAGGTCGCGCATGCGCCAAGGCCGAGCGTTGCGACGAGTGCGACACCCAGCATGCCGGCGCTCTTGAGATGTTGTCGGGTCATGAACATTCCACTCCTGCTTGGTCGGGGAGCTTGGAATATAGCGGCCTTTTCGCAGAAGCAATGACCACAGCTTCAGCTGATGTTGGCACACGTGGATGGACTGTGAAGATGCGAAAACATGCTGGAATCATGCTTCCAATCCGGCAATTCACCGTGCAATGCACAGATTCCCGACACGCCATCACGAACCTGTCTGAGGCGATTGCGGGCGATGAAAGACCGGTATTCGGCATCGATCGCTCCCGCTTCCCCAGGTGCCGGCAGTACACCGGCAGAGGTTGTCGTCAGCATGTCTCCCAGGACGCGATGTCCAACGCGCACATCGCATCCCTTGCGGATTGTTGGGTCCCGCGACACGACGTTCGATCGCGGCCGGCATCCAGGCGGACGGACGACTGCCCGCAACCACTTTCATCCTTCGCGGGATGTTCTCCGCGGACCGATAGCAGCCTGCGCAGGACGGCCCAGCACGGGATCAGTTGTTCCGTCATTGCGCTCATCGGCGCTCCGTTCAGTGAACCAACGCCTCGTTGCCAACAGGCCATCCACACGCATGTCCTGTCCGGGCTGCATGCGGCATCAACGGAACTCGAACAGCTCACGGTGCAGGCGCTCTTCCGCCACGCCGGTTTCGCGCATCAACTGGCGTACCTGCCTGAGCAGTCCGGCGGGACCACAGAAATGGATCGTCGGCGCCGATGTGCCGCGTCCCTCGACCGACTGGGCGAAGCGTTCGCGGAACCCGGCATCGCCCGGGCCGCTGGCGATCTCGACCAGCTCGACCCCGCGACGCGCAGCCAGCCCCTGTAGATCCAGCACCTCCGGAAGCTCACGTCCCGGCGTGTAGAAGTGGAAGAAGGTCACCCGCTCCAGCCCGACCGCATCGGCATCCTGCAGCCAGGAAATGAACGGTGTCACGCCGACGCCGCCGGCAATCCAGATTTCCGGGCCATCACCCGGCTCCCGCAGGAAACGGCCGAACGGTGCATATACCTCCGCCAGCAAGCCTGGCCTTGCCTCGCGCACCAACCGCTCGGTGTAGTCGCCCAGGGCACGTACCATGAAGGCGATGCCTCCATCGGTGCGTCCTGCGCTGGCAATGGTGAAGGGGTGCGGCTCACGCAGGCCGTCCTGCTCGAACGACAGGAAGGCGAACTGGCCGGGCTGGAACGGAATCGCCTTCCCCTCCGGCCGCAGCTGCAGATAGACCGCGTTGCCGGTCGAGGAAACGGCATCCAGCCGGTAGCGCGCATGCCGCGACCACAGCGGATACAACAGCAGCTTGTAGAACGCCGCCGCCACGCCGAGCAGCGACAGCAGTGCCAGCCACACGCCGGCCGCGCTGCCCAGCACGATGGGCGACTTGAAGCTGAGCCAGTGCGCGATCACGATCAGGAACAGCGGCCCCGACAACCTGTGCCACCAGCGCCAGCTGCGATAAGGGATCTTGCGGTTCAGTGCCAGCAGCACGATCAGCATTATCGCCACGAAGCTGAGCTGGCGGACGAGGCGCGTCACAGGCCCGGGCAGGGCCAGGATCGGCGCCACCTCCCACTCCTGCACACCGGCCTTGAAGACCAGGTGTATCGAGGCGAACACGAGCGCCCACACACCCAGCCACTTGTGCGTCTCGTAGACGCGGTCCAGGCCATCGAACAGCGACTCGACGGCCTTCCAGCGCGCGCCGAGCACCGCGGCCAGCGCCATCAGCGAGACCGCGGTGACGCCCGAGCCCAGACTGAGCATGGCCGTTGTCGGCCAGGTGCCGTGGGGAACCGCCAATGCCGGCAGGATGAAGCCGGCCATCACCACGGGAATGATCAGTGAACGCGACCCCAGCCGCATGACGAACCCCAGTCATTTTCAATGGACGAGATGAGTATGACCGCTTGTGGCCAAATCGAACTGATCGGGATCAAACGCCGGGATCCACGCTGCGCTTGGCGCGTCATCAATGGCCATGACAAGGGGTTCCGCTACCCGGCATGACGGCCCCATCGACGCAACCGCGACGGCCGCGCTCCCGGCCAGGCGGCAAGGGTCTACGCCACTGCGCGTGCAAACCGACAGGTCGCCCGGGATGGCTTACGAAGGAGCCCGCGCTTTATGCGGACCACCCCGCCAGGACGACGCCCTGCACTGGCAGGGCGGTGCCCCGCGGCAGCTTACGGGCACGGTCCGCGCCGTCCGCACGCCGATACGCGCGTGGGACGGGTGGAGCCGCGGACGTGGCGCTTCAGGGGCCAGGCTGCGTGCGGCTGGCGCCGCTCCCCGCGCGCAATAAAGAAGCCCGCATGCGCGGGCTTCCCGTACTGCACGATCAGCGCGACATGATCACCGGGTGGATGCCGCCTGCGCCGGTGCGTTCTTCACGTAGCGGTCGAACCAGGCCAGCATTTCGGCCACCAGCTGCGAGTTGGATTCCAGCGCGGTGTACCAGTGCGGTTCGTGCGGCAGCATCACCAGCCGGGTGGTGCCGCCATTGCCGCGGATCGCCTGGTAGAGCTTGCGCGACTGGAACGGTTCGGTGCCGGGGTTGGCATCGTCCTCGCCGTGCACCAGCAGCAGCGGCAGCTTGATCCTGTCGGCATGGAAGTACGGCGAGGCCTTCAGGTACACGTCCTGCGCCTGCCATACCGAGCGGCGCTCGTTCTGGAAGCCGAACGGGGTGAAGGTCTTGTTGTACGAGCCGCTGGTGGCCACGCCGGCCTTGAACAGGTCGGTGTGGGCGATCAGGTTGGCGGTCATCAGGCCGCCGTGGCTGTGGCCGGTGACGCCGATGCGGTTGCGGTCCACCACGCCCAGCTCGACGGCCTTGTCCACCGCGGCCCTGGCATCGGCGGTGAGCTGTTCCAGGTAAGTGTCGTAAGCCGTCTTCGGGTCGCCGACGATCGGGAACGAGGCATTGTCGATGATCGCGTAGCCGGCCAGCAGCATCAGCCGGTACGGCGCCAGGCGGGTGAAGGTCTGCTGCGATCCGGACACCTGCCCGGCCTGTGCGCTGTTGGCGAAGTCGGCCGGATAGGCATAGAGGATTGCCGGCAGGCGCTGGCCTTCCTTGTAGCCCGGTGGGGTGTACAGGGTGAAGGACAGGTCGATACCGTCGGCGCGCTTGTAGGTGACCAGCCGCTTCTGGATCTGCCGCACCTCCGGAGTGGGGTCGGCGACACGGGTCAGCTGGCGGCCTTCGACGGCGTACTGCGCCTCGCCGTCCCGCGCCGCGGCGTCGCGCGCGCCCAGCTCGCGCAGCCAGGCATTGGGCGGGTCGATCACCGACTGGTGCCAGGTGAGGTAGCGGCCCGGTTCGGCGGTGAATCCCAGGAACTGGTCATAGGCATCGGCCGCGCTGCGGAACAGGCGCTCGCTCCTGAGCGTGGCCAGGTCCAGGCGGTCGAGGAACGGGCGGTCGCCCTGCGGCGAACTGCCCTGCCCGCGCAGGAACACCTTGCCGTCTTCCTCGCGCACCACCACCGCGCCATTGGCCAGGCGCTGGTAGACGAAGCTCCCGGGATCGCCATACAGCTCATCGCTGGACAGGTCCCACAGCAGGCGTGCTTCCTGCTTCGGGTCATCGATGTCGACGATGCGGGTCTGCCGCCAGTGGCGGTTCTCGTCATACTCGTTGAGGAAGCTGCGCCGCGGCTGCAAGGTCCAGTCGAAGCCGGCAAAGCGCTGGGTGGTGCGGGCGATCTCGCGCGGCGGGTCGGTGAACGGCGCCGATTGCAGCATCAGCCGGTCGCGCTGCGGCACGCTGACGTTCCAGTCGCCCTTGTCCAGCGCCTCGGCCCACACCAGGGTGGCCGGGTCGGTGGCGCGCCAGTCGAAATCGCGCGGGCCTTCGGGCACGCCGTGCACCGGCACCCGCTCGGCCAGCGGCAGCGAGGCGATGCGCGCATGCCTGCCGGTGGCCAGGTCCAGCACGTCCACGTCGTAGGCGAAACGCTGGTAGGTGACCGCGTGCGAGAACGGCGGCCTGAGCGTCTGGGTGAGCACGTGCACGCCATCGGGTGCGCCGTTGACGCCGTTGTACAGCTGCGGCGCGCCCACCGGACGGACCGCGCCGGAACCGGCATCGACCACCGCCAGCTGCGACTGGCCGTAGTAGGCGAACAGGCGCTCGTCGTGGGCGCTGGCCAGGGTGTCGCGGGTTTCGTAGGTGCTGCTCTCGCCCTTGGCGCCGAGCGATTCCTGCACGTCCGGGCCATAGACATCGTCACCGGCCGGCACCGGGCCCTGGTTGGCCGGCACCAGCTTGACCAGCAGGCGGTTGCCGCCGTCCAGCCATTGCACGGTACTGCCGAACATGGGGTTCAGGCGTGCGCCGGGGATCTGCCGGACCTGGCCGCTGGCGGCATCGCCGACCCACAGCTGCACCGAATCGGCGACCACGTTCTGGAAGGCGAAGCGCCGGCCGTCCGGCGACCACAGCGCACCGCCGGCGCAGGCATCGGCGGGCAGCGGCACGCGGACCTGCCCGCCACTGGCGATGTCCACCAGGGTGAAGTCGGCGACGCAGGCAGGTATGCCGTAGCCGCCCGGGGTATCGTGGCGGCTGCGGTTGCCCGGCTCCAGGCGCAGGCCGGCCAGTTTCAGGTAGGGCCGTGCGACCCGGCTGATCGACGGATAGGTCTGGCTGGTGGTCAGCAGCAGGCGCTTGCCGGTGGGGTCGACGCTGGGCATCGGCGGTGGCGGCGCCGTCAATACCTTCAACAGTTCGGCCGGTGGCTTGGCGTATTCGGCATGCGCAGGCATGCTGAGCAGCAAGGTGGTGGCGGTCGCGGCCAGTGCCGCGGACCAGACGCTGCAACGGATGCTCATGGTTTCCCTCATGCGCTGGAAAGACGCCGGCCGCAGGCCGGTGGCAACCGAATCTAGCACCGCGCGGGCGGCCGACGGATGGGCCGGAAGCAAGGGGTATGGCCGGATGCGGACCTGCCGCGCCCGCCATGGGGCCGCGTGGCGGGCGGCCTGCCGAATGCACGCTGAAGATGCGCACCGGGTGAAAGAACGACGCCCTCTTACTTGCTATGTTGCCAACGCCATGAGACCTGCCGCCGGACCTCCGACGCCCCCTTCGCTGCCGCGCGAGCTGCACAGCGCACCGCTGCGCACCATCGCCCCGGTCGCCACGCTGGCACTGATCGTGTTCGCCGCCTGGCTGGCGTGGCAGCGGCTGCCGCTGCAGTCGCTGGCGGCACTGGCCTGCGCGGCGCCGGCCGCAGTCGCCACCTGGCTGGCACACAGGCGCGCCACGCACCTGTCCAGCGCCGGCCTGCTGCTGTGCCTGGTGAACGTGGCCGGCTGCCTGTTGGCCGCCGGTGAAATGGGCCACCGCGCCCTGCCCTGGTCGCTGCTGGCGCTGATGGCCAATTTCTTCCTGGTCCACAACCGCATCGCAACGCCGGCGAACCTGCTGCTGCTGGCAGGCCTGCTGGCCATCCCCGGAGTGCTGCGCACGCCGGCGCTCGATACCCAGGCGCTGCTGGTGATCGCACTGATCATGGGCTTCGGCTTCCGCCTATCGCGGCGCCTGCAGGGCGACCGCACCCAGCTCGAGCTGCTGGCCTCGCTGGACGAGCTGACCGGCCTGCCCAACCGCCGCGCGCTGGAGAGAACCCTGATGCAGCAGATCGGCAGCGCCCGCAACGGGCGCTTCCGGAGCGCACTGGTGATCCTGGACATCGACCACTTCAAGGACGTCAACGACCACTACGGGCATACCGCAGGCGACAATGCGCTGGTCGAGCTGGCGGCGATCCTGCGGCTGGAGCTGCGCGAACAGGACAAGGTCTTCCGCTTCGGCGGCGAGGAGTTCGTGATCCTGGCCGAGGCCGGCAGCCGCGAGACGCTGGCCAGCTTCACCGAGCGGGTGCGCGAATCGGTCCAGCAGTCGCTGCACGGTCCCGGCGGCGGCATCACGATCTCGCTGGGCGCGGCCATGTACGCCGGTGAACAGTACTGGCAGGACTGGTTCTCGCGCGCCGACGCGGCGCTGTACCTGGCCAAGGGCAACGGCCGCAACAGCGTGGTGATCGCCGACGACCTGGGCTGAGGGCTAATACCCATGGCGAAAAAGGAAAGAGCCGCATGCGCGGCTCTTCCGGGGTGGGGCTACGGGACGGTCACGAACGCAGCGGAATGACGCGGATCTCGACACGGCGGTTCTGCGCGCGGCCGGCATCGGTATCGTTGCTGGCGATCGGGTAGTTCTTGCCGGCACCCAGGGTCTCGATGCGCTCGCGCTGCACGCCCTGCGCGGCGAGATAGGCGGCCACGGCGTCGGCGCGCTCCTTGGAGATGCGGTTATTGACCGCGTCGGTGCCGATGCTGTCGGTATGGCCGACCACTTCGATCATGGTCTGGTTGTATTCGGCCAGGGTCGCGGCCACGCCATTGAGGGCGCCGTAGAACTGCGGCTTGAGCGTGGTCTTGTTGAAGTCGAAAGTGATGCCGTCGGGCAGGTTCAGGGTGATGTTGTCGCCCTGGCGCTGCACGTCGATACCGGTGTTGGCGGTGCGCTCGCGCAGGGCGCGCTCCTGGCGGTCCTGGTAGTTGCCGATGGCCGCGCCTGACAGCGCGCCGATGCCGGCGCCGACCATGGCGCGCTGGCGGCGCTCGGTGGCGTTGTCGCCGCTGAGCAGGCCGGCGGCCACGCCGATGGCGGTACCGATCAGCGCACCCTTGCCGGTGCGGTTCTGCTGCTGGGTGGGATTGCCGTACGGATCACTCTGCACATAGGAGCCGCCGGTGGCGCAGGCCGACAGCACGGCGGCGCTTGCCAGGCCGATGGAAAGGTTGCGGATAACGGTGCGGGTGCTCATCGGGGGAATCTCCTCTAGGGCCGGCCGTGCCAGCGTGGATTGCGCAGGCAGGATAAACAGCCCGGCGCGATTGGCGCATGACGAAGCCACCCGCGGCCGGGGCGCCATTCAGGTAGCTGTCCAAGGAGGAAATCGCGTCGCCGGCATCGCGTCGCGCCGCGATTGTTGAGCATCGCCCCGGTGTGCCGTGCCGGCACCGCCATGCCTCGGTGCGGCAGCGGATCGCCAGTCCAGCGGATGCGCGATGGCGTCCGGCCACCGGGCCCGCCCCTCTCCCGCGGCGGCGCTACTCCCCGGCCGGCGACCAGGTCGCGCTGTAGAGCTGCCACTGCCCGTCCCTGTCCCGCCAGTGGCTGCTGACCTGCTGCAACTGCCCGCGCTCGGGCAGGAAACGGCCGTCACCGCCGGTGAGCAACACGCTGAAGCGCACCGTCGCGGTACCGCCCTGTCCCATCGTCACCTGCAGCGGCCCGGTGCGTGCCCCCACCCTGGCATTGAGCAACAACTGCCCGCGCAGCAGCCGCTCGAGGCCGTCATGGTCCAGGCTGTCGTTGCCGATGAAGTCGGCAGCCACGCCCGCCATGAAATCCCGCGGCTTGCCCTGCTCCACCGCTGCCTGCATCCGCGCCACCGTGTCGCGCAGGCGCTGCTCCGGGGCCTGCCGCGCGCAGGCGCCAACGGCCAGCACGATCAATGCAATACGCACGCAATTGAAGACCGTTCGGATCATTGCTCCCTTCGCCTTTTCCATTCTGGACGGTATGCTGCGGTAACGGCCAGCATGGCGCACGGCCGCCATGCCAACTAGACCACAACCATTTCCTGGAGGGGAAAATGAATCTGGAACGTCCCTGGCTGCAGAGTTATCCCGCTGGCGTGCCTGCCGAGATCGACGTCGATGAGTTCCGCTCCGTCGCCGCGGTATTCGATGCTTCCGTGGCCAAGTTCCGCGATCGTCCCGCCTACTCCAATTTCGGCAAGGTGCTGACCTACGGGCAGACCGACGCCCTGGTGACCCGGTTCGCCGCCTACCTGCTGGGCGAGCTGCAGCTGAAGAAGGGCGACCGCGTGGCGGTGATGATGCCCAACTGCCTGCAGTACCCGATCGCCATCTTCGGCATCCTGCGCGCCGGCCTGACCGTGGTGAACGTCAACCCGCTCTATACCCCCCGCGAACTGAAGCACCAACTGGTCGACTGCGGCGCCTCGGCGCTCGTGGTGGTGGACAACTTCGGCGACACCGTGCAGCAGGTGATCGCCGAGACCCCGGTCAAGCAGGTGATCACCACGGGGCTGGGTGACATGCTCGGCTTCCCCAAGGGGGCGATCGTCAATTTCGTACTCAAGTACGTCAAGAAGATGGTGCCGGATTACCGGATCAAGGGCACGATCCGCTTCGGCGAGGCGCTGCGCCTGGGCGCGCGCCATGCCATGCCGCCGGTGGAGATCGACCACGACGACATCGCCTTCCTGCAGTACACCGGCGGCACCACCGGGGTGGCCAAGGGCGCCATGCTGACCCACCGCAACCTGGTGGCGAACATGCAGCAGGCCTCGGCATGGATCTCCGCCTCGGGGGTCAAGCCCGGCGAGGAGGTGATCATCACCGCGCTGCCGCTGTACCACATCTTCGCGCTGACGGCCAACGGCCTGGTCTTCATGAAACTGGGCGGCCTGAACCACCTGATCACCAATCCGCGCGACATGAAGGGCTTCGTCAAGGAACTGCGCAACAACCGCTTCACCGCCATCACCGGCGTCAACACGCTGTTCAACGGCCTGCTCAACACGCCGGGCTTCGAGGACGTGGATTTTTCCTCGCTCAAGGTCACCCTGGGCGGCGGCATGGCAGTGCAGCGGGCGGTGGCCGAGCGCTGGAAGAAGATCACCGGCACCACCCTGGTGGAGGCCTATGGCCTGACCGAAACCTCGCCGGCGGCCTGCATCAACCCGCTGGACCTGGCCGAATACAACGGCGCCATCGGCCTGCCCATCTCCTCCACCGACGCCTGCGTGAAGGACGACGACGGTAACATGCTGGCCGCCGGGGAAGTCGGCGAGCTGTGCATCCGCGGCCCGCAGGTGATGAAGGGCTACTGGCACCGCCCGGACGAGACCGCCAAGGCGATGGATGCAGGTGGCTGGCTGCATACCGGTGACATGGCGCGCATGGACGAGAAGGGCTTCTTCTACATCGTCGACCGCAAGAAAGACATGATCCTGGTGTCCGGCTTCAATGTGTACCCGAACGAGGTCGAGGACGTGATCGCGATGATGCCCGGGGTCCTGGAAGTGGCCGCGGTCGGCGTGCCGAACGAGAAATCCGGCGAAGTGGTCAAGGTGGTCATCGTCAAGAAGGACCCCAACCTGACCGAGGAGCAGGTAAAGGAGTTCGCCCGTGCCAACCTGACCGGCTACAAGCATCCGCGCATCGTCGAGTTCCGCAAGGAGCTGCCCAAGACCAACGTCGGCAAGATCCTGCGCCGCGAACTGCGCGACGCGCCGCCGGCCGGCTGAAGCCCGCCGCTGCAGCCGTTCCCGCGAAGGCCCCGCCGGCTCCGGCGGGGCCTTTGCGCATTCGCTGGACCCTGCCACGTGTAGGATCGCGGAGTGCCAGCGTCCGGCCCGCCGCCCACGCTTCCGATTCTGCGGGCCTCCTGCAAGGACCCAGCCCATGAACGCGATCGAACTGTTGCCTGTCGGCACCCCCGCCACCTCCTACGCCCCGCCCTACTCCACCATCCGCGTGCACGCCGACGCCGCCGGCGACGTGCATTGGCTGCACATGCACGCCGACGCCGGCCCCGGCGTGCGCCCCTGCTTCCGCAAGCCGCTGATGACCGAGATGCACGCCTACCTGGACGGCATCACCGGCAACCCACAGGCCAGGCCCGAGCGCCTGCGCCACCTGGTCCTGGCGTCGGCGGCCGACGCGTTCAACCTCGGCGGCGACCTGGACGTGTTCTCCGCACTGATCCGCGCGCGCGACGGCGACGGCCTGCTGCGCTACGCGCGTAGTTGCGTCGATGGCGTGTACCGCTTCCATGCCGGCCTGGACGGCAGCTTCCGCACCATCGCCCTGCTGCAGGGCGACGCGCTCGGCGGCGGCCTGGAAATGGCCCTGTCCTGCCACACCATCGTCGCCGAGGAAGGCGTCGGGATGGGCCTGCCGGAAGTGCTGTTCGGCCTGTTCCCGGGCATGGGCGCCTACAACTTCCTGAGCCGTCGCGTGTCGCCGCAGCTGGCCGAGCGCATCATTCTGGAAGGGCGGGTGTACAGCGCCGAGGAAATGCACGCCATGGGCGTGGTCGACATCCTGGTACCGCGCGGCCAGGGCGAACAGGCGGTCAACGACCTGATCCGCCAGCAGCAGCGCATCCCGCAGTCGTACCTGGCGATGAACGCGGTACGCGGCATCTCCAACCGGGTCGACTACCAGGAGCTGATGGACATCACCCGGGTCTGGGTGGATGCGGCGCTGGCGCTGGACGAGAAGTCGCTGCGCACCATGGACCGGCTGGTCAAGGCGCAGACCCGCCGCAGCGGCCAGGTGCGGAGTTGAACGGCAGCGGGACGGCGATGGAACTCAGCCGGTCACGTCGTCGTGCGATTGCGCGCGCCCCTGGGCGCGCGCATCCAGCGCCTGGCGTCCCTCCAGCAGCGCGGCACCGATGCGCGCGTGCAGCGGTTTCCACTCGCCCTTGAGTTGCCAGTCGGCCATGCGCATCAATTCTCCCCCCTGCCGGGCGACTTTCAACAATCCCAGGTTGGCGGCCACGCCCTTGATCGCGTGTGCGTGCTCGCGCAGACGCGCCCAGTCCTCGCCCTGCGCGTCGCCGGGCAAGGCGCCGATGCCGCTTTCCAGGTCTTCCAGGCACTGGCGCACGAACTCGCGTTCGAAGCCCTTGCCCATGCCCAGTGCACTCAGCTCGTCGAGCACACCGGTATCGAGCACGGCGTCGCCATCGGCGAAGGTGGGGATCACCGCGGCCATGTCGCGGGTACCCGCCGCCGCGCCGCTGGCGATGTCGGCCATGGTTTCCAGCAGCCTGGCCGCCACCACCGGCTTGGCCATGAACGCGTGCGCACCGGCCTGGTTGCAGCGCTGGATGGCCTCGGGCGTGACATCGGCGCTGAGGATCACCACCGGCGTGCGCGGGCCGCCGCCGGCCTGCATCACCCGCAGTTGCCTGAGCAGGTCCAGGCCGCTCATGCCCGGCATGTGCAGGTCGGTGATGGCCACGTCGAATTCGCGCGCGGCCATGGCGTCGAGCGCCTCCTCGGCGCCGTGCACGCAGGTGACGCGGTGGCCGGCCTTCTGCAGCAGCCGCTGCAGCACCATGCGGTTGGCCTCGTGGTCGTCGGCGACGAGGATGTCCAGGCTGCGCACGCGCGCGCGGTGGCGACGGAACGGATCGGTGAAGGCGATGACGTTGCCCGGGTCCTCGGCGGCCACCGGTTCCGCGCCCGCGGCCGGGCCGGCATCGGCCGCGACCGGCGCCAGGGCGCGGCCCAGCGGCAGCTCCACCCAGAAGCAGCTGCCGGCCGGCAGGTTCTCGCGGTAGCCGATTTCGCCGCCCATGGCCTGGGCCAGGCCCTTGGCGATGGCCGTACCCAGCCCGGTTCCCTCATGGCGCCGGGCCATGGACACGTCGGCCTGCTCGAAGGCGTCGAACAGCCGCGGCCGCAGCGAAGGTGGCACGCCGATGCCGGTATCGAGGATCTCGAAGCGCAGCCGCAGCGGCACCCCCTCGCCCGACTGGCTCACCGATACCCGGATTTCCACCTGGCCATGGTCGGTGAACTTGACCGCATTGCCGGCCAGGTTGAGCAGGATCTGGCGCAGGTGGCCAACGTCGCCATGCAGCCCGTCGGGCACCCCGGATTCGACGAACACGCGGTAGTCCAGGCGCTTGGCGCGCGCCTGTGGCGCCAGGATCAGGCCGATCGAATGCACCAGCTCGGCCAGCGAGAAGTCGCGGGCGTTGATGCGCAGCTTGCCGGCCTCGATCGCGGAGATGTCGAGCACCTCCTCCACCAGCGCCAGCAGGGTCCGGGCCGATGCCTGGATCGTCCCAAGGCACTCGCGCTGTTCCTCGTCCAGGCGGGTGGTGGCGAGCAGCTCGGTCATGCCGGACAGGCCATTGAGCGGAGTGCGGAACTCATGGCTCATGTTGGCCAGGAAGCGGCTCTTGGCATCGCTGGCGCGGCGCGCCTCGGCCATGGCCCGGGTCAACTGCCGCAGCAGGCTGGAGAAGTACAGCGGAATGGCCGCAAGCCCGACCAGCAGGCCGATGCCCAGCGCCAGGTTGCGCTGCCAGTAGTCGCTCAACGCCAGGGTGATGCCGAAACTGGTGGTCGCCATCACCACGGCCAGCATCAGGTAGCGGTTGCCGAACCGCATGCCGTTGCCGACGGTCACCCACATCACCACCACGTAGATGCAGGCCATCGGCTCGCCGATGGTGCTCATCGCCGTGCACATCAGCGCGTAGTCGTCGACCATGCCGAGGATGCGGCGCAGGTCCGAGCGCCCGGGCTTCCACAGCAGCCAGCCCATGAGCACCAGCGACAGCCCCTGCGCGATCAGGATCAGGGTGATCACCAGCTGCAGCTGTCCCGGTGGCAGGCTCCAGCGGTTGGCCGACAACAGCACGTAGCACAGGATCAGCGCGATCATCACGATGCGCACCAGCGCCTGCGCGTGCTCGCTGTCCCCGCGTTGCCGCAGGCGCTGCCGGAGCCAGGCGAACGCGCTCGTCATGTCAGGCTTCCGGTCTCGGGAACGCGGCCGAGTAGCGTGCGCAGACCTGCTCCAGGCGCTCGCGCGCCTGCAGCAGGGCATCGACGCAGCGCGGGCAGAACAGGCGCCCGCGCTGGGCGTAGAGGTAGGCCAGTGTGGCGTCCATCGACCAGGCTTCCTTGTAGGGGCGCGGCGACAGCAGTGCGTCGAACACGTCTGCCACCGCCACGATGCGTGCTTCCAGCGGGATGTCCTCGCCCTCCAGGCCATCAGGATAGCCGCTGCCGTCGTAGCGCTCGTGATGACGCAGGGCGATGGTCGCGCCGACCTGGATGAAGCGGTTGTTGCTGCCGCTGAGCAGCTCGTGGCCGATGCGCGGATGGCGGCGCATGATCGCCAGCTCGTCCTCGTCCAGCTTGCCGGACTTGAGCAGGATGGAATCGGGAATGGCGATCTTGCCCATGTCGTGCAGCGGCGCGGCCATCTCGATGGTGCGCACGTCTTCGCTGGGCAGCCCCAGCTCGTCGGCGATAAGCCCGGCGACGTGGGCCATGCGCTCGAGGAAGGCGCTGGTGCCGGCGTCACGGTACTCGATGGCCCGGGCCAGCCGCGACAGGGTCTCGCGCTCGCGCTCCTCGACCTCGTGCATGCTGGCCAGCAGCCGTTGTTCCAGCGACAACGCCCGCTGGCGCACGCTCTGGCTGTGGCGCCGCAGCTGCAGCAGGTTGTTGCAGCGCGCACGCAGTTCGCGCGGGCGGATCGGCTTGACCAGGAAATCGATGACCCCGGCCTCCAGCGCGCTCTGCCGCAGCGGCTCGTCGCCGACCACGGTGATCAGCACGATGGGCACGTCGCGGTTGCCGGGCAGGCGCCGGAAGCGCTGGGCGAACTCCAGCCCGTCCATGTTCGGCATGCGGTAGTCGAGCAGCAGCAGGTCGGTATCGTGCGACTGGCACCAGACCAGCGCCTCCAGCGGATCGGCGAAGTCGTACACGCCCAGTTCCGGCGAGATGTCTTCCAGCACATGCCGCACCATGCTGCGGGCCGATGTCTGGTCGTCGACGATGACGATTTCCAAGCGCATGTGACTGTCTGTCCGATGAAACCGCTGTTGCCGGGAAGTCAGGCTCCCAGCACGCCGCGCCTCCTCACCGGCCCCTGCGGGCGCGGTCCGGCGGACATCGCATCATCAACTGCATGCGCCGGCCCTGCAATACGCCGGCGCCCCGGGGGTGCCCGGACGCCGGCGCACGGCAGCGGGCGGACATGCCCGCGCTCAGTTCTCGGGACGCATGTAGGGGAACAGCAGCACGTCGCGGATCGAGGCGCGGCCGGTCAGCATCATCACCAGCCGGTCGATGCCGATGCCCAGGCCGCCGGTCGGGGCCATGCCGTATTCCAGGGCGCGGATGTAGTCCGAGTCGTAGTGCATGGCCTCGTCGTCGCCGCCCTGCTTGGCCTCCACCTGCGCCTGGAAACGCGCGGCCTGGTCCTCGGGGTCGTTCAGTTCGGAGAAGCCGTTGGCGATCTCCTTGCCGTTGATGAACAGTTCGAAGCGGTCGGTATAGCCCGGCTCGCTGTCGCTGGCACGGGCCAGCGGCGACACCTCGACCGGGTGGTCGGTGATGAAGGTCGGCTGCACCAGGGTGGACTCGACCGTGGCTTCGAAGATTTCCAGCAGCAGCTTGCCCCAGCCCCAGGACGGCTTGACCTTGATCTTCAGCCGCTCGCAATGGCGCAGCAGGGCGTCGCGGTCGGTGCAGTCGGCGACGCTGATTTCCGGATTGTGGTGGCGGACCGCCTCGTCCATGCGCCAGCGGCGGAAGGCCGGGGCCAGGTCGATGCTCGCGCCGTCCCACTCCACCGTGGTGGTACCCAGCACCTGCCGGGCGACATCGCGGATCACGCCCTCGGTGAGGTCCATCACTTCGTTGTACGTGGCGTAGGCCTCGTACAGCTCCATCATGGTGAATTCCGGGTTGTGGCGGGTACTCACGCCCTCGTTGCGGAAGTTGCGGTTGATCTCGTACACCCGCTCCAGGCCGCCGACCACCAGGCGCTTGAGGTACAGCTCCGGGGCCACGCGCAGGTACAGGTCCAGGTCCAGCGCGTTGTGGTGGGTGGTGAACGGCTTGGCGGTGGCACCACCGGGTATGTAATGCATCATCGGCGTCTCGACTTCGAGGAAGTCGCGTGCGTCCAGCCAGGCGCGCATGGCGCGGATGATCCTGGAGCGCTTGATGAACACCTCGCGCGACTCGGGGGTCACGATCAGGTCCACGTAGCGCTGGCGGTAGCGCTGCTCGACGTCGGCCAGGCCATGCCACTTGTCCGGCAGCGGGCGCAGCGACTTGGTCAGCAGCCGCAGCGCGGTCGCCTTGACCGACAGTTCGCCGGTCTTGGTGCGGGTCAGGCCGCCCTCGACCGCGATGATGTCGCCCACGTCCCAGCCCTTGAACGCGGCATAGGCCTCGTCCAGCGCGGTGGCCTGCAGGAACAGCTGGATGCGGCCGGATTCGTCCTGGATCTGGGCGAAGCTGGCCTTGCCCATGATCCGCTTGGCCATCAGCCGGCCGGCCATCTTCACGGTACGGCCGGAGGCTTCCAGCGCCTCGGCGGTCCAGGTGCCGGCATCGGCGAACTCGGCCTGCAGCGCGCCGGCGAAGTGTTCGCGGCGGAAGTCGTTCGGGTAGGCGATCCCCTGCCCGCGCAACGCCGTGAGTTTCGCGCGGCGCTCGGCGATGAGGCTGTTCTCGTCGACGGGGGGCTGCGGCGCGGGGGTCTGGTCGTTCATGGCGTTGGCTTGGTGGTTGCGGGGGAGGAAACAGGCCCGTCCATCATGCCGATGGACGGGCGGCAAGGCGAATGCGCGGCCGCCATCGCGGCCGCGCGGGTTACGCGTCGATGCGCTTGGAGCCGGCTTCCAGGCCGGACTTGAGGCTGGCCTCGACGAACTCGTCCAGGTCGCCGTCGAGCACCTTCTGGGTGTCGCTGCGCTCGATGCCGGTGCGCAGGTCCTTGATGCGGCTCTGGTCCAGCACGTAGTTGCGGATCTGGCTGCCCCAGCCGATGTCGGACTTGGTGGCCTCCACCGCGTCCTTCTCGGCGTTGCGCTTCTGGATCTCCAGCTCGTACAGCTTGGCGGCCAGCATCTTCATCGCACGGTCGCGGTTGGCGTGCTGGCTGCGCTCGGTCTGGCAGGCGACCACCACGCCGCTGGGGACGTGGGTGATGCGCACGGCCGACTCGGTCTTGTTGACGTGCTGGCCACCGGCGCCCGAGGAGCGGTACACGTCGGTCTTCAGGTCGGCCGGGTTGATCTGGATGTCGATGTTGTCATCCACTTCCGGCGACACGAACACCGAGGTGAAGCTGGTGTGACGACGGTTGTCCGAGTCGAACGGGCTCTTGCGCACCAGGCGGTGCACGCCGATCTCGGTCTTCAGCCAGCCGTAGGCGAAATCGCCCTCCACGCGGAACGTCGCCGACTTGATGCCGGCCACTTCGCCGCCGGAGACTTCCAGCAGTTCGGTCTTCCAGCCGCGGCTCTCGGCCCAGCGCAGGTACATGCGCAGCAGGATCTCGGCCCAGTCCTGGGCCTCGGTGCCGCCGGCACCGGCCTGGATGTCGACGAAGGCGTTGGCCGAATCCATCTGGCCGGAGAACATGCGCTGGAACTCCAGCTTCTCGATCTGCGCCTGGTACGTGTCCAGGTCCGCGACCACCGCCAACGCGGTGTCCTCGTCCTGCTCGCTCTCGGCCAGGTCCAGCAGTTCGCCGCACTCGGCCATGCCGTCGAGCACGCGGGCGATGCCGAGCACGGTCTTCTCCAGGCTGGCGCGTTCGCGGCCCAGGTTCTGCGCGTATTCGGCGTTGTTCCAGACGTCGGGGCTTTCCAGCTCCCGGGTTACTTCCTCAAGACGCTCTTTCTTGGCGTCGTAGTCAAAGATACCCCCTGAGCGAGACCACGCGATCGGTCAGATCGGTGATTCGCTGGCGGATCGGATTCAGTTCGATCATGGTCGGTCCATGCAGGTGCAGACAAGCCGGCAATTCTAGCATCGCGCACCGGCGCCGTCGGCGATGCCGCACGCGGGGGCGGGTGGATGGGGAAGCCCCGCGCTTGCCGGTAGAATCCCGGCCAGCCGCGTCGCGGCGCGGCCCTTTCAACCGATCAAGGACTCTCGCTTGAATACACGCCCCACCCGCCTGTTCGCAGCCCTTTCCCTCACCCTGGCCCTGGCCGCCTGCCAGAAGCTCGGCAGCGGTGGCGGCGGCGATGGCGACACTGCCCCCAGCCTGGCCGTCGGCGACAGCGTCTCCGGTGAAATCACCTCCTCCAGCCGCCTGAACTACAACGACGGCAGCCGCCACCAGGGCTACAGGGTGACACTGAAGAGCGGCCAGGCCGTGGCACTGGAGCTGGGCGGCGCGCTCGATGGCCAGCTGTCGGTGTTCGACGGCCAGAGCCTGCTGGCCAGCGCGTCGTCGCGCGGCTACGAGGGCGAGGCCGGCACCAGCGAGGTCAGCCTGGCGTTCAAGGCACCGAAGGATGGTACCTACCTGGTGGCGGTGAACAGCGCCGGCGCGGACGCGTTCGGCCCGTTCAAGCTCAAGAGCAGCCAGGTCACTCCCTACGATGGCAAGCCGCTGGGCGCGGGCAGCGAAGCCATCGACTGGCTCATGGGCGACAAGCAGGACTACACCCTCAAGGTCGACAAGGCCGGCATCTACACCATCGCCATGGAATCGGGGGCGCTGGATGCGTACCTGCACCTGAGCGGCCACGGCATCGACATCGAGGACGACGACGGCGGCGGCAACCTCAATGCCCGCATCCGTGCCTACCTGGAGCCGGGCGACTACACCATCGGTACCTCGTCGCTGAACGGCAGCACCGGCGCGTTCAAGCTCAAGGTCGCGCTGACCCCGGTCGACAAGGACCTGATCATCCGCGACGGCAGTGCGCTGGTGATCGGCCGGACCGCGCAGGGCATGGTCGATTCGCGCGGGCGCCGCAGCTTCGTGCTCGACCTGGACGCCGCGCGCCACCTGCAGTTCGATGCCATCGCCGACAACTTCGATTCGGTGCTGCGCATCAGCGGTCCCGGTATCGATGCCGAGGACGATGACGGCGGCAACGGCACCAACGCGCGGCTGGTGCTGCAGCTGGGTCCGGGCCGCTATACCGTGACTGTCTCCAGCTTCGGCAGCCAGCAGGGCGTGTTCGAGCTGGAAACCACCGACCTGGGGGATGAACCCGCCACGCCGGCCAACAGCAACCGCAAGGATGCCGCCGAGGCGGCAACCGAGGCGGCGGCAGCTAACTGAAGCATGCCCCCGGTGGCGGGCCCCGCCTGCCACCGGGACGCTTCCCACCGGCCACACGTACCGTCGGTTCGCGCACGCCGCATCCGGCCGTGGCCGTCCCCCTGCAACAGACCAAGGAAAACCAACGTGAAGCGACTCGCAGCTGGATTGCTGACCCTCGCCATCGCCGCCGGCCTGAACGCCCCCGTGCATGCCGCCCCCACCATCCGCCCGCTCCCGAGCAACGGCGAAGCCGCGGGTGAAATCACCTCCGCCACCGCGCTCAACTACAGCGATGGCAGCCGCAGCCAGCTGTTCAGCCTGCAACTGGCGGCCGGCCAGGCGGTATCGCTGAAGCTGGACGGCCCGCTCAACGGCACGCTGGCGGTGTTCCACCGCGACATGCTGGTCGGCCGCACCGAATGCGGCTGCGGCGAAGGCGCCCAGCTCAGCGTGCGCGCCGACAAGGCCGGCCCGTACCTGATCGCGGTCAGCGGCGCCGATGCCCGCGCCTTCGGCCCGTTCCACCTCACCGCCACGCCGATCGTCGCCTATGACGGCAAGCCGCTGGCGGCCGGCCAGCGCATCACCGACTGGCTGGTCGGCGAGCGCCAGACCTACACGCTGCAGGTCGACGCGCCCGGCCTGTACACCGTCTCGCTGGAGTCGGACGCGTTCGATACCCGGCTGGAACTCAGTGGCAACGGCGTGACGCTGGAAGACGACGATGGCGGCAACGGCACCGACTCGCGGCTGGTGGCGCCGCTGCAGCCGGGACGCTACACGCTCACCGCCAGCGCCTTCTCGCGCAACGGTGGCGCGTTCTACCTGGGCGTGGAACGGGCCGATTTCCCGGAAGGCCTGGTGTTCGAGGACGGCAGCGCGCTGCCGCTGGAAGGCCTGGCCAGCAGCTTCGTCGGCGCCGACCAGACCCGCAGTTTCGTGTTTTCCCTGCCGGAGCGCCGCCGCGTGCAGTTCGATGCCAGCAGCGGCGACATCGATCCGTTCCTGACCCTGCAGGGCGCCGACTTCACGCTCACCGACGATGATGGCGGCGGCGCGGTCAACGCGCGCCTGTCGCAGGTGCTGGACCCGGGCGAGTACAACGTCTCGGTGCGCTCGGTGAACGGCCGCGGCGGCATCTTCCAGCTGGCCACCAGCACCGCGCCGGCGCCGGACGGCCCGACCCGCCCGGTGCTCGTTCCCGGCCGCGAGACCAGCGGCCAGCTGATCGCCGGCTCGCGCAGCCTGTACACGCTCGAGGTCCCGCGCAAGGGCCACTACGTCATCAGCATGACCGGCAGCAACGGCCTGGACGGCATGATCACCCTGATGCGCGACGGCGAGGAAGTCGCCTCGCAGGACGACAGCGACACCAGCCTGGATCCGCAGCTGGAGATCGAGCTGGATGCCGGCCGGTACATACTGATGGCGCACAGCTTCGACCCGTATGCGGCGGGCACCTACCGGCTGCTGGTCCGCCGCAGGTAAGCCACCGGCGGCAGCTCCGCGCAGGCCGGTGGGCAACCGCCGGCCTGCGTCGTCGCCGCCGCCCGGAACCGGGCCGGCCGCCGCGCGCGGCCGGCCTACTCCATGCCGCCACGCGCGCGCAGCGCGGCGCGGTAGCGGCGGCTGCACGGCAGCACCGTGCCGTCGCGCAGGTGCACGCGTGCATCACCGCTGTCCAGCGGTTCGATCGATACCACCTGCGCCAGGTGGACCATGTAGCTGCGGTGGATGCGCACGAAGCGGTCCGGATCCAGCCGGGCCTCGATCCCGGCGATGGTGCTGCGCAGCGGGTAGTCATGGCCGCGCACCCGCAGGTTGACGTAGTTGCCGGCGGCCTGCAGCCATTCGATGTCGCCGGCGGCGACCAGGAACTCGCGGCCGAGCTTGCGCACCAGGAAACGCTCCGGGCGCTCGACCGGCTCCAGCGCCGGGCCTTCGTCCGGCTCGGACAGCAGGCTGGCCTCGCCCTGCCAGCGCCGCAGCAGGGCGCGATAGGCCTCCATGGTCAACACGATGTAGGCGAAGCTGCGGATGTCCTTCAGGTACTCGTAGAACAGCCCGCGCGCCCAGGGGCCGAAGTCGTAGTCCATGCCGACGCCGGCGTACACGGACGCGCGCAGCGCGACCATGCCCAGCACGTGCACCGCGCAGACCACCAGGCTGGCGGCGAAATAGCGCAGCCCCTGGCGTGCCCACCCGCTCCACTGGAACGGATGGCGGCGGGTGAACCACGCCATGCCCGGCAGGATCAGCAGCAGCCACATCAGCGCGCTGCTCGCTTCCCACAGCGCCGGCTCCCATGCCGGGATATCCGAACCGCGGCGGCGCAGGTCCATCAGCGTGACCACGCTGTTGGCCACGCAGTTGCCGCCGATCATCACCAACCAGAAGCCGATCTCGACCCAGCGCCTCCACGGCAGATAGCGTTCGTATGGCATCGGTCCGGCATCTCGCATCGGCCGCATTCTAGCCGCTGGCACCGTCCCGGCGGTCCCCGTGCGCCCACCATTCGTCCCTGCGCGCCCCCCGGCCGTCCCCTCGCAGTGGCCCGGCGGGCCCGGCGCGGCAAGGCTGGCGCCCTTCCCGACACGACCGGATGCAACCACGATGCAACGCCGCCACGACCTGGACCGGGTCCGCGTCTTCGCCTTCTGCCTGCTGGTGCTCTACCACGTGGGCATGTACTACGTGAGCTGGGGCTGGCACGTGAAAAGCCCCGCGGCCAGCACCACGCCGGAACCGTTCATGCTGCTCACCAGCCCCTGGCGGATGTCACTGCTGTTCCTGGTCTCCGGCGTGGCCACCGCCTTCATGCTGCGCGGCAGCGCCGCGGGCTTCGTGCGACGGCGCTCGCGCCAGCTGCTGCTGCCGCTGCTGTTCGGCATGCTGGTGATCGTGCCGCCGCAGGCCTACCTGCAGGTGGTCGAACAGCTGCCCGGCGGCTATTCCGGCGGCGCGCTGGATTTCTATGGCAAATACCTGGGCGCCTACCAGGGCTTCTGCGGCAGCGACGGCAAGTGTCTGGTCCTGCCGACCTGGAACCACCTGTGGTTCCTGCCCTACCTGTGGTGCTACACGCTGCTGGCCTGGCTGCTGTGGCTGCTGCCGGCACCGGCCCTGGCGGCGCTGCGCGACGGCACCGCCCGCCTGCTGCAGGGCTGGGGCGCGCTGCTGCTGCCGGTGCTGCTGCTGGCGGCGGCACGCCTACTGCTGGCCGCGCGCTTCGAGCAGACCCACGCCCTGGTGGACGACTGGTACAACCACGCGCAGTACGCGAGCGTGTTCCTGATCGGCTTCCTGGTGGCCTTCAACGAAGGCTTCTGGCTGTCCCTGCAGCGCCTGCGCTGGCCGGCGCTGCTGCTGGCGGCCGCCAGTTATGCGCTGCTGGTCCATACCTGGTACTTCGCCGGCCATGACGAAACCCATCCGGTACCCGAAGCGCTGCGCCAATGGCTGCGCGCGGCCTGGGCGCTGGACCAGTGGTGCGCCATCGCCGCCCTGCTCGGCTTCGCCTACCGCTGGCGCGACGTCGACAGTCCGCTGCTGCGCTACCTGAGCCTGGCGGTGTTCCCGCTGTACATCCTCCACCAGACGGTGATCGTGGTGCTGGCGCATGCGCTCAAGCCCCTGCACATCCCCGCCACGGCCGAGGCGGTGCTGCTGGTGGTGGCGACCTTCGCGCTGTGCCTGGGCGCCTACGCGGTGATCCGGCGCGTCGATTGGCTGCGGCCGCTGTTCGGGCTCAGGCCCGTGGCGCCTGCCCCGCCGGTGCCGGCGCTGGTCGATGGCCGCCGCTGAGTGCGCATCGGCCACTATCCGCGCTGCGGATGACGGCCGCCGCTAGGCCGCCTGGCAGTGCTCCACGATCAACTGGATCGCGCCGCCACCGCGGTAATCGTCGCCGACCAGGCGGTAGGCCAGGTGCACGTGGCGGCCCGGGGCGACGCCGCTCCAGCCGCCGAAGTGGATGGCATTGAGGGTACCGGCCATGCCGGGCAGGCGCAGTTCCAGTTTCAGGTGGCGTTCCTTGAGCACGCGCCATTGCGCCACCTCGAAGTGCCCATCGAACAGCGGTTCCGGGAACCCCTGCCCCCATGGCCCGGCCAGCCGCAGCGCCTCGGCGTGGCGGAAATCCAGTTCGGCCACGGACAGTTCGCCGTCGCTGAGCAGCTGCTGCTGCAGCAGCGCCGGGTCCAGCGTCGCCAGCACCTGCTGTTCGAACGCGGCGCGGAACGCCTCCAGCCGTGCCAGCGGCAGGCTCAGGCCCGCGGCCATGGCATGGCCACCGAAACGGTCGATCAGCCCGGGGTGCCGCGCATCCACCGCGGCCAGGGCGTCGCGGATGTGGAAACCGGGAATCGAGCGCGCCGACCCGCGCAGCGCCTGTGCTCCCGGTTCGGCCGGGGCGAAGGCGATCACCGGGCGATGCAGGCGGTCCTTCATCTTCGAGGCCACCAGCCCGACCACGCCGGGATGCCACTGCGCATCGAACAGACAGGCCGCGACCGGATGCCCGCCATTGCCGTCCAGCAGTACCCGTGACACCGCCAGCTCGGCGTCGTCGGTCATCGTCTGCTGCACCGCCCGGCGCTCGGCGTTGATCTCTTCCAGCAACGCGGCGATTTCGCGCGCCTGCGCCGGGTCCTCGGTCAACAGCAGTTCGATGCCCAGGGCCATGTCCTCGAGCCGGCCGGCGGCGTTCAGGCGCGGGCCCAGGGCGAAGCCGATATCGCTGGCGGTCAACCGCCGTGGATCACGGCCGCTGGCCTCGATCAGCGCCCGCAGGCCGACGCAGCCCTGGCCGGCGCGCAGCCGGCGCAGGCCGGCCGCGACCAGGGCACGGTTGTTGTCGTCCAGCGCCACCAGATCGGCAACGGTACCCACCGCCACCAGGTCCAGCAGCGGGGTCAGGTCCGGACCCTTGCCATCGGCGAACGCGCCGGCCTCGCGCAGGTGCCGGCGCAACGCCATCAGCACGTAGAAGATCACCCCGACACCGGCCAGCGCCTTGCTCGGGAACGCGTCGCCATCCAGGTTCGGATCGACGATGGCGTCGGCCGCCGGCAACTGCTCGCCGGGCAGGTGGTGGTCGGTCACCAGCACCTGCCAGCCCAGCGCCTTGGCCGCGGCCACGCCGGCGTGGCAGGCGATGCCATGGTCCACCGTCACCAGCAGGTCCGGCTGCAGCGCGGCCAGTTCAGCCACCAGCGACGGCGACAGGCCGTAGCCGTGCACCATGCGGTTGGGCACCGCATGCACCACGTCGCACGCGCCTAGCAGGCGCAACCCGCGCACGCCGACCGCGCACGCGGTGGCGCCGTCGCAGTCGAAATCGCCGACGACCAGGATGCGCCGGCCGGAGGCGATCGCCGCGGCCAGCAGCTGCACCGCGGCATGCATGCCGCCGAGCAGGTCCGGTGCATGCAGCTGCGCCAGCTTCGGTTGCGCCTGCTCGGCGCTGCACACGCCGCGCGCGGCATAGATGCGACGCAGCAGCGGCAGGGTGGCCGCATCCCACTGCCCGGCCGGGCCGTCGGGCCGGCGGACGATCTTCAATGCATCACGCATCGTGCAGGGCCGCTAGCGGCTTCTTCCAGAAGCGCCAGCGCTGGCCACGGTGGATGCGGTAGCAGGTGCCGTCCTCGAAATCGAGCTGCAGTTCGCGCAGTTCGCCACGGCCGATGGCATCGAGCAGCGGCGCGATGGCATCGCGGGTGAGCTGCTCCAGCGAACGCAGCTGGCGCAGGTCCACCAGTGCATCGACCGTCTGGTCGCCGTCGATGCGCACGCCGGCCATGGCCGCCAGCCCCTGCAGCAGGGCATCGCGGCTGCGGACCTGGGCATGCCCGGTCCGCACCGACTGCGGCAGGCGGCCGGCGCCCCAGAACCAAAGCGAATTGACCGCGCGCCTGCCCTCGGCGACGCGTTGTTGGTTCCACGGATGCTGGTGCAGGACCACCTGGGCTTCGGTCAGCAGCGCCCGCCACTGGCGGCCGTTGTCGCCCTCGGGCAGGTGTTCGAACAGGTCGTCGCCGAGCGCGGCATCGGGCGCGGTGAAGGCCGGCAGCGGCGTGTCGTCGGGCAGGCGCAGGTACCAGCGCGATGGCGAAGGCGCGTCGAGCTGGAAGCCGAACCCGGCGAACAGCGGTTGCAGCGCAGGCAGCAATGCGGCCGCATCGGCCGGCTCCAGGCGCAGGCTCTCGGCCGAGGCCATCAACCGCGCGCCCTGCATGTCCGGCATCACGTTGGCCGGGTCGGCGCGCAGCCACAGGCTGCCGGCGGCATCGCCAGCGTCGACCTCGCGGGTCAACGCGGCCGCCGACCAGTCATCGGGCTGCACCTGGAAATGCCGGCGCAACTGCGCCGACTCGCCGGCGGCGCCGGTACTGCGGTCGGCGCGGCCAAACGCGCTGGCCACCGGTGCCGGCAGGGAACCGCCCGGGAAGCGGCTGCGGGCGGGAAGCAGCAAGGTGGCTTTGGCGTGGGTCATGGAAGGCTCTGCGGTCCTGTTGCCTGCAACAAACGCCCCGGCGGGATGCCGGGGTACGCGGCGCAGCCGGCCCGGATGGCATGGACGAGGGTACGGGCGAAACCATCGGCCGCCAAACATCGCCGGCTCCCGGGGCCGCGGCCCGATGGCGGGCGCCCTGGCCACCGCTCCCTGCCGGAGCGGCGGCGGTCATGCAGGTGCGTCAGCCGGCAGGCATGGCGGGGGGTACGACCCGCGCCGCCGGGTTCAATCGAGGTACTCGACGCTGACGATCTCGTACTCGCGCTGGCCGGCAGGCGCGGCGATGGCGACGGTGTCGCCCTCGTTCTTGCCGATCAGTGCGCGCGCCACCGGCGAGGAGATGGCGATCAGGCCCAGTTTGATGTCCGCTTCCAGGTCGCCGACGA
Organism: Stenotrophomonas sp. 17(2023); assembly: GCF_030345315.1. NCBI lineage: Bacteria > Pseudomonadati > Pseudomonadota > Gammaproteobacteria > Lysobacterales > Lysobacteraceae > Stenotrophomonas > Stenotrophomonas sp. 17(2023). The sequence continues at coordinate 2,000,371 of NZ_CP128405.1, forward strand.
TCTGGTAGCGCTTCTCCTCGTCGCTCTCCACGTCGGCCAGCGTCACCGTCGCGCCGAACACCACGCGGCTGCCGGCATTGAGCTTGCTGATGTCGATGATCTCGGCATGCGACAGCTCGCCTTCCAGCTGCTTGATGCGGCCTTCGATGAAGCCCTGCTCCTCGCGCGCGGCATGGTACTCGGCGTTCTCCTTGAGGTCGCCGTGCTCGCGCGCCTCGGCGATCGCCGCGATCACCTTCGGGCGCTTTTCGGTCTTCAGGTGATCCAGCTCCTCGCGCAGCCGCTGCGCGCCCTTGAGGGTAATGGGGGCTCTCATGCGTTCAACTCCTTGTGCAGTTCCTGCAGCGACCAGACCGGGCCGGTGCCACGGAATTCCAGCGATTGCACCAGCGCCTTGGCGCCGGCCACCGTGGTCGAATAGGTGACGCGCTGCTGCAGCGCCTCACGGCGGATCGAGAACGAGTCGTTGATCGCGGCACGGCCTTCGGTCGTGTTGACGATGTAGACGATCTCGCCGTTCTTGATGCTGTCGACGATGTGCGGGCGGCCTTCGACCACCTTGTTGACCACCTCGCAGGCGATGCCCTGCTGCTGCAGCCAGGCCGCGGTGCCACGGGTGGCCACCACCGAATAGCCGCGCTCGACCAGGCCCTGCACCGCCGGCAGCACGCGCGGCTTGTCGGCATCGCGCACCGAGATGAAGGCCTTGCCCAGAGGCGGGGTCTTGATGCCGCCGGCCTCCTGCGCGCGCGCGAACGCGGCGCTGAAGCTGCGGCCCACGCCCATCACCTCGCCGGTGGAGCGCATCTCCGGCCCCAGGATCGGGTCCACGCCCTGGAACTTGGCGAACGGGAAGATCGCCTCCTTCACCGAGTAGTAGTCCGGAACCACTTCGCCGGTCGCGCCCTGCTCGGCCAGGCTCATGCCGGCCATGCAGCGGGCGGCGATCTTGGCCAGCGGCACGCCGGTGGCCTTGGACACGAAGGGCACGGTGCGCGAGGCGCGCGGGTTCACTTCCAGCAGGAAGATCACGTCGTTGCCGTCGGCATCGGGCTGGATCGCGAACTGGGTGTTCATCAGGCCGATCACGTTCAGTGCCTTGGCCAGCTCGCGCACCTGGCGGCGCAGCTCGTCCTGGGTGGCCGGCGACAGCGAGTACGGCGGCAGCGAGCAGGAAGAATCGCCCGAATGCACGCCGGCTTCCTCGATATGCTCCATCACGCCGCCGATCAGGACGTTGCCGTCCTTGTCGCAGATGATGTCCACGTCCGCTTCCACCGCCGCGTCGAGGAAGTGGTCCAGCAGCACCGGCGAGTCGTTGGAAACCTTGACCGCGTCGCGCACGTAGCGCGCCAGGTCGGATTCGCCGTAGACGATCTCCATGGCGCGGCCACCGAGCACGTAGCTCGGGCGCACCACCAGCGGGTAGCCGATCTCGCGGGCCAGCACCAGCGCCTCGTCGGCGGTGCGCGCGGTACGGTTCGGCGGCTGCTTCAGGCCCAGTTCCTGCACCAGCTTCTGGAACCGCTCGCGGTCCTCTGCCAGGTCGATGGAATCCGGCGAGGTGCCGATCACCGGCACGCCGTTGGCTTCCAGCGCGCGCGCCAGCTTGAGCGGGGTCTGCCCGCCGTACTGCACGATCACGCCCTTGGGCTGCTCCAGCTCGACGATCTCCAGCACGTCTTCCAGCGTCAGCGGCTCGAAGTACAGGCGGTCGGAGGTGTCGTAGTCGGTGGAGACGGTCTCCGGGTTGCAGTTGACCATGATGGTTTCATAGCCGTCCTCGCGCAGGGCGAGCGCGGCATGCACGCAGCAGTAGTCGAACTCGATGCCCTGGCCGATGCGGTTCGGGCCGCCGCCGAGGATCATGATCTTGTCGCGATCGCTCGGGTTGGCCTCGCACTCGTCCTCGTAGGTCGAATACAGGTAGGCGGTGCTGGTGGCGAACTCGGCGGCGCACGAATCCACCCGCTTGTACACCGGGCGCACCTTGTGCGCGCGGCGCAGGGCGCGGATCGCCGCTTCGTTGGTGCCGGTCAGCTGCGCCAGCCGCGCGTCGGAGAAGCCGGCGCGCTTGAGCGCGCGCAGGCGCTTGCCGTCCAGCGCGTCGATGCCCTCGGCGCGCACCTGCTTCTCGTCGGCGATGATGTCCTCGACCTGGTCCAGGAACCACGGGTCGATCCAGGACAGGCCGTAGACATCGTCAACGCTCATGCCGGCACGGAAGGCGTCGCCCACGTAGAACAGGCGCTCGGGCCCCGGTGCCTTCAGTTCGCGCTTGAGCGTGGCGATGTCTTCCTCGCTGCCCAGGTCCAGGCCGGTCGGGTCCAGGCCGATCTTGCCGGTCTCAAGGCCGCGCAGCGCCTTCTGCAGCGATTCCTTGAAGGTGCGGCCCATCGCCATCACCTCGCCCACCGACTTCATCTGCGTGGTCAGGCGCGCGTCGGCGGCCGGGAACTTCTCGAAGGCGAAGCGCGGGATCTTGGTGACCACGTAGTCGATCGACGGCTCGAACGAGGCCGGGGTCAGGCCGCCGGTGATCTCGTTCTTCAGCTCGTCCAGGGTGTAGCCCACGGCCAGCTTGGCGGCGACCTTGGCGATCGGGAAGCCGGTGGCCTTGGAGGCCAGCGCCGAGGACCGCGACACGCGCGGGTTCATCTCGATCACCACCACCCGGCCGGTGGTCGGGCTGATGCCGAACTGCACGTTGGAACCGCCGGTGTCCACCCCGATCTTGCGCAGCACGGCGATCGAAGCGTCGCGCAGGCGCTGGTATTCCTTGTCGGTCAGGGTCTGCGCCGGGGCCACGGTGATCGAGTCACCGGTGTGCACGCCCATCGGGTCCAGGTTCTCGATCGAGCAGACGATGATGCAGTTGTCCGCGGTGTCGCGGACCACTTCCATCTCGAACTCCTTCCAGCCCAGCACCGACTCCTCGACCAGCACTTCGGTGGTCGGCGACAGTTCCAGGCCGCGGTTGACGATCTCGATCAGCTCTTCGCGGTTGTAGGCGATGCCGCCGCCGCTGCCGCCCAGGGTGAACGACGGGCGGATGATGGTCGGGTAGCCGACCCGGGTCTGGATCTCCAGCGCCTCTTCCAGCGTGTGGGCGACGGCGGCCTTCGGGCACTCCAGGCCGATCTCCTGCATCGCCACGCGGAACAGCTCGCGGTCCTCGGCCATGCGGATGGCCTCGCGCTTGGCGCCGATCAGCTCGACGTTGTACTTCTCCAGCACCCCGTGGTCGGCCAGGTCCAGCGCGCAGTTCAGCGCGGTCTGCCCGCCCATGGTCGGCAGCAGCGCGTCGGGGCGCTCCTTGTCGATGATCTTCTCGACGGTCTGCCAGTTGATCGGCTCGATGTAGACGGCGTCGGCCATCTCCGGATCGGTCATGATCGTGGCCGGGTTGGAGTTGACCAGCACCACGCGGTAACCCTCGTCGCGCAGTGCCTTGCACGCCTGCGCGCCGGAGTAGTCGAACTCGCAGGCCTGGCCGATGACGATCGGGCCGGCGCCGATGATCAGGATGGTTTTTAGATCGGTGCGCTTTGGCATTTCAGTACTCGCATGGGGGCTGCGGCGGGCCGCAGTGAGTGAAGACGTGCGCTGGATGGCCGCATCCGTCGCGGCCTTGCCGGAACGGGAGGCCGGTCCGGCGGCTGGATCAGTTGGCCTGGGCCATCATCGCGATGAAGCGATCGAACAGCGGTGCCACGTCGTGCGGGCCAGGCGAGGCTTCCGGGTGGCCCTGGAAGGAGAACGCCGGCGCATCGGTGCGCTCCACGCCCTGGATGGTCTGGTCGAACAGCGAGCGATGGGTGACCCGCAGGCCGGGCGGCAGCGTGGCCTCGTCGATGGCGAAGCCGTGGTTCTGCGAAGTGATCATCACCCGGCCGCTGTCGATGTCCTGCACCGGATGGTTGGCGCCGTGGTGGCCGTGGCCCATCTTCATGGTGTTGGCGCCCGAGGCCAGGCCCAGCAGCTGGTGGCCCAGGCAGATGCCGAAGGTCGGGATCTTCTTCTCGAGGAAGGTCCTGATCGCGTCGATCGCGTAGTCGCACGGTTCCGGATCGCCCGGGCCGTTGGACAGGAATACGCCATCGGGGTTCATCGCCAGCACCTCGGCGGCCGGGGTCTGTGCCGGCACCACGGTGAGATCGCAGCCGCGCTCGGCAAGCATGCGCAGGATGTTGGTCTTGACCCCGAAATCGTAGGCGACGACCTTGAACTTCGGCTCGGCCTGGACGAACTGGCCCTGGTCCAGGTCCAGCTGGCCTTCGCGCCAGGCATAGGGCTTGTCGGTGCTGACCACCTTGGCCAGGTCCATGCCCTTCAGCCCGGGGAACTTGCGCGCCGCTTCCAGCGCCTTGTCCACGTCAAGGCCGGGGCCGGCCATCAGCGCGCCGTTCTGGGCGCCGCGCTCGCGCAGGATGCGGGTGAGCTTGCGGGTATCGATGCCGGCGATGGCGACCACGCCGCGCTGCTGCAGCCAGTCCTGGAGCGAAAGCTGGTTGCGCCAGCTGCTCGGACGGCGCGGCACGTCACGCACGATCAGGCCCGCGGCCCAGACCTGCGACGCCTCGTTGTCCTGTTCGGTGGTGCCGGTGTTGCCGATGTGCGGGTACGTCAGGGTGATCATCTGCCGGGCGTAGGACGGATCGGTCAGCATTTCCTGGTAACCGGTCATGGCGGTGTTGAACACCACCTCACCCACGGACAGGCCGGGCGCGCCTACGGATTCGCCCTCGAATACGGTGCCGTCTTCGAGCACGAGGATTGCGGCTTGGGTCACGGGAATCTCACTTTGGCTACCGAGGGGGCTCCGAAGCCACGCCTGCGCTCACGGCAAAAACCGGTTGCAAAAAAGCGCGGACGGCGGTGTTAAACCGGTCCGGCTGACGTGATTCGGCGAGCGGGAATTGTAAAGGCATGGGTGCCATCGACGCCAGCGCCGCGTACGCCGCCGCGTCGTCCTGCAGCGCCCCGCCGCGGCGCCTGTTCAGTTTGCGCCGGGCGCTACCAGGTCGCGCACCGAATAGCGCCCGGCGGCGCGCCCATGCAGCTGCCGCGCCACGTGCAGGGCGCCGCGCGCGAAAATGTCGCGGTTGGTGGCGCGATGCACCAGCTCCACGCGCTCGCCCAGCCCGGTGAATTGGACCAGGTGCTCGCCGATGATGTCGCCGGCGCGCAGGCTGGCGTAACGCGGCTCGGCGCCACCGTGCAGCGCCGACTCCCCGAGCGTCAGCGCAGTCCCGGACGGCGCGTCCTTCTTGTGCACGTGGTGCGACTCGACGATGTCGCAGTCCCAGCCCGGCAGGCTCGCCGCGGCCCGTTCCACCAGCTCGGCCAGCACCGCGACGCCCAGGCTGAAATTGGTCGCCCAGGTCAGCGGGATGCGCTGCGCCGCGGCCGCCAGCGCCGCCTGCTGCGCCGCGTCGATGCCGGTGGTACCGGAAACGAACGCCGTGCCACGGTCCACGCACAGCGCCAGCACCGGATCGAACCCGGCCGGCAGGCTGAAATCGATGGCCACGTCGAATTCGGGAGCGCCCGGCATTTCACTGGCGGCGAAATGCGGCACGCCATCGATCACGCGCTGTGCCGGCGCCTTGCGCAGCACCGCGGCGACCACCTGCAGCGAAGGGTCGTCTGCGGCCAGCCGCAGCAGGGCCTGGCCCATGCGCCCGGAAGCGCCGTATATGAGCAATCGCAGCGGAGTCTGGTTCATGCCCGCAGGCTAGCGGCAGCATGCCTGCCCGGGCAAGCGCCGGCGCTGCTAGGCTGAACATCCCTTCATGCAATGGATGGCCATCGCCCGATGCCCAGCGGCGCGGCGGGACCACGCGGTGCCAGCGTGGACACAACGTGTGGCGGCCTGCCGATGCCGCGGTGCCGCGCCTGAACAGGTACCGCCACTGCGCTGCGCAGGGCGCCGCATGGCGCCGGCCGATCCGCCCGGCCCCGGCGCGGGACCATCGGCCTGGTCGTCATGGCCGGCACGCAACGCCGGCAGGGCCGGCCATTCATGCTCCCCCGCACAACACACGCTGCGGCCGGGCGTGCGCGACCGCGCCGGGCCGGCTTCGCCCTGCACACGGTCGCCGCGGCAGTCACCGCACACCGCACCCGGGCAGCCGCACCCGCCCGGCGTGGCCCTGCCCCGCGGGCAGTGCCCTGTATCGCGTCCTTTCCCTTGCCGGAGGTTGCCGTGTCCCGCTCCATCCTGATCCTGCTGGGCCATCCCGACCGCGACAGCCTGTGCGGCGCCCTCGCCCACAACTACGCCACCGCCGCCGGGGCTGCCGGCCACCGGGTGCGCCTGATCGCGCTGGGCGAGCTGGCCTTCGATCCGGTGCTGCACCATGGCTACCACCAGGTCCAGCCGCTGGAACCGGGCCTGGAGGATGCGGCCGAAGCGATCCGCGCCTGTGACCACCTGGTGCTGGTCTACCCCACCTGGTGGGGCGGAATGCCGGCGTTGCTGAAGGGCTTCTTCGATCGCGTGCTGCTGCCGGGCTTCGCCTTCCGCTACCGGCACGATTCGCTCTGGTGGGATCGCCTGCTGTCCGGTCGCAGCGCACGGGTGATCACCACCCTGGACACACCGTCGTGGTACTACCGCTGGATCTACCGCGACCCCGGAATCGCCCAGGTCCGCGCCACCATCCTGGAATTCTGCGGCATCCGCCCGGTGCGGGTCAGCCGCCTGGGCGTGGTGCGCAACAGCACCCCGGCACAACGCGAACGGTGGCTGGCGCTGGCGTCGGAACTCGGGTCACGCGCAGGCTGAGCGGTGCAAGCGCAGGCTCCAGGGGCTGCCCGTCCGCCACTGCCTGGGTCGTGCCCGGCCGGCCCCATCGCCACCGGCGCGCGCTTCAGTGTTGCCGCGGTGGATTCGGCCCGCAGCCGCCGCAGCCACCACAACCGTCATCGCCGCCGCCTGCCGGCGGCGCCAGCCGGCGCCCCAGCGCCTGCAGCCGCGGCGAGCGCTGCGGCTTCACCAGCCACAGCACCAATGCCCCGCGCAGCCGGCGCACGGTACCGGGGAACTGCTTCTTCAGCACCACCCACGCGCTGGCCAGCACGGCCAGGGCGATGATGGCGTACTGCAGCAGCAGGCCCCGGTCCATCAGCCCGCCCCCAGCGCCACGGCGACCTGGTAGGTGACCAGCGAGGCCAGCCACGCCGCCGCGAACAGGTAGCCGGCGGCGAACGCCATCTGCTTCCACGAGTTGGTCTCGCGCTTGATCGTGGCCAGCGTGGAGATGCACATCGGCGCGTAGATGTACCAGACCAGCAGCGACAGCGCGGTGGCCAGCGACCAGCCATCGCTGATCAGCGGGGTCAGCGCCTGCGCCGCGGCATCGTCGTCGGCCGCCGAAAGCGCGTACACCGTGGCCAGCGAGGCCACCGCCACTTCGCGCGCCGCAAGCCCGGGAATCAACGCGATGCAGATCTGCCAGTTGAAGCCCAGCGGCGCGAAGAACACCGCCATCGCGTGGCCGATGCGCCCGGCGAAGCTGTAGTCGATGGCCGGCAGGGTGGCGTCGGCCGGCGCCGCCGGGAACGACAACAGGAACCACAGCAGGATGGTCAGCGCCAGGATGATGCCGCCGACCCGCTTGAGGAAGATCATGCCGCGCTCGTACAGCCCGACCGCCAGGTCGCGCAGGTGCGGCAGGCGGTAGGACGGCAGTTCCAGCAGCAGCGGGTGCTCGGCCTTGTCGCGGCGGAACTTCTTCATCGTCCACGACATCGCCAGCGCGCTGAAGATGCCGGCGGCATACAGGCCGAACAGCACCAGCCCCTGCTGGTTGAACACGCCCCACACGGTCTTCTGCGGGATGAAGGCACCGATCAGCAGCGCATACACCGGCAACCGCGCCGAACAGGTCATCAGCGGCGCGACCAGGATCGTCGCCAGCCGGTCGCGGGGATCCTGGATGCTGCGCGTGGACATGATGCCCGGCACCGCGCAGGCGAAGCTGGACAGCAGCGGGATGAACGAGCGCCCGGACAGGCCGGCCGCCGCCATCATCCGGTCCAGCAGGAACGCCGCGCGCGGCAGGTAGCCGGATTCCTCGAGCGCGAGGATGAAGAAGAACAGGATCAGGATCTGCGGCAGGAACACCAGCACGCCGCCGACGCCGGCGATGATGCCGTCCACCAGCAGGCTGCTCAGCGGCCCTTCCGGCAGGGTCGAGCCGACCAGGGCACCAAGCCAGGCGAAGCCGGCCTCGATGCCGTCCATCAACGGCGTGGCCCAGGCATAGACCGCCTGGAAGATCAGGAACATCACCACCGCCAGGGTCAGCAGCCCGACCACCGGGTGCAGCAGCCAGCGGTCCAGCGCGTCGTCGATCTTCGCCGTGCGCGTGGGCATGCTCACCGCGGCGGCGAGGATGTCGCGCACCTGGGCGTGGTGGTCGGCGGCAGGCGCCACCTGCGGCGGCGCCATCGACGCCACCTGCGGCATCATCGCGTCGATCCGCGCGACCAGTTCGCTGGCGCCGTTGCGACGCACCGCGATGGTTTCAACCACCGGCACGCCCAGCGCCCGTTCCAGCGCCGCCACGTCGATGGCGATACCGCGCCGGCGCGCCGCGTCGACCATGTTCAGTGCCACGATCATCGGCTTGCCCAGCTCGCGAACTTCCAGCGCGAAGCGCAGGTGCAGGCGCAGGTTGGTGGCATCGACCACGCACACCAGCGCATCGGGCGCCGGCTCGCCCGGATAGAAGCCGCGGCACAGGTCGCGGGTGATGGCCTCGTCCAGGCTCGCCGGTTGCAGGCTGTAGGCACCGGGCAGGTCCAGCACCGCGTATTCGCGCCCGGACGGGGCGCGCATGCGCCCTTCCTTGCGCTCGACGGTGACGCCGGCGTAGTTGGCCACCTTCTGCCGGCTGCCGGTGAGCTGGTTGAACAACGCGGTCTTGCCGCTGTTCGGGTTGCCCACCAGCGCCAGCCGCGACACGGTCGTCGCTGCGTTCATGCCGCTTCCTCCTGCCTGATGCGGATGCGGGCGGCCTCGCTGCGCCGCAGCGCGAAGCGGGTGAAGCCGATCTGCACCAGCAGCGGCTCACCGCCCACCGGCCCGCGCGCGACCACCCGCACGTCCTCGCCATCGACGAATCCCAGCTCCCTCAATCGCCGCGCAATCGCATCGTTGGGATGCAGGTCCTGCACCGCCTCCACCTGCGCGGGTGCATGCAGCGGCAAATCTGACAACGTCACTGAATGGCGCCTTTGAGTAGGTTGATAAGAATGGTTATCAATTGTAGCACCGTCGCGCGGCGTCTTGCTGCCCCGGGCGCTCGGCTATGATCCATGTAGGCGGACACATGGTTTGCGAAGTCGGGACAGATGGTTTGCCAACTGCCAGGCTGGGGCTTGAACGGCCCTCGATCAGCCTTTGAACGCTCATTCGCCGGGGCCAACGCCAAGCCCGGCAAACGTCGCAAGGAAGCCATCCCCCCCCCCCGATCTCTGCTTCCCAGCGTCGTGCCCGGCCGGTCAGGCAGGAACCGGCTCCAAAGACGCCTGCCGACCGTTCCAGTTCGGCCATGCGCGGATGCCCTCATCGTTGACCGGCTGGGTCCCACAGGCGGAGTGAGCTGTGGCGGGCCTTACCTGCTCCCCAACTGCCGGGGTTTTCGCGCATGCCAACGCGGGGCACTTACCGGCTGATCCCCACCCGTTTGCCCGGGCCAGGCTGTTGATCGAACGTGCCTGGTACGCCGGCTGGAGGGGTGTGCTGTTCATTCCGCGCTCCCGTCTTGTGGATTGCGGACAAGGCGCAGCCTGCTAGGCTTGGCAGAAGCAGGAATCAGGGCCTTCTGGCAGCGTTTGCCGTTGGGTTTGCCGTCCGCGCCGTACCGGCTCGGCCAGATGTCGGAGGCGCTGATGCCCAGCGGATACGGCTGGTGCAGCGCCTTCGCCAGGCTGTTCGGGTTCCTGTAGCCGTTGATGTTGCTCAACTGACGAAGGGAGTAGCCCTTCATGCGCAGCTGGGCGACAACTTCGGCTGGGTGCCAGTCCTTCGGGGGACTGGCTTTTTTTTGGCGCCTTTAATGCCGTCACGTTTCTGGAAATTCGTTGCCGGTGTCTATGAGGCAAATATGGGACACGCCTGCTCCCTTCGCCAAGCGCAAAGTTGCTTCGCACTTCACGCAACGAGGAACGAACAAGCCTTTCCGGGTGATTTCCTATATGGATCAAAAGCTTGCCTAAACTGCGAAAGGACCTAAACCGCTTCACGCTTCGCTTCGCACTTGGGGGGCTTGAAGTGCGAAATGACCTCGGCGCGCGATTGAGGCACGTTCGCGCCTCTCGCAATCAGCAAGAGATGGCCGATGTCATGGGCGTCGCCAAGCGGACCTACGCCAGCTATGAGCGGAACGAGCGAGTCCCGGACGCATTGATGCTGGCGCCGCTGATACAGGAAGGCTGGAGCGGTAGCTGGCTTATCACCGGGCACGGCTCAGACCGGCTTGAAGCCGGGCGGGATCTTGGAGCGCCCCCTGTTCAGTCTCAGGATTTGAACCAGGCGCGCCTTACGCTAGCCCTGCAGACGGTCGAGGACGTGCTGACGGCCACGGACGCAGTGCTTCCCGCGCCAAAGCGCGCTGAGGCCGCGATGCTCGTGTACGAACTGCTTGGCAGCGGGCTCCCCCAAGCGGAGGTGATCCCACTGGCCCGGCGGGCAGTTGGTTTAGCTCAAGGAGGTGGCAAAGGTGACAGCAGCTGATCGCTAGACTCGCGCGGCTCATGACCGAGGCAGTGCCGCAGGCACGTGCAGGTGATGGAGGCGGGGGGGCTGGTGGTCCGGTCATTGAATCAAGGCGCCCGAGCGCGTGCGATCCGGGAAATCACCCGTATCGCAATGCGGTATGGCTGGTGGGATGCTGTAGAGATGGCCCTGGACAGGGCAAGGGTGCCGTCTCTGCAGCACCTGGATACCCCTCAGTTGGAGGGGCTGGCTGAACACTTGCAGGGTTTGGTGGAGAACGCGATGACGCTGTGCGACCTGCCAGACGACCTTCCTGCCAGATAGGGGTCTCAAACGCCAATCGAACGGCCAGCCCTGGCGCTGGCCGTTTTGCGTTTCTGGTGTCCGTCAGGTCGATTTCCGGTACATTTTGCAAACCGGAGTTGTCCGGGCGCGCGCACAGCGGAAAGCCGCTAGAACCCAGTGATGACGGGCGTTTTCGTCCCATTTCATCCCGACTTTTCCCGCTTTGTCCCTTTAATCAATCTTGGTGTCCGGCCACAATCCGTGCACCCAAGACATGCATGGAATCCGATGAGCGAGGCTCTGCTCGTTCGCCACGACAAGGCCGTGGCAACGCTCTACCTGAACCGTCCGGAGCTGCACAACGCGTTCGACGCCGGCTTGATTTCCACCCTGACCGCGGCGCTGGAAGCGGCCGCCGCCGACCCGGCGGTACGCGCGGTGGTCCTGGCCGGGCATGGCCCCTCGTTCTCGGCCGGCGCCGACCTGCAGTGGATGCGCGCCATGGCCGGCGCCTCGCAGGAGGAGAACCGCCAGGACGCGCTGGCGCTGGCGCGGCTGATGCGCACCCTGGACGAACTGCCCAAGCCGACCATCGCCCGCGTCCACGGTGCCAGCTTCGGCGGGGGCGTCGGGCTGGTGGCCTGCTGCGATATCGCCATCGCCGCCGAGGGCGCCCGCTTCGGCCTGACCGAAAGCCGCCTGGGCCTGCTGCCGGCGGTGATCTCGCCGTATGTCCTCGCCGCCATCGGCCCACGCCAGGCGCGGCGCTGGTTCGCCACCGGCGAACACTTCGACGCCGCCGACGCATTGCGCATGGGGCTGGTGCACCAGGTGGTCGCCGCCGACGCGCTCGACGCCGCCGTACAGCGGCAGCTGGAGCTGATCGGCAAGGCCGGCCCGGTCGCCGCGGCGTCGGCCAAGGTGCTGGTGCGCGAGGTGCACGCCGGCACGGCCGACCGCGATGCGCTCGACCGTGCCAACGCCGGGCTGATCGCCGCGCTGCGGGCTTCGGACGAGGGCCGCGAGGGCCTGTCGGCGTTCCTCGAGAAGCGTCCGCCGCGCTGGGCCGCGGGGGATCGGCGATGAGCGATTTCGTCCGCATCGTCGAGGTCGGCCCGCGCGATGGCCTGCAGAACGAGAAACAGCAGGTCGCCACCGCCGACAAGATCGCGCTGATCGACCGCCTCTCGGTCACCGGCCTGCGCACCATCGAGGCCACCAGCTTCGTCAGCCCCAAGTGGGTGGCGCAACTGGCCGACGCCGCCGAGGTCATGGCCGGCATCGCCCGCCGCCCCGGCATCGCCTATCCGGTGCTGGTGCCGAACGAACAGGGCTACGTGCGCGCGCTCGCGGCCGGGGCCAGCGAAGTGGCGGTGTTCACCGCTGCCTCCGAGCAGTTCAACCGCACCAACACCAATGCCGGCATCGACGAATCGCTGCAGCGCTTCGCACCGGTACTGGAACGGGCCAGGGCCGACGGCATCGCGGTGCGCGGTTACGTGTCCACCGTGCTGGGCTGCCCTTACCAGGGCGAGGTGCCGCTGGCCGACGTGGTGCGCGTGGCGCGCGCGCTGCACGCGATGGGCTGCCACGAGATCTCGCTGGGCGACACCATCGGCGTCGGCACCCCGCGGAAGGCGCGCGCGATGCTGCGCGCGGTGGCCGCCGAAGTGCCGATGGCGGCGCTGGCGGTGCACTTCCACGACACCTACGGGCAGGCACTGGCCAACATCGCCGCCTGCCTGGAGGACGGCGTGCGCGTGGTCGATTCGGCGGTGGCCGGCACCGGTGGCTGCCCCTACGCGCGCGGCGCCAGCGGCAACGTCGCCAGCGAGGACGTGGTCTACATGCTGCACGGCATGGGCATGGACACCGGCATCGACCTGCCGGCACTGGCCGACACCGGGCGCTGGCTGGCCGGCGTGCTCGGCCGCGGCAACGGCAGCAAGGCCGGGCAGGCCATGACGCCCCCCTGATGAACGCAACGAAAGCACGCTCCCGCATGCTCCGCACCACCCTGCTCATCGCCACCCTGCTGCCGGCAGGCAGCGCCATGGCCGCCTCGGCCGTAGCCTTCTCCGATACCGGCGCCTACGGCTTCGGCTACAACCAGCCGTCGGCAAGCGTTGCCCTGCAGACCGCCATCGGCCACTGCGCGCGGCGCTCGGGCAACTGCACCGAAGTGGCCAGCACGTCGGCCGACAGCGGATACTCGGCCATCGCCAGCGGCAGCGCCGCGTTCGGCCATGCGCTGGGTGAGCGCGATGAGCGCGCCGCGATCGACAAGGCCCTGGCCATGTGCCGGCGCGCGGCGGACGACTGCCAGCTTGAGTTCCTGTGGCGGGAACGGCCGGTACCCGCCACCCTCCGCCTGCCTGCGCACCCGCCGATGTCCGTCCCCGCACCCCGCCCGTACTGAGCGGCCGCCGTCCTGCTGTAGGGACGGCGGCATCGGCTAGAATCAACGACCAACCCATTGCAGGTAGCGTCCCGATGCAGCTGTCCTCCGTCCGCGCCGTCGTCACCGGCGGTGTCTCCGGCCTCGGCCTGGCCGTGGCCCGGCACCTGGTCGCCAACGGCGGCAAGGTCGCCCTGTTCGACCTCAACGAGGAAAAAGGTACCGCCGCGGTCGCCGAGCTGGGCACGGACAATGCCCGCTACTTCACCACCAACGTCACCGACGAGGCCGGCGTGGCCGCCAACCTGGCCGCCGCGCGCGAGTTCCTGGGCGGGTTGAACGTGGTGATGAACTGCGCCGGCATCCTCGGCGCCGGCCGCGTGCTCGGCCGCGAGGCACCGATGCCGCTGTCCAACTTCCAGGCCACGGTGATGGTCAACCTGGTCGGCAGCTTCAACGTGGCCAAGGCCGCCGCCGACCTGATGCAGCACAACGAGGCCGGCGTCGACGGCGAGCGCGGCGTGATCATCAACACCGCCTCGGTCGCCGCCTACGAGGGCCAGATCGGCCAGGCCGCCTATTCCGCCTCCAAGGGCGGCGTGGTCGGCATGACCCTGCCGATGGCGCGCGAGCTGTCGCGTTTCGGCATCCGCGTGATGACGATCGCCCCGGGCGTGTTCTGGACGCCGATGGTCGACGGCATGCCGGCCAGCGTGCAGGAGTCGCTGGCCGCCTCGATCCCGTTCCCCTCGCGCCTGGGCCAGCCGGATGATTTCGCCGCGCTCGTCGGCCACATCATCGGCAACACCTACCTCAACGGCGAGACCATCCGCCTGGATGGCGCCGTGCGCCTGGCGCCCAAGTGATCCATCCCGCGGGCGCCCACAAGGCGCCCGCTTCGATTCCACCCTTACCCCAACCGACTTTCCAAGCATGAAAGCCAGCGATATCAAGAAAGGCAACGTCGTCGAATACAACAACGGCGTCTACCAGATCCGCGACATCGAGCGCAGCTCGCCGCAGGGCCGCGGCGGCAACGTCCGCTTCCGTTTCATCATGTACAGCGTGCCGGGCGGCAACAAGCTCGACGCCAGCTTCGACGCCGACGACAACCTGAGCGAGGTCGAGCTGCTGCGCCGCCAGTCCACCTACTCGTACATGGACGGCGATGCGTTCGTGTTCCTGGACGACGAGGACTACACCCCGTACACGCTGGACGCGGACGTGATCGGCGACGACGCCGGCTACATCACCGAGGGCCTGACCGGCATCTACGTGCAGGTGATCGACGAGCAGCCGGTGGCGATCCAGCTGCCGCAGCACGTGACCCTGGAAGTGGTCGAGACCCCGCCGGAACTCAAGGGCGGCACCGCCACCAAGCGCCCGAAGCCGGCCAAGCTCAACACCGGCATCGAGATCATGGTCCCGGAGTACATCGCCAACGGCGAGCGCATCCTGGTCAACACCACCACCGGCGAGTTCGGCGGCCGCGCCGACTGATCCACGGCTGGACACGGCATGCGACGGCGCCCGCGGGCGCCGTCGTCGTTCATGGTCATCGGCGGCGGTACGCGACCCGGCGCTGTCAGCAGGTCCCGCCGATGCCTGCGCCGGAAGCCGCGGCACGCCACTGGCGGCCGCGCCCCCCGCTGCAGATCACTCCTCGGGCAGCCCCTGGACGCCGAAATCGATCACCACCGCATCCGGCCCGCGCTGCAGGTAGCTGATCGACAGGTGCGCGCCGAAGCGCTGGCCGAGCTGGTCCAGCAGCGGGATCGGGTCGTGGTCGTTGATGAAACGCATGGTCTCGCCGTTGCGCAGCGCACCCAGCGCACCGAAGATCGCCGAGTGGCGGAACCGCCGCGCCACGCCGCGCGCATCGAAGACGTGCACGTGCGGGGCCGGATCGAGGGAAACAGGCATTGCGGGAACTCCATCGTGGGAAACCCGGCCCATGCTAGGCCGCGCCAGCGCCGTCGCCCTGACCGGGGTCAAGAACGGCGCCGATGCCGCGGCTCAGTCCGGCGCGGCCGCCAACGCGCGCATGCGTTCGGCCAGCCAGCGCACCCGCTGCCGGGTCTGCTCCAGTTCCTGGCGTTGTGCGGGTGGCAGGGCCCGTTCGGCGCTTTCATGCAGCGCCTGCCAGCGCGCCTGCCCGTCTTCGCCAAGCCGCGCGAGTGCCTGCTCCAGCACGCCAAGGTCATCGGGTTGGGCGATGCCGTAGCCCCCGGCCGGCAGCAGTGCCGCCGGCGCATCGAGCAGACCGCTGAACTGCTGCCAGTCGGCCACCCGCGCCTGCAGTTCGGGCGTGGCGCCATCCAGGTGCCGCTTGAGCCGGGCGAGCGCGCGCAGTTCGGCACGGCGCAGCGCCGCGGTCTCCAGCACCCACCAGGCCGCGGCGGCCTGCAGCGGCAGGTCCGGCGCGGGCTCGCCGCGTTGTCGTGGGGGACTCTCCAGCCAGCGTTCGAGCGGCAGCGGCGGCACCCTGCCCGCCTGCTGCAGGCCATGCAACAGTTGCGCGTAGTCCTGCCGGGCCGAGGCGAAGTACAGGCCCTGGCCGGCATCCGGCGACGGCGCCTGGCGTGCGGCCAGGCCGGCGTCCTGCAGGCGTCGCAGCACGCCGCGCGGAGTGATGGCCTGCAGCCGCCGTCGCGACGGGGTCAACGCCAGGTCGAGCAGGCGCCCGCTCTCCACCGCGCAGTTGTTGCCGATGAAGCGATAGCGCCCGTCGTAGCTCCAGTGCGCGCGGGCGGCCAGTTGCAGCAGCGCGTCGATCTGCGCCGGCGACAGCGACAGCGGCCAGGCCTGCAGGTCGCGCAGCTCGATCCGGGTGTACTCGTCGATCACCTGGTCCAGCGGCAGCACGAACAGCCGCGCCGGGTAGGCCCCGGTCAGTCCACGCCAGTTGGAGATCTGCACGTCGTTGACGAAGGCGCGGAAGGACAGCACCCGGTGGTAGGCCAGGTCCATCCGGCAACGCGGGCCCGGTTCGCGGCCCGGCGCGCAGACCACCAGCCGCAGCATGGAATGACCGAAGCGGCTCATCGCCGCGTCGCCAGCACCGGCCAGCAGGTAATCCACCGCGTAGACACGCGCCGGATCCAGCGCTTCCAGCTCCAGCTGCGCCGGCGCGGCGCCGGCCACCAGCAGCGGCAGCCCAGTGCCGCAGGCCGTCGCGGCCCCCGGCGCCGGCCCCAGCTGCTGCCGGTACCACGCCGCCAGCGCCGGCCGCCGGCAGTGGTACTGCGGGTCGAGCAGGTACCACTCCAGGTTGACCGCGAATGCCTCGGCCGGACTGCGCCGCTCGTAGCCGTCCGGGCTGCGCAGCGTGTACGGGTTGGCACCGCGCCGGTCCCATCCGGCAAGCCGGCGGAACGCCGGTTGCCGCGACCAGCCGCCGCCTTCGCCCCGGTCGAAGGCGTGGGCGATCTCATGCAACACGGTGGCCCGGGCCAGGTCGTGCGCGGCGGCCGTGGCCGGCACCTCCAGCAGTTCCGGCGACAGCCGCAGCTGGCCACGCCGGTGGCGGCCGGCAATGTCGGCCGGCAGGCGCGGATCGAAGCGCAGCGTCAGCCGCCGCGGGTCGGCCTGCCAGTGTCCGGGCAGGCGTTCGCGGGCCCGGGCAAGCAGGTCGCGCGCGCGCTGCTGCGCCGGCGGGTCCAACCCGGCCGGGTCCAATGCCAGTTCCAGTGCCCGGCCGCTGCCACTGGCCAGCAGCAGCGCGGCGGCCAGGCCCGTGGCCAGGCGCATCAGCGGGCGAGGATGGCCCGCGCCAGTTGCATGTCGCTGGCCTGGGCAGCCCCGGCATCGCGCTGGCGCAGGTGCAGCAGCGCGGCCTGCAGGCGTGCACCGCGCAGGCGGCCATCGCTGGCGACGAAGCCGGCGGCTTCCTCGCGCGCGGCCTGGATCACCTTGTCATCGCCCGAGGAACTGCTCGACCCCTTGGACGAGGCGCCCGCGGAGGTGCCGGCGGTGCTGCCGGCAAAACTGGAGGCCAGCAGCGGCGCGGAGGCGAGGAGCAGGACGCAGGACAGGAACGGACGGATCATCGGCGGAGGCAACACTGGGGGACAGGAGGCGAGCGTAACCGGCCGCCGGCTACAGGTCGAACACCTTGCCCGGATTCATCAAACCCAATGGGTCGAATGCCTGTTTCACCCCGCGCATCAACGCGATTTCCGCCGCATCGCGGGTGCTGGACAGGTAGGGCTTCTTGACCAGGCCGATGCCATGTTCGGCCGAGATGCTGCCATGGAAACGGTGCAGCACCTGCGCCAGCAGCTTGGTCACGTGCTCGCACTGGCCCAGGAATTCGGCATCGCTGGTGTCCTCGGGCTTGAGCACGTTGATGTGCAGGTTGCCGTCGCCGATATGGCCGAACCAGACCACGTCGAAATGCGGGTACGCGCCACCGATCAATGCCTGCGCCTCGGCCAGGAAGGCCGGCATCGCCGAGATGCGCACCGACACGTCGTTCTTGTACGGCCGGTAGCGCGCCAGCGCCTCGGTGATGCCCTCGCGCAGGCGCCACAACTGCTGTGCCTGGGCCTCACTGGCGCTGATGACCCCGTCCAGCACCCAGCCCTGTTCCATGCAGTGCTCGAACGCTGCCAGCGCCGCGGCCTCGCCCGCCTCGTCGGCCGCGGCATACTCGGTCACCACGTAGTACGGGTAGGTCTCTGCGAACGGGTACTGCGCGCCATGCGCGCTGACGTGGTGCACCGCGCGATCGGTGAAGAACTCGAACGCCTCCAGCTGCATGCGCTCGCGGAACGCCGAGAACACCTGCATCAGCACCTCGAACGAAGGCAGCGCCAGCAGCATCACGTTGGTCGCCGGCGGCGGATCGACCAGCTTCAGCGTCGCCTCGACCACGATGCCGAGCGTACCCTCCGAGCCGATCATCAGCTGGCGGAAGTCATAGCCGCTGGAATTCTTGATCAGGCCCTTGTTGAACTCGAGCAGTTCGCCGTTGCCGGCCACGACCTTGAGGCCGGCCACCCACTCGCGGGTATTGCCGTAGCGGATCACGCGGATGCCGCCGGCATTGGTGGCGATGTTGCCGCCGATCGAACAGGACCCGCGCGCGGCGAAGTCCACCGGGTACTGCAGGCCGTGCTCGCGGGCGGCGTTGTGCACGGCCTCCAGCGGCATGCCGGCCTGCACGGTGAGGGTGCGGTCCACCGCGTTGAAATCCAGCGCCTTGTTCAGGCGTTCCAGGCTCAGCACCAGTTCGCCATTGGCCGCCACCGCGCCGCCGGACAGGCCGGTACGCCCTCCCGAGGGCACCACCGCCACGGTGTTCTGGTTGGCCCAGCGCACCACCGCCTGCACCTCCTCGACGCTGCCAGGCAGCGCGATGGCCAGCGGTGCCGGCGCCCAGCGCCGGGTCCAGTCGCGCCCGTAGTGCTCCAGGTCGGCCGGGTCGGTCTTCAGGCGCAGCCCCGGGCAGGCGTGCAGCAGGGTGTCCAGGCGCGGGTCGGTCATGGCGTTGCTTCGAAGGCGTGAAAGCCGGCAAGCGTGCCAGCCCGGCAGCGGCCCGTCCAGTCACCGCGACAGGGCCCGCGATGGCGGCAGTAAATTCAGATGAAACCTTTTGTGTTCAAGGCGTTGCCACATGGCGCAGCGCACCAAAATCCGGTGCGGTTCTGGCATAGTGAACAGTCCATCCCCCTCCAACCGCCGTGGCCGCCATGTCGCCCAAGAAGACCTCGTTCCCGAAGCAGGACATCCGCGTTTTGTTGCTGGAGGGGGTCAGCCAGACCGCCGTGGATACCTTCAAGGCGGCCGGCTATTCGCAGATCGAGTACCACACCAAGTCGCTGCCCGAAGATGAGCTGAAGGCGCGCATCGCCGAGGCACACATCATCGGCATCCGCTCGCGCACGCAGCTGGACGCCGACGTCCTGGCGCATGCCAAGCGCCTGATCGCGGTGGGGTGCTTCTGCATCGGCACCAACCAGGTGGACCTGGAGGCGGCCGAACTGGCCGGCATCCCGGTGTTCAACGCCCCGTATTCCAACACCCGCTCGGTGGCCGAACTGGTGATCGCCGAGACCATCATGCTCACCCGCGGGGTGCCGCAGAAGAACGCCGAATGCCACCGCGGCGGCTGGTCCAAGTCGGCCGACGGCAGCCACGAGGTGCGTGGCAAGACCCTGGGCATCATCGGCTATGGCCACATCGGCACCCAGGTCGGCGTGCTGGCCGAGGCGCTGGGCATGCAGGTGATCTTCCACGACATCGAGACCAAGCTGTCGCTGGGCAACGCGCAGCCGGCCGCCAGCCTGGACGACCTGCTCGCCCGCGCCGACATCGTCACCCTGCACGTGCCTGAAACCTCGGCCACGCAGTGGATGATCGGTGCGCCGCAACTGGCGAAGATGAAGCGCGGCGCGCACCTGATCAACGCCGCGCGCGGCACCGTGGTGGTGATCGACGCGCTCGACGCGGCGTTGCGCTCGGGACACATCGGCGGCGCCGCGGTGGACGTGTTCCCGGTAGAGCCGAAGGGCAACGGCGACCGTTTCGAATCGCCGCTGGCCGCCCACGACAACGTGATCCTGACCCCGCACGTGGGCGGCAGCACGCTGGAGGCGCAGGACAACATCGGCGTCGAGGTGGCGGCCAAGCTGGTGCGCTACAGCGACAACGGCAGCACCCTGTCGGCGGTCAACTTCCCCGAAGTGACCCTGCCCGAGCACGAGCGCAGCCTGCGCCTGCTGCACATCCACCGCAACGTACCGGGCGTGCTGTCGCGGCTCAACGAAGTGTTCTCGCGCCACAACCTCAACATCGACGGCCAGTTCCTGCGCACCAACCCCAAGCTGGGCTACGTGGTGGTGGACATCACCGCCACCGTGGAACAGGCCAACGCGATCCGCGACGAACTGGCCGCGATCGACGGCACGCTGCGCACCCGCATCCTGTACTGAGCACGGCGCCCGCCGACGGGCGCCATCCCGCCGCGGGCCGGTCAAGCGCCGCCGAGGCTGCGGCGCCCGGCCTCAGCGCGCGTGCGCCAGCCAGCGCAGCGCCATGCGCCGCAGCGAGGCGTCGGCCTGCGCATCGGCGGCGATGGCATCGATCTCGCGCCATGCCAGGTCCAGCGACTCCTCGCTGACCAGGAAGCGCTCGTCCGCACCGGCACGCACCACGTAGCGCACGTCGTAGTGCCAGTGGCCGGGCACGTCGCCACGCTCGGGAATCCAGTGCCGGTCAAGATCGAACGGCGCCTGCGCCTGCAGCGACAACCCAGGCAGGCCCGATTCCTCCTGCGCCTCGCGCAGCGCCACCGCCGCCAGGTCGCGCTCGCCGTCGGCATGCCCGCCCAACTGCAGCCAGCGCCCCAGCTTGCGGTGATGGGTCAGCAGCGCGCGCCGGCCATCGGCACTGACCAGCCAGGCGCTACCCGTGAAGTGCCCGTCCAGGCGCGAGCGCTGGAACGGATCCGCGCCCTGCCCGTCCAGCAGGCCCAGGAATCCCGCGGCCACCTCCGCATGCTCGGGCACCCTTCGCGCATAGTCCTGCAACGCATCGCGCAGGCTCCCATCGTGTTCGTACATGACTGCAGGCACATCCCATCGGTCCGACCAGGCGGCCATTATCACCGCCCATGCTGCACCTGCGCTTGTCGGTTTGGCCGGGCTTTGGCAAGGTAGGCCGTTGCCAGCGGTTCAGCTTGCCACACCCATGCGCATCCCCGGTGGATGCGCGGAAACACCATCAGGTCTGGAAAAACAGCGAATGCTCAAAACACTGTTGAGGGTCAAACCGGTCGAGCCGGCCGCACACGTGGACGCCGGCGAGCCGGTCGAAGGCAGCCTGCAGGGCGAAGCCACGCTCAAGCGCACCCTCACAGCCAGGCACCTGATCCTGTTGGGCATGGGCGCGGTGATCGGCGCCGGCATCTTCGTCATCACCGGGCAGGCGGCGGCCCACCACGCCGGCCCCGCGATCATGCTGTCGTTCGTGCTCGCCGGCCTGGCCTGCGCCTTCGCCGGCCTGTGCTACGCGGAGTTCGCGGCGATGATGCCGGTCTCCGGCAGCGCCTATTCCTACTCGTACGCCACCCTCGGCGAAGGCATGGCCTGGTTCATCGGCTGGTGCCTGGTACTGGAGTACCTGTTCGCGTCCTCGTCGGTGGCGGTGGGCTGGTCGGCCTATCTGCTCAGTTTCCTCACCAGTACCCTGCACCTGCCCTTCCCCGAGGCGCTGACCGCCGCGCCGATCGCGTGGGAGAACGGCCAGTTCGTCGCCTCCGGCAAACTGCTCAACCTGCCGGCCGTGCTGATCATCGCGGTGATCTCGGGGCTGCTGTACGTCGGCGTGACCCAGTCCACCTTCGTCAATGCGGTGATCGTCGCGATCAAGGTGGCGGTGATCTGCCTGTTCGTCGGCTTCGGCGCGATGTATGTCAATCCCGAGAACTGGACGCCCTTCATCCCGGACAACACCACCGGCGTGTTCGGCGAGTTCGGCTGGAGCGGGGTGTTCCGCGCCGCGTCCATCGTTTTCTTCGCCTACATCGGTTTCGATGCGGTCTCCACCGCCGCCGGCGAGACCAAGAACCCGCAGCGGAACATGCCGATCGGCCTGCTCGGCTCGCTGGCGGTGTGCACGATCATCTACATCGTGGTCTGTGCGGTGATGACCGGCCTCATGCACTACACCAAGCTGGGCACCGACAAGCCGGTGGCCACCGCGCTGGAGGCCTATGCCAACCTGGCGTGGCTCAAGACCTGGGTCGAGATCGGCGCCATCGCCGGCCTGTCCTCGGTGGTGCTGGTGATGATGATGGGCCAGACCCGCATCGCCTACACCATTTCCCGCGATGGCCTGCTGCCGGAGATATTCGGCCGGGTGCATCCGAAGTTCCGCACGCCGCACCTGAGCACCGTCATCGTCGGCGCACTGGCCGCCGCACTGGCCGGCCTGGTGCCGTTGAACGTGCTGGGCGAACTGGTCGCCATGGGCACCCTGCTGGCGTTCGCCACGGTCTGCATCGGGGTGCTGATCCTGCGCCGCACCCGCCCGGAAATGCCGCGCGCGTTCCGGGTGCCCGCGGTGTGGCTGGTCGCGCCGCTGGGCGCGCTGATCTGCCTGAGCCTGTTCGCGATGGCCTTCGCCGCGCACTGGCTGGTGTTCGTGCTGTGGAACGTACTGGGCGTAGCCATCTACCTGGGCTACGGCATGCGCCACAGCAAACTGAACCGGAACGCCTGATTCCATTCCTTCCGGCCGGCCCCGCGCCGGCCGTTCCCGTACGCACGACGAGCGAACACGCACCATGTTCAAGCAACTGTGGGCCACCAAACATCCGCACGCCGCCCATGAAGAGGCCAATGGCCTGAGCCTGCGCCGCACCCTGGGCCCCTGGGGCCTGACCGCACTGGGCATCGGCGCGGTCATCGGCGGCGGCATCTTCGTCATCACCGGGCAGGCCGCGGCCAACCACGCCGGCCCGGCGATCATGCTGTCCTTCGTGCTGGCGGCAGTGTGCTGCGCGTTCTGCGCGATGGCCTACGCCGAATTCGCTTCGATGGTGCCGGTCTCCGGCAGCGCCTACACCTACACCTACGCCACCTTCGGCGAGCTTTCGGCCTGGTTCATCGGCTGGATGCTGGTGCTCGAGTACGGTGTCTCCGCCTCGGCGGTGGCGGTGAGCTGGACCGGCTATTTCCTCAGCCTGCTCAGCCATTTCGACATCTACCTGCCGGCGGCGCTGGTCAGCGCGCCGCTGGACGCCCAGCTGCGCCCGACCGGCGCCATCGCCAACATCCCCGCCGCCGTGCTGGTACTGCTGCTGACCTGGCTGTGCTACGTGGGCATCAGCAAGTCCTCGGCGATGAACATGGCCATGGTCATCCTCAAGACCGGCCTGATCCTGCTGGTCATCGTCGCTGGCTGGAAATACGTGGACCCGGCCAACTGGACCCCGTTCATTCCCGCCAACGAAGGCCCGGGCAAGTACGGCTTCGACGGCGTGCTGCGTGGCGCGGCGATGGTGTTCTTCGCCTACATCGGCTTCGAGGCGGTCTCGGTGGCCGCCCAGGAATCGCACCGTCCGCAGCGCGACCTGCCGATCGGCATGCTGCTGTCGCTGGTGATCTGCACCGTGCTGTACATCGCCATGGCCGCGGTAATGACCGGCCTGGTCCCGTACAAGCTGCTGGGTACCGCCGAGCCGGTGGTGACCGCGGTCGCCGCCCATCCGCAGCTGGACTGGCTGCGCATCATCGTCGAGATCGGCGCCTTGATCGGCCTGTCCTCGGTGGTGCTGGTGATGGTGATCGGCCAGCCGCGCATCTTCATGATCATGGGCCGCGACGGCCTGCTGCCGCCGGTGTTCACCAGGATCCACCCCAAGTACCGCACGCCGCACATCAACACGGTGATCACCGGCATCGGCATCGCCCTGCTCGCCGCGCTGTTCCCGCTGGACATCCTTGGCGAACTGACCTCGATGGGCACCCTGATCGCCTTCGCCGCGGTCTGCGCCGGCGTGCTGGTCCTGCGCCGCACCCAGCCGGACCTGCCGCGCCCGTTCCGCATCCCGATGGCCTGGTTGATCTGCAGCCTCGGCGTGCTCAGCTGCATCGCCCTGCTGACCGCCATGACCCTGCACAACTGGATGCTGATGGGCCTGTGGACCGCCACCGGCTTCATCATCTACTTCGCCTACGGCATGCGCCACAGCAAGCTGGGCGGCCGCAACGGCTGAGCAGGCCACAGCGCCGGCCGCTTCGAAGCCCGGGTGGAGACACCCGGGCTTTTCTGTGCTCCGGCGATGCGCTTCGACGCCGCAGATCCCACGCGCGGGGCTGGATCGTCTCCGCGACAGGGATGATCCAGGGCACACGGCACTTTCCGCCGCGGACATGGCGCCCAGCGGCCCCTAACAGCGTCCCCGGCTGGGTAGAATGCGCTGCATGAATGCCCCCACTGTCCCCTATGATGCCCAGCGGCTGAGCGAACTGGCGCAGCTGCTGATCGACAACATCCGCGAACTGGCCCGGGCCGGCTGGACGCCGGCCACCAGCAGCAACTTCTCGCACCGCCTGGACGACCGCCATGCGGCCATCACCGTGTCCGGCAAGGACAAGGGGCGGCTGGTCGAGGCCGACATCATGGTCGTGGACTTCGACGGCAAGGCCGTGGGCAGGCCGCTGCGCCCATCGGCCGAGACCCTGCTGCATACCCAGCTCTACGCGCGCTTTCCCGAAGTGAACTGCGTGCTGCACACGCATTCGCCGGTGCAGACCATCGCCTCGCGCCTGTATGGCGGCGACAGCCACGTGCGCCTGGAGGGCTACGAGCTGCTCAAGGCGCTGCACGGCAACGCCACCCACGAGACCGCGGTGGACCTGAAGGTGTTCGCCAACACCCAGGACATGGACGTGCTCGCCGCGCAGGTGGAAGCCGAACTCGACAAGGGCCCGATGTGGGGCTACCTGATCGATGGCCACGGCCTGTACGCCTGGGGCCGCGACATGGCCGAGGCGCGCCGCCACCTGGAAGCGTTCGAGTTCCTGCTCCACTGCGAGCTGGAGCTGCGCCGGCTGCGCGCCGCCGTCTGAGCCCGTTTCCCGCGGGCATCCGCGCGCCGGTGGCGCCGGCTGCCCTGCTACCCTTCCCGTTCCCCACGCCTCGAGCCGCCGCCATGAGCCGACTGCGCATCTTCAACGACACCGACCCCGACACCGTGCTGCTGGACAGCCGCGATGGCGCGGTCATCCGCGCCGAACTGGAGAAGATCGGCGTCACCTTCGAGCGCTGGCAGGCCCGGCATCCGGTCGCACCGGGCGCCAGCCAGGACGAAGTGTTCGCCGCCTACCGCGAGGACATCGACCGCCTGGTCGCCGCGCATGGTTTCAAGAGCGTGGACGTGGCGTCTATCGCGCCGGACAACCCCGACCGCGAACAGATCCGCCTCAAGTTCCTCGACGAGCACTACCACAAGGAGGACGAAGTGCGTTTCTTCGTCGCCGGCTCGGGCCTGTTCACCCTGCACGTGGGCGACAAGGTCTACGAGGTGGAGTGCGTCAAGGACGACCTGATCGCGGTACCCGATGGCGCCACCCACTGGTTCGACATGGGTCCGGAACCGAGCTTCGTCGCGATCCGCTTCTTCACCGAGCCCGATGGCTGGGTCGGTCACTTCACCGGCACCGACATCGCGCGCAAGTTCCCGCGCTACACGCCGGGACCGGCCTGATCGCGGACGCCTGCGCGGCGCCGTGCGCGGGGCGGGTTCACGCCCGCCGCGTGCCGCGCCGCACCTGACCCACCCGCGCATCCGCGCCGCCGCGCGATGCCATCGCCCCACCCGCCCCACGCGGCAGCTTCCCCCGGCGGGGAAAGAACCGGAACCACCGTCATGACCGTCCGCGCCATCCTCACCGACATCGAAGGCACCACCTCCAGCATCTCCTTCGTCAAGGAAGTGCTGTTCCCCTATGCACGCGCCGCCCTGCCCGGCTTCGTCCGCGCGCACGGGCAGGAACCGGAGGTGCGCCGCTGGCTCGATGCGGTCGCCACCGAGATCGCCGCCAGCGCCTGCCAGGACGAGGTCGTCGTCGAGGCCCTGCAGGGCTGGATCGACCAGGACCGCAAGCACACCGCGCTCAAGGCGCTGCAGGGCATGATCTGGGACGCCGGCTACCGCAACGGCGACTACACCGCGCACCTGTACCCGGAGGTGGCTGCGGTGCTGCGTGGCTGGCATGCCGCCGGCATCCCGCTGTACGTGTATTCCTCCGGCTCGGTACCGGCGCAGAAGCTGTTCTTCGGCTACAGCGACGCCGGGGACCTCACCGGCCTGTTCTCCGGCCACTTCGATACCGAGATCGGCGGCAAGCGCGAGGCCGGCAGCTATGCGCGCATCGCCAGTGCCATCGGCATCGCGGCGCACGACATCCTGTTCCTGTCCGACATCGTCGAGGAGCTGGACGCGGCGCGCGAGGCCGGGCTGCGCACGGTGCTGCTGGACCGCTGCGACGATTACCCGATGCCACGCACCGGCGACGCCACGCATGGCCACGTCCGGGTGGAGAACTTCGAACAGATCGCGCCCTGAGCTCAGCCGGCGGCTCTCCACCCGGCATCACGACGGCCGCTGACGGGGCCGTTGCCGTCTGCACGCCGCTGCCGGTGCGATTGCCCCCTGACGGTCGCAGGCGCCGGCACCGGCGCGGTCATCACCCGGGCCGCATCGGCGCGATGCTAGCGTGCGCCGACATCCCGTGCGTCGACACGCACCGCAACCGTGCCGGAGGCATCCGATGAGCATCACCACGCAGGTCGGCCAGGCGCTGGCCGCCGAATTCGCCATCCCCGACGTCGGCACCCTGACCGTCGTCGCCACCCGCCTGCTCACCGCCATCGTGCTCGGCGGGGCACTGGGACTGGAACGCGAGAGCAAGGGCCGCGCGGCCGGGTTGAAGACCCACATCCTGGTGTCGGTGGGATCGGCGCTGTTCGTGCTGGCGCCGCTGCAGATGGGCATCAGCGGCGCCGATGTCACCCGGGTCATGCAGGGCATCGTCTCGGGCATCGGTTTCCTTGGCGCCGGCGCCATCCTCAAGCAGGACCGCAAGGAACGCGTGCAGGGCCTGACCACGGCCGCCGGCATCTGGATGACCGCGGCGATCGGCATGGCCGCCGGCATGGGCATGCAGATGGTGGCGCTGGCCACCACCGTGGCCGCGCTGGCGGTGGTCAGCACGCTGCCGCGACTGATGCCGGACAGGAAGGCCGCGGCCGGCGGCATGGCCGCCGGGGACTAGGAGCGCCGGCGCCTCAACGGCCGGGCAGCCGCCCGGCCTTCAATACCAGTACGTCGATGCTGGACGGGACACCCAGGCGCACGCTGAAGCCGTCCCACTGCCCGGCACCGCTGCTGACGAACAGGCTCATGGCCCCGACCCGGTAGTCGCCACGCACGTAGCCGTGGTTGGCCGGCGCCACCACCCAGCGGTCGAACCCCAGCATGTGCCCGCCATGGGTGTGGCCGGATACCTGCAGGTCGAACGCGCCGGTGGCTGCCGCCGCGCGTGCCTGCTTTGGCTGGTGGGCAAGCAGGATGTGGGCGTCGCTGCCCTTGCCCGCAGCGATCACCGCCGGCAGGTCGGGGGCGAGCCCGCCGCGCGTGTAGGCGCTGGGGCGCAGCGCGGCCAGGTCACCCACGCCCGACACCGCCAGCGTGCGGCCGCCGATGTCGAGCCGGGCGGTCTGGTTCTCCAGCACGCCCAGGCCCATGCCGCGGAAGTGCGCCATCCAGCGCCGGTAGCCGTGGTAGTACTCGTGGTTGCCCGGCGCCACCCATACGCCGTGCGGCGCGGCCAGTTCGGCCAGCGGGGCGACGAACGCCGCCGTGTCCTCGACCTCGCCGTCGACCATGTCGCCGGGCAGCACGATCAGGTCAGGGTGCGTGGCCATCACCGCGTCAACGACGCGGCGCGTGCGCCAGGTGCGCTTGACCGGGCTGGCGTGCAGGTCGGCGATCACCGCCATGCGCAGTCCGTCCAGTTCCTGTGGCAGGCCCGGCACCACCAGCGCACGCTCATGCACCCGTGGCGGCTTCAGGCCATTGACGATGCCAAGCGTGGCCAGCAGCACGATCAGCGCGGCGGCGGCCTGGTTGGCGCGTGCGCCATGCCAGACCGTGGCCAGGGCGGAGGTGCGGGGCGCCAGCCGCGACAGCAGCCAGCCGAGCTCGCGCAGCGCCAGCCAGACCAGCAGCATCACGAACATCGCCAGCACCCAGCCGAACACCAGCTGGATCCATGCTTCGGCCGCGTACGCCAGCACGTCCATCCGCCACAGCGCGGCCAGGCCCACTCCCGCCACGGCCAGCGCCACGCTGGCGCCAAGGTGCCAGCGGCGCTGCCGCCTTCCGGAAAACTGCACGGGCCACCACAACCACAGGGCAAGCAGCGGCAGGAGCAACGATACGATCAGGGTCATCTGCGGGGGAGCGGGCGGGCCGGCGCGGACGTTGCCGTCCGGCCGCCATGGAGTCGTTCAAGGTGAAGCAGGAATCATGCGGCACGGCCGCACCGGCGGCGAGAGCGGCGGCTGCACCAGTGCGTTGCTGCAGCGTGGCGACAGGCGGACGTCGGCGGCAGCTGACGCCGGCGACGCCGCCGGCATCACCGGGCAACGGAGGCGGCAACACGGCCACCCCCGTCCACGCCCGGCGCTGCTCAGCCGCCCTGGGTGGCGATCCAGCCGTCGACCTTTTCTTCCAGCACGTCCAGCGGCACCGAACCGTCCTTCAGCACCTCGGCATGGAACTGTCGGATGTCGAACTTGCCGCCCAGCTTCTGTTCCGCGCGCCGCCGCAGCTCCTGGATCTTCAGCTCGCCGGTCTTGTAGGCCAGCGCCTGGCCCGGCCATGCGATGTAGCGCTCGGCCTCGGCCACCGCATCGGGCTCGCTCACCGAGGAATTGGCGAACATGTAGTCCAGCACCTGCTGCCGGCTCCAGCCCTTGGCGTGCAGCCCGGTATCCACCACCAGCCGCACCGCGCGCCACAGCTCGCCCTGCAGGCGGCCGAAATAGCTGTACGGATCGGTGTAAACGCCCAGGTCCTTGCCCAGGCTTTCGGCGTACAGGCCCCAGCCTTCGATGAAGGCGGTCTCGCCGCCGAAGCGGCGGAACGCCGGCACGCCCTGCAGTTCCTGCTGCAGCGCCAGCTGGAAGTGGTGGCCCGGAATCGCCTCGTGCAGGAACAGGTCCTCCGCGTCCCATGTCTTGCGGGTCGGCAGATCGTAGGTGTTGACGTAGAAGATGCCCGGGCGGCTGCCGTCCTCGCTGGGCTGCATGTACTCGCCGCCGGCCGCCGACTTGGCGCGGAACGCCTCGATCGGGCGGATCTCGAAACCGGCCTTCGGCGTCAGCGAGAACAGCTTGGGCACGTTGGCGTTGATCTTCGCCTCCAGCCCACGGTAATGCTCCAGCAGCGCCGCCTCCGAGCCGAATTCGAACTGCTTGTCGTGCTGCATGAACTTGAAGAAGTCCTGCAGCGAGCCCTTGAAGCCGACCTGCTGCATCACCGTGCGGATCTCGCCGTGGATGCGCTCCACTTCCTTCAGGCCGATCTCGTGGATCTGCTCCGGGGTCTGCGCGGTGGTGGTGCTCTCCTTGGCGTTGAAGGCATACCACGCCTTGCCGTCGGGCAACGCGTCCAGGCCCACCGTGTCGCGGGTCGCCGGCAGGTACTCGTTGGCGATGAAGTCACGCTGCTTCCTGATCGCCGGCAGCAGCTGCTGTTCGATCAGCGTGCGGTAAGCCGCGGCCAGGCGTTCCTTGTCGGCCTGCGCGAAATCGGCCGGCATCGCCTTGATCGGCCCCCAGAACTGGCTGTCCTCGGCGCCCTTGGCCGCCAGGATCTCGTCGAACTGCGGCACCACCTTTTCCATCAGCACGCGCGGCTGCACCACTCCGGCCTTCATGCCTTCGCGCATGTTGGCGATCTCGGTATCCAGCAGCACCGGGATGCGCGCGGCGCGCGCCAGCCAGTTGTCGTAGTCCTTCACCGTCTTGAACGGCTGCGCGACCTGGCCCGAGCCCAGCATCACCGCGTAGCTCACGGTCGAGCCCATCTGGTTGACCGGCATCATCCAGCCGGGGAACTTCTCGCCTTCCAGCGACTGCTTCTGCTCCTGGACGAAGATGCGGTAGCTGAGCAGGTCCTGCCCGGCCAGCCCGGCATCGCCGATCTTCTCCGCCTTGTCCAGCCATTCGCGGGTGAAGTCGTGGCTCTGCTTGCGGAACTGCGCCGAGCCGAAATCCGGCAGCTGGTCGTTGTAGCGGTTGTCGCCCTGGAAGGTCGCCTGCAACGGGTTCAGCTTCAGCACGCCCTCCCAGTAGTCGGCATAGAGCTGGTTGAGCCGGGCGGCCTTGTCGGCCTGCGGCGCCTGGCTGGCGGCATCGCCCGCGGCCGGTTGCGTGGACGGGGAACAGGCGGCCAGCACGGTGGCCAGGGACAGCGAAACGGACAGGGCCAGGGGACGCAGCTTCATCGGGAATCCATCGGATGCAGGAAGCCGCCAGCGTCCACGCAGCGCTCCCGCCGGGGAAAGGGCCAAAGGTCATTGCCGCGGCGACCATCGCGGCCGCGCCGGCAACGCGTCATAATCCGCGCCCGCTCCAGCGCCCGTTCCGGCAGGCGCTCCCCCTACCGCCCGGTCCGGTGCCCACGGCACCCGCGGCCGCGCCCTGTTCCGCGCGCTCCCGATGACTACCTCCCACCGCCCGCTGGGCTTCTGGTCCGCCACCGCCCTGGTCGTGGGCAGCATGATCGGCTCGGGTACCTTCCTGCTGCCGGCCACGCTGGCGCCCTACGGTGCCGCCACCCTGGTCGGCTGGGCCATCACCCTGTGCGGCGCGCTGCTGCTGGCCGTCACCTTCGCCCGCCTGGCGCGCCGCTGGCCGCAGACCGGCGGACCGTACGTGTTCGCGCGCAACGCGTTCGGCGAACTGCCCGGCTTCGTGGTGGCGTGGAGCTACTGGATCTCGATGTGGTGCGCGATCGCCGCCATCGCGGTGGCGTTCGCCGGCAGCATCGGCGCCATCTTCCCGTCCCTGACCGCCACCCCGGTGCGCGCGGCCGGCTGCGGCCTGGTCGCGTTGTGGCTGTGCGCCGGCGTGAACCTGGCCGGGCTGCGCGAGGCCGGCCGCGTGCAACTGCTGACCACCGTGTTGAAAGTGGTGCCGCTGCTGCTGTTCGGGCTGGTGGCGCTGTGGTTCGTCGACACCCGCCATTACGTGCCGTTCAATCCCAGCGGTGAATCACTGGGCAGCGTTGCCGCCGCCACCGTGGCGCTGACGCTGTGGGCGATGATCGGGCTGGAAGCGGCGACCGTGCCGGCCGGATCGGTGGACGATGCCCCGCGGACCGTGGCCCGCGCCACCGTGGCCGGCACCGCGATCGCCGGCATCGCCACGGTACTGGCCTGCACCACCGTGCTGGGCCTGCTGCCGGCCGACGTGCTGGCCCGTTCCAGCGCCCCGATGGCCGACGCCGCGGCTGCATTGTGGGGCCCGGCGGCCGGCGTGCTGCTGGCGGTGGTGATGGCGGTGTCCTGCGTCGGCGCGCTCAACGGCTGGACCCTGCTGGCGGCGCAGTTGCCGATGGCCGCGGCCCGCGACGGCGTGCTGCCGCGCGCCTTCGCCCGCGAGAACGCGCGCGGCGCCCCGGCCTTCGGCGTCATCGTCAGCTGCCTGCTGGCCAGCGTGCTGGTGATCAGCAACTACAACCGCTCGCTGGTGGACCTGTTCAAGTTCTCGGTGCTGCTGTCCACCGCCGCCACCCTGCTGCCCTACCTTGCCGGCGCAGCCGCCTGGCTGTGGCGCGGCGATGGCCGGGGCTCGCGGCTGGCCGCCGCCGGCGCGCTGGCCTTCAGCCTCTACGCGCTGGGCGGCATCGGCACCGAAGCGCTGCTGTGGGGCGCAGGCCTGGTGCTGGCCGGGCTGCCGATCTATTTCTGGCTGCGGCGGCGCTGAGACAGCGCCGGCCGGCAACCGGCTTCATTCCTCGACCTGCGGTGCCGCGCCCGCGTCGTGGCGTCGCGCCGAGCCACCGTCTACGGGCCTGCCGGGCAACCTGGCCAACCCCATGCGCCGGGTGATGAAACCATCGCCCTGCCTGCAATGGCGCGACACTGCGGCCGCCACATGCAGGCCGGCCAGGACCGACAGCGCCCAGGCGCCATACACATGCACGTACCAGGCGAGCGCCCGCCCGCTTTCGTCGGCCGGCGGAACGAACAGCGCCGGTACCTGCACGCCGGCGAACAGGGTCCGGTCCGCGCCCATCCAGACCCAGATCACGTGGCCGCTCACCGGCAGCAGCAGCGCCAGCGCGTAAAGCAGGCCATGGACCCCGGTGCGGATCCGCCCGCTCCAGGGCGTGGCATCGTCGGCCCCGGGGACCGGCAGCCACAGGCGCAGGGCAAGGCGCAGCAATGTCAGGCACAGGATCAGCATGCCCAGCCGGAAATGCAGCGGGAGCAGCGCCGCCGAGTATTCCGGCGTGGCCGCGTACTCGGCCATGAACCCCAGTGCGATCTGCAGCACCAGCAGCAGCGCCAGCAGCCAGTGCAGCAGCCGCAGGGCCAGCGGATAACGCTGCGCATGCCCGCCGTTCACTGCGCGCACTGCGGGTATCCGGGGATGTTGCGGCCCAGCACGATGTCGCGCTGCGCCTCCCAGCCATCGCCGACCCGCACCGGTGTGACGATGCCCGGGCCACCACGGCCCGGCGACGCCTTGCGCGCGACCGCGGGCGTCAGGTGCGGGTCGTCGCGGAACAACACGTCGTCGATGTAGTACAGCGCGCAGCCACGCTCGATCACGTACAGGTGGATGTGCCGGGGCAAGCGGGTTCCCGGGTAGCTGCCCGGGCGCACGGTGAGGAACGCATAGCGCCCGTCGGCATCGGTGGCGGCCCAGCCGCGCAGTCGTCCGTGCTGGCGGACACCCGGGGTGCGGTCGGTCTTCTCGCCCGGGTAGAGGCCCTGCTGGTTGGTCTGGTGCGCATAGACGACCACACCCGGGCGCGGCCGCCCGTGCGCATCGGCAACACGCCCATGCAGGCGCAGCCGCTGGCCGGGCTCGTCGACCGGTGCCAACCGGGCGCTGGCCGCCGGCGCGGCCGGCAACCCGATCAGCGCCACCTCGCAGTCCTCGCAGGGCCGCCCGACGACCGGCGTGGTAGCGGCGCCGGCAGCGCTGCAGGTAGCCAGCAGGACAAACAGCAGCGGCACGCGCGCGGCCGGTGCGGCGGGGGATGCAGGGTACGGGATCGACAGTCCGGTGGATCGTTGCATGCGGATGCTCCAGGCAGGGGGCCATGATGAAGAGCGCTGCCACCGCCTCGGCGTTAACCGCGTCGCCCTGTTAACACTCCACACTGCCGCTCCCTCTTTCCCCGTGTCCCCCCGACCCTCCAGGACATGAAGGCCGCGACCCTCCCGTTGGACATCGCCCGGCAGGTACAGGAAGCCCGCCGCGGGTCGCAGGCGGCGTTCGCCTGGCTTTACCGCACCTTCGCCCCGCTGGTGCATGCCATCCACCTGGGCATGGCGCCGCGTGCGCGGGCGGAGGAGCTGACCCAGGAAACCTTCGTCATCGCCTTCGGCAGGCTGGAGCAGTTGCGCGAGCCGGCGCGCTTCGGGCCATGGATCGCGATGATCGCGCGCCGCAACCGGCCCCCAACAGCCCTCGACGAACATGCACTGGCCGACGCCGACGAGCCGGTCTGGCCGGGGGCGGGCCCGGACGCGATGGCGCAGGCCGGCCAGGCACTGCACGCGATCCGCACCCTGCCCGAGGCCTACCGCGAGACCCTGATCCTGCGCCTGGTCGAAGGCCTCAGCGGACCGGAGATAGCCAGCCTCACCGGACTGACCCCGCAATCGGTCCGGGTGAACCTTCACCGCGGCATGCAGCGGCTGCGCGATGCGCTGGGCATCCCCCGGCAGGAGCAAACGAGCGATGGTTGAGACACCCGATCCGCTGTGGGACCCGGACCTGCCGGGCGACCGCGAACTCGAGCGGCTGACGACACTGTTGGGCAGCTACCGCCATGTCCCCGGGCCGCTGCCCACCGCGCCGGCGCTGCGCCGCAGGCGCAGCAGGCGGGTCCTGCCGGGGGCCGCGGCCGCCGTGCTGGTTGCCGGCATGGCCATCGTCGCCGCGTGGCTGCCATGGCGCCTGCAGTGGAGCGAGCACCGGCAGTGGGCGGTCGAGGTCGAAGCCGATGCCCGCACCCTGCCGGCGACGCTGGCGGTCGGACAGACGCTGGCGACGGCGGCAACGCAGTCGGCCACTTTGCAGGTGGCGCGCATCGGCCGGATGCAGGTGCTGCCAGGGACCCGGGTCCGGCTCACGGACACCCGCACCGGCCACCACCGCATCGAACTGCTGGAAGGCCGCATCCGTGCGCGCATCTGGGCGCCACCCGGCCATTTCGGCATCGCCACCGGCAGCAGCGAAACCGTCGACCTGGGATGCGCGTTCGAGATGAGCCGCTCGCCGCAGGGCGACGGCACCCTGCGCGTCACCAGCGGCTGGGTCATGCACCGCGTGGAAGGCCAGGAAACCCTGGTGCCGGCCGGTTCGACCCTCGACTTCAGCGCCGAACGCAGCGGCATTCCACTGGCCAGCGACGCGGCCGCCGGCTTCCGCACG
Organism: Stenotrophomonas sp. 17(2023); assembly: GCF_030345315.1. Taxonomy (NCBI): domain Bacteria; kingdom Pseudomonadati; phylum Pseudomonadota; class Gammaproteobacteria; order Lysobacterales; family Lysobacteraceae; genus Stenotrophomonas; species Stenotrophomonas sp. 17(2023). The sequence continues at coordinate 2,034,981 of NZ_CP128405.1, forward strand.
GCCGTCATCCGCTTCGACCAGGCGATGGCCGCCGGCCAGCGCCCCCCCGATGCCGAGGCCCAGGTCGCCCGCGAAGCGACGGCCGCGGACCGGTTCAGCCTGCTCACCCTGCTTACCCGCTATCCGGCGCTGGCCTCCGGGCCGCTGTACACCCGGCTGGCGACAATGTTCGACAGCGCGCCTCCGCCAGGGCACCGCGCGGCGTGGCTGCACGGCGACGTGCAGGCCATGAACCTGTGGTGGGAACAGATCCCGCGCCCCCCCAAGGCGTGGTGGTTGAACTGGCGCGACGTGCTGGACCGGGCACCAGCGGTTCCCGCGGCGGGCTGATAATGCATACGATCATCCGGTTCCGCCGACCCCCGCGCCCATGCCTGCCGCCATCACCGCACCGATCCGCCGCACCCGGCAGCCACGCGCCATCGCCCTGGCCTGCGCGTTGGCCTGCGCGATCTGGCCGGCGCTGGCGCAGACCCCGGACACCCCGCCCTGGGAACCGACCACGCCGGCGCTGGACGACCGCCAGCAGGCCCTGCTCGAGGAGATGCTCGCGCGGCTGCCGCCGCAACGCCCGGGCGTGGGCGACGTGTACGTGCTGGGCGTGGCCGGCGATGCCGACGAGGACGTGTTCCGCAACGAGGTCGCCTACCTGCGGCAGCTGTCGGCACGGCGCTGGGATGCGCCCGGGCGCATGCTGGCGCTGGTCAACCAGCCGGACACGCTGCCGGATGAGGCGCCGCTGCCGCCGGCGACCTACGAGAGCATCGGCCGCGCGCTGGACGGGCTGGGGCAGGTGCTCGACCCGCGCGAGGACGTGCTGTTCGTGTATCTGAGCAGCCATGGCCTGGACGACAGCAGCCTCTACCTTCACACCGGACCGGACCAGGAGGACTACCTGACGCCGGAGGACCTGGCGCAGCTGCTCGAAGAGGCCGGCATCGGCAATGCGGTGATCGTGGTCTCGGCCTGCTATTCGGGGGGCTTCGTGCCGGTGCTGAAGGCCGCCAACCGCATGGTCATCACCGCTGCGCGCAGCGACCGCCCCTCCTTCGGCTGCGGCAATACCGACAGCGCCACCTGGTTCGGCCGTGCGTTCCTGGTCGAGGCGCTGAACGCCACCGACGACTTCGCCGCCGCCTTCGCCATGGCCCGCGACAGCGTCCGCCGGCGCGAGAAGCAGGAGGGCGAGCTGCCATCGCATCCGCAGTTCGTCGCCGGCAAGGCGATCGCGCCGGTGCTGGCGCGCTGGCGCGCAGGGCTGCCGGCAAGTGCGCCGGTGCCCTATCCGTTCGTGCATGCGCCGTCGGCCGCGCCAGGTGCGGCATCGGCCAGCCCCGGGACGCGCTGACCGCCTGGAGGACGCCGCCGGGTCAACGCAGCCGCAGTCGCGTGCCCTCCACCCCCTCCCCGTGCGCACGCACCGGCGCCGCTCCAGCGCTGCGTAGATCGGCCTGCCCTGGGTGCACGGGCGGCTGTAGCGCCCGCACCACCCGCCCGCTGGCTCAGGGTTGCGCGTCCTGCAGCCGGTAGGTGGTGTGGCTGCGGTACTCCCTGCCGTTGAGCGTGGTGCGTACCTCGACCGTGTGTTCGCCCACCTCCAGCCGGGTCGGCAACGCCGCGCGCCACAGGTGCGAGGACGGCGTGGCTTCGGGCGAACGGTCGTAGCCGCGCAGGCTGTCGGCCTGGTCGTCGGCCACGTTCTCGGCCAGCAGGCGCGGATCGGGCTGCTCGACCCGCTTCATCGGCTGCCAGTCGCCGCCGTCGACGCGGAACTCCACCGGCAGGCCGTCATGGCCCATGAACACGTTGGCGTACACCCCCCACGCCGGGTACGCGCCATGCCGCAGCACCCGGGGCGCATGCAGCGCGATCTGCATGTCCTCCGGCGCACGGGCGACGCGGTACTCCACGCTGTAGCGGCCCTGCGGCTGCACGTTGAGCAGGCCGTAACCGTTGGGCGTGCCATCGGACATGGTGGTGTCGGGAATGCCCTGTGCGTCCTTCACACCGGACCAGAACGCACCGCAGGCGGCACCGACGTTGTACTCGTGCAGCGGCCGCGCGCCCTTCCAGCCCTGCGCCGCGCTCCAGAACACCTGGCTCTGGTTGTGGGTATGGCCGCTGAGCACCAGCGGGTGCGGCAGCTTCTCCAGCAGCGCGAACAGGCGCGCGCGGTCCTCTGCGCGGAAGCCGCGGTCGAACAGCGGGATGTGCAGGCCCAGCACCACCAGCCGGTCCCTTGGCAGGGTCGGCAGGTAGCGCTCGAGGAAAGCGAACTGGTCTTCGCGCAGGCCGCCGACATACGCCGGCTTCTGCCCCGGTCGGGCGATGACGTCGTCCAGGCCGATGAACACCATCGACGGTTCCTCCCAGGCATAGGTGTCCGGGCCGAGCTGGCGGTGGAAGCTGTCCAGCGCGTCGGCATCGCTGCGCGCGCCCAGGTCCATGTCGTGGTTGCCGGGCACGTGCAGCCACGGCACCCCCAGCGAGGTCACCGCCTTGACCAGCAGCGGATACAGCGCCGGGTCGTCGTTGCTGATGTCGCCCAGGGTCATGCCCAGCCGCGCCTGGTGGCGGCCACGCAGCGGCGCGACGATGTCGCGCTCGAAGTAGTCCACGTCCAGCGTGCTGGAGGTCTGGCTGTCGGCCATCACCAGGGCCTGGAAACTGTCCGCCGCATCCGCCTGCGGCACCAGCGCGAACGGACGGCATTGGGTACCCGCCACCTCGCCCGCGCGCGGGCGCCAGATGTCCGGCAGGCCATCGGCACGCGCGGCGGCACCACGGCCCGCGGGCTTGATGACGAACACGATGGGCTGCGCCGAATCCGGCAGCCGGTAGCGGCCGTCGTGGCCCGTGACGGCGATGTGCTCGCCGTCGGACACGCGGATGCCCGGCAGCGGCTGTTCCCCCGGGTCGCGCACGCCATTGCCGTTGGCATCGTCGAACACCGCGCCCTCCACGCAGGACGCGGCCGCGGTCAGCGGTGCGCAGGCCAGCAACAGGCCGGCGAACAGGGAATGGCGCATGCGAGCCTCGTCAAGAGAACGGACAGGCCGCCATTATCGCGCCGTCATGCCACGCGCGCATGGCGCCACGCCGGCCAGGGACGGCAGGCGCCCGTGCCACACCTGCGCTCAGCGTGCCGCCTTCTCCGCGGCCCTGGCGTGGCGCTGTTCCAGCACCGCCACCGCATCGTCCAGCGACAGCCCGCGCGCGCGCAGCAGCACGACCAGGTGGAACAGCAGGTCGGCCGACTCGCCCAGCAGCTCGTCATCGCGCTGGACCACGCCGGCCAGCGCCGTCTCCACGCCTTCCTCGCCCACCTTCTGGGCGATGTGGCGGGTGCCTTTCTCGAACAGCTTGGTGGTGTAACTGTTGAGCGGGCGGTCGTGTTCGCGCTGCCGGACCAGTGCGTCCAGCGCGCCCAGGAACTGCCCCGGCGCGTCGCCGAAACAGCTGTTGCTGCCGGTGTGGCAGGTCGGTCCGTGCGGGTGCGCGCTGACCAGCAGGGTATCGCCGTCGCAGTCGGCCCGGATGGCCACCAGCTCCAGGTGGTGGCCGGAGGTCTCGCCCTTGGTCCACAGGCGCTGCTTGCTGCGGCTGAAGAAGGTCACCCGGCCGTCACGCAGGGTCCGGTCCAGCGCGGCGCGGTCCATGTAGCCGAGCATCAGCACGCGCAATGTCGCCGCGTCCTGCACGATGGCCGGCATCAGCCCGCCGACCTTGTCCCAGTCCAGCGCGGTCGTGTCGAAGCTTGTTTCAGTAGACATCGCGCACCTCGATCTGTTGTTCGCGCAGGAACCGCTTGAGTTCAGGAATGGCGATGGCCCCGGAGTGGAACACACTGGCCGCCAACGCGCCGTCGACGTCGGCCTGTTCGAACACGTCGGCGAAATGCCCGGGCGTGCCGGCACCGCCTGAGGCGATCAGCGGCACGCTGCACAGGGCGCGGGCCTGGCGCAGCTGGGCGATGTCGTAGCCGTTGCGCACGCCATCGCTGTCCATGCAGTTGAGCACGATCTCGCCGGCACCGCGCTGCTGCGCCTCGCGCAGCCAGTCCAGGGTCAGCCGTGCCTCGTCGCGGGTGCGGGCCGGGTCGCCGGTGTAGGAGCGCACGCGCCACTGCCCGTCGGGTTCGCGGATCGAGTCGATGCCGACGACCACGCATTGCTGGCCGAACGCCCCGGCCAGCTCGCCGATCAGCGCCGGCCGCTCCAGCGCCGGGGTGTTGATCGAGATCTTGTCGGCGCCGGCATTGAGGATGGCGCGCGCGGTTCCCACGTCGCGGATGCCGCCGGCCACGCAGAACGGGATGTCGATCAGGCGTGCGACACGCTCGATCCAGCCCCGGTCCACCGAGCGTCCCTCCGGGCTGGCCGAGATGTCGTAGAACACCAGTTCGTCGGCGCCCTGGTCGCGGTAGCGCAGCGCCAGCTCGGTGATCCCGCCCATGTCGACATGGTCGCGGAAGCGCACGCCCTTGACCACGCGGCCATCGCGCACGTCCAGGCAGGGAATGATGCGGCGGCTCAACATGCCAGCGCCTCCTGCAGTTGCAGCCGGCCTTCCAGCAGCGCCTTGCCCAGTACCGCGCCGGCACAGCCGGCCGCACGCGCCGCGGCCACGTCGGCGACATCGCGCACACCGCCGGAAGCCTGTACCGCCACCCCGGGCAGCAGCCGCGACAGATGCGCGTACAGGTCCAGGTTGGGCCCGGACAGCATGCCGTCGCGGGCGATGTCCGTGCACAGCAGGTGCTGCATGCCCGCCTGCGCATAGCGCACGGCGAGTTCGTCCAGGGTGACATCGGCGGTCTCGGTCCAGCCGTGCACCGGCAACCGCCACACGCCATCGTCACCCTGCCGCGTGTCCAGCGCGATGGTCAGCCGCGCGGCGCCGAACTCGTGCAGCCACGCCAGCACCTGCGCGGGCTCGCGTACCGCCAGCGAACCGACCACCACGCGGCTGGCGCCGGCATCGAGGATGCGGGCCACGTCGTCGCGGCAACGCACGCCGCCACCGGTCTGCACCTGCAGCCGGGTGTCCGCGGCGATCCGTGCCAGCAGGGACGCCAGGGTGTAGCCACCGGCCCTGGCCGCGTCCAGGTCGACCAGGTGCATCCACTGCGCGCCGGCAGCGGCGAAGGCCTGTGCGCGCGGCAACGGATCGTCGCCGTAGGTGGTCTGCTGCGCGTAGTCGCCCTGCAGCAGGCGCACCACCTGCCCGTCGCGGATATCGAGCGCGGGATAGACGGTAAAGCTCATGAAAGATCGCTCTGGATGAAATTGCGCAGGATGCGCGCGCCGGGGCCGGCCGAACGTTCGGGATGGAATTGCGCACCGCACAGGCGGCCACGCTGCACCACCGCGGTGAACAGGCCGCCGTGGTGGCACGCGGCCACGGTATCGGAGGTGACCGGTGCGGCGTAGCTGTGCACGAAATAGGCGCTGGAGCCGGGTGTCACGCCGTCCAGCAGCGGCGACTCGCGCAGCGCAAGCAGCTTGTTCCAGCCCATGTGCGGCACCCGCACGCCCACCGCCGGATGCAGGCGTCGCACCACCCCGGGCAACAGCCCCAGGCACTCCACCCCACCTTCCTCGGAGCGCTCGAACAGCAGCTGCATGCCCAGGCAGATGCCCAGCAGCGGCACCTGCAGTTCGCGCAGCGGCTGCACCAGCCCCTGGGCGTGCAGCCGGCGCATGCCCTCGGCGGCGGCGCCGACGCCGGGCAGGATCACCCGCGAGGCGCCTTCCAGGCCAGCGGGCTCGCGCACCATGCGCACCGCCACGCCCAGCCGCTCCAGCGCATAGCGCACCGAGCCGAGGTTGGCGCCGCCGGCATCGATCAGGCCGACCGTGCTCACAACGCCCCCTTGGTCGATGGCAGCTCGGTGCCCTGGCGACGGATCGCCTGGCGCAGGGCGCGGGCCAGCGCCTTGAAGCAGGCCTCGACCTTGTGGTGGTCGTTGTCGCCCTCGACCTTCAGGTTCAGGTTCAACCCGGCCGCATCGCACAGCGAGCGGAAGAAATGCGGCACCAGCTCGGTGGGCATGTCGCCGACCCGCTCACGCTTGAACACGCCCTCGAACACGAAGTACGGGCGGCCGCTGAAATCCAGCGCGGCGCTGGCCAGGGTTTCGTCCATCGGCAGGGTGAAGCCGTAGCGGCCGATGCCACGCTTGTCGCCCAGCGCCTCGCGCAGCGCCTGGCCCAGCGCCAGGCCGGTGTCCTCGATGGTGTGGTGTTCGTCGATGTGCAGGTCGCCCCTGGCCTGCACCTCCAGCGCGAAGCCGCCATGGCGGCCGATCTGGTCGAGCATGTGGTCGAAGAACGGCAGGCCGGTATCCACCTGCGACGCCGCGACCCGGTCCAGGTCGACGGCGACGCGGATCTGCGTTTCCCTGGTATCGCGCTGCACGACGGCGCGGCGCGGCGCATCGGCCAGCTCGTGGGCGATGCCGTCCCAGTCCCAGTCGCCGCCGAACTGCGCGGTGCGCAGCTGGAAGCCCCGGATCTTCATGTTGTCCGCGAACTGGATGTCGGTGGGCCGGTCGCCGACCATCGCCGAGCGCGCCCAGTCGATCGAGCGGTCCTGCAGGTACGGCAGCATCATGCCGATGCCCGGCTTGCGGTTGGGGCTGTTGTCGGCAGGCCAGCTCGGGTCGATGAGCACGTCGCGGAACACGATGCCCTGGCTGGCGAAGATCTGCAGCATCAGGTCGTTGGGGCCGTCGAAGCTTGCCTGCGGGTAGCTGTCGCTGCCGAGCCCGTCCTGGTTGGAGACGATGACGAACTGGTAGCCGGCGTCGCGCAGGCGCAGCATCGCCGGGATCACGTTCCTGACGAAGCGGATCTTCTCGTAGGCGTCGATCTGGAAATCAGCCGGCTCCTCGATCAGGGTGCCGTCGCGGTCGACGAACAGGATGGGGGTCATGCTGCAGGCTCCAGCGTGGCAAGCACGCCCAGTACGCGCGCGTTCTGTTCAGGGGTACCGAGGGTGATGCGCAGCGCGTCGTGCAGCTGCGGCGCGCCGCGCTGGTCGCGCACCACCACCCCGGCGACCAGCAGCCGCTGGAACGCGGCCTCGGCGTCGACCAAGCGCACCAGCAGGAAATTGGCGTCGGACGGGTACACCCGGCGCACGCCGGGCAACTGCGCCAGCGCGGCGCGCAGGCGCTCGCGCTCGGCGCGCACCAGGGCGATGCGTTCGCGCGTGCGCGCCAGCGCCGCGTCGTCCAGCCCGGCCAGCGCCAGCGCCGAACACGGCGCCGGGATCGGGTACGGTGCCTGGCAGTTGCGCAGCACCGCGATCAGCCCGGCATCGGCGATCACGCAGCCGATGCGCGCCGCCGCCAGCGCATGCGCCTTGGACAGCGTGCGCAGCACGGCGATGTTTTCATGCCGCGGCAGCAGGCTTGCCGCCGAAGGCTCGTCGGCGAATTCGGCATAGGCCTCGTCGACCACCACCAGCGCCTGCCCGCGCAGCGCCGCGGCCACCCGCTCGACCTGCGCCAGGCCGATGCTCGACCCGCCCGGGTTGGAGGGCGAGCACAGGAACACCAGGCGTGCGTTGCCCTGCTTCGCGGTGGCGATGATGGCCTCGATGTCCGGCTCCAGCCCCGCCGGGCCGTCGCGCAGCGGCACCTCCAGCGCGGGCGCGTTCTGCAGCCGCGCGCTGACCGCATACATGCCGAACACCGGCGGCGTGTACAGCACGCCATCGCGGCCGGGCGCGCACAGCGCGCGCACCAGCAGGTCGATGGCTTCGTCGCTGCCGCGCCCAAGCAGCAACTGCTCGGACGTGCAGCCGTAAAGCGCGGCCAGACGTTCGCGCAGCGCCTGCGGCTGCGGCTCGGGATAACGCCGGCACAGCGCCGCCGCATCGCCCGGGTTGGGCCACGCCGATTCGTTGGCATTGAGCCAGATCTCGCCTTCCAGCCGGGTGCTGCGCGCGGACGCATATCCGGCGAAGCCGCGCAGGTCCTCGCGCACCAGGTCGAGCACGCCGCTCATTGCGCCACCTCCAGCCGCAGCGCGACCGCGTTGGCGTGCGCGTCCAGCCCTTCGGCGCGGGCCATCACCAGCGCGCACGGCCCGATCCCGGCAATGCCCTGCGCGCTGGCGGCCTGCACGCTGATCTGGTTCTGGAAGCTGGCCACGCTGACCCCGCTGTAGGCGCGCGCGGCACCGGCGGTGGGCAGCACGTGGTTGGTGCCGGAACAGTAGTCGCCCAGCGCTTCGGGCGTGTAGTCGCCCAGGAACACCGAACCGGCCGCCTCGACCCGCTCCAGCCAGTCGCGCGGCTGCCGCAGCGCCAGGATCAGGTGCTCGGGCGCGTAGCGGTTGGAGATGGAGAACGCCTGCTCGATCGACGCGACCTGGACCAGCAGCGAGGCCGCCAGCGCCTGCCGGGCGATGGCTTCGCGCGGCAGCCGCGCCACCTGCCGTTCCACTTCGTCGCGCGCCGCGGCGATCAACGCGGCGTCGTCGCTGAGCAGCAGCACCTGCGAGTCCGGGCCGTGTTCGGCCTGCGACAGCAGGTCGGCGGCGACGAAGACCGGATTGGCACCGGCATCGGCGATCACCAGCACCTCCGACGGCCCCGCGGGCATGTCGATGGCCGCGGCACCGGCCTGCGCCACCTGCTGCTTGGCCTCGGTGACGTAGGCATTGCCCGGCCCGAACAGCTTGTCGCAGGACGGAACGGTTGCGGTGCCCCAGGCCATCGCCGCGATCGCCTGCGCGCCGCCGATCTTGTAGACCCGGTGCACGCCGGTCAGCCGGGCGGCCACCAGTACGGCCGGATCCGCGGTGCCATCGCGGCGCGGTGGCGTGCACAGCACCACCTGGCGGCAACCGGCCAGTTTCGCCGGCACGCCCAGCATCAGCGCGGTCGACGGCAGTGGCGCGCTGCCGGCCGGTACGTACAGGCCGACGCGGGCGATGGCGCGGACGACCTTGCCGCAGACCACGCCCGGCGCGGTTTCCACCGAGTACGGCTGGGCCATGCCGGCGCGGTGATAGGTGTCGATGCGTTCGGCCGCCTGCTGCATGGCGATGCGCAGTTCCGCCGGCACCGCCTGTTCGGCGGCGGCGAACTCGGCTTCGCTCACCTCGAAGCGTTCCAGCGCCACCCCGTCCAGGCGCGCGGTGATGTCGCGCAGCGCGGCGTCGCCGCCCTCGCGGACCTGCCCGATCAGTGCCTCCACCGCGGCGCGGGTCTGCGCGGCCACCGCCTGTGCCGGCCGGGTCAGCGCGCGTGCCTGCGCGTCGGCATCCAGTGCGTTCCAGTCGATGATGTTCATGCCAGCGACTTCTCCACCGCCAGCACCATCAACCCCTGGGCGCCGGCGCGCTCGAGTTCCTCCAGCCGCTGCCAGCTCAGCGCGCCGTTGCACATGGTCTGCAGGCGCACCGACGTGCCATTGCCCGGCAGCCGCAGCAGCGGCTCGGCGTCGGGCAGCAGCCGCGCCAGCGCGTCCACGCGCTCTTCGGCGGCCGAGAACATCAGCAGCTTGCGGTCCTGCACCCTGCTCAGGCCGTCCAGGCGGCGCAGCAGCATCGCCATCAGCCCGGCGCGGGCGTCGTCCAGTTCGTGCACCGGGCCGGCCAGCACCGCTTCGCTGTCCAGCAGCGTTTCCACCGGCCTGAGCTGGTTGGCCGCGAGCGTGGCGCCGCTGGACACCAGGTCGCAGATCAGGTCGGCGGTACCCAGCTTCGGCGCGATCTCCACCGAACCGGACAGTTCCACCACCTGCGCGTCCACGCCCTTGTCGCGCAGCCATGCCGCCAGGATGGCCGGGTAGCTGGTGGCGATGCGCTTGCCCGACAGCTGCGCCACGCCCTGCCAGTCCCAGTCCTCGGGCACGGCGATCATCAGCCGGCACTGGCCGAAGCCAAGCCCGCGCAGCGGCTGGTAGGCGTCGGGCAGGCCCTGCTGGCGGCGCGCCTTGGCCTGCTCGTCCAGTTCATTCAGGCCGACCACGCCGAGGTCGCAGACGCCATCGGCGATCAGCCCGGGAATATCGTCGTCGCGCACCAGCAGCAGGTCCACCGGCAGCGATTCGCCGAAGCAGAACAGCTTGTCGCGGCTCTGCCGCCAGCTCAGCCCGCAGGCGGCCAGCAGGCTGCGCGCCGGGTCGGCCAGGCGCCCGCTCTTCTGGATGGCGATACGCAGCCGGTCGCGGGCCGGCGCGGAGGAGGAAGCACTCATGGGTCTTGTCTCAGTTGGATTCGGCTTTGCGCGCGGACAGGCGCTCGATGGCGACGGCATACCCGCCGGCGCCATGCTCGAGCGAACGCGCGACCCGGCCGATGGTGGTCACGCTCACCCCGGTCAGGTCGTAGATTTCGCGATACGGCACGCCCTTGCGCAGCAACGGCACCACCCGCCAGCGGTCGGCCATCGCCTCCAGCTCGGCCGGCGTGCACAGGTCGCGCAGGAACGCCTGCACGTCCTGCGGCCGCTCCAGCGCGGCGAACGCACGCGCCAGCGCCCTGAGGGAAGCGTCGGAGGCCTTTTCGCGGTCGGGGTCTGGGCGCGGTTTCATACGTACCAATGTAATAGCGTGCTAATACATTAGTCCAAACCATCCACCCGGTCAAACGGGCGCGGCGCCGGCTTCCGGGCATGAAAAAGGCCCCGCGATGCGGGGCCTCGGGTCCGGACGCGGCGCGGGCGCTCAGCGCGCCATGGCGCGAGCCTGTTCCAGTTCCACCTGCAGGGTGGATGCCAGCTCGTCGCGGGCGACCTCGAACTGCTGCTCGCGCAACAGGTCCTTGACCGCGACCACGCCGCGCGCCAGCTCGTCGTCGCCGGCCAGTACCACGAAGCGGATGCCGGCCTTGGCCGCGTACTGGAACTGCTTGCCGATCTTCTTCGGCTCCATCTGCACTTCGGTGTTGATCCCGCCGGCACGCAGGCGGCGGGCGATGTCCAGCGACTGCGGCATCGCCGCCTCGTCCATCAGCGCCACCATGGCCTGCACGCTGCTCTCGGCGATGCCCTCGATCAGGCCGGCCTCGCGCAGCTGCCAGAAAAGGCGGGTCAGGCCGATGGAAATGCCCACGCCCGGCAGCCGGCTCTTGGTGTAGTGGCTGGCCAGGTCCTCGTAGCGCCCGCCGGAACAGATCGAACCGATCTGCGGGTGGTCCAGCAGGGTGGTCTCGTAGACGGTACCGGTGTAGTAGTCCAGCCCGCGGGCGATGGAGAAATTCAGGCAATAGGCGCTTTCCGGCACTCCCAGCGCCTTGACCAGTTCCAGCACCTCGCGCAGCTCGGCGGCGCCGGCACGCAGCGATTCGCTGGCTGCGGCACCGGCATCGGCCAGCACCGCGTCGATCCTGGCCAGCGCGTCGGCATGCGACTGCGAGCGCACCTCGACGAAGGCCAGGATGCGCTCCACGGCGGCGGCAGGAAGGCCGAAATCCGCGCCGACCAGGGTCTCGCGCACGTAGTCGGCACCGCGCTTGTCGAGCTTGTCGACCTCGCGCAGCACCAGTGCCTGCAGCTGCGGATCGGACACGCCCTGGGCCTCGAAGAAGCCGCGCATCAGCTTGCGGTTGTTCAGCTGTACCGCGAAGCTGCCGATGCGCAGTTCCGAGAACACCGCGTGGATCACCGCCAGCACCTCGGCGTCGTAGCGGATGCTCAGCGCATCCTTGCCGATCACGTCCACGTCGCACTGGTAGAACTCGCGGAAACGGCCGCGCTGGGCGCGCTCGCCGCGGTACACCCGCTGCATCTGGTAGCGGCGGAACGGGAAGGTCAGCTCGTGCTCGTGCTCGGCCACGTAGCGCGCCAGCGGCACGGTCAGGTCGAAGCGCAGCGCCATCTCCGGCAGCCCCTTCTCGGCGGCCCCGGCGGCATTGGCCAGGGCCCCGGTGGACTGCACGAAATAGACCTGGCGCTCGGTCTCGCCGCCGGACTTGGTCAGCAGGACGTCGGACAGCTCGAACACCGGGGTCTCCACCGGCAGGAACCCGAAGCGCTCGTAGTTGCGGCGGATGACGTCCAGCATGCGCTGGAACGCAATCTGCTCGCGCGGCAGCAATTCCATGATGCCGGGCGGGGTACGGGGCTTGATCACGGGCGAAACTCCTGCAAACAGTGGGGATGAGCGGACGCCAATTCTAGCGCCACCCCGCCCACGCCGACCGCATGAAGTATCATGGGCGCACACCCCCCGCCGCGACGCCATGACCCGGTCCGTTCCCGGTTCCGAGCCAAACTCCGTACCGCCCCCCGTTTCCGAAGGAAGCGGCGCCCGCGAGTGCCTGCACTGTTCGGTGCGGCACCTGTCGGTGTGCTCGGCGCTGTCCTGCGACGAGGTGCGGGCGCTGGAACAGATCACCCTGTCCATGCCGGTGCCGATGGGCGCCACGCTGGCGCGCAGCGGCGAGCCCCGCGCGCACGTTTTCACGGTCACCGAAGGCGCGCTGCGGCTGGTCCGCACGCTGGCCGACGGCCGCCGCCAGGTCAACGGGTTCGTGCTGCCCGGCGACTACGTGGGCCTGAGCGGCAGCGACCTGCACCGCTACGATATCGAGGCCATCGCCGACAGCCGGGTGTGCCGGGTGGCGACCTCGCAGATGCGCGACCTGCGCCAGCGCTATCCGCACCTGGAGCGCAAGCTGCTGCAACGCGCCTGCCAGGAACTGGATGCCGCCCAGGACAACGCCATGGCGCTGGCCCGGCTGCAGCCGCCGGAACGGCTGGCCGATTTCCTGCTGCGCCTGGCCGCGCGCGAGGCGATGCTGGGCCAGGTCGGCAACCGCGTGGCGCTGCCGATGGGCCGTGGCGACATCGCCGACCACCTTGGCCTGACCATGGAAACGGTGAGCCGCACCTTCACCAAGCTGCGCCAGCAGGGGCTGATCGCCCTGCCGCACCTGAACGTGGTCGAGATCCTCGACTTCACCGGCCTGCAGCGGCTGGCCAACGACGACCTCGGCTGAGCCCCGGCCCGCGTTTGACGCCCCCCGCCCGGCCCTGCAAGCTGGGCGCGACCGCCGTGCCACCGCCGGCGGCTGACCCGGGAGGTCTCATGTCGCGCCTGATCGCCACACTGCTCTCCATCGCCATCGGCATCGGTTTCATGCTGCTGGTCCTCTACGCCTGGCCGGCCATCGCCGCCTACAACGCGCTCCCCGCATGGCTGGCGCAGGCCGGGTTGTCCGGCACCGCCTGGTACGGCGCGCTGACCCTGCAGGACTTCGCGATCAACCTGCTGCTCGCCCTGCCGGCGGCGTGGCTGCTGCGGCGGCTGGGCCGCGACCGGCTGCGCTTCCACTGCGCGCTGGCGACGCTCACCTTCGCCACCGCGTTCACGGTCGCGGCCGGCCTGCCGGTGTTCTCCGCCGGCGGCTTCATCGTTGCCGGCTGGCTGCTGATGCTGGCCGCACTGCCGCTGGCGACGTGGCTGCTGGGCCTGCGCGGGCGCGGCAACCGGCACCAGCCCTCCGGCCCCCTGCCCAGGCCACGCGCGGCCTGAGTCCGCATGCCGGTCTGGCGCCATTTTCGCCAGACCGGCGCGAACGCCCGCCGCTGCTGGCGCGGCGGGCACTTGTCCACAGGCTTTCCTCGGCACGCTCCACATCCGCTGTGGACAACGCGGCGGGTGCCGGCGTCAGCGCAGCAGCGTATCGCGCAGCGCGGCGTACTCCGGGGCGCAGGGCTCGGCATGGGCCGGGCGCCGCAGCAGCTCGGCCAGTGCCGGCGGCACCGGCACCTCGCAGCCGATCAGGGGCTCGACCACCGCCTCGAACTTGGCCGGATGCGCCGTCGCCACCACCGCCCAGTGCTCGTGCGCCGCGGCCTCGCCGCTGGCGCGCAGCTGCTCCAGCACCCGCACCGCGGTAGCGGTATGCGGGCACAGCACTTCGCCATGCCGTCGATGGCGCGCGGCGATGGTGTCGGCGATGGCCTCGTCATCGACCGCGCGCGCGACGAACTGGGCACGCAGCACGGTGTCGTCGCCGGCATACAGCCAGCGCAGCCGCTCGAAGTTGCTGGGTGCGCCGACGTCCATCGCATTGGCCAGGGTGGCCACGCTGGCACGGGCCTGGTACGGGCCGCCACCGAAGTAGTCAGGCAACACCCGGTTGGCATTGGTGGCCAGCACGATCCGGCCCAGCGGCACGCCCAGTGCGCGCGCCATGACCGCCGCCATCGCGTTGCCGAGGTTGCCGGTGGGAACCACGACGTTGAGCAGTGCGTCCTGCGCGGCCTGGTGGGCCAGTGCCGCGTGCGCGTAGTAGGCCATCTGCGGCAGCAGGCGGCCGAGGCTGATGCTGTTGGCCGAACTCAACGGCACCCGCGCCTGCAGGTCCGCGTCGTTCAATGCCTGCTTGACCATGGCCTGGCAATCGTCGAACGAGCCGGACACGCGCAGCGTGCGGATGTTGCCGCCCAGGCAGCCCAGCTGGTGCGCCTGACGCGGCGACACCCGCCCATCCGGGTACAGCACCACCACCTGCAGGCCGGGCTGGCCGTGGAATGCGGCGGCGACGGCCGCGCCGGTGTCGCCGGAGGTCGCGACCACGATGGTCAGCGGCCGCGCCTGGCCCGCCCGCAGCCGCGACAGGCTGGCGGCAAGGAAGCGCGCGCCGAAATCCTTGAACGCGGCCGTGGGGCCGTGGAACAGCTCGAGCACGTGATCGTTGCGGGTGGCCAGGCGGCGCAATGGCGCCGGGAAGTCGAACGCCTCGGCACAGATCCGCGGCAGCTCCGGCTCCAGTCCGTCGCCGGCGAAGAATGGCTGCAGCAGCGTGGATGCGGTATCGGCCAGCGAAGCGCCCGCCTGCAGGGTCCGGGGCGCCGGCATCTGCTGCGGCACGTAGAGACCGCCATCGGGCGCAAGGCCGGCGGCGATGGCCTGGCTGAGCGTGGCGGCAGGTGCGTTGTTGCGGGTGGAGATGAAGTGCATTGGGAGAGGATTCCGTGAAAGCGCCCCGCGGGAGGGCGGGGATTCAAAGCAGGCGCGCGCCCGGGCTGTCCAGCGGCGTCACCCAGCTCTGGCTGTCGAAGCCGGCAGCGGCGAAAGCGGCCCGCACCTCCGCTGCGGCGGCCTGCGCGGCTTCGGCGGTCTCGAACCATGCGAACACGCTGGGGCCGGCGCCGGAAATGCTCGCGCCCATGGCGCCGGCCGCCAGTGCCGCCTGCTGGGCGGCGGCGAAGCCGGCGATCAGCGGTGCGCGGCGCGGCTCGACCAGCACATCGCGCAGGCCTGCGCGGACCAGCCCGGCGTCGCCGGCATGGCAACCGGCCAGCACCAGCGCCAGGTTGGTGCTCTGCGCGACGAATTCCCCGAGCGCATAGCTTCCCTGCAGCGCCGCGCGCGCGCGACGGGTTTCCAGCTGCGCATCCGGATGCACCAGCAGGCTGTGCCAGTTTGGCGGCACCGGCACCGGCACCAGCCGCTCCAGGGTGGACAGCACCAGTCCGCCCAGGAACATCGGCCCGAGGTTGTCGCCATGGCGGCTGCCACTGGCCACGGCCTCGCCGTCGAGCGCATGCAGGTACAGCTGGTCCCGGCCCAACGGCGCATCCAGCAGCGCATTGGCCGCGACCAGCGCGGCCACGCATGAGGCCGCCGAGCCGCCCATGCCGGAACTGAGCGGAATACCCTTGTCGATCTCGATCTCGAAGCCGAACGGCAGGGCCAATGCCTGCCTCAGCGCGATCAGCGCCGCACCGGCGGTGTTGGCGGCCGCCTGCCTGGGCAGGTCCACGGCGGCGCCGCGGATCGCCGCGATGCGGACCTCCGGGGCATCGATGCGGCGTACCGTCACCGTGTCGCCGACACCGGCCACGGCATAGCCGAGCAGGTCGAATCCGACCGCCACGTTCGCCACCGAGGCCGGCGCGAAGGCGCGCGCCTGGTCCCGGCCGGCCACCGCCTGCGTTGCTTGCCCGCTCACAGTCGCGCTCCCTCCCCCGCAGCCACCCGCAGCACGTCGGCGAACACCCCGGCGGCCGTCACTTCCGGGCCGGCGCCCGGCCCCTGCACCACCAGCGGATTGTCGCAGTAGCGGCGGGTGCAGAACTGCACCACGTTGTCGGTCAGGCGCAGGTTGGCGAAGGCATGGTCAGCAGGCAGCTCGACCAGGCCGACCGTGGGCCGCTGCCCCGGCTCGAAGCGCGCGACATAGCGCAGCACGTTGCCGCGCCCGCGGGCGTCGGCCAGGCGCTGGCCGAAGCCGGCATCGACCTCGTGCAGGCGGGCCATGAAGTCCTCCACGCCGCCCTGCTGCAGTTCCGCGGGCACCAGGCCTTCCACCGCCACGTCCTCCAGGCTGAGCGCGTGCCCGGCCTCGCGCGCCAGGATCACCAGCTTGCGCGCCACGTCCACCCCGGACAGGTCGTCGCGCGGATCCGGCTCGGTGTAGCCCATCGCCCGCGCCTGCGCGACCAGCTGCGAGAACGGCACGCTGCCGTCGTACTTGTTGAACAGCCAGGCCAGCGTGCCGGAGAAGATGCCGGCGATCGCGGTGACCTCGTCGCCGGTATCGACCAGGTCGCGCAGGGTGGTGATGACCGGCAACCCGGCACCTACCGTCGCCTCGTAACGGAAGCGCGCGCCGGTGGCGGCGGCCGCCTCGCGGATCGCCTGGTAGCGCGCCAGCGGCCCGGAACCGGCCTGTTTGTTGGGCGTGACCACGTGGATGCCGGCGGCGAGCCAGCCGGCATAGCGGTCGGCCACGTCCGCGCTGCCGCTGCAGTCGATGACCAGGGCGTGCGGCAGGCGCGCGGACAACAGGTGCTCGGTGAAACGGTCTAGGTCGGCCGGCTCGGCGCCGGCCTCGAACGCGGCCTTCCAGTCGCCCTGCACGCCCCGCGCGTCCAGCAGCATGCGGTTGCGCGACAACACCGCGCGCAGGCGCAGGTCCAGCTTCGCCCGCGCCAGCAACTGCGGCTGGGCCAGGTGCAGCTGCTCCAGCAGCGCGGCGCCGACGTTGCCCGGCCCGATCACCCCGACCGAGAAGGTCTGCGGCGACAGCCAGAACCCGGCATGCGCGGCACGCAGCGCCTTGGTCGCGTCGCGGGCATCGATGGCCACGGAAATGTTGCGCTCCGACGACCCCTGCGCGATGGCCAGGATATTGACCTGCGCCCGCCCCAGTGCCTCGAACAGGCGCGCGGCCACGCCCGGCTGGCCGGCCATGCCATCGCCGACCGCGGCCAGCACGCTCACGTCCCCGGTCAGCTGCACGCGCTGCACCTGGCCGGCGGCCAGTTCATGCGAGAACGCCTGCACCAGCGCATCGCGCGCGCGCGCCGCTTCGGCCTGGCGCACCACGCAGCAGATCGAGTGCTCGGACGAGCCCTGCGAGATCATCACCACCGACACATGCGCGTTGCGCAGCGCCGCGAACACGCGTTCGGCGGTACCCGGCACGCCGATCAGGCCGGTGCCCTCGACGTTCAGCACCGCCAGGTCGGGGCTGAGCGTCAGCCCCTTGATCGGCCCCCTGCCGGCGCTGACCGCGGTGATGCGGGTACCGGGATGCTCGGGGTGGAAGGTATTGCGGATGATGATCGGCAGGCCGCGCTCGATCGCCGGGGACATGGTCTGCGGGTGCACCACCTTGGCCCCGAAATAGGCCAGTTCGCAGGCTTCGTCGTAGCTCAGGGCTTCCAGTTGCACGGCCTCGGGCACCACCCGCGGATCGGCCGAGAGCACCCCGTCCACATCGGTCCAGATGTGCAGTTCGTCGGCGGCGAACAGCGCGGCGAAGATCGCGCCGGAGAAATCGCTGCCGTTGCGGCCAAGCGTGGTGATGTTGCCCTTGCGGTCGCGGGCGACGAAGCCGGTCACCACCAGCCGCCGCGCCGGGTGCGCGTCGCGCCACAGCGCCAGCTTGGCGGCGCTGGCCTTCCAGTCCACGTCGACGCCGAGTTCGCCATGGTCGACCACCAGCACCTCGCGTGCGTCGAGCACGTCGGCGTCTTCGCCCAGCGCCTGCAGGTGATGGCCGAGCAGGTGCGCCGAGAACACCTCGCCCAGGCCCTGCACCCGGTCCAGCACCTCCTGCGGCAGCTCCCCGATCACCGCCAACGCGGCGAGGATCTCGCGCAGGCGATTGAAGCGCGCATCCAGCCACTCGATGCTCGGCCCGGCGTTCTCGGCCAGCAGCGCCACCGCCGCCGCGCGGTGGCGGGCGCGCAACTCATGCCAGCGTTCGTCCCAGCCCGGGTCGGCGGCGGCCGCCAGCCGCGCCAGGTCGATCAATGCGTCGGTCACCCCCTTCATCGCCGACACCACGGTGACCTGCAGGTCCTCGTCGCGTGCCAGCAGCAGCCGCGCCACGTGGCGATAGCGGTCGGCGTCGGCCACCGAGGTGCCACCGAACTTGTGGACCACGCGGCGGACGACGGCGTCCGTGGCGGGAGCGAGGGAGGGAGCGGCAACTGGCGACATCGGATGAACCTCGGCTGGAGGCCCCGACACGCATCAGGATGGGATCCCCCGCATCCTGATCCGGGTGCGGGGCCGTGGTTTTCGGAAATTACGCGAAGACGACGGGCCGCACCGGGCGAGTGGTGACGGTAATGGTGGTGGTGGTAATGGACAGGCCGCCGCGGTCGCCCGGCCGCGCGCCTGCGGGCGGCGGGTCGATGGCGAAGAGGGGCGACGGCATGTGCATGCGGTCAAGAGGACAACACGGGTGAATGCGCTGTCAAGTGCTGCGACGCAAAAGACCACTTGCGCCCATCGTCGGCGAACACGCACTTATCGGTTGCAAATGTCATCAACGCCGATCATCGGCCATCTACACCGCAAGCATCGACAAAAGTCCGGTTCGAAAGCGGCAACGGTGCGCCGGGACCCGCCACCCTGCGGCGGCACATGCCCACCGCGCCGACATTCCCGACCCGCAGGTTCCGGCCGGATCTGCGCGGAACACGCACCTGCGCCCGGGTCGTGGCGCCGTCAGTGCTGTGCCAACGCCGCGGGCGCTGGCCGGTGCGCCGCGGCGGCCAGCACCACGCCGGCCAGGAGGCAGCCGGCCGCCAGCAGCTCCAGCGGCAACGGCCAGCGCTGCTGCCAGAGGAAGCCATAGAGCAGGCCGAACAGCGTCTCGAACACGATCATCTGCCCGCCCAGGCTGAGCGGCAAGGCACGGCTGGCGCGGTTCCAGCAGGCGTTGCCGAGGATCGAGGCCAGCACCGCCACCGCCGCGGCGACCAGCCAGAACTGCACCCATTCGGCACCAGGCCGGCCCTGCCCTCCGGCGGCGAATGCGATCGGCGCCGCCAGCAGCGCCAGCCCGCCCGTCGCCACTCCGGTCAACAACGACCAGTCATGCCCGGACACGTCCGGGCACCGCGCCAGCCAGCGCGCATTGCCTACCGAATACACCGTCCATGACAGCAGCGCGCCCACCGCGCACAGCAGGCCGACCAGGCGCCGCCCGGTACTGGCATGCACATGCGAGGATGCCATCGCCGCCCACCCCATCAGCACCACCCCGGCCACGCACAGCGCCAGCGCCGGAGCCAGCTTCGACAGTGGCACCGCGCCCGGTTCGCGCGCGGCGGTGACCGCCACCAGCACCGGCACCATGCCGACGATCAGCGATGCCGCCGCGCCGCCGCTCCACTGCACCGAAACCGACAGCAGCACGTAATACAGAAGGTTGCCCAGCAGGCTGAGCCAGGCCAGCGCGGTCCATTCGGTACGGCCGATGCGCGAACGCAGGGCCGGCCAGCGCGGCACCAGCAGCACCAGCGCCAGGGCGCCGTAGACCAGGTAGCGCGCAGCCGCCAGCTGCAGCGGCGCGAACCCGGACAGCACCGCCGGGGCCAGGAACACCACGCCCCACAGCGCCCCGGAAGCCACGCCGTTGGCGATCCCGACACTCATCGAACGACTCACGCTTGCCGCACCATTGCCATGGAGAACGGCGCGCAGTGTAGGCACCGCGGCGGGCCGCGTCTTGACCCGGGCTACTGCCGGGCGCGCCATTGCCGCGGCGTGCGCCCGCTCTCGCGCCGCAGTGCACGGGCGAACGCGCTGTGTTCGGAGTAGCCGGCGCGCAGGGCGATGTCGCTGATGCTGGCATCGCTGCCCAGCAGTTGCTGCCTGGCCCAGCGCAGGCGCGCGGCACTGACCCAGGCCAGCGGCGGCAGCCCGAACTCGCGGACGAACAGCGCATGCAGGCGGCTGCCGCTGACCCCGGCCATGGCGGCCATGCGCGCCACCGACCAGTCCAGGCCCGGCGCCGCGACCACGGCCATGCACACGCCCTGCAGCCGCGCGCCGCTGCCGGCCGGGGCAAAATGCCGCAGCAGGTGCGGCAGCGGGTCGCCCATGGCCCGGCTGCCGGGCAATCCCTGCAGGCGCTGGCGCATGTCCGCCGGCACCGCCAGCCATGGCCTGCGACGCAGGTGTTCGAGCGTGTCGTCGTCCAGCACCCCGGCAGCGCAATCAACGATCAGGCAGCAGTTGTCGCCCAGCACCTCCAGGTCATGGGTCTGGCCGGGGGCGACGAAGGCACCCAGCAACCGGTCCAGGTGGGCGCCGGCACCGCCCACCTCGAATGGCAGCTCGCCATGCACCGGCAGCACCCATTGCGCATGGTCGTGGCACTCCAGCCCGGTGGGCCGGAGGTAACGACGCAGATGGGGGATGCTGGCGCTGGCGGACATGCGGGCGGTCTGCGCAGGGGCGCCGCCGCGGGGCATCGCGCGGCAGGCGGGACGATGGCGGCCCCGACACGATTCGAACGTGCGACCTGTCCCTTAGGAGGGGACCGCTCTATCCAGCTGAGCTACGGGGCCTGCGGACGCGTATTGTGGCATGCCGCCACCACATCCGGCATCCACCCGGGGCCAAGAAGGGCGCGCGGCTCTGCTAAAATCGTCGTTCTGCATGCCGCACCCCACCGCTGCCAGCGGCTGCGCCCCCCAACGCAAAGCAATCAGGAGATTTCATGTCCTTCGAAATGCTCAAGGCGCTCGGCCTCGACGCTTCCAACGCTGGCACCTACCTCGGCAATGGCCAGTGGTCAGCGGCCACTGACGCGGGCGTGCTCTCGCCGCGCAACCCGACCACCGGCGAGGTCATCGCGCAGGTGCAGGCCACCACCGAAGCCGATTACGAGACCGTTGTCGCCCGCGCGCAGGAAGCCTTCAAGGCGTGGCGCACCACCCCGGCACCGCGCCGTGGCGAGGCCGTGCGCCTGTGCGGCGAGGCGCTGCGCAAGCACAAGGACGCGCTGGGTTCGCTGGTCGCCCTGGAAATGGGCAAGTCCAAGCCCGAAGGCGACGGCGAAGTGCAGGAGATGATCGACGTCGCCGACTTCGCGCTGGGCCAGAGCCGCATGCTGTATGGCTACACCATGCATTCCGAGCGCCCCGGCCACCGCATGTACGAGCAGTACCACCCGCTGGGCCTGGTCGGCATCATCTCGGCCTTCAATTTCCCGGTCGCGGTGTGGGCCTGGAACGCGTTCCTGGCCGCGATCTGCGGCGACGTGTGCATCTGGAAGCCGTCCAACAAGACCCCGCTGACCGCCATCGCCACGATGAAGATCTGCAACGAGGCGCTCAAGCAGGGCGGCTTCCCGGACATCTTCTTCCTGATCAACGACGCCGGCACCGCGCTGTCGGAGAAGCTGGTGGACGACAAGCGCGTGCCGCTGATCTCCTTCACCGGCTCGACCCAGATCGGCCGCATCGTCAATGAGCGCGTCGCCCGCCGCCTGGGCCGCTGCCTGCTGGAGCTGGGTGGCAACAACGCCATCATCCTGGACGAGACCGCCGACCAGAAGCTGGCCGTGCCGGGCATCGTGTTCGGCGCCGTCGGCACCGCCGGCCAGCGCTGCACCACCACCCGCCGCCTGATCGTGCACGAATCGATCTACGACAACGTGCTGGCCACCCTGGTCAAGGCGTACAAGCAGGTCGAAGGCAAGATCGGCGACCCGACCGACCCGGCCAACCTGATGGGCCCGCTGAACAGCCCCGAGGCCGTGCAGCAGTTCCTGGCCTCGATCGAAAAGGCCAAGGCCGCCGGCGGCACCGTCGAGACCGGCGGCACCGCCATCGACCGCCCGGGCAACTTCGTGCTGCCGGCCATCGTCACCGGCCTGAAGAACACCGACGAGATCGTCCAGCACGAGACCTTCGCCCCGATCCTGTACGTAATGAAGTACTCGACCCTGGATGAAGCCATCGACATGCAGAACGGCGTGCCGCAGGGCCTGTCCTCGTCGATCTTCACCACCAACCTGAAGTCGGCCGAGAAGTTCCTGTCCGCGGCCGGCAGCGACTGCGGCATCGCCAACGTCAACATCGGCACCTCCGGCGCCGAGATCGGCGGCGCGTTCGGCGGCGAGAAGGAAACCGGCGGCGGCCGCGAGTCCGGCTCGGACGCGTGGAAGGTCTACATGCGTCGCCAGACCAACACCATCAACTACTCCGACTCGCTGCCGCTGGCCCAGGGCATCAAGTTCGACCTGTGATGGCATCGGCCTTCGCCGATTGAAATGACGATGCGGCCACACGGCCGCGTCGTACGGCGAAGCCAGCGGCAGGGCCTGGTCCAAGGCGTGGCCGGACCATGCCGCGCGGTGGCGGCGCCAGGCACTGGACGAGGGGGCGGCCAAGCCCGCCCCTTCCCCCTTCCCTCTCCTGCCCGGAGAGGGGCTCCATCCCAGCAACGGAGTCCCAACCATGAGCATTCCCGCACCACGACAGACCAGCAACTATGCCGTGATCGCCCTGGTCGCCGGCATCCTCGGCTGGACCCTGCTGCCGCTCCTGGGCAGCCTCGGCGGCATCGTCTTCGGCCACATGGCACGCGGCGAGATCCGCCGCAGCAACGGCCAGCTCGATGGCGACGGCCTGGCCATCACCGGGCTGGTGCTGGGCTGGGCGTCGGTGGCGCTGTGGGTCATCGCCATCCTCGCCTTCATCCTGTTCTTCGGCGGTCTGGCCTGGCTGGCCACGCTGAACGCCTGAGGCTGGCGTGCAGCCCAACGGTCCGACCGAGCGTTTCAGCAACCGGGTGGCGGACTACGTCCGCTACCGCCCCGGCTATCCGCCGGCGCTGCTGGACTGGCTGCATCGCGACATCGGCATCCCGGCCACCACGCCGGTCGCCGACATCGGTGCCGGCACCGGCATCTCCGCCCGCCTGTTCCTCGACGCCGGCCACCCGGTGATCGCGGTCGAACCCAACGCCGCGATGCGCGCGGCCGCCGAGCACTGGCTGGCAGCCGGTCATCCGCAGCTGACCTTCGTCGCCGGCACCGCCGAAGCGACCACGCTGGCCGACGCCAGCGTCGGCCTGGTCAGCGCCGCCCAGGCCTTCCACTGGTTCGACACCGAAGCGCTGCGGCCGGAATGGCGCCGCATCCTGCGCCCGGGCGGCATGGCGCTGGTGTACTGGAACTCGCGCCTGCTCGACGCCTCGCCCTTCCTGTCCGCCTACGAGCAGTTGCTGCTCGACTACGGCACCGATTACGCCGCGGTGGCCGAACGCTACCAGGACGACGCCACCATGCGCGCATGGTTCGGTGACGGTCTGCGCGGCCAGGTGCAGTTGCCCAACACGCAATACCTGGACTTCGACGGCCTGCGCGGCCGGCTGCAGTCCTCCTCCTATGCGCCGCCGGCCGGCCATCCCCGGCATGCGCCGATGCTGGACGCCCTGCGCGGCCTGTTCGACACCCATGCGGTGGACGGACGGGTCGCCTTCGAATACCGAACCCGTGCCTTCGTCGGCACGCTGGACTGAACCCCATGTATCCGCTTGTACGCCCCTTCCTGTTCGCCTTCGACGCCGAGCGCGCCCACGGCCTGGCGCTGTCCGCGCTGGAACTGGCGTGGCGCACCGGCACCACGCCGCTGCTGGCGGCGCGGCCGGCGCCGATGCCCACGTCGGTGTTCGGCCTGGACTTCCCGAACCCGGTGGGGCTGGCCGCGGGGCTGGACAAGAACGGCGAGCATATCGACGCGCTGTTCGGCCTGGGCTTCGGTTTCGTCGAGATCGGCACCGTCACCCCGCGGCCCCAGGCAGGCAACCCGAAGCCGCGCCTGTTCCGGCTGCCGCAGCACGCGGCCATCATCAACCGCATGGGCTTCAACAATGCCGGCGTCGACGCGCTGGTGCGCAACGTCGAGCGCAGCAGCCAGCGCACCGGCCCGCTGGGCATCAACATCGGCAAGAACAAGGACACGCCCAACGAGGACGCGCTGTCCGACTACCTGGCGTGCCTGGAGAAGGTGTACCCGCTGGCCGACTACGTCACCGTCAACATCTCCTCGCCCAACACCGCCGGCCTGCGCGAACTGCAGGAGGAACAGGCGCTGCGACGGCTGGTCGGCGGCCTGCGCGAGGCGCAGGAACGCCTGGCCTCCCAGCACGGCCGGCGCGTGCCGATGCTGGTCAAGGTCGCGCCCGACCTGAGCGACCGCGACATCGAAGCGGCCGCCCGGGTACTGAGCGAACTGGAAGTGGACGGCGTGATCGCCACCAACACCACCATCGGCCGCGAAGGCGTTGAGCACGACCGCCGCGCGGCCGAGAGCGGCGGCCTGTCCGGCGCGCCGCTGCTGGGGCAGTCCACCCTGGTGCTGCGCCGGCTGCGCGCGCGCCTGCCCGAGCGCATCCCGCTGATCGGCGTGGGCGGCATCCAGTCCGGTGCCGATGCGGTGGCCAAGATGTCCGCCGGCGCGACCCTGGTGCAGTGCTACAGCGGCCTGATCTTCCGCGGCCCGGCGCTGATCGGCGAATGCGTCGATGCCATCCGCCGCCGCCGCGAGGCTCCGTCCCGAGGCGCCGTCGCCCCGCTATGACAACCGCTGCACCCTGGTCGCTGACCACAGACGCCCCGCTGCATTCCCTCAATACCTTTCACGTCGCCGCACGTGCGCCACGGCTGCTGCGCGTGCGCGACGTGGCCGCGCTCCCCGAGGCCCTGGCTGCGGTGGCGCCATCGTCGCTGCTGGTGCTGGGCAGCGGCAGCAACGTGCTGCTCGCCGCCGATCCGGAGGGCACCGTGCTGTGCTTCGACAACCGCGAGATCACGATCCTCGAGCACCGCGCAGACCATGCCGTGGTCCGCGCCGGTGCCGGCGTGGTCTGGCACGAACTGGTGATGTGGTCGCTGGCCGAAGGCCTGTCCGGGCTGGAAAACCTGGCGCTGATCCCCGGCACCGTCGGCGCCGCGCCGATCCAGAACATCGGCGCCTACGGCGCCCAGGTCGGCGAGTTCATCCAGTCGGTGGAGGCCTGGGACACGCTGCACGCGCAGTGGGTACAGCTTGACCAGGAGGCCTGCCGCTTCGGCTATCGCGACAGCCTGTTCAAGCACGAGCCCGACCGCTACCTGATCACCGCCGTGCAGTTGCGCCTGCCGCTGCTGCACGAACTGCGCCTGGACTACGCCGGCATCCGCGAGGAACTGCAGGCGATGGGAGTGGAGCTGCCGGTGGCCGCCGATGTCGCCAACGCGGTCATCGCCATCCGCCGCCGCAAACTGCCCGACCCGGACGTGCTCGGCAATGCCGGCAGCTTCTTCAAGAACCCGATGCTGCCGCGCGAACAGGCCGAGCTGCTGTCCCGCCAGCATCAGGCGCTGCCGGTGTTCCCGGGCGACGACGAGGGCAACCGCAAGCTGTCGGCGGCGTGGATGATCCAGGCCTGCGGCTGGAAGGGACGGCGCGAGGGCGATGCCGGCGTCTCGCCCGACCATGCGCTGGTGCTGGTCAACCATGGCAACGCCAGCGGCGCCGAGCTGCTGGCCTTCGCCCGCCGCATCTCCGCATCGGTGCTGGAGACCTTCGGCGTCCCCATCGAACCCGAACCGCGGCTGGTCGGCGCGCGCTGGTGAACGCCGTCGCGGCCGCGCCCGGCCCTGCCCCGCTGCGTGCGGCGCTGCTCATGTTCGGCAGTGCCATGGCCTTCGGCCTGATGGCCATCGCCATCCGCCTGGCAACGGCCTACGTGCCAACCCAGGAAGTGGCGTTCTTCCGCAACGCCTTCGGCCTGCTCGCACTGCTGCCGGTGCTGCTGCGCCCGGGCCACGCGCCGCTGCGCACGCAGCAGCTGCCGCGCTACCTGCTGCGCAGCGCGATCGGCCTGGCCTCGATGCTGTGCGGCTTCTGGGCGCTGGGCCACCTGCCGCTGTCGCAGGCCGTCTCGCTGTCCTATTCGACGCCGTTGTTCGTGACCATCGCCGCGGTGCTGTGGCTGGGCGAAACCGTGCGCGTGCGCCGCTGGGCGGCGGTGATCGCCGGCTTCATCGGCGTGCTGGTGATCGTGCGGCCCGGCGCGCACGGCTTCCAGGCCGGCAGCCTGATCGCGGTATCGGCGGCCATGCTCAGCGCGCTGGTATCGATCCAGATCAAGCAGCTCACCCGCGTCGACGGCCCGGATACGGTGGTGTTCTACACCTATGTGTTCTGGGTGCCGCTGTCGCTGCTGCCGGCGCTGTTCGTGTGGACCTGGCCAACCGGCATCGCCTGGCTGTGGCTGCTCGCCACCGGCATCCTCGGGACCGTGGGCCAACTGCTGTGGACGCGCGCACTGCGGCTGGGCGAAGTCTCGGCACTGACCCCGATCAGCTTCACCCAGCTGCCGCTGGTGGTGGCGCTGGGCTGGCTGCTATTCGGTGAAACCCTGGACCGCTGGACCCTGCTGGGCGCGGCCATCATCCTCGCCGCCAACGCCTACATCGCCCACCGCGAAGCGGTACTGGCGCGTCGTCGGCGGACCCAGGCGCCCTGAACCCCCGGCGGCACCCCACAGGTACGCGCGGCCACGAGGGTGGCGGATGCCAGGGGCAGCCGGCGGCCCCGGTTGGCCTGCCCCGTGCAACACGGGCCAGGCCCTCAGCCCGGAATCACTCCCACTCGATCGTCGCCGGCGGCTTGCCGGAGATGTCGTAGACCACGCGCGAGACGCCGCGCAGTTCGTTGATGATGCGGTTGGACACGCGGCCGAGGAAGTCGTACGGCAGGTGCGCCCAGTGCGCGGTCATGAAGTCGATGGTTTCCACCGCGCGCAGTGCGATCACCCATTCGTAGGCGCGCGCGTCGCCGACCACGCCCACCGACTTCACCGGCAGGAACACCGCGAACGCCTGCGAGGTCTTGTCGTACAGGTCGGCCGCACGCAGCTCCTCGATGAAGATCGCATCGGCCCTGGCCAGCAGCTCGGCGTACTCGCGCTTCACTTCGCCGAGGATGCGCACGCCCAGGCCCGGGCCGGGGAACGGGTGGCGGTAGACCATGGCGCGCGGCAGGCCCAGTTCGACGCCAAGGCGGCGCACCTCGTCCTTGAACAGCTCGCGCAGCGGCTCGACCAGCTTGAGCTTCATGTCCTCCGGCAGGCCGCCCACGTTGTGGTGGCTCTTGATCACGTGCGCCTTGCCGGTCTTGCTGCCGGCCGATTCGATCACGTCCGGGTAGATCGTGCCCTGCGCCAGCCACTTGGCGTTGCTGAGCTTGTTCGACTCCTCGTCGAAGATCTCCACGAACAGGTTGCCGATGATCTTGCGCTTGGCTTCCGGGTCGGACACGCCTTCGAGCGCCTTGAAATAGCGGTCTGCGGCATTGACCCGCACCACCTTCACGCCCATGTTCTCGGCCATCATCTTCATGACCTGGTCGCCTTCCTGGAAGCGCAGCAGGCCGGTGTCGACGAACACGCAGGTCAGCTGCGGGCCGATGGCCTTGTGCAGCAGCGCGGCGACCACCGACGAATCGACGCCACCGGACAGGCCCAGGATCACCTCGTCGCTGCCGACCTGCTCGCGCACGCGGGCGATCTGGTCGTCGATGATGTTGGCCGCGGTCCACAGCGTGGCGCAGCCGCAGATTTCGGTGACGAAACGCTTGAGCAGCGCCGAGCCCTGCCTGGTGTGGGTCACTTCCGGATGGAACTGCACGCCGTACCAGCGCTTTTCCTCGTTGGCCATCGCCGCCACCGGGATGCGGTCGGTCACCGCGGTGATGACGAAGCCCGGCGGCACGTGGGTGACGTGGTCGCCATGGCTCATCCACACGTCCAGGCGCGGCTCGCCATTGTGGTCGGACAGCCCGCCCAGCAGGCCGTCGTGGCCCAGCAGCCGCACTTCGGCGTGGCCGAATTCGCGCTGGTCGGCGGCTTCGGTGCCGCCGCCCAGCTGCTTGGCCATGGTCTGCAGGCCGTAGCAGATGCCCAGCAGCGGCAGCCCGCTGTCGAACACTTCCTGCGGCGCGGCCGGCGCACCGGCCTGCGTGGTCGATTCCGGGCCACCGGACAGGATGATGCCCTTGGCGCCGAAGGCGGCGATCTCGGCCGGATCATGGTCCCAGGCCCAGATTTCGCAATACACGCCGAACTCGCGGATGCGGCGCGCGATCAGCTGCGTGTACTGGGCGCCGAAATCGAGGATGAGGATCTTGTCGTTGTGGATGTTGGTCATGAGGCCTGGAACGGATCGATGAGTCGGGTTGCGGGGCGATGCGGGTGCCGGTGGCGTATAGAGAAAGAGGAACGGGACCGGGTCCGCGTTCCTCTTCGCTCGTTCCGCGTCAGGCGCGGTAGTTCGGCGGTTCCTTGGTGATCTGCACGTCGTGGACGTGGCTCTCGCGCTGGCCGGCGCCGCTGATCTTCACGAACTTCGGCTTGCTGCGCATGTCCTCGATGGTGCCGCAGCCCACGTAGCCCATGGTCGCGCGCAGGCCGCCGACCAGCTGGTGGATGATGCCGCCGACCGGGCCACGGTACGGCACCCGGCCCTCGATGCCTTCCGGCACCAGCTTGTCGGCGGTGGCCGCGTCCTGGAAATAGCGGTCCTTGGAGCCCTTTTCCATCGCCGCCAGCGACCCCATGCCGCGGTAGCTCTTGTACGAGCGGCCCTGGAACAGTTCGGTCTCGCCCGGCGATTCCTCGGTACCGGCCAGCAGGCCGCCGATCATCACCGTCGACGCACCGGCGGCCAGCGCCTTGCCGATGTCGCCGGAGTAGCGGATGCCACCGTCGGCGATCAGCGGGATGCGGTCCTGCAGCGCCTCGGCGACCAGGTCGATCGCGGTGACCTGCGGCACGCCGACGCCGGCGACCACGCGCGTGGTGCAGATCGAGCCCGGGCCGATGCCGACCTTGACCGCGTCCGCGCCGCTGTCCAGCAGCGCCAGCGCCGCCTCGCCGGTGCAGATGTTGCCGCCGACGACCTGTACCTGCGGGAAGTGCTTCTTGACCCAGCGCACGCGGTCCAGCACGCCCTGCGAGTGGCCGTGGGCGGTATCCACCACCAGCACGTCCACGCCGGCGGCGACCAGCGCCTCGACACGGCGGTCGGTGTCGCCGCCGACGCCCACCGCGGCACCGACCAGCAGGCGCGTCGCCGCGTCCTTGGCCGCGTTCGGGTTGTCGCTCTTCTTCTGGATGTCCTTGACGGTGATCAGGCCGCGCAGTTCGAACGCGTCGTTGACCACCAGCACCTTCTCGATGCGGTTCCGGTGCAGCAGCGACAGCACTTCGTCCGAGGCCGCGCCTTCCTTGACCGTGACCAGGCGGTCCTTCTTGGTCATGATGTGGCGGACCGGGTCGTCCAGCTCGGTCTCGAAGCGCATGTCGCGGTGGGTGACGATGCCGGCCAGCTGGCCGTCGCTGCCCACCACCGGCACGCCGGAGATGTTGTGCGCCTGGGTCAGCGCCAGCACTTCGCGGATGCTGGTTTCCGGGCCGACCGTGATCGGGTCGCGGATCACGCCGGACTCGAATTTCTTGACCTTGGCCACTTCGGCGGCCTGCTGCTCCAGCGGCAAGTTCTTGTGGATGATGCCGATGCCGCCGAGCTGGGCCATGGCGATCGCCAGGCGCGCTTCGGTGACCGTATCCATGGCCGCCGAGACGATCGGCAGCTTCAGCCGCAGGTCGCGGGTCAGGCGCGTGCCGAGGTCGACATCCTTGGGCAGGATCGTGGAGTGGGCGGGGACGAGCGAGACGTCGTCGTAGGTCAGTGCTTCAGCCTGGATGCGCAGCATCGGCATACCCGAGATGTGGGGAAGCGCGTCATTTTACCCTTGTTCGGGCGCCGATGGCAGGGGGCCGGTGCGACGCAGTGTCGCGCCGGCGCCCGTGGTTCCGGGCCGCGGGACCGGACGGCCACCGCCCGGCGATCCTGCCCGGCGCGGGGAGCGCCTCGATTGCCGCTGGATGGCCGCCACCACCGCGGTGGTTCAGCCCGCCGCTTCGGCCGCCTCGATGGTGTTCTGCATCAGCGTGGCCACGGTCATCGGACCGACACCGCCCGGCACCGGGGTGATCCAGCTGGCACGCCGCGACGCCGCCTCGAACCCCACGTCGCCGACCAGGCGGCCGTCGTCCATGCGGTTGATGCCGACATCGATCACCACCGCACCCGGCTTGACCCACTCGCCCGGCACCAGCTGCGGGATGCCCACCGCCACCACCAGGATGTCGGCGTTGCGCACCGCCCGCTCCAGTTCCTCGCGCGGGGTGAACTTGTGGCAGCTGGTGACGGTGCAGCCGGCAATCAGCAGTTCCAGCCCCATCGGCCGGCCGACATGGTTGCTGACCCCGACGATGGTGGCATTGCGGCCGCGCACCGGCTGGTCGGTATGCGCCAGCAGGGTGATGATGCCGCGCGGCGTGCACGGGCGCAGGCCGAATTCGCGCAGTGCCAGGTGCCCCACGTTCTGCGGATGGAAGCCATCCACGTCCTTGCGCGGATCGATGCGCTGGATCAGCCGGTTGGCGTCGGCGATGCCCGGCAGCGGCAGCTGGATCAGGATGCCGTGGATCTTCGGATCGGCGTTGAGCCGGTCGATCAGGTCCAGCAGCTGCGCCTCGGTGGTGCCCTCGGGCAGGTCATGGTCGAAGGCCTCGATCCCGACCTTCTGCGCGGCACGGCGCTTGTTGCGCACGTACACCGCCGAGGCCGGGTCGCCGCCGACCAGCACCACCGCCAGCCCCGGCCGCGAACGCCCGGCCGCGATCCGCGCATCGACGCGCAGCTTCAGGTCGTCGAGCAGTTCTTCGGCGATGCGGCGGCCATCGAGGATGCGGGAAGTGGCCGCGGAGGCTTCGGCAGGCAGGGTCATGGGCGTGGAGGCGGGAACGGGCCGGCTATTGTCCCCGATTCGGCGCGGCACGACATCCCGCGCCGTGGCCGGCGGCCGCGATCAGCCGCGATGGGCGCAGAACGCGGCGTAGTCGATGTAGCCGGGAAACGCGCGGCCCGGCGCGCACACCGCGCAACCGGGGTCGGCAGGCACGCGGGTCTCGGCAAAACGCATGCCCAGCGCATCGAAGCGCAGCAGCCGCCCGGCCAGCGGCTGGCCGATCTCCAGCAGCAGCTTGAGCACTTCGGTGGCCTGGATCACGCCGGCCAGCCCCGGCAGCACGCCGAGCACCCCGGCCTCGGCGCAGTTGGGCGCGAACTCCGGCGGCGGCGGCTCGGGGAACAGGCAGCGGTAGCATGGCGCCTGGCCACGCCGGCGGCCGGCATCGAACACGCCGACCTGCCCGTCGAACCGCTCGATCGCGGCGTACACCAGTGGCCGCGCGTGCTTGATGCAGGCGTCGTTGAGCAGGTAGCGCAGCGGGAAGTTGTCCGAGCCGTCCAGCACCACGTCCACGCCCTCCATCAACGCGTCGACGTTGGCCGATGTCACCCGCTGCGCGACTGCGTCCACCTCGATGTGCGGATTCAGCGCCAGCAGGCGCGCGCGCGCGGATTCGACCTTGGCGCTGCCGATCGCGGCATCGGTATGGATGATCTGGCGCTGCAGGTTGCTGCGATCCACGACGTCGTCGTCGACGATGCGCAGCCGCCCCACCCCGGCCGCGGCCAGGTAGAACGCCGCCGGCGCACCCAGCCCGCCGGCACCGACCACCAGCACGCACGAGCGCTGCAGGCGCCGCTGACCGGCCTCGCCCACCTGCGGCAGCAGCAGGTGCCGCGAATAGCGGTCGTAGAAGTCGCGCTCGCCCGCATCCAGCCCGGGCTGCACCAGCGGCAGTCCCGCCGCCCGCCACGCGACCGTTCCGCCAGCGACCGACGCCAGCTGCGTGTATCCGGCCGCCTGCAGGGCCACGGCCGCATCCAGCGAGCGCCTGCCGCTCTGGCAGATCAGGATGATTTCCTGTTCCGGCGATGGCAGGACGCTGCCGGGCGCCGCCAGCAGCTCGCCGCCGGCAACCCCGCGCGCGCCTTCGGCCATGCCGGCGGCGCGCTCGTGCGCGGCGCGCACGTCGATCATCGCCGCGCCGGCCTGTTGCCGGGCGCGGGCCTGTTCCGGGGTCAGTTCGCGAATGCTCATGCCGGGATTATCGGTCATGCGCCCGCCGTGGGCGGTAGCGGCTGCCTTCAACCGCTGGCCACTACCGCAAAGGGCGGCCTTGCGGCCGCCCCGGGATGCTCACTTCCTGCCTTTGACGTGCTTCATCAGGCGCCGTTTGGCCTTGACCTGGCGCTCGGTCAGCACGTTCTTCTTGCCCTCGTAGGGGTTGGCGCCCTCGCGGAACAGGAAGGTCACCGGCGTGCCCACCAGCTTGAAGCGCTTGCGGAAGAAGTTCTCCAGGTAGCGCTTGTACGAGTCCGGCAGCTCCTTCAGGCGCGTGCCGTGCACGATGAAGGTCGGCGGATTGGTGCCGCCCGGGTGCACGTAGCGCAGCTTGGAGACATGGCCGCGGATGCTCGGTGGCGGGTTGCTCTCGTAGGCGATTTCCAGCGCCTTGTTCACTTCGCTGGTGCTGAATTCGTGGGTGGCCGAGGCATGCGCGCGGTGTACCGCGCGGAACAGTTCGCGCAGGCCCGAACCGTGCTTGGCGGAGATCCGCACCACCTCGGCCCAGGGCACGAAGCCGAGCTTGAGCGACAACAGGGTTTCGGCCTGCTCGCGCTGGTAGTCGGTCAGCCCGTCCCACTTGTTGATCGCGATCACCAGTGCGCGGCCGGCATCGAGCACCGCGCCAAGCACGCTGGCGTCCTGGTCGGTGACGCCCTCGCTGGCATCGAGCATCAGCACCGCGACCTGGCACTCCTCGATCGAGCGCAGGGTCTTGACCACCGAGAACTTCTCGACCACCTCGTCCACGCGCGACTTGCGGCGCAGGCCGGCGGTATCGATCAGCCGGTACAACCGCCCGTCGCGCTCGAGGTCCACGGAAATCGAATCGCGGGTGGTGCCGGGCACGTCGGAAGCGATCATGCGCTCCTCGCCGAGCAGGCGGTTCACCAGCGTGGACTTGCCGACATTGGGACGGCCGACGAACGCGATGCGGATCCGCGCCGGATCGTTGTCCAGGGTCTCGGTCGTGCCCTCTTCCGGCAGCCGCTCGACGACTTCCGCCAGCAGGTCGTCCAGGCCCTGGCGGTGCGCGGCCGAGACCGTGAGCATCTCGCCGAAGCCATAGCGCGCGAATTCCGAACGCACTTCCTGCTCGTCGGTGCCGTCGATCTTGTTGATCAACAGCAGCGTCGGGCGCGACAGCTTGCGCAGCCAGGCCAGGATCTCGTCGTCCAGCGCCGAGGTACCGTCGCGGGCATCGACCACGAACAGGATCAGGTCCGCCTCGGCGGCGGCGGCACGGGCCTGGCGCGCGGTGGCGCCGGCAAGGCCCTCCTCCTGCTCGGCGATGCCACCGGTGTCGACGATCAGGAACGGGTTGTCCTCGTCGAGCCGGCACACGCCGTAGTTGCGGTCGCGGGTGACGCCCGGCTGGTCATGGACCAGGGCGTCGCGCGTACGCGTCAAGGCATTGAAGATGGTCGACTTGCCGACATTCGGCCGTCCAACCAGGGCGACCAAAGGCAGCATCGCTTGGACTCCTTAGTTCGCCAACCGCCAGGCGGTCAGCTTGCCGTCCACGTTCTGCACCAGCAGTACGCCTTCGGCGACGATGGGTTGCGCGACCACCGGGTCGCCCCCGCTCTTCTCGCGGGCTGCCAGGGCGCCATCGCCCATCTGCAGCCAGTGCAGGTATCCCTTGTAATCGGCGACCACGACGTAATCGCCCTGGATCGCCGGGCCGGTCACCGAACGCCGCGCCAGCGCCTGCTGCGACCACATCGCCGCGCCCGAGGTCTTGTCCAGGCCGTAGACGGTGCCCTTGCCGTCGGTCACCAGCACGTGGCCGGAGGACACGGCCAGGCCGCCGCCGCCACCATGGTCGCGCGACCACAGCGGACGGCCGCTCGGGCCCTCGATCGCCATGGTCTCGTTCTTGAAGCTGGTCACGTACAGGTTGTTGCCTTCCAGCACCGGGGCGCCGTCCACGTCGGCCATGCGCTCCAGCTCGGTGCGGCCTTCCGGCGTGCCGATGGCCTGCTCCCACAGCGGACGGCCATCCTGCATCGCCAGCGCCGCCAGGGTGCCATCGTCGTTGCCGATGAACAGTACGCCCGGCCCCGCGACCACCGGCGCATTGCCGCGCACGGTCAGCGAAGGCAGCTCCTGCGAATTGAACCAGCGCCGCTCGCCGCTGCCGGCGTCCAGCGCGGTGGTGCGGCCGTCGTTGCTGCGCACGAACACCAGGCCCTGCGCAACCGCCGGGGCGGCGATGATCTCGCCGGGCACGCGCGCGCGCCACTTCTCGCTGCCGTTGGCCGCGTCCAGCGCGATCACCTGCCCGTCCAGGGTGCCGATGACGACCAGCCCCTCGCCCACGCCCGGGCCACCGGACAGGCGCAGCCTGGCCTTCTTCTTTTCCTTGGCGGGCGTGTATTCCCACACCTGCTTGCCGGTCTGCAGGTCCAGCGCATGCACGCCGCCTTCGACCGCCGCGGCGTAGACCCGGCCATCGGCCACGGCCGGCCCCTGGCGCACGCCGATCCGGCCTTCGCCCTTGCCGACGTTGGCCGACCAGATGCGGTTGACCTTGAGG
Organism: Stenotrophomonas sp. 17(2023); assembly: GCF_030345315.1. Lineage (NCBI taxonomy): Bacteria > Pseudomonadati > Pseudomonadota > Gammaproteobacteria > Lysobacterales > Lysobacteraceae > Stenotrophomonas > Stenotrophomonas sp. 17(2023). The sequence continues at coordinate 2,069,839 of NZ_CP128405.1, forward strand.
GTGGGCTCGAATTTGACCAGTTCCGCCGGCTCCAGCGCTTTCTTGGCTTCGGCATCCTTGCCCGCGAACCAGCCCTTCACCGTCGAGCAACCGCTCAGCGCCACCGCGACCAGCGCGATGCCCGCCACATGCTTGAGTTTCATCAGTTCTTCTCCGCCGCAGGATCGGCGACGGTACCGCCGGCGTCCATCAGCTTGATTTCGAGCAGGCGACGCTGCGGCGCGGCGACGTCGAGCTTGGCCAGCGACTGCGCGTACAGCTCGCGGGCCTGCTCGCGCTTGCCCTGCGCGACCAGTGCGTCACCGCGGATCTCGAGGCCGGCGCTGTCGTCGGCGTTGCCGAGCATCGCCTGCGCTTCGGCCGGCTTGCCGGTTTCGATCAGCAGGCGCGCGATGCGCTGGTCGATCAGCATCTTGAACTCGCCCTCGACCTTCAACCCGCGCAGGGTCTTGATCGCGTCGTCGTTCTTGCCGGCCTCGACCTGCGCCTTGGCCAGCTCCAGCGCTGCCAGGTCGGCATAGATGCCGGCCTTGCTGCCTTCCAGCGCCGCCACTTCCTTGGCCGCCTCGTCCAGGTTCTTGGACTGCAGGCTGCGGGAAACGGCATCGTAGCGGCTGTTGGCCTGGGCCAGCTTGCCTACCTGATCGTTCTGCCACCACTTCCAGCCCATGATCAAGGCCAGCGCAAGCACTACCCCGCCAATGATTCCAGCGCCGTTCTGGCGCAGCCAGGTGCGGACACGTTCGCCTTGTTCATGCTCGTCGAGCAGGTCGTCAATCGCCATGCGTAACTCTCGCTCCAATCCTGCCGGGGGAGCCTTGGTGTTTTGATCTGCGCTTGTTTCAGTGCGAAACCGGCGCCACGGAGCCGTCAGAGGATACCGTAAAGCGGGCCACATTATTACCGCTTGTATACGGCGCCAGGTCGACGCTGCCAGCGCCCTGCCGGAAGTCGACTTCCGAGGCGTTGCCTACCTTCATCCGGCCGACCTGGCCGGGGGTGTAACTGCGCTTCTCGCCAGCGCGGATCAGCGCTTTCTCGACGATGGAGCCGTCCGGTGCGGAGACCTCAACCCAGCTGTCGCCGCGGAACTCCAGGCTCATGCCCGGCGAGGCCGCCACCAGCTGCGGCTCGGCCGCCTGTCGCGCCAGCGGCGCCATCGATGCGATATAGGGCGCGCGCTCGGATGCCGGGCGCACCGCCGCGTCGTCGGCGCCGGCGCCACCGGCAGCCGCAGCCACCGAGGCCGCATCCGGCACCACGTCCAGCGATGCGGTACTGGGCACGGCCTCGCCGAACTTGCTCTGGAAGGCATACCAGACCGGTACCGCGAGCACCGCGGTGATCACCACGTATACCGCCCGGCGGCCAAGGCTTTCGGCCACGCGGCGGACGCGCGGGGTATGCGTATGACTGACCAGCCTGGGCGGCTCGACCGGCGCGATCCGCGCCTGCTGCAGCAGCCCGTCCAGGTTGACGCCCAGCAGGCGCGCGTAGCTGCGCAGCTGGCCGCGCACGAACACCGGCGCCCCCAGCCGCTCCCAACGCTCTTCCTCCAGCGCGGCAACCACCTGCAGCGGCATGTGCAGCCGCCCTGCCACCTCTTCCAGCGACAGGCCGGCCGCTTGACGCGCCTGGCGAAGCTGCTCCCCGCAGCCCACCGCCCCCTCAAAAGCGTTCATACCCGGATCATTGCTCACAATGCATCAGCCCTGGGAATTCGGGGTTGCGCCGGCAGGAAATTCCTCACGCAACCGCTGCTGGTATCGGCTGACGGCACTGCTGTCGCCCAGCCGTTCTTCAATCTGAATGGCAAGTTGTAACACGGAAACCGTTGCTGGCGCAGCCGCCAGCCGCCGCTGGTAGAACGCCCGCGCCTCGAAATACCGCCCCAGCCGGAACTCGTTGCGCGCCATCGCCTCCAGCGCGTAGGCATTGTCCGGGTCAAGCTCGAGCGCCTGCCGCAGGTCCTGCCCGGCGCGCTCGCCCTGCCCCGCTTCCAGCGCGCAGCCGCCGGCATTTGCCAGCGCATCGGCACGCTGCAGGTAGCCCGGATCGGCCACGGCGCGATCGAACCAGACCAGCGCTTCGGCCGGATGCCCGTTGGCGCACAGCCAGGCACCATAGTTGTTGAGCACGTCGCCCTGGGCCGGCGCAAGCTCGGCGGCGCGCCGGTACAGCTTGCCGGCTGCCTCCACGTGGCCACGCCGCCCCTCGATGACCGCCTGCAGGGTGTAGGCCGCCGGATCGTCCGGCGCCAGTTTCTGCGCCGAGCGGGCGTGCTTGAAGGCACCATCCAGATCGTCGCGGCCCAGCCGGTCACCGACCAAGCGCAGCAGTTCCTGGTAACGCAGGCGCGCACGCACCTGGCGGTCGTCATGCACCTCGACCGGCTGCGCCATCTCCTGGCCCCAGCGGACCTTGGTCGCCTTGGTGCCATGCCCGCAGCCGGCAAGCAGCAGCAGGAGCAGCACCGACGCGAGCAGGCGCTCAACCAAGCGCGTCCCGCTGCGCCGGGAGCGCGTCCTGGGCCTGCAGCAGGCGGTTGAACTCGGCCTGGCGGCGGGTGCGGTCCATCACCTGCCCCTTGAGCTGGCCGCAGGCGGCATCGATGTCGTCGCCGCGGGTCCGCCGCACCATGGTCAGCACCTGCGCATCGAGCAGGATCTTCTGGAAGGCGCGGATCTGCTCTTCGTCGGAACGCTCGTAGCGGGTACCGGGGAACGGGTTGAACGGGATCAGGTTGACCTTGCCCGAGTCCCGGGCCTGCACGGCGTTGTCGAACTGGCGCATCAGCCGCGCCAGCTGGCGGGCATGCTCGGGCTGGTCATTGATGCCCTTCATCAGGGTGTATTCGAAGGTCACCGAATCGCGCCGCTTGTTGCCGCGCAGGTAGCGCGCGCAGGACGCCATCAGTTCGGCGATCGGATACTTCTTGTTGAGCGGCACCAGGGTCTCGCGCAGCTCGTCATTGGGCGCATGCAGCGACACCGCCAGCGACACGTCGCTCTCGACCGAGAGGCGGTCGATCTGCGGCACCAGCCCGGAAGTGGACAAGGTCACGCGCTTGTTGGCCAGGCCGTAGCCCAGGTCGTCGCGCATGATGCTCATGGCGCGCACGACATTGTCGAAATTCATCAGCGGCTCGCCCATGCCCATCATCACCACGTTGGTGAGGCGGCGCATCTGGTGCGGCACGTTGCCCAGGTGACGGGCCGCGACCCACACCTGGCCGATGATCTCGGCGGTGGTCAGGTTGCGGTTGAAGCCCTGGGTGGCGGTCGAACAGAACGTGCAGTTGAGGCCGCAGCCGACCTGCGAGGACACGCACAGCGTGCCGCGGGTCTTGTCCGGGATGTACACGGTCTCGATGGCATTCCTGCCATCCACGCCCATCGCCAGCAGCCACTTGTGGGTGCCGTCTGCGGAAGGCTTGTCGAACACGACATTGGGGACGACGACCTCGGCATGCTGCTGCAGCTTGGCGCGCAGCGACTTGCCGAGGTCGGTCATCTGGTCGAAATCGGTGACGTAGCGATGATGGATCCACTTCATCACCTGGTGGGCACGGAACTTCTGCTCGCCGAGGGTCTCGACGAAGAACTTCTCCAGGCCCGCGCGATCGAGGTCGAGCAGGTTCTGCTTGCCAGCCGCCGGCGTGGTTTTCGGCAGCGGCTGGATGGCGGGGGACTGTACGACCTCGTTCACGGATTCAACCTTTTACCTGCCGCTCAGCGCGAAACCACGTCGGTGGCGGCGAAGAAGTAGGCGATCTCGATCGCGGCATTCTCGACCGAGTCCGAGCCGTGGGCGGCATTGGCGTCGATGGATTCGGCGAAGTCGGCGCGGATGGTGCCCGGCGCGGCTTCCTTCGGATTGGTGGCGCCCAGCAGGTCGCGGTGGGCCAGCACGGCGTTCTCGCCTTCCAGGGCCTGGATCATCACCGGGCCGGAGATCATGAACTCGACCAGCGCGTTGAAGAACGGACGCTCGCGGTGCACGGCGTAGAAGCCCTCGGCCTCGCGGCGCGACAGCTGCTTGTACTTGGCGGCCACGACCTTCAGGCCGGCCTTCTCGAAGCGGGCGTAGATCTCGCCGATCACGTTCTTGGCGACGGCATCGGGCTTGATGATGGAAAGGGTGCGCTCCAGCGCCATGGGAATTCTCCGGATTTGGGGCCGGTCGGCCCGAGGGTACATGAAAAAAACCCGCGTGCGGACGCGGGCTTAGCCTGAATTGCGGTTGCCAATTCTAACGGGTGGCCCGGGGCTTTGCACAGCGCCAGATGAATGATGCTGCATAGCAGCATGACCCGGGCACCCACCGGGCGTAGCATCCAAACAATCGTTTGATTGATTCCATCGCCATGGGCAAACCCGCCAGCTTCTCCACCAAGGACCGCATCCTCGGCGCCGCCGAGGAGTTGTTCGCGCAATACGGCTTCTCCGGCACCTCGCTGCGCCAGGTGACCAGTCACGCCGACGTCAACATCGCCGCGGTCAACTACCACTTCGGCTCCAAGGAAAACCTGGTCAACGAGGTGTTCCGCCGGCGCATGGACGAGATGACCGCCGCCCGCCTGGCGCAGCTGGAGCAGGCCCGCTCCACCCACCCGGGCGACCTGCGCGCGGTGCTGGCCGCCTTCGTCGAGCCGGCGCTGGCGATGGCCCAGGACCGGCAGAGTGGCGGCGCGTTCGTGCGGGTGATCGCCCGCGCCTATGCCGAGAAGAACGACAACCTGCGCAAGTTCCTGTCCGACCACTACGGCCATGTGCTGCGCGAGTTCGGCAAGGCCATCGGCGCCTGCGTGCCCGGCCTGAGCAAGGAAGAACTTTACTGGCGGCTCGACTTCCTCGCCGGCGCGCTGACCTATGCGATGGCCGACTTCGGCCTGATCAAGCGCCCGCACGGCATCAGCGAGGCCGCGCATCGCAGCAAGGCCGCCAACGAACTGATCCATTTCGCCGAGGCCGGGTTCCGCGCCAGCGCGCATGGCGCCATCCCGCCCGCCTCCCCCTGATTCCACCCGGTACCAACAAAGGCCCTACACCATGTCCAATTCCCTGCTGATCCGCCGCGCCGCCGTGCTGGGTGCCGGCGTCATGGGTGCCCAGATCGCCGCCCACCTCACCAATGCTGGCGTCGACACCGTGCTGTTCGACCTGCCTGCAAAGGAAGGCCCGGCCGACGGCATCGTGCTCAAGGCGATCGCCAACCTGGGCAAGCTCAGCCCGGCGCCGCTGGCCAGCACCTCGCTGGCCGAAGCCATCACCCCGGCCAACTATGAGTCCGGGCTGGAGCAGCTGAAGGACTGCGACCTGATCATCGAGGCCATCGCCGAGCGCATGGACTGGAAGCAGGACCTGTACAGGAAGATCGCGCCGTTCGTGGCCGACCACGCGGTGCTGGCCTCCAACACCTCGGGCCTGGGCATCAACAAGCTGGCCGACGTGCTGCCCGAGCAGCTGCGCCACCGCTTCTGCGGCGTGCACTTCTTCAACCCGCCGCGCTACATGCACCTGGCCGAGCTGATCCCGGCCACCACCACCGACGCCGCCGTGCTCGAAGGCCTGGAGGAATTCCTGGTCACCACCCTGGGCAAGGGCGTGGTGTACGCCAAGGACACCCCGAACTTCATCGGCAACCGCATCGGCGTGTTCTCGATCCTGTCCACCATCCACCACACCCAGCAGTTCGGCCTGGGCTTCGATGAAGTGGACGGCCTGACCGGCCCGCTGGTCGGCCGCCCGAAGTCGGCCACCTACCGCACCTCCGACGTGGTCGGCCTGGACACCATGGCCCACGTCATCAAGACCATGGGCGACACCCTGCCGGACGACCCGTGGCATGCGTTCTTCAAGTCGCCGAAGTGGCTGGAGGCGCTGATCGCCAAGGGCGCGCTGGGCCAGAAGACCGGTGCCGGCATCTTCCGCAAGGTCGGCAAGGACATCGTCGTGCTGGACCTGGAAAAGCAGGACTACCGCCCGGCCGACCGCACCGCCGCGCCGGAGGTGGTCGAGATCCTGAAGATCAGGAACCCGGCCGAGAAATTCGCCAGGCTGCGCGAGAGCCAGCACCCACAGGCGCAGTTCCTGTGGGCGACCTTCCGCGACCTGTTCCACTACAGCGCCTATCACCTGGCCGACATCGCCGAGACCGCGCGCGACGTGGACCTGGCCATCCGCTGGGGCTACGGCTGGTCGCTGGGCCCGTTCGAAACCTGGCAGGCCGCCGGCTGGAAGCAGGTGGCGCAGTGGATCGCCGATGACATCGTCGCCGGCAAGAGCATGAGCAGCGCGCCGCTGCCGGACTGGGTGTTCGACGGCCGCGACGGCGTGCATGCCGCCGAGGGCAGCTACAGCCCATCGCGCAACGCCAAGCTGCCGCGCTCGTCGCTGCCGGTTTACCAGCGCCAGCGCTTCCCGGACCCGCTGCTGGGCGAGAAGTTCGCCCCGGGCGAGACCGTGTTCGAGAACGACGGCCTGCGCATGTGGCACGACGGCGACGGCATCGCCGTGGTCAGCTTCAAGACCAAGATGAACACCGTCTCCGACCAGGTGCTGGACGGCCTGCAGGAATGCGTCAGCCGCGCCGAGAAGGACTTCCAGGGCCTGGTGATCTGGCAGCAGAAGGAGCCGTTCTCCGCCGGCGCCGACCTGGCCGGCGCGCTGGGCCTGCTGCAGGCCGGCAAGGTCGACCAGTTCGAACAGATGGTCGCCAACTTCCAGCGCACCAGCCAGCGCATCAAGTACTCGCTGGTGCCAGTGGTTGCGGCGGTGCGCGGCCTGGCCCTGGGCGGCGGCTGCGAATTCCAGATGCACAGCGCCAAGACCGTGGCCTTCCTGGAAAGCTACATCGGCCTGGTCGAGGCCGGCGTTGGCCTGCTGCCGGCCGGCGGCGGCCTGAAGGAACTGGCCGTGCGCGCCTCGCAGGCCGCGGGCCCGGGCGGCGACGTGTTCGCCGAACTGAAGAAGACCTTCGAGACCGTGGCGATGGCCAAGGTGTCCAACTCGGCGGTCAACGCCAAGGAGCTGGGCCTGTTGCGCGGCACCGACAAGGTGGTGTTCAACAGCTACGAGGCGCTGTACATCGCCAAGGCCGAAGCACGTGCGCTGGCCGAAGCCGGCTACCGTCCGCCGCTGCCGGCGCGCCGCATCCAGGTCGCCGGCGACGTCGGCATCGCGACCTTCAAGATGATGCTCGTAAACATGCTCGAAGGCCGTTTCATCAGCGAGTACGACTACGAGATCGCCGAGCGCATCGCCACCGTGCTGTGCGGTGGCAAGGTCGACCGCGGCACCCTGGTCGACGAACAGTGGCTGCTGGCCCTGGAGCGCAGGCACTTCGTCGAGCTGGCCCAGCAGGAAAAGACCCAGGCCCGCATCGCGCACATGCTGAAGACCGGCAAGCCGCTGCGGAACTGACGGAAGACAACGGCAGTGCCGGCCACGGGCCGGCCCCTCTTCCAACCCCTATTCGAGAGATCACCGCAATGACCAAGCAAATCCAGGACGCCTACATCGTCGCCGCCACCCGCACTCCGGTGGGCAAGGCGCCCAAGGGCATGTTCCGCAATACCCGCCCCGACGACATGCTGGCGCACGTCCTGCGCAGCGTCGTGGCCCAGGCGCCGGGCGTGGACGTCAAGCGCATCGATGACGCGATCATCGGCTGCGCCATGCCGGAAGCCGAGCAGGGCATGAACGTGGCGCGCATCGGCGTGCTGCTGGCCGGCCTGCCGAACACCATCGCCGCGCAGACCGTGAACCGCTTCTGCTCCTCCGGCCTGCAGGCCGTGGCCCAGGCCGCCGACGCGATCCGCCTGGGCAACGCCGACCTGATGCTGGCCGGCGGCACCGAATCGATGTCGATGGTGCCGATGATGGGCAACAAGATCGCGATGGCGCCGAGCGTGTTCGACAACGACCACGTGGCCATCGCCTACGGCATGGGCATCACCGCCGAGAAGGTGGCCGAAGAGTGGAAGGTCTCGCGCGAAGACCAGGACGCGTTCGCCCTGGCCTCGCACCAGAAGGCCATGGCCGCGATCCAGGCCGGCGAATTCAAGGATGAGATCAGCCCGTACGAGATCGTCTCGCACCTGCCGGACCTGGCCGACGGCCAGCGCATCATCACCCGCAACAGGATCGCCGACACCGACGAAGGCCCGCGCCCGGATTCCTCGGCCGAAGGCCTGGCCAAGCTGCGCCCGGTGTTCCGCAACGGCCAGTTCGGCGGCACCGTCACCGCCGGCAACTCGTCGCAGATGAGCGATGGCGCCGGTGCCGTGCTGCTGGCCTCGGAGCAGGCGATCAAGGACTACGGCCTCACTCCGCTGGCGCGCTTCGTCAGCTTCTCGGTGGCCGGCGTGCGCCCGGAAGTGATGGGCATCGGCCCGATCGCCGCGATCCCGAAGGCACTGAAGCAGGCCGGCCTGAGCCAGGACCAGCTGGACTGGATCGAGCTCAACGAAGCCTTCGCCGCGCAGTCGCTGGCGGTGATCCGCGATTGCGGCCTGGACCCGGCCAAGGTCAACCCGCTGGGCGGCGCGATCGCGCTGGGACATCCCCTCGGCGCCACCGGCGCGATCCGTACCGCGACCCTGCTGCACGGCCTGCGCCGTCGCCAGCAGAAGTACGGCATGGTGACCATGTGCATCGGCACCGGCATGGGCGCTGCGGGTATTTTCGAGGCGCTGTAAGGTTCAAAGCGTTGCCGGCGGGCGTGTCTGTCTGCCGTGGTCCCGGGCGGGCAAGAGACCGCCCGGGATACGCCGTAAACCCGTCCATCGGGGTTTGGCGGAGCCCTCCGCCGCGTAAAGGGATCGGCGCCCGATTCAATACCCGTTGTGGAAACAGGAAAGGCAGCCGATGGCTGCCTTTCCCGTTTCTGCTCTGATCTTCATTCCGCCCTTCCCCTACGCGCCCACAGGAACTGTGCAGAGGCGTGGACAGGTCGCCGCGGGACCATTGGCATCATGGATGGCGCCAACGAATCCTGCGGATGGATCTACGGTGTGTCCTGCCGGACCTGCCCGCACGCCTCCCACGCCCGGCGGGAAGGCGCGACGGAGCGCCTGAAAACCCCCTATTCCGCCAGCATCGCCGCCAGCTTCTCGCGTGCAGGGCCCGCCAGTTTGGGGTTGTCCAGCGCGAAGCGGATCGTCGCCTCCACCAGCCCCAGGTGCGTGCCGCAGTCGAAGCGGGTGCCCTCGAAGCGGTAGGCATCGACCTCTTCGGTCTTCAGCAGCTGCGCGATGGCATCGGTCAGCTGGATCTCGCCGCCGGCGCCGCTGCCGGTCTGCTCAAGCAGGTCGAAGATCTTCGGGCTCAACACGTAGCGACCGACCACCGCCAGATCGCTGGGGGCATCTTCCGGCTTCGGCTTCTCCACGATCTGCGAAATACGGCCCTTGCGGCCATCGAACGCCTCGGTGGCGACAATGCCGTAGCTGGCAGTCTTGTCGTGCGGCACGTCCTCGACCGCGATCACGCTCGCACCGCTGGCCTCGTTGAGATCGGCCATCTGCTTCAGCGCGCCATGGCCACGGTTCCAGATCAGGTCGTCCGGCAGCAGCACGGCGAACGGCTCGTCGCCGACCACCGCCCTGGCGCACAGCACCGCATGGCCCAGGCCCAGCGCTTCGGCCTGGGTCACGAAGACCGCCCGCACGCCCTCGGGCAGCACGTGGCGGATCATTTCCAGCTGTTCCTGCTTGCCGGCGCGCTCGAGCTTCTGCTCCAGTTCGTAAGCCTTGTCGAAATAGTCCGCAACCGCGTGCTTGTAGCGGTTGGTGATGAACACCAGGGTGTCGCAACCGGCCTCGATCGCCTCATCGACGGCGTACTGGATCAACGGGCGATCGATGATCGGCAGCATCTCCTTGGGAACGGTTTTGGTAGCGGGCAGGAAGCGCGTGCCGAGACCTGCGACAGGAAAAACCGCCTTGCGAATGCGTCGGGACATCAGTTCCTACCAGCCTCTTTGGGAAACGGGACAATATTGGTTTTCGTGCTCGGCTCCGTCGCTTCGCCCAGTGGCGAATACTCGGGGATGACGGCAGACAGGATCGCCTGCATCGCCTCGACATCATAGCCGGCTACCGCCTCGCGCAGGCGCGGCAGGCTGCCCAGCACGCGCTCGGTGGAGAATTCGCGGACACCGGCCTCGAGCACCTTGGGATGGGCGGTGGGCCGGCTGTTCTCGTCAGAATAGAACAGGCTTTCATGCAGCTTCTCGCCCGCACGCAGCCCGGTATAGACGATGGCGATATCGGTACCCGGCTGGTGCCCGGCAAGCCGGATCATCTGCTCGGCCAGCACCCGGATCAGCACCGGCTCGCCCATGTCCAGCATATAGATCGCACCGCGCGACGAGGACGCCGCCGCCTGCAGGATCAGCAGGCACGCCTCCGGGATCGTCATGAAATAACGGCTGACTTCCGGATGGGTCACGGTCACCGGCCCGCCCTTGCGGATCTGCTCGCGGAACAGCGGAACCACGCTGCCTACCGAGCCCAGCACATTGCCGAAGCGCACGGTGACGAAGCGGGTCCCCTTCTTTTCGTTGAGGCTCTGGCAGATCATTTCCGCATAACGCTTGGTCGCACCCAGCGCATTGGCCGGGTCGACCGCCTTGTCGGTGGAAATGAACACGAAATTGTCCACGCCGTGTTCCTGGCAGGCGCGGGCCATGCATTCGGTCGCCAACGTATTGTTGCGGATGGCCTCCCGCATCTGCCCTTCGAGCAGCGGAACCTGCTTGTAGGCCGCGGCATGGAACACGGTATCCGGGCGGTACAGGCCCAGCGCACGGCGGGCGACGGCAGGATCGCCGCAGTCGCCCAGCACGCACTCGATTTCCAGGTGCGGGAAGTTGCGGCAGAGTTCGCTCTGGATGTTCAGCATGAGAATCTCGCTGATTTCCAGCAGCACGATCCTGCCTGCACCATGGCGCGCGCACTGGCGGCAGAGCTCGGAGCCGATGGATCCGCCGGCGCCGGTCACCATCACCGTGCGCCCGCGCAGCCAGCCACGGATCAGCGCCCAGTCCGGCTGTATGGGCTTGCGGCCGAGCAGGTCCTCGATGGCCACTTCCTTGAGCTGCCCGGGCAGCATGCTTCCTTCCAGGACATCGCTCAGCCTTGGCACGGTCCGGAACGGCAGGCCGGTGCTCTCGCACAGCGCCACGATCCGCTGCATCCCGGCCGCATCCAGGGTGGGAATGGCGATCACCAGCAGTTTCGCTGCCGTTTCCCTGGCCACGGACGCAACGTCGGAAATGGTTCCCAGGATCGGGATGCCCTGCAGCTTGGCCCCCTTCAGGTGCGGCGAATCGTCAAGCAGGCCCACCGGCTCGTAATCGCCTGAGCGGCGCAGGTCCTTGACCAGCGCCTCGGCGGCGTGCCCCGCCCCAAGTACCAGCACCCGGCGCGCGCGCGCGTCGGAATGGATCGACTGGTAGTCCTTCCACGCCCGGTACAGCAGGCGTGGTCCACCCAGCAGGGCCGCCAGCGCGAACGGGTAGATCGCCAGCACCGACATCGGAATGCCGTTCAGGCGCCGATAGCTGAACACCAGGACGATCGCGCCCATGCCGATGAAACAGGCCTTGAAGATGTTGACCAGGTCGGTGACGCTGGCAAAGCGCCAAAGCCCGCGGTACAGGCCCACGTAATGGAACGCCATGGCCTGCAGCAGCATGACGATGACGAGATCGAAGCTGATCAGGGGAATGACAGGCGCGCCTTCCAGCATCGCATAGCGGGCGACGTGCAGCAGCTGCCAGCATGCCCACACCATCACCAGGTCATGCAGCATCACCGCGATGCGTGGAAAATTCCCTGCCAGCTGTCGCCAGACCGCCATTGGTCATCCTTCCCTATTGTTGGACGTGTTCCGTAGAGCGAACCAGAGACCCGCTGCCACCGCCCCCCAGGCCATGGCCGCCAGCTGGTTCCACGGCGAGGAAAGCCGGTGGGAAACCAGTGTCAGCGCGATTCCGGCAACGCCGAACAATGCGTAGCCCAACGTGACTGTGACGTGACTGTGGCCGGATTTTACCCAGCGTTGGTACAGATGCTGGGTGTGCGGCTCCATCCAGCGCTCCCCCCTGAGGATGCGGCCAGCCAGCGTCAGGCCGGCATCGACGAGGAACGCGGACAGCGGGATCAGCAGTACGGCCAGGGGCGCGCTGCGCGTCGCCAGCCCCAACGCGACCAGCCCGGCCAGCAGATAGCCCAGCGCGCCGCTGCCGACATCGCCCATGAAGATCCGCGCCCTGGGGAAATTGAATGGGAGGAACCCCGCTACGCCCGCCGCCAGGACCAGCGCCAACGCGGCAACCGGGGTGGGCAGCAGCAGGGCGTAGGCCAGTGCTGCCAGCAACGCCTGCGTTGCAGCCAGGCCATCGATGCCGTCCATGAAGTTCCAGACGTTGATCAGACCAATCGCCAGCAAGGCGCTGGAAGCGGCCCGGAACGCATCCCCGGTCCAATGCCACACCAGGCCCGCCAGCAGCAGGCCGGCCAGCACATGTACGGCCAGCCGCGGAAGTGCCGGCAAGGGCCTGTGATCGTCCCACCAGCCGATTCCCGCCACCAGCAGCAGGCCGGCGGAAAACACCGCCAGCGTCGCCGCCGCCGCGGGAAACAGGACGCCGATGCACAGGCAGGCGAGCAGCTGCGAGGCGACGATGGCGATGCCCCCCCCGCGTGGCGTCGCGACCGCATGGCTCCTGCGCTCCCCCGGCTGGTCCAGCAACTGCCGGCGCAGCGCATAGCCGCGTGCCATGGCCGTCAGCCATGCCGCGACCAGCACGACCGCAAGCAGCCCCGGGACCATCCATGCCGGCTGCATCGATCAGAGCACCGCGTAGTTCAGCAGCGGCTTGACCGTCCCCCATTCCTTGCAGCTGGGGCACTGCCAATGGTGGGTACGCGCACCGAAACCGCAGCGGGTGCAGCGATAGGCCGGATTGCGCACCAGCAACTGGTCGGTGATGTGCTTCAGGTCCTGCAACGTCGCCACCGGGTCGGCACCCTCGGCCAGCGTGAGGTCGATGAGCGCCGATTCGCCGCGTACCGAGGGACGGTCCTTCAGCTGGCGCCCCAGATAGGCGCGTGCGGGGCCGGCACCCTCCTGCTCTTCCATCAACCGCGACAGCGCCAGCACCGGGGCGATGCCGCGGTAGTGTTCGGTCATTTCCGCCAGGAACGCGCGCGCGCCGGCCAGGTCGCCCACGTTGCGGTAGTTCTTGAGCAGCTGCGGCAGGATCTCGGGCAGATAGTCGGGGTCGTTGCGCGCAGCCCGCTCGAAGGCACGCACGGCGGCTTCATCGTTGCCGAAATCGCTTTCCAGCCGGCCCTCGATGATGCCGGCGCGCACGCTCATGGCGTCGGCGGCGTTGGCGCGCTCGATCGCCGCACGCGCCTCGTCCAGGCGTCCGGCGGCACGATGGCGCTCGGCCAGCTCGCACTCGAACTGCCCGATCAGCTTGCCCATCGGCTCGTCGGTGACCTGTTCGTAGCGGGTCGCGTTTTCTATCGCCTTCTCCCAGTCGCGCTCCGCCTGGTAGATGCCGATCAGGTGCTTCAATGCCTGCGGCGCGCGCTGGTCGATGCGCGCAAGATCGGTGAACACGGTCTCGGCACGGTCCAGCAGGCCGGATTTCATGTAGTCCTCGCCCAGCGCGAGCAGGGCCTGGACACGCTGGTGGTCCGACAGGTCCTGGCGGTTGGCCAACCCCTGGTGCAGGCGGATGGCGCGGTCCACCTCGCCGCGGCGACGGAACAGGTGACCGAGCGCGAGCTGGGTCTCGAAGGTCTCCCGGTCCAGTTCGGCGATATGCAGGAACAGTTCGATGGCCTTGTCCGGCTGCTCGTTGAGCAGGTAGTTCAGGCCGCGGAAATAGGTGCTCGACAGGCGGCTGACCTGGTTCTCGCTGTGGCGCTGCCCGCCACGCCGGCCAATGACCCAGCCGCAGAGCGCGGCGATCGGCAGGAACAGGAAGAACCAGAACCACTCACTGATGAAGGCCATCGTCGATCAGCGTCCGTCGAAGGGAGAAGGTGCCTGCGGCGCGGGCGCGGCGGCAGGGGCTGCAGCGGCCTTGTTGGCTCGCCGGAGCCTGGAATAAAGAGGAATGACCACACCCGCCAGCACCAGGCCACCGCCAACCAGCGCCCCGAGCAGCAGCGACACGATGATCGCGAGCCCGGATGTGGTGTGGAGCGCCCAGAACGCCAGCCGGATATCGACGGGCTGCGAATTGAGCGAGCCTATCACCAGGCCGCCGACCAGCACGGCCAGCAGAATCAACAGACGGACAGCCTTCATGCGGCAGCCTGCTCCATGTCCACGGAGCCACTAGCTTAACGGCCGTGGCCTCGATCCGCAGCAGGCGGATCAAAGAAACTCAGGCCGGGTCGCTTTCCAGCGGCACGACGTCGCTCACGCGCTCGCGCAGCTCCTTGCCCGGCTTGAAATGGGGGACGTGCTTGCCCGGCAGGGCGACCGATTCGCCGGTCTTCGGGTTGCGCCCCATGCGCGGCGGCCGGTAGTGCAGCGAGAAGCTGCCGAAGCCACGGATCTCGATGCGGTCGCCGGAAGCCAGCGCGCCGCCCATCATCTCCAGCAACGACTTCACGGCCAGATCGACATCATCGGCCTTCAAGTGCGCCTGGTGGCGCGCAAGGATTTCGATCAGCTCGGATTTGGTCATTGCGGACTCGTCACGAAGGTAAAACCCCGAAGCGGCCCGGACTTTCGTCCGGGCCGCCCAGGTTGCATCTACGACAAGCTCAAGGCCGATTACTCGGACTTGTTGCCACCCAGCTGCGCGCGCAGCAGCGCACCCAGGCTGGTGGTGCCGGCAGCGGCTTCGGTCGAGGACTTGTTGTACTCGGCCAGCGCTTCGGCGGTCTCGGCTTCATCCTTGGCCTTGATCGACAGCTGCATGGTACGGCCCTTGCGGTCCATGCCCACGAACTTGGCTTCGACCTTGTCGCCCACCTTCAGGTGCTGCGAGGCGTCGTCGACGCGGTCGTGGCTGATGTCGCGGGCCGAGACGTAGCCTTCGATGCCGTCAGCCAGCTCGATCACGGCGCCCTTGGCGTCGACTTCCTTCACCACGCCTTCGACCTTGGAGCCCTTCGGATTGGCCGCCATGTACTGGCCGAACGGATCCTGCTCCAGCTGCTTCACGCCCAGGGAGATGCGCTCGCGCTCCGGATCGACGGCCAGGACGACGGCGTCCAGGGTGTCGCCCTTCTTGAAGTTGCGAACGACGTCTTCGCCGGTGGTGTTCCAGCTGATGTCGGACAGGTGGACCAGGCCGTCGATGCCGCCGTCCAGGCCGATGAAGATGCCGAAGTCGGTGATCGACTTGATCTGGCCGGAGACCTTGTCACCCTTCTTGTGGGTGGCGGCGAAGGTTTCCCACGGATTGGCGGCAACCTGCTTCATGCCCAGCGAGATGCGGCGACGCTCTTCATCGACGTCCAGCACCATCACTTCGACTTCGTCACCGACCTGCACGACCTTGGACGGGTTGACGTTCTTGTTGGTCCAGTCCATCTCGGACACGTGCACCAGGCCTTCCACGCCCGGCTCGATCTCGACGAACGCGCCGTAATCGGTGACGTTGGAGACCTTGCCGAACACGCGGCTGTTGGCCGGGTAACGACGCGAGATGTTGTCCCACGGATCCTCGCCCAGCTGCTTCAGGCCCAGCGAAACGCGGTTGCGCTCGCGGTCGAACTTCAGCACGCGCACGTCCAGCTCGTCGCCGACGTTCACGACTTCGGACGGATGGCGCACGCGCTTCCACGCCATGTCGGTGATGTGCAGCAGGCCGTCGATGCCACCCAGGTCCACGAACGCGCCGTAGTCGGTCAGGTTCTTGACGACACCCTTCAGGATCGCGCCTTCCTGCAGCTTGTCCATCAGCTGCTCGCGCTCTTCCGAGTGCTCGCTCTCGACGACCGCGCGGCGGGAAACGACCACGTTGTTGCGCTTGCGGTCGAGCTTGATGAGCTTGAACTCCAGCTCCTTGCCTTCCAGGTAGGCCGGGTCGCGCACCGGGCGCACATCGACCAGCGAACCCGGCAGGAACGCGCGGACATCCTTGATGTCGACGGTGAAACCACCCTTGACCTTGCCGCTGATGCGGCCGGTGATGGTCTCGTTCTTCTCCAACGCTTCTTCCAGCTCGTCCCACACCATGGCGCGCTTGGCCTTCTCGCGCGACAGGACGGTTTCGCCGAAGCCGTTCTCGATCGAGTCGAGCGCGACCTTCACCTGGTCGCCCACGCCCACGTCGATTTCGCCAGCGTCGTTACGGAACTGTTCGATCGGCACGATGCCTTCGGACTTCAGACCGGCGTTGATCACCACCACGTCGCCGCGGACGTCGACGACGGTGCCGACGACGATGGCGCCCGGCTTCAGCTTGGCCAGATTGGCCTGGCTGGCTTCAAACAGTTCTGCAAATGATTCGGTCATTGGATTTACTCAGTTGAACACATGGGCAGGCCGCTCCCTTCGGGGAATGCGTGCCGCCCGCCTGTTGGTCGACCCCGTGCCGGCGGCCGTGTGTGGAGTGGAAAAACCGCCGTGCACCCTGCACGACGGAGCCTTGTACGACTTCGATTTGCGCGACGGCGGCCGTCACCGGCCGCTCTCACGGAACCGCGGGTCACGCTTCCGGCGAAGGAAGCAGGCCCAGCACCTTGGCAACGACGTCGTCGATGCCGATACCGCTGGTGTCGATGAGAACGGCGTCATCGGCCGGCCTCAGGGGCGCCACTGCGCGCTGTGCATCACGGGCGTCGCGGGCCATGATCTCGCGCAGGAGGTCATCAAAGTTAACCGAAACCCCTTTTTCTTTCAACTGTTTATGCCGCCTGTGCGCGCGCTCCTCGGCACTGGCGGTCAGGAACACCTTGAACGGGGCGTCCGGGAAGATCACCGTCCCCATGTCGCGGCCGTCGGCCACCAGCCCCGGCGCCATCCTGAATGCGCGCTGGCGCTCCTTCAGCGCGGCCCGCACCTCCGGGATGGCGGCGATCGCCGAGGCCAGGGCGCCGGTGGTCTCCAGGCGCAGCTCGTCGGTGGCGTCGGTATCGTTGACCAGCACCCGCAGGCTCTCGCCGCGCTCGACGAAGCGGATCCGGGTGTCGAACGTGCAGCGCACCAGCGCCGAGGCGTCGGAGGTATCGATGTCGGCCCAGCTGGCAGCCACGCCCACCGCCCGGTACAGCGCCCCCGAATCCAGGTAATGCCAGCCCAGCCGGTGCGCGACGATGCGGCTGACGGTACCCTTGCCGGCCCCGGACGGGCCGTCGATGGTAAGAACGGGGGGAAGTGGACTCATCTGCGGCCTGCGCGGGAACGGGAATCGGGCCATTCTAGCGCCCGCTCCGGCCCGACTGACGCCGATTGCACGCAACCACTTGAACCCACATGGAATTGCCCGGTAGAATGGCGGGCTTGAACGAGCGTCAACCTGCATATCCGCGGCTACGCTCCCTGTAGAACTCCAACGTATCCGCCGAGGTATGCCATGAAAGTCCTGTCCTCCCTGAAGTCGGCGAAGGCCCGTCACCGTGACTGCAAGGTGGTTCGCCGTCGCGGCAAGATCTTCGTGATCTGCAAGTCGAACCCGCGCTTCAAGGCTCGCCAGCGCTGAGCCGACTGGCGCCCGCCGCCAGCGGAATCCGCGAGGGTTCCGGTATTCGCAGAAAGCCGCCCCAGGGCGGCTTTTTGCATCTTCGTCCCCTGCTCACGACCGGCCGCGTATCCTGCACCCGCCATGTCCGCCGCGCGCATCCCGCGCCCGGCAGCGCGGAACAGGGCTGCCTGCCGCTTTATCGACGCCGTTTTTTTGCTGTAATCGCCACTTGTCCTCCGGGGAGAAGCGACCATGAAGCAGACCATCCGGGCCCTGGCCCTGACCGCCGCGATCATCGCGGCACCCACCACGGCGATGGCCGACACCCTGCTGATCGAGCGGGCGCAGGAAAAGCCGGCGGGCGCGCTCCCGGCGCGCGGCGAGTCGATGGGGCAGGTCCAGGCGCGCTTCGGCGACCCGCAGGAGCGGCTGGAGCCGCGCGGCGGCCAGAAGCGGCAGTGGCCGACGATCAACCGCTGGGTCTATCCCGCCTTCACCGTCTACTTCGAGAAGCAGCGGGTGATCGACGTGGTCGCCAACCAGGCGGGCCCCGACGAGATCGGCCCCAAACCGCCGGTCCGCTGATCCACGCCCGCCGCCGCGTCGGCGGCCTGCACGCCATTACTCCCTGCACCTCCCGGCACCGGGAGGTGCGCCAACGCACCGGACTCCGCTCCGGGCATGATCCGAGCACCTACCCGCAATGACCGATGCACTTCGTTTTCCCGCCGAATGGGAGGCCCAGTCCGGCGTCCTGATCGCCTGGCCGCACGTCGACACCGACTGGGCCGAACGCCTGGCCGAGGTCGAGGAGACCTATATCGCGCTGGTCGCCGCCATCACCCGCTTCCAGCCGGTGCTGATCTGCGTGGCCGACGACGACATCGAGACCTATGCGGAAATGCGCCTGCGCTCCAACCGCATCGACATGCAGCGCGTGCGCTTCATCACCGCGCCCTACGACGACACCTGGCTGCGCGACTCCGGCCCGATCACCCTCCGGCGGGCCGACGGCGGCTTCCAGTTGCTGGATTTCCGCTTCACCGGCTGGGGCGGCAAGTTCGAGGCGAGCCTGGACGACCAGCTGGTCGGCGTGCTGCACGAGGCCGGCGCCTTCAACAACGCCCAGGTGCGCAGCATCGCCTTCGCGCTGGAAGGCGGCGCCATCGACACCGACGGCGACGGTACCCTGCTGACCACCTGGAAGTGCCTGCACGAGCGCCACCCGGAGCGCGACCGCGCATCGCTCGGCGCCGACATGGCGCAGTGGATGCACCAGGAACGCGTGCTGTGGCTGGACCACGGCTATCTGGAAGGCGACGACACCGACGCCCACGTCGACACCCTCGCCCGCTTCGCCTCGGCCGACAGCATCGTCTACCAGGACTGCGATGACCCGCAGGACTCGCACCATGCCGAGCTCAAGGCGATGGGGGCCGAACTGGCCGCGCTGCGCACCCGCGATGGCCAGCCCTACCGCCTGTTCCCGCTGCCGTGGGCGCAGCCGGTGATCGACGAGGGGCGCCGCCTGGCCGCGTCCTACGCGAACTTCCTGATCATCAACGGCGCGGTGCTGATGCCGGCCTATGGCGACCCCGCCGACGACGCCGCGCGCGAAGTGCTGGCGCGTGCCTTCCCGGACCGCGAGATCGTACAGGTGCCATGCCGCCCGCTGATCTGGCAGAACGGCAGCCTGCACTGCATCACCATGCAGTTGCCGAGCGGACTGATCGACTGAAGCCCGGCACCCTCGCCTGTTTCCCCGGCCTGCCTGGCAGGCCCGGGGTCCCGGCATACCGCCCCCCCCCCATTCACGCCCTTGCCGCCAACCGCCCCGTGTGCAGGGGCGGTTGCTCCTCCCGGTTTACAATGCCCGCATGAAGACCCATTCCCTCACCGTCGCCCTGATCCAGGAGCGCAACCACGGCGATGCCGCCGCCAATCTGGCCGTGATCGAGGCCCGCGTCGCCGAAGCCGCGGCGCAGGGCGCCAAGCTGGTGCTGCTGCAGGAACTGCACAACGGCCCGTATTTCTGCCAGCACGAATCGGTGGACGAGTTCGACCTGGCCGAGTCGATCCCCGGCCCGAGCACCGAGCGCCTGGGCGCACTGGCCAGGCAACACGGCGTGGTCATCGTCGGCTCGCTGTTCGAGCGCCGCGCCGCCGGCCTTTACCACAACACCGCGGTGGTGTTCGAGAAAGACGGCACCCTGCTCGGCAAGTACCGCAAGATGCACATCCCCGACGACCCGGGCTTCTACGAGAAGTTCTACTTCACCCCGGGCGACATCGGCTTCAAGCCGATCGACACCTCGGTGGGCCGCCTCGGCGTGCTGGTGTGCTGGGACCAGTGGTACCCGGAAGCCGCGCGCCTGATGGCGCTGGCCGGCGCCGAGCTGCTGCTCTACCCCACCGCCATCGGCTGGGATCCGGACGACGTACAGGACGAGAAGAACCGCCAGCGCGACGCCTGGGTACTGAGCCACCGTGGCCATGCCGTGGCCAACGGCGTGCCGGTGCTGTCGTGCAACCGCGTCGGCCACGAACCTTCGCCGCTGGGCGCGTCGGGCATCCAGTTCTGGGGCAACAGCCACGTGCTCGGCCCGCAGGGCGAGTTCCTGGCCGAGGCCGGCGCCGAGCCGACCGTGCTGGTCTGCGAGGTGGACCTGCAGCGCAGCGAACACGTGCGCCGCATCTGGCCGTTCCTGCGCGACCGTCGCATCGACGCCTACGGCGACCTGCTCAAGCGCTACATCGACTGACCGGGACACCTGCGCATGGCCGTGCACATCCGTGATGCCGGCGCGGCCGACATCGCCGCCATCGCCGCGATCTACGCGGTCGAAGTGACCGACTTCGTCAACACCTACGAATACGAGGTGCCGGACGAGGCCGAGATGCTGCGGCGCATGCAGGACATCCTCGCCCGCGGCTTTCCCTACCTGGTCGCCGAGATCGACGGCCAGGTCGCCGGTTACGCCTACGCCAACACCTACCGCAGCCGCATCGCCTACCAGTGGACGGTGGAGAACTCGGTCTACGTCGATGCGCGCTTCCAGGGCCGCGGCGTGGGCAGCGCGCTGCTGCAGGCGCTGATCGACGCCTGCACCGCGCGCGGCTACCGGCAGATGGTCGCGGTGATCGGCGAGCCGGCCAATACCGCGTCGATCAGGCTGCACGAGCGTTTCGGGTTCCAGCTCGTGGGCGTGTTCCGCGGCCTGGGTCGCAAACACGGCCGCTGGCTCGACACGGTGCAGATGCAACGCGCGCTCGGCGATGGCAGCGAGCGCGCCCCCTCCAATGAATGACGCAATGACCGACACCCACTCTGAAAGCGGCAGCGAACTGCTCGCCGGCCAGCCGCTGCGCATCGTCGAACGCGATGGCGTGCGCTACACCCTGCTGGGCACCGCCCACGTCTCCGCCGCCAGCGTGCAGGCGGTGGAACAGGCCATCGGCAGCGGCCAGTACGATGCCGTCGCGGTCGAGCTCGATCCGCAGCGGCTGCAGGCCCTGACCAACCCGGATGCACTGGCGCAGCTGGACCTGGTCGAGGTGATCCGCAAGAACCGGGTCGCTCTGTTCGCCGCCAACCTCGCCCTCGCCGCCTACCAGCGCCGGCTCGCCGAGCAGCTGGGCATCGAACCGGGCGCCGAGCTCAAGCGTGCGGTGACGCTGGCGCAGGAACGCGGCCTGCCGGTGCACCTGATCGACCGCGATGTCGGCCTGACCTTCCGCCGCGCCTCGCAGCGCCTGGGCTTCATCGGCAAGCTCAAGCTCGTCGCCGGGCTCGGCGCCGGCCTGTTCTCGTCCGAGGACGTGGGCGAGGATGAGATCGAGAAGCTCAAGCAGGGCGACATGCTCGAATCCAGCTTCGGCGAGTTCGCCAGCGAGAGCCCGGCGCTGTACGAGAGCATCATCGGCGAGCGCGACCGCTACATGGCCACGCGCCTGCGCGAGGAGCGCAGCGACAGCCAGCGCAACGTGCTGGCGGTGGTCGGTGCCGGCCACCTGGCCGGTCTGGCGCGCTACCTGGAAACCGATACCGTGGCCCCCGGCCCGCTGCGCCAGGCGCTGGAAGCGGTACCGAAGAAGCGCAACGTGCCGTGGATCACGCTGACCATCCTGGCCGTGATCCTGGCCGGTATCGGCGTCGGCTTCTGGAAGGGCGGCATGGGCATGGGCGCTGACATGCTCGCGACCTGGGCGCTCTACACCGGCGGCCTGGCCGGCCTCGGCGCACTGCTGGCCGGCAGCCATCCATTGAGCATCCTGACCGCGGTGGTGGTGGCGCCGTTCAAGCCGTTCCGCCTGAGCATCCCCACCGGCGCGTTCTCAGCGCTGGTGGAAACGCGGCTGCGCCGGCCGGCCTATGCCGACTTCCTGCGGCTGCGCGACGACGCGCAGTCGCTCAAGGGCTGGTACCGCAACCGGGTCACGCGCGTCGTGCTGACCTTCATGCTCACCAACCTCGGCAGCATGCTCGGCCTGTGGCTGACCGGCTTCACCGTCTACGGCAAGCTGGTGTGACCGGCTACGGCGCCACCGCGGCCATCAGGCACGCGGCCAGCGCCAGGACAGGCCCACGATGAGCAGGCACAGCACGATCTCGATGCTGCTGTAGGCCAGGTAGAACCACCATGCGCCCGGCATGGTGAGCGCGACGAAGGCGGCGTAGAACAGGGCCAGCCCGATGCCGAGCCAGCGCGTCAGCCGCGCCGGCAGGGCCAGCGACAGGAACACCATCAGTCCGGGCACGACCAGCAGCAGGGCCACGAACAACAACGAGCCCTGGCTGCTCGGCCCCATCGGACCGCCGCCATCGAGCATGTATTTCAGCTTGCCGGGCCGGTACAGGCCGAAGTAATCGCCGTACAGGTAGCAGAACGTCAGGCTGGCCCACAGCGCGGACAGCTTCAGGCGCAGAGGAAGCGGCGGATCGGACAGCGCGGTCCGGGAAGATCGGGTCTGCATGATGACCTCACTGGGCAAGGGAACGTGATGCGGCGGGGCGCGCCGCGCGCAGGCCGAACAGCAGCAGCCACAGGCAGGTGCCGATCTCGCCGACGGAGGCCGGCAGCGTCAGGTGGGCCGATATCCACCAATCCGCGTAGCCGGGTACCAGCAGTTCCGCCAGCACATCCAGCACATAGCCCAGCCCGCCCAGCACCAGCAGCGCGCCCAGCAGGCGCGGCAGGCGCCGCGAGCGCAGCACCAGCCAGCCCAGCGGCAACAGCCACAGCCCCCAGAACACGCGCACCAGCTGCATGCCGCCGCGGTAGGCCTTCAACGCCGCATGCGCGAGCTGCTGGCGCTGCTCCGGCGACAACAGCTGCGCGCTGTCGGCGTCGGTCAGCAGCGACAGCGCCTGCAACCGGTGCGACAACGCCGCCAACGCCAACGGAACCGCCATCGCCACGAACGCCAGCATCAGCGTCGCCGCGCTGCGGCTGACATCCTGGAAGCTGCGGTACAGCACCAGTGCCAGCAGCAGGTACGCCACCTGCTCGACGACGAAAGCCGCCACGCCCTGCTTGAACAGCGCCTGCCTGGCGACCACGTTGTCCAGCATCGCGCCCGCGTCGGCGCCGGCCAGCTGCGCCGGCACGTAGGCCAGGCAGAAGATGCCGGTGACGACGACGATCAGGTACAGGACACCGGCAAGCCGGCCGCCCGGGTGAAGTGCATGTGGCATCCGCGGTCTCCCTGGAAAATGCTCCCGCCGGAGTGGCGGGAGCGCGACAGCCTTACTCCTGCACGGGCGCCGCCCCGGCCGCCGGCAGCGGCGCCAGCCCGCGCGCGCGCCGCACCAGGCGCGCGGTTCCCGTGCGCAGGTCGTCGAGGATGGCGTAGATGGTCGGCAGGAACAGCAGGCTGACCACGGTCGAGAACGCCAGGCCGCCGGCAATGGCGCGTGCCATCGGGTAGTACGGCGGCATGCCGTCGGCGGTCTTGGTGTTCAGCGCGATCGGGATCATCGCCAGGATCGCGGTGCCCATCGTCATCATGATCGGGCGCAGGCGCTCGCGACTGCCTTCCACCAGCGCGTCGGTACGTGCCATGCCGCGCCGGCGCAGGTTGTTGATGTGCTCGATCATCACGATGCCGTTGTTGACCACCACGCCCATCAGCACCAGGATGCCGATCACCGCCATGATGTTCATCTCGGTGCCGGTGAGCCAGAACAGCCAGTACACGCCGAAGATCGAGAACAGCACGCAGGACATGATCGCCGCCGGGAACAGCAGCGACTCGAACACCGCGGCCATGATCACCACCATCAGGATCAGCGCGATGAAGATGCTGTTCACCATCTGCTGCATGCCATCGAAGTTGATGTTGAAACCGGCGCCGGCGAAGGTATAGCCGTAACCGGGCGGGAACTGCACGCCTTCCAGCGTGGCCTCCACCGACTTGCGCGCCTGGTCCATCGGCACGTCCTTGGCCAGCCCCGCCTCGATCCGCAGCATGGTCTGCCGGTTCAGCCGCTGGATCGAACTGGCCGCCGGGTTGACGCTCACGTCGACCATCGCCAGCAGCGGTACTTCCTTGCCGCCGGCAGTGCGCACCATGAACGACGACAGGTCCTCGATGCCATAGCTCTCAGAGCCGGCAAAGCGCACGTTGACCGGGATCTCGACGTCGTCGCGGTGGAAGTCGCGCAGCGAGGAGCCGCGCAGCGCCATGCCGACGAACTGCGCCACCTGCTGTGCGCTGAAGCCGTAGGCGGCGGCGCGCTCACGGTCCACCCGCACCGCCAGTTCGGTGTTGGCGTCGCCGGTATCCACACGTACGTCGCGCAGCTTCGGGTCGCGTGCCAGTATCGGCAGGATGTCGTCGGCCAGTTCCTTCAGCGTCTGGGTCGAATCGCCCACCAGGCTGAAGCGGATGCCCTGGCCGTCGCTGCCCATGCCACCGGGCCAGCCGATGCCGATCTTGGCGCGCGCCGACTGCGGCAGCCCCTTGCGCACCTCCTCCTTGATCTTCTCGCTCAGCGCCGGGTCCTCGGTGTCCAGGAACAGCCGCGTCTGCGCCCAGCCCTGCTCGCTGTAACGGCTGAACACGCGTTCGACGTGGAATTCCTTGCGGTGCACATTGACGAATGCCTCCACCCGCGCCACTTCCCGGCCCATCTCCTCCTTGGAGTAGGCGCCGCGCCACTGGTAGAAGATGTTGATCTCGCTCGGATCGCCGTCGTCGCCGCCACCGGTGGTATGCGTCATCGGATACACGCTGGCCAGGGAAATGGCGAGGATGCCGCCCACCGCCCAGCCGCGGTGCTGCAGCGTCCAGCGCAGCGCGCGCGCATAGCGTTCCTGCATCCGGTTGATCAGCGGCGACTTCAGCGCCGGCGGGGTCTTCATCCGCGCCGACAACATCGGGATCAGGCTCACCGCCACCAGCCACGAGGCCAGCAGCGAGACCGAGATCGTCACCGCCAGCTGCGACAGGTAGATGGTGATGATGTTCTTCTCGCCGAACATCATCGGCAGGAACACCACGCAGTGGCACAGGGTGCCGGCCGACAGCGCGATGGCCACGTGGCGGGTACCGATGATCGAGGCCAGCGAGGGCTGGTCGGGGTACTTCTCGCGCTCCTGGTAGATGCTCTCGACCACCACCACCGCGTTGTCCACCAGCATGCCCACCGCCAGCAGCAGGCCCATCATCGAAATGATGTTCATGGTGATGCCGGCGAAGTACATGAACCCCAGAGTCATGATGAAGCAGATCGGGATGGCCAGCGACACCATCAGCGTCGACGGCCAGTGGCGCAGGAAGGCGTACAGCACGATCACCGACAGCAGCAGGCCGATCGCGCCGGCCTCGGCCAGCGCCAGCAGCGAACTGGTGACCGCCTGTCCCTGGTCGTCGGTGACTTCGATGCCGACGCCGCGCATCGCCGGATCTTCCTGCAGCCGCTCGATCTCGGCGCGCACCGCGCGCGAGAGATCCACCAGGTTGGCCGAGCGCTCCTTGTACACGTCGACGCCGACGCTGGGCCTGCCCTCCATCTGCCGCACGTAGTTCATGCGCTGCGGCTGCAGGCTGACTTCGGCGATATCCGACAGCCGGGTGCCGCGCTTGTCGACCGGCAGGTTGCGCAGCGCCTGCAGTTCCAGCAGCTCGCCGCGCGGCTGCACGCGCAGGCGCCGGCCGGCCTCGGTGATCTGCCCGGCAGACACCGAGAAGTTGGCCGCCTGCAGCTTCTGCACCAGTTCGTTGAGCGCCACCCCGTGCGCGCTCAGCCGGTCCTTGTCCAGCGCCACCAGCACTTCCTGCTTGGCGACACCCTCGACCTCGACCCGGGCCACCCCGGGCAGGCGTTCCAGGCGCTGCTTGATGCTGCGCTCGATCAGGTCCGCGCGCGCGGTCAGGTCCTCGTCGCTGGTCAGGCGCAGGCTCATCGCCTCGCGGTCGCTGGTGCTCCAGCGCTGCACGTAGTAGCGGCGGAAATCGTCCGGCAACTGGTCGCGCACCGCATCGATGCGCTCGCGCGCCTCGGACGCGGCCATGGCGATATCGCGGTTCCAGTCGCTGAATTCGACCTGGATCTGCCCGCCCTCGGCATTGGCGCGGGCGTTCATCGACTTGATGCCAGGCATCGTGGCGATGGCTTCCTCGACCGGCCGCAGCAGGTTGCGCTCCACTTCCTCCGGCGTCGACCCCGGGTACGGCAGCGACACGAAGAAGAAGGGGATGGTGGCTTCCGGCTCGGCCTCCAGCGGCAGCCGGAAGGCGGCGATCAGGCCGATCGCCACCATCGACACGAACAGCATGATGGTGGTGACGGGGCGGCGGATGGACAGCTCGGTGATGTTCATCCGTATCAGCCCTTCAGCCCGTCGCCGCCGGCGCCGCCTTCACCCAGCGCGTCATGCTCGTGCGCCAGCACCTGCTCGACCTGCTGTGCCTGCTGCCGCGCACGGCGGCCACGCTCGGCATAGAACGCGTCGGCCTTGCGGTCCAGCAGGTCGTACACCACCGGGATCACCAGCAGCGTCAGCAGGGTCGAGACCAGCAGGCCGCCGATCACGGTGATCGCCATCGGCGAGCGCACCTCCGCGCCTTCGCCGAAGGCCAGCGCCAGCGGCAGGAAGCCGAACACCGCGCACAGCGTGGTCATCATGATCGGGCGCAGGCGCGAGCGCGCGCCCTCCACCAGCGCCTGGCGCTTCGCCACGCCTTCCTCGCGCAGCTGGTTGACCTTGTCGATCAGGATGATCGCGTTCTTCACCACCAGACCGACCAGCAGGATCAGGCCGATGAACACCACCACCGACACCGGCGAGCGCGACAGCAGCAGCGCCGCGACCGCGCCGACCAGCGCCAGCGGGATGGTGAACAGGATGACGAACGGGTGCAGCAGCGATTCGAACTGCGATGCCATCACCAGGTACACCAGGAACACCGCCAGGGCGAAGGCGAACAGCAGCGAGCGGATCGATTCGCCCAGCTCCTGGCCCTGCCCGCCGATGTGCATGCCGACATCGGTGCCCAGCGGGTTGTCGGCCACCATCTTCTGCACTTCGGTGATCGCCGTGCCCAGGTCGATGCCGCGCAGGTTGGCCGAGACGATCGCCACCCGGCGCAGGTCGGCGCGATGGATCTCGCTGGGCCCGGTGGTCGCCACCACTTCGGCCACGGACGACAGCTCAACCGGCTTGCCACCGGTCGGGTGCACGATCAGGCGGCGGATGTCCTCGACCGAGGAGCGCTCGGACTCCTGCACGCGCACCAGCACGTCGATCTTGCGGTCGCGGAAGCTGTAGCGGGTGGCGACGTTGCCGCGCACCTTGTTGACCACCGCATCGGCGATCTGGCGCGTGGTCAGGCCCAGCGCCGCGGCGCGGTCCTGGTCGAACACCACCTGGATTTCCGGGAAGCCCTGCTCGACCGTCGACTTGACGTCCGCGTAGTGCGGATTCTGCCGCAGCATGCCGGCCAGGCGGTTGCCGGCCACCCGGATCGCGTCCAGCGTATTGCCCTCGATCTCGATCTCCAGCGGCGGCGACAGCGCGAACAGCTCCGGGCGCGCGAAATCCACCTGTGCGGCCGGCCACGCCTTCATGGTCTGGCGCAGCTTCTCGGTCAGCTCCGGCTCGCGCGAGGTGTCGCTCATCACCACCGACAGCTTGCCGATGTTCTCGCCGCTCTCGGTCGGGCTGGCGTCCAGCCGCGTGCCGGTGCCGGACACGCCGTACAACAGGCGCACGCCGTCCTCGCCGGCATGCTTGCGCTGCACTTCGCGCACCAGGGCGTCGGTCTGCGCCAGCGGCGTGCCGGGCGGCAGCTTGGCGGTCATCTCGAAGCGGTCCTGCGCCAGCTGCGGGATCAGGTCCACGCCCAGCATCGGCAACACCGCCAGGGTCAGCGCGAACGCCAGCGCCGCGCCGCCGAGTATCGGCCATGGCCGCGCCAGCGCGGCGGGCAGCAGGCGCAGGTAGGTGCGTTCGGCACGGCCATACGGCGCCATGGCGATGTCGCTGGCCTTGCGCATGATCGGGCCGACCACCGCGGCGATGCCACGGAACATCCGCACCACCAGCCACGCCGCGGCATAGAAGCCATAGCGGACCAGCGCGCCGATGCCGCGGCCGGCGAACGCGGCCGGCTTCTGCCAGCGGCGTTCCGGGCGCCACGGCTGGCGCGGATCCTCGGCCGGGAACTCCAGCGGCGGGCGCCCCTTCAGTGCGCTCAGCATCGGGATCAGCGTCATCGACACCACCAGCGACACCGCGATGGCGATCGACACGGTCAGCGCCTGGTCGCGGAACAGCTGCCCGGCGATGCCCTCGACGAACACCAGCGGCAGGAACACCGCGATCGTGGTCAGGGTCGAGGCGACCACCGCCATGAACACTTCGCGGGTGCCCTTGATCGCGGCTTCGAGGATGCCCATGCCGCGTTCGCGCGCCTTGGCGATCGATTCGAGCACCACGATCGAGTCGTCCACCACCAGGCCGGTGGCCAGCGCCAGGCCGCCGAGCGACATCACGTTCAGGCTCAGGCCGAGCTGGCCCATGAAGAAGAACGTGGCGATGATCGAGATCGGCAGCGACAGCGAGATGACGAACGTGCTCCAGCCATCGCGCAGGAACAGGAAGATGATCAGCACCGACAGCAGGCCGCCGATCACCGCATCGATCTTGACGTCCTTGATCGCATGGCGGATGAAGACCGACTGGTCCTCCACCGTGGTCATCTCGATGTCCTTGGGCATCTGCTTGCGGATCGCCTCGAGCTTCTTTTCCAGCGCATCGGCGGTGGAAACGGTGTTGGCGTCGCCTTCCTTGTAGATGGCCAGCTCGACGGCCTCGTGGCCGCCGGCGCGGATCACCGCCTCGCGCTCCTTGTAGCCCTGGCGCACGTCGGCCACGTCCTTCAGGCGTACCGGCGAGGTGCCGCCGCCACTGCCATCGCTGCGCAGCGCGGCGATCACGTTCGGATCGCGGCTGCCGAGGATGGCGGTCATCAGCTGGCGGTTCTCACCGGCCGAGGAGGCCCCCGAGCCGGCGGCGGTATTGAGCAGCATCTCGCGCATCTGCTCGACCGTGGCGAACTGGTTGACGGTACGCACCAGGTAACGCTGCGAGCCCTCTTCCAGGCGGCCGCCGGACAGGTTCACGTTCTCCTGCTGCAGGCGCTGGATCACGCTGTCCAGCGACAGCCCCAGCTGCGCCAGCTTGCGCTGGTCGATATCCACCTGGATCTCGTCCTCCAGGCCGCCGCCGACCTTGACCGCGGCCACGCCGCTGACCGGCTCGAGCTTGCGCTTGAGGTCGTCGTCGGCATAACGGCGCAGTTCCATCAGCCGGCGCACCGCGTCGGCGTCGCTGCCACCGTCCTGCTTCGAGGACAGCGCCAGGCGCATGATCGGCTGGGTCGACGGATTGAAGCGCAGCAGCACCGGCGGCTTGGCCTCCAGCGGCAGCTGCAGCGTCTCCATCTTGTCGCGCACGTCCAGCCCGGCCTGCTGCATGTCCGTGCCCCAGGCGAACTCCAGGACCACGTCGCTCTGGCCGGTACGCGAGATCGACTTGAGCTTGCGCAGCCCCTTGACGATGCCCAGCGCTTCTTCGGCCGGCTGCGAGATCAGCGTCTCCACCTCGGCCGGCGCCGCGCCTTCGTAGTCGGTGCGTACGGTGAGCGTGGGATAACTCAGGTCGGGCAGCAGCTCGACCTTCAGGCTCGACAGCGAGATCAGACCGAACAGCACCAGGGTCAGCGTCATCATCGCGATGGTGACGCGGCGGCGGGTGGCGAATTCGATCAGGTCGAAGCCGCCACCGCCGGGAACCGACGGATCACGCGCACTCATTGCTTGGCCGCCTGTGCGGCCGGCGCCTTGGCGGGAGCGGCGGTGGCGACCGCCTTCTCCTTGCCGATCACCTGCACCGCGCTGCCCTCGCGCAGTGCCGCCTTGCCGGCCACGACCACTTCCTCGCCGGGCTGCAGGCCTTCGCGCACCTCGATCCAGCCGGCATCGTCGTAGCCGAGCTTGAGCCGGGTGCGCATCGCCTTGCCGTCGCGCACCACGTAAACGGCGGGCTCGCCACCGTCCTCGAGCAGCGCGGTGCGCGGCACCACCAGCGCATCGGCGCGCTGGTCGTAGTTGATGCTCAGGCGGCTGAACATGCCCGCCTGCAGGTCGCTCTCACCCGAGAACGAAGCCACCACGCGGAACGTGCCGGTACCGGTGTCCACCACCGGCGACACGCGGTCCACGACACCACCGAACGTGCGCCCCGGCAACGCGTCGGCGACCAGCTCCACCGCCTGTCCCGGCTTGAGCTTGGCGATCTCGCGCTCGGGCACGTTGAGCGTGGCTTCCAGCTTGCCGGCATCGACGATGCGGATGATCGGCGAATTGATCTGCACGAAATTGCCCGGCTTGATGTCGCGCGAGGCGACCACGCCGGAAATCGGCGCCACCACCGTGGTGTAGGACAGCTCCAGTGCCGTCATGCGGTACTGCGCGCGCGCGTTTTCCAGGTCGAAGCGCAGCTGGTCGATGTCGGCGGCGCTGACCAGCTGCTGCTGGACCAGCTTCTGCGCGCGCTGGTAGCTGTTTTCCAGTTTGCGCATCTGCGCTTCGCTCTGCGCAACGGCCAGGCGCGCGCGATCCGGGTCCAGCCGTACCAGCGGCTGCCCGGCGCTGACGTGCTGGCCTTCCTCGACCATCACCGCCAGCGCCACGCCCGAGGTCTTGGCGACCACCTGCGACTCGGCGCGCGGCTCAAGCGAGGCGGTACCGGTGTAACTGGCGGCGATGGCGCGGCGTGCCGCCTTGGCCACTTCGACCGGGACCGCGTCGCTTGCCTTCTGCTCTTCCTTGGGCGTGTCCTTGGCGCCCTCGCCGTCGGCCTTGCAGCCGCCCAGCAGCAGCACCGTGGTGACGAGGAGAGCGGCGGCGCAGCGTCCGGTGCGGCCGTACGGAGTAAGGAATGGCGACATCGTGGGGTCCCTGGAGATGCAGTGGCTGGTGTTGTAGCAAAGTATTGCACCACCCCACAACGACACCATGCCCCAAAGGTCATGCATGCATACCGCACCGCAGCATTCATGAATGGTTCCGAACCGGTGAATACGCGGGCTATACTCGGCCCGTTCCGTGTCCCCACGGCGGAACGAACAGACCCGCATACCGGACAAGGAAACCATGCGCTCGCAGCCGTTTGCCGTATGTCTCGCCCTGGCTCTGGCCCTGCCCTTCGGGGCCGCCGCACAAGCCGACCCGCAGCAGTCTGAACCTTCCGCTCCCGCTCCCGCGCCTGCTTCGGCCCCCGCTGCTGCGCCTGCCGCCGCGGCGCCGTCGGCCGCAGGCAATGCCGAAGCCGGGCGTACCCTGGCCTACACCTGCCAGGGGTGCCATGGCATCACCGGCTACAAGAACGCCTACCCGAGCTACCGCGTGCCCAAGATCGGCGGGCAGTCGGCGCAGTACCTGGCCCAGGCGTTGACCGAATACCGCGAAGGCAAGCGCAAGCATCCGACCATGCAGGCGCAATCGATGAGCTTCAGCACGCAGGAAATCGCTGATCTCGCCGCCTACCTGTCCACTCTCAAGTAAGCACCGCTCATGTCGAAAGCCAAGCACGCTTCGCGTCTCGCCATCGCACTGTTCGCTGCCTGCGCCGTGGCCGCCTGTACCCAGTCGGAGGTGGAGTCCAGCGGCAAGTCCGCCGCCGACCCCGGCCATGCCAGTGGCGAACACGGTTCCAGCTCTTCGGCCGGCCTGCCGCAGGGGCGCATCGCCGCCGGCGAGCAGCTGGCCAACAGCAAGGGCAAGGCCACCGGCCAGAGTTGCATCGACTGCCACGGCGCCGATGGCAACGCCCCGATCGATCCGGGCTATCCACGGCTCGGCGGCCAGTATGGCGACTACCTCGCCCACGCCCTGCAGGCGTATCGCAGCGGCGACCGCGAGCACATGTTGATGTCGCCGCAGGCGGCCGGCCTGAGCGACCAGGACATCTCCGACCTGGCGGCCTACTTCGGCTCGCGCCCAAGCCAGCTGCGCGATCTGCACGGCCTCAAGTAGCCGCGGCGCGCCGGCACGCGCGTGCCGGCGCCACTGATCCGGGCGGCATGGGTTGGCTGGGCATGAACCGCCCAGCCGGACATGAGTGGCCGATGCATCCCTCCCGTCGAAGGCCCCCTGCCCTGGTTTCCCCCGCTGGCGGCACTGGCCGGATTCGCCGGTATCCGCGCATGCCCGGAACTGCCCGCCACCGATCCGCCATGGGCCGGCCCGACTGCAGTGACCGGACTCCTCGCACCGCTCGCCTGCGGCATGCTGCCGATGCGCATCTGATGCACACCGTGGCACGCGGCCTGCGACACGGCAGGGATCGATAACCATCCACGCCCCGCGGCACAGCGGCACGCGCGCCCTTTCGCGTGCTCAACGGCTGCCGTTGTCTTCCTGCAGTTCCTGCTTGAACGGCACGTCCGGCGGCGGCCGCGCGCTGGCCGGCTGCTCCTGCATGTTCGGGTTGCTCAGGCCACAGCCGCCGCCGAACTGAAGGATGGACACCACGCAGGAGATGCGGGTGCCGGTGCCCGGGATCGGGATCTCGATGCTTTTGACGCCCTTGCGCACCCACTCGGCCAGCAGCGATTCGTTGGGCACCCAGTACTTGTCGAACGAGGTCGGCGCGTGGTCATAGGGCGGCCGCTTGAGCCAGGTGCCGGCACGATCGATCTGCTCGCGGCTCCAGCTGTCCGACCCGCCGCCCGGCGCACCGCGGCCAGCGGGCGCCGCATCCTTTCCGGCATCGCCCGCCAGGCGCACGCTGCCATCGCTGTTGTACAGGCCGCGGCCAGCGTCGGACGCAGCGCCGCTGCCACCCGATGCCTGCCGCTGCGAAGCCCCCCAATCGTCCGAACGGACCGGCGCGGCCCAGCCGCCGCTGCGGTCCTGCGGCCGCGGGCCGGCCCCCGTGCTGGTACCTGGTTGCGGTGCACTCCTAGTCCCCTGCCCGCCCGCCGCGGCGCCCTGGCTGATCGGCGCCGCCGCAGCGGAACCGGCGGCAGGCGCGGGAACGGCATCGGCGACACCCGGCACCTGCCGCTCGCGCACCGGCAGGTCTGCCGTCGCAACCTGCACCCCGCTTTCGCGCGCCGGCACCGTGGCCATCGTCACCTGTTGCCGCGGCGCGGCTTCGATCTGCCGCTCGCGCACCGCAGGCGCCGCGCCCGCCAGGCGCACATCCGCCTCGCGCGGGCGGACCTGCGCCATCGCCACCGGCTGCACGGGCCCGGTCTCGACCGGACGCTCGCGCACCTGCACCTGCGGCATCGCCGGGGCCCGCGCGGCGACATCCGGCAACGGCAACACCCGCACCTGCGCCGGCTGCTCCGGCATGGTCTCGACGGTACGCTCGCGCACCTGAGGCACCTGCACGCGCAGCGCCGGCGCGGCCACCGTGGCCGGCGGCAACACGAAATCGCCGGTCGGCCGCGGCACCTCTGTGACCTGCAGCGGCTGCGGCGCCTGCGTGTCGGACGCGGGCTGCGGCACGTCCGCCGGCGCTGCATCCGACGCGCTGCCGGCGCTGCTGTCCTGCGCCGCGGATTGTGGCTGTGATCGGGATTGCGGCGACGCGGCAGCGGCTACGGCGCTGGCCGCTGCCCCCTGCGCAGTGGTCGCCGGCGCGCCTGCGGCCTGCGGCGCCCCCCCGCCCGGGTCCTCCGGAGTGCCGCGGCCCATGTACTCGATCCGGACGCGCTCGCCGGCGTCCGTCCCCGGTTCGGGCACGTTGCTGCGGACCAGCGCCACCCACACCAGCAGCACCGCGAACAGCAGATGCAGGGCCACGCTGCACAAGGCGGAAAACCAGCGGAGGCGGCGCTGGTCGCCGGCAGGCGGATCGTCGCCTGCCCAGCGCAACACCTGCAGCAGCGCATGCGGGAACGACGTCGCCCGCCCGCTTCCACGGGAACGCGGCCCCTTCCAGGGCGGCGCCGCGGCGGCCGCATCCGCGCCGGCGAATGCCAGCCCCTTCGCCGGCGACCCGCCGCGCAGCCAGGCACTCCAGCTGTACGGAAAACCGGTGCGGCGGTCGTGCAGGAGGCTGCCCTTGCGCCGGGCGGCCAGCAGGTCGATCAGGTCGGCAACCGTCGTCACCGGCACGTGCGGAGAGGCTCAGCCCGCGCTGCCGCGCGGAATGTAGGGCGCCTGGCCACTGGCGTGGTCGGTCGCGTCGCGCACCGCGGTGACGCCAGGCACGCGGGCCATCAAGGTCTTCTCGATGCCCTGCTTCAAGGTCACGTCGGCCATGCCGCACCCATGGCAGCCCCCGCCGAAACGCAGCAGCACCACGCCGTCGGCGGACACTTCCTGCACCGCCACGCGACCGCCGTGCGAAGCCAGCTGCGGGTTGACCTCGTTCTCGATGACCCAATGCACGCGCTCGACCATCGACGCCGCCTCGCCGGGCGCTTCGCCCTTGATCTTCGGCGCCTTGATGGTCAGCTGCTGGGTACCGGCCGCCTGGGTGACGTAGTCGATCTCGGCGCCGTCCAGCCAGGCCACGCTGGTGGCCGCCACGTAGAGCGTGAAGCCGTCGCAGTCCACCGCCCATTCGTCGCCCAGCAGATCGGCCGGCTCGGCGAACTCAAGGCGCGCGTCGGCGCGTGGCGTCCCCGGCTCGACCGCGCTCAGGCGCACGCCCATGCCGGGCACGGCCTCACGTTCGATCAACTTGCGGAAATGGCTCTGTGCGGTATCTGAAATCTGGATCATGCGGGGTATTCTAGCCGTGTCTAGGCGACTGCTGATGGGACACTGATTCCACGCGCAGCGCCGTTCAGCCCCTTGTCGATGGAGATTCCCATGGCCGATCTGATTCCACTCGCGCAGGCGCACTGCATTCCGCGCAGGGGCAGCGAACACCGGCTTGGGGCGGCGCGGCTGGCCGAACTGCTGCCACAGGTCCCGGGCTGGGAGCTGGCCGAGGACGGCCACGCCCTGGTGCGCACGTTCAGCTTCGACAACTACCACGGCACGATGGCGTTCGTGAATGCCCTGGCGTGGGTCGCGCACCGCGAGGACCACCACCCCGACCTGGGGGTGCACTACGACCGCGCGATCGTCCGCTTTTCCACCCACGACGTGGGCGGGCTGAGCGAGAACGACTTCATCTGTGCCGCCAAGGCATCCGCACTTGTGGAGCAATGACATGAAAGCGCATCTCCTGCTGGGCTCCCTCGCCACCGCCATCGCACTCAGCGCCTGCGGCCCTTCCGAACCGGCCGCGCCGGCGATCGCCCCCACCGAGGTGGCCGCGGTACAGACGCCACCGCCGGATTACCCGGTCGAACTGGCCTGCAGCGGCGTCGGCGGACAGAGCGTGCTCAAGGTCGTGGTCGGGCCGCAGGGCACCCCGACCGAAGTCACGCTGCTCACCAGCAGCGGCAACAGCCAGCTCGACGATGCGGCGATCCAGCGCGTGCGCGAATGGAAGTTCAAGGCCGCCACCCGCAATGGCCAGGCGGTGCCGACCACCATCCAGGTTCCGGTGAGCTTCAACCCGCCGCAGCCGAAGCCGGACAGCTGCTTCGCCATCGAGGAACGCATGCGGCGCGGCGGCTGACCCCCACCGCATCGACCCGGCGTGGCGGCACGGGCACCAGACCCGATGCCGCGCATGCAGCCGGGCCGCATGCGCGCCGGTTCAGCGCAGCCGGTCCAGCGCCTCGGCCAGTTCCGGCGCCAGCGGTGCGTTGAGCACGTAGGGCACCTTGCCGCCATCGAGCGCGAACTCCAGGGAGGCGGCGTGAAGGAACAGCCGCTTCAGCCCGATCTGCTCGCGAAGCCGCTTGTTGACGGCAGGATCACCGTACTTGTCGTCACCGGCGACTGGATGACCGATGTGCTGGGCATGCACGCGGATCTGGTGGGTACGCCCGGTATCGATCTTCACCTCGCAGTACGAATGACCGCCGCGCCGCTCCAGCACCCTGAAATGGCTCAGTGATGGCTTGCCGGCCGCATTCACCTGCACATGGCGTTCGCCGCCCTGGCGCAGGCCCACGTGCAGCGGCGCATCCACGCTCATCACCCCGTCGGGCATGCGCCCGACCAGCAGGGTCAGGTAACGCTTGCGGATGCCGCCGGGCCCGGTGCCGTCGTGGTCCTCGCGC
The DNA here is from genome assembly GCF_030345315.1 of Stenotrophomonas sp. 17(2023). Taxonomy (NCBI): domain Bacteria; kingdom Pseudomonadati; phylum Pseudomonadota; class Gammaproteobacteria; order Lysobacterales; family Lysobacteraceae; genus Stenotrophomonas; species Stenotrophomonas sp. 17(2023). Next base: position 2,106,160 of record NZ_CP128405.1, read on the forward strand.
AGCAGCGCCTGCAGCTCGGACAGCGCCGAGCGCTTCTTGGCCATGACCAGCAGCCCCGAGGTGTCGCGATCCAGCCGGTGCACCAGTTCCAGCCCCTGGTTCGGACGCAGGGCGCGCATGGTTTCGATCGCGCCATGGCTGATGCCGCTGCCGCCATGGCTGGCCACCCCGGAAGGCTTGTTGATGACCAGCAGCCGCGCGTCCTCGAACACGATGGCCTGCTCCATGCGCTGCAGGAAGCCGGCCGGCGGCGGCGCCTTGTCTCCGACCTCGGCGAGATTGACCGGCGGCACGCGCACCTCCTCGCCCGCCTCCAGCTTGCGCTCGGCCTTGGCTCGGCCGCCATTGACCCGCACCTGGCCGCTGCGCACCAGTTTGTAGACCAGGCTGCGCGGGGCGCCCTTGAGCTGGCCGAGCAGGAAGTTGTCCAGCCGCTGCCCGGCCCGGTCTTCCGGAACCTTGATCAGGCGCACGCTGGATTTGCCCGCAGGCGGTATGCGGCGGTCTTCGGAGTCAGTCATCTGCCTGTTTATTCTGTTACACTCGGGGAGCGATATAAGGGTTTGATTTCGTTGGAAGTTGATCAGGGCCAGAAGCCCGGCTTCCGACGGATCCGGCACAGTGCGCGGCCACCGCCCCCGGGGCGGCCATGTTAGCGGCTCGTCGGCGCTCCCGGCCATCGCCGGATGCCAAAAGCATCCGTGCTGGACGAAAAAACATGTCCCGTGCGACGCCCCGGCCACGGCCGGAGCGGCCGCCGGCCCCGAAACACCTGAAACCAAGAACACAAGCGCTCCCGCGGCCTGCCGTGGTGTCGTAGCGCTGGAAACCCAAGCCGCCCTACCCGCGCCTGCGCGAGGGGCGGCGACCCGTGTCCAGAGGCGAAACGCCATGGCGTTCCGCGCGGTAGCAGCGCGCGAGGAACGCACAATGAAGCGAATGCTGATCAATGCCACGCAGGCCGAAGAACTGCGCGTGGCCATCGTGGACGGCCAGACCCTGTACGACATCGACATCGAACAGCCGTCCAAGGAACAGAAGAAGTCAAACATCTACAAGGGCCGCATCACCCGGCTCGAACCCTCCCTCGAAGCGGCTTTCGTCGAATACGGCGGTGACAAGCATGGCTTCCTGCCGCTGAAGGAAATCTCCCGCGATTACTTCCAGGCCGGTGTCGACCACAACAAGGCCGGCATCCGCGAGCTGCTGCGCGAGGGCCAGGAAGTCGTGGTCCAGGTCGACAAGGAGGAGCGCGGCAACAAGGGCGCCGCCCTGACCACGTTCATCTCCCTGGCCGGCCGCTACATGGTGCTGATGCCGAACTCGCCGTCGGCCGGCGGCGTCTCGCGCCGCATCGAGGGCGAGGATCGCGCCGCGCTCAAGGACGCGCTGGACAAGCTGAACATCCCCGACGACATGGGCGTGATCATCCGCACCGCCGGCGTCGGCCGCGATGCCGAGGAACTGCAGTGGGACCTGGACTACCTGCTGCAGGTCTGGCGTTCCATCGCCGAGGCCGCGCTGGCCAAGCCCGCGCCGTTCCTGATCTACCAGGAGTCGCGCCTGATCGTGCGCGCCCTGCGCGACTACCTGCGCGCCGACATCGGCGAGATCCTGGTGGACACCGAGGAGCTGTACGAGACCGCGCGCGAGTTCATGCAGCAGGTGATGCCGCAGACCCTGCGCAAGCTCAAGCACTACAAGGACGACATCCCGCTGTTCAACCGCTTCCAGATCGAATCGCAGATCGAGGCGATCTACGAGCGCAACGTGCGCCTGCCGTCCGGCGGCTCGATCGTGGTCGACCAGACCGAAGCACTGACCGCCATCGACGTGAACTCGGCCCGCGCCACCAAGGGCAGCGACATCGAGGACACCGCGTTCCAGACCAACCTGGAAGCCGCCGAGGAAGTGGCCCGCCAGCTGCGCCTGCGCGACCTGGGCGGCCTGGTGGTGATCGACTTCATCGACATGTCCTCGAACAAGCACCAGCGCGAAGTCGAGAACCGCCTGCAGAACGCGCTGAAGTATGACCGCGCGCGCGTGCAGCTGGGCCGCATCTCGCGCTTCGGGCTGATGGAAATGAGCCGCCAGCGGCTGCGCCCGAGCCTGGGCGAGTCCAGCCAGATCGTGTGCCCGCGCTGCGACGGCCAGGGCCGGATGCGCAGCGTCGAGTCGCTGTCGCTGTCGATCATCCGCGTCGCCGAAGAGCACGCGATGAAGGAAAACACCGGGCAGGTGCTGGTCCAGGCCCCGGTCGAGATCGCCAACTTCCTGCTCAACGAGAAGCGCAGCGCGCTGCGCGAGATCGAGCGCCGCCACGACGCGCCGATCATCATCGTCGCCGACGAGCAGCTGCACACCCCGCATTACGAAGTCACCCGCCTGCGCGAGAACGAGCTGGGCGAGGAGTCGGGCAGGCCGAGCTACCAGCGCGGCACCCCGCGCAAGCTGCCGGTGCACGCCCTGACCAAGGCGCAGCTGAACATCCCGCCGGCACCGGCGGTGACCCACGTCAAGCACAGCCAGCCGGCCCCGGTGCGCGAGATCGCGGAACCGGCACAGACGCCGGTCCCGGCTCCGGTCGCCGCACCGGCGCCTGCCGTGCCGGCAAGCGGCGGCGTGATGGGGTGGCTCAAGCGCATCTTCGGTGGCGAAACCGCACCGGCGGCACCGGCCCAGCCGCAGCCCCGCCAGGACAGCGGCCGCGGCAACCGCAACGAGCGCAACAACCCGCGCCGCGACGGCCGCAACGGCAACAACGGCGCCAACGGCCAGCCGGCACGCAACGGCGGCAATGGCAACGGCAACCGTCGCGACGAACAGCGCCGCGACGAGCGTCGTGATGAGCGTCGTGATGAGCGTCGCCAGGGCGGCGGCGGCAACCCGCAGCAGCAGAACGCCGGCCAGCAGCAGCCCAAGCAGCGTGGCGAACAGCAGCCCCCCCAGGGCAAGCAGCAGCGCAACAACGAACAGCAGCAGCCCAAGCCGCAGAAGCAGCCCAAGCAGCCCAAGCCGCAGCAGGAAGCGGACAAGGCCGTGCAGCCGGCCAGCGAAAAGCCGGCACGGCAGCCGCAGGCCGAGGCCCCGCGCCCGGTCGTGGCAGCCGCCCCGGCCATGGCTGCGGCAACCGTGGTCGCCACCGTGGATACGGACGCCACCGAGGCACCGGCCAAGGTGCAGCTGCCGGTCGTGGAGGACACCGCAGCGGTGACCACCACCGCCGAGCAGGCCATTGTTGCGACCGATGAGACCACCGCCCCGGCCACCGACGATGGCACTGGCGACGGCGCCAGCCGCCGCCGCCGTGGTCGCCGTGGCGGCCGCCGCCGTCGCCGCGGCAATGCCGAAGGCACCGGCAACGCCGATACCGACGTGCTGGGCAACGATGACGACATCGCCGACGAGGGCGAGGACGCCGGCAACGAGGCCACCGGAACGGACTCCGTACCGGCCGCGGCCCAGCCGGAGTTCGATTTCGACGACGAGCCGGCTATCGCCCATGCGCCTGCACGTGCACCGCGCCCTGCGCGCGCCGAAGCGCCTGTCGCGCCGCAGGCCGAGCCCGCTGCAACGCCTGCCGCCGCGATCGCGGCGGTGGGCATCGCCGCCGAACCGGAAACCACGGCCATCGCGCAGCCGGAACCCGTGCTGGAAACCGTGGTGGCGACGGCGGAAGCCACACCCGTCGTCGTACCGGCAGCGGAAGCCGCACCGGTCGTCGCTCCGGTGGCGGAAGCCGTGCAGCAGGAAGCCCCGGAGCCGGCGGCCGTCGCCGAGCCTGCGGCGCCGGTCGAGTCAGTGGTGGTGGCCGCCGAACCGGTTGCGGTTGCGGCAGAGCCGATGCCGGTCCCGGCTGCCACGCCGGAACCGGCCCTGCCGGAGAACGGACAGCTGTTCGCCGAGGCACCGGTGACGGCGCCGGCAACCGGCGAGCAGCACGCGTCCGGCGACCAGGCACCGCTGGCCACGAGTGTTGAATCCGAAGCCGCTGCGATCGCCACCGCCGAAGTCGAGGCTGCGGCCGAGACCGAGACCGAGGCCAGCGCGCCGAACCCGGACGAGCCGCACCGCAACGCCTGAAGGCAGCGCGTCCCGGAATGAAAAAAGCGGCCCACGGGCCGCTTTTTTCATGTGCCTCCGGCGCCGCCGGACGCTGTCATATCGCCTTCGACGGATCGCCCACGCCGTACTGCGCAGCCAGGCGCGCCAGTGCGATGTTGTCGTGCACGCCGGTCTTCTGGAACAGGCGCGACTTGTGCGTGTTGACGGTCTTGGCGCTCAGGCTGAGGCGACGGGCGATCTCTTCCTGGCGGTGTCCCTGCACCAGCAGCAGGGCCACTTCCAGTTCGCGCGGCGAGAGACCGTCGAACGGCGATTCGTCGCCGCCTATGTTGGACAGGGCCAGGTTCTGGGCGATGTTGCTGGCCAGGTAGCGTCGGCCCAGCGCCACGTCATGGATGGCGCGCACCAGTTCGCGGGCGTCACCGCCCTTGCCGACATAACCGGAGGCTCCGGCTTCCAGCAGCCGCTTGGGCATCGGCCCGTCTTCCAGTACCGACACGATGATCACGCGGGTGCCGTGGTCGCCCTTGACGATGCGCTCGGTGATCTCCAGCCCGCTCAGCCCCGGCAGGTTCAGGTCGCAGAGCACCACGTCCGGTTTCAGCCGGCGGATCTGCGGCAGGGCCGCTTCGCCGCTGTCCGCGGCGCCAACCACCTCGATACCGGTTTCACCGGCAAGGATCATCTGCAGACCGGTGCGCACCAGCGCGTGGTCGTCAATGAGAAATACCGTTATCGTCACTACCCGCTTCCTCCCCCCGACACCCAGTGACAGTCGCAGCCGGCCATGCAGCTCCGCCATCCGGAGCCGGGCGGTGGATCCGCCATCGCGCAGGCCGCGCCCATTATCAGTCAAGAAGCCGGTCCCGCCCCATGGGGACGGCACACTTGGACAACTCCCCTGTCCACGCATGACCCGGCCGTGATCGGCGCCGGGTGACCGGCCATGACATGCTGTGCGCCGCAGCGTTGTGCGGCCATCAGTGCATCCCTCGCAGGCAATTAGGGTTTCGCCGCAGCCGATGGCGACCAGCGGCGACGGAACAGCAGTACATGCACGCCCGTCACCCACGCCAGCGCAGCGCACCAGCCGCCCAGGATATCGGAGGGGTAATGCACGCCCAGATGGACGCGCGACAACCCGACGCAGAACACGAAGATGCCGCCGGTGATCGCCACCGGCCAGCGCCAGCGCGTGTTCCATGCCAGGAACAGCGCGGTGGCGGCCAGCGTCATCGACCCCATCGCGTGCCCGCTGGGAAAACTGAAGGTGCTTTCCGGCGCGATCGATTCCCACAGGCTCGGGCGCTCGCGCTGGAACAACTGCTTGCTGCCGATGTTCAACAGCGCCGAGCCGGCGAAGGCGGTGGCGGCGAACAGCGTGTTGCGCCAGCGCCGCCGGAATGCAAGCACGGCCACCAGCAGCAGGTCCAGCGGAATCACGCCCCACTGGTAGCCCAGCCGCGACATCAGCAGGAAGAACGCGTCCAGCGCGGGCGAGGCAAGCCCATGCATGCGCCACAGCAGCACCTGGTCGAAGTACAGCGACTCGGCCTCGTGGATTTCCTCGGCCAGGGCCACGAACCCGGCCAGCGGCAGCAGCAGGCAGACGAACAGCACGAGCAGACGCCAGGCGTTGTGCGCGAGCCAGTCGCGCACGCCGGCGGCTTCGCGGCGGGATTCAGCCTGCGTCGCGCGCATAGCGGTTCTCGACATACTCGTCGATCAGCGCCACGAACTCCTGCGCGATGTTCTCGCCCCGCAGCGTCACCTTCTTCTCGCCGTCGACGAACACCGGCGCGGCCGGCGCCTCGCCGGTGCCCGGCAGCGAGATACCGATGTTGGCATGGCGCGACTCGCCCGGGCCGTTGACGATGCAGCCCATGACCGCCAGGGTCATGTTCTCCGCGCCCGGGTGACTGACGCGCCACACCGGCATCTTCTCGCGCACGTGGTTCTGCACCACCTTGGCCAGCTCCTGGAAGAACTCGGAGGTGGTGCGGCCGCAGCCCGGGCAGGCCGTGACCATGGGCGTGAACGCACGCTGCCCGGTGGTCTGCAGCAGTTCCTGGGCGACGATGACTTCCTGCGTGCGCGGCTGCCCCGGCTCGGGCGTGAGCGAGATGCGGATGGTGTCGCCGATGCCTTCCTGCAGCAGCACCGCCAGCGCCGCCGACGAGGCGACGATGCCCTTGCTGCCGATGCCGGCCTCGGTCAGCCCCAGGTGCAGGGCGAAATCGGAACGGTTGGCCAGGTCGCGGTACACCGCGATCAGCTCCTGCACGCCGCTGACCTTGGCCGACAGCACGATGCGCTCGCGCGGCAGGCCCAGTTCCACCGCGGTCTGCGCCGAATCCAGCGCCGAGCGGATCAGTGCCTCGCGCAGCACCCGGCCGGCGTCCCACGGCTGTTCGCGCTGGCTGTTCTCGTCCATCAGCCGGGCCGCCAGGCTCTGGTCCAGCGAGCCCCAGTTGGCGCCGATGCGCACCGGCTTGTCGTAGCGGATGGCGAACTCGATCAGCTGCGCGAACTGGGTGTCCTTCTTCTTGCCGAAGCCCACGTTGCCCGGGTTGATGCGGTACTTGGCCAGCGCTTCGGCGCAGGCCGGCTCCTGTGCCAGCAGCTGGTGGCCGTTGTAATGGAAGTCGCCGATCAGCGGCACGTCGATGCCCATCATCCGCAGCTTGTCGACGATGCGCGGAATGGCCGCCGCCGATTCGGCGTTGTTGACGGTCAGCCGCACCATTTCCGAACCGGCGCGCCACAGCTCGGCCACCTGGCGGACGCTGGCGGCGACATCGGCGGTGTCGGTATTGGTCATCGACTGGACGACCACCGGGTGGCCGCCACCGACCTTCACTCCGCCGATATCGACGGCATGGGTGATGCGGCGGGGCCAGGCGGTGGCGTCGGCGGGAGGAGTCGGGCGGGTGACGGCGTCGTGCATGGCGCGCATTTTAGCGCGCCGGCCGCTGTCCCGGCATGAACCACGGCGAGCGCCGGCGGGCCGGGACGCATTACGATGCACGCATGGATTCCCCAGATACCTCGTTCCTCCGCACCCTGTGCAGCCTGCGCTGGCTGGCCACCGCCGGCCAGGCCAGCGCGATCCTGGTCGCCACCGGGCTGCTGGGGCTCGACCTGCCGCAGCTGCCGCTGTGGAGCGGCGTGTGCGTGCTGGCGCTGTTCAACCTCTACGTGCAGCTGCGCGTGCACGACAGCGACCCTGCCCCGGTCACCGCCTTCGGCCACATCCTGGTGGACGTCACCGTGCTGACCTGGATGGTCGGCTGGAGCGGCGGCATCGCCAATCCGTTCGGCTCGCTGTTCCTGATCCTGATCGCGCTGGCCGCGCTGGCCCTGCCCCTGCGCTGGACCCATGCGGTGGCCGCGGCCTGCGTGGCCGGTTATGCGGTAAGCGCGATCTTCGGGCTGCCGCTGCACGGCGGCTACTTCGATTCGATGAGCCTGCACCTGTGGGGCGCGGCGGCCAACTTCCTGCTCTCCAGCGTGGTCGTGCTGGTGTTTTCCACGCGGCTGGCCGCGGCGCTGCGCGAGCGCGAGAACCAGCTGGCGCTGCTGCGCGAGCGCTTCGTGCGCAACGAGGGCATCGTCGCCCTGGCCACCCACGCGGCGTCGGTGGCGCATGAACTGAACACGCCGCTGGCGACCATGACCCTGCTGGCCGACGACATCGCCGAGCAGTACGCCGACGACCCGGCGATGCAGGAGGACATGGACACCCTGCGCGGCCTGCTGGTGCAATGCCGCGAGCGGGTCCTGGCGCTGGCGGCGCCGGCGGAAGGCGCGCGCAGCCGCGCCCGGGTGTCGATCGGCAACGTACTCGAACAATGGCGGCTGGTGCGCCCGACCGTGCACCTGCGGCGCAATGCCGACGCACCGCTGCAGCTGGCGCTGGACCCGGGCGTCGGCCACCTGCTGCAGGTGCTGTTGAACAACGCCGCCGACGCCGGCGAACAGACCGGCCATGGCCAGGTGGACCTGGACATCCGCATCCGCGACGACCACCTGTACGGCGAAGTCCGCGACTACGGCCCCGGCTTCAAGGCCAACGACGCCGCCCACGCGGCGCTGCCGGGTACCCTGTTCAACAGCGGCAAGAGCGGCGGCATGGGCGTGGGCCTGGCGCTGTCGCACGCCACGATAGAACGCCTGCACGGGGAACTGTGGATGCGCCCGGCCGAAGGCCGCGGTACCCGCGTCGGTTTCCGCCTGCCCCTTGTCAATATGGAAGCGAATCCATGACCTCCTCTTCCCACGGCCTGCTGGTCGACGACGATCCGCTGTACGTGCGCACCCTGCAGCGCAGCCTCGCCCGCCGCGAGATCGAGACCGTCACCGCCCACGACATCGCCAGCGCGCTGGAGCAGGCCACGCAGTCGCCGCCGGCGTTCGCGCTGATCGACCTCAAGCTCGGCGGCGAATCCGGGCTGGCGCTGATCCAGCCGCTGCGCACGCTGCGCGCGGACATGCGCATCCTGCTGGTCACCGGCTACGCCTCCATCGCCACCGCGGTGGAAGCGATCAAGCTTGGCGCCGACGATTACCTGCCCAAGCCGGCGACCGTGCCGATGATCCTGCGCGCGCTCGGCGAAGCCGACGAGAACGGCGAGGAGCACGAGGACATCGAGCCCCCCGACGCGATGACGCCGATCAGCCGCCTGCAGTGGGAACACATCCAGCAGGCGCTGCACGAAACCGGCGGCAACGTCTCGGCCGCCGCACGCCTGCTCGGCATGCACCGCCGCTCGCTGCAGCGCAAGCTGCTCAAGCGGCCGAGCCCGGAGCGCGACCCGCACCGTTGACGCTGCGCGCCGCCGCTCCGGAAACGGGGCGCCTCACCCGCGCTGGATGGACACCCCGCCATCGACCCGCATCGCGGTGCCGGTGACGAACGAGGATGCCGGCGAGACCAGGAACAGCGCCGCGGCCGCGATCTCCTCGGGCTGCGCCAGCCGCCGCAGCGCATGCAGCCGCGCCACCGCGCCCAGCGCCGCCTCGTCGGGGTTCATCTCGCGGGCCATCGGCGTGTCGGTCCCCCCGGGCAGCAGCGCGTTGACGCGCACCCCGGACGGCCCGAGCTCGGCGGCCAGCGACTGCACCAGGCCGATGACCCCGGCCTTGCTGGCCGCATACGCGGCCGTGCATGGAAAACCGGCGGTGTGGCCGACGAAGGTCGAGGTGAACACCAGGCTGCCGCCGCTGCCGGCGCGCAGCAGCGACGGGATCTGGTACTTGGCGCCGAGGAAGGCAGCGGTCAGGTTGACCTCCAGCGCGTGGTGCCAGTCGGCCAGCGCGACCTCGGGCGTGGGCTGCAGCGGCCCCAGTACGCCGGCGTTGTTGAACGCCGCATGCAGTGGGCCGAAGGTGTCTTCGGCATGGCGCACCAGCGCTTGTGCGTAGGCCTCTTCGCGCACGTCGCCGGCCAGCCAGGTGGCGGCCCCGCCCGCGGCCTGGATGCGCGTGACCAGCGCCTCCAGCTCGGCGCCGCGGCGCGCGCCCAGCACCACCCGCGCGCCTTCGGCGGCAAACAGCAGCGCGGCGGCGCGGCCGATGCCGGAACTGGCGCCGGTGATCAATACGGTCTTGTCGTGCAATGCCTTCATGTCCTGCTCCCGATGGATGGAGCGCGCAGGATGAAGGCGCGCGGCGCATGGCGCTCGCCGCTATCGGACATGGCATTGGCGCACGCATGAAAACGGAAAGCCCGGCATGTGCCGGGCTTTCCGCGTGCTGCGTGCTGAGTGCTGCCGGGGCTTACGCCGCGACGGTGTCGGCCACGTCCTTGTAGTCCGCGATCTGGTCGAAGTTCATGTAGCGGTAGATCTGCGCGCCGTTGGCGTTGATCACGCCGATGTCGGCCATGTACTCCTCCTTGGTCGGGATCCGGCCCAGCCGCGAGCAGATCGCCGCCAGTTCCGCCGAACCCAGGTACACGTTGGTGTTGCGGCCCAGGCGGTTGGGGAAGTTGCGGGTCGAGGTCGACATCGCGGTGGAGCCTTCGCGGATCTGCGCCTGGTTGCCCATGCACAGCGAGCAGCCCGGCATTTCCATGCGCGCGCCGGCGCTGCCGAAGGTGCCGTACACGCCTTCCTTGGTCAGCTCGGAGGCATCCATCTTGGTCGGCGGGGCCACCCACAGCCGGGTCGGGATGTCACGCTTGCCTTCCAGCAGCTTGGCGGCCGCGCGGAAGTGGCCGATGTTGGTCATACACGAGCCGATGAACACCTCGTCGATCTTGGCGCCGGCCACTTCGGACAGGGTCTTGACGTCGTCCGGGTCGTTCGGGCACGCCACGATCGGCTCGTGGATGTCGGCCAGGTCGATCTCGATGACCGCGGCGTACTCGGCGTCGGCATCGGGCTCGAGCAGCTGCGGGTCGGCCAGCCACGCTTCCATCTTCTCGACGCGGCGCGCCAGCGAGCGGGCATCCTGGTAGCCCTCGGCGATCATCCACTTCAGCAGCGTGATGTTGCTGTTGAGGTACTCGATGATCGGTTCCTTGTTCAGGCGCACGCTGCAACCGGCGGCGGAACGCTCGGCCGAGGCGTCGGACAGCTCGAACGCCTGCTCCACCTTGAGGTCCGGCAGGCCCTCGATTTCCAGGATGCGGCCGGAGAAGATGTTCTTCTTGCCGGCCTTGGCCACGGTCAGCAGGCCCTGCTTGATGGCGTACAGCGGAATCGCGTTGACCAGGTCGCGCAGGGTCACGCCCGGCTGCATCTGGCCCTTGAAGCGCACCAGCACCGACTCGGGCATGTCCAGCGGCATGACGCCGGTGGCGGCGGCGAAGGCGACCAGGCCCGAACCGGCCGGGAACGAGATGCCCACCGGGAAACGGGTATGCGAGTCGCCACCGGTGCCGACGGTGTCGGGCAGCAGCATGCGGTTGAGCCAGCTGTGGATCACGCCGTCGCCCGGACGCAGCGACACGCCGCCGCGGGTGGAGATGAACTCCGGCAGGGTGTGGTGGGTCTTCACGTCCACCGGCTTCGGATAGGCGGCGGTGTGGCAGAACGACTGCATCACCAGATCGGCCGAGAAGCCCAGGCAGGCCAGGTCCTTGAGCTCGTCGCGGGTCATCGGCCCGGTGGTGTCCTGCGAGCCCACCGAGGTCATCTTTGGTTCGCAGTAGGTGCCCGGGCGCATGCCCTTGCCTTCCGGCAGGCCACAGGCGCGGCCGACCATCTTCTGCGCCAGCGAGTAGCCCTTGCCGGTATCGGCCGGCTGCACCGGCAGGCGGAACAGGTCGGTGGCCGGCAGGCCCAGCGCCTCGCGCGCCTTGGCGGTCAGGCCACGGCCGATGATCAGCGGAATGCGGCCACCGGCGCGCACTTCGTCGAACAGCACTTCGGACTTCACTTCGAACTCGGCGATCACTTCGCCGTTCTTCAGCGCCTTGCCGTCGTACGGACGCAGCTCGACGACGTCGCCATGCTCCATCTTCGACACGTCCAGCTCGATCGGCAGCGCACCGGCGTCTTCCATGGTGTTGTAGAAGATCGGCGCGATCTTGCCGCCCAGGCACACGCCGCCGGCGCGCTTGTTGGGAATGTACGGGATGTCGTCGCCGGTCCACCACAGCACGCTGTTGGTCGCCGACTTGCGCGAGGAACCGGTGCCGACCACGTCGCCGACGTAGGCGACCAGGTGGCCCTTGTCCTTGAGCGACAGGATCTGCTGGATCGGGCCGCGCTTGCCGTCCTCCTCCGGGGTGAACGGCGCGTCGTCGCGCTTGTTCTTCAGCATCGCCAGGGCGTGCATCGGGATGTCCGGGCGGGTGGTGGCGTCGGGCGCCGGCGACAGGTCGTCGGTGTTGGTCTCGCCCGGCACCTTGAACACGGTGATGGTCAGGCTCTGCGGTACTTCCGGCTTGCTGGTGAACCACTCGGCGTCGGCCCAGCTCTGCAGCACGGACTGCGCGTTGGCGTTGCCGGCCTTGGCCTTTTCCTGCACGTCATGGAACGCATCGAACACCAGCAGGGTGTGCTTCAGCGCGCCGGCGGCGATGGCGCCGACCTGGGCGTCGTCCAGCAGCTGGATAAGCGGCGCGACGTTGTAGCCGCCGAGCATGGTGCCCAGCAGCTCGGTGGCGCGCTCGCGGCTGATCAGGGCACTTTTCTCGGTGCCGAAGGCAATGGCGGCCAGGTAGGACGCCTTGACCTTGGCCGCATCGTCCACGCCGGCCGGCACGCGGTGGGTGATCAGGTCGAGCAGGAACTCGGCCTCGCCCGCCGGCGGGTTCTTCAGCAGTTCGATGACGTCGGCCGTCTGCTGTGCGCTCAGCGGCAGCGGCGGGATGCCAAGCGCGGCGCGCTCGGCTACGTGGTGGCGGTAGGCTTCCAACATGACAACTCCCGGGTGGTACGGATGAGGAATGGGGTATGGGCTCAGGCTTGCGGCACGATCAGCTTCAGGCCCTTGAAGTAGTCGCGGTAAAATGTGTCGTTCCAGGTGATCAGGCCGTCGCACTGCAGCAGCGCATGGGCGCCGACCATGAAATCGTCGATGCGGCGTGTGTCGCCGGCGTTGCGCTGGCGGTGGCGGCGGTGCATCTCGCCGGCGCGCAGCGCCGACTTGGCCTCCAGCGGGCTGAAATGGATGCCCATTTCCTCCAGCGCCTCCTGCACCTGCGCGCCGCCGCGCAGCGAGGCGCATAGTTCGGCCAGCGTGGTGCCGCAGACCACCACCCGGCCACCGACCAGCGCCTGCCGCAGGCAGGCCTCCACCGCGTCGGCGCGGGGGCCGTCGCTGAGCAGTTCGATCAGTACCGGGGAGTCGACCGCGATCATGCCTCGCCGGCCTCGTCGCGGACGCTGCGCACGGCCTGTTCGGCCGACGGGAAGCCGTCCAGCGCGAACTTGCCGCGGGCACGGGAAATGGCATCGTCCACGCTCTTGCGCAGGATGATGCGACTGCCTTCGAGCTCGACCTTCAGCAGCGTGCCCTTGGTCAGGCCCAGCGCGTCGCGCACGGCCTTGGGCAGGGTGATCTGTCCACGTTCAGCAACGGTGGCTTCCATCGGGCGCCCTCCTGAGTATGTACGAATTATACATACTTGCACGGGCATACCCAAACCTTGCCAGTACCGCTGGCGACGGCGCAGGCCTTGCCACGCAAGGGCCGGCGACGGCCTCGTGACACGGCTGCAACAAACCGGTGCGTATGCTCAAGGGCATGCGCGGCCCCGCCCCGGGGAAGATCGTCCATACTCGGGCAGCCGTTACTGAACGGGGTTCGCCCCCAGCCAGCAGGCGCCCCGCGCGCCGCCGCACGCCATCCGCAACACAGGAGTCAGCCATGAGCGATTCGTTCTCCACCCGCAGCCAACTCACCGTCGGCGACCAGACCTACACGTACTGCAGCCTGTCCCGGCTGGGCGAGCGCTTCGACATCTCGCACCTGCCCTACTCGATGAAGATCCTGCTGGAGAACCTGCTCCGCCACGAGGATGGGGGGCAGACGGTCGGCCCGGAGCACATCGAGGCCGTGGCCACCTGGGACCCGAAGGCCGAACCGGACACCGAGATCGCCTTCATGCCGGCACGGGTGGTGCTGCAGGATTTCACCGGCGTGCCCTGCGTGGTGGACCTGGCGGCGATGCGCGACGCGGTCACCCGGCTGGGTGGGCGCGCCGAGCAGATCAATCCGCTGATCCCCTCGGAACTGGTGATCGACCACTCGGTGCAGGTGGACGTGTTCGGCCGCGCCGACGCGCTGGACCTCAACGGCCGCATCGAGTTCGAGCGCAACCGCGAGCGCTACAGCTTCCTGCGCTGGGGCCAGAAGGCGTTCGAGAACTTCAAGGTGGTGCCACCCAATACCGGCATCGTGCACCAGGTGAACCTGGAGAACCTGGCCCGGGTGGTGATGGAGCGCGAGGTCGACGGCACCCGCTGGGCCTTCCCGGACACCGTGTTCGGCACCGACTCGCACACCACCATGATCAACGGCATCGGCGTGCTCGGCTGGGGCGTGGGCGGCATCGAGGCCGAGGCGGCCATGCTCGGCCAGCCCTCCTCGATGCTGATCCCGCAGGTGGTCGGCTTCAAGCTCAGCGGCCGCCTGCCCGAGGGCGCCACCGCCACCGATCTGGTGCTGACCGTCACCCAGATGCTGCGCAGGCTGGGCGTGGTCGGCAAGTTCGTCGAGTTCTACGGCGATGGCCTGCAGCACCTGCCGCTGGCCGACCGCGCCACCATCGCCAACATGGCCCCGGAGTACGGCGCCACCTGCGGCATCTTCCCGATTGATGTCGAGTCGCTGAACTACCTGCGCCTGTCCGGGCGCAGCGAGGCGCAGATCGCCCTGGTGGAAGCCTATGCCAGGGCTCAGGGCCTGTGGCACACGCCCGGGTCGCCGCACGCGCATTACAGCGCCACGCTGGAACTGGACATGTCCACGGTGCAGCCGTCGCTGGCCGGGCCCAAGCGCCCGCAGGACCGCGTGCTGCTGCAGGACGTGCGCGGCAACTTCGCCGACGCGCTGGGTGGGTTGACCGCCAACCGCGACCGGCGCAACGGCGAGGTGGCCGACTTCATCAACGAGGGCGGCGGCGCCGCGGTGGGCAACGAGCAGTTGGCCAAGGGCCATGCCGACGTCGAGATCGACGGCCGCAAGGTGCGGCTGAAGGACGGCGCGGTGGTGATCGCGGCCATCACCTCGTGCACCAACACTTCCAACCCGGCGGTGATGATCGGCGCCGGCCTGCTGGCGCGCAACGCCGCCGCACGCGGCCTGACCCGCCAGCCCTGGGTCAAGACCTCGCTGGGGCCGGGCTCGCGGGTGGTCACCGACTACCTGGAAAAGGCCGGCGTGCTGAAGGAGCTGGAAAAGCTCGGCTTCTACGTGGTCGGCTACGGCTGCACCACCTGCATCGGCAACTCCGGCCCGCTGCCCACCGAGGTCAGTGCCGGCATCGCCGCCGGCGACCTGGTGGTGGCCTCGGTGCTGTCGGGCAACCGCAACTTCGAAGGCCGCGTGCACCCGGAGGTCAAGGCCAACTACCTGGCCTCGCCGCCGCTGGTGGTGGCCTACGCCATCGCCGGCACGGTCAACATCGACCTGACCCGCGAACCGCTGGGCAAGGACCGCGACGGCAACGACGTCTACCTGCGCGACATCTGGCCGAGCAACAAGGAGATCGGCGACGTCATCGCCGCCACCGTCGGCCCGGAGATGTTCAAGCAGAACTATGCCGACGTGTTCAAGGGCGACAGCCGCTGGGCGCAGATCGAGTCGCCGGAAGGCCAGGCCTACCGCTGGAACGCCGAGTCGACCTACATCAAGAACCCGCCGTATTTCGACGGCATGACCATGGCCGTGGGCCGCATCGCCGACATCCACGGCGCGCGCGTGCTCGGCCTGTTCGGGGACTCGATCACCACCGACCACATCTCCCCGGCCGGCAACATCAAGAAGGATTCGCCCGCGGGCCGCTTCCTGCAGTCGCGCGGCGTGCAGCCGGCCGACTTCAACAGCTACGGCAGCCGCCGCGGCAACGATGACGTGATGGTACGAGGCACCTTCGCCAACATCCGCATCAAGAACCTGATGTTCGGTGGCGAGGAAGGCGGCAACACCCTGTACTTCGGTGCGCAGCCGCCGGAAAAGATGTCCATCTACGACGCCGCGATGAAGTACAAGGCCGCCGGCACGCCGCTGGTGGTGGTGGCCGGCAAGGAGTACGGCACCGGCTCCTCGCGCGACTGGGCGGCAAAGGGCACCAACCTGCTCGGGGTCAAGGCGGTGATCGCCGAGAGCTTCGAGCGCATCCACCGCTCCAACCTGGTCGGCATGGGCGTGCTGCCGCTGCAGTTCCTGCCGGGAGAGAACGCGCAGACGCTGGGGCTGGACGGCTCGGAGGTGTTCGACATCAGCGGACTGGAAGACGGCCACTCCAGGCGCGCCACCGTCACCGCGACCCATGCCGACGGCCGCACGGCCACCTTCCAGGCGCATGTGCTGCTGCTGACCCCGAAGGAAGTCGAGTACTTCCGTAATGGCGGCCTGCTGCAGTACGTACTCCGCCAGCTGGCAGCGAAGAAGGCAGCGTGATCGCCTGCTGAAACACGCAGGCCCGGCCCCGCGCAACGCGCGGGGCGTTCGCCTGGACCGCGCGGCAGTGCCGCGCGCGGGAGGAGCGACAGCGGTCAGCAATGGCGACGGGACCGGCATCCATTGGACAACGCAGGAGACCCGGCCCATGCAACGCGCGGGGTCCGGGTTTGTGCAGGGCAGTCCGTGTGGGTCATCATCGCCGTCTGTCATCGCCACGAAGGGAGTTCGATGGGTATCGATGCATCGCGTCGCCGCGTGCTGGGATGGGGGAGCGGCCTGCTGGCGGGGATGGCCTTGCCAGCAGCCGCTGCAACGGCCGCCACAGCGCCTCCCCTCGCCGCCGGCCCGGACAGCACGGCGCTTTACGCCAGCGCCCTGGTCCTGGATGCCAATGCGCTGGCGTCGATCGGTGCCCTGTTGCACGACGACGCCCAGGCCCTGCACCTGCGCCAGATCCGCGAGTCGGGCATCAGCGTGATCAAGACCACCCTCGGCGGCGCGGCCGGTTCATTCGAGGAAACCGTCGCCGACATCGCCCGCGCGCAGCAACTGGTCGAGTCGCAGCCGGCGATGTTTCTGAAGGTCACAAGCCATGGCGACCTGGCGCGTGCCAAGCGCGAAGGCAAGGTGGCGCTGATCTTCTCGTTCGAGGCCGCCACCATGCTCGAGGGCAAGGTCGAGCGCATCGACCTGTTCCGCGGACTCGGCGTGCGCGTCATGCAGTTGTCCTACAACCATGCATCGCCGTTCGGCGGCGGCTGCCTGGACGCTGCGCCCAGCGGGCTGAGCCCGCTCGGGCGCGAGGCCATCGCCCGCATGAACGCCTGCGGCGTGGCGCTGGACCTGAGCCACTCCAGCGCCCTGGCCACCCGCGAAGGCATCGACGCCAGCCGCGCGCCACCGCTGATCACCCATGCCGGCTGCAGCGCGGTGTTCGACCATCCGCGCAACAAGCGCGACGCCGAGCTGCGGGCGATGGCCGACAAGGGTGGCGTGGTTGGCATCTACATGCTGCCGTTCCTCACCGAGGACAGCCGCCAGCCGCTGCTGGCCGATTACATCGCGCACCTGGAGCATGCGCTGCGCGTATGCGGCGAAGACCACGTCGGGATCGGCAGCGACGCGCTGTTCTTCCCCGTGGATGAAGAGGACATCCGCGAAATGGACCGGCAGATGCGCGAGCGCAGGCTGGCCGGTACCGGCGCGCCGGGCGAGAACCGCACGCCCTACCTGCCCGACGCCAATACCCCGCGCAAGCTGCTGCAGGTGGCCGATGCCCTGCTCCGCCGCGGACATGCGCCGCGCGTGGTGGACAAGGTGCTGGGCGCGAACTTCGCCCGTGCCTTCGGCGACATCTGGAGCGACGGCTGACGCCGCCGCGGCGCGTTACTCGAACGCGCCGACGCTGTCGTGGCTGAGGTTGTCGAAGCGGGTGTACTCGCCGAAGAACTTCAGCTTGCACGAGCCGGTTGGGCCGCCGCGGTGCTTGCCGATGATGATCTCGGCCAGGCCCTTGTCCGGCGAGTTTTCCTTGTTGTAGTACTCGTCGCGGTAGATGAACACGATCATGTCAGCGTCCTGCTCGATGGCGCCGGATTCGCGCAGGTCGGCCATCACCGGGCGCTTGTCGGTACGCGTTTCCAGCGAGCGGTTGAGCTGGGACAGGGCGATCACCGGCACGTTCAGCTCCTTGGCCAGGCCCTTGAGCGAGCGGCTGATCTCGGAAATCTCGGTGGCGCGGTTCTCGCTGTTGCCCGGCACGCTCATCAGCTGCAGGTAGTCGATCACCACCAGCCCCAGGTCGTGCTCGCGCTTGAGCCGGCGGCACTTGGAGCGAAGCACTTCCGGTGACACGCCCGGGGTGTCGTCGATGAAGATCTTGGTCTCCTTGAGCATGCGGATGGCGCTGGTGACGCGGCTCCAGTCCTCGTCCTCGAGCTGGCCGGTGCGCAGGCGCGTGGCATTGATGCGGCCGTTGGAGGAAATCAGGCGCATGGCCAGCTGCGAGGCCGACATTTCCATGGAGAACACCGCCACCCCCTTCTTCGACTTGATCGCCGCGTACTCGGCGATGTTCAGGGCGAAGGTGGTCTTGCCCATCGCCGGGCGCGCGGCCAGGATGATCAGGTCGGTCGGCTGCAGGCCGGCGGTCATCGCATCGAATTCGTTGTAACCGGTCGGCAGGCCGGTGATGTTGCCGCCGTTCTCGAAACGGTTGCGCAGTTCCTCGAACGCATCCTTCAGGGCACCGGGCATGGCGACGAAGTCGGTGCGTCCGCGCGCGCCCTGCTCGGCAATGGCGAACACCGATTTTTCCGCCGATGCCAGCAGTTCGGTGCTGTCGCGGCCCTCGGGCTGGAAGCCGTCGTTGACGATGTCGGTACCCACCTGGATCAGCTGCCGCAGCACCGCCTTGTCGCGCACGATCTCGGCGTAGGCACCGATGTTGGCCGCCGACGGCGTGGTACTGGCCAGTTCGATCAGGTAGGCGCCGTCGCCGACCTGCTCCAGCTTGCCCTGCGATTCGAACCACTCGCCCAGCGTCACCGCGTCGAACGGGCGGTCGCGCTCGGACAGTTCGCGGATGGCGCGGTAGATCAACTGGTGGTCGCGGCGGTAGAAGTCCTTTTCGGTCAATGCCTCGTTGACCCGGTCGAACGCCTCCGGCGCCAGCATCAGGCCACCGAGCACCGCCTGTTCGGCCTCGACCGAATGCGGGGGCACGCGCAGGGTGTCGATGCGCTGTTCGCCGCGCTCTGCGCGGTCGTTGCGGTCGGAACGGAAGCCAGGACGGGCAGACATGAAAACCTTTGTGCAGCGGGAAACGACCCGGCCATGGTAGGCCGATGCAGGCCGGCAATGTGGGGATAAGTCCGTGGACAAGCTGTCGGCAGCCCGTGGATGTGGCCGCCGGGCCCGCTTCTCAAGGGCCGCCGCGCCACCGGCACGGGAGCCCCGGCCGCTTGCCGCTACCGGGGCCGGCATTATCGCCTGTTCGCGTCCCGCCGGGGCGTTCAGCGTGGCGCGTGCGTCCCGACCCAGTCCAGGAAGCGGTCGACATAGGCCTGCAGGAAGCGGCGGGTACCGTCGTTGGTCACGCTGCCGTCGGCCTCGATCAGCCCGTCCCTGTACTGCAGGAAGGCTTCGGGCTGGGCCATCACCGACAGGTTCACGAACACCAGCACGTTGCGCAGGTGCTGCTGCGCCATCGCCGTACCGGCCGCGCCGGGCGAGGTGCCGATCACCGCCGCCGGCTTGCCGTCGAAAGCGCCGTCGCCGTAGGGACGCGAGGCGGTGTCGATGGCGTTCTTGAGCACGCCGGGAATGGAGCGGTTGTACTCGGCGGTGACGAACAGCACCGCGTCGGCCTGGCGGATCGCATTCTTCAGGCGCGTGCCCTGCGCCGGGAAGTCGCTGTCGTGGTCCTGGTTGTAGAGCGGGATGTCGTCGATGCGCAGGTAGTCGAACCGCGCGCGCTCGCCGGCCAGCCTTTCCAGGGCCAGCGCCAGGCGGCGGTTGTGGGACTCCTTGCGCAGGCTGCCGACAAGTACGGCGATGCGATACGGTTGCATGACGACCTCGCTCCGGAAAGGGAACGCCAGCCTAGCCGGCCGCGCCTTCGCGGCCGGTGAAGGCACCCAGGGCCGTCAGCCGGCGCGCACCTGCGCCCGCTGCGCCTGCCAGTGGGCCTGCCAGGCCTGGAACATCAGCACGTTCCACAGGTGGGTATGCCACTTGCGCTCGCCCTGGCCGAAGCGCTGCCACAGCGCCGAAACCGCGGCCTCTTCGAACACCCCGTCCTGGCGCAGCCGCCGCGGATCGAGCAGGTCGCCGGCCCAGTCGCGCAGGTCGCCGCGCAGCCACTGCGTCACCGGCGCGCCGAAGCCGCGCTTGCCGCGGAACACCATCGCGTCGGGCAGGTAGCGCCGCAGCACCTGCTTGGGCAGGTACTTGGTGATGCCGTCGCGCAGCTTCATGTCCAGCGGCAGCGACCAGGCGAACTCGGCCACCTGCCAGTCCAGCAGCGGCGCGCGCGCCTCCAGGCTGGCCGCCATGCTGGTGCGGTCGACCTTGCACAGCAGGTCGTCGGCCAGGTAGGTGGTGAAGTCGGCCAGCATCATCGCATCGGCCGCCCCGCCCCGCCCCTGCAGCGGATCGGGCAGGCTGTAGAACGTGGCCGGCTCGTGCGCCCCGCGCACCACCGCAGCGGGGTCGCGCCACCGCGAGATGCGGTTGCGGTAGACATCGCCGATGCCGGTGGCGCCGGCCTCGGCCAGCAGCGCGGCCAGGCCGCCGGCACGCGATGCCTCGCCCTGCGCGTGGGCATGGCGTCCCAGCCAGCGCCGCAACGGCGCCGGCACGCGCTGCAGTGCGTACCAGTTGCGCAGCGCGCGCTGGTAGCGGGTGTAGCCGAAGAACAGTTCGTCGCCGCCATCGCCGGACAGCGCCACGGTGACCCCGCGCCGCGCCAGCCGCGCGACCAGCGCGGTCGGCACCTGCGAGGCATCGGCGAACGGTTCGTCGAACATCGCCGGCAGCTCCGGGACCACCGCCAGCGCATCGGCGCCGCTGACGTACAGCTCGGTGTGGTCGCAGCCCAGGTGGGTGGCCACCTCCCTGGCCAGCGGCGCCTCGTCGTGGTCGGAGTCCTCGAAGCCGATGCTGAAGCTGTGCACCGGGGCCGCGCTCTGCGCCTGCATTAGCGACGCGACGAGGGCCGAATCGGTGCCGCCGGACAGGAACACTCCCACCGGCACGTCGGCCACCATGCGCAGCGCCACGGCCTGGCGCAGCTGCCCGTCCAGCGCATCGGCCGCCTCGGCCTCGCTGCCGGCGAACGGCGCGGCCAGGCAGGCAGCCATGCGCTCGCGTGCGTCCCAGTAGGCCACCTGCGCCTGCGCCGGCCGGTGCGCGGCGGCACCGGCCGCCACCGCCGCCGCGTCCAGGTGCAGCACCCGGCCCGGCATCAGCTTGAACGCACGCTCGTGGATGCAGTGCGGTGCCGGGATGTAATCCAGCCGCAGCAGCAGGGTCAGCGCGTCGCGGTCGATGCCGTTGTCGAAGGCCGGGTGCCGCCACAGCGCCTTCAGTTCGGAACCGAACACCAGCGCGTCGCCGGCCCAGCCGTAGTACAGCGGCTTCTTGCCGACCCGGTCGCGGGCCAGCGACAGGCGCTGCTCGCGGCGGTCCCACAGGGCGATGGCGAACATGCCGTTGCAACGCCGCAGCGTCGCCTCCAGCCCCCACTGCACGACCGCGGCCAGCAGCACCTCGGTATCGGAGTGGCCGCCGAAGCGGTGGCCGAGCGGCTCCAGCTCGGCGCGCAGCGCGGCGAAGTTGTAGATCTCGCCGTTGTAGGCCAGCCAGTAACGGCCGTCGCTGGACCGCATCGGCTGGTGGCCCAGCGGCGACAGGTCGAGGATGCTCAGCCGCCGGTGCGCCAGCGCCACCCCGGCGGCGGCATCGACCCAGACGCCGCGGTCATCGGGACCGCGATGGGCCAGCGCATCGCCCATCGCGCCGGCCAGGGCCGTCAACTCCGCTTCCTGCAATCGCGCCTGCGATTGCAGGATTCCCGCCAGTCCGCACATACAGATCGTTATCCACGCGCCAGCTCGGCTGCGGCGCTCACCACGTCATTGTCGCCCGGAAGCACCAGCAGTGCCGCGCCGGCCAGTGGCGTGTAGGTATCGGCGCCGGTGACCCGGCGCAGCGGCACGGCACCGAAGCCGGCCTCGGCCAGCGCGGTGATCACGCCCTCGCCCACGCCCGCGCTGTGCCGGCCCTCGTCCAGCACGATGATCCGCCTGGCACCGCGGGCCTGCTCGGCGACATAGGCGGCGTTGAGCGGCACCAGCCAGCGCAGGTCCACCACCCGCACCTTCCAGCCCTGCGCCGCCTCGATGGCCCTGGCCGCGCGCAGGGCCATCGGCACGCCGTTGCCGTAGGTGAACACCACCAGGTCGTCGTTGCCCTCGCCGTAGACACGGCCCTGGCCAAGCTCCAGCGCCTGCTCCGGCGCCGGGTACGGGAACAGCCACTGGCCGTCGCCGGCCTCGTACAGGTCCTTGGTCATGTACAGCGCGATCGGCTCGAGGAACACGCACACGCGTCCGTCGACCCTGGACAGCGCCGCCAGCGTGCGCAGCATCATCGCCGCGTCGTCGCCGCGCGACGGGCAACCGACCACCAGCCCCGGGATGTCGCGGATGGCGGTGATCGAGTTGTCGTTGTGGAAATGGCCGCCGAAGCCCTTCTGGTAGCCCAGCCCGGCGATGCGGATCAGCATCGGGTTGCGGTACTGGTCGTTGGAGAAGAACTGCAGCGAGCAGGCTTCGCCGCGCACCTGGTCGATGGCGTTGTGCAGGTAGGCCAGGTACTGGATCTCCGGCACCGGCAGCATGCCCATGTTGGCGAACCCCTGGGCCATGCCCAGGATCATGGTCTCGTCGAGCAGGGTATTGAACACGCGGCGCGGGCCGAACGCCTTGTGCAGGCCCTTGGTCACCGTGTACACGCCGCCCTTCTGCGCCACGTCCTCGCCGAACAGCAGGGTGTCCGGGTACTTGCAGAACAGGTCGTGCAGGCCCTGGTTGATCTGGATGGCAAGGTGGCGCGGCGGCAGGTTCTCGGGCAACGACGCCTCGCTGCCGAACACCTGCAGGCGGCGCTGCGCGTAGTCGGCGCGGGTGGCTTCGGCGCGCACCCGCTCCGGGGTATACGGCGCCAGCGGTGCCATCACGTCCTTGAGCGAGGTCAGCCGCGGGCGCGTGTCGGCGTCCTCGGCGGCGGCGAAGCAGCGCGCGCGGGTGCGCTCGTACAGCGCCAGCACCTCGTCGACGCTCATCGCCCCGGACTCGACCGCGATCTGCGCCGAGCGCAGCAGCGGATCGCCCGCCTCCACCGCGCACAGTTCCTCCAGCGCGCGCCATTCGATCTCGAAGTCGGTACCGGCGTGGCCCATGATGCGGGTGGTGCGCAGGTGCAGGAAGGTCGGCCGCCGCGTGCGCCGGCAATGCTCGACCGCACGCTGCACGTCGGCGTAGCCGGCGGCCAGGTCCAGGCCGTCGGCGAAGAAATAATCCAGGTCCGGGCGGTTGCGGAAGCTCTCGGCGATCCAGCCACCGGGGGTCTTCACCGAAATGCCGATGCCATTGTCCTCGCACACGTACAGCACCGGTGCCGGCAGCTTCTGGTAGGCCGTCCACGAGGCCGCGTTGAACGCGGTCTGCGCGGTGGCATGGTTGGCCGAAGCGTCGCCGAAGGAACAGATGGCGATGCTGTCGCCCGGCACCGGCAACTCCACCCCGAGGCGCTTGCCGGCCTCGATCGCCAGGGCCGTGCCCAGCGCCTTGGGCAGGTGCGATGCGATGGTCGAGGTCTGCGGCAACACCCACAACGGCTTGCTGCCCCACACCTTGTGGCGGCCGCCGCTGGCCGGGTCCTCGGCGCTGGCGGCGAAGCTAAGCGCCGAGTCCATGATCGGGTCCATGCCCGGCAACTTGCGGAAGCGCTCGGCCATGAATCCGCCGGAGCGGTAGTGCAGGAACGCCGGATCGGTATGCCGGGTGGCGCGCGCCACCATGGCATTGCCCTCATGCCCGGACGAGCCGATGGTGTAGAAGACCTTGTTCTGCACGCGCAGCACGCGCGCCATCAGGTCGAGATGGCGGCTTACCAGCTGCGATTCGAACAGTTCGCGGAACCCACGCACGTCCAGCGCGCTGCCCGGGAGCACCGGGGCCCCCTCCTGCGGCGCGCCGGCCGGCCCCTGCCCCAGCCCCTTCACGAATTCGATGAAATTGGTATCGCAGATCTCGGCACGGTTCAGGCCCTTCATGCGGGCCGGGATGGGGTTGGGTACACGGGCGAACATCAGGCAGGACTCCACGGTGCAGACAGGTTGGGAAAGGAAGGATCAGGGTGACGCGGCGAAGTTGCGCAGCACCTCCGGGGATGGATCGGGCATGGCCACGAAGCCGGGCCGGGCGCGCAGCGCCTGCAGCCAGCGGCCGATGGCCGGATAGGAAGACAGTTCGATGCCGCCGTCGGCGGCGACCGCGGTATAGGCGAACAGGGCGATGTCGGCGATGCCGTACTCCGGCCCGGTGAACCAGGCATGGTCGGCCAGGTGCCGCTCCATCACCGCCAGCGCCGCATGGCCGCGCTCGCGCAGCCGTGGCAGTTCCTGCCGCCGCGGCGAATCCGGCGGCGTCCAGCCCCGGATGAAACGCGCCACCGCGATATACGGCTCATGGCTGTACTGCTCGAAGAACATCCACGACAGCGCCTGCGCACGCTGCCAGCCATCAGCCGGCAGGAACGGCGTGCCCTCGGCCAGCCAGAACAGGATCGCATTGGACTCGGTGAGCACGCGCCCGTCGCCGCGTTCGATCAGCGGCACCTTGCCGTTCGGATTGAGCGCCAGGAAGGCCTCGGTGCGGGTCTGGCCGGCGGCACTGTCCACCTCGACCCAGCGGTAGCGCGTGCCCAGCTGCGCCAGCAGCAAACGGACCTTGTGGCAGTTGCCCGAAGTGGACATGCCATACACCGTCAACGCAGCACCTGGATTGCTCAACGACACGATTCCCCACACTGCCGACTGGCAGGCGATCCTGCCATATGACCGGAATCGGGGCACTTTGGTAAAGCTGCGACCGCAGCAAAATCCACCACCGCGCCCGGAGCGCACCGGCGCGGTGTGGGCACCGATCGCAGGGCCGCGTATTCGGCGCCGGCCCCGGCACGCGCGATGCCCGCACCGGGCAGGATGGATACAACCGCAACGATGCCTCAGCGACGGGCCAGCCACGCCTGGCGCGACTGGCCCCACACCTCGACATCGACCTCGTGCGGTGGCGGCAGGCGCGTGGCATGCAGCACCTGCGACCCCAACTTGCGCGCAACCGCCTGCGAATTGTGGTTGTCCGGGGCTATGGTGTGGATCACCCGCTCCCAGCCCAGCGTGTCGAAGGCCCAGTCGATGGCCGCGCGCGCGGCCTCCGGCGCGTAGCCGTGCCCCCACCGGTCCGCCACGATGCTCCAGCCCACCTCCGGCCCTGGCCAGCCGTGCGGCTGCCAGGGGCCGACCCGGCCCACCCAGCGCCCGCTGTCCTTCTCGATCACCGAGAACATCGAATAGCCGAGCAGGTGCCAGCTGCCGGTGAGGGTGGCCAGGCTGCGCCACGCCACCGACGGCGCCTGCACGCCCCCCAGGTGCCGCATCGGCAGCGGGTCGGCGCAGAACGCGGCGAACGCAGCGAAATCCTCCGCGCAGGGGGGCCGCAGCAGCAGCCGCGCGGTCTCCAGGCGCAGGTCGAAAATGCTCATCGCGGGCTCTCCATGTGTCCGGCAGGCCACGCTACCACCGCGCGGCGTTCAGGCGCTCATGCGCCCGCTGACCGCCCCGTAGGCCAGGCGCACGGTCTCGAAGCCGTACCTGCGCTCCAGCCGGCGGACAATGAAATGGCCCCGCGCCATGTCCTGGTAGTAGCCGGTGAACAGGGTGTTCAAGGTGGCGCCGGCCACCGCGCCGAGCACCGGTACCGCCTGCGCGGCGAACTTCTCCGATACCACCACGCCGAAGCGGGCGGCGACCTTTTCCACGATCCGTGCCAGCCATTTGCCGGCTTCCTTCGGCCCCAGCCCCAGCAGCAGGCCGTGGCTGCCGCCGAGGGTGGTGCCGGCCAGCTCGGCCGACAGGTGCCGCATCAGTTCGGTGGTGAAGCCGCGCGCCAGGTAATAGCCGGTTTCGCTGGCGTCGTCGCCGCCCGAATTGCCGCCCAGCGCGAACACCTCCAGGCAGGCCTGGCGGGTAGCGAAGTCATCCAGGTCGAAGCCTTCGCTGCGGGCGATGTCGGCCACCGCGCGCATGATGATCGTGGTCGACAGCGGCAGCTCGATCGCCAGTGCCGGCAGCCCGCCGGCACCGCCCAGCGCACCGGAAGCGGCCGCCGCCAGCTTGTGCAGGCGCGGCGACGCCGGCTTGCCCGGCCGGGTGCGGTCCATGCTCCAGAAAGCGGCCTGCGCGGCCTTGTGCAGGGCGGCCTCGGCAACCCCCTGGATGCGCCTGGAAACGCCCGCGGGCAGCCGGCGCACGGCGAACTCCAGCGGCGAGCCGACCAGGTTGGCCATGCGCGCGCTGAGCGTCGGCGCCTCCAGCAGCGCCACCGCGCGCCGCAGGTCGGCCATGTCCTGCGGGCTGTCGGCCAGGGTCGGCGCCAGTTCGCCCATCGCTCAGGCCGGTTCCGACACGCCCGGCAGGCCGGCCAGCGCGCCCATGTACTGGCGGTAATGGCGCAGTTCGGCGATCGAATCGTGCACATCGCTCAGCGCGGTGTGGCTGGAGGTCTTGCCGACGCCGGCGGCGATGGCCGGTGCCCAGCGCCTGGCCAGTTCCTTGACCGTGGACACGTCCAGGTTGCGGTAATGGAAATAGCGCTCCAGGCGCGGCATCTGCCGGTGCAGGAAGCGGCGGTCCTGGCAGATGGAGTTGCCGCACATCGGCGACGCGCCGGCCTTGATCCAGTCCTGCAGGAAGGCGATGGTCCGCGCCTCGGCCTGGCCAAGGCTGATCTCGCTGTCGAGCACGCGCTGCCACAGGCCGGAACGGCGGTGCTGGTTGCGGTTCCACTCGTCCATCGCCTCCAGCGTCGCCAGCGGGTGGGCGATGGCGAACTCGGGGCCTTCGGCCAGCACGTTGAGCTGGGCATCGGTGACCACGGTGGCGATCTCGATGATCGAATCGTTGTCCGTGTCCAGCCCGGTCATTTCCAGATCGATCCAGATCAACCGGTCGTTGCCTGTGCTGTTGTCCGTCATGTGGCGCCTCGTGCAGGGGGCCGGCGGCGACGCTGCCGGCCGTGGTATCGGGCACACATGATACGCCGCGGGTTCACCACGCCGCGTGCGCGCCGGCCACGCCTCAGCCGCCGTCGGCCGGCAGCAGCGGGCGGCCGCGCTTGGCGCGGAAATAGTTGGTCAGGCGCAGGCTTGCCTCGCGCGCCAGCACGCCACCGGCCACCGCGACGCGGTGGTTGTGGCGCGGGTCGCCCAGCAGGTCGAACACGCTGCCGCAGGCACCAGTCTTCGGATCGGTGGCGGCATACACCACCCGCGCCACCCGCGCGTGCACCAGCGCCATCGCGCACATCGCGCACGGCTCCAGCGTCACGTACAGCGTGCAGCCGACCAGGCGGTGGTTGCCGAGCCGCGCGCCGGCCTCGCGCATCGCCACGATCTCGGCATGCGCGCTGGGGTCGTGGCGGGCGATGTTGAGGTTCCAGCCCTCGCCCAGCAACTGCCCGTCGGCACCGACCAGCACAGCCCCCACCGGAATCTCGTCGAACTCGCGCTGCGCGCGCTCGGCCAGCGCCAGCGCGTGGCGCATCCAGCGCTCGTCGGCCTGCGCATCGGCCACGACGACGGGGTCGCTCATGCCGCCTGTTCCGGCATGGCCGTCGCACCGGTATGGCGCAGGTGCACAAGCGGATACGGCCGCCCCTGGCCATCAAGCGCCGAGCGCCCGGTCTCGACGAAGCCAAGCCGCGTGTAGAACGCCATGGCCGACGGATTCTGCGCATTGACGTCTGTGCCCAGGCCTGGGTATTCGCGCAGCGCCTGCTGCACAAGCCGGCGTCCCAGCCCGCGGCCGTTATGCAGGGGATCGACGAACAACGCCTCCATGTGGCCGTCCACGACCCACATGAAGGCCAGCGGCACGTCGGCGGCATCCACCGCCAGCAGCAGCGGCGCCTGCGGCAGCAGGGCGCTGACCTCGGCGTCGAGGGCCTGGCGGTCGGCGTCGGCCAGGAAGTGGTGCGTGGCATCGACGGCGCGGCGCCATATGTCGATGACCCGGGCGCCGTCTTGCGGGCGCGATGGACGCAGTGTCGGCATGATTCGGAAATCCGCAAGAGTCCCGCAACGGGTACCGGGCATTGCGTGCCCGGACCGCGGGAATGGCGGGCAGAGTGGGATTCGAACCCACGGAAGGTTTGACCCTTCGCCGGTTTTCAAGACCGGTGCCTTAAACCGCTCGGCCATCTGCCCTTGTCTGTGGCGCCGATGCCTGCGCACCGGCCAGCGGCGCGCATTCTCGCACGCTGCCATTGCTTTTGCTCAACCGGCCTCGATCGCCAGCGCGCCCATGGTCGAGGCGCGGATCTTCTCCTTGGCGCGCTCGCAGGCGCCGCCACAGTCCAGGCGCGAGGCTTCCAGCTGTGGCGGCAGGTGCTCGGCGAGGAAGTCGATGAACACCCGCACCGCGGGCAACAGCCCGCGCCGCGAGGCGAACACCGCATGGCAGATGCCCTGCGGCAGCGACCAGTCCGGCAGCACTACTTCCAGTTCGCCGCTGCGCACCGCTTCGGCGCAGACCGTTTCCGGCAGCATGGTGATGCCGAAGCCGTCCTTG
This sequence comes from Stenotrophomonas sp. 17(2023), assembly GCF_030345315.1. Taxonomy (NCBI): domain Bacteria; kingdom Pseudomonadati; phylum Pseudomonadota; class Gammaproteobacteria; order Lysobacterales; family Lysobacteraceae; genus Stenotrophomonas; species Stenotrophomonas sp. 17(2023). The sequence goes on from NZ_CP128405.1 coordinate 2,134,721, forward strand.
ACCATGCTCTGCAGCAGCGGGAAATCGAAACCGGCCACGCGCGGCTGCAGGTCCACGCGGCTGACCACGCCGCCCGGGCCGTGCAGTTCCCAGCGCTGCCGCGCCTCGTCCTCGCTGATGCTCAGGGTGACGTGCTGGGCAAGGTCCTCGGGCGTCTTCGGGCGGCCGGCGCGGTCCAGGTACTTCGGGCTGGCCACCAGCAGTTCCTGCACCTGGCCGAAGCTGCGCATCACCAGGCTGCCATCGTCGTCCAGCCGCGAGCGTACCCGCAGCGCCACGTCGTAGCCCTCGTTGATGATGTCCACCCGGCGGTTGCTGATGTTCAGCTGCAACCGCACTTTCGGATACTGCTCCAGGAACTTCGGCAGCAGCTTGGGCAGCTGCATCTGCGCCAGCGACACCGGCACGCTGGCGCGCACCAGCCCGCGCGGCTCGGCACTGAGCCGGTCCACCACCTCGCGCGCGGCCTGCGCCTCGGCCAGCATGGTCTGGGCATGGCGGTGCACGCTCATGCCCACGTCGGTCACCGCGAAGCGGCGCGTCGAGCGCTGCAGCAGGCGCACCCCCAGATCGGTTTCCAGCTGGCTGATGCGCCGGCTCAGGCGCGATTTGGGAATGCCCAGCGCACGCTCGGCGGCGGCGAAACCGCCATGATCCACCACCATCGCGAAGTAGTAGAGGTCGTTGAGGTCCTGCATGGATTGATCCCACAACTGGAACGAATGGTGAAATTCAACCACCTTTGTCCTGATTTTACAAATCAGACCTCAAACGGTCCTGTATGAACCGACCTGCCGCCTCTTTTCCGCGCCCCCACAACACCGAGGCCCGCATCGCTGCGGGCCTCGGGGATGGACGAAGACGACGGCCGGGCTCAGCCGATCCGCTCCAGGCCGCCCATGTACGGGCGCAGCGCCTCGGGAACCGTGATCGAGCCGTCGGCGTTCTGGTAGTTCTCCATGACCGCGATCATCGCCCGGCCCACGGCCACGCCGGAGCCGTTGAGCGTGTGCACCAGCTCCGGCTTGCCGGTGGCGGGGTTGCGCCAGCGCGCCTGCATGCGCCGGGCCTGGAAGTCGCCGCAGTTGGAGCACGAGGAAATCTCGCGGTAGGTCTGCTGCGACGGCAACCAGACTTCCAGGTCGTAGGTCTTCACCGCCGAGAAGCCCATGTCGCCGGTGCACAGCAGCACCTTGCGGTACGGCAGGCCCAGCTTTTCCAGCACGGTTTCGGCGCAGCGGGTCATGCGCTGGTGCTCGGCATCGCTTTCTTCCGGGCGGCAGATCGAGACCAGTTCGACCTTCTCGAACTGGTGCTGGCGGATCATGCCGCGCACGTCGCGGCCACCGCTGCCGGCCTCGGAACGGAAACACAGCGAGTGCGCGGTCATGCGCAGCGGCAGGCGCTCGGCCTCGACGATCTCGTCGCGCACGATGTTGGTCAGCGAGATCTCCGACGTCGAGATCAGATAACGCTTCTGCTCACCCAGCTGGGTGATGAACATGTCTTCCTCGAACTTGGGCAGCTGACCGGTGCCGTACAGGCTGTCGGCATTGACGATCACCGGTACGTTGGTTTCCTGGTACTCGTGCGCGCCGCTGTGCAGGTCGAGCATGAACTGGGCCAGCGCACGGTGCAGGCGCGCGAGCGGACCGCGCAGCACGGTGAAGCGCGAACCGGACAGCTTGGCCGCGGTCTCGCCGTCGAGCCACTTGTTGCGGGCGCCCAGTTCGACGTGGTCGAGCACCGCGAAGTCGAACGTGCGCGGCGTACCCCAGCGCGACTGCTCGACGTTTTCGTTCTCGTCGGCACCGGCCGGCACGTCATCGGCCGGAAGGTTCGGGATGCCCATCGAGATCGCCTCGATCCGCGCGCGCAGCTCGTCCAGCTGGACTTCCGATGCCTTCAGCTCATCGGCGAAGGCGGCCACCTCGGCCATGATCGCCGACACGTCCTCGCCCCTGGCCTTGGCCTGGCCGATCGCCTTGGAGCGGCTGTTGCGCAGGTTCTGCAGTTCCTGGGTGCGCACCTGGATGCGCTTGCGGTCGGCCTCCAGGGACTCGATCGCGGCCACGTCGAGTTCGAAGCCGCGCGTGTCGCGCAGGCGTTGCGCCAGTTCGGCGGGCTGCTGTCGGAGAAGGGCGGGATCGAGCATGGGGCGGCACTGTAAACGGATACGGAACGCGATTATCGCCCGAACCGCGCCACTCTGCCGCGCGCCAGCATGTTCCTGTGCCAGAATCCGGGCGTTCCTTCCGGCCACGCCCCTGCCCGCGCCGCCCATGCCCGCCTCCCGTTCCGACCAGACCATCACCTTCCAGTTGCCCCGCAACGCCCTGAAGATCGCCGGCATCGCCTTCTGTGGCGGGCTGCTGCTGTTCGTGGTGGTGTGGTTGAACGCGCGCCGGCACAACGATTTCTACCGGGCCGACCCGGCACAGCCGCAGGTCCAGGCAAGCCAGGCCATGCCGCTGCCCGAGCCGTTGCCGGCCGCAACCGGCGCCAGCGACATGCCCGATGCACGCCCGGAAGCGGTTGCCGACGAAGCGCCGCAGGTGCTGGAGACCGCACCCGCAGCGCCGCAGCCATTGCCCGAAGCGCCGGTGGCCGCGGCCCCGGCCAATCCGGCCGCACCGCCGGCCGCCGCCGCGCCGAGCGACCGGCCGGTGCCGTTGCCGGGCCAGAGCCCGCCACCGTCCTATCCACCGGCCGCGCTGCGGCGCGGCGAAAGCGGCACCGTCGTGGTGCGCGTCGACGTCGACGCCAGCGGCATGCCGCTGGACGCCCGCATCATCCAGCGCAGCGGCTCGCGCGACCTCGACCGCGCGGCACTGGAAGCCGTGCGCGGCTGGCGCTTCCAGCCGGCGCAGAGCAATGGCCAGCCGATGGCCGGCAGCCTGGAAATCCCGATCGACTTCCAGCCCGCCCAGTAAGCTGAACCGTACGTACGCCGCACGCTGAACTGCGGCGGACCCGGCGGCGCTGCATTGACGTCCTGCTTACACCAGCGCCATGCGCATCGGGCCAGACTCCAGGCGTCACTGGACGCATAAGGAGCCGACGATGAGTGCCACCCATGCCCATGAACTGGATGCCGCCGCACACAGCGGACAATCGCGCAACCATGCCGTCTCGCCCGTGTTGTGGATGGGACTGCTGCTGGCGATCCTGCTCGGCGTGTTCACCCTGATCCGGCGCCATGACGCGCCGGCACCGGCGCTGCCGGCCAGCGCCCCGGCCACGCCCACCGCGGTTTCGCCCGCGACGGAGGTGGCAACACCGGAAACGGCGCCCGCCCCGCTCCAGCGCAAGCCAGCCGTGGTGCGCGACCGCCAGGCGCGGCCGCTGGCGGGCAATCCCGCCCCGGCCTATCCGCCGGCCGCGCTCCGCGCCGGGATCGAGGGCAGCGTCGTGGCCAGCCTGCAGGTCGACGCGCAGGGCAAGGTCACCGATGCCAGCATCGTGTCGCATGACGGCCAGCGCAGCCGCGACCTTGATCGCGCCGTGTTGGACACGCTGCGTGGCTGGCGCTTCGAGCCGGCACTGCGCGACGGCCGCGCGGTGGCGACCGTGGTCCGGGTGCCGGTGGATTTCCGCACAGGCCGCTGACCGCAGGCCGCTGCAATGACGACGGGCCGGCCGCATCCCGCGGCCGGCCCATTCTGCGGTCTGCAGCGCTCAGCCGGCCGTCAACGCGAAGCCGGCGCCGCGCGCCAGCCGGTCGTAGCCCGGGAACGAGGTGGCGACGTTGGCGACATCGTTGATCCGTACCTCCCCGCTGCTCAGCTGGCCGGCGATGGAGAAGGCCATGGCGATGCGGTGGTCGCCATGGCTCTCGATGGTGCCGCTGCCCAGCGCACCGGGATGGATGGTGGCGCCGTCGTCGGTCTCGTCGATGCGCAGGCCCAGCGTGCGCAGGCCGGTGGCCATCGCCGCCAGGCGGTCCGATTCCTTCACCCGCAGCTCGGCCGCACCACGCACCACGGTCGGGCCGTCGGCCGCGGCCGCGGCGATGAACAGCGCGGGGAACTCGTCGATCATGTCCGGCACCAGTTCCTCGGGAATCCGGGCTCCCCTGAGCGGCGCGTGGCGCACGACCAGGTCGGCCACCGGCTCGCCCCCGTGTTCGGCGGGGTTCTCCTCCACGATGTCCGCGCCCATCAGCCGCAGCGCGGCCAGCAGGCCGGTACGGCGCGGATTCAGGCCCACCGAGCGCAGCCGCACCTGCGAGCCGGGAATGACGCTGGCGGCCACGATGAAGAACGCGGCCGAGGAGAAATCCGCCGGCACCGCGATGTCGGTGGCGCGCAACCGCTGGCCACCGCGCAGGCGCGCCCTGCCGGGCTCGAACTCGATCTCCACGCCGAAGGCGCGCAGCATGCGCTCGGTGTAGTCGCGGGTCGGATGCGGTTCGACCACCGAAGTCTCGCCACTGGCGTACAGGCCGGCCAGCAGCACCGCCGACTTCACCTGCGCGCTGGCCACCGGCAATGCATAGTCGATGCCGTGCAGCGGCTGGCCGCCATGGATGCGCAGCGGCGGCGTGCCGTCGTCGCGGGTGTCGATGCGGGCGCCCATCTGCGCCAGCGGGCCGGTGACGCGGCGCATCGGCCGCCGCGACAGCGACGCGTCGCCGACCAGCACGCTGTCGAACGGCTGTGCGGCCAGCAACCCGGCCAGCAGGCGCATGCCGGTGCCGGCATTGCCGCAGTCCAGTTCGCCGTCGGGTGCCTTCAGGCCATCGACACCGACACCGTGGACGATGCGCGTGGACGGCGACGGGGTTTCGAAACGCACGCCCATGCGGGCGAAGATCGCGGCGGTGGCGCGGGTGTCCTCGCCCTCGAGGAAACCGTCGATGCGCGACACGCCGTCCGCCAGCGCGGCGAACATCACCGCCCGGTGCGAAACCGACTTGTCGCCGGGGATGTCGAGCGCGCCCTGCAGGGGCTGGCCTTTGCTTGCGATCCAGTGGGGCTGGGAGGTCATGCGGGTCTCTCTGGTTGTTCGATTGCCATGCAGGGCGGATCAGGCCCGTGCGCGTCCGCCGCGCCATGCGCCGGCGCGATGCCGTGCGCGCGGTGGCGGACCGGAAGATGTTCGCCGACCCCCGCCGCGCCGGGAAGAAAGCGGCTTCAGATCAGGGCACGGCGACCGGGTAGGAGCCGAGCACCTTGATCTGCGCCGAATGGGCCTCGAGCTCGGCCAGCGCCGCCTGCATCGAGGCGTCCTCGATATGCCCGGCCAGGTCGATGAAGAACGCGTACTCCCACTTGGCCTGGTGCGAAGGGCGCGATTCGATGCGGTTCATGCTGATGCCGTGCCGCGCGAACGGGCTGAGCACGTCGAACAGGGCGCCGGGCTTGTCGTGGATGAACACCAGCACCGAGGTGCGGTCGTGGCCCGAGGAGGGAAAGAACTGGCGGCCGATCACCAGGAAGCGCGTGGTGTTGTCCGCGTCGTTCTGGATCGGCTTGGTCACCACTTTCTTCAGCCCGTACACGTGGCCGGCACTCTCGCCGCCGATGGCCGCCGCGTCGTCGGCGTTGCGCGCCCGGCGCGCGCCTTCGGCGTTGCTCGACACCGGCACCTTCTCGGCCTTGGGCAGGTTGGCGCGCAGCCATGCCGAGGTCTGCATGAACGACTGCGGGTGCGCGTAGACCCGCTCGATGTCCTCCAGCCGGCCGTTGCGCGACATCAGGAACTGCTGCACGCGCAGCTCCACTTCGCCGCAGATCTTGAGCGAGGAGGTCAGGAACATGTCCAGGGTGATCTGGATCGTGCCCTGCCCCGAGTTCTCCACCGGCACCACGCCGAAGTCGGCGTTGCCCGCTTCCACTTCCTGGAACACTTCCTCGATGCTGGCCAGCGGCAGGCCCAGTGCCGAACGTCCGAAATGCTTGAGCACGGCCTGCTGGCTGAAGGTGCCTTCGGGGCCGAGGTAGCCGATCTTCAGCGGTTCCTGCTGCGCCAGGCAGGCCGACATGATCTCGCGGAAAACGTGCACCAGCAGTTCGTCCGACAGCGGTCCTTCGTTGCGGTCGACCACCATGCGCAGCACCTGCGCCTCGCGCTCGGGGCGGTAGTAATCGACGGCGGCGGCGAGCTTGCCCTTGGCCTTGCCGACCTGGTGGGCGAAGCGCGCGCGCTCGGCGATCAGCGACTGGATGCTGCGGTCGATCTGGTCGATCTTGGCGCGCACGTCGGCCAGCGCCGGCGGAGCGGCCGCCGCGTCGGCGGCCCTGGCCGGCGGCTTGTCTACGGTGGACTTCTTCGGCTTTGCGGCCACGTTGCCTTCCTCGATGACGTCTGCTTTCCGCTGCCCGCAGGCGGCGGCATGTGTTTCAACCGTTGCGCTGCTGGAAGTCGTGCATGAACGACACCAGCGCCTGCGCGCCCTGCAGCGGCATGGCGTTATACAGCGAGGCGCGGATGCCGCCGACCGCCTTGTGGCCCTTGAGCGCCAACAGGCCGGCGGCCTTGGCGTCGGCAACGAAGCGCGCGTCCAGCTCGGCGCTGGGCAGGAAGAACGGGATGTTCATGCGCGAACGCACCGCCGGTGCGACCTGGTTGCGGTAGAACCCGCCCGAACCGTCGATGGCGGCGTAGACCAGCGCTGCCTTGGCGGCGTTGCGGCGGGCGAACTCGGCGGTGCCGCCCTGCGCCAGCATCCACTTCACTGTCAGGCCGAGCAGATACCAGTTCCACGTCGGCGGGGTATTGAGCATGGAGTCGCGCGCGGCGTGCAGGCGGTAATCGAAGATGTCCGCGCGCGGCTGGCCGGCGCGTTCGAGCAGGTCGCGGCGGATGATGACCACGGTGATGCCGACCGGGCCGAGATTCTTCTGCGCGCCGGCGTAGATGACGCCATAGCGGGTGACATCGACCGGCTCGGACGCGATCGACGAACTGAAATCGGCCACCAGCGGCACCGCGCCCACGTCCGGTGCATCGCGGAATTCGACGCCATGGATGGTCTCGTTGGCGGTGATGTGCACGTAGGCCGCATCGGCGGACAGCCGCCACTGCGCGGGTGCCGGAATGTCACGGAAACCACCGGCCTCGCTGTCGGCGGCGATGTTCACGTCCACGTAGGGCCGCGCCTGCCGGGCCGCGGTCTTGCCCCAGTGGCCGCTGACCACGTAGTCCACGCGCTGTCCGGGCGCGGCCAGGTTCAACGGCAGCAGCGCCTGCTGGGTGGTCGCGCCGCCGCTCAGGAACAGCACGGCGTAGTCGTCGGGGATGCCGACCAGGGTGCGCAGGTCGGCTTCGGCCTGCGCCGCCACCTGCATGAAGTCGGCGCTGCGGTGGCTGATCTCGACGATGGACGCGCCCACGCCGTTCCATTCCAACATTTCCGCCTGCGCCTGGCGCAGGACCGATTCCGGCAGGGTCGCTGGGCCGGCACTGAAATTGAACGCGCGCGTCATGTCACACCTGTCCGAGGGGAACCCCAAGTATGCCGCAGCGCAACAGGCTTTGGGGGCGCGGAAAAGGTTGCATCTGCAGCCAATTTTCCCGGGGTTCGACAGCCGCCGGCCAGGCGGCCGCGCACGGAAACGGTGCCCGGCTTCAGCGGGCGCCGAACAGCAGCAGCGCGCTGATCGCGCCGCCCAGCAGCAGCGCGCTGAGCAGCAGCCAGGGCCAGCGCCGCGCACGCGGCGGCGTGTCGTCTTCCGCGCGCGCGTCGGGCGCCATGCCGGGCGCGTCGGCCACCGCGGCGAACATGGCCGCGCGGGCGTCCAGCGGGACTTCCAGCACGAAGCGCTGGTTGCCCTCGAAGACCACCTGGTCGCCCCCCTGCAGCCAGCAGTGCCGGACCGCGATGCCGTTGACCCGGCACCCGTCAGGCGAGCCCAGGTCGCGCAGCAGCACGCGGTCGCCATGGCGCTCGAACCGGGCATGCTGCTCGGGAAAGGCCGGGTCGTCGATCACCACGTCCACCGTGCGCTCGCGGCCGATGGTGCGGGGCCGGTCGAGCGGGTAGCAGCGGCCGTGGTGTTGGCCGCCGACGCCACGCAGCAGCACGCGCAGGTCGTCGCTGTGCTCGCCGCTCGCCGCCGGCGGCTGCACGACCGGCTCGGATTCGCCACGCAACAGCATCTCCACGCCATCGGCGTAGACCGAGTCACCGGCGCGCAGCAGCGCCATGCGCCGCACCGGGCGGCCGTTGACGTGGATGCCGCGGCTGCCGCTGGCCACCTGCAGCCAGACCCCGCGCTCGTCGGTACAGAACCGGGCCAGCAGCAGCGGGCCGACGCTGTCGTCGCCCAGGCGGACCTGCCCGCTCGCGTCGCGGACGATGCGCTGCACCCCCGGCGCTAGGCGCTGATCCGGTTGCTGGCGATTGCTGAAATGGACTTGCAGGGTGCGCACCGGCGGCAGCCTAGCAGGTTGGCCGAGCGTGCATAAGGTAGGCGCGGGACTTGGACTGCGCCGCACCGGTACGCACAATGCCGCACCCGCATTCCACGCCCACCGCCAGGAGCCCTGCATGTCCACCATCGATATCCACCACGCCCACCCGCTGACCGACGAGCGCGCCCGCGAGGCCATCGGCGAGGTCGCGCGGAAGCTGCAGGAGCGCTTCGAAGTGAGCACGCGCTGGGAGGGGGCCAACCTGCACTTCACCCGTTCCGGGGTCGACGGGGTGATCGAGCTGTTGCCCGGTGCGGTGCGGGTGAAGGCCGAACTCGGCTTCCTGCTGTCGGCCATGAAGGGCATGGTGGAAGCGGAGATCCGGCGGGTACTGTCCGAAAAGCTCGGCTGAACGGCTGCGCACGGCGCCGACTTCCATCACGCGACGCAGGCATCCCTGTCGCTACGGTAGCGGTGACTGACCCAACGGAGGAACGTCCCCCATGAGTACCCATGAACACGGCAATGCAGGCCGCGCCGCGGGCGCGGGCGGTTCCGAGCACACTACGCGCGCCGGCCGCACGCTGAGCGGATCGGCACAGCAGGTCTGGCTGGCCGGGCTTGGCGCGCTGTCGCGGGCCCAGGCCGAGGGCAGCCGGTTGTTCGAATCGCTGGTCCGCGAAGGCGAATCGATGGAGGCCCGCAGCCGCGAGGAATCGCCGCGCGGCGAAAGCCTGCGCGATTCGGTCGAGACCACCCTGGGCAACGCCCGCGACCGCGCGGCCGGCACCTGGGACCGGGTCGAGAAGTCCTTCGAGGACCGGGTGCAGCGGGTGCTGCGGCGCATGGACATTCCCAGCCGCTCGGACATAGAGGCGCTCAACGCGCGCCTGGACGCGCTCAATGCGCGCCTGAACCGCGCCGAAGCGCAGGCCAGCGCCAGGCCCGCCCCCGACGAATCCTGATGTTGCAAAGCAGCATCAACTGAGCAAGAATCCACTCACCCGCCAGCAGTACCGCGCCGTTTGTCTCCCTCCCCTCACGGCACCGGATGGCGGGTTTTTTGTGCCCGTCGCCCGGGGGAACCGCGCCCCACCCCCGACATTGGCTGCGGCAGGCCCGGCGCCGGGGCGCGCGGAGCGCCTGGCCCGGACCCGGAGCGACTCAGCGCACGATCAGGTCGATCAGCCACTGCGCCTGCCGGTACGGCGGCTTCAGCAGGTCGCCGCCGCTGCGCCGCGCCTGCCACAGGATCGGCAGCTGCTTGCTCATCGCATCGAAACCGGCGCGGCCGTGGTAGGCCCCCATCCCGCTGGGGCCGATGCCGCCGAACGGCAGGTCGTTGATGGCGAAATGGAACAGCGTGTCATTGACGCAGACGCCACCGGCCAGGGTAGCGCGCAGGATCTGCTCCACCTGCGCGCGGTCGTGGCTGAACGGGTACAGCGCCAGCGGCCGGTCGTGCGCGTTGACGTAGTCGATGGCCTCATCCAGCGAGCGCACGCTGCGGATCGGGAACACCGGGCCGAAGATCTCCTCCTGCATCACCGTGGCGTCGTCGCCCGGTTCCAGCACCAGGGTCGGGGGGAACAGCCGCTGCGCCGGATCGGCCTGGCCCAGCTCGATCACCTCCAGGCCACGGGCGCGGGCGTCGTCCACATACCCCTGCAGGCGCGCGTACTGGCCGGCGTTGATGATGCGGCTGTAGTCCTCGTTGCCGGCCAGCACCTGGCCGTAGCGCGCGCGCACCTGGGTGCGCAGTGCCTGCACCAGCGCGTCGCGGCGTGCGGCCCCTACCAGCACGTAGTCCGGGGCGATGCAGGTCTGCCCGCCGTTGAACCACTTGCCGGTGGCCAGCCGTGCCGCGGCCAGTTCCAGCGGATAGTCGTCGCAGACGATCGCCGGCGACTTGCCGCCCAGTTCCAGCGTCAGCGGGGTCAGGTTCGGCGCGGCTGCGGCCATCACCTTGCGCCCGACCGCGGTGGAGCCGGTGAACACCAGGTGGTCGAACGGCAGCGCCGCAAACGTGGCGGCAACCTCGGCACCGCCTTCGGCGAGGGCCACGCGCCCGTCCGGAAACACCTCGGCCAGCAGTTCGCGCAGGAAGGCACTGGTGCGCGGCGTATGCTCGGACGGCTTCAGGTAGACGTGGTTGCCGGCGGCGATGGCCGTGGCCAGCGGGATCAGCGCCAGGTTGACCGGGTAGTTCCAGGGCGAGATGACGCCGACCACGCCGACCGGCTCGGCGCGGATCTCCGCGCGTGCCGGCAGGAAGCGCCAGCCCACGCCGACCCGGCGCGGCTTCATCCAGCGGCGCAGGTGCCGGCGCAGGTGGTCGATCTCGTTGAGCACGGCCATGCCGTCGGCGATGCGCGATTCGTGCAGTGAACGGTGGCCGAAATCGGCGGCAATGGCCTGCGCCATCGCCTCGAGCCGCCGTTTCAGGGCCTGGCGCAGGCGCAGCAGGTCGGCGCTGCGCTGCGCGCGGTCCGGCTTGTGCGCCTGCCAGGCGGCGCGCAGGCGATCCAGCGTCGGGCGCAGTTCGGAAATGGGCGTGGCGATGGTGGTGGTGTCCATGGGTCGAGTCTAGTGGCTGCACCGCGGTGCGCGCGACGCGACGCCTGCGGCGGGCCGGAAGCAGGGACTGCCCGGGCCAGCGGGGTACCGGCAGTGCACCGGGGCCCCGCTGGCCGGGCGATCAGAACCGGTACATCAGCTCCATGCCGTAGAACCGCGGCTCGCTGACGCCGGCAGCGGTGGTGCCGACCACCGTGGTGCCATAGGTGTAGAGCCCGTTCACGTAGCGGTTGTCGAAGACATTGTTGGCGTAGGCAGCCACGCTCCAGTGCGTGGACGGCGAGCGCCAGCGCAGGTACAGGTCGGTGCGGTTGCGTTCCTCCCCGATGGTGAAGGCGGCGTAGCGCCCGCAGTTGCCCTGGCTCAGGGAACCGGCGTTGCAGCGCGCACTGCCGCCATAGGAATGGCGTGCCGAGAACATCAGCTCGCCATGCGCGCCCAGCGGCACGGTGTAGGCCGCCCCGGCGGCGAAGGACAGGCTCGGCTCGCCGGTCGGCTGCCCCCCCAGGTCGATCCCTTCCGGGGTGACGTAGTTCTTGTAGGTGGAGTCGATCCATTCGACGGCGACATCCAGGCTCAGATGCTCGCTGGCCTGCCAGCGCGCGCTGAAATCGACACCGTGCGCGGCCAGGTCGCTGGTGCTGACCACATAGCGCGGGATGTCGGACGTCGTGTCCAGCCGGATCGCCTGGCGGTTGTCGTAGACATAGTGGAACACCGACGCTTCGTACTGGATGCGCAGGTCGCGCAGGTCGCGCTTGATGCCGGCCTCGAAGTTCCAGACGCTTTCGTTGGCGAAGCTGGCGCCCGGCGAGAACGCGTTGTAGCCGCCGGCCTTGTAGCCCTTGGCCACCGAGGCGAACAGCATGGTGTCGGCGGACGGGTGGTAGTCGATGACCAGGCGCGGGCTCCAGTCGCTCCACGCGTGGCTGGCGCGGCTGGTCACGCCCTTGTTGGCCATCGAGACCGGGTCGCTGAAGGCCAGGTCGAAGCCGGCCAGGAACGCGGCATCGATCGGAATCAGGCCATCGCCGTCGGTATCCATGGCGCACAGGCCCAGCGCCTGGCACGGTACCGGCTGCGGCAGCACGCCGTACTGCTCCAGCGCCTGCAGCGCCTGGTTCAGGGCATCGGCGCGGTGGTGGTCGTTGAACCAGGTGAACGCCTTGCGGTCGCGCGTATAGCGCAGGCCGAAAGTCAGGTTGAGCGTGTCGGTGGCGTGCCAGATCACGTCGCCGAACAGCGCGTAGGCGGTGGAATCGACGGTGTTGTCGTACGCCTCGCGCCATGGGTGGCCGAACAGCTGCACCGGGAGGCCGTAGAAGTCGGCCGCATCCTGCAGCATGCCGAACAGCGGCATCCCGTACAGGCCGGCCGCCGCCGTATTGATGCTGTCGCTGGTCAGGTCGACCACGCTGGATTGGCGCGCCTTTTCCTGGAACCAGCTGGCACCGGCCACCCAGTCCAGCCGCCCGGTGTTGCCGCTGAACTTGAACTCCTGGTACCAGGTGGTGTTGTCCTCGATGTTGATGGTATCCAGGTACAGCTCGCGGCGGTGGGTGCCGTCTTCCTCGGCGCGGTTGTAGGTATCGAAGCTGCGCCAGGCGCTGGTCGACACCAGGTGGCCCCATTCGAACGCGTGGTCGAGGATCAGGGTCGCGCCATCGAACGTGCGCGTCTCGTTGTTGTCCGCCACGTCGGTATGGGCGGCGTGGCCGATCGGGTCCTGGTAGTGCGCCGGATCGGCGGGCACCAGCGGCAGCCCCGGCGCCGGCGGCAGCGCGACGATGCCGATGGCCGGGCGCGAGCGCTGGTCAAGGTCCTCGTGGTCCCAGCTCAGCAGCATCTGCGTGTTGTCGTCGATGTCCCAGCGCAGCGCCGCGCGCGTGGCCCAGTTGCGGCCGTCGTCGAGCGGCCTGCCGGTGGCCGCGTCCCTGACCCAGCCGTCGGTCTGGCTGTTCATCGCATTGAAGCGGAAGGCCGTGCTCTCGCCCGCCGGCAGGTTGAGCATGCCGTCGAAGTACTGCTTGCCATGGTTGCCCACGCGCACCCGCGCGCGGCCGCCGAACTGGTCGTCGGGCCGCCGGGTCACGATGGACACCGCACCGGCGGCGGTATTGCGCCCGAACAGGGTGCCCTGCGGGCCCTTCAGCACCTCGATGCGCTCGACGTCCAAGAACGGCAGCACGGTGCCGCCGCCGCGGCCGGCGTAGACGCCATCGACATAGACGCCGACGGTCGGGTCGGTACCGATGCCGAAGTCACCGGTACTCAGGCCGCGCAGCTTGAAGCTGGCCTGGGTGGGCTGGTCGTCGCTGATCGACAGGCCCGGGACGAAACTGTCCAGGTCGCCCAGGTTCTCGGCCATGGTCTGTTCGATGACGCTCTGGCCGACCACCTGCAGGGCGATGGGGACATCCTTGAGCTCCTGCTCGCGGCTCTGCGCGGTCACCACGATCCGGTCCAGCTCGATCGCCTCCGGTGGTGCTGGCGGCGGATGCTGCACCTGCGCCTGCACGGCCAGTGCCGGCGTGGCCAGCAGCGAGGTCAGCAGCGCCCTGCGGACGCCGCGCGACAATCGGTTGTATGTCATCGCGTTCCCCTTTCCCATGTGAGTCCCCCTTGCCAGCATCGGCGCGCGGCGATACCCGGGCCGCACCCTTCCCGTCGTACGTGTGGTTCCGGCGCTAGGCGCCGCAGTCCTGCGCGGGCATCGCCGCGATCCACTGCCGTATCAGCTCCACGCCCTCTTCGTGGACCAGGCCGCGCCCCAGCTCCGGCATCATCACGCCGGGGTCCACGCTCTGCATGCGGTAGGTCAGGATCGAATCGTCCGGCGCGCCGGGCACGATGTCCCAGGCGCGGTTGCCGGTCCCCTGCCCCGCGGCGATCGGCAGCTTGCAGCGCCCCAGCCGCAGCGGATCGCGGGTGCCGGCATCCAGCCACATGCCGGAGGTGCGTGCCGCGCCGCTCGGGCTGTGGCAATGCCCGCAGTTGATGTCCAGGTACGAACGCGCGCGCGCCTCCAGCGGCGCGGCGCGGTCGTTCCAGGCGACGTTCCGCGGCAGTTCGCCGGCAGGCAGGTCGCCCAGGTAGCCCACGTCCTGCCAGTGCCGCAGCTGGTTGGCCTTGCCGCCGGCATAGGCGAAGTCATGGTTGAGATGCCGTGCCCTGGGGCCGATCGGGAAGATCTGCCGGGAGGTGAGGTCGGTGCCGTGGCAGCCGGCGCACTGGTTCTCGTCGGGCACCATGTATTCCAGCGGCTGGCGCCTGCCGTCCGCACCGGCCAGGGTCAGCGGCACCAGTTCGCCGGTGCGCATCAGCCGTGCCTCGGTCTGCCCGGCGTTCCACACGTAGGGCAGCGCGATCCAGCCCGAGGCACGACGTACCAGCAGCCGCGTCTCCACCAGCCGCACCTTGCCCAGCGTCAGCCCACCGTCCGTGTCCGCGCCGGTGTCGTCGCTGCGCAGCACCGTGTCGCCTTCGCCACGCGGGTAATAGAAGGTCTTGCTGATGATGGTGCCGACCGGGAAATCGATCGCCCCGTCCTGCCGGTAGCGCGCGGGCGTGCCGGCCGGCATCCACACGGTGCGCAGCTTGTGCGCGTAGTCGGTGAACAGCGCGCTGTCCAGGTCGTACGGCAGCACCTGCGCATTGAGCCGCAGGCGGCCGTCGGCCACGTACAGCACGTTCCAGTCGGACAGGCGTTCGGGCTGGCCCTCGGCAAAGAAGTGCACGGGCGCCGGCGCACGCGTGCAGGCGCCCAGGGCGAGCAGTCCGGCCAGTCCCAGCAGGATCCGATGCAGCGACATGCGCCCCACCTCAACCGCGCTTCAGGTCGACCGCCGGCAGCGACGGCAACGTGCAGTCGTAGCGCGTGGCGTCCTTGCTCGGGTTCTTGTAGCCGCCTGGGCCGTCGGCATTGAGCACGCCGGAGACGTCGCGCAGGCAGATCTGCGGGCCTTCGGCGCGCCGCGGATTGACGTAGCCGTCGAACAGAACGTCCGGGAAGCTCCCGGTCAGGCCGTACATCGCCACCTTCAGGGCCTTGAAGTCCATGCGGTCGGGCGAATCGCCGCCACCGGACAGGCGGTTGCCATGCACGTGGATGCGTTCCGGGTACGGATCGAACCCGTCGGAGGCCTTGTCGTCCTTGTAGCCGGTGGAATACACGCTGGAAACGATGATGTTGGCGGTGCGGTTGCCGCCGATGTCGTTGTCGAAGATCTCGATGTTGTCGTTGGAGTTGATCACCACGCCGCTGCCGGCCGGCACGCTGGCAACCGGGGTGCCCTTGGCGCCGAAATTGTCGTGGTTGTTCTCCAGCACCTTGTTCCGGAATACCCGGATCGCATCGCCCTGCTGGGTCAGCGCCGGCATGTTGAACACCAGGATGCCGCCGGTGTTGCCGGTGGCCAGGTTGTCGTGGACGTCGGCGTTGATGGTGTTCTCGATCTCGATGCCGGCCACGTTGCGCTCGGCACGGTTGTTGCGGACGATGACGTCGCGCGACTGGCCCACGTAGATGCCCGAATCCGAGGCGCCGATGGCCACCGAGTCCTCGATCAGCACGTTCCTGCACAGCACCGGGTACAGGCCATAGCCGCCGTTGCTGGTCTTCGGCCCGCCGGTCCACTCCACGCGCACGCCGCGGACGGTGACGTTCTCGCACTGGCTGATCTTGAAGCCGTCGCCCTTGCTGTCCTCGATCGCCAGGTTCTCCAGGGTGAAACCGTTGGCGTTCACCAGCAGGCCCTCGGCGCCGGCCTTCTGGCCCTTGAAGCTGAGGATCGACTTGTCCATGCCCTTGCCGCGCAGGGTGACGTTGTCCACGCGCAGGCTGAGGCTGCGGTCGAACCGGAAGGTACCCTCCGGCACCTCGATCACGTCACCGGGCCTGGCATCGAGCAGCTTCTCCTGCAGCACCTTGGCGAAGCCGGCGTCAGCGGGCGCCGGAACCGGAGCCTCGGGCGCCTTCCGGCACCCGGAGAGGACGAGCACAACGGCGCCGATCGTGCCGACAAGAATGCTGCATTGCATGAATTCTCTCCCGTACGTGCTCGCCAAGTCTGCGCCGCAGTCTGGTGCGCCCGGGCACATTGCGCGAAGGGCATAAGCGGCATACAAAGGGGGGCAAAACGGACAATCGGAAGGACCTCGGATGCGTTTGAACACCGCAATCGGCGACGACCTGTCCTCCGCCGACCGACCGACCAACATCCTCTGCGGGCTGATGCAGTTCGCCGCCGAGAGGGGAACCGACTGCAACGCCTGGTTCGCCGGAACCCGCCTGCAGCCCGAGGAAATCAGCAACCCCGACACCCGCATCTCTTACCGGCAGGCGAGCACGGTGATCCGGCGTGCGCTGGCCGCGCTGGCGGTCGAGGACCTGGGCCTGGTGCTGGGCGGCCGCCAGAACCTGGGCAACTTCGGCCTGCTCGGGCTGGCGATGAAGACCGCGCCCGACTTCGGCGAGGCGGTACGCGTCGGCCTGGCCTACCAGCGCAACAGCGGCGCGCTGATGGACATCACCCTGGCCGAACAGGGCGACGGCTGCGTGGCGGCGGTCGCCAGCGCCCCGGAGGAGGCCCGCGACCTGCAGCCATTCCTGTGCGAGGAACTGTTTTCCAGCGTGCTGCAGCTGGTGCGCGAACTGGTCGGCCCCGGGTTCTGCCCGCAGCGCCTGGAGCTTGGATACAAGGCGCCGCACCATGCGCAGCGCTACCGCGACGTGTTCGGCTGCGAGGTGCGTTTCGACCAGCCGCGGCATGCGCTGGTGATCGACCGGCGCTGGCTGGAACTGCCATTCACCAGCTACAACCCGGTGACGTCGAACCAGGTGATGACCCTGTGCCGCATGCAGATGGACGCCCGCCCGGCATGCGGCGAGACCACCGCCGCGCTGGAGAGCCACCTGCGCACCCGCCTGCGCGAAAACCCGCAGATGGCCGAGATGGCCGCGGCGCTGCACCTGAGCGAACGCACCCTGCGCCGGCAACTGGCCGAGGAAGGCACCTCGTTCAGCGCGATCCACGACCGCGTGCGCACGAAGCGGGCGATGGAACTGCTGCGCGACCCGAGCCTGTCCATCGTCGCCATCGGCGGCCGGCTCGGCTTCAACGACGCCCGCGAGTTCCGCCGCGCGTTCAAGCGCTGGACCGGACGCGCGCCGAGCCAGGCACGACGCTCCGGCGATTGAACGCGCGCCGGGAGGCGCATGCGGCGCACCATGACGGATGCCGGGCGCAGAACGGACAACGCCGCGCATCACTGCGCGGCGTCGGTCCTGCACCCATGGCCCGGCACCCGGCGCCGGGCGCGACCGCTCAGCCGCGCAGCTGGGCCAGCGCCTCGCGCGTCATCGGGTCGGCGATCTCCACCGCCTCGCCCTGCAGCGCCGGCAGCAGCTGGTTGGCCAGCTGCTTGCCCAGTTCGACGCCGAACTGGTCGAAGGCGTTGATGCCCCACACCAGCGACTGCACGTAGACCGCGTGCTCGTACATGGCGACCAGCGCGCCCAGCGCATGCGGGGTGAGCGCATCGAGCAGGATCAGCGTGCTCGGGCGACCGCCCGGGTACTGGCGGTGCGGGTCGTCGCTGTCCTGGCCGTTGGCCAGGGCCTCGGTCTGCGCCAGCAGGTTGGCCAGCAGCGCCTGGTGGTTGACGGTGTACGGGTCGTCGCCGCGCGCGCAGCCGATGAAATCGGCCGGCACGATGCTGGTGCCCTGGTGCAGCGCCTGGAAGAAGCTGTGCTGCACGTCGGTACCCGCCCCGCCCCACCACACCGGCACGGTGTCGGTCTCGACCGGGCTGCCGTCGAGCCTGACCCGCTTGCCCAGGCTTTCCATCACCAGCTGCTGCAGGTAGGCCGGCAGCAGCGCCAGGCGCTGGTCGTAGGTCATCACCGCGTGGGTGGCGCAGCCCAGTACGTTGCGGTTCCAGATGTCGGTCAGCGCATGCAGCACCGGCAGGTTGCGCTCCAGCGGCGCGCTGGCCGCATGCGCGTCCATTTCCGCCGCACCGGCCAGCAACTGGCCGAAGCGCTCGAAGCCGATCGCCAGTGCGATCGGGAAACCCACCGCCGACCACAGCGAATAGCGGCCGCCGACCCAGTCCCACATCGGCAGCACCCGCCCGGCATCGATGTCGAAGGCGCGGGCGGCGCGCTCTGGATTGGCGCTGACCGCGTACAGGCGCTCGCTGCCGCCCAGCCAATCGCGCAGGATCGCGCCGTTGAGCAGGGTTTCCTGGGTGCCGAAGGTCTTGGAGATCAGGATGCCGGCGGTGGTCGCCGGGTCCAGCGCGGCCAGCGTGCGCTGCATCGCAGCGCCGTCGACGTTGGAGACGAAATGCACGCGGAAGCGCGCGCCGCTGGCCGGGCGCAGCGCATCGGCCACCAGCCGCGGGCCCAGGTCGGAACCGCCGATGCCGACGCTGACGACATCGGTGACGTTGCTGGCCTCAAGCGCCTGCACCAGGGCGCCCATGCGCGCCTGCACGGCAGCGGCTTCGGCATGCGCGGCCACCGCTGCCGGGGCTTCGCTGGCCGTACCGCGCAACGCGCTGTGCAGTACCGCGCGGTCCTCGGTGAGGTTGATCCGCTCGCCGCCGAACAGGCGCGCGAAGCCGCCGGCGACATCGCGCGCGCCAGCCAGCTCCAGCAGCGCCCGCAGGGCGGCGCGGTCGTATTTCTGCCGCGCGAAGTTCACGTACAACGGACCGACCTTGAATGCCAGGGCTTTCACCCGGTCCGGCTCGGCAGCCAACAGCGAAGGAATACCCGTGCCCTGCAGACGCTGGGCGTGGGCGTGCAATGCGGTCAATCCGTTGTGCGTGGTCATGCGGCCTGTGTGGGGATGGAGTGGTTGGTGTGGGTGATGCGGTTGTTGCCGTCGACGTAGACCAGCCTGGGCTGGAAGCTGTCGGCCTCGGCCTCGCTCATGCTGGCGAAGGCGGCGATGATGATGATGTCGCCCACCTGCACGTGGCGCGCGGCGCCGCCGTTGAGCGAGATCACCCCGCTGCCGGCTTCGGCGCGGATGGCGTAGGTGGAGAAACGCGCGCCGTTGGTCACGTCCCAGATGTGCACCTGTTCGAACTCGCGGATGCCGGTGGCTTCCAGCAGGTCGCCGTCGATCGCGATGGAGCCTTCGTAGTTCAGCTCCGAATGGGTGACGGTGGCGCGGTGGATCTTGGTCTTGAGCAGGGAAAGTTGCATGGCGATGCCGGGAAACTGCGAAAGAAAGCACGCAGTCTAGCACCGGCCGGGGCCCTTGCCCGCACTGCAACATGAGCGGCCGCGCCCGGCCGCACGGGCAGAAAAATGGCGCCACGAGGGCGCCATTGCAGGACATCGGGCCGCATCGGCCGGGACAATGGGAGTCCCGGCCGGGGCCGGGTCAGAACTCGATGTTGTCGATCAGGCGGGTATTGCCCAGCCGGGCGGCGACCAGCGCCACGCGTGCACCGCCCGCGCCCTCGCCCGGCTCGCCCAGGTCCGGCAGGCGCACCACCGCGTAGTCGACCTGGAAACCAGCCGCCTGCAGCCGTGCCGCACCCTCGGCCTCGACCTGCGCCCGCGGGGTGCCGGCCAGGCTGGCATCGCGCATGCCGAGCAGCACGCGCCGGATCACCGCGGCCTGCGGGCGGGTGTCGGCGGTGAGGTACTGGTTGCGCGAGCTCATCGCCAGGCCATCGTCCTCGCGTACGATGTCGCCGCCCACGATCTCGATCGGGAACGCCAGGTCGGCCACCATCTGCCGGATCACCGCCAGTTGCTGGTAGTCCTTGCGGCCGAACGCGGCCATGTCCGGCTGCACCTGGTTGAACAGGCGCGAGACAACGGTGCACACACCGTCGAAATGGCCCGGGCGGTGGGCGCCTTCGAGCAGCGCACTGACCCCCGGCACATGCACCTTGGCCGCCAGCTCCACGCCAAACGGGTACATCGATTCGACCGTGGGCAGCCACAGCACGTCGCAGCCGGCCTGCTCAAGCCCGCTGGTGTCCGCCTCGGGGGTGCGCGGGTAGCGGGTGAAGTCCTCGTTCGGGCCGAACTGGGTCGGGTTGACGAACACGCTGGACACCACGCGGTCGGCATGCCGGCGCGCCAGCGTGACCAGCGAATAGTGGCCGGCGTGCAGGTTGCCCATGGTCGGCACGAAGCCCACCCGCAGCCCTTCGCGCTTCCAGCCGCCGACGATGGCGCGCAGCCGGGAAAGTTCGGTGACGGTTTCGATCATGATGCGTACGCATGCTCCGCGTCGGGGAAGGTACCGGCGCGGACCGCGTCGGCGTAGGCGCGGACCGCACCGGCCACCGAACCGCCTTCGGCAAGGAAATCCTTGACGAACTTGGGCCGGCGGTGGCCGCTGTCCAGGCCGAGGAAATCGTGCATCACCAGCACCTGGCCGTCGCAGCCGGGGCCGGCACCGATGCCGATGGTGGGAATCGCCACGTCGGCGGTGACCTGCGCGGCCAGCGGCGACGGCACGCATTCGAGCACCAGCAGCGCGGCGCCGGCGGCAGCCACGGCGCGGGCGTCGGCACGCAGCCGCTCGGCGGCTTCGCCGCGGCCCTGCACCTTGAAGCCGCCCAGGGTCAGCACCGACTGCGGGGTCAGGCCCAGGTGCGAACACACCGGGATCTCGCGCTCGACCAGGTAACGGATCACGTCCAGCTTGAAGCCGGCACCCTCGATCTTGACCATCTCCGCGCCGGCGCGCAGCAGCTGCAGCGAGGCCTCGAACGCACGCTCGGGGGTGGCGTCGGCGCCGAACGGCAGGTCGGCCACCAGCAGCGCGCGCTGCAGCACCCGCGCGACCGCGGTGGTGTGGTAGGCGATGTCGGCGACGGTGACCGGCAGGGTCGAGTCGTGCCCCTGCACCACCATGCCCAGCGAATCGCCGATCAGGATCAGGTCGACCCCGTTGGCGTCGAAGGCGCGGGCGAAACCGGCGTCGTAGGCGGTCAACATCACCAGCTTCTGGCCGTTGCGCTTGGCCTCGGCCAGCGCCGGGACGGTCCAGGGCTTGCTGTCTGCGTGGGTGCTCATGTGGGGATAACGATCGGTGATGAGCCGCGCATTATCCCCCTATCGGCGTGATACCGCAGGTTTCGATGGCGGCCAGCGCGCCACGCACCGTTCCATGGCCGGGAATCACCGCCTCCGGCGCCACCTCGGCCAGCGGCAGCAGGGCGAATGCGCGTGCGTGCAGGTGGGGGTGCGGCACCTTGAGCTGTGGCAGGTCGATCACCTGCTCCCCGTACAGCAGCAGGTCCAGGTCGAGCGTGCGCGGCCCCCAGCGCTCGCCGGCCATGCGCACGCGGCCGAACGCCTGCTCGGTCGCCAGCAGGCGCTCCAGCAGCACCGGCGCCGCCAGCGTGGTCTCCAGCGCCACCGCGGCATTGATGAAGTCCGGCTGGTCCGGGTTGCCCCAGGCCGGGGTGCGGTACAGCCGCGAGGCGGCGAGCAGCCGGCACTGCGGCAGCACCGCCAGCGCCTGCACCGCCGCGCGCACCGTCGCCGGCGCGTCGCCGAGGTTGGCGCCCAGCCCGACGCACGCCATGACCATGTGGCCTACTCGCCCGCGGCGGCGCTGCTGCGGCGGCGACGGCGGCGACGCCGCGGCGCCGTCCCCTCTTCGGCAACGCCCTCGGCATGCAGCGAGTCCAGCGCGGACTCCAGTTCGCGCCCGGACTGCTGCTGCGCCTCGCGCCAGAACGCGATGTCGGCGGCATGTTCGCTGGAGGCGGCCTGGCGCAGCACCAGGAAATCGAACGCGGCGCGGAAGCGCGGATGGGTCAGGGTGCGGAACACGCGCTTGCGCTGGCGCGTGGCAAAGCGCGACTGCAGCAGCCAGATCTCCTGCATCGGCAGCGAGAACCGGCGCGGCAGCGCGATGGTGGTCAGCTGGTGCAGGGTGACCCGGTCGGCGGCGCGGCGCTGTGCCTCTTCCGGTGCCAGCCCCTGCCGCTGCAGCGCGATCAGGGTGCGGCAGAACGCCGGCCACAGCAGCAGCGCGAACAGGAAGGCCGGCGACACCGGCTCGTCGTTGGCCACGCGCTCGTCGGTGCTGCGCAGCCCCTCGACCACGAAGCGGCGCAAGGCGCCACTGCGGTTGCTCTTCAGCGCGGCCGCGCTCTCCGGGAACAGGGCCGGCAGCAGGCCATGGCGCTCCAGTCCCTCGAAGCTGGCCACGCCGTGCCCGGACAGGAACAGCTTGAGCACCTCCTCGAACAGGCGCGCCGGGGCGGCCTCTTCCAGCAGCCCGGCCAGGCGCGGGATCGGCGCGGCGGTGGCCGGCTCGATCCCGAACTGGAGCTTGGCCGCCAGGCGTACCGCGCGCAGCATGCGCACCGGGTCCTCGCGGTAGCGCTGCTCGGGGTCGCCGATCAGCTTCATGCGCCGCGCCAGCACGTCCTCGAAGCCGCCGACGTAGTCGCGCACCGAGAAATCCTCGATGGCGTAATACAGGGCGTTGCAGGTGAAGTCGCGGCGCAGCGCATCGTCCTCGATGCTGCCATAGACGTTGTCACGCACCAGCATGCCGTTCTCGACCTCGCGGTCGCCGCTGCCGTCGTCGCTGTTGGCGCGGAAGGTGGCGACCTCGATGATCTCGCGGCCGAACACCACGTGTGCCAGGCGGAAGCGGCGGCCGATCAGCCGGCAGTTGCGGAACAGCTGCTTGATCTGCTCCGGCGTGGCGTCGGTGGCCACGTCGAAATCCTTGGGCCGCCCCCCCACCAGCAGGTCGCGGACGGCGCCGCCGACCAGGTAGGCACCGAACCCGGCCTCGCGCAGGCGGTAGAGCACACGCAGCGCATTGGGACTGACGTCCTTGCGCGAGATGGTGTGCTGGTCGCGCGGGATGACGCGCAGGGTGAACGGCGTTGTAACTGTGGAATTGATGTTGGCGATTCCGGTTGGGGTTGCAGGGTTGCCTGACGGCAAACAGGTGCATATACTAGCGCGCTCGCCGGACGCGACCAAACGCTCCCTTCGTCTAGTGGTTAGGACGTGGCCCTCTCAAGGCTAAAACAGGGGTTCGAGTCCCCTAGGGAGCGCCAACTCCGTCCGCGAAATCAAGAAGCCCCGCCTGTGCGGGGTTTTTTGTTGCCCGCGCCACGGCCGGCCGCAAGGACGACCGCCACCGGCTTCGGCCGCGACGCCGCGCCATCGCCCTGCCGTGCCGGCGCCACCGCGGCCCGCCCCATGCGCGCCGGCAGGCATCGCGAATGAAAATGGTCCCGCCCAGCGCGTGCATCCTGCTCTAGAATTACCGGGTTCAACGCCGGACCCCGTCATGCCCTTTGTCGTCACCGAAAACTGCATCAAGTGCAAACACACCGATTGCGTCGAAGTCTGCCCCGTGGACTGCTTCCATGAAGGCCCCAACTTCCTGGTGATCGACCCGGACGAGTGCATCGACTGCACCCTGTGCGAGCCGGAATGCCCGGTCAGCGCCATCTATCCGGAAGACGACGTACCCGGGGGCCAGGAAGGCTTTGTCGCGCTGAATGCCGAACTGGCCAAGGTCTGGCCGGTGTTGACGGTGCGCAAGGATCCGCCGGCCGATGCCGCCGAATGGGATGGCAAGCCGGACAAGCTCAAGCTGCTGGAACGCTGAGCCGGCAACAGGCCACGCGGAAAAGGGCGCCATCGGCGCCCTTTTCGTTTCCCGCGCCCGGTCGCCGGTGATGCCCGGCCCGGGAAGCACCACTGCCCATGGCGGCACGCCGCCATGGGTCGCGGCGGCGGCGCTTACGGCGCCAGCTTGGCCTTCAGTGCGCCGAGCAGCTTGATCGCCGCCGGATCGGTGGCCGGCAGGCCACGCGGATCGACCGCCGACACGTAGGCGCCGGCATCGACGCCGACCACACGCACCAGGAAGTTGCTGCCTTCATAGGCCACGTCGTACGAGCCCAGCAGCTGCGCGCGGCTGGCGATGGTTACCCCGTCGATCGTGGCCAGCGCGTCGCCGACCTTGCCGAACACCTCGTCGCGGCTGCCGCTGACGGTGAAGCCGCCCTGCGCCGGCTGGGCCGCGGCGGGCTGGGCCGGACGCGCGGCGGATGCCAGCGCCGGCACCTGCGATGCGCCGGCGGTGTTGGGCAGGGTCAGGTCCGGCGGCACTTCGAGCGGACGCATTTCCGGCGCCAGCGCGTAGTCGCCGCGCGCGCCACGCTTGAAGCAGCCGGTCGCGGTGACGGTGGTGGCGATGGCCAGCAGGGCCAGCGAAAGTGCGCGGACAGCGGAACGGGAATGACGCATGGTGGATCTCCAGGTTCTGGCCACTGCAGGTTCAGTGGCTGGATAGTTCTTCAAGTGCGCCCACGTCGGCCGCCAGGTGGTCGGCGGCGGCGTGGTGCGGAGCGGAAAGGGGCAACAGCGGCAGGCGCAGTCCATGGCCGATGCCCAGGCGCTGCAGCAATGCCTTGACCGGGATCGGGTTGGACTCGAGGGTGAAGAAATCGTGGTAGGGCTGCAAGCGTGCGTCCCAGGCTTCGGCGGCGGCATGGTTGCCGGCGCGCGCCAGGTCGCACAGGGTACGGAAGGCGCCCGGCAGGACGTTGGAGCCGACCGAAACCAGGCCGTCGGCACCGGCCAGGAGCGTACGCGCGGCGCTGGCGTCGTCGCCACCGAGGATGGCAAAGCCATCGCCGCGCAGCGCCAGCAGCGCCTTCATGCGGGTCATGTCGCTGACCGCCTCCTTGATGCCGACGATCCGCGGGTGCGCCGCCAGTTGCGCCACGGTCTCGGGCAACAGGTCGCAGCCGGTGCGGCCGGGCACGTTGTACAGCACCACCGGCAGCCCGCCCTGCTCGGCCACGGCCAAGTAATGCTGGCGCAGGCCCTCCTGGGTCGGGCGTACATAGGGCGGAGTCACCACCAGCGCATGGGTGGCGCCGTTGCGCGCGGCGCGGCGGGTCGCCTCGATGGTCCGGGCGGTACCGGAATGGCCGGTCCCGGCCAGCACCGGCATGCGGCCGCCGAGGACCTCCACGGCGGTGCGCAGCAGGGTGTCGTATTCGGCCTCGGACAGGGTTGCCGCCTCGCCGGTGGACCCGGCCACCACGACGCCCTGCGCACCGCCGGCCACCTGCCGCGCCAGCAGGCGCCGCCAACCCTCGCCATCGAGCGCGCCGTCGGCAAGGAAAGGCGTCGCCAGGGCGGTGATGAGGCCGGAAATGGACAAGGGAAACGCCGTTCTTCGAGGGGGCTGGGAATCCCGCCTGGCGGCGGGTTCGTGACCGGGGGCATGTTACTTGCCGGTCGAAAGCACGGGCAAGTATGCTGGGTGCCAGCGAACGTGCCCGCGCCGGCGCCGTTCAGACTCACAGAGCATCCCGGAACCACCTTGACCAACAGCACCCCGCGGCCGCAGCCGACCGAAAACCACCTCCTGATCAACGCCTACACGACGCATCCGGAGTCCCCCCTGCTGTCCGTCACCCGCCGCATCGCCGACAGCGGCTGCAACCTGGTCGATGCACGGCTGTCCACGGTGGGGCGCGATGTCTCGGTCACCACGCTGGCCACCGGTTCGTGGGACGCGGTGGCCAAGCTCGAGGCGATGCTGACCCGGCTGGAGCGCGAGGAAGGCCTGAAGCTGGTGTGGTACCGCACCGCCGCCAAGCAGGCCCAGTCCAACCTGCTGCCCTACATCGTGGAAGTGATCGCCGCGGACAAGCCCGGCATCCTGTTCCAGCTGGCCGACTTCTTCGACCGTCAGGGCATCACCATCGAGAACCTGCAGAGCACCCGCTACCAGGCCATGCAGACCGGCGCGGAGATGTTCTCTGCGCAGATCACCATCGGCGTGCCGGCCAACATGCACATCGCCGCCCTGCGCGACGATTTCCTCGAGTTCTGCGACCACCTCAACCTGGACGCCATCATGGACCCGATGAAGTTCTGAACATTCGCGCGTCCGTCACGGGCGGGCGGCGTTTCATGTAGCTGCAATGGAAGTACCCCAGGCTCCGGAAAGGATCTGATGAACATCGGCGATACCCTGGACCGCACCACCCTCGAGCTGCCGCTGGCCTTGTCCGGCGGCGCCACCACCACCCTCGCCGCGCAGGCCGGCCACTGGCTGGTGCTCTACTTCTACCCGAAGGACAGCACCCCCGGCTGCACCACCGAGGGCATCGACTTCAACGCCCTGCTGCCGCAGTTCAAGCGGGCCGGCGCCGTGGTGTTCGGGGTCTCGCGCGACTCGGTCAGGTCGCACGACAACTTCTGCGCGAAGCAGGGCTTCGGGTTCCCGCTGGTCAGCGATGCCGACGAGGCGTTGTGCACGGCCTTCGACGTGATCCGCATGAAGAACATGTACGGCAAGCAGGTGCGTGGCATCGAACGCAGCACCTTCCTGGTCTCGCCCGACGGCACCCTGGTGCAGGCCTGGCGCAAGGTCAAGGTCGCCGGCCATGCCCAGGCCGTGCTCGACGCCCTGAAGGCCGCCCGGTCCAAGTGAGTCCCATCGCCCACCTCGTCCGCCGCGCCCCTGCCCCGCAGGTCGTGGCGGTTTTTCCCTGCCCGTAACCAGGAATCGACGATGACCCGAGGCAAGCGCATCTACGTGCTGGATACCAACGTGCTGATGCACGATCCGACCGCGCTGTTCAAATTCGAGGAGCACGACGTCTACCTGCCGATGCAGGTGATCGAGGAACTGGACAACGGCAAGAAGGGCACCTCCGAGGCCAGCCGCAACGCGCGCCAGGTCAGCCGCTTCCTCAACGAGCTGATCGAGGCCTCCGGCATCGGCGGCATCGCCAAGGGCGTCCCGCTGGTGCTGCCGCAGGGACTGCAGCTGCGCGGCGCGCGCAGCGCCGGCCACCTGTACTTCCAGACCAGCCATTTCGAGGCCGGCAAGAGCTTCGGCGCGGTGATCCCGGACAACGCGATCCTCGGCGCGATCCTCGCGCTGAAGGAACAGACCCCGGACGTGCCGGTGGTGTTCGTCTCCAAGGACATCAACCTGCGGATCAAGGCGGCCATCGCCGGCATCGACTCGGAGGACTACGAGAACGACCGCGCGCTGGACGACTTCAGCCTGCTGTACACCGGCGCATCGGCCCTGCCCGAGGATTTCTGGAAGAAGCATTCGGGCGACCTGCGCAGCTGGAGCGACAAGGGCCGCACCAGCTACGAGATCCGCGCCACCGACGACGAACAGTGGTTCCCCAACCAGTACGTCTACCTGCCGGGCGATGACGAGGTCGAACTCAAGGTCGCCAGGGTCGAGGCCGACGGCCGCATCACCCTGACCCTGGTGGATGACTTCCGCCACGGCGCGCATTCGGTGTGGGGCATCACCGCACGCAACCGGGAGCAGAATTTCGCGCTCAACGCGCTGATGGACCCGGAAATCGACTTCGTCACCCTGCTCGGCACCGCCGGCACCGGCAAGACCCTGCTGGCGCTGGCCGCCGGCCTGGCGCAGACCATGGATACCCAGCGCTACCGGGAAATCATCATGACCCGCGCCACGGTCAGCGTCGGCGAGGACATCGGCTTCCTGCCCGGCACCGAGGAAGAGAAGATGACGCCGTGGATGGGCGCGCTCACCGACAACCTGGAAGTGCTCACCCACAACCAGGAAGGCGGCGCCTGGGGCCGTGCGGCCACCAACGACCTGCTCGCCTCGCGCATCAAGATCCGCTCGCTGAACTTCATGCGCGGGCGCACCTTCCTGTCGCGCTACCTGATCCTCGACGAGGCGCAGAACCTCACCCCGAAGCAGATGAAGACGCTGATCACCCGCGCCGGCCCGGGCACCAAGATCGTCTGCCTGGGCAACGTCGAGCAGATCGATACGCCCTACCTGACCGAGACCACCTCGGGCCTGACCTACGCCGTGGACCGCTTCAAGAACTGGCCGCACAGCGCGCACATCACGCTGCGCCGGGGCGAACGCTCGCGGCTGGCCGACTACGCATCCGAAGTACTGTGACCTCGCCGACGCCACGCCCATCCCTCCCGACCGCCCATGCCCATGACCGCTCCCGAACTGGAATGCTGCAAATGCCATGCCCCGATGCACCCCGGCTACCTGCTGGAGGAAGGCCATGCCAACGAACGCTCGATCACGGCCTGGGTCGAAGGCCAGCCGCAGAAATCGTTCTGGATGGGCCTGAAGACGCCGCGTGAGAAACTGGCCACGCGCACCTACCGCTGCACGGGCTGTGGTTACCTTGAGAGCTACGCCCCCGCCCCCGCCGCCTGAAGCCCGCCATGCACTGCCCGGAGTCGCCGTGAAAGCCGCCCATTCCCTGCCCCTGCTCGCCACCTGCCTGCTCGCGCTGGCCGCCTGCACGCCGGCCAACGTGAAGCCCGGCGCGTCCGTACCAACGGCGATCAAGGCCGGGCAGTCGTGGGTGGTCACGCGCCCGATCGTCGCCGCGCAGGTGCTCGACACCTGCTCGCGCGACAGCCCGGCCAGGCAACCCGATGGCATCAGCGGCTACTGGGCGCCCAGCCGTGCGCAGATCGAGGCGCTGGAAAGCCGCCTGCAGCAACTGCAGCCCACCATCGCCGAGCCCACCCGCTCGGGGCGCCAGTATGTGGGCTTCATCGCCGGCGGCCGGCAGCTGATCTACATCAACGCCTTCACCCTGCCCGACCACGACAAGACCAACCCGGCGCGCGAAGCGGTGCGCGTCTGCGACGGCGGCGCCGCCTTCTGGGGCGCGGTGTACGACCCGCAGACCGGCAGCTTCTCCGGGATCGCCACCAACGGCGGTTTCTGAGCGGGCCGGCCGTACCGTCAACGCCATGGGCATACAGCTCCCCCGTTGGGTATGGATCGGCGCGATCGCGCTGTCCTGCGTGGCCGGCATGGTCAACGTGGTCGGCTTCCTCGGTTTCGAACACCAGGCGGTCAGCCACCTCACCGGTACCACCAGCCAGCTCGGCATGGCGCTGGTGCAGCACGACTGGCGCAGCGTCGCGCACCTGTGGGGGATGCTGATCGCGTTCTCGCTGGGAGCGATGCTGAGCGGGCTCATCGTGCAGGACGGCACGTTGCGGCTGGGCCGTCGCTACGGCGTGGTGCTGACCATCGAATCGCTGTTGCTGCTGGTGGCGATCCCGCTGTTCAAGCAGCAGCAGATCTGGGGCGCGCTGGCCGCGGCCATGGCCTGCGGCCTGCAGAACGCCATGGTCACCACCTTCAGCGGCGCGGTGGTGCGCACCACCCATCTCAGCGGCATGTTCACCGACCTGGGCATCGGCCTGGGCCACCTGCTGCGCGGGCTGCCGCTGCAGATGCGACGGCTGACACTGAGCGGGCTGATCATCAGCGGCTTCCTGGCCGGCGGCGTCATCGGCGCCTGGCTGTTCCAGCGTTACGGCTACGACGCGCTGCTCGCACCGGCGCTGCTGACCGGTTGCACCGGTGCCACCTACATCATCTACCGGCTGTCCCAGCGCCTGTACACCGCCCCCTGACGGCAGCAGCAGGCCAAACACGGCACAATCGTGCCATGACGCCTTCCACACCCGTTTCCGCCCTGACCATCGCCGGCTCCGATTCGGGCGGCGGTGCCGGCATCCAGGCCGACCTCAAGGCCTTCGCCGCGCATCGCGTGCATGGCCTGTCCGCGATCGCCGCACTGACCGCGCAGAACACCCGCGGTGTCATCGCCGTGCACGTGCCGCCGCTGGAATTCCTGCAGGCCCAGCTCGATGCCTGCTTCGAGGATTTCGACATCCACGCGGTCAAGCTCGGCATGCTCGCCAACGCCGACGTCATCCACCTGGTCGCCGACGTACTGGAAACGCACCGCCCGCCGCAGGTGGTGCTGGACCCGGTGATGGTCGCCACCAGCGGCGCCCGCCTGCTGGAAGCCAGCGCGCTGCGCGCGCTGCGCGAGCGCCTGCTGCCCCTGGCCACGCTGCTCACCCCGAACACCCCCGAGGCCGAGCTGCTGCTCGGGCGCCGCATCGGCAATGCCGCCGAGGCCGAAGACGCCGCCGCCGCGCTGCTCGGGCTCGGCGCCGGGGCGGTCCTGCTCAAGGGCGGGCACCTGGATGAAGGCCCGCGCGTGATCGACCGCTACTTCGATGGCGTCACCGGCGAGGAATTCAGCCACGCCCGGCTGCCGGTGGAGGCGCACGGCACCGGCTGCACCCTGGCCGCGGCCGTCGCCGCGCAGCTGTGCCGCGGGCTGTCGCTGCCCAATGCCTGCGGCGCCGCCATCGACTACGTGGCGCGCGGCCTGCGCAACGGCTACCACCCGGGGCGCGGCGAGGTCATGGTGCTGGATCACTTCGGCGCGGCTGGCCCGGCATGAGCGCGCACTCCGTCCTCGACGTCGCGGCGGCGGACGGACACCGCTTCCAGCTGCTCGCCCACCTGCCATCGCAGCCCCGTGCGGCGGTGCTGTGGCTGCCCGCACTGGGCGTGGCCGCGCGCCATTACCTGCCGCTGGCAGACGCCCTGGCGGGGCGCGGCACCGCCGTGTTCGTGCATGAATGGCGTGGCAACGGCAGCAGCAGCCTGCGCGCCGGCAGGAACGGCGACTGGGGTTACCGCGAGCTGCTGCAGCACGACCTGCCCGCCGCCGAGGCAGCGGTCCGCTCGGCGCTGCCCGGCCTCGCGCTGCGGCTGGGCGGGCACAGCCTCGGCGGACAACTGGCGTGCTGCCATGCCGGCCTGCATCCGGACGCCTTCGCCGCGCTCTGGCTGGTCGCCAGCGGCACCCCGTGGTGGCAGGGCTTTCCGGCGCCGCGGCGCTGGCTGTTGCCACCGGCCTATCGCTTCCTGCCCTGGCTGGCGCAACGGCGCGGGGCGCTGCCCGGGCGCCGGCTCGGCTTCGGCGGCACCGAGGCACGCAGCCTGATCCACGACTGGGCCCGGGTCGGCCTCAGCGGGCACTACGCCGCGGCAGGACTGGCGGTCGACCTGGATGCGGCGATGCATGCCCTCGCGCTGCCGGTGCAGGCGCTGCTGTTCGACGCCGACTGGCTCGCCCCGGCCGGCTCCATGCGCCACCTGTTGTCCAAGATGCCGGCCGCGCCGGCGACGCTGCGGATCCTGTCCGGCGACGAACTGGGCGCGCCTGCCGACCACTTCAGCTGGATGAAATCGCCGGCCATCGTCGCCGATGCGCTGGCATCGGCATCGTTATAGGAAAATTTCACAAAAGCGTTGACGCATGCGCGTCATATCCGCATAATTCCGCTCCTGACGACGCGCCCGTAGCTCAGTTGGATAGAGTACCTGGCTACGAACCAGGCGGTCGGGAGTTCGAATCTCTCCGGGCGCGCCAGTTTGGAACACTGCACCAGCAGCGTTCCCCGTCAGAACAATAAAGGTAAAACGCGCCCGTAGCTCAGTTGGATAGAGTACCTGGCTACGAACCAGGCGGTCGGGAGTTCGAATCTCTCCGGGCGCGCCATTACACCGAACAGCAGGCTTTGCCTGCTGTTTTTTTTTGCGTTTTCAAACGCCACGACCGCGACCACGGGCCCGCCACCCCACCGCGCGCATCGCCGGCAGACAGGGCCGCGCCCGCAAGCATGCCCGGCGATTCCCCGGGGACCCGGCGCATGGACGAGCGTAAAAAAAAACGCCGGCTTGCGCCGGCGCTTTCATTCAACGCGAACCGCTGCCTTTCAGCTTTGCGGCGGCGCCACGGCCGGCTCCGCATCCCCGGACGCCACATCCTCGTCGGCATCGTCGCCCGACTGCAGCGAGGCATCCAGGCGTTCGACCGCCTGCAGCTTCTCGCCCTTGGACAGGCGGATCAGGGTCACGCCCTGGGTGTTGCGGCCCACGCGCGAGATTTCCGAACCGCGGGTACGCACCAGGGTGCCGCCATCGGAGATCAGCAGCACCTCGTCGCCCGTGCCCAGCAGCACCGCGCTGACCAGCTTGCCGTTGCGCTCGCTGGTCTGGATGCCGATCACGCCCTGCGTGCCACGGCCCTTGCGCGGGTAGTCGGCCAGCGGCGTGCGCTTGCCGTAACCATTCTCGGTGGCGGTAAGGATGTACTGCACGCCCGCATCGTCGGCCGACTCGATGATCTCGCCGGCGTCGACCAGCATGTCCTCGGCACCGGTGTCGTCCTCGTTCTCGTCCTCGGCGCCACCGGCGCTTTCGGCCACGATCAGGCTGACCACTTCCTCGCCCTTGGCCATCTTGATGCCGCGCACGCCGGTGGCGGTCCGGCCCATCGACCGCACGCGGTCCTCGCCGAAGCGCACGGTCTTGCCGTTGGAGGCGAACAGCAGGATGTCGCGCTCGCCATCGGTCAGGCCGACGCCGACCAGCGCATCGCCCTCGTCGAGGTTGATGGCGATCTTGCCGCGCGCCAGGCGGAACGCGAATTCGCTCAGCGGGGTCTTCTTCACCGTGCCGTTGCGGGTGGCGAAGAACACGAAGTGGTTGTCGTCGTACTCGCGCACCGGCAGCACCGCCTGCACGCGCTCGCCGTTCTCCAGTGCGATCCAGTTGATGATCGGGCGCCCGCGCGCGTTGGAGCCGGCCTCCGGCAACTGGTACACCGGCAGCCAGAACACCTTGCCGGAACTGGTGAACGTCAGCAGCGTGTCATGGGTGTTGACCAGCCACAGCTGCTCGATCGAATCCTCGTCCTTGGTCGCCGCCGCACTGCGGCCGCGGCCGCCGCGCTTCTGCGCGCGGTACGCCGATACCGGCTGGCGCTTGACGTAACCGGCACGCGACAGCGTCACCACCACGTCCTCCGGCGCGATCAGGTCGAGGATGTCCAGGTCTTCCTCGCTGTGGCGGATCTCGGTACGGCGTTCGTCGCCGTACTCGGCGCGCACGCTCTCCAGCTCCTCGCGGATCACCTGCAGCAGCCGGTCGGGGTTTTCCAGGATGTGGATCAGCCCGGCGATCACGTCCAGCAGCTGCCTGTATTCCTCGGTGAGCTTGTCCTGCTCCAGCCCGGTGAGGCGATGCAGGCGCATTTCCAGGATCTGGGTGGCCTGCACGTCGGACAGCTGGTAGCGGCCATCGACCAGGCCGATGCCGCGGGGCAGGTCCTCCGGACGCGAGGCCTCGGCCCCGGCGGCACCCAGCAGCGCGCCGACCAGGCCCGGCTCCCACACCTTGGCGAGCATCCGCTCCTTGGCCTCGGCGGGGTTGGACGAGGTCTTGATCAGTTCGATCATCTCGTCGATGTTGGCCAGCGCGACGGTCAGGCCTTCCAGCACGTGCGCACGGGCGCGCGCCTTGCGCAGCTCGAAGATGGTGCGGCGGGTGACGACCTCGCGGCGGTGGCGGACGAACGCCTCCAGCATCTCCTTGAGGTTCAGCAGCTTCGGGCGGCCGTCGACCAGCGCCACCATGTTGATGCCGAACACCGACTCCATCTGGGTCTGCTGGTACAGGTTGTTCAGCACGACCTCGGCCGATTCGCCGCGCTTGACCTCGATGTAGATGCGCATGCCGTCCTTGTCGGACTCGTCGCGCAGCTCGCTGATGCCCTCGAGCTTCTTTTCCTTCACCAGCTCGGCGATCTTCTCGATCAGCCGCGCCTTGTTCACCTGGTAGGGAATCTCGGTGACGATGATCGACTCGCGGCCGTTGTCGGCCACTTCGATATCGGCCTTGGCGCGGATGCGGACGCGGCCACGGCCGGTGCGGTAGCCGGCGATGATGCCGGCGGTACCGTTGATGATGCCGGCGGTCGGGAAGTCAGGGCCGGGGATGTACTCCATCAACCCGTCCACGTCGATCGACGGGTTGTCGATCAGCGCGATGCAGGCATTGATGCTCTCGGTCAGGTTGTGCGGCGGGATGTTGGTGGCCATGCCCACCGCGATGCCGGCCGAGCCGTTGACCAGCAGGTTCGGGAAGCGCGTCGGCAGGACCGTCGGCTCCAGCTCCTTCTCGTCGTAGTTGGGCTGGAAATCGACGGTTTCCTTGTCGATGTCGGCCAGCATCTCGTGGCTGATCCGCGACAGGCGCGATTCGGTGTAACGCATCGCCGCCGGGCTGTCGCCATCGACCGAACCGAAGTTGCCCTGGCCGTCGATCTGCATGTAGCGCAGCGAGAACGGCTGCGCCATGCGCACCAGCGTGTCGTAGACCGCGCTGTCGCCGTGCGGGTGGTACTTGCCGATGACGTCACCGACGATACGCGCCGACTTGTAATACGGCTTGTTGGCGTGCGCGCCAAGCTCCTGCATCGCGTAGAGGACGCGGCGATGGACCGGCTTGAGGCCGTCGCGGGCGTCGGGGAGCGCGCGCCCCACGATCACGCTCATGGCGTAATCGAGGTAGCTCTTGCGCATCTCGTCTTCCAGGTTGACCTGGATGATTTCCTTGGCGGTTTCTGCCATTCGGATTCCGTATTCTGGTAGCGGTCCGGAGCAGCGCCGACGGCCTTTGTGGGCGGTCCCGGCACAAGCCCGATTCAAGTAGCCGAGTTTACCACACGGCGCCGTCTGCCGACTCGGGAAGCAGCACTTTTAACGGAGCAAATCAGGGACTTAGCCGCTGTCCGCGGGGGTGGGCGGCGGTTTCCACGAACCGCCGCGCAGATACCGCCGCCGGTACCGGGCCCGGGCCCGGGTTCAGCCGCCGAAAGCCGCCCGCATGGCCGCGGCGTCCGGGTCCAGGATCACGCCCTTTTCGGTCACGATGGCGTCGATCAGGCTGCCCGGGGTCACGTCGAACACCGGGTTCCAGGCCTGGATGCCCTCGGCCACGGTGCGCACGCCACCGACGCCGAACAGTTCGCCCGGATCGCGCTGCTCGATCTCGATCGCGTCGCCATGCGCGGTGCCCATGTCCACGGTCGAGGACGGCGCCACCACCATGAACTTCACGCCGTGGTGGCGCGCGGCGATGGCCAGCTGGTAGGTGCCGATCTTGTTGGCGGTATCGCCGTTGGCGCAGATGCGGTCGGCGCCGACCACCACCCACTGCACCGCGCCGGTCTTCATCAGGTGCGATGCCGCCGAGTCGGCGACCAGGGTCGCATCGATGCCATCCTGCTGCAGTTCCCACACGGTCAGGCGCGCGCCCTGCAGCCACGGCCGGGTTTCGCCGGCGAACACCCGTGCGATGCGCCCCTGGGCGACGCCGGCACGGATCACGCCCAGCGCGGTGCCGAAGCCGGCGGTGGCCAGCGAGCCGGTGTTGCAGTGGGTCAGCACGCCGCTGCCCGGCGCGATCAGGCCCGCGCCCCGCTCGCCCATGTGGCGGTTGGCAGCGAGATCCTCGTCGGCAATGGCCTGCGCTTCCAGCGCCAGCACCTGCTTCCAGTCGCTGCCCGCGGCGGCCAGAACACCGCGCATGCGCGCCAGCGCCCAGGCCAGGTTGACCGCGGTCGGGCGCGCGGCATTGAGCCGCGCCATCGCCGGTTCCAGTGCCTGCAGCGCGGCGGCGCCGTCGCCGGCATCGAGCCCCCGCGCGGCCAGCACCACGCCCCAGGCCGCGGCGATGCCGATCGCCGGCGCACCGCGCACGGTGAGCGCATGGATGGCCGCGGCGACCGCGTCGCTGTCGCTGCACAGCACGTGCTCGACGACGAACGGCAGCTTGCGCTGGTCCAGCAGCTCCAGTGCATCGCCGGTCCAGCGGATCGGGCGGATATGGTCGTAACGGGCGTAATCGATGGCGTGGTTGTCGTTCATCGCGCCATTGTACGGGGCCGCCGTCAGTCGGCGGAAAACTCGGCGCGGCAGCCCTTGTCCACCCAGACGCCGGCACGGTCCCAGCCCCAGCTGCGCCCTTCCTCGCAGGGCGCATTGGACAGCTGCCGGACCAGCGTGACCTTGCGCTCGACGCTGACCCCGCACTCCCGGCGCATCTCGCTCTTGGATTCGCAGATGACCTGGCGCGGAACATCCACGAACCCGGAGCCGTCCTCGGCGCCCACTTCGAACTGCCCCTGGCAGCCGCGGCTCACCCAGATCTCGTTGCGCCCGTATCCCCAGGTGCGCCCTTCGCGGCAGGGCAGCAGCGACTGCTGGCGGATCAGGCGTACCGGCGCGCCGCGCAGCAGTACCGGGCAGGTCACGGTGCGGCCCTTGGATTCGCAGCGCACCATGCGCCGCACCAGGCGCTGCCCGGGCGCAGGCTGTTCGGGAGCGAACTCGGCGCGGCAGCCGCGGCTGACCCAGATGCCCTGCTCGTCCATGCCCCAGCTGGTCTCGCGGATGCAGCTCTGGGTGGAAAGCTGGCGCACCAGCTGCACGCCGCGCGAGACGTCCATCGCGCAGCGCTGGCGCGTACCCTCGTCCGATTCGCAACGCACCACCGGGGTCTCCGCCGGCGTCGCGCCGTCCTGCCCCGCCAAGGCCGGCATCGGCAACAGCCACAGCGTTGGCAACAGGCCGCACACACCTTTCATCAGACCTTCCCACCCTGCAATCCGATGGACGCCGCCGGCACAGACGCTGCGTCCGCAGGCATGATCAGAGCATCATCGGCGGTGCGCAGGCAATACGTGCGTGCGCGGCATGCCGCGCGGGCAGCGGTGCACGGGCAGCGATCGCCGCCCGTTTCACGGGCCCGCCGGTGCGGGAAAGGCGCTCAGGCGCTGGCGAAATCGAAGGCCAGCACGTCGGCGATGCGGCCGGTCCCGGCCAGCGCCATCAACAGCCGGTCCACGCCCACCGCCACGCCGGCGCAGCGCGGCAACCCCGGCAATGCCGCCAGGAACGGCTCGTCCAGCGGCGGCTGCACGTCACCGCGCGCGGCACGCACCGCCAGGTCGCGCTGGAAGCGCTGGCGCTGTTCCACCGCATCGTTCAGCTCGTGGTAGCCGTTGGCCAGTTCCACCGCGCCCAGATAGAGCTCGAAACGCTCGGCCAGCGGCGGCTGGCCCGGGCGGATGCGCGCCAGCGCGGCCTGCGTGGCCGGCCAGTCATGGATCACGGTGATGCGGTCGACGGGGAAGTGCGGCTGGATGCGGTGGGTCATCAGCAGGTCGAGCCAGTCGTCGCGGGTGAGGCCGTCGGCAGTGATGCCGACGCCGGCCAGTGGCGCACGCAGCTGCGCCTCGTCGGCGCTGAATGGATCCACGCCCAGCGTGCCGACGAACAGCTCGCGGTAGGTCATTACCTGCAGCGCCGCCTCGCGCGCGACCAGCGCCAGCGCCGCACGCACCAGTTCCACCGTCTCCTCGATCAGGCGATGGTGATCCCAGCCGACGCGGTACCACTCGAGCATGGTGAACTCGGGGTTGTGGCGGCCGCCGGCCTCGCCGTTGCGGAACACCCGGCCGAGCTCGTAGCAGTCGCCGACGCCGGCGGCGAGCAGCCGCTTGAGCGGATACTCCGGCGAGGTGCGCAGCCAGCGCACCGCCGAACCCGCATCGACATGGCCGCTGAAGCGGGTCTGGAAACCCTCGATGTTGGGCTCGGTGTTGCCGGCCGCGGACAGGATCGGCGTTTCCACTTCCAGCACCTCGCGGCGCGCGAAGAAATCGCGGATCAGCGCGTTCAGGCGCGCGCGCCGGCGCAGCGCCTCGATCACGGATGCAGGCCCGCCGGCGACACCGCCAGCGGCAGGGTCAGGATGTCACGCTCGTCGTCGCGGTAGCCGGCCGACAGGTACAGCGCCTTGGCCCTGGCATTGTGGTGGTTCACCTCCAGCCGCATCACGCTGGCGCCCTCGACGATCGCCCAGTCGCGCGCCAGCGCCAGCGCCTGCCGCCCCCAGCCGCGGCCACGCGCGGCAGGGGCCAGGTACAGTTCGTCGAGCAGCACGAAGCGACCGCCCTGCTCCACGCTGAAGCACCAGCCCAGGGTGATGTAGCCGGCCTCGGCCACATCGTCGCCCTCCAGCAGCAGGGCCGCGCCGCAGGCCGGCTCGGCCAGCAGCGTACGCAGGCCGGGCTCGAC
The DNA here is from genome assembly GCF_030345315.1 of Stenotrophomonas sp. 17(2023). Taxonomy (NCBI): domain Bacteria; kingdom Pseudomonadati; phylum Pseudomonadota; class Gammaproteobacteria; order Lysobacterales; family Lysobacteraceae; genus Stenotrophomonas; species Stenotrophomonas sp. 17(2023). The sequence goes on from NZ_CP128405.1 coordinate 2,172,492, forward strand.
CAGCGCCGCGTCGTAGGCGATCTGGTCCTCGGCATAGAACGCGCGCACCATGGCGAGCAGGTGCGGGAAATCCTCGGGCGTGGCGAGGCGGAAACGCAGGTTCATGGGTGTTGTCCGTGTTCGGTGAGGAAGGCGAGCAGGCGCGGTTCGTCCCACACCTCCACGCCCAGTTCGGTGGCCTTGTCCAGTTTGGAGCCGGCCTCGCTGCCGGCAACCACGAAGGCGGTCTTCTTCGAAACGCTGCCGGCGACCTTGGCGCCCAGCGCTTCCAGCCGCGCCTTGGCGGCGTCGCGGGTCAGCGCCGACAGCGTGCCGGTCAGCACCACGGTCTGGCCGTCCAGCGGCCCGGCCGGCTGCGCGGCCGCCACCGGGGCCAGTTCCAGCAGGCGCTGCATCTGCGCCTCGCCCCTGAGCAGCAATTGCCCGTGGTTGTCGCTGTCCAGCCACTGCGCCAGGCCGTGCGCGGTGTCCTCTGGCAGGCCGGCGGCAAGCAGGTGCTGCGGCTCGGCGTCCAGGATCTGCTGCGCCGACGGCAGCGCCGCCACCAGTTTCTCCGCGCGCAGCCGGGTGATGCCCGGAATCTCGGCTTCGACCAGCAGTTGCGCCAGGTCCAGCCCTTCGCGCAGCCGCGGCGACGGCGGGTGGACGTCGCCGATGCGTACCCGCCCGACCTGCAGCAGCGCGTCGATCGCCTGCTGGTTGCCTTCCTGCTCGAAGAAATGACCCAGCGAGCGCGCCACCTCGCCGCCGATATCGGGCACGCGCTTGAACAGCGGCCACGGCAGCTGGCGGATCAGTTCCAGGTCGCCGAACCACTGCGCCAGCGCCTTGGCGGTGCTCTCGCCGACATGCTCGATGCCCAGCGCGAACAGCAGCCGCTCCAGCGTGGTGGTGCGGCTGGCGTCGATGGCCGCGATCAGGTTGTCGGCCCAGCGGGTGGCGATCTTCTTCGGGTTCCACTCGAAGCGTGCCGGCAACGCCAGCGCCTGCGCGCGCCATCGCGGATCGTTGCCGTCCAGGCGCAGCAGCGCCTTGAGCCATTCACCGCTGCCCTCGGCCGGCAGGTGCGGGGCGATGCCGTTGGCCAGCGCCGAGGGATCGGCCGCGTCCAGCGCCAGCTTGAGCAGCAGCAGGGTGTCGCGCTGCAGCCGGTACAGATCGGCCACGCCGCGCACGATGCCGGCGTCGACCAGGATTTCGATGTACCTGTCACCGAGCCCGTCGATGTCCATCGCGCGGCGCGAGGCGAAATGGGCGATGGCCTCCTTGCGCTGCGCCGGGCAGCTCAGCTCGCCCGAGCAGCGCCAAACCGCCGCACCCTCCTCGCGCACGATCTCGGCACCGCATACCGGGCACGCCGGCGGCATCGTCCACGGCAGCGCGCCGGGCGGGCGGCGCCCGGGGATGACGCTCACCACTTCGGGGATCACGTCGCCGGCGCGGCGCACGATGACGCTGTCGCCCACGCGCACGTCCAGGCGCGCGATCTGGTCGGCGTTGTGCAGGGTGGCGTTGGTGACGGTCACCCCGGCCACCTGCACCGGCTGCAGGCGCGCCACCGGCGTGGCGGCGCCGGTGCGGCCGATCTGGATCTCGATCGCCTCGACCGTGGTGGTCTGCTCCTGCGCCGGGAACTTGTGGGCGATGGCCCAGCGCGGCGCGCGGGCGACGAAGCCCATCTCGCGCTGGCCGTCGCGGTCGTCGAGCTTGTAGACCACGCCGTCGATGTCGAACGCCAGCCCGTCGCGGCGCGCGCCGATGTCGCGGTAGTAGTCGAGCAGGCCATCGGCACCCTCGACCACCCGGCACAGTTCGCTCACCGGGAACCCCCACTGCGCCAGCCGTGCCAGCGTCGCCGAATGGGTGGGCGGCAGCTGGCCGCCGTCGACCTCGCCGGTGCCATAGGCATAGAAGCTCAGCGGACGCTGGGCGCTGACCTTCGGGTCGAGCTGGCGCAGCGAGCCGGCGGCGCCGTTGCGCGGGTTGGCCAGCACCTTGCCGCCGTGCAGGCGCGCCTGCTCGTTGTACTTCTCGAAATCGGCGCGCGGCATGTACACCTCGCCGCGCACTTCCAGTACCGCCGGCCAGCCCGCGCCTTCGAGCCGGGCCGGGATCACCTTGATCTGGCGCAGGTTGGCAGTGACGTCCTCGCCGCGGCTGCCGTCGCCGCGGGTCGCGCCCTGCACGAACACGCCGTCCTCGTAGCGCAGGCTGATCGCCAGCCCGTCGAGCTTGGGCTCGGCCGAAAACACCAGCGTACGGCGCTGCAGGCGTTCGTCGATGCGGCGCACGAAGTCGCGCACTTCCTCGTCGCTGAAGGCATTGCCCAGCGACAGCATCGGCACCGCGTGCACCACCTCGGGAAACCGCGACGACGGCCTGCCGCCGATCTGGTGGCTGGGCGAATCGTCGCTGTCCAGCTGCGGATGGGCCGCCTCCAGCGCTTCGAGTTCGCGCAGCAGCCGGTCGTAGTCGGCATCGGGAATCAGCTGCTCGTCGTGCTCGTGGTAGGCCTGTGCGGCCGTGGCCAGCTGCTGGCGGAGTTCGGCGATGCGGCGGCGGGCGGTGGCTTCGGAAGTCATGCCCTGATTTTACCCGCGCACGCGTATACGCAACGCGTGTGGCCGCCCGCTCAAACAGCAAGGGGCGCCGCACGCGACGCCCCTTGCCGTGGCTACCGCACCGCGCTCACCAGCGCGGCGGCTTGGTCAGCGGTGGCGCCTGGTGCTGGCGGTCGTAGGCCCGCAGTTCATCACGGATGTGGGCGATGCGCTGGCGCCCCAGCGCGTTGCGGCTGTCGTCCAGGACCACGCCGTCGAGCAGCTCGGCCATGCGCTGCACGGTGGGCAGCATCTTCTCCCAGGCATCGAGCGCGGTCATCGGCGCCGGCAGGGTCAGGAAGAAGGCGATGGCCGGGGTTTCCATCTCGCGGATATGGGCCATGTCGAAACTGCCCGGCTTCATGATGCTGGCCATGCTGAAGATCGGCCCGCGCTCGGGATGGCCTTCGACCATGCGGTGGAACACGTTCATGTAGCCGAACACCAGCCCGGTCTTCTCTGCGGCGACCACGATGTCCTCGCCGCGCAGCGACAACCCGGCGCGTGCGGCCACGTAGAGCGAGACGATCTTGTCGAAATCCTGGGTGGCGCGCTTGCCCAGTTCGCTGCCTGGCGCTTCCACGTCCGGCAACCCCAGTTCCTGCTGGGCTGCCACCTCGCCCGCCTCGGCCCCGGCGAGGCCCTCGCCCGCCTCCTCGCCCGCGCCCAGCACCGGCTCGCGCCGTGGCCGCTCGCCGCTCTCGGCCGGTTCGCGGCGCTTGCCCTGCGCCGGCTTCCGGGGCCGTCCGAACAGGAGGATCGCCGCGATCAGCAGCAGTCCGGCGGCAAGGATGCCGATACGCAACAGTGCCGTGTCGGACATTCGATAGGTTCTCCGGCTGGTTCGTTCAGGTAACTAGAATGGCACGTCAGGCCGCGCCCGCCAAACGCGCCGCCTCTTCCAGGTCCACGCTGACCAGGCGGCTGACGCCCGGCTCGCGCATGGTGACGCCGGAGAGCTGGTGCGCGGCCTCCATCGTCGCCTTGTTGTGGCTGACGAACAGGAACTGCACTTTCTCGCTCATTTCCTTGACCATGTTGGCCAGGCGGCCGACGTTGGCCTCGTCCAGCGGCGCGTCCACCTCGTCGAGCAGGCAGAACGGCGCCGGGTTGAGCTGGAAGATGGCGAACACCAGCGCCACCGCGGTCATCGCCTTCTCGCCGCCGGACAGCAGCGAGATGCTCGATACGCGCTTGCCGGGCGGGCGCGCCATGATGGTCACGCCGGTATCGAGCAGGTCCTCGCCGGTCAGCTCCAGGTAGGCATGGCCGCCACCGAACAGGCGCGGATACAGCGCCTGGACACCGGCGTTGACGCGGTCGAAGGTGTCCTTGAAGCGGCCGCGGGTCTCGCGGTCGATCTTGCGGATCGCCTCTTCCAGCGTTTCCAGCGCGGTGGTCAGGTCCACGTTCTGCGATTCCAGGTATTCCGAACGCTGCGAGGCCTCGCCGTATTCGTGGATGGCGGCGAGGTTGACCGGCTCCAGCCGGCGCATGCGCGCATCGATCTGCTGCACCGCCTGCTCCCATTCGCCGATGCGCGCGTCCTCGGGCAGGGCATTGACCACGTCCTCCAGCACGAAGCCGGCCTTCTCCACGGCCGCCTGCAGCTGCTCGGCGCTGAGCACCAGCGCCTGCTGGTCGAGCCTGCGCTGGGAAATGCGCTCGCGCTGCGCCAGGGCCTGCTCGTCGCGCTGGTGGCGGGTCTGCTCCAGCGTGCGCAGTTCGGCATCGATGCCATCCAGATGCGCGCGCGCCTCGGCCAGCACCCGGTCCACGCGCACGCGCTCGGCCAGGGCGTTCTGGTGTTCGGCCTCCAGCGCCTGCACCGGCGTGTCGCCCTGGTCCAGCTGCGAATGCAGCTCGCCCAGGCGCGAATCCAGCTGCCCGCGCTGGGTGCTCATGCGCTCCAGCGACTGCGACAGCGAGGCGATCTGCGCGCGTTGCGACTCCAGCGTGAGCGCCAGCGCATGCATGCTGTCGCGCACGTTGCGCGCCGCGTCGCGGGCCAGGTCGCGGGCCTCGGTCAGCTGGCGGCGCTCGCCCTCCAGCGCCTGCCGCGTGGTCTCCAGGTCGCCCATGCTGGAAACGGCATCCTCCAGGCGCACGCGGGCCTCGCCGGCCTGTTCGCGGCTGGCGTCCAGCGCTTCCAGCAACTGCGCAAGCTCGGCCTCGATGCGCTCGATGCGCGTACGCGCCGATTCCAGCCGGCCACGCTGGCTCTGCACCTGCCCGGCCAGCTCGGACACGCTGCGATGCGCCTGGTACAGCGCCCGCTGCGCTTCCTCGCGCTGCTGCTCGGCCGCCAGCAACTGTTCGCGGAACGCGCCGAGCTGGCGTTCGAGCTCGCCCTCGCGCTCCTGCAGTTCCTCGATCTGCCCGCGCAGGGTGACGATCTCGCGCTCGCGCAGCAGCGCGCCCTGCTTGGCCGCCCCCTGCCGCGACACCCGCACCCAGCCCTCGCCCAGGCGCTCGCCGTTGCGGGTGATGACCGAATCGCCATCCTCCAGCCGTTGCTGCAGCTCGCGTGCGGCGGCCAGGTCCGGCGCGCCATGCAGGCGCGCCAGCAGCCGGCGGATCGCCAGCGGGCCCTGCACGCGCGCGGCCAGCGAGGTCGGTGCGAAGTCGGCGCTGCCCTCGGCGCCGGACACCAGCGCGATGCGGCCTTCGCCCAGTTCGCCCAGCGCATCGACCAGCGCTTCGGGGGCCTCGACCAGCACGCCCTCGATCAGCTGGCCCAGTGCGCTTTCCACCGCGTTTTCCCAGCCGCTTTCGACGCTGATGCGTTCGCCCACGCGGGCGGCCGAGTCGAGCCCGTGCGCCTTCAGCCAGGCCACCGCGGCGCCCTGTTCCTGGCCCAGCGCGGCCTGCTGCAGGGTTTCCAGCGAGGACAGGCGGCCGCGCGCGGCCTGTGCCTGCTTGCGTACCTCGGCCAGTTCGGCCTGGCTGGCGCGCTGCCGTTCCTGCAGCGTCGCCGCGCCCTCCTTGCGCAGTTCCACCTGCTCGTTCAGCTCGTCCAGCACCGCGGCCTGCGATTCGTGCTGCAGCTGCAGCTGCTCGAACGCCTCGGCCAGGGCCTCGACGTCGAGCCCGGCGCGCTCGGCCGCCAGCGCCTCGCGGCGGCGGTCGGCCTCCAGGATCTGCCGGTCGAGATAATCGACGCGGGTGCGCTCCACCTCGCCCGAGCGCGTGGCTTCGGAGGTGTTGCGGTTGTGCGCTTCCCAGCGCTGCTGCCAGTCGTGCAGCGCGGCCTCGGCCTCGCGCAGCCCTTCCTGGCGGAATTCGTTTTCTTCCTGCAGCTGTTCCAGCTGCGGTTCGGCGTTCTCCACCGCCTCGCGCAGCACCATCAGCCGCGCTTCGTCGCCACTGATGTGCTGGCCCAGCTCGGCCAGGGCCTGGCGGGTCTCGTCGCGCGCCTTGTGCAGGCGCTGCGCCATCTCGCGCTGGTGCTGGATCTGCTGTTCAAGCCGCGCCAGGGTGCTGCCGACCTGGTAGACATCGGCCTGTGCGCGGGACAGCGTTTCGGCGGCTTCCTCGCGGCGCACGCGCCCGGTTTCGATGCGGCTCTCGGCCTCGCGCTGCTCGGCCACCAGCTGCTGCAGCCGGGTTTCCTCGCGTGCCAGCGCTTCGCGCAGGCCGCCCAGGCGCGCGTCCAGCCCGCGGTACTCCAGCGCCTTCCATTCGGCATCCTTGACCCGGCGCTCTTCCTGCAGCGCCTGGTACTGCTCGGCCTGGCGCGCCTGCCGGCGCAGGTGTTCGAGCTGCTTGCCGATCTCCTCGCGCAGGTCGTTCAGGCGGTCCAGGTTCTCGCGGGTGTGGCGGATGCGGGTCTCGGTCTCCTTGCGGCGCTCCTTGTACTTGGAGATGCCGGCGGCCTCTTCCAGGTAGACGCGCAGGTCTTCCGGGCGCGCCTCGATGATCTGGCTGATCATGCCCTGCTCGATGATCGAGTAGCTGCGCGGGCCCAGCCCGGTGCCGAGGAACAGGTCGGTGATGTCGCGGCGCCGGCACTTGGTGCCGTTGAGGTAGTAGTTGCTGCTGCCGTCGCGGCTGACCGTGCGCTTGACCGATATCTCGTTGAACGAGGCGTACTCGCCGGCAATGGTGTGGTCGGTGTTGTCGAAGATCAGCTCGACCGTGGCCTGCGACACCGGCTTGCGCCCGGCCGAACCGGAGAAGATCACGTCGGTCAGCGAGTCGCCGCGCAGGCGGCTGGCCGAGCTCTCACCCATCACCCAGCGCACCGCATCGATGATGTTGGACTTGCCGCAGCCGTTGGGCCCGACCACGCCGGTCATGTTGGTCGGCAGATGCAGCGTCGTGGGATCGACGAACGACTTGAAACCGGAGAGCTTGATCGTGGATAGACGCATGGGGCAGGCAAGGTTCCAGTGCCGGGCCGGGGGCGGCACCGTGGGTTCTGCGGGGGATCAGGGCTTGGGAACAGCAGTCTGCGGGGAGTATAAGCCCCTCTTCCGCCGTGGCGCGGGGGTGCGCGGCGGCGGGCCGCCGGGGCCCGGGGAGGGCAAAAAGAACGGGCGCCTTGCGGCGCCCGTTCCAGGTACAGCTTGAACCGCAGGGATCAGGCGTCGGCTTCGACGATGACCTTGACGGTGACTTCCACGTCGGCGTGCAGCTTGATCAGGACATCGTACTCGCCGACGGCACGGAAAGCGCCCTCGCCGAGGATGACTTCGCTCTTCTCCAGCGGCAGGCCGGCAGCGGTGAAGGCTTCGGCGATGTCGCGCGGGCCGACCGAGCCGTACAGCTTGCCTTCGGTCGAGGCGTGGGCACCGATGGTGACGCTGGCGTCGGCGAACTTGGCGGCGCGGGCTTCGGCATCGTCATGCGACGCCTTGGCCTTGGCCTCGTACTCGGCGCGCTTGGCCTCGAAGGCGGCAACGTTGGCTTCGGTGGCCGGCACGGCCTTGCCGTGCGGCACCAGGAAGTTGCGGCCGTAGCCCGGCTTCACGTCGACCAGGTCACCCAGGTTGCCCAGGTTGGTCACCTTCTGCAGCAGAATCAGCTTCATTTTCTTGCTCCGTTATTCGTTAGCGATGTCCCGCGAGGGACACCGCAACGCTTGCTGTCCGAATGGACGGTTGGACGTATCAGACGTCGTGGTTGTCCGTGTACGGGATCAGCGCCAGGAAACGGGCGCGCTTGACCGCCGTGGACAGCTGGCGCTGGTACTTGGACTTGGTGCCGGTGACGCGGCTCGGCACGATCTTGCCGTTCTCGGTCAGGTACTGGCGCAGGGTGTTGAGATCCTTGTAGTCGATCTCCTTCACACCTTCAGCCGTGAACTTGCAGAACTTGCGGCGACGGAAGAACTTGGACATGAGCTGACTCCTTATTCGGCAGAGGCGGCGTCGTCGCCGGCTTCTTCATTGTTGGAATTGGCAGCTTCTTCGTCGTCACGACGACGGCGCTCGCCACGCTCGGGCTTGTCGCCCTTCTCGTCCTTGCTCTTCATGATCAGCGACTGCTCGGTCTCGGCCTCGTCACGCTTGATGACCAGGTTGCGCAGCACGGCGTCGTTGAAACGGAAGCTTTCGGTCAGTTCGTTCAGCACCGACTGGTCGGCTTCGATGTTCATCAGAACATAGTGGGCCTTGACCAGGTTCTGGATCGGGTACGCCAGCTGGCGGCGGCCCCAGTCTTCCAGGCGGTGGATCTTGCCGTTGCCGCCCTCGACCAGCGCCTTGTAGCGCTCGACCATGGCCGGGACCTGTTCGCTCTGGTCCGGGTGGACCAGGAACACGACTTCGTAATGACGACTCATGTTTTTCTACCTTTCGGATGTAGCCCTGTCGGGCCGGACAGCCCCCCGCACGCAACGCGGTGGGGCAAGGACCCCCGCACCGGAGGCGCAGGGAGCCGCGCATTATCCACCGCCCCCGGCCTGCGGGCAAGCCACCCCGTGCCGGGCAGCCTTCCACCCGGACCTGCCGGCCGCCCGGCGCGCCGTGGCCGCACCGCCCGTGGGCCGGCGCCAGGCACCGGCCAGGCGGGCAATGGCCTCAGCGGTGGGTTTCGTCGGTGGTGAAGCTCTCGCCGCACCCGCACTCGGCGGTGGCGTTCGGGTTCCTGAACAAAAAGGTCTCGCTCAGGCCCTGCTTGCCGAAATCGATCTCGGTGCCGTCCACCAGCGCCAGGCTCTCGGCGTCGACGAAGATGCGCACGCCGTCCTGCTCGAACACGGTGTCGTCCTCGCGCTGTTCACGCGCCAGGTCGGTGGTATGGCCCCAGCCGGAGCAGCCGGTGCGGGTCACGCCGAAACGCAGGCCCAGCGCGCCGGGGGTCTGCTCGACGAAGCGCTGGACGCGGGCGAAGGCGACGGGAGTGAGATGGATGGCCATGGGCATGCGACTCCGGGGATTGCGGGGCGATTATAGGAAAACCCGGCTGTACCGGCCGCGGATGGCGGATCCCTCGCCTGTCCGGCCGCGCAGCCGCTAGAATTCCGTGTTCACAGATCGAGTCGATCAGCAGAGGATTCAAGTCATGACGGTGGTCAGCGTTGCGCACGCCCTGGCCGGGAAGATCCCGGAAGGCGGAGAAGTCACGGTTCGCGGTTGGGTTCGCACGGTCCGTGCCTCCAACGGGCTGGCCTTCGTCAATGTCAGCGACGGCTCCGGCTTCGCCCCGATCCAGGTCGTGGCCACCGACGCGCTGGCCAATTTCGACGACATCAAGCGCCTGACCCCGGGCTGCTCGGTCATCGCCACCGGCAGGCTGGTCAAGTCGCAGGGCAAGGGCCAGAGCTTCGAGATCCAGGGCCAGGGCCTGGAGATCGTCGGCTGGGTCGAGGACCCGCTGACCTATCCGATCCAGCCCAAGCCGATGTCGCCCGAGTTCCTGCGCGAAGTGGCGCACCTGCGCCCGCGCACCAACCTGTTCGGTGCCGTCACCCGCATCCGCGACTGCCTGGCCAAGGCCGTGCACCGCTACTTCCACGAGAACGGCTACTACTGGATCAGCACGCCGATCATCACCACGTCCGATGCCGAGGGCGCCGGGCAGATGTTCCGCGTCTCCACCCTGGACATGGCCAACCTGCCGCGCGGCGAGAACGGCGGCATCGACTTCAGCCGCGACTTCTTCGGCAAGGAGACCTTCCTGACCGTGTCCGGCCAGCTCAACGTCGAGGCCTACTGCCTGGCGCTGAGCAAGGTCTACACCTTCGGTCCGACCTTCCGTGCCGAGAACAGCCACACCACCCGCCACCTGGCCGAGTTCTGGATGGTGGAGCCGGAGATCGCCTTCGCCGACCTGGCCGAGGACGCGCGCGTGGCCGAGGACTTCCTGAAGTACCTGTTCCGCGCCGTGCTCGACGAGCGCGCCGACGACATGGCCTTCATCGCCGAGCGCGTGCAGAAGGACGCCATCACCCGCCTGGAGACGTTCGTCAACGCACCGTTCGAGCGCATCGAATACACCGATGCGGTCAGCCTGCTGCAGAAGTCGGGCAGGAAGTTCGACTACCCGGTCGAGTGGGGCCTGGACCTGCAGACCGAGCACGAGCGCTGGCTGACCGAGGAGCACGTCGGCCGCCCGGTGGTGGTGACCAACTACCCCGAGCACATCAAGGCCTTCTACATGCGCCTGAACGACGACGGCAAGACCGTCGCGGCGATGGACGTGCTGGCCCCCGGCATCGGCGAGATCATCGGCGGCAGCCAGCGCGAGGAGCGCCTGGACATCCTCGACGCGCGCATGGCGCAGTTCGGCCTGGATCCGGAGCACTACCAGTGGTACCGCGACTTCCGCCGCTACGGTTCGGTGCCGCACGCCGGCTTCGGGCTGGGCTTCGAGCGGCTGGTGGTATATGTCTGCGGCCTGTCCAACATCCGCGACGCCATCCCCTACCCGCGCGCGCCGGGCTCGGCGGAATTCTGACAACGAGGAAGGAATGATGAGGAACGAGGAACGAACAACAGCCAGACCGGCGCAGCGGTACGCCCTTCCCTCGTTGTCCGCCTCCCCGTTCCCGCGCCGGCCATGACCCTGTTCCTGGCCCTGTGCTTCGTCGGCGTGGCCATCGCCGGGTTCAGCGCATTCCTGATCTTCTGGCCACTCACCCTGGTGCATGTCCGCGACCGCCACCCGGCGGTCGCCGCCGGCTTCGGCGACTTCGCCTTCCTCGACGGCAGTGCGCTGCGCTGGCTGGTCGGCGGCGGTTACCGCGCGCTCGACGACCGTGCGCTCAGCGGCCTGGCCACACCGGCGCGGATCGCCATGTGGGTGATCTGGGCCGGGCTGGGCATGGCCGGCCTGCTCTGGCTCTATTCCCTGGTACTGAAATGAACGACATCGACACCTGCGCCGACCAATGGTGGCTGGCCAGCCTCGGCACCACCCTGGTCTGGGCGCGCCTGCGCGTGCGCCCGGCCGGTACCGCCGAGGTGCTGGACAGTGACGGCAACACCCTGAGCTATGACAGCGAAGACACCGCGCGCGCGCAGCTGTTCGACGCCGAATTCGTCGCCTGGGACGGGCTGGACGAGGAAGATGCGCTGGCGCGTGGCTTCTCGCTGCACGAGGTGCAGCCGCCGCAGGCGGCCAGCGACGCCGGACTGCGCGGACGCATGGTGCAGTCACTGGGTGGGCGCGCCTGAGCGGCCGATGTTCACCCCGCGCGCCTTCGCCGAGCATGATCTGGTCTGGCTGGATCGCCTGCTGGAGCGCGATCCGTTCGTCACGCTGCTGACCACCGGCACCGACGGCCTGCCCGAACTGACCCGGCTGCCGGTGATGTACCGGCGCGACGGCGAACGCATCGAATTGCGCGGCCACTGGGCCCGGGCGAACCCGCAGGCGCGCGATGCCGGTACGGCCAAGGTGCTGGTCGATGGCCCGCACGGTTATGTGTCGGCCAGCTGGTATCCGGACAAGGACAGCGCCGCGCGGGTGCCGACCTGGAACTACGCCAGCGCCGAACTGCGCGGCCACCTGGAACCCTTCGACGGCGAGGACGCGCTGGCCGCGCTGGTCGGCGCGCTCAGCGAGCGGTTTGAGGCCGCGGTCGGCCAGGCCTGGCGCTTCGAACCGGAGCGCGACGAGCAGCGCCGCCAGCTGCGCGGCATCGTCGGCTTCCGCTTCCACGTCGAACAGGTCCAGATCAAGCTGAAACTGAGCCAGAACCATCCCGACGCCAACCAGCAGGCGGTGATCGCCGCACTGGAACGGCTGCAGGACCCCGCTTCCCATGAGCTGGCGCAGTGGATGCGCCGGCACCGCGAGCAGGCCGCCACCGGCGACTGAGCGCCCCGATTCCCGACAACGCGGCCACCGCGGCCGCGCCTTCCTACCCATCAACGTCAGGGACACCCGAGATGAAAGACATCCACAAGCTGCTGCAGAACAACCGCGAATGGGCCGACCGGATCGCCCGGGAAGACCCCGAGTTCTTCCAGCACCTGGCCAAGCAGCAGCACCCGGAATACCTGTGGATCGGCTGCTCCGATTCGCGCGTGCCCGCCAACCAGATCATCGGCATGGCGCCGGGCGAGGTGTTCGTGCACCGCAACGTCGCCAACGTGGTGGCGCACAGCGACCTGAACTGCCTGAGCGTGGTCCAGTACGCGGTCGACCAGCTCAAGGTGAAGCACATCCTGATCGTCGGCCACTATGGCTGCGGCGGCGTCCACGCCTGCCTGCACAACACCCGCGTCGGCCTGGCCGACAACTGGCTGCGCCATGTCGGCGACGTGGTGCAGAAGCACGCGGCGATCCTCGATGCGATCGAGGACGACGAGCTCAAGCATGCGCGCCTGTGCGAACTGAACGTGATCGAGCAGGTCGCCAACCTGTGCCGCTCGACCATCGTCGAAGACGCCTGGGCCCGCGGCCAGAAGCTGATGGTGCACGGCTGGGTGTACAGCCTCAAGGACGGCCGCGTCAGCGAGATGGGGATCGACGTGGGCGCGTCCGAAGACCTGAAGCAGGCCTACGAGAACGCCCTGGCCTTCGTACCGCGCCAGGGCCGGCGCGACTGACCGACCGGAACCGACCATGCTCGCCGCGCCCATCAACCTGCACGCCTGGATCGAGGACAACCGCCACCTGCTCAAGCCGCCGGTGGGCAACAGGATGATCGACAACGGCGACTTCATCGTCATGGTGGTCGGCGGCCCCAACGCGCGCACCGACTTCCACTACGACGAAGGCCCGGAGTGGTTCTACCAGCTCGAGGGCGAGATGGTGCTCAAGGTGCAGGAGGACGGCGCGGTACGCGATATCCCGATCCGCGCCGGCGAGATCTTCCTGCTGCCGCCGCGGGTGCCGCATTCGCCGCGGCGCCCGCCAGGCGGCATCGGCCTGGTGGTCGAGCGCAAGCGCCTGCCGCACGAGCTCGACGGCGTGGCCTGGCATTGCGAGCAGTGCAACCACAAGCTGTACGAGGAGTTCTTCCACCTGGGCAACATCGAGACCGACCTGCCCAAGGTGTTCGACCGCTTCCATTCCTCGCTGGCGCACCGCACCTGCGGGGCATGCGGCGCGCTGCATCCGCTGCCCGCCGCGCAGGACTGAACGGCCGGCGCGCACGACGAGCGCGGCCACTGCCGGGGTTGCAACCGTGTCCCGCGGCCGGGCGGTACACTGCGAGCACGTTTTCAATGCGCGCGCCCCGATGAACGAACTCCTGTCCCCGGCCCACGCCACTGCGCTCGATGCCGCCGATCCGCTGCGCCACCTGCGCGGCCAGTTCCTGTTCCCGCAACACCAGGGGGCCGACCAGGCCTACTTCGTCGGCAACTCGCTCGGCCTGCAGCCGCGCGGCGCGCAGGCGATGGTGCAGGAGGTGATGGACCTGTGGGCGCGCATCGCGGTCGAAGGCCATTTCACCGGCCCGACCCACTGGATGAACTACCACCGTCTGGTGCGCGACGCGCTGGCCCGCGTTGTCGGCGCGCAGCCGGTGGAAGTGGTGGCGATGAACACGCTGAGCGTGAACCTGCACCTGATGATGGTCAGCTTCTACCGGCCGACCCGCGAGCGCCCGGCGATCCTGATGGAAGCCGGCGCGTTTCCCACCGACCGCCATGCGGTCGAAGCGCAGATCCGCTTCCACGGTTTCGACCCGGCCACCGACCTGATCGAAGTGCAGCCGGACCAGACCAGCGGCACGCTGTCGATGGCCGCGGTCGAGCAGGCATTGGCCGAGCACGGCCGGCGGGTGGCGCTGGTGCTGTGGCCGGGCGTGCAGTACCGCACCGGCCAGGCATTCGACCTGGACGCGATCACCCGGCTGGCGCGCGCGCACGGCGCCAATATCGGTTTCGACCTCGCCCATTCGGTCGGCAACATGCCGCTGGCGCTGCATGACGTGGCCCCCGACTTCGCGGTGTGGTGCCACTACAAGTATCTCAACGGCGGCCCGGGCGCGGTCGCCGGCTGCTTCGTGCATGAGCGCCATGCCCGTGACACCACCCTGCCGCGCTTCGCCGGCTGGTGGGGCCACGAGCAGGCCACGCGCTTCCGCATGGCCCCGGAGTTCGTACCCGAGCTCGGCGCCGAAGGATGGCAGTTGAGCAATCCGCCGGTACTGGGACTGGCGCCGCTGCGCGCGTCGCTGGAGCTGTTCGACCAGGCCGGCATGCAGGCGCTGCGGGCCAAGTCGCTGCGGCTGACCGGCTACCTGGAAACGCTGGTACGCGCGCGCCTGTCCAGCGTGCTGCAGATCATCACCCCCGCCGAGCCGGAGCGGCGCGGCTGCCAGCTGTCGCTGCGCGTGGCCGGCGGGCGCGAACACGGACGCTCGCTGTTCGAGTACCTGCAGTCGGTCGGCGTGCTCGGCGACTGGCGCGAACCCGACGTGATCCGCATTTCCCCGACCCCGATGTACAACCGCTACCGCGACGTGCTGCGCTTCGTCGAGGAAGTGGAAGCCTGGGCCGGCCCCTGATCCACCGGAAACACTGAATTGAACCCTTCCCCCCCGCGTCACCTGACCCTGATCGGCGCCGGCCTGGCCGGCTCGCTGCTCGCCATCCTGCTCTCCCGCCGCGGCTGGCGCGTCACCGTCTACGAGCGCCGTGGCGATCCGCGGGTGGCCGACTACGAAAGCGGCCGTTCGATCAACCTGGCGCTGGCCGAGCGCGGCCGCAACGCGCTGCGCCATGCCGGCGTCGAGGACGCGGTGATGGCGCGCACGGTGATGATGCGCGGGCGCATGGTGCACCCGCGCGATGGCGGCCCGCCGCAACTGCAGCGCTACGGCCGCGACGACAGCGAAGTGATCTGGTCGGTGCACCGCAAGGACCTCAACGTCACCCTGCTGCAGCTGGCCGAGGACGCCGGCGCACGCTTCCATTTCCACCGCCGCCTGCATACGGTGGATTTCGATGCCGGCTATGCGCGCTTCATCGACGACCGCGACGACAGCCCGCACGACATCCACTTCGACACCCCGCTGGTCGGCGCCGACGGCGCCGGTTCGGCGCTGCGCGCGGCGATGAACCGCAAGTCGCCGCTGGGCGAGCGCACCGAGTTCCTGGACCACTCCTACAAGGAGCTGGAGATCCCGCCCGGCACCGATGGCGGCTTCCAGATCGAGGCCAACGCCCTGCACATCTGGCCACGCGGCCGCTACATGTGCATCGCCCTGCCCAACGACGAAGGCACCTTCACCGTCACCCTGTTCCTGCCCAACGAGGGTGACCCGGGTTTCTCCAGCGTACGCAGCGGCGCCGAGGCCGAGGCGTTGTTCGCCCGCGAGTTCGCCGATGCGCTGCCGCTGATCCCGCACCTGCGCCGGGATTGGGAGCAGCATCCGCCCGGGCTGCTGGGCACCCTGTACCTGGAACGCTGGCACCTGGGCGGCAAGGCGGTGCTGCTGGGCGACGCCGCGCACGCGATGGTGCCGTTCCACGGCCAGGGCATGAACTGCGCCTTCGAGGACTGCGTCGCACTGGCGGAACTGCTGGAGGCGCACCCGGACACCGCGCAGGCGTTCGCCGCGTTCGAGAGCGAGCGCAAGCCCAACGCCGCGGCGATCCAGCAGATGGCGCTGGACAACTACCTGGAGATGCGCGACCGCGTCGCCGACCCGGCCTTCCTGCTGCAGCGCGAGCTGGAGCAGGAGTTGCAGCGGCGCTGGCCGACGCGCTTCGTGCCGCACTACACCATGGTGACCTTCCTGCACACGCCGTATGCGCTGGCGCTGGAACGCACCCGGCTGCAGCAGCGGATCCTGGCCGAGGCCACCGCCGGCCATGCCAGCCTGGCCGGCATCGACTGGCCCGCGCTGGAGCGCACCATCTTCGCCCAGCTGCCGGTACTGGAGGGCGCGCACTGATGGCACGCATCTGCCAGCGCCCAATCGCACCGGCATCGCGGCCACGGTAACCGCCCATGCCCGACACCTTCCTGTTCTACGACCTCGAGACCTTCGGCCAGGACCCGCGCCGCACCCGCATCGCGCAGTTCGCCGCGGTGCGCACCGATGCGCAGCTGCAGGTGGTGGAGGAGCCGGTGAGCTTCTTCGTCAGGCCGGCCGACGACCTGCTGCCCTCGCCCATCGCCACCCTGATCACCGGCATCACCCCGCAGCACGCGCTGGCCGAGGGCCTGGGCGAAGCCGAGGCGTTCGCGCGCATCAACGAACTGATGGCGCGTCCGCAGACCTGCACGCTGGGCTACAACACGCTGCGCTTCGACGACGAGTTCGTCCGCCACGGCCTGTTCCGCAACTTCTTCGATCCGTACGAGCGCGAGTGGCGCGGCGGCAATTCGCGCTGGGACCTGCTGGACATGCTGCGGCTGGTGCACGCGCTGCGCCCTGAGGGCATCCACTGGCCGCAGCGTGAGGATGGCGCCACCTCGTTCAAGCTCGAGCATCTGGCGCTGGCCAACGGCGTGCGCCAGGGCGATGCGCATGAGGCGCTGTCCGACGTGTACGCCACCATCGGCATGGCCCGCGCGTTCCGGCAGGCGCAGCCGCGCATGTGGGACTACGCGCTGAAGCTGCGCGACAAGCGCTTCGCCGCCAGCCTGCTGGACGTGGTGGCGATGCAGCCGGCGCTGCACATTTCGATGCGCTACCCCGCCAGTCGCCTGTGCGCGGCGCCGGTGCTGCCGCTGGCGACCCACCCGCACATCGGCAACCGGGTGATCGTGTTCGACCTGGACGGCGATCCGCAGATGCTGCTCGACCTGTCCGTGGAGGAGATCGCGCAGCGGCTGTACACCCGCGCCGCCGACCTGCCCGAAGGCCAGCAGCGCATTCCGCTCAAGGAAGTACACCTGAACAAGGTGCCGGCGCTGGTGGCCTGGAATCATCTGCGCGCGCCCGACTTCAAGCGGCTGGGCATCGACCCGGTGGCGACCGAGTCACGCGCCGCGCAGTTGCGCGCACACGGCCCGGCGCTGGCCGAGAAGATGCGCCGGGTATTCGCCCGCGAGCGTCCGGCCGAGGGTCCGCCCGATCCCGATGGCGCGCTGTACGACGGCTTCCTGGCCGAGGGTGACCGGGCACAGCTTGCGCGCGTGCGCGCCTGCCCGCCCGAGGCGCTGGCGCAGATGGCCGACAGCTTCCGCGACCCGCGCCTGCCGGAGCTGTTGTTCCGCTATCGCGCACGCAACCACCCGCAGACCCTGGACGCCGGCGAGCGCACGCGCTGGGACGGCTATCGCCGCCAGCGCCTGCTGGACAGCCCCGGGCTCGGCGAACAGACCCTGCCCGATTACTTCGCGCAGGTTCTTGCCCTGCGTACCGAACACCACGACAACCCCGCCGCGCTGGACCTGCTCGATGCACTGGACCAGTGGGGCCAGAACCTGCAGCAATCGCTATGAGCCGATACTTCAGCGACGCAAGTTTCACCTTCCTGCGCGGACTCGCCCGCCACAACGAGAAGCCGTGGTTCGCCGAGCACAAGCACGAGTACGAGGAACACGTGCGGCAGCCGTTCCTGCGCCTGATCGCCGACCTGCAACCGGACCTGGCGCAGGTCAGCGCGCATTTCCGTGCCGACCCGCGCACCGTCGGCGGCTCGTTGTTCCGCATCTACCGCGACTCGCGCTTCTCCAACGACAAGACGCCGTACAAGACCTGGCAGGGCGCGCGCCTGTTCCATGAGCGCCGCAAGCAGGTGCCGGCGCCGTCGTATTACATCCACCTGGCACCGGGCGAAAGCTTCGTGGGTGCCGGCATCTGGCACCCGGAGCCGGATACGCAACGCCGCATCCGCCAGTTCATCTTCGACAACCCCGGCAGCTGGAAGGCAGCCGCGCATGCGCCGGCCACGCGCCGCCGCTACGCGTTCGAAACCAGCGAGAAACTGGTGCGCGCACCGCGTGGGTTCCCGGCCGATTTCGAGTTCATCGACGACCTCAAGCATCGCAACTGGGTGCTGTGGCGCCAGTTGGACGACACGCTCATGACCGGCCCGCGGCTGCGCCAGAGTCTGGCCGCCGACCTCGCCGCGCTGGGGCCGTTCGTCGATTACCTGTGCGCGGCGCTGGACCTGGAGTTCTGAGCACACGCCGGGATTCACGCCACGCCGGTGGATTTGCGGCACCCTAGCGGGCAACGCCCGACGGAGCCGCCGCCATGGCCGCCATCCATCACCAGATCTGGATCGACGCACCGCTGGCCAGCGTACACGCCGGCCTGGCCACCGCGCAGGGACTGGGGCGCTGGTGGGTCGCCCACACCGCCAGCGTGATCGACGGCGACGCCGTGCTCAGCCACAACCCGGGGCCGGCGCATGGCGTGGTTGCCATGAAGGTGCTGGAAACCTCCGCGCACTGCGTGCGCTGGGAGGTGATCAGCCGGCACCCGGTACAGAGCCCGGCCTCGGCGTGGACCGGCACCGAGATCCGCTTCGAACTGTCGCGCCGCGCCAGTCCCGGCGCCTGGCGCGGCCTGCCGCATGAGGGCGAACCGATGACGGTGCTCGAGTTCCGCCACCTGGGCTGGGATCCGGACAGCGAGTTCCTCGGCTTCTGCAGCCAGGCGTGGGCCGAGACCCTGGTGCTGCTGCGGCGCTGGGCCGAATCCCACCCCGAACGGCCGACCTGAGCCACGGAGCGCGACGATGAAGAAATGGCTGCTGCCGACCATCGCCCTGCTGCTGGTGCTGCTCGCCGCCTATGTGGCCGCCGGCCCCTGGCTGGCGATCCGCGGCATCTCCGAGGCGATCGAACAGCGCGACGCCGCACGACTTGCCCGGCATGTCGATTTCCCGGCGTTGCGGATCAACCTCAAGGCGCAACTCGACGACCAGCTGGTGCGGCGCGCCGGCAGCGACATGCAGTCCAGCCTGTTCGGCGTCATGGCGCTGGGCGTGGCCGGCCGCCTGACCGGCGCGGCGGTGGACGTGATGGTCACCCCCGCCGGCATCTCCGCGCTGCTGCAGGGGCATGGGGTGTGGAAGCGCGCCACTGGCGACACCGCCGACGGCGATACCTGGGGCCCGCCCGCGCCGGCCCGCCCCCTGCAGGGCGCACGCGGGCGCTACGAATCGCTGTCGCGCTTCACCGCTACCCGGCCGCTCGACGACGGCGGCAGCGTGGTTTTCGTGCTGTCCCGCCAGGGGCTGCACTGGCGCCTGACCGACATCACCCTGCCCCTGGACGCCCCGCACTGAGTCCCCTGCCGCGCCGTCCCGGGGCGCCGGGCCTTGGCGCCCCAGACAGCGCGCGGGCGGCGTTGCCGGTGGACTGCGTTCGCCGTCGCTGCGCATCGATCGCGGACGCGATCGATCCAGCGCATGCCGGAAACGGCACGGTACGTGAAACCGGCCCAGCCGCAAGGTGGTAGCATGGCCGGGCAGGCAATGCCTGCCCCGCGCGTTCCGCGCAGCCGCCCAGGCAGTTGCCCGCTCCGCTCCCTTTCCTGCGTCATCCGCTCCGGTGCGTCCGGGCGGCCGCTCAACGGGAGTCTCCATGACCGCACATTGCATCCGCGAAACACCGGCATCACGCCGGCCCGGCATCGGCGTCGCCAGGCACCTGCCCGCAAGGGCACCGGCAGCACACGACCTGCGTGGAGACGGGGCCTGAACCCGTCATCCAGGCAGGCCGCTGCCAGCGTCCACTGCACGTCCTGCGACGCGGTCTGCTGCCGCCTGACCGTGGTGCTGGACAGCGAAGACGACGTGCCCGCGCACATGACCACCCGGCTCCACGGGCTGCGGGTCATGGCCCGCGATCCGGAGGGCTGGTGCGTGGCCGTGGACGGGCAACGGATGAACTGCCGGATCCATGCAAGCCGGCCGGCGGTCTGCAGATCCTTCGCCATGGGCGGGCCCTGCTGCCGCTCGGTGCGCGCGGCATACGCGCGCTCCGGAAGCCGCACCATCGAATCGACACTGGCATGAGGAGAGCACATGAGTACACCGCGCAAATCCGGTTCCATCGCACCGAGGAAAACATCGTCGGCCTTCGCCGGTCCGTCCGCATCAGGGCCCTTGACCCGTGAGCGCATTGCCGAGGACCTGGCCGCGTTCGACCGCGCCGGCGGAAAGATAGAAACGCTCGGCAACACCCCGCTGCGCGGCAAGGTCGAGAGTCCGAAACCGTCCGGCCGTGGCGGCAAGCCGGCGGTCGCCGAGCGCACCCCGGAAAAGACCTGACCTCCCCTCCCCCGACGGACGACGAACTTGGCCAAGATCAATTACTCATACGAGAAACGCCAGCGCGAGCTGGCCAAGAAGAAGCAGAAGGACGAGAAGCTCGCCAGGAAGCGCGCCCCCAACGGCACCCAGGCAACTTGTCCGGCCGACCCGCCGGCATCCACATCCTGACGCTCCTGACGGCCATAGCCAGCTCCGCGCAGCCCGTGTAGAGCTTCGCACCGCACTGCATGATCACGGGACGCCATGCCACGCCGACGCGCGGGTGTGGCACGGATGCGCCACCGGCGCGCCGGTGCCCTGGCGGCACCCGCCAGCCAGCGGGCACGGGTAAAGACCGACGGCCGCATGCTTACCGCCCACGCCTGCGCCTGCCGGGTGCGGGCGGCTATCACCCTGTAGCGCCTGCGCGCCACGCACGGCCGCAACGAAAAAGCCCGGCACGAGGCCGGGCTTTCCGATCACGGCGATTGCCGGTCAGTTCAGACCACGCGGACCTGGTCGGCCTGCATGCCCTTCTGGCCCTTCACCGCCACGTAGGTGACCTTCTGGCCTTCCTGCAGCGACTTGAAGCCGGACGATTCGATCGAACGGAAGTGGACGAACAGGTCTTCACCGCCGCCGTCCTGGGTGATGAAACCAAAACCCTTGGCGTCGTTGAACCACTTCACGGTACCGGTTTGGGACTGGGACATTTCAATGCTCCTTGTTGCGGATGGGCGCCGCGCTTGGCGGCAGGACGCTGATTCCAAGGAGAATTGAGAAGCGGGTGCAACAGTGTAGAAGGCAACCTCTACAGCATCGGGCCACGATTCAAGGTGACCCTTGTCATTCAGCGCGACCACGGTAGAGGCTTGGCGCGCGCAAAGCAAATCCGGTGCTGGCCGCGGTTCAGCCTCGGGCGCCAGGCACGCACCACATCGTGACCGGCGCGCCGGCTGCCGGCCGGGCATCCGCCAGCCCGGAACTCAGTGCGGTGTGGACCGTGCCCAGGCCTGCGACAGCCGCCGGAAACCGGCCCGCAGCTGCCCCCGTGCCGCCCATGGCAGCGCCGCAAGTGCGGCATCGACCGGCGCCGGATGCGGCGCGCCGTTCCACGCGATCGCGACCTTGTTGCTCATGCCCGGCTCGTCCAGCTTCAGCACGCGCCCGTCGAAGCTGCGCCGCAGCCGCGTCAGGTGCGCGCGGGTGTCGGTGTCGTAGAGGTTGCTGGCCATGACCCCGTCGGCGCCCAGCGCGGCGCGGCAATCGTCATAGAACGCCTGGGTGGACAGCGCAGCGGGAATGCCCTGCGCATCGTAGGCGTCGAGCAGCAGCAGGTCGAAGCGGCCGCGCTGGCCACGCAGCCAGCGCGCGCCATCGACGCACGCCACGTGAAGCCGCGCGTCGTCGGCCGGGATGCGGAACGCATCGCGCAGCGCGATCACCTCGGCATTGTTCTCGGCCACCTCGATGCCTGCCTGCGGCAGATGGCGATGGCAGAACTTGGCCTGCGCACCGCCGCCGAGCCCGATGATGCCGATGCGCCGCGGTGCCGGATGCAGCCACAGCGCGGCGAGCATGGTGCGGGTGTAACCGACGTGCAGGCGCTGCGGGAACCAGCGCGACATCCGGGTCTGGGT
This sequence comes from Stenotrophomonas sp. 17(2023), assembly GCF_030345315.1. Taxonomy (NCBI): domain Bacteria; kingdom Pseudomonadati; phylum Pseudomonadota; class Gammaproteobacteria; order Lysobacterales; family Lysobacteraceae; genus Stenotrophomonas; species Stenotrophomonas sp. 17(2023). The sequence continues at coordinate 2,194,299 of NZ_CP128405.1, forward strand.
GACGTCGCCCTGGAACTGCAGCTCCACGTGCCGCCAGGTACGGCGCACGTGCGCGCCTCCGCCGCCGCTCATCCGGCGCGGTCGGCGTTGGCGATACCGTGCGGCACATGACCGGCGGCGACGCTGTGGTGCTGGCGGGCGCTGTCGATGTTGTGCTGGGAGTCGTCGAAGAAGATGTCGGCGCCGAAGGCTTCCAGGAACGGCCCCTTGTGGCGTCCGCCGAGGAACAACGCCTCGTCCAGGCGCACCCCCCACTCGCGCAGGGTGCGGATCACCCGCTCATGCGCCGGCGCCGAGCGCGCGGTGACCAGCGCGGTGCGGATCGGCGCCTCCTCGCCGGCCGGGAACGCGGCCTGCAACGCGTGCAGGGCCGACAGGAAGCTGCGGAACGGCCCGCCGCTGAGCGGCGCGTGCGCGTTCTCGCGCTCGTGGCGGCCGAAGGCTTCCACGCCGTGTTCGCGCGAGATGCGCTCGCCCTCGTCGCCGAAGATCACCGCGTCGCCATCGAAGGCGATGCGCAGCTGCGCCGGCGGCCGCCCGGTGTCGGTGGCCGCCGCCGCGGATACCTCGCCGGGACCACGCGGCAGGATGGTGGCCGCGGCGATGCCGTGCACCAGCGCGCGCCGCACCGATTCCGGGTTGGCGGACAGGAACAGGTCGGTACCGAACGGCTTGACGTACGGCCAGGTCGGCTCGCCGGCGGTGAAGGTCGCGCGCACGATGCCCAGGCCGTAGTGCTGGATCGAATTGAAGATGCGCAGCCCGGTATCGGCCGAGTTGCGCGAGAGCAGGATCACCTCCACCCGCGGCGTCTCCATGGGAGCGCCCTCGTTCAGCGCCAGCAGCTTGCGCACCACCGGGAAGGCCACCCCCGGCTTGAGCACGTCGTCCTCGTGCTCGCGCTGGTATGCGGCGTAGGCCTCCACGCCCTCGCGCTCGAACAGCGCATGCCCTTCCTCGAGGTCGAACAGCGCCCGCGAGGTCACTGCCACCGTCAACAGCCTGGGAGTGTTGTCACCCATGTTCCTGATCCATTGCCTTGCCGTTGCCGGCGTTGTTGCCCGCGCACCCGCTCAGAACATGAACTGTTCGCTGAGGATGCGTTCTTCCAGATTGTGCTCGGGGTCGAACAGCAGCGTCACCTGGCGTTCGCGCGACTCGCGGATGGTGACTTCCACCACGTCGCGGGTCTCGTGCGAGTCGGCGGTGACGCTGACCGGCCGCTTGTAGGGGTCCAGCACCCGGAAGCGCACTTCGGTCTCGGCCTTGAGGATGGCCCCGCGCCAGCGCCGCGGCCGGTACGGTGCCAGCGGCGTCAGCGCGATGGTGTTCGAACCCAGCGGCAGGATCGGCCCGTGCGCCGAGTAATTGTAGGCGGTGCTGCCGGCCGGGGTGGAGACCAGCACGCCGTCGCAGATCAGCTCCTCCACGCGCTGCTGGCCGTTGAGGTCGATGCCGATATGCGCCGCCTGCCGCGTCTGCCGCAGCATCGACACGTCGTTGTAGGCCAGCGAGCCGACCGTGGTGCCGGATTCGGTGCGCGCGATCATCTCCAGCGGGCGCAGGTGCGCCGGCTCCGCCTGTGACAGCCGGTGCAGCAGGTCGTCGTCGCGATGGTGGTTCATCAGGAACCCGACCGTGCCCAGCTTCATGCCGAACACCGGCTTGCCCATGCTGCCGAAGCGGTGCAGCGTCTGCAGCATGAAGCCATCGCCGCCCAGCGGGCACAGCACGTCGGCCGCATCCGGGGCGTGGTCGCCATAGCGCGCGGCCAGGCCTTCGCGGGCCTGCTGCGCGGTGTCGGTACTGCTGGCGAGAAAGGCGATGCGGGGGGACATGGCCATCGTCGGTTGCGGTGAGGATTACCGAGGATAACCCGCAATCGCGAACCCTGCCTTTGCCGGGAGCAGGAAGCCGGAAAGCACCGCGGCCAGGGCCGCTCCTGCCGCAACATCCGTTGCTTTCACAGGAGCGGCCCTGGCCGCGGTGCTTTGTCCGGCAGATGCCGACCCGTGGTCGGCCCCCCTGCCATCTTTCTGGAGCAAAGCCCCCTTTGTGCAAGGGGGCGCGGCGACAGCCGCGGGGACAGGCAAGCCCGAGGGCGGTGCCAAAAGTTCGCGCCGCGGACTTTTGGGTCGGGCCGGTAGAACCGGCCCGACCACGGGATTCAAACCCCGTGCGCCGCCAGCTGGCCCAGGCGCTGCACCGCGACCGAGACGGTCGGGTAGTCCAGCGTCTTCTGCTCGGCCAGTTCGGCCAGCATCGCCAGGGTGAAGCGCAGGCTGCTGTCGTCGCGGCCCAGCCACGCGGCGACCTTGGCCTCGGCGCTGCCACCCTTCATCGACAGCACCTGGCCGGCCAGGTTGCGCTGGTGCGCGGCCAGTTCGTCGCGCAGCACGCCACGGGCGACCGCGTGCCAGCGGCCGTTGACCTCCAGCGCGTCGATCTGCTCGAACAGCCACGGCATCTGCAGGGCTTCGCCCAGGCGGAAGTGGACCTTGGACACGTCCACCGGCTTGAGCTTGCGGGTGCGGGCCAGCTCGATGATGTCGAACGCCGGCTCCAGGAACTGCAGCTCGGACAGCTGCTGCGCCAGTGCCGCCGGCAGGCCCTTCTCCTTCCACTGCTTGACGCTGGCCTCGTAGGCCGGGCGCTGCGAATCCGGCAGCACGCCCGAAGCGACGCGGATGTCGTTGAACGGCCCCTGGTAGCGCTCGACCGCGGCGGTGATGCCCGGCATCGCGCCCGGACGGTTCAGCAGCCAGCGCACGAACGAACGCTGCAGCTTCCAGATCACTTCCAGGGCATCGACCTGCACGGCCTCGGGCAGGGTGCCATCGAGCGCGTCGATCTGCGTCCACAGCGCGCGCGCATCCAGCGTCTCGCGGCTGATGGTGTAGGCCTTGGCGACCTCGGCCACGCTGCGGCCGGTGTCTTCCTGCATGCGCATCAGGAAGGTGGCGCCCATGCGGTTGATGGTCTGGTTGGTCACCGCGGTGGCGATGATCTCGCGCTTCAGGCGGTGGCCGTTCATCGCGTCGGCGTACTTCTTCTGCAGCGGCTGCGGGAAGTAGCGCAGCAGCTCCTTGGACAGGTACGGATCTTCCGGGATGTCCGACTCCAGCAGCTGCTGGAAGGCGACGATCTTGGAATAGGACAGCAGCACCGCCAGTTCCGGACGGGTCAGGCCCTGGCCACGCACCTTGCGCGCCGACAGCTCGGCGTCGGACGGCAGGAACTCGATCTGGCGGTCGAGCAGGCCCTGCCGCTCCAGCGTGCGGATGAAGTGCTGCTTGGAGCCCAGGCGCTTGACGCTCATCCGCTCCATCAGGCTGATGGCCTGGTTCTGGCGGTAGTTGTCCATCAGCACCAGCCCGGCGACCTCGTCGGTCATCGACGCCAGCAGCTTGTTGCGCTGTTCGACGGTGAGCTTCTTGGCCCGCACCACGTCGTTGAGCAGGATCTTGATGTTGACCTCGTGGTCGGAGGTATCAACGCCGGCGGAGTTGTCGATGAAATCGGTGTTGAGCAGCACGCCGTTGTGCGCGGCCTCGATGCGGCCGAGCTGGGTCATGCCCAGGTTGCCGCCCTCGCCCACGATCTTGCAGCGCAGCTCGCCGCCATTGACGCGCAGGCCGTTGTTGGCACGGTCGCCGACGTCGGCGTTGCTCTCGCTGGCCGACTTCACGTAGGTGCCGATGCCGCCGTTCCACACCAGGTCCACCGGCGCCTTGAGCGCGGCGTTGATCAGATCGGTCGGGGTCATCGACTTGATGCCGGCGTCGATGCCCAGCGCCTCGCGCACCTGCGGGGTGATCTCGATCGACTTGAGCGAGCGCGGGTACACGCCGCCGCCCTTGCTGATCAGCTTGGCATCGTAGTCCGCCCAGCTCGAACGCGGCACCTTGAACATGCGCGCGCGTTCCTTGAAGGACGACGCCGCCACCGGGTTCGGATCGAGGAAGATGTGGCGGTGGTCGAACGCGCACACCAGGCGGATGTGCTCGGACAGCAGCATGCCGTTGCCGAACACGTCGCCGGACATGTCGCCGATGCCGACCACGGTGAAGTCCTGCTTCTGGCAGTCGCGGCCCAGCGCGCGGAAGTGGCGCTTGACCGACTCCCACGCACCGCGCGCGGTGATGCCCATGCCCTTGTGGTCATAGCCCACCGAGCCGCCCGAGGCGAAGGCGTCGTCCAGCCAGAAGCCGTGCGCGCGGGCGATGCCGTTGGCGGTGTCGGAGAACGTCGCGGTGCCCTTGTCGGCGGCGACCACCAGGTACGGATCATCCTGGTCGTGGCGCACCACGCCCTGCGGCGGCACGATCTTGTTGCCGACGATGTTGTCGGTGATGTCCAGCAGGCCGTTGATGAAGCGCTTGTAGCAGGCCACGCCCTCGGCGAACCATGCATCGCGGTCCAGCGCCGGATCCGGCAGCTGCTTGGCGTAGAAGCCGCCCTTGGAGCCGACCGGCACGATCACCGTGTTCTTCACCATCTGCGCCTTGACCAGCCCCAGCACCTCGGTGCGGAAATCCTCGCGGCGGTCGGACCAGCGCAGGCCGCCACGGGCCACCGGGCCGAAGCGCAGGTGGGTGCCTTCCACGCGCGGGCCGCACACGAAGATCTCGCGGTACGGACGCGGCTTGGGCAGGTCCGGCACCTTGGCGGCATCGAACTTGAAGCTGATGTAGTCGGCCGGGCCGCCGTCGGCGCGCAGGCCGTCCTTGCGCGGCATGTAGTAGCTGGTGCGCAGGGTGGCCTGGATCACGCCGATGAAGCTGCGCAGGATGCGGTCCTCGTCCAGGCTGGACACGCCGTCCAGCAGCTTGACCAGGGTGTCGTGGACCAGCGCCATGCGCGCGTCGCGGCTGCCGCCGCGCGCCTTGACCACGCCCTCGAGCAGCTTGATGGTGGCGGCATCGCCGCCGGCCAGCGCCTTGAACTGCGCCAGCTGCGCATCGGCCGTGGCCTTGTCGGTGGCCGGTGCCGGGTCGAAGCGGGCTTCGAACAGCTCCACGATCAGCCGCGCCAGCAGCGGGTAGCGGTTGAAGGTGCCTTCGACGTAGGCCTGCGAGAACGGCACGCCGATCTGCAGCAGGTACTTGCAGTAGCCGCGCAGCATCGAGACCTGGCGCCAGTCCAGGCCGGTGGCCAGCACCAGGCGGTTGAAGCCGTCGTTCTCGGCCTCGCCGTGCCACACCCGGGCAAAGGCCTCGGCGAAGGCCGCGCTGGCGGCGGTCGCGTCGATCGCGCCGACGGTCGATTCGACCTCGAAGTCCTGCACGTAGACCGGCGCGTCGTCCACCATCAGCCGGTAGGGGCGCTCGGCGATCACGCGCAGGCCCATGTTCTCCATCATCGGCAGCACGTCGGACAGCGGGATGTCCTTGAGCTGGCGGTACAGCTTCATGCGCAGGCCATCGGCACCTTCGCGGTGGATGGTCTGCAGGCTCAGGCGCAGGTCGTCCGGACCGGTCAGCGCGTCGAGCTGGACCACGTCGGCGGCGGCGATCTCGGCGCTGGAGTCCTCGATGTAGCCGGCCGGCAGCGCCTTGCCGATGCGCGAGGCGATGCGCAGGCCTTCGCTTTCGCCGTGGCGGCCGACCAGCGCCTCGCGCAGGTCGTCCTGCCAGTTGCGCAGCACGTGGGCCAGGCGCTTCTCCAGGCCGTCGGTGTCCAGGTCCAGGCTCTGCCCGGCCTTCGGGCGCACGATCAGGTGCACCTGCGCCAGCGGCGAGTCGCCCAGCACCACGCTGGAATCCACGTACTCGCCCTGCAGCGCATCGCGCAGCAGGCCCTCGATGCGCAGGCGCACGTCGGTGTTGAAGCGTTCGCGCGGCAGGAACACCAGCGCGGAAATGAAGCGGCTGAACTTGTCGCGGCGCAGGAACAGGCGGCTGCGCACGCGCTCCTGCAGGCCCAGCACGCCGATCGCGGTGCGGAACAGCTCGTCCTCGCTGGACTGGAACAGCTCCTCGCGCGGCAGCGATTCGAGGATGTGGCGCAGCGCCTTGCCGCTGTGGCTGGACGGGCTCAGGCCCGAGCGCTTCATCACGTTCTCGTAGCGCTGGCGCACCAGCGGGATTTCCCACGGGCGGCGGTTGTAGGCGCTGGAGGTGAACAGGCCCAGGAAGCGCTGCTCGCCGATGATGCGGCCCTTGGCGTCGAATTCCAGCACGCCGATGTAATCCATGTAGCCGCCGCGGTGGATCCGCGAGCGGGCGTTGGTCTTGGTCAGGATCAGCGCGTCGGTCAGGCCGCTGGTGGTGTTCAGGCCCTGCGCCGCCAGCCCCTTGACCGGGCGCGCCACCGAGGTGTCCTTGCCGCGCATCAGGCCCAGCCCGGTGCCGTTCTGCGCCGCCAGCACGTCCTCGCGGCCCTGCTTCTCGACCTTGTATTCACGGTAGCCGAAGAAGGTGAAATGGTTGTCCGCGGCCCAGCGCAGGAACTCCTGCGCCTCCTGGCGCGACTCGTCGCTCACCGGCAGGGTGCGCTGGCCCAGGTCGTCGGCCAGGGCCAGCGCCTTGTCGCGCATCGGCTCCCAGTCCTTGACGATGGCGCGCACGTCTTCCAGCGCCTCGTTCACGCGCCTGGCCACCGCTTCCATGGCGTCGGCCGGCTGCCGGTCGATCTCCAGCAGCATCACCGATTCAAGCGCGCCTTCGCCCACGGCGGTGAGCTTGCCGGCCTTGTCGCGACCCAGCGCGATCACCGGGTGGCCCAGCACGTGCACGCCAACGCCCATGTCGGCCAGCGCCAGCGACACCGTGTCCACCAGGAACGGCATGTCGTCGTTGACGATCTGCAGCACGGTGTGGGCGGTTTCCCAGCCGTCGGTCTTCAGGCCCGGGTTGAACACGCGGACATTGGCCTTGCCCGGCTTGCGCACGCGGGCGAACTCCAGCATGCCGGCGGCCAGCGCCGCCCAGTCCTCGGCGCGGTGCGCGCCGAATTCATCAGTCTCCATGCGCTTGTAGAACGCCGAAGCGAAGGCGACCGCCTGGGCCTGGGCCGCGGCGGGGTAACGCTTGCGCAAAGCCGCAAAAACCGGCTCCAGGGACAGGCCGGCCTCGGAAACACTCTGCTTGGCAGCCGGTTGGGATTTCGTTTTTGCGGACTTGGCAGCGTTGTTTTGCGATTTCATGGTTGAGCTTTCAGTGGGCTCCTGGGGAGGCGCGATTGTAGCCCCCGCCATTCGAAGAGCATTGTTGCAGGGCCGCAATCACCCCCTCCAAACACCCCCGATAACCAATGCAACGCATTGTTTTAAAACAACAAAATGATGCGTTCCGGGTTTTTCCGGACGAACCGCACCTGGCCTGGAAAAACCCGTTTTCGCGCCGCTTTACCAATTGTAAACTGGACGGTATAGTCCAAATCGTGCATCCCACCCCCTCCCGACCCACGCCTGCCGAGGCGCGCGACCAGCGCGTTTTCGACGCCGTGCGCGAGCTGCTGGCAACCCAGGGCATGCACCTGAGCATGGACGCGGTGGCCGCCTACGTGGGCTGCTCCAAACAGACCCTCTACAGCCGCTACGGCAGCAAGCGCGAACTGCTCAGCCTGGCGATGCGGCGGCACGCCAGCGTCGCCGCCGCCCCGCTGGCCGCTGGCGACGAGCGCCCATTGCGTGAGGTACTGTTGGATTTCGCCGTGCACTATCTGGAACACCGCAACCAGCCGCGTGTCCGCCAGGCCGCGCAGGTGATCGCCAGCGGCACTCTGGAATTCCGCGAGGAAGCGCGCGCGCTTTACCACGACAGCGCCGATGTCCTGCGCGACCAGTTGGCTGAATGGATGCGAACCGAGATGGCCCGCGGCCGCATCATCCATGACGATGCGCATTTCATGGCTGAAATGTTAATAAGCATGATCGCTGGCCAGGATTTCGAACGACAACGGTTCCACGCCCCCTACCGCGACGTCCCCGAGTTGCGCCGCCGGTGGGCCGAATTCGCCGTTGATGCCTTCCTGCGCGCCTTCCCGGCGCCGCCGGCCGGCATCCCCGGCACTCGCTAAACAACCTCCGGAGTTTCACGATGACCTCCCCGCTCCGCATCCTCGCCCTTACCGGCGCCCTGGCCCTGGGCCTGACCGCCTGCAAGAAGCCCCAGGAACAGGCCGCCCCGCCGCCGCCGGACGTCGGTGTCATCGAAGCCAAGGCGCAGACCCTGCCGCTGCAGCGGGAACTGGTCGGCCGGCTGTCGCCGTTCCGCTCGGCCGATGTGCGCGCGCGGGTTTCCGGGGTGCTGCTCAAGCGCGCCTACGAGGAAGGCAGCGCGGTGAAGGAAGGCCAGTTGCTGTTCCAGATCGACCCGGCGCCGCTGCGTGCCTCGCTGGCCTCGGCCGAAGCGGCGCTGGCCGCGGCCCGTGCCAGCCATGCCAACGCCAGGACCACCGCCGAGCGCGCGCGCTCGCTGGCGCCGCAGAGCTACGTGTCCAAGTCCGACCTGGACAACGCCGAGGCCGCCGAACGCACCACCGCCGCGTCCGTGCAGCAGGCGCAGGCCGCCGTGGCCACCGCCCGCATCAATCTGGGCTATGCCAACGTCACCTCGCCCATCGCCGGCGTGGCCGGCAAGCAGCAGGTGACCGAGGGCGCACTGGTCGGACAGGGCGAGGCGACCCTGCTGACCACCGTCGACCAGGTCGACCCGCTGTACGTCAACTTCTCGATGACCGCCGACGAACTGAGCGCGCTGCGTGCCGCCCAGGACAAGGGCGCGGTGGCCCTGGCCGGCGACGGCAGGACCACGGTGCAGGTGAACCTGCCCGACGGCACCCCGTACACCCACCAGGGCACGCTGGACTTCTCGGCCACCACGGTCGACCCGGCCACCGGCGCGGTCTCGCTGCGCGCGCAGCTGCCCAACCCCGAACGCACCCTGCTGCCGGGCTCGTTCGTCAGCTTCAAGGCCAACTTGGGAGAGCGCAAGAACGCCTTCCTGATCCCGCAGCAGGCGGTACTGCGCGACACCCGCGGTGGCTATGTGCTGGTCGTGGGCAGCGACGGCAACGTGGTCCGCAAGGACGTGGTGCTGGACGGCCAGCAGAACGGCAGCTGGCTGGTCTCCTCCGGCCTGGCCGGCGGCGACAAGGTCATCGTCTCGGGCGTGCAGAAGGTCAAGGAAGGCGCGCCGGCCAAGCCCTCGCCGTGGCAGCCGGCCGCGGCCCAGCCCGCCGCCAAGCCCGCCGCCGCGCCGGCTCCGGCCAAGTAAGGGAAACGGGAACCCGCCATGCCTAAATTCTTCATCGACCACCCGGTATTCGCCTGGGTGGTGGCCATCCTGATCTCGCTCGGCGGCGTGATCTCGATCCTCAACCTGGGCGTGGAGTCCTACCCCAGCGTCGCCCCGCCGCAGGTCACCGTCAGCGCCACCTACCCCGGCGCCAGTGCCGCCACCGCGGAGAAATCGGTCACCCAGGTGATCGAGCAGCAGCTGACCGGCATCGACAACCTGGTCTATTTCAGCTCGTCCTCGTCCTCGACCGGCCGCGTCTCCATCACCCTGACGTTCGACAGCGGCACCGACCCGGACATCGCCCAGGTGCAGGTGCAGAACAAGGTCGCGCTGGCGACCCCGCGGCTGCCGTCGGAAGTGACCAAGCAGGGCGTGGTGGTGGCCAAGGCCAACGCCGGCTTCCTGATGGCCATCGGCGTGCGCTCGGACGACGGCTCGGTGGACCGCGACGCGCTCAACGACATCGTCGGTTCGCGCGTGCTCGACCAGATCTCGCGCGTGCCGGGCGTCGGCAGTACCCAGCAGTTCGGTTCCGAGTACGCCATGCGCATCTGGCTCAACCCGGAGAAGCTGCAGGGCTACCACCTGTCGGCCACCGACGTGTACAACGCCATCGGCACCCAGAACCTGCAGTTCGCCGCCGGTTCGGTTGGCGGCGATCCCGCCCCGAACGGCCAGGCGTTCACCGCCACCGTCGCCGCCGAGGGCCGCTACAGCTCGCCGGAGGAGTTCGAGAACACCATCCTGCGGGCGAACGCCGACGGCAGCGTGGTGCGCCTCAAGGACGTGGCAAGCGTCGCCTTCGGCGCCTCTAACTACGGCTTCGACACCCGCTACAACGGCAAGCCGGTGGCCGCCTTCGCCATCCAGCTGCTGCCCGGCGCCAATGCCCTGGACGTGTCCAAGGCGGTACGCGCCAAGATGGATGACCTCGCCCCCAGCTTCCCGCCGGGGGTGAGCTGGTTCACCCCGTTCGACAGCACCACCTTCGTCAACATCTCCATCAAGGAGGTGGTCAACACGCTGGTGGAAGCCGTCGTGCTGGTGTTCCTGGTGATGCTGATCTTCCTGCAGAACTTCCGCGCGACGATCATCCCCACCCTGGTCATCCCGGTGGCCCTGCTCGGCACCTTCATGGGCATGCTGGCGATCGGCTTCACCATCAACCAGTTGACCCTGTTCGCGATGGTGCTGGCGATCGGCATCGTGGTCGACGACGCGATCGTGGTGATCGAGAACGTCGAACGCATCATGAGCGAGGAAAAGCTCGACCCCAAGCCGGCCACGCAGAAGGCGATGGGCCAGATCACCGGCGCGGTGGTGGCGATCACCGTGGTGCTGGCCGCGGTGTTCATTCCCAGCGCCATGCAGCCCGGCGCCTCGGGCGAGATCTACAAGCAGTTCGCGCTGACCATCGCCATGTCGATGGGCTTCTCGGCGCTGCTGGCGCTGAGCTTCACCCCGGCACTGTGCGCGGCCTTCCTCAAGCCGACCCACAACGACAGGCCGAACTGGATCTACCGCACCTTCAACACCTATTACGGCAAGCTGGAAAAAAGCTATGTCGGCAGCGTCGGCAGCGTCATCCGCCACAGTCCGCGCTGGCTGATGGTGTTCGCGCTGCTGCTGGTGCTGTGCGGCTTCCTGTTCACCCGCCTGCCCGGCAGCTTCCTGCCGGAAGAGGACCAGGGCTATGCGCTGGCCATCGTGCAGTTGCCGCCGGGCGCGACCAAGACCCGCACCTCGGTGGTGTTCGACCAGTTGCTGGGGATGATGAAGGACGACCCGTCCTTCGAGGGCATGATGCAGGTCACCGGTTTCAGCTTCATCGGTTCCGGCGAGAACGTCGGCATGGCCTTCATCCGCCTCAAGGACTGGGACGCGCGCAAGGAGACCGCGCCGGAGTTCATCCAGAAGATGAACGGCAAGGCGTTCGTCGGCATCAAGGACGCGCAGGTTTTCTTCGTCAACCTGCCCACCGTGCAGGGCCTGGGCCAGTTCGGTGGATTCGACATGTGGCTGCAGGACCGCGCCGGCGCCGGCCAGGATGCCCTGATGGAGGCGCGCAACACCCTCATCGGCGCGGCATCGGCCGACAAGTCGCTGGTCGGCGTGCGCCCCAACACTCTCGAGAATTCGCCGCAGTTGCAGCTCAAGGTGGACCGCGTGCAGGCCCAGGCCATGGGCGTGTCGGTCAACGACGTCTACACCGCGATCCAGATGATGCTGGCGCCGGTGTACGTCAACGACTTCTTCTACGGCGGCCGCATCAAGCGCGTGAACATGCAGGCCGATGCCGCCTACCGCACCGGTCCCGAATCGCTGCGCAGCTACTACGTGCCCAGCTCGCTGAGCAAGGACGCCGACGGCCAGCGCTCGATGATCCCGCTCAGCACGGTGGTGAAGTCCGAGTGGATCTACGCGCCGCCGGCGCTGAGCCGCTACAACGGCTACTCGGCGGTGAACATCGTCGGCTCGCCGGCCCCGGGCGGCAGCTCCGGCCAGGCGATGGCGACCATGGAGAACCTGGTGCGCAACGACCTGCCCAACGGCTTCGGCTACGACTGGAGCGGCATGTCCTACCAGGAAATCCTGGCCGGCAACGCCGCGGCGCTGCTGATGGTGCTGTCTGTGGTGGTGGTGTTCCTGTGCCTGGCCGCGCTGTACGAAAGCTGGTCGATCCCGGTCTCGGTGCTGCTGGTGGTGCCGGTCGGCATCCTCGGCGCGGTGGTGTTCTCGCTGCTGCGCGGCCTGCCCAACGACCTGTACTTCAAGATCGGCATGGTGACGGTCATTGGCCTGGCCGCGAAGAACGCGATCCTGATCGTGGAGTTCGCGGTGGAACAGCGCGCCACCGGCAAGACGTTGCGCGAGGCCGCGATCGAAGCGGCGCACCTGCGCTTCCGGCCGATCCTGATGACCTCGTTCGCGTTCATCCTGGGCGTGCTGCCGATGGCCATCTCCACCGGCGCCGGCGCCAACGCCCGCCACTCGCTGGGTACCGGCGTCATCGGCGGCATGCTGTTCGCCACCGTCATCGGCGTGCTGCTGATCCCGCTGTTCTTCGTCACCGTGCGCCGCGTGCTCGGCGACAAGCTGGACGAACCGTCCAAGCAGTTCATCGGGCAGCACAAGGTGCGTACCGTGCAGCAGGATCGCTGACCGGACCTTGATCCTGAAACGACGAAGCCCCGGCAATGCCGGGGCTTCTTGTTTGTTCCTCAACCGGCGGCTGGACCGCCGACTCCCGCCACACCGGGGCCCACCCGGCGTCCGCCGCGGCTCAACGCACGCCGGTTTCGTTGCGCGCGATGACCAGGCGCTGGATCTCGCTGGTGCCTTCGTAGATCTCGGTGATCTTGGCGTCGCGGAAGTAGCGCTCCAGCGGCATTTCCCTGGAATAGCCCATGCCGCCATGGACCTGCACGGCCTGGTGGGCGATCCACATCGCCGCTTCCGAGGCGGTGAGCTTGGCGACCGCGGCCTCGGTGGAGAAGCGCTTGCCCTGGGCCTTGGTCCAGGCCGCGCGCAGGGTCAGCAGCAGCGCCGCGTCCAGCTTGCACTTCATGTCGGCGATCTTGGCCTGGATCATCTGGAAGCTGCCGATCGGCGCGCCGAAGGACTTGCGCTCGCGCACGTAGGCCAGCGACGCCTCGTAGGCGGCGCGGGCGATACCCACCGCCTGCGCGGCGATGCCGATGCGGCCCGAGTCGAGCAGGCCCATGGCGATCTTGAAGCCCTGCCCCTCGGCGCCGATCACGTCCTCGGCGCGGGCCACGTAGTCCTGGAACTCGATCTCGCAGGTGGCCGAGGCGCGCACGCCGAGCTTGGGCTCGGTCTTGCCGCGGCCGAAGCCCGGGCGGGTGGTGTCGATCATGAAGGCGGTGATGCCGCGCGCGCCCTGCGACGGGTCGGTCATCGCGAACAGCACGATGTAGCGTGCCACCGGGCCGGAGGTGATCCAGCTCTTCTGGCCGTTGATCACATAGGTGCCGTCGGCCTGCTTGACCGCGCGGCAGCGCATGGCGGTGGCGTCGGAGCCGGACTGCGATTCGGTCAGGGCGAAGGCACCGATCTCGCGGCCCTCGGCGATCGCGCGCACGTACAGCTGCTTCTGTTCCTCGCTGCCGTGGCTGAGCACTGCGTTGCAGAACAGCGAGTTGTTGACCGACATGATGGTTGCGTGCGCGGCATCGGCGGCGGACACCTCGATGATCGCCAGCACGCTGGACACCGGGTCCATGCCCGCGCCGCCGTACTCGACGGGTACCTCGATGCCCATCAGGCCGTTCTCGCCGAGCAGGCGGATGTTCTCCAGCGGATATTCGCCGGTGGCATCGTGGTGCTCGGCGCTGGGGCCGATCTTCTCTTGGGCGATGCGGCGGGCGACATCCTGCAGCATCAGTTGTTCGTCGGAAAAGCTGAAATCCACTACACCCCTCCCAGGGCATTACGAAGTTGCGATTGTAACTGTTGCCGTGATCGGCAAAGAGGGGGCAAGCCGCGGCAGACGGCGCAGGGTGGGCAGCGCCATTCACGTCGACCTGCGCGCCCGTTCACCCGGCCCATGCAGGCCGCGCCTTGACCCTGCCGCGCCGCAGCAGCAAAATATCTCTCTATCTCGATAGGTAGATATTTATGGATCTGGAAGACTGGTCGACCCGCCTAAAGGTGTTCGCCGACGCCACCCGCGTGCGCCTGCTGACGCTGCTGGAACAGGAAGAGCTGACCGTGGCCGAACTGTCGGCCATCACCACGCTGGCGCAGCCGCGCGTGTCCACCCACCTGGCCCGCCTGAAGGAAGCCGGGCTGGTCCGCGACCGTCGCGCCGGGGTGTCGGCCTACTACCGCTTCGACGACGCCGCGCTGGATCCGGCGCAGCGCGCATTGTGGCATGCGCTGAGCAACGGCAGCGACGACCCGCTGCTGCGCCAGGACGCCGAGCGGGTGCCGTCGGTGCTGGCGATGCGCGCGGCCGACCAGAACTGGGCCGACAGCGTGGCCGGCGACATGGAACGCCACTACTCGCCCGGACGCACCTGGGAAGCGCTGGCACGCAGCGCGCTGCCGCTGCTGGAAACCGGCGACGTGCTCGACATCGCCTCCGGTGACGGCGTGCTGGCCGAACTGCTGGCCCCGCACGCGCAGCGCTATGTCTGCATCGACACCAGCGCGCGCGTGGTCGCCGCGGCCAGCGAGCGCCTGCGCAAGCTGCCCAACGTGGAAGTGCGCGAGGGCGACATGCACCAGCTGCCGTTCGAGGACGGCAGCTTCGACCTGGTGGTGCTGATGCACGCCCTCACCTACGCCAGCCACCCGTCCAAGGCGGTGGCCGAAGGCGCGCGGGTGCTGCGCCCGGGTGGGCGGCTGATGCTGTGCAGCCTGGCCCGCCACGAGCACAAGGCCGCGGTGGAAGCCTACGGCCACGTCAACCTCGGCTTCACCGGCAAGGAGCTGCGCAGGTTCGTCGAAAAGGCCGGGCTGGAGGTGTCCAGTCTGGAGACCGTCACCCGCGAGAAGCGCCCGCCGCATTTCGAGGTGATCTCGCTGATCGCCCACCGCCCCTGAGCCGGCGCCCCCACCCCCTCCCCGATTCCAGCCCACGGTCCGCCCATGCACGCCCTCCCCTGGCTCCATCCCGAACGCGTCGCCAAGCTGCTGCACGCCCTCGCCCGGCGCATCCTGGTCATCGACGGCGCCATGGGCACGATGATCCAGCGCCACGGCCTGGAAGAGGACGACTACCGCGGGCAGCGCTTCGTGGAGGGTTTCGACAGCGCCCACGTGCATGGCCCCGGCTGCGGCCATGACCTGAAGGGCAACAACGACCTGTTGCTGCTGACCCGGCCGGACATCATCGCCGGCATCCACACCGCTTACCTGGAGGCCGGCGCCGACCTGGTCGAGACCAATACCTTCAATGCCACCTCGGTAAGCCAGGCCGACTACCACCTGCAGCACCTGGTGTACGAACTGAACAAGGCCGGCGCGCAGGTGGCGCGGCAATGCTGCGACGCCGTCGAGGCGAAGACCCCGGACAAGCCGCGCTTCGTGATCGGCGTGCTCGGCCCGACCAGCCGCACCGCCTCGATCAGCCCCGACGTCAACGACCCGGGCTTCCGCAACACCAGCTTCGATGAACTGCGTGCGACCTACCGCGAGGCCATCGACGGCCTGATCGACGGCGGTGCCGACACGCTGATGGTGGAGACCATTTTCGACACGCTCAACGCCAAGGCCGCGCTGTTCGCCATCGAGGAAGCCTTCGACGCGCGGGGCGGGCGCCTGCCGGTGATGATCTCCGGCACCATCACCGACGCCTCCGGCCGCACCCTGTCCGGGCAGACCGCCGAGGCCTTCCACGCTTCGGTCGCGCACGGCCAGCCACTGTCGATCGGCTTCAACTGCGCGCTGGGCGCCAACGACATGCGTCCGCACGTGGAGACGCTGGCTCAGGTATCGGACGGCTACGTCAGCGCCCACCCCAACGCCGGCCTGCCCAACGCCTTCGGCGAGTACGACGAGACGCCGGAGGAAATGGCCGCCACGCTGAAGGAGTTCGCCACCTCCGGCCTGCTGAACCTGGTCGGCGGCTGCTGCGGCACTACTCCGGCGCACATCAAGGCGATCGCCGAGGCCGTGGCCGGGGTGCCGCCGCGGGCCCTGCCGCAGGCCCGGGAGCAGGCCGCATGAACACCCTGCCATATACCCGCCTGTCCGGCCTGGAACCGCTGGTCATTACCCCGGACCTGCTGTTCGTCAACGTCGGCGAACGCACCAACGTCACCGGCAGTGCGCAGTTCCGCAAGCTGATCAAGGAAGAGCGCTACGAGGAAGCGGTGGAGGTGGCGCGCCAGCAGGTCGCCAGCGGCGCGCAGATCCTGGACGTCAACATGGACGAGGGCCTGATCGACTCCGAGAAGGCGATGACCCGCTTCCTCAACCTGATCATGTCCGAGCCGGACATCGCGCGCATCCCGGTGATGGTCGATTCGTCCAAGTGGAGCGTGATCGAGGCCGGGCTGAAGTGCCTGCAGGGCAAGAGCGTGGTCAACTCGATCTCGCTCAAGGAGGGCGAAGCGGCGTTCATCGAGCACGCCCGGCTGGTGCGCCGCTATGGCGCCGCCGCGGTGGTGATGGCCTTCGACGAGGACGGCCAGGCCGACACCTGCGCGCGCAAGGTTGAAATCTGCACCCGCGCCTACCGCATCCTGGTCGAGCAGGTCGGCTTCCCGCCGCAGGACATCATCTTCGACCCGAACATCTTCGCCGTCGCCACCGGCATCGAGGAACACGACAACTATGCGGTGGACTTCATCGAAGCCACCCGCATCATCAAGCGCACGCTGCCGCACTGCCACGTGTCCGGCGGCGTGTCCAACGTCTCGTTCTCCTTCCGCGGCAACGAGACCGTGCGCCAGGCGATCCACGCGGTGTTCCTGTACCACGCCATCCGCGCGGGCATGGACATGGGCATCGTCAACGCCGGCGCGCTGCCGATCTACGACGAACTGGAACCGGAACTGCGCGAGCGCGTGGAGGACGTGATCCTCAACCGCCGCCGCGACGGCACCGAGCGCCTGCTGGAGATCGCCGAGCGCTACAAGGGCAGGAAGGGCGAGAAGAAGGCCGAGGACCTGGCCTGGCGCCGCAAGCCGGTGCGCGAGCGGCTGGCGCACGCGCTGGTGCATGGCCTGGACAGCTGGGTCGAGGAGGACACCGAGGAAGCGCGGCAGCAGGCCAGCCGGCCGCTGGACGTGATCGAAGGCCCGCTGATGGACGGCATGAACGTGGTCGGCGACCTGTTCGGCGCCGGCAAGATGTTCCTGCCGCAGGTGGTCAAGTCGGCACGGGTGATGAAGAAGGCGGTGGCCTACCTGCTGCCCTTCATCGAGGCCGAGAAGCTGCGCACCGGCGACGCCGGCAAGAGCAACGGCAAGATCGTCATGGCCACGGTCAAGGGCGACGTGCACGACATCGGCAAGAACATCGTCGGCGTGGTCCTGGCCTGCAACAACTTCGAGGTGATCGACCTGGGCGTGATGGTCCCGGCGCAGAAGATCCTGGACACCGCGCGCGCCGAGAACGCCGACCTGATCGGCCTGTCCGGGCTGATCACGCCTTCGCTGGAGGAAATGAGCCACGTCGCCCGCGAGATGCAGCGCCAGGGCTTCAGCACGCCGCTGCTGATCGGCGGCGCCACCACCTCGCGCGCGCACACCGCGCTGAAGATCGACCCGCACTACAGCGCGCCCACGGTGTGGGTGAAGGACGCCTCGCGCGCGGTGGGCGTGGCGCAGTCGCTGATCTCGCAGGAGCTGCGCGGCGCGTTCGTGGCGGCCAACGATGCCGATTACGCCGACATCCGCCAGCGCCACCGCAACCGCGGCGACGCCAAGCGCCTGGTCTCGCTGGAACATGCGCGCGGCCAGCGCTTCAGCTGCGACTGGGCGCAGTACGCGCCACCGGTCCCGGCACAGCCGGGCCTGCATGTGTTCGAGGACTGGCCGCTGCAGGACCTGCTGCCGTTCCTGGACTGGAGCCCGTTCTTCAGCGCCTGGGAGCTGGCCGGCAAGTACCCGGCGATCCTCGACGACGAGATCGTCGGCGCCCAGGCCAGCGCGCTGTACCGCGACGCGCGCGCGATGCTGGACACGATCATCAAGGAAAAATGGCTGACCGCGCGTGCCGTGTTCGGGCTGTGGCCGGCGAACAGCCGCGGCGACGACGTGGTGGTATCGCTGCCCGACGGCCAGGCCACCCTGCACTTCCTGCGCCAGCAGGTGGACAAGCCGGCCGAGCGCCCGGACTTCTGCCTGGCCGACTTCATCGCCCCGGAAGACAGCGGCAGGCAGGACTGGATCGGTGCCTTCGCGGTCACCGCCGGCATCGGCATCGAGCCGCACGTGGCGCGCTTCGAGGCCGACCACGACGACTACAACGCGATCCTGCTCAAGGCCCTGGCCGACCGCCTGGCCGAGGCGCTGGCCGAGCGCCTGCACCATCGCGTGCGCACCGGGTACTGGGGCTATGCGGCCGACGAGGCGCTGGACAACGAGGCGCTGATCGCCGAGCGCTACGTCGGCATCCGCCCCGCGCCCGGCTACCCGGCCTGCCCGGAACACAGCGAGAAGCGCACGCTGTTCGCCCTGCTCGGTGCCGAAGGCATCGGCATGTCGCTGACCGAGAGCTTCGCCATGCTGCCCACCGCGGCGGTGTCGGGCTATTACTTCAGCCATCCGCAAAGCCAGTACTTCGTGGTCGGGCGGGTGTCGCGGGAGCAGGTGGCCGACTATGCGCGGCGCAAGGGCGTGGACCGCGCGCAGGCCGAGCGGTGGCTGGCATCGAACCTGGACTACGACCCCGAATGAGAAGACAGCTCGCGGGCGGTGTCGGCGCCGCGCACGTGGCGGCGCACCCGGCGCGCTCGACGCCCCGGTTGTCCCACGGCGCCGACCACGCCCCGGAGTGAAAGGCGCCGCACGGCGCTGATGGCAGCGCGCATGGCCGTCGATGGGCGGGCATGCCCGGACCCGCGGCCCCGGCGGCCGGCCAGTGCCGGGCCGAATGGCCCCCATCGCGATACTTCATTTCCGGTGCGTCGGCCGCGGGCCTATGGTGGCGGCCCCGAGCCCTCGCCCACGACACCGCCATGTTCGACCACCTGTTCACCAACGCCGTCGGTGCCGACGGTGCGCCGCTGGAGCTGGCCGTCGCCAGCGGCCGTTTCGCCGCCATCGGTCCGGCCCTGCCGCGTATTGACGGCGTGCAACAGATCGACCTGGGCGGGCAGCTGGTGCTGCCGGGCCTGGTCGATGGCCATATCCACCTGGACAAGAGTTTCGTCGGCGACCGCTGGCATCCGCATCGCCCCGCACGCACCCTGCGCGAGCGCCTGGCCATCGAAAAGCAGGAGCTGGCGGTATCGCCCTCCATCGTCGAACGCGCCGACGCGCTGGTGGCGCAGGCGGCCGGGTTCGGCACGGTGGCGATGCGCAGCCATGTCGACGTCGACGCCACCACCGGGCTGGACAACCTGCACGCGGTGAACGCGGTGCGCGAACGCTGGCGCGGTACCGTCGACATCGAGCTGGTCGCGTTCCCGCAGGCCGGGGTGCTGTCCTGCCCCGGCACCGCACAGGTGCTGGATGCGGCGATGCGCGAAGGCGCGCAGGTGGTCGGCGGCATCGACCCGGACACGCTCGATGGCGACAGCGCGGGCCAGCTCGACGTGGTCTTCGGCATCGCCGGGCGCTACGCCGCCAAGGTCGACATCCATCTGCACGAACCCGGCCTGGGCGGCATCGAACAGTTGCGGCGCATCGCCGAACGCAGCCGCGCCCTGGGCATGCAGGGGCGGGTTGCGGTCAGCCACGCCTATGCGCTGGGTGAGGTCGGCCAGGCACAGCTGGAGCGCATCGCCACGACGCTTGCCGATGCCGGCGTGGCGATCATGACCAACGCCCCGGGCGACCGCCCGTTCCCGCCGGTGCGGTATCTGCGCGCGGCCGGCGTGGAGGTGTTCCTGGGCAACGACAACATCCGCGACGCCTGGTGGCCCTATGGCAACGGCGACATGCTGCAACGGGCCATGCTGCTGGGCTACCGCTCCGGATTCCATGCCGACGAGGAACTGTGCATGGCACTGGAAATGGCCAGCGGCGCCGGCGCGCGCGTGATCGGCCTGCAGGGCCATGGCCTGGCAGTCGGCAACGAGGCCACCTTCCTGGTGCTGGATGCACCCAATGCCGCGGCCGCGGTGGCCGGGGTGCCATGCCGCCGGCGCATCGTCCGCCGCGGCCAATGGGCAGTGGACGCAACCGCGTCCTGATCCGGCCGCGCCTCAGCCGCGCGACTGGCCCAGCATCTCCACCAGCATGTCGGCCAACACCCGCACCTCGGGGTCGGCCGAGGGCCGCATCAGGATCGCCAGCTCGATGCTGTCGATCTCCGGCAGGCCGCTTTCCGCTCCCAGCACGACGTGCGCCGGCGTCACCGTGCGCGCCGGCAGCAGGCTGATGCCGAGGCCATCGGCGACCGCCGCCTGGATGCCGCCGAGACTGGAGCTGGTGAAGCTGATGCGCCAGCGCCGGCCCAGCGCCTCGATCGCGTCGATCATGTCCTCGCGGTACAGGCCGCGTGGCGGGAACGCCACCAGCGGCACCGGGTCCAGCGCGAACGCGGGGCTGGCCGCGCTGTCGATCCAGCGCATCGGCTCGGGCCAGCGCGCAAGCGCCTCGCGGCTGCCGCGGCGCTGCTTGACCAGCGCCAGGTCCAGTTCGCCACGGTCGTAGCCCTCGGCCAGCGCACGGCTCAGGCCACTGCTCACCTCCAGCTTCACCCGCGGGTGGCGCCGGCTGAAATCGGCCAGCAGGTGCGTGGTCCGGCCGCCGGCGAAATCCTCCGGTACGCCCAGCCGCAGGGTGGTGGCCACGTGCGCGCCGGACAGCGCCTCGCCCAGTTCCTCGTTCAGTGCCAGCAGGCGCCGCGCATAGCCCAGCACGGTCTCGCCGGTATCGGTGGGACGCACGTCGCGCACGCCGCGGTCGAGCAGGCGGTGCCCGGCCAGCTCCTCCAGCCGCCGCACCTTCTGGCTGATCGTCGACTGGGTGGAATGCAGACGCGCGGCGGCGGCGGTGAAGCTGCCGCAGTCGGCCACCGTCAACAGGGCACGCAGCAGGTCGAGGTCGAACAGCACCCTATTCGATTTCGGACTGTTTTCCATCGACACATTTCATTTCTGGATGGAGGCAACGGCTTGTAGCATCGACCCGGACCGCACGCAAACACCGGC
This sequence comes from Stenotrophomonas sp. 17(2023), assembly GCF_030345315.1. Lineage (NCBI taxonomy): Bacteria > Pseudomonadati > Pseudomonadota > Gammaproteobacteria > Lysobacterales > Lysobacteraceae > Stenotrophomonas > Stenotrophomonas sp. 17(2023). Next base: position 2,215,338 of record NZ_CP128405.1, read on the forward strand.
CCGCCCCCCTCACGGCGCACCCGCACGCGATGCCGACCGGGACAGGCGATGCCCGGCCATTACCACCTGGCTGCGCCGATGCCCGCCACGTGACCGGCCGGCATCCACCGGTCTCCCCTGCCCGTCGTGCGGCCCGCCGCGCGCCACTGGAACCTGCCCAATGAAAACCACGCTCTGCCTCGCCCTTTTCTCGCTGCTGGCGCTGGCCTCACCCGCCCTGGCGGCGCGCCAGGACGCCGATGTACTGGTCCGCCACGCCACCCTCGTCGATGTCGAGCACGCCCGCGCCCTGCCCGGCCAGGCCGTGGCGATCCGCGGCGCGGACATCGTCGCGGTGGGCGAGGACGCGACGCTGGCCGCGCAGTGGCGCGCGCGCAGGACCGTCGACGCACGCGGCCGCTACCTGATTCCGGGGCTGTGGGACATGCACGTGCACTTCGGCGGCGGCCCGGCGCTGGTCGAAGAAAACAAGGCGTTGCTGCCGCTGTACGTCGCCCACGGCATCACCAGCGTGCGCGACGCGTCCGGCGACCTGCCCGGGCAGGTGCTGGCGTGGCGCGCGCAGATCGCCAATGGCCAGTTGTTCGGGCCGCAGCTGTTCACCTCCGGCGCCAAGATCGAGGGCATCGCACCGGTGTGGAAGGGCACCCTGGAAGCCGGCGACGAGGCCGGCGTGGACGCCGCGCTGGACCGCGAGCAGCGCGACCGGGTGGATTTCGTCAAGATCACCGACAGCACGCTCAAGCCGGAGCTGTTCCTGTACGCGCTGTCCGAAGCGAAGAAGCGCGGCCTGCGCACCTCCGGCCATATCCCGATGGCCTTGACCGTCGGCCAGGCCGTCGATGCCGGCATCAGTTCCATCGAACACCTGGACTACGCGTTCCAGGCCGGGATCCCGGACGAGGCGGCGATCGCCGCCGATTTCGCCGCCGGCCGCATCGACCGCGCCGAAGCCAGCCGCCGCCTGCACGAAGGCTTCGACCGCGCCACCGCGATGGCCGCCTATCGCCGTTTCGCCGAACGCGGGGTCGCGGTCACGCCCACGCTCGACGGCAGCCGGATCCTCAGCTTCCTCGACAGCGAAACGCACGCTGACGACCCGTACCTGGCCTACATCGGCCCGGGCCTGCGCAGGACCTACGCCTGGCGCGTGGAGCGCGCCGCCAGCGCCACGCCCGAACAGATCCAGGCGCGCCATGCGCGCCATGCCCGGGTCGCGGCGGTGCTGCCGCTGCTGCAGGAGGCCGGCGTGCGCATCATGGCCGGCACCGACGCCGGCTTCCTCAATTCGTACAACTATCCCGGCATCGGCCTGCACAACGAGCTGGCGCTGTATGTCCGCCACGGGCTGACGCCCGCGCAGGCACTGGCCACGGCCACCCGCAACGGCCCGGCCTGGTTCGGCAGGCTCGACCGCTACGGTGCCATCGCCGCCGGCAGGGCCGCCGACCTGGTACTGCTCGAACGCAACCCGCTGCAGGACATCGGCGCCACCCGCGGCATCGACACGGTGGTGATGCGCGGCGTCGTGTACGACCGTGCCGCGCTGGATGCCATGCTCGCCGGGGTCCGCGCCCGGGTCGCGGCCTGGAACGCCGAAGTCGCCCGCTGATCCCCCGTCGCCCACGATACGGGCGCAGCCGCTGCGGCCCCGTTCCCGGCCGGCAGGCGACGGCACGCCTTCGACGGGACGAAGCGCGGCGCAGGGCGCACAATAGGCGCCCTGCTTTCCGCGCCCGCGCGCCCGTTCATGACCTCCCCGACCACGCTGCAGCCAACGGTTCCCGTCGCCCGGCTGTCCAGCTTCTATTTCTTCTATTACGCCGCACTGGGCGCGTTCACCCCGTACTGGAGCCTGTACCTGCAGTCGCGCGGCATGGGCGTGACCGCGATCAGCGTGATGATGAGCCTGTGGTACGCCACCCGGGTGGTCGCGCCCAGCACCTGGACCTCGCTGGCGGCGGTATCGCCGCGCCCGATCCATTGGCTGCGCATCGGCTGCGTGTTGACCGTGCTCAGCTTCACCGGTTTCCTGCTGCCGCAGCCGACATGGATGCTGTACGCGGTGATGGTCGGATTCTGCTTTTTCTACAACGCGGTGATGCCGCAGTTCGAGTCCATCACCCTCACCCACCTGGGCAGCGACAGCCATCGCTACGGCATGATCCGGGTGTGGGGCTCGCTGGGCTTCATCGCCGTGGTCACGCTGTTCGGCTGGATCATCGAACGCCACGGCGCCGGCCTGCTGCCATGGCTGATGCTGCCGCTGTTCGTGCTGATGACCGGCGCGTCCTTCGTCAACCGCTATGCCCGCCATGTCGGCACCCATGCCGCGCACGTGCAGGGTTTCTGGTCGATCGTGCGGCGGCCACCGGTGCTGGCGTTCTTCATCGCCGCGTTCCTCGAGCAGCTCTCGTTCGGGCCGTACTACACGTTCTTCTCGCTGTACATGGACCAGCATGGCTACAGCACCTCGCTGCTGGGCCTGATGTGGACCGTGGGCGTGGTGTTCGAGGTGGCGGTGTTCTTCCTGATCGCCGGCTTCTTCCGGCGCTGGGATGCCAGCTGGCTGCTGATCATCTCCATGGCCAGCGCCGCGCTGCGCTGGTGGGCCACCGCGCTGTGGCCGGAGAACCTGCCGGTGATGCTGGTGGCGCAGGCCACCCACTGCCTGGGCTTCGCCGCGTTCTTCGCCTCGGCGATGCAGCTGCTGGCGCGCTACTTCCCGGGCAACCTCAACGGCCACGGCCAGGGGCTGTTCTATGGGTTCTCGTCGGGCCTGGGCGGCGTGTTCGGCGCGCTGATCGCCGGCCAGCTGTGGCCGTTCGGCGATGGCAGGGTGGCCTTCATCGCCGGCGGCTGCTTTGCCTTGGCCGGCGCGGTGATCGCGTTCTGCTTCGTGCCGGAACGACGCAAGTAGCAGCGGCTTCCGCCACGACCGGCCTCGCCGGGAAATGCCCCGTCAGCACCGGGGCGCGCCTGCGCACATCGCGACCGGCAGGGTGCGGGCAAGCCCCGCACCTGCGGACTTACCAGACCAGGTCGTCGGGCACCTGGTACATCGGGTCAGCGTAGGGGTCGTCCTCGGCCGGCGCGTCGGGATCGACCTTCAGCGCCACGGCCGGGGCGAAGATGCGCTCGGCCTCGGCCAGCAGTTCGGCGGTCACCAGCAGGTAGCGGCCGTTCTGCTGCAGCACGCCCAGCTGCCCGGCATTGAGCGCCTTGAGCTGGTCGGCGGTGACGTAGATGCGCTTGATCTTGCCGCCGTAGGGGAAATGGCGGGCGATGTCGGCAGCCGGGTCGTTGAGGCCCTTGTCCTTGATCAGTTCGTCCAGCCGGGCCTTGGCTTCGCGGCGCAGGCGGGCTTCTTCCTGCTTCTGCCGCTCGGCTTCGATGCGTTCGTCCTTCTCGCGCTGCGCGCGGATCGCATACGCCTTGGCCAGGTCGATGTCTTCCTGCGAGCGCGGCTTGCGCTGCCCCTGCGGGCCGCCCTGCGCGGCCTTGGGGCCGTGCGCCGGCCTGCCGGCATGGCCGGGCTTGTTGCCAGCCTGCGGGCGGGCCTGCGCGGGCCGGCCCTGCGGGCGGCCGTCGCGGCGGGTATCGGGCTTGCGCTCGGGTTTGGGCGCGGGTTTGAAACCCAGCCCCAGGAGCTGGTCGCGGAGAGTGTCGCTCATGCGTGGAATACGTCGTATCAGTAGTGCGGGGGCGGCGGTTCGCTCGCCGGATCGGAGGCGTTCAGCGCGTTGCGCACCTTGCCCAGGTCCTCGAGCAGCACGCGCAGCACGTCGGCGTTGCGGCTGCCCTGCATGCGCGCATCGGCCAGGGCTTCGCTCAGTTCGGCCAGCGCCTGTTCCTGGAAGGACACGCGCATTTCAAGTTCGATCAGGCGCTCTTCCAGTGCCTGTTCGCGGGCGCTCGGCAGCAGGTCAGACATGCAGGGAGCGCCCCCGGCCGATGCCGTAGTAGGCCAGCCCCGCCGCTTCGATCTCGCGCGGGTCGTACAGGTTGCGCCCGTCGAACACCACCGCGTCGCCCAGTGCCTGGCGGATGCGGGCGAAGTCCGGGCTGCGGAACTGCTTCCATTCGGTGACCACGATCAGCGCATCGGCGCCTTCCAGCGCTTCGAACGCGGAGTCGCACAGCACCAGGTCGTCGCGCTCGCCGAAGACGCGGCGCGCCTCGTGCATCGCCTCCGGGTCGTAGGCGCGTACCTGCGCGCCGGCCTCCCACAGCTGCGCCAGCAGGCGGCGGCTGGAGGCTTCGCGCATGTCATCGGTGTTGGGCTTGAACGCCAGCCCCCACACCGCGAAGGTCTTGCCGCGCACGCCTTCGTCCTCGCCACGGTCGTAATGACGCTGGACCAGTTCGAACAGGTGTCCCTTCTGCGCCTCGTTCACCGCTTCCACGGCCTGCAGCAGAAGGGGCGCATGGCCGTACTGCGCGGCGGTGCGGGCCAGCGCCTGCACGTCCTTGGGGAAGCACGAGCCGCCATAGCCGGCGCCGGGGTAGATGAAGTGCCAGCCGATGCGCGGGTCCGAGCCGATGCCCTGGCGGACATGCTCGATGTCAGCGCCGACGCGCTCGGCGATGTTGGCGATCTCGTTCATGAACGAAATCTTGGTCGCCAGCATCGCGTTGGCTGCGTACTTGGTCAGTTCGGCCGAACGCACGTCCATTTCCACCACGCGGTCGTGGTTGCGGTTGAACGGCGCGTACAGGCGGCGCATCACCGCCACCGGCGCGTCGCTGGCCGCACCGATGATGATGCGGTCCGGGCGCATGCAGTCGGCCACCGCATCGCCCTCCTTGAGGAATTCGGGGTTGGAAACCACGTCGAAGGCGATCTCGACGCCACGCGCGGCCAGCTCTTCGGCGATCGCCGCGCGCACCTTGTCGGCGGTGCCCACCGGCACCGTCGACTTGTTGACCACCACGGTCGGCACCTGCAGGTGCCGGCCGATGGTGCGGGCCACGGCCAGCACGTACTGCAGGTCGGCGCTGCCGTCCTCGTCCGGCGGCGTGCCGACCGCGATGAAGACCACCTGCCCATGCGCGATCGCGCTGGCGGCGTCGGTGGTGAAGGCCAGCCGCGACGCGGCATGGTTGGCCTTGACCATCGGTTCCAGTCCCGGCTCGTAGATCGGGATGACGCCCCGGTTCAGGCCGTCGACCTTGGCCTGGTCGATGTCGACGCAGACAACGTCGTGCCCTACCTCGGCCAGGCAGGTCCCGGTGACGAGTCCGACGTAGCCGGTACCGAAAATCGCAACGCGCATGGGTGCAGTGGCTCCGTGGGATTTACTGCAGGACGCCCAGCAGCTCGACGTCGAAGGTCAGCGTCGCGTCCGGCCCGATCGGGCCGCCCGGGGTACCGTTGCTGCCATAGGCCAGTTCCGACGGGACCCAGAAGCGGTACTTGGAGCCGACCGGCATCAGCGACACGCCTTCGGTCCAGCCCTTGATCACCTGGTTCAGGCCGAAATCGGCCGGCTGGCCGCGCTGGTAGCTGCTGTCGAACACGGTGCCGTCGAGCAGCTTGCCTTCATAGTTCACGCGCACGCGGCTGGTGGCCACCGGGCGCTCGCCGCTGCCGGCGCGCAGCACCTGGTACTGCAGGCCCGAGGCGGTGGTCACCACGCCCGGCTGGGTCTTGTTCTTGGCCAGGAACGCATTGCCTTCCTCGCGGTTCTTGCCGGCGGCGGCGGCCTGCTTGGCGGTGCTGAACGCCTGCAGCGTGGCCTGCGCCTGCTGGCGGTCCATCAGCGGCGTGCCCTTGGCGAAGATCGTGCCGATGGCCTGGAACACCGAGTCCAGGTCGATGTCGCCACGGATCGGCGCCAGCGACGGGCCGACCGCGTAGCTGCCCAGCATCAGGCCGACCTTCTCGCGGTCCACCGCCGGCGGCTGGCTGCCCGGCGCCATGCCCGGAACCTGCTGGCCGGAACGGATCATCATCGCCATGCGCAGCGCCTGGTCGGTCTTCTGCGCTTCTTCCTGCGACAGCAGCGGCTGGCCGCCGGCGAAGGCGTTCTCCACGGCACGGCGCAGCGCGGCGACGTCGACTTCCGAGGCGATGGGTTCGAACGAACTGGCGACGTCCACGCCGATGGCATAGCCGATCTTTTCACGTTCCGAGGTCAAAACGGACTTCTCCTTGGTGGCCGCCGGGGCGGCAGGTTGTTGCGCGATCACGGCCGCGGGGACCGCCAACGCCAGAATCATCAGCGACGCCACGGCGCCGCGCTTTCCCATCTTCATTCGCTGCTTTCCTGGAAGTGAACAGACGCCGGCATCGGCGCGAAGGGCGCCATTGTCGCACGCGCACCGGCGATGTCGAGGCGGTGCGCCGCCGCGCGCATCAGCGGCGGCCCGGCACCGGCCGCGCGAGTTCGCGCTCGATCGCCGCGCGCAGTTCCGGGTCGTCCGGCCGCACCTTGCTGGGGAACTGCGCCACCACCCGGCCATCGCGCGATATCAGGTACTTGTGGAAGTTCCAGCCCGGCGCCACGCCGGTCAGGCGGGTGAGGTCACGGTACAGCGGGGTGGCCTCCGCGCCGGTCACGTGCACTTTCTGGAACATCGGGAACTTCACCCCGTAGGTCAGCGTGCAGAATTCCTGGATCTCCGCCTCGCTGCCCGGCTCCTGGCCCTTGAAGTCGTTGGAGGGAAAGCCCAGCACCGAGAACCCACGCCCGGCAAGCGCCTGGTGCAGGGCCTCCAGCCCCTCGTACTGCGGGGTGTAGCCGCACTTGGAGGCGGTGTTCACCACCAGCAGCACCTTGCCGCCGTACTCGCGGTTCAGGTTCACCGGGTCCTTTCCGGCCAGCGGCCGGTAGTCGCGATCCAGCAGCGCGCCATCGGCGGCACCGGCCGCGCCTGCTACGGACAGGGAAAAAATAATTCCAATCAGACACTTGCGAATGGACATCGGAGTTCTCCTGGGGGGTGTGGCAGCGGCGTGCGCAGACTAGGCCATCAGTTGGGTTACAGGGGAGTTGCATGTCGGCGTGTCGGTGTTATAGTTGCATACAACACCAGCCACCCTACACAGGGGGACCGCCATGAGCCGAAGGCACCACCGACATCTTCTCCCGGCACTGACCGCTGCCGGCACGTTGTTGCTGATCGGTTGCACGCTGTCCCTGCCTGCCGGCCGTGGCCAGGTCCAGGATTATGCCGCCGGGACCACCGGCGAAGAGCAGGAGGCCAACGCGCAGGAAAAGAAGCGCCCGATCCGGCGGATGCGGACCAGCCTTTCCCTGCCCTACTTCTCATTCGCACAGTCGCTGAACCCACGGAGCTGACCATGAGCGATATCCAGTGGAGCGATGGCGCTCCCATCTACCGCCAGCTGAAGGATCGCGTGATCGCGATGATGCTGGACGGGGTCATCAAGCCGGGTGACGCCCTGCCCTCGGTACGCCAGGTGGCGGCCGAGTACCAGTTGAACCCGATCACGGTCTCGCGCGCCTACCAGGAACTGGCCGACGAGAACCTGGTCGAGAAGCGCCGCGGCCTGGGCATGTTCATGACCGAGGAAGCCGCGCGCAAACTGCGCGGCAGCGAGCGCGACCGTTTTCTCAATGAAGAGTGGCCCGGCGTACTGGAACGCATCCAGCGCCTGGGCCTGACCTTGGAAGATCTGCTGCCACCGGGGACCACACCATGAATGCCGCCGTCGAAGCCGTCGTTTCCGCCCAGGGCCTGCGCAAGGCCTACAAGCAGAAGCCGGCACTGGACAACACCAGTTTCACCATCGCCCCGGGCCGCATCGTCGGCCTGATCGGCCCCAACGGCGCCGGCAAGACCACCGCGCTCAAGGCGCTGCTCGGGCTGACCGCGGTCGAGGGCGACCTGCGCGTGCTCGGCATGGACCCGCGCACCCAGCGCAACGCGTTGATGAACGATGTGTGCTTCATCGCCGACGTGGCGGTGCTGCCGCGCTGGATCCGGGTCAAGGAAGCCATCGATTTCGTCGCCGGCGTGCATCCGCGCTTCGACCGCGCCCGCTGCGAGCGCTTCCTCGCCAACACCAAGCTGCAGCCGAAGCAGCGGGTGAGCGAGATGTCCAAGGGCATGGTGGTGCAGCTGCACCTGGCGCTGGTGATGGCCATCGACGCGCGCGTGCTGGTGCTGGACGAGCCGACCCTGGGCCTGGACATCCTCTACCGCAAGGAGTTCTACCAGCGCCTGCTGGAGGACTACTTCGACGAGCAGAAGACGATCATCGTCACCACCCACCAGGTCGAGGAGATCGAGCACATCCTCACCGACGTGCTGTTCATCCGCGACGGCAGGATCGTGCTCTCGGCCGACATGGAGAGCGTATCCGAGCGCTACGTCGAGCTGCTGGCGTCGGCCGACACCCTGCAGGCCGCGCGCGAGCTGGCACCCATCGACGAGCGTTCGCTGCCGTTCGGCAAGACCGTGCTGCTCTACGACGGCGCCGACCGCACCCAGCTCGACGCCCTGGGCGAAACCCGCAACCCCGGCCTTGCCGACCTGTTCGTGGCCATCATGAAGGGAACCTACGCATGAACGCCGTCCATCACATCACCCCGCTGGGCAGGTTCAAGTGGCTGCTCAAGCGCGAATACTGGGAAAACCGCGGCGGCTTCCTGCGCGCGCCGCTGGTGGCCGGCGGCATCTCGCTGCTGCTGTCGCTGATGGCGATCGTCGCCGGCCTGATCGCCGCCCGCCGCGCCGCCGAGAAGGGCGACCTGCACATCAACGGCATCCAGGTCAACGGCCTGGACCTTGGCATGCTGACCCAGCACATGACCCCGGCGGACATGGCCAAGTTCGGCGAGGGCATGAACATGACCCTGCTGCTCAGCTCGGCATGGCCGTTCATCACCCTGGCGTTCGTGGTGTTCTTCTATTGCCTGGGCGCGCTGTACGACGACCGCCGCGACCGCAGCGTGCTGTTCTGGAAATCGATGCCGATCTCCGATACGCAGACGGTGCTGTCCAAGCTGGTCGGCGCGCTGGTCATCGCCCCGCTGCTGGCGGTGGTCGCGGCGATCATCACCATGTTCGGCTTCATGATCATGATCAGCCTGGTGGTGCTGTTCCACGGCGGCAACCCGCTCACCCTGATCTGGGCCTCGTCCAACCCGTTCTCGATCGCCGCCAGCCACCTGGCATGGATCCCGGTCTACGCCCTGTGGGCGATGCCCACCGCCGGCTGGCTGCTGCTGTGCTCGGCCTGGGCCCGCAGCAAGCCGTTCCTGTGGGCGGTGATGCTGCCGGTGTTCGCCGGTGTCATCGTCAGCTGGTTCGACGTGATGAAGCTGTTCGGCCTGAACAGCGGCTGGTTCTGGGGCCACGTGGTCAGCCGCCTGCTGCTCAGCGCCACCCCGGGCATCGAGCTGGCCTACCGCAGCCCCACGCCTACCGGCGAGTCGGTCAAGTCGATGCTCAACGGCTTCTCGCCCAGCGTGCAGCTGGCCGGCCTGGCCAACCCCGAGCTGTGGGTCGGCGTGGTGGTCGGCGCCGTGTTCATCGCCGCGGCGATCTGGCTGCGCCAGCGCCGCGACGACACCTGAGCTCCCTTTCCTGCCTGCCGTGATCCCGAGGAACCCGATGAACATCAAGCACACGACGATCAAGCCCCTGCTGCTCGCCCTGGCCCTGCTGCCCGGCGTGGCCCTGGCCGACGACCACTGCAAGTTCAGCCAGCCCCAGGCAATGGACCTGGACCTGGCCGGCGTCAAGGCGGTGGTGTTCGAGGTCAACAGCCACGACCTCAGGCTGCAGGCATCGTCCGCTGCCCGCGCCGCGCTGTCCGGCCGCGCCTGCGCTTCCAGCCAGGACCTGCTCGGCCAGCTGTCGCTCACCCAGGAAAAGGTCGGCGACAAGCTCGTGGTCCGCCTGCAGCGCGAGAGCCGCGGGATGAACATCAGCTTCGGCTCCAGCTACGCCTGGCTGGACATCGCCGGCACCCTGCCCGACACGATGATGGTGCAGCTCAAGGTCGGATCCGGCGATGCCTCGCTCAGTGGCGCCCAGGCGATGAGCGCCGACGTCGGCTCCGGCGACGTGAAGGCGCGCGACATCAAGGCGTTGGCCACGGCCGCGGTCGGCTCGGGCGACATCGAGCTGGACAACGTCGGCGCGCTGCACGTGGTCTCGATCGGCTCCGGCGATGTCCGCGTCGGCGGCGTGCGCGGCGATGCCAGTATCGGCAGCATCGGCTCGGGCGACCTGGAACTGCGCGACGTGCAGGGCAACGTCGACATCGCCAGCATCGGCTCGGGCGACGCCGACGTCGGTGCCGTCCGCGGCACGGTCACCCTGGGCACCCTGGGCTCGGGCGACCTGCGCGTGCGCGATGCCGGCAGCCTGCGGGTACGGCACACCGGCAGCGGCTCGGTCGACCACTCAGGCATCCGCGGTGCCGTGGAACTGCCGAAAAAGCGTTGATCCCATTTCCCTTCCCGCCTGCCACGGAAGCACCCATATGAAAACGCTCAAAGCCCCCCTGTTCGCGCTGCTGCTGTGCCTGCCGCTGGCCGCCTGCGACGAACGCCCCCAGGCCGACGACCCGCTGGGCGAAGCCAGCATCGGCCAGAAAGTACGTGAAGCGACCAACCGCGCACGCAAGGAAATCACCGAGAAGAACATCAGCATTTCCAGCGACGGCGGCGCCAAGGTCGAGATCTCGCCCACCGGCGACCTGCTGATCGACGGCCGCGCGATCGCAATCGACGAGAGCCAGCGCAAGCTCCTGCTGGAATACCGCGCCCAGGTCGTCCAGGTGGCCGAGGCCGGCATCGAGATCGGCGTGCAGGGCGCCAACCTCGGCGTGCGCGCCGCCGGCGAGGCGCTCAAGGGTGTCCTGTCCGGCGACACCGAGCAGATCGAGAAGCGGATCGAGGCCGAGGCCAGGAAGCTTGAGCAGAGCGCGACCCGGATCTGCGACCAGCTGCCGGCGATGCTCGCCACCCAGCAGCGGCTGGCCGCGGCCATCCCCGAGTTCAAGCCCTACGCCAGGATGGACCAGAGCGACATCGATGAATGCCGCGACGGCCGGGTGACCACGCGCTGACCGCCCGCGGCGGGGGAGCGGTAGAATCGCCGCTCCCCCGCCGTACCGTTGCACCCCGCCATGAACAAGCTGCTGCTGTCCCTCCTGCTGGCCTGCATCGCCACCGTCGCCGGTTGCGGCGACCGCGAGCAGTACACCGCCCACCGCGCCGAGCGCAGCAAGCCGAAGATGGAAGTGGGCGCCAACGTGGTGTCGGTGCGGCGTGCGCCGTACCCGAACCTGGACATCCTGCCCGATGGCAGGCTGCGCGTGGACGACATCGAGATTCCGCTCGACGACGGGCAGCGCGAACTGCTGCGGACCAGCTTCGTCAAGCTGCAGATCCTGCGCCAGAACACGTTGACCGAATCGACCGCGCCGGCCGATGCCAGCGGCCGCACCATCCCGCTGGACGTGCCCGCCGGGCAGACCCCGTTCCCGCCGGACCTGGCCGAGCGCATTCCCGAGTTCAAGCAGTACAGCGAAGCGCTGGCCAATCCGCGCGCACTGCGCTGACCGCCCGCGCACCACGCCACGGCCGCCCGCGGTACCGGCCCGCCGGTCCGCGCCGCCGCACGGCGGCGCAAACCAGCCAGCGCATCAATGGTCGTGGATGCCGCCGCGGGTCAACGCCGCCGGGTCCAGCAGGCGCCTGAGCTCCGCTTCCGGCAGGCCGCTGTCCTCGCGGGCGATCTCCAGTACCGGACGCTGCTCCCGGTAGGCGCGCTTGGCGATGGCCGCGGCCTTCTCGTAACCGATGATCGGGTTGAGCGCGGTCACCAGGATCGGGTTGCGCGCCAGTGCTTCGCGCACCCGTTCCTGCTTGACCACCAGCCCGGCGAACACCTTGTCGGCCAGCAGGGTCATCACGCTGGACAGCAGCTGGATCGAGTCGAGCAGGTTGGCCGCGATCAGCGGCAGCGCCACGTTCAACTGGAAGTTGCCGGTCTGCCCGGCCACGGTGATCGCGGTGTGGTGGCCGATCACCTGCGCGGCGGCCATCACCGTCGCCTCCGGGATCACCGGGTTGACCTTGCCCGGCATGATCGAACTGCCCGGCTGCAGGGCCGGCAGCTCGACCTCGCCCAGCCCGGCCAGCGGCCCCGAGTTCATCCAGCGCAGGTCGTTGGCGATCTTGATCAGCGCCACCGCCAGCGCGTTGAACTGGCCGGACAGTTCCACCGCATCGTCCTGCGCGGCCAGCCCTTCGAACTTGTTCTGTGCGCTCTCGAAGCGGGTGCCGGTCGCGGCCGACAGCGCGCGCGCCACCTTGCCGCCAAAGCGTGGATCGGCGTTGATGCCGGTGCCGATCGCGGTGCCGCCCAGCGGCAGCCGGCGCAGCCGTTTCAGGGCGTCCTCGATGCGCCCCTGCGCCGATTCCAGCTGCGCCGACCACGCGCCGAACTCCTGCGCGAAGGTCAGCGGCATCGCGTCCATCAGGTGGGTGCGCCCGGTCTTGACCACCTTGCCCAGCGCGCGCCCGCGCCGGTCGATGGTGCGGCGCAGGTGCCTGAGCGCCGGCAGCAGCGTCTCCACCGTCTGCAGTTGCGCCGAGACCCGGATGGCGGTGGGAATCACGTCGTTGGAACTCTGGCCGAGGTTGACGTGGTCGTTGGGGTGCACGCGGGTCTTGCCGGCCCTGCCGCCCTGGTTGGCCAGCGTGGCGATCACCTCGTTGGCGTTCATGTTCGAGGACGTGCCCGAGCCGGTCTGGTAGACATCGATCGGGAAATGCGCGTCATGGCCGCCGGTGGCCACGTCCAGCGCCGCCGCGCGGATCGCCCGGCCCACGCCCCTGGGCAGCAGCCCGAGCCCGGTGTTGACCTCGGCGGCACTGGCCTTGATCAGCCCCAGCGCGCGGATGAAGGCGCGCGGCATGCGCTGCCCCGATACCGGGAAGTTCTCCACGGCGCGCTGGGTCTGCGCGCCCCACAAGGCCCCGGCCGGCACCTGCAGCTCGCCCATGCTGTCGTGTTCGATCCGGTATTTCCCGCTCATCGGCATTCTCCCAGCCATTGCCCAAGGAAGGGCCCGAGGATACGCCGCGCGCACGCACGCCGGGGTGCGCGCGGCGCCTGGACCGGCGCCGCGGGCGGCCGCTCCACGCAGGCCGTAGAATATGCGCCCCCGTCCCAGCCCCTGCCCGCCGACATGACCGAAACGTCCCGCCCGGAAGCCGCCCTGCTCGCCCTGTCACCGCTCGACGGCCGCTATGCGTCCAAGGTCGACGCGCTGCGCCCGATCTTCTCCGAGTACGGCCTGATCCGCGCGCGGGTGAAGGTGGAGATCGAGTGGCTGCTGGCGCTGGCCGCCGAGCCCGGCATCGGCGAGCTGGCCGGCTTTTCCGACGCCGCCAAGGCACGCCTGCGCGCACTGGCCGATGGTTTCTCGGTGACCGACGCCGCCCGCGTCAAGGACATCGAGCGCACCACCAACCACGACGTCAAGGCGGTGGAGTACTTCATCAAGGAGCGGCTCAAGGACGATGCCGAACTGGCGCCGGCGCTGGAGTTCGTGCATTTCGCCTGCACCAGCGAGGACATCAACAACCTGTCCTACGGGCTGATGCTGGCCGAGGCGCGCAGCCAGGTGCTGCTGCCGACCCTGCAGGGCATCGCCGCCTCGCTGCGCCAGCTGGCCCACGCCCAGGCCGCGCAGCCGATGCTCTCGCGCACCCACGGCCAGACCGCCTCGCCGACCACGCTGGGCAAGGAAGTGGCCAATGTCGTCGCGCGCCTGGAGCGGCAGATCCGCCAGATCGGCGCGGTCGAGCTGACCGGCAAGATCAACGGCGCGGTGGGCAACTACAACGCCCACCTGGTGTCGTACCCGGACGTGGACTGGCCGGCCTTCGCCGAACGCTTCGTCACCTCGCTGGGCCTGGTGTTCAACCCCTACACCACCCAGATCGAACCGCATGACAACGTCGCCGAGATCGGCGATGCCACGCGCCGCGCCAACACCATCCTGATCGACCTGGCCCGCGACATCTGGGGCTATGTCTCGCTGGGCTATTTCAAGCAGAAGCTCAAGGAAGGCGAAGTCGGCTCCTCGACCATGCCGCACAAGGTCAACCCGATCGACTTCGAGAACGCCGAGGGCAACTTCGGCGTCGCCAACGCGCTGTTCGAGCACTTCAGCGCCAAGCTGCCGATCAGCCGCTGGCAGCGCGACCTGACCGACTCCACCGTGCTGCGCGCGCTGGGCACCGCGTTCGGCCACACCCAGGTGGCGCTGGAATCGCTGGCCAAGGGCCTGGGCAAGCTGGAGGTGAACCCGCAGCGCCTGGACGCCGATCTGGACGCGGCCTGGGAAGTCCTGGCCGAAGCCGTGCAGACGGTGATGCGCCGCCACGGCCTGCCCAATCCGTACGAGCAGCTCAAGGCGCTGACGCGCGGCCAGGGCATCACCGCCGAATCGATGCGCGGCTTCATCGAATCGCTGGACCTGCCGGCCGATGCCAAGCAGCGCCTGCGCGAGCTCACCCCCGGCGGCTACGCCGGCCTGGCCGCGCAGCTGGCCCGGGCGATCTGACCGCGGCCCGGCCGATATCCCGCGGGTATCGGGGTTCGCCGCGCGTACAACGGCCAGGCCAGCGCCTGGCCGTTGTCGTATCCGCCGGGGCCATCGCCACTGCCGGCCCCGCCCGGCGGCGCCCCCCACGCCGGCCTGCCGCCGGCACGCGGCCGACGTCTGGAACAAACGCCGCCAATCGTGTAGAAAAGCGCGGTTGAGGTACCGCCAGCCGCGGTGACCGGCTTTGCCGGGCAGGACGCACGGGCCTGCAAGACGAAGCGCCATGACAGCCACTCCCCCGGGGTGGCTGTCATGGCGCTTTTTTAATGCCCAGGTTTTCAACAGGGGGATTCATGGGTGCTGTCGAGACATCGCGGACGCGGGATGCGGAGGCCATCGAGGCGGACCGGCTGTTCCTGCTGATGCTGGCGCTGCTGGGGATGGCGGCGCTGGCCCATGCACTGGATTCGGGCAGCTGGGCCCTGTTCGTGGCGGCATGCCTGCCCACGGCCGGGTTCGCCGGGTTCCAGGTCTGGCGGTCGCCCGGCAGCCGGCGCAGCCGCCTGGCGATCGCACTGGCACTGGCGGCGGCGCTGGCCGCCGCTCCGCCCGCCCTGGGCGATGCCGGCGGCCTGGCCGTCGTTGCCATGCTGCTGTGCTATCGCGACTGGGTGCCGCTGGCGCTGGCGGCGACGGGCCTGCTGCTGCCGCAGTTGGCATTGCAGCCGGCCGCCACGGTGGCATGGCCGCACATCGCCTGGGCCGCAGCCATGGCGGGGTTCGCCTGCATGGTCGCCGTGCGGCTGCGGCGTTCCGGTGCGGCGGTGCGCCAGCCTGCCCACGAGGAGCCGCCGGCGACCACGCCGGCACCCGTCGCGGCAGGCACCGCCCCCGCCGGCTTCCATGTCGAGGCCGCGCTGTGCGCGCTGCGCACCGGCATGATGATCGCCGACCGCGAGCATCACATCGTCTACGCGAACCAGGCCGTCATCGCGATCCTGCGCAACCAGCGCGGGGAGCTGCTCAAGGCCTTTCCCGACTTCGATCCCGAGCGCCTGATCGGCGCCAGCATCCACTGCTTCCACCGTGATCCGGCGCGTATCCGCGCCCTGCTCGATACGCTCGACGGCACCCATTCCGGGCGCATCCAGATCGGCGAGGCGCATTTCAGCCTGAACGTCACGCCGATGGTCGACGGCGACGGCCAGCGCCACGGCTTCGTCGTCGAATGGCACGACCGCACCGCCGAAGCCCGCATGGAGCACGACATTGCCACGATCATCGATGGCGCCGCGCAGGGCCGGCTGGACCAGCGCCTGCACGCCACCGGCGAGACCGGCCTGATGGGACGCCTGTCGCGGGGCGTGAACCGGCTGCTCGACGCCACCGCCGAAAGCGCCGACGAAATGCGCCAGCTGCTGTCGGCGTTGTCCCGCGGCGACCTGGGCCGCCGCATCACCCGCGATTTCGAGGGGGTGTTCGGGCAGATGAAGACCGATGCCAACGCCACCGCCGAACAACTGGCCGCCATCGTCGCCGGCATCCAGCAATCGGCCGACCACATCTCGGCGGCCGCCACCCGCATCGCCGCCGGCAACGACGAACTGTCGGCGCGCACCGAGCGGCAGGCGGCCACGCTGCGCGAGGCGGCCGCCTCGATGGACCGGCTCACCGCCACCATCGGCGACAATGCCGGGGCGGCGCACCACGCCAGCCAGCTGGCCGAGGGCGCCGCGACGGTCGCCCGCCAGGGCGGCCAGGTGGTCGACGAGGTGGTACTGACCATGCGCGCCATCGAAACCGCCTCGCGCAGGATCGGCGAGATCATCGGGGTGATCGACGGCATCGCCTTCCAGACCAACATCCTGGCCCTGAACGCGGCGGTCGAGGCCGCCCGCGCCGGCGACAGCGGGCGTGGCTTTGCCGTGGTCGCCGCCGAGGTACGCACGCTGGCGCAGCGCTCGGCCATCGCCGCCCATGAGATCAAGGACCTGATCGGCAACTCGGTGGACAGGGTCGCCGACGGCTCGGCGCTGGTGGAGAGGGCGCGCCGCACCATGATCGACATCGTGTCCTCGGTGCAGCATGTCACCGCCCTCACGGCCGAGATATCGACCGCCTCGCGCGAACAGAGTGCGGGCATCGCGCAGCTCAACCAGACCATCGCGCAGATGGACAGGAGCACGCAGCAGAATGCGCAGCTGGTGCAGGAAACCGGATGCGCCACCCATGACATGGAGCGCGAGGCCACCCGCCTGGCGCACGCCGCGGCCCGCTTCCGGCTGGCTGCCCCGCCGCCGGACGCCGCGATGGAGGTACCCCGCGCGGCACCGGCGATGGCATGGTGAGAGGATGCCCGCATGCCGGGAAACGATGGAAGCTTTTCACGCAAACATGGAACAGGAACAGATGTCGAGCATGCTCCACCCCACGCCCGGCGCCGGACGCGTCCGGCCCGATCCGGAACCGGACGCCGCGCCCGCGGCGCTGCCCGCGTCCCCCACCACAGGAATGCGGCATGGCCCGGATCATCTGCACTGACCCGGGGCTGGCCACGCGGCTGCGCACGCTCCTGGCCGAGACCGGCGAGGCCGAGGTCATCCAGCAGAGCTGCGACTGCGACCGCGCGCCGCTGTGCCGTTGGCTCGATCCCGATCCGCTGGGACCCAGCGGACAGGTCCAGGCCACGCTGTACGAGGCCATCGAAACCCTGGAGCGCAGCCGGCACGCCTTCCGCTCGCGCGAGATGGGGCAGCTGCGGCAACGCCTTACCCGCCTGCTGGAGGACCTGGCAGGCGCCGCTTGACCCGGGTGCCGCGCCGCGCGCGGACCCGCTTTGCCGGGCAGGACGCACGGGCCTGCAAGACGAAGCGCTGCGACGGCCGTTCCCGATGGGACGGCCGCCACGGCGCTTTTTTCATGCTGGCCTTCAACGCAAGAGGAAACCATGGGTGCCGTCGACACACTGCAGGAGCTGATGCGGCGCATTGGCCTGGAGCAGGCAGAGATCAGCGAACGCGGCCGCCTGCTGGAATGGCGGCAGGACGATGCGCAGCGCCTGAACGAGAACGCCGCGCGCATGGCCGGTGCGCAGGCCGCCTTCATCGAGCGGCTCTACCGCCATCTCGACGACTTTCCCGCCCCGGCCGCGCTGCTCGGCGACACCGGCACCGTGCACCGGCTCAAGCAACGGCAGCTGGAGTACTACCAGCGGCTGTGGCAGGGGCCCTACGACCGCGACTACCTCGACAACCGCCTGCGCATCGGCCTGATCCACCACATCAACGGGGTCGAACTGAAGTGGTACCTGGCCGCCTACCGGCTGTACCTGGAACAGATGCTGGCCCCGCTGTGCGGCCAGGGCGCCGACGCGCAGCTGTTTTCCAGCCTGCTCAAGGCGGTGTTCTTCGACATGACCCTGGCCATCGACACGTACAGCGCCGCCCAGCGCAAGGCGCTGGAGGACAGCGAGGCCCGCTTCGCGCGCGCCCTGCGCGGCGCCCATGACGGGATCTGGGACTGGCACCCGGGCGCGGACACGCTCTACGTCTCCGAACGCTGGGCCGAGATGATCGGGCTGGAGCGGCGCCACCTCGGCCAGACCAGCGACGCCTGGTTTTCCCGCGTCCACCCCGATGACCTGTCCGGCCTGCACCAGGCCATCAATGCGCACCTGCACGGCGAATCGCACTGGATCCACCACGAATACCGCATCCGCTGCCGCAATGGCGACTGGCTGTGGGTGCTCAGCCGCGGCGTGGCCGAGGCCGAACGCGACGGGCAACTGCGCATCACCGGCTCGCAGAGCGACATCAGCCGGCGCAAGGCCGTCGAGCACCAGCTGCACCACGCCGCCCGCCACGATCCGTTGACCGGGCTGGCCAACCGCCTGCGCCTGGACGAACTGCTCCTGCACACCCAGCGCCAGCTGCACGAAACCGGCAACGGCCAGGCCGCGGTGCTGTTCATCGACCTGGACCGCTTCAAGCTCATCAACGACAGCTTCGGCCACCTGTTCGGCGACGGCGTGCTGGTCGAGGTCGGCCGCCGGCTCGCGCAATGCCTGCGCGCCGACGACCACCTGTTCCGCTTCGGCGGCGACGAATTCGTGGTGCTGCTGGCCGACCCCGGCAGTGCCGGGCGCGCCGAACAGGTCGCCCAGCGCATCCTCGGCCACCTGCACCAGCCGATGCGCGTGGACGACCGCACCCTGGTGGTCAACGCCAGCATCGGCATCGCCACCCTGCAGGCCAGCGCCGACCTGAACGACGCCCTGCAGGCCGCCGACCTTGCCCTGCACCAGGCCAAGCAGGCCGGCAAGGCCCAGTTCGCCCACTACAGCGCCGGGCTGCAGGCCAGCGCGCAGCGCCAGCTGGAGCTGGAGAGCGCGCTGGGCCAGGCGCTGGCACGCGGCGAGTTCGTGCTGCACTACCAGCCGATCCACCGCCTGGACGCGCACGACCCGCCGATGGTCGGGGTCGAGGCGCTGCTGCGCTGGCGCCACGACGGGCGCCTGGTCCCCCCACTGGAGTTCATCCCCTCGCTGGAGGAATCCGGGGAAATCGTCCAGGTCGGCGACTGGGTGCTGCGCGAGGCCTGCCGGCAGACGCGGGCCTGGCAGCTGGCCGGGCACCGGCACCTGTACTGCTCGGTCAACCTGTCCCGGCGCCAGCTGCAGCAGGACGATTTCGTCGCGCGGGTGGTCGCCATCCTCGATGACACCGGACTGGCCGCAGCCAGCCTGGTGCTGGAAATCACCGAGACCCACCTGATGCAGGACAGCAACGCCACCCTCGGCGCGCTGCGGGGCCTGGCCGCGCTCGGCGTGCGGCTGGCGCTGGACGACTTCGGCACGGGTTATTCGTCGCTGGGTTACCTCAAGCGCTTCCCGCTGCACATGCTGAAGATCGACAAGAGCTTCATCGCCGGCCTGCCCGGCGACGCCGAGCTGGAGGTGATCAGCCGCGCCATCATCGGCCTCGGCCACAGCCTCGGCCTGGAGGTGGTGGCCGAGGGCGTCGAGCACCCCCGGCACCTGGAGTTCCTGCGCGCCGAAGGCTGCCCGCTGGCCCAGGGCTACGGCTTCAGCCCGCCCTGCCCGGCGGCGATGCTGGAGCGTCTGCTCCAGGACGGTGCTGCGTCGCCGCCGCTGCCGGCCCCGCATCCGGCGGCGCTAGGCGCGTCGGCGGCGACTGGGTGACAATGCGGTTTCCGTCGGCGGACACCGCCGCCCCCGTTTCCAATGGTATTGCGCGCGATGAAAAAGACCTCTTCCCCCCTGCCCCTCGAGATCAGGGCCAGCGCCCGCCATCCGCTGGGCATGCCCGCCGAGCGCTTCCTGCGCGACTACTGGCAGAAGCGCCCGCTGCTGATCCGTGGCGCGTTCCCGGATTTCCAGACCCCGGTGATGCCCGAAGACCTGGCCGGACTGGCCTGCGAAGAAGGCTCGCTGGCGCGCCTGGTCACCCACGACCGCGCCACCGACGGCTGGACGCTGCGCAACGGCCCGTTCCGCGAAGAGGATTTCCCGGGCATGCCCGACCACGACTGGACCCTGCTGGTGCAGGACGTGGACAAATGGGACCCGGACGTGCGCGCGCTGATCGAGCACTTCAACTTCCTGCCGCGCTGGCGCATGGACGACGTGATGATCAGCTTCGCCGCCACCGGCGGCTCGGTCGGCGCCCATGTCGACCAGTACGACGTGTTCCTGCTGCAGGCCCACGGCCACCGCCGCTGGCAGATCGACGCCAGCGAATCGACCAGGGGCAAGCGCCCGCCGCTGGATTTCCGCCCCGACGTCGAACTGAAGCTGCTGCGCAAGTTCAAGCCGACCCACGACTGGGTGCTGGAACCGGGCGACATGCTGTACCTGCCGCCGAACGTGCCGCACCACGGCGTCGCCGAAGATCCCTGCCTGACGTTCTCCTTCGGCATGCGCGCGCCGTCCTCGGCCGAGCTGATCAGCGACTGGCTGGATGACCTGGTGGCCGACGCCGACGAGGCCATCCGCTACCAGGACCCGGACCTGAAGCTGCCGGAAGACCCCAACGAGATCGACGCGGCGGCGATGAAGCGCGTGGTCACCGCGCTCAATGCGCTGCGCATGAACGACCCCGACCGCCTGGGCGACTGGTTCGGCCGCTTCATCACCACCTACCGCGCCGCCGGCGACATCCTGCCCTCGCAGGCCCCGCCCGCCCTCACGGACGTGGACGGGATACTGGACGAGGGTGGCCTGCTCGAGCGCCATCCGTGGGCGCGGCTGGCCTGGCGTCGCGCCACCCGCGGTGCCGTGCTGTACAGCAGCGGCCATGCCTTCCCGTTGCCGGTCAAGGACGCGCAGGGCCTGGCCGCGGCCGAACGGATCGATGCACCGCTGTTCCGCAAGCTGTCGGCCAAGGGCCGCAGCGCGGTGATGGAACTGCTTGCCGGCGGCCACTACCAGTTGCTCGACGCCGAGACCCTGGCGGCGATGCAGGCCGAGCAGGACGCGCTCGACGTCATGGAGGAAGCGTTCGATGACGCGTTCGACGACGAAGCCGACGCACCGGAGCTGGAAATCGAGGTGTTCGAGTACGCCCAGGCCGGCGAAGGCGAGCCGGCCAGCGGCGCCATCGACACCGTGCAGGTGAACGAGGAAGGCGTCGAGGTCGTGGTGATCTGCGACGACGGCGACGACGAGGACGGCCCGGCGGCATGACGCCGGCGGCGTTCCATGTGGAGGCGGCCGACTACGCCACGCGGCAGGCCCTGCTGCATGGCGTGCGCCGCGCCGTGTTCGTCGACGAGCAGCAGGTCCCGGCCGCGCTGGAAAGCGACGACCTGGACCCGCTCAGCCACCATGTCCTGGCGCTGGATGCCGATGGCCACGCCATCGGCACCGGCCGGCTGACGCCGCAGCATCGCATCGGCCGCATGGCGGTACTGGCCGGATGGCGCGGCAAGGGCGTCGGCGAGGCGCTGCTGCAGGCGCTGGTGGCCGAAGCGGCACGCCGCGGCTGGGGCGAGGTGACCCTGCATGCCCAGGTCCACGCCCGCGATTTCTATGCCCGCAACGGCTTCCTGCCCGAGGGCGCGCCATTCACCGAGGCCGGCATCGTCCACCAGACCATGCGCCGCCGCATGGACGGCGCCATGCGCGTGCAGGATACCGACCAGGCCGAGGCAGCCATGGCGACGGTGATCCACCGCGCCCGCCGCAGGCTCCTGCTCGGCTGCCGCGGCGGCGATACCGCGCTGCTCGCGCAACCGGCGGTGCTGCAGGCGCTGCGCCACTTCGCCACCCGGCGCCACGACAAGCAGGCCCTGGTACTGCTCCACGATGGCGAACCCGCGGCCATGCCCACGGCGCTGCTGGCACTGTTGCAGCGACTGCCCACCGTATTCGCGCTGCGCCTGCCGGCGGACCCGGGCGACCCGTCGCTGGCGCCGGCCAGCGTCATCAATGACAACGGCGACTGCTACTTTCGTCCAATGGGTGACCGCTTCGAGGGCGAGCTGTGCCTGGACATGCCCGCACCGGCCCGCCAGCAGGACGCGCTGTTCCAGCGCGCATGGGACGCGGCAGCGGTCTGCGAAGGGTTCCGGACGCTCGGCATCTGAGCCCTGTCGGGCGCGGTCAACGCATGGCCCGACATTAACCCGGGGGACAGCGTGTGTGCCCCTTCCTGTCCCCGCGAGGGTATAATTCAGCAGTTTCATCACGCCCGCGCGGCGCCCTGCTGCAAGGTCCCCGCCGGTTCCAGAAGCCATACCCCACAAGCGAATCCGACCCTCCATCGTGGACAATCTCCTGAAGCAGTTTGCGCAGTCATCGCAACTCGCCGGCGGCAACGCCTCCTATATCGAGGACCTGTACGAGCAGTACCTCGTCTCCCCGGACAGTGTGGACCCCAAATGGAAGTCCTACTTCGACGGTTTCAAGGGCCGCGAGGCAGGTGATGTCCCGCATTCGGCCGTCATCGCCCACATCGCCGAGGCCGGTCGCAACGCCTCCAGCGCCGTGGCCGGCAGCGGCGGCGGCGACGAGCGCGAGCGCAACGTCGGACGCCTGATCACCGCCTACCGCTCGCGCGGCCACCTCGGCGCGCAGCTCGACCCGCTGGGCCTGACCCCGCCGGTCAACCCGCCCGACCTGGGCCTTGCCTTCCACCACCTGTCCGATGCCGACCTCAACGACGAGTTCAGCACCGGCGGCGTCGGCGGCCAGCCGCGCATGAAGCTGCGCGACCTGCTGGCGCGCCTGAAGGCGACCTATACCGGCTCCATCGGCGCCGAGTTCATGTACATCGCCGAAGTCGACCAGCGCCAGTGGCTGTACCAGCGCCTGGAAAACGCCGGCGGCAACTACAACCTCGATGCCGACACCCAGCGCCGCACGCTCGAGCGCCTGACCGCCGCCGAGGGCCTGGAGCGCTACCTGCACACCAAGTACGTCGGCCAGAAGCGCTTCTCGCTGGAAGGCGGCGACTCGCTGATCCCGATGATGGACACGGTGATCCGCGGCGCCGGCAAGGACGGCGTCAAGGACGTGGTGATCGGCATGGCCCACCGCGGCCGCCTGAACGTGCTGGTCAACACCCTGGGCAAGAACCCGCGCAAGCTGTTCGACGAATTCGAAGGCCGCTTCGAACACGACGACCGTGCCGTCGCCGGCGACGTGAAGTACCACATGGGCTTCTCGGCCGACGTCGCCACCGCCGGTGGCCCGGTGCACCTGGCGCTGGCGTTCAACCCGTCGCACCTGGAGATCGTCGACCCGGTGGTCGCCGGCTCGGTGCGTTCGCGCCAGGAACGCCGCGGCGACGCCGCGCGCAAGCAGGTCATGCCGATCCTGATCCACGGCGACGCCGCGTTCGCCGGCCAGGGCGTGGTGATGGAGCTGTTCCAGATGTCGCAGGCACGCGGCTTCGCCGTCGGCGGTACCGTGCACATCGTCATCAACAACCAGGTCGGCTTCACCACCTCCAACCGCGACGACTCGCGCTCGACCCTGTACTGCACCGACATCGCCAAGATGGTCGGCGCGCCGGTCCTGCACGTGAACGGTGACGACCCGGAAGCGGTGGTGTTCGCCGCGCAGCTGGCCTACGACTTCCGCCAGCAGTTCCACAAGGACGTCGTGATCGACCTGGTGTGCTACCGCCGCTGGGGCCACAACGAGGCCGACGAGCCGGCGATCACCCAGCCGCTGATGTACCAGGTGATCCGCAAGCACAAGACCACCCGCGAGCTGTATGCCGAGAAGCTCGAGGCCGCCGGCGTGATCCCCGCCAACGGCGGCAAGGCGCTGGTCGATGCCTACCGCGACAAGCTCGATTCGGGCGAAGTCACCACCGAGCTGGCGCAGGTCGAGAAGACCCCGCCGACCAGCAAGCTGTACGTGGACTGGCCGAAGCTGCTGGCCGGCAAGCTGTCCGACCCGGTCAGCACCCAGGTGCCGATGGCCGAGCTGGCCCGCCTGGCCAAGCTGATCAACACCATCCCCGAGGGCGTGGAACTGCACTCGCGCGTGGCCAAGGTCTATGACGACCGCCGCAGGATGGCCGCCGGCGAGATCCCGGGCGACTGGGGCTTTGCCGAAAACCTGGCCTACGCCACCCTGCTCGACCAGGGCCATGGCCTGCGCCTGGTCGGCCAGGACGTCGGCCGTGGCACCTTCACCCACCGCCACGCGATCCTGCACGACCAGAAGACCGACGCCTATTACCTGCCGCTGCGCCAGCTGGTGCAGTCGCCGGAGCAGGCCACCATCATCGATTCGCTGCTCAGCGAGGAAGCGGTGATGGCCTATGAGTACGGCTTCTCCACCACCGATCCGAACACGCTGTGCATCTGGGAAGGCCAGTTCGGCGACTTCGCCAACGGCGCCCAGGTGGTGATCGACCAGTTCATCGCCTCCGGCGAGGCCAAGTGGGGCCGCATCTCCGGCCTGACCCTGCTGCTGCCGCACGGCTACGAAGGCCAGGGCCCGGAACACAGCTCGGCGCGCCTGGAGCGCTTCCTGCAGCTGTGCGCGCTGGAGAACATGCTGGTCTGCGTGCCGTCGACCCCGGCCCAGGCGTTCCACATGCTGCGCCGCCAGCTGTGCATGACCACCCGCAAGCCGCTGGTGGTGATGTCGCCCAAGTCGCTGCTGCGCCACAAGCTGGCGGTCTCGACCCTGGACGAGCTGGCCAATGGCGAATTCCAGCACCTGATCGGCGACGCCAACGCCGACGCCAAGAAGGTCAAGCGCGTGGTGCTGTGCTCGGGCAAGGTCTACTACGACCTGCTGGAAGACCAGACCAAGCGCGGCCAGGACGACGTGGCCATCATCCGCGTGGAGCAGCTGTACCCGTTCCCGCGCACGCTGCTGGCCGCCGAACTGAACAAGTACGGCAAGGCCGCGGACGTGGTGTGGTGCCAGGAGGAGCCGATGAACCAGGGTGCCTGGTACCAGATCCGCCACCACCTGCAGGCCTGCCTGGCCGACGGCCAGAACCTGCACTACGCTGGCCGTCCGCGTTCGCCGTCGCCGGCCGTCGGCCACATGGCCGACCACCTGCGCGAACTGCAGCAGCTGCTTGCCGATGCGCTGGTCAATCCCTTCAACGACCAGTTCGCTGAATAACTCTCCCCCTTTCACGAAGAATACGAACCAGGAAGCCCCTGCATGGCCACCGAAGTCAAAGCCCCGGTACTGCCCGAATCCGTCGCTGACGGCACCATCGCCACCTGGCACAAGAAGGTCGGCGACGCGGTCAAGCGCGACGAAAACCTGCTTGACCTGGAAACCGACAAGGTCGTACTCGAGGTCCCGTCGCCGGTCGATGGCGTGATCAAGGAGATCAAGTTCGCCGAAGGCGCCACCGTGACCAGCAGCCAGGTCGTGGCGATCATCGAGGAAGGCGCGGTTGCCGCCGCTCCGGCCCCGGCTGCCGCCGAGGCACCGAAGGCTGCGGCCCCGGCCCCGGCTGCTGCCGCCGCCGCGCCGGCACCGGCCGCCAAGTCGGCCGCCGACAGCCTGCCGCCGGGCGCCCGCTTCTCGGCCATCACCGAAGGCGTGAACCCGGCCGATGTCGCCGGCACCGGCCGTCATGGCGCGGTGACCAAGGAAGACATCGTCAACTTCGCCCGCAACGGCGGCGTCGGCAAGGCCGGTGGCGCGCGTCCGGAAGAACGCGTGCCGATGACCCGCATGCGCAAGCGCATCGCCGAGCGCCTGATGCAGTCCAAGGAATCCATCGCCATGCTGACTTCGTTCAACGAAGTCAACCTGGCCAAGGTCTCGGCCGCGCGCAAGGAACTGCAGGACGAGTTCCAGAAGGCCCACGGCATCAAGCTGGGCTTCATGAGCTTCTTCGTGAAGGCCGCTGCCAACGCGCTGCAGCGCTTCCCGCTGGTCAACGCCTCGGTCGACGGCGACGACATCATCTACCACGGCTATTCGGACATCTCCATCGCCGTGTCCACCGACAAGGGCCTGGTGACCCCGGTGCTGCGCAACGTCGAGCGCATGTCCTTCGCCGAGATCGAGCAGGGCATCGCCGACTACGCCAAGAAGGCGCGTGACGGCAAGCTGGCCCTGGACGACCTGCAGGGCGGCACCTTCACCGTCACCAACGGCGGCACCTTCGGCTCGCTGATGTCGACCCCGATCGTCAACCCGCCGCAGAGCGCCATCCTCGGCATGCACACGATCAAGGAGCGCCCGATCGCCGAGAACGGCCAGGTCGTGATCGCGCCGATGATGTACATCGCGCTGTCCTACGACCACCGCATCATCGACGGCAAGGACGCGGTGCAGTTCCTGGTGGACATCAAGAACCAGCTGGAAAACCCGGGCCGTATGCTGTTCGGTCTGTAAGACCCGCCGACCCCTCCCCCAGCGGAGGGGTCGGTCGCTCCGGGGCCGGCCCAGCGCCCGCCCCTTCCCCGGCGCCCCGCGCCACCGGCTTCGCCCCCGAAGCCGAAGGAAAGCACCAAGGAACCTCAAATGGCTGAACAATTCGACGTCGTCGTCATCGGTGCCGGCCCGGCCGGCTACCACGCCGCCATCCGCGCCGCCCAGCTGGGCCTGAAGACCGCCTGCATCGACGCGGCGCTGGGCAAGGACGGCAAGCCGGCACTGGGCGGCACCTGCCTGCGCGTGGGCTGCATCCCGTCCAAGGCACTGCTGGATTCCTCGCGCCAGTACTGGAACATGGGCCACATCTTTGGCGACCACGGCATCAGCTTCAAGGACGCCAAGATGGACGTCGAGAAGATGGTCGGCCGCAAGGACGCCATCGTGAAGCAGTTCACCGGTGGCATCGCCCAGCTGTTCAAGGCCAACAAGGTCGCCGCCTACTACGGCTTCGGCCAGCTGCAGGCCGGCAACGTCGTCAAGGTCAAGCAGCATGACGGCACCGAGGTCGAGCTGAAGGGCACCAACGTCATCATCGCGGCCGGCTCGGATTCGATCGAACTGCCGTTCGCCAAGTTCGACGGCGAAACCATCGTCGACAACGTCGGCGCGCTGGACTTCACCGAAGTGCCGGGCCGCCTGGCGGTGATCGGCGCCGGCGTGATCGGCCTGGAACTGGGCAGCGTGTGGAAGCGCCTGGGCGCCGAAGTGACCATCCTCGAGGCGCTGCCGGAGTTCCTGGCCGCCGCCGATGCCGAAGTGGCCAAGGTCGCCGCGCGCGAGTTCAAGAAGCAGGGCCTGGACATCAAGCTCGGCGCCAAGGTCAGCAAGACCGACGTGACCGGCAAGGGCAAGAAGAAGGAAGTGGTGGTCACCTACACCGATGGTGAAGGCGAGAAGACCCTGACCGTCGACAAGCTGCTGGTGGCCGTGGGCCGCCGCGCCGCGACCAAGGGCCTGCTGGCCGATGGCACCGGCGTGCAGGTCAACGAGCGCGGCCAGATCGTGGTCGACGAACACTGCCACACCGGCGTCGACGGCGTCTGGGCGGTCGGCGACTGCGTGCGCGGCCCGATGCTGGCGCACAAGGGCTTCGAGGAAGGCATCGCGGTTGCCGAGCTGATCGCCGGCCTGCCGGGCCATGTCAATTTCGACACCATCCCGTGGGTCATCTACACCGAGCCGGAACTGGCCTGGGTCGGCAAGACCGAAGCCCAGCTCAAGGCCGAGGGCATCCCGTACAAGGCCGGCAGCTTCCCGTTCGCCGCCAACGGCCGTGCCGTGGCGATGGTCGAGCCGGCCGGCTTCGTCAAGGTGCTGGCCCACGCCGAAACCGACCGCGTGCTGGGCATGCACCTGGTCGGCGCCAATGTCTCCGAACTGGTGCACGAAGGCGTGCTGACCATGGAGTTCAGCGGCTCGGCCGATGACCTGGCCCGCATCTGCCACGCCCACCCGTCGCTGTCGGAAGTGATCCACGACGCGGCGATGGCGGTCAGCAAGCGCGCCATCCACAAGGCCAACTGAGCGACACCGGCCTGACCGAGAAGGCTCCGCCCCGGCGGAGCCTTCTTGCTTTTGCATTCCCCAGATCGCGCCCTGTGCATCGGCACGATCCGCACACCTCCAGCAGGAACCTCCATGAAATCCATCTGCGTCTACTGCGGCTCCAACCCCGGCGCCAACCCCCTGTACATCGAGCGTGCCACCGCACTGGGCACGCGTATCGCCCATGAAGGCCTGCGCCTGATCTACGGTGGCGGCCGCACCGGGCTGATGGGCGCGGTGGCCGATGGCGTGCTGGCCGCCGGCGGTGAGGTCACCGGCGTGATCCCGCAGCACCTGGTGGACATGGAAGTCGCGCACCAGGGCGTGACCACGCTGGAAATCGTCGGCTCCATGCACGAGCGCAAATCGCGCATGTTCGACCTGTCCGATGCCTTCGTCGCCCTGCCCGGCGGCTTCGGCACCGCGGAGGAAATCTTCGAGATGCTGACCTGGCGCCAGCTCGGCATCGGCAAGAAGCCCTGCGCGTTCCTCGACGTCGATGGCTTCTACGCGCAGCTGATCGGCATGATCGACCACATGGTGGAAGAGCGCTTCCTGCACCCCGAGCAGCGCCAGGACCTGTGGTACGGCGACGACGCTGGGCAGATGCTGGCCTGGATGCGCGCGTATTCGCCGGCGCAGGCGGAGAAGTGGTTCGACGAAAAACTGCGCGCGGCGTTGCGGTAAGTCCACTGGCGCGCGGCGTTGCGGCAAGCCTATTGGCGCGTGGCGACGCGGCAGGCATCAACGGCGCCTCACTTCCAGCAGGGCGCGGTTCGACGAGAAACTGCGCGCAGCGTTGCGGTAAGCCCACTGGCGCGTGGCGACGCGGTGGATTTCGCTGGCGCCTCCTCCCCTGCCTGGCGCTGCATCGACGGCGCCTCGTCCCATCCCGGGCGCGGTATCCGCCCCGCGACGAACGGCGGCTCACTCCGTCT
Organism: Stenotrophomonas sp. 17(2023); assembly: GCF_030345315.1. NCBI lineage: Bacteria > Pseudomonadati > Pseudomonadota > Gammaproteobacteria > Lysobacterales > Lysobacteraceae > Stenotrophomonas > Stenotrophomonas sp. 17(2023). The sequence continues at coordinate 2,244,259 of NZ_CP128405.1, forward strand.
TGTGCAGCGTCACTTCGCGTGGCATCGGGTGGCCCAGCAGATAGCCCTGGCCGAAGTTGCAGCCCATCTCGAACAGGGTGCGCAGCTGGCGTTCGTCCTCCACGCCCTCGCCGATGGTCTCGATGCCGAGGGTCCGCGCCAGTGACACCACGCCCTCGACCAGCGCCTGCGTGCTCTTGCCATTGTCGGCGTGCAACCCGGCCACGAAGCTGCGGTCGATCTTCAGCGCACTGATCGGAAACCGGTGCAGGTAGGACAGCGCCGAATAGCCGGTACCGAAGTCATCCAGCTGCACCACGATACCGCGCTCGCGCAGCTGGTAGAGCGTGCGCAGCGTGCGCGGGGCATCCTCCAGCAGCGCCATCTCGGTGATCTCCACCCGCAGCCGGCCCGGGTCGGCGCCGGCCGCATCCAGCAGCCCGAACAGGCGCGTGGCGAACTCGGACGAGCGGAAGTGGCGCGGCGAGACATTCACCGAAACGTAGCCCGAGGCGGTACCGGCCAGGTCGCGCACCACCTGCTCGTAGATCAGCCAGTCCACCTGTTCGATCAGGCCGCTTTCCTCGCCCAGCGAGATGAACTCGCCCGGCAGCAGCAGCCCCCTGCCCTCGTGCTGCCAGCGCAGCAGCGCCTCGTGGCCGACCACGCTGCCGTCGGCCAGCGACACGATGGGCTGGTAGAACGGCAGGAAATCGTTGTTGATGATGGCCCGGCGCAGGTCCGCTTCCAGTTCCAGGCTCTGCAGCGACTGCTCGCGCATGGCCTCGTCGAACAGCATGCAGCGGTCCTGGCCCATGCCCTTGGCCCGGTACATCGCGGCATCGGCGTCGCGCAGCAGTTCGGCCCCTGACGTATAGCGCGGGCTCCACAGTGCGATGCCGATGCTGCCGGAGGGAAACAGCTCGCGCCCGTCGACCCACATCGAATGTTCCAGCGAGCGCAGCAGCCGGCGGCCCACCTCCATCGCGCTCTTGGCGCCGTCGCAGCGCACCAGCAGCGCGAACTCGTCGCCGCCCAGGCGCGCCACCACGTCGTCGCTGCGCAGCATGCCGACCAGGCGCTGCGCCACCTCCACCAGCATGCGGTCGCCGGCGGCGTGGCCAATGCTGTCGTTGACCCACTTGAAGCGGTCCAGGTCCAGGAACAGCAGCGCGAACAACGGGCCCATGCCCAGTTGCGCGTGCTCGATGGCTTCTTCCAGCTTTTCCAGCAACTGCAGGCGGTTGGGCAGGCCGGTCAGCACGTCGTGCATCGCCAGGTGGGTCAGGCGCTGCTCCACGCGCATGCGTTCGCCGATCTGTGCCAGCAGCTTCTGGTTGACCTCGCCCAATTCGCGGGTGCGCTCGGCCACGCGCCGCTCCAGCTCGGCATGCGCCTGCAGCAAGCGGTTGCGGTCGCGCTGCCGCGCAAGGCTGTTGCCTATGTTGCGTGCCACGAACGCCAGCAGCCGCTGGTCGTGCGCGGTGAAGCTGACCTGCGGGCTGTAGCTTTGCACCGCGATCACGCCCACCACTTCGTCGTCACTGAACAGCGGAACACCCAGCCAGCAATACGACTTGGCACCGAACTCGCGGACGTCGCCGCGCGCGATCAGCTGGTCGATCTCCGCGCGGGTCGCCAGCAGCGGCTGGCCGCTGCGGATGGTGTACTCGGTCAGGCCGCCGCTGAACGCGCGCGAGGCGCGCACCCGGTTGAACTCGTCCACCGAATAGACGAAATCCAGCCCGTCGCCCTGTTCGTTGACCAGCGCGATGTAGAAGTTGCTGGCGTCCAGCAGGCCGCCGATCACCCGGTGCACTTCGGCATGGAACACTGCCTGGCTGCCGCAGTTCATCGCCAGCTCCGAGACATTGAACAGCGCCGCCTGCAGCGCCTCGGCGCGCCGCCGTTCCTGGATCTCCTCCTGCAGGCTGGCATTGGCCCGTTCCAGTTCCAGCGTGCGCCGCTGCACGTGCTGCTCCAGCTGCACGTGCGCCTGGCGCCGGTCCATCGCGGTCAGGATGTGCTTGGCCACGAAATTGAGCACGGCCCGGTCCTCGTCGCCGTACTGCACGCCACTCTCGTAGCTCTGCACCACGATCGCGCCGCACACGGCACCGTCGCGCCACATCGGCACGCCCAGCCAGTCGGTGCTGTCCGGGCCGCTGTGCACCGAATGCTGCCGGTCCAGCACCTGCAGCAGCTCGCGCGAGGGGCCATGCATCGTCTTGCCCAGGCGCAGCACCGCGAAGGTCAGGCTGTCCTGCATTTCCTCGAAGCGGAAACGCTGCTCCGGATGCGGCGCGAAGTTGTCCAGGTTGTCCGCGAAGTACAGGAAGCGCAGGCTGCTCTGGTGCTCGTCGCATTCGACGATGTAGCAGTTGTCCGCATACATCAGCGTGCACAGGATGCGGTGGAACTGGGCCAGCATCTGCGGCATTTCCAGGTCGCTGCCGGCGAGGTCGGCGATCTCGAACAGGGCCCGCTGCAGGCGCTTGGCGCGTTCGAGCTGTTCGATCTGCACGCCCTGCCGCAACGACACCAGCACCGCCGCGACCAGGGCGTGCGCGGTACCCAGCCAGGCCTGCCGCTGTGCCTCGGAGAAGCTGGCATCGATCTCGGCCAGCACCACGATGCGGGCACCCTCGTCACCATCGGTCCAGCGTTCCACCAGCGGCTGCCGCAGGCCATCCGCCAATGGCGCACCGGCCAGCAACCCGCGCACCGCCCCGCGCAATCCATCGGCCCCCGGGCTGACGCAATCGCCCTGCCCGAGCACCACATCGTCCCAGGCCAAGGCCACGGCGCTGCCCTGCGGCAGCAGGCCGTGCAGCGTCGCCACCACGCGGTTGGTGGGCGAATCGGTGTCCACGCGGCCGTTGCCGGCATGTACGTCGAGTTGGCTGTGGGACATGGTCTCCATGCGTGTTCCGGGTTCCGGCACTCCGGAACTCCCCTGTCGCAGCATAATGCCGCAACCCCCGCCTCCGGTGCGCCCGCCCCGGGATTGGCTGAACCCGCACCGGCCCCTGTCCGGCGGCGACTAGGCAGTGGCGTGGCGAGCGCTTAGGCTGGCGCCGTGGATACCGCCCTCCAAGCCCCGACCGACGAAGCGCTGATGCTGGCCTACGCCGAAGGCGACGGCGAGGCCTTCGCCGAGCTGTATGCGCGCCATCGCGCGCGGCTGTTCCACTACCTGCTTGGCCAGCTGCGCGACCGCTCGCTGGCCGAGGAACTGTTCCAGGACGTGTGGCAGCGGATGATCCTGGCCCGCTCGCGCTGGAAGCCGGAGGCGAGCTTCGCCACCTGGCTGTTCCGCATCGCCCACAACCGCCTGAACGACCACTGGCGCGCCGCACGGCACCGGCCCGCCGCCCCGGACGATGCCGACCAGCGCACCGCGCGCCTGGCCGACACCTGTACCCCGGAACTGCTGGCCGGCGAGCAGGCCGAGCGGCTGCGGCTGCGTCAGGCCATGGCTGAACTGTCGCAGGAGCAGCAGGAAGTCCTGATCCTGCGCCTGGAGCAGGAACTGAGCCTGGAGGAGATCGGGCAGATCACCGGCGTGGGCCGGGAAACCGTCAAGTCGCGGCTGCGCTATGCGATGGACAAGCTGCGCGCGAGGCTGAGCGAATGAACACGTCCGAACCCCTGACTCCCGAAGAACGCGAACTGGCACGACTGCTGGGCCGTCCCGCCGCAGGCATCGCGCCGTCGGCACGGATCGACGCGGCCATCGCCGCGCTCGCGCGCGAACCCGCCGCATCCGCGCCGGCCCCGCGCCCCTCCGCGCCGCCGGCCACGTTCAGCATCGGCACCGGCCGGACGCGGCGCGGCTGGCGCCGCGGACTGGTGTCGTCGCTGGCCGTCGCCGCGTCGCTGGTGCTGGTTGTCGGCCTGGCCTGGCAATTGCGGCCTGCGCCGCCACCGCTGCCCGCGGCCACGCTGCCAACCCCAACGGCCGCTGCGGATGCGCGCGACGCGGCTGCAGCGGCGGCGTCGATACCCGCGCCACCGCCCTCCATCCCCGCACCGGCAGCGGCGCCCATCCAGTCTCACGCCGACACCCCCGCCCGGAAACCGGCAGCGGCCCCCCGCGCCGCAGCGCCGCCGGCGCACGTACCGGTCGCACCCGCCCCCCCTCCGCCGCCAGGTGCGCCCACGCCGGCAGCGGCAGCGACAACCGCGCCGGAACTTGCCGCACCCACCTACACGCTGGAACCGGCACCCGTTGCCGTGGAGCAGGCCGCGGCACAGCCGGAGATGCGCCTGCGCGCCGCCCCTGCGGCAGCACCCGCCGATGCACAGGTGCGCGCCTCCGCATCCGCGCTGCGCGAACAGGCACGCATCGAGGTCATGCCGGTCGCACCGGCCGACGCGGACGCGCAGCTTCCACGCCGGCAATGGCTGGAGCGCATCCGCGCGCGTCGCGCCGAAGGCGACCTGGACAGCGCACGTGCCAGCCTGGAGCGCTTCGTGCAGACCTACCCGGAAGCCCGCATCCCGCGCGATCTGCGGCCGCTGCTGGGAAACTGAGCGGCAGCGGGCCCGCGGCCGCGACGAACCCACCGGGCCAGAGCGGCAAACCCGCGGCCAGCGGCCTAGAATGGGGGCGATGCCCGATACCCTCGCCGCGCCCGCCAGCCACCTGCTGGAGATCAAGCACAGCCGTTTTCTTGCCCAGGCCATGCCGATCGGCAACGCGGCCGATGCGCTGTCCTTCGTCGCCGCGGTCTCGGTGGCCGATGCCACCCACAACTGCTGGGCATACCGCTGCGGCAACGAGTACCGCTCCAGCGACGACGGTGAGCCGGCCGGCACCGCCGGCCGCCCGATCCTGGCCGCGATCGATGGCCAGGGCTACGACCGCGTCGCGGTGGTGGTGACCCGCTGGTACGGCGGCATCAAGCTCGGCGCCGGCGGCCTGGTGCGCGCCTACGGCGGCACCGCGGCCGAATGCCTGCGGCTGGCGCCGCGCCTGCCGCTGGTGGCGATGTGCCGGTTGCGGCTGGCCTGCCCGTTCGACGAACTCGGCACCGTGTACGCGCAACTGGCCACGCACGCGGCGGACAAGCTGGGCGAGGCATTCGACGAGCACGGCGCACAACTGGCCATCGAACTGCCCGCCGAGCGCGTGGACGGCTTGAAAACCCACCTGCGCGACGCCACCCGTGACAGGGTGCGCTGGCTCGATGCCGGCGGCTGACGCCGGCACCGCCCTTTCCCTTCCCACTGCCACGCCCATGACCGATACCGCCATCGCTCCCTCTTCTTCCGCCAAGGCAAGGCTGGGCACGCTGCGGGCGCTGTGGCCGTTCGTGCGCCGCCACATGGGGCTGTTCACCGCCTGGCTGGTGGCACTGGCGGTGGCCTCGGTGGCCACGCTGAGTTTCCCGGTCGCGTTCCGGCGCATGATCGACGACGGCTTCAGCAACGGCAGCAACATCGACCAGGTGTTCCTGCTGGTGTTCGCGGTGGTGGTGGTGCTTGCCGTGGCGAGCGCCGCGCGCTTTTTCTTCGTATCGCTGCTGGGCGAGAAGGTGGTGGCCGACCTGCGGCGCCAGCTCTACGCGCACCTGATCGCGCTGGATGCGCAGTTCCACGACCGCAACCGCAGCGGCGAACTGGTCTCGCGGTTGTCGGCCGACAGCGAACTGCTGCGCAGCGTGGTCGGCAGCAGCATGTCGGTGGCGCTGCGCAGCACCGTCACCGTGGTCGGCAGCCTGGCGATGCTGTTCGTCACCAGCCCGCGCCTGGCCGCCTTCACCCTGGTCGGCATTCCACTGGCGGTCCTGCCGATCATCTTCGGCGCGCGCCGGCTGGAGAAGGCCTCGCGCGCCAGCCAGGACCGCGTCGCCGATGCCAACAACCTCGCCAGCGAGACCCTCGGCGCGGTCCGCACCGTACAGGCGCACGCGCGCGAAGGCTACGAGACCGGCCGCTTCGCCGACGCGGTGGCGGTGGCGGTGGCCACCGCACGCGGGCGCATCCGCACCCAGTCGCTGGTCACCGCCATCGTCATCACCCTGGTGTTCGGCGCGGTGGTGCTGGTGCTGTGGTCCGGCGCGCACGACGTGATCGCCGGGCGCATCAGCAAGGGCGAGCTGGGCCAGTTCGTGTTCTATGCGCTGATCGGCGGCGGCTCGGTCGGCGCGCTCGCCGAGGTCTGGAACGAACTGCAGCGCGCTGCCGGCGGCATGGGCCGCATCGCCGAACTGCTGCAGGAACGCCCCGGCGTGCGCGCGCCGGCCGCGCCGCAGGCGCTGCCCACGCCGTTGCGCGGCGACATCCGCTTCCAGGACGTGGTCTTCCATTACCCGCAGCGCCCCGGGCACCCGGCGCTGGATGGCTTCACCCTGCACGTACGGCCGGGCGAGACCGTGGCCCTGGTCGGCCCCTCGGGCGCCGGCAAGAGCACGGTACTGTCGCTGCTGCTGCGCTTCCACGACCCCGAGGCGGGGACCATCAGCGTCGACGGCATCGACCTGCGCCAGGCCGAACCGGCGGCGCTGCGCGAGCGCATCGCGCTGGTGCCGCAACAACCGGCCCTGTTCGCCTCCAGTGCCGCCGAGAACATCCGCTACGGACGCCTGCAGGCCAGCGACGAGGAGGTGTACGCCGCCGCCCGCGCCGCCGAGGCCGACGACTTCATCCGTGCCCTGCCCGAGGGCTATGCCAGCGAACTGGGCGAGCGCGGCGCGCGCCTGTCCGGCGGCCAGCAGCAGCGCATCGCCATCGCCCGCGCGCTGCTCAAGGACGCGCCGATCCTGCTGCTGGACGAAGCCACCAGCGCGCTGGACGCGCAGAGCGAGCGCGCGGTGCAGCAGGCGCTGGAACGGCTGATGGCCGGCCGCACCACGCTGGTGATCGCGCACCGCCTGGCCACCGTGCTCAAGGCCGACCGCATCGTGGTGATGGACCATGGCCGCATCGTCGCGCAGGGCACCCACGAGCAGCTGCTGCGCGAGGGCGGCCTGTACGCGGAGCTGGCGCGGCTGCAGTTCATCGACTGACGACGCCGCGCTAACGCGCGCCGATGCAGGCTGGCCCGGACGTACCCGGTTGCATGCCACGCAGGAGGTTGCCGATGTCGTTCCGCCAGTTCCCCGCCACCGACAGCAACGGCGAGAGCCGCATCATCATCGAGTTCGTTCCCGAGCCCGCAGGCACCGGCAACGGCGATACCACGCCGCGTTATGAACTGGACGATGGCCGCCATCTGCGGCGCAACGCGCGCGAATTCGTCACGCTCGACGGACAGGTGCGGCTGCACATCTGAACGGCCGGCGGCAGCGCCCCGCCCGCGACTGCCGCCCGCGCGCCAGCCTGCCGCCTTGCCCGCTGGCATCGCCTCCGGTGCGCACATCCGGCTGGTGAAGAATTGACCAGCCATCTTGACAGCCTTGTGCCGCAACGGCTGCCGGCGTTCATCCACAGGCTTGTGCGCAGGTCATCCACACCCGCTGTGGATGAATGCGCATGGCAACGACGGCCATGCCGGCGCGCGCGCATTCCGGCTCCACACAGTCGCATCCGATGCCATCGCCGCATCGTCGGCGATGCCCGGTCAATATTTCGCCACCCATCTTGACAGCCTTGCGCCGCAAGGGCTGCCGGCGTTCATCCACAGGCTTGTGCGCAGGTCATCCACACCCGCTGTGGATGACGCCGGCTCAGCGATCCAGTACCCGGCCGATGCCGCTGTGGTCGATTTCGCGTGCAGCGGCATCCAGCACTTCCGGCGCATAGCGCTGGGCAAAGCCCATGCGGAAATGTACTTCGCCGCCAGGCGTACGCGAGGAGTGGATCGAGGACAGGCTGATGCCATGCCGTTCGAACACATGCAGCAGCTCGCGCAGCGAACCGGCTCTATCCTCGGGCAGGTGCACGCTCATCGCGCGCGTGTCGGTCAGGTCGGCCAGCAGGTAGCCCAGGCGCTCGAAGCTGTAGTTGCCATCGCGCAGCACCTGCTCGCCCACCGCCTGGCGGTTGTCGTCGAGGAACTGCCTGCGGAAGGCCGCCCGCGCCGCGTCGCTGCCATCGGCCAGCTGCGCACGCAGCTGCTGCAGCTGCTCGAGCAGGCGGTCGAGCACCTCGCCCGCATGCGGATTGCCGAACTGGATGTCCTCGTAGATCGCCGGGTTGAGCGACAGGATGCGCGAGATCACCGCCGCATCCAGCTCGAACGCGGTCGAGCGGTACGGCATCAGCGCCTGCAGCTCGCCGAGCAGCGGCGCGTAACCGCGCAGCACGCCGGCCTGGGCCAGGTGGCTGGCATGCACCATCGCCTGCACCAGCGCCATCACCCGGTCGTGGTGCTCGGGCGTGGCCGGCACGCATTCGGCCTCCAGCGCGGCATACAGGCGTTGCAGCCACGGCTGCCAGTGCGGCTGCACGCGCGCCTCGCAGACCACCATCACCCGGCCCTTGAGCGTGGGCGCCTTGGGCGGCGCGGTCATCGGATGCAACCCGGCCACGGAGGCCTGCGACCGCAGCATCGCCGCCATCGGCGCGCTCTTGATCGAGGTCACGTCCAGCCACAGCCTGCCGCGTTCGCGCCCATCCGAACGCTGCGCGTACGCGTCGATCAGTGCCGGCGTATGCCGGATCGGCGCCGAGAACAGCAGCACGTCGGCGCGCTCGAGCAGCTGTTCCGGCGTCTGCGAAGCGGCGTCGACCGGATCATGGCCGATCACCTCCAGCCCCATGCGCGACTGGAAGAACCCACGCAGCCAGCGGCCATAGGCGCCACCGCTGCCGACGATGCCGACGACCGGCGCCTGCACTCCGCTCACGCCAGCCGCTCGGCGCGGAAACGGTGCGGTGTGCCCAGCGCCGCCGGCGCCGCCGCCAATACGTCGAACTCCTCCACGCCGTGCGCCAGCGTCGCCTCCAGCGCGGCATGCACGCCGGCAATGGCACGACCCACCGCATCCTCGAAGCGATGGCCCTTGAGCAGGAATGCCACCAGCAGCGACATCAGCACGTCGCCGGTGCCGGCCACGTCCACCGGCAGGTGCGGCGATGCCCAGCGCCAGACTTCTTCGCGGCCGATCGCCAGCGTCACCAGTTCGCCCGGCACCCCGGACACCGAATGCGCGATCACCCACTGCGGGCCACGCTCGAGCAGCACGCGCGAAGCGGCGATGGCATCGTCCTGCTGCAGCGCCGGCATGCCGGTAAGGCGCCCCAGCTCGAAGGCATTGGGGGTAACAAGCCAGGCATGCGGCAGCAGCCGCTCGGCGAAGATGCGCTCCAGCCCCGGCTCGACATAGGGGCCGGTGTGGGTATCGCCGATCACCGGGTCCAGGCAGTAGCGCAGGCCCGGGCAGGACGGCAGCACCGCATCCAGCCAGTCGGCGAACGCCGCGCCGTTGGCCACGCTGCCGAAATAGCCGGACACCAGCGCGCCGGCGCGCTGCGGCAGGCCGCGCTCGCTGGCCCCCTGCAGCAGCTCGGCGAACCAGTCCGCCGGCAGCACGCGGCCGCGCAGCGTCGCATAGAACGGCGCGTTGCTGAGCAGGGTGGTGGGAATCTCCGCCACGCGCAGGCCCAGCGCGCGCAGCGGCGGCACTGCCGCGCTGTTGCCGGCATGGCCGTAGACCAGCTGCGACTGTACGGAAATCACGTCCACCGGCGAGGGCCCGTCCGGGCGTTGCCGGCGACCGTGCACGAGATGGCTGTGGTCGACGTCGTTCATCGCCGCATTCTACGCCTGCGCAAACCGCGGCCGGCGGCATGGATGCGCACGCAACCAAATGCCGGAAACGACGAAGCCGCAGCAGGCTGCGGCTTCGTGATCGCATTGCATTGATCGCGCCGGGTCAGGACGAGGTCATGCGGTCCCAGAAGCCCTTGACGCCATCCAGGAAGGTGGCCGACTTGGGCGAATGCTTGCGTGCCTCCTCGCCGCCGAAGGTGGCCTCGAACTGCTCCAGCAGCCGGCGCTGCTCGGCGGTCAGGTTGACCGGCGTTTCCACCACGATGCGGCAGTACAGGTCGCCCTCGGTACGGCTGCGCACCGAGCGGACGCCCTTGCCGCGCAGGCGGAACAGCTTGCCGGTCTGGGTCTCGGCGGGAATGCGTATCTCCGCCTCGCCGCCCAGCGTGGCCACGCGCACGGCATCGCCCAGCGCCGCCTGCGAAATGCGGATCGGCACCTCGCAGTGCAGGTCGTCGCCATCGCGGGTGAAGATCGGATGCTCGCGCACGCGCACTTCCACGTACAGGTCGCCCGGCGGGGTACCGGCCGGGCCGGCCTCGCCCTCGCCCTGCAGGCGGATGCGGTCGCCGGTATCGACGCCGGCAGGCACCTTGACCGACAGCACCTTGTCTTCCTCGACGCGGCCGTTGCCATGGCACGTCCTGCACGGGCGGGCGACGATCTGGCCACGGCCGCCGCAGTTGTGGCAGGCCTGCTGCATGGCGAATATCCCGCGCTGCATGCGGACCTGGCCGCGGCCGCCGCAGGCGTTGCAGGTCTCGACCTTGCCGTCCTCGGAGCCGCTGCCATCGCAGTCGCCGCATTCGACCAGGGTCGGGATCTCGATGCGGCGCTCCACGCCGGCCACCGCCTCTTCCAGGTCCAGTTCCATCACGTAGCCGACGTCGGCGCCGCGACGGGCCTGGCGGGCGCCACCGCCGCCCCCGAAGATGTTGCCGAAGATGTCGCCGAAGATGTCGCCCATGTCCGGGCCACCGGGGCCGCCGCCCATGCCGCCCATGCCGTGTTCGAACGCGGCGTGGCCGTGGGCGTCGTACATGCGCCGCTTGTTGCCGTCGGACAGGACCTCGTAGGCCTCCTTGCACTCCTTGAAGGCGGCCTCGGCCGCGGCATCACCCGGATTGCGGTCCGGGTGGTGCTTCATCGCGCAGCGACGGTAGGCCTTCTTCAGCTCCTCGTCGCCGGCGTCGCGGGAGACACCCAGTACTTCGTAGTAATCGCGCTTGCTCATGCTTTACCTCTCCCTCCCCCTCCAGGGGAGGGCTGCGGCGGGGGTTCGTTGATGCGACAAGGGCCCGGGACCGCGATGCGCTCCCGAACCCTCACCCCAACCCCTCTCCACGCAGGGAGAGGGGCACTGGACGTCAGGACTTCTTGTCGTCCTTGACCTCGGTGAACTCGGCATCGACCACGTCGTCGTTCGGCGTGCCCGTGGCGCCGGCACCCTGCGACGGGGCGCCCTGCTCGCCGGCCGAAGCGGCGGCGTACAGCGACTGGCCGGCTTCCTCCAGCGCCTTGGAACGCGCCTCGATCTGCGCCTTGTCGTCGCCCTTCATCGCGGTTTCCAGGTCGGCCAGGGCCGCTTCCACCTTGCCGATGACATCGCCACCGACCTTGCTGCCGTGCTCGGTGATGGCGCTGCGGGTGGCGTGGATCAGGCCGTCGGCCTGGTTGCGCGCCTGCACCAGTTCCTGGAACTTCTTGTCTTCCTCGCGGTGCGCCTCGGCGTCGGCGACCATGCGGTTGATCTCGTCCTCGGACAGGCCCGAGCCGGCCTTGATCTCGACCTTCTGCTCCTTGTTGGTCTTCTTGTCCTTGGCCGAGACGTGCAGGATGCCGTTGGCGTCGATGTCGAAGGACACCTCGACCTGCGGCAGGCCGCGCGGCGCCGGCTCGATGCCGGTCAGGTCGAACTTGGCCAGCGACTTGTTGTAGCGGGCCTGTTCGCGCTCGCCCTGCAGCACGTGCACGGTCACCGCCGACTGGTTGTCCTCGGCGGTGGAGAACACCTGCGAGGCCTTGGTCGGGATGGTGGTGTTCTTCTCGATGATCTTGGTGAACACGCCGCCCAGGGTCTCGATGCCCAGCGACAGCGGGGTCACGTCCAGCAGCAGCACGTCCTTGACGTCGCCGCCCAGCACGCCGCCCTGGATCGCGGCGCCCAGCGCCACGGCCTCGTCCGGGTTGACGTCCTTGCGCGGCTCCTTGCCGAAGAACTCGCTGACCGCCTGCTGCACCTTCGGCATGCGGGTCTGGCCACCGACCAGGATCACTTCGTTGATGTCGCTCGAACGCAGGCCGGCATCGTTCAGCGCGGTGCGGCACGGCTCGATCGACTTCTTGATCAGGTCTTCCACCAGCGCTTCGAGCTTGGCGCGGGTCAGCTTGATGTTCAGGTGCTTCGGGCCGGACGCATCGGCGGTGACGTACGGCAGGTTGACCTCGGTCTGCTGCGCGCTGGACAGCTCGATCTTGGCGCGCTCGGCCGCGTCCTTCAGGCGCTGCAGCGCCAGCGGGTCCTTGCGCAGGTCGATGCCCTGGTCCTTGTTGAACTCGTCCACCAGGTACTCGATGACGCGGTTGTCGAAGTCTTCGCCGCCGAGGAAGGTGTCGCCGTTGGTGGCCAGCACTTCGAACTGCTTCTCGCCGTCGACGTTGGCGATCTCGATGATCGACACGTCGAAGGTGCCGCCGCCCAGGTCGTAGACGACGATCTTGCGGTCCTTGTTGTCGCCCTTGTCCAGGCCATAGGCCAGGGCCGCGGCGGTCGGCTCGTTGATGATGCGCTTGACGTCCAGGCCGGCGATGCGGCCGGCGTCCTTGGTCGCCTGGCGCTGGCTGTCGTTGAAGTACGCCGGAACGGTGATGACCGCCTCGGTGACCTTCTCGCCCAGGAAGTCCTCGGCGGTCTTCTTCATCTTCTCCAGCACCTTGGCCGAGATTTCCTGCGGCGCCATCTTGCGGCCGTCGCTGGTCTGCACCCAGGCGTCGCCGTTGTCATGGGCCAGGATGCCGTACGGCACGTGGGCGATGTCCTTCTGCACCTCGCCGTCGGTGAACTTGCGGCCGATCAGGCGCTTCACCGCATAGAAGGTGTTCTTCGGATTGGTGACGGCCTGGCGCTTGGCCGAGGCGCCCACCAGCACTTCGCCGTCCTTGGTGTAGGCGACGATGGAAGGTGTGGTGCGGTCGCCTTCCGAGTTCTCGATGACGCGGGCCTTGCCGCCGTCCATGATCGCCACGCACGAGTTGGTGGTGCCGAGGTCGATACCAATGATCTTGCCCATGGGGGACTCCTGAGGATTCGTGTGCCGGCAGCCGCCGGGTATGAACGGGATGTGGGGGATGGCCGGATGACATTCAAGCCACCCCCGGAACGCTGTTTGCCGCCGGCCGCCGGCGTTAAGGCAGCGGCCAGCCGGCCGGGGTCAGTCGACCCGGGCCACCACCACCAGCGCCGGCCGCAGCAGGCGCTCGTTGAGCAGGTAGCCCTTCTGGAACACGGTGACCACCGCGCCCGGGGCCGTCCCGGCCGGGGCATCGACCTGGCTGATGGCCTGGTGGTGCTCCGGATTGAAGGCCTGGCCCACCGGGTCGAGCAGGGTCAGGCCGTTGTCGGCAGCGACCTTGAGCAGTTGCTTGTAGGTCAGCTCCAGCCCTTCGCGCAGCGGGCTGGGCTCGCTGCCCGCGGCGGCCAGCCCGGCGTCCAGGCTGTCGAACACCGGCAGCAGTTCGCCCAGCAGCTTCTCGTTGGCGAACTTGCGCGCCTGCTCGATGTCGCGCGCCACGCGCTTGCGCTGGTTTTCCAGGTCGGCGCGCTCGCGCAGCGACTCGCCCTTGAGCTGCTCGATCTCGGCGCGCAGCGCCTGGACCTGCGCGTCCTGCGCCCCGGCCATGCCGTCGGCGCTGTTGTCGGTCTCGAATTCGGGGTGGTCTTGGTTCATTTCCGGTTCCCTGGCGGTCGTTCTGCCGCCTGCCTGCTCCCCCGTATGTGGGCTGCCCCCCGGGTTTCAAGGCTCCGGCTCACCCGGTGCGACCGGCGCGCATTAATGTGACGCCCGGAACGCCCTTCCCGGATTGACCCGCCGCATGCACATGCTAGCTTTGCGCGGCCACACACACTGCCGACCATGCTCAGACATCTCTCGATCAAGGATTTCGCCGTTGTCCGCGCCACCGAACTGGAGTTCGGGCCAGGCATGACCGTGGTTTCCGGCGAAACCGGCGCCGGCAAATCGCTGATGGTCGACGCCCTGGGCTTCCTGTCCGGGCTGCGCGCCGACAGCGGCGTGGTCCGCCACGGTGCCAGCCGGGCCGAGCTTTCGGCCGAGTTCGACCTCGACGACCAGGCCCCCGCACGCCGCTGGCTGCGGGACAACGAGCTCGACGACGAGGAGCAGTGCCAGCTGCGCCGGGTGATCCGCGCCGACGGCGGCTCGCGTGCCTTCATCAACGGCCGCCCGGTGCCGGTGTCGCAGCTGGCCGAACTGGCCGCCTTCCTGGTCGAGATCCATGGCCAGCACGAGCAACAGGCGCTGCTGTCGCGCCCCAGCCAGCTGGCCCTGCTCGATGCCCATGCCCGCAACGACGCCGAGCGCGCCGCGGTACGCGCCGCCAGCAGCCGCTGGCAGGCGCTGATCGACGAGCGCGACGCGCTGTCGCAACAGGGCGACGTCTCCGACCGCATCGCCTTCCTGGAACACCAGCTCGGCGAGCTGCAGCGCGAGGAACTGGAGCCGGCCGCGGTGGCCGCGCTGGCCGCCAGCCACCGCCGCCAGGCGCATTCCACCGCGCTGATCGAAGCCTGCCAGTACGCCGGCGCCGCGCTCAACGGCGACGACGGCCCGTCCCTGCTCGGCCTGCTGCAGCAGGTACGGCACGAGCTGTCGCGGGTCAGCCAGCACGACCCGCGGCTGGGCGAGATCGACGGCATGCTCGACGCCGCCGGCATCCAGCTGCACGAAGCCCTGGCCCAGCTGGACCGGGTCCAGGACGACCTGGACAGCGACCCGGAGGCGTTCGAGGACATCGAGCGCCGGCTCGGCCGCCTGCACGACCTGGCGCGCAAGCACCGGGTGTCGATGGAGGAGCTGGCGGCCACCCGCGAGCGCATCGCCGCGGAGCTGGAACAACTGCGGGGCGCCGACGCCAGGCTGTCGCAGCTGGCGGGCGAGATCGACAAGGCCGCCGCGCACTGGCAGGCACAGGCCGCCCTGCTTACCGCCAGCCGCGCCACCGCGGCCAGGTCGCTGTCGGACACCACCACCGCGCTGATCGGCGAGCTGGGCATGGGCGGCGGCCAGTTCCTGATCGAGCTGGAACCCCAACCCCAGTTGCGCCCCGACCCGAATGGCGCCGAACGGCTCGAGTTCCTGGTCGCCGCCAACGCCGGGCAGCCGCCCAGGGCGCTGCGCAAGGTCGCCTCCGGTGGCGAGCTGTCGCGCATCTCGCTGGCCATCGAAGTGGCGGCGCTGGGCCTGGATGCGGTGCCGACCATGGTGTTCGACGAGGTCGACTCGGGCATCGGCGGTGCCGTGGCCGACATCGTCGGCAAGAAGCTGCGTGCCCTGGGCGAGCGTCGCCAGGTGCTGTGCGTGACCCACCTGCCGCAGGTCGCCTCCAAGGGCCACGCCCATTACCGGGTCAGCAAGGCCCCGGTGGAGGGCATGACCCAGAGCGCGGTGGAACTGCTCGACGCCAGGGGTCGCGAGGAAGAACTGGCACGCATGCTCGGGGGCGCCGAAGTCAGCAGGGAAGCCCGCGCCGCGGCCCGCAAACTGCTGGCCGAGGCCTGAGGCCGGCCCCCCGGCAGCTACCCGGCCCCGGCGCCGGCGGATGCCACCCGGGGCCTGCCCGCCGCGCCCTCCCCCTGCCCCCTGTCCGGGCGGTGGAAAGGCGTGAAGCCCCCCCCTGGAAACGACAACACCGGCGCAAGGCCGGTGTCTTCACGCATGCAGGCGGTGCGGGGCGGCTCAGCGTCGCTTCTTGCGCACGTACAGCACCAGCGAGTGCTCTTCCAGCTCGTAGCCGTGCTCGGCCGCGATCCTTTTCTGCAGTTCCTCGATCTCGCGGCTCTCGAACTCGATGATCTTGCCGGTGTCCACGTCGACCATGTGGTCGTGGTGACCGCCACGGTCCAGCTCGTAGACCGCCTGCCCACCTTCGAAATTGTGCTTGAGTACCAGGCCGGCCGCCTCGAACTGGGTCAGCACGCGGTACACCGTGGCCAGGCCGATCTCGTCGCCGCAGTCGAGCAGCTGCCGGTAGATGTCCTCGGCGGTCAGGTGGTGGTGGGGGGTGTTCTGCTCGAGCAGCGCGAGGATGCGCATCCGCGGATGCGTCACCTTGAGGCCGACTTTGCGCAGGTCGTTGGATTCCATGGCCATCGTGTTCATTGGCGGTTTGACGCCAGTTGCCTCCGGTCAGATCGCGCTGGGTGCCGGGGAGTGTATCATCGCCGGGATTTCCTCATTCGCCCGTCCCAATGCGCAACCTCCTGCTGATCGCCGTTGTCGCCCTGTCCACCACCGGCTGCGGCATCATCTACAAGCAGCCCATCTACCAGGGCAACCTGCTGCAAGAAAAGTCCGTCGCGCAACTGCAGGCGGGCCAGAGCAAGCAGCAGGTCAATGCGCTGCTGGGAACGCCGTCCATTCCCGACCCGTTCCATGCGCAGCGCTGGGACTACACCTCCAGCCAGCGCGTGAACCGCCTGGGCAAGACCGAGGTGAAGAACTTCACCGTGTTCTTCGAGAACGACCGCGTCACCCGCTGGGAAGGCGACTATTTCCCCAACAACGACGCGGAGCTGGCGCGCGAAGGCGTACGCCAGTTCGGCCGCAACCTGCCCAAGGACAAGAAGAAGCGCGGCGGCCGCTGATTCCAGGCGCCACGCACCGCATCAATCGCCGCCACGCGCCCGCCGGCGGCGGTTTTCCTTGGGGTCGGCCAGCAGTGGCCTGAGCAGTTCGACGCGGTCGCCGTCGTGCAGCACCTGCTGCGGCCGCGCCAGTACGCCATGCACCGCCATGGCCACGGATTCGCCAGCGGCATCCAGCGCCGCCACCGCCACCGCGTCGGCGACCGTACTCCCTTCCGGCAGCACCAGCTCCCGCCGCAGGCAGCGCTCCGGCCAGGCCAGCACCACCTCCACGCGCATGCCTCAGCCCCCCTGCTCGGCCACGCGCACGAAATCATTGACCATGCGGTCGGCCAGCCCCTGGAAGCCCAGTGCCAGCGCCGGCCCGAGCAGGCGCGAGGTCGGCTCGAACTCCAGCTCCAGGCTCACCTTGCAGGCGGCGTCGGACAATGGCTGGAACTGCCAGCGGCCATGCAGGCGCTTGAACGGGCCGTCCTTCAACTGCATGTCGATGCTGCCCGGGCGCTGCAGCGTGTTCTCGGTCATGAACCAGGTGCGGAACGACCCCAGCCCCAGGTCCAGGCGTGCCACCAGGCGCTCCGGGCCCGATTCCAGGATCTGCGCCGCTTCACACCAGCGGAAACGCCGCGGATAGGCGGCAACGTCGTTGACCAGGTCGAACATGCGCTCGGCCGGCTGTTCGACCAGGGCGCTGCGGCGGATGATAGGCATGCGGGATACGGACGGATGTTCGGAAAGCCTCCTAATCGGAGACAATACGGAAATGAGCAAGAAACCCGGTAAGGATAAAGCAAAGAACGCGCAGGCCGACAAAACCATCGCGCTGAACAAGCGCGCGCGCCATGAATACCACCTGGAGGAGCGTTTCGAGGCCGGGCTGGTGCTGCAGGGCTGGGAGATCAAGGCCATCCGCGCCGGGCGCGGCAACATGACCGACGCCTACGCCTACGTGAAGGACGGCGAGATCTTCCTGATCGGCGCGCAGATCACGCCATTGATCCAGGCATCCACCCATACCGTTCCGGAGGACCGGCGCCAGCGCAAGCTGCTGCTGCACCGGCGCGAGATCGACAAGCTCATCGGCCGGGTGGAGCGCGACGGCTACACGCTGGTGCCGACCGCGATGTACTGGAGCAAGAACCGGATCAAGCTGGAAATCGCACTGGCCAAGGGCAAGCAAGCCCATGACAAGCGCGATGCGGCCAAGGACCGCGACTGGGCCCGCGAGAAGCAGCGCGCGCTGCGTGCCCACAACCGCAACGCCTGAGTGATGCGGCGGCCGCTGGCCGCTGGCTCCGCCATCAAACCGATAAAACGGGGGAGCGCGGCAAAACCTGCGGGCGGAGTCGAATGCTCTACTTCCCCCTGACGCCGGTGGCCTCGGGGAATCCGACGCGGCCCCCGGTTCTTCCCCGGCAAAAAAAACGACCGTGCCATGCCGGCACGGTCGTGGCGATACCGGAGGGAGGGAGAGAGCAACCGGTAACGTAACCTGCGGGGAATCAGTAGGCCGCGGCCGGCAACGGCTGCGCCAATGCCGCCGATCCGGGCGCCGGCGGCGGCAGGGCGATGCCGGGGCCGAGCTCGGCCACCGGCTCGCGCGCGGCCCGCGTGGCACAGGCGCTGGCCAGCAGGCACCGGCCGGTGGCGAGCAGACGCAGGAGCCGTGAGCGCATCGCCATCATCGCCGGCTCAGGCCAGTTCGTCGGCAATGCGCTGGCGCAGCGCCTGCAGGTCCTTGGCGAAGGCATCGATGCCGGTGGCCAGCTTCTCGGTGGCCATCGGGTCGGCGGCCATGTCGGCGTCGAACTTCGCCTGGTCGATCGGCGCGACGTCCACCGCTTCGACGGCGGCCGGCACCAGCCTGCGCGGCAGCTCGCCCAGGTCGGCGTCGAGCTTTTCCAGCAGGTCCGGCGAGATGGTCAGGCGGTCGCAGCCGGCCAGCGCCTCGATCTGCGCGGTCGAGCGGAACGAGGCGCCCATCACCACCGTCGGCGAACCGCGGCGCTTGAACTCGGCGTACACCCCGCGCACGAACCTCACGCCCGGGTCCTCGTCGATGCTGGCCGGCGCCTGGCCGTGGGCCACGTACCAGTCCAGGATGCGGCCGACGAACGGCGAGATCAGGAACGCACCGGCCTCCGAACAGGCCAGCGCCTGGGTCGGGTTGAAGATCAGCGTCAGGTTGCAGTCGATGCCCTCGGCCTGCAGCACGCGGGTGGCTTCCACCCCGGCCCAGGTGGCGGCGATCTTGATCAGCACCTTGTCGCGCGGCACGCCGGCCGCTGCGTACATGGCGATGAACTGGCGCGCCTTGGCGATGGTCGCGGCGGTGTCGTGGGCCTGGTCGGCATCGACCTCGGTGGAGACGCGACCCGGCACCAGCTCGGCCAGCATCGCGCCCACGCCGATGGTCAGGCGGTCGACCACGGCCCGGGCGACCTCGGCGCGGTCGCCGGCCTGGGCACGGCCCCATTGCAGCTCGCGTTCGATCAGCCCGGCGTACACCGGCAGGTCCAGCGCCTTGCGCACCAGCGTCGGGTTGGTGGTGCAGTCGACCGGGCGCAGGCGCTTGATGGCGTCGTAGTCGCCGGTATCGGCGACCACGACGGACAGTCCGCGCAGCTGGGCGAGCTTGGATCGGGTCATTGCAGGTTCCAGGTCAGGGCGTGGCGCCGTCTTCGGCGACGCGGGCGAGGACCGAAGCGGTGTCCTGGTCGAATACCGGCGCGGCGAAGGGTTGCGGGCCCGGCGTGCGGCCGAACACGATGGGACGGGTGATGCCGCGGTAGCTGCCCAGCACCGGGTGCGGCAGCGATGCGATCATCTCGCCGGCCTGCACCTGCGGGTGCTCGAACATGTCCTCGACCTTGCGCGCGGCCGCGCACGGCACGTCCTCGCCGAACAGCGATTCCCATTCCAGCGCGCTGCGCGCGGCCAACGCCGCGTGCAACCGCGCCAGCAATTCGTCCGAGTGCGCGGCACGCTTGCGCACGGTGTCGTAGCGCGGGTCGGCAGCCAGTTCCGGCAGTCCGGTCTTCTCGCACAGCGCCTGCCAGAAATGCGGCGTATTGGCCGAGATGTAGAGCCAGCCATCGGCGGTGGGATGGATGCCGGTGACACCTCCCGAGCGCATGTCGCGGCCGACTGCTTCCGGCTCGCCCTCGGCCCAGATCATCCGCGCCGACTGCATGGTCAGCGCACTGCGCAGCAGCGACACGCCCACGTACTGGCCCTCGCCGCTGCGCTCGCGCTCGTACAGCGCCGAGGACACGCCCGCGGCCACCAGCGCGGCGGCGTAGTAGTCCACC
This sequence comes from Stenotrophomonas sp. 17(2023), assembly GCF_030345315.1. Classification (NCBI taxonomy): domain Bacteria; kingdom Pseudomonadati; phylum Pseudomonadota; class Gammaproteobacteria; order Lysobacterales; family Lysobacteraceae; genus Stenotrophomonas; species Stenotrophomonas sp. 17(2023). The sequence goes on from NZ_CP128405.1 coordinate 2,264,153, forward strand.
ACCGAGCCGTACAGGATTTCCGGTGCGCCGCCGGGCTTGCCCTGCATCGCGCACATGCCGGTCATGGTCTGCAGCACCTGGTCGTAGCCGGCCTTGTCGCGCAGCGGGCCGGTCTCGCCGTAGCCGGTGACCGCGCAGTACACCAGCCGCGGGTTGAGCCGCTGCAGGCTGTCGAAGTCGATGCCCAGCCGCGCCGGCACGCCGGGGCGGAAGTTGTGCACCAGCACGTCGGCCTCGCGCACCAGCCGCATCAGCACCGCGCGCTGGTCGGGCTGCTTCAGGTCGAGCACCACGCCGCGCTTGGATCGGTTGACGCCGAGGAAGGCGCGGCTTTCCGCTTCCAGCGTGGACGGATACTTGCGCAGGTTGTCGCCGGCCGGCGGCTCCACCTTGATCACTTCCGCGCCCTGGTCGGCCAGCAGCGTGCAGCCGTAGGGGCCGGCGATGTAGGCGCTGAGATCGAGCACGCGCACGCCGCTCAGCGGGCCGCTGGCGCCGTCGCGGCGGGCGATGTCGAAGGGTGACGGGCTTGGGCTTGCGGGCATGGGGTGCACTCGATTCCTTGATTGCAGTTTCCTCCGCAGGGCCGGGAAGAAACATATCGTGCGGGTATTTTCAGCGAGGACTTAAAGCGGCGAATGGCCGTGGCGCGGCGCCGTCAGGGTGTCGGCGCCAGCGACAGCCAGGTCAGCCGCCAGGCACCGTGCACGCGTCCACCGCAGCGGTAGTAAGGCTCGAACCGAAGCGGTGCGCGGCATTCCAGTTGCATCGTCAGCGGCGCGCCCTCGCCCGTGTCCTCGCCGACCCGCAACCACTGCGCCGGATCACCGGCAGGCAGCTTCACCGTCTCGTCGGTCTTGTAGCCGTCGATCAGCGTGGTGGCGTAGACCAGCGGGCCGTAGGTCAGGCCGGCGTACTCCCAGCGCAGCACTTCCTGCGCCACCGGCGAGCCATCCGGCGCACGCGACTCCTGGACGTTGACGTTGGCCGCACGCTGCAGCTGCGGCTGCATCGGCAGCACCACGGCGATGCTGTCACCGGCCTGCCATTGCCGCTGCAGCTGCACGAAGCCGTCGGCGCCTGCCTGCACCGGCACCTCGATGCCGTTGACCCGGATGCGCGCATCCCCGGCCCAGGCCGGGATGCGCAGGCCGATGCCGAAGGTGGCGCGGTTTTCCGGCGTCACCTGCAGCGTGATCCGGCCGTCGAACGGATAGCGCGTCTGCTGCTGCAGCGTCACCGCGCCGGCCTCGGCGTGGTGCAGGGTCGCCTGCCCGGCGCCATACAGGTTGACCCGCAGGCTGCCGTCGGCGGTGGTGCCGTAGGCGACCTGCGGCAGTTCCTCCACCGCCATCGCGCCGGAGGACTTGCAGCAGCGCCAGTAGGTGGTGTGCACCCGCTTGCCGTTGGGAAACGTGTAGTAGCACCAGTCCTCGCCATCGGGCGCCATCGCCGCCAGCAGGTCGTTGTAGGCGGTGCGTTCGAGCTCGTCGGCATGGCGCGCATGCCCGGTGATCGCGAGCAGCTCGCGGTTCAGCTGTATCCATGCCAGTACCGAGCAGGTCTCCACGTAGGCCTGCGGGAAGAACGTGCGCGGCGCGTTGAACACTTCGCGCGAACGGTGCGCCACCCCGCCCCACGGGCCGCCGCCCAGGGTGAGGTGGTGGGTGCGGATGTTGTTCCACAGCGCATCGACGGCGACGCGGTACTCATCCTTGCCGGTAGCCTTGTACAGCTTGGCCAGCCCGACCAGGTTCCAGCACAGCTGGTAGGCCTTGCCGGTGGCGATGAAGGCCGCGTCCTCGCCGGCCAGTGCCTTGTCGAGCAGGGCCAGGCGCGGGTTGGCATTGGCCTGCTGCAGGATCTTCTCGGCCAGCGCCAGATAGCGGGGCTCGCCGGTCACCAGGTACAGGTCGGCGGCCGGGTCCAGCAGCACCGTGGCGGACATGCCATGGTGGTTGCCGAGCGTGGTGATGTCGATGCCCGACTCCAGCGCCTGCCAGCACAGGTCGGCAATGCGGCACGCGGCCTGCAGGTAGCGCACCTCGCCCAGCGCGCGCCAGGTTTCCAGGAAACCCAGGACCAGGTAGCTGTGGGTCCAGATGTCCCAGGTGCGCAGCGCCGGTTCGCCGTTCCAGCTTTCGGGCCTGGGCGGCTGCGGCACGGTGAAGCGGCGGTCGGCGGCGTAGTTGCCCAGATAGCCGTCGTCGTCCTGCTGGCTGACCAGCCAGTCGGCCACGCGGCGCAGGTTGGCCTCAAGCTGCGGCTGCCCACCCTGCGCCACCGCCCGCGCGGTGGCGGAGAGCCATTTGCCGGCATGCTCGCCGTACCAGTCGCCTTCCTGGTTCCGGCACTTGTGCGCCTGGCCGAAGATGCTGATCGACGGGCTGTCCTCATCGACGATGAAGTGGCTCAGCCGGCCGCCACGGTTGGCGGCCAGCATCTGCCCGAACAGGCCGTCGAGCCGTACCGCCGCCGGGCCCACCCACTGCTGGCCGCAGGCAATGGCCGCGCTCATGCCGCGTCCACCACGCAGCGGAAGCCGAGCATGCCGCTGCGGTCCTTGGCCGGCGCCATCAGCAGGTACTTGCCGTGCTGGTCAAGCCGGTATGCCTGCGGGAAATACCAGTGCGAGGTCTGCGGCTGGTAGCTGGAACCGCCGCGCAGGATCGCCGCGCGGGTATGGTCGTCGACGAACTCGTCGGTCCACTGCCACACGTTGCCGACCAGGTCCTCCACCCCGAACGGGCTGGCGCCGTCCGGGTGAGCGTCGACGTCGTCCGGCGGCAGGATGCGGCGGCCGCGGTTCACCCGCGGCACCCGGGCCGGGTCCCAGTCGTTGCCCCACGGATACAGCCGGCCATCGCTGCCCTGTGCGGCGTACTGCCATTCCCATTCGTGCGGCAGGCGCTTGCCGGCCCAGGCGGCATAGGCGCGCGCGTCTTCCAGCGATACCCAGGTCACCGGCTTGTTGTCCCAGCCGGCACGCGGCGCGCCGTCCACCCAGTGGGCGAGGAAGTTGATGTCGTCGGCCGGGTGGTAGCCGGTGGCGTCGATGAACGCCTTGAACTGCGCGTTGGTGACCGGATGGCGGTCGATGTGGAACGCCGCCATCTGCATGCGCCGGCGGTGGTGGCGGCGCGGGCAGTCTTCCCAGGGGAACTGCACGTCCTGCCCGGCCCAGTTGAAGCCCTCGATCTCGACGCCGCCGACGGCGAACACGAACTCGCCGGCGGGAATGCTGACCATGCCGTCCGGCGCGACCGCCTGCGCCGCGGTCGGCGGGATCTCGCGCAGCTGCTGCGGGGCCGCCTTCCAGGCGCCGGAGTAGCTGTTGAGCGGCTGCCGGGCGCGCGTGGCGGCCGTGGCCATGAAGGCGTCGAAACCATCCACCACCACGCCCGGCTGCACGCTGAGTACCGCGCCGAAGCCGCGCGCCTCCATCGGCAGCTCGATCACCGCCACGCCGTCACGCACCACCGGCGACAGCTCCACGCCATGCCACACGTCGTAGTAGCGGGTGCCCTCCACGTGCGCCAGGCCGATCTGCTCGCCGTCGACCGGGTACTCGTTGCGGTTGACCAGGGTGTGCAGGGTCAGGCCCCCGACCGGGAACCTGCTGGCGAAGATGCCGCCCTGGAAGCAGACCTGGTACGGCTCCCAGTCCAGCGACACCACCAGCTGCGGGAACTGGCGGTAGATCGCCGCGATGCGCCGCAGGGTCTCGCCGTCGCGCGGGGTGAACGCATTCCAGATGCCCCAGATGTTCTCCCACGCGTTATAGCCGATGCCGTTGAAGAAGCAGTACTGCAGGTCGTGGTTGCGGTTGCGGCCCCAGCGGTTCTCGTAGTTGACCATGTGCCGGGGCTCCAGCCACTTCCACTTGGACACCGGCGGCACCGGGCCGTCCGGCGCCTTCTTGCCCCAGCTCTGCACGTTCCAGATCAGCTGCTCCTCGGAGCTGATGGTCGACTCCGGCTGCACCACCACCGGGTTGCCGTTGGCGTCGCACGCATCGAAGAACGCGCGCGGCACGCCGTTGAAGGTATCGCCGTTGATGCCGTCGGCGCCGGTGGCCTTGATGATCGCGGCCATGCCGTCCCAGTGGGTCACGCCCGGGTCGCGGGTGCCGTGGTCCCACGGCTTGGCAGGCAGGAATACGCGCACGCCGCGCTTCTGGAATGCCTGCACCGCGGCCTTCAGGCCCTCGATGCCACCGGGCAGCGTGTGCGCCAGGTCGAACTGGTTGCGGTCGTCGATGCCGATGTTCGGATAGATGTACCAGATCAGCACCGAGTCCAGCCCGCCGAAGCGCGCGACCAGGTCGTCCAGGTAGCGGTCCACGGTGTACTGCGCGGTATCCACGTCGAAGAAGTAGCGGTCCTCGACCATCATCTGCGCATGCACGAAGTTGCGCTGCGCCCATTGCAGTTCCGGGCGCCGGTAGTTGGCGTCGGTGTAGCCGATCCGCACCAGGTGCTCGCGGCGCCAGTCCTTCAGTTCGGTCAGCCAGTCGGCGGCGCTGGCGTTGGCGTCGATCATCCAGCTGCCGATGTCGGCGAACGGCCACGCCGGCGCCTTGCCCGGGGTGGGCAGGTAGCGGCCGGTGGTGACGTGGGAGAACTTGTATTCGGTGGTGATCGCCTCACGCCCATGGTCGGCGGCTTCGTTGTCGTAATCGGGCGTGGTGTACGGCGTGGTCATGGCATTCATCCAACGGAAAGCGGAAAGGGTCAGAGCGCGCAGGCGGTCGCCAGCGCGGCATGGGCGGCGGCACCGGGGACGCGTGCGGTATCGGCCAGCAGTGCGGCGACCTCGGCATGGTCGGGGATGCTGGACTGCGCACCCAGCCGGGTGCAGGCCAGCGCGGACGCGGCGCTGGCGCGGAGCAGCGCCTGTTGCAGCGTCTGGCCGCGCGCCAGCGATGCCACCAGCGTGCCGCAGAAGGTATCGCCGGCAGCGGTGGTGTCCACCGGCTGGATGGAAAATGCCGGCTGCAGCAGGATGCGGCCCTCGCTGCGCGCCAGGCAGCCGCGCGCGCCGAGGGTGACGATCACGCACGGCACCTGCAGTCGCGCCAGGCCGGTGGCCAGGTCCGGCGGGTGGCCGGCGACCACGTCCAGTTCGCCCTCGTTGACGATCAGCATGTCCAGCGCGGCCAGCAGCGCGGCCGGCAGCACCTGAGCCGGTGCGGCGTTGAGCGCCACCTTGACCCCGGCCGCACGTGCGGCCCGCGCATGCGCGAGCACGGTGTCCAGCGGCGTCTCCAGCTGCAGCAGCAGCCACTGCACGCCGTCCAGCGGCGGCAGGTGCATCGGCTGCAGGGCCATGTTGGCGCCGGGCGCGACGGTGATGGCGTTCTCGGCATCGTCGGACAGGCAGATGAAGGCGGTGCCGGTCGGCAGCTGCGCATCGCGCACCACATGCAGCCGCACCCCGGCGTCGCCCAGCGAGGCCTCGATCGGCCTGGCGAAGTCGTCCTCGCCCAGGGCCAGCAGCATGCGCGTATCGGCACCGCCGGCACGCGCACAGGCCACCGCCTGGTTGGCACCCTTGCCACCGGGGAAGGTACGGAACTGGCGACCGAGCACGGTTTCTCCCGGCGCCGGCACATGCGCGGCGCGCACCACGAAATCGAGATTGGCCGAGCCGGCGACGAGGACGGTGGAGCTCATGGGATGGCCTGGTAGACGAGGTTGTAGAAGCGGGTCGAAGGCGATGCCAGCGGCCGTGGGCCGGCGGGCAGGTACTGCAGCATCAGGATCGCCACCAGTCGTTCCCGGCGGTCGATGGCGAAGTAGGTCGAGGCGGCGCCGGACCAGCCGAACTGCCCGGCACTGCCCAGCTTGCCGCGCGCGGCCGGGTCGACGACGACGTAACCGCCGAGGCCGAAGCCTTCGCCGGGCGCCGGGCCCGGCACGGCGGGTACGAAGCCACCGAGCTGGTCGGCCATCATCAGGTCCACGGTCTTGCGCGCCAGCAGCCGGCGCCCGCCCGCACGGCCATCGTCACGGAGCATGCGCGCGAATGCCAGGTAGTCGGCGGCAGTGGAGTACAGGCCGCCGGCACCGCTGTCGTAGCCCTTCAGGCGCACGCCGGGGCTGAGCGCGCTGGGCGTGCCGGCCACGCGCAGGCGGCCATCGTCGGTGCCTATCGGCAGCTCCACCACGCGCCCGCGCTGTGCGGCGGGCACGACGAAACCGGTATCGCGCATCGCCAGCGGATCGAAGATGCGCTGCTGCAGGAACTGCGCGAACGGCTGCCCGCTCACGACTTCCACCACCCGCGCCAGCAGTTCGGTGTTGCTGCCTTCGTAATGGAAATGGGTACCGGGCGCATCGGCCAGCGGCAGCGTCGCCAGGCGTGCGGCTACGTCCTCCAGCGACGTGGCCGCATCGATGCCGGCGGCATCCAGCAGCCCGGTCGCGACCGGGTGCGCGGCCGAGTCCGCCGCCAGCCCGCTGGTATGGGTGAGCAGGTGGCGCAGGGTGATCGCCCGCGGCGAAGGCGCCAGTTGCGGATGCCGCGCGTCGCCGCCGACCACGACCTGGCGGTCGGCGAATGCCGGCAGGTAGCGCGACAGCGGATCGTCCAGCGCCAGCCGCCCCTCCTCCATCAGCATCAGCACCGCGACCGAGGTCACCGGCTTGGTCATCGAGTAGATGCGGAAAATGGCGTCTTCGTGTAACGGCCGGGTGCCCGCGCTGTCGGCATGGCCCCAGCGGCCATGGAAAACGATGCGGCCGCGGTGCTCGACCAGCGCCACCGCGCCGGGGAAGCGGCCGCTGCCGGTACTGTCCTGGAGGAAGCCGTCCAGCCGCTGCCAGCGGTCATCGTCGCGCGCGCCGGCCGGGGCGATGCAGGCGGCCGCGAGCATCCAGCAAAGCAGCCAGCGCGCTGGCGATCGCCATGCCGGGGATGCTGCGGTGCCGGTTGTGGGTGCCGTGGAGTGCATGCTGCGGTTCCGTATGGCCCGGCCGTGCAGGCGCGGGAACGAGCGGGGCGTGCGTTGGCGCCGGGGGCGCTTTGCCGGGACCAGCCTAGACGCAGGGCGCGCCGGTGCAAAGGGAACTCCGCTTGCTTCAGGCCACACCGATCCCGGGGTGATGGCGGCAGCGCCGGGCCCTGCAAACGAAAGCGGCGCCCCGGAGAACCGGGACGCCGCTGGGGGTGAAACGATCAGAACTTGATGCTGTGGCTCAGCGAGACCATGCGGCCACGGCCGGACCAGTAGTTCTGCCAACCGGGCAACTGCGACCAGCTCAGGATGTACTGCTTGTCGAACAGGTTCTCGATGCCCAGCGACAGCTTGCCGTAGCGGCCGGTGTCGTAGTTCACCACCAGGTCGAACAGCACGTAGCCTTCGGTCTTCTCCGCGTTGGTATACACCGCGCCATCGCTCGGGCGGGTATGGGTGGCGCGCAGATCGCGGTCGAGCAGCTTGGTCGCGCCGAGGGTGACGTTGGCCTCGGGCACGAAGTTCCAGGCCACCGAGGCGCCGATCTTGTCCGGGTTGATGTCCAGCACGCCCATCTTCTTGATCAGGCCCGAGCCCGGGTAGTACTCGGTGGTGCCGCGGATGCGCGAATACAGCGCCGTCACCTTCCAGGCATCGCTGAAGCGCCACTCGCCGTTGGCCTCGAAGCCCTTGATGCGGGTCGGTGCGCGGCTGAGGATGAAGTCATTGCTGCGCGGATCGATGGCCAGCGAGGTGCCGAACTCGGAGCGGCTGTCGTAGTAGGACATGCCCAGCGCGCCGCGGTCGCCGCGCCAGTTGAAGCCGTACTCGCGGTTGTCGACGATGATCGCCTGCAGGTCGGAGATGCGGTCCACCGACTGCCCCGGCACGTTGATGTTGCGCAGCGGGATGCCGATGTTGGGCAGGCCGAAGCCTTCGCCGTAGGACGCGAACACCGACAGCTCGTCGGTCACGCGCCAGATCGCACCGAGGTTCTTCATGTTCTCGGCGTACTTGAGCCCCCCACCCTGCACGAACACGCCGTTGCGGTAGGCGGTGGTGGTGTAGCTGTCGACCTTGAGCTCGCCGTCTTCGCGGCGCAGGCCGCCGCTGACGGTCACCGGGCCGATGTCCCAGGTCAGCTGCGCATACGGCGCGGTGCTGGTGTACTTCATCGGCGGCACCCACAGGCGGTTGGTCAGCGCCAGCCGCTGCGCGGCCTCGTCCTTGACCAGGTCCACGCCGGCACGCAGCTGCAGCCCTTCCAGGCCGAATATGTCGCCGCGGGTCCACGAGCTGCGCAGGCCCTGCTTCTTCGAGGTGATCTCGGACTGGTCGTAGATGCGCTGGGCTTCGTCGAAGCCGGCGCCGACCTTGACCAGCTGCTTGTCGTCACCGTTCTCCGGCAGGTAGCGCATGGCCTGGTCGGCCCAGTAGTAGTCGGCCACCAGGGTGCCGCCGAACAGGTCGCCGTTGCTGTAGTTCAGCGCGAACTGCTTGAAATCGTTGAATTCGGCCAGCGAGCCGGCGATGGCGCCACGCTCGGAGGTATTGGTGGTCGGCACCGGGCACGACACTGGGTCGTAGCGGCAGCCTTCGACCTGGTGGTAGTTGGCCTTGCCGTCGATCTTGAAGCGGCTGTAGCTGGCCTGCAGGCGCTGCGCGCCGGATTCGCCGAAGTTGTAGCCGGCCTTCAGGAACAGGTTGCGGGCCTCGGAGTCGGAGGTCGAGCCGCTGGTGTTCATGCCGATGCGGCGGCCATTGCCGTCGTAGGAGATGCCGCGGTCGATGTACGAGGCGCTCAGCAGCGCATCCACGTCATCGCCCTTGTAGGCATGGTTCACGCCCAGCTTCCAGCCGGCGCTGTCGTCGCCGAACTGGGTGGAGTAGCGCGAGATCACTTCCGTCTCGTGGCCTTCGACGGTCGGCACCTTGGAGATGTAGTTGATGATGCCGCCGGCCGCGCCGATGCCTTCGGAAGCGGACGGGCCGTTGATCACCTCGATGCGCCCCACCACGCCCATGTCGGTGAAGGTGCCGTTGCGGTTGCCTTCGCGCAGCGGCGAGCCCTGCGGGATGCCGTCGAACAGGCGCAGCGCGATGCGGCCGCGCAGGGTTTCGCCGGTGTTGCTCATGGCCTGCGAGGACTCGGCGTAGCCGGGAACGGTGCGGGCCAGCACCGCGGTCGCGTCTTCGGTCAGGCTCAGCGTGCGCTGCACTTCTTCCTTGGACACCAGGGTGATGGCGCCGGGAATCTTGTCGATGGCGGTGGCGGTGCGGGTACCGGTGACGATCACCTGGTCCAGGTCGACGGCCTTGTCCTGGTTCTTGTCCTGGGCGTCCTGCGCCCAGGCGGCACCGTTCATGCCGGCGAGCAGGGCCATGCCGATGGCGGCCGTAAGTGGCTTGATCATTGATTCTCTCCCCCCGAAGTGGATTGCGGCACCGACGACCGGGGAGTCGAACGTGCCGGATATCGCGTCCGGGCTCGCGCCCGTCGGGCCGGGGTGGAGGACGATCCTCTACGGGATCTGGTCACGCACCGGCCGGTCTTGGCCGAAGACTAGGTGCGACTTCATGACGATAGAAGCGCGCAATCGTATGTTCACTGCCTAGGATTTGTTGCGGATCGTGCCGGTAGCGGGCGTGCGGCAAAGGCGCACGGGCTGCGCCGGCAGGCGCGGCTAGGCCCTGCCGGGCAACAGTTCGGCGCGGCCTTCTTCCAGCAGCGCGTTGACCTGGCGGATGCGTACCGACGAACGCGACCAGACCATGCCGATGCGCCGCGGCTCGCACGGTTCGGGCAGCGGCAGCCGCGCCACCGCCAGCCCTTCGGGCCATGGCCGCGCCCAGTCGGGTACCAGCGACACACCCAGGCCACGGTCCACCATCACCGCGATGGCGTTGAGCGCGTTGAGCTCGAAGCGTTCGCGCGGCACGATGCCCACGCGGCGCAGGTACTCGTCGGCCTGGCGCCCGCCCCATTCATGGCGGTCGTAGCGGATCAGCGGCTCATCGCGCAGCAGGTCGTGCGGGTCGCGCGCGGCCAGCCGCGCCGGTGCCAGCACCACCATCGGCTCTTCGCGCAGCAGCTGCCAGTCGCAGGTCTTGGGCAGCGAGAACGGCGCCTGCAGCACCATCGCCGCGTCCAGGTCGCCGGCTTCCACCGCGCCGTACAGGTCGGCCGAATAGCCGGGGCGGATGAATACGTTGATCTCGGGAAACTTGGCCACCATGCGCGCCAGGATGTCCGGCACCAGCCCGGCCAGCGCGGTCGGACAGGCCCCCAGCCGCAGTTCGCCGGCCATGCCGCTCTCGTTGGCCACGCTGCGCAGGTCGGACACGTCGCGCAGCAGGTCGCGCGCACGCTGCAGGATGCGCGCGCCCTCGGCGGTGACGCTGACGGTGCGCCCGGCGCGCGCGATCAGCGGTGCGCCGAGCTCGCGTTCCAGCGTGCGGATCTGCTGCGCCACCGCCGCCGGGGTGATGTGCAGCATGCGCGCCGCCGCGGCCATCGAGCCGCGATCGACCACGGTGACGAACGTGTTGAGGAACTGGGTTTCCACGACTATGCCCTCTGGATCCGGGGCAACGCTACAGCAGGCCACGGCGCGCGGCATCCGACCAACGTCACGGTCGCGCGCCGGCCGTTCACGTGGCGTCCTGGCGGTAGATGGTCAGGCCCTTGAGCGAGCGCGCCGGCGCCGGGAAGCACAGGCTGGCGAGGTAGCCGATCACGATGCACAGCAGGATCGAGATGCCCAGGTAGAAGTACGGGTGCACCAGGTCCAGCGACCATGCCAGCAGGGTCAGCGCGATGCTGCCGGCGATGCCGATGGCCACGCCCGGCGAGTTGGCGCGGCGGGTGAACATGCCCAGCGTATAGGCACCAGCGAAGCCGCCGCCGAGCAGGCCGGCCAGTTCGATCGAGACGTCGAACAGCGAGTGGATGTCATAGCGCGAGAGCACCAGCGCCAGGCCCATGCCGGCCAGGCCGACGACCACGGTCATGATCTCGGCGAAGCGCACGCTGCCGCGTTCGGTCGGGTTCTTCGCCAGCTTGTCGTAGAAATCCACCGACAGCAGCGTCGCCACGCTGTTGATGATGCTCGACAGCGTGGACATGGCCGCGGCGAAGATGCCGGCGATGATCAGGCCGGTGACGCCCGGCGGCAGCTCGGCGGCGATGAACAGCGGGAACGTCGCGTCGATCGGAAGCAGCGGGTCCAGCCGGCCCGGGTTGTGCTTGTAGTACATCCACAGCGCGGTGCCGATGCTGTAGAAGATGAAGCCGCCGGGGATCATGATCGCGGCGAAGATCCAGATCGAACGCCCGGCCTCCTTGTCCGACTTGGTCGCCAGCGTGCGCTGCATCAGCACCTGGTCCTTGGGGAAGGTCAACACCACGTCGAACACCACCAGGAAGATGAACCCCCACACCGTGGCCTTGGTCAGGTCGAAGCTGAAGTCCAGCAGCTTGGTCTTGTGCTCGGCCATCGCCGCTTCGCGGATGCCGTCGAAATCGGCGCCCAGGGTCCACACGATGAAGCCGATGGCGAAGATCGCGCCGCCCATCTTCACGAACACCTGCACGAAGTCGGTCCACACCACCGCGCGCATGCCGCCCATCACCGTGTAGATGATGGTGAAGACGCCCATGATCAGGATGCTCCAGACCACGTCGATGCCGGTGATGGTGGCGATCGCCAGCGCCGGCAGGAACAGGATCACGCTCAGCCGGCTGCCGACCTGCATGGCGATGGCCAGGGCGCTGGCGAGCATGCGGATGGCCGGGTGGAAGCGGGTCTCCAGGTAGGAGAACACGCTCATCAGGTCCAGCCGCCGCAGCAGCGGCACGATCCACACCGCCACGAACATCAGCCCCAGCACCGCCACCAGGTTGTTGGTCAGGTACTGCCAGTTGGTCTCGTAGGCCTTGGCGGGAATGGCGATGAAGCTGATCGAACTGGTGTTGGTGGCGTACAGGCTGATACCCGCGGCCCAGAACGGGATGCTGCGGCCGCCGACGAAGAATTCCGATTCCGACGCGGTCTGGTCCTTCAGGTAGAAGTACACGCCGATGCCGATCATGCCGGCCAGGTAGATGACGATCACGCTCCAGTCCAGCCACCCGAGCAGGTGCTTGCCGCCCTGCACCTCGGCGTAGTGCATGCCACCGTCGGCGCCGGCCCAGGCCAGGCCGTTGCCACGCGCGGCGATCGCCAGCGGCGCCGCGCCGGCCGGCATGGCTGGTGCGTCGAGCGTGGCCCAGGCACTGGTGATGGTATGGAAGGTGCGCAGGCCGATGCCGTTGGCATCGCGCACCAGCATCAGCAGGTGCGCCTGGCCGAGCGCGCGCAGCGAGCCGGGCAGGATGTGACCCGCCGGCGCCGGCGCTTCCTGCCAGCCGTTGTCCGCGGTCCAGCGCCACAGCGCGTCGCCGGTGGCATCGCCAACGGCGGCGTACAGGGCGCCCTTCTGGCCCTGCAGCGCCACCAGGCGCCCGGCGGCAGGCCACGCCGGCTGCGCCTGCCAGCCGCCCCCCTCCACCGCCAGCGCGTGCCGATACAGGTGCATCGAGCCATCGGCACCGGTGCCGGCCACGTACAGCACTTCCCCGAGCGCGGCGACCTGCGCCTGGCGCAGCGTCGCCGGCAGCGCCAGGGTGCGCCCCAGCGACAGCGTATTGCCCTGCAGGCGTGCGCTCTGCAGGCGGTCGCTGCTGTCGCTGTCGCTGTCGCCGCCGCGCAGCAACCAGGTCTGGCCACCGGCGTTGACCGCCATGCGGATGTCGGCACCGGCCCCGGCCGGCGCCAGCGCCAGCGCCAGCGGCTGCCAGGCCTTGCCGTCACCGGCCAGTGCCCAGGCTCCATCGGCGGACAGCGCCAGGTCGCGCCCATCGACCACCAGCAGCCGTGGCTGGGCGGCCTCCGCCGGCAATGGCGCCAGCGTGCCGGACGCGACGCTGGTCAGGTTGTCCGCCGCCGCGGTACCGCCCAGCGCCAGCAGCGCCGCTGCCGTGAACAGGCGCAACCCGCGCAGCAGGCGTCGGGAAAGGGAGGAGGCGTGCGCTACTGCGGGTATCGGCATCGATGTGGCTCGGCAGGGCATGGGAATCAGGACGCGGCGGGCGCGCGGCGGGCGGCGCCGGCCAGCAGTGCTTCGGCGCGACGCAGGAAAGGCAGGTCGATCATGCGTCCCTCGAACAGGAACGCGCCGCGTCCCTGGGCAGCGGCATCCGCGGCGGCAGCGACGATACGGCAAGCCTCGTCGAGCACCGCATCGGACGCGCCGAATACCTCATTGGCCAGTCCGACCTGGCGCGGGTGGATGCAGCTCTTGCCGATGAAGCCCAGCTCGTGGGCCAGCCTGGCCTCGGCGCGGAAGCCATCGTCGTCGCCGACATCGGGGAAGGCGCCATCGCAGGCGAACACGCCCGCTTCGGCAGCGGCCATGCGCAGCGCGAACAGGGTGGCGTGGACATTGGTAGCAGTACGGGCGATGCCGTGCGGCGCGAACAGATCGCCCAACCCGAGCTGCAGCCCGGCCACGCGCGGATGCGCGGCGGCCAGCGCGGGGGCCATGCGCAGGCCGCATGGCGTTTCGATATTGAGCAGCAGGCCGATGGGGCGGGTGACGCCGTTGGCGGCCTCCGCGCGCTCCAGCGACGCGACCGCCGCGTGCACCTGCGCCACCGATTCGACCTTGGGGAGGTTGAGCAGCCACACCGACGGCAGCGCCACCGCCGCCAGGTCGGCAACGAAATGGGCCGTATCGGTACCGTTGCTGCGCACGATCAGCAGGCGGCCGCTGTCCGCGACCTCTGGCCGGGAGAGGAAGCTGGCGACCTGCGCACGCGCGGCGGCCTTGCCCGCCTCCGGGACCGAGTCCTCCAGGTCGAATGACAGGACATCGGCCGCGCCGGCCATCGCCTTGTCGAACAGTTCCGGGCGTGCGCCGGGCACGAACAGCTTGCTACGCATGGTTCCCCCTCATCCTGCGGGGCAGTCTGCGCGATTCGGAACGCTGAAAAATGTGTATCCCCGGACATTCACGCGATAGCGTTTGTTTGCATTGCCACCCTGCCCGGTTGGCCCGGAGCGGCACCAGACAGGGGATCGCACCGGGAAATCGCTGCGCGGAACCCTGCCCCACCCAACGCCCCCCAGCCACGCCAGGAACCATGGCCGCTCCGCCCTGTCGCGGACGCGGCCGGTATCGGCAAACCGGGCTGGCGCCCACCCGCGCCCCGGGCACACCCGCGGGAGCCCGGGACCTGCACCGACGCGGTGCTGCCGGCGCCCCCGGTCAATGAGGCGCAGAGAAAACGTGCGGACGCGCCCGCCCGGCCTCAGCGGCGGGCAGAAGCCGGATGGGCGCCAGCATCGTCGACGGCGGGTACCGATAACCCCGAAGGGCTCGACGAGCAGGAAACAGCATCGGCAAGCACGCCGCATGCCGCGTGGGCCGTGGGCAGCGCACGCCCCGGGATCCGGCCGGGCGGCACGCGCCTCCCAGGGCGCCCGCCCATCGCCAACTCGGGTTCCACGGCCCCGGCGACCCGGTGCCCCGGTGACCACCCCGGACACGGCCAGGCAACAGCCAAAGAAAAACCCCTGGTTTCCCAGGGGTTTGGGCGACTTCCCGGAAAATCCCGGTATCTCAATATGGTGGAGGTGGGCGGAATTGAACCGCCGTCCGAAGGCACTCCATCCCCGGCACTACATGCTTAGCTCGCCGTTGTATCTCGCCCCGGAACAGCACGGCGCGCAAAGCGCATCCCGGAACCAGCCCGCTTTATCTAGCTAGGGGCTGACGGGCAGCCACCCCATGCGATTCCGTGATGATGACCCTACGCAGCGAGCACGGACACAAGCTGTTTCGGGGCTTAGGCCTTAAGCGGCCAGAGCGTAGTTGTCGTCGTTGGCAACTATGAGTTGTGCAGCTGGATTTACGAGGAAAGCTACCCCCTCGGCATGCGCCAAGCGACTTCACAACCCCCGTCGAAACCAGTGCACCCCCGATTTCTTCAAGAATTCTTCCGTACTGATCGCCCTGACCCATGATGCGGCCCGGTCGATGCTCGACAGCGGCCATGGTACGCGATGCGGCGTGGTGCGTCACCTGCACGCGACCGGGTGGACATCTTCCAGTCACGCGCCGTGTCCGTCCAATCCAGGACCGCGGTACGAACACACATCCTGAAACGAAAAACGTCCGCAAACCCGGGGCTTGCAGACGTTTTTCAACTGGCGGAGTGAGAGGGATTCGAACCCTCGATAGAGCTTTTGACCCTATACTCCCTTAGCAGGGGAGCCCCTTCGGCCTCTCGGGCATCACTCCGTTTTCTCTTTGCCCTGCCGCGTGTTCCGTGGCAGGGCGCGAAGAATACCGTTTAACGGGGTGAAAGGTAAACCCTTATTCGGAAGTTTCTTCACTTCCCTGTGCAGCGGGCTCGTCGCCGCGCTGGATACGCTGGAAAATTTCCTCACGGTGCACCGCCACGTCCTTGGGCGCGGTGATACCGATACGTACCTGGTTGCCCTTGACGCCGAGCACGGTCACGCTGACCGAGTCACCAATCATCAGGGTTTCGCCTACACGGCGAGTCAGGATCAACATTGTGCGAGTCTCCATGGAACCGGTGGGGGTTTCCCACCGGCATTGGCGCGCCAAGAACCTGCGCCCCACGACAAAGGGAAAAGACTCCCAATGTTAATGGCAGGCCGCAGGCACCTTCAAGGCGCGCGGCTGCCTGCGTTCATGCCAAGTGTGGCTTGATCCATTCCAGCACGCCGTCGAGCGCGGCGACCAGCCGGGGACCGTCTTCACCGCCACCCTGTGCCAGATCAGGACGACCACCGCCCTTGCCCCCGATCTGACCGGCGACATGGGACAACAGTTCCCCGGCCTTGACCCTGCCCATTGCCGAGCCATTGACGCCTGCGACCAGGGAGGCCTTGCCGTCCTGGGTACCGGCCAACAGGATCACCGCATCGCCCAGCTGCTGCTTGAGCCGGTCCATCGCCTCGCGCAGCGCCTTGGCGTCGAAACCCTCCAGGCGCGCCGCCAGCACCTTCACGCCGCCGATCTCGACCGCCGAAGCGCCGAGGTCGGCAGTCGCGCCCGAGGCCAGCTTGGCCTTGAGGGCCTCCAGCTCGCGCTCGAGCCGCTTCTGCCGCTCGCCGAGCTGGCGGATCTTCTCCACCACATCGGTCGCCGCCCCGCCCAGCAGGCTGGCAGCCTCGGCCAGGCGGGCTTCCTCGGCATCCACGTGGTCCAGCGCGCCCTGCCCGGTGACGGCCTCGATGCGGCGCACGCCGGACGAGACGCCGCCCTCGGCGGTGATCTTGAACAGGCCGATGTCACCGGTGCGCGACACGTGGGTGCCACCGCACAACTCGGTCGAGTAGTCACCCATCTTCAGCACGCGCACGTTCTCGCCGTACTTTTCGCCGAACAGTGCCATCGCCCCGAAATCCAGCGCCTCCTGCATGCCCATGTGGTGCACTTCGGCGGCATTGTTGGCGCGGACCTGCTCGTTGACCTTGCGCTCGATGAGCGCCAGTTCCTCGCTGCTGATCGGCTGGAAATGCGAGAAATCGAAGCGCAGGCGGTCCGGCGCCACCAGTGAGCCCTTCTGCTGCACATGGCTGCCCAGCACTTCGCGCAGCGCGGCATGCAGCAGGTGGGTGGCCGAGTGGTTGAGGATGGTGGCACCGCGACGGGCGCTGTCGATCCCGCCGGCGAGCATGTCGCCGAGCTTGATCACGCCCTGCTTCACGGTACCGACGTGGCCGTGGAACTGGCCGGCGAACTTCTGCGTATCGGCAACCGCAAGCTCCACGCCGCTGCCGGACAGCATGCCGGTATCGCCAACCTGGCCGCCGGATTCAGCATAGAACGGCGTCCTGTCGGTGAACAGGATCACTTCGTCACCCGCCTGCACCTCCTCCACCGGACGGCCGCCCTTGAGCAGGGCAACCACCTTGAGGCCGTCGGCGTGCTGCTGGTCGTACCCCAGGAAGACGGTGGGCGACAGGGTCGCGACCAGCTCGGCGGGCAGCGTCACGCCACCGCCGAACTTGCCGGCGGCGCGCGCCATCTCGCGCTGGTGTTCCATGGCGCTGTCGAAGCCGGCCATGTCCACCGTCATGCCGCGCTCGCGGGCGATGTCGGCGGTCAGGTCGACCGGGAAGCCATAGGTGTCGTACAGGCGGAAGGCATCGGCACCCGGAATGACGCCATCGTCGACCTTGGCCGCGACGTCGTCGAAGATCTTCATGCCCGCGTCCAGGGTCTCGGCGAACCGCTCCTCCTCGGCCAGCAGCGCCTTGTGCACCGTGGTGGCGGCGGCCGGCAGCTCCGGATAGGCCTCGCCCATCTGCTCGACCAGGGTCGGCACCAGCTTGTGGAAGAACGGCTGGCGCACGCCCAGCATCCAGCCATGGCGCAGGGCGCGACGGATGATCCGGCGCAGCACATAGCCGCGGCCTTCGTTGGACGGCAGCACGCCATCGACGATGAGGAAGGAGCAGGCGCGGATATGGTCGGCGATCACGCGCAGCGACTTGTTCTCCAGGTCGGCGGTGCCGGTCAGTCCGGCCGCCTGGCGGATCAGCGCCTGGAACAGGTCGATCTCGTAGTTGGTGTGCACGTGCTGCAGGATCGCCGCCAGGCGCTCCAGGCCCATGCCGGTATCCACGCACGGCGCCGGCAGCGGCACCAGGGTGCCGTCGGGCTGGCGGTCGAACTGCATGAACACCAGGTTCCAGATCTCGATGAAGCGGTCGCCATCCTCATCCGGCGAGCCCGGCGGGCCACCGGCGATGTGCTCGCCATGGTCGAAGAAGATCTCGGTGCACGGGCCACACGGGCCGGTATCGGCCATCTGCCAGAAGTTGTCCGAGGCATACGGCGCGCCCTTGTTGTCGCCGATGCGCACGATGCGCGCTTCCGGCACGCCGATCATGTCGCGCCACAGCGCGTAGGCCTCGTCGTCGTTGTGGTAGACGGTGACCAGCAGGCGCTCGGCCGGCAGCTTCCAGACCTGGGTCAGCAGCTCCCATGCCCAGGCGATGGCGTCCTTCTTGAAGTAGTCGCCGAAGGACCAGTTGCCCAGCATCTCGAAGAAGGTGTGGTGGCGGGCGGTGTAGCCGACCGAGTCGAGGTCGTTGTGCTTGCCGCCGGCGCGCAGGCAGCGCTGGACATCGGCTGCGCGCACATAGCTGCGCTTCTCCGCGCCCAGGAACACATCCTTGAACTGCACCATGCCGGAGTTGGTGAACAGCAGGGTCGGGTCGTTGCCCGGCACCAGCGGCGCCGAAGGCACGATGGTGTGGCCCTTCCCCTTGAAGAATTCGAGGAAGTCGGCGCGGATCTGTGAGGTGGTGAACTTTACGGGTGTATTCATGAGGACTGGCGATAGGCGGGCTGGCGGCAGCCGGCTCCCCACGCGGTGCGTGGACCCGGGACGGCCGAAACCCTGAAAGGGTATCAGGCCCGGTCCGTTCAGTCCTCAGGATCGTAGCGGGTGGCCTTGCGGATGCAGCCGCCATCGAAGCCGCGCCGGGCCAGCATGTCCGCGGCCTTGCGGCGCTGCGCCAGGTCCTGGGGCCCGTCGGGGCCGAAACGGCGGCAGACCAGGTCCCTGGCCAGCTCCGCCCAGTCGCCCTCGAAGGTGGCCAGCGCCGCCTCGATCGAGTCGCTGTCCAGGCCATGCGTACCCAGTTCGGCACGGATGTGCAGCGGGCCGTAGCCGCCACCGGTGCGGTTGCGCACCAGGGCCTCGGCGAACCGGGTGTCGTCCTGCCAGCCGTCCTCGGCCAGCCGCGCCACCGCGGCGTCCACCGCCTCGGGATCGACCCCGCGGGCCTTGAGTTTGCGCCCCAGCTCCTTGCGCGAATGTTCCCGCCGCACCAGCAGCCCGAGCGCGCGCTGCAACGGCGTCTGTTCACGCGGTCGCCGGGTGCGGCGCCCCGGCCGTTCCTCGCTGTCGTTCATCGCCCGCCATCACCCTGCACCGGTGCCGGGCACGCCATGCACCGGCGAAAACCGCGGGGACCGGGCGACGTCACTGACGATGCGCCGCCCGTCCCCGCGGGAAAATCACTCCTCGTCCGCGTCGTCACCGGCCTCACGCGCGGCATCGGCGGGCTGGAACTTCTCGCGCAGCTCGGCTTCGAGCCTGGCGGCCACCTGCGGGTTGTCGCGCAGGTAACCGCGGGCGTTGTCCTTGCCCTGGCCGATGCGCTCGTCGCCGTAGCTGTACCAGGCACCGGCCTTCTCCACGAGCTTGGCATCCACGCCCATGTCGATCAGTTCGCCTTCGCGGCTGATGCCTTCGCCGTACAGGATCTCGGTGACCACCTGCTTGAACGGGGGCGCCAGCTTGTTCTTGACCACCTTGATCTTGGTCTGGTTGCCGATGATCTCGTCACCCTTCTTGATCGCGCCGATGCGGCGGATGTCCAGGCGCACCGAGGCGTAGAACTTCAGCGCGTTGCCGCCGGTGGTGGTTTCCGGGCTCTGGCCCGGCATCATCACGCCGATCTTCATGCGCAGCTGGTTGATGAAGATCACCAGGGTATTGGAGCGCTTGATGTTGCCGGTCAGCTTGCGCAGCGCCTGGCTCATCAGTCGTGCCTGCAGGCCGGGCAGCTGGTCACCCATCTCGCCTTCGATTTCAGCCTTGGGGGTCAGCGCGGCGACCGAGTCGATCACCAGGATGTCCACCGAGCCCGAACGCACCAGCATGTCGGCGATTTCCAGCGCCTGTTCGCCGGTGTCCGGCTGCGACAGCAGCAGGTCGTCCACGTTCACGCCCAGCTTGGCGGCGTAGATCGGGTCCAGCGCATGCTCGGCGTCGATGAAGGCCGCGGTGCCGCCCTGCTTCTGGCACTCGGCGATGGCCTGCAGGGTCAGGGTGGTCTTGCCCGAGGATTCGGGACCATAGATCTCGACCACGCGACCCTTGGGCAGGCCGCCGATGCCCAGCGCGATGTCCAGCATCAGCGAGCCGGTGGGAATCGCCTCGACGGGCTCGACCACGCGGTCGCCCATGCGCATCACCGACCCCTTGCCGAACTGCTTTTCGATCTGGCCCAGGGCGGCAGCGAGCGCGCGCTTCTTGTTATCGTCCATCGGGGTCTTCCTCGTCGTTGATGTCATGGATTTCGTCATGGGTCCACTTTAGCGGGGGCGTATCGCATAGGCTGAGACTGTTGGCGATGCGGCCAGATTATCGGGGCGGGAAGGATACCGGCAGCCGCGCCGGTACCTGCCGCCCTTAGGAAAACCATCGCCCCTGCGATGGGGAAAATGCCGTCACCGGTTCGGCCTCAGCAGCCCGCAATACAGCCCTTCGATGGCGAAATCCTGGTCCGGGAGGACCTCGATGGGCGCATAGTCCGGATTGCGCGGCAGCAGGCGGATGCGGTCCTTGCCGACCTTGAGCAGCTTGACCGTGATCTCGTCGTCGATGCGCGCCACCACGATCTGCCCGGAGCGTGCGTCGCGGGTACGGTGCACGCCGATCAGGTCGCCATCGAAGATGCCCTCGTCGATCATCGAATCGCCCTGCACCTTCAGCAGGTAGTCCGGCGCCGGCGAGAAGAACACCTTGTCGAGCACCACGAAATCGTCCGATCCGATGTCCGCGCCGATCGGCAGGCCGGCGGCCACGCGCCCCAGTACCGGCAGCCGCAGCATCTGCTCCGCGGCCGCGGCCGGCGGTGCGGCGGCATCGGCCTCCTCGGCCGGGCGTACCAGGCGGATGCCCCGCGCCCGGCCCGGCACCCGCTCGATGGCGCCGGCCGCTTCCAGTGCATCCAGGTGGTATTGCGCCGAGCGCACCCCCTTGAAGCCGAAGGCGCGGGCGATCTCGGTCTGCGACGGCGGCATGCCTTCCGCATCGATGCGCTCGGCGATCATCTGCAGGATCGCCTGCTGGGTCTGGGTCAGGTCCATGGTTAGTAGTATTACTACTAACTAACGCCACCGCAAGTACCTCGGGACGGCCGGGTTCGCGCCCGCTCACGGGCCACCGGCAGGCGGGCCTAGGGGCGCCTGCCGCTGCGCCAGATCGAGAACAGGATCCACACCCCGCACAGGCCGGCGCCGAGGAAGCCGGCCACGCCCAGCGCCAGCAGCCAGCGGTTGCTGCCGCTGCCGATGCTGTTCATGACGATGGACGAGCCGATGATCAGGGCAGCGGTGACGATGCCGACGGTGAGGCGGTTGGCGGCGCGGTTGACCTGGTCGCCGAAGCCCTTCAGTCCCGGCGTGTCGACCATCAGGCGCATGCGCCCACGCCGCGCGGCCTGCAGCAGGCGGCGCATGTCGCGCGGCAGGTCGCCGGCCAGGTCCAGCGCGCCGAGCAGGCTGCGGCGACTGCGCCGCAGTACCGCGCGCGGCGCATAACGGCGGCGCATGATCCGCTCCAGGAACGGACGCGCGGCGCCGGCCATGTCGAAGTCCGGATCCAGCTGCCGGCCCATGCCCTCCAGGGTCAGGAAGGTCTTGATCATCAACGCCAGGTCGGCCGGCAGGGTCAGCCCGTACTGGCGCAGCAGGGCGGTCACCTCGCCCAGCATCAGGCCGATGCGCAGGTCCCTGAGCGGCACCCCGCGGTACTGGTCGACGAAACTGCCCAGGTCCTGCTGCAGGCGCGATTCGTCCACCTCCACGCCACCGGCCCACTCCAGCAACACGTCGGTCACCGCTTCGGGGTCCTGGGTCACCAGTCCGTGCAGCAACCGCGCTACCTGGAAGCGGCGCTGCTCGGACAATCGCCCGACCATGCCGAAATCGATGATGCCGATGCGGCCATCGGGCATGTAGAAAATGTTGCCCGGGTGTGGATCGGCGTGGAAACAACCGTCGTCGAGCACCATCTTGAGGATGATCGACGCACCGGTGTGCGCCAGCGCCACGCGGTCCAGGCCGGCGGCATCGACCGCGTCCAGGTCGCGCCCGGGAATGCCGTCGACGAAATCCTGCACGTTGAGGCTCTCGCAGGTCCACTGCCAGTGCACGCGCGGGATCAGCACCTCCGGATGACCGGCGAAGTTGCCGGCGATGCGCTCGGCATTGCGGCATTCGGCGGCGAAATCCAGCTCGCGGCGCAGCGACCGGGTGAACTGCTCCACCACTTCCGCTGGCCGGTAGCGGCGCAGGTCCGGCAAGCGCGCCTCGATGATCACGGCCAGCCGCGCCAGCAGGCGCAGGTCGGCCTCGATCACCTCGCGGATGCCGGGCCGGCGCACCTTCAGCACCACCGGCGTGCCGTCGTGCAGCCAGGCCCGGTGCGCCTGCGCCAGCGAGGCCGCGGCCATCGGCCGTTGCTCGAGCCGGGCGAAGGCCTGTTCCGGCGGCTGACCGAGGTCGGCTTCCAGCTGCCCGCGCACCTGTTCGTAGGGCAATGCCGGCACCGCGTTCTGCAGTTCGCTGAACTCGGCGATCCACTCCGGCGGGAACAGGTCCACGCGCGTGGCCAGCACCTGCCCCAGCTTGACGAAGGTCGGGCCGAGGTCTTCCATCGCCCGCCGCACCCGCACCGGCGCGGACATCTGCAGCATCTGGCCGGGATCGTTCCAGTGCAGCAGGCGCCCGGCGCGCTGCAGGACATCGGCCAGGCCGACGCGGCGGACCACGTCGCCGAAACCATAACGGATCAGGACGGCGGCAATTTCCTGCAGCCGCCCCAGGTCGCGCACCGTACCCAGCGCCTCCCACATCAGGCGCGCCCTCCGCAGCGGGGCCGCTGGCCATGCATCACAGCAGGGCCTCCAACCCCTCCAGCGCGCGGGCCACGGTCTGCCGTCGCACCGCATCGCGGTCGCCGTCGAAGTGGAAGCGCTCGGCATGGGTGTAGCCGCCGCGCCGCTTCCAGCCGATCCACACCGTGCCGACCGGCTTGTCGGCGCTGCCGCCACCCGGCCCGGCGATGCCGGTGACGGCCACCGCGACGCTGGCGCCGGAATGCACCAGCGCACCGGAAACCATCTCGATCACTGTTTCGCGGCTCACCGCGCCCTGGCTTTCCAGCGTCTGCGGGCGCACCCCGAGCAGCGCCTGCTTGGCTTCGTAGCTGTAGGCCACCATGCCGCTGTCGAACCAGTCCGAAGAGCCGGCCACGCCGGTCATGGCCTTGGCGATCCAGCCGCCGGTGCAGCTCTCGGCGGTGACCACGCGGTCGCGCGCAGCGCGCAGGCGCTCGCCGATGCGGGTGGCGAGTCGCTCCAGTTCGAGATCGTCGGGCGTGGTGGCCATGTCATCGCCTGCGTGAACGGTTGTCCCGTTGTAACGAAAAACGCGCGGCGGCGAAACCGCCGCCGCGTCCGCCGCGCTCAGCGGTCGCAGCCTTCCAGCTTCAGTGTCTGCCCGGGCTTGATCGCATAGGCCGGCGCACGCAGTCCATTGGCACGCGCCAGGGCCGGCACCTCGCACTGGAAACGTGCCGCGATGCGACCGAGGGTGTCGCCCTTGGCGACCTTGTAGCTGCGCGCGGCCGGGCGCCGCGCCGGGCGTGCCGGCGCGACCGGCGCGGTGGCGGCAGGCGCGGCCGCCTGCATCGCCTGCACGTCGCCCACCGCCACGTTGCCGGTGTAGCTGGCGGCCTGCGGCCGCTTGATCGCGGCATTCACATCGGCGGTGATCAATGCCCGCGCCAGGTCCGCGCGCGGCCCGTTCACGCAATGCCGGTTGTACAGCCCGGCGATGCGGGTGGTGGCATTGATGGTGGTGCCGGCGGGAATCCAGCCATCGGCCTCGTAGCGCGGGTTGAGGTTGCGCAGCACGCGCATGTAGCCGTCGCGGGTACCGGCGCTGCCAAGGCAGATCGTCAGTTCGTAGATCGTGGTGGACCTGGCCAGGCGGATCGTCGCCGGCTGCGCGTTGACCTTGGGGAACTCGACGCCGTACTGCTGCGGGTGCAGGAAGATCCACGCCGCGGCGATCACCATCGGCACGTAGTCCTTGGTCTCGCCCGGGAACTGGTTGTAGATCGAATCGGTCCAGAAGCCCTGCCCGCCGCCCTGGTTGAACACCCGCTGCGCGCGGCCTTCACCACCGTTGTAGGCGGCCAGCGCCAGCTCGATGTTGCGGTTGAGCTGGCCCATGCGCTCGTTCATGTAGGAGGCGCTGGCCTCGGCTGCACTGCGCGCGTCGAAGCGGGTATCGAAGCCGGTGCCGTCCGGGCCGAGACCGAAGCGGCGGCCGGTGGCCGGCATGAACTGCATCAGCCCCGCCGCCCCCGCGCGCGAGGAGGCGTGCACGCGGCCGTTGGACTCTTTGGCCATGATGCCGAACAGCAGCGCCTCCGGCAGACCGCGCTTTTCCCACTCCGGCCACATCACCGCACGCAGGTTCATGTAGTTCTCGTAGCTGGTCAGCAGCGCCGGGCGCATGTCGGTCAGCCAGCGGCGGATGCCGGCCTGGATGGCCGGGTTGTATTCGACCATCTCGTCGAAGGCATGGCGGTGGTCGTTGAGCAGCGCCGCCGCGCGGGCGGCCTCCGGCACATCGGCCACCAGCGGGCCGACATGGTCGGGGTCTGCCTCCAGCGTGTCGCCGGCCTCGTCCGCGGCATCGCCGGCGCTGTCATCGGCCTGCTTCTTCAGCAGCCGCTTGTAAGTGGACAGCAGGTTGCCCACCTGGCAGCCCTTCTGGCCGATGCAGGCGTCGATCACGTCCTCCATGTCCTCCAGCGCCGCATTGCCCTCGGCGGTGCCCTTGGGGTCGGCGTTGGCGACCAGCAGCAGCGCGTCGGTATAGCGCTTCTCGGCCGCGGCCATGCGCTGTTCGATCGCCTCGATCCGCCCCTTGTCGCGGGCGGACACGCGCTGCGCATGCGCGGTGGGAATGGCGATCAGCAGCGAGGCGGCGACCAGCAGCGAGCAACGACGGGCGGACGGAACGGAAGCGGGCATCAGCGGCATTACGGGCGGAAAGGCTGGCAGGGTAGCCGCCGGCCTCGCTGCCCGGCAACCGGAACGATCAGGCGATACAGTCGGCAGCTAGAATCCACCCACGAACATCCGGGAGCACTGCATGGACCCCATCCTGATCGGCAAGGGCATCACCGACGACATCGCCGTCACCCTGCTTCCGCGCTTCGGCAACCGCCATGGCCTGGTGGCCGGCGCCACCGGCACCGGCAAGACGGTGACGCTGATGACCCTGGCCGAGGGCTTCTCGCGGCTGGGCGTACCGGTGTTCCTGGCCGACGTGAAGGGCGACGTGGCCGGCCTGGCCGTGCCCGGCGACGGCAGCGAGAAGCTGGCCCAGCGCGCCGCCGAGATCGGCGTGGCCGGCTATGCCCCGGCCGCCAGCCCGGTGGTGTTCTGGGACCTGTACGGCCAGCTCGGCCACCCGGTGCGGACCACGGTCAGCGAGATGGGGCCGACCCTGCTGGCGCGCATCCTCGAACTCAACGACACCCAGGCCGGGGTGCTCGACATCGTGTTCAAGCTGGCCGACGACCGCGGCCTGCTGCTGCTCGACCTTGACGACCTGCGCGCCCTGCTCAACCTGGTGGCCGAGGAGCGCAAGGACGTGTCCACCGAGTACGGGCTGGTCAGCGCGCAGTCGGTGGCGGCGATCCAGCGTGCGCTGCTGCGCCTGTCGCAGGACGGCGGCGAGAAGTTCTTCGGCGAACCGGCGCTGGAACTGGCCGACATCATGCGCGTCAACCACGACGGCCGCGGGGTGATCGGCATCCTCGCCGCGGCGCAGCTGATCCTCAAGCCGCGCCTGTATTCGACCTTCCTCCTGTGGCTGCTGTCCGAGCTGTTCGAGAAACTGCCGGAAGTGGGCGACCTGGAGAAGCCGAAGCTGGTCTTCATCTTCGACGAGGCGCACCTGCTGTTCGACGACGCCCCGGCCGCGCTGGTGCAGCGCATCGAGCAGGTGGTGCGGCTGATCCGCTCCAAGGGCGTGGGCGTGTATTTCTGCTCGCAGTTCCCCGACGACGTCCCGGCCAACATCCTCGGCCAGCTCGGCAACCGCGTGCAGCACGCGCTGCGCGCCTTCACCCCGCGCGACCAGAAGGCGGTGAAGACCGCGGCCGAGACCTTCGTCCCGAACCCCCGGCTCGACGTGGTCGCCACGCTGTCGCAGCTGGGCACCGGCGAGGCACTGGTGTCCACCCTGCAGGACAAGGGGGTGCCTTCGCCCGTGCAGAAGACCTTGGTGGCCCCGCCACGCTGCCGCATGGGGTCGATCACCGATGCCGAGCGCTCCCAGGTGCGTGCCGGCAGCCCGGTGGCAGGACGCTACGACAACGCGGTCAACCGCGAATCGGCGGCCGAGATCCTGGCCCGGCGCACGCAGCAGGCAGCCGAACAGGCCAAGGCGCCGGCCGCCCGCACCCGCGAACAGGACGATGGCCAGGAAGGCGGCTTCAGCCAGGCCATCAAGGACGCCATCTTCGGCACCAGGCGCCGCCAGGGCATGATCGAGACCATGGCCAAGCAGACCACGCGCACGGTCGGCACCAAACTGGGCAACCAGATCGTGCGCGGCATCCTCGGCGGGATATTCGGCGGCAAGCGCTGACCGCAACCCGCGGCCGCCATCGCTTTCACCGTGGGCGCCATCGAACCGCGCGCCTCGATGCGACGGTGGGGGTCGCCCTGCCGCCGGCCGCGATGGCCCCGTGCATCGGCCCCGACCGCAATTAGTGTCGTCCGCGGCGGCGTCGCCGCCGTGGGTGGCTTGCGCAGCGGCAGGATCGGCCGTGCCCGGCATCCATGTCGATGCGCCGCAGCTTCGGCCATCGATTGGCCGGGCGCACGCGTGCGCGGCTACCATGCGCCCGGTCTTCCCGATGTTCCATCGCAATGAGCCGCTGGCGCCCCCCTGCAGAAAAAAGCACCGCCCTGATCACCGCCTGGGGCCATGCGCGGCTGAAGGCCGAACTGGACGAACTGTGGCGCCAGCGCCGGCCCGAAGTGGTGAAGGCGCTGGCCGCCGCGGCGGCCGAGGGCGACCGCTCGGAGAACGCCGAGTACACCTACCGCAAGAAGCAGCTCGGCGAGATCGACCGCCGCGTGCGCTACCTGAGCAAGCGCCTGGAAGCGCTGCGGGTGGTGGATACCCGCCCCAGCGACCCGCAGGCGGTGTTCTTCGGCGCCACGGTGGAACTGGAGAACGTCCAGTCCGGCCAGGTCCACGTCTACCGCATCGTCGGCCCGGATGAAACCGATGCGACCGCTGGCTGGATCAGCATCGATTCGCCGCTGGCCCGCGCGCTGCTGAAAAAGCGCATCGACGACGAATTCGAGGTGGAACTGCCCGGCGGACGGCAGGGGTTCGCCATCATCGGCATCGACTACGACGCCGGGTGATGCCCCGCCACGGCGCGGCGAGCCGGTCCGCAACGGCCGTGCGACCGGGCCCCGCCCCCGGCCCTGCGCCGGCCAGGCCAGCTGGCCTGCACGCCCACCCGGCAACCCCCGCGAGCGCGGTCGAGCGGATCGTGGCCGACGAACCCGGGATGCGTCAGCGCAGCGGCGCGGGGTACGTGCGCCCTTCGCGCAGCGGCCGGAAATAGCCGGCTTCGGCGTAGAATGCATCGTCCTGCCGCGGCTGCCAGCCCGGCACCCCGGCCAGCGGCAGCGGACGCAGCTGCAGCGGATCGCCGAGGATCTCGCCGGCGGCTATCGCCCCGGCCACGCGTGCCACGCAGGCCGCATCGTCCGTGCCCTGCACCGCCACGCAGCGCCCGACCAGGCGCCGCCCGGGTACCAGCGCCTGCTCCATCAGCGCGTGCCCGATCACCGCGGCCACGCCGATGCCGCCGTCATGCCAGCGCGCGGCCTGCGCGGCGAACAGCGCGTGCCAGCGATGGCCATCCCACAGCGGCAGCAGGGCCGGATCGGCAATGCGCACGATCACCCCGCATTCGTCGAACTGGGTCAGCGCCTGCTGCGCACGGTTGCGCCGCTGCGGACCCATCGCGTCGATATGCAGGCACTGGCGCGCGTTGAGCGCCGACTTGATCGCCGGGTAGCGCGCCCAGACCAGCGCGTTGAACAGGTCGTGCCAGTTCTCCGGGCGGGTGGCGATGCGCCCCTGCGCGGCGATGCGCGTTTCATAATGCAGGCCATCGCCGAGCAGCGCCTTGTCCTGCACGACGAAGCGCCGCCCAGGCAGCGGCAGCGCCGCGTTGAGCGCATCGATATCCGGCCATTCCGTCGCCACCAGCAGCGTGCGGTGAGCGGCATCGCACTCCAGCAACGGATGCCCGAAACACGCCGGATCGACCTGCCCGCGCGGCGGCGCGACGAAGCGCCGCCGATCCGGACCGATGCCAGCGCCGGCATCGTCCTGCGCCGCGCGCGCGCCACGCGGCTGGCCGGTCACAGCACCTTGAGGTCGAACGGCGTGGCGCCCGGCTTGACGAGCGCGTCGCCGAACAGGTCGTGCTCATCGCTGTCGGTGATTTCCACGTCGACGAAATCGCCCACGCGCAGCCCCGCCGCGTCGGCATTCTGGATATGCACCAGGCCGTCGATCTCAGGCGCATCGGCCTTGGAGCGCGCCACCGCGATGCCGTCCTCGATGGCGTCCACCAGGCATTGCTGCACGCTGCCCACCTTGGCCTCGAGCCTGGCCGCGGAAATGGCCGCCTGCTTCTCCATGAAACGGGCCAGACGCTCCTGCTTCACTGCTTCAGGCACCGGGTCCGGCAGCTGGTTGGCGGTCGCCCCTTCCACTGGCGAGTAGGCGAAGGCGCCGACGCGGTCGAGCTGGGCGGCATCGAGGAACTCGAGCAGCTGCTCGAACTCGGCCTCGGTCTCGCCCGGGAAGCCGACGATGAAGGTCGAGCGTACGGTGATGTCCGGGCAGGTTTCGCGCCAGCGCAGCACCCGTTCCAGGGTCTTGTCGACCGCGCCCGGGCGCTTCATCAGCTTGAGGATGCGCGGGCTGGCGTGCTGGAACGGGATGTCCAGGTACGGCAGGACCCTGCCCTCGGCCATCAGCGGGACGATGTCGTCCACGTGCGGATACGGGTAGACGTAGTGCAGGCGGGTCCATGCGTCCAGCTCGGACAGGCCCTCGCACAGCGCCTTCATGCGCGTGGCGTACTCCCTCCCGCGCCAGGTGCCCGGCGCGTACTTGCGGTCCACGCCGTAGGCCGAGGTGTCCTGCGACACCACCAGCAGCTCGCGCACGCCGCCCTTGACCAGGCGCTCGGCCTCGCGCAGCACGTCCTCCACCGGGCGCGACACCAGGTCGCCGCGCATCGACGGGATGATGCAGAAGCTGCAGCGGTGGTTGCAGCCCTCGGAAATCTTCAGGTAGGCATAGTGGCGCGGGGTCAGCTTGATCCCGTAATCCGGCACCAGGTCCACGAACGGGTCGTGCCTGGGCGGCAGCGCGGCATGCACCGCGTCCATCACGCTGGCGTAATCCTGCGGCCCGGACACCGACAGCACGTCCGGGTACTGCTCGCGGATCATCTCCGACTTCTTGCCCAGGCAGCCGGTGACGATGACCTTGCCGTTCTCGTTCATCGCCTCGCCGATGGCGTCCAGCGATTCGGCCACGGCCGAGTCGATGAAGCCGCAGGTATTGACCACCACGACGTCGGCCGAGTCGTAGGACGGCACGATGTCGTAGCCCTCCACCCGCAACTGGGTGAGGATGCGCTCGGAATCGACGAGGGCCTTCGGGCAGCCAAGGCTGACGAAGCCGACTTTGGGGTTCAGCTGGGACATGGGGTCTGGCGGTTCTGTAAGGCCGGGGCCGGAATGGCCGCGGGGCCGTGAGGGCGGCGATTATACCGGCCGGGTGCCGGCGCTACCCGGCAGCGGCCTTAACATGGGCATCGACCATTCCCCGCGCGCCACGGAGTCGCCCATGAACCACTGGATCACCCTCGCAACCGCCCATGGCCCGGTACGCGCCTGGCAGGCCCTGCCCGACGGCCCCGCGCGTGGCGGGCTGGTGGTGATCCAGGAGATCTTCGGCGCCAACGCCCATGTCCGCCACGTCGCCGACCAGTACGCAGGCGAGGGCTACGCGGTGCTGGCCCCCTCCTTCTTCGACCCGATCGAACCGGGGCTGGAGCTGGACTACGACGCCGCCGGCACCACCCGGGGCAAGGCGCTGGTGGACGCGCTGGGCGTGGACCGCGCCGTGGACATCGTCGATGCCGCCGCGCGCGCCCTGTCCGGCCACGGCAGGGTCGGGACCGTGGGTTACTGCTGGGGCGGCACCATCGCCCTGCTCGCCGCGCAGCGGCTTGGCCTGCCCTCGGCCAGCTATTACGGCGCACGCAACGTGCCGTTCCTGGATGCGCCGTTCAAGGCCCCGGCGATCTTCCATTTCGGCGCGCAGGACCCCTCGATCCCGCCGGCCGCCGTTGCAGCGCACCGTGAAAAGCAACCGTCGATGCAGGTATACGTGTACCCGGCCGGCCACGCCTTCAACCGCGAGGTCGGCGCGCATTACCACGCTCCGAGCGCCGCGCTGGCGCGCGAACGCACCTTGGCCTTCCTCAGCGAGAACCTGCGATGACCGAAGTTGTGACGTCCGATTTCGAGCTTGACACCCGCCTTGCCGCCGACAGCGTCCTGATCGCCGACGGCCCGCTGTCCCAGATCCGCCTGATGAACGACGACCGCTTCCCCTGGGTCGTGCTGGTCCCGCGCGTCCCCGGCGCCAGCGAGTGGATCGACCTGGACGGCAGCCAGCAGCGCCTGCTGCTGGCCGAGATCAACCAGGTCTCGCGCCACCTGAAGCAGAAACCCAACGTCACCAAGCTCAACATCGGCGCGCTGGGCAACATCGTGCCGCAGCTGCACATCCACCTGGTCGGCCGCCACGAAGGCGATGCCGCCTGGCCCGGCCCGGTCTGGGGCAGCGGCCCGGCGCAGCGCTTCGACCCCGGGGTGCTGGCCGAGCGTGTCGAAATCTGGCGCCAGCGGCTACGATAGCCGCCACTTCATCCAAGGACCCGCAAGTCGATGCGCTCCAACCTGATCGCCGCCCTGATCCTGATCGTCGTCGGCCTGTTCTTCCTGGCCAAGAACCTGGGCTGGATCAACGGCAACATCGGCTCGATGCTGGCCACCTGGTGGCCGGCCATCCTGGTGGCCGTAGGCATCGGCATGCTGTTCGGGCGCGGCAAGTAGGCCCCGGCAACCGGTGGAAACACGAAGGGCGCGGAATTCCGCGCCCTTTTCGCGTGCCGCAGGCTCCCGCGCTCAGGTACGCGGCAGGGTCACCCCGGTCTGGCCCTGGTACTTGCCGCCGCGATCGCGGTACGACGTTTCGCAGACGTCGTCCTTGTCGGCCTGGAAGAACAGCATCTGCGCCACGCCCTCGTTGGCGTAGATGCGCGCCGGCAGTGGCGTGGTGTTGGAGAACTCCAGGGTCACGTGGCCTTCCCACTCCGGCTCCAGCGGGGTGACGTTGACGATGATCCCGCAGCGCGCATAGGTGCTCTTGCCCAGGCACACCACCAGCGTGTCGCGCGGGATGCGGAAGTACTCCACCGTGCGCGCCAGCGCGAACGAGTTCGGCGGGATGATGCACTCGTCGGCCTCGATGTCGACGAAGCTCTTCGGGTCGAAGTGCTTGGGGTCGACGATGGTCGAGTTGATGTTGGTGAACACCTTGAATTCGCGCGAACAGCGCACGTCGTAGCCGTAGCTGGAAGTGCCGTAGCTGACGATGCGCTGGCCATCAAGCTGCTTGACCTGCCCGGCTTCGTAGGGCTCGATCATGCCGTGCTGCTCGGACATGCGGCGGATCCAGCGGTCACTCTTGATGCTCATTCGATGTTCCTGGTGGCGATGGAACCCGGCCCGCAGGCCGGAGGGACAGCGATTCTAGCCCAAGCCCGGCGCCTGGCATGGCCGCCGGGTCGTCGCGGCGGCCGGTTCAGACCAGCGAGGAAACGATGGGAATGCCCGCCCGCGGACGCTTGCCCAGCTCCTCGACCATGCGCCGCGCCGCGGCCACATAGGCCTTGGCGGCCGCCGAATCAGGCGCTGCCGCCACGATCGGGGTGCCGGCGTCGCCCTGCTCGCGGATGCCGATCTCCAGCGGCAGCGAGCCCAGCAGCGGCACGCCGTACTGGGCAGCCATGCGCTGGCCACCGCCTTCGCCGAACAGGTGCTCGACGTGGCCGCAGCTGGAGCAGGTGTGCACCGCCATGTTCTCGATGATGCCAAGCACCGGCACTTCGACCTTCTCGAACATCTTCAGCGCCTTGCGCGCGTCCAGGGTGGCGATGTCCTGCGGCGTGGTCACGATCACCGCACCGGCCACCGGGATCTTCTGCGCCAGGGTCAGCTGGATGTCGCCGGTGCCCGGCGGCAGGTCGACCAGCAGGTAGTCCAGGTCGTCCCAGCGGGTGTCGTTGAACAACTGGGTCAGCGCCGACGTCGCCATCGGCCCGCGCCAGATCATCGGCGAATCCTGCTCGACCAGGAATCCGATCGACATGGTCTCCACCCCGAACGCCCGCATCGGTTCGATCGACTTGTTGTCCGGGCTCTCCGGACGCCCGCTGAGCCCCAGCATCGCAGGCATGCTGGGCCCGTAGATGTCGGCGTCCAGCACCCCGACCCGCGCGCCCAGCTGCTGCAGCGCCACGGCCAGGTTCACCGCCGTCGTCGACTTGCCGACCCCGCCCTTGCCGGAGCCCACGGCAATGACGTTGCGGATGCGGGGATGCGGCGAAAGGCCTTTCTGGACGCGGTGGGCGGGGGCTCGGAGGGGGGAATTGGTTTGCATCTTCCTGAAACGCCACAAGAACGGCGTAGATCATGCCACACCGCAGCCCAGGTCGTCGCAGCCGTCGGCAGCAATGAATGATGCGCTGTGTCTGCGCAAATGTTGACGCAGATACAGTGTTCATTCATCTTCGACACATGTTTGCCCCGATTCCGCAAAGTCAAACCTTGCCAAGGATGTCCTGACAGATGAAATACCGCACCCCAGCCAAGCTGGCGCTTGCCGCCGGCATTGTGATCGCAGCGGCCAGCGCGCACGCCGCGCCGACGCCGATTCCCACCGAGAGCTTCGCGAAGATCCCTGCGATCCAGTCCGTGACGATGAGCGCCGACGGAAAGCGCCTGGTCGCGATTGTCGCAGCGCCAGGCAGCAACTATGCCGATACCGCACTGGCGAACTGGGATATGGACAACCTTGCCGCGGGCCCGACCTCCATCACCCCATCCGGTGATCGGATGAAGTTCATTGCAGCCAGTGCACTGAAGGCCGGCAAAACCCTCGTCCTCGGCAGGCAGGAGTTCACGGGCCAGCTCGGAGGATGCGGCGAGGGCAACTCGACCGGCTCGACCAAGACCTTCCTGACCAAGGCCTACCTGACCGATCCGTCACAGACCAAGTTCGATGAGGCATTCGCCGACAACAGCCGGAAGCTCGGCGTCAGCGAGCAGACCCAGCGATGCCTCGAACTGGCGGGCACTGCCTCCCTGGTCCATTCGCTGCCGCTCGATCCGGACAAGGTGATCATCTCGCAGATGAACGAGCTGACGCTGTCAGCCAATTACTACCTGTACAACCTCAAGACCGGGCAGACCGAACTGCTGTTCCGCGGCGGTGCGCGTTCTGCACCGGGTCTTTTCCATCCGCGCAATGGCGAGCTGCTCACGCGCAGCCAGATCGAACCGGCCGGTTCGAACGAGTATGAACAGCAGATACTGATCAAGAACAAGGAAAGCGGCCAGTTCGAAAAGCACGACAACCTGACGACGCGGCTCAGCGATCGTCAAGCGATGGATGTCGCCGGTATCGACGATGCCACTGGCAAGCTCTATATCCTCACCGACAAGTTCTCCGATCAGGTCCAGGCCTGGCAGTACGATCCGGCCACCAGGTCCTTCGACAAGGAACCGCTGGCGGCGCATCCCGACTACCCAATCAGCGGGCTGATCCTCGGCACCCGGCCAAGCAACTTCAACCAGGTACTTGGCTTCTATGTCGATGGCCCGCGACGCGAGGCGGTTTACATCGACCCGACGATGAAGAGCCTGCATGACAGCCTGAAGCAGGCCTATCCAGGTACCTATGTTGCGATCACCGGCTACAACGATGACCTGTCGCGTGTGCTGTTCACGACCTCTGCGGCGAACCAACCCACGTCCTACTACGTCCTGACCGACAAGAAGAGCGTCGTCCCCCTCGGCAGCGAACGTCCGTGGATGGATACCAAGCAGATCGGCGAACAGCGCTGGGTCACCTACACCGCCCGCGATGGCCGCAAGATCCCGGCCATCATCGACCTTCCCGCAGGCTGGAAGGAAGGTGATCCCACCCTGCCCGCACTGGTGCACCCGCACGGCGGCCCCTGGGCACGTGACTACACCGGCTGGGACGCTTCCGGCTGGGTACCGTTCTTCACTTCCCGCGGGTACGCCGTCATACGCCCGCAGTACCGTGGCAGCACCGGCTTCGGCCGCGACCACTGGATCGCTGGCGACAAGCAGTGGGGCCTGACGATGCAGGATGACAATGACGATGCCGCCGCATGGCTGGTGTCGCAGGGGATTGCCACCAAGGACCGCATCGCCATTTTCGGCTACTCCTACGGTGGCTTTGCCTCGGCGGCCGCCACCGTGCGCAGCCCGTCGCCGTTCCAGTGCGCCATCGCAGGCGCGCCGGTGACCGACCTGGCACGACTTGGCGTTTCCTGGAGCGAGAACCGCCTGCAGCGCATCCTGCAGGGACAGACCGTGACAGGCATGGACCCGATGAAGAACACGGACAAGGCAAACATCCCCGTACTGCTGTACGTGGGCGATCGCGACGTCCGCACCCCCTCCTTCCATGCACGCAGCTTCTACAACGCGGTGCAGGGCAAGGTGCCGGCGAAGTTCGAGCTGATTCCCGACATGCCGCACAGCATGCCGTGGTATCCGCGCCACTACCAAGCCACCCTGCCGCTCATGGAGAGCTTCCTCCGCAACGACTGCGGACCAGGCGGCCTGTAAGGCAGAGCCGGGCATGGCGAGGCCGGTGCCGAAAGGCCAGGCCTCGCCAGACTCGAGATTGAATGGATCCGCTCAAACGCTTCGACCCTGAAGGGAGTGCGTTGCGGGGGTGTGTGGTGGCATCCCTCGATCGTCTGGCACGTTTCACCCTGCAGCACCCGCCACCATCCAGCAGGGTGCTCAACCTGAATGACGTGATGACAGAACCGTCTGAAAGAATGGTTTCATTAACGTTGCATTTATCTTGAAGCACACCTAGACTCCATTAACCGAAACATAACAAAAGTGGGGAATCACCAAGATGCGCAAAGCGAACAGCCACATTTCGCCAATCCGCTTGCCGTTGACTCTGGCAGTACTTGCCTGCCTCCAGGCGGCGCCGGTACTGGCACAGGATGCGAGCGAAACCCAGAAGGAAGCCGCAAGCGAACCGGCGAAGAAGCCGGGAACCACCGATCTTGACCGGATGACCGTGACCGGCTCCCTGATCCGTCGCGCGGATTACGAGACCACTTCTCCGGTGTTCACCATTGAAACTGAGCGCAACACCGCCCAGGGTCAGGTCAACGTAGGCGAGTTCCTGCAGAAGTCGGCCATCGGCGCTGCCGAAACCCAGATCACCCACCAGTTCGGTGGCTTCGTGGTCGACGGCGGCACGGGCGTGCAGACCTTCTCGCTGCGTGGCCTTGGCGCCAACCGCACCTTGGTTCTGCTCGATGGCCAGCGTCCCGGTCCGGCCGGTACCCGCGGCGCTGTCGGCGCATTCGACCTGAATGTCATCCCCACTGCTGTACTGCAGCGCGCTGAAATCGTGAAGGACGGCTCGTCTTCGATCTATGGCTCGGATGCCGTGGCCGGCGTGGTCAATCTGATCACCAAGAAGAACTTCGAGCGCCCGGAACTGACCGTGACCTCGCGCATTCCCCAGCACGGCGGCGGCGAAGTGTTCTCGGCCTCGATCGCCAATGGCTGGAACTTCGACAAGGGCAGCATCGTTGCTGCCGTCGAGTGGTATCGCCACAACGAGCTGACCCGCGGTGACCGCGACTTCTTCAGTTGCGCGGAAGACCTGGTCAAGGACGCAGACGGCAACCGCATCGACCGTACCGACGCCTCGATCTACGGCCCCCGCAAGTTCTGCAACAACCTGCAGCACAACTACATCGCGGAATACGGCACCTCGAAGCTCTGGGTTCCTTCGGCAGACGGCAGCACCAACGGTCCGTTCGCTGGCTATGTCCCGCGACAGGACAAGACCTACGCAAACGG
This sequence comes from Stenotrophomonas sp. 17(2023), assembly GCF_030345315.1. Taxonomy (NCBI): domain Bacteria; kingdom Pseudomonadati; phylum Pseudomonadota; class Gammaproteobacteria; order Lysobacterales; family Lysobacteraceae; genus Stenotrophomonas; species Stenotrophomonas sp. 17(2023). Next base: position 2,300,354 of record NZ_CP128405.1, read on the forward strand.
AAGCACCGAGGCCTACACCCAGATCCCGACCAACTTCAGTCGTTATGGTGAAGCCCACATCATCAACCGCCAGGAACGCAAGTCTGCCTATGTGGCATCGGACTTCGGTTTCGATTCCTTCAACTGGAAGACCCAGTTCCTGTACAACCGGCGTGACACCGAGAACTTCTCGTGGCGCCAGTTCTTCCCGTACCTGCCGGCCCCGGGTACCGCCCGTGGTATCGCGCAGCCGGTGATGCCCTTCAAGTCGATCACGCAGGTCCAGGTTGACTATTACTACCTGGCCAACAAGCTGGATGGCCTGTTTGCTGGCTCCGACACCTGGGGCTGGGAAGTCAATGCAAATTACAGCCGTTCCAGCGGAACGTATCGCAACCTGGGTATCGACACCCGCCTGACGGGTGACCTGGGCGAAGAGAACAGCGGCGACACCCCGGCGGCGAATTTCTTCGATCCGGGCTACCTGAGCGGCGCCAAGGTCGACGAGCTCGTCAATATCCTGGGCATCTGGCACACCGGCAAGACCACGTTCGACCAGGCTACCGTCAACGCCATTTTCAGTGGCGAACTGTTCAATATGCCGGCAGGTGCCGTAGGCATGGCCGCGGGCGTTGAGTACCGCTACTACAAGATCAATGACCAGCCGAGCCAGGAGTCCCGAAACGGGTTCATCTGGGGTTCGTCCAGTGCGGACGTCACCAAGGGTGATGACAAGGTCAAGGAAGCGTTCGTCGAGTTCGAGGTGCCGCTGCTCAAGGGCATTACCGGCATTGAGTCGCTGACCGCCAATGCCTCCGGCCGTATCTTCAAGTACGACTCGGTCGATGGATCGGACAACGTGTGGAAGCTCGGCCTGAACTGGCAGATCAACCCAGCACTGCGTATCCGCGGCACCGTTGGCACGTCCTATCGTGCTCCGGGCCTGTACGAGCTGTACCTGGGCAACCAGACCGGCTTCCTGGGCCAGACCGCCATTGATCCGTGCATCCGCTGGGGTGAAAGCAGCAATGACCAGCTGCGTGCGAACTGCGGCAGCATTGGCATTCCGCAGGACTACGCCGGCAATGGCTCCAGCGCAACCATCTACACCAGCGGCGGCGCCGGCCAGCTGAAGCCGGAAACCTCGACTGCCAAGAGTGTCGGCCTGGTATTCACGCCGACGTTTGCCAACCTCAGCGTGGCACTCGATTACTTCGATTACGAAGTCAAGGATCAGATTGCATCACTCGGTGCAGGCGACATCGTCAGTGGCTGCTACGGTGCAGCGAGCTTCCCGAACAAGTTCTGCGAGCTGATGTCCCGTAATCCGGCGAATGATCCGGACACTCCGTTCATGATCACCGAGGTGCGTGCGCAGTACATCAACATCAACAAGCAGCGTACCCGCGGCTGGGACCTGACGGCGAACTGGGAGCATGAGTTCGGCTTCGGCAAGCTCTCCCTGGACACCCAGGTCACCTACACGCTGGAAGACGTGATGCAGCTGTTTGACAGCGCGGAGGCGAGCGGCCTGAGCGACTCGAACCAGCTGGGCTACATCGGCCGGCCGGAACTGGTTGCCAACATGGGCCTGAGCCTGAAGCGTGGCGACTGGACCTACAACTGGCTGACCCAGTACATCGGCGAAACCGAGAACAAGGACCTGAAGCGCGAGTTCACCTACCTGGGCCGTCCGAACTCCTATCGTGACATCACCGCTGACGCCCGCTTCTACCATACGGCATCGATGAGCTACGACCAGCCGGATTGGCAGATCCTGGTGGGCATTGCCAACGTGTTCGATACGAAGCCGGCACTGGTGTCCACCGGCGCAGCTACCCGCTACGGCAATGTCCCGGCCTTCGCAACCCAGTACGACTACTACGGCCGCACTCCGTTCGTGCGCCTGAAGTACAAGTTCTGATAGCAGTCGGAACCCTGACGAAAAGGAGGCGGAGAAATCCGCCTCCTTTTTTGTTGTGAAGCCACGAGGATGGCCGGAACGGCTTCGTTTCATGCTCAATCGGCATCACGACAGCCTTGATCGTTCTGGCAAGCGCATGGCGCGGAAAGCAGCGACAGAGCGGCGACCTGCACAAGACGCCGGTGCCCGGACCGCCGGCAGCACAAGCCGTCTCGAGGGGAATGGATGGCGCCGCTCGTGCGGAATACAGGCTGCTCGGGGCGCGCAAGAACGCACGGCACCAAGGTTTGGCGATGCCCAGCCCAAAGTACGATGGCATGGATGACCGACGGCATACCTCGGGACAAACAATATTCCCGCCAGCCAGCATGACGCTGGAATGCCCGGATGCCCGGCAAACGCCGGAATCACGGTCCAGCGCCTACACACGCCACCTGGCGTGACCGGAGTACGACATAGCTCCAGGCGGTCAACTGGAGCCAACAAAGAACATCTGCCGATCAGGAGTCGCGAGGAACGTCGAAGGCCATGGCACACGGCCTGTACGAAGCGGCGCTCCAAGACTTGCACCGGGAGCACGGCCGACATTCCGGCAGCATCCCTTGCAGGCGCTGCCCGGAAACATCATCCAACCGACCAACCGGCCCGCTCCTGCTGGGCTTGCACGCCCGCTACGTCATTGCGACGCGGCAGACCGCCACACATCAAGACGATTCACGAGCGACGGATTTCCGGGAATTTTCCAGCAATGCTGGAAAACTCCCTCGAATGGTGGGCTGTCAGGGCTGGTCTGTAGCCGTTGGAATCGTCATCGCCGGCGTCCCCACCTCGACCGTGCCGCGCCGGATCTTCATCCAGGTGTCGTCCTGCCATTGCTGGTAGAGCTTGGGATCCCAATACTTCTTGTCGTAAAAGCGATCGGCCTTGATCGTCCGGGTCATGCCGCCTTCGGTATAGACGATATCCACGTTGTTGGACATCGATCCAGTGCGGCTTCCGGTCATGGCCCGCAATCCCTTGATCAGCACCGCGTCGATGCGGGGCTTGGCCACGGCATCGCCGTACTCCGCGGCCAACAAGCGGGCCTGCTCACGCGCAGCTTCGTGTTGCTCCAGGGGCAACGCGGCCCAATACTGGTCACGCAACTCGACAAACAGCGGATAGCCGCGCTCGGCCGCCACGTCCATCCAGGCAAAGGCCATTACCCGGTCAGCAGGGCGCTCCACCCCGAACCAGTACATCTCGCCAAGGTATCCCTGCGCGGGTTTGTCGGCATATCTGGCCGCCAGGCGGAAATTCTCCATGGCCTCATCGACCTTGCCACGATGAAGCGCGTTCACGCCCCACTGCCGATACATCATGTCGGGATGACCATCAAGGAAACCGGCATTGACCATGACCTCGCTGCTCTCTGGAGGGGTATCGGCAGCGAATGCAGGCATGCTCAATGGCAACAACAACAGGGGAATCAAGCGCAGGCGCATCGGTCCATCTTCCTTGGGTGAGCGGGCAGCCTAGAGGCAGGTCGACGCAAAGTAAAACCCGTGGCGGCATTCGCGGGCAATCGCGGGCCATTGCCGTTTGTCATCACGCACGCCTGGATCCCGGATACAAGTGCCATCGCGCATGAATCCCTGCGCAAATGCAGAACTGGACTTGCCTGCTCACAATGCGGCGATCACCTCGATCGCCGCATTATGCCCCGGTGCCCCGGTCACGCCGCCGCCGGGATGGGTACCGGAACCGCACAGGTACAGCCCGGGGATCGCGCCGCGGTAATTGGCCTGGCCCAGCATCGGCCTCGCGCTGAACAGCTGGTTGAGGCTCAGCGCGCCGTGGAAGATGTCGCCCCCCACCAGGCCGAAGGTGCGCTCCAGGTCCAGCGGACTGAGGATCTGCCGGCCCAGCACCGAGGCGGCGAAGCCGGGGGCGTGGCGCTCGACGGTGGCGATCATCAGGTCGGCCACCTCCTCGCGGTGGTCGTCCCAGCTGCGCCCGTCAGGCAGCTGCGGCGCCACGTGCTGGCAGAACAGGCTGGCCACGTGCTGTCCCGGTGGCGCCAGCGAATCGTCCAGCGTGCTGGGAATCAGCATCTCCACCACCGGCTCGCGCGACCAGCCATGGCGGCGCGCGTCCTGCCAGGCACGGTCCATGTAATCCAGGCTCGGGGCGATGATGATACCGGCGGTGAGATGGTCGCCCTGCCCCGGCAGCACGCTGAAATCGGGAAGCCGCGACAGCGCAACGTTCATGCGGAACGTGCCCGAACCGCAGCGCCAGTTCGCCATCCGCTCGCGGGTGGCCGCCGGCACGTCCGCCGGCTCCAGCAACCGTTCGTACAGCAGTTTTGGATTCACGTTGGCGACCACCGCACGTGCGCGGATCACCTCGCCACCGGTGGTCACCACGCCGGTGGCGCGCCCGCCCTCCACCAGCACCCGCTCCACGCCGGTCCCGGTGCGGATCACCGCGCCGGCCTCGCGCGCCGAACGCGCCATCGCCTGGGTGATGGCGCCCATGCCGCCGATGGCATGGCCCCAGGCCCCCTTGACCCCGTTGCTCTGCCCGAATACGTGGTGCAGCAGCACATAGGCGGTACCCGGCGCATACGGGCTGGCGTAATTGCCGACGATGCCGTCGAAGCCGAACAGCGCCTTGATCGGCTCGCTTTCGAACCAGCGGTCCAGATACTCGGCCGCCGAGATCGTGAACAGGTCCAGCAGCTCCTGCTTCAGGCCCGCGTCCAGCCCCTGCAGGCGCCGCCCCAGCTGGCCGGCCTTCCACAGCTCCGGCAGTGCATGCAGCCAGCCGCCGCCGCTCACGTTCGGCGGCGACTGCAGCGCGACCGCGCGCAGCACGTCGGCGAAGATCTCCAGGCGCTGCTCGTACGCCGGCAGGCGTTCGGCGTCGCGGGCGGAGAACTTCGCCAGCTCCTCGCCGGTGCGCCCGCCGCCGGCCAGCAGGTAGCGGCCGCCGGGCAGTGGCAGGAAGTTGTTGATCCGCCGTGGGACCACGCGCAGGCCGTGGCGTTCGAGCTGCAGGTCCTCGATCACCCGCGGCTGCAGCAGCGACACCGTGTAGGACGCCACCGAATTGCGGAACCCCGGGTGGAACTCCTCGGTGACCGCGGCGCCGCCGACCACCTCGCGCCGCTCCAGCACCAGTACCCGTTTGCCGGCCCTGGCCAGGTAGGCCGCGCACACCAGCCCGTTGTGGCCGCCGCCGACCAGGAGCGCATCCCACTGCCGCGAAGCGTTGTCTGTCATCACGCCTGTATATCACCCCGCGGCGGCCGCCGGCGCCGGCAACCGGCATGACCTTCGACACCCTTTCCACGACGGTTACAGGCGTATCTTCTGCGCACGCCCCTGTGATCGGGGTCTCAACCCATGCACCGAATCCGGCCCGGAGGCCTCCTGTGATCGTTCGCAAACCCCAGATTCTCCTGCTGACCCTGGCCGTCTCGGCCGTGCTGGTCGGCTGCAAGAAAGAAGAAGCCCCGGCCGCGGCCGCCCCCGCGGCTGCACCCGAGGCCGCCGCCGAACTGAAGCTGGACGAGTCCAAGCTGCCGGCCTACAACGCCTTCACCGCGGCCGACCTGGATCCCAGCAAGGACGCCTGCACCGACTTCGGCGGCTACGTCAACGACAAGTGGCTCAACGCCAACGAGATCCCCGGCGACCGCACCAGCTGGGGCGCCTTCACCATCCTGGACGAGCGCTCGGTCGCCGTGCAGCACCAGCTGGCCGAACAGGCCGCGGCGATGAAGAACGCCACCGGCGTGGAAAAGATCGTCGGCGACTTCTGGGCCTCGGGCATGGATGAAGCCAAGATCAACGCGTTGGGCATCACCCCGCTAAAGGCCGACCTGGACGCCATCGACGCGCTGGCCGACAAGGACGCCATCGCCAACTACCTGCGCACCAGCGCGGCCAAGGGCGAGAACGTGCTGTTCGGCTTCGGCCCGGAAGCGGACTTCAAGAATTCGTCGATGAACATGGCCTACGCCAGCCAGGGCGGCCTGGGCCTGCCGGATACCACCTACTACACCGACGCGAAGAAGGCCGACAAGCTCAAGGCCTACCAGGCGCACGTGGCCAAGGTGCTGGAACTGTCGGGCGTGGCCGCCGCCGATGCCGCCAAGCAGGCCGGCGACGTGATCAAGTTCGAGACCCGCCTGGCCAAGGCCTCCAAGTCCAGCGTCGAGCTGTCGCGCGATGTCTCGCTGTACTACAACCCGGTCACCGTGGCCGACGCCGACACGCTGACCCCGAACTTCAGCTGGAGCAAGTTCTTCGAGGCCCAGGGTATCGCCGCGCCGGAGAAGTTCTCGCTGGCCATCCCGAGCTTCCACCAGGAAGTGAGCAAGATGCTGGGCGATACCGACCCGGCCGCATGGCGCGCCTACCTGCGCTTCCACACCGTGGACGGCGCCTCGCCGTACCTGAGCGATGCGTTCGTGCAGGAGAACTACGCGTTCTACGGCAAGGAGCTCAACGGCCAGAAGGAAATCAAGCCGCGCTGGAAGCGCGTTCTGGGCACCATCGAGAACGACGCCGGCGAAGCCTTCGGCCAGATGTACGTCAAGGTCGCGTTCTCGCCGGAAGCCAAGGCGAAGATGGAAGAACTGGTGAAGAACCTGGCCGCGGCGCTGAAGGACCGCATCCAGAACCTGCCGTGGATGAGCGCCGAGACCAAGGCCAAGGCCATCGCCAAGTGGGAGACCTTCACCCCGAAGATCGGCTACCCGGACAAGTGGCGTGACTGGAGCGGCCTGCAGACCCGGCACGACGACTACCTGGGCAACATCCGCGCCGCCAACGCGTTCAACTACAAGTTCGCGCTGTCCAAGATCGGCCAGCCGGTGGACAAGACCGAGTGGGGCATGACCCCGCAGACGGTCAATGCCTACTACAACCCGCTGCAGAACGAGATCGTGTTCCCGGCCGCCATCCTGCAGCCGCCGTTCTTCGATCCCAAGGCCGACGACGCGCTCAACTACGGCGGCATCGGCGCGGTGATCGGCCACGAGATGACCCACGGCTACGACGACCAGGGCAGCCGCTTCGGGCCGACCGGCAACTTCGAGAACTGGTGGACCGAGGCCGATGCCAAGGGCTTCTCCGGCCTCACCGGCAAGCTGGTCAAGCAGTTCGACGAGTACAAGGTGGGCGACCAGAGCGTCAACGGTTCGCTGACCCTGGGCGAGAACATCGCCGACCTCGGCGGCCTGGCTACCGCCTACGATGCCCTGCAGAAGGCCAGCGCCGGCAAGGAAGACCCGAAGATCGACGGCTTCACCCGCGACCAGCGCTTCTTCTTCAACTGGGCGACCGTGTGGCGCACCAAGTACACCCCGGAGAACGCCAAGGTCCGTCTGGCCACCGACCCGCACGCCCCGGCGCAGTTCCGCGCCATGGGTGCGCCGTCGAACCTGCCGACCTTCGCCGCCGCGTTCCAGTGCAAGGCCGGCGCGCCGATGGTCCGCACCGGCGACAAGCAGGTGGTGATCTGGTAAGCCGCGGCTGACGGCACGCTGCCCGCGAAGGCCCGGAGCGATCCGGGCCTTCGCGTTTCCGCGGCGGGAGCGGGCCCACACCCGCGCCGGTGCCGGCTTGTTAAACTCCGCCCACTTCCAATCCTCGATGGATTCGCTCCACATGCCCAACGTTCGCCCGCTTTCCCTGGCACTGTCCTTCGGCCTGGCAGCCCTGCTGTCGGCGCCCGGCGCCGACGCGGCCCGCAAGAAGGCGGCTCCCGCACCGGCAGTCAGTCCGGCCTGCACCGATTTCCACGACCAGGCCAACGCGGCCTGGCTGAAGGCGAACCCGGTACCGCAGGTCGGCGCGGTGACGGCGCTGGGGCAACTGGCCGACAACGCCCGCACCCAGCAGCGCCAGCTGCTGGAGCGCGCGATGACCGCGCCGCAGGGCAACGTGCAGAAGCTGCTGGGCGACTTCTGGGCCAGCGGCCTGGACGAAGCCGCGGTGGAAGCCGACGGCTCCAGGCCGATCGCGCCGCTGCTGGGCCGCATCAACGCGATCAAGAAGGCCAAGGACGTCCCCGCCTCGATCGCCGCGCTGCACCAGGTCGGCATCCCGGTGGCGTTCAACTTCGCCCCGGACGTCGACCTCAAGGCATTGGACCGCCACATCGGCTACTTCATGCAGGGCGGCATGGGCCTGCCCGACCCGGCGTTCTACACCCGCACCGACGCCGACACCGTTGCGCTGATGGGCCGTTACCGCGCCTACGTGAAGCAGATCCTGGCGCTGACCGGCACCCCGGCCAACAAGCTCGACGCCGAGTCGGCGCTGGTGATCCAGCTGGAGACCGAGCTGGCGCGCAACGCGCAGTCGCTGGCCGGCATCAACAACCCGTTCAACAACTACGCGCCGGTCTCCACCAAGGACCTGAACAGCCGCTACCGCAACCTGCAGCTGGATGCGTTCCTCAAGGCGCAGGGCGTCAACGACGACCTGGTGTCGCTGTCCGATCCGGCGCTGTTCCAGCAGCTCAACGGCATGATCACCCGCCTGCCGGCCGAGCAGTGGAAGGCCTACCTGCGCTGGCGCGTGGGCGATGCGATGGCGCCGTACCTGTCCAAGGCCTACCGCGATGCGGAATTCGAGTTCCGCGGCCGCGTGCTGCGCGGCCAGGCCATCGCGCCGGCGCGCTGGGAACAGGTGCTCGATGCGATCAACGTCGCCGCCGGCCCGATGCTGGGCCATGAGTACGCCGCGGCCCATGTCAGCCGCGACGCGCTGCGCCAGGCCGGGCTGATGGTGGACCAGATCCGCGAAGCGCAGATCGCCGCGGTCAAGCGCAGCACCTGGATGAGCGCCGAGGCCAGGAGCGAGGCCGAGGCCAAGCTGGCCGCGTTGAAGATCGAGATCGGCAAGCCGCTGCGCGACCTGGACTACACCGTGCAGCCGATGGGCCGCGGCAGCTTCGGCGGCAACATCCTGATCGCCTCGACCTGGCGCCACGCCCAGGAAATGAAGCGCATCGGCAAGGGCAACGCCGACCGCCGCTGGGACGTGCTGCCGCAACAGCCGGCGCTGTCCTACGACCTGGCGCAGAACCGCCTGATCGTCACCGCCGCCGCGCTGCAGGGGCCGATCTTCACCGATGCCGACGGCCTGCCCGGCAAGTTCGGCGCCTATGGCAGCCTGGTCGCGCACGAGATCAGCCGCGCCATCGACGCCAAGGGCGCGCTGGTCGATGCCAAGGGCGAACTGCGCAGCTGGTGGACGCCGGCCGACAAGAGTGCCTGGACCCTGATCGGCAACCGCGTCGCCGCGCAGTACGGCGCCTATCCGTTCCCGGGGGTCAAGGATGCCAAGGTCAACGGCGAACTGACCCGCGACGAAAACATGGCCGACATCTCCGGCGTGGAAATCGCCTGGGAGGCGTTCACCGCCGCGCAGCCCGATGCCAAGCCGGCCGACCGCCAGGCCTTCTTCCGCGCCTGGGCATCGCTGTGGCCGCAGCAGCTCTCGCCCAACGAGGCGGTGCAGCGCCTGACCGCCGAACCCCGTGCACCGGGCCGCTGGCGCACCAACGGCCCGCTGGCCAACCTGCCGGCCTTCGGCGCGGCGTTCCAGTGCAAGCCGGGCCAGCCGATGCAGCGCACCGAGGCCGAGCAGATCCGGATCTGGCGCTGACGGCCAACCCCCTCGACCCACGAAAAAGGCGCGGGATTCCGCGCCTTTTTCCTTTTCGCGTCCTGCGCGCGACCTGTTCAGCGCACGCGGGTGCCTTCCTGCCGCGGCCGGCGCCGGGTCACTTCACCCGGCGCAGGTGGTTGGGACGCCCGCCACCGCCGCGGCGGTTGAACGGCGGCTGCCCGCGCCAGTAACGGATCAGCAGCCAGCCGAACAGCATGCCGCCCAGGTGCGCGAAATGCGCCACGCCCGGCTGCCAGCCGGTGAACCCCAGCATCAGCTCGATGGCGCCGAACACAATGACGAAGGTGCGCGCCTTCATCGGGATCGGCGGGAACAGCAGCATCACCCGCTGGTTCGGGAACAGCATGCCGAACGCCAGCAGCAGGCCGAACACGCCACCGGACGCGCCCAGCACCTTGCCGCCCTCGCCGATCAGCGCCGCCACCAGCAGCTGGCACAGGCCAGCGCCGGCCACGCACACCAGGTAATAGGTGGCGAAGCGCTTCTCGCCCCAGGTCAGCTCCAGCGGCGCACCAAACATGTACAGGGCCAGCATGTTGAACAGCAGGTGGGTGAAACCACCATGCAGGAAGCCGTAGGTCAGCAGCTGCCAGGGCTGGAAGTTCTGTCCGGGCGAGAACGGGTCGAAGCCGCCGCCGTTGAGCGGCCACAGCATGAACGGCTCGAACGTCTGCATTCCCAGCAGGAACGGCTGCTGCAGGACGAACAGCACGACGTTGGCGATCAGCAGCGCCTTGGTGACGGTGGGCAATCGGGGGAACATGGCGGCATCCTTGGGAACTGCCGCCATGATAGCCGGGGATGCGCCATCGCCCTTGTGCCGGCGGCACACCGCTGTCGCTGCCGGGGGCGGTTCGGCGCTGGCCGCCGGAACGATGCCGGGCCGCCAGCCCATCGGCCCCTAGCCCGGCGCCCAGATCTCCGCATCCAGGTCGCGTAGCGGCCGCACGCGGCGGACCCGGCCGTTCTCGACCGGGACCCCCTCGGCACGCAGGCGTTGTGCCTGTTCGCGCCAGCCGGCCGACCCCTCGGGCAGGGCGATGCGCCCATCCGAACGCAGCACCCGGTGCCACGGCAGGCTCCGGTCATCGTTGCCGCCGAGCAGCCGCGCCACCAGCCGCGCACGGCCCGGCAGCCCGGCCCTGGCCGCGACCTCGCCGTAGCCCATCACCTGCCCGCGCGGGATGGCGCGGATCACCGCGAGGATGCGAGCCTGGGCCGCCGCCGCATCGGTCGCCGCGCTCACCGCTTGCGGGCCACGCCGCTGCCCACCAGCAGCACGCCCAGCAGCACCAGCACGGTGCCCGCGCCCTGCCACGGGCCCATCGGTTCGTCCAGCAGCCATACGCTCAGCACAATGGTGGAGACCGGGCCCAGCATACTCACCTGCGCGGCCAGCGAGGAACCGATGCGCTTGACCCCGAGCATGATCGCCAGCACCGGCAGCACCGTGCACACGGTGCCGTTGAGCAGCGACAGCCAGTACACCGGCGCCGGCTGCCTGCCGAGCGCCGCCAGTGGCTGCAGCAGCAGGTACTGGCCGATGCACAGCACGCAGGCCACGGTGCTGGCGTAGGCGGTCAGGCGCACCGCGCCGATCCGCACCACCGCCTGGCCGCTGCCGAACAGGTAGACCGCATAGCTGAGCGCGCTGGCGAACACCAGCGCCGAGCCGAGCAGCGTGCGCCGGCCATCGAGCTGGATGTCGTGGCCGAAGGCCAGCAGCACGCCCAGGTAGCTGACCAGCAACGCCAGCACCTGCAGCCGCGTCGGCCGCTGCCGCAGCACCACCAGCGCGATCAACACCACCAGGGTCGGGCTCAGGTAGAGGATCAGCCGCTCCAGCGTGGCGCTGATGTACTGCAGCCCCAGGAAATCCAGGTAGCTGGACAGGTAGTAGCCGCTGAAGCCCAGCAGCGCCACCCGCCCCAGGTCGCCGCGCGACAGCGCCGGTGCCCGGCGCGACGCCCATGCGCCCATGGCCACGAAGAACGGCAGTGCGACCAGCATGCGCAGCGCCAGCAGCGTGGTCGCGTCGGCGCCATGGCGGTAGGCCAGCTTGACGATCACCGCCTTGCCGGATGCGGCGATGGCGCCCACGCCGGCCAGCAGCAGGCCGCTGGCGAGCAGGCGCCGCGACGTGGTCGGCAGCGGCGAGGCGACAGGCGCCGGCGGCGGCGCCGCAGCGGCGCCCCTGGGGGACACATTCACGGTATGACCGCATCCGGGGGAGATGAGCCCGGCATTATCCGGCCTGCGGCGTACTCAGCGCATCAGCACCACTTCTTCGGCCGAGGTCGGGTGGATCGCGACCGTATCCTCCATCTGCCGGCGGGTCACCCCCGCCTTGAGCGCCACCGCGAAGCCCTGCAGGATCTCGTCGGCGCCCTCGCCTAGCAGGTGGATGCCGACGACCTTTTCGTCCGCACCGGCGCAGACCATCTTGAACAGCGAACGCATTTCGCCGTCGCCGAGCGCCTGCAGCATCGGCCGGAACCGGCTGTGGTACGTGCTCACGCTGTCGAAGCGCTCGCGTGCCTGCTCCTCGCTCAGGCCGACGCTGCCCAGCGGCGGGTGCGAGAACACCACGCTGGGGATGTTGTCGTAGTCCAGCCGCGCCTCCGGCTGGCCGCCGTACAGGCGATCCATCAGCCGGCGTGCGGCGGCGATCGCCACCGGGGTCAGCATCGCCTGCGCGGTCACGTCGCCGACCGCGCTGATGCCCTGCACCGAAGTGTTCTGGAACGCATCGACCACGATCGCGCCCTTGTCGTCGAGCGCCACGCCTGCCGCCTCCAACCCCAGCCCATGTGTGCTCGGCGCACGGCCGGTGGCGAACAGCACGGTATCGAACACCGCATCGGCCGGGCCACCCTGCAGGTGCGGCTGGATGCCGTCCCCGCGCCGCTGCAGCGCCTGCACCTGGCAGCCGAAGCGTACGGCAACGCCCTGCGCGGCCAGATTCCGCGCCAGCTGTTCGGTCATGCCGGCATCGAATCCGGTCAACAGGCGCTGCCCGCGCACCAGCAGCGTCACGTCGCTGCCCAGCGCCTGCATCACGCCGGCCAGCTCGACCGCGATATAACCGCCACCGACGATGGCCACCCGTGCCGGCGGCGCCTGCAGGGCAAAGAAATCGTCCGAGGTCCCGCCCAGCGCAGCGCCGGGCAACTGCGGCTTTAGCGCATGCGAGCCGGTGGCGATCACGATGTGGCGTGCATGCAGCAAGGTACCGTCGCCGCACTCCACGGTGCGCGCGTCGAGCAGCCGCCCGCGCTGCGCGATATGCGCCACGCCGCTGTCCTGCAGCCGCTGGCGGTAGCTGGCGTGGATGCCGTCGATGTAGCGCTGGCGGCGCTGCAGCAGCCGCGGCCACGACAGGCGAGGCGCCGCCGGCACCTCGAACCCCAGCCCGGCGGCCAGCGTGATGCGCTCGGCAAGGTCGGCCGCCAGCCACATCGCCTTCTTCGGCACGCAGCCGACGTTGACGCAGGTGCCACCCAGCAGTGCCGGTTCCAGCATCGCCACCTTCGCGCCGTGGGACGCGGCACGGAACGCAGCCGCCAGCCCGCCGGAGCCGCCGCCGAGCACGATCACGTCGAACGACGGCGGGCTCATCGGAGCGCCCCCGTGCGGCGGGACAAGGGATCGATCACCGGCGCATGTGTACTGATGAAATCGGCCATCAGTCGTCCACTCCTGTTGCCCATGCAGGTCCCGAGCATGCCATGCCGTGCCGTCACCGACCTGTACACGCCCCGACCGGACCGGCGAGGCCGGCGCCAGGCGGCTACCGTTGCGGTGCGCCCGCTGCGTCGCGGCGCAGGGGCGGCCATCGCCAGTAGGTGATCGCCCGCCACAGCCACTCCATCGGCCCGAAGCGGAAATGGCGCAGCCAGGCCCGGCCCAACGCCACCTGCGCGGCGAACAACGCCACCGCGAACAGCAGTTGCCACGCACGCCCCATCTGCTCGAACCATCCCAGACCATAGCCGTAGAACAGCAGCGTGCACACCAGCGACTGTCCCAGGTAGTTGCTCAACGCCATGCGCCCGGCCGGTGCCAGCCAGCGCAGCGCGTGACTCCAGCGCACGCCCCAGGCCAGGTAGCCCAGGCACATCAGCAGGCCGGCGAGCGCGCTACCGCCGTAGACCGCGGCCGAACGCAGGTCGAAGCGCCCCGGCGCCAGCCACGGCTGGTACCAGGTGCAGGCCAGCATCAGCGCAAGCCCCAGCGGCAGCGCGCCCCGGCGCAGCCAGGTGAACAACCGCTGGTGTGCATCGGGATGGGCGATGGCGCCGCTGCGCGCGAACCAGCTGCCGATCAGGAACATGCCCAGCACCTGCGGCCCCACCACCAGCAGCGCACCCAGCGACGCGCCGAAATCACGCAGCCGCTGCAGCACCGCCTGTCCATAGGTGCCGTGTCCGTAGGCCTGCCGCTGCGCCTCGATCGCCGCCTGCGCATGGGTTGCCTGCGCGGCGGTGACCTCGTCCGGCACCAGCAGCATCAGCGCGCCCAGCAACAGCATCAACCCGATCGCCGCCAGGTAGGCCAGCACGCCCATCACCGGCAGCCAGGCACGCGGTGCTTCGCGGAAGGCCAGCAACAGGAACGACAACAACGCGTAGACGACCAGGATGTCGCCGGACCACAGCAGCAGCGCATGCACCAGGCCGATGCCCAGCAGGCCGAGGCTGCGACGCAGGTAGAAGCGGGTGAAATCGCGCCCGGCAACCTCGGCGCGCTGCGCCATCACCGCGAAGCCGGCGCCGAACAGCAGCGAGAACAAGGTGAAGAACTTGCCCTGCACGAAGATGTAGACGAAGGCATCCGCCCAGCGGTCCACGCCCTGCCAGTGCGGATCTATGCCACTGGTGGACAGGTCCAGCGGGCCGACGAAGGCCTCCATGTTCATCAGCAGGATGCCCAGCAGCGCCAGTCCACGCAGGACATCGAGCGTGGCGATGCGCTCGTCCGGCGCGATGGGCTGGAAAGTGGCGTTGGACACGTCCGAGGTTCCCCGTGGATGGACCGGCGATTAGAGCATGCGGCCATCCCCACCGTCCGCGGCGCCGGAAACGAAACGGCCCGCACAGGGCGGGCCGTTCGCTGCGAGATCGCCGGTCGGGCAATCAGTGGTGGTGGCCACCGTCGCCGTGCACGTGGCCGTGCTGCACTTCTTCTTCGTTGGCCTCGCGGACTTCCACGATCTCCACGTCGAAGTGCAGGTCCTTGCCGGCCATCGGGTGGTTCAGGTCGACGTCGACCACGGTCATGCCGACCTTTTCGACGGTGACCGCGCGCGGGCCGAAGTTGGTCTGCAGGATCACCTGCTGGCCCGGCACCAGGCGGGTGTTGCCGAAGTGCTTCTTCGGCACGCGCTGGCTCAGGCCCTCGCGGCGCTCGCCGTAGGCGTCGGCCGACTTCACGTCAACGCCGAAGCTCTCGCCGGCTTCCTTGTCCATCATCGCCGTCTCCAGGCCCGGGATGATGTTGCCGTGGCCGATCAGGATCGCCAGCGGCTCACCACGCTCGCGGGAACTTTCGATCGGCTCCTGGCCGACTTCGGACACGGTGTAGTGGAAACGGACGACGCGGTCTTTTTCGATCTTCATGCGCAACTCTTCAGTGGCTGCCCGCTGGCAGACGTTGGGGCGGCCTTGCCGGCCGACGGGGAGGCGGCCATCATGGCAGCCGTCTTGAGGTGGCGCATTATCCGGGCTCCATGCACATCACGCCAGTTTTCCGGTACCGCCACTGGCGGCTGCCAGCCCTGTTCGCCGTGGCCACGGTCCTCGCCGCCTGCGGCCATGCGCCCGCCAGACACCCCGCCCCGCCCCCGGCCGCCCATGCCTGGCCGCAGGTGACCCCGGCCGATCCGGCCGCCGCCGCCTCGGTGCTGATGCGGGCGCTGGGGCTGGTCGGCACCCCTTACCGCTACGGCGGCAACACGCCCGAGTCCGGGTTCGACTGCAGCGGGCTGGTCAACTACGTCTACCGCGACATGCTGGCGCTGAACCTGCCGCGCACCTCGCGCGAGCTGGCCGCCCTGCAGGGGCCCCGCATCGCACCGCGCCAGCTGGCCGCCGGCGACCTGGTGTTCTTCGGTGACAAGGGCAACGTCTGGCATGTCGGCATCTACGTCAGCGAGGGTCGTTTCGTGCACGCGCCGAGCACCGGCGGCACGGTCCGGCTGGATCACCTGGACGGCCCCTACTGGCGGGACCACTACACCGGCGCCAAGCGCGTGCTGCGCTGAAGTGTGAAAAAAGTCATAGGAAATAATGAAAATTTAACGAAATTTGTACCTATGCCCACCTTTCACAGGGCATGATCGCCCATCGATTTTTTCCGTGACTGCCGCGTGACGAACGAAAATCCGTCCCATCCGGGTCAACCCGGTCACCGAATTCCCGCCTTCCGCCGGCTGCTGTGCGCCGCGGCCTTGGCCATCACCGCCGTGCCGGCGTTCGCCCAGAGCGCCACCGAAGCCGAGCCCGCCGCCCGGCCGGCCGCGTCCAAGCCCGACACCCAGCGCAGCAAGGCCGACGCCGCCGCTACCGCTACCCTGGCCGCCCTGCTCCCGCACCTGGCCGCCAACGACACCATTCCGCTGATGGACCGCTCGGCCATGTTCGCCGGCGACCTCGGCCGCCTGCTCTCGGCCTATGACGCGTCCAAGAGCGTGGCCGGCGCCACCGACTCGGCGCTGGCCAACGACAGCGACGGCAAGGTGCAGTCGATCCTGCGCCGCGCCATGACCCTGCTGGGCACCCCGTACCGCTGGGGCGGCACCTCGCCGGACGCCGGTTTCGACTGCAGCGGCCTGGTCGGTTACGTGTTCCGCACCGCGCTGGGCATCGAGCTGCCGCGGGTGTCGCGCGAGATGGCCAGCCAGGCCAGCAACGAGCTGATCAAGGACCGTTCGGCCCTGGTCGCCGGCGACCTGGTGTTCTTCGGCCGCAGGGGCCGCGTCGACCATGTCGGCATCTACGTCGGCGAAGGCCGCTTCCTGCACGCGCCCAGCACCGGCAAGGACGTGCGTACCGACACCCTGCTCAGCGGATACTGGGGCGACAAGTTCATGCAGGCGCGCCGCCTGGACCTGTAACCGGCGCCCCGCCCTGCCTCCTGCAAAGCCGCGGCCCCGCCGCGGCTTTTTTCATGCCTGTCCACGGGCGATGCCGGCCCCCTGGCTGCCGTGCATCCGGGCCGGAGTCGCTCCGGCCCGGATGGGGGTGCCTCAGCGTTGCTCGACGCCGAACGGGCCGAACGGCTCCAACTGCGGTGCGACCGCGTCGCGGTCACCGACCACGATCACCGATAGCGTGTCCGGTGCGTAATAACGCGCGGCCACCGCCTGCAGTGCCGCCGCGTCCACCGCACGGATCCTGCCCACGTACTGGCCCAGGAACTCCGGCGGCAGCCCCGCGAGCCAGTTGCTGGCCAGGGTGCCGGCCACCGCGGCCTGCAACTGGTTGCTGATCAGGTAGCCGCCGGCGACATAGCGCTTGGTCGACTCCAGTTCGGTGGCCGGTACCGGCTCCTTGCCCAGCCGGTCGAACTCCTTCATGAACTCGTGCAGGGACGCACCGGTGACCTCGTTGCGCACGTCGGCCGACGCCACCAGGTTGCCACCGGCGCGCAGCGCCGCCAGACCCGCGCCGGCACCGTAGGTGTAGCCCTTTTCCTCGCGCAGGTTCTGGTTGAGACGGCTGCTGATGCCACTGCCCAGCACGGTGCTGGCCAGTTGCAGCGGCACGTAGTCCGGATCGGTGGCGGCGATGGCCGGGCGCCCGATCCGGAATGTCGACTGCACGCTGCCGGGTCGCGGCAATAGGGTGCGCTGCACCGGCACCTGCCGCGGAGCCGGTGCCGTGTCGGCGACCGCCTCGCCCTGTCCCCGCCAGTCGCCGAACGCCCGTTCGGCCTCGGCGAACGCGGTGGCGGCATCGATCCTGCCGGTGATCACCAGCAGGCCATGCCCGGGATGGAAGCGGCGCACGTGTTCGCGCTTCAGTGCGGCCGGGGTCAGGGCCGGCAAGGTGGCGTGGTCGAGCTGCCTGCGCGCATACGGGTGGTCGCCGTAGACCGCCTGCAACAGCGCGCGCGAGGCACGGAAGCCCGGCTGCGCCTCGGCCGCCTTCAGCTCCTGGGCGGCATTGGCCCGGGCCAGTTCCACTTCGTTGTCGGCGAAGGCCGGGGTGCGTGCGACTTCGGCGAGCAGCGCCAGCATCGGCTTGGCCTGCGAGGCCAGTGCCGAGCCGCTGAGCAGCAGGCCGTCGACGCTGGCGGCGGCACTGAGGCTGCCGCCCATGCCCTGGGCCAGCTCGGCGATCTGGCGTGCGTCGTGCGTCTGGGTGCCGGCGCTCAGCAGCCGCGCCAGCACGGTGGCGAAGCCGGGCGTGGCGGCGGCATCGGCGGCCAGCCCTGCACCACGCATGGCCAGCACGTAGTCCACGCGCGGCAAGCCCTGGCGCGGCACGACCCACACTTCCAGGCCGTTGGCCAGGGTCCTGCGCGAAATCTCGGGCACCGGCAGCGGTTTGTCGGCGGCATAGTCCGGCAGGCCGGCGGGCAGCGCCGCGGGGGTGGCCTCCGCGCCGGTCGAAGCGAGCGACAGGGCCAGGCCCATCGCGAGCAGGCAGGGTATCGGCTTGATCATGGCGGTGTCCTCACTTCTGCTCGGCGGGGGCCAGCATCGCCGCCGGCTTGCGGTCGATGACGGTACGGTTGGCGGTGGTCAGGTAGGTGCGCGCGGCGCGCTGTACGTCGGCGGCGTCCACCGCCTCGATCCATCCCGGGATCCGGTTGACCACCTGGGCATCGCCCCACAGCGCCTGCAGCTTGGCCAGCGCGTCGGCGCGGTCCAGGAACATCTCCAGCCCGTCGTACCACTGCGCCAGCAGTTGGGT
Source organism: Stenotrophomonas sp. 17(2023) (assembly GCF_030345315.1). Classification (NCBI taxonomy): domain Bacteria; kingdom Pseudomonadati; phylum Pseudomonadota; class Gammaproteobacteria; order Lysobacterales; family Lysobacteraceae; genus Stenotrophomonas; species Stenotrophomonas sp. 17(2023). The sequence goes on from NZ_CP128405.1 coordinate 2,318,866, forward strand.
CTTGACCCGCGCCAGGGTGGCCGCGTCCACGCCTTCGCTGGCGACCCGGGCGATCTCGGCGTCGATCCCGGACAGCACCGCATCGGCGTCGTGGTCGGGCTTGTACATCGCGAACACCACGAACAAGGTGGGACCGTCGTACTCCCAGGCACTGGTCAGGCCGTAGAGCGAATCGACGTTCAGCGCCAGCTGGCGTTCCTTGACCAGCCCCTGATGCAGGCGCGATGCCTCGCCGTTGGCCAGCAGCGCGCCCAGCACCGCCATCGGCGCCTGGTCGCGGCTGCCGCGGTCGGGCATCTTCCAGCCCACTGCCAGCGCCGGCACCTGCGCCAGCGCGTCGGACTGCTGCAGGCGGACCTCGCGGGTATTCAGCCCTTCCCGGTAATCCGGGCGTGGCGGCGTCGGCCGCGCCGGGATGTCACCGAAGTAGCGCCTGGCCAGGGCGAAGCCCTGCGCCGGGGTGACGTCGCCGGCAATGGCCAGCACCGCGTTGTTGGGACCGTAGTAATCGCGATGGAAGGCGCGGACATCGTCGAGGCTGGCGTTCTCCAGGTCGTGGAAGCTGCCGTAGCCGTCATGGTTGTTCTCCCACTTGGAGAACGCGTGCTGGCCGATGTCGATCCACATGAAGCCGCCGTAGGGCTGGTTCTGGACGTTGTTGCGGATTTCCTCCTTGACCACGTCCTGCTGGTTCTTCAGCGTTTCCGGGTTGAAGTCCAGCGTGCGCATCCGGTCCGCTTCCAGCCACAGCATCGGTTCCAGCGCAGAGACCGGCGCGGTTTCGATGTAGTTGGTGAAGTCGGCGCGGGTGGAGCCGTTGTTGCGTCCGCCGCCGCCGGTGATCACGCTGTCGAACACGCCCTTGCGCGCCTGCGGCGTGCCCTGGAACATCAGGTGCTCGAACAGGTGCGCGAAGCCGGTACGGTTGCGCGGTTCCAGGCGCATGCCGACGCGGTAGACCACGCTGATCCCGACCACCGGCGCGCTGTGGTCCTCGGACACCACCACGGTCAGGCCGTTGTCGAGTTTCTCGACCGCCACCGGCACCCGCCACTGGTCGGCAGTGGCGGCAGCCGCCGTGCCGGCCAGCACACAGCCGGCCAGCAGGAGCATTCGTTGCAGCATCATGGAGCGACTCCTTTCGTTGTCATGGGCAGGCAGGCCGGACGGCCGCCGCCCCCATGATGCACCCGCGTCGCGCGGATATCCGCCGGCGATCCCGCGCTGGTGACGGGCGGTCAGTCCACGCCGACGCCGGGACGCACCGGGGCGTCGTAGACCTGGCGGTCGAGCAGCCCGGTCTCCTTGGCCACGATCACCGGCACCACCATCTGTCCGGTGACGTTGGTCATGGTGCGCATCATGTCCAGCACGCGGTCGATGGCATACAGGTAGCCGATGGTCTCCAGCGGCAGGTTGGCCGCGCTCAGCACCACGGTGGCCATGACCACCGCCGTACCCGGCACGCCGGCGGTGCCGAAGCTGCCAAGCACCGATGCGATCAGCACCACCACGTATTGCTCCGGGGTCAGCGGCACGCCGGTGTACTGGGCGATGAACACCGCGCACAGCGCCGGATAGATCGCCCCGCAGCCATCCATCTTGATGCTGGCGCCCAGCGGCACCGCGAACGACGCGTAGTCCTTGTTGACGCCCAGGTTGGCGGTGATCGAGCGGATCGCCGCCGGCATCGCCGCGAAGCTGGACGAGGCCACGAACGCCACCTGCATGCCCGGCGCGGCGCCGCGGAAGAACTTGATCGGGTTCAGCCCGTGCGCCAGCAGCAGGCCGCTGTAGACCACCACGATGTGCAGCGCGCAGGCCACGTACAGCGCCAGCACGAAATTACCCAGCGGCAGCAGCTTCTCGAAGCCATAGCTGCCGACCAGGCCGGCGATCAGGCCGAAGGTGCCCAGCGGGGTCATTTCCAGCACGAAGCGCGTGACCTGGATCATGATCTCGCTCATCTGCCCGGTGAGCCTGCGTGCCTCGCCCACTTTGTCGCCGAGCTTGACCATGGCAAAGCCGACCAGGCCGGCGAAGAAGATCACCGGCAGGATCGAACCGCGCCCGGCGGCCAGCACGGTCTCGCCGGCGGCATTGATCCGGGTGCCGATGCCGGACAGGGCGTAGAACACGTTGGACGGCACCACGTCCATCAGCACCTTGGCCACCGAAGGCACGTCGCGCGGGGTATAGGCGCTGTCCATGGCCAGGCTCAGGCCGCCGGTGCCCGGCTGCATCACCGTGCCCACGCCCAGGCCGACGCATACCGCCAGCGCGGCGGTGATGATGAACCACAGGAAGGTGCGCCCGCCCAGCGCCACCACCGATTTCTGCCCGTGCAGCGAGCCGATGGCGCTGATCACGGCGAAGAACACCAGCGGCACGGCGATCATCTTGATCAGGGTGACGTACAGCTCGCCCAGCGGGCCGAACCAGACCTCGGCGGCCGGGCCCAGCACCCAGCCGGCCAGCGCGCCGAGCACGAAGCCGCCCGCCACGCGCTGCCAGAACGGAATCCGCAACCAGGCAGAAACCAGCTTCATAGGGTGTTCCGGGAAATTCTCAGGGACCGGCACGATAGCGCAAGCCCGTTGGCGGCACGATCCCCGGGCGGAAAAGCTGCGTGTCATCGGCATGCCTTTTCAGGATTGTCATAATGGCCGCCTGTCCCGGATTCATGGTCGATCGCATGCGCAACGCCACACCCCTGCTCGCCGCCCTGTCCACCCTGCTGCTCGGCGCCTGCGCCAGCACCGCCGCGCCCAGGGCGCCGCAGGCCTTCGCCGTCGAGGTGCCGGCCGCCAGCCACCCACAGGGCGAGACGCCGCAATGGTGGTACCGCGCCGGTGCGGCACAGGCCGCCGGCAACGGCGCGATGGCCGGCAAGGCGAAGAACGTGATCCTGTTCCTGGGCGACGGCATGAGCCTGACCACCGTGGCCGCCGCGCGCATCCTCGAAGGCCAGCGCCATGGCAACCCGGGCGAGGAGAACCTGCTGTCCTGGGAGCGTTTCCCGGCCACCGCCTTCAGCAAGACCTACAACACCGATTCGCAGACGCCGGACTCGGCCGGCACCATGACCGCCATCACCACCGGCGTGAAGACCCACATGGGCGCGATCGGCGTCAGTGCCGGCCGCCGCAGCGACTGCGCCGACAGCCTGGGCAAGCATGCCCTGACCTGGCTGCAGCTGGCCGACAGCGCCGGCATGGCCACCGGCATGGTCTCCACCGCGCGCCTGACCCATGCCACCCCGGCGGCGACCTACGCGCATTCGCCGGACCGCAACTGGGAGAACGACACCGACGTGCCGGAAGCGGCCCGCGCCGCCGGCTGCGTGGACATCGCCCAGCAGTTGCTGGCGACCTCGCGCTACGGCCGCGGCCCGCTGGTCGCCCTGGGGGGCGGCCGCGCCCAGTACACCACCGTCAACGAGCAGGACCCGGAATACGCCGACAAGGTCGGCCTGCGCCTGGACGGCCGCAACCTGGTGGCCGAGTGGCAGGCCGCGCACCCGCAGGGCGCCTACGTGTGGAACGCCGCGCAGCTCAAGGCCGCGGCCGACGCCCCGGCGCTGCTGGGCCTGTTCGAGCCGGACCACATGCAGTACGAGCACGACCGCGCCCGTGACCCGGCCGGCGAACCGTCGCTGGCCGAGCTGACCCGCGCCGCCATCGCCAATCTGTCGCGGCATCCGGAAGGCTACGTGCTGATGGTGGAAGGCGCGCGCATCGACCACGCCAACCACAGCGGCAACGCCGCGCGCGCACTGGGCGACACCATCGCCCTGTCCGATGCGGTGCGTGCGGCGGTCGAGGCGACCTCGGCCGAGGACACCCTGATCATCGTCACCGCCGACCACTCACACACGCTCAACTTCGTCGGCTACCCGGCGCGCGGCAACCCGATCCTGGGCAAGGTCAAGGACAAGGGCGGCGAAGACGGCGCCGGCGGGCTGGAACTGGCACGCGACGCCACCGGCCTGCCCTACACCACGCTCAGCTACGCCAACGGCCCGGGCTACACCGGCGCCAGCAACCGCCAGCCGGCCGGTCCAAAGACCTTCCCGCACGTCCCCAGCAGCTACGAGCCGGCCCGCGGCCGTCCCGACCTGACCCATGTCGACACCGAGCACCCGGACTACATGCAGGAAGCGCTGGTCCCGGCCAAGGCCGAATCGCACGGTGGCGAGGACGTCGGCATCTGGGCACGCGGCCCGGGCAGCACCGCGGTACGCGGCACGCTGGAGCAGAACACCATCTACCACCTGATCGTGCAGGCCACCCCGCGCCTGCGCGAGCGCCTGTGCGCGCAGGGCACCTGCGACGCGCAGGGCGTGCCGGTGGAGCTGCCGCAGCCGGCGAAGTTCGAACGCAAGGCACCGTGACCCGGCGCGGCGGCGGCCGCCACCACGGCCGCCGCTGCCGCCTTCCCCGCTCCCCCTGGGCTGACCTGTCGGTCAGCGCGATGGATGGCGTCTGCCCGGGCCGCGCTGGCACGGCGGGCAGGTCCCCGGGCAGCCTGCACCGGTGCCCATGGCGACGCCACCCGCGCGTCATCGCCACTACCTGCCCCATGCGCCCGCCGGCGATGACGCACCGCGCCCGCCGGTCCCTGCGCGGCTGACGCCCCGCCTACAATGGCGTCGATGGAATCGCGCCTGCCACCGCTGCCGGACGCCACCACGCCGGTGCTGGTCGGTTTCAGCGGCGGCCTGGATTCGACCGTGCTGCTGCACCTTCTCGCGCATGCCCCGGCGGCGCGTGCACGCGGCCTGAGCGCGGTGCACGTGCACCACGGGCTGCAGCCCGCCGCCGACGCCTGGGCCGCGCACTGCGAGCATGTCTGCGGGCAATGGCAGGTGCCGCTGCAGGTGGTGCGCGTGCAGGTGGACACGACCGCCGGCGACGGCCTCGAGGCGGCCGCGCGCCGCGCCCGCCATGCGGCGTTCGCCGCTGTCCTGCAGCCCGGCGAGCGCCTGGCGCTGGCGCATCATCGCGACGACCAGGCCGAGACCTTCCTGCTGCGCGCCCTGCGCGGCTCCGGCGTGGAGGGCCTGGCGGCGATGCGCGAACTGCGCGATTTCGGCGCCGGCCAGCTGTGGCGGCCGCTGCTGCACATCCCGCGCGCGGCGCTCGAAGCCCATGCCCGCCGGCACCACCTGCACTGGATCGAGGACCCGAGCAACGAGCAGGACGCGTTCGACCGCAACTTCCTGCGCAACACGCTGATGCCGTTGCTGGCCACGCGCTGGCCCGACGCCGCGGCGCAGTTCGCGCGCAGCGCCGCACTGGTCGGCGAAGCCGCAACGCTGCTGCAGGCCCAGGACGCGCAGTGGCTGCCCGGCTGCAGCGACGCTGCCGGCGCGTTGTCGGTCGCCGCGCTGGCGGCGTTGCCGGCGCCGGCATGCGCGCGCGTGCTGCGCCTGTGGGCGCGGCAGCGCGGGCTGCCGCCGCTGCCGGGGCATGGCGTGGACCGCATCCGCCACGACCTGCTCGTCGCCGGCCATGACCGGCAGGCCGAGTTCCGTTGGCAACAGGCCCGCATCGTGCGCTGGCGCGACCGCCTGCATGCGGTCGCCGACACCCCGCCGTGGCCGCCTGGCTGGCAGGCGGACTGGGACGGCCGCGCGCCGCTGGCACTGCCCGACGGCGGCGTGCTGGCGCTGCGCGGCACACCCGGCTTCGACGCGCCGCTGCAGGTCCACCAGCGCCGGGGCGGCGAGCGCATCCGGCTGCCCGGCCGCGCTCACTCACACCTGCTCAAGCACCGCCTGCAGGCGTCGGACATCCCACCGTGGCTGCGCCCGCACCTGCCACTGCTGTGCGACGGCGCGCAGGTGCTCGCTGCCGGCGACGGCATCGTCGCCGCCCCCCTGCGGGACTGGCTGCAGGCCCGCGGCGCGCAGTTGCACTGGCAGCCCCCGGGCAATGCGAATTGACCGGTCAGCGCCTGCCGCTCACACTTCCCCCATGCCCAAGAAGTCCCCCAACGAGACCTCGCCGGTCGCCCACTTCGAGCAGTCGCTGGAAGAACTGGAGCAGCTGGTGCAGAAGATGGAAACCGGCGAACTGAGCCTGGAGCAGTCGCTGGCCGCCTACGAACGCGGTGTCGGCCTGTACCGCCAGTGCCAGCAGGCGCTGGAGCAGGCCGAACTGCGCGTGCGCCTGCTCACCGATCCGGCACAGCCGGACAGATCCGAACCGTTCGAACAGGCCGGCGATGTCGACTGAGGCCCTGTTCGCCGGCTGGATCGCACGCACCGAACAGCACCTGCACGCTGCACTGCCCGACCCCGACGCCGCGCCGCAGCGCCTGCACCAGGCCATGCGCTACGCCGCGCTGGGCGGCGGCAAGCGCATGCGGCCGCTGCTGGTGCGTGCCGCCGGCCACCTGTTCGCCGCCGACCCGGCGCTGCTCGACGCACCGGCCAGCGCGGTCGAACTGGTCCACGCCTATTCGCTGGTGCATGACGACCTGCCAGCGATGGACGACGACGCCCTGCGCCGCGGCCGCCCCACCACCCACATCGCGTTCGACGAGGCCACCGCGATCCTGGCCGGCGATGCGCTGCAGACCCGCGCCTTCGAGCTGCTTGCCGACGCCCCGCTGCCACCGGCGCTGGCGGTGGCCTGTCTGCGCACCCTGGCCACCGCATCCGGCGCGGCCGGCATGTGCGGTGGGCAGGCGCTGGACATCGACGCTACCGGCCGCCGGCAGCCATTGTCCGGGCTGGAGCGCATGCACGCGCTCAAGACCGGCGCACTGATCCGCGCCGCGGTGCGCATGGGCGCGCTGTGCGGCGGCGCCGGCGATGCCGAGCTGGCGCGGCTGGATGGCTTCGCCGACGCGCTCGGCGTGGCCTTCCAGGTGCGCGACGACATCCTCGACGTCGAAGCCAGCTCCGAACAGCTGGGCAAGACCGCCGGCAAGGACGCGGCGCAGGACAAGTCCACCTTCCCGGCACTGCTGGGCATGGACGGCGCCAAGGCACGGCTGGAAGCACTGGCGGCCGACATGCGCGACGCGCTGGCACCGTTCGGCGCGCGCGCCGACGCGCTGTCGGCACTGGCCGAACTGGCGATCCGGCGCTCGCATTGATGCCCCGCCGGGCTCGCATCGCGCACGGCCGCCACACACCACGCGACGCGAGCAAAAACGAAAAGGCCCGGGAATCCCGGGCCTTTTCGCTGCTGCATGCTGCCGCCGGATTACTTGATCAGGCGCAGGGTGAACGGATAGCGGTAGGCTTCGCCCTTGTTCGCGGCGAGCGCTGCGAGGACGGTCAGCACCAGCCACGCGATACCCACGACGATCAGCAGCAGGAAGCCGATCAGCACCAGCGTCAGGATGCCCGAGATGAACGCTGCGATGAACACGGTGATGTTGAAATTCAGTGCTTCCTTGCCCTGGTCGGCCACGAACGGCATCGTGTCCTTCTTGACCAGCCACACGATCAGCGGCCCCAGCAGATTGCCCAGGGGGATGATGATCCCGGCCAGTGAGGCCAGGTGCGCAAACATGCCCCATTGCTTTTCTTCGGCATTCACGCCGTTGGCCGCGGTGTTCTCGTAATCGCTCATGGTGTTTCCCTTTACCTTTGGTCTATGGAATGTATGGGGTGCTGTCATCCGCGGTCCCCCGGATCGCCCCGCAACGGCGGCAACCGAACAATCAGGTCACTCGTCGCCCGCGACCGTCATTCTCCCGACAAGGATCGATCCTGTCGAGATATGTGAACGCGGGTCGACGTCACTGCCTACCGCCTCGATGCTGGCAAACATCTGTTTCAGATTGCCTGCGATGGTGATGCCATCCACCGGCCAGGCGATCTGCCCGTTCTCCACCCAGAAACCGCTGGCGCCGCGCGAGTAGTCGCCGGTCACGCCGTTGACCCCCTGGCCCATCAGCTCGGTCACCAGCAGGCCACTGCCCATACCCGAGAGCATGGAGCGCAGGTCGCCGGCATTGGCCGCAACCGCCAGGTTGTGCACGCCACCGGCATTGGCGGTGGTCTGCAGGCCCAGCCGGCGCGCGGAGTAGCTGCCCAGGATGTAACGCTGCAGCACGCCGCCACTCACCAGCGCCGAATCGCGCGTGGCCACGCCCTCGCCATCGAACGCGCTCGAGCGCAGGCCACGGCGCAGCAGCGGCCGCTCGTCGATGCCGAACCACTCCGGGAACAACTGCGTCCCGGCACTGTCGAGCAGGAAGCTGGCGCGCCGGTACAGCGCGCCGCCGGAAACGGCCGACAGCAGGTGCCCGACCAGCGAGCGCGCCACTTCCGCGGCAAACAACACCGGCACCTGCCCGGTCGCCAGCGAGCGCGGCTGCAGGCGCGCCAGCGTGCGCTCGGCCGCGCGGCGGCCGATGGCCTGCGGGTCCTGCAGGTCGGCACGCGCGATCGCGCTGCTGTACCAGCCGTCGCGCTGCATGCCGTCGCCCTGCCCGGCGATCAGCGCGCAGCCGATGGAGTGGTGGCTGCTGCGTTCGCGGCCGATGAAGCCATGCGAATTGGCGTAGACCGACAGGCTCTGCGCGGTGGCCACCGAGGCACCGTCGGAATTGGCGATGCGCGGATCGGCACCACGCCCGGCCGCTTCGCAGGCCAGGGCCAGTTCCACCGCGTCATGCGCGTCCAGCGACCACGGGTGCCAGGTATCCAGGTCGGGGAAGTCGCGCGCCATCAGCGCTGCGTCGGCCAGGCCCGCGGCCGCATCGTCCTCGGTGTGGCGGGCGATGGCGCACGCCTGGGCCACGGTCGCCTCCAGGCTGCCCTCCTGCAGGTCGGCGGTGCTGGCGCTGCCCTTGCGCTGGCCGAAATACACGGTCACGGCGATGCCGCGGTCGTGGGTGGATTCGACCGTTTCCACTTCGCCCAGGCGTACGTTCACGTCCAGGCCGCGGTCCTCGCTGCAGCTGACTTCGGCCTGGCTGGCACCCAGCGCGCGGGCCTTTTCCAGCAGCCGCTGCGAGATGCCGGCCAGGTGCTCCAGCCGTTGCAGGCTGTCGTCGGCGGCGAAGGTTCCGGTGGTGATGGTGTTCAATGCTTTATCCTTTCAACGAATCAGGCCGGAGCCGGCCGTTTCCTCCCCCGGCGGGGGAGGCTGGCGTGAAGCGCCGGATGCGGGTACGGGCCATGCCACCCGGCATCGCGGGACTTCGCCCATCCCCCCCTCTCCCCGGTGGCAGAGGGGTACAACGGATCAACTTTAATCGAGTAACAAGGCAATGCGCGGACGCGACGAAGATACCGGCGAATTTTTCAGCGAGAGCCGCAGCCAGAACCGGCGCGAGGCGCTGGAAGTACTGGCGCTGGGCGAGAAGCTGGTGGAACTGACGGCCGCGCAGCTGGCGCGCCTGCCGATCCCGGCGGAGCTGCTCGAGCACATCGAGTACAGCAAGCGCATCACCTCGCACGGTGCGCGCAAGCGCCAGCTGGCGTTCCTGGCCAAGCAGATGCGCCGCGAGGACGACGCCACCCTGGACGCCATCCGCGACGCGATGGAAGCCAACAGCGAGACCTCCAAGCGCGCTGTGGCGCTGATGCACCGCATCGAGCGCTGGCGCGAGCGCCTGCTGGCCGAAGGCGACGCCGCCCTGGCCGAGCTGCTGGACGAGTATCCGGACGCCGACCGCCAGGCGCTGCGCACCCTGGTCCGCAATGCGCTGGCGGAAAAGGCCAGGAACAAGCCGCCGCGTGCCTTCCGCGAGATCTACCAGGCACTGCGCGACCTGATGCTGCCGGCGCAGTCCGCCGCTGCCGATGCCGACATGGCCGGGGACGCGGCCGACGATACGGACGAACCGGCCGCCTGACATGCGCCGCGCATGGGCCCTGCCCCTGCTGCTGGCCGCGATGCTGCTGGCCGGCCTCGGCCTGGCGCTGCGTTTGGCCCTGGCAGGGTTCTTCGGCAGCGTGCTCGGCTGGCTGTGCATGGGGGCCGCCGCGCTGCTGGCCATCACCTGGGTCGCCATCGCCGGTCTGTCGGCCATCCATCGCCGCTGTTCGCGACGCACCTTCGCGCTGGCGCTGGCCTGCGCGCTGCTGCTGCCACCGCTGGCGCTGGCCGCGGGCGTCCATCTCAAGCTGCGCAGCGCCTATCTGGCCGTAGTGCACTGGCAACTGGACGTGCATGACATCGCGTACCGCAAGGAACGCCGCTGGGGACTGCCGCTGCTCGCGTTGCCGGGTGACAACGAGACCGGCATCCGCGTCTTCCACCTGCCGCCGCGTGCGGCGCAGGCGCTGCGGCAGCACGGCATCGCCTACCTTCGCGGGCTGCCGGACATGCCGCTGCACCTGGACGACCCGCGTACCCGCGGCCGCTATGAACACTGGCATGAGACGCCGCTCGACGAAAACGCGCGCCGCCATGTCACCCATCATTGCGAGGATGGCGACGGTGGGTTCTGCATCGCGGTCGACGCCCGGGTCTGGGACGCGGTGCAGCACGCCATTTCCACGCCCGGCAGCTACTACGCCATCGGCCGCAGCGGGGTGATCGTCATCGACCCGGCGCGGCAACGCGTGATCTACATGTACAACGGCTAGGGCGTGGTCGTGGCCAGCGCGCCACGGCTCAGGCCTGGGTGCCGCCCACGGTAAGCCCGTCGATCAGCAGCGACGGCTGGCCGACGCCGACCGGCACGCTCTGGCCGTCCTTGCCGCAGATGCCCACGCCTTCGTCCAGCGCCAGATCGTTGCCGACCATGCGCACCTTCTGCATGGTTTCCGGGCCGTTGCCGATCAACGTCGCGCCCTTGACCGGGGCGGTGATCCGGCCGTCCTCGATCAGGTAGGCCTCGGTCGCGGAGAACACGTACTTGCCGCTGGTGATGTCGACCTGGCCGCCACCGAAGTTGACCGCATACAGGCCCTTCTTCACCGAGCGGATCATTTCCTGCGGGTCGTGGCTGCCGGCGCGCATGTAGGTGTTGGTCATGCGCGGCATGGTCAGGTGCGCGAACGATTCGCGGCGGCCGTTGCCGGTCGGCGCCACGCCCATCAGCCGCGCATTGAGCGTGTCCTGCATGTAGCCGACCAGGATGCCGTCCTCGATCAGCGGCGTGCACTGGGTCGGGGTGCCTTCGTCGTCGATGGTGAGCGAGCCGCGGCGGCCATCCAGGGTGCCGTCGTCGACGATGGTCACGCCACGGGCGGCGACGCGCTCGCCGATGCGGCCGGCGTAGACGCTGGTGCCCTTGCGGTTGAAGTCGCCTTCCAGGCCATGGCCCACCGCCTCGTGCAGCAGCACGCCGGGCCAGCCCGGCCCCAGCACCACCGGCATCATCCCGGCCGGCGCCGGGATCGCCTCCAGGTTCACCAGCGCCTGCCGCAGCGCTTCGCGGGCGAAGGCCTCGGGGCGGCCATCGGCGAACAGTTCCTGGTAACCGTAGCGCCCGCCACCACCGGCGTAGCCGGACTCGCGACGGCCGTCCTGCTCGACGATCACCTGCACGTTCAGGCGCACCAGCGGGCGCACGTCGGCGCCAAGCACGCCGTCGCTGCGCGCGATCAGCACCGTGTCGACGCCGCCGGACAGGCTCACCATCACCTGCTGCACGCGCGGGTCGGCCGCGCGCAGGTAACGGTCCAGGCGCTTGAGCACCTCCACCTTGGCCTCGTTGCCGAGGCTGTCCACCGGATCCAGTGCCGGATACAGCTGCCGGGTGGCCGGCGTGCGGGCCTGGTCGTGTGCCAGCGCGCGCGCGTCGCAGGTGCCGCCGTCACGCGAAATCGCCCGTGCCGACTGTGCGGCCGCCAGCAGCGCCGCCGGCTGGATGTCGTCGGAATAGGCGAAACCGGTCTTCTCGCCGGCGATGGCGCGCACGCCCACGCCCTGCTCGATGGAATGGGCGCCGTCCTTGACGATGCCGTCCTCCACGCTCCAGCTCTCGCGCCGCGAATGCTGGAAGTACAGGTCGCCGAAATCCACGCCCGGGCCCAGCAGCGTGCCGAAGGTGCGTTCGAGGCGGTTGGCGTCCAGCCCGGCCGGCAGCAGCAGGCGGGATTCGGCGAGCATCAGGGCGTTGTCGGTCATGGTTTTCCAGATGGGGGCAGGCGCTGGGTTCGCAAGCCTGCGGCAGCAGCGGTCAGGGGGGGCCGGCGCCGGCCGGGCCCAGCGCCGGCGGCGGCGGGCGCGGGGCATCGCGGTCGACCACTTCCACCTTCGGGTCGGACCACGGGCCGGTGACACGATAGGTCTTGGCGCCGATCTCGCCCAGTGGCTTGCCCAGCACCGCATTGGCGGCCGCGCCCACCGCCGCGCCCACCGGGCCGCCGGCGACGGCACCGACCACGGCGAGCAGGTTGCCCGAGCGCGGGTTGACCTCGACGGTCTGGTCGAACTGCTGCGCGCGCAGGTCGGCCTGGCCGCGGATGGTGATGTCCGCCGCCGGTCCCTGCATGCCGATGCGGTCGGTACGGGCCAGGCCGTCGCCGAAGGCGACCCGGCCCTCGACATGGTTGAACGCCAGCCCCTTGGAGAAGAAGTCGCGGAAATCCAGCATCAGCCGGCGCGGCAACTGGGCGACGCTGAGCAGGCCCAGCACCCGTCCCGCCCCCGGCTCGACCTCCAGGATCTGGCCGTTGCGGATATCGATGTCCAGCGTGCCTTCCAGCGCGGCCAGATTGAACGCCGCCGGCGCACCATTCCAGCCGGCGTTGAACTGAAGCTGCCCCTGGCCGCCACGCAACTGCCCGCCATAGCCCAGGTTGTCCAGCAATCCGCCCAGGTTCTCGCTGCGCACGGCCGCCTCGAACCGGGTCCGGGCCTGGGCGCCGGTGCCACGCCATTGCCCGGTCACGTCGATGGACTGTTTGGGCGAGCGGAACTGCAGCTGCGACACCTGCAGGCCGTCGGCCAGCGGCCGGGTGCGCAGCGTGGTCTGTCCCAGTCCGGCCTTGCCGAAGGACAGGTCGCCGATGTCCAGCGCCAGCGGCGGCACCTTCGCCGGGTCCACCGGGTCCGCGGGGCGGTCGCCCGCCTCGCCGGCCGCGGCCGTGGCCGCCTGCCAGTGCACCCGCGCCAGGGTCCCGCTGACGGTGCCGCCATCTGCGGCGGGAAACAGCAGGTCGCCGGCCAGCGCAGGCCCTTCCAGCTGCGCCGCCACCGCGTCCTTGCCCGGGCGCAGGCGCAGCCGGGTCTGTTCGAAGCGGCCGCCGACCAGCAGCAACTGGTCGGCCAGCACGTCCACCTGCTTCAACGCCACGCCATCGGCATCGCCGCCGTCACCGCCCCCGCGCGCCAGGCCGATCCATTCCAGCGCGTCCAGCAATGGCGTGCGCCCGTCCACCACCAGCCCGTCACCCGGAGGCTCGCGACTGACCCGGTCGCTGCCCAGGGTCACCTGCACGCCGGTGCGGCCGTTGTGGGTACGCGCGGCCAGCGCCAGGCGCCGGCCGAAGGCGACTTCGGTGGTCCCGCTGCCCAGCGGCAGGCTGGCCGTTACCCGGGTCGGCAGGGTGTCGGCGGCCGGCTTGTCCAGCGGCGCCGGCAACTGCAGCCGCGTGCCCTGCAGGTCCGAGCGCAGGCGGAGCGTGGTCGGCGGCGCGCTGCGGCTGCCGTCGGGCGCCTTCGGCAGGGCCACGCCGATGGTCCAGCGCGAGGTGCCGTGCACATAGGGCTGCAGCCATTTCAGTTCGGGCGCACGCTCCAGCAGATCGCTGGCGGCCAGCGAAGACGTCAGCTCCGCCTCGAACGCATTGCCCGGATCGTTCACCGGCGTGCCCGCGCTGAGCGACAGCACGCCGTCGTGCTCGCGGTGCCTGACCTGCAGTGCCGCCGCATGGAAGCCGCCACTGCCATACTCGGCCTTGCCACGCACATTGTCGAAGCGCAGGTCCCAGCGGCTGTCGGCCAGGGTCGCGCCGCGCAGCTCCACGTCGCCGCTGACCTGGCCCTCGCCCTCGCGCAGCGGCAACGACAGGCCGAAATTGACCGCGGCCGGGCCGCTGGCACTGAGCGCGTCGAGCGTTTCGCCGTATGTGCCATGCAACGGGCTCTGCCGCAGCAACGCCAGCAGGTGCCTGCTGTCGTCGAGCGTGCGCGCGTCCACCTTCAGCAGCGATGTGTGGAAATCGGCGATGCCGGCGCGGAAGGCATCGACCTTGACCCCGGCGAGGTTGCCCTTGCCCTGCAGCGCGAAGCCGTTGGCGATGAAGGTGATATCGGCATCCACGCCGCTCATGGCCGGCCAGCCGTGCGAGAAGCGCAGGGTGCCGTTGTCGATGCGCCCGCCCGCCTCGAAGCGGCCGTCGTTGCCGTCGAACGGCCAGTCGTCGAGATCGCCCACGGCCAGGCCGACGCCGCCACGCAGCTGCCCGTCGACCAGCGCGCCATCCAGCCAGTCCACCGAGGCCTGGCTCATGTGCGAGCGCACCCAGAACCCCTTGGCCGCGGTGATCGGCACATCGTCCAGTTGCGCGGCCAGGCTGATCCACGGCCGCGTGCCGTCGCCCTGGAACCACAGGCCACCGCGCACGTTGGCCGCGTAGTCGTTGCCCTGCACGCGCATGGCCGGCGTGGCCACGTGCCAGCCATCGCCCTCACGCCAGGCCACCGCCTGGCCATCCAGCTTCAGGGTGTGGGCAACGCCGAATCCGGTCGGCCAGTCGAAGCGCATGGCATGGGCCGGCTGCAACCGCAGTGCCACCGCCTGGCCATCGCCCTCGAAGCGCCCGCGCAGGCCGCTCAGCCCCGGGCTGCCATCGACCGCGGAGAACGCGGCTTCTTCCAGCTCCCCGGCGCCGTGCATGGCCCCGCCCGTCCGCCCGCCGATATCCACGTCGGCGAAGCGCAGGACCGGCGCGGCGCGGTACAGCCAATGGCGCAGCCCCGGTTCCACCGCATCGCTGAGCGCGGCCACCCGCAGCAGCGGGGTCGCATCGATGCGCCGCCCGCGTAGCGCGAAATCGCGCCCGCCGCCCAGGTGCAGGCCGTCGAGCACCTGCGTGCCGGCCTTCCCGGTGGCGACCCGCAACTGCGGCGCATCCACCCGCCAGCGGTCGCCGTCCTGGCGCCAGCGCGCGCGCAGCCGCAGGCTGTCGAAGACCGTGCTCGGCGGCTTGCCGCCGGTGGCGAAGGGGGCGCCCGCCAGTTCCAGCTTTTCCAGCGTGGCATCGGCGACGACCGACGCCACGCGGTGGTCGTTAAACGCCACCCAGGTGCGGAGCGTACCGGTGCCCTGGCGCACGTTGATCCCACCGAAGTGCAGCAGCGCGCGCCACGCCGACAGGTCGGCCGGAGCGGCCGCGATCCAGGCGGTGCCGTCGCCGCGCTGGCGCTGGAAATCGAGCACCGCGGTCACCGGCGCGGCATCGTGGGCGATCCAGGCGCGGGCGCCGGCACGCACCCGCTCGCCGTCCACGCGCAGGCGCAGGTCGATGCGCGGCAATTCGGTGTCCAACCCGAGCGACGGCGCATCCAGCCGCAGGCGGCCACCGATCACCTGCAGCTCGCCCAGCCGGCGCACGGTCTCCATCGGATCGCCGGCATCAGCGGCGGTGGGCAGGCCACGCACCGACCAGCGGCCGTCGTCGGCCCGCTGCAGGGTCAGCACCAGCCCGCGCAGGCGCAGTTCGGTCAACGGCGCGCCCGGCAGCAGGCCCGAATACAGCGACACCAGCACCTCGGCCTGGCCGATGCGCACGCCCTCGCCCTGGCCGACGCGCAGGCCATCGAGCCGCAGCAGCGGGCCGCGCCGGGTCCAGGCGGTATCCAGGTGGTCGAACGCCACCGGCTGGCCGGCACGCTCGCTCAGCCAGGCCGCCACCTTGTCCGGGTGCCGCTCGACCAGTGGCAACAGCTGGTTGAGGCTGCCCACCAGCACGGCCACGACCACCAGCACCACGGCCAGCGCATAGATCGCATGGCGGCGCAGATGGCGGAGGCGGTAGCGCGACAGCACGGACATCGGGTTCGCAGGGGCTGGGGATCAGGGGCAGGCAGCCGGCTACGCGGCCGGGGCGGCCACGGCGGCAGGCAGCACGCAACATTGCCACACCGGCAATGAACGCGGCCCTCGCCGCCGCGGGCCGGCGCCCCCGGGTCCGCCGGCGCCCCGGCTCACAGCAGGACCACGTCGAACTGCTCCTGCAGGTACTGGTCGTCGGCCTGGAAGCGGATGCTCTTGCCGAGGAACTCCTCCAGCTCGGCCACCGCCGCCGACTCCTCGTCGGTGATGCGCGCCACTACCTTGGTCGAGGCGATCACCAGCAGCCGCGCGGCATCGAACTGGCGCACGGCACGGGTGATCTCGCGGAAGATCTCGTAGGTGACGGTCTCGGTGGTCTTGATGCTGCCGCGCCCGCCGCACTCCGGGCAGGGCTCTGACAACTGCCGCTCCAGGCTCTCGACCGTACGCTTGCGGGTCATCTCCACCAGGCCCAGCGGCGAAAAATCGTAGACCGTGGTCTTGGCATGGTCGCGCGCCAGCGATTTCTCCAGCGTGCGCAGCACCTGGCGGCGGTGCTCGGGATCGACCATGTCGATGAAGTCGATGATGATGATGCCGCCAAGGTTGCGCAGCCGCAGCTGCCGCGCCACCGCCTGCGCCGCCTCCAGGTTGGTGCGGAACACCGTTTCTTCCAGGTTGCGCTGGCCGAGGAAGGAACCGGTGTTGACGTCGATGGTGGTCATCGCCTCGGTCTGGTCGATGACCAGGTAGCCGCCCGACTTGAGCGGCACCTGCTTGTCCAGCGCGCGGCCGATCTCGTCCTCCACGCCGTACAGGTCGAAGATCGGGCGGTCGCCGGTGTACAGCTCCAGCTTTTCGGCCAGCACCGGCATGTACTTGGCGACGAAGGCCTGCAACTGGCCGAAGGTCTCCTTCGAGTCCACCTTCACCTTTTCCACGTCCTTGCGGATCAGGTCGCGTACCGAACGCAGCGGCAGGCTCAGGTCCTCGTAGATGATGCTGCGCGGCGGCGCCTCGCGGCCACGCCGCTCGACCACGTTCCATACCCGCGACAGGTAGGAGATGTCCTCGGCCAGCGCCTCGGCCGGCTGGCCTTCGGCGTTGGTGCGCACGATGTAGCCGTAGCCGCCATGCTGGGCGGATATCTCGGTGACCAGCGTCTTGAGCCGGGCGCGCTCGGCCTCGTCCTCGATCCGCGCCGACACCCCGACCATCTTCGACTGCGGCAGCAGCACCAGGTAGCGCGACGGGATGCTGACCTGGGTGGTCAGCCGCGCGCCCTTGCTGCCGATCGGGTCCTTGACCACCTGCACCACCACGTCCTGGCCGTCGCGCAGCAACTCGACGATCGGCACCGACGACGGCAGCGGCAGGCTCGGCGCGGTCTCCTCGGTGTCGGCAGCCACCGGCGCCGGCCGCACCACGTCGTTGGCGTGCAGGAACGCGGCGCGCTCCAGCCCGACCTCGACGAAGGCGGCCTGCATGCCCGGCATCACCCGCTGCACCCGGCCCTTGTAGATGTTGCCGACCACGCCGCGGCGCCAGCCGCGCTCGATGTGCAGCTCCTGCAGCATGCCGTTCTCGATCACCGCCACCCGGGTTTCGCGCGGGGTGACGTTCACCAGTATTTCTTCGGACATCGGTTCAATCCTTTCCGGTCACGCCGAACCCACGCAGCAGCGCGGCGGTCTGCTGCAACGGCAATCCCATCACGCCCGAATAGCTGCCCGAGAGCCGGCTGATCCAGCGCTCGGCGCCTCCCTGTATGGCATAGCCCCCGGCCTTGCCCATCGGCTCGCCGCTGGCAACGTAGGCGGCGATCTCATCCTCGCCCATCGCCGCGAACGTCACCTCCGATTCGACCACCACCTGTTCCTCGCGGGCGGGCGCCGCCAGGGCCACCGCGGTGATGACCAGGTGGGTGCGCCCGGCCAGCGAGCGCAGCATCGCCGCGGCGTCGGCGGCATCGGCGGGCTTGCCGTAGACGCGGTCGCCGAGCACCACCTCGGTGTCCGAGCCGAGCACCAGCGGATCGGGTTCGGCGGCGACCCGCGCCAGCCCGGCGCGCGCCTTGTCCAGGGCGACACGGCGCACATAGGCCAGCGGCGATTCGTCGGCGCCGCGGATTTCCGGGACGTCCAGGTCGAGCGCGCGGAACGGGATGTCCAGCCGCGCGAGCAGTTCGTTGCGACGGGGAGAGCGGGAAGCGAGATAGAGCATCGGCGAAGCATAACCTGCGCCCGTTGCGGCCGCGCCTGCCATCGGCGGCGCATGCCCGTGCTCGCCATACCGGCCCCTTCCCGCCTACGCTTGGGCGGTCGCATGCTGAACGATCGGCAAAGCCCCCGCTACGGTCGCGACCCCGCGCGGCCTCACTACCCGTTCATCGCCACCACACCACCCTCGCATCCATCCAAGGAGGATCCACATGCGCCATTCCACCCTCGCCCCGCTGCTGCTCGCCCTGTCCTTCGCCTCGGGAGCCCCGATGACCGCCCACGCCCAGAACGCCCCGGCCGTCGTGGCCAGCGACGCCACCCTGCTGAACATTTCCGCCCAGGCCGAAGCGCGGCGCGTCCCCGACGTGGCCACGCTGTCGGCCGGCGTGGTCACCCAGGCCGCCGACGGCAATACCGCCATGCGCGAGAACGCGGTGCAGATGGACAAGGTGATGGCCGCGATCAAGGCCGCCGGCATCGCCGAACGCGACATCCAGACCAGCGGCATCAACCTGAGCCCGCAGTACCGCTACGCCGACAACGAAGCGCCGAAGATCACCGGCTACCAGGCCAGCAATACCGTCAGCCTGAAGGTGCGCGACATCACCAGGCTCGGCAAGGTGCTCGACAGCCTGGCCGCGCAGGGCGCCAACCAGATCAACGGCCCGAGCTTCGAGATCGACCAGCCCGAGCCGGTCTACGACGAAGCCCGCCTGGCCGCACTGAAGAAGGCCCAGGCCCGCGCCGAGACCTATGCCAAGTCGCTGGGCCTGCGCGTGCGCCGCATCGTCAGCATCTCCGAAGGCAGCAGTGGCGGCTTCCGCCCGCCGATGCCGATGATGGCGATGGCGCGTGCGGGCAAGGCCGAAATGGACACGGCGGTGGCGCCGGGCGAGACCACGCTGTCGGTCAGCCTGGACGTGGTGTTCGAACTGGGCCGCTGATCCCCGGCACCTGCTGTGGCGGAAACGGCGCCTGCGGGCGCCGTTTTCCTGTCTGGCGGCTGACCGGGAACTGCGCCCCCGCTTGCCGGATCGTGGATTTGCGGGCGCACTGGGTCCACGCGGGCCGGACCGGTGCACCCCCTGCAACCCCGCCCCGCGTCACCGAGCGTTGTATCCGGCACACGCCCCTTGCATGGAGGTGGTACATGGTCCGCACGCATTCCGGCAGTTCCCCGATCCGTTTCGACACCTCCCGCATCCTCGCCTACAGCACGGCCATCGCCCTGCATGCGCTGGCGGCAGGACTGCTGCTGATCCCGCTGTCGCAGGCCCCCATCCGCAGCGACGCCGTCCGCCAGGAGCCGCGCTGGCAGCTGCCGGAAATCGTCCCCGTGGCGCCGGTGCCGCCACCGGCGGAGGTGCCGGTGGTCAGCCACACCCCGCCGCCGACGCACCACGCCCTGCCGGCACCGGTGGAGAACGCGCCAATGCCGGTCTTCGCCACCGAGGCGGTCATCGCGCCACCGGCCGCGGCCGCCACGCCCACCGATACCGGTCCGGCGGTCGATTCCGTGGCGCCGCCCATGCCACTGGCAGGCGTACAGCTGCGCTACCTGCATGCGCCGGCACCGGCATACCCACGTGACGCGCTGCGCGTGGGCGCGCAGGGAACGGTGACCCTGCGGGTGCTGGTCGACGTCGACGGCTCGCCGCTGGAAGTGCGGGTGGAGCGCAGCAGCGGCAACCGCAGCCTCGACAACGCCGCACGCGCCCAGGTCCTGCGCCAGTGGAAGTTCCAGCCGGCCACCGACAACGGCCGCGCGGTGCAGGCCTATGGCCTGGTGCCGATCGATTTCAAGCTGAATTGAGGCCGGCCAGGCCCGCCGGGAAGCGCAGCTGAACGCTTCCCGGCGGGTCCTGCGTGAAAGCCTGCGCATTAATCCATTTTTCACCTTCGTCTCACCTGGGGAAAACATAGATTCGCGGCCGTCGATGTCCCCGGCCGCCAGTCTTCTGGCGGTCTCCTGCCGCAGTTCCCCTTGGAGAGAAGACTGTGAAACATCCGACCCATCGGCAGCCTGCCTGCCGCCCGAACCGCCTCTGCGCCGGCATTGCCACCAGCCTCGCGCGCCTGTTGCTGGTACCGGCCACGCTGGCCATCGCCGCCCCGGCCGCGCTCGCGCAGAGCGCCCCGGACGAGAAGCCCACCAACCTGGACCGCATCACCGTCACCGGCTCCAACATTCCGCGGGTCACCACCGAAACCGCTTCGCCGGTGCAGGTGATCACCCGCCAGGAAATCGACCGCACCGGCAAGGCCACCATCGCCGAGTACCTGCAGACCCTGACCAGCGATGGCGCCGGTTCCATCCCCAAGAGTTTCGGCACCGGCTTCGCCGGCGGCGGCTCGGGCATCTCGCTGCGCGGCCTCGGTGCGGCCTCGACCCTGGTCCTGCTCAATGGCCGCCGCATGGCGCCCTACGGCCTGGCCGACGACGGCCAGAAGGTGTTCACCGACCTCAGCGTGATCCCGATGGACGCGGTCGAGCGGGTGGAGGTGCTGAAGGATGGCGCCTCGGCCATCTACGGCTCGGACGCCATCGCCGGCGTGGTCAACATCATCCTGCGCTCGGACTTCACCGGCGCCATCGCCAAGGCGTCCTATGGCATGTCCGGCGACAGCGACGGCAACGCGCGCCGCGGCTCGTTGACCGCGGGCATCGGCAGCCTCGCCGAGGATGGCTTCAATGCCTTCATCAGCCTGGACGTCAGCAAGACCGACGGCATCCGCATTTCCGACCGGCGCAACCGCAAGTGGATCGGCAACGGCGACCTCAGCCCCTATGGCTACGACCGCGTCGCCGGTGGCCAGAACTTCCCGCTCAACGGCGCCATCACCGCCGGCGGCACGGTGGCCGGCAATTCGCCGGTGGGCAGCATCCGCGATCCGTTGACCGGGCTCTACCAGTCGCTGCCGGGATGCGCGCAGTTTTCCCGCATCACCCCGGCCGACCCCGGTGGCGGCTGCCTGTGGGAGACCCAGGACTTCCGCAGCCTGAGCCCGAGCGAGGAGTTCGGCAATCTGTTCGCGCGCGGCACCTTCGCGCTGTCCGACAGCTTCGAGCTGTACGGCGAGTTCGGCTACTCGAAGAAGAAGACCGAGTTCTACAACACCCCCAGCGGCGTGTCCGGCTCCTGGGGCTATCCCGGCGGGCCGGTCAACGCCAGCAGCGGCAGTGGCGCCACCGTTCTCGGCGCCGGCCACCCGGACAATCCGCTGGGCGCCAACGCGCGCCTGCGCTACGCCGCCTTCGACGTGGGCCCGCGCATCACCCGCAACACCAACGAGTTCACCCGTTTCCTGGTCGGCATGAAGGGCACCCTCGGTGCGTGGGACATCGACACCGCCTACCTGCACTCGGCCACGCAACTGGTCAACGAGCGCACCGGTTTCCTGCGCTACAGCCACGTTCGCACCGCGCTGTCCGACCCCAACAGCCCGGTCGGCTGGTGGCGCCTGGGGGCCAATGCCGGGCTCAACTCGCAGGCCCTGTACGACTACATTTCGCCCACGATCCGCGCCAACGCCACCACCAGCCTGGACATGATCGACTTCAAGGCCTCGCGCACCCTCACCGACCTGCGCGGCGGCCCGCTGGGGCTGGCCTTCGGCGCCGAGTACCGGCGGCAGAAGGCGCAGCTCGATCCGCAGACCTATACCGATATCGGCGACATCATCGGCCTGGGCTATTCGGCCTACAGGGGCACCCAGAAGGTGACCGACGCCTACGTGGAAATGGTCGCACCGGTACTGCCGTCGCTGGAGCTGTCCGGCGCCTTCCGCGTGGACAAGTACGAAGGCGGCGATACCGCCACCACGCCCAAGCTCGGCGTGAAGTGGACGCCCGCCGAGTGGATCGCGCTGCGCGCTACCTATGCCGAGGGCTTCCGTGCCCCGGGCGCGGCCGAAGCCGGCGATGGCGGGCTGGCGGCGTTCAGCACCGCCCGCGACCCGGTCCGCTGCCCCGGCGGCACCCCGGCGCCGGGCGCGACCGCGGCCGACTGCGCGGTCAACCTGGCCATCATCACCTCGGCCAATCCCAACCTGAAGCCGGAGAAATCCAAGAGCTACACCGCCGGCCTGGTGCTGGACCCGACCTCGACCACCACGCTGACCTTCGATGCCTGGCAGATCAAGCGCACCAACGAGATCAACCAGGGCGACACCGACCAGGCGCTGGCCGCAGGCCGTGGCGTGCGCTCGGACAACGACCTGCCCGGCATTCCCAACAGCGGCAGCCTGCTGGCCGTGAGCGTGGACTACATCAACTCGGCGCAGACCACGGTACGCGGCTTCGACTTCGACATCCGCCAGCGCGTGCCGCTGGGCAACTACGGCAGGCTGGTGGCGGACCTGCAGTGGACCCGCATCAACTCGTTCAAGCGCGATGATGGCGCCGGCGCCGTGTACGAATACGCCGGCACCCACGGCAACTGCGACGTCACCAACTGCATCGGCACGCCCAAGGACCGCGTCAACCTCGGCCTGACCTGGGACATGGACCGTTTCAGCGTCAGCGCCATCGCCAACTACATCGGCAGCATCGACAACGTCGCGTTCAAGGGCGACAGCTGCGCCAACCACTTCACCGATGGCAGCGATGCCCCGGACGGCTGCAAGCTGCCCTCGTTCTACAGCATCGACCTGTCCGGGCGCTGGCGCGTCACCGATGCCTTCGAGGTGTTCGGCTCGGTGCAGAACCTGACCGACCGCATCGCCCCGCTCGACCCGCTGACCTATGGCGCGGTGAACTACAACCCGCTGCACTACAGCGGCGCCATCGGCCGTTACTACACGCTGGGCGCGAAGTACACGTTCAACTGATCGGCCACGGATCGCCGACCGCGCAGGCCCGGGCTCCCCGGGCCTGCGCATTGCCGGCCGGCGCCGGGCCCACAACGAAAAAGGCCTGCATCGCGCGATGCAGGCCTTCGAATCTGGCGCCCGAAGTTGGACTCGAACCAACGACCCCCTGATTAACAGTCAAGTGCTCTAACCGGCTGAGCTATTCGGGCGGGGACGCGCATTCTATACGCATGTCAGGCGCGATGGTAGGGGTGATTGGCCAGCATCGCCGCGGCACGGTACAGCTGCTCGGCCACGACCAGCCGCACCAACATGTGCGGCAGGGTCAGCGGGCCGATCGACCATTTCTCGTCGGCGATCGCCGACACCTCCGGCGAATGCCCTTCCGGGCCACCGATCAGGAACGCCAGGTCGCGCCCCTGCGCGCGCCAGTGCTCGAGCCGCTGCGCGAGCTGTTCGGAACTGAGCTGGCGCCCGGGTACGTCCAGCGCCACCACGTATGGATTCTTCGGCAGCGCCGCCAGCACGCGCCTGCCCTCGTCGTCGATGGCGCGCTTCGGGTCGCGCCCCTTGCCACGCAGGCCCGGCTCGATCTCCACCAGCTCCAGCGGCAACCAGTGCGACAGGCGCTTCTGGTATTCGGCGAATCCCTGCGCCACCCATGACGGTGCGCGTTCGCCGGTGGCGATCAGTCTGGCTTTCATGGCGCGGCTCCCGGCACGGCGTCGAAACGAAGACGGCGCCCTGCGGCGCCGTCGCGTGGCATGTCGCCGGGCAGATCAGCCGGCTTCCTGCTGCTCCCCGTCGGCGGACGACGGCGGCTGGTCGCCCACCGTCCACAGGCGCTCGAGCGCGTAGAACTCGCGCACGCGCGGCAGCATCACGTGCACGATCACGTCGCCCAGGTCCACCAGCACCCATTCGGCCTCGCGCTCGCCTTCCACGCCCAGCGGCATCACCCCCAGGTCCTTGGCGAACCGCACCACTTCGTCGCCGATCGACTTGACGTGGCGCGTCGAGGTGCCCGAAGCGATGACCAGGTAATCCGCCACGCTGGACTTGCCACGGACGTCGATCTCCACGGTGTCCTTGGCCTTGAGTTCTTCCAGTGCCGCATGCACGGATGCCAGCAGGGCGGGAACGGACGGCGGCGGATTGGGCAACTGGGTCTTGATGACTTGGGCTTCGGTGGTCAAAGCGGCAGAACTCGATGAATGAAGCGACGATTATAGAGAACCCGGCCGCGCCCGGCATTCACGCCGTGGCGCAGCCATACAGGCCATGGGCGCCGATGTAGCCGGCAACGGCATCGGGCACCAGCCCGCGCCAGTGGCCGCCGCTGGCGATCAGCCGGCGCACGGCGGTCGCGGATTCGGCCTGCAACGGCTGGCGCAGGCGCCAGACCCGGCCGCCCGGGCGCTCGCGCAGGCGCGCGGCATCGTCCGCCCAGGCATCGCGCAGCCGTGCGGCCAGCGCGGCGGGCAACTGCCCGTCCAGCGCATTGCCGGGGCGTTCGGCGACGACGATATGCGCCAGGTCCAGCAGGTGCTCCCATTCATGCCAGGTCGGCAGGCCCAGCAGGCTGTCCGCACCCATCAGCAGCGCCACCGGAGCCGTGGCGCCGGTTTCGGCGCGCAGTTCCCGCAGGGTGTCCACGGTCCACGACGGTACCCCGGGCTGGCGGGCGGCGCGACGCAGTTCGCGGGTGTCGACCCACAGGCCGTCCTCGCCGGCGACCGCCAGTTCCAGCATGCGCGTGCGCTGGGCGGCATCGGCGCCCGGCGGCGGCCGGTGCGGCGGATCGGCGGCCGGCATCAGCCGCACCGGGGCATGCAGCTCGTCACGGGCGCAGCGGGCAATGGCCAGGTGGCCGTTGTGGACCGGGTCGAAGGTGCCGCCGTAGACCAGCACCAGGTCGCCACCGGGCCGATCCGGGCGCGGCCCCGGCATGGGCGCCACGCTCAGCGCGTCCCGCGCGCCAGCAGGCGCACCGCCTGCGCCTCGGCCACCGCCAGCAGCAGGCGCTCCAGCGCCAGCCACGGATCGCCATCGGCACGGCCCTTGGCCATGCGGTCGACCTGGCCGGCCTCGGCCACGAAACGTTCCCAGCGCTGTGCCGCCGGATGTCGCTGCAGCGCGCGCTTGAACGGCGCCTGCCGCGACTCCCAGATGCCGCGCGCCTTCATTTCACCGGCGAGATTGCCGCCACCGGCCTGCACCCGCGCCAGTCCGGCGGTGAGCAGCAGCTCGCGGATCAGGATCGGGGTCAGCGCGGCCACCGCCTCGCCCTCGGCGCGCAGCCCGGCGAGCATCCGCACCACCGCCTGCGGCTGCCCGGAGAACGCGGCCTCGACCAGCCGGAACACGTCGTAGCGCGCGGCATCGGCGACCAGCGCCTCCATCTTCGCCACGTCCAGCGTCTGCCCCTCGGCCAGCAGCGCCAGCTTGTCGATTTCCTGCGCGGCGGCCAGCAGGTTGCCCTCCACGCGCTCGCTCAGGCGTTGTACCGCGGCCGGTTCGGCTCGCAGCCCCCTGGAGCGCAGGCGACGCTCGATCCAGTCGCCCAGTTCGTGCGGCTTGATCGCCCAAGCCACCGACAGCACGCCGGCGCGCGCCACCGCATCGGCCCATTTGCCATGGTGCGACTTGCTCCACTCGCCGGCGGTGATCAGCAGCACCACGTCGGCCGGCGGCTGCGCGCAGAACGCGCTGATCACCTCCGCGCCCTCCTTGCCCGGCTTGCCGCCGGGCAGCCGCAGCTCCACCAGCCGCCGCGCACTGAACAGGCTGGGCGCGTTGAAACTGGACGCCAGTTGCCCCCAGTCGAAATCGCGCCCGTCGGCATCGAATACCTCACGCTCGCCGATGCCCTCGGCACGCGCCTTCGCGCGCACCGCATCGGCCGCTTCCAGCACACGCAGCAGTTCCGGCCCGGCGATCAGGTAGACCGGCGCCAGCGGCTGGGCACCGGCCTGGCTGGCAAGCTGCTCGGGACGCAGTTCCATCGCTCAGCGCCCGCGCGCCGGCGCCGCCAGAATCGGCATCGCTCAGCCGTCCTTGCCGGGGGCGGAGGGAGCGGCGTTGCGTTCCTTCTCCATCTGCGCACGCGTCACACTGTCGATCCGGCGCAGGATCGAGGCGGACATCTCCCGGCGCAGTTCGTCGGCAAGGATCTCGCGTTCGGTGGTGGTGCCGGTGGCGTCGGTCGGCTCGGACACGTAGTCGCGCGACAGTTCGATCACCTGCTCGGGCACCAGCACGCTGCCGTCGGGATGCCGGAATACGAACACCACCGCGTAGCGCATGCTGTATTCCTGCGTGCGGCCCTGCGCATCGATGGCGATCGGCAGGTCGCCCCAGCGCTCGGAGCGGATCTGCAGCCGGGCCGCGCCCTTGCCAGGCTCGTCCTCGCCGACGACGATCGCGCCGGACGCATGCAGCCCGCGCCCAAGCAGCTTGACCAATTCGCTGTAGCGCACCGTGGACTCGACCTTCACCGCCGGGGTGTCGTCCGGCAGGGTGAGCTTGTTGCGCAGGTGGAAGCCGCAACCGGTCAGGCTCACGGCAAGGACGAGGGCGGTCAGGTATCGGGTCATGGGCACAGTCTGGCGGAGCCGGCCGGGGGCGGCAACAGAAAACCGCCGCATCATCGCCCATCGGGCGTGAGCGGGGATGAAACCGGGGATCGCAGGTCAAGCTGTCCCGGAGCGGACGCCGTTGCGTGCGAAGACAGGACAGAACCGGAGCATGCGCACGTGCTGCCGGGAAAGCACTTGCGGAAAAGCTGCTCTCCACTTCCATGCCCCCCGGTCGGGGGGCTATCCGCGCGGCGCGGATGGGGGTCGCCGCAATGGAGCGCAGGCCGCACCGGATGACGAAGGCGCAGCCGCGCGCCCGGATGGCGAACCATCAGGACGCGCCGCAGGCGGATCACCCCGCCACGATGTTGACGATCTTGCCCGGCACGATGATGACCTTGCGCACGGTCAGGCCTTCCAGGAACTTGGCCGCGTTGGGCTCGTCCTTCGCCGCGGCCTCGATCAGCTCGCGGCTGGCGTCGGCGGCAACGTCGATCGTGCCGCGCAGCTTGCCGTTGACCTGCACCGCCAGGGTCAGCGCATCCTTGACCAGCGCGCCGGCATCGACCTGCGGGAACGGCTGGTCTTCCAGCAGGGTCTCGCCGTGGCCCAGCGCCTGCCACATGGCATGGCAGGCGTGCGGGGTGATCGGGTTGAGCAGCAGCACCGCCGCCTGCAGGGCTTCCTGGCGCACCGCACGGCCCTGGGCGCTGGCATCGTCGAACTTGGCCAGCACGTTCAGCAGCTCCATCACCGCGGCGATGGCGGTGTTGAAGGCGTGGCGGCGGCCATAGTCGTCGCCGACCTTGCCGATGGTCTCGTGGGTCTTGCGGCGGATCGCCTTCTGCCCGGCGTCCAGCGCGGCGACGTCCAGCGCCGGCGCGCTGCCGTCGGCGGCATGCCGGTGCACCATGGTCCACAGCCGGCGCAGGAAGCGCGCCATGCCGTCAACGCCGGCCTCGTTCCACTCCAGCGACTGCTCGGGCGGCGCGGCGAACATCGAGAACAGGCGCACGGTGTCGGCGCCGTACTTGGCCACCATCGCCTGCGGATCGACGCCGTTGTTCTTGGACTTGGACATCTTCTCGGTGCCGCCGATCACCACCGGCTGGCCGTCGCTGCGCAGGGTGGCGCCGGTGATGCGGCCGCGCTCGTCGCGCACCACGTCCACGTCGGCCGGGTTGAACCAGTCCCTGGAGCCATCGGCGTTGAGCCGGTAGAAGGTATCGGCGATCACCATGCCCTGGCACAGCAGGTTGCGTGCCGGCTCGTTGCTGTCGACCATGCGCGCGTCGCGCAGCAGCTTGTGGAAGAAGCGGAAGTACATCAGGTGCAGGATCGCGTGCTCGATGCCGCCGATGTACTGGTCGACCGGCAGCCAGTAATTGCCGCGCTTGTCCACCGCCTCGCGCGCACCCGGCGAGGTGTAGCGGGCGTAGTACCAGCTCGACTCCATGAAGGTGTCGAAGGTGTCGGTCTCGCGCTCGGCGGCGGCGCCGCATTCCGGGCAGGTGCACTTGCGCCATTCCGGGTCGGCCTTGATCGGCGAACCGGTACCGGTGAACTGCACGTTCTCCGGCAGCACCACCGGCAACTGGTCTTCCGGCACCGGCACCGCGCCGCACGTGTCGCAGTAGATCACCGGGATCGGGCAGCCCCAGTAGCGCTGGCGGCTCACGCCCCAGTCGCGCAGGCGGTAGTTCACGCGGCGCTGGCCCTGGGCCTTGCGTTCGAAGCGCTCGGCCAGCGCCTCGAAGGCACCCTGGAAATCCAGCCCGTCGAACTCGGCCGAATTGACCAGTTCGGTCTCGCGGGTCTTGTCGCCGTACCAGTCCTGCCAGCGGTCCGGGTCGTAGCTGCGCTCGTCGTCGTTCTTCGGGTGCTTGAGCGCGATGACCTGCTTCTTCGGCAGGCCGTACTTGCCGGCGAACTCGAAATCGCGCTGGTCATGGCCGGGCACGGCCATCACCGCGCCGGTGCCGTAGCCCATCAGCACGAAGTTGGCGACCCAGATCGGCACCTGCTCGCCGCTGACCGGGTGCACCGCCTTCAGGCCGGTGTCCATGCCACGCTTTTCCTGGGTTTCCAGCTCGGCCTCGGAGACGCCGCCCTGCTTCAGCTCGGCCAGCATCGCCGCCAGCGCCGGGTTGTTCCTGGCCGCGTGCACCGCCAGCGGGTGTTCGCCGGCGATAGAGACGAAGCTCACGCCCATCACCGTGTCCGGGCGGGTGGTGAACACGCGCAGCGGATCCAGCACGCTGCCGTCCACGTCGCGCACGTCGAACTGGATCTCCAGGCCTTCGGAACGGCCGATCCAGTTGCGCTGCATGGTCTTGACCGATTCCGGCCAGCCGTCCAGCTCGTCCAGGCCGTCCAGCAGCTCCTGGGCGTAGTCGGTGATGCGCAGGAACCACTGCGGGATCTCGCGCTTTTCCACCAGCGCGCCCGAGCGCCAGCCGCGGCCGTCAATGACCTGCTCGTTGGCCAGCACGGTCTGGTCCACCGGGTCCCAGTTCACCACCGCGTTGCGGCGATAGGCCAGGCCCTTGCGCATCAGCCGGGTGAACATGCGCTGCTCGTGCACGTAGTAATCCGGCGTGCAGGTGGCGAACTCGCGCGACCAGTCGATGGCGTAGCCCAGCGACTTGAGCTGGCCGCGCATGTGGTCGATGTTGGCGTAGGTCCACTTGGCCGGCGCGGTGTTGTTCTTGATCGCCGCGTTCTCGGCCGGCAGGCCGAAGGCGTCCCAGCCCATCGGCTGCAGCACGTTGTGCCCGGTCATGCGCTTGTAGCGGCTGATGACGTCGCCGATGGTGTAGTTGCGCACGTGGCCCATGTGCAGCGCGCCGGACGGATACGGCAGCATCGACAGGCAGTAGTACTTGGGCTTGTCCGAGGTTTCGTCGACCTCGAACGCGCGGGTGGTTTCCCAGTACTTCTGGGCAGCGGTTTCGACCTGCTGGGGATCGTAGATGTTGGTTTCGACGCTGGACATGAAAGCGTTGGGGCTGCGGCAAAGCGGGACAGCGTACCGCAGTGCACCAGAGTGCTCCAATCCGGCACACCCCGCCTCCCCCGGGAAAAACCCGTTCCCTGCAATATCAATCGCTTGCACGTTGCCGCCGGGCACCGCCCACGGCAGCCCCGGGCGCCACACCGGTTTCCCGCGCCGGCCCGCTATGCTGCCGCCTCCACCCCAGGGGAAAGACACCGATGCCGATCCGCCGCCGCTTCGCCTCCCTCCTGCTGCTGGCCTGCGCACCGGCCTGGGCCGAACCCGTCGCCGTGCAGTGCGGGCGCCTGTTCGACGCACGCAGCGGCCAGCTCAAGGGACCGCACACGCTGCTCGTGGCCGATGGCCGCATCCGCCAGGTGCTGCCCGGCACCGGTGCCGATGCCGCGGGTGCGCGGGTGGTCGACCTGGGCGACAAGGTCTGCCTGCCGGGCTGGACCGACCTGCACGTGCACCTGGGCAGCCAGTCCAGTCCGCAGAGCTATTCCGAGGACTTCCGCCTGGACCCGGTGGACCATGCCTTCCGCGCGGTCGGCTATGCCGAGAAAACCCTGATGGCCGGCTTCACCAGCGTGCGCGACCTCGGCGGCGAGGTCAGCCCGCACCTGCGCGATGCGATCAACCAGGGGCTGGTGAGGGGCCCGCGGATCTTCGCCGCGGGCAAGTCCATCGCCACCACCGGCGGCCACGCCGATCCGACCAACGGCTGGAACGAGCGGCTCGCGCACCTGGTCGGCGCGCCCGGCCCCACCGAAGGCGTGGTCAATTCTGTGGACGAGGCGCGGCAGGCGGTGCGGCAGCGCTACAAGGAAGGCAGCGACCTGATCAAGATCACCGCCACCGGCGGCGTGCTCAGCTACGCGCGCTCCGGCGACGCACCGCAGTTCACCGTGGACGAGATCAAGGCCGTGGTCGATACCGCGCGCGACTATGGCTTCCGCGTGGCCGCGCATGCCCACGGCACCGAGGGCATGAAGCGCGCGGTGCAGGCCGGGGTCACCAGCATCGAGCACGGCACCTACATGGACGACGAGGTCATGCGGCTGATGAAGCAGCACGGCACCTGGTACGTGCCGACCTTCTACGCCGGGCGCTTCGTCACCGAGAAGGCGGCCATCGACGGTTACTTCCCCGAAGTCGTCCGGCCCAAGGCCGCGCGCATCGGCGCGCTGATCAGCCAGACCGCGGCCAAGGCCTACCGCAACGGCGTCAGGATCGCGTTCGGCACCGACCAGGGCGTGGGCCCGCACGGCGACAACGCGCGCGAATTCGTCTACATGGTCGAAGCCGGCATCCCCGCCGCGTACGCGTTGCAGGCCGCCACCGTGCATGCCGCGCAGGTACTGGGCGTGGACGACCAGGGCGTGCTGGAGCCCGGCAAGCGCGCCGACGTGATCGCCCTGGCCGGCAACCCGCTGGAGGACATCAACGCGGTGCTGGACGTGCGCTTCGTGATGAAGGACGGGGTGATCTACAAGCAGTGACGACGGCGCCCGGCCGCAGGGAAGCGCCGCGCGTCCTCAGCGCGGCGCCAGCCGTGCCAGCAGCGCCAGCCACAGCGCCCAGCCCAGGAACGCCAGCCGCTGCGCCATCGCCACCGGCATCACGCTGCCGAACACGAACGCGCTGCACAGCATCCACACCGCGCAGGCCACCGCCAGGGTGGCGACCGGCCGCCACGCCGCATCGCGCGCGGCGCCCACGCGCAGCATCGCCGCGCCGCCACAGAACGCCACCAGCCACAGCAGCCAGACGCTGGCGTGGGCCTGGCTGGCGCGGTTCTCGATGTCCTGCGCGTCCAGCGGGAACACGCCCATGGCGGCGAACGCCAGCCCGGCCAGCAGCAGCATCTGCCCGGCCACCCGCAGCGGCCGCGAGGCCGTGGCCGGCATGCGCAGCACCAGCCCGAGCGCGGCCAGCGCCGCCAGCAGCCCGGGCAGCACGAAGCCCAGCGCATTGAAGGAGCCGGCACCGGGAACCCCGGTGGCCCCCAGCAGCGAAACCGGATGGCGCATCTGGTCATAGAACGGCAGCCGCGCGCCGAACACCGCCAGCGCCACCAGCCATATCGCCACCGACGCCGGTCCGGCCCAGCGCGCCATCTGTTTCCACACCATCGACATCCGATCCCTTGCACGCCGGCGCGGGCGGCGCCAGCCGATGGCGGCGATTGTGAAGGTTGCCGCGGCGGTACGCACGCCGGAGCGGCCGGCTCAGCCCTGCCAGCGGAACACATCCTCCACGCCGACGCCGAATGCGCGGGCGATGCGGAACGCCAGTTCCAGCGACGGCGCATAGCGCCCCGCCTCCAGCGCGATGATGGTCTGCCGGGTCACGCCGCAGGCGTCCGCCAGTGCCTGCTGGGTCATTGCGCCGTGTTCCAGGCGCAGCCGGCGGATGTCGTTGCCGACGGGCGTGCCGCTCACCGGCGGTCGTGCCGGTAACGCCAGAGCATGACCGCGGCGTGCACGCTGAGCGAGAGGCAGACCAGCCAGACGAGGAAACTCCCCATCCAGGCACCGCCGCGTGCCGCGACGAAATCCGCCTGGTCCTCGGCCAGTACCGAAACCACGACCAGCATCAGCGCCAGCGCGGCATAGCCGGCCCGCGCACCATGCGCCTGGATCGCCCGGTCGCGTTCGTCGGCCACGACCTTCTCGTCGCGGCGCAGGAACAGGAACGCGCCGACCAGCAACAGCCACCACGCGGGAGCCAGGACATCCGCCTGCCCGCCGCCGCCGGCGAGCAGCCAGCGCCCCAGCAGGACCGACGCCAGGCCGGCACTGGCCAGCAGCAGCCAGGCCAGCGTCTGCTGCCGGTTCATCGCCGAAAACACGTCCCGTGTGCGCATGCGCGTCCTCCTTGTCCGATCGCCCCCGGGATCGCCCCGCGTGGCCGCCCGTGCCGGCAACGCCGATGACGCCCCGGATGTAATGCAAACGTTACATCCGCCCGGAGTGATGTCCAGTATTTTTTACATCGACTTGCATCCGCGGGCTCTGCCACCATCTTCGGCGAGACCTTTCCACTACGAGCGCCGCGATGTCCGACCTGCCCCACGTTTTCGACGCCACCACCGAGACCTTCGAAACCGACGTCCTGCAGAAGTCGCTGCAGACCCCGGTGCTGGTGGATTTCTGGGCGACCTGGTGCGGCCCGTGCAAGACGCTCGGGCCGATCCTGGAGAAGCTGGCCGGCGAGTACCACGGCGCGTTCGAGCTGGCCAAGGTGGACGTGGACAAGGAGCAGCAGATCGCCGCCGCGTTCCAGATCCGCTCGGTGCCGACCGTGTTCCTGGTCAAGGACGGGCAGATCGTGGACGGCTTCCCCGGCGCGCTGCCGGAAGGCCAGCTGCGCGAGTTCCTGGCCCAGCACGGCATCGCCCCGGCCGAAGAACCGGCCGCCATCGAGGACGAACCCGCCCCGCTGGACCCGCTGTCGCAGGTTGCCGCGCTGCGCGAAGCCATCGCCGCCGAGCCGGACAAGGCCGAGCTCAAGCTGGACCTGGCGCTGGCGCTGATCCGCACCGGCGACGTCGCCGAGGCCGGGCAGCTGCTCGACGCCCTGCCCGCCAACCTGGCCACTGATGACCGCGCCATCCGCGCACGCGCACGCCTGGATTTCCATGCCGCGGTAGCCGACGCGCCGCCGGCCGACGCCCTGGCCGCCCGTGTCCAGGCCGATGGCAACGACCTGGAAGCCCGCCACCTGCTGGGCATCCGCCAGCTGCTGGGCGGCAACGACGAGGCGGCGCTGGAGCAGTTCCTGGAAATGCTGCGGATCGACCGCAACTACGCCGAGGGCACGCCACGCAAGGCGCTGATCGACGCATTCCGGGTGGTCGAGGACGACGACCTCGTCGGCCGCTACCGCCGGCGGATGTCGTCGCTCCTGTTCTGACCCGTCACTACTCGTTCATGCAGGTGAAGTAAGCCCTGCCGGATAATGCGCCGTTCATTGTGGTGATGACGCGCGGCAGTCCCTGCCGTGCCACATGGGGAGTGGGGGCGCACGATGCAGGGCGCCGGTTCCCGCGACGGAAGGACCGATTGCCGATGATGTTGTTCAACCGGGGGGCGCTGCGCCTGACCGTTCTGCTGCAGATCGCGCTGGCGACGCTGCCGCTGTCGTGCTCGGCCGCGGCCAGCGCCCAGGACTGGAGCTACCGCGTACGCCCCGGCGACACCCTGTGGGACCTGGGCACGCGCTATCTCAAGCCCACCGTGTCCTGGGAAGAGCTGCAGAACCACAACGCGGTCGCCAACCCCTACCGGCTGCCGCCGGGCCAGGTGCTGCGCTTTCCCATCGCCTGGCTGCGGGTCGAGCCAGCGCCGGCACGCGTGGTGGCCGTGCGCGGCCAGGTCGACGTCAGTGCCGGCGGCGAGCCGGCCGCCGCGGTCCGCGAAGGCATGCGCCTGCCGATCGGCAGCCACATCCGCACCGGTGCCGACGCCAGCATCACCCTGGCCTTCGCCGACGACTCGCGCCTGTTGCTGCGCGAAAACTCGGAACTGCGCCTGGACCAGCTCAGCAGCTATGGCGCCACCGGCATGGTGGATACCCGGCTGCGCCTGCAGCGCGGCCGCAGCGGCAGCCGGGTGACCCCGGCACAGGGGCCGGCGTCGCGCTACATGATCACCGCCCCCACCGCCACCAGCAGCGTGCGCGGCACCGTGTTCCGGGTCAGCGCCGGGCAGGACGGCGACCCGGCCGTCACCGAAGTGGTCGAAGGCCGGGTGCAGGTCGGCAACCGCCACGGCCAGCGGATGGTCGATCCCGGCCAGGCCAGCCTCAGCGCGTCGGCCACGCGGGCACCGGCACCGGCCCAGCCGCTGCCGGCCGCACCGGTGATCGATGCGGCGCGGCTGCGGCTCGAACCGCTGCCGCTGCTGGCGGCCTGGCAGCCGGTGCCGCAGGCGCGCGGCTACCGCGTGGAGGTGGTGCGTGCCGATGCGCCGGAAATCCTGCTGTTCGCGCGCGACACCCCCGATTCCAGCATCCGTATCGACGACCTGCCTCCCGGCCAGCTGCGGCTGCTGGTGCGCGCGGTCACCGCCGAGGGTGTCGAGGGCCATGACAGCGCCCACGACTTCCAGGTGCCCGACGGCCTGCCGCCGCCGCTGACCACCGCCCCGGTGCATGGCCAGACCCTGGCCCAGGCGCAGCCGCGTTTTGCCTGGGCGCAGGTGCCTGGCGCCAGCGGCAGCGTGCTGCAGATCGCGCAGGACACGGATTTCCGCCAGCCGCTGGTCGAGCGTCGCACCGATGCCACCCGCCTGCGCTCGCCGGTCGCGCTCGCCCCCGGCGACTACTACTGGCGGGTCGCGTCGGTGGACGCGCAGGGCCGCAACGGCCGCTTCGGGCAGGCCCTGCCGCTGCGCATCAGCGATGCCCCGCCGGAGTCCGGCCTGCAGCCGGCGCAGGCCGGCAAGGGCCAGCTGACCCTGCGCTGGCAGGCAGGCGCCGAAGGCCAGCGCTATCGCGTGCAGGTGGACCGCCGCGGCGATTTCAGCGCCCCCCTGCTCGACCGCGAAACCAGCGCGCCCGAGGTGGTGATGAAACAGCCGTGGCGCGGCGGCACCCTGCATGTGCGCGTCCAGTACATCGACGACGACGGCTACGCAGCCCCGTTCTCGACCGCCCAGCAGATCCGGCTGCCCTGCAAGCTCTGCTATGGCGCCGGCGCCGGCGCGCTGCTGCTGTTGGCCCTGTGAAGCTGTTCCTGATGCCCTGGCCGTGGCGGCTGCTGCTGGCCGTCGCCCTGGGCGCGCTGGCCGGTTGGGCCAGCCAGGCACACCTGTTCTGGCAGCAGGACGAGCACGTCTATGACCGGCTGGTGGGCGGCTGGGATTACCCGCCCGACGACCGCCTGGCGCTGGTCGCCATCGACGAGCGCAGCCTGCAGCAGCTGGGGCAGTGGCCGTGGCCGCGCGGCATCCATGCGCGGCTGCTCGACCGCCTGCGCGAAGCCGGCGTGCGCCGGGTCGCGCTGGACCTGATGTTCCCCGAGCCCGACCGCAAGGATGGCAGCCAGGACGCGCAGCTGGCCGCGGCGATCAAGCGCAGCGGCAACGTCGTGCTGCCGGTACTGGCGGCCGCGGCCAGCGACGAAGCCGTGCCCGAGGAACTGCTGCCGGTGCCGGTGCTGGCCGCGGTGGCCGATGGCCTGGCACACACCGACATCGAGGTCGATGGCGACGGCGTGGCCCGCGGCCTGTACCTGAAGGCCGGCGTGGGCTCGGCCTACTGGCCGGCGCTGGGGCTGGCGCTGAGCGGTGTCAGCGGCCCGATACCGGGGCTGGTCGATCCGGCCGCGGAGACGGTCTCGCCCTATCAATGGCGACGCGACAACTACGTGCGGCTGCGTTACGCCGGGCCGCCGGGGACCTTCCCGCAGGTGTCCTACATCGACGTGCTCGAAGGCCGCCTGCCGCCCGGGCTGCTGCGCGACCGGCTGGTGATCGTCGGCATGACCGCCAGCGGCATCGCCCCGCGCATGCTCACGCCCACTTCGCGCGAATACTGGATGAGCGGTACCGAATACCAGGCCAACGTCGCCTCGATGCTGCTCGGCGGGCACGTGATCCTGCCGCTGCGCCCGCCCGTGCAGTTGGCCGCGGTGTTCGTGCTGGTGGCGCTGTGCGCGCTGGGCATGACCCAGCGGCGGCTGTCGCCGTGGCTGGTCGCGGTACTGTCGCTGGTCCTTCCGCTGCTGCTCAGCGCGGTGCTGCTGCGCGGTTTCAACCTGTGGTTCGCGCCGGCCGCGGCCATCGGCGGCGCGCTGCTGATGCTGCTGGGCTGGGGCCTGTGGCAGCTGCGCTACTGGCGCCGCCAGGCCAACCGCGACCCGCTTACCGGCCTGGCCAACCGCATGCGCTTCGAAGAAGCGCTGCAGCTGGAGTACGAGGCGGCCCGGCGCGGTGGCCGGCCGCTGAGCCTGGCCCTGATCGACCTGGACAACTTCAAGCATTACAACGACACCTTCGGCCACCACGTCGGCGACCTGGTGCTGCAGCAGACCGCCAGGATGATCGGCGAACTGGCGCGGCGGCCGCGTGACCTTGCCGCGCGCTTCGGCGGCGACGAGTTCGCGCTGATCCTGCCGGACACCGGCAGCGAGGGCGCGGTCCAGCTGGTCGAGGCGCTCGTCGCCCGGGTCCGCCAGGCCGGTGTCGCGGTCGGCAAGGGGCGCCAGGCCAGGATCAGCGTCACGGTCGGCCTGGCGACCATCGTCCCCGACGTCGATGGCCTGCCGGCACAGCTGTTCCGCGATGCCGACGCCTCGCTGTACCAGGCCAAGGCCGCCGGCAGGGACGGGTACCGGGTGGCCGACTGAGGCGCCAGCCACCTCACCATACGGGTGCGAATGCTAGACTCCCCGTCCCCCTGTACGCCCCACTCCGCCATGAAAGCCAGCACGTTCCGCCTCGGCATCAACCTGTGGCCGCCGTTCCTGTTCACAGGCATCCATGTCGCCGAGATCCATGCCGACTACCGCTATGTGCGCGTGGAACTGCGCGAGCGCCCGTGGAACGTCAATTACGTACGCACCCATTTCGGCGGCAGCCTGTTCGCCATGACCGACCCGTTCTGGATGCTGTGCCTGCTGCACAACCTGGGGCGCGACTACTACGTGTGGGACAAGGCCGGGGAGATCGAGTTCATCAAGCCCGGCAAGGGCACCGTCACCACCGAGTTCCGGCTCGACGCGGCCACGCTCGAGGAGGTGCGCGCGGCCACCGCCGAGGGCGCCAAGCACCTGCGCTGGTTCAGCAATGACGTGCTCGATGCGCAGGGCGAGGTGGTCGCACGCGTCCGCAAGCAGGTCTATGTGCGGCCCAAGCCTGAAGCGCGCCAAGCGCGCGGGTAGCCACGGCAGTGACCGCGGAGACGCGCGGCAGGCGCTGCGCGGTCGCGGCGCAGGCCACCCGGCCGCGTTTCAGGGGCTGGATGCGGCCAGCGGCAACGGCATCCGCAGCACCTGCCCCTGCCTGGCATAGGCCGGCGTTTCCAGCGCGGTGCCGTCGGCGGACAGGGTGATGGGTCGGTGTGCGCTGCGCAGCCCGGCAGGCAGCTCGCGCAGGCGCGCGCTCACCGCTTCGGCGTCCTGCAATGCCTGTCCGCGCATCCACAGTACCGCCTGCAGCAGCCGCAGCTGCGCGGCGGCATCCTGTTCCCGGTACAGGTATCCCGTGTAGGCGGGGCCGGCGATTTCGCTGAGGATGCAGCCGATGGCGTTGGTCAGGCACTGCGGCTGCCACCACGCCGCGGCCGGCAGGGACGGCAGCGGCACCCTGCGATCCTCGGCCACGGCCTGGCGTGCAGCCGGGAGGCAGGGCCAGGCAAGCGCCTCGGCCTGCCTCGCAAGGGTTTTGCGACCGTTGTATAACAGCCTGCCCGAGCGCGGGCCAGCCTCGATCTTGCGGTCCATCAACAGCGCGAAGCGTTGCTGCATGGCGAATTCCCCGCGCATGCCGTTGCAGACGGCGGCCTCGTCCGCCGACAGCGGCGCGAACGCCGTGGCGCACCCCGATGGCAACGGCGCGTCCGCCGGGAGCTCGGCCAGCACCGCAGCGAACAGCTCCGCATTGGCCCGCAGCATGGCGATGCCCATCATCGTGGCCAGCAGGTTGTCGCCGTGCGCCATCAGCATGCGTCCGCTCCCGGCATCACGGCACAGCCCGGCCAGGGCACGCGCACTGTCGCCCTGCACGTGGGCCAGTGCATGCGCGCCCAGGGGAACCGCCAGCGGACCCAGCACCGGCCAGGGACCGGGCGTCGCCTGTACCAGCGGCGAGCGGTAATGCCCATGCGCCGCCAGTTCGTCCATGCGCGACAGCAGCGTGGCCCGCGTCGCCAATGCGGCGGCCACGGCCTCGGGCGCGCGGCGCACCCGCTCCAGGCAGGTGGCGGCATCGCGGAAACCGCACAGCGCCGGGTCGGCAGTGGGCGTCTGCGCCGCCCCGTCCACCGGCAGGGGCGGCGGCACGCCCGCTTCGCTTTCGGCGTCGCCGCGGATGAAACCGGGCGCGTAGCTGGCGTCGTACCACGCCTGGAACCGGCGGGTGTGTTCATCCACCTGCGCCTGCCTGTGCACCAGCGGGGCTTGCATCTCCAGCGTCGCCAGGGTGACGTAGGCGTTGCTGCCGGGCAGGTCGTGCGGTGCCTCCAACGCGGCCAGCGCGCGCTGCTGCGCCGCGGATGGCGGCCATACCCAGGAGACCAGCAGCGCCACCAGCACCAGCAGCACCAGTCCGACCACACCCGCCACCACGCGTCCCAGCGTCCTGCCCATTGCATTTCTCCCTGGTGTCATGCCGCCTTCCGTGGGCGAACGCGGCGCAAGCACTGTTACATATACGGCAACGCAGCGGCGCGCAATCGTCATGCCCGGCTGCATCGCCGCACCGCTACAATCGGCGGATGTCGCCCGAAGCTTCCGCCGTCCCCCACCGCCCCTCCCTGCAGCGCCTGTTCCTGACCGGATTGCTGACCCTGCTGCCGATCTGGCTGACCTGGGTGGTGATCAAGTTCGTGTTCGTGCTGCTGTCCGGCATCAGCAGTCCGCTGGTGGTGCCGCTGTCCGAACGCATCGCCGCCTCCTTCCCGCATTACCTGGGCTGGGTACGGGTGGAATGGATGCAGGATGTGTTCGCCCTGCTCGCCACGCTGCTGGTGATCCTGCTGGTGGGCGTGCTCAGCCGCCGCGTCATCGGCCAGCGCCTGCTGCGCTGGTTCGGCGCGGTGATCCGCCGCATCCCGCTGGCCAGCATCATCTACGACAGCGCCAAGAAGCTGCTGGACATCCTGCAGACCCAGCCGGGCAGCACCCAGCGCGTGGTGCTGATCGACTTCCCGCACCGCGAAATGAAATCGGTGGGCCTGGTGACCCGCGTCATCCGCGAACACGGTACCGGCCGCGAACTGGCTGCGGTGT
This sequence comes from Stenotrophomonas sp. 17(2023), assembly GCF_030345315.1. NCBI lineage: Bacteria > Pseudomonadati > Pseudomonadota > Gammaproteobacteria > Lysobacterales > Lysobacteraceae > Stenotrophomonas > Stenotrophomonas sp. 17(2023). The sequence continues at coordinate 2,358,352 of NZ_CP128405.1, forward strand.
ACGTGCCGACCACGCCGAACCCGACCTCCGGCTACCTGGAAATCGTGCCGGTGGAGCTGCTGACCCCGACCGACTGGACCGTGGACCAGGCCATGAGTTTCATCATCTCCGGCGGCGCGGTGGCCCCGGACAGCGTGCCGTTCACCCGCGCCGGCGAGCGCTGAAACGCCGCCCGCCAGGGCAGGAACATGGGGCGCCAGGCAGGCAATGGGGGTGACTGCCGCCTTTATCCGTTGCCGGTTCCTCTTCACTAGTTCCTGCCGCTGAGGCAAGCTCCCGGGCCTGTGCGTTTCCGGAACCACCGATGACCTCCAGCCCGCTTCGCTTTCTGGCGCTTGCCATGGCCTCCGTCCTGATGTTCTCCGCCGCCGCGCCCGCCGAGGCGGCGAAGAAGAAGAGCCAGCGCCCGACCGCGACGCAATCGCGCACCGCCAAGCCCAAGGCACGCGGCAGCAGGCCCCCGGCGCGTCCGGCGCCCCGTCCGGCGCGCGCGCCGCTGCCGGTCACCCAGGACAAGGCCACCCGCCTGAACCGGCTCTACGATGAGTACTGGGATGCGTCGATGCGGCTGAACCCGCTGCAGGCCACGTTCCAGGGCGACCCACGCTTCAACGACCAGCTGCCCAACTTCCTGTCGCCGGCCTCACGCCGGCAGGCGCATGAATTCATGGTCGAATGGCAGGGCAAGGCCGAGGCGCTGGGCAAGGAAGGCCTGCAGGGCCAGGACCTGCTCAGCTACGAGATCTTCGTGCGCGACGCGCACATCTCGCTGGCCGCCGAGCAGTACCCGTCGTGGATGCTGCCGATCAACCCCTACAACAACCTCGCCAGCATCATCGCGGTGCTCGGCTCGGGGGCCGGCGCGCAGCCGTTCCGCACGGTGAAGGACTACGAGAACTGGTCGCGGCGCTCGCTCGGGGTACCGGCATTGTTCGACCAGGCCATCGCCAACATGCGCGAAGGCATGGCCGCCGGCGTGGTGCAGCCGCGCGCGCTGATGGAAAAGGTGCTTCCGCAGCTGGACGCGGTGATCACCCCGACCGCCGAGGAGAGCATCTTCTGGGCGCCGATCCGCAACATGCCGGAGGATTTCCCGGCCGCGGACCGGGAACGATTGAGCGCCGAGTACAAGCGCATGATCGAGTACCGGCTGTTGCCGGCCTACCGCGCCCTGCGCGGCTTCATCGCCACCCAGTACCTGCCCGCCACCCGCGCCAGCGACGGCCTCGGCGCCCTGCCCGGTGGCCAGGCCTGGTACGCGCACACCATCGCCGGGTTGACCAGCGCCTCGCGCACGCCGGCCGAGATCCACGCGCTCGGCGAGCAGGAGGTCAAGGACCTGCAGGAGCGCATCGCCCGGGTGATGAAGGAAGCGAAGATCCGCGGCTCGATGCAGAAGGCGTTCAACGCCATGCGCAACGACCGCCAGTTCACCTTCCGCGACGAGGCCGCGCTGCTGGCGCGCTACCGCGAGGTCGGCCAGCAGGTCGATGCGGCGCTCCCGGTATTGTTCGCCACCCGTCCCAGGGCGCCGCTGCAGGTCCAGCCGGTGGCGGCCGAGCACGCGCTGACCGCCAGCGCCGCCAGCTACCAGCCGCCGTCGCCGGCCGACGGCAGCCAGCCCGGGGTACTGCAGGTCAACACCCGCGACCTGCCGTCGCGCAAGCGCTGGGCGGTGCCGATGCAGTACCTACACGAAGCCATCCCCGGCCACCACCTGCAACTGGGCCTGCAGCAGGAACTGTCCACACTGCCGCGCTTCCGCCGGCTCGGCGGCGACGTCGCCTTCATCGAGGGCTGGGGCCTGTACGCCGAATCGCTGGGCGATGAAATGGGCCTGTACCGCGACCCCTACGACCGCCTCGGCTACCTGCAGACCACCCTGCTGCGCACCGTGCGGCTGGTCGCCGACACCGGCCTGCACGCGGCCGGCTGGAGCCGCCAGCAGGCGATCGACTACATGGTGAGGAACGCCGACATCAGCGCCGCCGACGCCGCCGCGGAGGTCGAGCGCTTCATGGCGCTGCCCGGGCAGACGCTGGCCTACCGGGTGGGCGAGATCAAGATCCGCCGTCTGCGCGAGAAAGCGCAGGCGGCGCTGGGCGAGCGCTTCGATCCGCGCGAGTTCCACGACGAAGTACTGAAGGACGGCTCGATGCCGCTGGATATTCTGGAAGCGAAGATCGACCGCTGGATCGCCAGCAAACAGAACTGACCCTGCAAGGAGCCGCCATGCTGCCGTGGATGTCCCGACTCGCCCCGCTGTGCCTGTTCGCGTTGTCCACGGTCGCCGGCGCCGCGCCGCTGGCGCCACTCGATGCCGGCATCGACGGCCTGATGCAGCGCTACGACGGCCGCGTGCCCGGTGCCGCGGTACTGGTGCTCAAGGACGGGCAGCCGGTGTTCCGCCGCGGCTACGGGCTGGCGGTGGTGGAGGACGGCACGCCGGTGTCGCCGGCCACCAACTTCCGGCTGGCGTCGGTGAGCAAGCAGTTCACCGCCGCCGCCATCCTGCTGCTGGCCGAGGACGGCCGGCTGTCCATCGACGACCCGCTGAAGAAATGGCTGCCCGGCCTGCCGGCGGTGGCCGACGCGATGACCCTGCGCCAGCTGCTCAGCCACACCAGCGGCCTGCTCGACTACGAAGACCTGATGGACCCGGCCGACACGCGCCAGGTACACGACATCGACGTACTGCATCTTCTGCAGAAGGAGAACCGCACCTATTTCGCGCCGGGCAGCAGCTACCGCTACAGCAACAGCGGCTATGCGCTGCTCGCGCTGGTGGTCGGCAAGGCCTCCGGCAGCGACTTCGCCAGCTTCCTGCGCCAGCGCATCTTCCTGCCGCTGGGCATGACCGCCACCTTCGCCCACCAGGACGGCGTGGACGAGGTGCCCGACCGCGCCTACGGCTACAGCCAGATCGACGGCCACTGGCAGCGCACCGACCAGAGCACCACCAGCGCGGTGCTCGGCGACGGCGGCATCTATTCCTCCATCGACGACCTGGCCAGGTGGGACGCCGCGCTCTACGACGAGCGCCTGCTGCGCCGCGCCTCGCTGCAGCAGGCCTTCAGCGCGGCCACGGCGACGCCGGAACCCGACGTGCCGCACTACGGCTTCGGCTGGCGCATCAACGGCGACGCCCTGTGGCACAGCGGCGAGAGCATCGGCTTCCGCAACGTGATCGTGCGCTACCCGAAGCAGAAGCTGACGGTGGTCGTGCTGAGCAACCGCAACGACCCGGAACCCTATGCGCTGGCGCTGCAGATCGCCCGGCGCTGGCAGGAACCCGGGCAGTGAAGCTGGCGGGGATCCACCATGTCGCGCTGATCGCGTCGGACTACCCGCGCTCGCGCGACTTCTACACCCGCATCCTCGGGCTGGAGGTGGTCGCCGAGCACTTCCGCGCCGAGCGGCAGTCGTGGAAGCTGGACCTGCGCCTGCCCGACGGCACCGGGCTGGAACTGTTCTCCTTCCCCGCGCCCCCCGCGCGCCCCAGCCGCCCGGAAGCGCGGGGCCTGCGCCACCTCGCGTTCCGGGTCGCCGCGCTGGACCCGGCCATCGCCCACCTGCAGGCCCAGGGCGTGGCCTGCGAACCGGTGCGCGTGGACGAGTACACCGGCCGCCGCTTCACCTTCTTCGCCGACCCCGACGACCTGCCGCTGGAACTGTACGAAAGCGGCTGAGCCGCGTGCGGTCACATCGCCGCCCCCGGCACGTCATTGCTCCCAATGACTTCCGGCGCGTGTTCGCGAAGGGCACCTCGGGCAAGGAACGCGACGAGAAGGTGCTGTACCTGCAGCGCCACCACGTCACCACGGCCGCGCCGGAGTTCACCGTGACCGTCGACGGGCGCCCGGACGAGGTGGGCTTCGACCCCTACAACAAGCTGATCGACCGCGTGTCGGCCGACAACCGCAAGCGGGTCGGCTACCGCTGACGGTGCTGATCCGATCCTGACCGGGCGTGCTGCGGTGCGGATTCCGTACCGCAGCGAATGGGTATACATTCGCCAGCATCCGGTTGCACCGGACCACGCCATCCGCCCTGGGAGGGGACACATGCGCAAGACCTTCAAGACCCTGTTGCTGGCCCTGCCACTGGCCATGGCCGGCATCACCGCCGCGCAGGCCGACAACGCCAGTGCCGAAGGCCGCTGGCGGCAGATCGACCCGGATACCCACCGTGCCAAGTCGATCGTCGAGATCAGCCGCACCAGCAACGGCGCGCTGCACGGCCGGATCATCGAGCTGCTCAACCCCAGCCGCCCCAACCCGACCTGCGACAAGTGCAGCGACGACCGCAAGGGCAAGCCGATCACCGGCATGGAGATCATCCGCGGCATGCGCGCCGACGGCGCCAACAAGTGGAGCGGCGGCAGCATCCTCAAGCCCGACGAGGGCAAGGTCTACAAATCCAAGATGGAGCTGATCGAAGGCGGCCGCAAGCTGCAGGTCTCCGGCTGCATTGCCTTCATCTGCAAGTCGCAGGTGTGGGAACGGATGTAACCCACCCCCTCGGCGCCTCCCGCGAAACCCGGCCCAGGCCGGGTTTCGCGCTTGCGGGGCGGGTTTACCGGTCGCCACGGCGCGGCATGCGATAATCGGCGGTCCCCCTGTTCTCCCCAACGGCCATGACCCGTACCGCGCTCGTCACCAACGCCCTGCCCTATGCCAACGGCCCGCTGCACCTGGGCCACCTGGTCGGCTACATCCAGGCCGACATCTGGGTACGCGCGCGCCGGCTGATGGGCGGCAAGGTCTGGTACGTCTGCGCCGACGACACCCACGGCACGCCGATCATGCTGGCCGCGGAAAAGGCCGGGGTCAGCCCGGAGACCTTCATCGCCAACATCCAGGCCGGCCACGAGCGTGATTTCGCTGCCTTCGGCGTGGATTTCGACCACTACGACTCGACCAATTCGGCCGCCAACCGCGAGCTGACCGAGGCGCTTTACAAGCGGCTCGACGCCGCCGGCCATATCAGCCGCCGCTCGGTGGCGCAGTTCTACGACCCGGCCAAGGGCATGTTCCTGCCCGACCGCTACATCAAGGGCACCTGCCCGAAGTGCAAGTCGCCGGACCAGTACGGCGACAACTGCGAGGTCTGCGGTGCCACCTATGGCCCGACCGACCTGATCGACCCGAAGTCGGTGGTGTCCGGCGCGACGCCCGAGATCCGCGATTCGGAGCATTACTTCTTCGAGGTCGGCCGCTTCCAGGACTTCCTGCGCGACTGGCTGGCCGGCGACGTCGCCCTGCCCGGGGTGAAGGCCAAGCTGGCCGAATGGCTGGACGCCGAAGGCGGCCTGCGCGCCTGGGACATCTCCCGCGACGCGCCCTATTTCGGCTTCGAGATCCCCGGCGCGCCGGGCAAGTACTTCTACGTGTGGCTGGACGCGCCGATCGGCTACCTGTCCAGCTTCCGCAACCTGTGCGCGAAGACCGGCGACGATTTCGACGCGGTGCTGGCCGCCGGCAGCGACACCGAACTGCACCACTTCATCGGCAAGGACATCGTCAATTTCCACGGCCTGTTCTGGCCGTCGGTACTGCACGGCGCCGGCCTGCGCGCGCCGACGAAGCTGCACGTCAACGGCTACCTGACCGTGGACGGCGCCAAGATGAGCAAGTCGCGCGGCACCTTCGTCATGGCCCGCACCTACCTGGACGTGGGCCTGGCACCGGAAGCGCTGCGCTACTACTTCGCGGCCAAGTCCTCCGGCGGCGTCGACGACCTGGACCTGAACCTGGCCGACTTCACCGCGCGGGTGAACGCCGACCTGGTCGGCAAGTTCGTCAACCTCGCCAGCCGCTGCGCCGGGTTCATCAGCAAGCGCTTCGACGGCCGCCTGGCCGACGCGCTGCCGGATCCGGCCCAGTACGACCGCTTCGTCGCCGCGCTGGCGCCGGTGCGCGAGGCATACGAGCGCAACGATCCGGCCGCCGCGATCCGCCTGACCATGGCGCTGGCCGACGAGGCGAACAAGTACATCGACGACACCAAGCCGTGGGTGATCGCCAAGCAGGATGGCGCCGACGCCGAACTGCAGGCGGTCTGCACCCAGGGCCTGAACCTGTTCCGCGTGCTGGTGGCCGCACTCAAGCCGGTGCTGCCGGCCACCGCGCTGCAGGCCGAGGCCTTCCTCAATGCGCCGATGCACGGTTGGGCCGACATCGACGCCCCGCTCACCGCCCACACCATCGCCACCTACGTGGCGCTGTTCACCCGTATCGACCCCAAGATGATCGACGCCATGACCGACGCCTCCAAGGACACCCTCGCCGCCGCACCCGCCGCCGACGCCAAGCCGGCCAAGGCCGAAAAGCCTGCGAAGGTCGAAGCAAGGGGTGAGGCCAAGGCCGAAGGTGAAGCCCCCGCGTACATCGGCATCGATGACTTCGCCAAGCTCGACCTGCGCATCGGCAAGGTGCTCGAATGCGGTTTCGTCGAAGGTTCGGACAAGCTGCTGCGCTTCCTGCTCGATGCCGGCGACCTCGGCCAGCGGCAGATCTTCTCGGGCATCCGCGGCAGCTACGGCGAGCCGGAGAAGCTGGTCGGCCGCAACGTGGTGTTCATCGCCAACCTGGCGCCGCGCAAGATGCGTTTCGGCCTGAGCGAGGGCATGATCCTGTCGGCCGGCTTCGATGGCGGCGCACTGGCGCTGCTCGACGCCGATGCCGGCGCGCAGCCGGGCATGCCGGTACGCTGACGCCGGCCGCGGTACGGCCGGGGGCCCCGGGCCTGCGCGTGCCGGCCCGGGGCCGCGCTCCGCGCCTGTCATTTCCCCGGCTGCTTCGCGTCCCCTTTGCCAGAGAAGGCCCCGCATCGGCACTGGAACCATGGAACTGGCCCTGTTCGATTTCGACCACACCATCACCGTCTGCGATACCTACAGCCGGTTCCTGCGCCGCGTGGCCACGCCCGAGCAGCGCGCGCAGGCATGGTGGCGCATCGGCCCGTGGCTGCTGGGCTACCGGCTGAAGCTGGTCTCCGCCACCCGCATCCGCCGCCGCGTCACCGCGCAGGTGTTCAGCGGCCGCCATGCCGGCGAGATCGCGCAGATGGCCGCCGACTATGCGCGCGACCACCTGCCCGGCATGGTGCGCCCGGAGATGCTGGAGCAGATCCAGTGGCACAAGGCGCAGGGCCACACGGTGGCCGTAGTCTCGGCCTCCATCGACCTGTACCTGCAGTCGTGGTGCCGGCAACTGGGCCTGCAGCTGATCTGCAACCGGCTGGAGGTGCAGGACAACCGCCTGACCGGGCGCTACGCCGAAGGCGATTGCGGGCCGTGCAAGGTCGCGCATATCCGGCAGCGTTTCGACCTGGGCGCATTCCGGCGCATCCACGCCTATGGCGACAGCGGCGAGGACAGGCCGATGCTGGCACTGGCGCACGAACGCTGGTACCGCGGCAGACCCGCTTCCTGACCACACGCATGCACGATACGCAGGACAACCTGATCGAACGCCTGGACCGGGTGCTGCCGCAGACCCAGTGCGGGCAGTGCGGCTACGACGGCTGCCGCCCGTATGCCGAGGCGATGGCGCGCGGCGAAGCCGGCATCGACCACTGCCCGCCCGGCGGCGACGCCGGCGCACGCACGCTGGCGCACATCCTCGGCGTGCCGGCGCGGCCCTACGACCGCGGCCGCGGTGCGCACATCCCGGCGCAGGTCGCGGTGATCGTCGAAGCCGACTGCATCGGCTGCACCAAATGCATCCAGGCCTGCCCGGTAGACGCCATCGTCGGCGGCGCCAGGTTCATGCACACGGTGCTGGCCGGGCTGTGCACCGGCTGCGAACTGTGCATCCCGCCCTGCCCGGTGGATTGCATCGTGCTGCAGCCGGCGTGACCGCCCCGCGGCCGTGGGGCTGTATCCCCGCCCCACGGCCGTCCCGCATCCCCATGCATTCCTTCAGGCGGCACCGGCAAGCCTGCGCAGGCCCGCCACCAGCCGGTCCATCTGCGCCGGCGCGGTGAAGATGCCCGGCGTGACCCGCACGCAGGCGCCATGCGCCAGTCCGTCGCGGTGCACGGTGAACACCCCGTGCTCCTCGAGCAGGCGCCTGGCCACGCCGATGTTCTGCTCCAGCGTGACCTGTCCCGACAGCCGGAACGACGCGATCGCGCTGCTCAGCCGCGGCTCGTCCGGGCCCAGCAGCTGCAGCCCCGGCAGCGCGCGCACCGCGTCGCGCCAGTGGTCGCGCAGGCGCAGCAGGCGCGCCCGCTTGGCCGCGGTCCCGATGCGCTGGTGGAACGCCAGCGCCGCCGGCAGCGCCAGGAACGCGGCGAAGTTGGCGGTGCCGGTGTGCACGCGGCTGGCGATGCCACGATCCGGATCGCCCATGTAGGGGTCGATGTCGGCTACCCGCCCGCGACGCACGTACATCGCCCCCACGCCTACCGGTGCGCCGATCCACTTGTGCAGGTTGATGCCGGCGAAATCCGCGCCCAGCGCATCGATGCGGGTCTCGACCTGGCCGATGGCGTGGGCGGCATCGACGATCACGTCCACGCCGCGGGCGCGGGCCATGGCCGCTATCTCCGCCACCGGCAGCAGCATGCCGTTGCGGTGGTTCACCTGGGTCAGCAGCATCAGTTTCAGGCGCGGGTTGCGCTGCAGCGCCTGCGCGTAGGTTTCCAGCACCTGCGCATGGCCGCAGGGCTCGGGCAGGGCGATCGCCACCGGCTCGACCCCGCGCCGCGCGCGCAGCCAGCGCATCGCGGTGATGGTGCTGTCGTAGTCGATGTCCGCATACAGCACCTGGTCGCCCGGCCGCAGCCGGTTGTAGCCGCCGATCAGCGCCTGCAGCGCTTCGGTCGCGCCACGGGTAAGCACCACCTCGTCCTCGCCCACGCCGAGAAAGCCGGCCAGCTGGCGCTGCACCTCGCGCATGCGTTGCGGGAACACCACCCGCCCGAACCAGGCGTTGCCCCGGTTCACTTCGGCGGTGGCCTGCGTGTACGCCTGCAGCACCGGCCGCGCCATCGCGCCCCAGTAGCCGTTGTCGAGCATGACCACCTCGTCGCCGAGGTCGTACTGGGCGGCCACCGCCGCCCAATAGGCCTCGTCGCCGGCCAGTTGCGCCGGCGACCTGCCGGCCGGCGCCTCCGGCAGGTCCGGCACGTCCGCGGTGGCCGCGGTGGCCGCCGTCACCGCGCCGACAGCCAGTGGCATCAGCGCGGCACCGCGCAGCAAGCGTCGTCGCCCGCCGTCCATGCTCAGAACTTCACCCGGTATTCGGCATAGACGTTGCGCCCGTCGGTGTCGTACGGCGCGTTGCGCGAATACACCAGGCCGCGGCTGGCCTGGAACACCGCCTCGTCCGGATAGCGGTCGAACAGGTTGTCGGCACCGATGCGCAGGCTGTTGCCGGCGTTGAAGCGGTAGGCCAGCGCCAGGTCGAAGAACTGCATGTCGCCGAAGCGCTGGAAGATGTCGCCGGTGGCGTTGCCGGTGGAGTCGGTCCAGGCGCCGTAGTGGCGCAGCTTGGCCAGCACGCTCCAGTTGCCGATGGCGTAGTCGGCGCTGAACGTGCCCTTCTGCCGCGGCAGGCGTTCCTCGAAGATCACCCGCTGGGTCTGGCTGGTGGCGACGCTGGTCGCGCCCTTGTCCACCTGCGTGCGGTTGTAGTTCCAGCCCAGGGTCAGGTTGAGCCGGCCCGGGCCGGCGTCGCCCACCCAGCTGCCGACCAGGTCCACGCCGCGCGTGGTGGTGTCGAAATCGTTGGTGAAGTAGCTGACCGAGGTGTACCCCATCGGGTTGGGGATGCCGGCCGGGATCTGGAACGCGGCGGACTGGCTGAAACGGTCGGTGACCTTGATGTCGTACAGGTCCACCGAACCGGAAAGGCCCGCATCGTTGCGCCAGGCCAGGCCCAGCGAGGTGGTGCGCGACTGCTCCGGCTTGAGCGCGCTGGCGCCCAGCTGCCGCGCCAGCGGATCGCTCGGCGACAGGCGCCCGGAGGTGAACACCTGCAGCGTCACCGTGTCCAGGCCCTGCACGGTGCTGGTGGTGTACAGCTGGCCCGGGGTCGGTGCGCGGAAGCCGGTGGACACCGAGCCGCGCAGCGCCAGCGCCGGGGTGACCTCGAAACGGGTGGAGAGCTTGCCGTCGAGGGTGCCGCCGAAGCTGGAGAAGCGCTCGTAGCGCGCGGCCGCACCGACGTTCCAGCGCGTGCTCAACGGCGCCTCCACGTCCACGTAGGCGGCATGGCTGCGCTGACTCCAGCGCCCGGCGTTGTCCGGGCCGAAGCCCGGCGCGCCGTTGGAGTTGCCCGCCAGTCCGGCCGCCGCGCCCGGGCCGATCGCGTACGACGCCGGATCGCCGGCATCCACGCCGTAGGTTTCCTCGCGGAACTCGGCGCCGAAGGCGATGTTCAGCGGCGCCGCCAGCACCGCCAGCGGCAGGCCGTAGACGAAATCGGCGTTGACGTTCTTCTCCACCTGCGACAGCCGCCCCAGGTAGAACGAGGTCGGGCTGGCCGGGCCCAGCGAGGCGTTGATCGACTCGTCCAGGGTGTACTCGATGCGGTTGCGGCCATAGGCGCCGCTGACGTCCCAGCTCAGGTCGGGGGTGAACTGGCCGCGCACGCCGGCCACCAGCTGCAGGTCGTCGTAGTCGCTGCCGTACTTGGGCGAAAAGCCGGTCGGGTACAGGCTGCGCACGTCCCAGCCGGGGAACACCGCGGTCGGCTTGTACACCGAGGCGGTGCCGTCGGGATTGCGCCAGTTGAAATCGCTGACGCCCTCGCCGCTGTTGTACAGGCCATGGGCATAGGCCTCGGCGGTCTGTCCGAACGGCAGCTTCAGGTTGAAGCCCAGCCGCCGGTTCTCCAGGTCGGGCTGGCCCCAGCGCTGCACCGGATCGGGCACCTGCAGCTCGGGATGCGCGTTCTGGAACGCGATCGCGTCCGGGCGCTGGCGGCTGCGCGAGGTGGCATCGGAGCTGTCGTAGTCGAGGAACAGCGACAGCACGCCGGCCTGCCCCAGGCCGACGCCGGTGCGGGCACCGAAGCGGCGGCCGCTGCCGTCGCCCTCGGCGTACTCGGACACGCCCAGCGTGAACTCGCTGCCGATGCTGTCGTCGAGGATGATGTTGATGACGCCGGCGATGGCATCGGAACCGTATTGCGCCGAAGCACCGTCGCGCAGCACCTCGATGCGTTTGATCGCGCTGGTCGGGATCTGCGAAAGATCCGGCCCCTGCGCACCGCGCGAGCCGAGCAGCGCCGAGCGATGCATGCGGCGGCCGTTGACCAGCACCAGGGTCTGGTCCGGCGACAGGCCGCGCAGGGTGGCCGGACGCACGAACACCTGGCCATCTGCCATCGGCAGGCGCTGCACCACGAACGACGGCACCAGCTGCGCCAGCACGTCGGACAGGTCGGTCGATTCGATCGCCTGGATTTCCTCCCGCGAGAACACGTCCACCGGCGCCAGCGTATCGAACTGGGTACGGTTGGAGCCGCGCGTGCCGGTGACGATCATCGCGTCCAGCGTGGTCGGCGCGGCGACTTCGCCGGCAACGGCAGTGGCCGAGTCGGCGGTATCGGCGCGCGCATCGGCGCAGGCAAGGGGAAACAGGATGGCGGCAACGGCCATCGGCAGCAGGCAACGCTTCACGGGGCACTCCGGTATGCGGGAAACGGGCCGGCGGCGCCGACCCGGGACGCGCATGATCGGCGCACCGCGTTTCCCGTAGATGACAGGCGCGCGCACCGGTTGCGTTGCACGCGCGTCATCGCGGAGCGTTCACTCCAGCCGCTGCAGCTCCCACGCGCGGTGGATGCGCGCATTGCGTTCGAAATCCGGGCCGATGGTCCTGGCACTGATCTCGCGGCAGCGCGCGAACCCGGCGATCGCGTTCTCTTCCAGCTTGAAGCGGCGGAAGTTGTTGGAGAAATACAGCACGCCGCCCGGCGCCAGCCGCGCCACCGCCGCGCGCAGCAGGCGCAGCTGCTCGCGCTGCACGTCGAAGTCCTCGGCGCGCGCGGAGTTGGAGAAGGTCGGCGGGTCGCAGAAGATCACGTCGTAGCGGCCCTGCTCGGCCTCCAGCCACTTGACCGCATCGGCCTGCACCAGCTGGTGGCGGCTGCCGCCCATGCCGTTCAGCGCCAGGTTGTCGGCGCACCACTGCAGGTAGGTGCCGGACAGGTCGACGCTGGTGGTCGAGGCCGCACCGGCCACCGCCGCTTCCACGCTCGCCACGCCGGTGTAGCAGAACAGGTTGAGGAAACGCTTGCCGCGCGCCTGCTCGGCCATGTGCCGGCGCAGCGGGCGGTGGTCGAGGAACAGGCCGGTATCCAGGTAATCGAACAGATTCACCCGCAGCAGCGCGTCGTTCTCACGCACCAGGATGAACTCGCCGCGCTGCTCGAAGCGGCCGTACTTGCTGCCGCCCTTGCCGCGCTCGCGCGACTTCAACGCCACCTGCTCGGGCGGCACCTCGAACACATCGCGCGCGGCGGCCAGCAGCTCGTTGCGGCGGCGGCGCACGTCGGCATCCGGAATCGCCGCCGGTGCCGCGTACTCCTGCACGTGCAGGAAGGTGCGGCGCTTGCCGCCGTCCTCCTGGTAGACGTCGATCGCCGCCGCGTACTCCGGCAGGTCGGCGTCGTAGGCACGGAAGCAGCTCACGTTCTCGCGCGCGCGCCAGCTCTTGAACTTCTTCAGGTTCTTGCGCAGGCGGTTGGCCACCATCTGCGCGCCCTCGCTGAGCTCGCGCGGCTGGCCGTCGTCCGCGCGCCCGGCCACCGCGATGGGGTCGCAGACGATCAGCGTGCACTCGATGGCACCGTTGAACATCTGGTAGGTCCTGCGCGCGCGCAGGCCGGTGGCGAAGGCCAGCTCGGCATTGCCGCACAGCAGGCTGGCGCGCCACTGCGGCACGGTGCGCTTGAGCGCATCGCCGAGGCGCCGGTACAGCGCGGCGTCGGCGGCCAGGCGTTCGTCATAGGGCGGGTTGCAGACCACGCAGCCGTTCTCCTGCGGCGGCACCTGCAGGTCGGCCACGTCGCGCACGCCGAACCAGATCGCCTCGCCGACACCGGCTTCCTCGGCGTTCTGCCTGGCCGCGCGGATCGCCTGCGGATCCAGGTCGCTGCCATGGATGACCTGCCTGAGCGCGGCGCGGCCGATGCGCTCGCGCTCGCGCGCCTCGGCCATCAGTTCGCGCCACTGCACCTGGTCGAAACCGCGCCAGCGGCTCGGCGGCAGGCTGCCATGGCGCTGCAGCCCGGGCGCGACGTCGGCAGCCATCAGCGCACCTTCGATCAGCAGCGTGCCGCCACCGCACATCGGGTCGAGCAGGCCGCCGCCTTCGGCATGGATCTTCGGCCAGCCGGCGCGCAGCAGCACCGCCGCAGCGAGGTTTTCCTTGAGCGGCGCGTCGTTCTGCGCCAGGCGCCAGCCGCGCCGGTGCAGCGAACCTCCGCCGAGGTCGATGGAGATCGTGGCGCGGCCCTTGCGCAGCGACAGGTTGATGCGCACGTCCGGCAGCTCGACGTTCACCGACGGCCGCTCCAGCCCTTCCCCGCGCAGGCGGTCCACCACCGCGTCCTTGATCCGCTGCGCGGCGAAGCGCGCGTGGGTGATGGCGGTACCGGAAACATGCGCGTCCACCGCCAGGGTCAGCTCGGCATCCAGATGCGCTTCCCACGGCATCGCCAGCACGCCCTGGTACAGCGCGGCCTCGTCCGGGCAATCGAACTCGGCCAGCGGCCACAGTACACGGCTGGCCAAGCGCGACCACAGCACCACGCGCTGGGCGTCGCGCAGTTCCCCTTCGGCATTGACCCCGGCGATGGTGGCGGTGGCCCTGGGCAGACCGAGCGCCAGCAGTTCGTCGGCCAGGAGGTACTCCAGGCCCTTGGCGCAGGAAACGAAGAATTTCACGGGGGAACGATCACAGGAACGGCGGCGGCGCCGGGGCGCGTATTGTACGGGGCATTGCCCGCCTGCCCCGGACAGGCCGCCGGCGGGCCGGCCCGGCCACGCACCCGGGCCCTGCCTAGACCCGCTGCAGCAGGGCCTCGAACTCGTGCGCGGCCGCCTGCACGTGGTTCTCCAGGCGGTGCCCGTCATCGACCAGCAGCAGCCGCGCGGCGCGGGCCTGCGCCCAGGCGATCACCGCGGCCGGCGGGATCAGTTCATCGCCCCAGGCATGCACCACGCTGGTCGGTACCGGCGCGGCATCCAGCGCCGGCATCGGCCCCATCCGGGTCGGCGGCACCATCAGGAACAGCCCCCGCACCGGTACCTGCAGCGAGGCGATGGCCGAGACGTAGGCGCCAAGGCTGGACCCGGCCAGCACCACCGGGCCACGGCGGGCGGCATCGGCGGCCAGGCGGACCAGGCGCTGCAGGCGCGCGGGCACATCGCCCACTTCGCTGACCTCGCGGCGGGCATCGAGATCGGTGTAGTCGGGGCGCTCGTGGCTCCAGCCCAGGCGCTGCGCCACCTCGGCCAGCGCGGTGACCTTGGTCGCATCGGGACCGCTCTCGAAACCGTGGGAAAGAATGCAGTGGCCGCGGCTCATGGGGCACCGTAGGACGAAGCGGAACGGGGCGGCAATGCTAGCATCGGTCGATGCACGCCATGCCCGCGATCCACATCGATCCCCTGCCCTACGAACCGCTGCTGGCGCTGCGCGAAGCAGCGGCGGTCGACCTGGTGGTGATCCACTGCACCGAGCTGCCGGACCTGGCCATGGCGCGCCAGTACGGCGAACGCGTGCTGTACGACAGCGGCACCGGCAACAGCGGCCATTACTACATCGACCGCGACGGCAGCATCCACCAGTACATCGCGCCGGAACGCAGCGCCCACCACGTGCGTGGCATCAATCCACGCGCGCTCGGCATCGAACTGGTCAACAGCGGCCGCTATCCGCATTGGCTGGATTCGCGCCACCAGGCGATGCACGAGCCGTATCCGCAGGCGCAGGTCGACGCCCTGGTGGCGCTGCTGCGCTGGCTCCCGCAGCGCCTGCCGGCACTGCGCTGGATCGCCGGCCACGAGGACCTGGACACCGAGCAGGTGGCGGCCAGCGACGATCCGTCGCTGCGGGTGCCGCGCAAGCGCGACCCCGGCCCGCGCTTCCCGTGGGACGAGGTGCTGGCGGCGGTACCCCTGCAGCGCATGTAGGCGCGCGCCGGCGTTCGCGGCAGCGCCGTCGCGTACCGCTAGGAGCGCTCGACCGGGCGCGACGGATCGGACGACCAGCCGCTCCAGGAGTCGGCGAACACCCGCACGCCGCCCAGGCCGGCGACTTCAAAGGCCAGCGCCAGGTGGCAGGCGGTGACCCCGGAACCACACATCACCACCGCATCGCCCGGCGCGTGCGCGCCCAGCAGCGGCTGCAGTTCGGCGCGCAGTTCCGCCGCCGGGCGGAACCGGCCATCGCGCAGATTGAGCGCGAACGGGCGGTTCAACGCACCGGGCACATGCCCGGCGACGCGGTCCAGCGGCTCCACCTCGCCGCGGTAACGCTCGCCGGCGCGCGCGTCGATCAGCCAGCCGGGCGCCTGCCCCAGGCGCGCGGCGATTTCATCGGCATCGGCCACCTGGGCCAGGTCGAAGCGCCCCGGATACGGCGGCAGCGCCTGCACCTGCGGTGGATCGGCCACCACCGGCTGCGCGGCGGCTTGCCAGGCCGCCAGCCCGCCATCGAGCACCGCGACCCGGCGGTGGCCGATCAGCCGCAGCAGCCACCACAGCCGCGCCGCGGCCATGCTGCCGTCGCCGGCGTCGTAGACCACCACCTGGGTGTCGGGGCCGATGCCCCAGCGCCCCAGGGTGGCGGCGAAGGCATCGCTGTCCGGCAGCGGATGCCGGCCATGGCCCTGCCGCGACAGGTCGGACAGATCGCGGTTGAGATCGGCGTACACCGCACCCGGCAGATGCCCCGCCGCGTACTGCGCGGCGCCGGACTGCGGGTCGGCCAGCGCGAAACGCGCGTCCACCAGCCGCGGGGCGGTGCTGGCCGTGGCGCGCGCGTCGAGCAGGCGCGGGGCTGCCGCGGCAAGGGCGGCGGCAAGCGACGCGGCGTCCACCAGCGTGGTCCACGGCGGGTCGATGGCATTCATGGGGTCTGCTCCAGTCGGCGACGCAGGTTGTAGAGGATGGCCGCGGTGGCGCCCCAGATGCGCTGGCCCGGCCAGGTGTACTCGAGCACGTGGCGGACCCGCCCGCGATGGTCGATCTCGACCTGGCGCAGGTTGGCCGGGTCCATCAGGAAATCCAGCGGCACCTCGAACACCTCGGCCACTTCCGCCGGCTGCGGTACCGGCACGAACGCCGGGTCGATCACCGCCACCACCGGCGTGACCCGGAAGCTGGAAATGGTCACGAACGGATCCAGGTAGCCCAGCGCCTGCACCCGCTCGTACGGCAGCGCGATCTCCTCGCCGCTCTCGCGCAGCGCCGCCGCCACCGGGTTGCGGTCGCCGGGTTCGATGCGCCCGCCGGGGAAGCCGACCTGGCCGCCATGGTTGCGCAGCGTCTCGGTACGGCGGGTCAGCAGCACCTGCACGCCCTGCGGCCGCGGCACCAGCCCGGCCAGCACCGCCGCCTCGGCCGGTGGCCCCGGCGGCAGCAGGTCGGCCAGTTCACCGTAGTTCCAGCCCTTGTCGGTCGGTGCGGCAGCGAGCGGGTTCAATGCGCGCAGCAGGCGTTCGTGCCCGGGCAACGCCGCGGCCAGCGAACCGGCGTCGCGCGCGCGTGCCGGCAGCACGTCCTGCATCAGCTGCCGGCGCTGGTGCTCGCTCATGCCCATCCAGCCGCCGATCTCCTCGCGCGTGCGCAGGCAGCCGCGACAGCGGCCGGCCCGGTCCAGCGAACAGATTCCGATGCAGGGACTGGAAATGGCACGGCGCATGGCATCCATCGATCACGACACTCCCAAGCCTACTGCAACCGCCGGCAACGCGACGGTGGCTGCACGGACGGACCTGCGCCGCGGGGACCGCGGGCCGCACAAACGAAAACGCGCCGGTGGAGGCCACCGGCGCGTCGTCGCATCACTACGGGTTACTTGACGCTGACCAGCTTGATCTCGAACTGCACGGCCACGTTCGGCGGGAACGGGGTGCGCGGATCGGCACCGTAGGCCTTTTCCGGCGGCAGGGTGACTTCCCACTTGGCGCCGGTCGGCATCTGCAGCAGGGTATCGCGCATGGCCTGCATTTCCACTTCGCTGACCTTGATCGACGGGATCTGCTGCGCCGGGCGGGCTTCCTGCGGACGCTGGCCGTACGGGAACGGACCGGCCACTTCCAGTGCCACGGTGCTGGCCTGGGTCGGCTTGGCGCCGGCACCGGCCTCGATCACGCGGTACTGCACGCCGCTGGGCAGGGTCTGCACACCGGCCTTGGCCTTGTTGGCGGCCATGAACTGGTCGCTGCGGGTCTTGTTCTCGGCGGCGGCCTTTTCGTACTCGGCCTTGGCGGCCTGGGCACGACCCTGCTCGCGCTTCTGGAACGCCTCCACGGCCGGCTTCAGCTGGTCGCTGGTGATCGCCGGCTGCTTCTTCGCGTAAGCGTCCTGCAGGCCCTTCACCACCGAGGCGATGTCCAGCTGTTCGCCGCGGCCGGTGAGCTCGGCCAGGTTGTTGCCGTAGTCGTATCCGAAGTAGTAGCTCAGCTTGCCCTTCTCGGACGAGACGTCCTGGGCGATTGCAGTGCCGGTGAGGGCCAGAGCGGCCACGGCGACCGCGATAGAACGCAACTTCATCAAACAGTTCTCCAGGAAAGATGTCTCAGGGCAACCATGCCGCTAGAGGCGACGGGTTAGGATAGCCGCCACAACGGCGGACCGCCACTGACGACAAGGGCTTCTGACCAACGGTCGTGGCTGGAGTTCCCCAATCACTTTTTCTTAACTTTTTCCTGGAGTCAGCATGTCAGAGGCACCGGTTTCGATCAGCACCCGCGATGGCGTGCGCACCATCACCGTGCAGCGCCCGGAAAAGCTCAATGCGCTCAACCGCCAGACCCTGGAAGCGCTGGATGCGGCGTTCGCCGAGGCTGCCGCGGCCGGCGACGTCCGGGTCGTGATCCTGACCGGTGCCGGCGCCAAGGCCTTCGTGGCCGGGGCCGACATCGCCGAGATGAACGGCCTGAGCGCGGTGCAGGGGCGCGACTTCTCCCTGCTCGGCCAGCGCCTGATGCGGCGCATCGAGCGCATGCCCAGGCCGGTGATCGCGATGGTGAACGGATTTGCCCTGGGCGGCGGCCTGGAACTGGCCATGGCCTGCCACCTGCGCATCGCCGCCGACAGCGCCAAGCTCGGCCAGCCGGAGATCAACCTCGGCCTGATTCCCGGCTTCGGCGGCACCCAGCGCCTGCTGCGCCTGGCCGGCCGCGCCGCCACCCTGGAGCTGTGCCTGCTCGGCGCGCCGATCGACGCCACCCGCGCCCAGCAGCTGGGCATCGTCAACCGCGTGGTCGCCGCGGCCGACCTGGAAGCGGAAACCCTGAAGATCGCCACGCAGCTGGCCAAGGCCGCGCCGCTGGCCCTGCGCGGCATGCTCGATGCGGTCAACGTCGGCGGCGAATGCGGCATCGAGGAGGGGCTGGAATACGAAAGCGCGCAGTTCGGGCTGATGTTCTCCACCCAGGACATGCGCGAGGGCACCCGCGCCTTCCTCGAACGCCGCGCCCCGGAATTCCAGAACTGCTGACCCGCGCCGTGATGCACGCTCCCTCCGCACCCCCCCGGCAGCTGCTGCAGTACGTGCTGGACGACGACCTGGACGCCGCACTGGACGCAGGCCTGATGGACTACGCGCCACAGCCCGGCGACGCGGCGCTGGACCCGCGGCACCCGGACCTGCCGCAACGGCTGGCGCAGGCCCAGCAGCGCCTGCGCACGGCCTGGGCCGCGCGCGCGCGCTACCGCGCCCGCGCCGTGCGCCTGGCACGCCGCGCCGCCGAGCGCGAGGCACGCCGCGCACCGCCACCGGCCCCGGACCGCAAGCCCGCCCTGCCCCCGGCCGCGGCGGCCATCCTGGCCCGTGCCCAGGCAAAGGCGAGGCAGCCATGACGCAGCCGACGAAGCCGGCGACACCCCGCGTCCGGGCCAAGGCGGGGGCCACGACCCGGGCCGATGCGGAGACCGCGGCGAAGACCAGGCACCCACGCCCGGCACCGGCATCCCGCCCGGTCGCGCGCGCGTCCCGCGCCAGGCGCATGAACGGCGCGGAAGTGCGCGAGATGTTCACCCGCCTGCGCGAACTGAATCCGCACCCGACCACCGAGCTGGAGTACCGCACGCCGTTCGAACTGCTGGTGGCGGTGACGCTGTCGGCGCAGGCCACCGACGTCGGCGTGAACAAGGCGACCCGCAAGTTGTTCCCGGTGGCCAATAACGCGCAGGCCATCCTCGCCCTGGGCGAGGACGGGCTGAAGCCCTACATCTCCACCATCGGCCTGTTCAATGCCAAGGCCAGGAACGTGATCGCCGCCTGCGCGATCCTGGTCGAGAAGCACGGCGGCGAAGTGCCCGCGGACCGCGCAGCACTGGAA
The DNA here is from genome assembly GCF_030345315.1 of Stenotrophomonas sp. 17(2023). Classification (NCBI taxonomy): domain Bacteria; kingdom Pseudomonadati; phylum Pseudomonadota; class Gammaproteobacteria; order Lysobacterales; family Lysobacteraceae; genus Stenotrophomonas; species Stenotrophomonas sp. 17(2023). The sequence goes on from NZ_CP128405.1 coordinate 2,377,887, forward strand.
GCCCTGCCCGGGGTCGGCCGCAAGACCGCCAACGTGGTGCTCAACACCGCCTTCGGCGAACCGACCATGGCGGTGGACACCCATATCTTCCGCGTCTCCAACCGCACCGGGCTGGCGCCGGGCAAGGACGTGCGCGCGGTGGAGGATGGCCTGCTGAAGGTGATTCCGGGGGAGTTCCTGCAGGATGCGCATCATTGGCTGATCCTGCATGGCCGCTACGTATGCAAGGCGCGCAAGCCGGATTGCCCGCAGTGCGTCATCCGTGACCTGTGCCATTACAGGGACAAGACCGTCGCCTGATGCGGCGGCAGGGCCAGCCGCGGGCGCGGCATCGACCCAATGGCGCCGATCCGTCGCTGCGGGCCGGCACGCAAGCCGGATTGTCCGCAGTGCTTCATCCGCGACCTGTGCCATTACAAGGACAAGACCATCGCCTGATGCGGCGGCAGGGCCAGCCGCGGACGCGGCATCGACCCGATGGCGCCGATCCGTCGCTGCGGGCCGGCACGCAAGCCGGACTGCCCGCAGTGCGTCATCCGCGACCTGTGCCATTACAGGGACAAGACCGTCGCCTGATGCGGCGGCAGGGCCAGCCGCGGGCGCGGCATCGACCCGATGACGCCGATCCGTCGCTGCGGGCCGGCACGCAAGCCGGACTGTCCGCAGTGCGTCATCCGCGACCTGTGCCATTACAGGGACAAGACCCCCGCCTGAGCTGGCGGCAGGGCCAGCCGCGGGCGCGGCATCGACCCCGATGATGCCGATCCAATGCTGCGGGCCGCTTGCCGGAAACGAAGACGGCGGGCCGAAGCCCGCCGTCGTGTGCCTGTGGCGTGGTGCCTGACCTCAGAACTTCAGGTCGCCCCAGATGCCCAGTTCCTTGGTCTTGGTCTGCGACGGGCTGGCCAGCGAACCCACGGTGGCGTCGGTGTCCTTGTACACCGCGGCCAGCTTGAAGTTCTTCAGCACCGGGTACTCGACGCCGACGTTCCAGTACGTGTCCTCGCGGAACGGGTTGAGCGTCTTGCTGGTGTCGGTCTTGTCGTAGCGGCCGAACACGCTGACGTCGCCATTGGCGGTCTGCGCCAGGCGCACGCTGCTCCACAGCGACCAGCCCGTGGCCTTGTCGCTGACCGCCGGCACCGCCGTCTGCTGCACCTGCCCCAGGTTCTTGGCGGTGAAGTACTCGCCACCCAGGCGGAACATCGGGCCGGCATAGGCCACCATCACGTCGCCGCGGCTGTAACGCTTCTCGGCGTCGTTGTTCTGCTTCTCCTGGCCCAGGTAGCCGCTGTAACCGCCAACGGCGACCGCGAACTCGGGCGTGATCTCCCACGCCAGGCGGCCTTCCACGTCCACGCCCTTGCTGCGGCTCGGATTCTTGTAGCCGGCACCGTTGACCACCGCCACGGCGTAGTTGAAGCCGTTGCCGAGGTCGCCGCTGGCGTGCGCGCCCCAGTCGGCCGAGTTGGCGTACTTCAGGCGGTCGGTCAGGGTGTTCTCGACATAGCGCATGCCGTAGTACTTCTCGACGTAACCGGTCCACGGCATGCCCGCCGCACCGACCTTCAGCACGAAGGCCGGGTCGAACGTGCCCTGCACATAGGCGTTCTTGATGAACAGCTCGGTATTGCCGATGGCCGAGCTGTACTGGAAGTCGGTGGTCAGGTTGGCCGACCAGATATCGTTGAACTTGTGGTCGACGGTCAGGTAGAAGCGCTTGACGTCGAAGCCGGTGCCGGTGGCATCGGTCTTCTTGCCGTTGGTCTTCTGGTCGATGCTGCTGACGTCGAAGAACATGCGGCCGCCGATCTTGTTGTCATTGACCAGCTTGGCCAGCTTGTCGACGTTGGTCTGGGTCTTCTGCGCCGATTCCAGCGCCTGCGCCTGGGTGATGTTCACTTCCGACTGCGCGTCGGACTGGGCCTGGAGCGATTCGGACTGGGTCTGCAGCTGTTGCACCTGCGCCTGCAGGGCGGCGATCTGCGCCTGCAACTGCTCGATCTGCGCGGGAGTCACGGCGGGACCGGCAGCAAGGGCCGGCGCCGAGGCCAGGCCGAGGCTGGCGGCGACTGCCAGGGCGAGCGAATGGGAACGCATCGGGGATCTCTCCAAGGGATGTGGAAGGGCTTCAGGTGGACGCCCGTCCAGCACGACCGCCGGGCAAGCGTTTTGCGAAGATTCCGTTAATCATGTGACAGCAATGCGACAACACGATGACGCGGGCGCGACAGCACCCAGCGTAGCGCCTGTCATCGAACCGTCATCGCCGGGTCGCAAAAGATTCATCGACAGCCCCTGCAATAGCGGTCTGCCGGCCAGCGCCGGTCACCATTACCCTCAGGAGCCACACCGCGATGTCTTCCTTCAAACTCCGCCTGCTCACCGGCGCCGCCATTGCCTCGTTCGCCCTGGCCGCGCAGGCCGCCGATATCACGGGCGCAGGTGCGTCGTTCGTCTTCCCGGTGATGTCCAAGTGGTCGGCCGACTACGCCACCGCCACCGGCAACAAGGTCAACTACCAGTCCATCGGCTCGGGCGGCGGCATCGCCCAGATCAAGGCGGGCACCGTCGACTTCGGTTCCTCCGATGCGCCGCTGAAGTCCGAAGACCTGGCGTCCTCGGGCCTGGCGCAGTTCCCGTCGGTGATCGGCGGCGTGGTGCCGGTGGCCAACGTGCCGGGCCTGCAGCCGGGCGCGCTGAAGCTGGACGGCCCGACCCTGGCCAACATCTTCCTGGGCAAGATCAGCAAGTGGAACGATCCGGCGATCGTCGCACTGAATTCCGGCCTGGCCCTGCCCGACCTGAAGATCACCGTCGTGCACCGCTCGGACGGTTCGGGCACCAGCTTCAACTACACCAACTACCTGTCCAAGGTCAGCGCCGACTGGAAGAAGCAGGTCGGCGAAGGCACCACCGTGCAGTGGCCGGTGGGCATCGGTGGCAAGGGCAATGAAGGCGTGGCCGCCTACGTCAAGCAGATCCGCGGCGGCGTCGGCTATGTCGAACTGGCCTACGCGCTGCAGAACCGCCTGGCCTACGCGCAGATGAAGAACGCCGCCGGCCGCTTCGTGCAGCCCAGCGACGACAGCTTCGCCGCCGCGGCCGCCAGCGCCGACTGGGCCAATGCCCGCGACTTCAACCTGGTGATCACCAACGCCCCGGGCGCCAACGCCTGGCCGATCACCGCCACCAACTTCATCCTGGTGCGCAAGCGCTCCAAGCCGGGCAGCCTGAAGAACACCACCGATTTCTTCCGCTGGGTCTACAGCAGCGGCAAGAACCAGGCCAAGGCGCTGGACTACGTTCCGCTGCCGGACACCCTGGTGCGCCAGATCGAGACCTACTGGAACCAGCAGAACCTGAAGTAAACGGGCAAAGAGCCGGCGGGTCCCTCTCTCCCTCGTCGCCTCGGGCGCGGATCGAACGATCCGCGCCTTTTTTCATGGGCGCCGGCCCGCCGCCCGGTCCCATGTAATCAGCCTGTAACAAAAACATCATTTCATAGCCGCATCCGCTGGCACCGCCGGCACTTCTCCCGTCATGGAGCCCCACATGAAACTGCACACGACCGGCCTTGCCGCCCTTTCCCTGGCCATCGCGCTGGGCCTGTCGGCCTGCGGCGGCGGCAGCGACACCAGCAGCGGCCAGTCGGCCGCAACGGCAGCGGCACCGGCCGCCGGCGACAAGGTCGCCGCCGAGATCTCCGGTGCCGGCGCCTCGTTCATCTTCCCGCTGGTCTCCAAGTGGTCGGCCGACTACAACGCCGCCACCGGCGCCAGGATCAACTACCAGTCCATCGGCTCGGGTGGCGGCATCGCCCAGATCAAGGCCGGCACCGTGGATTTCGGCTCGTCCGACAAGCCGCTGTCCTCCGAGGAGCTGGCGCAGGCCGGCTTGGGCCAGTTCCCGTCGGCGATCGGCGGCGTGGTCCCGGTGGTCAACCTGGAAGGCCTGCAGCCGGGCCAGCTGCGCCTGAGCGGCGCGCTGCTGGCCGACATCTTCCTGGGCAAGATCAGGACCTGGAACGACGCGGCCATCGCCGCCGCCAACCCCGGCGTGGCCCTGCCCGCCACCAAGATCACCCTGGTGCACCGCTCCGACGGCTCGGGCACCACCTTCAACTTCTCCAACTACCTGTCCAAGGTCAGCGGCGAGTGGAAGGACAAGGTCGGCGAAGGCACCTCGGTGCAGTGGCCGGACGGCGTCGGCGGCAAGGGCAACGAAGGCGTCGCCTCCTACGTGCAGCAGATCAAGGGCTCGCTGGGCTACGTCGAGCTGGCCTATGCGCTGCAGAACAACATGCCGTACGCGTCGATGCAGAACGCCGCCGGCAACTGGGTGCAGCCGACCGCCGAGACCTTCGCCGCCGCGGCCGCCAGCGCCGACTGGGCCAGCGCCAGGGACTTCAACCTGGTCATCACCAATGCCCCGGGCGCCAACGCCTGGCCGATCACCGCCACCAACTTCATGCTGATGCGCAAGCAGCCCAAGGATGCCAAGCGCAACCAGGACACGCTGGCGTTCTTCAAGTGGGCGTTCGAGAACGGCCGGCAGCAGGCCAACGACCTGCATTACGTGCCGCTGCCTGCCGAACTGGTGACCCAGATCGAGGGCTACTGGGCCAGCGAGTTCAAGTGACCGGGACCCCGTGAAAGGACGCCGCGCCCACCACGCGCGGCGTTCCGCTCCACCTCCCGCCACCCTCCCCCTCAGGCCATGCCGCAGCCATGAACGCCACCGCATCGTCCCTTGCACTGCCCAGCACGCGCGACCAGCGCGACGCACGCAACGACCGCCTGTTCCGCGGGTTCCTGATCGTCACCGTGGTGCTGGTGCTCACCGCACTGGCCTGCGCCGCGCTGTCGATGCTGTGGGGCGGACGCCATGCCCTGCAGGAACAGGGGCTGAGCTTCTTCTACACCGCCGACTGGAACCCGGTCGAAAACCGGTTCGGCGCGCTGGCGCCGATCTACGGCACCATCGTCACCGCCGTCATCGCCATGCTGATCGCGGTGCCGGTCAGCTTCGGCATCGCCTTCTTCCTGACCGAAGTCGCCCCTCGCTGGCTGCGCGGCCCGGTCGGCACCGCCATCGAGCTGCTGGCCGGCATTCCCTCGATCATCTACGGCATGTGGGGCCTGTTCGTGCTGGTGCCGGTGATGACCGAGTACGTCACCCCGTTCCTCAATGACCACCTGGGCGAACTGCCGGTGATCGGCGTGCTGTTCCAGGGCCCGCCGCTGGGCATCGGCATGCTCACCGCCGGCTTCGTGCTGGCGATCATGGTGATCCCCTTCATCTCCTCGGTGATGCGCGAGGTGTTCCTCACCGTGCCGACCCGCCTGAAGGAGTCGGCCTACGCGCTGGGCTCGACCAAGTGGGAAGTGAGCTGGGACATCGTCCTGCCCTACACCCGCTCGGCGGTGATCGGCGGCATCTTCCTCGGCCTCGGCCGCGCCCTCGGCGAGACCATGGCCGTGGCCTTCGTGATCGGCAACAGCGTGCGCCTGACGCCGTCGCTGCTGGAGCCGGGCACCACCATCGCCGCACTGATCGCCAACGATTTCGGCGAAGCCACCGAAACCTACCGCTCGGCATTGCTGCTGCTGGGCTTCGTGCTGTTCATCGTCACCTTCGTGGTGCTCGCCATCGCCCGCCTGATGCTGCTGCGCCTGTCCCGCAAGGAGGGCAACTGATGTCCGCCGCCATGAAAACCAGCGACGCGCTGTACCTGCGCCGCCGCATCGTCAACGGCGCCGCGCTGCTGATGGCCTGCGCCACCGCCGCGTTCGGCCTGCTGTTCCTGGGCTGGATCCTGTGGACCCTGCTGTCCAAGGGCCTGCCGGGCATCAACCTGGACCTGTTCACCAGGATGACGCCGCCACCGATGCAGGAAGGCGGCCTGCTCAACGCCTTCTTCGGCAGCGCGGTGATGTGCGCCCTGGCCATCGCCATCGGCACCCCGCTGGGCGTGGCCGCCGGCACCTGGCTGGCCGAGTACGGCAATGCGCGCAAGGCCGGCACGGTGGTGCGCTTCGTCAACGACATCCTGCTGTCGGCACCGTCGATCGTGCTGGGCCTGTTCGTCTACACCCTGTACGTGATGCAGACCGGCGGCAACTTCTCGGCCTTCGCCGGCGCGCTGTCGCTGGCCTTCATCGTGCTGCCGGTGGTCATCCGCACCACCGACGAGATGCTGCGGCTGGTGCCGGTGCAGATGCGCGAGGCGGCGCTGGCGCTGGGCGTGCCGCAGTGGAAGGTGATCGTGCAGGTGCTGTACCGCAGCGCCATGGCCGGCATCGTCACCGGCATCCTGCTCGCCCTGGCAAGAATCAGCGGCGAGACCGCGCCGCTGCTGTTCACCGCCTTCGGCAACCAGTACTGGAACAGCAACGTGTTCCAGCCGATGGCCTCGGTGCCGGTGGTGATGAACCAGTTCGCCGGCAGCCCCTATGAATCGTGGCAGGTGCTGGCCTGGGCCGGCGCCCTGGTGCTGACCGTGTTCGTGCTGCTGGTCAGCCTGTCCGCGCGCGGCCTGCTGCTGCGCAACCGCATCTCGAACGACTGATCCGAACGACCGACTTCCTTCCATGGACCTGCCCATGAACGACCTCACCAATGCCGTGCCGATGCAGCGCATCGCCGTGCCCTCCGCGCACCAGGACCTGCAGACCCCGGCACCGGTCAAGCTCGCCGCGCGCGGCCTGGACTTCTACTACGGCCAGTTCCATGCGTTGAAGAACATCAACCTGGAAATCCCGGAAAAGCGCGTCACCGCGCTGATCGGGCCGTCCGGCTGCGGCAAGTCCACCCTGCTGCGCATCTTCAACCGCATCTACGCGCTGTACCCCAAGCTCGAAGCCCGCGGCGAAGTACTGCTTGACGGCGAGAACATCCTCTCGCCGAAGTACCCGATGAACCGCCTGCGCTCCAAGGTCGGCATGGTGTTCCAGAAGCCGGTGCCGTTCCCGATGACCATCTTCGAGAACGTGGCCTACGGCATCCGCCACCACGAGAAGCTGTCCAAGGCCGACATGGCCGACCGCGTCGAGCACGCGCTGCGCCAGGGCGCGCTGTGGGACGAGGTCAAGGACAAGCTGGGCCAGAGCGCGCTGGGCCTGTCCGGCGGCCAGCAGCAGCGCCTGTGCATCGCCCGCGCGGTGGCGCTCAAGCCCGACGTGCTGCTGCTGGACGAACCGACCTCGGCGCTGGACCCGATCTCCACCAGCCGCATCGAGCAGCTGGTCGAGGAACTCAAGAACGACTACACCATCGCCATCGTCACCCACAACATGCAGCAGGCCGCGCGCGTGTCCGACTACACCGCCTTCATGTACCTGGGCGACCTGATCGAGCACGACCGCACCGACGTGATCTTCTCCAACCCGTCCCGGCAGCAGACCGAGGACTACATCACCGGCAGGTTCGGCTGAAGGCGCGCGCCTGGTCGATGCACCGCCGGCATCGGCCGCGACCGGCAGGCTGCACCATGCGGTGCGCCGGCCACGCACCCGGGCGCTGCCGCCGCCACGGCCGCAGCAAATCGAATGCCGGTGCGGCAGCGGCGATCTGCTTCGAACGAGCCACCTTCCGTACTCCCGCTTCCGTCATAGCCCAGAGACGCCCATGAACACCCATCCCAACGACCACATCGTGAGAAGCTACGACGAGGAACAGCACCGCCTGGGGGCCGAGATCGTGCGCATGGGCGAGATGTCCGTCGCCCAGCTCGAGGCCGCGCTGGACGTGATCGAACGCCGCGACGAGAGCGCCGCGCGGCGCATCATCGCCAACGACGAGGCCATCGACGCGCTGGAGCAGCAGATCAGCCACGACGTGATGCGCCTGGCCCTGCGCGGCCCTATGGCGCGCGACCTGCGCGAGATCCTCGCCGGGCTGCGCATCCCGGCCGACATCGAGCGCATCGGCGATTACGCCGCCAACGTCGCCAAGCGCTCCATCGCGCTGGCCGCGGTACCGCCGCTGCCGCAGGTCCAGGGCCTGCGCGCGCTTGGCCGGCTCGCCGCGCAGCAGGTCCGGCGCGCGCTCGACGCCTATCGCGACAACGACGCCGAGGCCGCCCAGGCGCTGCGCGAGGACGACGCCCGGCTGGACGCGCAGTACACCGCGCTGTTCCGCGAGCTGCTCACCTACATGATGGAAGACCCGCGCAACATCACCCCGTGCACGCACCTGCTGTTCATGGCCAAGAACCTGGAGCGGATCGGCGACCACGCCACCAACATCGCCGAGAACGTCTGGTTCCTGGTCCATGGCGACGCACCGCTGCCGCCGCGCGAGAAGCGCGACGAGACCAGCACGGTCGACCACACCTGATACGCGAACGCCGGGCCAGGCCCGGCGTTTCCGCGTGCGGCGCCGGTCAGCTGCCGGCGCTGCTCAAAGCCGCTGCCGCACCGCCTCGAACAGCGCCACGCCGGTGGCCACCGACACATTGAGGCTTTCCACGTCGCCCGGCATCGGGATCCGCACCAGGCCGTCGCAGGTCTCGCGGGTCAGCCGGCGCAGGCCGTCGGACTCGCCGCCCATCACCAGCGCCACGTTGCCGCGCAGGTCCAGCTGGTGGATGGTCTGCTCCGCCTCGCCGGCCAGCCCGTACAGCCACACGCCCTGCTTCTGCAGATCCTTCAGGCAACGCACCAGGTTGGTCACCGCCACCACCGGAATACGGTCGGCCGCGCCGGCGCTGGTCTTGCGCACGGTGGCGTTGACCGGCGCGCTCTTGTCCTTGGGAATCACCACCGCGGTGACGCCGGCGGCGGCGGCGCTGCGCAGGCAGGCGCCGAGGTTGTGCGGGTCCTGCACCTCGTCCAGCACCAGCAGCAGCGCCTTGCCCTCGGCGGCCTCGACCAGCCCTTCCAGCTCGTTCTCGCCCCACAGCTTCGCCGCGGCGTAGCGCGCGACCACGCCCTGGTGGCGCACCTGCCCGGCCACGCCGCCCAGCGCCTGCGCGGCCACGCGGCGCACGTCGATGCCCTTGCGCCGCGCGTTCTCCTCGATCTCCACCAGCCGCGCGTTCTTGCTGCCGGCCTCGATCAGCACCTCGCGGACGTTGTCCGGGTCCTTCTCGATCGACGAAGCCACGGCATTGACGCCGACGATCCACTGGTTCTGCTTGCTCATTGCGACCGCGCGAGGGGGAGTTGGGCGCGTAATGGTAGTGCATCGGCCCGGCCGGCACCGTGCCGGCTGAACGGACGCCGGGGCATGGCCCGGCCCCGGCCGCGCCCGATCCGCCCCTGCCGGCCGCCGCGTGGCCGGTTGCGCCAGGCCGGATGCTGCGGCAGGCGACTGCCGGCGCCATGGCCGGGTATGGCCCTGCTGGCCGTATCGCGCGGGTGGCCCGCACGCGCTGGCGGGGCCTGCCCGCCCGCCCCGGGGAGCAGGCGGTCCATGCGCGACCCGCGCGGCTCCCGCCGGGCCCGTGGCGCAACGCAGACGGCCGGTGCGGGCACCGGCCGCCGCCGCGTCAGTACTTCTGCTTGGCGCGCTTGGCCGGCTTGCCGCGCGCCGGCAGCGGCGGCAGGCCCTGGTCCGCCGCGCTGGCGTCGCCATCGAGCCGCTCGACCAGGCGGAAGTCGATCTTGCGGTCCTCCATGCTGGCCTTGAGCACCAGGATGCGCACCCGGTCGCCCAGCCGGAACTGGTTGCCGCGGCGGTCGCCGGTAAGCGTCTTGCGCATCGGGTCGAACTGGTAATAGTCGTGCGGCAGCTGGGTGACGTGTACCAGCCCGTTGACCTTGGATTCGTCCAGCTCCACGAACAGCCCGAAGCTGGTCACGCCGCTGATGACGCCATCGAACTGGCCGCCGACGTGCTTCTCCATCCAGGCGGCGCGGAACCGCTCGTCCACCTCGCGCTCGGCTTCGTCGGCACGGCGCTCGCGCTCGGAACACTGCAGCGCCAGCGCCGCCATCTCGCGCGGCGTGTAGGTGTACTTGTCGCGCGGGCCGCCGGTGAGCGCGTACTTGATGGCACGGTGCACCAGCAGGTCCGGATAGCGGCGGATCGGCGAGGTGAAGTGCGCGTAGGCCTCCAGCGCCAGGCCGAAGTGGCCGTTGTTGTCCGGCGAGTACACCGCCAGCGACTGGCTGCGCAGCAGCACCGACTCCAGCAGCGCCGCGTCCGGACGCTCGCGCACCTTCTTCAGCAACCGGGTGTAGTCGCCCGGCTGCACCTTGCTCCACGCCGGCAGGCTCAGCTTGAATTCCTTGAGGAACTCCAGCAGGTCGGCGAACTTGGATTCCGGCGGCCGCTCGTGCACCCGGAACGGTGCCGGGATATGGGTCGCCAGCAGGTAGCGCGCGGCCTCGACGTTGGCCGCGATCATGCACTCCTCGATCAGCTTGTGCGCGTCGTTGCGCACCAGCATGCCGGCCTGGGTGACCTCGCCGCGGTTGTCCAGCACGAAGCGCACTTCCGAGGACTCGAACTCGATCGCGCCGCGGCGTTCGCGCGCCTTGGCCAGGATGCGGTACAGCTGGTGCAGGCTCTGGATCTGCGGCAGCAGCGGGCCGATGAACGCCTTGGCGTCGGCGTCGTCCTCGCCCACCGCGTTCCACACCTGGGTGTAGGTCAGGCGCGCATGCGAGTTCATCACCGCCTCGTAGAAGCGCGACTGCACCACCTCGCCCTTGCGGTCCACCTGCATGTCGCAGACGAAGCACATGCGGTCTTCCTTCGGCCGCAGCGAGCAGATGCCGTTGGACAGCGTCTCCGGCAGCATCGGCACCACGTAGCCGGGGAAGTACACCGAGGTGGCGCGCTTGAGCGCCTCATCGTCCAGCGGCGTGCCGGGGCGCACGTAGTGCGAGACGTCGGCGATGGCCACCACCAGCCGGAAGCCGTCCCGGTTCGGCTCGCAGAACACCGCGTCGTCGAAGTCCTTGGCGTCCTCGCCGTCGATGGTCACCAGCGGCAGCGCGCGCAGGTCCACGCGGGTGCCGATCATCGTCGGGTCCACCGTCATCGGGATCGCCGTCGCCTCGTCGAGCACTTCCGGCGGGAACTCATGCGGCAGGTCGTGGCCGTGGATGGCGGTTTCCACCACCAGCGACGGGGTCAGCTTGTCGCCGAGCACGGCGATGACCCTGCCGATCGGCGGGCGCCGCGTATCCGGCGCCTGGGTCAGTTCGCACACCACCAGCTGGCCGTCCTTCGCACCACCGGTGGCGTCGGCCGGGATCTGGATGCTGCGCTGGATGCGCTTGTCGTCCGGCACCACGTAGTTGATGCCCATCTCGACGCTGAAGTTGCCGATCAGGCGGTTGACGCCACGCTCGAGCACGCGCGCGATGCTGCCTTCGCGGCGGCCGCGGCGGTCGATGCCGGTGACATTGGCCAGCGCGCGGTCGCCATGCATGACCTTGCGCATCTCGTACGGCGGCAGGAACAGGTCGTCGCCACCTTCGTCCGGGCGCAGGAAGCCGAACCCTTCCGGGTTGGCGATGACCACACCGGGAATCAGGTTGGTGACCAGCACCGGGGCGAAGCCGCCGCGGCGGTTCTGCACCAGCTGCCCGTCGCGCACCATCGCGCCCAGGCGCTTGGCCAGCGCGTCGGCGCGCTCCGGTTCGGTCAGGCCGAGCCGCGCACCGATCTCCTCGGCGTTCTGCGGCCCGTCGCAGCGGTCCAGCAGCTGCAGGATCGCCTCGCGGCTGGCAATGGGCTGGGCGTAGCGCTCGGCTTCACGCGCGGCATAGGGGTCGTCGAGGACCGCGGCCGGCGCCGGCCGCGAGCGGCCACGCACGAAACTCTTCGGTGGCGCGCTGTCGCGGGATTTGCCGCGGCCGCCCTTGGCGGGCGTGGCCAGGCTCTCCGGCATCCACGGCGGCAGCTTGGCCGGCTTGCGGGGCGTGCCCGGCGTTGCGCCGGGGGCGGACTTGGGGGCCTTGCCGGCCCCGGGGGTCTTTTTGTTTTTCATCAGCCCCCATGGTACCCGCTGCGGCGTGGAGGAAGTGCGTACGCCGCACGGCCACCGCCATGCCGAAATACGTTGACAAACCCGGGCACGGTCAGCAGAATCTCCGGCTCGGATCGCCCAGGTGGCGGAATTGGTAGACGCACTAGTTTCAGGTACTAGCGGGTAAAACCGTGGAGGTTCGAGTCCTCTCCTGGGCACCACGATTCGAGACGAAGAAACCCGCGCAAGCGGGTTTTTTGTTGCCCGCGTGCGGCCCATGCCCGAGCCGCATGCGGCGCCCTGCGCCGTGGAACGGAACCGAGGCATGCCGCCGGTGGCATGGGCGACGGAAGGCAGTGGCCCGCACTGCAGCCCGTTGTTGACGCCCCTGCGAATGCCCTGCATAATTCCGCTCCTGAGTCGCCCAGGTGGCGGAATTGGTAGACGCACTAGTTTCAGGTACTAGCGGGTAAAACCGTGGAGGTTCGAGTCCTCTCCTGGGCACCACGACTCAACAGATCAAACCCGCGAAAGCGGGTTTTTTCGTATCTGCGGCCACCAGCGCCACGCTGCGGTGGACTCCCTGGAAAGTGGCTGCCCGCCCTCCTTTTTGCATGACGCTTCGGGTGGCCATCGACAGGTGGCGCCCGGACGCGCTTCCGCTTCGGCGCGCACGCCCCGCAGCGCACGCGTCCTTTCCCGCGCCATCGGCTGCACCCTGCGCGCGAACGCCTGCACGAAGCGTTGACACCGCGTCCGCCCATCGGCACAATTGCCGCCCTGAGTCGCCCAGGTGGCGGAATTGGTAGACGCACTAGTTTCAGGTACTAGCGGGTAAAACCGTGGAGGTTCGAGTCCTCTCCTGGGCACCACGACTCAACAGATCAAACCCGCGAAAGCGGGTTTTTTCGTATCTGCGGCCCGCTGCGACTCCGTCGACGTTGCGTCCAGCCCAGCGCCCCTGCCCGGATACGACGATCCCCGCCTTGCGGGCGGGGATCGCAGTGACTCAATGGCCGCCGGCACTGGCCGCGCCTGCACCGGCGCCGAACGGCGGCTTGGCCAGCCACAGGAAGGCGATGATCGCCAGGAAGGTCCAGCCCAGCAGGTAGAAGATGTCGTTGAAGCCCATCTGCGACGCCTGGTGGTCGATGATGTTGTTCAACAGCGCCGCGCCGTGCTGCAGGTCGCCACGCCCCATCGCCAGCACCTGCTCCTGCATGCCCGGCGTATACGCCGAGACGTGCTCGGTCAGGTGCGCATGGTGCTGCTGGGTGCGGTGCGCCCACAGCCAGGTGGTCAGCGACGCGGCGAAGCTGCCGCCCAGCGTGCGCAGGAAGGTGGCCAGGCCCGAGCCGGCGGCGATCTCGCGCCCGTCCAGGTCCGACAGCAGGATCTGCAGCACCGGCATGAAGAACAGGGCCACGCCCACGCCCATGATCAGCTGCACCCCGGCCACGTGCTGGAAGTCCACCTGCAGGTTGAAGCCCGAGCGCATGAAGCTGGTCAACGACAGGAACACGAAGGCGATGGAGGCGAGCATGCGCATGTCGTAACGCGACGCGTACTTGCCCACCAACGGCGCCAGGATCACCGGCAGCACGCCGATCGGCGCCGTCGCCAGGCCCGCCCAGATCGCGGTGTAGCCCATGTCGCGCTGCAGCCACAGCGGCATCATCAGCGCCACGCTGAAGAACGCCGCGTACGCCACCACCATCGCCAGGGTACCGGCGCGGAAGTTGCGATGGCGGAACAGGCGCAGGTCGACGATGGGGTCCTTGTCGGTCAGCTCCCAGATCAGGAACACCGCCAGCGACACCACCGCCACGCACGACAGCACCACGATCTTGGTCGAGGCGAACCAGTCCTCGTCGTTGCCCAGGTCCAGCACCAGCTGCAGCGCGCCGACGCCGATCACCAGGGTGACCAGGCCGACGTAGTCCATCTTCGGCGTGTCGATGTGCTCGGGCCGGCCCTTGAGCTGGCTGCCGACCACCAGCGCCGCGAAGATGCCCAGCGGCACGTTGATCAGGAAGATCCATTCCCAGCTGTAGTTGTCGGTGATCCAGCCACCGAGGATCGGCCCGCAGATCGGCGCGACCACCGTGATCATGGCCAGCAGCGCCAGTGCCTGGCCGCGTTTCTCGCGCGGGTAGATCGACACCAGCAGCGACTGCGTGATCGGGTACATCGGCCCGGCGACGAACCCCTGCAGCGCGCGCGACAGCACCAGCATGCCCATGCTCTGGGCCAGGCCGCACAGCAGCGAGGTGATGACGAAGGCCAGCGTCGCCCACACGAACAGCCTGCGCTCGCCGAAACGGCGGCTGAGCCAGCCGGTCAGCGGCAGCGCGATGGCGGTGCTGACCGCGAACGAGGTGATCACCCAGGTCGCCTGCTGCGAACTGGCGCCGAGGTTGCCGGCGATGGTCGGCAACGAGACGTTGGCGATGGTGGTGTCGAGCACCTGCATGAACGAGGCCATCGCCAGGCCGATGGTGCACAGCGCCACGCTGGGCGGCGCGAAGCCGGCGGCCGGCTGCGGCAGGGCCGGAGCTTGAGCGGACATGCGCGGCGACCTCAGCCGGCCCGGGCCTGGCGCGGCAGGTTGTCGTGGATGATCCGCGCGATCGCCGCGTCGGCATCATGCAGCTGCCTGGCGTAGACGTCGGTGTCGAACACGTTGCCCTTGGCCGGCGTGGCCGGCAGCACCTCGCCCTTCTGGTCGCGCAGGCTCACCTCGGCCTTCATCGACAGGCCGATGCGCAGCGGATGCTCGGCCAGCTGCCTGGCATCGATGGCGATGCGCACCGGCACGCGCTGCACGATCTTGATCCAGTTGCCGCTGGCGTTCTGCGCCGGCAGCAGCGAGAACGCCGACCCGGTCCCCAGCCCGAGGCTGGTGATGCGGCCCTTGTACTTCACGTCGCCGCCGTACAGGTCCGAGCGCAGCTCCACTTCCTGGCCTAGGCGCATGTGCCGCAGCTGGGTTTCCTTGAAGTTGGCATCCACCCACATCTGCTCGGCGGGCACCACCGCCATCAGCGCAGTGCCCGGCTGCACGCGCTGGCCGACCTGCACCGAGCGCCGCGCGACATAACCGGCGACCGGCGCGACGATGCCGGCGCGGGCAT
Organism: Stenotrophomonas sp. 17(2023); assembly: GCF_030345315.1. Lineage (NCBI taxonomy): Bacteria > Pseudomonadati > Pseudomonadota > Gammaproteobacteria > Lysobacterales > Lysobacteraceae > Stenotrophomonas > Stenotrophomonas sp. 17(2023). The sequence goes on from NZ_CP128405.1 coordinate 2,392,947, forward strand.
TGTTGAGCCACGCCTGGCGCAGCTGCGCGGCGGCGGCCTTCACGTCAGGCTGGGTGGCGACCACGGTGTCGTCGACCAGCGCGCGGCTGCGCTCCACCGTTTCGCGCGAACCGGCCACCGCGGCTTCGGCCGCGGCCAGCTCGTCGCGGGCATGGGCCAGTTCCTCGTTGGAGATCGCGCCGCTGGCGGCCAGGTCCCGGCGCCGGGCGAAGTCCTCGCGCACGCGCCGCAGGGTGACCTGGCGGGCGTTCAGGTCGGCCTGCGCGCCCTCCACGGTGCGGTACAGGCCACGGACCTGGCGCACGGTGCGGGCCAGATTGGCTTCGGCCTGCTGCAGCGCCACCTCGGTGTCGGCCGGGTCCAGCTGCACCAGCAGCTGGCCGCGCTCCACGCGCATGCCGTCGTCGGCGGCGATGGCGACCACGGTGCCGGCCACCTGCGGGGTGATCTGCACCTGGTTGCCCTGCACGTAGGCATCGTCGGTTTCCTCGAACCAGCGGCCGAAGGCGAAGTACCACAGCGCGAACGCCGCCAGCAGCAGGATGATGATGGCAAGCAGTCCGCGCAGCAGCCGGCCACGGCGGCTGCCAACGACGGGGGCTTCAGGAGTGTGGGTCTGGCTCATGGGGTGTTTCTCAGGAATGCGGGGACACGGAGGAGGAGGAAGACACCGGGGCGGCGACGCCGTCGGCCGGCGGCGCGTAACCACCGCCCAGGGCCTGGGTCAGCCGCGCCGCGGCCAGCAGCTGCTGCGAATGCAGCGTGGCCAGCGCCTGCTGCGCACCGAGCAACTGCGACTGCGCAGACAGCACGTCCAGGTAGTTGCCGATGCCGGCGCGGTAACGCTGGCCGGCCAGCTCGAAGGCGGAGCCGGCGGTGGCCACCGCCTGCTGCTGCGACTGCACCTGCTGCTCGAGCGAGCGCACCGCGTTGACCTGGTCGGCCACCTCGCGCAGCGCATCGACCAGTGCCTGGTTGTAGCCGGCCACCGCCAGGTCGTACTGGGCGTCGGCACCGGACAGGCCGGCGCGCAGGCGCCCGCCCTCGAAGATCGGCAGGCTCAGCGCCGGGCCGAGGTAGGCGAAGGTCGAGCCGCTCCTGAGCAGGTCGCCGACGTTGGGGGCGACCACGCCGGCCAGCGCGGTCAGGTTGAAACTGGGGTAAAACCGGGCCTTGGCGACCTTGATCTGCTTGCCGGCCGCTTCCACGCGCCAGCGTGCGGCGACGATGTCCGGGCGCCGCCCGAGCAGTTCGCTGGGCAGCACGCCCGGCAGCTGCAGCGCGGCCACGTCCAGCGCCTGCGGACGGGCGATGCCCAGGCCACGATCCGGGCCCTGCCCCAGCAGCGCGGCCAGCGCGGTGCGCGCGGCGTCGATCTGCTGCTGCGCGGCCTGCAGCTGCTGCTGCGCAGTGGGAATGCGGGCTTCGGCCTGGCGCACCTGCAGGTCGCTGTCGATGCCGGCGGCGCGGCGCTGGCGCACCAGCTGCACGGTCTTGCGCGCACGCTCCAGTTCCTGCTCGGCGATGTCGTTGGCACGCCAGGCCCGGTCCAGTTCGACATAGGCCTGGACGATGCCCGAGGCCAGCTTCAGGCGCGCGGCCTGGGCATCGACGGCCGCGGCATGCACCGTGTCCACCGCCGCTTCCCAGCTGGCGCGCTTGCCGCCCCACAGGTCGACCCCGTAGCTGAAATCGAATGCGACCTGGCCGCTGCCCATGTAGCGGCCGCCGAGCTCCTCGCCGACCATCGATTCGGGCAGGCGCACGCCGGTGTAGCCACCGGACACGGACAGGCTGGGCAGGCGGTCGGCGCGGGCGACGCCGGCCTGGGCCTGGGCTTGGCGCAGGCGCGCATCGGCCGCATCCAGGCTGGGATGGCCGGCCAGCGCCTCGGCCACCAGCGCATCCAGCTGCGGGTCGCCGAAGGCGCGCCACCAGTCGCTGGCCGGAAACGCGGCCACGGCCAGGTCGCTGGTCGCCAACGTGCGTTCGCTGTGCAGGCTGTCGGCATCGAGCAGCCGCCCCTGCGGCTGCAGTCCGCCGCTGCTGGCGCAGGCCGCGAGCGCCAGCAGCAGCGTTGCCGGCAACAGCGGCCGGCAACGGCGGCGCAGGGAGGGGGAGAGGGAAGAGAGGGTCATGGGGGCGTCAGGGAGTCGCGGATGCGGGTGAGAAGGGACATCAGCTGCTCGCGTTCGTCGGGGCTCAGGTCACGCATCGCGTAATCCATCACCGCGTCGCCGCGTTTCTTGAGCCGCGCGCACAGCTCGCGGCCCTGCTCGGTCAGCACGATCTGCAGTGCGCGCCGGTCCTGCGCATGCGCTTCGCGGCGCACGCAGCCCAGCGATTCGAGCTTGTCCAGCAGGCGGGTCACCGCGCTGGGCACCTGGTCCAGCGCCTGCGCCAGTTCGTTGGCGGTGCACGGGGCCATGTGCGCCAGCGTCTTCAGGCCCACGAAATGGGTGAAGCCGATGCCGATGTTTTCTTCGGCCATCGAGGCGTCGAGTTGCCGGGCCAGGCCATCGCGCGTCTGGCGCAGCAGCAGGCCGAAGCTGGGGGGATTGGAGGTCGAGCAGATCATGGGCGGAGATTTTATTCCATCCAGAATAATTCTCAATGGAAATATTCCATCCGGCATGAAATGCGCTGTTGCAGCACTGGATCAATCCCGCCCCCTGCCGGGCCGGGGCACGGCCCGTGGCTTGGCATCCCCGACCGCATCCGGATAATCACCGGCTCGCGGGGGCGACGGCCGTCGCCGCCCCCCAGCACCAGGTAACAGCCCCGCATGACCGAACTCGTACGCCCCTCCTTCCACGGCTTCGAGCAGCAGCCGCTGCGCGAGTACGCCGAGCGCGCCTATCTCGACTACTCCATGTACGTGGTACTGGACCGCGCCCTGCCCTTCATCGGCGACGGGCTCAAGCCGGTGCAGCGCCGCATCATCTATTCGATGAGCGAGCTGGGCCTGAACGCCGCGTCCAAGCCGAAGAAGTCCGCGCGCACCGTCGGCGACGTGATCGGCAAGTACCACCCGCATGGCGACAGCGCCTGCTACGAGGCGCTGGTGCTGATGGCCCAGCCGTTCTCCTACCGCTACCCGCTGATCGACGGCCAGGGCAACTTCGGCTCCAGCGACGACCCCAAGTCGTTCGCGGCCATGCGCTATACCGAATCCAAGCTGACCCCGATCGCCGAAGTGCTGCTGGGCGAACTGGGCCAGGGCACCACCGACTGGTCGCCCAACTTCGACGGCACGCTGGAGGAGCCTAGCTGGCTGCCGGCGCGGCTGCCGCACCTGCTGCTCAACGGAACCACCGGCATCGCCGTGGGCATGGCCACCGACGTACCGCCGCACAACCTGAACGAGATCGTCAGCGCGCTGGTGCGGCTGATCGACGACCCGGACGCCAGCGTCGCCGACCTGTGCGAGCACGTGAAGGGCCCGGACTACCCGACCACCGCCGAGATCATCACCCCGGCCAGCGACCTGCGGCAGCTCTACGAGACCGGCAATGGCAGCGTGCGCGCCCGCGCCACGTTCCAGAAGGAAGCCAGCAACATCGTCATCACCGCGCTGCCGCACCAGGTGTCGCCGTCCAAGGTGATCGAGCAGATCGCCCAGCAGATGCGCGCCAAGAAGCTGCCCTGGCTGGAGGACATCCGCGACGAATCCGACCACGCCAACCCGGTGCGCGTGGTGCTGATCCCGCGCTCCAGCCGCGTCGACGCCGAGCAGCTGATGGGCCACCTGTTCGCCACCACCGACCTGGAGAAGAGCTACCGGGTCAACCTCAACGTCATCGGCCTGGACGGCCGCCCGCAGGTCAAGAACCTGCGGCAGCTGCTGGGCGAGTGGCTGCGCTTCCGCCAGGACACCGTCACCCGCCGCCTCAACCACCGGCTGCAGAAGGTCGAGCGCCGCCTGCACCTGTTGGAAGGCCTGCTGGTCGCCTTCCTCAACCTGGACGAGGTGATCCGCATCATCCGCACCGAGGACGAACCGAAGCCGGCGCTGATCGCCCGCTTCGGCCTGTCCGAGGACCAGGCCGAGTACATCCTGGAGACCAAGCTCAAGCAGCTGGCACGCCTGGAGGAAATGAAGATCCGCGGCGAGCAGGACGAGCTGGCCGCCGAGCGCGAGAAGATCCTGTCCATCCTCGGCAGCGCAGCCAGGCTCAGGAAGCTGGTCAAGGACGAACTGCTGGCCGACGCCAAGAAGTTCGGCGACGCGCGCCGTTCGCCGCTGGTGCAGCGCGACGCCGCCCAGGCCATCGACGAGACCGAACTGGTGGCCAGCGAACCGGTCACCGTGGTGCTGTCGGAAAAGGGCTGGGTGCGCGCGGCCAAGGGCCATGACGTGGACGCCGCCGGCCTGTCCTACCGCGAGGGCGACAGCCTGCTGGCGGCGGTGCGCGGGCGCAGCACCCAGCAGGTGGCGTTCCTCGACAGCGAGGGCCGCGCCTACTCCACGCCGGCGCATACCCTGCCCTCTGCGCGCGGCAACGGCGAGCCGCTGACCGGCCGCTTCTCGCCGGCCGCCGGCAGCAGTTTCGTCACCCTGGCCAGCGGCGACAACGACACCCGCTTCGTGCTCGCCTCCTCGCACGGCTACGGCTTCGTCACCCGCTTCGAGAACCTCACCGGCCGCAACAAGGCCGGCAAGGCCATGCTCAACCTGTCCCCCGGTGCGGCGGTGCTGCAGCCGATGGTGGTGGCCAACCCGCAGGCCGATCGCATCGTCGCGGTCACCAGCGCCGGCAACATGCTTGCCATCCCGGCCACCGAACTGCCCGAGCTGGACAAGGGCAAGGGCAACAAGATCATCGAGATCCCCAAGGCCAAGCTCGCCACCGAGCGCGTGGTCGCGGTGGTCGCGGTATCGCCGGGCGCCACCCTGCAGGTCCGCAGCGGCCAGCGCACCATGAACCTGTCGTTCAAGGAACTGGATGCGTACGTGGGTGCGCGGGCCAGCCGCGGGCATCTGTTGCCGAGGGGGTGGCAGAAGGTCGAGGGGCTCGACGTCCAGTAAGCCGGCTCAATGGCGCGCGGCGGCGCGGCCGGCATTGTCGTTGCCATGCGCATGCGTGGCGCGGCAGAAGGTCGAGGGGCTCGACGTCCAGTAAGCCGGCTCACTGGCGCGCGGCGGCGCGGCAGGCATTGTCGTCGCCATGTACATGCGTGGTGCGGCAGAAGGTCGAGGGGCTCGACGTCCAGTAAGCCGGTTCACTGGCGCGCGGCGGCGCGGCAGGCATTGTCGTTGCCATGCGCATGCGTGGCGCGGCAGAAAGTCGAAGGGCTGGACGTCCAGTAAGCCGGCTCACTGGCGCGCGGCGGCGCGGCCGGCATCGTCGTCGCCATGCGCATGCGCGGCGCGGCATGGACCGGCAACGGGCCGTTTCACCGCTGCGCGGCGTGGCGATCCATACTGTGCAGCGGCCGTGGCAACAGCCGCCGAATCCGTTCTACAGGGAACCCCATGACGACGACGCACGACACCCCAGCGCAGAGCACCTGCCCCGAATGCCATGGCGACAATCTGTATGCCCATGGCGGCGTCAATGCCCGCGGTGGCTACGGCCCCGACCTGCTGCCCGGCGCCAGCGGCGTGTTCGCCAGTGCCAAGATGCGCAGTGTCGTCTGCCGCGATTGCGGCCTGGTCCGCTTCTACGCCGGCAACGAGGCGCTGGCCCGGATCACCCCCGAGAACGGCTGGCGCAAGACCCGCTGAGGAGACCCCCATGCAACCCGATTTCTGGCTGCAACGCTGGCAACAGGGACAGATCGGCTTCCACCGCGACCAGGTGATGCCGCTGCTGCAGGAACACTGGCCATCGCTGCAGGTGGCGGCCGGCAGCCGGGTACTGGTGCCGTTGTGCGGCAAGAGCCTGGACATGCATTGGCTGGCCGCGCAGGGCTACCGCGTGCTCGGCGTCGAGCTCTCGCCGCTGGCGGTGCAGCAGTTCTTCGACGAGGCCGGGCTGCGGCCCGAACGCCGCAGCAGCGCGCTGGGCGAGCATTTCAGCGCCGGACCGATCGAGATCCTCCTCGGCGACGCCTTCACCCTCGACGACCAGACCCTGGCCGGCATCGCCGGGCTCTACGACCGCGCCGCGCTGATCGCATTGCCGCCGGCGTTGCGCCAGCGCTATCGCGACACCGTGTACATGCGGCTGCCGGCCGGCTGCCGCGCGCTGCTGATCACCCTCGAGTACCCGCAGGCGGAGAAGGCCGGCCCGCCGTTCTCGGTGGCGCAGGCGGAAGTGGACGCGTTCGCGCCAGCCTGGCAGGTGGAACTGGCCGAGCGCCGCGACATCCTGGCGCACGAGCCCGGCTTCCGCGCCGAAGGCGTGAGCGCGCTGGCCACCGCGGTCTACCGCATGCGGCGCAACGCCGGCTGAAATTCCGCCCCGCATGAACGCAAAAGGCCGGGAATACCCGGCCTTGCCTGCGCGATGCACCCGCCGCGGCTCAATGCGCCGGCGCGCCCTTCGCGTCGATCTTGCTGGCCTGGTACAGCTCCAGGCCGATGCGCCGGATCAGGCCCAGCTGCTGCTCCAGCCACCAGGCATGGTCTTCCTCGGTGTCGCGCAGCTGCGCGATCAGGATGTCGCGGCTGACGTAGTCGCCGTGCGACTCGCACAGCTTGACCGCCGCGGCCAGGTTGGCGCGCACCTGGTACTCGGTCTGCAGGTCCTTCTCCAGCATCTCGACCACGCTCTTGCCGGGGGCGAAGACGTGCGGACGCATGTCCGGGTCGCCGCCCAGGAACAGGATCCGCCGCAGCAGCGCGTCGGCATGCCCGGTTTCCTCTTCCATCTCGTGGCCGATGCGCTCGTACAGCGCATGCAGGCCCTGGTCTTCGTAACGGCGGGAATGGATGAAGTACTGGTCGCGCGCGGCCAGTTCGCCGCGCAGCAGCTCCTTCAGGCATTCGATGACTTCCGGGTGTCCCTGCATGGGGGTGCTCCTGATGTTCGTATGCGCACAGGATGCCCGATCCGGCGCGGCGATGATCTAATCGGAATCAGTTTCAGTTGCGCCCTGCGTGCGGCAGCGCCCTCCCCTACAATCTGCCTTTCCTGGGACCGGGGAGAGGCGCATGAGGCGCTGGCTGCTGCGTTCGCTGTGGGTCGTGCTGGGGCTTTCGATCCTTGTACCGGGTGGTATCTGGCTGCTGCTGCGCGGCAGCCTGCCGGAACTGGACGGCGAGCTCGCCCTGCCCGGGCTGTCGGCCCCGGTCCAGGTGCAGCGCGACGGCAACGGCGTGGTCACGGTGGATGCCGCCGACGAGCGCGACATGGCCCGCGCGCTGGGCTATGTGCATGCGCAGGAACGCTTCTTCGAAATGGACCTGATGCGGCGCTCGGCCGCTGGCGAGCTGTCCGAACTGTTCGGCGCCAATGCCCTGCCGCTGGACCGGCGCATGCGCGTGCACCGCCTGCGCACGCGCGCGCACGACAACCTGGACATCGCTCTGGGCGACCGCCGCGCGGTGCTCGAGGCCTACCGCGACGGCGTCAACGCCGGGCTGGCGGCGCTGCCGGTACGACCCTGGCCCTACCTGCTGCTGCGCCAGCGGCCGCGTGCCTGGAGCCTGGAGGACTCGGTGCTGGCCGGGCTGGCGATGTACGCCGACCTGCAGGACCCCGGCAACAGCCGCGAGCTGGCCTTGGCCCGCATCCGCGAGGTGGTGCCACCCGCGCTCTATGCCCTGCTCGCGCACGACGGCAGCAGCTGGGATGCGCCGCTGTTCGGCGCCGCGCGCGGCGATGCACCGCTGCCCGATGCCGCGACACTGGACCTGCGTCAGCTGGCCGGCAGTGGCGGTGGCGACGCCGCGGTCGCCCGCCTTGCCCGTAGTCCCGCGCCGCTGCGGGACAGCGGGATCGGCTGGCCACCGGGGGCGGCCGACAGCTCGCCGGGCAGCAACAACTTCGCCGTCGCCGGCGCACTCACCCGCGATGGCCGCGCGATCCTGGCCGACGACATGCACCTGGCCCTGCGCGCACCCAACCTCTGGTTCCGCGTGCGCCTGCGCCATCCCGATGCGTCCGCGCCACGCGGCAAGGTCGACGTGGCCGGCTTCAGCCTGCCGGGGCTGCCGGTGGTCATCGTCGGCAGCAATACCCACGTGGCCTGGGGCTTCACCAACAGCTACATCGACACCGCCGATTTCGCACGCCTGCCGGCCACCGCGCCGTTGCGCGAATACCGCGAAACCATTGCGGTGGCCGGTGCGCCGGCCGACATCCTGGTCGTGCGCGAAAGCGACTGGGGCCCGGTGCTGCATGAAAACGCCGATGGCAGCCGGCTGGCGCTGCGCTGGACCGCGCAGCTGCCGGGCGCGGTGCGCCTGGACTTCGCCGACATGGCCCGCGCCGCCGACCTGGACGCCGCACTGGCAGTGGCCGACCGCGCCGGCATTCCCGCGCAGAACCTGCTGCTGGCCGACCGCCATGGCCGCATCGCCTGGCGCCTGGCCGGCGCACGCCCGGATCGCAGCGGTACCTGCACGGCCGATGGCATCGCCAACACACCCGACGCGCCGTTGCCGCCCGATACGTCGCCCTTCAACGAGCCCTGCTACCCGTGGCCGTTGCGCACGGACCAGGCGCCGTCGCTGGTCGATCCCGCCAACCACCGCCTGTGGACCGCCAATGGCCGCGTGCTCGAAGGCGCCATGCTGGCCGAGGCCGGCGATGGCGGCTACGACCTGGGCGCGCGGGCACGCCAGGTCCGCGACGGCCTGTTCGCGCGCGAACAGTTCGACGAGCGCGACCTGCTCGCCATCCAGCTCGACGATCGTGCCGTGCTGATGGAGCGCTGGTGGAAACTGCTGCGCGCCACCGTCGAGCACAGCGACGATCCGGCGCTGCGCCGGCTGGAAGCGGCCAGCCGCCAGTGGGACGGCCGCGCCGCGGTCGATTCGGCCAGCTACCGTATCGCCCGCGGCTTCCGCGGCATCACCCTGGACACGCTGGAAGCCGGCCTGCTGGCCCCCGCGCGCCAGCGGCTCGGCGAGGACTTCGTGGCGCCACGCCTGCCACAACTGGAAGGCGTGGCCTGGCCGCTGCTGGAACAGCGCCCGCCGCACCTGCTGCCGCCGCCGTTCAAGCGCTGGGACGAACTGCTGGCGCACAGCGCGCGGCAACTGGAAGCGGACCTGGCCGCACAGGGTCACGACCTCGCCGCGCGCACCTGGGGCGAGCGCAACACCGCCGCCATCTGCCACCCGCTGTCGCGCGCGCTGCCCGCCCTGTTCAAGCGCTGGCTGTGCATGCCGGCGCAGGCACTGCCCGGCGACGGCAACATGCCGCGGGTGCAGACGCCGGACTTCGGCGCATCCGAGCGCATGGTGGTCTCGCCCGGCTTCGAGGCCGACGGCATCGTGCACATGCCCGGTGGCCAGAGCGGACATCCGCTGTCGCCGTTCTGGGGCGCCGGCCACGACGACTGGGTACAGGGCCGGCCGACACCGTTCCTGCCCGGTGCCACCACCCACACCCTGGTACTGCGCCCGCGCTGAAACAGCGCGGGCGGCATGCCGGCCCGCAGGTGACGGGGCTATTCCAGGCGCACCGTCCACTCGATCTCGAGCATGTCCCCCGCGTTGAACAGGCCGCTGACCTGCACCCAGCTCGCGGCGGCGTACCTGCCATCGGCGAAGAACGCCTTGCGCGCGGGAATGGCCTTGACCAGTGCGTCCATGTCGGTGGTGTACGCGGTTTCCTTCAGCATCTGGCTGCTGTCGGCACCGAAGCGCTGCAGGATCTTCGCGAGCGCGCCATAACACGCCTGTACCGCCGCCTGCATGTCCCGGCCGCGGCAGGGCACGCCGGAGACATGCAGGGTGCCGCCGTCACGCACCACGCCGGCATAGCCGATATCCGCCTCCCAGCTGTCCAGCATGTGGCGCTCCAGCGGCACCTCCGCGGCGTGGGCAGGCGGAACGCACAGCAGACCCGATACCAGCAACCAACACGCACGCATCGGAAGCGCCTTTGACCGGAGAGAGATGAGCGGCGATGGCGACTTCGGACGGAAGCCGCCAATGCGGGCGACGGCTACGGACGCGCCCGTCCCCGGGGACAGGCGCGTCGGGCGGCGGAAGAAGACAGGGCGGCGCACGGCGCGCGCCGCCCCCGGCTCACCCCGCCAGTGCCTGCGCGTGCACACCGGCCACCGCGCGGCCGGACGGGTCGGCCATGGCCGCGAAGCTCGCGTCCCAGGCGATCGCCGCCGGCGACGAACAGGCGATGGACTTGCCGCCCGGCACCGTCTCGGCCGCGGCCGGGGTCGGATAGAACTGCTCGAACAGGCTGCGGTAGTAGTACGCCTCCTTGGTCTGCGGCGGGTTGTACGGGAAGCGCTTGTCGGCGGCGGCCAGTTCGCGGTCGCTCACCTGCGCCTCGGCATGCGCCTTCAGCCCGTCGATCCAGCCGTAGCCGACGCCGTCGCTGAACTGCTCCTTCTGCCGCCACAGGATTTCCTTCGGCAGGTAGCCCTCGAACGCCTCGCGCAGCACCGCTTTCTCGATGCGGCCGCTGGCCTTGTCCACCATCTTGTGGCTGGCGTCCATGCGCATCGCCACGTCGAGGAAGGCGCGGTCCAGGAACGGCACGCGCGGCTCCACGCCCCAGGCCATCATCGACTTGTTGGCGCGCAGGCAGTCGTAGTTGTTGAGCGCGTCGAGCTTGCGCACCAGCTCCTCGTGGAACTCGCGCGCGTTCGGCGCCTTGTGGAAGTACAGGTAGCCGCCGAAGATCTCGTCGCTGCCCTCGCCGGACAGCACCATCTTCACCCCCATCGCCTTGATCCGCCGCGCCAGCAGGAACATCGGCGTGGAGGCGCGGATGGTGGTGACGTCGTAGGTCTCGATGTGGCGGATCACTTCCGGCAGCGCGTCCAGGCCTTCCTCGAAGGTGTACTCGAAGCCGTGGTGCACGGTGCCGAGCATGTCGGCGGCGATCTTCGCCGCGGCCAGGTCGGGCGACCCGGCAAGGCCGATGGCGAAGCTGTGCAGGCGCGGCCACCAGGCCTCGCTGCGATCGCCATCCTCGATACGATGGCGTGCGTAGCGCGCGGCCACGGCCGCCACCAGCGACGAATCCAGGCCGCCGGACAGCAGCACGCCATAGGGCACGTCGGTCATCAGCTGGCGGTGCACCGCGGCCTCGAAGGCTTCGCGCAGTTCCTGCCGGGACACCTCCACGCCCTGCACCGCGTCGTAGTCGCGCCACGGCCGCTCGTAATACCGGGTCAGCTCGCCGGTGGCGCTGTCGTACCAGTGCCCCGGCGGGAACTGCGCCACGTCGGCGCAGGTATCGGCCAGCGACTTCATCTCCGATGCCACGCACAGGCGGCCCTGCTTGTCGTGGCCCCAGTACAGCGGCACCACGCCGATCGGATCGCGGGCGATGATCGCGCGTCCGGCGCGCTTGTCCCACAGGGCGAAGGCGAAGATGCCGTTGAGCCGGTTGAGGAACGACGCGGGTTCGTCCTCGCGGTACAGCGCATTGATCACCTCGCAGTCCGAGCCGGTCTGGAACGCATAGGGCTGCACCAGTTCCTGCTTCAGTTCGCGGTGGTTGTAGATCTCGCCGTTGACCGCCAGCGCCAGCGTGCCGTCCTCGGACAGCAGCGGCTGCGAACCGCCGGCCGGGTCGACGATGGCCAGGCGCTCGTGCACGAGGATGGCGCGCTCGTCCACGTACACGCCGCTCCAGTCGGGGCCGCGGTGGCGCTGGCGCTGCGATTGCTCAAGTGCCTGCCGGCGCAGCGCCTGCAGGTCGTCGCCCGGTTGCAGGCCGAAGATGCCGAAGATGGAACACATGGGGACTGCTCCTGGTTGTGGGGGTTTTTCGTTGAATCCCCGGCCATGGAGGGCCGGGTTCCTGTGGGGGGAACCACACGCGCAACAAAAAACCCGCATCGGCCGATGCGGGTTTTCTGGTCACTGGGCGTATGGTGCTTGTGGCTCAGTCGCAGACCCGCATCGGCCGCGCGCGATTGTTCGCAACCGCATTATTGCGATTGTTCGACACGTTCACGTTGGCGCAGGCGTTGCGGTTCATGGGGCCGACGATAGCGTGGCCCCGCGATGGCGTGCAACTGTTTCGTGGGCAACCGATGCGCCCGTCCGCACGCCCCTGCGGCGGCCGGGCGCGGATCAGGCGAGCAACCGCGCGATCAACTGCCGGTACAGGTCGGGCAGCGCCCGCAGGTCGTCCAGGCGCACGTGCTCGTCCACCTGGTGGATGCTGGCGTTCACCGGCCCCACCTCGATGCACTGCGCGCCCAGCGGCGCGATGAAGCGGGCATCGGAGGTACCGCCACCGGTGCTTTCCTCGGGCATGGCGCCGGCGAACCCGGCCAGCACCTCGCGCGCGACGCTGCGCAGGCGGCCTTCCGGGGTATAGAACGGCTCGCCGCTGCGGTGCCATTGCAGCGTGTAATCAAGGCCGTGGCGATCCAGCAGCGCGGCGATCTCCGCCTCCAGCCGCCCGGCGTCCCAGTGCGGGTTGTAGCGCAGGTTGAACATCACCTGCAGGTCGCCGGGGATGACATTGCCGGCGCCGGTGCCGGCATTGATGTTGGAGATCTGCAGGCTGGTCGGCGGGAAGCTCTCGTAGCCATCGTCCCAGTGCCGCGCCGCCAGCTCGGCCAGCGCCGGGGCGGCCAGGTGGATAGGGTTGCGCGCCTTGTCCGGATAGGCGACATGGCCCTGCACGCCCCTGACCTGCAACTTCGCCGACAGGCTGCCGCGGCGGCCCACGCGCAGCAGGTCGCCCAGGGTCGCGGTGGACGAGGGCTCGCCGGTGATGCACCAGTCGATGCGCTGCCCGCGCTCGCGGAACAGGCGCGCGACGTGGCGCACGCCATCGATGGCGTCGCCTTCCTCGTCGCTGGTCAGCAGCACCGCCAGGGTGCCGGGATGGTCGGGGTGGTCGGCGACGAACCGCTCGGCGGCGACCACGAACGCGGCCACGCTTCCCTTCATGTCGGCCGCGCCACGGCCATAGAGCACGCCATCGCGTACCTCCGGCCGGAACGGGTCGCTGCGCCATGCCGCGACCGGGCCGCTGGGCACCACGTCGGTATGGCCCAGCAGCACCAGTACCGGCGCGCCGCTGCCGTGGGTGGCCCACAGGTTGTCGACCTCGCCCAGGCGCAGGTGTTCGCACTGGAAACCGGCCGCCTGCAGGCGGTCGGCCACCTGCTGCTGGCAGCCGGCATCGTCCGGCGTCACCGACGGCCGCGCGATCAGTTCGCAGGCCAGCTCCACCACGTCGCTCATCGGCCGCATGCCGTCACCCCACGCCGAAGCGCTGCTTGAAGCCGTTGTCGGAAAAGCCCTGGCTCAGCGCGCCGTCATCGGTGACGACCAGCGGGCGCCGGATCAGCTGCGGGTACTCGCGCAGCAGCAGCTTCCACTCGGCCTCGGAGCCGGGCGCCCTGCGCGCATCGGGCAGCTGCCGCCAGGTGGTCGAGGACTTGTTGACCAGTGCCTCGAAACCACCGGCCTTGCCCGCCCATTCAATCAGGGTCTCGGGGCTGGGCTTGTGCTCGCGGTAGTCGATGAAGGTGTAGGCGACGCCGAAACGGTCCAGCCACTTGCTGGCCTTCTTGCAGGTGTCGCAGTTCTTGAGTCCGTAAAGAGTGGTCATTGCAGGATCCAGGGCTTGCCCTCTCCGGCGAGGGAGAGGAGGAACATCAGTCGGCCAGGCCGCGCAGCAGGTCGTTGACGCTGGTCTTGCTGCGGGTGCGGGCGTCGACCTGCTTGACGATCACCGCGCAGTACAGCGAGTGGGTGCCGTCCTTGCTCGGCAGCGAGCCGGACACCACGACGCTGTAGGGCGGGATGTAGCCGTAACTGACTTCGCCGGTGGCGCGGTTGTAGATGCGCGTGCTCTGGCTCAGGAACACGCCCATGCCGATCACGCTGTGGTGGCCGACCACCACGCCTTCCACCACTTCCGAGCGCGCACCGATGAAGCAGTGGTCCTCGATGATGGTCGGGCTGGCCTGCAGCGGTTCCAGCACGCCGCCGATGCCGGCGCCGCCGGACAGGTGGCAGTGCTTGCCGACCTGCGCGCAGGAACCGACCGTGGCCCAGGTATCGACCATGGTGCCCTCGCCCACGTACGCGCCGATGTTGGTGAAGCTCGGCATCAGCACCACGTCGCGGCCGAAGTGGGAGCCGCGGCGGGCGATGGCGCCGGGCACCACGCGTACCCCGGCAGCGCGGAACTCGGCTTCGCCATGACCGGCGAAGCGCGATTCGACCTTGTCCCAGAACGGCGCCGGGCGGCCATCCATCACGCTCATGTCGTTGACGCGGAAGTACAGCAGCACCGCCTTCTTCAACCACTCATTGACCTTCCAGCCGCCATTGCCATCCGGCTCGGCGACCCGGAACTCGCCCGACTCCAGGCCGTCGATGACGCGGTTGACCAGCGGACGGGTGTAGCCCTCGATCTCGTCCATGGTCAGCATCGCGCGGCGCTCGAACGCGCTCTCGATGCCGAACTTCATTTCCGCAACGCCCGGCGCCGGCGGCTTGCGCAGGCTGCGCGGGCCGATCGATTCCATCGCCTTCGGCCTGGCCGCGGACGTTTTCCCGGGCGCGGCCCTGGCCGGCCTGCTGGCCGGCACCGCCGCGGCAGCGGCCTTCTTCGGCGCAACCTTCTTCGGCGCAACCTTCTTCGGCGCGGTCTTCTTCGGGGCGGTCTTCTTGGCGGTAGGCTTCCGGGTGGCCATCAGCGGGGGTCTCCTGGCGTTCTGTCGGGCTCCAGGCAGGCCAGCAATGCATCGCGCAGGGCCTGCCGGGAGGTTTCGGTAAGGGGGCGGTCGTGGCGGTCGGTCAGCTGGAACTGGTCCTCGGCGCGCTCGCCGAAGGTGGCGATGCGCGCATCCTGCACCCGCAGCTGCTGGTCGCGCAGCACGTGCGCGACATCGGCCAGCAGGCCCGGCCGGTCCGGCGCCACCAGGTTCAACACCGTGCGCGCATGCTCGGCGTTCTCGATGAACTCGATGCGCGGCGCGAAGCGGAAATGCCGGAGCTGGCGCGGAATCACCCGCCGTGCCGGGCGCAGCACCAGGATGTTCCCGGCCAGCGCCTTGCGCAGCAGCAGTTCCAGGCGCGCGGTGTCGCCGTCGGCGAAGCTGCCGGCCGGGGTCACCTCGAAGGTATCGAAGATGGTGTCTTCCGGCCCGTCGAGCACGCGCGCGCGGTGGATGCTGTAGCCGGCGCGATCCAGGGTCATCACGATCGCGGCGAACAGGCCGTCGCGGTCGGGCGAGTGCACGAACACTTCCAGCGCGTCGCTTTCCGGCGCGATCCGACGTGCCTTGACCAGGGTGCCGCCACGCGCCACTTCCATCAGCGAGGTGGCCTGCCACACCAGCTGCTCGGGGCGGAAGCGAACGAAGCTCTCGTCCGGCATCGCGCTGAACTGGCGCTCGATCACCGCATCGGCATGGCCGAGCGCGCGCATCAGCTCGCGCACGCTGGCGCGCGCCTCCTGCACCCGCTCGGTCTCGGGCAGCGGCTGTTCCAGGCCCTCGCGCAGGGCGCGGCGCGCGGCGAAATACAGGTCGGCCAGCAGCCGGTCCTTCCAGGCGTTCCACAGCTTGGGGCTGGTGCCGGCGATATCGGCGCAGGTAAGCAGGTACAGGTAGTCCAGCCGTTCGCGGCTGCCGACCAGCCCGGCGAAGCGGTGGATCACCTCCGCGTCGGTGATGTCCTGCTTCTGCGCGGTGACCGACATGCGCAGGTGCTGCTCCACCAGCCAGGCCACAAGGTCGGTGTCGGTGGCGCTCAGGCCGTGTGCGGCGCAGAACGCGCGTGCATCCAGCGCGCCGAGTTCGGAATGGTCGCCGCCACGGCCCTTGGCGATGTCATGGAACAGCCCGGCCAGCAGCAGCAGTTCGGGCTTGCGCAGCCGCGGCCAGACTTCATGGGCGATGGAGAACCGCTCATCGGCGCGGCCGGCGGCGAACACGCCGATGTTCCGCAGCACCATCAGCGTGTGCTGGTCCACGGTGTAGACGTGGAACAGGTCGAACTGCATGCGCCCGGACACCTGCGCGAAGGCCGGTATCCACTGCCCGAGCACGCCCAGCCGCGCCATGCGCGCCAGCGTGTCCACCGCGCGCGGGCCGCGCAGCAGGGCGATGAACTGCTCGCACACCGCCGCGCCCACTTCGGTATAGGCCGGAATCTCGTCCAGCATCTCGGCCAGGCCGCGCGCGGTGAGCGAATGCAGGCCACGCACCTGCGGCGTGCGTGCCCAGCAGGCGAACAGGGCGAAGATGCGGGCGATGTCGCCATGCGGCCATAGCGGATCGTCGGCCGACAGGTAGCCACGGCGCAGCGAGAAACCGTCGCCGACCGGCTCGGGCGACGCCTCGCCGTCGAACTGCTCCTCGAAGCGCTGCAGCAGGCGGTCGCTGATCCGCCGCACCACCGCCGCGCTGCGGTAGAAGCCCTGCATCATCTTTTCCACGCCGAGGTTGCCGGCGTCGTCGGCGAACCCCATGCGCTCGGCCAGCGCCTTCTGGTAGTCGAAGCGCAACCGTTCCTCGGCGCGCTGCGCGACCAGGTGCAGGCCGAAGCGCAGTCGCGCCAGCACCGCGCGCTCGCGCTTGAGCGCGGCGGCCTCGTCCAGCCCGAGGTGGCCGAGCCCGACCAGCGCGTCGATGTCGCCCACGCCGAACGCGCGCAGCGCCATCCAGCCCAGGGTATTGAGGTCGCGCAGGCCGCCGGGGCCATCCTTGATGTCCGGTTCCAGGTTGTCGGCGGTGTCGCCGAACCGCTGGTGGCGCAGCAGCAGTTCCTCGCGCTTGGCCAGGAAGTAGTCGCGTGCCGGCCAGATCAGGGTCGGCGATACCGCGCGCGCCAGCGCCTGCTGTGCCCCCGCGGCGACACACAGTGGCCGTGCCTCGATCAGCGCGGTGAGCACGGTCTGGTCGGCTGCGGCCTGCACGCACTGCGCGGCCGAGCGCACTGCATGGCTGGCCGGCAATCCGGCGTCCCACAACAGCGCGAACAGCCGCGCCAGCGCGGCCTCGCTGGCCTGTTGCACGTGCGGCTCGCCCAGGACCAGCAGGTCGATGTCCGAGCGCGGGAACAGTTCGCCGCGGCCGTAGCCGCCGACCGCGAACAGCGACAGGCCGTCAGCACCGGCCAGGCAGCGCCGCCAGGCCTGCTGGATCAACTGGTCGACGCAGCGCGTGCGCAGCGCCAGCAGCCGCTCGATGTTGTCGCCCTGCTCGAAGCGCCGGCACAGCCGCGCATCGGCGTGGGCCAGTGATTGCCGCGCCGTGGCCGCCCACTGCGCGTCGCCCGCGGGGTCGGCCGGCGCGTCCGGTACGTGCTGGACCAGATCCGCCGGCTGTGGACTCATGCCGCCCCGGATCGCGCGTGTTCGGCCTCGGCCGGCGACAGCGTCAGCACCTCCACGCCATCCTCGGTCACCGCCACCATGTGCTCCCACTGCGCCGAGAGCTTGCGGTCCTTGGTGACCACCGTCCAGCCATCGGGCAGCACCCTGGTGTAACGGGTGCCCTCGTTGATCATCGGCTCGATGGTGAAGGTCATGCCCGGCTTGAGCACCAGCCCCTGCCCGGGGCGGCCGTAATGCAGCACCTGCGGCTCGTCGTGGTAGACCTTGCCGATGCCGTGGCCGCAGTACTCGCGCACCACGCTGAAACGCTCGGATTCGGCGTATTCCTGGATCGCATGGCCGATGTCGCCCAGCGTGGCCCCGGGCCGCACCGCACGGATGCCGCGCCACATGGCTTCGCGGGTCGTCTCCACCAGCCTCCTGGCCATCACCGAGGGCGTGCCGACGTAGTACATGCGGCTGGTGTCGCCGTGCCAGCCATCCTTGATGACGGTCACGTCGATGTTGACGATGTCCCCGTCCTTGAGCACCTTGGCCTCGCTGGGGATGCCGTGGCAGATGACGTTGTTGACCGAGGTGCACAGGGTCTTGGGAAAGCCGCGGTAGCCCACGTTGGCCGGGACGGCACCCTGCACGTTGACGATGTGGTCGTGGCAGATGCGGTCCAGTTCCTCGGTGGTGACACCGGGTTTGACGTGCGCGCCGATCATGTCCAGCACTTCGGCCGCCAGCCGGCCGGCGATGCGCATCTTGGCGATTTCTTCGGGGGTTTTCAGGTTCACGCTCATGCCCGCCATTATCACCCATCGGCGCCTGCCTGAACGAGTTTTCCCGCGCCCCGGCCACCCGGCCGCCCGGGCAATTTGCGCCGCGGCCCCGCGCACCCTATAATTCCGCGGCTCCGTTGCCGGCCCCGTGCCAGCGCGGGCCGCCCACGCCGGGCGTCACCGGTGAATCCACACCTGCTGCCCCCATCCGTGCCGGGGTGCTCCGCGAGGAGTTCGGCCACGGAGGCAGCAGGGAAGCCCAACCCCGGAACCCATCGCGCTTCCACGCGTCCCGCACACTTTGCCCGCGGGCGGAATCGCCGGTTCCCCGTCAGGAGTTCTGCAATGTCCCAGATCACCATGCGCCAGATGCTGGAAGCCGGCGTCCACTTCGGCCACCAGACCCGTTACTGGAACCCGAAGATGGCCCCGTACATCTTCGGCGCCCGCGGCAAGATCCACATCATCAACCTGGAAAAGACCGTCCCGCTGTTCAACGACGCGATGAACTTCATCTCGTCCGTTGCCCAGAAGCGCGGCACCATCCTGTTCCTGGGCACCAAGCGCAGCGCGCGCGATGCCATCAAGGAAGAGGCCGAGCGTTGCGGCATGCCGTTCATGAACCAGCGCTGGCTGGGCGGCACCCTGACCAACTTCCGCACCGTCAAGCAGTCGGTTGCCCGCCTGAAGGAACTGGAAGCCGGCGAAACCGACGGCACCTTCGAGCGCCTGGTCAAGCACGAAGTGCTGGGCCTGCGCCGCGAGCGCGACAAGCTGGAAGCCTCGCTGGGCGGCATCAAGGACATGAACCGCCTGCCCGACGCGATCTTCGTGATCGACATCGGCCATGAAGACATCGCCATCAAGGAAGCCAAGAAGCTCGGCATCCCGGTGATCGCCGTGGTCGACACCAACTACAACCCGGAACTGGTGGACTACGCCATCCCGGGCAACGACGACGCCATCCGCGCCGTGCAGCTGTACGCCCGCGCCGCCGCCGACGCCGTGCTGGAAGGCAAGGCTTCGGCCCCGAACGCCGCTTCGGTGCGCGAGGAAGAGTTCGCCGACGCCGCTGCCGCCGAAGAAGCCAAGCCGGCCCGCCGCGCTCCGGCCAAGAAGGGCGCCAAGAAGGGCGACGAGGCTTCGGCCTGATGCACACCCGGCGGGCGCCCGGCGCCCGCCTCCCCTGCAGCGACGCCCAGCGGCGCCGGCCACTGACAGGGCCACGTAACAACGGCCGGCGATCATCGCCGGCCTGCCCCTTTCTATCGTTGAGGTAATCCCATGGCTGAAATCACCGCTTCCCTGGTCAAGGAACTGCGCGAGCGCACCGGCGCCGGCATGATGGAATGCAAGAAGGCCCTGGCCGAAAACAACGGCGACATCGACGCCGCTGCCGAAGCCCTGCGCAAGTCCGGCGCCGCCAAGGCCGACAAGAAGGCCGACCGCGTCACCGCCGAAGGCCGCATCGGCGTCGCCGTGAACGGTGGCAAGGCCGTGCTGGTCGAAGTGAACTCGGAAACCGACTTCGTCGCCAACGACGTCAACTTCAAGGCATTCGTCGACGCCGTCGCCGCTGCCGCCCTGGCCTCCGGCGCCAGCGACATCGAGTCGCTGAAGTCGGCCAAGCTGGCTTCCGGCGAGACCGTCGAGGAATCCCGCACCGCCGCCATCCAGAAGCTGGGCGAGAACATCCAGATCCGCCGCCTGGCCAAGGTCGACGGCAACAACACCGTCGGTGCCTACGTGCACAGCAACGGCAAGATCGGCGTGCTGGTCGACCTGGCCGGCGGCAACGCCGAGCTGGCCAACGGCCTGGCCATGCACGTGGCCGCGATGAACCCGCCGCACAACAAGGCCGCCGACGTGCCGGCCGAGTTCGTGGCCAAGGAAAAGGAAATCGAGCTGGCCAAGATGAGCGAGAAGGACAAGGCCAAGCCGGCCGAGATCCTGGAGAAGATCATCAGCGGCAAGATCAACAAGATCATCAGCGAAGTCACCCTGTACGGCCAGAACTACGTGCTGGACAGCGACAAGACCGTCGAGCAGGCCGTGAAGGCCGCCGGTGGCGACGTCGTCGGCTTCCAGCGCCTGATGGTCGGCGAAGGCATCGAGAAGGTGGTCGAGGACTACGCCGCCGAAGTCGCCAAGGCGATGCAGGTCTGACCAGACCCCGATCCGGAACCCAGAAGAAGCCGCGGACTCCGCGGCTTCTTTTTTTTCCGCCATCCGGGCCAACCCGGCTTTTCCTGTGGACTTCAAGTCCCTTTGCCCGATACTGTGACGCAAACATCCTTGTACCCGCCCCGCCTGTATCCTTGATGGCCTGCTGAACACCTCCCCGACATGTCCCCCGAGCTCAACGCAGCGCTGTCACTCTGCCGCAACCTGCCCTCGCCACCGGGCATCGCCATCCGCATCATCGAGCTGGCGCAGGACCCGGAGACCGACATCGCCACCGCGGCCGACGCCATCGCGATGGACATGGCATTGAGCGCGCGGATGCTGCGCATCGCCAACTCCCCGCTGTATGCCAGCCGGCGCCGCATCGAGAACCTCGGCCAGGCGCTGACCATGCTCGGACTGAACGCGACCCTGCAGCTGGCGCTCGGCTTCTCGCTGGCCAACGCGGTGGGCAAGGACGGCCTGGACCCGCGCCTGCTGGAGCGCATCTGGCGCCGCAGCGTGCTGTGTGCGCTGGCCGCGCGGTTCCTCGGCCTCGGCAGCGGGGTGCGCCGCGTCGAGGAACTGATGCTCGCCGGGCTGCTGCAGGACGTGGGCTCGCTGGCGCTGATGCAGGCCAGCCCGGACACCTACCCGGCACTGTTCGACAACGCCACCAGCAACGAGGAGCTGCTGCTCCACGAGCGCGCGATCCTCGGCTGCAGCCATGCCGATGCCGGTGCCCAGCTGTGCGAACAGTGGCACCTGCCGCGCTATCTGGTCCAGGCCATCGCCAACAGCGAACCGCCGGCCGAACCGGAAGACCTGTTCCAGCGCTGCATCGCGCTGTCCGGCTGCGTGGCCGAGATCTGGCTGGCCGCCGACGCCGACGCCGCGCGCAGCCATGCGCTGCAGCGGGCCTACCGGGAGCTGGGCATGGACAGCCAGGGCTTCGAGCTGGTGCTGCAGCGGGTCAGCCAGATGCTGCCCGAGCTGTGCGCCCTGCTCGACGTGCCGGTGCCCAGTTCCGCGCGCCTGCGCTTCCTGCTCGACCATGCCGAGGAACTGAAGGAGCTGCGCAACCTGCGCGAACTGCAGGATGCCTCGGCCACCCGCCGGCGTGCCGACGATTTCGAACTGATGGCCCGGCGCCTGGCCGAGCAGGCGCACCTGGACGCCCTGACCGGGGTGCTCAACCGCCGGCACCTGGAAACCGTGCTGGAGCAGGAGTTCGCCCGCGCAGCGCACATGAACCGGCCCCTGTCGATCGCCTTCATCGACCTGGACGACTTCAAGAAGATCAACGACGCCCACGGCCACCTGGCCGGCGACCGGGTGCTGCAGTCGTTCGCCTCGCACCTGCAGGAGCAGCTGCGTACCAGCGACACCGTCGCCCGTTTCGGCGGCGAGGAGTTCGTGGTGCTGTTCCCCGACACCAACGAACGCATCGCACTGGAAGTGGTGCGGCGGGTACTGGACACCATCGCGCAGACGCCGATGGCCGAGATCGAAGGCGCGCCGCTGCATGTCACTTTTTCCGCCGGCGTGGCCACCCATGGCGACTACGAGCGCTTCGCCAACGTGCAGGACCTGCTCAGGGCCGCCGACGACGTGCTGTACCGCTCCAAGAGCCTGGGCCGCAACCGGGTGATCGCCCGCGCCCCCGAGCCGCAACCGGCTTCCGGCTGAACACGGGCGGGCACGAAGCGGAGTTCGTCATTGCAGTGCAACAAAAGCGCTGCCCGGCAGGCCTTCGATCCGTTAGAATTCCCGCGTTTTCCAGCCATCGAGGTCGCCCATGTCCCAGCTCGCCTACCAACGCATCCTTCTGAAGCTTTCCGGGGAGGCGCTGATGGGAGACGAGGACTACGGCATCGACCCCAAGGTCATCAACCGCCTGGCGCGCGAGGTCATCGAGGCGCAGCAGGCCGGCGCCGAGGTTGCGCTGGTCATCGGCGGCGGCAACATCTTCCGCGGTGCCGGCCTGGCCGCGGGCGGCATGGACCGCGTCACCGGCGACCAGATGGGCATGCTGGCCACGGTCATCAATGCGCTGGCCATGCAGGACGCGCTGGAGAAGCTCGGCGCCAAGGCGCGCGTGATGAGCGCGATCAAGATCAACGACGTGTGCGAGGACTACATCCGCCGCCGCGCCATCCGCCACCTGGAGAAGGGCCGGCTGGTGATCTTCGCCGCCGGCGTCGGCAGCCCGTTCTTCACCACCGACTCGGGTGCCGCGCTGCGCGCCATCGAGATCGGCGCCGACCTGCTGCTCAAGGCCACCAAGGTCGACGGTGTCTACGACAAGGACCCGAACAAGCATGCCGACGCGGTGCGCTACGACACCCTGAGCTACGACCAGGTGATCAGCCAGGGCCTGGAGGTCATGGACACCGCCGCCTTCGCCCTGGCCCGCGACAGCGACCTGCCGCTGCGCGTGTTCGACATGGGCCAGCCCGGGGAACTGCTGAAGATCCTGCGCGGCGAGAACATCGGCACCCTGGTGCACGGCCGCGACGCCCACTGACCCCCGGCCCGCGATGCGGGCCATGCCGGCGGCCGCCGCGCGCGGCGCCACGCACCGGGCGCGCGGGGACCGGCCGCGCCCCGCTTCACGATTCCCGCCCGGCCAGCAGGGCTGTTCGCCTATAATCGGCCGGTTCCAGAAACATCCAGGATTCCGGCGATGATCAACGACATCAAGCAAGATGCGCAGGCGCGCATGGCCAAGAGCATCGACGCTCTGCGCCACACCCTCACCACCATCCGCACCGGCCGCGCGTCGCCGGCCCTGCTGGACGGCATCAAGGTCAAGGCCTACGGCACCGACACACCGTTGAACCAGGTGGCCAGCATCAGCGTTTCCGAAGGCCGCTCGCTGGTCATCACCCTGTTCGACAAGAACATGATCAAGGAAGTGGAGAAGTCCATCTACGCTTCCGACCTGGGCCTGACCCCGACCACGGTGGGCACCACCATCCGCCTCAACCTGCCGCCGCTGACCGAGGAGCGCCGCAAGGAGCTGGCCAAGACCGTCAGCAAGGAAGGCGAGGACAGCAAGGTCGCCATCCGCAACGTCCGCCGCGACGCCAACCAGGAAGTGGCCAGGCTGCTCAAGGACAAGGCGATCACCGAGGACGAGGACCGTCGCGCGCAGGACGAGATCCAGAAGCTGACCGACAAGGCGATCAAGGACGTCGACGAAGTGGTCAAGCTCAAGGAGCAGGAACTGATGGCAGTCTGACCGGTGCCTTCCGCCATGCCCAACGGCATGCCAGCACCCGGCTTGCCCGCGCACGTTGCCATCATCATGGATGGCAACGGCCGCTGGGCGCAGCAGCGGCGCCGCCCGCGCATGATCGGCCACCGCGCCGGTGCGCGCGCGGTCAACCGCACCATCGACTTCTGCCTGGAGCGCGGCATCGCCGCGCTCACGCTGTTCGCGTTCTCCAGCGAGAACTGGGGGCGGCCGCAGGAAGAAGTGGATGCACTGATGAAGCTGTTCCTCGGCGCGCTCGACCGCGAGGTGGACGAACTCGACCGCCGCGGCGTGCGCGTGCGCTTCATCGGCGAACGTTCGCGCTTTGCCGCCGGCATCGTCCAGCGCATGCAGCGGGCCGAACAGCGCACCGCCGGCAACGACGCCATGACCCTGAACGTGGCCGCCAGCTATGGCGGCCGCCAGGACATCGCCCATGCCGCGCGGCTGCTCGCCGAACAGGTCGCCGCCGGCGCCCTGCAGCCCGGACAGATCGATGAAGACCTGATCGGCCGCCACGTCGCGCTTGCCGACCTGCCGCCACCGGACCTGTTCATACGCACCGGCGGCGATACCCGCATCAGCAATTTCCTGCTGTGGCAGTTGGCGTATACCGAACTGTGGTTCACCGACGTGCTGTGGCCGGATGTCGACGCAGGCATCCTGCAGCAGGCCCTGGACGACTACGCGCGGCGCGAACGCCGCTATGGATTGACCAGCGCACAGGTCGCCGCGGCGGCCCCGGAGACCGTTTCCCCATGACCAAGACCCGAGTCATCGCCGCGCTGATCATGGCCCCGACGGCCATCTGCGCGATCCTGCTGCTGCCCCCGCAATGGCTGGCCGCCGCCGCCGCGCTGGTGTTCCTGACCGGGCTGTGGGAATGGTTCCGGATGGCCGGCGTGGACGGGCTGCCGCGTACCGTGCTGCTGGTGCTGAACCTGCTGCTGATGGTGCTGCTGGTATGGGCATCGGCCGGCAGCCTGGTGCTGTTCCAGCTGGCCTCGCTGATCGGGGTCGGCTTCTGGCTGCTGGCGCTGCTGTGGCTGCGCTTCTTCAACTTCGGCGCGCACGAGGAAAGCGCCGCGCGCATGCTCAAGCTGGCCGCGGGCACCCTGGCGGTGGTCCCGGCCTGGGCGGCGCTGGTGCTGATCCATGCCGGCGAGCCGCACGGCAACCGCTGGCTGCTGACCGCGCTGGCGGTGGTATGGGCCGCCGATTCGGGCGCGTACTTCGCCGGGCGCGCGTTCGGCCGGCACAAGCTGGCGCCGCGGGTAAGCCCGAACAAGACCATCGAGGGCCTGCTGGGCGGGCTGGTCGCCGGCCTGGTCGTGGCCGTCGGCTTCGGCTGGCTGGCCGGCGTGCAGCCCGGCGCCATCGGCTGGCTGCTGCTGGTGGCCACGATCACGGTGCTGGCCTCGGTGCTCGGCGACCTGTTCGAGAGCCTGCTCAAGCGCCACGCCGGGTTCAAGGATTCGGGCAACGTGATCCCCGGCCACGGCGGCGTGCTCGACCGCATCGACGGGGTGCTTGCCGCGC
The DNA here is from genome assembly GCF_030345315.1 of Stenotrophomonas sp. 17(2023). Taxonomy (NCBI): domain Bacteria; kingdom Pseudomonadati; phylum Pseudomonadota; class Gammaproteobacteria; order Lysobacterales; family Lysobacteraceae; genus Stenotrophomonas; species Stenotrophomonas sp. 17(2023). The sequence continues at coordinate 2,418,083 of NZ_CP128405.1, forward strand.
TGCCGGTATTCGCGCTGGGCAAGGAAATCTTCGGCTTCTGACATGTCCGCCAACCCGCTTCCCAACCAGGCCGGCCCGCGACGGGTCGCGATCCTGGGCGCCACCGGCTCGATCGGCAGCTCGGCACTGGACGTCATCGCCCGCCACCCGGGGCAGATGCGTGCCAGCGTGCTGGCCGCCGGCAACAACGTCGACGCGCTGATCGCACTGTGCCGGAGCCACCGCCCCGAGCACGCCGCAATCGCCGATCCGGCACTGTACGAGCGCCTGCGCGACGGGTTGCGCGATGCCGGCCTGGCGACCGCGGCCCACGCCGGCGCCGCGGCCATCGACGCGCTTGCCGCCGGCGACGCCTGCGACACCGTGGTGGCGGCCATCGTCGGCGCGGCCGGGCTGTCCTCGACGCTCGCCGCCGCCCGCGCCGGCAAGCGCCTGCTGCTGGCCAACAAGGAATCGCTGGTGCTGGCCGGCGAACTGCTGACCCGCGAAGCGGCGGCGGCCGGTGCGAAAATCATCCCGATCGACAGCGAACACAACGCCATCTTCCAGTGCCTGCGCTCGCGCGATGCCAGCGTCGAGGGCGCGGGCGTGCGGCGCATCCTGCTCACCGCGTCCGGCGGCCCGTTCCGCGGCCGCAGCCGCGCCGAACTGGAGGCGGTGACCCCGGCGCAGGCGGTGGCGCACCCGAAATGGTCGATGGGACCGAAGATCTCGGTCGATTCGGCCACGCTGATGAACAAGGGCCTGGAAGTGATCGAGGCCCACCACCTGTTCGGGGTGCCGGGTGCGCGCATCGACGTACTGGTGCACCCGCAGAGCCTGGTGCACTCGCTGGTCGAGTTCATCGACGGCTCCACCCTGGCCCAGCTCGGCCTGCCGGACATGCGCACCACCCTGGCGGTGGGCCTGGGCTGGCCGCGGCGCGTCGAATCGGGCGTGGCCGGGCTCGACCTGCTGGCCCAGGGCCGGCTCGATTTCGAGGCACCTGACCTGGACGCTTTCCCCTGCCTGCGCCTGGCCTGGCAGGCCATGGAGGCCGGCGGCAGCGCCCCGGCGATCCTGAACGCCGCCAACGAAGTTGCCGTTTCAGCCTTTCTTCAGGGCCGCATAGGCTTCCTGTCGATCCCCGCGCTGGTGGAACATGCGCTGTCCACACTGCCTTACATGGCTGCCGATACACTGGACGCCCTGCTGGCGGCCGACGCCCGGTCCCGCCAGGTCACCTCCACCGCCATCGCCCGCCTGCCCCATGCCTGACCCCGTCTTCCATCCGAGCCGCGCCCATGGCTGACTTCCTCGGTTCCGTGTGGTGGATGATCGTCAGCCTCGGCGTGCTGGTGACCTTCCACGAATTCGGCCATTACTGGGTGGCGCGGCGCTGCGGGGTGAAGGTGCTGCGCTTCTCGGTCGGCTTCGGCCGCCCGCTGTGGAGCCGCCGCAACCGCAACGGCACCGAATTCGCCATCGCCGCCATTCCCCTGGGCGGCTACGTGAAGATGCTCGACGAGCGCGAGGTCGAAGTGCCGGCCGGCGAGCGTGCCGTGGCCTTCAACAACAAGAGCGTGTGGCAGCGCATCGCGATCGTGGCTGCCGGACCGGCCGCCAACCTGCTGCTGTGCATCGCCCTGCTGTGGGCGATGTTCGTGATCGGCCGCCAGGACTACTCGGCCACCCTCGGTCGCAGCACCGGCATGGCCGCGGCCGCCGGACTCGAGGCCGGCGACCGCATCATCGACATCGACGGCCGCACGGTCGCGACCTGGGCCGAGGCCAGCATGGCCCTGACCACCGCCGCCATGGACCGTCAGGACGCCCGCGTCCGGGTGCTCGACGCGCTCGACACCCCGCGTACCCGGGTGCTGCCGCTGTCCACCCTGCCCGCCGGGTTCGACGAGCGCACGGTGCCGCAGCAGGCCGGCCTGGCCTGGCAGTTCCAGCTGCAGCCGGCACAGGTCGACTCGGTCGCCGAAGACTCCGCCGCCAGCGGCCACCTGCAGCGCGGCGACCTGATCCTGGCCGTCGACGGCCAGCGCGTGGAAAGCGCCGACCAGGTCGCGCCGCTGGTGCAGCAGCTGGGCGAGCGCGGCGGCCCGGGCATGATCGAGGTCGAGCGCGACGGCCAGCGCCTGGCCCTGGAAGTGCTGCCGCGCAAGGCGCAAGGCGGGGCGGGCGACGGCCGCTGGCTGCTGGGCGTGGGCTTCGTCAGCGGCCAGGCACCGGCCTACGATGCACGCCAGCAGTATGGCCCGCTGGCGGCACTGCCGGCCGCGGTGCGCGAGAGCGGCCGCCTGGCCAGCGACTCGCTGGGCATGATGCGGCGGATGCTGACCGGCCACGCCTCGGTCAAGAACATTTCCGGCCCGATCACCATCGCCCGCGTCGCCAATGCCTCGGCCGAGCGCGGGGTGGACTGGTTCCTGTACTTCCTGGCCCTGCTGTCGCTGAGCCTGTGCATCATCAACCTGCTGCCGATCCCGATCTTGGACGGCGGTCACCTGCTGTATTACCTTATCGAGTTGCTCAAGGGGAGCCCACTGAGCGAACGCGCCATGGCCGCCGGGCAATATGTCGGCCTGGCGCTGCTGGCCGGGCTGATGGGGCTGGCGTTCTACAACGACATCCTCGGGCTGTTCCCAAGATGAACTTTTTCCCGCTGACGTCGTCATACGCCGGCACCCACGCAACAATGAAATCGACTCCAACCGGACGTGACATGACGCGACTTCCCAATCGCCGCCTGCTTGCCCTCGCCCTCGCCGCCGGTCTGGCCGCGCCCGCGCTCGCACAGGCAGCCGAGCCCTTCACCGCCAGCGACATCCGCGTGGACGGCCTGCAGCGCATCTCATCCGGCACCGTCTTCACCTACCTGCCGGTGGAACGCGGCGACCGCGTCGACGACGCCAAGGTCGGCGAGACCATCCGCGCCCTGTACAAGACCGGCTTCTTCGAGGACGTGCAGCTGGACCGCCAGGGCGACATCCTGGTGGTCACGGTCAAGGAACGCCCGGCGATCAACAAGCTCACGGTCACCGGCAACAAGGACATCAAGAGCGAGCAGCTGCTCAAGGGCCTGGCCGACATCGGCCTGAACGAGGGCGGCACCTTCGACCGCCTGAGCCTGGACCGCGTGACCCAGGAGCTGCGCCGCCAGTACAACGACCGCGGCAAGTACAACGTCGAGATCACCCCCACGGTGAGCCCGCTGGACCGCAACCGCGTGGACGTGGCCATCGCGGTCAAGGAAGGCAAGGCGGCCAAGATCCGCCACGTCAACCTGGTCGGCACCGAGAAGTTCGAGTCCGAGGACATCCTCGATACCTGGGAGTCCAAGGAGCACAACTGGGCTTCGTGGTACCGCCGCGACGACCAGTACTCCAAGGAAAAGCTGTCCGGCGACCTGGAGAAGCTCAACTCCTGGTACCTGGACCGCGGCTACGTCGATTTCAGCGTCGATTCCACCCAGGTCTCGATCAGCCCCGACAAGCGCGACATGTTCATCACCGCCGGGGTGACCGAGGGCGAGCAGTACAAGATCTCCGAGATCAAGGTCACCGGCGACACCATCCTGCCGCAGGAAGATGTCGAGCGCATGGTGTTCCAGAAGGCCGGCGACACGTTCTCGCGCGGCCTGCTGGAGTTCAGCGCCGACGCGATCACCAATACCCTGTCCAACGTCGGCTACGCCTTCGCCAAGGTCAACCCGATCCCGACCAGCAACCGCGCCGAACGCACGGTGGCGGTCAACATGCAGGTGGTACCGGGCCCGCGCGTGTCGGTGCGGCGCATCGTGTTCAAGGGCAATACCCGCACCGCCGACGAGGTGCTGCGCCGCGAAATGCGCCAGTTCGAGAACGCCTGGTACTCGCAGGCCGCCATCGACCGCTCCAAGATCCGCCTGCAGCGTCTGGGCTATTTCGAATCGGTCGACGTCGAGACCTCGCCGGTCACCGGCAGCAACGACCAGGTCGACGTGGTCTACAACGTCAAGGAAACCACCTCCGGCAGCTTCGTGTTCGGCCTGGGCTATTCGCAGTCCTACGGGATGACCACCTCGGTGCAGCTGTCGCAGAACAACTTCCTGGGCGGCGGCAACCGCGTGTCGGTCGAGGCCTCGCGCAGCAGCTACCTGCAGCGCTACGGCTTCTCGTACATGAACCCGTACTTCACCGACGACGGCGTCTCGCTGGGCTACAACCTGTCCTGGCGCGAGCTGGACTACTCGGACTTCAACACCGCCCAGTACAACAGCACCAACGGCTCGGCGCAGATGATCTTCGGCGTGCCGATCACCGAGAACGACAGCTTCTCGCTGATGTTCGGCATCGACAGCAACCAGATCACCACGTACCCGACCTACACCCCGCAGTCGATCATCGACTACATCGACGCGATGGGCACGCGCACCTTCCACTCCTGGCGTACCGAGCTGGGCTGGGCGCGTGACACCCGCAACGACTATTTCATGCCGACCCGCGGCACCTACCAGCGCCTGGGCCTGGAAGCCACGCTGCCCGGCTCCACCGCCGAGTACTACAAGCTCAGCTACCAGATCTCCAAGTACTGGCCGATCATGCCGTCGCTGGTGATCAACACCCGCGTCGAGTTCGGCTACGGCGACTCGTACGGCAACGACAAGGTGCGCGACATCTGCTGGTTCGAGACGCCCGCGGTCCCCGGCATTCCGGCCGATGGCGACAAGCCGGCCGTCCCGGGCACGCCGGGCACCACCGAAGTGGTGGACTGCGCCACCAACCCCACCGCCAAGCACCGCCAGGTGAAGGCGTCGGGGCTGCCGTTCTTCGAGAACTTCTACGCCGGCGGCACCAACTCGGTGCGTGGCTTCCGCGACAACACCCTGGGCCCGCGCTCGGAGATCATCGGTGGCTACTACCGCGGCCAGCCGCTGGGTGGCTCGCTGAAGACGGTCGGCTCGGTCGAGGCGTACTTCCCGAAGCTGTTCGACAGCCCGTCGGCGCGCGTATCGGCCTTCCTCGACTTCGGCAACGTCTACAACGGAACCGACAACTTCGACGCGGGCGAGCTGCGTGCCTCGGCCGGTGTCGCGCTGCTGTGGCGCGCCCCGGTCGGCCCGATCTCGATCAGCTATGCCTTCCCGCTCAAGAAGAAGGAAGGCGACGAGATCGAGCGCCTGCAGTTCACCTTCGGCGGGCAGTTCTAAGGCGCTGCCCGCGCACCCGGGGGCAATGCCCCGGGTACCCGTCGGTCCGCCATGGCGGACCGGTGGGTCGCGCCCCCGCCTTCCGATTCCCCCCGCCTTCGGCGCGCCCCCTTTCACCAAAGGGGGCTTTCCTCCAGAACGGTCCGGCCGCCGCCCGCACCCCACGCGGACTCTTGGCTGCCGCCGCATGACCGCGCCACTTCCAGACGCTAAACTCCCGGCGTGAATACTCCGACCCATACCGCACAGGACCTCGCCGACCGTTTCGGGCTGCAGGTGCACGGCGATCCGTCCACCGTCATCCACGGCGTGGCCACGCTGGCCCATGCCGGCCCCGGGCAGCTGACCTTCCTGGCCAATCCGCGCTACCGCGCGCAGCTGGCCGAGAGCAGGGCGGCCATCGTCGTGCTGCGCGCCGATGACGCCGAGGCCGCCCCGGGCACCGCCCTGGTCGCCAAGGACCCCTACACCACTTTCGCCAAGATCGGCGCGCTGTTCGAGACGGTGCCGCTGCGCGAGGCCGGCATCCATCCCAGCGCGGTGATCGACCCGTCCGCGCAGGTGGCCGCCAGCGCCCACGTCGGCCCGTTCGTCAGCATCGGCGCGCGCAGCGTGGTCGGCGAGAACTGCATCGTCGGCGCCGGCAGCATCATCGGCGAGGACTGCTCGCTGGACGCCGGCTGCGAACTGATCGCCCGCGTCACCCTGGTCACCCGCGTGCGCCTCGGCAAGCGCGTGCGCATCCATCCAGGTGCCGTGCTCGGTGCCGACGGCTTCGGCCTGGCGATGGATGCCGGCCACTGGATCAAGGTGCCGCAGCTGGGTGGCGTGCGCATCGGCGACGACTGCGAGATCGGCGCCAACACCTGCGTGGACCGCGGCGCGCTGGAAGACACCGTACTGGAAGAAGACGTGCGCCTGGACAACCTGGTGCAGATCGCCCACAACTGCCATATCGGCGCACACAGCGCGATCGCCGGCTGCACCGGCATCGCCGGCAGCGCCCGGATCGGCCGCTACTGCCTGCTCGGCGGCGCGGTCGGCGTGGTCGGGCACCTGGAAATCTGCGACCACGTCGTCGTCACCGGCAAGTCGGTCGTGCGCAACTCCATTACCGAACCGGGCGAGTATTCGTCCGGCACCCCATTGACCGACAACCGCACGTGGCGCAAGAACGCCGCGCGCTTCAAGCAGCTGGACAGCCTGGCGCGCCGGGTCCTGGCTGTGAGCAAGGAGAAGGAATGAACTCACCGCTGCCGTTGCCCATCGACGTCAACACGATCCGCACGCTGATCCCGCACCGCTATCCGTTCCTGCTGGTGGACAAGGTGGTCGCGCTGGACACCGAGGCAAGGACGATCGTCGCGCACAAGAACGTCACCATCAACGAGCCGTTCTTCCAGGGACACTTCCCTTCCCAGCCGATCATGCCGGGCGTGCTGATCATCGAGGCGCTGGCGCAGGCCGGCGGCGTGCTGACCCAGCTGAGCCTGGGCCGTGACGCGCAGTCCAAGCTGTTCTACCTGGTCAAGGTGGACAACGTGCGCTTCATGAAGCAGGTGGTGCCCGGCGACGTGCTGGAGCTGCACGTGCAGGTCAAGCGCGTTATCCGCAACATGGCCGTCTACTACGGCGAGGCCAAGGTGGACGGCGAAGTGGTGGCGCATGCCGAGGTGCTGTGCGCCGGCACCCGCGAATGATCCCGACCGGAGCCCGCGCATGAATGACAGCGCCCCCCTGATCCACCCCACCGCGGTCATCGACCCGTCGGCGCGGCTGGCCGACGACGTCCGCGTGGGCGCGTTCAGCCTGATCGGCGCCGAGGTCGAGATCGGCGCCGGTACCGTGGTCGGCCCCCATTGCAGCATCCACGGCCCGACCCGCATCGGCCGCGACAACCGCTTCATCGGCCACGCCGCCATCGGCGGCGAGCCGCAGGACAAGAAATACGCCGGCGAACGCACCGAACTGGTGATCGGCGACCGCAACGTGTTCCGCGAGTTCGTCACCGTCAACCGCGGCACCGGCGGCGGCGGCGGCGTCACCCGCATCGGCAACGACAACTGGCTGCTGGCCTACACCCATGTCGCCCACGACTGCGATGTCGCCGACCACTGCGTGTTCTCCAACAACACCACCCTGGCCGGCCACGTCAGCGTCGGCAACTGGGTGATCATCAGCGGCTTCGCCGGTGCCCACCAGTTCTGCCGCATCGGCGACCACGCCTTCCTCGGCATGGGTGCGCTGGTGACCGGCGACATCCCGCCGTTCACCATGGTCGGCATCGACGGCCACGGCCGTCCGCGCGGCATCAACAGCGAAGGCCTCAAGCGCCGCGGCTTCGACCCCGCGCGCATCGGCGCCATCAAGCGCGCCTACCGCACCCTGTACGTGGCCGGCATTCCGCTGGCCGAGGCCAAGCAGCAGCTGGCCGAGCAGGCCCGGGACAGCGACGACGTCCGGCAGATGCTGGACTTCATCGAACACGCGGACCGTCCGCTGCAGCGATGAGTGCCGAAGGCAGCACCGTGAACGGGCACGCAGGGCCCGGGGACGGCGGCGCGGCGGCCATCGCCGCCGCGCGCGCGCGCGTGGGCCGCGGCCCGCGCATCGCGCTGGTGGCCGGGGAAACCTCCGGCGACCAGCTCGGCGCCGGCCTGATCGCCGAACTGCGCCAGCGTTTCCCCGATGCCGAATTCGCCGGCATCGGCGGTGACGCCATGCGTGGCGCCGGCTGCCAGACCTGGTTCGATGCCAGCGAGCTGGCGTTGATGGGCCTGGCCGAGATCCTGCGCCACCTGCCGCGCCTGCTGAAACTGCGCCGCGCCTTCCGCGAGCGCGTGCTCGACTGGCGCCCGGACGTGTTCATCGGCATCGACGCGCCCGATTTCAACCTTGGCGTCGAGCGCTGGCTCAAGCAGCGCGGCATCCGCACGGTGCACTACGTCAGCCCCTCGGTCTGGGCCTGGCGCGAGAAGCGTGCCGAGAAGATCGGCGGCAGCGCCGACATGGTGCTGTGCCTGTTCCCGATGGAACCCCCGATCTACGCGCGCCATGGCGTCGACGCACGCTTCGTCGGCCACCCCATGGCCGATGCGATCCCGCTGGACAGCGACCGTGCCGATGCCCGCACCCGGCTGGCGCTGCCGGCCACCGCGCCGGTGCTGGCGGTGTTGCCGGGCAGCCGCCTGGGCGAGGTCGGCCGGCTCGGCCCGGCCTTCTTCGAGGCCGCCTGGCAGGTGGCCGAGCGCATGCCCGGGCTGCATATCGTGGTACCGGCAGCCAATGCCCGCTGCCGGCAGCTGCTCGACCAGCAGATCGCCGCCTCGGCACTGCCGGCCGCGCGCCTGCACGTGCTCGATGGCCAGGCCCGCGACGCGCTGACCGCCGCCGACGTGGTGCTGCTGGCGTCGGGCACCGCCACCCTGGAGACCATGCTGGTCAAGCGGCCGATGGTGGTCGGCTACCGCGTGTCGGAACTGACCTACCGCATCGCCCGGGCGCTGAAACTGGTCAAGGTCGACCGCTATGCCCTGCCCAACGTGCTGGCCGGGCGCGACCTGGCGCCGGAACTGATCCAGCACGACTGCACGCCGGACCGGCTGGCCGCGGCCGTACTGCGGTGGTTCCAGCACCCCGGCCACGTGCCGGGGCTGCAGGACGACTACCGGCGCCTGCACCTGCAGTTGCGCCAGGACGCCTCGGCCCGCGCCGCCGACGCGGTGGCGTCGCTGCTGGCGCGATCGGCATGAGCCGGCACGCGGCGGCAACGCTGGCCCTGTTCGACGACGGCCTGCTGGCCGCCCGCCAGGGCCCGCGCCTGACCGCCGGCGTGGACGAGGCCGGACGCGGTCCGCTGGCCGGCCCGGTGGCGGTGGCTGCGGTGGTGTTCGACCCGCAGCGGCCGCGCATCAACGGCCTGGACGACTCCAAGGCGCTCACCGCCGCGCGCCGCGAACAGCTCTTCGAGCGTGTCGTCGAACGCGCCCTGGCCTACAGCATCGTGCTGGTGGACGTGGCCGAGATCGACGACATCAACATCTTCCAGGCCACGATGCAGGGCATGCGCCGGGCCGTGCAGGGCGTGGCCCATGTGGCGCAGTTCGCGCGCATCGACGGCAACAAGGTGCCCAAGGGCCTGCCGTGCCCGGCCGAAGCGCTGGTCGGCGGCGACGCCATCGACCGCGCGATCATGGCCGCCTCGATCCTGGCCAAGGTCAGCCGCGACCGCTACATGCTGGACCTGCACCTGCGCCATCCCGAATACGGCTTCGACCAGCACAAAGGCTACGGTACCCCGGCCCACCTGGCCGCGCTGCGCACGCACGGCCCCTGCCCCGAGCACCGGCGCAGTTTCGCGCCGGTCCGCGACGCGCTGGCCCTGGCGTAGCCCCTGCCCGCGGGCGCATTCGCCGCCCGTCAAGCCTTGTCCGCTCCGCCCCCCGCCGCTACCCTGCCCTTTCACCGCAGTGATCCGGCATGAGCACTCCCCGCTTCGTCCACCTCCACGTCCACACCGAATTCTCGATGGTGGACTCCACCATCCGCGTCCCGGCCAAGCCGGACCAGGCCGATCCGAAGAAGGCCAAGCAGGCCAACCTCCTCAGCCGCTCGGTGGAAATGCAGGCGCCGGCGCTTGCGGTCACCGACCTGAACAACATGTTCGCGCTGGTGAAGTTCTACAAGGCCGCCGAAGGCGTGGGCATCAAGCCCATCGCCGGTGCCGACGTGCTGATCGCCGAGGATGGCCACGACCCGTGGCGCATGACCCTGTTGTGCCGCGACCGCGACGGCTACCTGAGCCTGTCGCGCCTGCTCAGCCGGGCCTGGCTGGAAGGCCATCGCCCCGAGGGCGGCGTCGCCGTCCACCCGCAATGGCTGAAGGACGGTTGCCACAACCTGTTCGCGCTGGCCGGGCGCCAGAGCCTGGCCGGGCGCCTGGCCGGCGAAGGCCGCCATGACCTGGCCGAACAGCAGCTGGCCGACTGGCAGCGCGTGTTCGGCGATGGCCTGCACCTGGAGCTGACCCGCACCGGCCGCGACGGCGAGGAAGCGTTCAACCAGTTCGCGCTGATGGCCGCCGGCCAGCGCGGTCTGCCGGTGATCGCCAGCAACGACGTGCGCTTCCTGTCTCCGCAGGACTTCGACGCGCACGAGGCACGGGTGTGCATCTCCACCGGCCGGGTGCTCGACGACCCCAAGCGCCCGCGCGAGTACAGCCGCGAGCAGTACCTGAAATCGCCGGAACAGATGTGCGAGCTGTTCGCCGACATCCCCGACGCCATCGACAACACGCTGGCGCTGGCGCAGCGCTGCAACGTCGAGATGCGGCTGGGTACCTACTTCCTGCCCAACTACCCGGTGCCCGACGACGAGACCCTGGACACCTGGATCCAGAAGCAGTCGCGCGAAGGCCTGGAAGAACGCCTGCAGAAGAACCCGCTGGCGCCGGGCAAGACCCGCGAGGACTATTTCGAGCGGCTCGAGTTCGAGCTCGACACCATCATCAAGATGGGCTTCCCCGGCTACTTCCTGATCGTGGCCGACTTCATCCAGTGGGGCAAGAACCAGGGTATCCCGATCGGCCCGGGCCGCGGCTCGGGCGCCGGCTCGCTGGTGGCGTGGGCGCTGAAGATCACCGACCTGGACCCGCTGCCGTACAACCTGCTGTTCGAGCGCTTCCTCAACCCGGAACGCGTGTCGATGCCCGACTTCGACATCGACTTCTGCATGGACCGCCGCGACGAGGTGATCGACTACGTCGCGCGCAAGTACGGCCGCGAGCGGGTCAGCCAGATCATCACCTACGGCACCATGGCGGCCAAGGCGGTGGTGCGCGACTCCGGGCGCGTGCTCGGCTTCCCGTACGGCCTGGTCGACGGCGTGTCCAAGCTGATCCCCAACATCCTCGGCATCGGCCTGAAGGACGCGCTGGGCAAGGGCAAGGAAGGGCCGGATTCGGAAATGGCCTCGGCCGAGCTGATCCAGCGCTACCAGAGCGAGGACGACGTCCGCGACCTGATCGACCTGGCGCTGCAGCTGGAAGACCTGACCCGCAACGCCGGCAAGCACGCCGGCGGCGTGGTGATCGGGCCCGAGCCGCTGTCCGAGTTCTGCCCGCTATACGCCGAACACGACGAAGGCAGCCTGGGCAAGAACCCGGTCACCCAGTTCGACAAGAACGACGTGGAGGAAGTGGGCCTGGTGAAGTTCGACTTCCTCGGCCTGCGCACGCTGACCATCATCGACTGGGCGGTGAAGGCGATCAACCGGCGCCACGAACGCGCCGGCATCCCGCCGGTGGACATCGCCGCGATCCCGCTCGACGACGCGCCCACCTACAAGGACATCTTCGCCAACGGCAACACCGGCGCGGTGTTCCAGTTCGAATCCTCGGGCATGCGCCGGCTGCTGAAGGACGCGCGCCCGGACCGCTTCGAGGACCTGATCGCGCTGGTGTCGCTGTACCGCCCCGGCCCGATGGACCTGATCCCCTCGTTCAACGCGCGCAAGCACGGCCAGGAAGAGATCATCTATCCCGATCCGCGCACCGAAGCCATCCTGAAGGACACCTACGGCATCATGGTGTACCAGGAGCAGGTGATGCAGATGGCGCAGATCGTCGGCGGCTACTCGCTGGGCGGCGCCGACCTGCTGCGCCGCGCGATGGGCAAGAAGGTGCCGGCGGAGATGGCCAAGCACCGCGAGATCTTCCGCGAAGGCGCGGCCAAGGGCGGCGTCGACGGCCCCAAGGCCGACGAGATCTTCGACCTGATGGAGAAGTTCGCCGGCTACGGCTTCAACAAGTCGCACGCCGCCGCCTACGCCCTGGTCAGCTACCAGACCGCCTGGCTCAAGCGCCACTACCCGGCCGAGTTCATGGCCGCGACGCTGTCCTCGGACATGGACAACACCGACAAGGTGGTCGGCTTCCTGGCCGAGGTACGCAACCTCGGCCTGCGCGTGGAGCCGCCACGGGTCAACGAATCGGCCTACATGTTCGAGGCGTCCTCGGCCGACACCATCCGTTACGGACTGGGCGCGATCAAGGGCGTCGGCCAGGGCGCCTGCGAAGCAGTGGTGGCCGAGCGCCTGCGCGGCGGCGAGTACGGCTCGCTGCTGGATTTCTGCGCGCGGGTGGAATCGGCCAAGCTCAACCGGCGCACCCTGGAGGCGATGATCCAGTGCGGCGCGCTCGACGGCCTCGGCCGCAACCGCGCTTCGCTGATGCTGCAGCTGCCCGAGGTGCTCAAGGCCACCGACCAGATGGCGCGCGAGAAGGCATCGGGCCAGAACTCGCTGTTCGGCGCGCCCGACCCGGTCAACGCCGCCGCGCAGCTGGACCTGCCGGAAAGCCGCGAATGGCCGGTGGCGCAGCTGCTGGCCGGCGAGCGCGAGACGCTGGGCTTCTACCTCAGCGGCCATCCGTTCGACCCGTATGCCGAGGACGTCAAGGAACTGGTCGGCACCGACCTGGGCGCGCTGGACAAGCTGGTGGCGCCGGCACCGCCACCGCGCGACGGCGAAAAGCGCGGCTGGCGCCAGGAAGCGCAGGTAATCCTGGCCGGCATGGTCGTGGGCATGCGCCGCAAGGGCGACAGCCAGGTGTTCGTGCAGCTGGAGGACGGCAAGGGCCGGGTCGAGTGCAGCGCCTTCTCCGATGGCCTGGCCGAATTCGGTCACCTGATGACCAAGGACCGCATCCTGGTGGTCAAGGGCGGCCTGCGCGAGGACGAATTCAACGGCGGCTATGCCCTGCGCATCCGCCAGTGCTGGGATTTCGAGCAGCTGTGCGCCGACCACGCGGTGCGTCTGTCGCTGCGCGTGGACGGCCGCGGCGGCCCCATCTGGCAGCGCATCGAGCCGCTGCTGGCCACGCACCGCCCCGGGCGCACGCCGATCCGCCTGGACCTGCTGCTGAAGGGCAGGGACGGCGGTGTCGCCGGCATGCTCGACCTCGGCGGCGCCGGCGCGGTGCGGGTCAGCACGCAACTGCTCGACGCCCTGCGCGAGGACCCGGCGGTACGCCGCGTCAAGCTCGCCTACAGCCCGCCCTGGGCCAGCTGAAGGTCCGGACGGCCGCGTACGGGTGCGCCCGACGCGTTCGGCTACACTTCCCCACTTTCATTCAAGACGGTTTCCGATGAACCCGAATTACCTCGACTTCGAGCAGCCCATCGCCGATCTGGAAGCCAAGATCCAGGAGCTGCGCAGCGCCAGCGCCGGCCCGGCGGTCAATGTCGAGGCCGAGGTCCGGGCGCTGGAGGACAAGCTGCGCCTGCGTACCGCGCAGATCTTCCGCAACCTCTCCTCCTGGCAGGTGCTGCAGGTCGCGCGCCACCCCTCGCGCCCCTACACCATGGATTACATCGGCATCTTCTGCGACGAATTCCAGGAACTGGCGGGCGACCGTGCCTTCGCCGACGACAAGGCCATCGTCGGCGGACTGGCCCGCATCGGCGGCCGCCCGGTGATGATGATCGGCCACCAGAAGGGCCGCGACACCAAGGAAAAGATCAAGCGCAACTTCGGCATGCCAAAGCCCGAGGGCTACCGCAAGGCGCTGCGCCTGATGAAGATGGCCGAGCGCTTCGGGCTGCCGGTACTGACCCTGATCGACACCGCCGGCGCCTGGCCGGGCATCGATGCCGAGGAACGCGGCCAGTCCGAGGCCATCGCCCGCAACCTGATGGAAATGGCCGAGCTCAAGGTGCCGGTCATCTGCACCGTGATCGGCGAGGGCGGCTCCGGCGGCGCGCTGGCGCTGGGCGTGGGCGACCGCACCGTGATGCTGGAATACAGCGTCTATTCGACCATCAGCCCGGAAGGCTGCGCCTCGATCCTGTGGAAGGACGCCGGCAAGAACAAGGAAGCGGCCGAGCAGCTGGGCATGACCGCGCCGCGGCTGAAGCAGCTGGGCCTGATCGACAAGCTCGTGCGCGAGCCGATCGGCGGCGCCCACCGCAACCCGAAGCAGATGGGCCGGCGCCTGAAGGCGGTCCTGCTCAACGAACTGGACGCGCTGGAAAAGCTGCCGGTCGACGAGCTGCTGGCCAGGCGCTATGCGCGACTGCGCGGCTATGGCGCCTACGAGGCCGCGTAAGCCTGCTGCGGCATGGCACTGGAAAAAGGCCGGCATCCGCCGGCCTTTTTCGTTTCCGTTTCCAATGCGGTGCGCGTGCCGGCAGGCGGGTCAGAACGGCTTGGCCAGCACCAGGTAGACGATGGCGATGAACAGCACCAGCGGCAGCTCGTTGAACCAGCGCAGCGCGCGCGACGACGGCAGCGCGCGGCCGCTGTCCACGCCCTTGAGCCAGCGCCCGGTGAAGATGAAGTACACCAGCAGCAGCGCGACCAGGCCGAGCTTGGCATGCAGCCAGCCGGCGGCGCCGGGGGCGACCATGGTCGGGAAATCCGGCAGCACCCGGTAACCCAGCCACAGCACCAGGCCGAGTACGAAGGCCAGGCCGAACATCACGTGGCCGAAACGGTACAGGCGCCGGCCCATCAGCTGCAGGCGTTGCCCGACCTGCGCCTGCCCGGCCGCCTCGGCGATGTTGACCAGGATCCGCGGCAGGTAGAACACCGCGGCCATCCACGCCACCACGAACACGATGTGGAAGGTCTTCACCCAGAAATACGACTGCATGCACTGGCTCCATCGGCGGCGTAGGATGGCCGCATTTTCGCCCATCCGCCGCCGACACGCACATGCAGGAAAAGCAATACGACGCCGCCTATTTCCACCACTGGTACCGCCGCGGCGACATCGGCGGCCCGGCGCGGCTGGCACGCAAGGTGCACCTGGCCGTGGCCACCGCCGAGTACTACCTGGAGCGTCCGATCCGCAGCGTGCTCGACATCGGCTGCGGCGAAGGCGCATGGCGTGCACCGCTGCTCAAGCTGCGGCCGAAGCTGCAGTACATGGGCTTCGATGGCAGCGAATACGCCGTGCAGCGCTACGGCCGCACCCGCAACCTGCACCTGGCACGCTTCGGCGATTTCCAATGGCTGCGCCCGTGCGCGCCGGTCGACCTGCTGGTCTGCGCCGACGTCATGCACTACGTGCCCAGCCGCGAACTGCGCCAGGGCCTGCCCGGGCTGGCCGAGCTGTGCGGCGGCGTGGCGTTCCTGGAGACCTTCACCGCCGAGGACGCGTTCCATGGCGATCACCAGGGATTCCAGTCGCGCCCGGCGCGCTGGTACCGCCGCCAGCTGGCGCAGGCCGGCTTCCGCGCGGCCGGCTCGCACTGCTGGCTGGGCCCGCACTGCGCCGACGAGGTGGCCGCGTTGGAGAGCGGCGGCTGAGCCCGCGACACGCCATCGCACCGCGCTGTCGCCCCACGGTCTGCGCCGCGGACCGCCGGGCCCGTCTTTCGCCTGCCACACCCCGCGCCTTTCGGCGCGCCCCCTGACTCAGGGGCTTTTCTCCAGACACTCTCCGCAGGTACGGGGCGATGCCGCCCGGCAGGTCCAGGGAAGCCCCCGATCCGCACAACGGCCGGATCCCACCGGCGCCACATCCGTCATTCTCCGCTTAACGCCGCACCCGCCTGTTTGCGCTATGCTGCACGGCACCATATGACCATACATATTGCCCGGCATGCTCTATCAACTGCATGAGATGACCCGCAACCTGCTCGCGCCCTGGGTCCACCAGGCGCAGGCCAACGCGGCGTTCTTCAACACCCCGGGGCACTGGTGGTCGTCCATGCCCGGCGCCGACCGGCTGGCGGCGATGAACGAACTGTTCCACCGCCTCGGCAAGGATTACGAGAAGCCGGAGTGGGACATCCACGAGCTGGAGCTCGACGGCGAAGTCGTGCCCGTGGCCCAGCTGACCGAACTGGAAAAGCCGTTCTGCCGCCTGCTGCGCTTCAAGCGCCACAGCAACGACGGCGCCCGGGTCGAAGCCCTGCTGGCCCAGCCCGCGGTGCTGGTGGTGGCGCCGTTGTCCGGCCACCACGCCACCCTGCTGCGCGACACCGTGCGCACCCTGCTGCGCGACCACCGCGTGTATGTCACCGACTGGGTCGACGCGCGCATGGTGCCGGTGGAACAGGGCGAGTTCGGCCTGGACGACTACGTCGAGTACGTGCAGGCGTTCATCCGCCACCTCGGCGCGGCCAACCTGCACGTGGTCAGCGTCTGCCAGCCGACCGTACCGGTCCTGGGCGCGGTCGCGCTGATGGCCGGCCGCGGCGAAACCACGCCGCGCTCGCTGGTGATGATGGGCGGGCCGATCGACGCACGCCGCAGCCCCACCGCGGTCAACAACCTGGCCACGCGCAACCCGCTGTCGTGGTTCGAGAACAACGTCATCCACACCGTGCCGGCGCCCTACCCCGGGCAGGGCCGGCGCGTGTACCCCGGCTTCCTGCAGCACGCCGGCTTCGTGGCGATGAACCCCAGCCGCCACCTGATGTCGCATTGGGACTTCTACACCGACCTGGTCAAGGGCGACCTGGACGACGCCAATGCCCACCGCCGTTTCTACGACGAATACAACGCGGTGCTGGACATGCCCGCGCGCTTCTACCTGGACACCATCCGCGTGGTGTTCCAGGAGTTCCTGCTGCCGCGCGGACAGTGGCACGTGCGTGGCGAACGCGTGGATCCGTCGGCGATCCGCGACACCGCGCTGCTGAGCATCGAGGGCGAACTGGACGACATCGCCGGCCTCGGCCAGACCGAAGCCGTGCAGGCGCTGTGCACCGGCATCCCGGCCGCGCGCCGCAGCCACTTCATCGTCGAGGGCGCCGGCCATTACGGCATCTTCAGCGGCCGCCGCTGGCGCGAGGTGGTGTACCCGAAGGTGCGCGACTTCTTCATCGCGCAATCGCAGCCGGCCGCGGCGAAGAAGCCGCGCAAGGCCGCCGCCAGCAACGTCACCCCGCTGCGCCGCCGCGCGCAGCGCTGAAGCCCGGCGCACGGCGCGCACCTGCCCGCGCGCCGATGGCGCCGCGGGCGTTGCCATCACCACAAAGGAAAACGGGGCACACAGGTGCCCCGTCTGGCTTGATCCTATCTGTGGCTTACAACCGCACCAGCAGGTGCTTGGCGATTGCGCCATGCAGCCTGCCGATGGCGCGCGCCAGGTGCAGGGTCGCGAACAGCAGCACCAGTCCCGCGGCCACCGCCAGCGGCCACAACCACACGCCGTCGCCCATGTTCACGTCGTTGATCCAGAGATTGACGGGCTGGTCCAGGGCCACATCGGCCAGCGGTGCGAACACCAGCGCCAGCGAGGTCGAAAGCAGGGTCGTGGCGATGCTGAAGTAGACCACGCCCAGCGGCAGCATCAGCACGAAGTACAGCATCGTCAGCCAGGTGCGAACGTCGGTGAACATCGCGCCGATCCGCGCCAGCCAGCCCTGGCTCCTGTCCGTGTACATCGGCCGGCGCGGCATGCGCACGCCCAGCAGCGCCTCGATGATGCGGCCCTCCACCAGCGACAGCACCCGCACCGATCCCAGGAACAGCAGCAGCACCGGGATGCCGATGATCAGGATCATCAGCGACACCGACAGCGACAGCCCGGTCACCACCCAGGTGAAGAAGAACACGCCGGTGACCAGCGACAGCAGCATGTAGAACAGCGCGCCATAGGTATGCGGGTCCAGTACCACGCCGAAGAAGCGCGCGGCCGCCGAGCGCGGCTTGGCCGCGACCGGGCCGGCCGGGGCTGCCGCGACGGCGACGCCCGGCGCGACCGCGGCAACCGGCGGCGGCAGCGGCCGGCGACCGGGCAACGGCGTGCGCAGCGCGCGGTTCACCGTCACCTCGGTCTCGCGGTAGATCTCGGCCACCTCCTCCGGCGCGCCGTAGCTGCCGGCGACACCGGCGATCACGTCGGCCTCGCTCTTGCCGGGCTGCTCGGCCAGCTCCGAGCGCAGGTACTCCTCCGCGTCGTACAGCGCGTCCTGGATCATCGCCGGGTCGGCACCGGCCAGCGCGGCGCGCAGCTGCTCCAGGTATTCGGGAATCGTGGTCGGCAGCGGCCGTGCGTTGGTCTCGTTGTTCATCGTTCGACTCCCTCCAGTACGGACTCCAGCGAGTCCCGGGTGGCATTCCAGGCCGCGATCCACTGCCTGAGCACGGCGCGTCCCTCGTCATTGATGCGGTAGTAGCGCCGTGGTGGCCCGGCCACCGACGGCTCGACATGGCTTTCCAGCAGGCCGGCGCCTTCCAGGTTGCGCAGTACCGGGTACAGCGCGCTCTGCTTGCCGCTGAGCACGCCGTCGCCGGTGCGCTCCAGTTCCTTGGCGATCAGGTAGCCGTACAGCGGCTCCCCGGCCTTGGCCAGTACCGCCAGCAGCGCCAGCGACACCGTGCCGGCGCTGAGCTCCTTCTGGAATTTGCGCAGTTGGGCTTCGAACTCACCCATCGCCTTGCTCCTGCCAACTAGCCTGAAGCCAACACTATTACTCACTTCGCTATAGCGGATGTGCCGGTAGTCACCCCACTCCCGGCACGGTCTGGCGGCGGCCCCGGGCGATCCCGCAGAATCGACCCACACCCGATCACGGAACGCGCCCGATGACGCTACGCCCGACCCTGCTGGCCCTGGCCCTGATGCTGTCCCCGTTGCCGGCGCTGGCCGCCGACGCGCCGGCCAAGTACCGCAGCGCGCAGGAGATCCTGGCCGCCTCGCCGGACAGCGACTGGCACGTGCCCGCCGCCGACAACCTGCTGTACATGGACCTGGACGGCGGCCGGGTCATCATCGAACTGGCCCCTGGATTCGCCCCCGAACACGCCGGCAACATCCGCACCCTGGCGCGCGAAGGCTTCTGGAACGGCACCAGCATCTACCGTTCGCAGGACAACTTCGTGGTCCAGTTCGGCGACGCCGATGCCGACGACCCGGCCAGGGCGCGGCCGCTGGGCAGCGCGAGGACCCACCTGCCGGCCGAGTTCCAGCGGCCCACGCGGGGGCTGGCGTTCACCGCGCTGCCCGACCGAGACGGCTGGGCCGCGAAAACCGGTTTCGTCGGCGACTTCGCCGTCGCCAGCGACGGCGAACACACCTGGCTGGCGCACTGCTACGGCGCGGTCGGCGCCGGCCGCAACAACGACGAGGACAGCAGCATCGGCGCCGAGCTGTACGTGGTCACCGGGCAGTCGCCGCGCCAGCTCGACCGCAACATCACCCTGGTCGGGCGCGTGCTCAAGGGCATGGAACTGCTGAGCACGATCAAACGCGGGCCGGAGCCCATGGGCTTCTACGAGGACGCCGCGCAGCGCACGCCGATCAGATCCATCCGCCTGGCCAGCGACGTGCCGGACGCCGAGCGCACGCCGCTGCGGGTGCTGCGCACCGACTCCAGGACCTTCGCCGATATGGTGGAGGCCCGCCGCAACCGCCGCGACGACTTCTACAAGCGCCCGGCCGGCCATATCGACCTGTGCAACATTCCGCTGCCGGTGCGCTGAGCCGGCCAACCGCGGCTGCCCCCGCCAGGCCGTCGCCGCGTGCGGCCGCGGCCTAGCGCTGGCTCACCGCCACGCTGCCCAGGATCAGGCCGCCGGCGAGCAGCATCTGCAGGGTCACCGGCTCGCCCAGGAACAGCCAGGCGAACAGCGCCCCGAACAGCGGGATCAGGTAGGTGACGGTGGCCGCGCGCGAGGGCCCGACCCGGCCGATCAGGCGGTAGAACACCAGGAACGCCAGCCCGGTGCAGACGATGCCCAGGACGATGGCGCTGGCCCACGATGCCACCGATACCGGCTGCCGCGGCCAGTGGTTCAAGGCCATCGGCAGCATCCACAACGCGGCACAGCCCAGCGTGGCCGCGGCCGATGCGGCCGGCGGCAGCCCGCTCATGTGGCGGCGGACCAGGTTGGCCCCCACCCCGTACAGCAGCGCCGCCACCGTGCCGGCCGCCACCGCCGTACCGATCGCCAGCCCCGAGACTTTCGCCGTGGCCAGCACCACGACCCCGGAGAAGCCGACCAGCAGCGCGAGCGCCCGGCGCGGGCCGATTTTCTCGCCGAAGAACAGGTACCCGACCAGGGCGGCGAACAACACGGTCATCGCGTTGCAGATCGCGCCGATCGCCGCCGGCGCACGCTGCGCCGCCCAGGCGAACAGCACGAAAGGCAGTGCCGAATTGATCAGGCCGATCGGGGCAAGCCACAGCCAGCGCCGCGCCGGGAACAGGGCCCGCGCGCGCCACAGGAAGGGCATCAGCACCAGCGCGCCGAGCAGCAGGCGCACCTCCACCAGCGCGTAGGGGCCGAAATCCGGCACCGCGATGCGCATGAACAGGAACGATGCGCCCCACACCATGCCCAGGCCCAGCAGCTCCAGCGGCGTGGACCAGTCGCGCGCCACCGGCGCCGGTGTCGCCCCGCTCATGGCCCCGGCCCCATCGCCCCTGTTTCCGCCCGCACCGCGCATGCCATGGACATCCCTCCGTTGGTGGAACGCAAGCATCCCTGCAACCGCGCCCGCTGACAAACAGCGCGTGCCCGCACCGGCGCGCTTCACGTTCCCTTGCCCACCGACTGCCCAGGCTGGATTCCCCTTCCCACGGAGAATCCCATGCCCCTGCTGCGCATCCGCATCACCGGCAACGCCGACGACGCCCTGGCCGTGAGCGACCTGCTGCACGGCCTGGAAGGCATCGAGCACGTCGAGGAAACCGACGACCTGATGCCGCACATGGACGACGAGGACTCCAGCTCGGCCGGCCTGTCCGATGACATCGGCCCCGGCATCCACGAACTGGAAGTCGAGATCGGCAATGCCGCCACTGCGCAGAAGGCGCGGCGGGCGGTGGAACTGCTGGCCCGCGAACGCGGACTGGTCATCGAATACGAGCACGACGAGGGCTGAACCGCGCCGCGGCCACGGCGACTGCAGGGGGACGTGGCGCGTCGCCGGCGCGGTTTGATCCAGGTCAAGACGTTGCGGCCGGCGGCAGCGCACATTCCGCTGTCCACCCACCGCTACAGGAGAGCACCGCGATGACCGACCAATGGCTCGACACCCTCATCACCGCCACCCCGCAGGAAGGCTTCGAGCTCGCGGTGCTGTTGAGCCGCCGCAGCGTCAAGTACACCCAGCCCGACCTGTCCATCCTGCAGAAGCTGCGCCCGGAATACGCCGATTCCGCCGATGGCCTGACCGCCGCCGCGCAGGTCCTGGCGCTCAACTTCCAGACGGTGGCCGCAGCCAACAACTACTGGCGGCCGTGAGATCGCAGGCGCACTCCGGTGCGCCCTGCGACCGGCTCACCCCTGCTGCTGGCGCCGGCGTCGGCGCCACAGCTTCAGTCCGCCCCACAGCAGCACGGCGGCGACCAGCAGCGGCGGCAGCAGGCCGGCAACGACGCGGATCAGGTAGGCCAGGCTGGTGGTGAAGATGCTGCCGAACTCGCCCAGCGCGCGGCCGATCTCGCTGCGGTTGCGCTGGCTGCTGGTCGAATCCAGCTGGATGGTCAGCTTCTGCGTGTCGATGCGCCGGTGCTGCTGGGCGGCATCGCGCCCGGCCTGCTCCAGCGCGGCCTCGATCTCGGCCAGGCGTTGGGAAATGGCCAGCAGGTCGGCCACCGCCAGGTCCCTGCGCTGCTGGTATTCGCCCAGGCGCGCGTGTTCGCCCTTGAGCCGCGCCTGGGCCAGGCGCGTGTCGGCCACCTGCTGTGCCAGGTCCTCGGCACGGGTGTCGCGGCGTATCGTTTCGCCCTTCTCGCTGGCCAGGGCGATGATCGGCTCCACGCCCTGCGGCGCGATCCGCATCTCGATCAAGCCCGAAGCCGTGTCGCCACCGCCCTGCGCCAGCTGCAGCACCGCGCAGTCGCCGAACTTCGCGCTCTGGCAGGCCTCGGCCAGTGCCTTGAGCCGTGGCCCGATCTGTGCGCCGGGCAGCTGCAGCTGCAGCGTGTGTTCATAGGCCAGGAACGCGCCTTCCGGCGACGCCAGCGCCACCTCGGCGGCGACGCCCGCGGCCTCGTCGCCATGCCTGGCACAGCCGGAGCCCAACGACAGCGCCAGCAGCATGCCGGCCGCCAACCACGGCCGGCGCCGCGCCGCCGTCACCGGCTGGCCCCGTCGTAATGCCTGACTTCCAGTGCGTCCAGATCGACCTGCGGCACGCAGCGCAGGTTGATCGCCACGGTCGGCTGGCCGCTGCGCGGGTCCACCGCCTCGCTGAACGGGGCCACGCCGCAGACGCGGCAGTGGTGGTGGTCGATGTGCCCGGAATTGAAGCGGTAGCTCTCCAGCTGGGCCGGGTCGGTCCTGAGCTCGAAACCGCTGCGCGGGCCGAACCACAGCAGCGAACCGCGCCGCCGGCAGATCGAACAGTTGCAGGACACCGCGCTGGCGATCGGCTCGGCCGATTCGAAAGCGAACGCGATGCGTCCGCAGTGGCAGCTGCCTTCATAATGCATCGCACGATCTCCACGGACCTGTCTGGCGGCCATGGTAAGCCAATGGCATGGGCGTCCGCCGCGGCGCTGGCCTATCCTGCGTCATTCCCTCCGCAACAGGTATCCCGATGCGCAAGCACCTGCTCGCCGCCGCCCTGCTCGCCAGCCTGGCCGGTTGCCAGAACAGCGACGCCCCGTCCTCCCCGTCCGCCACCACCGAACAGGCCGGCCAGAGCCAGGCCGACGCGCAGTTCGCCGAACTGTCCAAGAAGGCGCTCGATACCTGGATGCAGCTGTCCCCGGTCAGCGCCACCCAGATCGGCGACCACCGTTACGACGCCGAGCTGGATGACCTGAGCGCCGCCGGCCAGCAGAAGGGCCTGGAGGCCAGCAAGGCGCTGCTCGCCGAGCTGGACAGGATCGACACCGGCAAACTCGGCCGCGAGAACCAGGTGGATGCCGCGATCCTGCGCAACCAGCTGCAGTCCGACATCTGGGGCAACGAAACCCTGCAGTCGTGGCAGTGGGACCCGCAGGTCTATACCGGCCTGGCCGGCAGCGCCATCTACGGCCTGATGGCGCGCGAGTTCGCGCCGCTGCCCGAGCGCCTGAAGTCGGCCACCGCGCGCATCGAGAAGATCCCGCAGATCTTCGCCGCCGCACGCGCCAACCTCGACCCGGCCCGCGTACCGAAGATCCACGCCGAAACCGTGGCCAAGCAGAACCGCGGCATCCTCAGCCTGGTCGAGACCTTCATCGTCCCCAACATCGGCCAGCTCGAAGCCGCCGACCAGGAACGCCTGAAGGCCGCCATCGCCACGCTGACCACCGCCGTCGAAGAGCAGCAGACCTGGCTGGACAAGACCCTGGTACCCAACGCCAAGGGCGAGTTCCGCATCGGTGCGGAGAAGTACGACCAGAAGCTGAAGTTCTCGCTCAATTCCTCGCTGTCGCGCGCGGAGATCGGCGAGCGCGCCCGCGCCGAGCTGACCCGCGTACGCAAGGACATGTACGGCATCGCCCAGGTGGTGCTGAAGGACAGGCCGGGTGCGCCGGAAATGCCGGCCGACCCGACCGACGAACAGCAGCAGAAGGCGATCGAGGCCGCGCTGGAACTGGCCTATGCCGACAAGCCGGCCCGCGACAAGGTCGTCGACGATGCCAAGGCGGCGCTGGATCAGTCCACCGAGTTCGTGCGCAAGCATGACCTGATGACCCTGCCGGATGCGCCGGTGGACATCATCCTGATGCCCGAATTCCAGCGCGGCGTCGCGGTGGCCTACTGCGACTCGCCCGGCCCGCTGGACAAGAACCTCAAGACCTTCTACGCGGTCTCGCCGATTCCGGAGGACTGGAACGACAAGCAGGTCGATTCGTTCCTGCGCGAATACAACAGCCGCATGATCCACCTGCTGTCGATCCACGAGGGCACCCCGGGCCATTACCTGGAAGGCTGGCACTCGGGCAAGTTCCCCTCCACCCTGCGCGCGGTGCTGCGCTCGGGCCTGTTCGCCGAGGGCTGGGCGGTCTACACCGAACGCATGATGCAGGAACAGGGCTACCTGGACAGCGACCCGCTGTTCCACCTGGTGCAGCTCAAGTTCTACCTGCGCACGATTGCCAACGCCATCCTCGACCAGGGCGTGCACGTGGACAACTGGAGCCGCGAGCAGGCGATGCAGCTGATGACCCACGACGCCTTCCAGCAGGAGAGCGAGGCCGCGGGCAAGTGGGTGCGCGCGCAGCTGACCTCGGCGCAGCTGCCGACCTACTTCGTCGGCGCGCAGGAGCACTTCGACACCCGCAAGGCGGTGCAGGACAAGCTCGGCGCGGACTTCAAGCTCAAGGCCTACCACGACCAGATCCTGTCCTACGGCGCGCCGCCGGTGCGCTTCGCGCGCCAGCTGATGCTGGACCAGCCGATCGAGTAACCGCCCCGCGAGGGGATGCGCGAAGGCCCGGGGATTCCCGGGCCTTCGTCGTTGCGGCACCCGCCAGCGCCGCCGCGGCCCCGCGCATGCCCGCACGCGATCGCCGGCAGGCCCCGGTAGCGCACCGCCCCCGTTCACGCAGGCCGGCGCCGCGCCGGGGCATGATCGGCTCCAGTCCCCCTGCCTCCAGGAGATCGCATGAACGTGATGCTTGCCGCGCTGTTGTCCGCCGCCCTGGCCACCGCACCCGCGCCCGCATCCGCCGCGGCGCCGGCCGACTCGCCGCTGGTGGGCCAGTGGCTCCTGGACGTGGACAGCCTGCCGATGCCGCCGGAAGCGCGCCCGAAGCGCGTGGACCTGGTGTTCGCCGCCACGCCCGACGGCCGCTGGAACGAACGCGTCCGGATCGTCGGCCAGGACGACAAGATCATGCACGCCGAATCCACCCTGTCGCTGGACGGCACCCCCGGCCGCGCGTCGGGCACGTACTGGGTCGACGTGCTGGCCGCCAAGATGCCGGCGCCGAACGTGCTGGTCATGCAGTTCGTCTACGAAGGCATCCCGCGCTCGACGCGGGTGTATTCGGTCAGTGCGGACGGCAACGTCATGACCGAGACGGAGTCCTACTTCAAGGACGGCACGCCGGTACTGCGGACGGCGTTGTTCAGGCGCGCCGGGCGTACCCGCTGAGCACGCCCGCCGCCCTGCACCGGACGCGAACCGCCCCGGTGGTGGCGCGGTTGACGCCCGCCGGCGCCGGCGCTATTGATCGGCACTCATCCTGCCGGCGCACGCCATGCAAACGATCGACTGGGACGACTTCAGCAAGGTGGAACTGCGCGTGGGCCGCATCGTGGCCGCCGAGCCGTTCGCCAAGGCGCGCCGGCCGGCGTACATCCTGCAGGTTGATTTCGGCCCGGAGATCGGCGTCCGCAAGTCCAGCGCCCAGATCACCGACCTGTATGCGCCCGAGGCGCTGGTCGGCAAGCAGGTGGTGGCGGTGGTGAACTTCCCGCCCAGGCAGATCGGCCCACTGATGTCCGAATGTCTGGTCACCGGCTTCCACAATGCCCACGGCCAGGTATCGCTGTGCGTGCCCGAGCACGATGTCCCGCTCGGTACCCGCCTGCTGTAACGCCCTCCGGAGAACCCCATGGACAGCGATTTCCTGTGCCGTTTCCTGCTGTGGTCGCTGGCGTTCAACTACGCCGTCCTGCTGGTCTGGTTCCTTGCCTTTGTGACCGCGCGCGACGCGCTGAGGCGGCTGCATGGCCGCTGGTTCGCGCTGCCCGATGCCAGCTTCGATGCGATCCATTACGGCGGCATGGCCGCGTACAAGATCGGCATCCTGCTGTTCAATCTCGCCCCGCTGGCGGCGCTCTGGCTGGCGCGCCGCGGCGGCTGATCCGGCGCCTTCGCCGGCCTCCGTCGCTTTCCTGCCGAGGACGCCCATGACCCGCACCACCACCGACAGGACCAGCGCGCGCGGCAGAACGGCCGCGGCCAGGCGCGCCGCCGGCTTCACCGCCGAAGGACAGGCGGCGATGAATGCACGGGTGAGGGAGCTCAAGGCCGAGGCCCGCGCCCAGCGCAGCAGCGCCGACGGCAAGGCCGAGCTGCTGGCCCGGGTCGACGAGATGCCCGCGGCCGAACGCGACATGGCGCGCCGCATCGATGCGCTGGTCATGGCCACCGCACCGGGCCCGCAGCCGCGCACCTGGTACGGCATGCCGGCGTGGGCGAAGGACGGCAAAGTGCTGTGCTTCTTCCAGGGTGCGGGCAAATTCAAGACCCGCTACGCCACCTTCGGCGTCAGCGACCAGGCGCAGCTGGACGAGGGCGGGCTGTGGCCGACGGCCTTCGCCATCCACCGGTTCGGCGATGCCGGGGCCACCATGGTGCGCCGGGCCGCCGGCTGAACCGGCACCGGTGCCACCTCATCCACAGCAGAGCCACCCAACACGGCAATCCACGGGGACAACGCATGGGCAAGGGACGTCTTGAAGCCTTCAGTGACGGCGTACTGGCGATCATCATCACCATCATGGTGCTGGAGATGAAAGCGCCGGAGGGCGCCACGCTCGACGCGCTGCTGCCGCTGGCGCCGTCGTTGCTGAGCTACGTGCTCAGCTTCATCTACGTGGGCATCTACTGGAACAACCACCATCACCTGCTGCAGGCCTGCAGGCGCGTCACCGGCAGCGTGCTGTGGGCCAACCTGCACCTGCTGTTCTGGTTGTCGCTGCTGCCCTTCGCGACCCGCTGGATGGGCAACAACCACCTGGCGCCGCTGCCATCGGTGGCCTATGGCCTGGTCCTGCTGGCCTCGGCCATCGCCTACTGGCTGTTGCAGCGGCGCATCATCGCCGCCGATGGCAGCGCGTCGGTGCTGCGGCATGCGCTGGGCGGCAACTGGAAGGGCAAGCTCTCGCCGCTGCTCTACCTTGCCGGGATCGGCGCCACCCTGGCCGATGCGCGGCTCGGCCAGGCGCTGTACGCGCTGGTCGCGCTGCTGTGGCTGATTCCGGACCGGCGCATCGAGCACGAGCTGGAGCACTAGCCGTGTAAACCCGGCATGCCGTGCCGCCGCGACCAGCATCCACCGCGGTGGCCTGGACGCTGGCACCCGCCGCGCGACTGCAACTGGCGCCTGCTCAGGTACGCGCCGGCGGCGGCAGCCAGCAGCCCAGCACCGCCTGCAGCTCCGCCGTCTCCACCGGCTTGCGCAGCACCAGGTACCCCTGCTCCTGGGCGTGGCCCAACTCGGCCGAATCCAGCTCGCCGCTGATCATGGCGCCGTTCGCTTCCGGCAAGCGGCCAAGCAGTTCGCACAACAGTTCGAAGCCGCTCTCTCCCGAACGCAGGCGCTGGTCGCAGAACACGACATCCGGCCTGAAGCCGGATTCGATCAGGTGCAGCGCCTGTCCGCCCGATTCGACGCAGGTGGCCTGCAAGCCCCAGGACTGCATCAGGGTCTGCCAGGCGCTGCGCACCAACGGGTCGTCGTCAACCACCAGGCAGGTGCCCATGCCATGCGCCACCGCGCCTGGCGCGACCGGATCGGCCAGCCGGACGCTCGCCGGCAGCGTCGCCGGCTCCCCCGCTTCGGGGTGGATCCAGAAACACGAGCCCCTGCCTTCGCGGGAACGGAAGCCGTGCCTCGCGCCCATCATGGCGCAGCACCGGGCGACGACCGCCAGCCCCAACCCGTGGCCGGCGCTGTCGATGCCCCAGGCATGGGCATTGCGGAAGAACGGCGAGAAGATGGCGTTGCCATCGCGCATCGCGATGCCGATGCCGGTGTCCCAGACTTCGCAGCGCCAACTGCCGCCACGGCGGCGGACGGCCAGCAGGATGCCGCCCCGGCGCGTGTAGCGCAGCGCGTTGTGCAGCAGGTTGTTCAATGCCTGGCGCAGGAGTGTTGCGTCGGCGATGGCGATCGCCTGTCCCGGGGGGAGGTGCACGCGCAGCGCCAACCCGCGATCGCGCGCCTCCTCGCGGAAAACCGCCGCGACGTGGGCGATCATCCCGGCCAGGTCCACGGCCTCGCTGCGGACCTGCACCCGGCCGCTTTCGATCCGCGACAGGTCGAGCAGCGCATCGAACATCTGCGTGGCCGAGTGCACGCTTTCGCGCAGGTCGGCCAGGGCCGTATCCAGCGCGCGGTCGCGGTTGCTGCGTGAAATCGACTCCACCAGGAAGCCCATGGCATGTACCGGCTGGCGCAGGTCGTGGCTGGCCGTGGTCAGGAACAGGTGCTTGTCGTACAGCGCCCTTTCGGCCTGCTCCTTGGCCTGGCGGAAATCCTCGGCCAGGCGCGCGGCCTCCTCCTGCAGCACCACGTTCTGCACGAAGAAGCGCAGGGAGATGGCCGAGTGCCTGAGGATCGTGAGGATGTAGATCAGCGCCAATGGCATCACGTAATACCCGTGCCCCGGGAAGCTGTAGGGCACCAGCAGGGTCAGGCTTCCCCAGCCGGACAGGAAGAAGCAGCGGAAGACCGACAGCACCGGCGAGGCGTGCACCGAGTTGCTGGCCACGATCGCCGCGATCGTCACCAGATAGAGCAGCTGGAATTCGAACGTGGCGTGCGCGGCCGTCAGCAACGGCGGCACGGCCATGCTGGCGCCGTAAACCAGCGCCACCCCATGGATCAACGGCGACCAGCGGCGCAGCACCACATCGGCGGCGTCCCGTGCGCACGCGCGCTGGTAGCGCCGGTACAGCCAGCGGACGACCCAGAAGCCAACGAAATACCACGCCGACCACAGCACCAGCCCGAACGGGTTCTGCCCGAGCCGCGCATACCAGGCAATGAAGGGCAGGCTGACGACGACCATCGCCCCGAAGCCGTAATTGATCCGGGCGAACGCCACCTCCAGCAGGCCTACCCGGCGCGCAGGGCTGATATCGGCATAGCCGGGTGCCCTGTCGGTGGCGGCCGGCCGCGCCGGGTCCTGCTCAGACATCGATCCGCTTCCCGCTCAGCCGGGTTATCAGTTCGATGCGGTTGCGCGCGCCCAGTCGCTCCAGGATGCCGCTTACGTGCTCCTTGACCGTCTGTTCGGTGAGCGACAGCTGTTGCGCCACGCGCTTGTTCGGCAGGCCCTTGAGCATCAGCGCCAGCACCTCTCCCTGGCGTGGGGTCAGGCCCAGCTCGGCCGGGCTCAGCGGCAGGCTGCGTGCCCCATCGTTCGCCTGAGTGGCAAGCGGAGCATCGTCGAACCATGCGTCGCCGCGCAGCACCGCGCTCACCGCCCGGGCGAACACCGCGGGCTCGGCATGCTTGAGCACGAAACCATCGACCGCCAGCCGGTGCACCTTGTCGCGGATCGCCGGGTCGTCGTCACCACTGATCACCAGCAGGCGCATGCCCGGATACTCGGCGCGAAGCTGCGCCAGCATGGGCAGTGCGGTGCCTTCCGGCAGCCAGAAATCCACCAGGGCCAGGGTCGGTATCCCGACCTGCACCAGGTGCGTCCACAGGCCATCGGCGTGGCAGATCGCCTCGGCGCGCGCGAACCCGCAATGCGTGCGCAGATAGTCGGCAATGCCGCGCGCAACCAGCGGATGGTCGTCCACGACCACGGCCGAGCATTCGTTCCGTAACGTCATCGCGATGCCGCTGCGACCGGGCGAAGGCCGGGATTCACGTGCGGTGCCCGGGTCGTGCGCTTGCCAGCCATCTTTCCGTCCCCCTTGCCGCGACAGCGGCGGTCCGGGCCACCCGCCGTGGTGCCAGCGGGCCACACCGACTACCCATGCCCGCCCCCGCCGGCCAGGCACCGCTTCAGTTCATCGCGTGCCTTGAGTCCATCGTGCCATGCGATGTCGGCAATCGACGTGCCCTGGTAAATCACCTCGAAATGCCAGTCATCCCGCATCCCCGCCAGCAGCGCTTCGATGCTCGGTATCGCGAACAGCAGCATCGGCGGTGCCTTTGCGCCTGCCGTGGTGTAGATGGCGTTCAAGGTAGCCGGCTGCAGATTACCCTGCTTCAGGGTCACGCGCACCGGCGTGCCGTTGCCGAGCCGTGGAAAGGCGTGCTCGCTGCCCAGCGGCGAAAAGCCCAGCAGCGCGCCGCCGTAGCCCCCGCCCGGGCCGAACAGGGTCACCACCATTCCGTCGCTGATGCCGTCGACCCGTTCGCGCTTGACCCGCTTGCCGCGCAGGAACGAAGCCGCACAGTATTCGCCCGGGCGGGCACCCGAGCGGGCCTGCATGAACTCCCACCAGCCAGCGATGACTTTCTCCCGGTAGCGGATCGCTTCTTCCTTGTTCGATTCGAGGATGTCCCCGGAATTGATCTCTGCCCGCCGGGTTTCCATCATCGATCCCAGTACGTCGAACGATGCGCCGTCCACGCCGGATGCGGCCCCGCACGGCACGCCCGCCAGCGACAGTCCCGCTGCCAGCATCATGTTCCTGATCATCGCCATCCTCCGTCCGTTGTCGTGCGTTGCCGCATCCGCCGCCGTGGCGAGGGCGCTCAAGGACCGGCCGCATGGCGCGCCAGCGCCTCGCACATGCTGCGGGTGCGCCCCAGTCCGGCGCCTTCGTAGTCGGACCGGACCAGGATGTCGTCCACGCGCCATTGCCCCAGCGCATCGCACCGGGTCCGGAATTCCACGAAACACATCGCAAAGCCGCCGGCATCGCCGCCCACCACGCCCTGGCTGCCGTAGGCCGTCACCGCGTCCCGCTCCCAGGTGCGGGTGTAGCGCAGGAAACGGGTGTCGCCGGCCTCGTCGAACTGCGGGTTGCCCATGAGCGCGACGACGTCCTGCTCGGGCCGGCCTTTCCAGATGGCGATCAGGCTGGATTCCAGCGGCGTCAGCTTGCGGCCATCGGGCCCTCTGCCGCCGGCGCCCGCAGCCTGCGTGTCGGCCCGCATCCGTGCCTGCAGCTGCGCGATGCCCTGCCCCAGGTCGGCCTGGATCGACGCGGTGCCCGCTTCCAGTTCCCGCTGCTTCTGCTTCAGTTTCTGCATCGCGGCCTGGCGATCGGCCTCGGACAGCGGCGTGGCCCACTTGCCGCTCGGGTCGGGACGCTTGCCGGCGAGGACCTTCTCCCACCAGAAATTCTCCCAGGCAAATTCCAGGAATCCGGACGGCAGCGTCTCCGCGATCAACGGCATGTCCACCGGCAGGCCCAGCGCGACGACGCGCTTGCCGAACTCGCCGGCATCGAACGTGCCGCCGGCCTTGATGGCGGCATGCAGGGCGTGGTCGAAGGCGATGTGATTGCAGGCAATCGCACCCGCCCGGGAGAGCGCAGGGGCGGCGGACGTGTTCCAGCCGGTGGCGGCGACCGGCTCGGTTTTCAGGTCCGTGCGCCTGAGCTGGTAGCTGCCGGGCCCGATGCGGAAGGTGACCGCATCGCCGGCGCGCACCCGCGGCATGTTTTCCCTCGCGCGCGCGCCTGCCCTGTCCATCGGGAAGGCGCCGGGGCACTGGAATTGAAGTTTCATGTGCACGAACTCGGGCCTGTCGGCGCTCTCGTACACCGCCGTCACGTCGATCTCGCGGACCTCGGTCGCGCCCCCGCCCCCGGCCGGTGGTGTGCGATTGGCGATGACCCGGACATCGGCGAAGTAGGCGATGCGGTCATCCACGGCGCCCGCGTACTGCAGCACCACGGCAAAGGCCCGCGCCTCCGGCGGCAACAGCAGCGCAGCAACCAGCAGCATCCACAACCAGCACGTGGCGTTCATTCGCAGATCCGGGGCGGGCCAGTGACGGGAGGCGCGCATGGCCGTCGGCAATCGCCAGGCGCGGGCAATTATGCGTAGCCGCCCCGCACTGGGCGGAACCCTACCGCAGTAGGGTTGATCGCGCGCAATGGCTTTGGAACATTCCGACTCCCGATCAGAACGCCTGAAGAAAGGAGCTCCACCATGAGGAACACTGCTGCATGGGCCGCGCTGGCCGCGTTGGCTGCGATGACTTCGGCCTGCGCCTCGTTCTCGGTCACTGACGATGCCATCGAGCGCAACACCGCCCAGGCGCTCGGGCTGGCCAAAGGCACGTTCACCGTCACCGATCGCAGCAACGACGGGGTCAAGGCGAGCTACATGGTCAGGACCGACAGCGGCAAACAGTACTCCTGCTACGTCACCGGCGGGGTATCGCAACTGGGCCGCGCGGTGTCCGATGCGATCTGCTCCGAGCTCGGCAAAGGGGGTGCGATCGGCAAGCCCGCCACTGGCGGCACATGCAATGCGCTGCTGAAGGCGGCAGGCAAGTGCTGAAATAACGCGTGCTACAGCCGCATCGGTCGCAATGCACTGCGGCCATGTTCGCCGCAAAAAGCAGCCGGCGGCACGCCGCCGGCATCCTGCCCCATGGCTCCCCAGCCGGCGCGCCCCTCAGGCACCGGGCGCGGGCTCACTCTTCCGCGGCGACGAAGCCCCCGGTCTGGCGCGCCCACAACCGCGCATACAGGCCGTTGGCGGCGAGCAGTCCGGCATGGGTGCCGGTCTCGACGATGCGCCCCTGGTCCATCACCACCAGCCGGTCCATGCGCGCGATGGTGGACAGGCGGTGGGCGATGGCGATCACCGTCTTGCCGCCCATCAGTTCGTCCAGGCTCTCCTGGATCGCGGCCTCCACTTCCGAATCCAGCGCCGAAGTCGCCTCGTCCAGCACCAGGATCGGCGCGTCCTTGAGCAGCACCCGGGCGATGGCGATGCGCTGGCGCTGGCCGCCGGAGAGCTTCACCCCGCGCTCGCCGACATGGGCGTCGTAGCCGCTGCGGCCCTCGCTGTCGCGCAGTTCGGCGATGAAGTCGTCGGCCCGCGCCTTGGCGACGGCTGCACGCAGCTGCGCCTCGCTGGCATCGGGACGGCCGTAGAGCAGGTTGTCACGGATCGAGCGGTGCAGCAGCGAGGTGTCCTGGGTGACCACGCCCACCTGCGCGCGCAGCGAGTCCTGCTGCACCGTGGCGATATCGACCCCATCGACGAGGATGCGGCCGCGCTCGACGTCATGGAAGCGCAGCAGCAGGTTGACCAGCGTGGACTTGCCCGCACCGGAGCGCCCGACCAGCCCGATCTTCTCGCCGGCGCGCACGTGCAGGTCCAGGCCCTCGATCACCCCGTGGTTCTTGCCGTAATGGAACGACACGCCTTCGAAGCGGATATCGCCCAGCACATGCTCCAGCACCGGCGCACCGGGCGCGTCGTCCACCGTCGGCGGCAGCGAGATCGAATTGATTCCGTCGTGCACGGTGCCGATGTTCTCGAACAGCGCCGACAACTCCCACATGATCCACTGCGACATGCCCAGCATGCGCAGCACCAGCGCCACCGCCACCGCCACCGAACCGGCGCTCACCGAGCCGCCGTGCCACAGCCACAGGCCCAGCGCCACCACCGAGAACAGCAACAGCATGTTCAGCGCGTACAGCAGCGTGTAGATGCGCGTGGCCAGCCGCATCTGTGGGTGCACCTTGTCCAGGAAGCCGGCCATCGCCTCGCGCGCATAGGCCTGCTCGCGCCGTGAATGCGAGAACAGCTTGACCGTGGCGATGTTGGTGTAACTGTCCACGATGCGCCCGGTCATCTCCGAGCGCGCATCGGCCTGCTCGCGCGAGATACGCTCCATGCGCGGCACGAAATGCCACATCAGCAGCGCATAGCCGACCATCCAGCCCACGAACGGCAGCATCATCCGCCAGTCGGCGGCGCCGGCCACCGCCAGCGTGCCGATGAAGAACACCAGCACGTAGTTGCCGATATCGAACAGCTTGACCACCGTCTCGCGCACCGCCAGCGAGGTCTGCATCAGCTTGGTGGCGATGCGCCCGGCGAATTCATCCTGGAAGTAGCCCATCGACTGCCGCAGCAGGTAACGATGCACGCTCCAGCGGATGCGCATGGGGAAGTTGCCGAGCAGGGTCTGGTGCTGCACCAATGAGTTGAGCAGCACCATCAGCGGCAGCGCCACCACCACCAGCAGCCCCATCCACAGCAGGCGCCGGCCTTCGGCATCGAGGAAGGTGTCTGGGGTGCTGGCACCGAGGCGGTCCACCAGCGCGCCGACGTAGGCATACAGCGCCAGCTCGGCCACGGCGATGCCGGCCGTGGTCAGCGCCATCAGCACCAGCCACTTTTCCGCGCCGCGGGTGTAGTGGCGGCAGAAGGCATAGAGCCCGCGCGGCGGCTGCGCCGGCGGATCGGGCGGGAACGGATCGAGGCGGGATTCGAACCAACGGAACATGGAGACGGGCCAGCGGACGGACGGGGCCTGTCATTGTCGCGTATCCCCACGGCGCAGGGGGCTGGCCGGGCGCCGGTGCCCCGCCAGGCCTTGACGATGCCTGGCCCGCGCGGGCGGCAACCAGGCACCAATGGGCCGGGACGCAGGGGCAACCGGCCTGTCCACCGGTTCCGCATGCAGCACCGCGGGGAACCGCTGTCCTGCGGCAATGCATGGCTGGCGGACGGCACTTTGGCATCCAGCGCGCATCCAGATGGCGATGGCATGGCCCTTTCCACCCTGCCGGGTGGAAGCCGGGACCGCAATGAATCGATAATCGGCGCGGATGCGCGACGCCGCAGCGGCGCCCGCGGACACGGCAGTTGAATCGACACTCATGGAAAGGAGACGGCAATGCGCTGGTGGACACTGCTTCTCATCGCGGCCGGGCTGGCGGGCGGCTACAACTGGTGGAGCCACCGCTCCCCTGGCGGCGCCGCGCCGGCAACGGCAACGGCAGGCAACGACGGCTTCGTCGCGGTGGAAATGCCGACAGGCACACCGCGTGACACGGTGCTGGTGCTGGCACCGCCCAACTGCCCGTCCGAGCAGGCGCAGCGGGCCGAAGCCCTCATCCGTGAGCTGACCGACATCGGCATCCCGGTGAAGCGCGGCAGTTCCTTTTCCTTCAACATCGAAAACCCCAGCCAGGAACAGCGCACTGCCGTGGACCGCACCGTCGAGGTGTTCCAGCAGGGCGCGCCCGCGGTCTTCATCAATGGCATGGGCATGTCCAATCCCACGACGTCGCAGGTCGTGGCGGTCTATCGCAGCACCCGCGGCGGTTAGGCGCGCGCAGGAAGAACGCGACCGCCGACGGAAGCCGGGCAACCAGGCCTGCCATCAGGCTGACGCCGGGCCGGTCCAAGACCGTCCTGGCGCCGGCCACGGAGCATGGCCTCCATCACGGGCAGGCCACACGAACACGGCCCCACCCGGGGCGTGGGCACACACGACCGGACGCGGGAGCGGCAGGCCCGCCCCCCTGCCCCGCATCGGCATGCCACGGTGCAGGCCCCGCCCCGGCACGGACCATCACGGCGTCGTCGGCACCAGCAGCAGGTCCTGGAAGTCGAAGCTGAAGTCGGTCAGCGACGACACCGCCTGCATGCGCACTTCGCGCACCCTGCCGTCGGGATCGAGATTGAAATTGACGAAGGCGTCGGCGTTGAGCGAGCGGTTGTCCCAGCGCACGATGAAGGTGTCGTGCTGCCAGTGCTCGAGGCGGCCGACCAGGTCGGCGGTGGCACCGAAGCGCAGCCGCAGCGCACCGCCCTGGTGCTCCAGGTACACATCGCCGTACCACGCATCGCGGTAGGTACCGGCGTAGCCGGACAGCGGCAGCGAAGGCCGGCTCCTGGCATCGCGCGCGGCCACGTGCTTCTGCCAGCCCTCGTCGGCGTTGTCCTGCGCCTTGGCCACGCTGGCGGCGTAGGCGGCCACCCAGTCATGCGCCGGCGCGCCCAGCATCGCGTCGAGCACGCTCATGGTGATGGCGTTGAACGCCGCGCCCGATTCCTGGTTGGTCAGCACCACCACGCCCAGCTTCTGGTCGGGCACCAGGGTCAGCCGCGACACCTGCCCCGGCCAGCCGCCGGTGTGCCATACCAGCTTCTGGCCGCGGTAGTCGCTCAGGCTCCAGCCTTCGCCATAACCGGCGAAGTTGGGCCGGGCCGGGGCCAGTTCCGGCACCGACGGCGCGGCCACCACCTGCGGGATCTGCATCTGCCACATCTGCTGCTGGGTCTTCTCGGAGAACAGCGGCGAACCATCGGCCAGGCAGCCACCGGCCAGCTGCACGTTCATCCACAGCGCCAGGTCGTGCACGCTGGAATAGAGGCCGCCGGCGCCGGCGTTGTTGGACCAGGTCAGCGGCGCCACCGGACGCAGGTCCTTGAAGTCGAACTTGGCATGGCCGATGGCGGCCTTGTCGCCGGGCTTGAGGTGGTCGGCGTTGTAGCGGGTGCCGGCCATGCCCACCTTGTCGAAGATGCGCTGCTGCAGGAAGTCGGCATAGGACAGGCCGGATACCTTCTCGATCACCTGCTGGGCGACCGCGTAGAGGATGTTGTCGTAGGCGTAGCGGTCGCGGAAGCCGTTCTTCAGCGGCACGTGCGCCAGCCGCGCCACCACTTCGGCGTTGCTGTAGGTGGTGGTCGGCCAGAACAGCAGGTCGCCGGCCCCCAGGCTCAGCCCGCTGCGGTGCGAGAGCAGGTCGCGGATGCGCATCTCGCCGGTGACGTAGGGGTCGGACATGCGGAAACCGGGCAGGTGGTCGACCACCCGGTCGCTCATCTTCAGCCGGCCTTCCTCGGCCAGCAGGTTCAGCGAGGTCGCGGTGAACGCCTTGGTGTTGGAGGCGATCGCGAACAGCGTATCGGCCTGCACCGGCTCGGGCCTGCCGATCTCGCGCAGGCCCCAGCCGCGCTCCAGCACCACCTTGCCGTCCTTGACCACCGCCACCGCCACGCCCGGCACGTCGAACTGCTGGCGCACCCGCTCCACCGTGGCATCGAGTTGCTGCAGTTCCACCGGCATCGCCGCCTCCTGTGCGTCCGCCACCTGTGCCGCCACGCCCATCGCGAGCACCAGCCCGCTGCCCAGCCACTTGTTCAATGCGTTCTCCCTCGGGATCGATGCCGGCATGCCGGCCTTCTCGCGATGGTAACGCGGCCACCGCCACCCTCGCCTTCCACGCCACCGGAGCCACGCCATGGAGCTTGCTGCCACGACCACCGCCACCATCGTGCCCTGCCTGCGCTACCGCGACGCACCGGCGGCAATCGACTGGCTGTGCCGCGCCTTCGGCTTCCGGCGCCATGCCGTCTACCAGGACGGCAGCACCGTCCACCATGCGCAGCTGGTGTTCGGCAACGGCATGGTGATGCTGGGTTCGGTGCAGCCCGGCGCCTGGGGAAGCCACATGATCCAGCCCGACGAGGTCGGCGGCATGGAGACCCAGAGCGCATGCGTGATCGTGAGCGACGCCGATGCCCATTACGCGCGCGCGACCGCGGCCGGCGCGGAGATCGTCATCGACATCGCCGACCAGGACTACGGCGGCCGTGGCTATGCCTGCCGCGACCCGGAAGGCCACCTGTGGTGGTTCGGCAGCTACGACCCCTGGGCCGCGGCCACGGCATAGGCCGGCGCCGGCGGCGCGTGCCGATAGAATCGGCGCGATGACGCCCCGCCCGGACCCGCATGCCCATGGATGACCTGTTCGCCGCCGCCCCCGCCCCCACCACGCCGGGCGTGCACGTCGGCATCGGCGGATGGATCTACGCGCCGTGGCGCGGCGGCATGTTCTATCCGGCCGGGCTGGTGCAGCGGCGCGAGCTGGAGTACGCCAGCCGCCAGCTGACCGCCATCGAGATCAACAGCACCTACTACGGCACGCAGAAGCCGGCGACCTACGCCGGCTGGCGCGACGCCACCCCGGACGGCTTCGTGTTCTCGGCCAAGGCGCCGCAACGGATCACCGGCGCCCGGCGCCTGGCCGGCACCGGCGCGCAGATCGATGACTTCATCGCCGGCATCGCCGCGCTGGGCGAGCGCCTGGGGCCGCTGGTCTGGCAGTTCGAAGCCGGGCGCACGCTGGACCGCGACGACTTCGCCGCCTTCCTCGACCTGCTGCCGGCCACGCTGGACGGTCGCACGCAACGCCACGCGCTGGAGATCCGCGACCCGGCGTTCCTCGACGCCGCACTGGTGGCGCTGGCACGGCAGCGCGGCATGGCGCTGGTCTTCACCGATTCGGCCGACTACCCCAATGCCGCCGACCTGTGCGCCGACTTCGTCTACGCGCGGCTGATGCGCAGCCGCGACGACTGCGCCACCGGCTATCCGCCGCCGGCACTGGCGCAGTGGGCGCGCCGTATCGACGGCTGGCGGCACGGCCACGACCATCCGGACCTGCCGCACGCCAGCCCGGTCGCGGCCGCGGCGGCCCCGCGCGAGGTGTTCGTCTACTTCATCGGCGCGGCCAAGCACCGCAACCCGGCGGCGGCGCGCGAACTGCTGCGCCTGCTGGGCGGAAACTGAAGCATCGATTGCGGCGCCGGCGAGGGACATCGGCGACAATCCGCCGATGTCCAATCCCGATACCCGCAAGGCCCTGCTGCAGATCCATTTCTGCGTGTTGCTGTGGGGCGTGACCGCCATCCTCGGCAAGCTCATCACCCTGCCCGCGCTGCCCCTGGTGTGGTGGCGGATGCTGCTGGTGGTGGCGATGCTGGCGCTGCTGCCGCGGGTGTGGCGCGGACTGTCCGCACTGACCCCGCGGCTGGCGCTCGGCTACTGCGGCGTCGGCGCACTGGTGGCGCTGCACTGGCTCACCTTCTACGGCGCGGTGAAGCTGGCCAACGCTTCGGTGGCCGCCACCTGCATCGCGCTGGCGCCGGTGTTCACCGCCATCGTCGAGCCGTGGATCGCACGGCGGCCGTTCCAGCCGCGCGAACTGGCCTTCGGCCTGGCGGTGCTGCCAGGTGTGGCGCTGGTGGTGGGCGGCGTACCGCACGGCATGCGCCTGGGCGTTGCGGTGGGCGCGCTGTCGGCGCTGCTGGTGGCGGTGTTCGGCTCGTTCAACAAGCGCCTGGTCAGCCATGCCGACCCATTGACCGTCACCGCGCTGGAGCTGGGCGCGGGCACCCTGACCCTGACCCTGCTGGCGCCGGCCCTGCCGCTGCTGCTGCCGGCCCTGGCCAGCAGCCCGTGGGTGCTCCCCGACCTGCACGACGCGGTACTGCTGCTGGTGCTGTCGGGGCTGTGCACGCTGCTGCCGTTCGCGCTGGCGCTGGTGGCGCTGCGCCACCTCAGCGCCTATACGGTGCAACTGGTGACCAACCTGGAGCCGGTGTATGCCATCGTGCTGGCGATGCTGTTCCTGGGCGAACAGCACGAGCTCACGCCGCTGTTCTACCTGGGCGTGGCCATCATCATCGGCGCGGTATTCCTGCACCCGCTGCTGAACCGCACGCGCCCAGCACCCTCGGCCAGCGCACAGCCGGAATAACCGCGCCTACCCCGCTACCACCACCCGGTCGCGGCCCTGTGCCTTGGCCTGGTAGAGCGCCGCGTCGGCGCGCCGCAGCATGTCCTGCGCCGACTCGCCGGGCTGCTGTGACGCCAGCCCGACGCTGACCGTGAGCGGCAGCCCCAGCGGCAAGTGCGCGACCGCCTGGCGCAGGTACTGGCACTGCAGTTCGGCCTGCGCCAGCGGCGTGCGCGGCATCAGGATCACGAATTCCTCGCCGCCATAGCGCGCGGCCATGCCGCATCCGGCGAACTGCGCCCGCAGTACCCCGGCCAGCTCGACCAGCACCCTGTCGCCCTCGTTGTGGCCGTGGATGTCGTTGACCTGCTTGAAATGGTCGATGTCGACGATGGCCACGGCCGGGGGCATCCCGGTACCGCGCTCGATCGCCTCGGCCAGCGCCAGCGCCAGCGCACGCCGGTTCGGCAGCCCGGTCAGCGGATCGGTGCGGGTCTGCTCGGACAACTCCAGGTTCTGCTGCTCCAGCTGCACGTAGTACTCGGCCAGGCGTGCCTCGTACCACTCGTGCTCGCTCTGGTGGTGATCGATGCGGCGGCGCAGGCCGCGCATCTCCAGCAACCGCGCCACCTGCCGCGACAGCGCCTGCAACGCCTCGGCCTGGGGACCGGCGAGCTGGCCGGGACGCGAATCGAACACGCACAGCGTGCCCAGCGCGTAACCGTCGCTGCTCAGCAACGGCGCACCGGCATAGAAACGGATGAAAGGATCGGCGGTGACCGAGGGGTTGCCGCGGAAGCGCTCATCCAGAAGCGCATCCTCGACCACGGTCAGGCGTGTCGGCTGCAGGATGGCGTGGGCGCAGAACGCCTCGTCGCGCGGGGTCTGTTCGCCTTCAAGTCCCTGCAGTGACTTGAACCACTGGCGCTGGCCATCGACCAGGGTCACCGCGCCCATCGAGGTACCGCAGATGGCGCGGGCGATGGTCACCAGGTCCTCGAACTCCTGCTCGCGCGGGGTATCGAGGATGCGATAGCGCTGCAACGCGGCCAGGCGCTCGGCCTCGTTGGCAGGAAGGGGCGGCTTGATCATCCGGAAACCAGACCAGTCCCTGGGCGTGACGGAAACAGCGGTGAGTTTAGCCTCACCCCGCCGCGGTCAACGCGGCGAGCCGGTCACACTTCACCATTCCCGTTGCTGC
Organism: Stenotrophomonas sp. 17(2023); assembly: GCF_030345315.1. Taxonomy (NCBI): domain Bacteria; kingdom Pseudomonadati; phylum Pseudomonadota; class Gammaproteobacteria; order Lysobacterales; family Lysobacteraceae; genus Stenotrophomonas; species Stenotrophomonas sp. 17(2023). The sequence continues at coordinate 2,458,520 of NZ_CP128405.1, forward strand.
GGCAGCAGGCCGCCCAGCTCCTGCTCGGTGAGATTGCGCCACTGCCCGGGCTTGAGCGCGCCCAGCTTGATGTTGTCGATGCGCACCCGGCGCAGTTGGGTGACGCGGTAGCCGAAGGCGGCGGCCATCAGCCGGATCTGCCGGTTCAGGCCCTGCTGCAGCACGATGCGGAAACCGAACTTGGCGATGCGCGTGGTCCGGCACGGCAGCGTCATCTGGTCGTGGATGCGCACGCCGCGCGCCATGCCGCGCAGGAATTCCTCGGTGACCGGCTTGTTCACCGCCACCAGGTATTCCTTCTGGTGGCCGTTCTCGGCGCGCAGGATCTGGTTGACGATGTCACCGTTGCTGGTCATCAGGATCAGGCCTTCCGAATCCTTGTCCAGGCGGCCGATCGGGAAGATGCGCTGCTCATGGCCGACGAAGTCGACGATATTGCCCTTGACCGCGCTCTCGGTGGTGCAGGTGATGCCGACCGGTTTGTTCAGCGCGATGTAGACGTGCCTGCGACCGGTGCTCTTCTGCACGGCGCGCGCACGCAGCGGCTGTCCATCGACGCGCACCTCGTCGTCCTCGCCGACCACCGCGCCGGTACCGGCCACGATGCCGTTGACGGTCACGCGGCGGGCGCCGATCAGGCGATCGGCCTCGCGACGGGAACAGAAGCCGGATTCGGCGATGTGCTTGTTGAGTCGGGTCGTCATCGACCCATTATCCGCCATCGCCCGGGGTGGCGGACAGCGCAGCGGCATCGTCGCCGGCGGTGACCACGCGGTCGCGGCCACCGCGCTTGGCCTGGTACATGGCATTGTCGGCACGGCGCAGCAACGCGGTCAGGTCGTCGCCCTGCGCGAGCATCTCCGCCAGGCCGATGCTGACCGTGACCACCAGGCCGTCGTGGTGCAGATCGGCCGCCTGCCGCGCGATCTTCTCGCGCAACTGCTCCAGCCGCGGCAGCGCCACCTCGGCACGGGTGCCCGGCAGCAGCACCAGGAATTCCTCGCCGCCCATGCGGATCACGTCGTCGCGGTCGCGCACCGCGGCGAGCAGGGCATTGGCCACCGACACCAGCACCGCATCGCCGACCTCGTGGCCGAAGCGGTCGTTGATCTGCTTGAACAGGTCGATGTCGAGGAAGCCGATCGACAGCGGCAGGCCGTCCTTGCGCGCGCGCAGCACGTGTCGCTCGAGCTGGCGCAGGCCGGCGCGGCGGTTGGGCAGCCCGGTCAGCGCATCGGTATCGGCCAGCTGGCGCATCTCGTCGCGCTGCTGGCGCAGGTTGCCGAGCCGGCGGTTGAGGCCATAGGCATACATCATCAGGAACCAGGTCACCGACAGCTGCACGGCCTCGACCCGGTACCGCACCAGTTCGCGGCTGCCGGCGATATCGGCCAGCGCCATCAGCAGCAGCGGCGCCACCGCGGCGATGCCGTCCACCGCCTGGTAGTCGCCACGGCGCAGCGACGCGATGCCGGCCACCAGTGCCAGCACGCAGACCAGGGTGAAGGCATGGTCCAGGGTGGCGGCCACCCAGGCCAGCCCGGCCCATGGCAACAGCGGCGTGACCAGCGCCAGCACCATCAGCAACTGCGCCAGGCGCCGCACCCAGGGGCGCGACCGCGGCCAGGTCTGCAGGCCGCCGCACAGCCGCCACGACACCCAGCCCATCACCCCGATGCCCAGTGCCGAAGCCGACACCATCCACCACGAGGCCAGGCTGCCCACCGGCAGCCAGGGTTCGGGATAGCCGCTCAGCCCGCTGAGCACCGCCTGCCACACCACCAGCAGGGCGGTGGCCAGCGTGTACACCAGGAAATCGCGGTCGCGGGTGGTGAGGAAGCCCATCAGCGCCGACAGCGCCAGGGCGATGGCGATGGCGATGCAGGCGGTGCGCACCAGCAGGCGCATGGTGTCGACCTGCTGCACCGGGCTGGGCGCGCCCAGTTGCAGCGTGGGAATGAAGCGCGCCTTGAGCGGCTTTTCCCAGGCCACACGGATCGGCTCCATGTCACCGGGCTTGGGCACCATCACCATGCCGATGCCGGCGCGGAAGCGCGAGTCGCGGGTGCGCGCGTCCTGCATGTTGCCGCAGATCTGGCGGTCGCCGTGGGAGATCATCACCTCGCCGGCAAACACGTTGAACACATCCACGGCCTGGGGCGCGCCGGACCAGCCGCCGGCGGGCGCGGGGATCAGGATGCCGTCACCCAGCCGTTCCAGCACCTCGGGCGGACAGGCGCGGATCGGCGCCTGTTCGGCGGTCGGTGCGCCGATCAGCAGGTAATCCCGGTCGGGTTTCGGGGTCTGGGCGAGGGTGGCCAGCGGCAACAGCAACAGCAGCAGCGGCAGCAGCATCTGCCCCGCCAACCGCCGTGCCTTCGCCCCACGCCCGCCGATCACCATCCCTTCCCCTGCGCACATCCAGATGCGTCCGCAATTATCGCATGCGGGTACTCGGCCCCTGTCACGACAGCGGTGCAGCCGGCAGCACCGCCCGCAGAGGAGCGGACGCGGCCGTCGCCATGGCGCCGGGCCGCATCCGCCGGGACTCAGGCACCGCGCGGACCGCGTGGCTTGAAGCCCCCCGGGCGCCCGCCCGGTGCCCGCGGACCGCCGGGACGCCCGGCAGGCCGGGGACCCTTGCCGAAGCGTGGCTTGGACGCCGGCGCGGCGTCCTGCGCTTCGCCCGGCTCAACCCTGCGCATGCGCAGCTGCTGGCCCGACACCCACACCTTCTGCAGGTGCTGCAGGGTATCGGCCGGCATTTCCGCCGGCAGGTCGAGCACCGAGTGGTCGTCGTGGATGTCGATGCGGCCGATGTAGCGGCTCTCCAGCCCGGCCTCGTTGGCGATGGCGCCGACGATGTTGGCCGGCTTCACACCGTGCATGTGGCCGACCTCGATGCGGTAGGTCTCCATGCCGAATTCCGGCGCGCCGCGCGGCGGCATCTCACGGCGCTGGCGCGGCTCGAAGGCGCCTTCGGCGCGCGCCGGGCGCTCGCCGTCATCCGCCTGCGGGGCACGCTCGAAGCGCGGCTCGAACCGCGCCGGGCGCTCGCCACGGTCCTCGCGGTGGCGCGGGAAGCCGCCATCGCGCGCCGGACGCTCGTTGCGCGCGGCCGGCGGCTCGCGGCGCTCGCGCACCGGCGGGGCCAGCAGGAACGGGGCATCGCCCTGCAGCAGGCGCGCCAGCGCGGCGGCGATCTCCACCGCCGGCACGTTGTGCTCGTTCTCGTAGCGCTGCACCAGGTCGCGGTAGAAATCGGTGTCGCCATCGGCCAGGGTCTGGCTGATGCGCTCCATGAACTTGGCCACGCGGTGGTCGTTGACCGCGTCCACCGTCGGCAGCTGCATTTCCTCGATCGGCTGGCGGGTGGCGCGCTCGATCTGGCGCAGCATGCCCTTCTCGCGCGGGGTGACGAACAGGATCGCCTCGCCGCTGCGCCCGGCGCGGCCGGTGCGGCCGATGCGGTGCACGTAGCTTTCGGTGTCGTACGGGATGTCGTAGTTCAGCACGTGGCTGATGCGCTCCACGTCCAGGCCGCGCGCGGCCACGTCGGTGGCGACGAGGATGTCCAGCTTGCCTTCCTTCAGCTGGCCGATGGTGCGCTCGCGCTGGGCCTGCTGCATGTCGCCGTTGATGGCCGCGGCGGCCAGGCCGCGCGCCTGCAGCTTCTCGGCCAGTTCCTCGGTGCCGGCCTTGGTACGCGCGAAGACGATCATCGCGTCGAACGGTTCCACTTCCAGGATCCGGGTCAGCGCATCGAGCTTGTGCATGCCGCTCACCCACCAGTAGCGCTGGCGGATGTTGGCCGAGGTGGTGGTCTTGGAGGCGATGGTCACTTCCACCGGGTCGCGCAGGTAGGTCTGCGCGATGCGGCGGATCTGCGACGGCATGGTCGCCGAGAACAGTGCGACCTGGCGGGTTTCCGGCAGCTTCTTGAGCACGGCTTCGACGTCGTCGATGAAGCCCATGCGCAGCATTTCGTCGGCCTCGTCCAGCACCAGCGTCTTCAGCTCGGACAGGTCCAGCGTGCCGCGGTCCAGGTGGTCGATGACGCGGCCGGGGGTGCCGACCACGACGTGCACGCCGCGGCGCAGCGCCGACAGCTGCTGGCCATAGGGCTGGCCGCCGTACACCGGCAGCACGCGGAAGCCGGGCATCGACGCCGAATAGGTCTGGAAGGCCTCGGCGACCTGGATGGCCAGTTCGCGGGTCGGGGCCAGCACCAGCACCTGCGGCCTGGTGGCGGAAATGTCGATGTTGGACAGCACCGGCAACGCGAAGGCGCCGGTCTTGCCGGTGCCGGTCTGCGCCTGGCCGAGCACGTCGCGGCCTTGCAGCATCGCCGGGATGGTGGCGGCCTGGATCGGCGACGGCGTCTCGTAGCCGACGGCGGCCACGGCCTTCATCACAGCGTCGGACAGGCCGAGGTCTGCGAACAGCAGCGGCGCGGGGGATTCTTGGGACATGGGAACTCCGGGGGCACCGCGGCGAACGCAGCGGGCAGGAAAATGGGGCGTATTGTGCGCCTTGCGCCGGCCGCTGTCGAAATCCCCCGATGGCATCCGTTCAGCTGCCCCCCACGGCGGCGTCCGGAGGGCCTCCGTCCCCACCCCGCGCCAGCCTGCCCGCCCTCGCCCCCGGCGCCCGCAGCGAACCCGCATCCGGGCCATCCACTGACCGCGCAGCCCGGGCCAGACGGGCGCTACCGCCCCGGAGGCCCCCGCCCCGGACGGCGGCGTATCGCGGGACGGCGTCGATTGCAGCGGTTCGCGGCTGCGGCGGGCGATAATCGCCCTCTTTTCCTGCCGGCCTCCCCATGCAGACCATCGATTTCGAACTGGACCGCGAGTACGTGGAACTCAAGCAGCTGCTCAAGCTGACCGACCTGGTGGCCAGTGGCGGCGAAGCCAAGATGATCATCGGCGAAGGCCAGGTCAGCGTCGACGGCGCGGTCGAGCTGCGCAAGGCCTGCAAGATCCGCGCGGGCCAGCAGGTGGAGCTGGGCGACGTGCTGATCCGGGTGCGCTGACGCCGGCCGCGGGCGCTCAGCCCGCGGCGCGCTGGGTCAGGTGCGCGGCGATCATCTTCCTGAAGGGCGCCACCCCGTGCGCTGCACGCAGCGCGGCGCCGCGCAGCAGCCGCGCCGGCAGGCGGCTGTCGTTGTACAGCGCGGCAATGGCATTGGTCGCCTCGTACAGCGGCCGCGTCGCCAGCCGGTGCGCGCGCTCGTAGCGGGCCAGCACCGCCGATGCGCCGATGTCGCCGCCGCGCGCGGCCGCGGTGGCGACTTCCTTCACCAGCCGCTGCTGGCTCTGCAGCCCGAAATTGAACCCGTGCGCGGTCACCGGGTGCATGCCCACGGCGGCATCGCCGGCCAGCGCATAGCGGTGCCCGGCGAAGCGGTGCGCGTACACGCCCACCAGCGGATAGGCATGGCGCGTGCCGACCGGCCGCATCCGCCCCAGGCGCTGCTCGAAGAAACCGGTGACGGCCTCGCCGAAGGCGGCATCGTCCATCGCCATCAGTTCCTGGATGCCCTGCGGCGGCAGCGTGATCACCGCCGAGCACTGGTCGCCCGGCAGCGGCAGCATGGCCAGGGTGCGGCCGTAGCCGAACCACTCCCACGCGGTGTGCTGGTGCGGCTGCTCGTGGGCAAGCCGGCATACCAGCATCGACTTGCCGAAATCGCGCATCTGCGCGCCGATGCCCATCATCCGCCGGGTCGCCGAGAAGCGGCTGTCGGCGGCGACGACCAGCCGCGCCGAAAGGCGGCGGCCATCGTCCAGCAGCACGGTGTTGGCGGCCTCGCCGGTCTCGATCGCGGTCACCCTGGCGCCGTCCACCAGCTCCAGCCCGGCCTGCCCCTGCACGGCCTCCCAGGCGGCGCGGCGGATCAGGTGGTTGGGGACCAGCCAGCCCAGCGGATCGGCGTCCTCGTTGCTGGCGGCGAAGCCGAGCGCGAACGGGGAGGCGCCGTTCATGACCTTGGCGCTGCGCAGCGGCGAGACCTGCGCCGGATCGATCCGCTCCCACAGTCCCAGCGTGCGCATGATCTGCCGCGACGCATGGGTCAGCGCGATCTCGCGGCCATCGAACGCCGGCTCGGCCAGCGCCGCGGCCGGCTGCAGTTCCACCAGGGTCACCGACAGCCCGGTATCGGCCAGTCCGCGCGCCAGGCACAGTCCGGCCGGGCCCGCGCCCACCACCAGCACATCGACAGCACCCATTCTTCCGCCTCCGCATTCCGTGTCCGGCACAGCCTAGGGCCGGTGGCCGGCAGCGGCCTTGATCCGGATCATGTACGCCGTGGATCGTGCCGCCCCGGTGCGGCTGGCGGCCGGCACCGGGCCGCGGCGCTCACAGGTCGCCGCGGCGCGGCTCCACCCCGGCAGTGGCCGGCGTCACCACCGGCAGCGGCACCGTGTCGGCCGGCATCTCCAGCAGCGCGGTGTCGATCTCCGACAGCGGGCTCTCGTCGGGGCAGGTCTCGTCGGGAAACCCGAAATGCTCCTTCAGCGCCTGCCCGCAGGTGGTCACCGCGTCCAGTTCGGCGCCCTCGAGCTTGCACTGGCGGTCGAAGGCGATCAGGAACGCATCCTTGCGGCGCACGAAGTCGTCGCCGCACTTGCGCATCTGCTTGATCCGCTCCAGGTCGTCCTGCACCGCATTGGTGCCGTCCAGGCCGTACTGCTTGAGCTCCTCGCTGGTCAGCAGGCGCAGACTGCGGTTGGGCACGGTCATCATCAGGTCGGCCACGCCCACCGCCACGCCGTTGCGCTGCAGGTAGTCCTTCACGTTGTCGTAGACCTCGTGCAGTTCCTTGTTCAGCTCGGCGCGCGAGGTGGCGGTGGAGCTGATGCGCATCATCCGGTGGATGCCGACCTTGCCGGAGATCAGCCGGTTGTCGCCGGCAGCCAGTACGAACACGCAGGCACTGTGGCAGATGGAGCCTTCGCGCACCCAGATCGTCCAGCCGGACTCGCCGATGCTGTCGCCGGCAACGATCGCCGCTTCCACCTGGCCGCCGCTGGAGTCCAGGTCGAGCACGCGCTTGCCGATCTTCTTCGCATCGGCCACCACCGCCAGGCGCGAGACCATCGCGGCGAAGGACGGGTTGATCTTGCCGGCGTAGCGCACCCGGACCAGGCCGCGCTCGCGGCACGGCTCCAGCGCGGCATCCAGGCTCTTGCGGTCCAGCGCCTCAAGCGCGGCGCCATCGCCGGCCTCACCGGCATAGTCGGTGTCGCAGCTGACCCAGGCCTTGCCGTTTTCCAGCGTCACCTCGGGCCAGGCCTTGTCGCGCGCCGGCTTCACCGGCGGCGGCGGCGGCGGCGCATCGGCCGCATTGATCGACACCATGTGGTCGCCATCGGCAGCCAGCGCCGCGGCCGGATCGGCGGCCGCCACCGGCCTGCCCTTGTCGGCGGGGCTGCAGGCGAGCAGCCCGGCACACAGCAACGGCGACCACCAGAATCTGCGCAACATGGACAACGATCGGATCCGAGCAAGGGCGCGGCGCGCCAGGGGGACAACAGTCTAGTCCGCATTGGCGCCAGCGCCGCAATGCGCCCTGAACCGGGCAGCCCGCACAGGCATTGATGTCCGGAAATGGCCAGTACACGACTGCCGCCGGCCCTAGACTGGCGCCATGAACAATCCCGCGCTGCCCAGCCACGAACAATGCGAGCAGGCCCGCCTGGCCCGCGACGCACGCTTCGACGGGCTGTTCTTCACCGCCGTGCGCAGTACCGGCATCTACTGCCGGCCGGTGTGCCCGGCGCCGCCACCGCGCCGCGACAACGTCAGCTATTACCCCACGGCGGCGGCCGCGGCGGCGGCCGGTTATCGCCCCTGCCTGCGCTGCCGGCCGGAACTGTCGCCGGACGACGCCAATTACATGCAGGACCACACCCTGCACCGGGCGCTGGCACTGCTGGACGAAGGCATCCTGCAGGACCAGCCGGCCGCCGCGCTGGCCGGGGCCATGGAGCTGAGCGCGCGCCAGCTGCAGCGGCTGTTCGTCGCCCGGCTCGGTGCCACCCCGGCGCAGCTGCACGCCACCCGCCGCCTGCTGCTGGCCAAGCAGTTGCTGACCGAAACCCACCTGCCGGTGACCGAGGTGGCACTGGCCGCCGGCTTCAACAGCCTGCGCCGCTTCAACGATGCGTTCCTGGCCGGCTGCGGCATGCCGCCAAGCGCGCTGCGCAAGCGCCACGGCACGGTAGCCGGTGGCGAGCCGGTGCTGCGGCTGGCCTACCGCCCACCGCTGGATTTCCCGGCGATGCTCGGCTTCCTGCGCAAGCGCGCGATTCCCGGCATCGAGCGCATCGACGCCGACAGCTACCAGCGGGTGATCGTCACCGATGGCCGCGCCAGCCTGATCCGGGTCAGCGCCGACCCGAAACGCCCCGAACTGCGGCTGCAGCTGGGCACCACCGACGCACGCGCGATCCCGGCGATCGTGGCCAAGGTGCGGCGCGTGTTCGACCTGGACGCCGACCTGGCCACCGTGCATGCCTGCCTGGGGCACGAGCCGCTGCTGGCGCGGGGCATCGCCCGGCGCCCGGGCCTGCGCATCCCAGGCGGCTGGGACGGCTTCGAGGTCGCCGCGCGTGCGGTGCTGGGGCAGCAGGTCAGCGTCGCCGCGGCCACCACCCTGGCGCGGCGGCTGGTGGATCGCTTCGGACAATCGCTGGCGGACCAGCCCGACGGCCTGGACCGGCAATTCCCCACCCCCGACGTACTGGCCGAGGCGCCGCTGGAGAGCATCGGCCTGCCGCGCACCCGCGCAGCCACCCTGCGCGCGGTGGCCCGGGCGTGCAGCGAAGGCCGGCTGCAGTTCAGCCGCGCCCAGACCCTTGAACAGTTCGTCCACCAGGCCACCGCCCTGCCCGGCATCGGCCCGTGGACGGCGCACTACATGGCCTTGCGCGCACTGGGCATGCCCGACGCCTTCCCCGCCGGCGACCTGGTCCTGCAGCAGGTGCTGGGCGAAGGCCAACGGCTGGGCGAGCGCGCCACCGAGGCCCGCTCCCAGGCATGGCGCCCCTGGCGCGCCTACGCCGTCCTGCACCTCTGGCACATGGCCGCCGACCGCAACGAGGAACCCGCGAAATGACCCTGTTCTACGACCGTTTCGACAGCCCCATCGGCCCGCTCACGATCGCCGCCGACAGCGCCGGGCTGCGCCACATCCTGTTCGCCAGCAACCGCCACGACGCCAAGGGCCGCGAGCAGTGGCAGCACGCGCCCGACGCGGTCGCCGAACCGCGCCGGCAACTGCTGGACTACCTGCACGGCAGGCGCCGCGGGTTCGAGCTGGCGCTGGCACCGGTCGGCACCGAGTTCCAGCTGCAGGTCTGGCACGCACTGGCCGAGATCCCGTTCGGCGGCACCTGGAGCTATCGCCAACTGGCCCAGCGCATCGGCCGCCCCACCGCGACCCGCGCGGTGGGCGCGGCCAATGGCCGCAACCCGCTGCCCATCGTGCTGCCCTGCCACCGGGTGATCGGCAACGATGGCTCGCTGACCGGCTTCGGCGGCGGCCTGCCCACCAAGGCCGCGCTGCTGCGGCTGGAAGGCGCGCTGCCCGACACGGCTGCGGCGCCTTCGCTGTTCGACTGAAACCACGGCACCGGGCATGCCCCGGTGTATGCCTGCTGTCATCGTGCCGGGACTATCATGGGCGCATGATTCGGTTCCGCACTTCCCTCGCGCTGCTCAGCGCCAGCCTGCTTGCCGCCTGCGCCTCGACCGGCCCGGCCCCATCCGTCGCCACCGCCACCACGGCGCCGCCCACCGTCCTGCTGCTGTCCATCGACGGCCTGCGCGCGGACATGGTCGATCGTGGCCACAGCCCCAACCTGGCCCGGCTCGCACGCGAAGGCGTGCGCTCGGTCGGCATGTCGCCGTCCTATCCATCGCTGACCTTCCCCAATCACTACACCCTGGTCACCGGCCTGCGCCCGGACCACCACGGCATCATCCACAACAGCATGCGCGCCGAGGATCTGGGCGATTTCCGCCTGGACAACCGCGACGCGGTGACTAACCCGGCCTGGTGGGGCGGCGAGCCGATCTGGGTCGGGGTGGAGAAGGCCGGCTACAAGAGCGCGACCTGGTCATGGCCCGGCAGCGAGGCCGCCATCCAGGGCGTGCACGCCAACCAGTGGCACGCCTACGACGAAAGCGTGCCGCTGCCCGAGCGCATGCAACTGGTGCTGTCGTGGCTGCAGGGCGCGCCCGACGGCCACAAGCCGCGCCTGGTCGCCGCCTACATGGAGCAGGTCGACAAGGCCGGGCACAACCACGGCCCGGACTCGCCGGAGTACGCGGCCGCGGTGCGGCAGGTGGACGCCGCGATCGGCCAGCTGCTGGACGGCATGCGCCGCGACGGCCTGCTCGACCAGACCAACGTGATCGTCGTGTCCGACCATGGCATGGCCAATGTCCCGGACGGACAGGTGATCGCTACCGAGGACATGGTCGCGCCGGAGATCGCGCGCGAGGTGTCGGTCGGCCAGTCGGTCGGCTTCACGCCGCAGCCGGGGCGCGAACGCGAAGCGGAAAAGGCCCTGCTGGGTGCCCACCCGCACTATGACTGCTGGAAGAAGGAACACCTGCCGGCACGCTGGCACTACGGCACCCACCCGCGCATTCCGCCCATCGTCTGCCAGATGCATGAAGGCTGGGATGCACTGACCCGCAAGAGCATCGCCAGGCGCCCGCCCGGCAGCCGCGGCTCGCACGGCTATGACCCGGCGCTGCCGCCGATGCAGGCGGTATTCGTCGCCCGTGGCCCGTCGTTCCGGCAGGGGCTGCTGCTGCCGCGGTTCGACAACGTCGATGTCTACCCGCTGCTGGCACGGTTGACCGGCATCACCGCGGCGCCGAACGACGGCGATCCGCAGGCGCTGCAGCAGGCGCTGCGTCACCCCGAGTAAACCAGTGCGGCGCGCGCCCCCGAAGAAGCGAGGGGACGCGGGTGGAAGACACGCCCGGCGGCTGCACTTGGCACCCATCTGCATGTGGCTGCGCGGCGGTGCGGGTCCACCGCAGCACCGCGGCCAGGCCTGAGCGCGGGTACAGGCCTGCGGGCGAGCCGGGGATTCGCATGCCCCCGAATCCAGAGGTTGGCGCGGAGATCAGCCGGCCGGCATCGGGGGAAAGCGCTTCAGGCCGGCAGACCTGATCCGCTGCAAAGGCGCTTCCACGATGTAGTAGAGGATCATTCCGGCGATGATCGAGGCGAGGATGCACGCGATGAAAGCGGATACCGAATCACCCGCCATGGCCGACACCCTGGACATCACCAGCCAGTGGATGAGGTAGATCGAGAAACTGCATTCACCGATACGGTCGAAAACCCTCCGCCCAAGCCCCGCTCCGGAAAGCCGGTCCGCGCAGAAGAACAGGAATACCCCCCAGATCAGGGAAATGAACACGAACTTGTCCCGCAGCCACGGGCCATAGGGCATCCCAAACAGGATGTTCCTGGTAACAGGCATGGCAAGCACGAGCAAGGCCACCGTCAACAGGACGACCAGCTGCACGCGACGCAACGAAGGCTGCTCGTCGCTTTGCGCATAGAGAACCGCACAGGCCACGCCAATGACGAAGCTGGCGACATACCAGCGCATCTGGATGCTGTTCTCGGGCGTCATCCAGAACGGATACAGGGCCTGGCAGACCAGGATGACCAGGCCACACGCCAGCACCTGCCAGGCGACGCCAAGCCTGCCTGCGTAACCGACCATCAGGACGATGACCGGCAGGAGGAAGTAAAACTTGAACTCCACCGGGATCGTCCAGAGGTGCGCGTACCCCTTGCGCATCAGTGCCGCATCGAACAGGTCGGCTGCGGAATCGATGCCGGCGCTACCGGCAAAGAAGTAGATGCACACCGCAAGCCAGTACATCGGGACGATTCTGGCGAAGCGGCCGATCCCGTACTCGACCATGGACCTGCGGCTGATTCCGGAAGCACTGATCTTGAGGGTCAGCAGAAAAGCGCTCAGGACGAAGAACAGCCATACGCCGATCTTGGCAAGGGGGCCGACGAAGGGCGTAAGCGCCTTCAGGCTGAAGCCCGCCGCATGCCCCACGAGGACCATGAAGCATGCCATCCCTCTTATCGCCTTTACCGCGGACAGCCCTCTTCTCATCCCCACCCAGCCCCCGGAAGCAGGCGCATTTATACCACGCCCCTTTTTTGCAGCCGTTTTCGCCCGGAAGCAGGTTCAAGCGCACTCGCGCGGCGGGCTGTGCGCCCGTGACGGCATGCCTTCACCGCGTGCGTGCTGGCTCGACATGGCCCGGCAGCACTCAACCCGGCACGACACCGCGGGCGCCTCCAGGACACGCCAGGGGACCATGCTGTGCGCCAATGACCGGGCCCGGCGCAGGCGCCTGCTTCACGCGCGGCATTCCCTGGACTGCCCTTCCGCCATGCAATGCGCACGGACAAAAAAAAGCGGCGCAAGCGCCGCTTTTTCGCTGATGCCAGCCCGGGATCAACCGGCCTTGGCCACCGTCTTCTTGGCCACGGCCTTCTTGGCCGGGGCCTTGGCGACAGTCTTCTTGGCGACCGGCGCAGCTGCGCCCACGGCCACCTTGCTCACCGAATGCGAGCGCGCGTTGCCGTAGCTGGCGTTGTAGCGCTTGCCCTTGGCGGTCTTACGGTCACCCTTACCCATGTCGTCAACTCCTTAGTGTGAAATCAGATTGCCCCGTACTGACACGGGTTCGGCGAGGCCGCTGTAGCAGCGCCCCCGCGCGTGAAGTGGAAGCCTAACATGCGCCCCTCAATGCGCGCAGCTGGCGTCGTGCACGTGGCGGTGGTTGAGGCGCAGGTTCATCAGATGGGCCAGGCCCACCAGCGCACCGCCCAGGGTCATCACCACCGCATGCGGTACGCGCGAGTGGTGCAGTTCGGCATTCAGCAACCCGGCCCACAGCAGCACCAGCCCCGGGACCAGCAGCGCCAGCGCGCGCAGCGCGCGGTGGCGGCGGTAGCCCCAGAGCAGGCTGAACAGGCCAAGGAAGGTCACGAACACCACCACCGCCTGCTCGACCCCATCGCTCAGCCAGAACGACAGCCCCAGCGACGGCGCCAGCGCCAGCAGGGCCGGCAGCGCCGCACAGTGGACCGCGCACAGCAGCGAACCGGCGGCACCGAAGCGGTCGAGGAACTGGCGGGACGATTTCGGTGGCATGACTTCCAGCAGGGGCGGCGGCGCGTTATGGAATAATATAACATCATGCGCCAGCCCGTTTGAGCCCCCCTGTTTCTCTCCGCCCGTCCCGGCCGTCCCACGCCCCCCAATTGATACAAAGTAACAACACCATGACCCGACCCCTGCCTTCCCGCCGCTTTCCGCATCTCGCCCGCCACGCCCTGTCCGTGGCGCTTGTCGCTGCCCTTCCGGCCGCCGCCCAGGCCGCCGACGATACCGATGGGCAGAGCCACCACCTGACCGAGCTGTCCACGGTCAAGGTCACCGCCTCGCCGCTGCAGAGCGATGCCGAATCGCTCGCCCGCCCGGTCGCCGTACTGACCGGCGAGGAACTGGATGCACGCAAGGGCGCCACCCTGGGCGACACCATCGCGCGCATGCCCGGCGTGCAGACCAGCAGTTTCGGCCCCGGCGTGGGCCGGCCGATCATCCGCGGGCAGGAAGGCCCGCGGGTGGCAGTGGTCGCCAACGGCGTCGGCAACATGGACGCATCCACCGTCAGTGCCGACCACGCCACCAGCATCGAGCCGTTCCTGGCCGACCAGATCGAGGTGCTGAAGGGCCCGGCGACCCTGCTGTTCGGCAGCGGCGCCATCGGAGGCGCGGTCAACGTGGTCGACGGCCGCATCGCCCGCGACCTGCCCGGGCGCCCGCTCAGCGGCCGCGCCGAACTGCGCGGCAACAGCGTCAACAACGAGCGCAGCGGCATGTTCCGGCTCGACGGCGTCAGCGGCGACAAGCTGGTGCTGCACGTCGACGGGCTGGTGCGCAACGGCGATGACTTCCGCATTCCCGGCCGGGCGATCGACCCGGCCGCGCTGGACGACGACCATGACGACCACGCCGATCACGGCGACGAACTGGGCCCGCGCGGCCGCCTGGAGAACAGTGCCATGCGCACCCGCGCCGGCGGCGTCGGCGCCACCTGGCTGGGCGAGTCCGGTTTCCTCGGCGCCTCGCTGGGCACCTACCGCAGCAACTACGGCATTCCCAACGGCGCCCATGTCCACGCCGGCGACGACCATGACCACGACCATGACGACCACGCCGACGAGGACCCGGGCGAACACGACGTGCGCATCGACATGGTGCAGAACCGCTTCGACCTGAAGGGCGGGCTGTACGACCCGCTGCCGTTCCTGCAGAGCCTCACCGTCCGCGCCGCCTGGACCGACTACGAGCACACCGAGCTGGAAGCGGGCACACCGTCCACGCGCTTCACCAACAAGGGCGTGGAGGGTCGCGTGGAAGCGGTGCAGCAGCCGCTCGCCGGCTGGAACGGTGCCTTCGGCCTGCAGTTCGGCGACAGCGACTTCGGCGCGCAGGGCGAGGAAGCCTTCGTCCCCGGCACCGGCACCCGCACCCTGGGCCTGTTCGTGCTGCAGGAAAAGCAGTTCGGCCCGCTCAAGCTGGAACTGGGCGGCCGCCACGACCGGGTCAGGCTGAGCCCCGAGGGCGCCTCGCACGACCGCGACTTCGGCGCCACCAACCTGTCGGCCGCCGGCATCTGGACGGTCAACGACCACTTCGACCTGCGCTTCGGCGTCGACCGCTCCGAGCGCGCGCCCACCAACGAGGAGCTGTATGCGGCCGGCGCGCACATCGCCACCCGTTCGCTGGAGATCGGCGACGCCAACCTGGACACCGAGCGCGGCCACCGCATGGAACTGGGCCTGCACGCGCACAGTGACCGCATCGACGTCTCGGCCTCGATCTACCAGACCAGGTTCAAGGACTTCATCTACCTGGCCGACACCGGCGTGGTGGAACAGGGGCTGCCGGTGCGGGTCTGGACCCAGCATGACGCCACCTTCAAGGGCGCCGAGGCCGAGGCCATGTTCCACCTGGTCGAAGGCGACAGCGGCGACTGGGACCTGCGCGTGTTCGGCGATTACGTCAAGGCCGAGCTGGACGGCAACGGCAGCCGCCGCGCCGAGATCGCCGTGCCGCATGGCGACCACAGCCACGACTACAGCGTGGACCTGGCCAACGGCGGCTACCTGCCGCGGATCGCGCCGGCACGGCTCGGCGCCGACCTGCGCTGGGCACGCGACGGCTGGCGCGCTTCGCTGGGCGCGGTCCGCTACGCCAGCCAGCGCGACGTCGCGCCGAACGAGGCGCCCAGCGCCGGCTACACCCTGGTCGATGCGCACCTGGCGTACCGCTGGGACCGCAACGGCAGCAACAGCTACGAGGTGTTCCTGGATGGCAGCAACCTGGGCAACCGCCAGGCGCGTCCGCACACCTCGCTGCTGCGCGACTACGCACCGCTGCCCGGCCGCGGCGTCGCCTTCGGCATCCGCGCCTGGTTCTGAGCGCGCGCCGCAGCGCCACTGCATGAGGAAGGGGCCGCAAGGCCCCTTCCACTTTTCCGGCGCCCGGCAACACCCCCGGGTGCACGAATGAATGGCCGCTTTTCCGGACACTGCATTTCACGCTGCGCTCATTGCAAGCGGACATTTTTGTCCGGATCATGTGCGCATGACCTCGATCCGTTCCGATGCCGCCGCGCGTCGCGCCCAGCTGTTGGACGCCGCCGACGCCGTGTTCGGCGAGCACGGCATCACCGCGCCGCTGGACCTGGTGGTGGAACGCGCCGGCGTCGGCCGCGCCACCCTGTACCGCAACTTCCCCGACCGCGCCGCGCTGATCGAGGCGATGCTGCAGCGCACGCTGGAAAAGATCCAGGCGCACGTGGCCGAACTGGGCGAGCGCGACGATGCCCTGTTCGAACTGCTCGACGGCATGGCCAGGCGCATCGTGCATTCGCCGGCGCTGGCCGACTACTGGCGCGCCGTGGACCAGAACGACCCGCCGATCCGTGCCGCCCGCCTGCGCGTGCTGAAGCTGATGGAACCGGCCCTGCAGCGAGCCCGTGCCGCCGGGCTGTGCCGCCCCGACCTGGAGCTGGCCGACCTGTCGCTGGTATCGAGCATGCTTGGCGCCGCGCTGCGCGGGCGCACCCGCGCCGAACGCGCCCGCCTCGCCACCCGCGCGCTGCAGCTGCTGCGCCCCGGGCTGACCGCGACCGGGGGCGCCGGCGGATGAAGCCGCTCAAGCCGATCCCGGACTGGGAGGAACACGAAAAACCCACCCTGCCCGGCTCCGCGTCGATGCCCTGGCATCCGCCGCACCGGCGCGCGGCCTACGCCGCGGTGGCGGTACTGGTGGCGATCACCGGCGGACTGGGAAATGCACTGCTCAGCGCCAACCTGCCGTGGATCCAGGGGCAGATGGGCCTGCAGCCGGGCGAGGCCAACTGGCTGGCGGCCGCCTACGTGATGGTCAATGTCACCGCCAACCTGCTGGTGTTCAAGTTCCGCCAGGAATACGGCATCCGCCTGTTCGCGGAGCTGGGACTGGGCATCTACGCCGCGCTGGCGGTGCTGCACCTGGCCGTGGGCGGGCTGGCGACGACGCTCCTGGTGCGCGCGGCCAGCGGTTTCGCCGGCGCCGCCTGCACCACCCTGGGCACGCTGTACATGCTGCAGGCGCTGCCGCGCCGCTACGTGGGCAACCTGCTGGTGGTCGGCATGAGCCTGTCGCAGCTGGCGGTGCCGCTGGCGTGGCTGGTCTCGCCGGGCCTGCTCGACCACGGCCAATGGCACAACCTGTACCTGTTCGAGGCCGGGCTGGCGCTGTGCGCGTTCGCCGCGGTGGTGATCCTCAAGCTGCCGCCGGGCATCCAGATCAAGGTGTTCGAGCCACTGGACTTCGTCACCTTCGCCATCCTCGCACCGGCGCTGGCGATGCTGGTCATCGTGCTCAGCCAGGGCTACCTGCACTGGTGGTTCGACACGCCATGGCTGGGCGCGCTGCTGGCCGCGGCGACGGTGCTGGTGCTGGCGGCGTTCCTGATCGAACACTACCGCCGCAACCCGCTGCTGCAGATCCGCTGGCTGATGGGGCCGACGATGCTGCGCTTCATCGCCGGCGCGTTCCTGATCCGCTTCCTGACCAACGAGCAGTCCTACGGCATGGTCACGATGATGCGCACGCTGGGCATGGGCCCGGAGCAGATGGCGCCCCTGTTCGCGGTGATCCTGCTCGGCGTGCTGGTCGGCATCGCCGCCGGTGCGCTGACCTTCGGGCCGAAGGCACTGATCCCGCAACTGCTGGCTTCGATCATCCTGCTCGGCAGCGCGGCCTTCCTCGACCAGCACCGCACCAGCCTGGACCGGCCGATGGATTTCGCGCTGAGCCAGTTCCTGGCCGCGGTGGGCAGCGGCATGTTCATGGGCCCGCTGATGCTGATGGGCATCCGCCAGGCCATGGCCCGCGGCCTGGACCACATCGTGTCCTTCATCGTGGTGCTGTCGCTGACCCAGACCTTCGGCGGCCTGGCCGGCTCGGCCCTGCTGGGCAGCTACCAGCTGCATCGCGAACACGTGTATTCCAGCCAGTTGGCCAGCCAGCTGGATCCGGCCGATGCGGTCGTCGCCCAGCGCCTGCAGGCGCTGCAGCAGGGCTATGCCCGTGTCATCACCGACCCGGCGCAGCGCCAGGCGCAGGCGGCCGCGACGCTGGCCCAGGCCGCGCGGCGCGAGGCCAACGTGCGCGCGTTCAACGACGTGTTCGCGCTGAGCGGCTGGCTGGCGATCGGCTTCCTCGGCTGGCTGCTGCTGGAAGTGCTGTTCCGCAACCCCACCGTAAGAAAAGCAATGCGGCCGGCCATGGCCGCGATGCTGCAGACGAAGCGACCGACATGAGCAACACACAGGAAAACCCCGGCAGCGGCAACGCGCAGATCACCGACGCCAGCGATGGCGAAGCCGCCGCGGCATCGGCATCGGCATCGGCATCGGCATTGGCGCCGATATCCAAATACAACACTCCCAGCCGCACCAGCGTGGTGGTGATGGTGGCCATCGCCCTGGTCGGGCTGACCCTGATCCTGCGCGCCTGGCAGCTATGGCCGTTCACCAGCGACCACGTGCATACCGACGACGCCTACGTGCGCGGGCAGGTGACGGTGCTGGCGCCACAGGTCAGCGGCTATGTCACCGAGGTGCTGGCCAGGGACTTCGACCGCGTCAAGCGCGGCCAGCCGTTGCTGCGCATCGACGACCGCAGCTACCGGCAGAAGGTCGACCAGGCCGAGGCGGCGCTGGCCGAGGCACGCGCGCAACTGGCCAACTCCGTCCAGAGCCAGGCGCAGAACCGCGCGCAGATCGCTTCGGCGCAGGCCAACCTGGCGGCCGGCCAGGCCGAACGGCAGCGCACCGGTACAGAGCTGCAGCGCTACGAGGCCCTGGCCGCACAACAGCTGGTATCCAGCAGCGACCGCGACAAGCTGCGCGCCAGCGCGCAGGCGGCAAGCGCCGGCGTGGCGCAGTCGCAGGCGGCCATCCGCATCGCCGAGGAAAACCTCACCGCCACGCGCGTCGCGCGGCAGGGGCTGGAGGCCAGGGTCGCCAGTGCACGGGCGGCGCTGGAGCTGGCGCGGATCGACCTGGACAACACCGTGGTCCGCGCCCCGCGCGATGGCCAGCTGTCCGAGGCCTCGGTGCGGCTGGGCCAGTACGTCACCGCCGGCACCCAGTTGCTGTTCCTGGTACCGGACGCCCCCTGGGTGGTGGCCAACTTCAAGGAGGGCCAGACCTGGAAGATGGCCACCGGCCAGCCGGCGACCTTCAGCGTCGATGCGTTCCAGGGCCAGCACCTGCGCGGCCATGTCGAGCAGATCGCCCCGGCCACCGGCTCGGAGTTCGCGGTGCTCAAGCCGGACAACGCCAGCGGCAACTTCACCAAGGTCGTGCAGCGACTGCCGGTGCGCATCGCCATCGACGCCGGCCAGCCACTGGCCGCACGCCTGCGCCCGGGCATGTCGGTGGTGGTGGACGTGGATACGGCCGCCGCGCCCGGCATGGGCAGCGGCAGGCCCTGACGCCCGCGCGGCAACGTCGCGCTCACCTTGCGCTGGCACGCCACGCGCTAAGCTCCGCGCATCGTCCGTGGCTATGGAGCGCACCCATGAAACTGCTGTTGGCCCTGCCGATCCTGGCGGCATTGCATGGCACCGCCGTTGCGGCGGACACGCTGTACTCGGGCGGACCGATCGTCACCCTCGATGACCGGCAGCCGCAGGCCGAGGCGGTGGTGGTGCGCGACGGCGACATCGCCTTCGTCGGCTCGCGCAAGGCCGCGCGCGCCTTCAGCCCGCACGCGCGCCAGGTGGACCTGCACGGCCATACCCTGGTCCCGGGCTTCATCGACGGCCACGGGCATGTGTCCGGCGTCGGCCTGCAGGCGCTGTCGGCCAACCTGCTGCCCGCGCCCGACGGCGAAGGCAATTCGATCCCCGCGCTGCAGCGGATCATGCGCGGCTACCGTGCCGCCGACACCGTGCCCGGCGGCCGCCCGATACTGATCGGCTTCGGTTACGACGACTCGCAGCTGGCGGAAAAGCGCCACCCGACGCGCACCGAACTGGATGCCATCGCCACCGACATCCCGGTGATCCTGATGCACCAGTCCGGGCACCTGGGGGCCTACAACAGCAAGGCGCTGGAACAGGCCGGCATCACCGCCGACACCCCCGACCCCGCCGGCGGGGTGATCCGCCGCGAGCCCGGCAGCCGCGTTCCCGACGGCGTGCTCGAGGAGAGCGCGCACAGCCTGGCCCTGGCCAGGCTGATGCCCACGCTCAGCCTGGAACAGGCCATGGCGATGTTCGAGGCCGGCCAGGCGCTGTACATGAAGTACGGCTACACCACCGCACAGGACGGCAAGACCGATGCCGGCACCCTGGCGATGCTGCCGCTGGCCGGCAAGGCCGGCAGGCTCAAGATCGACGTCGTCGCCTACCCCGACATCCACGTGGCCCTGGACAGCCCGGCCATGCGCGGCCCGTACTACGGCCCCGACTACATCGACCATTTCCGCATCGGCGGGGTCAAGATCAGCCTGGATGGCTCGCCGCAGGGCAAGACCGCCTGGCTGAGCCAGCCGTACTACAAGGTGCCCGCGGGCGAGAAGGCCGATTACGCCGGCTACCCCGCCTACACCGACGCGCAGGCGAACGAGCTGATCGGCAAGGCCTGGGACCATGGCTGGCAGGTGCTGGCGCATGCCAACGGCGATGCCGCCATCGACCAGTTCATCCACGCCGTGGCCGCGGCCGAAGCCGCGCACCCGGGCAGGCAGCTGATGCCGGTGCTGATCCACGGCCAGACCCTGCGCCGCGACCAGGTGGGCGAACTGCGCCGGCTGGGCATCTTCCCCTCGCTGTTCCCGATGCACACCTATTACTGGGGCGACTGGCACCGCGATTCGGTGCTCGGTCCGGAACGCGCCGAGAACATCTCGCCCACGCGCTGGGTACTGGATGCGGGCATGGTGTTCACCTCGCACCACGATGCGCCGGTGGTGTTCCCCGATGCGATGCGGGTGCTGGACGCCACGGTCAACCGCACCACCCGCAGCGGTCGCGTGCTCGGCCCGGAACAGCGGGTGACGCCGGAGCAGGCGCTCAAATCCATCACCCTGTGGGCTGCGCGGCAGTACGCCGAGCAGGACCGCAAGGGGTCGATCGAAACCGGCAAGCGCGCCGACCTGGTGGTGCTCTCGGACAATCCGCTGACCATCGCGCCAGCCCGGCTGCACACCATCAAGGTGCTGCAGACGATCAAGGACGGCGAGGTCGTCTACGCTGCGGAGCAAGCGGGGAAATAAGGCGCGGGACGGGCTCCCGCGGCTGCCACGCGCTCAGCCCGCGCAGTCGGCGCACAACCCGTGCACTTCCAGGGTCTGCGCCTGCGGCTTGAAGCCCAGTTCGCGGGCGCGGTTTTCGAGCTGGCGGACGATGTCGCGGTCCTCCAGCTCGACCGCGCTGTGGCAGCGGTCGCAGATCAGGAACGGCACCGAATGCTGGTTGCTGCTGGGATGGTGGCAGGCGACGAAGGAGTTGACCGAGGACAGCTTGTGGACGAAGCCGTTGGCCATCAGGAAATCCAGCGCGCGGTACACCGTGGGCGGGGCATCGGCGCCCACGCCCTTGCCCTCGCGCACCCAGTCCAGCAGTTCGTAGGCCTTGACCGGCTTGCCGGCTTCGGCGATCAGCCGCAGCACGTTGGCGCGGATCGGCGTGAGCCGCAGTCCGCGCTCGCGGCACACCCGTTCGACCACCGCGATGAAGTCCGCCGCGTCGTCGACGTGGTGGTGGGGGGCGGTACAGCTGTGCTCGTGTCCGGTCATGTCTGCCTCGGCGGGATCAACCCTTCGGGACCTTGATGAGTGCGGCGTCGATGCGTTTCAAGGCTTCGTCGCGGCCGGCCAGGTACACCGTGTGCGAGATGTCAGGGCTGACCTGGGTGCCGGTGATGGCCACGCGCAGCGGCTGGGCGACCTTGCCCATGCCGGTCTCCAGCGCCGCGGCGGTGTCGTGCAGGGCCACGCCGACGCTCTCGGCGGTCCACTGCGGCAGCGCCGCCAGCAGCTCGCGCGCCTTGCCCAGCGCCAGTTCGGCGCCGGCCTTGAAGTGCTTGGCCACGGCCGCCTCGTCGTACTCGGTCAGCGGCTGGTACCAGACCACGGCCTTGTCGGCCATTTCCTTAAGCGTCTGCACGCGCTCGCGCAGGGCGATGACCACGTCCACCGGCGCCGGGCCGGCGGCCAGGTCCAGGCCCAGCTTTTCCAGCTGGTAGACCAGGTGCGGCACGATGCGCTCCGGCGCCTCGGTCTTGAGGAAGTGCTGGTTGACCCAGCCGAGCTTGGCCATGTCCAGGCGCGAGGCCTTGGAATTGCAGTTCTTCACGTCGAACAGGTCGATCAGCTCCTGGCGGCTGAACAGCTCCTGGTCGCCATGCGACCAGCCCAGACGTGCCAGGTAGCTCAGCAGCGCATCGGGCAGGTAACCGGCGTCCTTGTACTGCATCACGTCGGCAGCGCCGGTGCGCTTGGACAGCTTGGCGCCCTGCTCGTCGAGGATCATCGGCATGTGCCCGAACTTCGGCACCGGCGCGCCGATGGCCTCGTACAGGTTGATCTGGCGCGGGGTGTTGTTGATGTGGTCGTCGCCGCGGATGACCTCGGTGATGCCCATGTCCCAGTCGTCCACCACCACCGCGAAGTTGTAGGTGGGGTAGCCGTCCGGACGGAAGATCACCATGTCGTCCAGTTCGCTGTTGGCGATCTCGATGCGGCCCTTGATCAGGTCGTCGAACACCACGCTGCCGTCGAGCGGGTTCCTGAAGCGGATCACGCGGTTCGGGTCGTCCTTGAACGGCAGGCCCAGGTCGCGCGCGGCGCCGTTGTAGCGCGGCTTCTCCTGCCGGGCCATCGCGGCCTCGCGCATGGCATCGAGCTCTTCCCGGGTCTCGTAGGCGTAGTAGGCCTTGCCGGCGGCGATCAGCTGCTCGGCCACTTCCTTGTAGCGGGCCACGCGGTCGGTCTGGTAGACCGGGCCTTCGTCATAGTCCAGGCCCAGCCAGTCCATCGCTTCCAGGATCGCGTCGATCGCCGCCTGGGTGCTGCGTTCGCGGTCGGTGTCCTCGATGCGCAGCACGAATTCGCCGCCGCGGTGGCGGGCCTCCAGCCAGCAGTACAGCGCGGTACGGGCGCCACCGATGTGCAGGTAGCCGGTGGGACTGGGAGCGAAGCGGGTGCGGACGGTCATGAGGAGCGGGAAAGTGGGAATCGGCGCATTTTACCGCGAAGGCGCATCAAGCCCCGCTCCCACCGCGGCCAGGCCATGGCGGACACGCGGCAACCCACCCGATCGCCCCTGGCGCGGGTGCGCGGGCCGGCACGCCGGGGTCGTTGCGGCCGGGCGGCTCAGGGCTTGCGCACCACCAGTTCGCCCTGCACCTCGGTGCCATCGGACAGGACCAGCGACAGCGGCACGCGCTGGCCCTCGCGCAACGGGCCGGTGCCGTCCATCAGCATCAGGTGCAGGCCGCCGGGCTTGAGCTCCACGTCCTTGCCCGCCGCGACCGGCAGGCGTTCGATCGCGCGCATGCGGCTGACGCCATCGACCAGCGTGGTCTCGTGCAGGGACACGTCCTTGAACGCCGGGCTGCGCACCGCGGTCACCGCCACGTCCGCCTTGCAGGCGTTGTCGATGCGACCGAAGCCTCCGGCCATGTGCGCCATCGCCGGGAAGCGGATCCAGCCGCCGTCCAGGCGCACGCACGGGGATGGCGCGGCCTGCGCCACGGCGCTGGCGGCGACGCCCGCGACCGCCAACAGTACGCACGCGAATGGTTTGGTTATCATCGGACCATCGACTCCCTGCCGTAATTCGAGGCCGCAGCATGACAACGCTCATCGACACGATCAACCACGGCCCCGTCCGCGAACTGCGGCTGGCACGGCCGCCGGTCAACGCGCTGGATACCGAGCTGTGCCGCGCGCTCATCGCGGCGATGAACCAGGCCATGGCCGAGGACGTGCAGGGCGTGGTGCTGTCCGGCAGCGAGCGCGTCTTCACCGGCGGCATGGACGTGCCCTACCTGCTGCGCCATGGCGAGGACCGGCAGCGGCTGATGGACAGCTGGCAGGCGTTCTTCGGCGCCGCGCGCACGCTGGCCGACAGCCGCATCCCGGTGGTGGCCGCGTTGACCGGGCACTCCCCGGCCGGCGGCTGCGTGCTGGCACTGTGCTGCGATTACCGGGTGATGGCGCGCAGCGCCGACCCGGCCAAGCCGTACCTGATCGGCCTGAACGAGGTGCAGGTGGGACTGGTCGCGCCGGAAGGCATCCAGCGGCTGATGCGGCGCGTGGTCGGTGCGCACCGGGCCGGGGTGCTGCTGGCGGGCGGGCAACTGGTCAGCGCCGAGCGCGCGCTGGAAATCGGGCTGGTGGACGAACTGGCCGACGGCGCCGACGCCGTGGTCGCGCGTGCGCTGGGCTGGCTGCAGGCGCAGCTGAAGCTGCCACGGCAGCCGATGCTGCAGACCCGCGCCATCGCCCGCACCGACCTGCACGAGGCGATGCAGCCGCAGCACATCCAGCTGGAACGCTTCGTCGAGGCCTGGTACTCGGCCGATGCCCAGGCGGCGCTGCAGGCATTGGCGGCGAAGCTGGGCAAGGCCTGAGGCCATGCCCGGCGACCCCGTGGCCACCGGGCCCCGGCCGCTATAATCGCCGCCTGTCGAAACCCAGGCCCGCCGTCTTGCTCCCCAATGCCGACCCCGTGGTACCCGAACTGATCGACCTGCTGTCGCTGGAGCGGCTGGAGGACAACCTGTTCCGGGGCCAGAGCCGCGACATCGGCACCAAGTACGTGTTCGGCGGGCAGGTGCTGGGGCAGGCGCTGGCCGCCGCCCAGGCCACCATCGACAACGGCCGCCACGTGCACTCGCTGCACGCCTATTTCCTGCGCGCCGGCAACATCGACCACCCGATCATCTACGACGTCGACCGTACCCGCGACGGCGGCAGCTTCTCGGTGCGCCGGGTTACCGCGATCCAGCACGGCAAGGTGATCTTCTTCTGCGCGGCGTCGTTCCAGCAGGCCGAGCGCGGCGCCGAGCACCAGCACAAGATGCCCGAGGTGCCGCAGCCCGAAGACATCGAGCCCAACCGCCCGCTGCCGCCGGAAGTGCTGGAGCGGCTGCCGGTGAAGGTGCAGCGCTGGCTCTCGCGCGGCGGCCCGTTCGAGTTCCGCCATGTCTACCCGCGCGACGAACTCGATCCACCCAAGCGCCCGCCCTACCACCAGGTTTGGATGCGCCTGAACGAACGCGTCGGCGACGCGCCGGAACTGCACCAGGCGCTGCTGGCCTACGCCTCGGATTTCCACCTGCTGGGCACCGCGACCTTCCCGCACGGCATCAGCTACTACCAGCCGCACGTGCAGATGGCCTCGCTCGACCATGCCATCTGGTTCCACCGCCCGTTCCGGGTGGACGACTGGCTGCTGTACTCGCTCGACAGCCCCAGCGCGCAGGATGCGCGCGGCCTGGCGCGGGGCCAGTTCTTCACCCGCCAGGGCGTGCTGGTGGCCAGCACCGCGCAGGAAGGGCTGATCCGGGTGGCGCCGGCGGCCGGCGAAGGCGGCGGGGAGTAAGCATGCGCAAGATTTTCTCAAGCCAGCGCGTGGAAAACGCCGAAGGCGTGGCCAACCTGCTGCGCGAGGCCGGCATCGAGGTCCGCCTCACCAACAGCCGCTCGTACCACAGCAAGCGCCGCGGCCAGTTCAGTTACCTGGACAGGAAGGACGACAGCCAGCTGCCCACGGTGTGGGTGGTGCGCGCCGACGACCAGCCACGCGCCCGCGAAATCCTGCGCGACGCCCGCCTGCTCGATACCACCCGCCGTGACCATCCGGTCGCCGATTACGCGTTCCGCGACACACCGGCACAGTCCGGCGGCCGCGGCTGGGCCTGGCGCATCCGCATCGCCCTGCTGGTGGTGATCGCCGGCGTGGCCCTGGTGATCATGCTGCGCCACCGCGCCACACCGCCGCCTGCACCGGCGCCCGCGCCGCAGGTGCAGCCTGCCCGGGACAGCGAGGACGGCTTCCGCGTGCGCATCCAGCCCAGCCAGCCGGCACCGGCCACGCCGCCGGCACCGCCGAAACCCTGACCGGCAAGCGGGCAGTCACATCGGCCGGCGGGCTCCGTCCTGTGCTGCAGACCACCGGGAGCCGCCCATGACCGCTGCCACGCTCGAATCCCTGCTGCACCGCGAACTGCCCGCCGCCCGCGGCGGCTGCACCCAGTCCTACGGGCGCATCGTGGTGGCCTGCCAGAACACGGTGACCGCCATCGCCCTGGCCATCACCCGCGACGTGCAGGCCAGCGAGGACATCGCACAGGAAGCCTTCATCAAGGCCTGGCAGCAGCTCAACCAGCTCAACAACCCCTCCAGTTTCCTGCCCTGGCTGCGGCAGATCACCCGCAACCTCGCCCGCGACTGGCTGCGTGCCAACCGCAACCGCCCGCTCAGCGGCCAGGCGGCCGAGATCGCCATCGGCATGGCCGCCGACCCTAGTCCCGATGCCGCCGAGGCCATGGCGCGGGTGGAGGAAGAGCTGGTCGCCGAGGAGATCATCTCCGCCCTGCCCGAGGACAGCCGCGAGGCACTGCTGCTGTTCTACCGCGAGGGCCAGAGCTCGCAACAGGTCGCCGCGCTGCTGGGGTTGAGCGACTCGGCGGTGCGCAAGCGCCTGTCGCGCGCGCGCGCCACCGTGCGCGAGGAGATGCTGCGCCGCTTCGGCGAGTTCGCACGCAGCAGCGCACCGGGTACCGCGTTCGCCGCCACCATCGGCTCGCTGCTGATGGTGGCCGCGCCCGGCACCGCCAGTGCCGTGGTGATCGGCAGCAGCGCCGGCCTGGCCGGCGCGGGCAAACTCGGCGCCGGCGGCATGGGCGCCAGCGCCGTGGGTGGCGGTGCGGCGGGCGGTTCCGTCGGCATGCTGGCCAACACGCTGATGGCCGATGGCTTCAACTTCGGCCTGGCCCTGGGCGCCACCATCGGCGGCACCGCGGCCGCCTGGCTGGGCGGGTTGTACCTGCTGCACTACGCCGAATCGGCCGCCGAGCGCGCACAGGTACAGCGCTTCATGCGCCTGCACACCGCCACCGCCGCCCTGTTCTGCGGGAGCACGCTGCTGGTGGTGGTGCTGCACCTGGGGCTGGTGGTGTCGCTGGCGACGCTGCTGGTGGGCATGTGCGCGATCAACTACCAGTACCTGGTCACGCTGCCGCGGATCATGGGCCCGATGCTTGCCCGCGATGCCGCCCGCCACGGCCGCAGCGGCCCCACCCGCCTGTACAACAGCCTGTTCGGCCGCAGCGCGGTGGCCGTGTCCAGCGTGCTGGTGGTCGCCTCGGTGCTGTACGTGCTGCTCGCGCGTTGACCGCCGCGCCCGCGGCCAATGCGGCCGGCGGTAAAAGCAGAGCCCCGCGCGATGGCGGGGCTCTGTTTCATCGGCGCTGGCTTACTTGGCCGCCGGCCCCTGCATCGGGCGTGGACCGCGCGTGCCCATCTTGGCGCGGGCAGCCTCCAGTTCGGCCGGGCTGAGCTTGCCGTCCTTGTCGGTATCGGCATTGCGGAACCATTCCTCGCGGCGCTGCTTGGCGCGCGCGTCACGGTCGGCCTGGTCGATGAAGCCGTCCTTGTTGACGTCCATGCGCTGGAAGAAGGCCTGGTACTCGGCGCTGCTGACGCGGCCGTCGTGGTCGCTGTCCATCATCCGCATGACACCGTGGCCGCCATGCCCGCGCGGGTGGCCGCCGATGCCGCGGTGGCCGTCGCCGCCGCGGGCATGCCGGCGCGGCATCTCCTCGCGCGACAGCCTGCCGTCCTTGTTCGCGTCCAGTTCGTCGAAGCGCTGCGCCAGGCGCGGGTGCGCGGCGGCTTCCTGGCGGTCGATCGCGCCGTCGCCGTTGGCATCCAGCCGCGCCGGGCCCGGCTTCTGCGTGGGCGTGGTGGCGGCCAGGGTGGCGCCGGTGGCGGAAGCGGCCAGCAGTACGGCCAGCAGGATCAGGGGTTTGCGGTGGGTCATGGTCTGGCTCCGGTGGTGGGAAATCGGGCGCGGTGGCTGCGTCCTCATGGCAATCAACGCGTGCCGGCCGCGTGCGTTGACGCCGGTGCCGGGGATGTTCATGGCGCAGACAGCCCGCCCCCGTTCATGCGGCACTGCCGGACGCATGTATTGAGACCGCCGGCCGCTATGCTGTAGGCATGGCCCTGCACGGCGACTCCCACGAAGAACTGCGCCTGTTCCAGACCGGCGAACACCCCTGCGGCTACTTTCCGGAGCGGCGCGCGCGCGACCTGGTGCTCGACCCTCAGGACAGCCGCCTCGGCGAGCTCTATCCGATGGCACTGGGCTGGGGCTTCCGCCGCTCCGGCGACCTGGTCTACCGCCCGCACTGCCAGCAATGCAGGGCCTGCGTGCCGGTGCGGGTACCGGTGGACCGCTTCGCCCCCGACCGCAGCCAGCGCCGCTGCCTGGCACGCAACCAGGACCTGGAGTGCCGGGTGCTGCCGGCTGCACGCACCGACGAGCAGTTCGCGCTGTACCGGCGTTACCTGGCCGCGCGCCATGCCAGGGGCGGCATGGACGACCATGGCCCGCACGAGTTCGACCAGTTCCTGATCGGCGGCTGGTCGCATGGGCGCTTCCTCGAGATCCGCGCCCCGGGCAGCACCGGCCGGCGCGGCCCGCTGCTGGCGGTGGCCGTCACCGACGTCACCCCGCTGGGCCTGTCGGCGGTCTATACGTTCTTCGATCCGGACGAACGCGCGCGCGGGCTGGGTACCTACGCGATCCTGCAGCAGATCGACTGGGCGCAACGCTGCCGGGTGCCCCACCTGTACCTGGGCTACTGGATCGACGGCCACCGCAAGATGGACTACAAGCGCCGCTACCGCCCGCTGGAGAGCTTCGATGGCAGGCGCTGGCTCGACGTGGATGCCGGCGCTGCCCCCTAGGCTGCCCGCGGGCGGCCGCATTGCCATCCCGGTTTCATCGCCCGGGTGCGAGAATGCCGGCATGAACAAACACACCCTGCTCCTGGCCCTGACAATGCTCGGCACCGCCTGCACCAGCACCGCCCCGGCCACCGCGCCGGCAGCGCCGGCCACTGCCCAGCTGCGGCTGGCGACCTACAACACCTCGCTGTATTCGGATGACACCGGCGGCCTGATCCGCGAACTGGAAGGCGACAGCGCGCATGCGCGCAAGATCGCCGCGGTGCTGCAGCGCGTCCGTCCCGACCTGGTGCTGCTCAACGAGTTCGATTTCGACGAGGCCCATCGCGCCGCGGACCTGTTCCAGCAGCGCTACCTGGAAACCGCGCAGGCCGGCGGCGGCGAGGCGCTGCGCTACCCCTATCGCTACCTGGCCCCGGTCAACACCGGCGTGCCCAGCGGACTGGACCTGGACAACAACGGCAGCGTCGGCGGCAAGGGCCGCGAACGCGGCAACGACGCCTGGGGCTACGGCCTGCACCCGGGCCAGTACGGCATGCTGGTGTTGTCCAGGTACCCGATCGACAGCGCCGCCGTGCGCAGCTTCCAGCGGCTGAAGTGGAGCACGCTGCCCGGCGCGATCCGCCCGCTCGACCCGGACACCGGCAAGCCGTTCTGGAACGACGCGGTCTGGTCGCAGCTGCGGCTTTCGTCCAAGTCGCACTGGGACGTGCCGGTGCGTACCCCGCTGGGCACGGTGCACGTGCTGGCCTCGCACCCGACGCCGCCGGTGTTCGACGGCCGGGAAAAGCGCAACGCCGCGCGCAACCATGACGAACTGCGGCTGTGGAAGGAATACCTCGACGGCGGCGACGCGCCGTGGCTGTGCGACGACCAGGGCCGCTGCGGCGGGCTGGCCGCGGATGCGCGCTTCGTGATCGTCGGCGACCTCAACAACGACCCCGCCGATGGCGATGGCCGCCATGACGCCATCCTGGAGCTGCTGGAACACCCGCGGGTACTGCGCTACCCGACCCCGGCCAGCCCCGGCGGCGAGCAGACCAGCCTGGCGTATGCGGAAAAAGGCATCGTGCGCCGCGGCGCGCCGCAGCATGCCACCGGCGATTTCGGCCCGCGCTCGGGCACCATGCGGCTGGATTACGTGCTGCCTTCGACCGGCTTCAGCTATCTCGACGGCGGCGTCTTCTGGCCCGTGGCCGGCACCCCGGAAGCCGCGATCGCCGACGGCAGCGACCACCACCTGGTATGGGTGGACGTGCGCTGAGCCTGCCCGAAGGCGGCAGGGGCTGAAAAAAAACGCCGGCGGTCGCCGGCGTTTTCCGTTGCCGCGCGGGCCGGCAGGTCAGCGCAGCGCGATGCCGATGGCCGCGGCCGCGTCGCGGGCGATGGCGCGGGCCTGGTCCACGTCCGCGGCACGGGCCAGGGTGACGCCGACACGGCGCTGGCCCTGCACCACCGGCTTGCCGAACAGGCGCAGCGCCGAATCCGGGTGCGCCAGCGCATCGGCCACGTTGCTGAAGAACGGCACGCCATTGCCCTGCGCCAGCAGCGCACACGACGCCGACGGGCCGTGGTTACGGATCACCCCGCTGTCGCCGGCACCGACCGGCAGGCCGAGGATGGCGCGCGCGTGCAGCGCGAACTCGCTCAGTTCCTGCGACGCCAGCGTCACCAGTCCGGTGTCGTGCGGGCGCGGGCTGACTTCGCTGAACCACACCTCGTCGTTCTTCACGAACAACTCGACCCCGAACACGCCCCAGCCGCCGAGGTCGTCGGTGATCGCGCGCGCCACCGTCTGCGCGCGCGCCAGCGCGGTGGCCGACATCGCCTGCGGCTGCCAGCTTTCGCGGTAATCGCCGTCGCGCTGCAGGTGGCCGATCGGCGCGCAGAACGCGGTTCCGCGGGCGTGGCGCACGGTGAGCAGGGTGATCTCGTAGTCGAAATCGATGAAGCCCTCGACGATGCAGCGCCCGGCACCGGCGCGGCCACCGGTCTGCGCGTAGTCCCAGGCCGGGCCGATATCGGCCTCGCCGCGCACCGTGCTCTGGCCCTTGCCCGAGGACGACATCACCGGCTTGACCACGCACGGCAGGCCGATGGCCTGCACCGCGGCGCGGTACTCGGCCTCGGTATCGACGAAGCGGTACGGCGAGGTCGGCAGGCCCAGGGTCTCGGCCGCCAGGCGGCGGATGCCCTCGCGGTCCATGGTCAGGCGCGCGGCGCGCGCGGTGGGGATCACCCGCAGGCCCTGCACGGCCTCCAGCTCCACCAGGGTCTGGGTGTGGATGGCCTCGATCTCGGGCACCACCAGGTGCGGCTGTTCGCGCGCGATCACCGCGCGCAGCGCCTGCGGGTCGAGCATGTCGATCACATGGCTGCGGTGCGCGACCTGCATCGCCGGGGCATCGGCATAGCGGTCCACGGCGATCACTTCCACGCCGAAGCGCTGCAGTTCGATCGCCACTTCCTTGCCCAGTTCGCCCGAACCGAGCAGCAGCACGCGGGTGGCGGAAGGCGACAGCGGGGTACCAAGCGAGGTCATCGGGCGGATCCGGAGGGCAACGGGGGCGCACATTCTAGCCGCGGGCGGGCGGCCGACCCCTCTTGCATGTTGATATCAATTTGATATCTTTTACTGCAACCACCACGGAAGACGCGCCATGAAAGAGAAAGCCCTCGGTTCCCTGCCCGGCATTCCCAGCCTGCTGGGCTCGCTGCTGTTGATGCTGGCCGGCGTCGCCGCCCTGGTCTACGCGGTGGTACTGGCCAAGTCCGGCGCCGGCGGGGCCGGCCTGCTGGTCGTCAGCGGCCTGCTGCTGGCGGTCACCGGCCTGCTCCTGAGCTGCGGGCTGTACATGGTCCAGCCCAACCAGGCCGCGGTGGTGAGCCTGTTCGGCAAGTACGTGGGCACGGTCAAGGACAACGGCCTGCGCTGGAACAACCCGTTCTTCACCAAGAAGAAGGTCAGCCAGCGCGTGCGCAACTTCGAGAGCGGCAAGCTCAAGGTCAATGAGCTGGACGGCTCGCCGATCGAGATCGCCGCGGTGATCGTGTGGCAGGTGGTGGATGCCTCCGAGGCGGTCTACAACGTCGACGACTACGAGAGCTTCGTGCACATCCAGTCCGAGTCGGCGCTGCGCGCGATGGCCACCAGCTACCCCTACGACCAGCACGAGGACGGCCAGCTGTCGCTGCGCAGCCATGCCAGCGAGATCTCCCAGCACCTGAAGGACGAGCTGGCCGAACGCCTGGCCGATGCCGGCGTGCAGGTGCTCGACGCGCGCATCAGCCACCTGGCCTACGCACCGGAAATCGCCCAGGCGATGCTGCAGCGGCAGCAGGCCAACGCGGTGATCGCCGCGCGCCAGCGCATCGTCGCCGGCGCGGTGGGCATGGTCGAGATGGCCCTGTCCGAGCTGCAGAAGAGTGGCCTGGTCGCGCTGGACGAGGAACGCAAGGCGCAGATGGTCGGCAACCTGCTCACCGTGCTGTGCTCGGACCGCGGCACCCAGCCGGTGGTCAATACCGGCTCGCTGTACTGAGGCACCGTCGATGAATGACCTGCTCGCCGCGCTGATCGTCGCCGTCACCGGCCTGCCCGCCCTGGGCATCGCCGCCTGGAGCAGCCGTGACGGCAGCCGCCACGCGCGCGGCCTCGGGCTGCGCTGGGCGCTGATCGCGCTGAGCCTGTTCCTGGGTGCCATCGGCCTCTACCTGGCCGCCGGCAACCGCATGGCCACCTATGCCGTGGTGATCGCGCTGGTGGTGGTGGTCAACGCGCTGGGCGTGGCGCTGGTCCTGCACCTGCGCCGCGCACCGGTGGGGACGGGACGCCGGTGAGCGAGAAGAAGGCCTACCCGCTGCGCATCAACGCCGACGTGCTGGCGGCGGCGCAGCGCTGGGCCGACGACGAGCTGCGCAGCCTCAACGCGCAGATCGAGTACGTGATACGCGATGCGCTGCGCAAGGCCGGGCGGCTGCCCACACCCAGGAACGAATCCACCGAGGAAGAACCATGAGTACGCAATGGAAGTATCTCGTCGTCAAAGTGAAGACCGGCATGCTCGGCGACTTCAAGATGGAGACGCTGCAGGAAGAGCTGGACCGGCATGGCCGGCTCGGCTGGGAACTGGTCAACGTGGTACACGCCACGCCCACCATCTCCTCGCCCACCCTGATCTTCAAGAAGGAAGCCTGAGATGAAGCGACTGCAGGCATGGATCGCCGGCATGGCGACCGCGGTCGTGATCGCGGCCGGTGCAGCGGCCGCCGATTCCCCCGCCGCGCTGGCCACGCGACTGCTCGACCAGCTCGACGCCGGCCAGTACGCCGCGGCCGAGGCCACGTTCTCGCCGCAGATGAAGGCCGCGGTCCCTGCGCACAAGCTCAAGGCCATGTGGGAATCGCTGCCCGTGCTGCTGGGCGCGGCGGGTGCGCGCGGCGAAGCGACCGTCAGCGAGGCCGACGGCTTCCGCATAGTGGCAATCCCGCTGGCCTACGCACGCGACAACGTGCTGGCGCGCGTGGTGCTGGACAGCGACGACCGCATCGCCGGCTTCCTGGTGCAGCCCCCGCCGCCCCCGCCACCGCCGCCGGCCGCGGATGCGTCCTTCAGCGAACAGGCCATCACCCTGCCTGCGCTGGCGTCGGGCAAGCCCGGACTGCCTGGCACGCTGACCCTGCCGCATGGCAAGGGTCCGTTCCCCGCGGTGGTACTGGTGCATGGCTCCGGCCCGCAGGACCGCGACGAGACCATCGGCGGCAACCGCCCGTTCCTCGACATCGCCCGCGGCCTGGCCGCACAGGGCATCGCCTCGCTGCGCTACGACAAGCGCACCCGGGCGCGGCCGCAGGATTTCAGCGGCACGTTAGGCATCGACGACGAAACCACCGACGATGCCGTCGCCGCCGTCGCCGCGCTGGCCGGCAATGCCGCCATCGCCCACGACCGCATCCACGTGCTCGGCCACAGCCAGGGCGGCCTGCTGGCCGGCCGCATCGCCGCCAGGAGCCAGGGCAAGGTGGCCGGGCTCATCCTGCTGGCGGCACCGGCGCGCCCGATCCTCGACCTGCTGGGCGAACAGAACCGCTACCTGGCCGATCTCGACGGCAGCGTCAGCGCCGAGGAACAGGCGCACCTGGACGCCCTGGACGCGGCCATCGCCAAGGTCCGCCACGATCCGGCGGCGAAGCTGCTGGAGCTGCCCGGCCACTATTGGCAGCAGCTTGAACGCATCGACCCGGTGGCCGATGCGCGCGACAGCAAACTCCCGGTGCTGTTGCTGCAGGGCGGCCGCGACTTCCAGGTGGTCGATGCCGACTGGCAGCGCTGGAAACAGGGACTGCAGGGGCCGCGCTACCGTTTCCACCTCTACCCCGCGCTCAACCACCTGGGCATCGCCGGCGAAGGCAAGGGCACGCTGGACGAATACGGCAAGCCGGGCCATGTCGACACCGCGCTGATCGAGGACATCGCCCGCTGGGTGGATGCGCAGGGGTGAATCCGCGACATCCGGATACCACCGCCGTGCCGCGTGTGCCGGCACCGGTAACGCACGCCAACACGCCATGAACACCCAAGGAGGAACCCGGGCAATGGTCACCGCGACACACCCGCCGAAGGAGTACCCCGTCGCGCCGCAGAGCGGCATGCCGCTGCTGATCCTGTGGGCCATCCTGCTGGCGGCGACCGTGCTGCCGCTGGCCTTCATGATCGGCGACAAGGGCCTGGCGCAGCTGGCCAGCCCGCGCGCCTGGCTGGGCCCGGCGCTGCTGTCGCTGGCCGGCGTGGTGGTCAGCCTGGGCTACCTGCGCAAGCGCATCGCGCTCGAGGCCGGCAACCTGGTGGTCCGCTCCACCTTCTATACCCGGACCGTGGCCATCGGCTCGCTGCAACTGGAGCGCGCGCGCATCGTCGACCTGGCCGAACACCGCGCGTTGAAGCCGGCGATCAAGACCAATGGCTACGGCCTGCCCGGTTTCCGTTCGGGCCATTACCGCATGGGCGACGGCAGCAAGGCGTTCTGCCTGATCACCGACCACAGCCGCGTGCTGGTGCTGCCACTGCGCGACGGCTCGCAGCTGCTGCTGTCGCCGGAGCAGCCGCGCGCCCTGCTCGATGCGCTGAAGCAGACGGCCGGCGACGCCGCGCCGTAGAGACCCGGCTTCCACGCCGCGCATGGCACCGCGTGCCCTGGGCGGCCGCGCGCCGGCGCGCGGCACCGGGCCGGCAATCGACAGGCCCGCGGCGATGCCCCAAGCTACCGCCATGCGTACCGCTCCACGCCTGTTGCTCAATACCCCCGATATCGAACTGTGGCCGGGCGGCCTGCTGCGCGCGCGCAGCAACCACGACGCGCGCCTGCTTTCGCGGGCACGCACGGTGCTGCGTCGCAAACGCGACGGGCGCTACCTGGCCGCGCTGCTCCCGGAAGGGCTGATGCCGATGGTCGAACGCCTGGCCCGCGAGCCGGGCATCGACGCGGCGCTGCAGCGCCTTGAAACCGCACTGCCCCGCTGCGGCCCACCCGCGGAGACGCAGTTGCCGCTGGACCGGCTCGACGAACGCCTGCAGCGCCTCGGGCTCGACCACCGCTATGCCGCGGACAGCGGACTGCCACGCGTCGCGGAACCGGCCTGCCTGCATTTCGCCGGGCTGGACCGCTACCGCCGCGCGCTGTGGTTGACCCGCGGCGCCGCTCGCGCCTGGCACAACCTGCGCGCCGCCGCCGCGGCCGATGGCATCGCGCTGGATGCGATTTCCGGCTATCGCAGCCACGATTACCAGTTGGGCATCTTCGAACGCAAACTCGCACGCGGCCAGCGCGTGGCGGAGATCCTCAGCGTCAATGCCGCGCCGGGCTACAGCGAGCACCACGGCGGCAATGCGCTGGATATCGGCGCGCCCGGCGAGCCGCCGGCGGAAGAATCGTTCGAACGCACCGCGGCCTTCTCCTGGCTGCAGGCGCATGCCGGCGGTTTCGGCTTCCACATGAGCTACCCGCGCGGCAACCCGCACGGCATCGTCTACGAGCCCTGGCACTGGCGCTTCGGCGGCACGCCTGCCTGAGCCACGCGCCGGCCGCACCACACAGCGAGCCCTGGGGCTGATGCCTCGATCCAGCCCGGCGATCGCCGGGGCCGCTCACGTCTGCGAGCGCGGGGTCGTCGCGCCGCCGGCATCGGCCAGGTCGGCGATGCGCCACAGGTACAGGCTGGCCCAGGTGCGGTATGGCCCCCAGCACTGGCCCCGTGCCTGCAGCTCGCGCGGGGTGGGCAGCCGCTGGCTGCCATCCACCCGCTGCGCGCCCTTGCGGATGCCCAGGTCGTCCACCGGCAGGATGTCCGGCCGGCCGAGCCGGAACACCAGCATCATCTCCACCGTCCAGCGGCCGATGCCACGCACCGGCACCAGCGCCTCGACGATGGCGTCGTGGTGCATCCACGCCATCTGCCGCGTGGAAGGGATTTCCCCGGCCAGCTCGCGCCGCGCCAGGTCGCGCAGCGCCAGCGCCTTGTTGCCGGAAACGCCACAGGCGCGCAGCCCGGCGTCGTCGATCCGGGCAAGCGTCGCGGCATGCAGGCGCCTGCTGTCGATCGCCGCCTCCACCCGCCCGACGATGGTCGCGGCCGCCTTGCCGCTGAGCTGCTGGAACACTATCGCGCGTGCCAGTGCATCGACCGGGTCGAACGGACGCCGCCACCCCGGCGGCGCGTCCAGCGGGCCGACGCGGTCGATCCAGCGGGCCAGGCGCCGATCATGGCGCCGCAGGTGCGCCAGCGCCTGCTCCACGTCGAAGCCGCGCCGGTGCAGTGGCACCGGGCTCAGCGCCTCAACGCACTGAACGCCAGCAGCAACCAGCCGGCCATCAGCGCGGTGCCACCGGCCGGGGCCAGGCGCGTCGGCCACC
Organism: Stenotrophomonas sp. 17(2023); assembly: GCF_030345315.1. Classification (NCBI taxonomy): domain Bacteria; kingdom Pseudomonadati; phylum Pseudomonadota; class Gammaproteobacteria; order Lysobacterales; family Lysobacteraceae; genus Stenotrophomonas; species Stenotrophomonas sp. 17(2023). Next base: position 2,495,055 of record NZ_CP128405.1, read on the forward strand.
AGCCCAGCGCCCCGCCGGCAACGCTGCCGGAGAACAGCAGCACGCCCAGCAGCAGCACGTACAGCGCGGTGCGCCCGGCGGCATTCAACGACGCCGGGCCGAGTATCGCCAGTACGGCACCATGGCCGAAGGCATACAGCGCGGCGGTCTCCAGGTGGGATTGCGCCAGCGGGTCGCTCACCGCATGCGAAGCATAGGCGGACAGGCCCACCGCCGATGCCGCCAGCAGCGCCCCGCAGAACGCCAGCGCCGAGGGTTTGCGCACCCTCCGTTCCAGTCCCAGCATCATCTTCCCCCGGTTGGTCGGCCACCACGGCGTGGCCATGAACATGCGGACGCCGATCGCATCGCCTGCCCGGGCCGGCGTCCGGTCGCCTCCAGGCAGCAGGCAACAAAAAACGCGCCGCTGTGGGCGGCGCGTTTTCTGTGCATCACTTCATTCTTCCGCGACGGGTCGGTTACTTGACCGACCAGTACACATCGTAGGTGCCGTCGGTGGTGAAGGCCTTGTCCACGCCCCCCTTCCACGACTCGTACGGACGGTCGGTGACCTCGTAGCCGGCGGTGGTCGCCCACGCACGCAGCGCGTTGCGCACCAAGTCCAGGCCCGCCATGTGGCCGGTGTAGGAGGCGAACGCCGAGCGGCGGGCAGCCGCCTGCACGTAGGTGACCGGGTTGCCGGACGGGATCTTGACGTCGAGCTTGCCATCGGCGCTGGCGACCGGGGCGGCCTCGGCCTTGTCGGCCTCGCCGTCCTTCTTGTCGCCGGCAGCGGCGGCGCCGCTCTTCTTGCGGACCGGCTGGGCCACGTCGAAGGCGTACTTCTCGGCGCCGAAGTCGGTGGTCACGATGCGCACCGGGCCGGCGGGCTCCAGGCCATTGGCTTCCATCGCGCGCTTGATCCACTCCTGGTTGTCCAGGATCGACTTGCGGATGCTCTCGTTGCTGCGGTCGATGTTGCCGGCGTTGACCACCAGCAGGTCCTCGACCGGAACGTCCACCAGCTTCAGGTCGGTGAGCGGAATTTCGGCGGCGCGGTAGTCGACGTTCGGCACCGAGGCCAGCATGTTGGCCATGCGCGACAGGCCCAGCTTCAGGTCGTCGCCGATGTGGCGGCTCACGTACAGGCCGGCATAGCGGCCGAACAGGTCGAAGCCGTAGTTGACCGAATAGTCCTGGGTGATCTTGACGTTGCGGCCGTCCTTGCCGGTCGGCTCCAGGGTAAAGGTGGTGACCTTGTCCTTGCCCTTGGTCTGGTCCTCGATGGCGATCACGACGCGCTTGTTCTGCTCGCTGTCGGTGATCTTCCAGCTGCCCGAACCCAGCTCCTTGGAGGTGTACTCCATGCTGGCGCCCACGCCTGCGTCCGGACCGCTGTACTTCAGCTCGATGCCCTTGTCACGCAGCACCAGCGGGTTCCAGTCCTTGAAGCGGCGCAGGCTGTTGACCGTGTCGTACACGATCGTCATCTTGCGGTTGGTTTCGATGCTTTCGGAAATATGGCGCTCGCCCGGCAGGCACACGCCAATGATGACGAACAGGCCAGCCACGATCCCCAAGGCGATCAGGAACTCGATAATACGGGTCATTCAGGAGTCTCCGGGGCCGATCCCACGGCCGGGTTGATTGAAGCGAAGCCCCCATCCTATCAGGCTTTGCGCAGGTTGTTGACGGATTTGGCGCACCGGTTTCCGTGTCCGGTGCAGGCATGCGCGCCGAAGGCCGTAAAGGCTGCCGCCTTGCCGCCAGTGCCATGCACGATGCCATGCGACGGCCAGGCTGGCGAGGGGTGCGACGCCGGTTATTTTCCCTCCACCGGCGGCCTCCGCACCAGTCGTTCCATGAGATTCACTCGAAAGCAGGTTCCACCATATCGGCCTCGCCGGCCACTGCACGCGCCACCGGACGCGCCACCGGACGCGTCCGTATGGCACGGGCCCGCGGCGGGCTTCCCGCTCACACCAGCTGCAGTTCGAACGCCTTGAGCACCGCGCGGGTGCGGTCGCGCACGCCCAGCTTGCTCAATATGTTGGAGACGTGGTTCTTGATGGTGCCCTCGGCCACGCCGAGCGAATTGGCGATCTCCTTGTTGGAAAAGCCGCTGGCCATCAGCCGCAGGATCTCGGTCTCGCGGTCGGTCAGCGGATCGGGCCGGTCGAGGCTGACGAATTCATTGCGCATGTGCTCCAGCCCGGACAGCAGGCGCTGGGTCACCGCCGGCTGCACCAGCGAGCCGCCTTCGGCCACGGTGCGGATCGCACCGACCAGCTGCTCCAGGGTCACGTCCTTGAGCAGGTAGCCCTTGGCGCCGGCCTTGAGCCCGGCCAGCACCAGCTGGTCGTCGTCGAACGTGGTCAGGATGATCGCCGGCGGCAGCTGCCCCAGCCGCGACAGGGTCTGCAGCGCCTCCAGCCCGGACATCACCGGCATGCGCATGTCCATCAGCACCACGTCCGGCGCCACCTGCGGAATCATCTCCACGGCCTGGCGGCCGTCGGTGGCCTCGGCCACCACCTCGATGCCGTCGTCCAGCGCCAGCAGCGAACGGATGCCCTGCCGTACCAGGGTTTGGTCATCGACCAGACAGACGCGGATCATCAGTTCACTCCTTGCGGCCCGGAGGCCAGCATCATATGGGTTGCCACCGGCAGCGAGGCACGAAGGTGGAAGCCTTCGCCGCGCCGTGCCGACACGTCCAGTACGCCGCCATACTGCGCCAGGCGTTCGCGCATGCCGCGCAGCCCGTTGCCGGGCAGGATGTCCTCCACCTCGCCGCCGACCCCGTCGTCGCGGGCGTCGATCACGATCCGCCCGTGCTCGCGCTCGACCCGGATCCACAGGTTGCGGGCGCCGGCATGGCGCACCGCGTTGGTGATCACTTCCTGGGTGCAGCGCAGCAATACGTGCGCGCGCTCCGGGTCTTCCACGCTCAGCGGGTCGTCCATGTCCAGGTGGATCTCGAGCGAAGGCACCCGCTCGGCCAGTGGCCGCAGCGCCGCGGCCAGGTCGATCGCACCGCTCTCGCGCAGCTGGCTGACCGCCTCGCGCACGTCGGTGAGCAGCAGCTTGGCCAGGGTATGCGCCTGGCGCACGTGTTCCTGCGCCTGGCCCTCGGTGATGTGGCCGGCTACTTCAAGGTTCAGGCTCAGCGCGGTCAGGTGGTGGCCGAGCAGGTCGTGCAGTTCGCGCGAGATGCGGGTGCGCTCGTTGATCCGCGCACTCTCGGCCAGCAGCAGGCGGGTGGCGCGCAGTTCGGCATTGAGCCTGCGCTGCTCCTCGCGGGCCTGGGTCTGCTGCCGCGCCACCAGGCTGGTCACGAAGATGAACATCGAGAATCCGGCATACAACAGCGACTGCAGCAGCGCCTCGAACAGCGGCAGCCCCATGATCAGGTGGTAGACCGGCAGCACCGCCAGCTGGCTGAGCACCAGCCAGACCACCCCGACCCGCTTGCTCAGCAGCCACGGGATCACCCCGGCTGCGACCATCAGCAGGATGCTGCCCAGCCCGGTGACGCTCAGGTAGCTCACCGCCAGCCCCGACAGGGTCAGCACCAGCAGCGCCAGGCGGTCGTACCAGCTGGTGTGGCCACCGGCCGTCAGCCCGCGGGTCAGCCAGAAGTAGCACACGCCGAACGCCAGGTAGGCGGCCAGCAGCCAGGTGGCTTCGCCCAGGCTCGGCGGCAGCTCGCCTTCGGCCGGCGCGTACTGGGTGTAGAGCAGCGGCAGGCTGACCAGGCCCCAGGTGAAGAGGCCGGCCAGGCGCAGGACGCGGGTATGGCTGAGATATCCCAACATGGGTGCATGGTAAGGAGGCCGGCGGCTTTGCGCCCTCCCACGGAAGTCATGCCCGGATGGCGCTCGCCCGGTCAGGCCGGCCATGCGATAATCGCCGGCCAGCCCCCACCCCTCACTCGGGGCCGACCGCTTCACCCACGGAGTCACAATGTCGATCGTCATCCGCGACGTGCGCGAGCACGAGCTCGATTCCGTCCTGGCACTGAACAACAACGCCGGCCTGGCCATCCTGCCGCTGGATGCCGCCAAGATCCGCCGCTTCTACGAGACCGCCGAGTATTTCCGCGTCGCCGAACGCGACGGCAACATGGCCGGTTTCCTGGTCGGCTATGGCAGCAACGCCGAGCACGACAGCAGCAACTTCGCCTGGTTCCAGCAGCGTTACCCCAGCTTCTTCTATATCGACCGCATCGTGGTCGCCAGCCGCCGCCGCGGTGGCGGTGTCGGCCGTGCGTTCTACGCAGACGCCCAGAGCTACGCCGAGCTGCGCTACCCGCAGATGGCATGCGAGGTGTTCCTGGACCACGGCGCCGACGCCGCCCTGCTGTTCCATGGCAGCTTCGGCTTCCGCGAGGTCGGGCAGAACACCATGCCGGCCGTGGACGTGCGTGCCAGCATGCTGCTCAAGGACCTGTGCAGCTACGAGTGGGTGAAGGAAACCTATGGCGACAACCTGCCCGACGTTCCGTGGGCGGGCCACACACGCCGGCCCGTGCAGCAGCGGCCGACGGGAACCTGAGATGGCAGTGAATCCGGATTACGAACAGGCAGGCGAACTGAAGATCGGGCAGGTGGGCATCGCCAACCTGCGCATCCGCACCCTCGACGTGGAGCGGCTGGTACAGGAAATGCGCGAGCGCGTGGCGCGCGCGCCCAAGCTGTTCGGGCGCGCGGCGGTCATCCTCGATTTCGGCGGCCTCAGCCGCGTCCCCGACCGTGCCAGCGCGCAGGCGCTGCTGGACGGGCTGCGCGATGCCGGCGTGCTGCCGGTGGCGCTGGCCTATGGCACCACGGAAGTCGAGCAGCTCTCGGTCCAGCTCGGGCTGCCGCTGCTGGCCAAGTTCCGCGCCCAGTACGAACGCGCCGATGCCGCCCCGCCGCCCGCGCCGACACCGGCGCCGGCCCCCGCACGCCGCGCGCCGGAACCGGCACCGGCACCAGCGCCCGCCGCGCAACCCGGACGCATGCAGCTGGGCGCGGTGCGCTCGGGCCAGCAGCTGTATGCCGAGAACTGCGACCTGACCGTACTCTCAACGGTGGGTGCGGGCGCCGAGGTGATCGCCGACGGCAGCATCCACATCTACGGTACGCTGCGTGGCCGCGCCCTGGCCGGCGCGCAGGGCAATACCGGCGCCCGCATCTTCTGCCGCGACTTCCACGCTGAACTGGTCGCGATTGCGGGACGATACAAGGTGCTGGACGATATTCCCGACAACCTGCGCGGCAAGGCCGTGCAGGTCTGGCTGGAGCAGGACCAGATCATGATCGCTGCGCTGGATTGACGCGCAGCCCACCACGGAACATTCAGGAGAAATCCTTTGGCTGAAATCATCGTAGTCACCTCCGGCAAGGGCGGCGTCGGCAAGACCACCTCCAGCGCCAGCATCGCGTGCGGCCTGGCCCGGCGCGGCAAGAAGGTCGCCGTCATCGACTTCGACGTCGGCCTGCGCAACCTGGACCTGATCATGGGCTGCGAGCGCCGGGTGGTGTACGACTTCGTCAACGTCGTCCACGGCGAGGCCACGCTCAAGCAGGCCCTGATCAAGGACAAGCGCTTCGACAACCTGTACGTGCTGGCCGCCTCGCAGACCCGCGACAAGGACGCGCTGAACAAGGAAGGCGTCGAGAAGGTGCTCAAGGACCTGGCCGCCGACGGCTTCGACTTCATCATCTGCGACTCGCCGGCCGGCATCGAGAAGGGCGCGTTCCTGGCGATGTACTTCGCCGACCGCGCCGTGGTGGTGGTCAACCCGGAAGTGTCCTCGGTGCGCGACTCGGACCGCATCATCGGCCTGCTCGACTCCAAGACCGCCAACGCCGAGGCCGGCAAGAACGTGCCCGCGTTCCTGCTGCTGACCCGCTACAGCCCGGTGCGCGTGGAAAGCGGCGAGATGCTCAGCATCGGCGACGTGGAGGAAGTGCTGGGGCTCAAGGCCATCGGCGTGATCCCCGAGTCCGGCGACGTGCTCAACGCCTCCAACAAGGGCGAGCCGGTGATCCTGGACACCGAATCCATGGCCGGCCAGGCCTATGAGGACGCGGTCGGCCGCATCCTCGGCGAGGAGCGCCCGATGCGCTTCATTTCCGTGGAGAAGAAAGGCTTCTTCAGCAAGCTGTTCGGAGGGTGACGATGGGACTTTTCGACATCTTCAAGGCAAAGAAGAGCACGGCCGAAACCGCCAAGAACCGCCTGCAGATCATCATTGCCCAGGAACGCAGTACCCGCGGCGGCCCGGACTACCTGCCGCTGCTGCAGCGCGAACTGCTCGAAGTGATCAAGAAGTACGTCAACATCGACGCCGACGCGGTCAAGGTCGACCTGGTCAAGGACGGCGAGCACGACGTGCTCGACATTTCCGTGGCCCTGCCCGAAGGCCCGCAGGACTGATTGCGACGACCGGGACCGGCCGACGGCCCCGGCACCTTCCATAGCGATGCCGACTTCGCCCGCCACCGCGCCCGCCGCCGTCCTGTGCGTGGGCGATATCGCCTGGGACGCCATCGCCGCCCTGCTGGCGCGCCACGGCCTGCGCCTGAACCGGGTCGGGGACGGGCAGCAGATTCCCGGCAGCTACTGGGGCGAACCCGAAGCCGGCATCATCGCCAGCGACGTCTACGTGCGCGCCGACACCCCGGTGCACTCGATGCTGCACGAAGCCTGCCACCTGATCGTGCTGCCACCGGAGCGGCGCGCCCTGGTGCATACCGACGCCACCGATTCGGTGCCCGAGGAAGACGCCACCTGCTACCTGCAGATCGTGCTCGCCGGGCAGCTGCCCGGGGTCGGCAGCGCGCGGCTGATGGCCGACATGGATGCCTGGGGCTACACCTACCGGCTGGGTTCCACCCGCGCCTGGTTCGAGCACGACGCCGACGACGCCAGGCGATGGCTGGCCGAGCGCGGCCTGCTGCCGGCATGAGCCGGCGGCGCCTGCCGCCCGGCCCGAACGCCTTCACGGCACGCTGAGCACGCCTGGCCGCAGAGAGGCATGCCGGCGCCGGCACGACGCGCTACGGCAGCGACGCGCCCATGTCCAGGGTGACCCGGGTGCCGCGCTGCGGGCCGGAATGGATGTCCAGTTTCCAGCCCAGGTGCTCGCACAGGCGACCGATCAGGTCCAGGCCGATGCCGGTGCGCATGTTGCGCTCGCCGCGCGCGGTCTTGGCATAGGCCACGGCCACTTCCTCCGGGCTCATGCCATGCCCGGGGTCCTCGATGGTCACCACCGCCTGCGGCGTCAGCCACAGGCGGATCACCCCGCGGTCGCTGTTTTCCAGCGCGTTGCGCAGCAGGTTGCCGACCGCGGCCTGCACCACGCCCACCGGCGCCACGATCGTGCACGGCGCCACGTCCACCACCTCGACCGACAACTCCTTGCCGCTGGCCAGGTACGCATGGTCGGCCACGATCTCCGGCAACAGCTGCTCCAGCGCCAGCGGTTCGCTCAACGCCGCCAACCGCGCCGGCTCGCGCGCCAGCACCAGCATCAGCTGGATCAACTGTTCCATGCTGGACGCGGTGCTGCACACCCGCAGCAACTGCTGGCGCGCGCGCGGCGGCAGGCCGGGTTGCTCCAGCGCCAGCTCGGCCGCCCCGGTGATCACCGCGATCGGCGTGCGCAGTTCGTGGCTGGCGGTACTGATGAAGGCCCGTTCGCGCTCGACGAAACGCTCGTTGCGCTCCAGGTAGTCGTTCACCGAGTCGGCGATCACCTCCATCTCGGCGCTGCCGCGGGCGGTGACCTGCACCCGCTGGCCACTACGCTCGGGCTGCAGCCCGGCGATGTCGGCGGCCAGCCCGGCCAGCGGCCGCACCAGGCGGTTCATGCCGACCCACGCCATCAACAGGGTGACGACCACCATCGCGATGCCGGCCAGCACCGCCCAGCGGGTGATGAAATGCTCCAGCTCTGCGAAATCGGTGATGTCCAGCACCAGCATCGTGCGCCCGAAATCGCTGGTATGGCGCACCATCACCGCGCTGCGGTGGCCTTCCAGGCGGACGCCGTCGTGCAGGCCCGGTTTCAGGTGCGCCAGCATGTCCGGGATGCCGTGGGCATCGTGGTCGCTGAAGAAATGCAGGGTATCGGAGTCCTGCCAGCGGTAGTCCGGGTCGGTGCGCTTGCTGGCGATGACGCTGTCCAGCTCGGAGTTGAGCAGCGCGCGCCACACCGAGTGTTCGGCGCGCTCGTGCACGTAGTTGGCGGCGCTGAACACCACCAGGGTCAACAGCGCCAGGTAGCTGGCCAGCCAGACCAGCAGCTTGCGCCGCAGGGTTCGCCGCTTCATCGCTCGCCGTTCCCGGGTGCACCGGCCAGGGGCGACGCATCCGGCGCGCACAGGCGGTAACCGACCCGCGGCAGGGTATGCAGCAGCTTGTCCTGGAACGGCCCGTCGACGCTGCGGCGCAGCTCGTAGATATGCGAGCGAAGCATGTCGCCGTCGGGCGGCTCGTCGCCCCACAACGCGTACTCCAGCTGGTCGCGCGGCACCGCCGCCGGGCTGGCGCGCATCAGCACTTCCAGCAGCTTGCGGCAGGCCGGGTACAGGTGCAGCAGCTGGCCGCCGCGCTGCACTTCCAGCGTGGCCAGGTCCAGGCGCAGGTCGTGCACCTCCAGCACCTTGCGCGGGTTGCGCCCGCGCAGGCGCGCCAGCACCGCGTCCAGCCGCACTTCCAGTTCGGGCAGGGCGAAGGGCTTGGTCAGGTAGTCGTCGGCGCCGGCGCGGAAGCCGGCGATCTTGTCCGGCAGCTCGTCGCGCGCGGTGAGCATGATCACCGGCACCTCGGAACGGTGCTCCTCGCGCAGGCGCCGCAGCACTTCCGGCCCCTCCATGCGCGGCAGCATCCAGTCCAGCAGGATCGCGTCGTAGGCCTGGGTGGCGGCCAGGTGCAGCCCGGTGATGCCATCGGGCGCGACATCGAGCACATGCCCGCGCGCCTCGAAATAGTCGAAAAGATTGGCGATCAGGTTGCGATTGTCTTCGATGACCAGCAGCCGCATGTGCAGAACCCTTGGAAGAACGCTTCGCCGGTGGACACGCGCCGGACCCATCGATGGGCGCCGGCGGGACGGCAGTACCCGCCCATCGTAGCCCCAGCGCTGGTCGGAGCGATGTCGAAACAGGTCACAATGCGTACTACGACGCGCTTCCCACGCCGGCCGCGCGATCCTCTCCATCCACTCTCCAGACGAGCCCAGCGTGCGCCCGACCCGCCTACGATCCTCCGCCCCCTGGTTGCTGTTGCTGGCCCTGGTCGTGGCCAGCCTTATGGCCGGGCTCGGCATGCGCGAGCCCTCCCCGCCCGACGAGCCGCGCTTCGTGCTGGCCGCACGGCAGATGGTGGAGACCGGGCAATGGCTGCTGCCGCACCGCGGCAGCGAGCTGTACGCCGAGAAGCCGCCGACCTTCATGTGGATCCAGGCCGCCACCTACAAGGTGCTGGGCAACTGGAACATCGCCTTCCTGCTGCCGTCGCTGCTGGCCGCACTGCTGACCCTGTGGCTGACCTGGGACCTGTCGCGGCGGCTCTGGAACCGGCGCGTGGCGCGCTACGCGGTGCTCGGGCTGTTCGTATGCATCCAGTTCGGGCTGATGGCCAAGCGCGCGCAGATCGACATGGTGCTGGTGGGCATGACCACGCTGTCGCTGTGGGCGCTGCTGCGGCACATGCTGCTGGGGCCCAACTGGAAACTGCTGGCGCTGGGCGCCTTCGCCGCCGGGGTGGGCACGGTGACCAAGGGCGTGGGCTTCCTGCCGCTGCTGGCGCTGCTGCCCTGGGCCATCTGGCGCTGGCGCCATCCGGGTGCGGCCGGCGCCGGGCGCGGCTGGGGCTGGTGGCTGGTCCTGCCGCTGTTCATCGCCGGCACCTGCGTGTGGCTGGCGCCACTGGGCATCGCCCTGCTGCGCAACCCCGACCCGGGCCTGCAGTCCTATGCGCAGGAGCTGCTGTTCAAGCAGACCGGCACCCGCTACGCCAATGCCTGGCACCACCACCAGCCGGCCTGGTACTACCTGCAGGTGATCGCCACGCTGTGGCTGCCGGGCAGCCTGCTGCTGCCGTGGCTGGTGCCGGCCTGGTGGCGGCGCCTGCGCCGGGCCGATCCGCGCTACGTCGTGCTGCTGGGCTGGGCCGTACTGGTGCTGCTGTTCTTCAGCGCCAGCCCCGGCAAGCGCGAGGTCTACATCCTGCCGATGCTGCCGGCGCTGGCGGTGGCGGCCGCGCCGCTGCTGGCCGGCCTGTTGCGGCGCACCGGCGTGCGCTGGGCATTGCTGCTGTACGTGGCGCTGCTGGCGGTGGCGATGCTGGCGGTCGGCTACGACGCACTGCAGCACGGCGACGGCTGGGCACAGCGCAGCGCGGCCAAGCGCGCGATCGATCCCTCGGTGGTACCACGGGTCGGCGCCTGGCTGGTGGGCTTCGGTGTCGCCGCGCTGGCGCTGGTGGCGGCGCTGCGCCTGCGCCGCGCCGGACTGGCGGCGGTACTGGCCACGGTGCTGCTGTGGGCGATGTACGGGCTGGGGCTGATGCCGGCGCTGGACCCCTACAGTTCGGCCTCGGGGGTCATGGACAAGGTGCGCCAGCGCATCGGCGACGGCGAACTGGGCATGGTCGCCTGGCGCGAGCAGAACCTGCTGCAGACCCACCCGCAGGCGATGGATTTCGGCTTCAAGCGCCCCTGGCCCGAGCAGTGGGAGATGGCCGGGCAATGGGTGGCCGCCGCCCCGGAGCGCCGCTGGCTGTTCGTCCTCAAGCAGGCGATGACCCCCTGCGCCGACCCGGCACGGGTGATCGATATCGGCAGTGCCAACCGCAACCAGTGGCAGCTGCTGCCGGGCACCGCGCTGGATACGGCCTGCGTGGCCACCACCCACGGCCAGGTCGCCGGCACGCCGGACGAGGACAACGAGGACTGAAGCCGGCGGGGCGTTAACGCCCGGCCAACGCGCCTCCGACCAGTCTCCGACATGGCGGCAACCACCATGCCGCCATTCATCGTCGATGGCGTACAGCTCCCGTGCCTGCCGCTCCCTCCTCGCCGCCTCCTTGCGCCCTGCCCGCCCCCGGGCTCGCAGCCACCCGGCGCGGCTTCCTCGGCCGCCACCTGCTGATTCCCCTGCTGCTCGCGGTGGCCGCCAGCGTGGTGCTGATGGCCGGCAACGGCGACCAGTGGCTGGCCGACCAGCTCTACCGCTGGGAAGGCAGCCGTTGGGCCTTCAAGGACGCCTGGTGGACCACCCATGTCATCCATCGCGGCGGCAAGAACCTGAGCACCCTGGCCGGCGTGCTGGTGATGCTGGCGCTGCTGCGGGCCTGCCTGGACGCCCGCTGGAAGGCGCTGTGCCGGCCGCTGCTGTACCTGCTGCTGGCGGTGGGCCTGTCCACCGGCCTGGTCTCCCTGCTCAAGTCCATGACCCAGATGGACTGCCCCTGGGACCTGCAGCGCTACGGCGGGTTGCGCCCGTTCATCGGCCTGTTCGAAGCGCGCCCGGAGCTGCTCGGCCGCGCCGCCTGCTTCCCCGCCGGCCATGCCAGCGCCGGCTACGGCTGGGTGGCGCTGTATTTCTTCGCCCTGCAGGTGCGCCCACGCTGGCGCTGGGTGGCACTGGCCACGGCCGTGGCCACCGGGCTGGCGTTCGGCTTTTCCCAGCAACTGCGCGGCGCACACTTTCTCTCGCATGATGTGTGGTCGCTGGCGGTCAGCTGGACCGTGGCGGTACTGCTCTACCTGTTGATGTTCCCACCGGCCACGGCCTCCACGCTCAAGGAAGAACCCCACGCATGAGCACCGCTTCCCCGCATCTGCCCGCATCGACCAGCGCATTGGCACGGCTGCGCCGCTGGCGCCCGGAAATCTCCACCGAAGCACTGATCCTGCTGGCCAGCGCGTTCTTCGCCCTGGTCTGCAACGGCCTGTTCTGGCGCAACGCCATGGCCACCAACCCCGGCAGCGTGCTGTTCGCGCTGTCGCTGTTCGCGCTGCTGATGGGCGCGCACGCGCTGCTGCTCGGCCTGCTGGTGTGGCGCTGGAACGCCAAGGTGCTGCTGACGGTCCTGTTCGTCACCACCGCGTTCGCCACGCACTACATGAACAGCTTCAACGTCTACCTGGACGCGGACATGCTGCGCAACGTGCTGGCCACCGACCACAAGGAATCGAGCGAGCTGATGACGCCCGCCCTGCTCCTGCCGCTGCTGGTCTACGCGCTGGTGCCCTGCGTGCTGCTGTGGCGCCTGCGCCTGCGCCGGCGCAGCTGGGGCCGCGCCCTGCTGTGGCGGCTGCTGTTCCTGGTGGGCGTGGTGGTGGTGTCCGGTGCCGGTACGCTGGCCTCGTTCCAGAACGTATCGGCGCTGATGCGCAACCACCGCGAAGTCCGTTACCTGGCCACGCCGGCCAACTACCTGATCGCACTGAAGCAGAACCTGATCAGCTCCAACCCGATCAAGAACAAGCCAAAGCTGCCGCTCGGCACCGATGCCAAGGCCACGCCGCGCGCGGCCGACAGCAAGCCGCGCCTGCTGGTGCTGGTGGTCGGCGAGACCGTGCGCGCGCAGAACTGGGGCCTGAACGGCTACGCCCGCCAGACCACGCCGGAGCTGGCCAAGGCCGGGGTGATCAACTTCCCCGACATGCATGCCTGCGGCACCAGCACCGAGGTATCGCTGCCGTGCATGTTCTCGCCGTTCGGACGCCACGACTACGACGCCAAGAAGATCCGCGCCCACCAGTCGCTGCTGCACGTGCTCGAGCACGCCGGCATCCCCACGCTGTGGCGCGACAACCAGTCCGGCTGCAAGGGCGTGTGCGAGGGCCTGGAGATCCAGCGCCTGGGCGACGCCACCAAGCCGGGCCTGTGCGCCGATGGCCGCTGCATGGACGAGATCCTGCTCGACGACCTTGCCGCGCAGGTGCGCGCCAAGCCGGGCGACCGCGTGGTCGTCCTGCACCAGCTGGGCAACCACGGCCCCAGCTACTTCCAGCGCTATCCGGCGCAGTTCCGCCAGTTCGTGCCGACCTGCGACACCCCGGACCTGGGCAAGTGCCGCCGCGGGCAGATCGTCAACAGCTACGACAACGCCATCCGCTACACCGACCACTTCCTGGCCCAGACCATCGCCGCACTGCGCGGCATGGACGACTACGACAGCGCCATGATCTACCTCTCCGACCACGGCGAGTCGCTGGGCGAAAAGGGCCTGTACCTGCACGGCATGCCGTACGCCATCGCACCGGACGAACAGACCCGGGTGCCGATGGTGATGTGGTTCTCCCCGCAGTTCGCGGCCAACCGCGGACTGGACCTGCAGTGCGTGCGCGAACGTGCGCGCCGCCGCGCCGACCATGACAACCTGTTCCCCTCGGTCCTGGGGCTGATGCAGGTCACCACCTCGGTGTACGAGCGCGAGCGCGACGTGTTCGCCGGGTGCGAAGGCTAGCAACCTGTCCCGCCGCGGGAGCGACGCCCGTCGTTCCCGCGGCAAAGCGTCGCGGATCATCCAACCGGCATTGCGAGAACCCGCCATGGCCACCTTTCCGCAATGGCTGCCCTGGGCCCTGCTGTCGGCGGCCTTCGCCGCGCTGACCGCGATCTTCGCCAAGCTCGGCCTGCAGCAGGTCGATGCCGACCTGGCGATGCTGCTGCGTACCATCGCCATCGTCGCCGTGCTGGGCCTGTTCGTGGCAGCCACCGGCAAGTGGAGCAACCCGCTGGCGCTGCCGGGCAGGACCCTGCTGTGGCTGCTGCTCTCGGCGCTGGCCACCGGCGCATCGTGGCTGTGCTACTTCCGCGCCCTGCAACGCGGCCCCGCCTCGCAGGTGGCGCCCGTGGACAAGCTCAGCGTGGTGCTGGTGGCGGTGTTCGCCTTCGCCTTCCTGCACGAGCGCCTGGCCTGGCGCGAATGGCTGGGGGTGGCGATGATCGGCGGCGGCGTGCTGCTGATGGCGCTCAGGCGCTGACCCACCCCCTTGCCGCGACCGCCGCGGCCCTCTAGCCTTCGCCGATCGAACACCATCGGGGAATCGCGTGAAACAACGTCATCTGCTGTTGGCCCTTGCCGTGAGCGCCAGCGTGCTGTCGCTGGCCGCCTGCAAGAAGGAAGCCGCCACCGACACCGCCGCGCCGGCGGCACAGGCCGCACCGGCCGAGAGCGCCGACCAGTTCGTCGCCCGGATCAACGCCGAGTTCAAGGCGATGTACCCGGAAATGACCTCGGCGCAGTGGCTGTCCTCCACCTACATCAACGACGATTCCGCGCGCGTGGCGGCCAAGGCCAACGAGCGCTGGCTGACCACGCTCAACGGCTGGATCGAACAGGCCGGCAAGTACGAAGGCCAGCCGATGAGCGAGGACACCAGGCGTGCCCTGCACCTGCTCAAGCTGATGACCGCCATGCCGGCCCCGCGCGACCCGGCCAAGCTGGCCGAGCTGGCCGCCATCGCCACCAAGCTGGAGGGCGACTACGGCGCCGGCACCTACTGCACCGGTGAAGGCGACCAGCAGAACTGCCGCCAGCTCGGCGAACTGGAACAGGTACTGGCGCGCTCGCACGACTACGACAAGCAGCTCGACGCCTGGCAGGGCTGGCACTCCACCGCCGTGGCCTCGCGCAAGCCGTACCAGCGCTTCGTCGAGCTGGTCAACGAAGGCGCGCGCGAGCTGGGCTACGCCGATGCCGGGCAGATGTGGCGCAGCGGCTACGACATGCCGGCCGAACGGGTCGGCCCGGAAACCGACCGCCTGTGGGAGCAGGTCAAGCCGCTGTACGAACAGCTGCACTGCTACACCCGCGCCAAGCTGGACAAGGAATACGGCAAGGACAAGGCCGAAGTCGGCGGCGGCCTGATCGCCGCGCACCTGACCGGCAACATGTGGCAGCAGGACTGGAGCAACCTGTGGGACCAGCTGCAGCCCTACCCCGGCGCCGGCAGCCTGGACATCACCGCCGCGCTCGAGAAGCAGCACCAGGGCAACCTGAGCGCGGCCCTGGCCAAGGCCGGCGCCAATGCCGACGTCGCCGCCCGCTTCAAGGCCCAGCGCGAGGCCGAACTGGCCACCGCCAGGCAGATGACCGAGCGCGCGCAGGACTTCTACGTGTCCCTGGGCATGCCCAAGCTGCCGCCGAGCTACTGGCAGAACACCCAGTTCATCAAGCCGCTGGACCGCAACGTGGTCTGCCACGCCAGCGCCTGGGACATGAACATGGGCGGCGACGGCAAGGACGTCGGCGCGGACGTGCGCACCAAGATGTGCATCACGCCCACCGAAGAGAACTTCACCACCATCTACCACGAGCTGGGCCACATCTATTACGACCTGGCCTACAACCCGCTGCCGCCGCTGTTCCAGGGCGGCGCCAACGACGGCTTCCACGAGGCCATCGGCGACACCATCGTGCTGGCGATGACCCCGCAGTACCTGAACTCCATCGGCCTGGTCGACAAGCCGCAGGAAAGCCGCGAGGCCACCATCAACGCGCAGATGCGCATGGCCCTGAGCGGCGTGTCGTTCCTGCCGTTCGGGCTGATGATCGACCGCTGGCGCTGGGGCGTGTTCGACGGCTCGATCAAGCCCGAGCAGTACAACCAGAAGTGGTGGGAACTGAAGGCCCAGTACCAGGGCGTGGCCCCGGCCGGCGCACGCGGCGAGGAGTTCTTCGACGCCGGCGCCAAGTACCACGTGCCGGGCAACACCCCGTACCTGCGCTACTTCCTGGCGCGCATCCTGCAGTACCAGTTCTACAAGGGCCTGTGCGACGCCGCCGGTTACACCGGCCCGCTCAACCAGTGCACCTTCTATGGCAACAAGGAAGCCGGCCAGAAGTACTGGGCCATGCTCAGCAAGGGCGCCAGCCAGCCGTGGCAGGCCACGCTCAAGGAACTGACCGGCAGCGAGAAACTCGACGCCGCCCCGATGCTGGAATACTTCGCCCCGCTGCAGGAATGGCTCAAGCAGCAGAACGAAGGCCAGATGTGCGGCTGGCAGGCCGGTCCCGCGCAGCCGGTGAAGCCGGCCGCGCCGTAACCCCGGTTCCGGTTCAGGCATCAACACGAAGGGCGCCGGCAAGGCGCCCTTCGTTCGCATCCCCATGCATGCAGCGCATGCCAACGCGACGCTCCCGCACACGCCCATGACCGACTTACCCGCAAGCGGACCACCCGCCCTGCCCCGCGCCCAACCCGCGCCCGGGCCGTCCAGGGACACCGTGTGGCTGCTTACCGGCCTGGCCGGCAGCGTGCTGGCCGCCGTGGCCATCACCGTGATCGGCATGGTGGTCTACCCGCAGTTCGCCGACACCTTCACCGCCTTCACCCTGCGCGGCACCGACCTGCCGCTGCCGACCCGGCTGGCCATGCGCTTCTACCCCGCCATCTGGCTCGCCCCGGCGCTGGTGCTCCTGGTCCGGCTGGGCTGGCCGGGCAAGGCCAGCCGCGCGATCGCAGCGGGCGTATTCGGACTGCTCACCCTGTTCGCCGGCGTACCGCTGGTTCTCGTTTCAGCCTACCTGCCGATGATCCAGCTGATGTCTGTGCTGTAGGCACGTGCCGAGCCACCTCGCGCAGTCTGGGACGGACGCCATGCGCGCAGGGATGCCAGCAGACCGGCAGCGCCGCATCGAAGGGCATGCAGTAGACCGAAGGGCGCCGATGGCGCCCTTCGTGCATTCCGCATCCCATGCTCCCGCCCTACAGCGCGCATTGACGCTCCGCATCCGCCGTTACCCCTGCAGACCGCGGGGCGTAGTCGTTGCAGCGTAATGCTTGCGGCATAAACCCGGCACGGCATTTCCTGCGCCTTCCTTGCCCTTCCAAGCGTATGGAATGGAAGAAAAACCACAGATTGCGAGTGGTGGTGAAGTCGGCCATTATCCGCACTACGCCGCGCCCAGGCGGCCGAACAGGTGTCAGGTGCTTGTGGACGTTTCCTCGCTCACCGATACAACGATAGAAGCGATTCACACCTTCGCTTGTGGTCCCGTTCGCCGCGCATGGGTAAACGCGCTCACGACGCCAATGGCAACGGCAATAGCCGTAATGCAACCTTCCGATGGACGCGCGGCACGGGGCGCACCCTGCGAGGTAGAACTGGATTCGGGCAAGCACCCATCGCTCGACCTTGAGGCCATGGAGTGCGATGCCACTGCCCTCCAATGGCAGGCATCCAGTGGCAAGGCCTACGTCATGCAGCGCCTTCCCGCCGCCGCAGCCTTCGTTCCCTGTTCCATACAGTCTTTAACGGAGTCAGACCCACTTGGGGAGGGCGCTGTGAGTGAGATCGACCTTGGCAGCCGCAGCGGTTCATGCATTGTCTTCCGCCACATCATGCCGCCAATGACACTCGGCATAGCGCTGGCGCATCCTGGCCAGGCACCTGACAGTTCATTCAAGCCGACGCCGCTTCGCGCGGCTTGACCCAGGTGTCAGCTTGCTTTTGGAGCTTGCATGTCATCACAGAACAATCCCTATGCGCCAGGTGAATCAGTCGTTGGCACCGAGCGCATCGTCGGCGAAGCCGCCTCTGCTGGCCGCCGTTTTCTGACGTTCATGGTCGACTTCCTCGTCGTCCGCTCAACCTTCTTTGTCGGCGAAGTCGCCTACGTGGTCGTCTATGGGCCGGAAGCATACGACGCAGCAACCAGCTCGGCCTGGTCATCTGTGGCATTTGTGCTTCTGTACGTCCTCTACTACCTCGCATTGGAGTCCATCTTCGGACGCACACTTGGAAAAGTGCTCTTGGGCACCAGGGTGGTGACCGAATCCGGCACCACACCATCGTTATCTGCGGTCCTTGTTCGAACACTTTCCCGCCTGATACCCCTTGAGCCCGTATCTTTTACACTCGCCGACACCTGGTGGCATGACTCGCTCAGCAAGACCAAGGTGTTGCGCGTCCGACGAGCAAGCTAGCAGTCCGTCCAGGCCGAAGCCGCTCCGCGGCGCGGATCAATTCAGGCGTTAAACCGCATGAGCCACCCTCACGCATTTTAATCCTGGCCCTTCAGCCTTCACTTTTAAGCTGGCGTTATCACCATCCGCCAGGTCATGGAGGACTTGGAGCCGATCCGCGAGATCCACCATGACCCGACGGCGACTGGCAATTCTTGTGCGCCGCGCCCCTGGATGAGAAAGATCTAAAACTCGTCCGCCTGAGCTGCATTACCGAAAAGATTCTACTATTGCCGGGCTGGCCGAGATGCCGCCTAACCGGTGTACCACTCGGCAGGAATTCAAGCGCTTCATCAACCCCGCGAAGATGAGGCCTAACAATTCGTCCAAGTCGGACCCGATTCGCGGCACAGCTCTACTCAGGGGTCAGGCATCATGGAAAAAGCATCCTTACCATCGGAGACCGCAGCCAGCTTTGGTGGCTTCGTACTGGCTCACGCCGCAATGATTGCATCGACACTCAGCGGCGGCGAGTTGATCTGTCCTTTCGCTGTAGTAAAAAAGGGTGACAGACGCCAAGTCTTCGATTTTGAGGCGGACACGCAAGCTGAGGCAGTTGAGAGAGGCAAGGCCAGCCTCGTACACCTGAAAGATCAAGTTGAAGCCTGGGCATTCGCACGGGAAGGTCTGTGGTCAGGCCCGGACTTGCCATCGAAGATTGATGTACTGGTTGTCTCTTCCTGGGCGCCAGACATGGACGAGCCGCTCGTGCTGCTTCAGGCCTTCAGCCCGGCCCAGACTGGTAATTTCAGGCTACTGGGTCAATTGGAGATTACGCAGGACGGCCAAGGGGTCGTGAGTGAGTCAATGCGTTGTCTCATCTCCGCCGCGCAAGCAGGTATCGCAGACAGCAACGTTCCTTGGTCGAGTTGGCTGGTCCATGATGCCTAACGATTCATTCAAACCGAAGCCGTCTCGTGGGCCGGGCTAGTTCCGGCGCCAAGCCTCCTACCCAATCTTCTCGCAATCTTCAGGAAATCTCCGACTTGGACATCCCGCGATTCTTCAACATCACGGAAAGTGCGCACCGAATCCACAATCCGTTCACGCCAGAAAAGTTCGCAACGCTTGGCGAGGCACTGCGCCTGAAGTCCGGAGACCGCGTGCTTGATCTTGGTAGCGGTTCGGGCGAGATGCTATGCACCTGGGCACGCGACCACGGCATCGTCGGCACCGGCATCGACATGAGTTCGCTGTTCACCGCACACGCCAGACAGCGCGCCGAAGAACTCGGCGTCGCCCATCAGGTCAATTTCATCCACGGCGATGCAAGCGGCTACATCGCTGACGATAAAGCTGACGTTGCGGCTTGTGTCGGTGCCACCTGGATTGGCGGAGGCGTCGCTGGAACCATCGAGCTTCTGGCCAGGAGCCTGCGTACCGGCGGAGTCATCCTGATTGGCGAGCCATACTGGCGGCAGTTGCCGCCAACGGAAGATATCGCCAGGAAATGTCTTGCCAACTCAATCTCCAACTTCCTCATTCTTCCGGAGCTTCTCGCATCCTTCGGCAAGCTTGGTTACGACGTCGTTGAGATGGTTCTGGCCAATCAGGATGGCTGGGACAGATACGAGGCCGCCAAGTGGCTTACGATGCGCCGATGGCTGGAGAAAAACCCCGACGATGAGTTGGCGGATGAGATCCGCTCCAAACTCAGCACAGAGCCTGGGCGCCACGCCGCCTACACGCGCGAATATCTGGGCTGGGGCGTGTTTGCACTCATGCCAGGAATCAGCCCCGGGAAGACCTGACAACTTGTTGAAGCAGATGCTGCCCCGCGGCGCAGCCCAATCCAGACGCCAGGGCTCATATGGAAAAGTTCGCCATCTCCGTTCCGTGGCTCACCCCTGGCGCTTCCCTCCATCGTGTTCCTGCCATTCCGTCCTCGCTCCCGCCTACATGGCTTCTTCACCGCCTTGATCGCCGTTGCAACGGGCTGGTCATTCAATCTGGCGTAGGCCATTGCGGCTCAGGCGATCCCTGCCAATGAAGCGCCGGACACCAATGGAGCTGCCCGTAACGGACAGCATCTTGGCGGACGATTGGAGCGGGGCCCTGGCCCGATCTGATCTGCGGCCAGGCCGTTCACTCACGCCGGCGCGCATGGAACGCGCCGGCATGGTTCACACATCAGGCTCCACAGGGGAAATCATGCGCAACTCACTAATCGTCCTGGCGTTGCTCTGCTCATCGTGCGCATCCACCGGCCCCGAGCGCACATCGTCACATGCATCCATCGGCCAGGAGGGAACCTCCATCCAGACCGCCGTCCCCATCAAAGCCACGAACAGCGCGGAGGGGGTTGCCGCCGAGTATGCCTGGACTGCCCGGAAGCACCCCGGCTTCAAGCGGGAGAGCCAGTCACTCCTGCTGGAAGGTAAAAGGGCCTACGACCTGATCGAGATCACCACGGCCGATGGCAAGCGCATGGCCTACTACTTCGACGTCACATCCTTCTTCGGAAAATGGTGAGACGCCTGCCGGCGCAGCCGGGCATCCCAGCCTGATCCAGGCACAAGGCGACGCGGGCGCGCGCATCACCGCTCGTGTCCGCCCCCTGGAGCCGGGTGGATAGCAACGCATCGCGCATCTCCAACGGAGGGCACCATGGGACTTCTGACCTTCAGCATCAACGTCACCCTGGACGGCTGCATCGATCACCGCGAGGGCGTCGTCGACGACGAAACCCATGCCTTCTTCACCCGCCTCATGGACGAGAGCGGCGCGATGCTGTGGGGCCGTGTCACCTACGAGATGATGGAAAGCCACTGGCCGGCAGTCGCCCGTGGCGACGTGGAGGCGCCCGCGTCGATGCGCGAATGGGCGGTCAAACTGGACGCCAAGCCGAAGTACGTGGTGTCGACGACGCGGAAGGCGTTTCCCTGGGCGAACAGCCACCTCATCACCGGCGATCTGCGTGCGGGCGTGCAGCGGCTCAAGGACGCGACGCCGGCCGGGGTACTGCTCGGTAGCGGCAAGCTGGCGACCGAGCTGGACCGGCTGGATCTGATCGACGAATACAGGTTCCTGGTCCACCCCAGGATCGTTGGCCATGGCCCTGCCCTGTACGGCAGCGGGTTGCCCTGTACGCGGCGGCTGGAGCTGGTCGCTGCGCAGCCCATGCGCTGCGGTGCGGTGGCCATGCATTACCGACGCGCCCCCTGAGCCGCACAAGGACGCTGCCGGCCGGGCATTTCGAGCCGATCCCGCCTTGCCGCAACGCTCGATCCGGGCGCCTTGCCCGCGATCCGGCCACGCGTCGTCCTGCCACGGGCCTGAGCGCGGGCGGAGTTCGTCCGCGCCTTCCCGGCAGGATTTCATCGACCAGGGCGCAGATGATCCAGGACTGCGCGCGGGGATCAGGTGCCCGGGCAAATCGCGGCGAGCCTGGCAGTCCACTCACGCCGGCACCGCTTCGCGGCGCGGCCCAGTCCAGACGACAGGCCCTGCATGCTGCATCTGCTGGTATTGATCGCTGTCTTCTCGACGCTGCTGCTCCTGCATGCGTCGTTTCGCCTGTACCGGATCATTGCCGCCGAGAGGCCGGAGTGGATCCCGGTCGGGCAGCCATCGGCACGGTTTTATGCGGGCATCCCGCGGATCCTTCTGGCCAATGTCCAGTTCCAGGTATTGAAGGTCGCCTTCAGCTCCAGGGCCCGCCAGCTCACCACACACTCTGCCGCACGCCATGTACGCCACATGCGCTTGGCTCTGCCCCTCGGCGCAGCGGCGTTCTACATGGCGGTATTCGCCAGTTCGTGAATCGGGCCCGATAATTCACCCCAGCCGCCCGACCCGTGGGCCAACCCGTCCCGGATACCCGAGCCTGCAACCATGCTTCGCCCCATACACCCGGCATTACTCGTGGCCATCAAGGTACTTCTATCGGCCCTTGTGGCATGGGCACTGGCGTATCCGTTCCTCCAGCCCGAACCCGTCGGCCTGGCGAAAGAGCTTTCCGTGCTTGGCATATACGGCGCCCTGTTCCTCGGCCTCGTCTTCCTGGCGTTGGTGGCGGCGTACGCGAATGATCTACGCCGGGTGCTGGCGCGTGTTTCCGCCGGCAACAGGACGGCGACGCCCCGCTCTGTCTGGTGGATGCTGGTACTTCCCTACAACTTCATCGAGGACTTCTTCATCATCCACGCCGTCACGACGTCATTGCGGCGCGAAGCGCAATGCCGCGGCGGGCTGGGGCAGATGAAATCGTTTGGTGCCCGCACCGGGTTCGGCTGGTGCGCGGCGCAGATCGGCTCCTTGATTCCCAATGACGTCGGCTCCCTGTTCGCCCTGCTGGCGCTGGTCATGTGGGTGATCCACTGGAGACTGATCCGCAAGGCACTGGCAGCGCTGGTTGCGTCCCGGCCCGGTGCGCAACCAGCCGGCGCTGGCGTGCCTTCGGACCCCGCCTGATTGCGGCCCTGCGGCGCACCGGCGTTCCGGCCTGGCGACCGCAGATGACGGCAGTACGACCAGCTACCGCATCCGGACGGAACAGGTCCAGGCTCATGTGCGCACGGCACCAGAAGCCCTCGCTCCCGCCGTCGCAGTTCCTGGCAGCGGTCAGCGGCGTCCTCCGGGCGCCGCCCATTCCCGATGACGATGGCGGTCTGCGCGCGGGTCCCCTGTTCGAAGAGCCGGCGCGAATGGACGGCATGCTTTTCGATGCATCGTCCGTGTCGTGCGACGCCGACGAGGCCGATGCCATTTTTCAGGATGATGTCGAGTTCCATCACGGCACCGATGGCCTGTCCGTAGGCGGGCAGGTGCGGAAAAACACCCGTCGACCGGCCGCCTCATGCCCGGCGGATCGCGGCATCACCCACACGGTCGTTCCCGGCACCCTGCGCACTTGCCCCATCCAGGACTACGGCGCCATGCAGGCCGGGAAACACAGGTTCGACGAGCGTGGCGTGGCTGCCAGCACGCCGGCGCAGTTCGTCAGCGTGTGGCATCTGCACGATGGGATGGCGTCTCGCCCGTGTTTTCGGCTTCGACCATCACGCCATTGACGCTTCGCGGTGAGGCTGCCGGCAACGCTGCAGCACCTGCCATCCGGGCAATCGTCGACGCCCGTTCCCCAGGCCACAACGCGCTCTGCGTCGGGCACCGCGGATGCCGGCATGCCATCGTGCGGCGCGCGCCGTGGCCCTGCCCGATCCATCACCCATGCGCGAACAACAAGGGCGCCACGCGGCGCCCTTGTCCGTTCACTACGCATCAGGAACTCAATGCGTGGCCGCGGCGTCCTTCGCGCCGAGGCCAAGTTCCGTGGCCAGGTTGCGCTTCCAGGTGTCGAAGTCGATGCCCTGCTCCGCCGCTTCGGCGTGCGCGGCGTCCTTCAGCGCATCGGAGTACATCAGCCGCACCGGGGTGCCGCTGCGCTCGTGCAGCTCGGCGGCCTGCATGATCAGCGCCAGCACGCGGGCGGCGCTGGGGGTTTCGCCGGCGATCTTGCCGTCCATGCCCAGCACCCACTCGCCATCGCGGCGCACGATGCCGGCCAGCAGCGTGCGCTGCTGGTCGCGCAGTTCGGCATGCGGTTCCACCGCGGGCTTCGGCGCCGGGTTGGCCGCGGCCTGGTTGCGCTCGCGCTCGGCCAGCTTCTTCTTCGCCTCGCGGCGGCCCTTGGAGTGGATGGACATGGTTGCAGCTTCCGGTGGCGGCCATGCTGGCCGGTAAGGGGGAGAGTGACGCAGGCGGGGTGATGCGGGAAGGGATGCCTGGCCTAGATGTGCATGTGCGGGCCGGCCAGGTGGCGCTCGCGGCGGTGTTCCCAGTACCAGAACGCGAAACCCAGCAGCATGAAACCGGCCATGCCCAGCGCCAGGTGCAGCGGCTTGCCGCTGAGCAGCGGCGACACCACGCCGGCCACCACGGTGCTGATCATCAGCTGCACGAAGGCCTGCAGCGACGAGGCCAGGCCGCGCTGCTGCGGGTACATGTCCAGCACCGCCAGCGCCAGCACCGGGAAGATCAGCGCCATGCCCAGCCCGCCGAGGAAGATGGGCAGCACCGCCCACGGCAGCTGCAACTGCGCCACCGAGGCCGCATAGGCGATGTTCAACACCGCCGACAGCGCACAGCAGGCGAAGCCGATGCTGATCTGCCGCACCGGCGGCGTGCGCCCGGCCATGCGCCCGGACAGGAACGCGCCGGTGGTCATGCCACCGATGGTGGGAATGAACAGCCACGCAAAGCCGCCTTCGCCCAGGCGCAGGTGCTGCATCACGAACACCGGCGCCGAGGCGATGTACAGGAAGATGCCGCCGAAGTTGATGCTGCCGGCCAGGGCCAGGCGCAGGAAACGCGGGTTGAAGCCGATGCGCAGGTAATCGCGCAGCAGGCCACGCGGGGACAGCGCGGTGCGTGCCGCCGGCGGGTGCGTTTCCGGCAGCCAGCGCGCGGTGGTGGCGACCAGCAGCAGCGAGAACACCACCAGGAACCAGAAGATCAGCGGCCAGTCGCCGCCGCCGAGCAGGATCCAGCCGCCGATGATGGGGGCGATGGCCGGGGCGATGCCGAAGATCATCGACACCTGGCTCATCAGCCGCTGCGCGTCGGGGCCGTGGTAGAGGTCGCGGATCACCGCGCGGCCGACGATCATGCCGACGCCGGCGGAAACGCCCTGCAGCGCGCGGAACACCAGCAGCGTGCCCAGGTGGGTGGACAGCGCGCAGCCGACCGAAGCGGCGGCGAACAGCACCAGCCCGCCGAGGATCACCCGCTTGCGCCCCCACGCATCGGACAGCGGGCCGTGCGCCAGGCTCATCAGGCCGTAGAACAGCAGGTAGACGCTGATGGTCTGCTGCACCGCCACCTCGTCCACCGCCAGCTCCCGCGCCAGCAGCGGGAACGCCGGGAAGATGGTGTCGATGGAAAACGGCCCGAACATGGACAACCCGGCGAGCAGCAGGGCCAGGCGGCGGGTGGACGGCGAAGCGGTGGTCATGGCGTATCCGGCGGGGCGTGCGCGGCGACGCACGACGGGCGCCGGCCCTGTGCGGGCGGCGCCTGGGAAAAACGGGAAGCCGTCCATGATAGGCCCGTGGCGGCGGCGGCGCCATGCAGGCGGGCACCCGGGGGGCCGCGGGAGCGCGGCCCGTTCAGCCTGGCGGCCACGCCGGTGGCCCGGGGCAACGGCTATAATCGGCGCGCTACACGGTGGGAGAAGCGGTTCATCGCTGCCGAAGGCGCAAACGCCCGCAATCGCTCAGGCCCGATACCACCTGCGTCAAAACTCTGGAGAGACCGGTTCAATCCGGCGCCGAAGGTGCACGAGGCGCGCGACCCGCAGGTCGTGCCTTCCAAACTCTCAGGCAAAAGGACAGAGGGGCACGAGGCGAGCCACCGGCTTGCCGGCCGTGGTGCCGCGTGCGCGGAACCGCCGCCGGAAGGCATGGGCTCGCCGACCCAGCCCCGCACGCCACCCTCCGGACGTCCGTCATGCCCCAGAACACGCCTTCGCTGCGCGAACTCGAACACGCCTCCGCCTTCGTCGACCGCCATATCGGCCCCAACGATGCCGAAATCGCGCAGATGCTGCGCGTGGTCGGCCATGACTCGCTCGACGCGCTGACCGACGCCATCGTCCCCGCCGCGATCAAGTCGCCCGCCCCGCTGGCCCTGCCCGAGTCGCTGACCGAAGTGCAGGCACTGGCCAGGATCCGCGCCATCGCCAGCAAGAACAAGGTGCTGCGCAGCTTCATCGGCCAGGGCTATTACGGCACCCATACGCCGAACGTGATCCTGCGCAACATCCTCGAGAACCCGGCCTGGTACACCGCCTACACCCCGTACCAGGCAGAAATCTCGCAGGGCCGCATGGAAGCGCTGATCAACTTCCAGCAGATGGTCGCCGACCTGACCGGCATGGAGATCGCCAACGCCTCGCTGCTGGACGAAGCCACCGCTGCGGCCGAAGCCATGACCCTGGCCAAGCGTTCGGCCAAGTCCAAGTCCGACGTGTTCTTCGTGCACGACGCGGTGCACCCGCAGACCCTGGAGCTGCTGCGCACCCGTGCCGAGCCGATGGGCATCACCCTGCGCGTGGGCACCCCGGCCGAGGCGCTGGACGCCGATTGCTTCGGCGTGCTGCTGCAGTACCCGGACACCTTCGGCCACATCGGCGGCCACAAGGCGCTGGTCGAGGCCGTGCATGCCCGCCAGGGCCTGGTGGCGGTGGCCACCGACCTGCTGGCGCTGACCCTCATCACCGCCCCCGGCGAATGGGGCGCGGACATCGTGGTCGGCAACAGCCAGCGCTTCGGCGTGCCGTTCGGCTTCGGTGGCCCGCACGCCGCGTTCATGGCCTGCCGCGACGCCTACAAGCGCTCGATGCCAGGCCGCCTGATCGGCGTGTCGGTCGACGCCGAAGGCAAGCCGGCCTACCGCCTGACCCTGCAGACCCGCGAGCAGCACATCCGCCGCGAGAAGGCCACCTCCAACATCTGCACCGCGCAGGTGCTGCTGGCGGTGATGGCCTCCATGTACGCCGTCTACCACGGCCCGGAAGGCCTGACCCGCATCGCCCGCCGCACCCACCGCCTGGCCGCCATCCTGGCCGCGGCGCTGCGCGGCAACGGCGTGGACGTGGGCGAGCACTTCTTCGACACCCTGCACGTGCGCAACGTCGACGCCGCCGCGCTGCAGGCCAGGGCCGTGGCCGCGGGCATCAACCTGCGCGTGATCGACAGCGAGGCGGTGGGCATCAGCCTGGACGAAACCGCCACCCGCGAGGACATCGTCGCGCTGGGCGCGCTGTTCGGCGCCAGCGTCGACGTGGACGCGCTGGACGCGACCACCGCCGACGCGCTGCCGGCCGCCCTGGTGCGCCGGTCCGCGTTCCTGACCCACCCGGTGTTCAACACCCACCACAGCGAACACGAACTGCTGCGCTACCTGCGCTCGCTGGCCGACAAGGACCTGGCGATGGACCGCACGATGATCCCGCTGGGCTCGTGCACCATGAAGCTCAACGCCACCGCCGAGATGATCCCGGTGACCTGGCCGGAGTTCGCCAACATCCACCCGCTGGCCCCGGCCGACCAGGCCCAGGGCTACAAGGAACTGATCGACGGGCTGGAAGCGATGCTGGTGGAATGCACCGGCTACGACGCGGTGAGCCTGCAGCCGAACTCCGGCGCGCAGGGCGAATATGCCGGCCTGCTGGCAATCCGCGCCTACCACGCCTCGCGCGGCGAGAGCCACCGCGACATCTGCCTGATCCCGGATTCGGCGCACGGCACCAACCCGGCCTCGGCGCAGATGTGCGGCATGAAGGTGGTGGTCACCAAGACCGACGCCAACGGCAACGTCGACGTCGAGGACATCCGCGCCAACGCCGAGAAGTACAGCGACCGCCTGGCCGCGATCATGATGACCTACCCGTCCACGCACGGCGTGTTCGAGGAAGAGGTGGTGGAGATCTGCCAGATCATCCACAAGCACGGCGGCCAGGTGTACACCGACGGCGCCAACATGAACGCCCTGGTCGGCGTGGCCAAGCCCGGCAAGTGGGGCTCGGACGTGTCGCACCTGAACCTGCACAAGACCTTCTGCATCCCGCACGGCGGCGGCGGCCCGGGCGTGGGCCCGTGCGCGGTCAAGTCGCACCTCGCGCCGTTCCTGCCGGGCGCGCTGGTCGCCGACGGCCTGCGCACCCAGGGCGTGGGCAACGGCGCCATGGTCTCGGCCGCCACCTTCGGCAGCGCCTCGATCCTGCCCATCAGCTGGATGTACATCGCGCTGATGGGCGCGGCCGGCCTGCGCAAGGCCACCCAGGTCGCCCTGCTCAACGCCAACTACATCGCCACGCGCCTGGCCCCGCACTACAAGACCCTGTACACCGGTCGCAACGGCCTGGTGGCGCACGAGTGCATCCTCGACGTGCGGCCGCTGGAGAAGACCTCCGGCATCGGCGCCGAGGACGTGGCCAAGCGCCTGATCGACTTCGGCTTCCACGCCCCGACCCTGAGCTTCCCGGTGGCCGGCACGCTGATGGTCGAGCCGACCGAGAGCGAGTCGCAGTACGAACTGGACCGCTTCATCGACGCGATGATCCAGATCCGCGCCGAGATCCAGGCGATCGAGGACGGCCGCCTGGACCGCGAGGACAACCCGCTCAAGCACGCCCCGCACACCGCCACCGCGGTGTCGGCCAGCCAGTGGACCCACGCCTACCCGCGCGAGCTGGCGGCGTTCCCGCTGGCCTCGCTCAAGCAGTCCAAGTACTGGCCGCCGGTGGCGCGCGTGGACAACGTCTATGGCGACAAGAACATCATGTGCGCCTGCATCCCGGTGGATGCCTACAAGGAAGACGTCGAAGCCTGACCCGGGCAGCGATGCCACGTAAAAGGTAAAAGGCAACGGCCCGCGCAAGCGGGCCGTTCGCTTTGCGTGCGTACGTCTGACGTGAACATGCGGCGCGCGCCTACGGCCAGCGCACCCGGTCGTCCGCTTGTCCGCCCGGCCACCCAGTGATAACGTCCGTTATAACAAACGGCGGAGTCCCACCATGAAGCTCAAGATCACCAGCATCGGCAACTCGTCCGGCATCATCCTGCCCAAGGAACTGCTTGCACGCCTGCGCCTGGAAAAAGGCGACGAGCTGCATGCGCTGGAAACGCCCGACGGCATCCGCCTGACCATATTCGACCCGGAGCTTGCCGCGCAGATGGAGGTGGCCGAGGCGATCATGCGCGAAGACCGCCAGGTGCTGCACAAGCTGGCGCAGTGAGGCGGTCATGATCCGCTGGATCAGCAAGCCACTGGCACTGGCCATCCACGACCGCCAGCTCGCCGAACATGGCGGCGGCAGCGGCGTGCGCGACGACGCCCTGCTCGACTCCGCGCTCGCACGCGCGCAGCAGCTGCACGCCTATGGCGAGCCACCGCCAGACCTGGCCGATCTTGCCGCCAGCCTGGCCTACGGCCTGGCGCGCAACCATCCGTTCGTCGATGGCAACAAGCGCACCGCGCATGTCTGCTACCGCGTGTTCATCGCCCTCAATGACGGCCAGCTGACCGCGACCGACGAAGAGAAGTACATCGCCATGCTGGGCCTGGCCGAAGGCGCCACCAGCGAAGCCGAGTTCGCCGCCTGGCTGCGCCCGCGCATCCGCATCGACGCCGGCGGCCACGTGCAGGAACCGCGCGCGGGCCACGCCGATTGAAGCGCGGCACCACCGCCGCGCACCGGCCCATCACCGGCCCCAGCAACCGCTCTTCTTCAACCCGGCATCGGCTTGTGGCATGCGCCCCACGCGCAGCCCGCCTCTTTGCCTGCATAGCCGCAGGCTGGACTCCCGCGCCGCAGCGCACAGCCGGACGTCACTCCGGCGCGGCGGTTTCCTGCTGCCGCGCCGCAATCATCGCCCGGTACTGGCGCGGGGCCATGCCCACCTCGGCCTTGAACTTGCGGGTGAACGCGCTCTGGTCGGTAAAGCCGCAGGCCTGGCCGATGCTGGCCACGCTGTCCTGCCCGTGCAGCAGGTGCAGGGCGATCTGGATGCGCAGGCGCGTGAGCACCTGCTGCGGCGTCATCTGGAACACCTTGCGAAAACTGCGCTCCAGCTTGCTCAGCGAAAACCCGGTGATGTCCAGCAGGGTCTGCATGCGCACGTTTTCGGCGTAATGGGTGTTGAGGTAATCCAGCGCCAGCCGCAACGGCTCGTACTGCGATTCCAGCCCGCCGCGCTGGCCCAGGTCGCGCGAGATGCCGATCAGCCCCACCACCCTGCCGTTCTCCACGATGGGCCGCTTGCAGGTCAGGCACCAGCCCGGCTGGCGGTTGGCAAACAGCTGCAGCTCCATCACGTTCTCGATCACCTCGCCGCCCAGCACGCGCGCGTCCTGGGCCACGTAGGCCTCGCTCATGCCCGCCGGGTACAGCTCGTCGGCGCGCTTGCCGATGACCTCGCCGCGCGACTTCACCCCCAGCCGCTGCATCATCGTCTTGTTGACGTGCGTGTAGCGGCCCTGCGCGTCCTTGGCGAAGAACAGCACGCTGGGAATGGCGTCGAACAGGGCTTCGATCTCGGCGGGGTCGATACGCATCAAGCGGGGGTCCGGCAGCAGTGCAGTAACCGCATTCTAGCCAAGCCCTCCGTCGCCGCCGGGCACGGGCCGGCATAACGCACCGGCAACGGCCGCTTCACCTTCTGCCCGCATCGCCCGGCCTATACCTGCAAGCCCACACCCACGGGAGTACCGCCATGACCCAGGGCGACAAATCCAGCTACACCGACAAGCAGAAGCGCCAGGCCGCGCACATCGAAAAGAGCGAAAAAGCCCGCGGTGCCAGCCCCCGAACCGCCGAGCGCATCGCCTGGGCCACGGTCAACAAGCACGATGGCGGTGGCAAGAAATCCGGCAGCGGGCGCAAACCGCACGACACCCGCCACTGAACGCGCCAGCGCGGCGCCGGCACCCGGCAGGTACGCAACGGCCGGCGCGTCCTGGCCCTGCCCGACTCAGCGCGTGGCTGGCGCCGCCGGTGCCGCAGGCGGTGCCGCCGCCGCGGCGCCGCGCACTCTTCTGGGTACGGCCTGCACCTGGCGCACCGAGGTGATGGGCACGGCCTCGGCGCGCTGCTGCGCCGGCCACCACAGGTAGACAAAGGCGCTGCTGGTACCCAGCAAGCGCGCCTGGCCGGGCTGCGGCGCCGCATCGCCCAGCATGTGCACGCGCACCGGCGTGCCGCGGCCCTTCTCGCGCACCAGTTCGCCCTTGGTCTGCATGTACACCGCCGAGCCCAACAGCATGAACAACGCCACCACCAGGCTCACCCCGGTGATGGGGTGGATGCCAATGCCGTCCCAGGTCATGATCCGCGCCTTCGGAAACGCCATGCGCGCCCACCAGCGCCGCCGGCGCAGGTCGGCCACGTAGTCCGGGTAACGGCGGCGCAGTGCCTCCGGCCAGCTCACCAGTACCGCCAGCAGCACGCCGATGGCGAAGATCAGCACACTGCCCGGGTCGCGCAGGCCCGCCACCAGGTAATCGCTGGCCTGCAGGTAATCGGCAATGCTGATGCCGAAGCCGTGGTAGAACCACGCGCTCGACCACAGCCCCAGGAAACCCACCAGCACGTACGCCGCTGAAAACATCAGCGCCGGCTCGCGGCACCCGCGCCGCCACAGGTTCAGCACCCACGATTCATCGCCCGTGCCCACGTCGGGAATCGGCGACCAGTTCATCGGCGTGGCGGGCGGCGCGCCAGCCGGCACCGCCTGTTTGTCGTCCTGCCCTGCGTGCGTCATGCACTCCCCCTTTTGCTGCCGCAGCATCGCCTATTTGCCCCACCCGAGGGAAGCGACGGGCCAGCACCCGCTGGCATGGCACACCCGCCCCTGGCGAAACCGCACTGGCGCGCGTCTATCCATGCGGATATAGTTAGCCGCCTTACAATAAGCCGCGCTACTTTCATGCTCGAACAGAAATACCTTGCCCTGCTGCAGGAAGCGCAGCGCCGGCAGCTGCCCGACGTGGAAGGCATCCAGCTGTGCTTCCGCACCCTGTCGCTGGCCACCGCGATCGACCGCGACTGCGCCGCGCTGCTGGCGCCGCACGGCCTGTCCGAAGGCCGCTTCGTGCTGCTGTTCCTGCTCGATGCCGCGCCGGACGGGCTGGCGCCCAACGCACTGGCCGAACAGGCCGGCATCACCCGCGCCACCGTTACCGGCCTGCTCGACGGGCTGGAGCGCGAAGGCCTGGCCGAGCGCCAGGCCGACGCCAGCGACCGCCGCGCCCTGCGGGTCACGCTCACCCGCAAGGGCAAGCGCGTGGCCAGAACCGTGTTCGAGCAGCACGGCCGCTGGATCGCCAGCCTGTTCGGCGGGCTGTCGGCCAGCGAACGCACGCAACTGGGTGCGCTGCTCGGCAAGGTCGCCACCCACCTCAGCGGTGGCGACGGCGCCGCCGCATGACCACTGCCGCACGCAAAGGCGCCAGCCGCGCCGCCGACATTCCTGTCCCGGTGCTGCAGGCACTGTCCCGCGGCGAACTGCCCAGCGCCACCCTCGCCGAAGCGCTCGCGCTGGACCAGGCCACCCTGCTGCGCACCGTGTTCCCCGGCCTGCCCCCGGCGGCGCTGGCGGCCGCGGACACGGCCTGCACCCTGGGCATCCTCAAGCGCATGGACGCCATTGCCGCCGTGGTGCTCGCCCACCACGGCGCCGCTGCCATCGCCACCTGCCGCCTGCACGCCGCCGATACCGTGCGTGGCTGGGCCTGCTTCATGATCGGCCGCCAGCCCGGGCTGGACCTGCCCACGCGGCTGCAGGCCATCCGCCCGCTGGCCGACGACCCGCACTTCGGCGTGCGCGAATGGGCATGGATGGCCGTGCGCCCGCACCTGGCCGCGGACCTGGATACGGCCATCGCGCACCTGGCGGCGTGGACCGACAACCCGTCCGACCGCCTGCGCCGCTTCGCCTGCGAAGCCCTGCGCCCGCGCGGCGTGTGGTGCGCGCATATCGCCGCGCTCAAGCGCGAACCGGCGCGCATGCTGCCCATCCTCGCCCCGCTGCGCGCCGACCCCTCCACCTACGTGCAGGACTCGGTGGGCAACTGGCTCAACGACGCCGCCAAGGACCAGCCGCACTGGGTGCGCCAACACTGCGCCCAGTGGCAACGCGACACCCCCGGCGCCGCCACCGCCCGCATCTGCCAACGCGCCCTGCGCAACCTCGCCTGAAAGGAGCCCCGCATGCCCCACTACCTCGTGGAACTGTATACGCCCAACGCCGCCTGGACCGCCCTGCCCGCCGCACAGCGCCAGCAGTTCCTCGACGCCATCGGCGCCGCCATGGGCGGCCTGTCCAGCCACGGCATCGACGTGCTGGCGCTGGGCCCCACCGACCCCGGCATCGACCACGCCAGCGCGCACCGCTTCCTCGGCATCTGGCGCTTCCCGGACACGCAGGCGCGCGATGCCCTGCTCGCCGGCATCCACGCCAGCGGCTGGTACACCTACTTCGACCACATCAACGCCGCCAGCGACGAAGGCGGCTTCGCAACGCACCTGCAGCAACTGGCCGCGGCCTGAGCCCACGCCGGCGCATGGCCATTGGCCGTGCGCCGTGCGCGTGCTGCGCCCCCTCAGTGCAGGGAATCGCCGTACGCCAGTTCCGCCTCCACCCGCGCCGGGTCACGCGACACCCTTGCCGGCAGCGCACGCGGCACCGCATACACCGCCTGCGCCTCTTCCACCCGCAAGCGCGCACCCGCGCCGGCTGCCAGCCGCTGCGTTTCCACCGCATCCAGCACCCCGCGCATGGCCGCCGCCGCATCGAACACCGCACGCCCCATCGACGGCACCGTACCGCGCGCCCACCCGGCCGCATTGCCGGTGGCCAGCACATCGCCCTGTGCCGCCAGCGTGCGCACCCAGCCATCCAGCGCATCCACCTGCGCCAGCGTGACGCCGAAGGCGTAGCCCTGCGCCTGGTCCGCGGCATCGCGCGCGGGCGCGCCCGCCTGCACCGCACGCTGCGCGGGCCACGACACATCATCCAGCACCAGGTCCACCTGGTCGCCCAACAGTTCCAGGCAGAACGCCACCTCGGCCAGGCGCACCTCGCGCGCCGGCGAATCCGTCGCATCGGCCAGCGGCTGCATCAACCGCAGCAGGAACTTGATGTGGTCGCTCAGCCGCACCAGCCGTTGCTGGCTGTCTTCGGGCAGGTAGTAGCCCGGCCTGTCATCGTCCAACGTGTGCATCGCCATCGTTGCCGCCTCCTTCCATGAAGTGGCCGCCCGCCGCGAACGGCGGACGGGAAGTCGGGAGGCTAGAAACCGCACGAAGACGGCGGGCGTATTCCCCTTGCGGGTCTTGTATTAGCCGCCCTCCCGACGCAGGCATCGCGTCGGTTGTACCCGCAAGGCAGGCACAAAAAACCCACCGGTTTTTCGGAGGTGGGGACCGCTTCGTGAGGAGTTTCTAGGCTCCGAGCCCCAGCATGCGAGCGGGCCCCACCGGGGTCAATGGCGGATTACCATTATCAGGAATTTCCTACAGCAACTCGATGCCATGCCCGACGCACTCCATGAACTCCAGTCTGCCATGCGCCAGTTTGCGCAGGAACGCGACTGGGAGCAGTTCCACAGCCCCAAGAACCTTGCCATGGCCCTGAGCATCGAAGCCGGCGAGCTGATGGAGCACTTCCAGTGGCTCACCGAAACCCAGAGCCGGAACCTGAGCGACGAGCGCAAGGCTCAAGTCGGCACGGAAATTGCCGATGTCCTGCTTTACCTGCTGCGCCTGTGCGATGTATTGCAGATCGACCCGGCCGACGCCGCACGCGGCAAGCTCGCGCTCAACGCGAAGAAATACCCGGTTGAACTTGCAAAAGGGCGCAGCGACAAGTACACCGAGCTTCACGGAAGCGGGGAAACATCAGGGAAAGATCCAGCGTGATTGTCTATCAGTCCACACGGGCCGGATTCCTAAGGGATTCGGAAGAAAACGCCATCGAGGAAATCGTGGCGCAGGCCTTCCTTCAGAAGACCAAGCGATATGCCCCCACCCCGGAATTCCGCGCGTGGCGCCATTCGCTGATGCAGATGGTGGACGTGCTCGCCGATGACGACCTGCCCGATGACATGGGCGTGGGCATCGAGTTCGGCATTCCCTACAGCAACAAGCGCATCGATTTCATCCTGAGCGGCCATGCCGCCGACAGCGAACCGCGCGCGATCATCGTCGAACTCAAGCAGTGGTCCGAGTCCAGGGTCACCGACAAGGACGGCATCATCATTGCCCAGCGCGGCGGCCCGGCGGAAAGCGAGGGCATCCACCCCAGCTACCAGGCGTGGTCCTATGCCGCGCTGCTGGAAGGCTTCAACACGGCCGTGCACGAAGGCGGCATCCAGCTCAAGCCCTGCGCCTACCTGCACAACCATGTTCGTAATGGCGCCATCGACGACCCCCGCTATACCGCCCATCTGGACAAGGCACCGGTATTCCTGCGTGGACCGAGCGAGAAGCAGAAGCTGCGCGCCTTCATCAAGCAACACGTCAAGCGTGGCGACAACGCCGAGCTGCTGTACCGCATCGAGAACGGCCGCGTGCGCCCGTCCAAGATGCTGGCCGACAGCGTTGCCGGCATGCTCAAGGGCAACGAGGAGTTCGTACTGATCGACGACCAGAAACTGGTCTACGAAAACTGCCTCGCCCGCGCCGCACAGGCCAGCGACACCCGCAAGCAGGTCGTCATCGTCAAGGGCGGCCCGGGCACCGGCAAATCGGTGGTGGCGGTCAACCTGCTGGTGGAACTGACCAAGCGCGGCCTGACCACCAAGTACGTTTCCAAGAACGCCGCGCCGCGTGCCGTCTACGCGCAGAAGCTGGCCGGGCACCTCCGCAAGTACGAAATCGCCAGCCTGTTCTCCGGCTCCGGCGGTTTCCATACCACCGAGCCCCACGTCTTCGACGTGCTGGTGGTGGACGAGGCCCACCGCCTCAATGAAAAGAGTGGCCTGTACGGCAACCTCGGCGACAACCAGGTCATGGAGCTGATCCGCAGCGCCCGTTGCACCGTGTTCTTCGTGGACGACGACCAGATAGTCACCCTGTCCGACATCGGCCATACAGAAGAACTGCGCCGCTGGGCGGCCTACTTCGACGCCGGGGTCAGCCTGCTTGAACTGTCGTCCCAGTTCCGCTGCGCCGGCTCGGACAGCTACATCGCGTGGTTGGACAACCTGCTTGGCATCCGCGAAACCGCCAATACCGACTTCGACCGCGGCGCCTTCGAATTCGGCATCGTCGACTCCCCACGCGATCTGCACCAACTGATCCGCGAGAAGAACCGCGACAACAACAAATCGCGCATGGTCGCCGGCTACTGCTGGGACTGGAAGAGCAAGAAAGACCCCAACGCCTGGGACATTGAAATCCCCGAACACGACTACCGCGCCCAGTGGAACCTGGGCAGTGACGGCAGCCTGTGGGCCATCGCCGACAACTCCGTCGAGCAGGTCGGCTGCATCCACACCAGCCAAGGCCTGGAGATGGACTACGTGGGCGTGATCATTGGCCCCGATCTGGCCTGGCGCGATGGCCGGCTCGTTACCGACCCCAGCAAGCGCTCAAAGCAGGACCGTTCGATTTGGGGCTACAAGTCGCAGGCCAAGAGCAACCCCGAGGTTCATAACCGGGTGGATCGGATCATCCGGAATACCTACAAGACGCTGATGAGCCGGGGAATGAAGGGTTGCTATGTCCATGTCAGTGACCAAGCCTTAAAAACAGCGATACGCGGATGATCGATTTCAACTCAAAGCAGGCATTTTGCGTCCGCGAAACCATGAACGAATCAAAATACGGCCGCCCCCCCTGCAAATGTCCGGCGCGCCACTCAAGGAATCTTGCAACTCACTCACTATGCCCCGCATGTCACGCACACACCTAGACACGATCAAAAACAAAAGCGAAGGTGATAGCGTTCCACATGAGAGCCCCACGCGACATGGGGAAAGATAGGGAGATCAATTAATGTTAGGAGAAACGAAATGACAGCCTCAGCCACTTCGGATCAAAAGCCATTAACAGGAACAATCGAAACAAAATTCGGCTCACCACCGCAGCTTCCCAACGATTTTGTTTCGCGCGGCCACTACATTGAAAGCCTACGAGATCTTCTTAACAATGATGACTTAGTGGTTTTTCTTGAAGCCGATCAAGGTGCGGGAAAAACCATGCTTCTCTCGCACTTCTGCAGAACGTACCCCTCAGTAACATTCTCACTTTTCATCAAAGCCACAAGCAAAATCTCCTATTCGCTGGAGTATTTGCAGCAACTTCTGGCTGAGCAGTTCTGGACCTTTGTTTCGGACTCCCCCATCCCCGACAACCAGTTTGACGAAGGAGCTTTCAGGCGACTCATTCTACAGGTGAGAAAAAAGAGCCGAGGGTCACGTCTATTCATAGTGGTAGACGGACTTCAGCAGGTTCCGCCTGAGGAGGCCCGCCAGATCTTTACTGACCTTCTACCTATCGGTGTTGAGAATTTTTCTTTCTTGGTCAGCGCTCCGGAAGACGTAATGGCCAAACACATCGGCGGTGTTCGAAGCAAGTCATTCCCTCTGCCAAAGTTTGGAGACTACGAGGCAGAGGGATACCTATCAGATCTAGCGCTTACACTTTCTCAACGAGATCAGGTAAAGAGATTATGTCGCGGCAACATAGGAAACCTTGCGTCCTTTAAACGCCTGATCGCATCGGGACGGACAGCGGACGAGCTACTTTCTGCCAACATCGATCAGCACCTGGACTTCGTTCGATTGGAGTTCAGTGCATTGCCGGATCTCGACCCAAGCATAAAGCTAGCACTCGCCGTACTGGGCCAGTCAAAGCAAGAGCTTACTTGGATAGACCTTGCGAGCATTGTATCAAGCGTCAGCGCTGATACGCTGCACTCTACTTGTTCTGAACTCCCTTTCCTTGTGGAAGATCCCGGAACATCTATTGTCTCTTTTACATCTGAAGCACATCGCGCTATCGCGGCCGGCCTACTGGATGACTATCGCGAGCGAGCGCTAAATTCACTTATAGACTACCTCTCCGCAAATCCAAATAGCTCAATCGCGCTACAATTTCTCCCGACCTACTACAGACTCATGGGACAGAGAAAAGAGATTGTCAGCTGCATATCTGCTGATCACTACGACAGCCTACTCAAAGAAACCCAGTCGATATCTGCATTGAGAGGAAGAGCATCACTCGGCGTCCGCGCAGCATCCGAGCTTAAGGATGCCGTAGACGTGTATCGCTTCTCAATGGAGCGCAGCATGTTTGGCGCTCTCATCGCGACCGAAGATCTTCAAGCGGAAGTTGGCGCGTTAGCCGCCCTTGGAAAGGACGATAAGGCTTTAGATGTCGCGATCAATGCCCCCACACAGGAGGCACGCATCTCACTGCTTGCGGAGTACTGTCGTCGAGTACGCGAGAGAGAGGGAACTGTAGACCCCCAAATCATTGAGTACATCGGGGAAGTCGCCAGAGCGGTAAACTTCGACGAGCTCGGCGACGCTGCTGTTTCGATAGCAGAAAATCTTATATTTGTAATGCCAGATCTTGCATTGCAGATCCTTGACTCCGGCCTGAGCGGTCGATGGGCGAAGGATAAATCAAAAAATGAAGTCCTAGCGAGGATGTCATTCGCCGCCAGCATGGGGCAAAGAGGCGATTCGGGCGAGGGCGACAAGATAACCTCCGAAATTACCGACGAACGCCTCCAAAAGCTACTTTCCTCCTTGCGCTCGGTGATTGACCAATCATCCACAAAACAAGTCCTTTCTCTCGCGAGCGGAATGAAGATTGGCCCTCGAATGCAGTTTTTAAGATGGGTGATAGGCCTATGTGGTGACGAGCAGAATGCTGCGGAAGTGGTGTCATACGCGCTCGACCAGCTCGTAGCCAATTCCGAATATGTACCAAAGGCCGGAGACCTTGCGGACCTGGCGGCACCACTGCGTCTAATACAGGACGAAAGTCTTCGCCTAAGTTTATTAAGGAGGATCGAGGGGCAAATTCCGCTGATTGAACGATCATCGCTATCTAAGGACCTAACACTTTTGCAGATGAGGCTAGCACATGCCGAGTTCAGCATCAGCTTGGATCGATGTTCAGCGCGCATGAATGATGCCTACTTTGACGTAGACAACATCGGGAGCATTGAAACCAAAGTAGATTGCTTGGCTATCATGTTATCCGCTCTTGACGATGTGGACACTGAGCGAAAGCTTGAAGAAAGCGATGGCTTCAGTGAGGTGTTTCGGAAGGACCTTCTCTCAAATATTGATGCTCTGATACAAGATAGCGCAAACCAAGGTCGCGTTTTAAAAAGACCCATTCACTCCCTTGCTACGTATAGCGTTACACAAGCACTTGAAGTCGTGAATAGGCTGAATTCCGTGATGTCGCGTGACGACGCGCGATTAAACGTAATAAACGCAGCATGCAAGAGGCCGTGGACCGCCGCACTGGAGAGCGATATCAATGGCGCTATCGAATCCATAGAAGATCCTGCCAGACGAGATTTGGCCCTTCTAGCGGCGGCGCGTTCTGTCGTTACAGCAAAATCCCCTTTGCAATGGAGATCATTTCTCCGAAAGCTCCCCTTGCGCGCGAGCGACCCGCATTTCATCTGCGCCATTGTCATAGACGTCATGGAATTTTCGGTGGCTGAAGCCCCGGAAGACACCATTGACGACCTTATGACGACCTTCAGGTCCGCGATCGACACCATAGAATCACTCTTTGCTCGAGTAGAGTATCAGTACCAACTAGTCCCAATTGTGGCAAAGAAGGATTTTGCCTTAGCTGAATCCATCTACGAATCTGCCCTCTTACTTAATCGTAGCGAGACGCTTGGCAAGCGAGCCGTTGCTGATGTTGTCGCACATTGTCTTGCACTCATGTCACGTGCGTTCAGGCCACTCATGAAGTACGGCCGCGTGGGAGGACAGGACCTAGAAAGGATGTACAGGCTTTGCGATGCGATACCATGCGCATCCACCCGAGTTAACATTTACACCGATCTCGCCACGAAGTTCTGGTGTGAGCGTCGTACAGATGAGTGCAAGATGGTTGTTAGGGAAAAGATACGCCCCCTTATTAGTGCAAGCGATGCGGGGAATGAGGCCGACCGAGCGACCCTGATTTCATTAGCGGCTCCTGCGCTTTACGTTGCGCACACTGCGACTGCCCTACAAGATTTCGCCAAGCTCTCACCCCAACAAAGAACATCGGCACTCTACCGAGCAGGGAAGATGATCCTTATGCGGAAGAGCTCCGGCGAGCCTTGGCAGGACCTGGATGATGCCCGCATCATTCCCGACCATGAAGACCTCATGGATATTCTTGCACTATTGGAGAACGTGAGCGAAGACTGGTTAATTTGGGTTCTTATTGAAGCGGCCTGCCGAGCAATTTCATCCAAAGAGAACAGGGCGTGCCTAACTGGCCAACAAAAGCGCGACTTCGCAGTAAAGGCTCAAGAGCTAGCCCGGGCCAAACTTCCCGACAAGAAAAATATTCAGCACGACGGATATCTTATCGTTTGCCTCGCACAGACGATGCGAATACTTGAGGCCAAGTCGCCCGATTGGGATAAACTGATTGAGCGAGCGCGCTCGGTGAGCAATAAGGCTGACCGGGCATATGTTCTTATAGAAATATCGAAATGTCTTCCCGCTAAGTTGCTTGATTCGAGGAAGCAGCTATTAGCAGATGCCAGAGCGACTATTGATGATCTCCCTTCATCGTACGACAGGTTCATGCGGCTAGAGAGCTACATCCGCGCCGTGCGTCAAGTCGTACCGGCATTAGCAAAAAACGCATTAAGGGACGCACTTAAAATTTCACTCGACAGTGGGCATCGTGACGTAGCTTCTCGGTGGCGGCGGAATCTTGTTGATCTTGCGGACATGGTCAGTGCAGACCTTTCCCAGATGGTCTCAGAACTCTCAGATGAAGACCCCGCAAGATTGGAGATGAAAAGAGGATTTGATCGAGATATCGCGATCCAAGATATACGCAAGCGACTTTGCGACGACCGAGACGCAAAGGACGAGCAGAGCAGCGCTTCCGAGCTGTCTGATGCCGCGCAGCGCAACCTTTGCTCATTGGTCAGCGGCAGGATGCGGCCCAAGGACCCCGAAAGAATGATTGGCACCCTTATTAAATCCGGAGAAATGTATTTACCCGAGGCATATCCGGTACTCGCTTGGTATATTGAGAACTCCGCGTCAAAATGCATGCGTGATATTGATACGGAGTCTCGGATTCGACCATTACTTGAGGTCATTACGCTATCCAGTGAAATAGCGCTTAGCACAGCCAATCGCATAGGAGCCACAAAGAGCCGCGCACCGATTCCCGCCATAGGCATGACGTCAGATGGCGCACTCATTGTTAGACCTGGCCAACGTCAAGAGGCCATCGATTTTCTGAGGTTCTGGCTAAGAAACAACCCCTCAGATTCAATCATCCTTTGCGATGCGTACTTTTCAAATGCGGACTGTGAGTTTCTACAGTTGGTATTGGCGGAGTGCCCAACTGCTCAGGTGACGGTACTTACCAGCATGCGCGGCGTGAGCCAAATCGACTTTGATCGCGACAGCTTCCTCGGGCAGTGGAAGCTAGTGTCAGACGACGAGCCGCCTGCTACAGAAATCATTGCAATGGCGGAATACGACAATAGGGGACAGATTTTAATACACGACCGCTGGTTGATCAGCGGCACGGCAGCTCTTCGACTGGGCACCTCATACAACAGTCTAGGCATTGGCAAGCTCAGTGAGCTTTCACCGGTCCACGCGAACGAGTCGCCAGCTGTACTCGAAGAAGTCCTTAAGTACAAAAACAAGAATCGGCTGGTCAATGGCGTGCGAGCACAATACAACTCAGTAACCCTATGATTTCGAGGGAGGCCGCTTCCCAAGAAGCGGCATTTTGCTCATTCGCTTTTTGGAGCATCCTGCAAGGAGAACACCCGGTGGGCGACTCGAGTTCTATCACACCGTTCAATCTTAGGGGCGATGCCAGAATGCAGATGCATCTACCAAGCTCTTGCACCAGCTTGATAGCGTGAAACACTTATCACCCAGCATTAGATAGAAATTTGATCTTGACAGCAACTAAGAAGCCCCGCAGATGCGGGGCTTCTTAGTTCAACATCATCATTTCGGAGCTAGTGCCCCAGCTCCTGTGGAGCTAGCACCTCAACCCCACGGATCCTGCAGCACCATCGTGTGGTCGCGGTCCGGGCCGGTGGAGACGATGCTGATCGGGCAGCCGGCCAGTTCTTCCAGTGCGCGCAGGTAGGCGCGGGCGGCGGGCGGCAGCTGGTCCCACTCGGTGATGCCGTGGGTGTTCTCGCTCCAGCCCGGGAAC
Source organism: Stenotrophomonas sp. 17(2023) (assembly GCF_030345315.1). Lineage (NCBI taxonomy): Bacteria > Pseudomonadati > Pseudomonadota > Gammaproteobacteria > Lysobacterales > Lysobacteraceae > Stenotrophomonas > Stenotrophomonas sp. 17(2023). Next base: position 2,536,919 of record NZ_CP128405.1, read on the forward strand.
TCCAAATACACCGGGGTGCACTCTTCCCAGCCCTGCGCGTCCAGCGGGGCGTATTCGGTGCGCTTGCCGCGGTATTCATAGGCAATGCACACCTTGAGCTTTTCCATGCCGTCGAGCACGTCCAGCTTGGTGATGCACAGGCCGGTGATGCCGTTGATGGCCACGGCGCGCTTGAGCGCGACGATGTCCATCCAGCCGCAGCGGCGCGGGCGGCCGGTGGAGGCGCCGTATTCGGCGCCGCGGTCGCGGATGCCCTGGCCGATTTCATCGTCCAGTTCGGTCGGGAACGGGCCACCGCCCACGCGGGTGGCGTAGGCCTTGGCGATGCCCAGCACGTAGTCGATGGCGTCGGCGCCCACGCCGGCGCCGGCCAGCGCGCCGCCCACGGTGGTGTTGGAGCTGGTGACGTACGGGTAGGTGCCGTGGTCGATGTCCAGCAGCGCGCCCTGCGCGCCTTCGAACAGCACGCGCTTGCCCTGCTTGCGCAGGTCGTGGCAGATGCCGGCCACGTCACTCTTCATCGGCTCGACGTACTCGCCAAAGGCCAGCGCTTCGGCGTAGACGCTGTCGAAATCCACCGGCTCCACGCCCAGGTACTTCGTCAGCACGAAGTTGTGGTAGTCCAGCGCGGTGCGCAGCTTTTCGGCCAGCTGTTCCGGGTAGTGCAGGTCGGCGATGCGGATGCCGCGGCGCGCCACCTTGTCTTCATAGGCCGGGCCAATGCCGCGGCCGGTGGTGCCGATGGCCTTGCCGCCGGCGGCCTTTTCGCGCGCCTGGTCCAGGGCAATGTGGTACGGCATGATCAGCGGCGCGGCCGGGGAAATCTTCAGGCGCGAGCGCACTTCCACGCCGGCCGTTTCCAGTTCTTCGATTTCCTTGCGCAGCGCGGCCGGGGAAATCACCACGCCGTTGCCGATCAGGCACAGCGCGTCGTCGCGCAGGATGCCGGATGGAATCAGGTGCAGGACGGTCTTCTTGCCGTTGATGACCAGGGTGTGGCCGGCGTTGTGGCCGCCCTGGAAACGCACGACGGCACCGATTTCCTCGGTGAGCAGATCGACGATCTTGCCCTTGCCTTCATCGCCCCACTGGGCGCCGAGAACAACAACTGATTGACCCATGGCGGGTGAACTCCTGAGTTGGCTGCGGCCATCGGGGCCGCGGACGGGACCGCGCGGGGCCGGCGGGCCTGCCGGGGTGGCGCTCCATCGGGGAGTGCCGGGCAAACGCCAGGGCCTTACACGGAAAAAGCCGAACGGGAGTGCCCCGGCCGGCTTTTCTGGATTATCCGGGTTTTGGCTGACGGCTACCACCCCCGCCGGCCCCGGCCGGGGCGGGCGGCCGGCCGCGGTTCAGTGGCGCAGCCACCACAGCGCGGCCAGGCCGAGGGCCAGCACCACCGCGCCGGACTGGCGCAGGGCGGCGGCGGGCAGTTCCAGCAGGCGCGCGGCCATGCGCTTCCACGCCAGCGGCGCGGCGAACAGGAACAGGCCTTCGAGGACGGCGACAAGGCAGAGCGCGCAGAAGAAGTCTTGCATGGGGATGGCGAGGCGGGGGAACACCGCGGCCGGGGGCGCATTCCAGTGCAGCGCCGCGGCCGCGGCTTCCTGTTTCCTGTAAGGGCCTGGCCCCTGCCCTCTCCCGGCGGGAGAGGGGCGGGGCGGCGCGGGCCTGGGCTCAGCGGTCGTTCTTGAGGTACTGCAGGAACGGGTCGTTCTTGTCCAGCACGATCACGCCGTTGCCGTCGGTCATGGAGGCGCGGTAGGCCTCCAGGCTGCGGTAGAAGGCGTAGAACGCCGGGTCGGCCGAGCCGGCCTTGCCGTAGATGGCCGCGGCCTGGGCGTCGCCCTCGCCGCGCAGCTGCTGGGCGTCGCGCTCGGCCTCGGCCACCAGCACGGTGCTTTCGCGGTCGGCCTGGGCGCGGATGGTGAGCGACTGCTCCTCGCCTTCGGCGCGCAGCTTGGCCGCTTCCTGCTTGCGCTGGGCGCGCATGCGCTCGTAGACGTCGGTGATCACCTGGCTGTCGGTGGGCAGGTCGATCTGCTTGATGCGCAGGTCGATGATCTGCATGCCCAGGGTCTTGACCGCCTCGTTGATGCCCTGCAGCTGCCCGGCGATGAGCTCGCCGCGGTCGCCGGAAACCAGCTGCTGCAGGGTGCGCGCGTTGATCTGGTTGCGCAGCGAGTCGGTGATGATCGGCGCCAGGCGGGCATTGGCCACCTTGCCGTCGCCGCCGGTGGCACGGTAGTAGGCACGCACGTCGGAGATGTAGCCGATGGCGAAGAAGTCGACGCTCACGTCCTTCTGCTCGGCGGTGAAGTAGCGCGCCGGGGCGGTGTCCAGCACCTGGAAGCGGCGGTCGAACACGCGCACCGTTTCCACCAGCGGCACCTTGAAGTGCAGGCCGGGCTTGATGTCCGAGCGCACCACCTTGCCCAGGTTGAGCACCATGGCGGTCTGGTCTTCGCGCACCACGTACACCGAGCCCAGCAGGCCCAGCAGCACGGCGACCAGCAGGCCGATCACAAGGGAATTCTTCATCGGCCGGCCTCCTCACGGTTTGCCGAGCGCGAACCGGAACGGTCCGCGTTGCGAATGCTGTCGGTGGCGGCCGGCAGCGCCGGTACCGCCATTTCCGGGGTCAGTTGCGGGGCGTTGGCGGTCTTGCCGGCGTCGGCCGGCATCGGCACGTAGATCAGCTGGCGGCCGTCGCCGCCGATGACCTTGCGGTTCTCGGCCAGCACTTCCTGCACGGTTTCCAGCCACAGGCGCTTGCGGGTGACTTCCGGGGCGTTCTTGTACTCGGCCTGCAGCAGGGTGAAGCGGCGCGCGTCACCTTCGGCGCGGGCCACGATGGCCTGCTTGTAGCCTTCGGCGGTGGTGCGTGCACGCGAGGCCTGGCCGCGCGCTTCGGGCACCACCTTGGCGGCGTAGGCCTGGGCTTCGTTGATCAGCCGTTCCTTGACCTGCTGGGCGCCGTTGACCTCGTCGAAGGCCGGCTTCACTTCTTCCGGCGGGCGCGCGTCGGGCAGGGTCAGGCCGGTGACCACCAGGCCGGTGCGGTAGGCCTTGAGCGAGGCTTCCAGGCGCTGCTCGGCGGCCACGGCCAGCGGGCCGCGGTTGTTGAGCACGGTGTTGAGGTCGGCACGGCCCACCTGCTCGCGCACCGCGCTCTGCGCCGACTGCTCCAGCACCTGGTCGGCGTCGATGGTGCCGAACTGGTACAGGCGCGGGTCGTCCACGCGGTACTGCACGTTCAGCGCCACGTTGACGATGTTCTCGTCGCGGGTGAGCACCGGCACGTTGCTGCTGAAGGTCTTGATCTGGGTGGCGTTGACCTTGACCACCGATTCGATCGGCCACGGCAGCTTGAAGTTCGGGCCCGGCTGCAGGATGCGCGAGAACTGGCCGAAGCGCAGCACCACGCCGCGCTGCTGTTCGCCGATCAGCTGGAAGCTGGACAGCAGCACCAGCAGCGCCAGCCCCAGCAGTACCCAGCGCCAGATGCCGCCGTCGAACAGGTCGCGCAGCGGGCCGGGCAATCCGCCCCATCCGCCACCGCCATTGCCGCCGCGCGGCGAGCGCGATCCGCGCCGGTTGTCGGCGGGGCCGCCACTATCGTTGCCGCCAGGTGTGTTCCAGGCCATGCATGCTCCATCTGTCAGGGCCTGTATGCGGGGCGTTCCCGCAGTCCTGGCCGTGGTCAATCGAATCCGGATTCTACTAGATGGGGCAGACCTGACGTTTCGCAACCGCTATCTTGGTTGTCTCCCGTTCCGCCGCAGGCCGCGCCATGTCCACCAACGCCCCGTTCACCGCCTTCCGCATCCACAACGACGACGCCGGCTACCGCGCCAGGCTGGAGCAGGTCGCCCTGGACCAGCTGAGCCCGGGCGAGGTGGTGGTGCGCGCCCGCTGGTCCTCGGTCAACTACAAGGACGCGCTGGCCGGCACCGGGCAGGGCAAGATCCTGCGGCGGTTCCCGCTGGTGGGCGGCATCGACGTGGCCGGCGAGGTGGTGGCCTCCCGCGACCCGGCCTTCCGCGAGGGCGATGCGGTGCTGGCCACCGGCTGCGGGCTGAGCGAAACCCGCGACGGCGGCTACAGCCAGTATGTGCGGCTGGAGTCGAAGTGGGCCATCCCGCTGCCGCCCGGGCTGAGCCTGCGCGAGGCCATGGTGCTGGGCACGGCCGGGTTCACCGCCGCGCTGGCCCTGCTGCGCATGAAGGACAACCGGCAGACCCCGGCGCACGGCCCGCTGGCGGTGACCGGCGCCACCGGCGGGGTCGGCTCGCTGGCGGTGGACATCTTCAGCCGCGCCGGCTTCGAGGTGCACGCCATCAGCGGCAAGGCCGAAGCGACGGAATACCTCACCACGCTGGGCGCCACCCAGGTGCTGGGCCGCGAGGCGCTGGCCACCACCCGGCCGATGGAATCGGCGCGCTTCGGCGGCGGCCTGGACAATGTCGGCGGCGCCATGCTCACCAGCCTGCTGGCGCAGACCGCGCCGTACGGCAACGTGGCCTCGGCCGGGCTGGCCGCCAGCGCGGAGCTGGACATGACGGTAATGCCGTTCATCATCCGCGGCGTGTCGCTGCTGGGCGTGGCCTCGGCCGGCACCGCGCGCGACATCCGCGTGCAGGTGTGGCAGCACCTGGGCGACGACTGGAAGCCGCGCCACCTGGACACCATCTGCACCCGCGAGGTGGGCCTGGACGGGTTGCCGGAGGTGTTCGCCACCATGCTGGGCGGCGGCTCGTTCGGGCGCACCCTGGTGCGGATCGACTGAATGCGGCACCGGGTACGGCGCTGCGGGTTGCTTCACACCGCAGCCGGCCCGACACTATGGCCGCGACATCATCTTGGGGAAGAACGTGGCGCGCATATTGATCGTGGACGATTCGCCATCGCAGCTGCTCGGCATCCAGCGCATCGTCGAAAAACTCGGGCATGAAACCTTCACCGCCACCGACGGTGCCGCCGGCGTGGAAGCAGCCAAGTCGGTGCTGCCCGACCTGGTGCTGATGGACGTGGTGATGCCCAATCTCAACGGCTTCCAGGCCACGCGCACGCTCAAGCGCGAGGCCAGCACCGCGCACATCCCGGTGGTGCTGGTGACCACCAAGGACCAGGACACCGACCGCCTGTGGGGCATGCGCCAGGGCGCCAAGGCCTACATCACCAAGCCGTTTTCGGAGGACGAGCTGTCCGAGGTGATCGCGCGGGTGTTCGAAGGCGGCGGCGACCTGCCCGAAGCCTGATTGCGGCCGCAGGCGCGCCCTCCCGGGTACGCGCCTGCCGCCGGTGATGCCTCAGATTTTCTCGCCGAACGCCTTGGCCAGCGCGCGGTAGGCCTTCTGCTGGGCCTCGTTGGTCGCCACCGGGGCGATCACTTCCAGTTCCACGATCTGGTCGCCGTCGGGCTTGCCCGGCAGGCCGCGGCCGCGCAGGCGCAGCTTGCGGCCGCTGTCCGAGTCGGCCGGCACCTTCAGTTCCACCGCCCCGCCCAGGGTCGGCACGCTGATGCTGGTGCCCAGCGCCGCCTGCCAGGGGGTGACCTGCAGGGTGTAGAGGATGTTGCGGCCGTCCACCTCGAACTGCGGGTGCGCGGCGTATTCCACTTCCAGCATCAGGTTGCCGCCACCGCTGCCCTGCCCGGCCAGGCGGATCACCTGCCCCGGGCGGATGCCCTTGGGCACGCGCACGTCGAGCTGGCGGCCATCGACGTTGATGCGCAGCGTGTCGCCGTTGTAGGCCGCTTCCAGCGGTACCGACAGCTTGGCGCGGGTATCGCGCATCGGCTGCGGCCCGGCGCTGCCGCCGAAGCCATCGAAACCGCTGCGCGCGCGGCCGCCCCCGCGCTGGCGCGCGAACAGGCTTTCGAAGAAATCGCTGAAGCCGCCGCCGGCACCGGCGCCGCCGAACACCTCCTCGAAGTCGAAGCCCTGCCCGCCGCCGAAGTTGGGCGGCGCGTGGAACTCCTCGCCGGGCCGGTAGCCCTGGGCGCGCAGCTGGTCGTAGGCCTGGCGCTTGGCCGGGTCGCGCAGCGCCTCGTAGGCCTCGTTGACGGCCTTGAACTTCTCCTCGGCGCCGGCCTCCTTGCTCACGTCAGGGTGGTACTTGCGCGCCAGCCGCCGGTAGGCGGTCTTGATTTCGGCATCGCCGGCCGTGGGCTCCACGCCCAATGTCGCGTAGTAATCCTTGAATTCCATCCAGACACCCTTTCGGAAAGAGTCGGGCCCGCCGCCTTGCGGCGAACGGGCCGATACGGGTTCGGCTGCCGCCGTGGCGCCATTCTAGCGGGCCACGGCGCTGCCGATGTGCGCGCGGCGCGTGCTTACGCGGTGCCGCCGGCGCTGGCCACCTGGATGCGGCGCGGCGCGGCTTCGGCGCGCTTGGGGATGCGGATTTCCAGCACGCCGTCGCGGCTGCTGGCGACGATGCCCTCGGCGTCGGCGCTGTCGGGCAGCGCGAAGCGGCGTTCGAACGCGCCGTGGCGGCGCTCGATGCGCGACAGGCGCTGGCCCTCCAGCGGTTCCGGGGCGCGGCGCTCGCCCTTGATCGACAGCACGCCCTTGTCCATCTGCACCTCGATCGAGGCCGGGTCCACGCCCGGCAGGTCGGCGTGCAGCACGAACTGCGCGTCGTGTTCGCGGATGTCCACGGCCGGCAGCCAGGCGCCTGCCGCCGCGGCGTCGCCCGGCATGTCCAGCAACGGGGCGAGCAGATGGCGGATATCGGACTGGGTCGGCCACTGGCGGTAACGTACGATGCTCATCATCTCCTCCTGCAAGGATGCGGGCGGGCGGCCGGAATGGCGCCCTGGCGCCCATGCACGGGAAATGCTGCGTGAAGGCCGCGCTTTCAAGCCGTTGACGCGGCCCTCAACCCCCGCTCACTAAACTTCGATTCAGACTCTGGAGAAGCCCATGACCATCCACGTCGGCGACCGCATCCCGGAAGTGACCCTCAAGCGCATCCGCGAGGGCATGGAGACCATCGACACGCAGGCGCTGTTCGATGGCCGCAAGGCGGTGCTGTTCGCGGTGCCCGGTGCGTTCACCCCGACCTGCTCGGCGCGCCACCTGCCCGGCTACGTCGAGCGCTTCGAGCAGTTCCGCAGCCGCGGCATCGACGTGTTCTGCATGGCGGTGAACGACCCGTTCGTGATGCAGGCCTGGGGCAAGGCGCAGTCGGTGCCGGACGGGCTGCTGATGCTGTCCGATGGCAATGGCGACCTCACCCGTGCGCTGGGCCTGGAGATGGACGCCAGCGGCTCGGGCATGGGCATGCGTTCGCGCCGTTTCGCGCTGTACGTGGACAACGGCATCGTGCGCGCGGTGCACGTGGAGGAGCCCGGCAATTTCGAGGTGTCCTCGGCCGATTACGTACTGGCCCACCTCCCGGAGTAGCGATTCCCTTCCACCAAGGAGCACGCCCGCCATGAGCAAGCAGCCCGCCAGCAAGAAGGCCACGACCGTCCCGGCCAGCGGCATCAGCGACCGCAAGACCCTGCGCGCCAACGCACGCAGGAGCATCGAGGACGGCGCGATCACGCCGAGCTATGCCGCCGACCGCAAGATGGTGATCAAGCTGCTCAACGACGCGCTGGCCACCGAGTGGGTGTGCGTGCTGCGCTACTACCGCCACTACTACATGGCCAAGGGCATGCTCGCCGACGCGGTGAAGGCCGAGTTCCTGGAGCATGCGCAGCAGGAGCAGGCGCACGCCGGCATGCTGGCCGAGCGCATCGTGCAGCTGGGCGGCGAGCCGGACTTCAACCCGGACACCCTCACCGCCCGCGCCCACGCCGAATACAAGGAAGGCGGCAACCTGCGCGACATGGTGCGCGAGAACCTGATCGCCGAGCGCATCGCCATCGACAGTTACCGCGAGATGATCAACTTCGTCGGCGACAAGGACACCACCACCAAGCGCATCCTCGAGCAGATCCTGGCGCAGGAAGAAGAACACGCCGACGACTTCGCCGACCTGCTCGACGGCTGGATCGGCGAGTAACCGTGAGGGCGGACGGCTGAACGCCGTCCGCCACGCCACGCTGGCCTCAGCCTCAGCCCAAGTCCCGATCTCAGCCTCGGCCGCGCACGACCGCATTGGCCGCGCGTGCCGGCAGCGGCGCGCTCAATGCGCCACGCGGAAGCGGATGCGGGTCCAGGCGCCGTCCGCGGCCAGCGCGGTGAGGCTGTGCTCGCCGGGTTCGTCGAAATCGCGCACGAAGCTGCGCGCGCCCTCGGTCTGCGCGATCCAGCGCCCGTCCAGCAGCCACTGCACCGTCGCCTCGCTGCCGACCGCCCGCAGCTGCAGGCGTGGCCCATGCGTGGCGCCGGGCGCACGCGCCAGCGTGGCGCGGTCGGTGAGGCCGTCGATATGCAGCGCCGCAGCATGGCCGCGGCCGTCGTCCGGGCAATCCGGCGCCAGCGGCGGCAGCTGCTGCGCCTGCCGCTGCGCCTGCGACAGCCACGGCGAGGCCAGCGCCGGCCAGCGCGCCACCTCGCGCGCCTGCCGCTGCGGGTGGCCGTCGCAGCCGGCCGACAGGCGCTGGCCGCTGCGCGCATCCACCTCGAAGCGCACCTGCCCCGACTGCCACAGCCGCGCATCGCGCTCGGCGAAGGTCGGCGGCACGGTGCCGTCCAGCGCCAGCGCCTGCAGCCGCCGCTGGCACAGCGCCGGCGGCGTGGCGGCCGCGGCCAGGCCCAGCGGCCAGCACACGTCCACCGCGCCGACGCTGGCCGGCATCGGCGGTGCGTCGCCGTCGCCGGGCTGGCGCGGCAGGCTGTCGATCACCTCGAACATCAGCGGCAGCGCGGTCACCGCACCGTACTGGCCGGGCAACGGCGTGCCGTCCGGGCGCCCGACCCAGACGCCGACGGTGTAGCGGCGGGTGCTGCCGATCGCCCAGGCGTCGCGGTAGCCGTAGCTGGTGCCGGTCTTCCATGCCACCGGCGGGCGGCTGCCGGTGTCGAAGGTGCCCAGGCCGTAGCCGGGGCGCGGGTTGGACTGCAGGATGTCGCGCACGATCCACGCCGCGCCCGGCGACACCAGCCGGCGTTCGATCAGCGGGTCGTCGGGGGTGTAGCGCACGCGCCCGGCGATGCCCTGCCGGTTGAGCGCGGCGAAAGCGCCGACCAGGTCCTCCAGGCGCGCGCCGGTGCCGCCCAGGATCAGCGCCAGGTTGGGCTGCACCCCGTGCGGGAAGCGCAGCTTGATGCCGGCGTTGCCCAGCCGCGCGGCGAAGCGCGACGGGCCGACGCGGTCGAGCAGGTCCACCGCCGGCACGTTCAGCGACAGCCGCAGCGCGGTGGCCGCGCCGACCGGGCCGTTGAACGCGGCGTCGAAGTTGCCGGGACGGTAGCCGCCGAAGCTCTGCGGCGCATCGACCAGCAGGCTTTCGGAATGGATCAGCCCGTCGTCCAGCGCCATGCCGTACAGGAACGGCTTGAGCGTGGAGCCGGGCGAGCGCCAGGCCTGCACCATGTCCACGTGGCCCAGCCGCGCCTTGTCGCCGAACGCCACCGAGCCGACATAGGCGCGGGCCTCCAGCGAGGCGTTGTCCATCACCAGCAGCGCGGCGGAGGTGCGCTCGGGCAACTGCGAGAAATACGCGGCCACGCGCTCTTCCAGGGTGCGCTGCAGGCCGCTGTCCAGGGTGGTCTGGATGTGCGCCGCGCGCGGTTGCGCACTGCGCAGCCGCTGCGCCAGCAGGGCCGCGTGCAGCGGTTGCTGCAATGAGCGCGCGACCACCGGCTCGATGCGCGCGTCGGCCACCGCTTCGTCCGACCAGGCGCCCAGTTCGGCCATGCGCGCCAGCACCTTGTCGCGGGCGCGGCGCGCGGCCTCGGGATGGCGGTCCGGGCGCAGCCGGCTCGGTGACTGCGGCAGCACCGCCAGCAATGCCGCCTCGGCATGCGACAGCCGCGCCGCCGGCTTGCCCAGGTAGGCCCAGCTGGCCGCCTCCACGCCTTCGATGGTGCCGCCGTAGGGCGCCCGTTCCAGGTACAGGCCCAGGATCTGCGCCTTGTCCAGGTGTACTTCCAGCTGCAGCGCGCGCAGCAGCTGCTTGGCCTTGCCCCATGGCGTGCGCGTGTGCGGATCGAGGATGCGCGCCACCTGCATGGTCAGGGTGGAGCCGCCGGAGACGATGCGGCGCTCGGCCAGCATCTGCCCGCCGGCGCGCAGCAGCGCCCACGGGTTGACGCCCGGATGGCGCCAGAACCAGCGGTCCTCGTAGGTCAGCAGCGCCTGCAGGTACAGCGGCGACACGCTGCGCGCGTCGGCCGGGTAACGCCACACGCCCTGCGCATCGGCGAAGGCGCGCAGCGGCGTGCCGTCGCCGGCCACCACCAGGGTGCCGGTGTCGCGGGATCGTGGCAGCGGCGGCGGGAACGCAAGGTCGAGCACCAGCAGCAGCGACAGCACCGCCACCGTACCCCAGCGCAGCCACGGCAGCAGGTACCGCACCCAGCGCCGCAGGCGCCCGCGCGGCGGGCGCATTGCCGGATCAGTGCCGCGCCCGCGTCCGGCGCCGGCGGCGCTCACGCCAGGAGCGGGGCCGGAGGGTGCCGGTGTGCGTGGTGTAGCGCTCGCCATCCATCGTCCATTCGTTGCAGCGCGGGCGCGTGCGGTGGCACGCGCCCGCGGTAATCGTCACGGCTGCACGACGGTGATCGTGGTCGGGTTGGACCGGCCCACGCCGCGCAGCTCGGGACGGTACATGTCCTCGGCCAGCGGCGGCGGCACGGTGTAGGTGCCCGGGGTGACCGCGCGCACCAGGTAGAACACCCGCGCGGTGCTGCCGCGCGACAGGTTCAGCGCGGCCACGTAGCGGTCGTCGCGGAACTCCTCGTGGCGGGCATCGGCGGCGCCGGCGCGGTCGTTGATCTGGATGCCGTCCACCACCACGTCGGCCCACTGCCTGGCATCGCCGAGGTTGAAGTTCTCGATCTCCAGGCCAGCCGGCAGCAGGTCGGTCAGCAGCGCGTCGGGCATGGCGGTGTTGGCGGTGACGCTCAGGCGCACGATCAGCGCCTCGCCTTCCTTCAGCGGCCGCGGGGTCCACGGCTTGCCGTCGGTGGTGAACCAGGCGCGCTCGATGCCGATCACGCTGTTGTCCGGCGCCGGCGCCTGCCGCGGAATCCCGGCCACTTCCAGGCTGGCGAACATCGGCGCCTGGCCCTGTGGGGTGAAGCGCACGCCCTGCGCCAGCTGCGTGGCGTCGAACACCCGCGCGAACAGCTTGCGCGCGTCGATGGCTTCGCGCGCCTGGCCGATCGCCAGCTCGCCGGACACCTGCTTCTTCTGGTCGACCATCAGCGCCTTGCCGAGCCGCGCCAGCGCCACCTGCTCCTGGGTGCTCAGCCACAGCCAGCCGCCGTTGCGGCGCGCGTCCAGCTCGCGGCCCAGGCTGACCGCGCGCGCGTCGTACTCGGGCTTGGCCAGGCCGCGCTCGTGCAGCAGCGCGATCATCAGCGCGTCGTCGCGCAGCGGGCTGCCGTAGTCGCCGAAATACGCCGGGCGGTCCTTGCCGGCCATGCCGAAGCCGGCGGCGATGGCGGCCTGGCCGCGCTTGCCGTCGCCCTGCAGCGACAGCGCCGCGCCCAGGTGCACCAGCGACAGGCCGGTGGCGGCCTTGCCGCGCTCGTTGTCGTACAGCGCGCGCAGCGTGCCCAGCGGGGCGCGGTTAACCCGCGCCAGCACGTAGCCCGAATACGCCTGGTTGGCGAACTTCAGCGCATCGCGGCGCTCCTGCCCGTAGAACTGGTTGCCGCCGCTGAGCAGGTCCTCGCTGATCCGGTTCAACGCCTTCTGCAGCACGTTGTCAGGCACCGCGAAGCCGGCGTCCTTGGCGTCGAGCAGGAACTCGGCGATGTAAGGAGTCAGCGCCGGGTTGACGTAGTCGTCGTTGCCCCACATCGAGAAGTTGCCGTTGGCCACCTGCATCGAGGCCAGCCGCCCGAACGCGCCTTCCATGCGCTCGCGGCGGGCCTTGGCGTCCAGCCCGTCGGCGCCGAGCATGGCCGAGGTGGCCTGGTCCAGCAGCAGTGCCGCATAGCCCTTGCTGGTGGTCTGTTCGGCGCAGCCGTAGGGGTAGTTCAGCGCCCCCTGCAGGGCCGAGGCGAACGGGATCGGCGGCAGCGGGCTGACCAGCATGCGCGCGTTGACCGAGCCGGCCATCAGCCCGCCGGCGAAGGCGCTGTCCAGGGTGACCGGCGCCAGCGGGTCGAGCGTGCGGGTCTGCGAGCGCAGCACCTGCGGCCAGGCCGCGCGCACCGGCAGGTCGTAGCGGCGGTCGACCTTGAAGCCGTTGCCGTCCACCCGCACCCGCACCTTGGCCACGGTGTAGCCCTCCTGCGCGGTGAGCGGGAAGCTCAGGGTCTGCTTGGCATCGGCGGCCAGCTGCAGCCGGCGCGCGGCCTCGCCGATCGCCAGCGGGCCCTCGCCGTCCACGCGCACCGTGAACTCGCCGGGCTTGCCGGTGAAGTTCTGCACGTCCAGCGTCACCGTGCTGCGGTCGCCGGGGGCCATGACCCGCGGCATGCTGGCCTCGGCCAGGATCGGCGCGCGCACCACCGTTTCAACGTCGCGGTTGCCGTAGCGCGTATCCGAATACACCAGCGCCGACACCCGCAGCGTGCCGTTGAAATCCGGCACCGGCAGGGTGATGCGCGCATTGCCGCGGGCATCGAGCGCGACCGGGCCGGAGAACAGGTCCACGGTCTGCACCCGGGCGGTCGGGCGCCGCGCCTGCGGCAGCGCCTGCAGCGCCATGTCGCCGCCGAACTTGAGCTTGCCGCTGTTGCCCTCGAAGCTCTCGATCACGCGCCCGTAGATGTCGTAGGCGTCCACCCCCAGCCGGCGCTGCGCGAAGAAATGCGCGTTGGCGTCGGGCACCGCGAAGCGGGTGATGTTGAGGATGCCCACGTCCACCGCCGAGACGGTGACGTGCGCCGGCTTGCCGGCCAGCTCCGGCGCGCTGACGGTGACCGTCATCGGCTGTTCGGGGCGCATCTGCTTCGGCGCCACCAGGCCGACCGCGATGCGGCGGTCGCGGCGGTCCATCGGCACGTGCGCCACGCCCACGGCGCGCGCCGGGGTGATCTTGCTGGACGCGCTGCCGCCGCGGAACACCAGGGCGGTGACGTACACGTCGTGCCGCTCCCAGTCCTCGGTGACCGGGATCTCGAAGGTGCTGCCCGGCTTGGCCTGGATGTCCTGCACGTAGAGCATGCGGTCGCCTTCGACCATCAGCACGCCACGCCCGGCATGCGGCGGGGTCAGGGTCACCTTCAGCGTGTCGCCGGCCTTGTAACCGGTCTTGTCCAGGGCCAGCTTGACCTTGTCCGGGCGCGCGTCGAGCCCGCGGTTGTCGTCGTTCCAGCTCCAGCCGGCGCGGAACGGGTAGCGCATGGTCAGCCCGGTGGCCGGGTCGAACACGTCCACCCGGTACTCGCCCCACTCCACCGGGAAGTCGAACCGGGCGGCGGTGGCGCCGACGTCGAGGGTGCGGGTTTCCTTGTTCTCGAAGCGGCGGGTGAAATCGTAGTCCCAGCGGTTGTCGGTGAAGGTCCAGTGGTAGTCGCGCAGTTCGCGCACCAGGGTGACCTTGAGCCCCTTGGCCGGCTGCGGCTTGCCATCGGCATCCACGCGCTGCAGCTCGAAACGCGCGTTGGCGTTGGCATCGGCGCCATCGGTGTCGCTGAACAGCGGGCGCACCGCGACCAGCGCCGGTGCCGGCCACAGCACGCGCTTGAGGGTGCGGGTGACGGTGCGGCCACCGGTCTCGTAGACGCTGCCCGAGACCAGCGCCGCCACCGGCGTGCCCTTGCCGACCTCTTCCGGCAGGGCGATGTCCTGGCGCAGCCTGCCGTCCCTGGGCAGGGTGGTGTCGATCACGTCGTTGGCTTCGCGCGGCAAGCTCACGGTCGGGTCGCCGAAGAACCAGCCCGGCATCGATTCCAGCGGGTGCTGCTCCACCGCCACCGCCAGCTTGGCGGTGAAGCGGTTGCCATCGGCCGGCGCGCCGTACAGGTACGCGGCATCGGCCTGCAGCTTCAGCGGTTCGCCCGGCTTGAGCGTCTTCTGCGCGCTGTCCAGGTCCAGCTTCATGCGCTCGGGCAGGAATTCCTCGATGCGCAGGGTCAGGCCCTGCACCGCTTCCTTGCTGGCCGGGTCGGTACGGAACTCGACCTGCCAGCGGCCGGTCGGGGCCTCGGCCGGGATCGCCTGTTCGAAGCTGAAATAGCCCTGCGCGCCCGGCTGCAGGCGGGTTTCGCGGAACACCTTGCCGTCGGGCTGCTTGAGCCGCAGGAACACCGGCTGCGCGCCCTTGTCCGGGCCGGCGACCGGCTTGCCGTCGTTGTCGCGCAGCAGCGCCGATACGCGCACCGTCTCGCCGGGGCGGTACAGGTCGCGGCCGGACCAGGCGAACACGTCGAACCAGGCGTTCTGGCGCCCGGCCACGGCGAACTCGCTCAGGTCCAGCGCCGGCTGGTTGAACGGCAGCAGGGTGGTGTCGGCACCGCTGGTGGCCACCAGCACGTGCGATGCGTCCAGGGTGTAGTTCAGCAGCGCGTTGCCGTTGGCATCGGTCTGGCCCTTGAGGACGGTCTCGCCCTTGCCGTCGAGCACCCGCAGTTCGACCTTCTTCAGCGGCGCGCCCGAGGCCAGCGAGGCGGTGTGCACGAACAACTGCTCCTTGTAGGCGCGGGTGTGCAGGCCGATGTCGCTGACGGTGAAGAACGCGGTGTCGTACTCGCCCTCGAACCGGCCGGCGCGCTTCATCACCGCGAAGTACAGGCCCGGCTGCTGCAGCTCGCGGATCTCCTGGATCGGCAGGTAGGTCAGCACCCGTTCGTTGGGCTTGCCGCCGAGCACGAAGCGGTTCAGGTAGACCGGCTCGGCCAGCTGCGAGATCGGCGTGTGCTCGCCGTATTCGCTGTCCAGTTCCCAGCTGCCGCGACGGCCGCCGCGCTGGTACTGGCTGAAGAAGGTGGGCAGGTTCTTCTCGCCCACGCGCAGGAATTCGACGTCCACTTCCGGCACGTTGACCGACACCACCGGCAGGCCGCGGCTCTCGCGCGCCGGCAGCACGCTGCCCTGCGAGGCGAAGCCGGCGGCCGGCTTCAGTTCGCCGGTGAACACCTGCTGGCGCACTTCGCGGCCCAGGCGGCTGCCGTCGGCGGCGAGCAGGTCGGCCGACACCACCAGGGTGTAGTCCCGGGCCGCCTCGACGTAGGGATAGCGCAGGGTCCTGCCGTCATCGGACAGCGACCAGCTGCTGTCCTCGGTGCCGACCTTCTCCTCGAAGCGCAGCAGCTTGTCGAAATCCTGGGTGCCGACCAGCGGCTGCGAGAATTCCACCGCCAGCGACAGCCCGTCGCCACCCTTCTGGTCGGGCCACACGCGCACCAGCGCGAAGCCCTTGACCTCGTCGCGCTTGGCCTGGATCGCCTCGCCGCTGGCGCCGGGCAGCTGCCCGGTCTCGTTGCGCTTGCAGCCGGCCAGCACCGCCAGCGCCACCAGCGCGGCGGCGCCCCAGCGCATGTGCTTCCACTTCCTGTTGCCCATGGCGTTCTCCTGCAGACGCGGCGAGTATAGCCGCCGCCCGGGAACACCTCGTGTGCGCGACGGCACGCCCGCTGCGGCGTGCCGGCTGCGCCCGGCCCCTTCAGAGCGTGTCGCCGGGCACCCGCACCGCGCCGTCCATCAGCACCCGCGCCGAGCGCGACATCACCGCCTTGGTCACGACCCACTGGCCATCGACGCTGGCCACCGCCGCGCCCACCCGCAGGGTGCCGGAGGGGTGGCCGAAGCGCACCGCCTCGGGCAGGCCACCACCGGCGGCGCGGTTGACCAGCGTGCCCGGCACCGCCGCGGCGGTGGCGATGGCGACCGAGGCGGTACCCATCATCGCGTGGTGCAGCTTGCCCATCGACATGGCGCGCACGTTGAGGTCGATGTCGGCGGCGGCGACGTGCCTGCCGCTGGAGGCGACATAGTCCCTGGCCGGCGCCACGAACGCGACCTTGGGGGTGTGCTGGCGGGTGGCCGCTTCCTCCGGCGCCCGGATCAGGCCCATGCGCAGCGCGCCGGCCACGCGGATGGCCTCCAGCCGGGCCAGCGCGGCCTTGTCCTCGTTGATCGCCGGCTGCAGCTCGGTGCCGTCGTAGCCGATGGCGGCCGCGTCGACGAACACGGTGGGGATGCCGGCGGTGATCATCGTCGCCTTGAGCGTGCCGACACCCGGCACCTGCAGGTCGTCCACCAGGTTGCCGGTGGGGAACATGGAGCCGCCGTCGCCCTCGTCGTCGGACGGATCGATGAACTCCAGCACGATCTCGGCCGCCGGGAAGGTCACCCCGTCCAGTTCGAAGTCGCCGGTTTCCTGCACCTGCCCGTCGCGCACCGGCACGTGCACGATGATGGTCTTGCCGATGTTGGCCTGCCACACCCGCACCGCCACGGTGCCGTCGCGCGGGATGCGCGCGGCCGGGACGAAACCGTTGGCGATGGCGAACGGCCCCACCGCGGTGCTGAGGTTGCCGCAGTTGCCCGACCAGTCGACGAACGCGCTGTCGATGGAAACCTGGCCGTACAGGTAGTCGACGTCGTGGTCCGGCACCGAGGCCGGGGCGATGATCACGCACTTGCTGGTGCTCGACGTCGCCCCGCCCATGCCATCGGTCTGCTTGCCGTACGGGTCGGGCGAGCCGATCACCCGCAGCAGCAGCGCGTCGCGCGCCGGGCCGGGCACCTGCGCCGCTTCCGGCAGGTCCTGCAGGCGGAAGAACACGCCCTTGCTGGTGCCGCCGCGCATGTAGGTGGCGGGAATGCGGAGTTGCGGGAGAAATGCCATGGAACGGTTCCTTGCAATGAAAGACGGCCCGTTGCCGGGCCGTCGGGGGTATCAGGCCACCCGGGCGCCTTCCAGGAAATCCTGGGCGAAGCGCTGCAGCACGCCGCCGGCCTCGTAGATCGCCACTTCCTCGTCGCTGTCCAGGCGGCAGGTCACCGGCACCTCGACGCGGCCACCATCGCGGCGGTGGATCACCAGGGTCAGGTCGGCGCGCGGGGTGCGCTGCCCGGCCACGTCGAAGGTCTCGGTGCCGTCGATGCCCAGGGTGTTGCGGTCGGTGCCCGGCTTGAACTCCAGCGGCAGCACGCCCATGCCGATCAGGTTGGTGCGGTGGATGCGCTCGAAGCCCTCGGCGACGATCGCTTCCACGCCCGCCAGGCGCACGCCCTTGGCGGCCCAGTCGCGCGAGCTGCCCTGGCCGTAGTCGGCACCGGCGATGATGATCAGCGGCTGCTTGCGCGCCATGTAGGTCTCGATCGCTTCCCACATGCGCATGACCTTGCCGTCCGGCTCCACCCGCGCCAGCGAGCCCTGCTTCACGCTGCCGTCGTCGTTGCGCACCATCTCGTTGAACAGCTTCGGGTTGGCGAAGGTGGCGCGCTGCGCGGTGAGGTGGTCGCCGCGGTGGGTGGCGTAGGAATTGAAGTCCTCTTCCGGCAGGCCCATCTTCGCCAGGTACTCGCCGGCGGCGCTGGACGGCAGGATTGCGTTGGACGGCGACAGGTGGTCGGTGGTGATGTTGTCCGGCAGCACGGCCAGCGGACGCATGCCGCGCAGCGTGCGCTCGCCGGCCAGCGCGCCCTCCCAGTACGGCGGGCGGCGGATGTAGGTGCTGCGCGGCCGCCAGTCGTACAGCGGGCTGACCTTGCCGCCATGCTCGACGCGCACGTTGAACATCGGGTTGTAGACGCTGCGGAACTGTTCCGGCTTGACCGAGGCCTTGACCACCGCGTCGATCTCGGCGTCCGACGGCCAGATGTCCTTCAGCCGCACGGCGTTGCCGTCGGCGTCCACGCCCAGCACGTCCTTCTCGATGTCGAAGCGCACGGTACCGGCGATGGCGTAGGCGATCACCAGCGGCGGCGAGGCCAGGAACGCCTGCTTGGCGTACGGGTGGATGCGGCCGTCGAAATTGCGGTTGCCCGACAGCACGGCGGTGGCGTACAGGTCGCGGTCGATGATCTCCTGCTGGATCTTCGGGTCCAGCGCGCCGCTCATGCCGTTGCAGGTGGTGCAGGCGAAGGCGACGATGCCGAAGCCCAGCTTTTCCAGCTCTGGCAGCAGGCCGGCCTCCTCCAGGTACAGCTGCACCGCCTTGGAACCGGGCGCCAGCGACGACTTCACCCACGGCTTGCGCACCAGCCCGCGCGCGTTGGCGTTGCGCGCCAGCAGGCCGGCGGCGATCACGTTGCGCGGGTTGGAGGTGTTGGTGCAGCTGGTGATGGCGGCGATGATCACCGCGCCGTCGGGCATCAGCCCCTGGGCTTCCTCGCCCTTGCCGCTTTCCAGCTTGGCCTCGTCGGCGATGCCGCGCTCGGCCAGGTCGGACACCGGCAGGCGCCGGTGCGGGTTGCTCGGGCCGGCCATGTTGCGCACGACCGCGGACAGGTCGAACTCGAGCACGCGCTCGTACTGCGCGGTGGCCAGCGCGTCGGCCCACAGCCCGGTGGTGCGGGCGTAGTTCTCCACCAGCGCCACCTGGGCTTCCTCACGGCCGGTCAGGCGCAGGTAGTCCAGGGTCTGTTGGTCGATGTAGAACATCGCCGCGGTCGCGCCGTATTCCGGGCACATGTTGGAGATGGTGGCGCGGTCGCCGATGGTCAGCGCCGCGGCGCCTTCGCCGAAGAATTCGAGGTAGGCCCCGACCACGCGCTCTTTGCGCAGGAACTCGGTCAGCGCCAGCACCACGTCGGTGGCGGTGATGCCCGGCTGCGGCCTGCCGCCGAGCCTGACGCCGACGATGTCCGGCAGGCGCATCCACGAGGCGCGGCCGAGCATCACGTTCTCGGCCTCCAGCCCGCCGACGCCGATGGCGATCACGCCCAGCGCATCGACGTGCGGGGTGTGGCTGTCGGTGCCGACGCAGGTGTCCGGGAACGCCACCCCGTCCTGCACGTAGACCACCGGCGACATCTTCTCCAGGTTGATCTGGTGCATGATGCCGTTGCCCGGCGGGATCACGTCCACGTTCTCGAAGGCCTGCTTGGTCCAGTCGATGAAGTGGAAGCGGTCTTCGTTGCGGCGGTCCTCGATGGCGCGGTTCTTGGCGAACGCATCCGGGTCGAAGCCGCCGCACTCCACCGCCAGCGAGTGGTCGACGATCAGCTGCACCGGCACCACCGGGTTTACCTTGGCCGGGTCGCCGCCCTTCTCGGCGATGGCGTCGCGCAGGCCGGCCAGGTCCACCAGCGCGGTCTGGCCGAGGATGTCGTGGCACACCACGCGCGCCGGGAACCACGGGAAATCCAGGTCGCGGCGGCGCTCGACCAGCTGCCTCAGCGAATCGGCCAGGGCGGCCGGATCGCAGCGGCGCACCAGGTTCTCGGCCAGCACGCGCGAGGTGTACGGCAAGGTGGCGTAGGCGCCGGGGGCGATGGCATCGACCGCCTCGCGGGCGTCGAAGTAGTCCAGCGCGGTGCCGGGAAGTTGCTTGCGGTGATCGGTGTTCATGGCTGGCCTGTGGGTCGGGTGGCTTGCGTGGGGGGCGGCAGCGACACGCCCGTGCTTCGCGGTGATCGCCGGGGTGCCGGCGGGGAGCGGACAGGGCCCGCTCCCGGGGAATGGCGACGCCCCCTCCCCGCAGGGGGGAGAGGGCGCGGGCGCGTCAGCCGCGCTGGTCCAGCGGCACGAAGGCCTGGTCTTCCGGACCGGTGTAGTTGGCGCTGGGGCGGATGATCTTCCCGTCGATGCGCTGCTCGATGATGTGCGCGCTCCAGCCGGCGGTGCGGGCGATCACGAACAGCGGGGTGAACATCGCGGTCGGCACGCCCATCATGTGGTAGCTGACGGCGCTGAACCAGTCCAGGTTCGGGAACATCTTCTTGATGTCCCACATCACCGTTTCCAGGCGCTCGGCGATGTCGTACATCTTCAGGTTCTGCTGTTCGGCCGACAGTTCGCGCGCCACGTCCTTGATCACCTTGTTGCGCGGATCGGACACGGTGTAGACCGGGTGGCCGAAGCCGATCACCACTTCCTTGCGCTCCACCCGCGCCTTGATGTCGGCCTCGGCCTCGTCCGGCGTCTCGTAGCGCTTCTGCACCTCGAACGCGACCTCGTTGGCGCCGCCGTGCTTGGGCCCGCGCAGCGCGCCGATGCCGCCGGTGATGGCGCTGTACATGTCGCTGCCGGTGCCGGCGATGACGCGGCAGGCGAAGGTGGAGGCGTTGAACTCATGCTCGGCGTACAGGATCAGCGAGGTGTGCATCGCCTTGACCCAGGACGCGCGCGGCTGCTCGCCGTGCAGCAGGTGCAGGAAGTGGCCGCCGATGGAGTCGTCGTCGGTCTCCACGTCGATGGCGCGGCCGTTGTGGCTCCAGTGGTACCAGTACAGCAGCATCGAGCCCAGGCAGGCCATCAGCTTGTCGGCGATGTCGCGCGCACCCGGATGGTTGTGGTCGTCCTTTTCCGGCGACACGCAGCCGAGCACCGACACGCCGGTGCGCATCACGTCCATCGGGTGCGCCGACGGCGGCAGTTCCTCGAGCGCGGCCTTGACCGCGGCGGGGATGCCGCGCAGCGCCTTCAGCTTGGCCTTGTAGGCGCGCAGCTCGGCCTTGTTCGGCAGCTTGCCGTGCACCAGCAGGTGGGCGATTTCCTCGAACTCGCTGGTGTTGGCCAGGTCCAGGATGTCGTAGCCGCGGTAGTGCAGGTCGTTGCCGCTGCGGCCGACGGTGCACAGCGCGGTGTTGCCGGCGGCGGTGCCGGACAGGGCGACGGACTTCTTGGGCTTGAAGCCGGGCGTGGCGGTGGTCTGTTCTGACATGGTCTTCTGCCTTTCGAGGGAAGGTTTACGGTTGTTTCTGCGGGTCGCCAGCCGGCGCCGCGGTGGCGCATTCCAGCAGTCGCTGCAGCATTTCGATCTGGCGGTTCTGCTGTTCGACCAGCAGCGCCCATTCGTGGGAGCGGAGTACGTCCAGCTTCTCGTGGATCTGCAGCACTTCCAGCTCCGCTTTCACGTTGACCTGGTAGTCGTTCTCGGCACGCATGCGGTCCACCGCCGCCTGCCGGTTCTGGCTCATCATGATGATCGGCGCCTGCACCGCGGCCAGGCACGACAGCACCAGGTTGAGCAGGATGTAGGGGTACGGGTCGAACGCCCTGGCCAACAGGAAGGTGTTGACCACCATCCACACCACCAGCACCACGCCGAAGCACAGGATGAAGGTCCAGCTGCCGCCGACCTCGGCGACGCGGTCGGCGACCCGCTCGCCCAGCGTGCGCGACTCGTGCAGCTCGCGGCGCACGTTGCGCGAGACCCGCCCGCCGGAGATGAAGCGTTCGACCACCACCCGTTCCTCGGGCGTCAGCTGCTCCAGGTCGCGTTGCAGCAGGCGCCGCGCGGTATCGCGGCGGTCGACACGGGTGCGGTGGGAGGACGGGGTCGCCATGGCAGGTATCAGGTGGCCGCAGGAACGGCCATCATGCGCCCTTCTGCGCGAACACCTTGTCCAGCTGCGCTTCGAAGGCGTGGTAGCCGATGCGGTCGTACAGCTCCTCGCGGGTCTGCATGGCATCGACCACGTTGCGCTGGTGGCCGTCGCGGCGGATCGCCTCGTACACATTCTCGGCGGCCTTGTTGGCGGCGCGGAACGCCGACAGCGGGAACAGCTGGATGGCGACGCCGGCCGAGGCCAGCTCGTCGCGGCTGAACAGCGGGGTCTTGCCGAACTCGGTGATGTTGGCCAGCACCGGCACCTTCACCGCGTCGACGAAACGGCGGTAGGTGTCCAGGTCGTAGGCGGCCTCGGCGAAGATGCCGTCGGCACCGGCCTCGACGCAGGCGATGGCGCGCTCGATGGCCGCGTCCACGCCTTCCATCTGGATGGCGTCGGTGCGGGCGATCAGGAAGAAGCCCGGGTCGGTCTTGGCATCGGCCGCGGCCTTGACCCGGTCGACCATCTCGCCCTGCGACACGATTTCCTTGCCCGGGCGGTGGCCGCAGCGCTTGGCGCCGACCTGGTCCTCGATGTGGCAGGCGGCGGCACCGGCCTTGATCAGCGACTTCACCGTGCGCGCGATGTTGAACGCGCTCGGGCCGAAGCCGGTGTCGATGTCCACCATCAGCGGCAGGTCGCACACGTCGGTGATGCGGCGCACGTCGACCAGCACGTCTTCCAGGGTGTTGATGCCTAGGTCCGGCAGCCCCAGCGAGCCGGCCGCGACGCCGCCGCCGGACAGGTAGATGGCCTTGTAGCCGGCGCGCTTGGCGAGCAGCGCGTGGTTGGCGTTGATCGCACCGATCACCTGCAGGGGCTTTTCGGCGGCCAGGGCGGCGCGGAACGCGGCGCCGGCGGAGGAAACGGACATGGCGGGACTCCTGGTATGGCGGTGGCGAAAGCGCCGTTCCGCGATGGCGCACAATCTGGCACCATCCAAACCATTGATCAATCTTGATTCAAACAATCAACATATACAGCGCCATGACCGAGCCCGCCGACCCCGAACTGATCCCCGCCAGCGACGCCTGCGCCCTGCTCGGGATCAGCCCGGCCACGCTGTACGCCTATGTCAGCCGCGGCCAGCTCAGCTCGCGGCCCGGGCCCGACCCGCGCAGCCGCGTCTATCTGCGCGCCGAGGTGGAACGGCTGGCGCAGCGCAAGCGCGCCGGCCGCGGCGCGGCACGCGGCGCGGCGCAGAGCCTGGACCGCGGCCTGCCGGTGCTGGAGACGCGGATCTCGCTGATCCGCCCGGACGGCCCGTACTACCGCGGCCGTTCGGCGGTGGCGGCGGCGCGCACCGGCGCCACCCTGGAGGACATCGCGCGGCTGCTGTGGGAATGCGAGGAACAGGACCCGTTCGCCGCGGCGCCGCCGCCGGCCTGGCCGCCGCGGGTGGCGGCGCTGGCGCTGGATACCGGCCTGCCGCCGCTGGAGCGCACCATGGCCTGCATTCCGCTGCTGGCGCTGGAGCAGCGGCAGTCGCTCAACGCCGCCGCGCCGGTGCGGCGCGAGGTGGCGGCGATGCTGCTGCGGCAGAACGCCGCGCTGCTGGTCGGCGTCCAGCCCGATGCACGGCCGGTGCACCGCCTGCTGGCCGATGCGTGGCGGCCCGGCGATGCCGGCTTCGCCGAACTGGTGCGCTCGGCACTGGTGCTGTGCGCCGACCACGAGCTGAACGTCTCAGCGTTCGCCGCGCGCGTGGTCGCCTCCACCGGCGCGCACCTGCACGCCACCGTCAGCGCCGGCCTGGCCGCGCTGTCCGGGCCGCGCCACGGCGGCGCCACCGCGCGCGCGCATGCGCTGCTGCTCGATGCCGAGGCCAGCGGCGCGCCGGCCGCGTTCATCGCCGAACGCTGGCGCCGCGGCGACGAACTGCCCGGCTTCAACCACCTGCTCTATCCCGACGGCGACCCGCGCGGCACCGAGGTGCTGCGCCAGCTGCGCGAACTGTGCGGCGAACAACCGCGCATGCGCCACGTCGAAGCGGTACTGGCCGCCACCGCCGAGCACAGCGGCCAGCACCCGAACATCGACGGCCTGCTGGCGGCAATTTGCTACGTGCACGGCCTGCCTGGCGCGCACGCGCTGGTGATGTTCGCCGCCGCGCGCCTGACCGGCTGGCTGGCGCACGCGCTGGAGCAGCAGGCGCTGGGCACCCTGATCCGACCGCGCGCACGCTACACCGGGTTGGCGCCTGGGCGCTGACCCCTGCGCCCAGGCATGCATCGGGCTCATGCCTGCCGCAGCTTATTCGCGTTGGTCGCCGCGGCGCGGGCTGCCTATGCTGCTGCACCTGTTGCCCCATGCCGATGCCAGCCATGCGCCCAGCCCCGCGGCGGCCCTGCCTCCTTGCCACACCCGTCCTCGGCCTGGTCCTGCTGGCCGCCTGCCACGCCCCGCAGGACGCCACGCCGGCCACTGCAGTCGCCACGCCCGTGCCTGCCGCACGTGCACCCTCCGCAACCCGCGGCACCGACGTGCCGGCCTGCGCGGCCAGCGACAGCGCCATGGACGGCTGGAACGAGCGCGCGCCGCCGCGCCGCATCTTCGGCAACACCTGGTACGTGGGCACCTGCGGCCTGACCGCCCTGCTGGTCACCTCCGACCAGGGCCACGTCCTCATCGATGGCGCCACCGCACCGGCCGGACCGTTGATCGACGCCAACATCCGCGCCCTGGGCTTCGACCCCGGCGACGTGAAGTACCTGCTCAACTCGCATGAACACCATGACCATGCGGCGGGCCTGGCCTACCTGCAGGGCGTGACCGGCGCCCCATTGCTGGCGCGCGCGCCGGCCGTCCACACCCTGCATACCGGGGTGAGCGGGCGCAGCGATCCGCAGCAGCTGGAGTTCAAGACCGGCTTCCCGGCGGTACCGGTGGTGCGCGCGCTCGACGATGGCCAGCCGGTGCGGGTCGGCGCCCTGGTCCTCACCCCGCACGCGACCCCCGGGCACACCCCCGGCGGCACCAGCTGGACCTGGCGCGCCTGCGAGGGCACGCGCTGCCTGGACATGGCCTATACCGACAGCGTCAGCGCACTCTCCGACCGGGAGTACCGCTACGGCGATCATCCGGCGATGGTCGCCGCCTTCCGCCGCGGCCTGGACACCCTCGCCGCCCTGCCCTGCGACATCCAGATCACCCCGCATCCGCTGGCCAGCAACCTGTTCGCACGCATGCAGGGCAGCGATGGTGCGCCGCTGGTCGATCCCGGCGCCTGCCGGCGCTACGCCGACACGGGCCGCGCCAACCTGGAAACACGGCTCGCGGCCGAGCGCACCGGCAGCCTGCCCTGAGCCCGGCCTGCGGGCCGCGTATCCGGCGGCGGCGCGCTCACGCGCGATGGGCGCACGCCAGTACCTGCCACGGCGCCGGGCACCCCTGCCGGCCCACGCCCGACAACGGCATGGGATCGCTGCCCGGCGGACGCGCTACCGCTGCGCCCAGCGCTGGATGATGGCGGCGATGGCCTGCACGCCATCGGTCAGTGCCGCTGGCCCCGGCTGCAGGATCAGCGGCGACTTGATCTCGTGCAGCTCGCCGTCGCGCACCGCGCGGATCGCCGCCCAGCCCGGGCGTGCGGCCACGCGTTCGGGGCGGAACTTCTTGCCGCACCACGAACCGATGATGATTTCCGGGTCGCGCGCGATCACCGGCGCGCCATCGGCGAGGATCCGCGCCCTGGCCAGCGGCTCGCGCGACAGCTCGGGGAAGACGTCGATGCCACCGGCGATCTCCACCAGCTCCGCGCCCCACTGGATGCCGGTGATGATCGGCTCGTCCCACTCCTCCACGTACACCCGTGGCCGCCGCGGCAGCCGCGCCGCCTGTGCGGCGATGGCGTCCAGCCCGCGCTGCAGTTCGCCGGCATAGGCGTCGGCGCGCGCGCCCACGCCGACCAGCGCACCGAGCCGGCGGATGTAGTCGAGGATGCCGGCCACGCTGCGGTGGTTGGCGATCCACACCTCCACCCCGCGGCGGATCAGCTCGGCGGCGATGTCGGCCTGGATGTCGGAGAATCCGATCGCCAGGTCCGGCCGCAGCGCGAGGATCTCCTCCACCTTGGCGCTGGTGAAGGCGCTGACCTTGGGTTTGTCGCGGCGCGCCTGCGGCGGGCGCACGGTGAAGCCGCTGATGCCGACGATGCGGTCCTGTTCGCCCAGTGCGTACAGGGTCTCGGTCGGCTCCTCGGTCAGGCAGACGATGCGGCGCGGTCCGCTCATGGCGTGGCGAACTCCAGCGCCTCGACGAACACCGCCGGGCTGTTCCACGGGTGATGCGCGGCGATGCCCTGGTCGAGCACGCGCTGCAGCCGCGCGCGGTCGCCCGGCACCCCGCGCGGAAGGCAGAACTCCAGCCGCACGCTCGGTTCGCTCACCAGCTCGCCGACCTCGCCCACCACGCTGGCGGTGCCGGGCAGCGCGCGGAACTGCTCACGCCCCGGCGCCGACTCCCACATGCCGTGGGCATAACCGCCGGCGGCCAGGTCGTCGACCGCGAGGATGCCGCGCTTGAGCGCCTGCAGGTGCGCCGGCGGCACGAACACGGTGACGCGGTAGACCGGGTGCAGGCGCAGGCCGCTCACGGATACAGCAGCCGCTTGCTCCAGGCACCGGCGGCATCGGCCTCGTAGCACCAGCGCTCGTGCAGGCGGAAGCTCACGCCGTACCAGAACTCGATGCGCTGCGGGACCACGCGGATGCCGCTCCAGCCATCCGGGCGCGGCACGTCGCGCCCCTCGAAGCGCGCCTCGAAGTTGCGCAGGCGCTCCTCGAACTCCTCGCGCGAACCCAGCGTCTGCGACTGCATCGAGGCCCATGCGCCGATCTGGCTCATGCGCGGGCGCGAGGCGAAATAGGCGTCGGCCTCGGCCGCGGACACCAGCTGCGCATCGCCGTCGATCCGCACCTGGATGCCGGCCGCGCGCAGGCTGCGCCACAGGAACAGCAGCGCCGCCTGGCGGTTGGCGTGCAGTTCGCGGCCCTTGCGGCTGTCCAGGTGGGTGTAGAACACGAAGCCGCGTTCGTCGAAGGCCTTGAGCAGCACGGTGCGCGCCGATGGCCGGCCATCGACGTCGGCCGTGGCCACGGTCATCGCGCCGGGCTCGATTTCATTGCTGGCCTTGGCCTCCTCGAACAAGTCGGCGAAGGTCGAAAGCGCTTCTGCGTACAGATCGGTCATGGCTCCACTTCGTACGGCACGGGTTTGGGCTATTGTGGCGCCATGTCGTCCGTTCCGCACCGCTTCTCCGCACGCCGCTTCCCGCAGGCCCTGGCCGCACAGGCGCTGGACGAGGCGCTGGCCAGCGGCGGCGACACCCCGGTACTGGCGATCAGCGGCCTGCAGGGCAGCGGCAAATCCACGCTGGCGGCACAGGTGGTGGAGCTGGCGCAGGCGCGCGGGCTGCGCGCCGCGGCGCTGTCGATCGACGATGTCTACCTGACCCGCGCCGAGCGCCAGCGCCTGGCCGGGCGCGTGCATCCGCTGCTGGCCACGCGCGGCCCGCCGGGTACGCACGACCTGCCGCTGGCGCTGGCAACGCTGGACGCGGCCCGCGCCGGCCGGCCATTCGCGCTGCCGCGCTTCGACAAGCTTGCCGACGAGCGCGTGGCGCAGGCGCAGTGGCAGCAGGTCCAGCGCCTGGACCTGCTGGTGTTCGAAGGCTGGTTCCTGGGCACGCCGCCGGAAACCGACGACGCCCTGCGCGCGCCGCTGAACGCGCTGGAGCGCGATGCCGATGCGGACGGCACCTGGCGGCGCTGGTGCAACCAGGCGCTGGCCGACGGCTACCCCGCGCTGTGGCAGCGCTGCGACCGGCTGTGGTTCCTGCAGCCACCGGGCTTCTCGGTGGTACCCAACTGGCGCTGGCAGCAGGAGCAGGCGCTGCAGCAGGCCGCGCCCGGGCGCACCGGCATGAACCGCGCGCAGGTCGAGCGGTTCGTGCAGTTCTACGAACGCGTCAGCCGGCAGGCGCTGCGCTGCCTGCCGGGCATCGCCGACCGCAGCATCGCGCTGGATGCGCAACGCCGCGTGCTGTAGCGCGGGCTACTGCACCAGGAACGTCACCCGCAGGTTGACCCGCCATTCGGTGATGTTGCCGTCGCCATCGGTGACCACCTTGGTCTCGTTGATCCATGCGCCCTGGATGCCCTTGACCGTCTCGGCCACCTTCTTCAGGCCACTGCGCACCGCGTCCTCGACGCTGGCGCTCGACGACGCGCTGACTTCGATGATTTTCGCCACTGCCATGTCCGCCTCCGTTGGTTGCACCACGAACCACTCGTGGTGCCCGCGAGCTTGGCTGCTACCGTGTTAACGCACCGACACGGTGCTAGCATCGACCGGCAATGAATCCCGCCCCCAACGTCATCCTGGTCGGCCCCATGGGCGCCGGCAAAACCTGCATCGGCCGCCGCCTGGCCGAGCGTTTCGGGCTGGAGTTCGTCGATGCCGACCAGGCCATCGTCGACGAGGTGGGTTCGTCGATCCCGGCCATCTTCGAGAACGTCGGCGAGGCCGGTTTCCGCGCACACGAAAAGCGCGTGCTGGCCCGGCTGCTGGAGCGTGGCGGGCAGCTGGTCTCGACCGGCGGCGGCGCGGTGCTCGATGCCGACAACCGCCAGCGGATCCGCCAGCGTGGCTTCGTGGTGTGGCTGCGGGTGGGCGTGGCCGCGCAGCTGCAGCGCCTGCAGCGCGACAAGACCCGCCCGCTGCTGCAGCGCGAGGACCGCGAACAGGTGCTCGAAGCCATGGCCACGCTGCGCGATCCGCTGTACCACGAGGTCGCCGACCTGGTCGTCGACACCGATCCCTATTCCCCCGCCGAGGCCACCGCACACCTGGTCGTGCGCCTGGCCGCGCAGTGGCAGAACCCGGAACTCCGCGCATGAGCCATGCCCCCCGCACCGTCGCCGTCGGCGGCGACTGCCCGTACCTGATCCACATCGGCCCCGGCCTGCTCGGCGCGGGCGACCTGCTGGCCGGCGCCATCCGCGGCCGCCACGTGCTGCTGGTCAGCGACGACACCGTGGCGCCACTGTACCTGGCGCGGGTGCGCGCCGCGCTGCTGCAGGCGCGTCCGGACCTGGCGATCGGCCAGTACCTGATTCCCGCCGGCGAAGCATCCAAGACCCTGCACCACTTCGGCGGCGCGATCGACGCGCTGGCCACGCTCGGCGCCACCCGCGACGCCTGCGTGCTGGCGCTGGGCGGCGGCGTTGTCGGCGACCTGGCCGGCTTCGCCGCGGCCTGCTGGATGCGCGGCGTGGACTGCGTGCAGCTGCCCACCACCCTGCTGTCGATGGTGGACTCCTCGGTCGGCGGCAAGACCGCGGTGGACATCGCCCAGGGCAAGAACCTGGTCGGCGCGTTCCACCCGCCGCGCGCGGTGATCGCCGACACCGCCGCGCTGCGCACCCTGCCCGCGCGCGAACTGCGCGCCGGGCTGGCCGAGGTCATCAAGTACGGCTGCATCCGCGATCCGCTGTTCTTCCAGTGGCTGCAGGCCGAACGCGACGCGCTGCTGGCCGGCGACGACGCGGCGCTGGCGCAGGCCATCGCCCGCAGCTGCGAGCACAAGGCCGAAATCGTCGCGCGCGACCCGCTGGAGAAGGGCGAGCGCGCCCTGCTCAACCTCGGCCACACCTTCGGCCACGCCATCGAGACCGCGCAGGGCTACGGCGCGCCGGGCAATGACAACCTCAACCACGGCGAAGCAGTGGCGGTGGGCATGGTGCTGGCGGCGCGGCTGTCGGCCGCGCTGGGCATGGCCGGCGCCGATGCCGCCGACGGGCTGCGCGACCTGCTGCGGGCCTACGGCCTGCCGGTGGCGATCCCGGCCGGGCTCGACCCCGGAGCCCTGCTCGCGCACATGCGCCTGGACAAGAAGAACATCGCCGGGCGCCTGCGCCTGGTGCTGTGGCGCGGCATCGGCCGGGCCGAAGTGGTGCCGGACGTGGACGAGGCGGCGGTGCTGGCGGTGCTGCGCGCCGGCTGACGCCGCGCTGGCGGCCGGCGCTGGCGTGGCAATGCCACCCGGCCCCGACGCGGCCGGCTACAATCAGCACCATGCGCGTCTACCTGCAGCAGCCGCCCAGCGGCAACGAATCCCCCCGCTACGTGCAGCTTTCGCTGTTGCCGGACCTGCTCGGCGGCTGGGAGCTGCTGCGCGAGACCGGGCAGACCGGCGGCCGCGCGCAGCTGCGCCGCGAGCTGTTCCTGCAGCAGGACGAAGCCCGCCACGCCTTCGAGAAGGCACGCGACGCGCAGATCAAGCGCGGTTTCCAGGTCGTGTTCGCCAGCGGCGAGCCGCACCCCTGACCGGCCCCGGCGCCATGCGCGCCGCCCCGGCCCAACGGCCACGTTCCAAGGAGTTTTCCGTGACCAGCCCCCTTCGCAACGACCGCTTCCTGCGCGCCCTGCGCCGCGAGCCGGTGGACTGCACGCCCGTCTGGCTGATGCGCCAGGCCGGCCGCTACCTGCCGGAGTACCGCGCCACCCGCGCCCGCGCCGGCAGCTTCCTGGGGATGGCCAAGAACCCGGAGGTCGCCTGCGAGGTGACGCTGCAGCCGCTGCAGCGGTTCGACCTGGACGCGGCCATCCTGTTCTCCGACATCCTCACCGTGCCCGACGCGATGGGCCTGGGCCTGTACTTCGCCGAGGGCGAGGGCCCGAAGTTCCACCATCCGGTGCGCGACGCCGCGGCCATCGCCCGGCTGGCGGTGCCGGACATGGAGACCGAGCTGGGCTACGTGATGGACGCGGTGCGGCTGATCCGTCGCGAGCTGGACGGCAAGGTTCCGCTGATCGGCTTCTCCGGCAGTCCGTGGACGCTGGCCTGCTACATGGTCGAGGGCGGCGGCAGCAAGGACTACGCGCGGATCAAGGCGATGGCGCTGAACGAACCGGCGGCGCTGCACCAGCTGCTGCGGGTGGTGACCGACGCGGTCGTCGCCTACCTGGCGGCGCAGCGCGCGGCCGGCGCGCAGGCGCTGCAGGTCTTCGACACCTGGGGCGGCGTGCTGTCGCCGGCGATGTACCGCGAATTCTCGCTGCCCTACCTGGCGCGCATCGCCCATGAGCTGGAGCGCGGCCAGGGCGCGCAGCGCACGCCGCTGATCCTGTTCGGCAAGGGTACCGGCCAGTACGTGGCCGAGCTGGCCGCCACCGGCGCCGAAGGCGTGGGCGTGGACTGGACCATCTCGCTGGAGGACGCCGCGCGCGCCACCGCCGGCAAGGTCGCGCTGCAGGGCAACCTGGACCCGACCACGCTGTACGGCTCGCCGGAGGCCATCGCCCGCGAGGCCGGCAAGGTGCTGGACAGCTATGCCGCCGGCAACGGCGGCTCGCGCGAGGGCCACGTGTTCAACCTGGGCCACGGCATGTCGCCGGACATGAACCCCGAGCACGTGGCGGTGCTGGTGGACGCCGTGCACCGGCTCAGCCGCCGCTGAGCGCCCGGGCCCGGGCGCGGCCAGGCCCGCCCGGGCCGTCCCGATCCACACCCGGCGCCGCGCCCCGGCACCGGCGCATGCGCGGTACCTGCACGCGCGGACCCGGACAATGGCGGCCCCACCCCGGCCATGAGCGCGCCTGATGTCCACGCCCCCGTCCAGCCCACTGCCCGCCGCTGATCCGCACAAGCCACTGCTGTGGCTGGTCTCGCTGGCGATCTTCATGCAGATGCTGGATTCGACCATCGTCAACACCGCGTTGCCGGCGATGGCGCGCAGCCTGGGCGAGAGCCCGCTGCAGATGCAGTCGGTGGTATTCAGCTATGCGCTGGCGGTGGCCAGCTTCATCCCGGCCTCGGGCTGGATCGCCGACCGGGTCGGCACCCGCCGCACGTTCCTGGCGGCGATCGTGCTGTTCACCCTGGGCTCGCTGGCCTGCGCGCTGTCGCCGACGCTGCACTGGCTGGTGGCCGCGCGCGTGCTGCAGGGTATCGGTGGCGCGATGCTGCTGCCGGTGGGGCGGCTGGCGGTGATGCGCTCGGTGCCGCGCGAGCAGTTCCTGTCGGCGATGAGCTTCATCGCGATCCCGGCGCTGGTCGGTCCGCTGCTGGGGCCGACGCTGGGCGGCTGGCTGGTGCAGGCCGCATCGTGGCACTGGATCTTCCTGATCAACCTGCCGATCGGGCTGGCCGGGCTGTTGGCCGCGCTGCGGATCATGCCCGACCACTACGGCCAGGAACGGCATCATTTCGATCTGGCCGGCTACCTGATGCTGGCGTTCGGCATGGTCGCGCTGTCGCTGGCGCTGGACGGCGCCTCCGGCTTCGGCTCGGCGCATGCGCTGGTGCTGCTGCTGGCGGTGGTCGGCATCGCCGCGCTGGCCGGCTACTGGCTGCACGCGGCCGGGCGCAGCGATGCGCTGTTTCCGCTGACCCTGTTCCGGATCGCCAGCTTCCGCATCGGCATCCTAGGCAACCTGTTCTCGCGCATCGGCAGCGGCGCCATGCCCCTGCTGATCCCGCTGCTGCTGCAGGTGGGCCTGGGCATGAGCCCGATGACGGCGGGCATGATGATGATCCCGGTGGCACTGGCCGGCATGGCCGCCAAGCGCATGGCGGTGACCCTGGTGGAACGTTTCGGCTACCGCCGCATCCTGATGATCAACACCGTGTGCGTGGGCCTGGCGATGGCCAGCTTCATGTTCGTCAGCGAACGACAGCCGCTGCCGCTGCAACTGCTGCAGCTGGCATTGTTCGGCGCCTTCAACTCGATGCAGTTCACGGTGATGAACACGGTCACCCTGCGCGACCTCGATGCCGGGCAGGCCAGCAGCGGCAACAGCCTGCTGTCGATGGTGATGATGCTGGCCACCGGCTTCGGCGCGGCCGCCGCCGGCAGCCTGCTGTCCGCCTTCGGCACCCATCTCGTTGGCCACGGTGCCAGCGCCGCGCTGCACGCCACGTTCGTCTGCGTCGGCGCGATCACGCTCAGCTCGACCCTGGTGTTCTGGCAGTTGCCGGAAAACCGACCGCACCCGCGCGCGGTCGAGGAAGTGGTGGAGTAGTCAGTCCGCGGCCGGCGCCGCCGGTGCGCCCTTCGGGCGCCAGGCCGCGGCGATGGCCGCCACCAGCATCTCGCCGGTCACCGGCTTGCGCAGGAACCCGTCGAAGCCCGCCGCGCGCGCCTGCTGCTCGGCGGCGCCATCGGCACGCGCGGTCACCGCCACCAGCGGAAAGTGATGGCCCTGGCCGCGCAGCTGCGCCGCCAGCGCCATGCCATCGAGCGCCGGCAGGTCCAGGTCGAGCAGGCCGATGTCGAACGGCCACGCCGCCACTTCGGCCAGCGCCGCCAGGCCATGCAGCGCATGCACCACCTGGTGGCCGCGCGCGCGCAGCAGGCCGGCGATGACATCGGCCACGGTCGGGTCGTCCTCGACCAGCAGGATGCACAGGCTGCCTTCCGGGCCCTGCCCCGGCGCACGTGCCGGTCCGGACCCTTCGCCGGCAAGCGGCGTCCACGGCAGCGGCAGCTCGACGATGAAGCGCGCGCCCGCGCCCAGCCGGCTGTCGATGCGGATGCTGCCGCCCATGGCCGCCGCCAGCTCCTGGCAGATCGCCAGCCCCAGCCCGCTGCCGCCGTAGCGCGAGGCGGTCTGCGGCCCTTCGGCCTGTTCGAAGCGGCGGAACAGCCGCGCCTGCTGCTCGGCGGTGATGCCCGGGCCGGTATCGCTGACCTGCAGGCGGATGCCGGCGCCTTCCGGCAGCAGCTCCACCCCCAGCCCGACCTGGCCATGCCCGGTGAACTTGGCGGCATTGCCGAGCAGGTTCATCAGGATCTGGCGCAGGCGCATGGCGTCCCCGGTCACCCGCACCGGCATCGGCAGGCGCGGCTCCTGCACGAACAGCAGCCCGCGCTTGCGCACCACCGGCGCGATCAGCGCGGCGACCTCGTCCAGCAGCGGCGCCAGCTCGAACGGCTGGCTGTCCAGCTCCAGGCGGCCGGCCTCGATGCGCGCCAGGTCGAGCGAATCGTTGACCAGCTGCAGCAGGTGGATGCCCGCCTGCTGGATCGAACCGGCATAGCGGCGCTGGGTATCGTCCAGCCGGGTATCGAGCAGCAGTT
This sequence comes from Stenotrophomonas sp. 17(2023), assembly GCF_030345315.1. NCBI lineage: Bacteria > Pseudomonadati > Pseudomonadota > Gammaproteobacteria > Lysobacterales > Lysobacteraceae > Stenotrophomonas > Stenotrophomonas sp. 17(2023). The sequence continues at coordinate 2,570,530 of NZ_CP128405.1, forward strand.
CGGTCATGCCCAGCACGCCGGTCATCGGCGTGCGCACCTCGTGCCCGAACGTGGCCAGGAAGCGGGTCTTGGCCGAGGAGGCCTGTTCGGCCAGTTCGCGCCGCTGTTCGGCCAGTTGCCATTCACTGCGCCGCTGCAGGCGCGCGCGGTAGGCCAGCACCGCGATGCCCAGCGCCAGGGCCGCGGCCAGCGCGTAGGCGGCCATCGCCCAGCCGCTGCGCCACCAGGGCGGCGCGACCTCGATCCGCACGTCGGGGGTGGCGATCCAGCCGCCGCCGGGCACCGCGCCCTGGATCTGCAGGGTGTAGCTGCCCGGCGCCAGGCGCGGGAATACGCGTTCGCCGCTGGCGCCGGCATTGACCCAGTCCGGGTCGTAGCCGCTCAGCCGGAACCGGTACTGGTTGTTGGTGGAGTCGGCGAACGCCAGCAACCGCGCCACCACATGCAGGTCGCGGTCTCCGTCCTTGATCCGCAGCACCGGCTGCCCGGAGAGGTCGTGCATGCGGTCGCCGCGGTGCACGCTGATCCGCTCGATCACCAACGGCGGCCGCCGCGCCGGCGGCCCGACCTGGGCCGGGTCGAACAGCACCACGCCTTCGGGAGTGCCGCCGGCAATCTGGCCGCTGCGCGCCTGCACCAGGCCACGGCGCCGGAACTCCTGCCCCGGCAGGCCGTCGTGCACGCCATACAGGCGCACCGAACGCCGCTGCGGATCGACCCGGATCAGGCCGCGCGCGCTGCTCGCCCAGGCAATGCCGCGGTCGTCGATGACCAGCCCGCCGGCGGCCAGCATGGGGTAGCCCTGGTCGGCGCCGATGCCGTCCTCCCAGTGCAGTTGCCCGCCGTCCCAGCGGTAGCGCTCCAAGCGCCCGAGCAGGGCCACCCACACCGTGCCGTTGGCGCCGACGTTGAAGGCGTGCGCCGGTACCTGCGGTCCCCCCGGCACCGGCGCGAAGGCGCCGGCCTGCGGCTGCCACGCCAACAGCCCGGTGGCGCCGGACAGCCACACCCCGCTGCCGGGTCCGCACTGCATGTCCTGCAGCGCGCCCTGCGGCAGGCCGTGCTGGCCCGGCGCCAGGTGCAGGATGACGCGGCCCTGCGCATCGCGCTGCTGGATGCCGCCGTCCTCCGAATAGATCCACACCTGGCCATCGCAGATCCGCACGATGTCGCCATCGCCGACCATCGCCGCATCCACCGCATCGCCATGCTGCCAGCGGCGCACCGCTCCGCCGCGCGGGTCGTAGCGCACCAGCGTGTCCAGGCTGCCGATCCAGACCCGGCCCTGCGGGTCTTCGGCCACCGACTGCGGCCAGTGGATGCCGTCCACCGGTTGCAGGTGGTGTTCGACCGCGCCGCTGGCCGGATCGAGCCGGTCCAGCGCGCCGCGGGTACCCACCACCCAGATGCCGCCGGAAGCGGAGGCGGCCATCGCCAGCGCATACGGATTGCGCAGCGAGGATGGGTCGTCCAGGTGCCGCGCCAACACCGAGAACTGCCGCCAGTTCGGCGACAGGTGCCACAGGCCGGCATTGGTGCTGGCAAACCACAGGCCCCCGTCGCGGTCCTCGTAGGCGGTGCTCCAGTTGGGCTTGACCATCCCGCGTTCCTGCGCGCTGTACAGCGGCACGTTGTTGACCTCCGCGCCGTTGCGGCTGCGGCCCAGGCCCTGCAGCGTGTCCAGCCAGTAGTTGCCGTCGCTCGCGTACTGCAGCACGTTGAGCACGTGGCCGTACTCCGAACCGGGCCACTGCATGCGCTCGAAACGCCCGTCGCGATGGCGCACCACCACCCCGCCGTTGGTCGCGATCCACAGCCGCTGGGCGCCGTCGACCTTCAGGCCGTTGATCCGTGGCGACGGCAGCACCGCCTCGCCCTCGCGCTCGAAGCCGCTGCCGGTCCAGCGCGCCAGCCCGCCCTTGCTGCCCACCCACAGCACGCCGTCCGGGGTGACCGCCAGGTAGGCGATGGACGCCGACGGCAGGCTGTCGGGCTGCCCGGGGACCGGCATGAAGCGCTGGAGCGTGCCATCCACGGCCACCCGGTAGAGGCCGGCGGTCGGGGTGCCGAACCAGACGCTGCCATCGGGCGTGGAGGCGATGCTCCACACGGTATTGCTGGCGATCTGCGGATACGTCTCGCGGTCGAAGAAGCGGAAGCTGCGGCGATCGGCCGACAGCATCCCCAGGCCCGCGTTCTGGGTGCCGAACCAGAGCCGGTTGCCGGCGTCCACGTGCAGGCTCCAGATCAGGTTGTCGCGCAGGCCGTCCTCGGCGCGCCAGATGCGGAAATTGCGCCCGTCGAAGCGCGCCAGCCCGTCGTGGCTGGCCAGCCACATGTAGCCGCGCCGGTCCTCGGCGAACGCATTGATGTTGGCCGACGGCAGCCCATCGGCCACGCCCAGCCGACGCGGCTGCGGGGTGATCGGCACCTCGGCCGCGGCCTGCGCCGCCCCCAGCATCAGCAACAGGCACAGCAACCCGCGCCACCACGCCCTCATCGCCGGCTCTCCGCGCGCGCGGTCGCGGGCAGGCACACGGCGGCGGCGGCCGTGCACGCCGGTGCCGGTCCGCTGGTTTCGTTGCTGCCCCTGGTTCCCATCCGTCGCCCGTCGCGCTCCCTGTCAGCGGGGAAAATACCATCCGCGCCGCACGATGGCCGCTCCGCGCCGGCAGGCGCCGCCACGGCACCACGCCGCGGGCACTTGGCCAGGCCGGCACAGCAGGAAACGCGCAACAATCCATTGCGCCGCCAGGCAACAAACCATGACGGGCATGTGCCTAGAATCCCCCAACCCCCGCCGGAGCCGACCCTTGCCCCGTTCCCTCGTCCTGCTGCTGGCCTGCCTGCTGCCGCTGTCGGCACCGGCCGCCGACCGCTACCGGCTGGACCCGGTGCATACGCGGGTGCTGTTCGCGGTCGAACATGCCGGATTCTCGCAGGCGCTGGGCACCGTGTCCGGCAGCGAGGGCGTGCTGGAGTTCGATCCCGACGACTGGTCCGGCGCGCGCCTGGAGGTGGTGGTGCCGGTCGCCCGGCTCGACCTGGGCAACGACAAGTGGAACCAGGCCACGCTGGCGCGCAACCTGCTCGACGGCCAGCGCTACCCGCAGGCGCGCTTCGTCTCCACCCGCATCGAGCCGGTGGATGCGCGCAACGCGCGCGTGCATGGCCTGCTGACCCTGCGTGGCGTCACCCGCGAGGTCGTGCTCGACGTCCACCTCAACGCGGTCGCGCGGCATCCGCTGCCGCCGTTCCGCCGCACCGCCGGGTTTTCCGCCACCGCCAGCGTGCAGCGCTCGGACTTCGGCATCGACGCCTGGCAGTCGGTGATCGGCAACCGCGTCGAACTGCGCATCGAAGCCGAGGCGGTACGCGACGACGATGCCAGGGCGCCGGAGGCCACTGACCCGGCGCCGGCCGCCGCCGACGACACGCACGCCGCGGCCGAGGCCGCCACCCGACTTTCCCCGCAACCGGAATCCCGTCCATGAGCCTGAAGAACACGCCTGACCGCTGGGGCAGCGTCAGCAAGAGCCTGCACTGGCTGATCGCCCTGTTGATCCTCGCCCTGGGCATCGTCGGCCTGCTCATGGGCGAGCTGCCCAGGACGCCGAAGTATTTCTGGGTCTACACCGCGCACAAGTCGATCGGCATCACCGTGCTGGTGCTGGTGGTGTTGCGGCTGGCGTGGCGCCTGTATGCCGGCGCGCCGCGGCCGGTCCCGGGCACCCCGGGCTGGCAGGAGCGCATCGCCAGTGCCACCCATTGGCTGCTGTACGTGATGATGTTCGCCATCCCGCTGTCGGGCTGGCTGTACGACTCGGCCAGCGGGCTGCGCCCGTTCAAGCTGTTCGGACTGCTGGAAATGCCCAAGCTGGTGGCACCCGACGAAGGCGCCGCGCAGCTCTCGCACGCGCTCCACGAATGGGGCTTCTGGCTGCTGATCCTGGTGGTGCTGGCGCATGCCGGCGCCGCCCTCTACCACCATATCCAGCAGCGCGACGCCACGCTTGTACGCATGCTGCCGCAGGGCTGGCTCGATACCCCACAGAAGGAATCCGCATGAACATCAAGCTCACCACCCCGGCCGCCGTGGCGGCCGCCCTGGCCGGCATGCTGGCCGCCGCCCCGGCCATGGCCGCGGACTACGAACAGGCGCCCGGTTCGATCCTGGTGTTCGCCACCAAGTACGACGGCGAGGTGTTCACCGGCACCTTCCCGGGCTTCCAGACGCAGCTCAGCTTCGACCCGGCCAACCCGGCCGCAGGCAAGCTCGACGTCACCATCCCGCTGGCCGGCGCGCGCAGCGGCAACAGCGACCGCGATTCGACGCTGCAGGGCAAGGACTTCTTCAACGTCGCCCAGTTCGCGCAGGCGCGCTACACCGCCAGCGGTTTCCGCGCCGTGGGCGGGAACCAGTTCGCGGCCGACGGCACGCTGCAGCTGCGCGGGGTCAGCAAGCCGGTCACCCTCACCTTCACCTGGACGCCCGGCGCGCAGCCGGTGCTGACCGGCAAGGCCACGGTCAAGCGCCTGGACTTCGGCGTCGGCGGTGGCGACTGGGCCGACACCAAGACCATTCCCGACGAAACCGCCATCAGCACCAAGGTCGTGCTGCGCGCCAGGTAAGCGCACGCGCCCCCGGCACCGCGCTCAGCCGGGGGCCTGGCCCGGGATGTCGAAGCAACCGCGCCGGCCCGAGGCGTCGGTCAGGCAGGCGCGATGCCGGTGCGCCTGCCCGTCCTGGCCGGGACGCACGGCCAGGCCGAACACCCCGCCGTCGCGCATCAGCAGCACCGCCTCCCACACCGTGTCCGGGCCGCCGGCCTGCAGCGGCTGCCGCTCGCCCTGCACCGGCGCCTGCAGGGGCATGGCCGCGGCCTCGTGCAGCATGCGCCGCAGGTTGCGCATGTCCAGCCCTGCCGGCGCACTGGTGACCGCCTTCAACAGCACCAGGCGCTCGATGCCTTCCACCGGCAGCACCTGCGCCAGGGTGCGCCCCTGCCACGCGAAACCGGCACGATCCGCCGGCAGCGCCTTGGCCAGGTCCACGTCCGCCGCACCGGCGCCGGCCGCGGCCATGCCCAGCACGGCAAGCAGTGGCGAGCAGGCGCGTACGCTCACCGCAACCACCGGCGCACGCCATCGGCATCGAACGGCCACTCCAGCTCGGCGCCGCTGGCGCTGTCGCGCAGCACCGGCACGCGCGTGCCGTAGCGCATTTCGAGCGCGTCGTCGTCGTCGATGAACACGCTGTCGAACGCCGGCGCGCGGGCCTGCGCCAGCACCTCCAGCGCCAGGTCGCACAGGTGGCAATCGTCGCGCTGGTACAGAATCAAGCCCATTCCCCACACCCCATCCAGGTCCGATGCTGCGCTGCGGGCAGGGCCGTCAGCGGCGAACCCGTAGAATAGCCACTCCTCCAGGCAGCACGCACAACGCAATGTCCGTCAGCACGTTCGACCTGTTCAAGATCGGCATCGGCCCGAGTTCGTCGCACACCGTGGGCCCGATGCGCGCGGCCGAGCGTTTCGTCCACCGCTGGCTGCTCGACCCCGGCCAGCTGGCCAGTGTCAGCCGCATCCGCGCCGAGGTGTTCGGCTCGCTGGCCCTGACCGGCCGCGGCCACGGCACCGACACCGCCGTGCTGCTCGGCCTGGAAGGCCACCGCCCCAACCTGATCGACCCGGACGTGATCCCGGCCACGCTGGCGCGCATCCGCTCGTCCAGGCGCATCAACCTGATGGGCCAGCACGAGATCGCCTTCGACGAGAAGCGCGACCTGGCCCTGAACAAGCGCCAGAAGCTGCCGTACCACACCAACGGCATGCGCTTCACCGCGTTCGACGCCAACGACGCGGTCATCGCCACCCGCGACTACTACTCCGTCGGTGGCGGCTTCGTGGTCAATGCCGACGATGCCGCCGACGACCGCATCGTGCCCGACCAGACGCCGCTGCCGTATCCGTTCAAGAGCGGCGACGAACTGCTGGCCCAGGCCGCGCGCAGCGGCCTGAGCATCGCCGCGCTGATGTTCGAGAACGAGAAGTGCTGGCGCAGCGAGGACGAGATCCGCTCCGGCCTGCGCGAGATCTGGGACGCCATGCAGGCCTGCGTGGCGCGCGGCATCCGTTCCGAAGGCACGCTGCCGGGCGGCCTGCACGTGGGCCGCCGCGCCCCGGCGCTGCACCGCGAACTGTCCGCGCGCCCGGAAGCGGCCATGCGCGACCCGCTGACCACCCTGGACTGGGTCAACCTGTACGCGCTGGCGGTCAACGAGGAGAACGCCGCCGGTGGCCGCGTGGTCACCGCGCCCACCAACGGCGCGGCCGGCATCATCCCGGCGGTGCTGCACTACTACGACCGCTTCTGCCCGGGCAGCAACGAGCAGGGCGTGTTCGACTTCCTGCTGACCGCCGCGGCGATCGGCATCCTGTACAAGGAGAACGCCTCGATTTCCGGCGCCGAAGTCGGCTGCCAGGGCGAAGTCGGGGTGGCCTGTTCGATGGCCGCCGGCGGGCTGATGGCCGCCCTCGGCGGCAAGCCGGGGCAGATCGAGAACGCCGCCGAGATCGGCATGGAGCACAACCTGGGCCTGACCTGCGACCCGATCGGCGGGCTGGTGCAGATCCCCTGCATCGAGCGCAACGCCATGGGCGCGGTCAAGGCGATCAACGCCGCACGCATGGCCATGCGCGGCGACGGCAAGCACAAGGTCAGCCTGGACAAGGTCATCAAGACCATGCGCGACACCGGCCGCGACATGCAGGACAAGTACAAGGAAACCAGCCGCGGCGGACTGGCGGTCAACGTCATCGAATGCTGAACGCGACCGCCTCCATTCAAGTGGGCACGGGCCGGGCCGCTATGGCTTTCGTTGTAACCTGACGGCAGTGCGGGATTCAGGGGGAATCTCGATCGACCATCCATCCATCATCCGCCACCCGCGCCGGCCACTGGCAACCGGCACCGGACTGTTGGCTCGCCTGTGGCTGCTGCTCCTGCTGGCGGTTTCCCAGCCCGTTGCCGCCCTGGACACGGGCAAGCCCTTCCGCGACTACGTCACCGATACCTGGGGGGTGGACCAGGGGCTGCCGCAGATCAGCGTGCTGGCCATCACCCAGGACCCGGCCGGCTACCTGTGGTTCGGCACCCAGACCGGGCTGGCGCGTTTCGACGGCGTGCGCTTCGTGCGCTACACCCAGCGCGACGCCCCGGAACTGGGCAACAACATCCTGGCGCTGCTGGCCGACGACGACGACCGGCTGTGGATCGGCACCGCGCAGGGGCTGCTGCTGCTGGAAGACCAGCGCTTCCATGCCATCGCCCCCACCGTCGCCGACCATCCGGCACCCGCCAGCGCGCTGCTGAAGCTCGACGGCCGCATCCTGGCCGGCTGCGCGGAGGGCATCTGCACGCCGCGGGAAGGCAAGCTGCAGCGCGTGCAGGCCCTGCCCGATCCGGCGCTGAGCCTGCTGGCGCGCGGGGACGGGCTATGGGCCGGCGGCCAGGGCCGGGTGTTCCACATCGCCGGCGGCAAGGTACGCACCCTGCCGCTGCCGGCGGCCGCCGGGACCGCCGCGGTGATCGCGCTGGCACACGCCGATGGCGACCTGTGGGCCGGCACCCGCAACGGCCTCTTCCGCCTGCGCAACGGCAGTTGGCAGGCGGCGGACCCGCATCCGGACGACGTGCTGACCGTCGAAGCGATGCACGCCGACCGCGACGGCAACCTGTGGGTGGCCACGCCGCAATACCTGGAACGGCTGCGCCCCGGCCAGCCGCCCGAACGCATCCACAACACGCCCGGCGCCATCGCCGTCCGCGCGATCTTCGAGGACCGCGACGGCAACCTGTGGCTGGGCAGCATGGTCGAGGGCGTGACCCGGGCATGGAACGGCTGGACCCGGCGCCTGAGCCAGGCCGACGGGCTGCAGGACCCGCTGCTGTGGTCGGTCGCCGCGGCGCCGGACGGCGGCATCTGGGTCGGCAGCAGCAACGGCGTGGCCGTCTGGCGGCAGGGGCGCTTCACCAGTCGCGTGGCCGGCAACCGGCTGCCGCACCCGGAGGCCTACAGCCTGCTGCCCGAGCGCGACCAGACCTGGATCGGCACCCGCGCCGGGGTCGCGGTGCTGCGCGGCGAGCGCCTCGAGCAACCAGCCGAACTGGCGCCGCTGCGCGATGCGCAGATCAACGGCATCGTCCGCGACCGCGCCGGACGGCTGTGGTTCGCCACCACCCAAGGGCTGTTCCTGCTCGAGGACGGCAAGCAGCTGACCCGCTACGGCGAACGCGAGGGACTGGCCGATGCGCGCATCCGCCTGGTCTACGAGACCCGCGACGGGCGCATCCTGCTGGGCACCTACAAGGGCCTGTACGAATGGCGCGACGGCCGCATCCTGCCTACCGGCCGGCTCGGCGGACTCTCCGACGAAACCCCGGTCACCGCCTTCCTCGAGCTTGGCGACGGGCGCTGGGTACTGGGCACCAGCAATGGCGAAAGCCTGCGGATCCATGACGGCCATGGCTGGCACTGGCTGGACCGCGAGCGCGAGCTGCCGGCCAATGTCGCATTCCACCTGGCGCAGAACGGCAACGACCTGTGGGTCGCCGGCATGCGCGGCGTCTACCGCCTGCCGCTGGCCTCGCTGGACCGGGCCCTGGCCAACCCGCGGCAGCCGCTGGCGGCGCAGATCGTCATCAATTCCGGCACCGACCGCACCGGCGGACAGCAGGACAAGTGCTGCAACGGCGCCGGCAACAGCCGCGGGGTGCTGCGCGAGGGCCGGTTGTGGCTGCCCACCCGCGACGGCACCCTGCTGGTGGACGTGGACACGGACACCGACAGCGCGCCGCGCAATATCAGAATCGACCACGTGCAGGTCCAGGGCCGGCGTCTGGCCACCGGCCACGGCACGCTCAAGCTGCCGCTGGACGCGCGCGACCTGCGCTTCGAGTTCAGCCTGCCCGACTTCCAGCCGATGCACGCTCCGCAGCTGCGCTACCGGCTGGCCGGCTACGAGAAGGACTGGCACGAGCTGGACAACCCGACCCTGCGCAGCGCCAGCTACGCCAGCCTGCCGCCCGGGTACTACACCTTCGAGGTCGCCGACTTCAGCCAGGCCGAACCGTTGCGCAACGCCGCCCATGTCGCGGTGGAGATTCCGCGGCGGCTGTACGAAACCCTCGCATTCCGCCTGCTGGCCATGCTCGGGCTGGCGGGGCTGATCTGGCTGGGCTACCTCGGCCTGCAGCATCGCTACGCGCGCCAGCGCGCGCAGCTGGAGCGCCTGGTGCAGGAGCGTACCCGCGACCTGCAGGCGGCCAACGCGCAGCTGAAGGCCATCAGCTTCACCGACCCGCTCACCGGCCTGCACAACCGGCGCTACCTGACCCAGCAGATCCCCACCGACCTGTCGTTCTACGAACGCGACGAGGGCTACGCCAACGGCAGCGAGGCGGTGGTGTTCGCGCTGCTCGACGTGGACCATTTCAAGTCGATCAACGACACCCACGGCCACGCCGCCGGCGACCGCGTACTGGAACAGATGGGCCAGCTGCTCGGCGAGCTCAAGCGCAGCGGCGACTACGTGGCGCGCTGGGGCGGCGAGGAATTCCTGCTGGTGTTCCGCCCGCTGCCGCGCGGCAGCCTGGGGCGGCTGGGCCAGCGCCTGTGCACCCGCATCGCCGCGCACAGCTTCGACCTGGGCAATGGCCAGCAGCATCGCCTCACCGCCTCCGTCGGCCTGATCGAATGCCCGCTGTTCCCCAGCCGTCCGCGGCTGCTGGGCTGGGAGCAACTGGTCACCCTTGCCGACCGCGCCCTGTACCGGGCCAAGACCGCCGGGCGCAATGGCTGGATCGCCTACCAGCCGGCCCCCGGCGCGCAGCCGCCCGACGACCTGTCGGTAGCGGCCGGCGATCCATGGTGGCTGGTGGAGAACGGCGTGCTGGAGATGTTCGGCATCGACGGCAGGATCGACGTCGGCGCCCCGCCGTAACCGCCACACACCGCTGGCCGGCCACGCACGCGGCGTGTTGCACCGGCGGCCGGCAGCGCACCAGAATCACCCATCACCAGCCAGCAGCGGGGCAAGGATGCAGGGCGTACAGCAACCCGACGGACCGTTGCCACCCCGGCGTCCGCGCACCGCGACAGCGGCCGCGCCGCGCCGCGGCGGTGGCCTGACCCTGACCCGGCTGGTACTGGCGGCGATCGCGCTGCTGGTGCTTGCCTGGTTCATCGGCAAGCGGCCGCCGGCGGTGGACCCGCCCGCCACCGCGGCCACGCCCGATGCACCCGATGCGGCCGCCGTGGCCGCGCCCCGGGCACAGGCGCAGGTCGTGCGTGGCGAGAAGTCGACCATGCTGGCGGAGATCGGCGAAGCCCGCATGACCCTGCACGACCAGGGCACCGCGCTGCGGGTGGAAGGCGGCGTCGGCCGCACTTTCGCCAGCGAGCTGGCGAGATGGCTGGACGCGGCGCCGTCGGTGCGGCGGATCGACATCACCAGCGGCGGCGGCTACGCCATCACCGGCCTGGAAGCGGCGCGCATCGTGCGCAGGAACAACCTCACCGTGCGCGTGCACGGCTACTGCGCCAGCATCTGCGTCGCGCTCTGGGCCGCGGCCGCACAGCGGCAGATGGAGCCGGATGCGGTGATCGGCCTGCACCAGCGCAACGCGCAGTGCGACGCCCTACCCTCGCCGGAGCGCGAGGAGTGCCACTACCAGGACCAGTTCGCCACCGAGCACGACTCCAGCTACCGTGCCTGGCTGCAGGCGGCAGGCTTCAACCAGCACCTGCTCGACCTGCAGGCGCGCACCGCCTCGGAAGACATCGCGGTGCTCGGCGCGCCGCTGCTGTGGGACAACGGCGTGGAATTCAGCGTCGTCGACCGCGATGGCACACGCCTCGGCCGCGCCGAAGTCGAACGCCGCCTCGCCGCGCGCTCGGCGGGCCACTGAAGCGCATGCGCGCGGCGGTCAGCGCCTGGCGATGCCCAGCACGTCGTCCAGCAGCGCCGCCGCGGTGACGTCGGCACCGGCACCCGGCCCCTTGATCAGCAGCGGCTGCCCGCGGTAGCGGTCGCTGCGGATCGCCACCCGGTTGTCGGTGCCGCGGCCACCGGCCAGCGGATGGTCGGCCGGCAACGCGCGCAGGCCGACGCTGGCGCCGTGCCCGTCCAGGCGCGCCACGAAGCACAGCGACAGCCCCTGCCCGCGCGCCTGCTGCAGGCGCGCCGCCAGGGGCGCGTCCAGCTGCGCCAGCGCGGCATCGACCTGCGCGGCCGGCAATGCCGCCAGCGCCGGCGGCAGCAGCGACTCGACCTCCACCTGTTCCGGCTCCAGCGCCACCCCGGCCGCGCGCGCCAGGATCAGCAGCTTGCGGCGCACGTCCTCGCCGGACAGGTCGATGCGCGGATCGGGCTCGGTGTAACCGGCCGCCGCCGCTTCGCGCACGCAGGCGGAGAACGGCTGGCTGCCGTCGAAACGATGGAACAGCCATGCCAGCGAACCGGACAGCACGCCTTCGATGGCATGCACGTGGTCGCCACCGGCCACCAGCGCGCGGATGCTGGACAGCAGCGGCAGGCCGGCGCCGACGGTGGCCGAATCGCCATAGCGCACACTGCCCGCGGCCACGATCCCGCCGATCCGGCGCGCGCGCGCAAGCGTGGTGCCATTGCCCAGCTTGTTGGCGGTGACCACATGGATGCCCCGTGCCAGCCAGTGCGCATGTTCGGCGGCGATGTCCTCGCTGGCGGTAGCGTCGACCACGATGTCGCCGGCCTGCAGGCGCCCGGTTTCCTCGGCGTGGGCCGGCGCGTCACCCTGCCGGGTCGCCTCTCTCGCGCGCGACAGCACCGCCTCGGGTGCGTCGCCGCAGGCCAGCGCGATGCGCGAATTGGCCACCACGTGCAGCAGCGGCAGGTCGAGCTGTCGCTGCCGCAGGGCCTGGTAGCGGGCGATGAAGGCCGAGCCGACCGTGCCGGTACCCAGCAGCACCAGCCGCGCCGCTGCCGCCTGCGGACGCAACTGCGCGCTCATGCGTCCACCGTTTTCCGCAGTGCCTCGCTACGGCTGTCGGCCAGCGCCCGTGCGGCGCGCAGCAGTCCGGCCTGCAGGTCGGCCACCAGGTCCTCGCAGGCCTCGATGCCGACCGACAGCCGCAGCAGGCCATCGCTGATGCCGGCCTTGGCCCGTGCTTCCGGGGTCATCGCCGCATGGGTCATGGTGGCCGGGTGCGCGACCAGGCTCTCCACGCCACCGAGCGATTCGGCCAGGGTGAAATAGCGCAGACCTTCGACGAAGGCGCGCACCGCCGCATGCGGATCGGCACCGTCGCATGCGGCCAGTTCGAAGGACAGCATCGCGCCGAAACCCTTCTGCTGGCGCGCGGCCAGCGCATGGCCCGGGTGCGATTCCAGCCCCGGGTAGTAGACCCTGGCCACAACTTCACTGGTGGCGAGCAGGTCGACCAGCGCGCGGGTGTTCTCCTGGTGCACGCGCAGGCGTGCATCGAGCGTGCGCAGGCCGCGCAGGGTCAGGAACGCATCGAACGGCGAGCCGGTCAGGCCCAGCGCGTTGGCCCACCACGCCAGTTGCTGGTGCAGCTCGGCGTCGCGCGCGACCACCGCGCCGCCGACCACGTCGCTGTGGCCGTTGACGTACTTGGTGGTCGAGTGCAGCACCAGGTCGGCGCCGAAGGCGATCGGGTTCTGCAGCGCCGGCGACAGGAAGGTGTTGTCCACCACTACCCGGGCACCGGCCCGGTGCGCGGCATCGATCACGAAACGCAGGTCGGTGATGCGCAGCAGCGGATTGGACGGGGTTTCCACCAGCACCAGCTTCGGCGCCTGCGCCAACGCTTCGGCCAGTGCGCGCGGATCGGTCAGGTCCGCGGTGATCAGCTCGAAATGGCCCTTGCTCGCCAGCGCGTTGAACAGGCGCCAGCTGCCACCGTAGGCGTCATGCGGCACCACCAGCCTGTCGCCCGGCTGCAACAGCGCGTTGAGCACCAGGTTGATCGCGCCCATGCCGGTGGAGGTGACCACCCCGCCGGCGCCGCCTTCCAGTTCCGCCAGCGCTTCGCCGAGCAGGTCGCGGGTCGGGTTGCCGCTGCGGGTGTAGTCGTACTGGCGCTTGTTGCCGAAGCCGTCGAAGCTGAAGTTGGACGACAGCACCAGCGGCGGGGTCACGGCGCCATAGGCGGTATCGCGATCGATGCCGGCACGCACGGCCGCGGTGGCGCGGCAACAGGACACATCGGAAGCGGTGGACAGGCTCATGCGTTTTCTCCGGGAAGGCGAAGGGCGTTGGCGAGGATCGCGTCGATGCGATCGGTCTCTTTCAGGAAGGCGTCATGGCCGTAGGGCGAACGCAGCACGCGCAGGCTTCCGCGCGTGCCCAGGCCCTCGACCAGGCTGACCAGGTCGGACAACGGCACCAGGCGATCGCCCTCGACCGCGACCACCAGCGTCGGCACGCCGATGGCGGCCGGTTCGACGCGGTGCAGGTCGATGGATTCGGACAGGCGCAGGTAGGCATTGACCCGGGTGCGCGCCACGTACTGCGCACCGGCGGCGTCGAGGTAGTCCTCGGCGGCCACGCGCACGCGGCCGTTCACCACTTCGGGCTGGGCGTCGAAGCGCTCGCCGAATTCTTCCGGCGTGCGGTAGCTGAGCATGGCGAACTGCCGCGCCAGCGCCAGCCCATGGCTTTCGGCGCACTGCAGCTGGCCCAGCGCCACCGCGCGCCGCTGCAGCGCGCGCCAGGCCGAGGCATAGGGATGCGGGCGATGCGCGCCGCTGACCGCCACCAGCCGGCCCAGCCGTTGCGGGTGGCGGATGGCCAGCTGCTGGCCGACCAGCGCACCGTAGGAATAGCCGACGCAGCCGTGCAGGCTGTCGATGCCCAGCGCGTCCAGCAGCAGGGCCACCGCGTCGGCCTGGTCGGCGGTATCGATCGGCACGTCGAGCTCGCCGTCGGCGCCGATGAAATCCAGGCCCAGCAGGCGGCGGTGCGCCGGGTCCAGCGCGCGGCCGCAGCCGACCAGTCCGTCGGCCCAGCCCTTCTCGCCGAACACGGCGTTGGCGGCGATGTGGCGGTGCGCGGAAATACCGCCGGCCACCAGCACCACCGGCGCATCGACACGGCCGACCAGTTCATAGCGCAGCCGCAGCGTGCGCTCGCCGGCATGGCGCATGGCCAGGCGCACGTCGATTTCACCGCGCACGGCGGCAGGGGCAAGCGCCGCGCTGTCGGGCGCGGCGGGCGGGTAGTCGCGGATGGCGGTGGCAGTGGCGAAACGCATGGCGATATCCGGTAAGGAGCAGCCATCGAGCTTCGCGGGCCCGTGTTCGCCGTGCAGGGCACGGATCGAACCATCTTTCGGCGGACGCGGTGGTCCCCGCAGGATTTGGCACCAGGCACAGGCGCTTGCGCACCTGCTGGTTGCCCCGGCATCAAAGGGCCTGTCCCTCCGCCGGTCTCGATGGTGGACACACGATGCCAGCTGCCCAGGCCCATGTCAATCTCTTTATTCGGATGGAGCGATGGAGTTTCCGATGCAACCATGCCGGCATAATCCCGGCACCACCTCCGCCGCCACCGCATGCACCGCCTGACGCTCCTGCTCCTGTCAGCAATGGTCGCCCTGCCCGCCCGGGGCGATGGCCCCGCGCCGCGCTGGCGCCAGGGCTGGGGGCTGACCGGCACGGCCCCGACGGAAAGCGCCGGCGGCCATGCCCCCGGTTTCGCGCAGCTGCTGCTCCAGGCCCGTGGCGGCGGCCGCGAAGCGCAGGTGCGCAACCTGCTGGCCGGCCCGCTGCAGGTGCGCCTGCGCGATGCCGCCGACGGCAGGACGATGGCCGCGCCGGTACTGTTGCCACCCGGCGGGCAGCGCGACCTGCTGTGGCTGGCCGATACCGGCGGCGGCGCGCGCCTGCTGCTCGATGCCTTTCCCGGCGACCCGTCCGCGCGCCCCGGCGACCACCTCTACCGGTTGCCGTTCGCCGGCGTGCCGGTCCGGGTCAGCCAGGGCATTGACGGCGCGCACAGCCACCGCGATGCGCAGAACCGCCATGCCATCGACTTTCCCCTGCCCGAAGGCACGCCGGTGCTCGCCGCCCGCGCCGGCACGGTGATGCAGGTGCTGGCCGATGCGCCCGTCGACGGCTGCCTGGTCCGGGTGCTGCACGCCGACGGCGGCATGGCGCTGTATGCCCACCTGCAGGCGGGCAGCCTGGCGGTCCGGCCCGGGCAGGCGGTGCTGGCCGGGCAGGTGCTGGCCCGCTCCGGCAACACCGGCCGCAGCACCGGCCCGCACCTGCACTTCGCGGTACAGGCCAACACCGGGCTGGCGCTGGCCTCGATCCCGTTCCGCATGGCCGGCCCGCGCGGCGAACTGCGCTTCGCCCGCGAGACGGGCGCCCCGCCCTGAACGGCTATAATCGGCGGCTTCCCTTTCCCAATGCGCGCCCGCCGCGGGCGCAGCCGCCATGTCCGAAGTCGCATCCGAAGCCGCGCGCCGCCGCACCTTCGCCATCATTTCCCATCCCGACGCCGGCAAGACCACGCTGACCGAAAAGCTGCTGCTGTTCGGAGGCGCGATCCAGATGGCCGGCTCGGTGAAGTCGCGCAAGACCAGCCGCCACGCCACCTCGGACTGGATGGCGCTGGAAAAGGAGCGCGGCATCTCGGTCACATCCTCGGTGATGCAGTTCCCGTACGAAGGCAAGATCGTCAACCTGCTCGACACCCCCGGCCACGCCGACTTCGGCGAGGACACCTACCGCGTGCTCACCGCGGTGGACTCGGCGCTGATGGTGATCGACGTGGCCAAGGGCGTGGAGGAGCGCACCATCAAGCTGATGGAGGTGTGCCGCCTGCGCGACACCCCGATCATGACCTTCATCAACAAGCTCGACCGCGAGGGCAAGGACCCGATCGAGCTGCTCGACGAGGTGGAAACCGTGCTCGGCATCCAGTGCGCGCCGGTCACCTGGCCGATCGGCATGGGCCAGCGCCTGAAGGGCGTGGTGCACCTGCTGACCGGCGAAGTACACCTGTACGAGCCGGGCCGCAACTTCACCCGCCAGGATTCGACGATCTTCCCGTCGCTGGACGCGCCCGGCCTGGCCGCGCGCATCGGCGAGAAGATGCTGGCCGACCTGCGCGAGGAACTGGAGCTGGTGCAGGGCGCCAGCCACCCGTTCGACAAGGACGCCTACCTGCGCGGCCAGCAGACCCCGGTGTTCTTCGGCTCGGGCGTTAACAACTTCGGCGTGCAGCCGCTGCTGGATTTCTTCGTCGAGCACGCGCCGGCGCCGCAGCCGCGCGCCACCACCGGCCGCACCATCGCCCCGCAGGAAGACAAGCTCAGCGGCTTCGTGTTCAAGATCCAGGCCAACATGGACCCGCAGCACCGCGACCGCGTGGCGTTCATGCGCGTGTGCTCGGGCCGGTTCAGCGCCGGCATGAAGACCTTCCACGTGCGCACCGGCAAGGAGATGAAGCTGGCCAACGCGCTGACCTTCATGGCCAGCGACCGCGAGATCGCCGCCGAGGCCTGGCCGGGCGACGTGATCGGCATCCACAACCACGGCACCATCTCCATCGGCGACACCTTCACCGAGGGCGAGCCGGTCACCTTCACCGGCATCCCCAACTTCGCCCCGGAACTGTTCCGGCGCGCGCGCCTGAAGGATCCGCTCAAGCTCAAGCAGCTGCAGAAGGGCCTGGCGCAGCTGTCCGAGGAAGGCGCCACCCAGTTCTTCCGCCCGATCATGAGCAACGACCTGATCCTGGGCGCGGTGGGCGTGCTGCAGTTCGACGTCGCCGCCTACCGCCTGAAGGACGAGTACGGGGTGGAAGCCATCTTCGAACCGGTCGGCGTGGTCACCGCGCGCTGGGTGCATTGCGACAACGCCAGGAAGCTGGAGGAGTTCCGCGAGAAGAACGCCAACAACCTGGCCGTGGACGCCGCCGGGCAGCTGGTCTACCTCGCCCCGACCCGGGTCAACCTGCAGTTGGCGCAGGAACGGGCACCGGACGTGCGCTTCTCGGCCACGCGCGAAGCCGCGCACACCGTCTCGGTGGCGTAAGCGGCGGGCGGCAGGCGCGCCCCCGGCGCGCTCCTGCCGCCTGGATGACGGCCCCCCCAACCGCCGGCGGGCATGGGGGTGCACCCCGTGCTGCATTGCGGTAAGTTGCTGTCCATGCCTACCGCCGCCCCCCTGCCGCAGCACGCCGTGGACATCCGCGAGGAAATCGCCAGCGCCCTGACCCATGGCCTGGGCGCAGTCACCGCCCTGGGCGCCAGTGCGGTGCTGATCACGCTGGCCGCGATCTATGGCGACGGCTGGCAACTGGCCAGCGCCATCGTCTTCGGCATCGCGCTGCTGCTGCTCTACACCGCCTCGACCCTGTACCACGCCATCCAGCACCCGGTGGCCAAGGGCAGGCTGAAGATCTTCGACCACTGCGCGATCTACATCCTGATCGCGGGCACCTATACGCCGTTCACCCTGATCGGCCTGCGCGGGCCGTGGGGCTGGGGGCTGTTCGCCGCGATCTGGACGCTGGCCGTGGGCGGGGTGATCTTCAAGCTGTTCTACACCGGCCGCTTCAAGCGGTTGTCCACGGCCATCTACATCGCCATGGGCTGGCTGGTGGTGGTGGCGATCGAGCCGATGTGGAATTCGCTGGATGGATTCACCCTGGGCTGGCTGCTGGCCGGCGGCGTGTCCTACACCCTGGGCACGTACTTCTACCACCGCGAGTCGGTGCGCTATTCGCACGCCATCTGGCACCTGTTCGTGATCGCAGGCAGCGTGTGCCACTTCGTCTCGGTCACCGCGCAGATCCTGTAGCACCCGGCGCGCGCCGCACACGCCGGGGCAACATCACCTGCACGCCACGCCAATGAACGCTTCGCGCCGCGTGCACGAGCGCGCGGCAACCATGGCCGCGTGGATACCGCACCTGCCCCCGCCGCACCGCGCGCGTCGCGCTGGCGCCTCCGCCGTCCCGGCATGCGTGGCCAGCGCTGGCTGGCCGTGGCCGGCCTGCTGCTCGCCGCACTCGTCGTGCTGCTGTTGCTGTGGGACTGGAACTGGTTCAAGGGGCCGCTGGAACGCATGGTGCAGGCGCGCACCGGCCGCGCCCTGCACATCGGCCACATCGATGTAGACCTGGGCAGCACCAGCACGCTGCGCGCCGACCGCGTCGATTTCGCCAATGCGCCGTGGGCGCAACGGGCGGACATGGCGCGCGCCGCGCGCGTGGAGATCGACCTGCGGCTGTGGCCACTGCTGCGTGGCGACCTGCAGCTGCCGGAGGTGCGCCTGGTCCGCCCGGACGTGCTGCTGCAGACCGCACCGCGCCCCGGCGAGCCGGGCAACTGGGATTTCCTCGGCGGCGGCGACGCAGACCGGCCGTTGCCGCTCAAGCGGCTGCGCGTGGACGACGGCACCCTGCGGTTCGTGGACGCGGCGGGACGCACCGACATCCAGCTTGCCGTCCACAGCGGTGCGCCGAAGCAGGCAAACGCCGCGCCACCGCTGCTGCTGCAGGGCAATGGGCGCTGGCGCGGCGTCTCGTTCAGCGTGCGCGGCGGCACCGAATCGCCGCTGCAACTGGCCGACAGCGACCACCCGTTCCGCCTGCACCTCGATGCCCATGCCGGCGACACCCACGCCACGGCCAGCGGCACGCTGACCAATCCGTTCCAGCTGCAGGTGTTCGACCTGCGCTTCCGCCTCGGCGGCAAGGACCTGGACGACCTGTATCCCCTGCTCGGCATCGCCATGCCCTCCTCGCCTCCGTATCGTCTCGACGGCCGGCTCAGGCGCGACCATGACACCTGGCGCTACGAGAAGTTCAGCGGCCAGGTGGGCGACAGCGATCTGGCCGGCAATGTGCGCATCGACGTCGGCGGCGAACGCCCGCGGCTGACCGCCGAGCTGGTCTCGCGCCGGCTCGACTTCGACGACCTCGCCGGTTTCGTCGGCGCGCCCCCGGCAACCGGTGGCGGCGAGAGCGCCAACCCCGGGCAGAAGGCCGCGGCCGCGGCACTGGACGCCAGGCCCACGGTACTGCCCGATACGCCCTACAACCTGGGCAAGCTGCGTGCGATGGACGCGGACGTGCGCTGGAAGGCCCATCGCATCGATTCACCGTCGTTGCCGCTGGACGACATGGATGCGCACCTGCTGCTGGACGACGGCCTGCTGCGCCTGGAACCGCTGAACTTCGGCGTCGCCGGCGGCGACATCCGCAGCACCGTGCGCATGGATGCACGACAGCCACGCATCGCCACCACGCTCGACGCCCGCGTGCGCGGCGTGCAGCTGGGGCGGCTGTTTCCCGATGCGCGCCTTGCGCAGCAGGCCTCCGGCGGCATCGGCGGCCACCTGCGCCTGTCCGGCCACGGCAATTCGGTGGCCGCCATGCTCGGCAGCAGCGATGGCGAGGTGGCCATCGGCATGGGCCGCGGCCATGTCGGCAACCTGCTGATGGAACTGGCCGGGCTGGACGTGGCCGAATCGCTGAAGTTCCTGTTCACCGGCGACCGCCAGATCCCGCTGCGCTGCGCCTTCGCCGACTTCCAGGTGCAGGACGGCCTGATGCAGGCGCGCGCACTGGCCTTCGACACCAGCGATACCCTGGTGGTGGGCGAAGGCAGCGTCAGCCTCGGGCGCGAAACCCTGGACCTGCTGCTGCGGCCGCGGCCCAAGGACAGGAGCATCCTCGCCCTGCGCTCGCCGCTGCGCATCGGCGGCACCTTCAAGGACCCGTCGTTCCGCCCCGACTTCAAGGCATTGGGACTGCGCGGCGCCATCGCCGTGACCCTGGGCAGCATCACCCCGCCGGCGGCGTTGCTGGCCACCTTCGAGACCGGGCCCGGCAAGGACGTCGACTGCGGCGGCCAGTACGCCCGGTAAGGCCGCTGCTGCCGGCTCAGCCGCCGACGATGTACTGCTGCAGCTGGCCCAGTTCGCGGCGCTGCTGTTCGATCACCGACTTGACCAGGTCGCCGATGGAAATCACCCCGAGCACCGCACCGCCCTCGACCACGGGCAGGTGGCGGATGCGGCGGTCGGTCACCAGCTGCAGGCAGTCCTCGACCGTGTCCACAGGCGTCACGGTGACCACCTCGGCGGTCATGATCGCCGCCACCGGGGTATCGCGCGAAGAGCGGTCGCGCAGCACGATCTTGCGCGCGTAGTCGCGCTCGGAAAGGATGCCGGCCAGCCGTGCCCCGTCCATCACCAGCACCGCGCCGATGCCTTTTTCGGCCATCAGCCGGATCGCATCGATCACCGCGCTGTCCGGCGCTACCGCGTGGATCTCAGGGGACTTGGTCCCGAGCAACTGACGAACGGTCTGCATGGCGTTCTCCCTTGCTGGCGGATGCGTCCGATAGTGCCACGTCGGCCGGCCGCCAGGTGTCAACCAGGTACAACGGCCGCTGCTTGGCCTCCACGTAGAGGCGGCCGAGGTACTCGCCGATCAGGCCCAGCGCGATCAGCTGCACGCCGCCAAGGAACAGGATCACCGCCATCATCGTCGGCCAGCCGGCGACGCGGTCGCCGTACAGCGCGGCCTTGCCCACCACCCAGGCGGCGAAAACGAAGGAGGAGGCCGCGGTCAGCAGCCCGAGATAGGTCGCCACCCGCAGCGGCGCGGTGGAAAAACTGGTGATGCCTTCCAGCGCGAAGTTCCACAGCTTCCAGAGCCCGAACTTGCTGCGCCCGGCCACGCGCGGCGCACGCCGGTACGGCAGCGCAACCCGGCGGAAGCCGACCCAGCCGAACAGGCCCTTCATGAAACGCTGGCGCTCGCGCAGTTGCCGCAGCGCCGCCAGCGCGCGCGGTGACAACAGGCGGAAATCTCCGGTATCGGCGGGAATCGGCGTCTTCGACAGCCGCCCCATCACCCGGTAGAAGGCGGACGCGGTGGCGCGCTTCACCCATCCGTCGCCCTCGCGCGCAAGACGCACGCCATACACGTCGTCATGGCCCTGCCGCCACAGCGCGACGAACTGCGCGATCAGCTCCGGCGGGTCCTGGCCATCGGCATCCAGGATCAGCGCCGCACCTTCGTCCACCAGGTCCAGCCCGGCGGTGAGCGCGGCCTCCTTGCCGAAGTTGCGCGACAGCCGCAGCGCCGCCACCCGCGGGTCGCCCGCCGCCAGCTGCTGCATCAGCGCCCAGGTCGCATCGGTGCTGCCATCGTCCACGTACAGCACCCGGCCATCGATGTCGGGCAGGCATTCGAGCGCGGCGCCAAGGCGCTGGTGCAGCAACGGCAGGGCGTCCTGTTCGTTGCAGGCGGCGATGACGACGGTCAGCCGGTCGCGGTGTGTCATGCGCGCATTCTACGGAAGATCGAACGCATGCCCCCGCGCCGCCGCGGCGGTGGTGTCACTCTCCATCCACGGCATAGCCCGGACCGCCCAACTGCCGTGCCTGGCGCTGGATCCAGGCGGCGCGGCGCTGTACGAACGGGCCCGGCCGGGTCGCGCTGTAGCGCCGCGGCGATGGCAGCACCGCCGCCAGGCGCGCGCTCTCGGCCGGCGACAACCGCGCCGCATCCTTGCCCCAGAACTGCCGCGACGCGGCCTGCACGCCGTAGACCCCATCGCCGAACTCGGCGACGTTGGCGTACATCTCAAGGATCCGCCGCTTCGACCACAGCGCTTCGATCAGCACCGTGTACCAGGCCTCCAGGCCCTTGCGCAGCCAGCTGCGGCCCTGCCACAGGAACAGGTTCTTGGCGACCTGCTGGCTGATCGTGCTGCCGCCGCGCAGGCGCTTGCCACGGGCGTTGTGGTCCATCGCCTTCTCGATCGCTTCCAGGTCGAACCCGTTGTGCAGCGGGAACCGCTGGTCCTCGGCCGCCACCAGCGAGATCGGCACGCTGGCCGCCATCGCGTCCAGGTCGCGCCACTGGTAGTGGATCCGGAACCCCCAGTCGCCCTGCCCCCAGGCTTCGACCTGGCGCAGCGCCATCACCGTGGAAAACGGCGGATCGACGAACCGCAACACCGCCACCTGCACGATGCTGAACAGCGCCAGCGCGCAGGGGGTGATCCACAACCAGCGCCGCCACCTGCGCCGGGGCCGTACCTTGCGCTCGTCCTGTTCCGTCCCCATCTGCTTGCCCGACCCCATGAATCCCGACATCGGCGCATTATCCGGCACCGGCGTCCCCATACGTGCAGATTCCCATGACCGAAACGTCCGACCTCCTTGTCCGCTTCCTCCTGCCCGAGGCCGGCGTGCGCGGCGTCCATGTCCAGCTCTCCGGCAGCTGGCGTGAAATCCTGTCCCACGGCAGCTACCGCCCCTCGGCCACGCGCCTGCTCGGCGAGGCCTGCGTCGCCTCGGCCCTGTTCACCGGCCACATCAAGATCGACGGCCGCCTGTCCGTGCAGCTGCGCAGCAGTTCGTCGCTGCGCACCCTGTTCGCCGAGTGCACCTCGGCCGGCACCCTGCGCGGCATCGCCCAGGTCGAGGACGGCCAGGACGCCCCGCCCGACCTGTCCCGGCTCGGTGACGGCGCGCTGCTGGCCATCACCATCGAAAACCCGGGCCTGGACCCGCGCGAACCGCAGCGCTACCAGAGCCTTGTGGCGCTGCAGGGCAGCAGCCTGGACGAAGCGTTCGAGGACTACTTCCGCCATTCCGAGCAGTTGCCCACGCGCCTGCTGCTGGCCGCCGACGGCGACCGCGCCGCGGGCCTGCTGCTGCAGAAGCTCCCGGGCGACCAGGGCGACGAGGACGGCTGGGCCCGCGCCGGGGCGCTGTTCGACACCCTGGGACGCGACGAGCTGCTGGCGGTAGGCGGCCCCGAGCTGCTGCAGCGCCTGTTCCACGAAGAGCAGGTCGAGACCATGGGCGGCAAGCCGCTGCGTTTCGGCTGCTCCTGTTCGCGCGAGCGGGTGATCGGCATGCTGCAGTCGCTGGGCGAGGACGAAGCCCGCGCCGCCGCCGCCGACAGCGGCCAGGTCGAGGTGCGCTGCGAGTTCTGCGGGCGCGAGTATCACTTCCCTTTGACCGAATTCGGCGTATTGTTTGCAGTCATACCTGCCAGCCAGGCCGCTCCAGAGCGGCTGCAGTAACGGCACCGACGAGCTGCGTTCCGGGGAGGACGGAGACTTGTTAAGAAAACATAAACAACATACGATCAGAATCTCACGCACCGGGAACTTCCCGGCCCCTGTCCTGTCTGATTGAGTCCATGAACACTTTCCTGCGCCTGCCGCTGGCCTTGCTGATCGCCCTTGGGGTGGCCACGGGCGCGCACGCGCAGAGCAAGCCGCGCGCTCCCCAGGACAGCACCGTGCTGCCGGTCTGGAACAAGGGCAGCGGCAAGGTCGAGGCCCTGCTGTATCTCGAACCCACCGGCGAACAGATGGCCGGGGCGCGCTGGCACTTCGGCCGCAATTCACTCGATACCGCGTTCGGGCTCTCGTCCGGCGACTCGCTCGGCCTGCTGTGCAACAGCAGCCGCGGCAGCAGCATCAGCGGGCTGGCCAGCCACTGCATGCTGGCCAGCCTGGGCGACGACGATGACGACGCCGGCCCCGCCCGCCACCTGTCGGCGACCACTACCTTCAACCGCCCCGGCGGACGCGTCGGCCTGAGCGCCGGCACCGGCCGCGACACGCTGCCGGCGTGGCTGTCGGGCAATGCCAAGGCACCGGCCGCGCGCGTGGAACAGAACGACCTGACCGTATTCGGCCAGAAGAACATCGGCCGCGAGGGCTTCGTCTCCATCGGCGGCACCTACGCCAAGGCGCGCCTGGTTCCGCTCAGCGACGCCTCGCCCGCCCTCGTCGACCAATGGGACAGCAAGAGCCTGAGCATCGGCGGCGGCTACGGGCCATTCAGCGCCAACATCATCGGTCGCGTCGTCGACGCCCCCGGCCAGCCCGGCAAGTGGGAAGGCATCGGCCTGGGCCTGACCTGGCGCACGCCCTGGAGCGGGCAGCTCACCGTTGGCGCCGAGAACGTCGTCACCCGCGGCAAGAACCCGTTCTCCCCGCGCAACGAGAGCAATGACGAAGGGGCGATTCCCTACGTGCGCTACGAGCAGGACCTCTGAGTCCACCGCGATAGAGCGCCCCCCGCATTTATCAGAACGCCTCCGCAAGGAGGCGTTTTTTGTTGCACCTGCAACATTCACTTTGCCGAATTTCACCAAACCCACGCAATTCATTAACGAAGCTTTAATTTCAGAAGAGACGGAAGTACTATCGGGTCAGCCACACGGTTTTGGGACCGTCCTTTCGGGCCCACCGCGCAGGCGATACCACATGTAACTACCAAGACCACTTGGAGAGAGAGAGCCCATGTATTGCAAGTCCAACAAGCTGCGTGACGCAGTGGTGCTGGCCCTGGTCGCGGGTGTCGGCAGCACCGGCACTGCCTTCGCCCAGGACAACAGCGGCGCCACCAACCTCGACCGCATCCAGGTCACCGGTTCGCGCATCAAGCGCGTCGACCTCGAAACTTCGCAGCCCGTGTTCACGATGAGCCGCGAGCAGATTCAGGCCCAGGGCCAGACCTCGATCGGCGATATCATCCAGAGCATCAGCACCAACGGCTCTACCCTCAACAGCACCTACAACAACGGCGGCAACGGTGAAACCCGCGTCAACATGCGCAACCTGGGTTCGAACCGTACCCTGGTCCTGGTCAACGGCCGTCGCTGGATCGGCGGCACCGGTCTGGGCGGCGCGGTCGATCTGAACACCATCCCGTCGGCGGCCGTGGAGCGTATCGAGGTCCTGAAGGATGGCGCGTCCACCATCTACGGTTCGGACGCCATCGCCGGCGTGGTCAACATCATCCTGCGCCAGAATTTCGATGGCGCCGAGGCCAATGCCTACTTTGGTCAGTACGACAAGGGCGACGGCAATCGCGAGTCCTATGACTTCACCATCGGCTCCACCGGTGATCGCTGGCACGCCACCCTGGGCGTCGGCTACGTGAAGGAAGAGCCGGTGTGGGCGGGTGATCGCAAGATCTCGGCCGTACCGACCTACGGCGCACTGCCCAACACCGGCAACAGCAGCACCACCCCGGACGGCCGCTTCGGCTTCTACGGCCAGACCGGCTTGGATGATGACGGCAACCCGGTGTACGGCTCGACCCGCCCGAACGGCGCGGAAGGTTATTTCGTCACCGGCAATGGCGGCAGCACCTGGCGCAATTACACCAGCGCCGACAGCTTCAACCATGCTCCGGGCAACCTGCTGATCACCCCGCAGGAGCGCACCTCGCTGTTCGCTGACGCCGGCCTGTCGATCACCGACAATGTCCGCTTCAAGAGCACCGTCACCTACAACGAGCGCAAGTCGGAGCAGATCCTGGCGGCCATGCCGATCGTGCTGGGTCGCGCGGCGCCGGGCACCAATGGTGCCAACATCGTCATCAGCAAGGACAACATCTACAACAACACCGGCCGTGACATCGACTACATCCAGTATCGTGCGACCGAGACCGGCGGCCGCATCTACAAGCAGAACGTCAAGACCTACGCCTTCAATGGCGGCTTCGAAGGCGACTTCGAAGTGAACGACCGCTTCTGGAGCTGGGAAGCCGGCATGTTCTACGGCAAGAACGACCAGACCGACATCACCACCGGCTTCTTCAACATCTCCGCCCTGCGCAGCGCCCTGGGCCCGTCGTTCATCGACGCCGGCGGCGTGGCACGTTGCGGAACCGCCGGCAATGTGATCGACGGCTGCGTTCCCATGAACATGCTCAGCGGCAAGGGGTCGATGACGCCCGAGATGATCAAGTACGCGAGCTTCACCGCGCACGACGTGTACGGGTACGAGCAGAAGACCTATTACGCCAACGTCGGCGGCGAACTGTTCGACCTGCCGGGCGGCGCATTCGCCTTCTCGGCCGGCTTCGAGCATCGCAATGAATCGGGCTTCGACGATCCGGACGGCCTGATCAACTCCGGCGACACCACCGGCAACGCGCGCACCGCCACTGCCGGCGGTTACAGCCTGGACGAAGCGTACCTGGAACTGGCGATTCCGCTGCTGTCCGGCGTCACCGGCGCCCAGCTGCTTGATTTCAGCGTCGCGACCCGCGTCTCGGACTACAGCAACTTCGGCAAGACCGTCAACAGCAAGTTCGGTTTCCGCTGGAAGCCGATCAACGACCTGATGATCCGCGGCAACTGGTCCGAAGGCTTCCGCGCCCCGTCGATCAGCGAGCTGTATTCCGGCGTCAGCGACACCTTCGAGAACGTGGCCGACCCGTGTGCCGGCTCGGTCGAAGGCGTGCCGAACCCGGCCAGCCCGGCGGGTTGCGCAGGCATTCCGCGCTATCCGCAGGCCAACTCGCAGATCCGCACCACGGAAGGTGGCAACCCGAACCTCGGCCCGGAGACCTCCACCTCCAAGACGCTGGGCTTCGTCTACAGCCCCAGCTATGTGCAGGGCCTGGACGTGTCGCTTGACTGGTGGAACATCAAGATCGAGGGCGCCATCTATGCCCAGGACGCGCAGGAAATGCTGGACAGCTGCTACAAGGCTGGCATCTCCGCCGTTTGCAACCTGATCACCCGTGATGCGACCGGCCAGATCTCCAACATGCTGGCGGTGCCGAACAACGTCGCCACCATGAAGGTTGAAGGCTGGGATCTGACCCTGGGCTACCGCCTGCCGGAGACCCGTTTCGGCAGCTTCAACGTGGTCTGGGACTCGACCTACACCTCCAACTACTCGGTCGCCGATCCGCTCAACCCGGGCGCGAACCGTGTCGGCCAGTATCGTAGCCGTGACAACTACTGGCGCATCCGCTCCAACCTGCTGCTGGGTTGGCAGATGGGCGACTTCGGTGCCAACGCCATGGTGCGCTACTACTCTGCACAGACCGAGAAGTGCACCGGCAGCAACTTCACCGGTGGCAACTTCGCCCTGCTGTGCTCGGACAAGGATCGTATCGGCCTGGGCGGCAAGCCTGATCCGCGCAACGCCATCCCGAGTGCGACCTACACCGACCTCAGCGCCTACTGGAAGACGCCGTGGAACGGGCAGATCACCCTCGGCGTCAACAATGCGTTCGATCGTGACCCGCCGAAGTCGTACACCACGTTTGCCAATACGTTCGATCCGCAGTACGAAATTCCGGGGCGCTTCTTCTACATGCGCTACAACCAGAAGTTCTGATCGGCTGATTGATCAGCGTTTCAAGCAACGGCCCCGAAAGGGGCCGTTGTCTTTTGCGGGAAGCAGAACACTGCGAAGACACAAAAAAAGCCGCGGCATGCGCGGCTCTTCCATCGTCCATCTCGTCTGCATTCACCCGTTCGGGATCAGCGTCTCGATCACGTGCTCGACGTAGGACTCGAATTCCTCGCGCGCCTGCCGCGGCTGCTGCAGCTGCAGCGACAGCTGCAGGAAGCCCACGTAGGCCGCGTAGGCCAGGCGCGCGCGGTGGCGCGCGTCGGTGGAGCTCAGCCCGGCCTGGCGGAACGAGGCCATCAGGTACTCCAGCCGGCGTTGCGAAACGCGGTCGATCACCGGCCGCACCAGCGGGTTGTCGAGCGCCTTGAGCAGCTCGCTGTAGATCACATGCGGGGTCACTTCATGCGCGACCAGCTGGAACAGCGCGCGCAGGCGCGTGCGCGGATCGGGCACTTCCTCCAGGCTGCCGAACACCTGCTGCTGCTCGACCAGCTCCCACCGTTCCAGCGCGGCCTGCAGCAGCGCGTCGCGCGAGGGAAAGTGCCAGTAGAAGCTGCCCTTGGTGACACCGAGGCGGCGGGCCAGCGGCTCCACCGCGACCGCGCCGACCCCCTGCTCCGCGATCAGGTCCAGGGCAGCCTGGGCCCAGTCATCCGCGCTGAGGCGGCTGTTGCGTGTACCGCGGGGTTCCGCCGGGGAAGCTGAAGATTCGTTCATCCGTTGATTTAACCATACGCCGGGGACTGGTTGCAGTATGCGCCGCGCCAGCGCCCCGCGCGACGGCCCATCGCCGCCCGGCAACGCCCTGCCGGACAAGGCGCGCCAATCCATACCCACCAGTATTGACGGCGCCTGACCATATCCATACCATCGGGTACGGTTATATCCCCGAGAACCGCATGCACGCGCAAGACACCCGGCTGGAAGGTGCCCACGGCATCGGACTGGCTGCTTCGAAAACCACCGGAAGCAAGTCGCCGATCCTGCTCGCGCATGGCTTCGGCCAGACCCGTGGCGCCTGGACCGCGACCGCCGCGGCGCTGCATGCCGCCGGCCATCCCACGCTGGCCTTCGATGCACGCGGCCACGGCGGCTCGGACTGGAATCCGGCCGACCTGCCCTATCACGGCGAACAATTCACCGATGACCTGATCGTGGTCGCCGGCGAGCTGCGGCGGCCGCCGGTGCTGGTCGCCGCTTCGATGGGCGGGCTGTTCGGGCTGATGGCCGAAGCGCGCTGGCCGGGCCTGTTCGCGGCCATGGTGCTGGTGGACATCACCCCGCGCTGGGAAACCCGCGGCGTCGAGCGCATCCTCGCCTTCATGAGCGCGCATCCGGACGGCTTCGCATCGCTGGAAGCGGCCGCCGACAGCATCGCCCGCTATCTGCCGCACCGCCCGCGCAAGAGCGAGGACGCGCTGCGCGCGTTGCTGCGCCCCACCGGCAGCGGCCGCTGGAGCTGGCACTGGGATCCGCGGCTGGTGGAGGAACTGGCGCGCGACAGCGAGCAGCACCAGGACGCCATCGCCGAGGCCGCACGCCGCGTCGAATGCCCGGTGATGCTGGTCAGCGGCGGCCGCAGCGACCTCGTCACTCCGCAGACGGTGGCAGAATTCCTGGCGCTGGTGCCGCATGCGCGGCACGTGCATCTGCCCGACGCCACGCATATGGTGGCAGGCGATGACAACGACGCGTTTACCGCCGCCGTGTTGAACTATCTGGACGCACTGCCCCCGGCTGCCGCCGCAGCGTCCGCCCGAACCGAGCACGTTACCGGAGCAAGTCAATGAGTACTGTCGTTCCCTTCCTGGCCCTGCTGCTGGCAGCGGCCTTCGTTGCCTACCACCGCATGCGGCTGGTCACCTGGACGGTGATCGGTGCCGTGCTGCTGGGCATCTGCTGGTTCACCGGCGTCAACCCGACCGCGGTCATCGTCGCCGCGGCGATCCTGGCCCTGGTCAGCGCGCTGGTGCTGCTGCCGTTCCTGCGCAGGCCGCTGATCACCTCGCCGTTCATGGGGGTGTTCCGCAAGGTGCTGCCGCCGCTGTCCAAGACCGAGCGCATCGCCCTGGAGACTGGCTCGGTCGGCTTCGAAGGCGAACTGTTCACCGGCGACCCGGACTGGCAGAAGCTGCTGGATTACCCCAGGCCGCAGCTCACCGCCGAGGAACAGGCCTTCCTCGACGGCCCGGTCGAGGAGCTGTGCCGGATGGTCAACGACTGGGAGATCACCCACGTCCATGCCGACCTGCCGCCGGAGCTGTGGACCTTCATCAAGAACAACAAGTTCTTCGGCATGATCATCCCCAAGCAGTACGGCGGCCTGGGCTTCTCCGCGCTGGCGCACCACAAGGTCATCCAGAAGCTGGCCTCGATCTCCAGCGTGGTCAGCTCCACCGTCGGCGTGCCCAACTCGCTGGGCCCGGGTGAACTGCTCAACCACTACGGCACGCAGGAACAGAAGGACTACTACCTGCCGCGGCTGGCGGCAGGCACCGAAGTGCCCTGCTTCGGCCTGACCGGTCCGTTCGCCGGTTCCGATGCCACCTCCATCCCCGACTTCGGCATCGTCTGCCGGGGTACCTGGAACGGCGAGGACGTCCTGGGCCTCAGGCTGACCTTCGACAAGCGCTACATCACCCTGGCGCCGGTAGCCACGCTGATCGGCCTGGCGTTCCGCATGTACGACCCCGACGGCCTGCTCGGCGATACCAAGGACATCGGCATCACCCTGGCGCTGCTGCCGCGCGAGACCCCCGGGGTCGAGGTCGGCCGCCGCCACTTCCCGCTGAACTCGCCGTTCCAGAACGGCCCGATCCGCGGCAAGGACGTGTTCATCCCGCTCAGCCAGATCATCGGCGGCCCGGAGAAGCGCGGCCTGGGCTGGAACATGCTCAACGAATGCCTGGCCGTGGGCCGCTCGATCACCCTGCCGTCCACCGCCTCGGGCGGTGCCAAGGCCGGCGCGGTGATCACCGGCGCCTATGCCCGCATCCGCAAACAGTTCGGCCTGTCGGTCGGCCGCTTCGAGGGCGTGGAGGAAGCGCTGGCCCGCATCGGTGGCAAGGCCTACAAGATCAGCGCGCTGTCGCAGGCCACGGCCGCGGCGGTGGACCGCGGCGACGTACCGTCGGTGCCCTCGGCCATCGCCAAGTACCACTGCACCAACATGAGCCGCGAGTGCATCAGCGACATGATGGACGTCATCGGCGGCAAGGGCATCATCCTCGGCCCGCGCAACTTCGCCGGCCGCAGCTGGCAGGCCGCGCCCATCGCGATCACCGTGGAAGGCGCCAACATCATGACCCGCAGCCTGCTGATCTTCGGCCAGGGCGCGATCCTGTGCCATCCGTGGGTGCTGAAGGAAATGAAGGCCGCCCAGGACGAGGACCGCAAGGCCGGCCTGCGCGAGTTCGACCAGGCGCTGTTCGGCCACGTGCGCTTCGGCATCTCCAACGCCGTGCGTTCGTTCTGGTTCGGGCTCACCGGCGCACGCTTCGGTGCCGCCCCGGGCGACGCCTACACCCGCCGCTACTTCCGCAAGCTGGACCGCTATTCCGCCAACCTGGCGCTGATGGCCGACATCTCGATGATGACCCTGGGCGGCAAGCTCAAGTTCAAGGAATCACTGTCCGGCCGCCTGGGCGACGTGCTCAGCCACATCTACATGACCAGCGCGATGCTCAAGCGCTATCACGACGAAGGCGCGCCGACGGCCGACCAGCCGCTGCTGGCGTGGGCGTTCCACGACAGCGTGCACCGCATCGAGGAAGCGTTGTCGGCGGCGCTGCGCAACTTCCCGATCCGCCCGATCGGCTGGCTGATGTGGGCGCTGATCTTCCCGTTCGGCCGCCGCGCCGAAGCCCCGGGCGACCGCCTGAGCCGCCGCGTCGCCGCCACCCTGATGTCGCCCAACGAAGCCCGCGACCGGCTCGCCCAGGGCGTGTTCCTGACCCCGTGCGAGAACAACCCCGGTGGCCGCATCGCCAGCTACCTGACCAAGGCGGTCATGGCCGAGCCGGTGGAGCGCAAGTTCCTCAAGGCGCTCAAGACCAAGGGCATCGAGGCACTGACCTTCCCGGCGCAGCTGGACGAGGCGGTGGCCGAGGGCGTCATCACCCAGGACGAGCGCACCCTGCTGGAAGAACTGCGCGCGATCACCCTGGATACCATCACCGTGGACGACTTCGACCCGCACGAGCTGCGCGCGGCGTCGTACTACGACCGCCAGGACCGGCAGCCGCAGCAGGTGGCCTGACCCGGGCCATCGGACGCAACCGGAACGGCGGGCGCATGCCCGCCGTTTCCTTTTCAACGAGGCAGGCATGACACTCCCATTGCTGACGTTGTACCGGCGCCTGGCGCGCTGGCCGGGCGGGCGCTGGCTGTTCACCCGCGCGGTGTGCTTCAAGGCGCCCTACTTCGCCAGTATCCGACCATGCATCACCGTGCTCGAAACAGGCCGCTGCGAAGGCACGCTGGCCGACCGCCGCGCAGTGCGCAACCACCTCGGCACCGTGCATGCCATCGCGCTGTGCAACCTCGCCGAGCTGACCGCCGGGTTGATGACCGACGCCTCGCTGCCGGCCGGCATGCGCTGGATCCCCAAGGGCATGCAGGTACGCTACCTGGCCAAGGCGCGCGGTCGACTGCACGCGGTCGCCGTGCCGGAACGCCCGATCGCCAGCGGCACCGTCGGCTACGAATTGCCCGTGCGCGTGGGCATCAGCGATGCCGCCGGCACCGAGGTGTTCGTCGCCCACATCGCGATGTGGGTGTCGCCGCGCCACGGAAACGGGTGAGCCATGGACACCGCCGAACTACTGGTGCGCCTGGGGGGCGTGCACAGCCTGGGCTTCGCGGCCTTCCACCTGGCCTTCTGGAAACTGTTCGACTGGAAACGCGACCTCGCCCGCAACAGCCGAGCCAACCGCGCGATCATGCAGATCCTCAATCTGCGCCTGGTCTACGTCTTCCTGGGCATGGGCGTACTGGCGCTGGCGTTCGGCCGCGAACTGCCCGCCACGCCGCTGGGACGGGCGCTGCTGGGATTCATGACGTTGTTCTGGGTGGGACGCCTGCTGGAGCAGTTCGTATTCCTGCGCATCCACGACTGGCGCGTGCATCTGTTGAGCGCGTTGTTCGCGCTGGGCGCGGCGCTGCATGCCGTGCCGCTGTCGCTGGCCTGAGGCGCGCGGTCGAGCCGCGCGCGCCCTGCACCGGCATCAGCGGGAGCGTGGCGCCTCCGCCGCCGGCACGCCCTCGGGGCGACGCGACAGCCGCCAGCCGATGCCGGCAGCGATCACCGCGGCGGCCGCACTGACGCCGGCGAAACCGGCGGTGCCCACGCCCAGCACGCGCAGCCAGTTCATGCCCAGCGCGATGGACATGTCGCCGAACCGCCATACCGCCGTGTCCACGGCGTTCTGGCCCTTGTAGCGCACGTTGCGCGGCACCCGGGTGTACAGGCTGTGCCGCGCCGGCTCGGCCATGCCATAGGCCAGGCCGCGACTGACGATCAGTGCGATCGCCACCGCCGGCATGCCCATCAGCAACGGCGCGTGCGGATCGCGCGCGAACAGCACCAGCGACAGCGCGCAGACGCTGACCAGCGCCCAGATCATGATGACGATGCCCGGCCCCCTGCGCGGCAGCAGCCAGCGGGTGAGGGTGAGCTGGGTGATGGCGGTCAGCACGTTGCCGGCCAGGTCGATGTTGGCGGCAAAGCGGGTACGCGCCACCGCGTCGGCGAACGTAGCGCCTGAATAGTCGGTCACCAGCGCATAGTTCACCGTGCCGATGCCGTCGGCCAGCAGCAGCAGGATCGACATGTTGCGGATGAACGGGTCGGCGAACACCTGCTTGAGCCCGTCGAACATGCCACCGCCGACCGCGGCCTCGTGGCCGGGTTCATTGCGGCGCGCGCCATGCCGACGCGCCCAGCGGCCGAGCGCGACCACGCACCCCAGCGCCAGGCACAGCAGCGCCGCCGATACCACCAGCAGCGGCGCCACGCCGATCACGCCGACCAGCGAACGGGTCAGCATCGGGCCGGCGACCGCGCCCACCGTACCGGCCACGGCAATGACCGGGAACAGGCGCCGCGCCTGCCCGCTGTCCCAGATGTCGGACATGAAGCTCCAGAACACCGACACCACGAACAGGTTGAACACGCTCACCCAGACGAAGAACATCACCCCCAGCGTCTTCGGCCCGAGCAGCTCCGGCCATGCGAACAGCGGGACGAAGCCGAGCAGGCAGGCGATGAAGAACACCTGGACCACCGGCATCACCACCCGTCGCGGCCAGCGCGTCACCAGCGCGGCGAACAGCGGCGACAGCAGCAGGGTGCCGATGAACGTGGCGCCGTAGAACCAGGGCAGCTGGGTCGAGCCGACCGCGGCGGCCAGCTGCTCGCGCAGCGGGCGGATCACGTAGTACGCGGCCAGCACGCAAAAGAAATAGGCGAAGGACAGCGCGACCGCCAGCCGCTCCCCCGCATGTACCCTGCCCTGACCGGACCGCATCGGCCTGCACCCGTCGCAACAAAGCGCGCACGGTATCCGATGCACTGCAACATCGCCAGTGCGGGCCTGTGTCCCGGCTATGCTGGCGACACGCCAGGGGGGGAGCGCGATGCGGGAATTCGACTACATCATCATCGGTGCCGGTTCGGCCGGTTGCGTGCTGGCCAACCGGCTCAGTGCCGATCCGCAGGTGCAGGTGCTGCTGGTCGAGGCCGGCCCGCGCGACCGCAACCCGTTCATCCACATGCCGGCCGGGCTGGCACGACTGGCCGGCAACCGCCGCCTCAACTGGAGCTACCACACCGAACCGGAACCGCAATTGCAGGGACGGCGGCTGTGGTGGCCGCGTGGCAAGGTCCTGGGTGGCTCGAGCTCGATCAACGCGATGTGCTACGTGCGCGGCGTCGCCGGCGACTACGACCGCTGGGCCGCGGCCGGTGCCACCGGCTGGGACTGGGCCGGGGTGCTGCCGTGGTTCCGCCGGAGCGAGCACAACAGCCGCGGCGGCGACGCGCTGCACGGCGACGACGGCCCGCTGCATGTTTCGGACCTGCGCCACGTCAACCCGCTCAGCCATGCCTTCGTCGAAGCCGGCGTGCAGGCCGGCCATCCGCACAATCAGGATTTCAACGGACCAACCCAGATCGGCGTCGGCCTGTACCAGGTGACGCAGAAGGAAGGTGCGCGCTGTTCGTCGGCCGCCGCCTATCTGGCGCCGGTACGGCAGCGTCGCAACCTGCAGGTACTGACCGGGGCCCAGGTCGAGCGCATCCTTGTCGACGCCGGCCGCGCGCACGGCATCGCCCTGCGCCACGGCGGGCAACGCCGGCACCTGCACGCGCGATGCGAGGTCCTGCTCAGCGCCGGCGCGGTCAATTCGCCGCAGCTGCTGATGCTCTCCGGGATCGGCCCGGCCGATGCCCTGCGCGCCCACGGCATCGCGGTGCAGCTCGACCAGCCGCAGGTCGGCGCCAACCTGCAGGACCACCTGGACATCTGCACCCTGTACCGCACCGTTCCCGGGGTCAGCTACGACCGCGCCAGCGAGCTGAAGATCGCGTTCGACTGGTTCCTGCGCGGCCATCGCGGCGCCGGCAGCAGCAACATCGCCGAGGCCGGCGGTTTCGTGCGCTCGCACCTCGCCGCCGACGAGCGCGCCGACATCCAGTTCCATTTCGTACCGGCGATGCTCGACGACCACGGCCGCCACCGGCTGCCTGGCGACGGCTACACCCTGCACGCCTGCTACCTGCACCCGCGCAGCCGCGGGCACATCGCCCTGGCCGGCGCGGACCCGTCGCTACCGCCCAGGATCCACGCCAACTACCTGGGCGACAGCGACGGCTTCGACCTGCGGATGATGATCGAAGCCGCACGCCTGAGCCGCGACCTCCTGCGCCAGCCCGCGTTCGATCGCTGGCGGCGCGCACCGGTCTTCCCCGCGCGCGAGGACCTGGACGATGCCGGGCTGGAAGCGTTCATCCGCGCCAAGGCCGAAACCATCTACCACCCGATCGGCACCTGCCGCATGGGCAGCGACGACGCGGCGGTGCTCGACCCGCAGTTGCGGCTGCGCGGCGTGGAGGGACTGCGCGTGATCGATGCCTCGGCGATGCCCACGCTGGTCAGCGGCAACACCAACGCACCGGTGATCATGATGGCCGAGCGCGCGGCGGCGTTGATCCTCGATCCACAGGCGGGATCAGCGCCCTGGTCGTGATCCAGCGACAAAACCCAGCAATATCAAGATGATGCCTATTCATCTTCTCCCCGTTTGTGCAATCGAGAAAAGCGGCGCTAGAATCGGCGACAGCCTTAGCTAGCAGGCATCGATCACGATGAAAGACAACAGCAGACGCCGGCGCTTCCGTCCGGTGGCATCGGGATTGCTCGGTGTGTTGATGCCCTTCGCACTGTCAACCACCGCCCAGACACCCACCGCTACGCAGCCGCTGCCGGAATCGCCCCCGCAGCTGCCGATCAACCTCGAGAACGCGCCGATGCAGTCGCCGACGCAGCCGATGCCCTACCGGGTCGCGCTGCGTCCGGACCAGGTGCAGGCACTGCCCGACGGCTTCAACGTCGCCGCCATCGAATCGATGGCAGAGCAGCTCACCTACGGCAACCGCGTGCCCGGCATCGCCATGGCGATCGTGCAGAACGGCCGCGTGCTGTCCGCGCGCGGCTTCGGCGTCACCGACATCGGCAACCCGCAGCCGGTGGACGCGCACACCGTGTTCCGCCTGGCCTCGCTGTCCAAGGCCTTCGCCGGCACCATGGCCGGGTTGCTGGTCAACGACGGCACCCTGCGCTGGGACAGCAAGGTCACCGACTATGTGCCCGGCTTCCAGCTGGGCACGCCCGAAGCGACCCGCCGGCTGACCGTGGCCGACGTGCTCAGCCACCGCGTCGGCCTGCCGTACAACGCCTACGACCGCGACATCGAGGCCAACGCCGACTACTACACGCTGACCCGCAAGCTCGCCAGTGCGCCGCTCAAGTGCGAGCCGGGCGATTGCTACGCCTACCAGAACGTCGCCTTCAGCCTGATCGGCGACGTGGTCTACGCGGCCTCGGGCAGTTTCTACGAGCAGGCCGTCGAGCGCCGCATCCTCAAGCCGCTGGGCATGAACGACGCCAGCCTCGGCCTGGCCGGCATCCAGGCCAGCCCGCGCTGGGCGCGCCCGCACGTGCGCAGCCGCAACGGCTGGGTGTCGCTGTCACCCAAGCCCACCTATTACCGCGTCGCCCCGGCCGCCGGCGTCAACGCCAGCGCCAGCGACATGGCGCAATGGCTGCTGGCGCATACCGGCCACCGCCAGGACGTACTGCCGGCACCGCTGCTGGCCACCCTGCATGCACCGCTGGTCAACACGCCCGGCGAGATGCGTTCGGGCTGGCGCCGCCAGCGGCTGGACTCGGCCGGCTATGCGCTGGGCTGGCGCGTGTTCGACTACGCCGGCCATACCGTGGTGTTCCATGCCGGCGCGGTACAGGGCTATCGCGGCCTGGTCGCCCTGTTGCCCGAGCGCGATCTCGGCATCGCCGTGATGTGGAATGGCGAAAGCAGCGTACCCAGCGGGCTGATGCCGACCATCCTCGATCGCGCCATCGGCCTGCCGACGCAGCGCTGGCTGGACGTGGATACCGACTTCGGCAGCGACAACCTGATGGCCGAGGACACGCCGGCCAATCCGCCGCGCGGGCGGAAGGGCGTCGCCTCCGACCGGGCCACCGCGTCTCCGCACTGAGCCGGCGCTCCGGTACGCACCGACAAGGCGGCTTCGGCCGCCTTTTTCGTTGCCCCGCATCCGGAACGGTACCCGCGACCGGTCCCGCGCCCCGGGTGCAATCGCCCGGCGTTTCCCGGGATCGGCGCATCTGCGCCTTCGGCCACCGGGAGCGGACCGGCGCGAGCGGCTGGCGATGCGCCGCGCCACCGCGACCTTCGCCAGCAGGCGTCCGCATGCGGCGCCTGTCATCCCTGGCAGCAGGTGGCACACCGGCCGCGCGCCGGGTAACGCGC
Source organism: Stenotrophomonas sp. 17(2023) (assembly GCF_030345315.1). NCBI lineage: Bacteria > Pseudomonadati > Pseudomonadota > Gammaproteobacteria > Lysobacterales > Lysobacteraceae > Stenotrophomonas > Stenotrophomonas sp. 17(2023). The sequence continues at coordinate 2,607,809 of NZ_CP128405.1, forward strand.
GCGCATAAAAAAACTCCCTCCCCGCTGGGCAGTCGGGGAAGGAGTTCCAGGTACAGCTTCAGCGCTGGATCAGATCAGCGGCGCCGGGGTGGCCGGAAGCGCGACCGGAGCCGCCTTCTTCTTGCGGGCAGCCGGCTTCTTCTTGGCAGCAACCTTCTTGGCGGCCGGCTTCTTGGCAGCAGCCTTCTTCGCGACCTTCTTCACCGCCTTCTTGGCGGTGGCCTTCTTGGCGGTCGCCTTCTTGGCGACCTTCTTCACCGCCTTCTTGGCGGTGGCCTTCTTGGCGACCTTCTTCACTGCCTTCTTGGCGGTGGTCTTCTTGGCAACCTTCTTCGCCGCCTTCTTCACCGCCTTCTTGGCGGTGGCCTTCTTGGCGACCTTCTTCACTGCCTTCTTGGCGGTCGCCTTCTTGGCAACCTTCTTCACTGCCTTCTTGGCGGTGGCCTTCTTCGCGACCTTCTTCACTGCCTTCTTGGCAGCAGCCTTCTTCGCGACCTTCTTCACCGCCTTCTTGGCGGCCGGCTTCTTCGCAGCTTTCTTCGTGGCCATTGGATGGCTCCTCGTCAGTGATCTATGGAATTGAAATGCCCAGTTGAAGCAAATCCGCGGTGTATCGCGGAGGACCGACGATGCGTCAGCCGCATCGTGACGGATACAGAAACACCCGCAACGATTCCCGCCACGGGTGCCATGTCTTGTTCGGGGGGTGTTTCGCGGAAGGAAGCGACTCCTGCTCCACCATCTGCGCAATCGTGGCGGACGTCCAGGTTGTGCTTCGCATCTGAATGTTGATCCGGCTCACTCGCTTCCGCAGCAAAGGTCTGCTGGGCGAAACCTAATCACGGTTTTTTTTACTGTCAACTACCCGCGCGCAACTTTTTACGGAAAGCTTCACGTCGACCCTGCCGGCAACACCCGTCTTCGCCACCCGCGCATCCATCGATGCCGCCGCGCGCATCGCGCGTGCAATGCCTGCGCGCGCGAAAAACACCGTAAAAAAAGCACTATTCGTTTTCGACCGGCACGCGCGACGTCGTGCGTCGCGTGCGCGCCGCCGACGGCCGCGCAGTTCCGGGCGTGTGAAAAAAAAATGTCGGCGCGACCTGATTTCGATCCGCTGCGGACGTGCCCGTGCGCACCGCGGGGAAGGTTTTGCGCAAACACTTCGCACCCGCGAGAGCCATCGCGGACGTCCCGCCGATCGCGAACGCGGCCTTCGGTTGCCACTTCGTCGGGCGGTCGAGGCATCGCGTGCGGACATCGCTCGACGCCGGCCATGCACCGGAACCCGACGGCCGATCACCGGCGTCGTACCAGCACCCGCCCGCCGCATCAGCAAGGCGACCGACCGGCGACACGCCACCGGACTCGCGGATGCCGGAAACGGAAACGGCCGCACAAGGCGGCCGTTTCCGTTTACCCGAGGCGACCGGATCAGTGGTCGTCGTTTTCCAGCAGTTCGGCGTAGTCGTCCGGACCCAGCAGTTCATTGACCTGCTCCGGCTCGGACATCTCGACGACGAACAGCCAGCCTTCGCCGTAGGCATCTTCGTTGATGGTTTCCGGCTTGTCGGCCAGCGCTTCGTTGACTTCGACCACGGTGCCCGACACCGGGCTGTACACGTCGGAGGCGGCCTTGACCGACTCGACCACGGCCGCGGCGTTGCCGGCCTGCACCGTGTCGCCGACGGCGGGCAGTTCGACATAGACCAGGTCACCGAGCAGGCCCTGCGCGTGGTCGGAAATGCCGACGGTGACGCGGCCGTTGCCTTCGGCGCGTGCCCATTCGTGGGATTTGAGGAATTTGAGGTCGCCGGGGATCTCGCTCATGGAACTGCTCCGGAAGAAACGGTGGACGGGATGGACGTCTAGTTTAACGGACGGCGCGGGACGATGCCCCGCGCGCCCATGGAAGGTCAGCCGTTGATGCCGGGCTGCGGCTGGCCGTCGCGCACGAACGGGAACTTGACCACGCGCACCGGAACTTCCTTGCCGCGGATGTCCACGCGCACGTCGCCCGGTTCGCCGGCCGGCACCCGGGCGAAGGCGATGGCCTTGCCCAGCGTCGGCGAGAACGTGCCGGACAGGATTTCGCCCTCGCCGTTGGCGGTGAGCACCTTCTGCCCGTGGCGCAGCACGCCCTTGTCGTCCATCACCAGGCCGATCATCTGCCGCGCGTTGCCGGCGGCCTTCTGCGCCTCCAGCACGTCGCGACCGATGAACGCGCGGCCCTCGTCGAGGGCAACGGTCCAGGCCAGCGCGGCTTCGTACGGGGTGACGCCCTCGTCCATGTCCTGGCCGTAGAGGTTCATGCCCGCCTCCAGGCGCAGCGTGTCGCGCGCACCAAGACCGGCCGGCTTCACGCCCGCGGCCAGCAGCGCGTTCCAGAACCCGACCACCGCCGCCTGCGGCAGCAGCACCTCATAACCGTCCTCGCCGGTGTAGCCGGTGCGCGCCACGAACAGCGGCACGCCATCGGCGGAAGCGACGTCCAGCGCGGCGAAGCGGCCGAGCTTGTCCAGCGCGGCACGGTCGCCCTCGGCGACCAGGCCGGCGACCAGCGCGCGCGCCTGCGGCCCCTGCACCGCGACGATCGCCAGGTCCTCGCGCTCGATCACCTCCACGCCGAAGGCCTGGGCATGCTGGCGGATCCAGGCCAGGTCCTTCTCGCGGGTGGAGGCGTTGACCACCATGCGGAAGAAGTCGTCGGCCAGGAAGTAGACGATCAGGTCGTCGATCACCCCGCCCTGCGCGTTGAGCATGCAGGAATACAGCGCCTTGCCGGTGACCTTGAGCTTGTCGATCGAATTGGCCAGCAGCTGGCGCAGGAACTCGCGGGTGCGCTCGCCCTTCAGGTCGACCACGGTCATGTGGCTGACGTCGAACATGCCCGCGGCGCGACGCACCAGGTGGTGCTCGTCGATCTGCGAACCGTAGTGGATCGGCATGTCCCAACCGCCGAAATCGACCATCTTGGCGCCGAGCGAGCGGTGGGTTTCGTTGAGGAGAGTCTTCAGGGTCATGGCCGTTCCATGCGAGGAAAGACGCCATTATCCCAGATGGCCCGGGGCAAAGCCCATGGCGGCACGGAACCCGCGCCGCCCTGCCTCAGGCCTCCTGCACCTTCAGCGTCATGCCGTCCACCGCCACCACCCGCACATGGCGGCCGGCCGGCAGGTCCGGGCCGGCCACCACCCAGAACGCATCGTCGAGCCTGGCCCGGCCAACGCCGTTGGCGATGGCCTGGTCCAGCACCACCACCCGCCCGATCAACTGCTCGGCGCGGCGGTTGAGCAATGGCTGGTCGCTGGGCCGCGCACGCCGGCGGAACCAGGTGCGGTAGACCTGGATCGAGACGAAGCTGAGCACCACGAACAGCACCACCTGCATCAGCACGGGCAGCCCGTCGTACGCCCACACCACCAGGAACACGGCGGCCGCGGCGAAGCCCATCCACAGCATGAATGCGCCCGGAGCCATCGCTTCGGCAGCGAACAGGATCACCGCCAGCGCCGCCCAGCCCACCACTTCCCAGCGCATGGCTCAGCGCCCCAGCGGCGGCGGGTTGCCGCGCGACGGCGATGCCTTGCGCTCTTCCTGCTTGGCGAAGGCCTCGCGGGCCAGCTCGGCGACACCGGCAATGGAACCGATCACGCCGCTGGCTTCCATCGGCATCAGCACCAGCTTCTGGTTGGGCGAGCTGGCCAGTTCGCGGAAGGCCTCCACGTACTTCTGCGCGATGAAATAATTGATCGCCTGCACGTCGCCCTGGGCGATGGCCTCGGACACCATCGACGTGGCCTTGGCCTCGGCCTGCGCCAGGCGCTCGCGCGCCTCGGCATCGCGGAACGCGGCCTCCTTGCGGCCCTCGGCCTCCAGCACCGCCGCCTGCTTCTCGCCGTCGGCACGCAGGATCTCGGCCTGGCGCAGGCCCTCGGCCTCGAGGATCTGCGCGCGCTTCTCGCGCTCGGCCTTCATCTGCCGCGCCATCGAATCGACCAGGTCGCGCGGCGGCTGGATGTCGCGGATCTCGATGCGGTTGACCTTGATGCCCCAGGGATTGGTGGCATGGTCGACCACGCTCAGCAGCTGCGCGTTGATGGTCTCGCGCTGGCTGAGCGATTCGTCCAGGTCCATCGAGCCGATCACCGTGCGGATGTTGGTCTGCACCAGTGCGATCATCGCCACCTCCAGGTTGGCGACCTCGTAGGCGGCCTTGGCCGCATCCAGCACCTGGAAGAACACCACGCCGTCCACCCGCACCACCGCATTGTCCTTGGTGATGACTTCCTGGCTGGGCACGTCCAGCACCTGTTCCATCATGTTGACCTTGCGGCCGACGCCGTAGACCACCGGGATCAGGAAATGCAGTCCGGGCGACATGGTGTGGGTATAGCGGCCGAAACGCTCCACCGTCCACTCATACCCCTGCGGCACCATGCGCACCGTCTTGAACAGCACGATCGCACCGCCCACCAGTATCACCGCCGCGAGAAAAAAGCCGCCGCCCATCAGTACGCTCCTTGTGGAACCCGATCCCCGGGTATGCAGCGAGTATAGCCAGCCCGCGGAGGCTGGGACGGCAGCCGGCCGCGCAGCACCTGCACGAACATCATCCAGTCGCCGGCGAATGAATACGGCGGATGACTGAACGTGGCCGGACGGTTGTGCTCGAACAAGAAATGACCCACCCAGGCGAATCCATAGCCGCAGCCCAGCGCCGCCAGCGCCCGCTCGGCAACGCCGCCAGCAGGCACGGCAGCGCGGCACCGCTGCCCGGCACATGCAGCCGGCGGCAGGTGCGGTTGCGGTGTTGACCGAGGTAGAACGGACAGAACTCGCGGAAGCTGGCGAAGCGGACCATTGGCGCACCCGGGGCGGGTACTGCGCGCAGCATGGCGCCCTAGGGCGCAGCGCCTCGCGGGGCGGCCATGATCACGCCCATACCCAGCAGGCACAGGGCGGCACCGAGCAGGTCCCAGCGGGTCGGCACCACGCCATCCACGCGCCACAGCCAAAGCAGTGCGACACAGACATAGACGCCGCCATAGGCGGCATAGACGCGGCCGCTGGCGGTCGGGTGCAGGGTCAGCAGCCAGACGAACAACGCCAGACTGGCCGCCGCCGGCAGCAGCAGCCAGGCGCTGCCCTGCTGGCGCAGCCACAGCCACGGCAGGTAGCAACCGACGATCTCGGCCAGCGCGGTCACCGCGAACAGCGCCAGGGTCTTGATCACGGCGCGCCCTGCTCCCCACGCTTGACCGCCTGCCACAGCGCTTCCTGCTGCTCCAGGTCCAGCGCGGACATCGCCTGCCCACGCGCGGCGGCCAGCGCTTCCATGGCGCGGAAGCGACGCTCGAACTTGAGGTTGGCACGGCGCAGCGCGCTGCCCGGGTCCACCCGCGCGTGGCGGGCCAGGTTGGCGCAGACGAACAGCAGGTCGCCGATCTCGTCCTCCAGCCGCGCGTGGCTGCCCGGGTGCGCGGCGCTTTCGAACTCGGCCTGCACCTCGTCGACTTCCTCGCGCAGCTTGTCCAGCACCGGCGCGACGTCGGGCCAGTCGAAGCCGGTGCGGGCAGCGCGCTTCTGCAGTTTCAGCGCCCGCTGCCACTCGGGCAGGCCGCGGGCGATGCCGGCCAGCACCGAGCCATCGGTATCGCCGGCATCGGCACGCTCGCGCTGCTTGATCTGCTCCCAGTTGGCGACCACCTGGCCGGCGTCATCGGCCTGGGCATCGCCGAACACGTGCGGGTGCCGGCGCAGCATCTTGCCGCTGATCGCCGCGACCACGTCGGCGAAGGCGAACGCGCCCTGCTCGCTGGCCATCTGCGCATGGAACACCACCTGCAGCAGCAGGTCGCCCAGTTCGTCCTTGAGGTCGGCCAGGTCGTTGCGGTCGATCGCGTCGGCGACCTCGTAGGCCTCCTCGATCGTGTACGGCGCGATGCTGGAGAAATCCTGCTGCAGGTCCCACGGGCAGCCACCGTGCGGATCGCGCAGGCGCGCCATGATCCGCAGCAGGGTACCGATGTCGCCCGGCTCGCCCAGGTCGCCGCTGCCGCTCACGGCGCGGCCAGCCAGTCGCGCCAGGGCAGCGAGGGATCGCCCAGGGCGATGAAGTCGCCATTGAGCAGGCGCGGCCGGCGGTTGTAGTGGAACGGCTCACCGGTGTCGGCGGCCAGCAGCACGCCACCGGCCGCTTCCAGCACGCACTGCCCGGCGGCGGTATCCCATTCGCTGGTCGGCCCCAGCCGCGGGTACACGTCCAGCGTGCCCTCGGCGATGCGGCAGAACTTCAACGAGGAGCCCTGCGCCACCAGCTCGATCTCGCCCATGCGCGCAAGCAGTTCGCTGGTGCGCGCATCGCGGTGCGAGCGGCTGGCCGCCACCCGCAGCGGCAGCGCCGGCGGCCGCCGGGTGAGGATCGCGTCCTCGCGCCCGCCCTCGCGGCGCCACGCGCCGTCGCCACGCATGGCGTGCCAGACGACATCGCCCACCGGTGCCTGGACCACGCCGAACACCGGCACGCCGTCGCGGATCAGCGCGATGTTGACGCTGAACTCGCCGTTGCGCTTGATGAACTCGCGGGTGCCGTCCAGCGGATCGACCAGCCAGTAGTCCTGCCATTGCCGGCGCGCGTCCCAGGGCAGCTGCGCCGACTCCTCCGACAGCACCGGCAGGTCCGGGGTCAGCTGCGCCAGGGCGTGCACGATCACATGGTGGGCGGCCAGGTCGGCGCTGGTGAGCGGGCTCAGGTCGTCCTTGTGCTCGACGTCGAACCCGTCGGCATAGACCTGCATGATCGCCGCACCGGCCTGACGGGCGACGTCGATGACCGCTTCGCGCAGCGCTGCGTCAACGAGGCTCATCGCGTCTTCCCCAGCCATTCGCGGGCAATGAACAAGGCCGCCAGCGAGCGCCCCTCGGAAAAATCCTCGCGCAGCATCAGCGCATCCAGGTCAGCCAGTTTCCAGGGCACCACTTCCAGCTCCTCGGGTTCGTCGCCGGCAAGGCGCTCGGGGTAGAGATCGCGCGCCAGCACCAGCCACGACTGGTGGCTCATGTAGGTCGGCGCCAGGGTCAGCGTGCGCAGCACGTCGATGCGGCGGGCACCATGGCCGGCTTCTTCCTTGAGCTCGCGGTCGGCGGCCTGCTCCGGCGTCTCGCCGGCATCGATGCGGCCCTTCACCAGCCCCAGTTCGTAGCGGTGCAGGCCGGCGGCGTATTCACGCACCAGCAGCACGGTGTCCTCGTCCAGCATCGGCACCACCACGACCGCCCCATGGCCACGACTGACCAGCCGCTGGAAATGCCGGCGCTCGCCGTTGGAGAACTCCAGGTCCAGGTGTTCCTGGTGGAACGGGCCGATGTCCTCGCCGCGCACGTGATGGATGAGCGGAAGCGGGCGGCTCATGCACGCCCCCGGGCGGAGGACGGGCGGATCGCTAGAATGCGCACTGGCAGATACGTTTCCATGAGCCCGAAATGCTAGCAGACCCCGCCGTCGCGCCGTTGAACCCGCCTTGCCGGAGCCGCGCATGCGCCTGACCCGCTGTCCTGTCGCACTGCCGCTGCAGCCCGGGCAGACCCTGGCGCTGCCCGAGGAGGCCGCCAACCACCTGGTACGGGTGATGCGCCTGCGCGAGGGCGATGCCTGCGTGCTGTTCAACGGCGACGGCAGCGACTACACGGCGACGCTGCTGGCGGTGGGCAAGCGCGAGGTGCAGGTACGCATCGACGCCGCACGCGCGCTGGACAACGAATCACCGCTGGCCATCACCCTGCTGCAGGGCATCGCCCGCGGCGAGAAGATGGACCTGATCCTGCAGAAGGCCACCGAGCTGGGCGTGACCACCATCGTGCCGGTGAACGCCGAGCGCACCGAAGTGAAGCTCGATGCCGCACGCGCCGAGAGGCGCCTCGCACACTGGCGCAGCGTGGTCGGTGCGGCCTGCGGCCAGTCCGGCCGCGCCTGCATTCCGGCGCTGTCGCCCCCGCAGGCGCTGGCCGCGGCGGCAGCAGCGTTGCCGGCGCAGAGCCTGCGCCTGACCCTGGATCCCCTGGGCGAGCACCGCCTGTCCGCGCTGCCGTCCGCGCCAGCCGGCGGCGTGGTGATCGCCATCGGTCCGGAAGGTGGCTGGTCGCCACGCGACCGCCAGCAACTGGCCGATGCCGGCTTCCAGGGGTTGCAACTGGGGCCGCGCATCCTGCGCACCGAGACCGCTGGTCTGGCCGCGATCGCGGCACTGCAGGCACGGCTGGGCGACCTGTAGCGACCGCCACGGGCACTGCGGTGGCCGTCGGTGGCGATCCCCCGGCGGCTCTGCGGAACATCTGTCGTGGAACCCGGCCGACAGCCGGGCGGGGCTCAGGCCGCCGCCGCCAGTGCGGCGACCACCGCGCTTTCGATCGCATCCAGGTCCGGCAGCAGCGCGCTCTGTTCGCCCAGCAACACGCGCATGTGCACGCCCTGCGGCAGGCTTTCCTCGGAGGCGTCGGCCAGCAGGCCATCGCGCGGCACCGCGATCAGCTGCGGGAAGGACTGGGTCAGCAGCGCGAAGTACGGCATCTCCGGGTTGCCACCCAGCGCCTTGAGCACCACCACCTTGTTGCTGGCGGAGACCGGCTCGTCGCCGCCGTTGAAACGGGCATAGGACAGCAGCGGCACCTCCCAGCCCTGCCAGGCGATGTAGCCGGCCAGCCAGTCGGGTGCGCCCTCGATGGGCTGCACCGCCACCCGCGACATCATCTCGGCGACGGTGGCATTGGGCAGCAGCACGCGCTCGGCGCCCGCCTGGATCAGGACGCCGCGGACTTCGTCGTTGCTTGCATAACTCATGGTCGGTTCCTTGATCGTGTGCGGCTCAGCCGTAGCTGCGCTGGACCAGCTCGCCGGCGAGGTACTCCGGCGGCCCGGCCGGATGCCCGGCCACGGCCAGCTGGCTGGCGGCTTCCGGGTCGTAGCAGCCATCGCCGCTCTGTCCCGCCACCCAGCCGCCGCGCTCGGCGAATGCCAGCGCCTCCGGCACCAGCGACGGGTCGGCGCCACTGAGCATCACCACCGCCGAGCGATCCGCCGCCAACGCCTGCAGCACCGGCGCCGTTCCATCGGCGAAGCGCAGCCCACCGGCCTGCGCGGTCACCCCGACACCGTCCTGCAGCACGTAGACATTGCTGGCTTCCAGCGCCTGCCCGGCTTCGGCCAGGCCGACCGGCAACACGGCGACGCGCGACATCTGCTTGACCAGGTTGGCGTAGCGGCCACCGTCCAGGCGCATCTGCACCAGGACCGGCAGCGGGAAATCGTCCGGCAGCGCGCCCAGCAGGCGCCGCACCGCGTCCGGCCCGCCGATGCCGGCCAGCAGCAGCACCGCGCCCTGCGCGGCGGCCCCGGCGTCCGCTTCCAGCGCGACCAGCGACAGCGCGCCGGTGTCGATCGCGTCCGCGGCCTCGATCTGCGCCGGGGCGACGGCCACGGCCGGCGGGACGGCCGCAGCGGGCGCGACATAGGCATCGTCGTCGAGCAGCGACCATTCATGGAAACTGCCGGGCAGGGTGGGGTTGCCAGCGGCGGCCGGCGCCGGGGCATCCTCCAGCGGTGGCAGTTCGGGCGGCACGGCCGGCCCGGTGGCAGGTTCGGCCCTGGCCGGCGCCATCGCCATCAGTTCCTCGAAGCTCAGCACCTCGGGACGCTCGTGGCCAGCCGGCGGCGGCGCATAGAGCGTGTCGACCGGAACTTCGTCCAGGTGCTGCGCCGCTTCCTCGACATGGAACTGCAGCGGTGCGTCGGCATGGCGCTCGGCCGGGCGCTCGGGCATGCCCGGCTCGGGCAGCGGCAAGGCTTCGTCTTCCTGCCCGGGCGGCAACACCTGGTCGTGGCCCTGCAGCTTGGCGGCAAGGTGGCGCGTCCAACGCTGCGCATCCCAGCCTTCGCGGCGCGCGGCCAGTTCGGCTTCCTCGAACATCAGCTCCAGCTGCGGAGCCTCCAGGGCCGGGGCAAGGCGCTCCAGCGCGTCTTCGAGCGCGGGTTCGAGCGCCACCAGCACCATCGCCGGCCCCACCGCCTGCAACACGGCCGGGTCCAGCGCGCCCGGGTCCTCTTCCAGGACCAGTGCGCCGCCGGCGGCGAGCACGGCTTCCCTCAGCCGGTCGCGGGCCACGCCGGGCCGCGCCAGCAGGGCCACGGGCCTGGCGGTGGAGCGGTCACTCGCGGACACGGGCGATCCCCAGCAGGTCGTAGACATTACGCATCAGATCCAGCTCCTGGTACGGCTTGCCGAGATAGCGCTGCACGCCGATCTCGAATGCGCGCTGGCGGTGCTTGTCGCCACTGCGCGAGGTGATCATCACGATCGGCACTTCCTTGTAACGCGGGTCTGCGCGCATCGCGGTGGCCAGCTCGTAGCCATCCATGCGCGGCATTTCGATGTCCAGCAGCATCAGGTCCGGCACGCGTTCTTCGAGCCGTTCCAGCGCCTCGACGCCATCGCGCGCGGCCACCACTTCGAAGTTGTGGCGCTCCAGCACGCGGCCGGTGACCTTGCGCATGGTCAGCGAGTCGTCCACCACCATCACCAGCGGCACATGGCGCTGCTGGCCGACCGTGGCCACTTCCACCGGCTGCTGCGGCTGCGACAGGTGGCGACGCACCAGCGGCGCGACGTCCAGGATCACCACGACATTGCCTTCGCCGGTGATGGTGGCACCGTAGATGCCCGGAACCGAGGCGATCTGCAGGCCCACCGGCTTGACCACGATTTCGCGGTTGCCCAGCACCTGGTCGATCGCCACGGCAGCGCGCAGGTCGCCGGCGCGCACCAGCAGCAGCGGGATCTGCGGCTGGCCTTCGGCCTTGGCCGCGGCCTGCCCGACCAGCGTACCGAGATCGTGCAGCGCGAAGTCCTCGCCGTTGTAGTGGTAACCGCCCTGGCCCGACTCGAAACGCTCGCGGGCGATGCGGCCGATACCGCTGACCGATGCCACCGGCACCGCGAAAGTGGTTTCGCCGATGCGCACGAACACGGCCTGGGTGACGGCCAGGGTCTGCGGCAGGCGCAGGGTGAAGGTGACGCCTTCGCCGCGTACCGAGTGGATGTCCACCGAACCACCGAGCTGGCGCACCTCGTTGCGTACCACGTCCATGCCCACGCCGCGGCCGGCGAGCTGGCTGACCTGCTCGCTGGTGCTGAAACCGGAGGCGAAGATGAGGTTGTCCAGGCGCGCGTCTTCCACCTGCTCGCCGGGCTGGATCAGGCCACGCTGCTCGCCGCGGCGACGGATCGCCTCGCGGTCCAGGCCGGCGCCGTCGTCGGCCACTTCCAGCACGATTTCCGAACCTTCGCGGCGCAGGCGCAGGGTGATGGCGCCCTCTTCCGGCTTGCCGGCGGCCAGGCGCTGCTCCGGCGTTTCCAGGCCATGGGCCACGGAGTTGCGCAGCATGTGCTCCAGCGGGGCGACCATGCGGTCGAGCACGTTGCGGTCGAGTTCGCCGTGGGTGCCTTCCAGGTTCAGGTGCACCTGCTTGCCGATGTCCTGCGCGGCCTGCCGCACCACGCGACGCAGGCGCGGCACCAGGCCATCGAACGGCACCATGCGCGCGCGCATCAGGCCGTCCTGCAGTTCCGAGCTGACGCGCGACTGCTGCTGCAGCAGGGCGTCGTAGTTGCGCGACAGGTCGTCGAGCACGCCCTGCAGGCCACCCAGGTCGGCCGCCGATTCGTTCAGCGCGCGGCTGAGCTGCTGCAGGGTCGAGAAGCGGTCCAGCTCCAGCGGATCGAACGCCTGGTCGGCCTGCTCCTGCTCGCGACGGTAACGGGCGACGATCTGCGCCTCGGTTTCCAGGTCCAGGCGGCGCAGCTGGTCGCGCAGGCGGGCGTTGGTGCGGTCCAGCTCGCCCATGGCGCTGCGGAACGCGCCCAACTGCTGCTCCAGGCGCGAGCGGTAGATCGCGACCTCGCCGGCGTGGTTGACCAGGCGGTCGAGCAGGTCGGCGCGCACACGCACCTGTTCCTGGGTGCGGGTCGTCCCCTCCTCGTCCACGGCCTGGGCCTCGACCACGGGCGGCGACAGCGGTTCGCTGGCGATGGCCGCGGCAGGCAGCGGCCGGGATTCGACCGCGGTCGCCGGCGCTGCAACGACGTCGGCGTCGGCGCCGACTTCGATTTCGACTTCGGTGACGGCTTCAACTTCGGCAACAGCTTCGCTGTCCGCCGCCACATCGACTGCGGCATCGGCCGGCGACGGCGCTGCCGGATCGGCTGCGGCGCTCGCCGCCTGCCATTCCGGTTCGGCCGCTGCCTCGAGCACCTCGACGGGGGTCGCTGCAACGGCCTGCGGCGACTGCGGCACGGCGTCCACCGGCGCGGCCGCTTCCAGCGCTTCGCCACCGGCGGTACGCGCCTCGAACGCCTCGATGAGATCGACCGGCATCTGCACCGCGCGGTGTGCGCCGGTGCGGATCAGCAACTGGTGCAGGCGGTCGAAGCCGCGCTCGAGCAACTGCACATCGCCGCGGCCGATCTCGGTACGGCTGGCCGCCACCGCTTCCAGCAGCGACTCGATGCCGTGGCCGAGGTCGCCGATGGCGTTGATGCCGGCCATCCGCGCACCGCCCTTGAGCGTATGCAGGTCGCGCTGCAGCCCGGCCAGCAGTTCGCGGTCTTCCGGCGCCGAGCGCAGCTCGCTGATGAGACGGTCGCAATGGTCGAGCAGGTCCTTGCCTTCCTCGACGAAGATATCGACCAGTTCGCGGTCAAGGTCGTCGAAGTCGAGCGGGCCGGCATCGAATGCCGCCGCTTCCGCGGCGACCGCAGGCGACTCGGCCTCCTGCACCGGCGGCGTCAGCGGCGCCAGCTCGACCTGTACCTCGGCCTCGGCCTCGGCTTCCGCTTCCACTCCTGCCTGCGCTTCGACTTCTGGTTCGGGTCCGGGTTCGGCTTCTGCCTCGGCTTCGCTCGCAGCTTCGGTTTCGATTCCGGCCTCGAGGACGGTCTCCGCCGGCACGGCGTCGGCCGCAGCCTCGCCCTGCCCGGTCGGTGGCTCCACCGGCTCGACGGCATCCAGCGACGGCGTCGGCATGGCGGCCATCTCCTGTTCGATCTCGATCGGCGCCGCGGCAGCGGCCTCAGACCCGGCGACGGTGTCGTCGTGGTGTGCTTCGTCCTGCACTGCGAAGGTGCCGTCCGTCGCCACTTGCACGGAGGCGAGTTCCGCATCGGTCGCAACGGCGTCGATCCCGTCCGCAGGCGGCGTCGCCTGCATCGGCTCGTTCGGCTCGATCGACTCGAAAGCAATCGGAGTGGCGTCCAGCACCGGCTCCGACACGAAGTCGGCGCTTATCTGGATTTCCTGCTCCATGTCATCCAGCTGCAGCGGAATACCGGCGTCATCGACCGTGTCGTCCTGCTCCGGTCCGGTTGCCGCCCCGTCCTGCAGCGCACTGGAGAACCCGGAGTCGGTCCCGGTTGCGGCGGCAGTCGTGGCTTCCGCCTCGCCTGCGCCGGCATCTTCCTCCGGCCACTCGAAGACCTGCAGCGCAATCGTCTCGTCCACCGCAGTGGCGGGCGCGTCCTGGCGGGCATTGGCGTCGTGCGCGGGAACATCCGCGAACGAGGCCTCCAGCAGTGCCGGATCGAAATAAGCGGAAAGGTCGCTGATGCTGGCCAGTTCCTCGGCCACCGGCAGCGGCTCCGGTTCCGCGGCTGCATCCGGCGTGGAGGCAACCGGCATGGCATCGGCGGGGGCGTCGAATTCCTCGTGCGCCTGCGGCGGCCATGGCGCCTCCGGCAGGGCGTCGGCCAGCTCACGCAGGCGTGCGGCCAGCGGCGCGAACGACGGGATCAACGGCGACGGGGCCTGCAGCGCGGTGATGGTGGTGGCCACCGCGGTGGCGGCCTCGCCGAGCGCGGCGACGCCATCGGCACTGGGCACCACGGCATTGGCGAGCGAGCGCTTGACGAACGACTCGACCGGCGCGGTCACCGCGGTGATCTCGGGCACCTCGGTCATGGCGAAGGCGCCGCTCATGGTGTGCACGGCGCGCAGCAGCTGTTCGCTCACCGGTTGCGGCTGCGGCTGCGACTGCGACAGCCACGCTTCGACGGTGGCCAGGTGCTGGCCGACCTCGGCTTCGAGGATCTCGCGCAGTACGCTGTCCACCGAAGCCGGCGTACCGCCGGTGGCCGCGGGCGCAGGCGCTGCGGGTGCAAGCGGAGGCGTGGCCGCGGCGGCAGGCGCACCGGCGACGTGGAAGGCTTCCTCGCCGGCCGCGACGCGATCGGCGATGTCCTGCATGCCCGCCACATCGGCATGGATGCGACCGTTGCCGCGCAGGGCGGCATTGAACTGCGGCAGCACGTCGTAGGCCTGGCTCACCAGCGTGACCACCGCCGGGCTGGCCGGGCGGCTGCCATCGAGCACGCGGTTGAGCATGCTCTCGATCTTCCAGCTGAACTCGCCCAGCATGCGCGCACCGACCAGCCGGCCGCTGCCCTTGAGCGTATGGAACACGCGCCGCACGGGGCGCAGGCGCTCCATGCTCTCGGGCGCGGCGCGCCATGCCGGCAGCAGCCGGCCCAGGTTCTGCAGCTCCTCGTCGAACTCCTCGATGAACACATCGCGGATGTCCTGGTCGATCTGCTCGGCATCATTGTCGAACCCGCCGTCCACGCCTTCGCCGGCCTCCATGGCCGATGCCACCGGCGCGTCCACGAGGGGGACCGCGGGCACGCTGGTCTCGATGGCAAGCGGATCGAACGAGGCAGCGGCCTTGTCCAGCTCGGCCAGGAACGCCGCGATCTCATGGTCGGGTGCGGCGGCTTCGTTGCTGCCATCGGCTGCGGCCGGGTCCGCCGCGGCCTTGGCGGCCGGCTCGTCGTCGCTGAAATCGAACGCCGCTGCATCAAGGGACAGCGGTGCGACGGATTCCTCCGGCTCGGCATCGCCTGCGTCGATGCCGGGGAATGCCGGGGCACCGGCATCGGTCGCGCGCGCATCGCCGGTGGACCCGGCGGCGAACGGCTCCAGCGCCAGGCCGGAATCGGCAGAGAAATCCAGCGGGGCGACGTTGAAGTCCGCCTCGGCGTTGGCGGGTACGCCTTCGGCAGCGACAGGATCGAAGGCACCGAAGCCGTCGGCCGTATTCCACGACGGCAATGCGGGCGGCTCGGCGGCCGCTGCCGGCGCAATCGACGGCGGCGGCGCATGGATGGCGTCGCCGAACACCAGCGGCGTGGGTGCCGATGGCGCGGATGGCGCGGGTGCCTCGACCGGCGCCTGCGGCGCTTCGAACGGTGCCGGGGCGGCGACGACCGGGGATGCCGGCTCCGGTGCTTCGCGGGCGGCGTCCATGGTGAACGCCGGGGCGGCGTCCTCGTACCGGCCTGCAGCGGGTACCGGCCAGTAGCGCAGCGCCTCCAGGCTGCTGCGGGTGATGTCGAGGATCTCCTCGCGACCGGGACGCCGCTCGCGCAGCGCTTCCAGGTAGTACTCGAGGCTGGCCATGGCATCGGCCAGCGTGTCCAGCTGGCGCCCGCCGGGGATGCGTTTGCGCCCGATCAGCTCCACGCCGATGTACTGGCGGATGCCGTTCATGTAGTCCGCCGGTACCCGCAGGTCGAGCATGCGCAGCGCGCCGGACACCTCGTCAAGCAGGCGCGGCACGTCCTGCAGGCGTGCATGGTCCCAATTCGTCTCGATGAAGGCGACGAAGGCCTCGCGCGCGGCGGCGAAGTTGGCAATGGCCTCGTGGGCCAGCACCTCGACCGTGCGCCGGGTCTCCAGCGCGGCAGGATCCTCGTCGCCCTCCAGGGCGGCGCCGAGATAAGCGACCTGGTCGTCCAGCGAGGCATCGACGTAGAGCAGCGCCCCGGCGATGTCCAGCAGCAGGTTGTCGTCGATGGGACGGCTGCCATCGACCACCTCGCGCAGCGCGTCGCGCTGCTGCGCGACCACGCCGCGGGCCACGCCCAGCCCCATCACGCCCAGCGTGTCGGATACCGCGCCCAGCTCGTTGACCTGGGTCTGCAGGTCGGCGGTGGCCCCGCCCATGCGCACGTGCAGGTCCAGCGCGTCCTTGATGCGCAGCAGTTCTTCCTTGACCGCATTGCCGACCGTATCCAGCAGCTCGCGGTTGCGCCCCTGCAGGCTGCCGCGCGCATGCTCCAGCTCGGCCTCGCTGGCCTTGCCCGCTTCCGGATCGAACGCCAGCAGCACGCCTTCGTTGATGCCTTCGGCGGCACGCGCGGCGCGGATCTCGTTGAGCAGCGGCAGCAGCACGATCGGAATGTCGCGGTGGCCGTTCTGCAGGCGTTCGAGGTAATCGGGCAGCAGCACGGTGCCGCGCATCAGGGTGGCGCAGGCCTCGTCGCGGTCCGGCACGGCGCCATCGCGCACGGCGTCGGCCAGCAGTTCCAGTTCCTCGGCCACCATCGCCGGGGCATACAGCTCGACCATCCGCAGCGTGCCCTGCACCTGGTGCAGGTAGCCGGCGCAGAAGCGCATGCGGCTGGCGTCGGCCGGATCCTCGACGAAGTACTCGATCTCGCTGCGCGCCTGGCGCAGGGTCTCGTCCAGCTCCGGCTTGACCCAGCCCAGCGCCGCGTGGCTCATCGCATCGCGCAGGGTATTCATCGCGCCCTCCCGTGCAGCATGGTTCGCTTGCCGTCCGGGCGGCCCTGTTGTGCGGTATGACGACACTTCATCTGCTGGTTCCTTTCCATCCCCGCCCGTTCAACCGGTTCAGGCCGGAAGCTTGAAGTCGGCCACCGAACGACGCAGGTCCGCCGCCAGCTGGTTCAGCTGTCCAAGCGAATCGGCGGTCTGCCCTGCACCCTGCGAGGTCTGGCCGGTGATCTGCCGGATCACGCCCATGGTCTGGGTGATGTCGGTGGCGGCGGCGGCCTGCTGGTGGGCGGCAATGGAGATGTTCTTGATCAGGGTGTTGAGCGCGTTGGACACGCGTTCGATCTCGGTCAGCGCGGTACCGGCGTCCTCGGCCAGGCGCGCGCCCGACACCACCTCGGCGGTGGTCTGCTCCATCGAGGTCACCGCCTCGTTGGTATCGGCCTGAATGGCCTGCACCAGGCCTTCGATACGCCGGGTCGCGCCGGAGGTGCGTTCCGCCAGTCGCTGCACTTCGTCGGCCACGACCGCGAAACCACGGCCCGCCTCGCCGGCCGATGCCGCCTGCACGGCCGCGTTCAACGCCAGGATGTTGGTCTGTTCGGAAATGTCGTTGATCAGTTCCACGATGGAGCCGATCTCCTGCGACGACTCGCCCAGGCGCTTGATGCGCTTGGAGGTTTCCTGGATCTGGTCGCGGATCTGGTCCATGCCCTGGATGGTCTGGCGCACCACGCCGGCACCCTCGGTGGCGATGACCACCGAGCGCTGCGCCACTTCGGCCGACTCGCTGGAGTTGCGCGACACCTGTTCGATGGACGAGGCGATTTCGCCGATGCGGTCCGAGGCGCTGGTGATCTCGTCGGCCTGGTGGCCGGCGGCCTCGGCCAGCTGCATGGCGGTGGCCTGGGTTTCCTGCGCCGACACCGCCACCTTGCTGGAGATGTCGTTGATCGTGGTCACCAGGTGACGCAGTTCGTCCACGGCGTAGTTGATCGCGTCGGCGATGGCGCCGGTCATGTCCTCGGTCACCGAGGCCTTCACCGTCAGGTCGCCTTCACCCAGCGAGCTGATTTCGTCCAGCAGCCGCATGATCGCCTGCTGGTTGCGGCTGTTGAATTCCACCTGGGTCTGGTAGCGCAGCTCCTGTTCGCGCGAGCGGCTGCGCACCGTGCTCCAAACGAAGCCGATGATCGACAGCACCGACAGCGCACCGAACACCACGCTCCACCAGAAGTTGGGGAAGATGCGGGTGTCGCGGGTGGAGCCGAACGCGGAGAACGCGTCGAACAGCTTGCGGCTGTTGTCCAGCATGCGGTCCGAACCGCTGGCCAGCGCCGCGGCCGAGGACTGCGCGGCGAACAGGTTGCGCGAACTGGCCAGGATCGCGTCGGCGTCCTTCTTCATCTTGGCCCACTGGGTGGCCGACTGCTCAAGCGCGACCTGCGCGTTGGGATTGCGCACCGCGGTGATGCCCAGTTCCTCGCTGCCGTTGCGCAGGCCTTCGAGCACCTGGGTGAACACGGTCATGTCGCGTGCCAGCGCGTCGCCGGCACCGCTGGCGCCGGGGCCACCGGCGCGGATTTCGGTGACGCGGCGGGCCATCGAGCCGACCACCACGACCTGCTGCAGGCCGTTGTAGATCTGGCTGGACTGGGCGCCGCCGGCGGTCATCGCGCGCACCACTTCGTTCAGCTGCGCCTGCAGCTGCGGCACCGCGCCGACGAAATTGTCGGCATTGCCGGCCAGCGCCAGCACCGCAGGCTCGCTGGCCACGATCTGCTCGGCGTTCTTGGACAGCGGCTGCCAGGTCTCGACCAGTTGCCGCAGCGGCGTGGCCACGCCGGCCTCCTGGCCGAACCGGCCCTGCAGCTCACCCACGGTGCGGTCGACCCGGGCGCGGGTGTCCTTGAACGCGGCGTAGGCCGCACGGTTGCCGGCCACCGCCTCGCGGCCCTGGTTGGCCAGCTGCTGCGACAGCACCTGCAGGTCGGCCGCACCGGTGCCGGCGCCGGCCAGGCGACTGCCCTGCCAGGTCGCCACGCCGGTGTTGGCACCGAACACGATCATCGACAGTACCAGCAGGCCCAGCCAGAAATTGGTACTTACGTTGCCAAGCTTGCTGGTCTTGGCGGCGTCCGGAGCAGTACTCATGTTTCGACCTCGGTATCCAATACGGAAAGGCGGGCCCGCACTCAGGCGGCGGCCTGCCGGAATTCAGGCGTGCGCGACAGCAGGGAAAGCGAGAACACCCCCCAGTCGTGGTCGCCGTCATTGAAGGCACGCTCGACGAAATGGGCGTAGCGGCCCTGGGCGATGTCGCCTGCCGGGACCTCGGTGGACAGCTCGAAACTGCGCTGTCCGTAGAGCTCATCGATGCTGATGGCGACGTCGCCGCCGGTCTGGCGCATGATCAGCACCCGGTGGCCTTCCTGCTGGACGGTACGCTGCCCTTCCAGGAAGTACTTCAGGTCCACCACCGGAAACAGGTTGCCGCGCAGGTTGCCCACGCCCAGCAGCCACGGCTGTGCCCCCGGCACCGGGGTCACCGGCGGCATCGGCACGATCTCGACCACCTCGCGGAAATCGGACACCAGGCGCCGGCTGCCGATGCGGTAGCCCACGCCGCGCCAGACGTCCGTCGAGAAATGCCGTTCCGGCAGCTGCACCGCGTGCGCCAGGCTGCGCCGCTCATAAGCTTCGAGGATGTCGAAGGGAGATCGCATCAACCCACCAGTTTGTTGATCCGCGCGATCAGGTCATCCTCGCGCGGCGGCTTGACCACGTAATCCGACGCACCCTGGCGCATGCCCCAGGCCATGTCGGTCTCCATGCTCTTGGTACTGACGATCAGGACGGGGATGCCGCGGGTGGCCTCGTCGCGCGACAGCGCGCGCGTGGCCTGGAACCCGCTCATGCCCGGCAGCACCACGTCCATCAGCACCAGTTGCGGCGCCTGGCTGCGTGCCAGCTGCAGGCCATCCTCGGCATTGTCGGTGGCGAGCACTTCGTGCCCGGCCTTCTCCAGCCATTGCGTGAACACCGCCCGGTCGGTCGGTGAGTCCTCGATCAACAGGATTCGAGCCATGTGCCTTACCCCCTGGTCAGGCGTTGACGTATGTACGGATGGCGCCCAGCAGTTCTTCGCGGGTGAAAGGCTTGGTCAGGTACTGCTCGGAGCCGACGATGCGCCCGCGCGCCTTGTCGAACAGGCCATCCTTGGAGGACAGCATGATCACCGGCGTGGACTTGAACAGCTGGTTGCCCTTGATCAGCGCGCAGGTCTGATAGCCATCCAGCCGCGGCATCATGATGTCGACGAAGATGATCTGCGGCTGCTGGTCGGCGATCTTGGCCAATGCCTCGAAACCGTCGGTCGCGGTCACGACCTCGCAGCCCTCGCGCTTGAGCAGTGTCTCGGCGGTGCGGCGGATGGTTTTCGAATCGTCGATGACCATCACCTTCAACCCTGCGAGTTCCCCACCCGCAGCCATGTTTTCAACCATTGCGATTTCCCCGGGCGCGCAGCGCGCCATCTGAACGTGGAGCTGCTGCGAAAGCGGTCTATATCCCAGTCCGGCCGCAAACTGTCAAGGGCCGCCGTCATCGCGGGGCCGTCGCCGCGCGCAGTGTGAACCCCATCGCAGTCGTTGCGCAGGGCCATTCAGCCCCGCAACGCTCCGGACCGCGCATGGCGCTGGGCGCCCGTCGTGCCGGGGCGCTACCATCGCCGCCTGACCCGAAAGGCCGTGGATCATGCTGGACGTCATCGTGGTGATGGACCCCATCGCCCAAATCAAGATCGCCAAGGACACCACCTTCGCCATGCTGCTGGAGGCCCAGCGGCGCGGCCACCGCCTGCACTACGTGCGCCCCGGCGGGCTGGCGCTGGAAGGCGGCACCGCCGTGGCCGACACCGCGCCGCTGCAGGTGCGCGACGACCCGGCCGGCTGGTTCACCCTGGGCAGCTACACCCGCACCGCGTTCGGCCCCGGCCAGATCGTGCTGATGCGCAAGGACCCGCCGTTCGACGGCGAGTTCCTGTACGACACCCAGGTGCTGTCGGTGGCCCAGGCCGCCGGCGCCTGCGTGGTCAACGACCCGCAGGGGCTGCGCGACTACAACGAGAAGCTGGCCGCCCTGCTGTTCCCGCAGTGCTGCCCGCCGACCCTGGTCAGCCGCAGCGCCGCAGCGCTCAAGGCCTTCGCCCTGGAGCACGGCCAGGTCGTGCTCAAGCCGCTGGACGGCATGGGCGGGCGTTCGATCTTCCGCAGCGGCACCGGCGACGCCAACCTCAACGTGATCCTGGAGACGCTTACCGACGGCGGCCGCCGGCTGGCGCTGGCGCAGCGTTTCATCCCCGATATCAGCGCCGGCGACAAGCGCATACTGCTGATCGACGGCGAGCCGGTCGACTACTGCCTGGCGCGCATCCCGCAGGGCGACGAATTCCGCGGCAACCTCGCCGCCGGCGGCCGTGGCGAAGGCCGCCCGCTGAGCGAGCGCGACCGCTGGATCGCCGCCCAGGTCGGCCCGGAGATGAAGCGGCGCGGCATGCGCTTCGTCGGCCTGGACGTGATCGGCGACTATCTCACCGAGGTCAATGTCACCAGCCCGACCTGCGCCCGCGAACTCGACGCCCAGTTCGGCCTGAACATCGCCGGCCAGCTGTTCGACGCGATCGAGGCCAGCCTGCCGCGATGAGCGTACCCGTGGATGCCCTGCCGCCGCCGGCACGCATCACCGAGCAGCAACGGCTGGGCGCCACGCTGACGCTCTCGCTGCTGGTGCACGGGCTGCTGATCCTGGGCGTGGGCTTCGCGGTCGGCGGCAACGCGCCGCTGGTGCCGACGCTGGACGTCATCTTCAGCCAGACCAGCACGCCGCTGACGCCGGAGCAGGCCGACTTCCTGGCCCAGGCCAACCAGCAGGGCGGCGGCGACCACGACACGCCGCAACGGCCGCGCGACAGCCAGGCCGGCATCGTGCCACGCCCCGATGACGGCATCGCGCCGGTCCCGACCCAACGCCAGGCCGCCGCCGCACCGCCACCGCCGCAGGCGCGCGTGGTCAGCAGCACCCAAGGCGAGGAGGTGGTGGCCCAGGCGCAGCCGCGGCCGCTGCCCGAACGCCCCGAGCCGGACGCGCCGATGACCGCGCGCGAGCAGCGCGACGCGGAGATGGCTCGACTGGCCGCCGAGGTGCACCTGCGCTCGGAACAGTACGCCAGGCGCCCGAACCGCAAGTTCGTCTCGGCCAGCACCCGTGAATATGCGTACGCGAACTACCTGCGCGCCTGGGTCGACCGCGCCGAGCGCGTGGGCAACCTGAACTACCCGGACGAAGCGCGCCAGCGCCGCCTCGGCGGCCAGGTGGTGATCACCGTGGGCGTGCGCCGCGACGGCAGCGTGGAGAGCAGCCGCATCCTGCGCAGCAGCGGCACGCCGCTGCTCGACGCCGCCGCGCTGCGCGTGGTGGAACTGGCGCAGCCGTTCCCGCCGCTGCCGCGCACCAGCGACGACATCGACATCCTGCAGGTCACCCGCACCTGGGTGTTCCTGCCCGGCGGCCAGCTGCACGACGACCGCTGAAGCGGAGGCGCCGGCCGATGCCGACGCCTGCCGTGGCGCCTACTCCGCCGGGGCGAGCAGCGTCTTCTTCCAGAACTCGATCCCGGCCCAGAAGATGTAGTCGCGGTTCTCGCGCTTGTGGAAGCCATGGCCTTCGTTGCGCGCCAGCACGTGCCAGGCGTCGCCACCCTGCGCGCGCAGCGCCTTGACGATCTGCTCGGCCTCGGAGGCCGGCACCCGCGGATCGTTGCCGCCGGCGGCGACCATCAGCGGAATCCGGATCTTCCCGACATTGCGCAACGGCGATATCTCCGCCAGCCGGGCACGCTGGGCCGGATCGCGCTCGTCGCCGTACTCCACGCGCCGCAGGTCGCGCCGGTACGCCTGGGTGTTCTCCAGGAAGGTGACGAAGTCGGAAATGGCGACGGCGCAGCTGGCCGAGCGCAGGCGGTCGCTGTAATGCACCGCCGAGGCGTAGCACATGTAGCCGCCGTAGCTGAAGCCGTAGACCGCGAACCGGGCCGCGTCCAGTGCCGGATCGGCCGCCAGCGCGTCGATGAACGCCCCCACGTCCTTGACCGAGTCCTCGCGTTTCCAGGGGCCGTTGTCCAGGTCCAGGAAGCGGGTGCCGTAGCCCGAGGAACCGCGCACGTTGGGCAGGAACAGGGCCACGCCGAGCTCATTGAGCAGATAGTTGTCGGCGCCGAGGAAACCCGGCCGGCTCTGCCCTTCCGGGCCGCCATGGATGTCCATGATCAACGGACGCCTGCCCGGGAAGCGGGCGGGATCGGGGCGGTACAGGAAGCCGGACACCTTCTCGCCGTCGAAGCTGGTGACCTCCACCCGCTCCGGCTCGCGGTTGCGCTCCAGGTCCAGTCCACCGGCCTCGCTGCGGGTCCAGCGGCGGACCTCCAGTGTTTTGGCGTCCACCGAATAGACATCGCCGGGCACCTTGGCCGACGACAGGCTCAGGCCGATCTCGCCCCATGGCGCGATCTGCAGCAGCTGGCCGATGCTCCAGTCCAGGACACCGTCGGGCAGGCCGTCGACTTGCCGCAGGTTGGCACCCTGGCCATCGCCCACGCGCAGCCGCGACACGCCGGCGTCGTTGATCGCATAGGCCAGCACCTGCTCGTCGTCCGATACCGCATAGTCGGTCACGTCCCAGCGCGGTTCGCGGCTGACCGGGGCGAATGCACCGCTGCGCGGGTCCAGCTTGCCCAGCCGGACGAAATCCGAATCGCGGTTGGACAGCACCCAGATCCGGCCGTCGCGGGCGTAGCGCGCATCGGCATAGGACGCGCGCCCGCGCGCCGGGGTCAGCACCTTCATCCCGCCCCTGCGCAGGTCGACCTCGGCCAGCACGGCGTGGTTTATCGACAGCCGGTTGATGGCCAGCGCACGCGCGCCGTCGGGCGAGAAGTCGGAGATGTTCCAGCCGCCGCCACTGACCTGCGCGACCATCCGGTCGCTGCCTGGCCGGGCCGGGTCCAGCACGTAGAGGTCCATGTCCGCGCCGTTGCGCCGCGAGGAGGCGTAACCGAGCAGGCGGCCATCGCGGCTCCAGCTGCCGAACCAGTTGCGCGACCTGCCGTCGGTCAGCAGCTCCAGGCGACCGTCCTTCAGCAGGTACAGCTGGAAGAACTCGTTGCCGCCGATGTCCTTCTGCACCACCAGGTGGTCGCTGTCGCCCGGGGCGTGGCTGGCGAAGGGGACCGGCTCGGCCTCGAAGCTGAGCTGGGTGCGAGCGGCGCCGGGCGACTGCACGCTGTGCAGCTGGTCGGTGCCGCCGAAGCGGGTCTTCATCAGGACCGAGCGGTTCTGCGGGTCCCAGCCAAGGAAGGCGGCACGGCGGTACTCCAGGTAGCGGGCGCTGGCCTCGGCGGTCGCCGCGGGAATGGCGGGAACGCCGTCGGCATGGATCGCCGGCGGCACCGGAACCGCTGCGGCCGCACTGCCGGCGACGGCCAATGCCGCCGCCAGCAGGGTACGGAGTGCATGATTCATTTCTGCTCCTTGTCGGTATGCGGCCGCGCCGCTCAGAACTTCACCCGCACGCCGGCGGTGTAGTAGGCCCCCATGACGTCGTAATAGGGCGAGAACGTGGCGGCGATGGGCGCCTTCTTGTTGAAGACGTTGTTGGCGCTGGCATACAGCTCGACCCTGCCCTCGCCGCCCAGCCGGTAGGCGCCGCCCACGTCGTAGTACACGTAGCTGCCGATCCGGTTGTTGACGATGTTCTGGTTGCGGTCGTAGTCGCCTGCGGACAGGTAGCGCGCACGCGCGTTGAGCGAGAAGGCGTCGCTGTCGAAGGCGATGCTGGAAACCGCGCGCCACTTCGGCACGCCCAGCCCGAACGCGTAGCCCTGCGAGCCCACGTACTCCATCCGCTTGACCCCGTCGTCCGTGCTCAGACTGTTGACCCAGGTCGCCAGGGTGCGCAGGCGCAGGCGCCCGGGCACGCCGAACAGGCGGGCGTCGCGGCGGTAGGAAGCTTCCAGGTCGACGCCGTCGGTCTTGTACTGGGACAGGTTGGTGTAGGTGGAGACGATGCGGGTGATGTTTCCTCCCGCGTCGCGCTCGACCCGGCTGCACAGCTCGGCATTGCCGGCGGCGCAGCGGTTGAGGATGTCCTGCAGCCCGATCGTGGTGATCACGTCCTTGATTTCGATGTTGAAATAGTCCACCGACAGGTCCAGCCCTTCGACCGCCCGCGGCGACCAGCTCAGCCCCGCGGTCAGGGTGTCGGCCGTTTCCGGACGCAGCCCCGGGTTGCCGCCGCCGTTGCTCAACGCATAGACGGTCTGGTTGTTGGTCGGGTCGGTGACGTAGCTCCAGCCGGTGGTGGTGGTGGTGGTGAACAGCTCGCCCAGGTTGGCCGAGCGGATATCGCGGGAACGGGCGACGCGGCCGCGGAAGCCGTCGACGAACTCATTGGTGAAGCCGAGCTTCCACGACCAGATCGAGCCGGTGGTGTTGTAGTCGGAGATGCGCGCGGCCGCACTCAGCGCCAGGTTGTTCAGGCCGGGCACGTCCCTGACCAGCGGCACCAGTACCTCGCCGAAGGCCTCCTTGACATTGAACGAGCCCTTCATGGCACTGAAATTGAACGAACGGAACGCCTTGGCCGCGTCCAGTTCGCCGACGCGCTGGTCGATCGCCTCGCGCCGGCCCTCCACGCCGAACGCCACCGAGACCGGGCCCGCGGGCAGCTCCCAGGGTTCGCCGCGCAGGCTGGCGCCAAACACGTCCAGCGTGGTCCTGGCGCGCTGCTGCGGGGTACCGGTGACGTAGTCGATCGCCTCCTGCGACGGCGCGCCTTCGCCGAACACGTTGATCGGCACGCAGTGCACCGCCGGGTTGGCCAGGCTGACGCGGCACACCGGCTTGCCGGTGGACGGATCGATCACCGAATCGATGGCATTGGCCCATGCCTCGCGCAGGATGAACCCCGGCGTATCGAAGTTCGCCTCGGCCTCGCCGTGGCTGTAGTACGCGCTCCAGCGCCAGTCGCCGGCATAGCCGTCCAGCGCGAGCGTGGCCTGCGTGGTCTTGCGCTCGAAATCGATGTGTGGGTAATTGATGTCGTTGTTGAAGCGGCCGATGCGCAACTTGGTCTCGCCGGCCTGCTGCATCGCCTCGCGCACCTGCTGCGGCAGGAACGCGTTGTCGATGCCGATATCCAGGTTGTTGCGGTTGTGGTCGCCGAACCAGATGTAGTTGTTGTACATCCGCGAGTGGCGCACCTAGGCTGTCAGGCGCACATCATCGTTCAGATCGTAGCGGCCGCTGGCGAGCACCGAATACCGCTTCTGCGGCGCGCTGAGCGGGCTGTAGTCGTCGTTCGACGGTCCCTCGCCGCCACTCATCAGCGCACCGACGACACGGCCGTACTGGAAGTCGCGCAGCGAACCGTCCGGGTTGAACGCCTTGCCCTTGAGCACGCCGGACAGGATCAGGCCGCCGTAACCCGCGTCGGCGAAGCCGACATCGGGCATCAACTGGTACTGGCCGTTGCCGATGGACAACGTCGACCAGCGACCGGCCCGGCTGCGCGAACTGCGCGGCACGATGCCGTCGTTGTCGAGGAACTCGCCGCCGACCAGGAAATGGCCGCGCCCATCGGCGAAATCCGTGCCCCAGGCTGCCTCGAAGCGCTTTTCCTTGCCGTCGTTGTAGGTGGACTGCCCGGCCTGGGCGCCCGCCTTGAAGCCTACGAAATCGTGATCCAGGCTGATGTTGACCACGCCGCCGACCGCACCCGACCCCCATGCCGCGGAGGCACCGCCGGTCACCACGTCGACGCTTTTGACGACGATCGACGGGATCGTGTTCAGGTCGTTGTCGCTGGAGATGCGGCGACCGTCCTGCAGCACCAGGGTGCGCGAGATGCCCAGGCCGCGCAGATCGACCGGCGCGTTGCCGGCACCGGTATTTGAGCCGGTGGTCTGCGGCGAACTGGTCGCGCGGAACTGCGGCAGGTCATTGAGCGCGGCGCCGATGTTGGTGCGCGAATCGAGCTTCAGCTCCTCGGCGGTGATCGGCAGGGTCGGCGTCGGCGCCACCAGGTCGGGGCGGTCGATGCGCGAGGCGGAGACGCTGACCGTGGCGAGATCGCTGATCTTGCGATCGCTGCCTTCTTCCTTGGTCTGGGCATGGACGCCGGCAGAGGCGGCCAGGCTTGCCAGAACGCACAACGTCAGGGGATGAAGCGGGAGTGGCTTGCGCATTTTTGTTCGTTACCCGAATTCGCTATGACTGGGGGACGCCCCGCATGGGGCGTACCGACAGTGCCAACTCGTGAACGAACAATGCGCAATGTCTACGGGAAGACAAATTTCATTGCCGATGCAACCGGATGCATCTGCTTGTCGGGGCCGGTGTGCGAGCGCGGCGCAGGCGCGCGCAAGCGCTTGTTCCAAGGGGCGCGATGCCACCTGGCCGGACGCTGTTTCCAGCGCCGTACTGCTTCGCAGGGCGACGTGAATCGCAGTCGATGAAGCGCCGAAGATCGGATCGTTTCTTCCGCAACCTCGGCTGCGGTAGCGGATATCGCCCGCAATTGCGCGGCTTTTCCGCCCATGCCACCCGCAGGTGGCATGGATGTGCGGCGGCATGGCGGCGCACCCTGGAGTCCGGTGCGGCATGCATGCGCGGCGACCTGGCAACCGCCGCGCGGCGCTGCCGAACCGTCATCGCCGCGGCACCGCGGCGGCGTCAGCCCTCGCTGGCCGGCGGTGCCGCGGTGTAGACCGCTTCGCCATCGACCCAGGTGGACAGCACCTGCAACCCGTCCAGGCGGCCGGCGGCCGCATCGAGCGGATCGCGGTCGAGTACGACGAAGTCCGCATGCAGGCCCGCGCGCAGGCGCCCGACCCGGGCTTCGTCATGCCCGGCATACGCCGCGTCGCTGGTGAAGCCACGCAGCGCTTCGGCCGGGCTCAGGCGCTGCTCCGGCTGCCACCCGCCCGGCGGCCGGCCATCGCGGTCCTGGCGGGTCACCGCCGCGTACAGGCCCAGCCGCGGATCGACCTGCTCGACCGGGAAATCCGACCCCAGCGCCAGCCGCGCACCGCTGTGCAGATAGCGCTGCCAGGCATAGGCACCCTTGATCCGCTCCGGCCCCACGCGCTGCCCGGCCCACCCCATGTCCGAAGTGGCATGGGTGGGCTGCATCGAGGCGATCACGCCGAGCCGGGCGAAGCGCGGGATGTCCTCCAGCGCCACCACCTGGGCGTGCTCCACGCGCCAGCGGTGGTCGTTGTCCTTGTGCGCGCCCAGCACCTTTTCGTAGGTGTCGAGCACGATGCGGTTGCCGCGGTCGCCGATCGCATGCGTGGCCACCTGCACCTTGCAGCCATCGGCCCTGCGCACGGCCACCTCGAATTCCTCCGGCGATGTCATCAGCAGCCCGCGGTTGTGCGGGTCGTCGCTGTAGTCGGCCAGCAGGGCCGCGCCGCGGCTGCCCAGCGCGCCGTCCATGAACAGCTTCACCCCGTGCATCTGCAGGCGTCCGCCCGGATGGGTGTAGAGCCCGTTGGCGCACAGGTCGTCCAGCGCCGCGTTGTTGCCGTCGGCGTAGGCGTCGATGCGCAGCGGCAATCTGCCCTGGTCGGCCAGCCGTTTCATCACCGCCAGGTCCCCGCGCGACACGCCCATGTCGTGCACGCCGGTCAGCCCGTTGCTGACCGCCAGTTGCAGCGCCGCGTGCAGGCGCTTCTCGCGCACCGCCGCGTCAGGTGCCGGGATGTGCGCGCTGACCAGCGCGGATGCGGCGTCCACCAGCACGCCGGCCGGCTTGCCGGCGGCGTCGCGCAGGATACGCCCGCCTTCGGGCTGCCAGTCGCCGGACAACGACCTGCCCGCCTTCTTTTCCGCGATCCGCAACGCGGCGCCGTTGGCCCAGCCGGCGTGGCCGTCGATGCGCTCCAGGTACACCGGCCGTTCGGGGAACGCCGCGTCCAGGTCGGCCGCGGTCGGGAACGCGGTGTCGTCCCAGCGGTTCTGGTCCCAGCCGGCGCCCAGCAGCCACTCGCCCGGCGCCAGCGTCTTCTCGAAGGCCTGCAGCCGTTCCACCACTTCGGCACGGCTGCGCGCGCCACTGAGGTCGGCCTGCGCCAGGGTGTTGCCGAGGCCGACCAGGTGCGCGTGCGCGTCGATCAGGCCCGGTACCACGGTGGCCTTGCCGGCATCGACGCGCGGGGCCTGCGGATAGCGTTGCAGCACGGCCTGGCGCTCGCCCACCGCGAGCAGGCGGCCGTCGTCGGTGTCCCACGCCAGCGCATTGGCCGTGGGCTGCTGCGGATCGCCGGTATGGATGGTGTCGGCGAGCAGCACCCGCACTCCGGCCGCGGCCGGCGCCACGTGCAGACAGGGAAGCAGGACGGCGAGACAGGCGGCGGTACGGCGCATGCGGGGACACTCCTGGCCAACGGAAACGGCGACTATGCCGCCATCGGCCAGGGCTGACAACGAACGCCAGGGCACGCTGCCGCAGGGCCGCGGCCAGACGCGCGCGGCCCGCGCCGCGCGCAGGTCAGTCGGCGCTGACGTCCACCCGCACCCGGATGCGCTCGCCCGGGTGGTAATCGCGGCGGGTGTGGTACTCGCGGCCGGCGTATTCGTAGGTGACGTCGTAACCGGCCACGCGCTCGCTCTCGTAGCCGTAGCCCTCGCGCTGCGGCTCGCATACGCGCACGTCCGAGCGGCGGTAGACCGGGCGGTTGTTGGCATCGTAGATCGCGCGCCCGGCGGCGCCGCCGGCCACGGTGCCGATCGCGGTGCCCAGGTAGCGGCCATCGCCGCCACCGATGCGGCTGCCGATGATCGCGCCGGCCAGGCCGCCGATCACCGTGGCCACCTGGCGCCCGCCATCGTTGCCCTGGCGATAGCCGTCGACGTAACGCCCGTCGCCATGATCGCGGACGTCGTCGCGCTCCTGGCGGTAGCCGTCCGCGCCGTACACGTAGTCGCCCTCGCTGCGCGCGTAGCAGTCTCCCCGGCGGCCGCCGCCGTCGACGATGATCGGGTCCACCCGCACCACGCGCGCATAGTCGTAGACCGGGCCGTTGTCGTCGCGGCCGTAACGGCCATCATCGTCGCGCCACTGGCCGCTGCCCGGGTAGGGGCGATAGCTGCCGTCGTCGTAGCGCTGCGCGGAGGCGGTGAACGCCAGCAGGCAACCGAAGACCAGGACACCTGCAAGAGTCAATGATCGGGACATGGCGGCCGCACCGGCGTATGGGATGGAGGATGGGCGGATGCTCCGGCGCGGCGCGTGAAACGCCCCTGAACCGGAACGCCGGGGCGGCAACGGCACCGCCCCGGCCGCCGGATCAGCCGGCGAACTCGGTCTCCAGGCTGATCGGCACCGCGCTGAGCGCCTTGGACACCGGGCAGTTCTGCTTGGCATCGTCGGCCACCGCGCGGAACTTCACCTCGTCCATGCCGGGCACCACCGCCTTCACCTTCAGCCGGATGCGCGACAGCTGCGGACCGCCGTCCATCGACAGGTCGACATCGGCGCGGGTGTCGAGCGAGCGCGCCGGGAAGCCTGCTTCCGCCAGCTTTGCCGACAGCGCCATGGTGAAGCAGCCCGCGTGCGCGGCGGCGATCAGTTCTTCGGGATTGGTGCCCTTCTCGTCGCCGAAACGGCTGGAAAACGCGTAGCGCGTGTTCTCCATCAACCCGCTCTGCGGCGTGCTCAGCCGCCCCTGCCCGCTCTTGAGATCCCCCTCCCAGTGCGCGGTGGCGTGGCGCGAAATACCCATGGCAAGTCTCCTGTACGTGCGTTGAAGGGAGACCCAGCCTAGGCGAGCGTTCGTTAGCGCCCTGTGCGCCGCGGCGGCAGCGCGCATCGCGGCCGCCCCCTGCCGCCGCCGCGCATGGCCGGGGCCGCGACCGGTGCGCGGCCCCGGGCTTTGCAGCCGGTTTTCCCGCGATCGTGGCCCGACGGCACGCCGGAAGGGCGGTTGGAAGCAATTTTTATGGGGTTTTTGTGCCCCGACCTATTGGCGATGCACCGCGCATGCCCTACATTTCGCTTGCCGACGGGGTCGGCATGACCACAACCACCCGCTCACGGAACAGGAAACCATGGCAAAGACCGCTAAGAAGGCTGCCCCGAAGAAGGCAGCGAAGAAAGTCGCTACGAAGGCCGCCGCCAAGCCGGCCGCTCCCAAGCCGATCAAGGAAGCCCTGACCAAGTCGGGTCTGGTTGCACACCTGGCCGAGGCGACCAGCGTCGCTGCCAAGGATGTCCGCTCCGTCCTGGCCGCGCTGGAAGGCGCCGTTGCCGCATCGGTCAACAAGAAGGGCGCTGGCAGCTTCACCCTGCCGGGCCTGCTGAAGATCTCCACCGTGAACGTGCCGGCCAAGCCGAAGCGCAAGGGCATCAACCCGTTCACCAAGGAAGAGCAGTGGTTCGCCGCCAAGCCGGCCTCCACCAAGATCAAGGTGCGTCCGCTCAAGAAGCTCAAGGACGCCGCGATCTGATCCGCGCGCCCTGGGCGAGAGAACGGGACGGCCATGCCGTCCCGTTTTTTTTTGCGGCGCCACCGGTGCGCGCACGGATCGTCGCCGCGCACTGCCAAGGCCGCACCCTGCGGCATTGCGCGCCGATTGCGCGGCAAGCGGCATGCCTGCGGAGGCGGTTCGTCCGCCAGCCACGCCAATCCGCTGCCGGAACAAGCGCAATCCCCCCGCCGGGAGGCATCTTCAGGTGCGCGCCCGGGTGACGTGGCCTGCCTGGAGCGTGGGCCATGCATCTCCCCGGAATCGGGTCCATGGCGTGCGCCGCATGCCCCGCGGCCCCGGCGTGACGGCCATCGCCGGGGCGACGTCCGGCATTGCCAGGCCCCTGCCGCGGGGTGCGCGCCAGCGATGGCGGGCGCGATGCGGTATCGACTGGAACACAGCGTCATGGGCCGGCGCCTCGCCCCGGCCGCCCAGCGGGCCTATGGTGGTCGCCAAGCCCCACGCTCACACGCCACACCATGTCCAGCAGCAAGCACCGCTACCGCATCACCGTCACGCCGATCGAAGCCGATGGCCTGCAGTGCAGCGGCCGTTGCACCATCGAGTTCGAACAACGCAGTCCGCGCAACTGGATGCACGAACTGGAGGACGCGCAGCGGCAGCGGCGCCTGTCGTGCAACGAGGCTGCAGGCGCGGTGGTCGCCACCGGCCTGCTGGAAGCACTGGCCGTGGCCGCGCGCGACGACGCCCACCCGCTGGCGGCACTGCAGCCGGAACTCGACGGGCTGATCGCGAAGCTGCAGGCACTGCGCCAGGCACGCTGAGCGCGGAGGCGACGCCGTCGCGCTAACCGGCCATTCACCGTTTCCGGGTATCGTGCGTCGCTTCCCCCGCCACACTCTTCGCAGGCCGACACGATGAACCTCCGCGCCCTGTTGCTGCCCGCCGTCGCCTGCGTGGTCATGGCCACCAGCGCCCACGCCTCGCCGCAGGTCAGCGGCCGCAAGCTGCTGGTCGATGCAGCCGACGTGCAGCACTACCTGGATGGCAGCTTCCCGCGCTCGCAGAAGGCGCTGGGCGGGCTGCTCGCGATGACCGTCAGCCAGCCGCGGCTCACGCTGCCGGCGGGCAGCCGCCTGAACCTGCAGTTCGACCTGGCCATGGCCGCCGCCGGCGGTGCACCGATGCCGGTGGGCAACGTGCAGCTCAGCAGCGGCCTGCGCTACGACGCGCAGAGCCGTGGCTTCCACCTGGAACAGCCGACCGTCGACGCGTTCCGCCCGGCCATGGCCGGCGCCGAACTCGATGCCGGCACGCGCAGCCTGCTCAACACCTGGCTGGCCGACTATGCACGCCGCGAGCCGATCTACCGCATCGAACCGGCCATCGCCAACGTGATGGGCGCGCTGCAGGTGAAGTCGGTGGGCATCGAGAACGGCCGCATCGCGGTGGACTTCAACCAGAACCTGGGCGCGCTGCTGCCGCAGGGACTGCCCGGCAACTGACGCCTGTCCTGCCGGGCGTGGACCCGGGCCGCGCCTGCGGCCCGGTCCGGGAACGACCCGCGCGCCAGCCTCAGCGCTTGGGCTGCAGCATGGTGCCGGTGCACTTGGGCGAACCGCAGCGGCACTCCCAGATTTTCTTCAAGCGCGGGGTGTGGCGCTCGGCCAGGGTGATGCCGTAGTTGTAGGTCAGCTCCTCGCCCGGGCGGATCGCGCGGATCGCCTCGATGAACACCTTGTCCGCGGTACGGTCGTCGCCCTCGGCCTCTTCGATCAGCGCCTCGCAGTTGGGGTCGCAGCTGTGGTTGATCCAGCGCGCGTCATTGCCCTTGTAGCTGGCATCGATGACGTAATCGTCGTTGAGCGTGAACAGGAAGGTATGGCCGCTTTCCACATCGCCCGCATCGTCGGCGTCCACCTCGGCGTGGGTCCGGCGCAGCCCCTTGTACTCGATGATGCGCTCGCCCTTGGCGATGGCCGCCAGCGCGAACACGCCATTGCCGTGGATGGTGGATCTGCGCGCCTGGATCTTCTTGGGCATGTACATGGCCGGGAAACGATGGGAAGGGGGATTCTCGCGCAGTCGCGCAGGCTTCCCAAGCCCGGGCGCCGGATGCCAACGGCTTGACCTGCATCAACGCATCGCCGGGAAGCGGATTTGAGGCTCCGCCCACAAAAGCGTACAATTTCGGTCCACATTGATTCCCCCCGCCTTCCCATGCTCCGCGTCACCAAGCTCACCGACTACGCCAGCGTCGTCATGACCGTGCTCGCCACGCGGCCGGACGAGGTGCTCAGCGCGACCGAGCTGGCCGAGGCCGCCGGGCTCGAGCCGCCCACGGTCAGCAAGCTGCTCAAGCCACTGGCGCAGGCCGGGCTGGTCGAGGGCCTGCGCGGCGTGCGCGGCGGCTACCGCCTGACCCGTCCGGCCACCGAGATCAGCCTGATCGAGATCGTCGAGGCGATGGAAGGCCCGCTGGCGATCACCGAGTGCAGCCAGGGCGAGAGCCAGTGCGGCATCGCCGGCCAGTGCGGCGTGCGCTCGAACTGGCGGCTGATCAACGACGTGGTCGCCGACGCCCTGCGCGGGGTGACGCTGGCGCAGATGCTGCACCCCCTCCCACTTGCTGACCGTCGGCGCATCGACGTCAGCATCGTTTCCTGAATTCCGTAGGCAGCCTCATGGCCACCGAGACCACCGAAAGCGTCGGCAGCGCCGACACCCCAAACCGCGAGATCCACGAACAGCTGGGCCGCAAGTACGAGGCCGGCTTCGTCACCGAGATCGAATCCGAGTCGTTCCCGCCGGGCCTGGACGAGGACATCATCCGCGCCCTGTCGGCCAAGAAGGACGAGCCGGAGTGGATGACGCAGTGGCGCCTGGACGCCTACCGCCACTTCCTGACCATGCGCCAGCCGGACTGGGCCAAGCTGCAGATCGGCCCGATCGACCTGCAGGCGCTGAGCTATTACTCCGCGCCCAAGGGGCCCAAGTACAAGTCGCTGGACGAAGTGCCCAAGGAGCTGCTGGACACCTACGACAAGCTCGGCGTGCCGCTGCACGAGCGCGCCAAGCTGGCCGGCGTGGCGGTCGACGCGGTGTTCGACTCGGTCTCGGTCGGCACCACGTTCCGCAAGGAACTGGCCGACAAGGGCGTGATCTTCTGCTCGATCTCCGAGGCCATCCGCGAGTATCCCGGGCTGGTCCGCCAGTACCTGGGCTCGGTGGTGCCGGTGGGCGACAACTATTTCGCCGCGCTCAACTCGGCGGTGTTCTCCGACGGCAGCTTCGTGTTCGTGCCCAAGGGCGTGCGCTGCCCGATGGAGCTGAGCACCTACTTCCGCATCAATGCCAACAACACCGGCCAGTTCGAGCGCACGCTGATCATCTGCGAGGACAAGGGCCACGTCTCCTACCTGGAAGGCTGCACCGCGCCGATGCGCGACGAGAACCAGCTGCACGCCGCGGTGGTGGAGCTGGTGGCGCTGGAAGACGCCGAGATCAAGTACTCCACCGTGCAGAACTGGTACCCGGGCGACGAGAACGGCGTGGGCGGCATCTACAACTTCGTCACCAAGCGCGCCGAATGCCGCGGCGCCCGCTCCAAGGTCACCTGGACCCAGGTGGAGACCGGCTCGGCGATCACCTGGAAGTACCCGTCGTGCGTGCTGCTGGGCGACGACTCGGTGGGCGAGTTCCACTCGGTGGCGCTGACCCACCACCGCCAGCAGGCCGACACCGGCACCAAGATGATCCACGTCGGCAAGCGCACCAAGAGCAAGATCGTCTCCAAGGGCATCAGCGCCGGCCACGGCCAGAACACCTACCGCGGCCTGGTCAAGGTCGCCGCCGGGGCCGAGGGCGCGCGCAACTACACCCAGTGCGATTCGCTGCTGATCGGCAAGAAGTGCGGCGCCCACACCTTCCCCTACATCGAGGTGAAGAACCCCGCCGCGACCGTCGAGCACGAGGCCACCACCTCCAAGATCTCCGACGACCAGCTGTTCTACTGCCGCGCGCGCGGCATCGACCAGGAGAACGCGGTGTCGATGATCGTCGACGGCTTCTGCAAGCAGGTGTTCAAGGAGCTGCCGATGGAGTTCGCGGTGGAAGCCAAGAAGCTGCTGGAAGTGTCGCTGGAAGGCTCGGTCGGATGATCCGCCTGCCCCTGCCCCTGCCCCTGCCCCTGCCCCTGCCCCTGCCCCTGCTCCTGCCCTTGCTCCTGCTGGCATTGCTGCCGGTGGCTGCCTCGGCCGCCTCGCCGGGCAAGGCCTGCGACGATGCCCGCACCCAGCTGGACATCAACGAATGCGCCGCGCGTGAAGCCGACGCCAGCGATGCCGAGCTCAACGCCGTGTACCGGCAGGTGATGCAGAAGCTGCAGGGCCAGCCGGTGGCCATCGACAAGCTGCGCAACGCCCAGCGCCTGTGGATCCAGCTGCGTGACGCCGACATCCAGGCACGCTACCCGGTGGGCAAGGGCGAGAACCCACGTGTCCTGTACGGCTCGATGTACCCGATGCTGTATTCGGCCAACAAGGCCGAGCTCACCCGGCAGCGCACCCACTGGCTGCGCGCCACCTTCCTTGATCGCGCCGAAGGCGAGCTCTGATCGCCCCGCCCCACATTCAAATTTGAAGACCGCACCCTCATGCTGAAGATCGAAAACCTCCACGCAAGCATCGGCGACAAGGAAATCCTCAAGGGCCTGTCGCTGGACGTGAAGCCCGGTGAAGTCCACGCCATCATGGGCCCCAACGGCGCCGGCAAGTCGACCCTGGGCAATGTGCTGTCCGGCCGCGACGGCTACGAGGTGACCGACGGCAGCGTGCGCTTCGAAGGCAACGACCTGCTGGAGCTGGAGCCGGAAGCGCGCGCCGCCGCCGGCCTGTTCCTGGCGTTCCAGTACCCGGTGGAGATCCCGGGCGTGAACAACACCTATTTCCTGCGCGCCGCGCTCAACGCCCAGCGCAAGACCCGCGGCGAGCCGGAACTGGACTCCATGCAGTTCCTCAAGCTGGTGCGGCAGAAGCTGGCCGTGCTGCACCTGAAGGACGAGCTGCTGCACCGCGGCGTCAACGAGGGCTTCTCCGGCGGCGAGAAGAAGCGCAACGAGATCTTCCAGCTGGCGGTGCTCGAACCGAAGCTGGCGATCCTCGACGAGACCGACTCGGGGCTGGACATCGACGCGCTCAAGAGCGTGGCCGACGGCGTCAATGCGCTGCGCTCGCCGGAACGCTCGTTCCTGGTCATCACCCATTACCAGCGCCTGCTCGACTACATCAAGCCGGACGTGGTGCACGTGCTGGCCGACGGCCGCATCGTCAAGAGCGGCGGCCCGGAGCTGGCGCTGGAGCTGGAAGCGCACGGCTACGACTTCCTCAAGGACCGCGTGGTGCGCGAGGCGGCCAAGTAATGAGCCCGCTCCTGCAATCGCTGGCCGCCGCGTTCTGCGGCAACGACGAGCGTCGCGCCACGCTCGATGCCGCGCTGCGCAGCGGGTTGCCCGCCGCGCGCAGCGAAGCCTGGAAGTACACCTCGCTGCGCCAGCTCGAACGCCGCAGCTTCGGTGCCGCGCCGCTGCAGGCGCCGAGCGTCGATGACGCGTTGCTGG
Organism: Stenotrophomonas sp. 17(2023); assembly: GCF_030345315.1. Taxonomy (NCBI): domain Bacteria; kingdom Pseudomonadati; phylum Pseudomonadota; class Gammaproteobacteria; order Lysobacterales; family Lysobacteraceae; genus Stenotrophomonas; species Stenotrophomonas sp. 17(2023). The sequence goes on from NZ_CP128405.1 coordinate 2,644,592, forward strand.
CCGCCATCCCGGCGCCGCGGCTGGTCTTCGTCAACGGCCGCCCGAGCGACGCCCACAGCGACCTGTCCGGGCTGGACGCCGGCGTGCAGGTTCGCACGCTGTCGTCCGTGCGCCGCGACGAGCCGCTGGCCGCCGGTTTCCTCGGCCGCCGCTTCGACCGCGCCGAGGAGGTCTTCGCCCAGCTCAACGCCGCGCTTGCCGACGAGGGCGTGCTGGTGCAGGTGGCCGAAGGCATCGCCGCGGCGACGCCGTTGCACCTGGTCTTCATCAGCGCGCCGCTGGGCCCCACGCACGCCGATGCCACCGCCGGGGCCAGGGACGCGAACGACATCGCCTGGCACCACCGCCACCTGTTCGAGCTGCGCCGCGGCGCTTCGCTGAACCTGGTCGAGCACCACCTGCAGGCCGGCGACAGCGCGCACCTGGACAACACCCTGGTGCACGTCCACCTGGCGCAGGACGCCCGGCTCGCGCACGCCCGCGCGCAGGCCGACAGCGCGCGCGCCACCTCGCTGCTGCGCACCGACGCGGTGCTGGCGCGCGATGCGGAGTACCGCCGCATCGACCTGGAACTGGGCGCCGCGCTGAGCCGCCACGAACTCAACGTGCGCCTGGAAGGCGACAACGCCCGGCTGGTCGCCAACGGCGTGCTGCTGGGCACCGGCCGCCGCCACATCGACACCCGCCTGGGCATCGAGCACATCGCCCGCGACACCCGCGCCGAACTGCTGTGGCGGGGCGTGGCCGCCAACCGCAGCCGGGTCGTGTTCCACGGTGGCATCCACATCCGCGAAGGCGCCGACGGCACCGACGCCAACCTGTCCAACAAGAACCTGCTGCTGTCCGCCGACGCCGAGATCGACACCCAGCCGACGCTGGTGATCGACGCCGACGAGGTCAAGGCCGCGCACGGCGCCACCGTCGGCCAGCTCGATGCCAACGCGCTGTTCTACCTGCGCTCGCGCGGGGTGCCGGCCGAACAGGCGCGCGCCATGCTCAGCACCGCGTTCTGCCACGAGCCGCTGGCGGCCGTGGACGACATCCTCACCGAGAAGCTGGTCCACCACCTGGGCCAGGCGCTGCAACAGGCAGGCATGGCATGAACCTTTCCTCCCCGCGCCCGATTCCCGCCACCGGCAGCGCCCCCGACTGGGAGCGCGTGCGCGCCGATTTCCCGCTGCTGATGCGCGAGGTCAACGGCAAGCCGCTGGTGTATTTCGACAACGCCAACACCGCGCAGAAGCCGGTGCCGGTGATCGGCGCGGTGGACGAGTTCTATCGCCGCTACAACGCCAACGTCAGCCGCGCGGTGCACGCGCTGGGGACCGAGGCCACCGATGCCTACGAAGGCGCGCGCACCAAGCTGGCGCGCTTCCTCAACGTGCGCGCCAACGAACTGGTGCTGTGCAGCGGCACCACCTTCGCCATCAACCTGGTGGCCTACTCGTGGGCGCTGCCGCGGCTGAAAGCCGGCGACGTGATCCTGGTCTCGCGCATGGAGCACCACGCCAACATCGTGCCCTGGCAGCTGGTCGCCGAGCGCACCGGCGCCCGCATCCGCGTGGCCGAGATCACCGCGGACGGCAGCCTGGACATGGATGCGCTGCACGCGGCGATGACGCCGGACGTGAAGCTGCTGGCGCTGACCCACGTCTCCAACGTGCTGGGCACGGTCAACCCGGTCCGCGAGATCTGCCGCGAAGCGCGCCGGCGCGGCATCGTCACCGTCATCGACGGTTCCCAGGCCGCGCCGCACCTGGAGCTGGACGTGGCCGCCATCGGCTGCGACTTCTATGCCGTCACCGGCCACAAGATGTGCGGGCCCACCGGCACCGGCGCACTGTGCGCGCGCCGCGAACTGCTGCAGGACATGCCGCCGTTCCTGGGCGGTGGCGAGATGATCAAGGAAGTCAGCTTCGAGGGCACGGTGTTCAACGACGCCCCGCAGAAGTTCGAGGCCGGCACACCCAACATCGCCGGCTTCGTCGGCCTCGGCGTGGCGGTCGACTACCTGGACGGCCTCGGCCGCGGCCATATCGCCGCCCGCGAGCAGGAACTGCTGGCGCACTTCACCGAGGAGCTGCAGCGCGTGGAAGGCGTGCGCATCTTCGGCACCGCCCCGCACAAGGCGGCCGTGGTCTCCTTCCTGGTCGAGGGCGCGCACGCGCACGACCTGGCCACCCTGCTCGACCTGCAGGGCGTGGCGGTGCGCTCGGGCCAGCACTGCGCGCACCCGCTGCTGCAGTACTACGGGGTGGCCGCGACCTGCCGCGCCTCGCTGGCGTTCTACAACACGCATGCGGAGATCGAGGCGTTCATGGCCGCGCTGAAGAAGGTACGCGCCCTGCTGGGCTGAGCATTGCATGGAGCGGGGCGTGGCCGCGTCCTACAATGCGGGCATGGACGCCCTCACCTTCCGCACCGCCACCCCGGACGACGTTCCGGCCCTGATCGAACTGGTCACCTCCGCCTACCGTGGCGACGCCTCGCGCGTGGGCTGGACCACCGAAGCCGACCTCCTGGACGGCCAGCGGGTGGATGCCGAAGGCATCCTCGCCGACATCCAGCGGCCGCGCAGCGCGATCCTGTTGGCTGAGCAGGGCGGCCGGCTGCTGGCCTGCTGCCACGTCGCCGACGAGGACGGCCATGGCTACTTCGGCATGTTCGCGGTCAGCCCCACCGCGCAGGGCGGCGGGGTCGGCAAGCAGGTCATGCTGCAGGCCGAGCGCCACGTGGCCGGGCACTGGCGGCTGCCGAGCATGCAGATGACGGTGATCGACTGCCGCGAGGAGCTGATCGCCTTCTACGAGCGCCGCGGCTATGCCCGCACCGGGATCAAGAAGCCGTTCCCCTACGGCGACGCGCGCTTCGGCCTGCCGAAGCGCGACGACCTGCGCTTCGAGGTACTGGAGAAGCCGCTGGAGGGCGCGGCATGAGCGCGGCCTGGACCTACGTCTGCGCCAGCGAGGAACTGCTGCCGGGCGAGATGAAGACCGCGTTCGACGACGTCACCGGCGCCCCGATCGTCGTGTTCAACCTGGACGGCGAGCTGTACGCGCTGGAAGACCAGTGCACCCACGAGGAGTTCGAACTGTCCTCCGGCAGCATCGATCCGGTCGAGGGCAGCATCGAGTGCGTTCTGCACGGCGCCCGTTTCGACGTCCGCGACGGCCGTGCGCTGTGCGCCCCGGCCTATACCGCAGTGCCCAAGTTCCCGGTCAAGCGCGAAAACGGCGGCATCTGGGCCCGCGACGACCGCGACTGAGCCGGGCAATGGCGCCCTGGGCCGGGGGCGCCTCGCATGATTGTGGACATGCGAATCATTATCGTTTAATTTACCGTTATGCATGCCGCCCGCGCCTACCCGCGGAGCTCCTGCAACGGAGCCCCGCCCTGCCTGCCGACCGTCCCGGTCCGGCGGTACTGGCGCCTGTGGCTGCTTGCCGGCTTTTTCCTCGCCACCTTGCTGGTGGCGGCACTGGCTCCCGCGGCCCACGCCAGCGCACGCCCCACCGCTGACGTCCCCGTTGCCACGTCCGCCGGCCAGCCGATGGCCCCGGGCGGGCAGGCGATGCACGTGCCTGCGATGGCCGAGGCCGACGCCGAAGCGCCCGGCAGCGCGCGCCCGGCGCAGGCATGGGGTGCGCACTGGCCAGCCAGGCATGCACCCCGGCTGGCCTCGCCGCGGCTGCCGACCGGCGTTCCCGCGACGCCCGGCGCACGGACGTACCGGTCGCCACCGGCGCATGCGCCACCCGCCAGCCGCCACGGCTGAGTCCCGCGCGGACGCCGGCCACGGGCCATGGGCGCCCGCCGGCCAACCCCGCTTCGCTGATCCGCTTCCCGGGCGTCCGCACTGCCGGCGCCTGCACTGCCGCTTTCGTCTTCACTTTTCCCCGGACATCGTCATCCATGAACCACATCAAGACCCGCAAGTACGCGCCGCGCGCCACCGTGCTGGCCACGGCCACCCTGGCCGCCGGCTTTTCCCCGCTGACCGCCCAGGCCGCGGACGCGGATGCCGGCGCCGTACAGGCCACCGACCTGGACAAGGTCCAGGTCCGCGGCAGCTGGTTCGCACCGTCCTCGCCCAAGTTCACCGCCGAGCTGCTGGACACCCCCAAGTCGGTGGCGGTCGTCACCGAGAAGACCCTCCAGGAAATCGGCGCCACCAACCTGGTGGACGCACTGCGCATGGTTCCCGGCATCACCTTCGGCGCCGGCGAGGGCGGCAACTCCACCGGTGACCGCCCGTTCCTGCGCGGCTTCGACGGCCAGAGCAACATGTTCGTGGACGGCCTGCGCGATGTCGGCACGCAGACCCGCGAGGTGTTCGACCTGGAGCAGCTGGAAGTGGTCAAGGGGCCAAGCTCGGCCTATGGCGGCCGCGATTCCGGCGGCGGCAGCATCAACCTGGTCAGCAAGACCCCGAAGCTGAAGAACGAGACCAGCGTCAGCATGGGCGTGGGCAGCGACCGTTACGCCCGCGGTACCGTGGACGCCAACTACGTGCTGGGCGATGGCATTGCCGCGCGCCTGAACCTGCTCAGGCACGCCGCCGACGTCCCCGGCCGCGACGCCGCCAATGTCAGCCGCTGGGGCATCGCCCCGTCGGTCGCGTTCGGCCTGAACGGTCCGCTGCAGGTGATCGCCAGCCATTACCACCTGGAAACCGACGACCTGCCCGACGCCGGCGGCTTCCCGTATGCCGACCCGGCCACCGGTACCACCACCGGCCGGCCGCTGGTGCCCGACCGCAACAACTACTACGGGCTGAAGGACCGCGACTTCCAGCGTACCCGCGCCGACATCAGCACCATCGATGCCAGCTACGACCTGGGCGGCCACAAGCTGCGCAACATCGCGCGCCTGGGCAACACCAGCAACGACTACCTGTGGACCCAGCCGGACGACAGCAAGAACAACCCCAACAAGTACGGCACCCTGTGGCGCCGCACCAACGACCGCGCCATCGACACCCGCACCTTCGCCGACCAGCTGAGCCTGACCGGCGCGTTCCGCACCGGCGCGCTGGCGCACAGCTACAGCGCCGGGGTCGAGTACAGCGAGGAGAAGAGCAGCAAGGGCCGCTACCTGATCGGCGGCGGCGGCACCAACAACGCCATCGACGGCACCCAGTCCTGCCCGACCACCGGCGCGGCGACCGGCTGGAACTGCACCGATTTCTACGCCCCCGACCCGAACGACCCGTGGGCCGCCAGCCACCCGGTCACCCGCAGCGACAAGGCGCTGGACATCCGCCAGACCACCCGCACCACCTCGGTGTACGCGTTCGACACCATCGAACTGAGCCCGCGCTGGCTGCTCAACCTCGGCCTGCGCTGGGACGACTACGATACCGAACAGGTCACCCCGGTCGCCGGCAAGGCGCCGACCGTGCTGGGCAACAGCGAGGCCTTCCTCAACTACCAGGCCGGCGTGGTGTTCAAGCCGACGGCCAACGGCAGCATCTATCTCTCCTATGGCACCTCGTCCACCCCGCCGGGCATGGACAGCGGTGAGGGCAACGATTCGATCAGTGCCGCGATCCAGAACCTGAAGCCGCAGGAGACGAAGAACTACGAACTGGGCACCAAGTGGGACCTGTTCGGCAACCGCCTGAACCTGACGGCAGCGCTGTTCCATACCGAGATGAACAATGCCCGCGTCGTGCTCGACAACGGCAGCACCCAGAACGCCGGCAGCAAGGCGATCAACGGCGTGGAGATCGGCGTCAACGGCCAGATCAGCGACCGCTGGAGCGTCGCCGGCGGCTACACCTGGATGGATTCGGAACTGAAGGACAACGGCTACGTCTGCTCGGTCCCCAGCCGCACCGGCTGCCCGGCCCCGGGCGTGTGGATCGTCTCGCCGAACAACGGCAACGTCTTCCCGAACACGCCCAGGCATGCCGCCACGCTGTGGACCACCTATGCGTTCCCGTTCGGCCTGACCATCGGCGGCGGCGCCAGCTATGTCGACAAGCAGTACGGCGATGCGGCCAACAGCAAGTGGATCCCGGCCTATACGCGCTGGGACGCGATGGCCAGCTACGCGATCCAGGACAACATCAGCCTGCAGCTCAACCTGCAGAACCTGACCGACAAGATCTACTTCACCAAGGCCTATGCCTCGCATTACGCGAGCATCGCGCCGGGGCGTTCGGCCACGCTGGCGCTCAACGTCAGGTTCTGATGCCCGCGCGCCGGGACGGTGGCCGGTTTCCCGCCGCCGTCTCCGGCGCATCGTTCCCCACGCCACTGCCAGGCTCGACCCAGGCCCGCGATGTCCACGCCCTCCCGCCCCCCGCTCGATGCCGACGCGCTGGCCGCGCGCCTGCGTTCCGATCCACAGGCGGCCTTCGCCGAAGTCCGCGATGCCGCCCTGCACGGACAGGTCGGCGCGCAGCTGCTGCTGGCGCAGATGTACATGGACGGCAAGGGGACCGCGCGCGACGCCGAGGCCGCGCTGCTGTGGTACGCCACCGCGGCCAACAACGGCGACGCGGTGGCGATGAACATGCTGGGGCGCTGCCACGAGCTGGGCCAGGGCACCGCCATCGACCTGGCGCTGGCCGCCGTGTGGTACCGCCGCGCGGCCGACGCCGGGCTGGACTGGGGCATGTACAACCACGCCAACCTGCTCGCCACCGGCCGCGGCGTGGCCCAGGACCGGCGCCAGGCGCTCGCGCTCTACACCCGTGCCGCCCACCTGGGCCACGCCAAATCGATGAACCTGCTGGCGCGCCACCTGGAAGACGGGCTGGAGACCGCGCGCGACCCGCAGGCGGCGCTGGCGTGGTACCGGCGCGCGGCCGAAGCCGGCGACTTCCGCGGACAGGCCAACTACGCCTCCATCGTGCTGCAGCAGGGCCGCATCGACGAAGCCCTGCACTGGCTGCGGCTCGCGCTCGCGCACGGCAGCCCCGCGTTCATGGCGCACATCGTCCCGCAACTGGCCGCATCGCCGCACCCGCGGGTACGCGCGCTGGTCGAACACCCCGCAGACTGAGGAACCCCCATGCTGCTGCATATCCCCAACGTGTTGACACCGGCGCAGGTCGCCGGATTCCGCGCCAGTCTCGACGCCGCGCAATGGACCGATGGCCGCCAGACGGTGGGCCACCTCGGTGCGCAGGCCAAGCGCAACGAGCAGTTGCCGGAGGATTCGCCGCTGCGGCGCGAACTGGGCGAAACCATCCTGCTGGCACTGGCCAGGCACCCGCTGTTCTTCAGCGCCGCCCTGCCGCTGAAGTACCTGCCGCCCCGTTTCAACCGCTACACCGGCGGCGGCACCTACGGCTTCCACGTCGACGGCGCGGTGATGAACCTGTCCCACGGCGAACAGCTGCGCTCGGACGTGTCGTGCACCCTGTTCCTCAACCCGCCGGACGAGTACGAAGGCGGCGAACTGGTCATCAGCGACACCTATGGCGAGCACGCGGTGAAGCTGCCGGCGGGCGACCTGGTGCTGTATCCCTCCAGCAGCCTGCACCAGGTGACGCCGGTCACCCGTGGTGCGCGGCTGGCGTCGTTCTTCTGGGTGCAGAGCATGGTCCGCGACGATGCGCGGCGACGGCTGCTGTTCGAGATGGATACGTCCATCGAAACCCTGCGCCAGGGCAACGCCGATGCCGGCGCGGTACTGCAGCTGACCGGCGTGTACCACAACCTGCTGCGGCAATGGGCCGAGGTCTGACACGACGGCGCGGTGGCCGGGTTGATCCGCGTCAACCCAGCTTCAAATGAAAGAAGTTCTTATTTGCATCAGATAACGAATCCCAACTACAATTGCATGACGACGCCGCCCGGTTGACCCGGCGGCACGCGCGCCAACCGGGGATTCGATGCACCACCTGCTCCAACACCGCTGCCTGCCCGCCCTTGCGCACCTGCGCAACGGCCTGCGTGCACCGCTGTGGGTGCTGATGGCACTGTGCCTGCTGCTGGGGCCTGCCGGCACCCAGCCGGCAGCGGCCGCGCGCCTGGCGGTGGCAGCGGCGGCAGGCGCGGGCGAAGAAGCGCCCGCGGGCGGATCGGCGGAGCAGGAAACACCCGCCAAACTGCGCCGCGTGACCACGCTGCAGGTGCCGCGCGCGGCCTGCCTGCGCGCTGCGTCCCCGCGCCCGGTGGCCCGCACCGTGGACATGGCCGCGTACCTCCAGCCTCTCCGGCCGGGCGCCTTGCCCGTACCGCCGACCGCCCTGCCCACCCACTGGCGGTCGCAGCGCAGCCAGGCGCCCCCTCCGCGCTGAGCCGTCGCCGCGCGGCCACGCCGCGCCTGTTCCGCCGCCCCATCCATTGCTGCCGTGGCGCCCGCGCGCCAGCGGCCCGCCGTGCCCCTTTTCCCGTTCCGTTCCCGAGGTCTTCCCATGGCTCTGCGCCATCGCTTCCGCGCGCCCGCCGCGCGCACTTCCCTCGCCCTCGCCCTGCTCGCCGCACTGCCGGCGCTGGCCCATGCCTCCGGCGCCCCCGCCCCGCAGCCGTCCACGCTGGACACCGTGGTGGTCACCGCGTCCGGCTTCGAGCAGAAGATCACCGCCGCACCGGCCAGCATCTCGGTGATCACCCACGAGGAGCTGTCCAGGCGTCCGTACATGACCCTGCTGGACGCGGTGCGTGACCTGGAAGGCGTGGATGTGGGCGAAACCCGCGACAAGACCGGCCAGGGCACCATCTCCATGCGCGGCATGGGCGCGGACTACACGCTGATCCTGGTCAACGGCCGCCGCCAGAACAACCACGGCGACATCTACCCGAACAACTTCGGCGGCAACCAGTTCAACCACATCCCGCCGCTGGACGCGATCGAGCGCATCGAAGTGATCCGCGGGCCGATGTCCACGCTGTATGGCGCCGACGCCATGGGCGGGGTGATCAACATCATCACCCGGCGCACCCTCGACAGCTGGCACGGCTCGGCCAGCATCGCCCGCACCGTCGAGACCGACGACGAGTTCGGCGACGACAGCACCGTGGACTTCTTCGTCACCGGGCCGCTGCTGCCCGGGGTGCTCAACCTGAGCGCACGCGGCAGCTGGTACGAGCGCAAGGCCTCCAACCCGACCTACGCGCCGGCCACCGATCCGGCCGGCGGCCTGCACACCCGCCCGCTGGGCTTCGGCAGCGGCGGCAAGACCGTGGACAACACCAACAAGGCCGGTGGCATCACCCTGGCCTGGATGCCGTCCGACAACCAGACCCTGTCGCTGGACTACGACACCTCGCGGCAAACCTACGACAACAAGATCAAGATCAACGACAGCGGCGTGGAGGAGTATCCCGTCGGTACCGTCGACAACATCAACAGTATCTGGCGCGCATCCAACTACTGCAGCGGCGCGACCGGCGCCAACGCCGCCGCCTGCCGCGCCAACGGCGGCACCTGGGCGCGCCGCGCCGACCCGCGGGTCGGCTACAGCGCGTCGCAGGCATTCACCCGCGATGCCTGGGCGCTGACCCACGAAGGCCAGTGGGATATCGGCAACAGTTTCGTCTCGCTGGCACGGGTGGCCACCAACAACGATGGCCGCACCCTGCCGTTCACCGTGGCCGAGCGCGAACGCCTGCTGGCGATGATCGACGGTACCGGCGCTTACGCCGGCATGGGCCTGGCCGAGCGCCGCGCCCTGGCCGAGTCCACCTTCCTGCCGCGCCCCAAGCGCACCCTGGAGAGCGCGCAGTACACCCTGGACGCCAAGCTCGACATTCCGTTCCAGGCCGCCGGCGAGCACACCCTGGTGGCCGGCACGCAGGTCATCCGCGGCGAACTGACCGACGGCGTGTTTGGCACCGAGAAGGGCACGCCCGGGCTGAAGCAGGAACACGACATGTACTCGCTGTTCGTCGAGGACAACTGGAAGGTGAGCGCGCCGCTGACCCTCACCGCGGGCCTGCGCTACGACGACCACAAGGTGTTCGGCGACCACCTGAGCCCGCGCCTGTACGGCGTCTATGCCCTGAACGAGCAGTGGACGATCAAGGGCGGCGTCAGCACCGGCTTCAAGACGCCCAGGACCACCGACCTGTATGACGGCGTCATCGGCTTCGGCGGCCAGGGCACGCTGCCGTTCTTCGGCAACCCGGACCTGAAGCCGGAAACCAGCACCAGCACCGAGCTGGCGGTGTACTGGCAGCACCCGCAGGGCCACAACTTCAACGCCACGCTGTTCCACAACCGCTTCGACGACAAGATCGACAGCCAGCCGTGCGGCGCCGGCCTGGCCCTGAGCTGCAGCAGCAGCGGCGAGTACGCCGAGCTGGGCTATTCGAGCAGCAGCCGCACGGTCAACATCGACGAAGTCGTGATCCAGGGGGCCGAGCTGGCCGGGCGCTGGGCGATCAGCGACGCCTTCGGCCTGCGCGCCAACTACACCTTCACCGACAGCGAGCAGAAGAGCGGCGCGGAGAAGGGGCTGCCGCTGGGCAACAGCGCCCGGCACATGGCCAATGCCACGTTCGACTGGCAGGCCAGCGACCGCCTGAGCCTGTTCCTGACAGCCGAGGCACGCTCCAGGCGCTACCGCGGCGTCAGCGCCGTCACCGGCAAGGAGCTGTACTACAAGGACTACACGGTGCTGCACCTGGGGGCGTCGTACGAGGCCACCGGCTGGCTGACCATCAACGCGCGCATCAACAACCTGCTCGACCGCGACTTCACCACGTACCAGACCTCGTTCAACGACCTCAACGGCAACGGCATCTACGGCGACGTGACCAACGAGGTGCTGTTCGAGGACGACTACAACAACAAGGACAAGGCGCGCAGCATCTGGATGAGCCTGAACGTACGCTTCTGATCCGCCCTGGCGGGTGGCGCCTGCTCCACCCGCCGGGCCGGGACACAGAGTGATACAAATTGCGAATCATTCTCATCAATGTTCTAATTCCATCTCTTTGCACCGCACCACACACGTGTCCACAGAACGCTCCCCCGCCGATCTCGTCCAGCACCAGGCCAGCCGCGGCTTCTGGCTGCGCACGCTGCACCAGTGGCACTGGATCAGCTCGGCGGTCTGCCTGATCGGCATGCTGCTGTTCGCGGCCACCGGCATCACCCTCAACCATGCCGCGAAGATCGAGGGCAAGCCCCAGGTCAGCAACCGCCAGCTGGAACTGCCGCCGCCGCTGCTGCAGGCGTTGGCCACGCAGGAAGACGGCAATGCGCCGCTGCCGGCGCGGGTCGCCGACTGGCTGGCGCGCGAACTGGACCTGGCCATCGGCGGGCGCACGGCCGAATGGTCGCCGCAGGAGGTCTACCTGTCGCTGCCCGGCCCCGGCAGCGACGCCTGGCTGAGCATCGACCGCGAGACCGGCGCGGTGGAGTTCGAACGGACCCGCCGCGGCTGGGTGTCGTACTTCAACGACCTGCACAAGGGCCGCAATGCCGGCGCCGGCTGGGGCTGGTTCATCGACCTGTTCGCGGTGGCCTGCCTGGTGTTCTGCATCACCGGCCTGTTCCTGCTGCACCTGCATGCGCGGCAACGGCGCATGACCTGGCCGCTGGTCGGGCTGGGCCTGCTGGTCCCGCTGCTGATCGCCCTGCTCCTCATCCACTGACACACGCTTCCCCTATCGGAGTCGCACCATGCGCGTCACCCTCACCATCGCCCTGAGCGGGCTGCTCGCCGCCACCCCGGCGGCCTACGCTGCAAGCCTGGACATCAACGTCGAGATCCCCAGGCTCAACGTGGCCGAGTACCACCGTCCCTACGTGGCGGTGTGGATCGAGGATGGCGGGCAGAAGTCCGTGGCCAACCTGTCGGTGTGGTACCAGCAGACCTCCAACGCCGAAGGCCATGGCACCAAGTGGCTGCCCGACCTGCGCCAGTGGTGGCGCAAGAGCGGCCGCACCCTGCAGGTGCCGGTGGACGGCGTGACCGGCCCGACCCGGCCGGCCGGCAAGCACGCGCTGGGCTTCAGTGACAGCCAGCCGCAGCTGCGCGCCCTGCCTGCCGGCCAGTACACCCTGGTGGTGGAAGCCGTGCGCGAAGTCGGTGGCCGCGAGCTGCTGAAGATTCCATTCGAGTGGAAGGGCAAGGCCGGCAACGGCAGCGCCCGGGGCCAGAGCGAGCTCGGCCTGGTCACCCTCGCCACCAAGCCCTGACGTTCCGGACAAGGAGAAACCCGCATGAAACGCACCACCCTGCTCGCCGCGCTGATCGCCGCCTCGCTCCCGTTCTCCGCCCTTGCCCACAAACAGTGGCTGCTGCCCTCGGCCACCGTCGTCGCCGGCAACGATGCCTGGGTGACGGTCGACGCCGCGGTGTCCAACCAGCTCTATTACCCCGACCACGTGGCGATGCGCCTGGACAACGTCAGCATCGCCGCGCCCGACGGCAGCACGCTGCCGCCGCAGAATCCGGCCACCGGCAAGTACCGCAGCGTGTTCGACGTGCCGCTGGCGCAGGAAGGCACCTACCGCATCGCCAACCTCAACCGTGGCCTGTCCGCACGCTGGGATACCCCGGAGAGCCTGGCCGCGGCCAAGGACAAGCCGGCGGCCGGCGGCATGGGCGGCGCCCGTGGCGGCTTCCTGCGCAACGCCACGGCCGAGGACCTGGCCACCAAGATCCCGAAGAACGCGCAGAACCTGCAGGTCACCGAAGGCATCGGCCGGGTGGAGACCTTCGTCACCAAGGGCAAGCCGAGCACCGTCGCGGCCACCGGCAAGGGCCTGGAACTGGTGCCGGTCACCCATCCCAACGACCTGTTCGCCGGCGAGGAAGCCACGTTCACGCTGGTGGTCGACGGCCAGCCCGCCAGTGGGCTGGAAGTGGAAATCGTGCGTGGCGCCACCCGCTACCGCAACGCGCAGGACGAGATCAAGGTGACCACCGGCGCCGACGGCAGCTTCAAGGTGACCTGGCCGGAGCCGGGCATGTACTGGCTGGAGACCTCGACCAGCGACGGCAAGACCAGCACGCCGCAGGCCAGGCAGCGCCGGCTGAGCTACGTCGCCACCCTGGAAGTGCTGCCGCAGTAAGGCGCTGGCACGTGGGGAGGAGCCGCCCGCGCCGCTCCTCCCGTTCCCGCCGGCCGCCGCGACAACGGTGGCCGCCTCCGACCTCCCCTGCTCCCCCGCATCCCTCCCCGACGCCATGTCATCGGACATCGCCGCACTCGGCGGCCACACCATGGGCACCACCTGGAGCGTCAAGCTGGTGGTGCCGCGCGACCGCGACCTGCATCCGCTGCATGCCGGCATCCAGGCGCAGCTCGACCGCGTGGTCGCGCAGATGAGCACCTGGGAGCCCGGCTCGGACATCAGCCGCTACAACCGTGCGCACAGCGGCCACTGGCAGGCGCTGCCGGACGACTTCTGGCGCGTGCTGCTGGCCGCGCATGCCGTGGCCGAGCGCAGCGACGGCGCCTTCGACCCTACCGTCGGCCCCCTGGTGGCGCTGTGGGGTTTCGGTGCCGACGCGCGGCACCGCGACCCGCCCGATGCCGCGCAGGTCGCCCGTGTCGCCGCGCACTGCGGCTGGCAGCGGCTGCAGCTGGACGCGCAGGCGCAGGCGCTGCTGCAGCCCGGCGGCCTGCAACTGGACCTGTCGGCGATCGCCAAGGGCTACGGCGTGGACGCGGTCAGCCGCTGGCTGCACGGCCAGGGCATCGAAGCGGCGCTGGTCGAGGTCGGCGGCGAACTGCATGGCCGTGGCCGCAAGCCGGACGGCCAGCCGTGGCGGGTACTGGTCGAATCGGCACCGGACGAGGATGCCGGCAGCGGGCAGCCGCCGCGCGTGCTGGCACTCGACGACCTGGCCGTGGCCACCTCCGGCGACCGCTGGCACCGCTATGAGCACGACGGGGTGAGCTACAGCCACACCCTCGACCCGCGCCGGCATGCGCCGGTGGCGCGCGCCGCCGCCGCGGTCACCGTGCTCCACCGCGAGGCGATGCTGGCCGACGCCTGGGCCACCGCATTGACGGTGATGGGCGCCGACCAGGGATGCGCTTTCGCCGATGCCCATGGCCTGGCCGCGCGCTTCCTCCAGCGCGGTACCGAAGGCCACGTGGAAACGCTGTCGCGCGGCTTCCGGCAACAGCTGGATGCGGGCAACGCATGAACCGCACGGACTCCATGCGCGTCATCGCCGGCAATGCCGCGGTCATCGCCGCGCTGCTGGCCATCGCCTGGCTGCTGCTGCGCCTGCACCTGGGTGAAGACGGCTGGCAGCCCACGCCGCTGCCGGCGCGGCGCTGGATCGCGCTGGCCGCGGTGCTCGGCTATGCGGCGTGGTGCGCGGCGCTGTGGTGGCGGGCACGCCCGCGCCAGGACGATACCGGCGAGGCCGGGCACCCCCCGCTGCTGGTGGTCTGGGCCAGCCAGACCGGCTTCGCCCGGCAATTGGCCGGGCATACCGCGCAGAGCCTGCGCGATGGCGGTTGCCGGGTGCGCCTGCGGGCGCTCGACCAGGTCGATGCGGCGCTGCTGGCCGGCACCCGCAAGGCGCTGTTCATCGCCAGCACCACCGGCGAAGGCGACCCGCCCGACCACGCGCTGGCCTTCCTCGGCCAGGTGATGCGGCAGGCACCGGCACTGCCGGAGCTGCAATACGCGGTGCTGGCCCTGGGCGACCGCAGCTACGCGGACTACTGCGCGTTCGGCCACCGCCTCGACGACTGGCTGCGCCGGCAGGGCGCGCAGCCGTTGTTCGATACGGTGGAAGTGGACAACGCCGATCCGGCCGCGCTGCGCCACTGGCAGCAGTTGCTCGCCCAGTTCGGCGACGGCAGCATCCAGGCCGACTGGAGCACGCCCGACTACCAGCCCTGGGTGCTGCAGGCGCGCACCCGCTCCAATCCCGGCAGCGTCGGCGGCCCGGTGTTCCAGCTGTGCCTGCAACCGGCCGACGGCGAGCTGCCCGCCTGGCAGGCCGGCGATATCGCCGAGATCGGTCCGCGGCATGCGCCGGCCACGGTCGAACAATGGATGCGCGCGCATGCGCTGGACACGCAGGCGACGCTGGCCGATGGCCGCCTGCTGCGCGAACGGCTGGCCACCGCCCGGCTGCCCGACACGCTCGACGGCAACGCGCCCGAGGCGATCGCGGCGGCGCTGCAGCCATTGCCGCACCGGGAATACTCCATCGCCTCGCTGCCATCGGAAAACCACCTGCGGCTGCTGCTGCGACGGCAGTCGCATCCGGACGGCACCCCGGGCCTGGCCAGTGGCTGGCTGTGCGACCACGCCGCCATCGGCGCGCGCATCGACCTGCGCCTGCGCTCCAACCCCAACTTCCACCCGCCGGCCGGCGACGCGCCGCTGGTGCTGATCGGCAACGGCACCGGCATCGCCGGCCTGCGCGCGCACCTGCGCGCACGCATCGACGCCGGCGCGCGGCGCAACTGGCTGCTGTTCGGAGAACGCAACCGCGCGCACGATTTCCACTTCGGCGAAGAGCTGGAACAGTGGCGCCGCGATGGCTGGATCGAACACCTGGATGCCGTGTTCAGCCGCGATGGCGGCCCCCACCGCTACGTGCAGGACGCACTGGCCGCGCAGGCGGCGCGGTTGCGGCGCTGGGTCGACGACGGCGCCACCGTGCTGGTCTGCGGCAGCCTGCAGGGCATGGCACCGGCGGTGGACGCGGTGATCGCGCAGGCGCTGGGAAGCCAGTGCAAGGAACAACTGGTGATGCAGCGGCGCTACCGCCGCGACGTGTACTGACGGCACCGGGCTGGCGGCGGCAGGCGCGCGCCCTGCTTCACCCCAGCTGCGCCATCCATTGCCGGAGCAGCGCCGTCACCGCGGCGCGGCGGCTGTCCAGTTCGGCGACGGTGCGGAATTCAAGCAACGCACGGTCCGGACCGAGCCAGGTGAGCAGGCCGTCGGGATCGGCGATGGCCGCCGCCGGCAGGCTGCGTGGCCTGGCCCCAAGGTGCAGGACCAGGCGCACCGCGTCGGGCCTGCGCAGCTGCATCGTGGCGAAGTGCCCGGTGGTGCGGAAGCTCGGCGCGTTCCACTTGATCTCGTCGCTGATCGCCGGGTCCAGCGCCAGCAGCAGCGTGCGCAGCGCGCGTATCAGCGGCAGCAGCGGGTGATCGAGCGCATCGATGAAGGCATCGACGTCCTTGCGCGTGGTTCCGCCCATCATCGCTCCCGGTCGCGCCGCCAGGCCCCATCATCGACCGGCACACGCGCCCCTGTCGATGCGTCGCCAGCGCCTCAGGCGACGTCCGCGGCCGGCGTCACCCGTATCGCCAGCAGCTCGCCACCACCGTGCAGCGCGTGGCGCCGGCGCTCGCCCGCGCCCAGCCAGGCGGTATCGCCGGCCTCCAGCGGCGGCAGCATCGGGTCCTCGAATGCCGCCTGCCCGGCCAGCAGGTGGATCGCCCACGCCGCCTGCGGTTCGCAGAAGAACAGCATGCTGCCGACCAGCGGCCGGTGCAGCAGTTCGGCGTGCAGGTCGTCACGGCGCCACATCAGGTTGAAATCGCGGCTCGGGCCATCGACCAGTTCGCCGGTCAGTTCATCCTCGCCGGCAAAGCGCAGCCGCTGGTAGGGCGGCAACAGGGTTTCGCAGCGGCCATCGGCGAAGCGCAGGCGCAGGCCCTCGCCCTCCAGCAGCACCAGTTCGCGTTCGATGCCGGCGAACGCCGAGAACGCCGCGTCGCGCTCGATCTCGGCGATGGACAGGCGCAGCTGCCACTGCCCATGTTCCGGCAGGCGCAGGATTTCGCGGGTCCAGCCCAGGCCGTTGCGCCACCGCTCGCGGTGGTAGTCGGCGGCCGGGATCACCCGGGAAGGTGTCGTCAGGATATCCATCGGCGCATGATGCCACGCCGCCCGCCATGGCCGCGGCGCGGCCACGGCCCGGATTGTGTGCGCGCCGCTTACTTCGGCAGTGCCAGGTTCTCCGCGGACAGCGGCTTGCCCATGCGCGGCGTGGTCTGGATCACCGCGTCGGCCGGCAACGGCGTGCCCTTGTCCAGGCGCGCCTGCACGCGGTCCAGCGCGGCATGCACGTAGGGCAGCAGCGGCAGGTAGCGCGCGCCGTAGTCGGGCAACCCGAGGAAGCCGTCGAAGTGCTGCACATGGCGCACCTGCCAGTAGTTCACCTCGCGCCCGGCGGCCTTGGCCGCGGCCACATAGGGGGCACTGCTGAACGCCGGCGGGATCAGGCCGTCGTCGGTGCCGTGCACGACCATCACCGGCAGGCCGCTGCGCGGCAGCCCGGCACGGGTGGCCTCGATGCCGGCCCGCACGCGGCGGGCATCCTCGCCCTGCCCGTCCCACAGGCCACGCAGGCACTTCAGTCCAGGGTAGGTCAGGTCCGGCAGCTGCATCTTGCTGTCGAGCAGGCCGACCCCGGCCCCCGGCGGGATGCCGCTGCCATCGGCGATCCACGCCGCGCGTTCGGCGGCGGTGGCCGCACGCGGCGAGAAATCCGGGTTCTGCGCGGCGAAGCTGAAGCCGCACGGATGCTGGCCCACGCCATAGCGGCCATAGGCCGAGGCATAACCGGCGGCGACCGCGCGCCACAGGTCGAAGCCGGTGGACAACGCGCCGGCACGCAGCGCGGCGTCGGTCCAGCCCTTGTCCAGCATCAGTTCGTAGGCCGACCGCGCCTGCGCCGCCGGGGTGGCACCGGCGATGACGCCTTCGGCCGCCAGCGTGGCGCAGCGCACGGCCGCACCGGCCTGCAGCGCGGCGGTCAGCGGCGGTTGCGGCAGGTCGGCCATGTGCAGCTGCGCGCACGGCATCAGCAGTGCGGCCTCGGTGGCGTAGTCGTACAGCGCGCGCGAACCGGCACCACTGGACAGCACGCTCGGTTCGCCGGCAACCACCGCGTCCAGCCAGTCGCCCTCCATCTCCGCCGCGCGCAGCACCGCGCCGCCGCCGTTGGAGATGCCCACCGCGATCACGCGGGTATTGGCGAAAGTGAAGGGCGCGGCCTGCGGGAACGCCTGGTCCAGCGCCAACAACGCGAACTCGGCGGCCTGCTTCACGTGGCGGCCCCAGTCCGCTTCCGGGTTGTCCCGCGAATGGGCGTGCTTGAACGCAACGCCGGACGCATTGACCGGCGCATCCGGAACGAAGGCCAGGTCGGCGGCCTCGCCGAGCGCGCCGACCATGCCGTTGGCACGCACGCCCATCTGCGCATCCAGGTCGAAATAGTCGCTGCCGGCGCCCTTGTCGGTGTAGACCACCGCACAGCCGCGCGGCAGGCCCCAGGCCGCCGCCACCGACACCGCGCCGTAGATGCCGCGCGAACCGGACGCCGGTGCCACCAGCACGCAGCGCCGGCTGGTGTCGAAACCATCGGGCACCTGCGCCAGCACGCGGTGCGGCTGGCGGGCGCCGGGCAGGCGCGCATAGGCCGAATACTCGCGCCCCGGCACCGGGGCCAGGTCGCCGAACAGGTCGCCATAGCCACCGCCCGGGGCCAGATCGGCGATGCCGCGCCAACTGCCCCACAGCGCGCGCCGGCGCAGTTCCTCCACGGTGGGCGCGCTGGCATCGGCGAACGCCGGCGGCGCCAGGCTGCGCAGCCCGGCCAGGCCCAGTCCGGCGGTCAACAGGTCGTCGTTGCCGCGATGCTCGCTGCGCAGTTCGTTGCTGAACATGGAAGACTCCACGGACTTGGACGCAGGGCCGCTGGCGCACGACGCCAGGCCGAATCCGACGATGAGGCCGCAGGCGGCGCGCAGGAGGGAAGTAGTCATGTCCCCACACTAGCAGAGCGCTCCGCCCGGCCCATCGTACTTTCGTACCACGCGGCGCTTACGTTCCGGCTGCTACGTTCTGCAGCCTTCCCCACTGTTTCACGGAGTTCCCATGGACCGCTTCCTGCAGGGCCACACCGCGCTGGTCACCGGCAGCACGTCGGGCATCGGCCTGGCCATCGCCCAGGCCCTGTCCGCCGCCGGCGCGCGCGTGGCGATCAACGGCCTGGGCACGGCCGGGCAGATCGATGCCGCGCTGGCCAGCGTCACCGCGGCCGGCGGGCAGTCGCGCCACTTCGGCGCGGACCTGCGCAACCCGGCCGAGATCGAGGCGATGATGGCCGCGGTGCAGGACTGGGGCGCGCTCGACGTGCTGGTCAACTGCGCCGGCATCCAGCATGCCGCGCCGCTGGCCGAGCAGCCGGCGGGCAAGTGGGACGACATCATCGCCATCAACCTCAGCGCCGCCTTCCACACCATGCAGCAGGCGCTGCCGGGCATGGCCGCGCGCGGCTATGGCCGGGTGGTCAACATCGCCTCGGTGCACGGGCTGGTGGCGTCGAAGAACAAGGCGCCCTACGTGGCCAGCAAGTTCGGCATCGTCGGCCTGAGCAAGGTGGCCGCGCTGGAGTACGCCGCGGCCGGCAGCCGCGACAGCGGCGGGGTCACGGTCAACTGCGTATGCCCGGGCTGGGTGGAGACCCCCCTGATCGAGCCGCAGATCCAGGCGCACCGCAACGGCGGCAGCCGCGACGATGGCGTGCGCGCCCTGCTCGAGGAGAAGCAGCCAAGCCTGCGCATGTCGCTGCCCGAGGACATCGCCGCGATGGTGGTGTGGC
Source organism: Stenotrophomonas sp. 17(2023) (assembly GCF_030345315.1). Taxonomy (NCBI): domain Bacteria; kingdom Pseudomonadati; phylum Pseudomonadota; class Gammaproteobacteria; order Lysobacterales; family Lysobacteraceae; genus Stenotrophomonas; species Stenotrophomonas sp. 17(2023). The sequence continues at coordinate 2,664,102 of NZ_CP128405.1, forward strand.
TGTGCCGCCGCGAAGCGCACAACCTCACCGGCGCGGCGCTGCCGATGGATGGCGCCTGGACCGCGCAGTAAGCGCATGGCAGCGCAGCCTGCCGGGCACCGCGACCGCGCCGGCGGCGCCGCCGCCGGCCGGGATGCGCCGCCGCCACACATTGGCCGACAATGCAGGCATCACCCGCCCCTTCCTGCCCCATGCCCAGCCTGCTGATCGCCGACGACCACCCGCTGTTCCGCGCCGCGCTGCGCCAGGCCGCGGGCGAGGCGGTGGCCGACCTGCAGGTGCGCGAAGCCGAGTCGCTCGAGGGCGTGCTTGCCGCGCTGGACGCCGCGCCCGACACCGACCTGATCCTGCTCGACCTGCACATGCCCGGCAACCACGGGCTGGCCGGGCTGGCGGCGATCCGCGCCCAGCACCCGGGCGTGGCGGTGATCGTGGTGTCGGCCAATGACGACCCGCGCGTGGTGCGGCGCGCGCTCGACCACGGCGCCGCCGGCTACCTGCCCAAGAGCTCGGGACTGAACGAGCTGCGCGAGGCGATCCGCAGCGTCATGGCCTGCGAGCAATGGCTGCCGGCGTCGCTGCGCGCGGCGGTGGCGCGGGCGCAGTCCTCCAGCCACGACAGCGAACTGGCCGCACGCCTGGCCAGCCTGTCGCCGCAGCAGTTCCGGGTACTGGCGCTGGTCGCCCAGGGCCTGCTCAACAAACAGATCGCCGACCGCCTGGACGTGCAGGAGCGCACGGTCAAGGCGCACCTGTCGGCGATCTTCGAGCGCCTGGGCGTGCGCAACCGCACCCAGGCCAGCGTGGTGCTGCGCGAACTGGAACTGAGCGACCCCAGCCGGCAAAGCGACCTGTAACGCGCGGCGCGCCGGTACGCGCCGCGCCGCGGATCATGCCTGCGCCTGGCGCCGGCGACGGTGCGACAACAGGGCGTAGTACAGCAGCGGGATCACCACCAGCGTAAGCACGGTCGACACCAGGATGCCGAAGATCAACGCGATCGCCAGGCCGTTGAAGATCGGGTCGTCGAGGATGAAGAACGCACCGGCCATCGCCGCGAGCGCGGTGAGCGCGATCGGCTGGGCGCGCACCGCGCAGGCATCGACCACCGCCTGCTCCAGGGTCTGTCCACGCTCGACCAGGTGGTTGATGAAATCCACCAGCAGGATCGAGTTGCGCACGATGATGCCGGCCAGCGCGATCATGCCGATCATGCTGGTCGCGGTGAACTGCGCCCCGAGCAGGGCATGGCCCGGCATCACCCCGATCACGGTCAGCGGGATCGGCGCCATGATCACCAGCGGCACCGCGTAGTTGCGGAAGTACGCCACCACCAGCAGGTAGATCAGCACCATGCCGGCGGCATAGGCGATGCCCATGTCGCGGAAGGTCTCGTAGGTGATCTGCCATTCGCCGTCCCACTTGATGCCGAAGCCGGCGCCGTCGGTCGGCTGGCGCACGAAGAACTGCGACAGGCGCTGGCCGTCGATGGCCTTGTCGCCGACCTGGCCGACCAGGTCGAACATGCCGTACAGCGGGCTGTCGATGCTGCCGCTCTCGTCGCCCATCACGTACACCACCGGCAGCAGGTCCTTGTGCTGGATCGCGCCATCCCACTGCGCGCGCCGCACCGTCACCAGCTCCGACAACGGCACCAGCTGGCCGTTGCCGCCGCGTACCCGCAGCGCCAGCACGCCGTCGAGCGTGGCCTGGCCGGTGGCCGGCAGCCGCAGCCGGATCGGGCGCGGGTACAGCGAGCCGCTGTCGATGACGTGGCTGGCGTCGCTGCCCGACAGCCCGGCGGCGATCGTCTGCACGATGTCCGCCTGCGACACGCCCAGCCGCGCCGCGCGCTCGCGGTCCACCACCAGCACCTCGCGCGCGGCATCGGCCTCGACGCTGCTGTCGACGTCGACGATGCCGTCGGTGTCGAGGAAGCGCTGGGTCAGCGTGCGCCCGATCTGGCGCAGGCGCGCATAGTCCGGGCCGTACAGCTCGGCCACGATCGGCGACAGCACGGGCGGTCCCGGCGGCACTTCCACCACCTTCACCGAGGCGCCATGGCGGCGCCCGATCCGCGCCACTTCCGGGCGCAGCGCCACGGCGATGTCGTGGCTCTTGCGGCTGCGCGCGTGGCGGTCGACCAGGTTGACCTGCAGGTCGCCGGCGTTGGCACCCTCGCGCAGGTAGTACTGGCGTACCAGCCCATTGAAATTGATCGGTGCGGCGGTGCCGGCGTAGCCCTGGTAGTGCAGCACCTCCGGGGTGCGGTCGAGCACGCCGGCCAGCTCGGCGAGCACCGCGTTGGTGGCCTCCAGGGTGCTGCCTTCGGGCATGTCCACCACCAGCTGCAGTTCGGACTTGTTGTCGAACGGCAGCATCTTCAGCACCACCAGGCGGAACACCGCAAGGCTCGCGGCCAGCGCCACCAGCACGGCCATGGCGAGGAACAGCAGGCGTCGCCGGCGCGCGGCGCCGTCACCGGCCAGGAACGGCGTCATCACCCGCTCGAACACGTGGTGCAGGCGCGCAGCCATGCCGCCTTCGACATGGCCGTGGGCGCCAGCCACCGCTTCACCGGCATGGCGGCGCAGCAGCTTCAGCGACAGCCACGGCGTGACCACCAGCGCGATCAGCAGCGACAGCACCATGCCGACCGATGCATTGATCGGGATCGGCCGCATGTACGGCCCCATCAACCCGCTGACGAAGGCCATCGGCATCAGCGCGGCGATCACGGTGAAGGTCGCCAGGATGGTCGGCCCGCCCACTTCGTCGACCGCCGGCGGGATCGCCTCGCGCAGGGTCTTTCCGCCCTGCGCCATGTGCCGGTGGATGTTCTCCACCACCACGATGGCATCGTCGACGAGGATGCCGATCGAGAAGATCAGCGCGAACAGCGAAACGCGGTTGAGGGTGAAGCCCATGGCCCAGGACGCGAACAACGTCACCGCCAGGGTCAGCACCACCGCCGAACCGATCACCAGCGCCTCGCGGCGGCCCAGCGCGAACAGCACCAGCAGCACCACCGAACCGGTCGCGAACACCAGCTTCTTGATCAGGGTCTGCGCCTTGTCGCTGGCGGTCGCGCCGTAGTCGCGGGTGACGGCCACTTCCACGCCTTCGGGAATGGCCTGCCCGCGCAGCGCCTCGACCCGGTCCAGCACCGCGCGGGTGATGTCGGCCGCATTGCTGCCCGGCTGCTTGGTGATGGCCAGGGTCACCGCCGGCGCCACGCCGGTGCGCGGGCCGTCGCGCCCGGCCGGCGCGCCGTGCCAGACGTAGCTCGACGGCAGGTCGGTGGCATCGCTGACCGTGGCCACGTCGGCCAGCCGCACCGGCTGCCCGCCGGCCACGCCCAGCACCAGTCCGGCCACGTCGGTGCGGTCGGCAAGGAAGCGCCCCGCGCTGACCTGCACCACGCCGTCGCCACCGATGCGTTCGCCGGCCTGGCGCGCCAGGTTCGCCGCCTGCAGCGCCGCGGCCAGGTCGTTCACCGCCAGGCCATGCGCGGCCAGGCGCGCCGGGTCCAGCGTCACCATCATCGCCCGCTCGGGCGCGCCGATGGTGTAGACGTCACGGGTGCCGGGGATGTGCTTGAGCTCGGTTTCCAGCGTATGCGCGACTTCGGACAGTTCCAGCGTGCCACGCCAGCCGGCGCCACGGTCCGCCGCCGGTGACGCGGCCGTGTCGGCCCACAGCGTCAGCGCCATCACCGGCACGTCGTCGATGCCGCGGGGCTTGATGATCGGCTGGCCGACGCCCACGTCCGGCGGCATCCAGTCCATGTTCGAAAACACCTTGTCGTACAGGCGCACCAGCGCCGGCTGCCGCTGCACGCCGACTTCGAATTCCACGGTCAGCACCGCCAGCCCCGGGCGGCTGACCGAATAGGTGTGCTTGACCTGCTCGATCCCGGCCAGCTTGCGCTCCAGCGGATACGCCACCAGCTGCTCCACCTGGCGCGCGTCGGCGCCGGGGAACGGCACGATGACGTTGGCCATGGTCACGTCGATCTGCGGCTCTTCCTCGCGCGGGGTGATCGCCACCGCGACCAGGCCCAGCAGCAACCCCAGCAACGCCAGGATCGGGGTCAGCGGGTTGTCCTGGAAAATGCGGGCCAGGCGACCGGAAACACCCAGCCGCGGCGTATCGTGCGGCGCCATGTCAACGCTCCCCGCGGGCGGCGGCCAGCGCCTGCATCGCGGCCAGTGGATCGGCGGCGACGCGCTCGCCCGCCTTGATTCCGGCGATCACTTCCACCCAGTCGCCGCGCCGTTCGCCCAGGCGCAGCTGCCGCAGCGACGGCCGCCCATCGGCCAGCACGTAGACGGCATCGACCTCGCCCCGCTGCAGCAGCGCCGAGACCGGTATCTGCGGATACGCGCCCCCCTTCACCGCGGGGAACACCACCCGCACCGTATTGCCGGGCACGGGCGCCGCGTCCAGCACCGGCAGCAGCACCCGCACCTTCACCGCATGGGTAGCGGCATCGGCGGCCGGGAATACCGTCACCTGCGCCGCGTTGACCTGGCGCCCGTCGCCCAGGCGCAGTTGTGCCACGGCATCGGCACGGATCGCATCGGCCTCGGACTGCGGCACGCTGACTTCCACCCGCAGCGCGTCGGGTGCGAACACCGTCATCAGCGGCTGGCCCGGGTTCACGCTCTCGCCCGGCTCGACGTCGCGACTGCTGACGATGCCGGCATAGGGCGCGCGCACCAGGGTGTAGCTGCCCTGCTGGCCGGCGCTGGCCAGTTGCGCCCGGGCCGCATCGCGTGCGGCCACGGCGGTGTCGCGCGCGGCGCGTGCGCGGTCCAGCTGCGCCCGCGACACGTACTGTCCCTGCGCCAGGTCGGCATGGCGGCGATAGTCGAGCTCGGCCTCGCGCGCGGCGGCCTCGGCGGCACGCACCTGCGCACGCGCCGCATCGACCCCCGCCTGCTGTTCGACCGCGGTCAGCCGCAACAGTACCTGCCCGGCAGCCACCCGGTCATCGACATCGGCCTCCACCTGCGCCACCCGCCCGCTGGTCTGCGCCGACAGCGTGGCCTGGCGCACGGCCTCCACCACGCCATCCCAGCCGCGCCCTTCGCCGGCGTCGGCGGACCGCACTTCGATGCTGGACAGGCCCTCGACCTTGATCGGGGCGGGCTGCGGCTGACCCCCGCCGCAGGCCGCCAAGGAGGCGGCCAGCAGCAATGCCAGGGCATGGCGCACGCGCATGGTGTTCTGTTCCACGGCGCCGCCTTACTTGAACGCGCAGCCGCCGGGCACGCCCAGCTTGCGGAACACGATGGCGGCCGGGCAGAAGCCGGTGACACTGGCCTGCAGCAGGTTGGCACCGACGAACACGGTGAGCCACAGCCACAGCGGCGATACGAAATGCGCGAGGGCGACGCTGGCGAGGACCATCACGCCGGCGAAGGCAAGGACGGCACGATCGAGGTTCATACGGATTCTCCTGGGCTGCACGGGACGGCATGGATGCCGGGTTGCGATGAACATTAGCATCTACTAATATTAGCGTCAACTGATATAAGGAACCGCCATGCCTGCCTCCATCAACGACCTGGTCGCCGCCGCCCGCGCCCGCATCCGCGAGGCATCCCCGCAGGAAGTCGCCGCCTGGCCGGCCGGCAGCGTCGCGATCATCGACGTGCGCGAGCCGGACGAATATGCCACCGGCCACCTGCCCGGCGCGGTCAACATCCCGCGCGGGGTGCTGGAGTTCCGCATCCACGCCCACCCGGCGCTGGCGTGTTCCACCAGCCAGGAACTGACCCGCCCCGACCGTCCGCTGCTGCTGTACTGCCTGACCGGCGGCCGCTCGGCGCTCGCCGCCGACAGCCTGCGCCAGCTCGGCTTCAGCGACGTGCGTTCGCTTGCCGGCGGCGTCAACGCATGGCGCAATGATGCGCTTCCCCTGGAACTGGAATGATGATGGCCGACACCGCTTCCCGCCCGCCGTTCGACGTGACCGCGATGCGCGCGCATGCCGGCGACGCCGTGCAGCTGCTCAAGGCGCTGGCCAACGAAAATCGGCTGCAGGTGCTGTGCCTGCTGGCCGAAGGCGAGCGTTCGGTCGGCGAGATCAACGCCCTGCTGGACCTGAGCCAGTCGGCCCTGTCCCAGCACCTGGCCGTGCTGCGCGAGGAAGGCCTGGTGCTGACCCGGCGCGAAGCGCAGACCATCGTCTACGCCCTGGCCGACGGCCCGGCAGCGGCGGTGATGCATACCCTGCACGGCATCTACTGCGGCCGCCCCACGGCCCGCGGCAAGGCGGGCAAGCCATGATCGCGCTGCTCCGGGCCCTGTTCGGCGGCCGCGGCGGACAGCTCGCGCCACATGAGGCGGCCGCGCGGCTGCGCGCGGGCGCGGTGCTGGTGGACGTGCGCGAAGCGGCCGAGTTCGCCCGCGGCCACGCACCCGGCGCACGCCTGCTGCCGCTGTCGCGCATCCGCGCGGATGCGGCCGGCGCGCTGGCGACCCTGGACCTGCCCGACACCACCGACGAGCTGCTGCTGATCTGCCACAGCGGCATGCGCTCGCGCATCGCCCAGGCGGCGCTGGCCGGGCACCGGCGCGTGCGCTGCGTCAACGTCGCCGGCGGCATGCAGGCCTGGGTCGACGCCGGCCTGCCGATGACCACGCCGCGCGGTTGAACGTACCGTTTATTCCCTGCGCACAAGCTACCGTGCGCCCCCGATCCCCAAGGAGAACACCGATGAGCGCCATTCCGTCCTACACCGACCTGACCCGCGACATCTCGCGCAACCTCACCCCGCTGCGCACCCACAACGCCGATGTGATGCAGGGCTTCGGCGCGCTCAGCAAGGCGGCGATGGCGGCCGGCGCGCTGGATGAGAAGACCAAGGAACTGATCGCCATGGCGATCGGCGTGGCCAACCGCTGCGACGGCTGCCTCGGCTTCCATGCCAAGGCGCTGGTCCGGCTGGGCGCCACCCCGGAGGAGTTCCGCGAGATGCTCGGCGTGGCGGTCTATATGGGCGGCGGCCCGTCGCTGATGTACGCGGCCAACGCGCTGGCGGCGTTCGAGGAGTTCAGCACCGCGCAGGGCTGAGCACGCCCCACCGCGCGCGCTATGGCCTGGCCACCGCGCGCGCGGCCAGCAGCCGGTCCATGATCGACTTCAGCGCGAGCGGCCGCACCGGTTTGTGCAGCAGGGTCAGGCCCTGCTCCAGCACATCGCGGCGGGTGGCCAGGCTGTCGTCGGCACTGAGGATCAGGGTCGGCCGGGTGCCGAAGCGCGCCCCCAGCCGCGCCTGCAGCGCGGTGCCGGTGTCGCCGTCGTCCAGGTTGTAGTCGAACAGCCACAGTGCCGCCGGCGCGGCCTGCATCGCCGCGACCGCACCGGCCTCGGCCGAGGCCTCGGCCACGTCATAGCCCCACCCGCGCAGCAGCGCCGCCAGCGCGGCCAGTGCCGCCGGGTCGTTGTCCACGACCAGCACCCGGATCGCCCCGCGCGCGGCCGTGTCCGGCGCCTGCAATGGCGCGGCCGGGGTCGCCGCTGGCGCCGGCATCCGAACCCCACCCACCGCCACCGAGAACGCCGTGCCGCGCCCCAGTTCGCTGCGCAGCCGCAATGGCGCATCCAGCAGGCCGGCGATGCGATCGGCGATCGCCAGGCCCAGGCCCAGCCCCTGCGCGCCGCTGTCCTCGCCGCGCCGGAACTCTTCGAAAATGCGCCGCTGCTCGGCCACGGCGATGCCCGGCCCGGTGTCGTGCACCTCGATGCGCAGGCGCCCGCCCTCGCGGCGCACGCCCAGCAGCACGCCACCGCGCGCGGTATAGCGCACCGCATTGGCCAGGAAGTTCTGCAGCACCCGCCGCAGCAGCTGCGGGTCGCTGTTCACCCAGGCCCGGGTCGGCACGTAGCGGAAGGCCAGCCCACGCGCCGCCGCCAGGGCACGGAACTCGGAGGCCAGCGGGTCGAGCACCTCGGCCAGCGGCATCTCGCGCGGCTGCGGCACCAGTCCGCCGGCCTCCAGCCGCGACATGTCGAACAGGCCGGTGAGCAACTGCGTGGTCGAATCCAGCGCCCCGCGGATCTGCACCACCGCCTGCCGCTGCGACGGCGCCTCCACCTGCTGCGCCAGGGTATCGGTGAACAGGTGCGCGGCATGCAGCGGCTGCAGCAGGTCATGGCCGATGGCGGCCAGGAACCGGCTCTTGGCGTCGTTGGCGCGCTCGGCCTCGCGCTTGGCCGACTCCAGCAGCGCGGTGCGCTCGCCCACGCGCTGCTCCAGCGTCTCGTTGCTGCGCATCAGTTCCTGTTCGGTGCGGCGGAACTCGGTGACGTCGGTGAAGGTGGCCACGAAACCACCGCCGGGCATGGGGTTGCCGCGGATCTCGACGATGCGGCCGTCCGGGAACACCCGCTCGGTGAGGTGCGCGGTGCCGGCACGCATGAACGCCAGGCGCCGGTCCACCGCACGCTCGTCGCTGCCACGCTGCGGCATCGCCTGCAGCGCCCAACGGGTCAGGTCGATGATCGGCCGGCCGACCTGCAGCAGTTCATCGGGAAAACCGAACAACTGCGCATACGGGCGGTTCCAGGCCACCAGCCGCTGCTCGCGGTCGATCACGCTGATGCCCTGGCTCATGTTCTGCAATGCCGCCTGCAATACCTGCTGGTTGAAGCGCAGGTCCAGCGAGGCCTCGCTGACGATGGCCGCGACCGTGGCCAGCTCGCCGCTCTCGCGGCGCGCGGCATCGAGCAGCAGCCGCGCCGACGCCGCGCCAAGCACCGAGGACAACTCGCGCTCGATGCTGGCCTCGGTCGCCGCCGGCACCGGCCCCTGCCGCGGCGCATCGGCCAGCAGCCGCTGCACCTTCTCCCACGGCAGGAAGCGACGGCCGGCGTCGCGCAGCGCATCGGCATCCAGGTTGCGCCGGGCGCGGTCGGGCGTGTCGCGGCGCCAGGCCATCGCCAGCAGCGTCACCCCGGTGCCGACGAACAGGCTGGCGCCGACCGCACGCCCCAGCGGGCTCCAGCCGGTCAGGCCGAACAACGCCTCCGGCGCCAGCCAGCGCCAGCCCAGCGGCCCATCGGCAAGCCAGGCCGGCACCCTGCCGCTGCTCTCCAGCAGGCTCGGCAGCAGCAGCACCCAGGCCCAGGTGGCGAAGCCGGCCAGCACCCCGGCGATGGCCGCGCGCGGTGGCGTCTGCGGCCGCCAGATGGCGAACCCCAGCACCGGCACCAGCGTGGCCATCGCCGAGAACGAGATCGCGCCGATGTCGGCGAGCACGTTGCCGCCCCCGATCAGGCGGCTGTATGCCCAGGCCAGCAGCATGATCACGCAGATGCCGGCGCGCCGCAGCCACACCAGCTCGCGGCGGTGGTCGCCGCCGGCGCGGGCCCAGGTGCTGCGCAGCAGGCCCGGCGCGAACCAGTGGTTGCCGATCATCAGGCTCAGGGTCAACGTGCTGACCACCACCATGCCGGTGGCCGCGCTCAGCCCGCCGAGGAAGGCGAACAGCGCCACCCCGGTATGCCCGGCCGAGAACGGCAGGGCCAGGGTGTACATGTCGCTGGGCACGCTGTCGCCGAGCAGCGCGCTGCCGGCGCGCGCCAGGGGCAGGATCGGCAGTGCGATCAGCAGCAGGTACAGCGGGAACAGCCAGCGCGAGGTGCGGATGTCGGCCGGATCGCGGCACTCCACCACGCCGACGTGGAACTGGTGCGGCAGCAGGAACATCGCCAGCGCGCCGAGCAGCACCAGCGGCATGAAGCCGCCGGCCGGCGCATCCGCCACGGGTGCGGGCGGCGGCACCGCCACCGCATCCAGCCCGAACCAGACGAAGGCGCCCAGCGCCAGCATCGCACCCAGCTTGAACAGCGACTCGGCGGCCATCGCCAGCACCAGCCCGCGGTTGTGCTCGGACACGTCGGCGCGGCGCGCGCCGAACAGCATCGCGAACAGCGCCATCGCCAGCGCCACGTACAGCGCGCTGTCGCGCCAGGGCGCCGCGTCCACCGCATCGGCCGAGCGCAGGGTGAGCATGGCGAAACTCATCGCCACCGCCTTGAGCTGCAGCGCGATGTAGGGGATCAGCCCGAGCGCGGCGATCAGCGTCACCGTGGCCGCCAGCCACGCATCGCGCCCCAGCCGCGCGGCGATCAGGTCGGCCAGCGAGGTCGCATTGGTCTCGCGGGCCAGCCGCACCAGCCGCACCATCATGCCGATGCCCAGTGCGTAGAACAGGATCGCACCGACGAAGGTCGGCGGCAGTGGCCAGCCGTAGCGCGCGGCCTGGGTCACCGTGCCGTAGAACGTCCACGAGGTGCAGTGCACCGCCAGCGACAGCGCGTAGACATGGCGCCAGTGGCGCGCGAACACAGTCGGCCGGCGTTCGCCGTACAGCGCGACACCGAACATCAGCACCAGCCAGGCCACTCCGGCCAATGCCACCGTCACCAGACTCAACATGCGCAAGCATTCCCCGTATGCATGGCGGGCAGGATACGGCGCACGCGCCGCGTGGCGGAACCGTGCGGGCGCCGGCCCGGCGGCGGCACGGTGGCCGGCGCCCACGCGCGGCGTGCGCCGCTCCCGTGCGCGGCATGTGGACGCGCCCCGCCACAGCCGCGCCGCGGGTGCGGGCCCGCACACGAAAAAGCCCTCCCTGCAGGGGCAGGGAGGGCTGGATCGCAGAACTGCGGCACGCGCCTCAGAAGTTGTAGCGCAGCGACATGTACCAGTTGCGCGGCAGGCCGTAGTAGGCGGTCTGGATGTTGCCCACGCTGGCGAACTCCTGGCCTTCGGTCTTGTATTCCCTGTCGGTCAGGTTGCGCACGCCGGCGCGCACCTGCCAGGCCATCTGCGGCGAATCCCACACGCCGTAGACGCCCAGCAGGGTGTAGGCGTCCTGGCTCAGCACGGCACGGTTGTCCACGCTCAGCCAGGTCTTGCCGCGGTAGGAGACATCGCCGCCGAAGGTCAGGTTGCCGTTGTCGCCCAGCGCGAACACGTGCTGCAGGGCCACGCGCGCGGTCCAGTCCGGCGAGAACGGCACGTTGTCATGGTTCACGTTCGGATCGAAGCCCGGGTACGACGGATCCAGGCGGAAGTCCTCGAACTTGTCGTACTTGGCGTCCATCCAGCCGATCTGCGCGCTAAGCGTGGTGGCCTCGCCCAGCAGCGCACTACCCTCGAGCTCGATGCCCTTGATGTTGAGCTTGGCCGCATTGAGCACCGGGAAGGTGCCCACGTCCTGCGAGACGCGCGCCTGGAAGTCGCTGTAGTTGCTGTAGAACGCCGCCGCGCTGCCGCGGAAGCGGTGGTCGGCCGAACTGCCCTTCAGGCCGAGCTCGTAGGTCCACACGTATTCCGGATCGAACTTGGCGTGCTGGGTGTCGTATCTGGTGTTGGCGCGGCCGTTGAAGCCGCCGGACTTGAAGCCGCGGTTGGCCGACACGTAGCCCATCAGGTTGTCGCTGAAGGCCTTCTGCAGGCTGATCGACGGCGTGACCGCGGTCCACGAGGCATTGGCGGCAAAGGCCACGGTTTCGTTCAGGGCGGTGAACGGTGCACCCCAGAAGGTGCTGGTGGAACGCGCGTAGTCCTTCTTGTCCTTGGTCCAGCGCACGCCCGCGGCCACGGTCCAGCTCGGCACGAACTCCCAGTTGAGGTGGGCGAAGGCGGCGGTGGAGGTGGTGGTCAGGTCATCGTTGATGGTGCGCAGGAACGGCACCTTCGCCCCCAGGAACGAGAACAGGTCGTCGGCGTAGGCCTCCTGGTAGGACGGCACGTTCTCCTTCATGTAGTACGCGCCGAAGGTGGCGTGCAGGTTGGAGCCGTTGTCGTAATGCAGCTGGAATTCCTGGCTCTTCTGGTTCTGGTCCAGCGCGACCAGCACGTCGCCCAGCTCGTATTCGGAGGCATCGATGTCGATGTACGACTTGGTCTTGAGCTTGCGGTAGGAGCTGATGCTCTTCAGCGTCCACTGCGCGTTGATGTCCCAGTCCATCGCCAGCGACGCACCGGAGTGCTTCAGGTACTGGCCTTCGCCATTCTTGAACGAGGTCAGGGCGCGGCGGTCCCATTCGCCGGTCTCGCCCGGCTTGAGCACGATCACGCCGGCCGGTGCAAGGCTGGTCTGGCGCAGGTCCGCCATCGGCCGGCCCAGGGTCAGCGCCGCGTCCTGCTTGGTGGTGTCCAGCGACAGCGTGGCGCTGAAGCTGTCGGTCGGATTGAACGCCAGCTTGACCCGCAGCGCCTCGGTGTCGTCGTCGTTGTAGCGCTTGCCGGTGGCCGCATCCCTGACGTAACCGTCGTTGGTGATCTTGGCGCCGGCAACGCTGGCGGCGACGGTGTCGCTGAGCTTGCCCGAGACGTAGAAGCGGCCTTCCAGGCGACCATAGTCGCCGGCGGTGACTTCCACCGCGCCGCCCTCGTTGTCGAACGGATTCTTGGTGGTCAGCTTGATCGCGCCGCCGGTGGAGTTCTTGCCGTACAGGGTACCCTGCGGACCACGCAGTACTTCCAGCTGCTGGATGTCGAACAGCGAGAACAGCGCGCCGTTGATGCGCGAGTAGTAGACGTCGTCCACGTACATGCCCACGCCCGGATCGAACGTCTGCAGCGCATCCGGCTGGCCGATGCCACGGATGAACACGTTGACGCTGTTGGCCGAGCCGCGGCCCTGGGCGATGTTCATGTTCGGCACCGCCCCCTGCAGGCCCTCCACGGTCGAGGCCTGCAGGTCCTTGATCTGCTCCTCGCCGAAGGCCGACACCGCCACCGGCACGTCCTGGATGGACTCGGTGCGACGGCGCGCGGTCACGGTGACTTCATCCAGCTGGGTGGCCTGCGGGCCGGCCGGCGGCTGCTGTTCCTGGGCCTGCACGAACGCGGCCGGGGCCAGCAGTGCACAGCCCACGGCCATGCTCAGATACTTGCGCTTCATTGGTCTCCCTCCTCCCGGGTATGACACGGCGGCACACGGATGCCGCCCACGCTGCGCACGTTAACGGGGCGTTAGGACCAGGCGTATCGTCCGTTCGTACAGTGGGCCGGTCCGGCCGGGCTCCCGATACTCGCCGGCATCGTGTCTGGCCGGGGAGCCGTGGGATGTCGTTTCTGATCGTACTGGCGGCGCTGTGCTTCCTGATGTTCGTGGCCTACCGCGGCTACAGCGTGATCCTGTTCGCGCCGGTGGCGGCGCTGGGCGCGGTGCTGCTGACCGACCCGACGCTGGTGCAGCCGATGTTCACCGGCCTGTTCATGGACAAGATGGTCGGCTTCCTGAAGCTGTACTTCCCGGTATTCCTGCTCGGCGCGGTGTTCGGCAAGCTGATCGAAATCTCCGGCTTCTCCAAATCGATCGTCACCGCCACCATCCGCCTGGTCGGCGCACAGCGCGCGATGCTGTCCATCGTGCTGGTCTGCGCCCTGCTGACCTACGGCGGCGTGTCGCTGTTCGTGGTGGTGTTCGCGGTCTACCCGTTCGCCGCCGAGCTGTTCCGCCAGAGCAACATTCCCAAGCGGTTGATCCCGGGCACCATCGCCCTGGGTGCCTTCACCTTCACCATGGACGCGCTGCCGGGCACGCCGCAGATCCAGAACATCATCCCGGCCTCGTTCTTCGGCACCACCAGTTGGGCCGCGCCGTGGCTGGGGGTGATCGGCACGGTGGTGATCCTGGTGCTGGGCATGAGCTACCTGGAATGGCGGCGCCGGGTCGCCATCGCCCGCGGCGAGGGATACGCCGGTGCCGACGAGGCGCTGCGCAACGAGCCCGAACCGTTCCAGGGCGACCGCCTCGCGCACCCGCTGCTGGCGGTGCTGCCGCTGCTGCTGGTGGGCGTGGCCAATTTCCTGTTCACCCGCTGGATCCCCGGCTTCTACGGCGAAAGCCAGTCGTTCCTGCCGGCGGTGATCGGCAACCCCGCGCCGGTGGTGCAGGAAGTGTCCAAGGTCGCCGCCATCTGGGCGGTGCAGGGTGCGCTGCTGATGGGCATCCTCAGCGTCGTCGTCCTCGCCTGGAAGCCGGTGGTGGCCGCCTTCGCCGAAGGCACGAAATCGGCGATCGGCGGCGCCATGCTGGCGTCGATGAACACCGCCTCCGAGTACGGCTTCGGCGCGGTCATCGCCGCCCTGCCCGGCTTCCTGGTCGTGGCCAACGCCCTGGGTTCCATTCCCAACCCGCTGGTCAACGAGGCCATTTCCGTCACCGCCATGGCCGGCATCACCGGCTCGGCCTCGGGCGGCATGAGCATCGCCCTGGCGGCGATGGCCGACAGCTTCATCGCCAACGCGCAGGCCGCCGGCATCCCGATGGAGGTACTGCACCGGGTGGCGGCAATGGCCTCCGGCGGCATGGATACGCTGCCGCACAACGGCGCGGTCATCACCGTGCTCGCCGTCACCGGCCTGACCCATCGCCAGTCCTACAAGGACATCTTCGCCATCACCGTGATCAAGACCCTGGCGGTGTTCGCGATCATCGGCGTGTACTACGCCACCGGCGTGGTCTGAGGCCCGGGCACCGGCATCACGCGGGCGCGGACCGGCGACTTTCCACAGTCAACCGCTCAGCCCCTGTCCTTGCCCCTGCCCCTGCCCCTGCCCCTGCCCCTGCCACCGGGGGGCAGCGTCACCGGTACCGGTCGCAGTGCGTGCCGCCGCCCCTTGCCAGGCGCGACGGGACATGGTGACCGATGGCTGGGCAAAGGTCGGGTCGGGTCGGGCAAGCATCGCCAGCCACTGCGTGCGCGCCCGGGCCACTGTACGGGCGCCGAACCCCGCCCGCTCCGCTGCGCAGGACGAGGCACCCGCGTTGTCTGCATGGCCGGCAGGAGGCGCAGCCCGGCCTGGCGGCTGGCGCTGGCGGCTGGCGTTGATCGGGAATGCGGCACTCGATGCCTGGCATCGGGTGTCCACCACGGCCCAAAAAAAATCGCCCAGCTGCACGTCACTGTGCAACACCGGGCGATATTCACGTCCTTGTAGGCTTCCTGCCTCTCCCCTGCCTCCTGGCTATGCGGGGTTCTCCGTGTGGCCGTCGTCCAGACGACTCACATAGTGCAACTCCTTCAAGCTCAACGCCTTTCGACCGGCTTGGCCGTTGCCGCCTTGGCACTCCTGGCGGCGGAGGCGGTTCCTGCGCCCACGCCGATCAGGTCACGATTCCGTTCGACCGTCTTCAATCCGATGCCTTTCACCAGTGCCAGTTCCTCGACACTCTTGAAAGGACCGTTCGCCTGTCGGTACTCGATGATCGCCTGCGCCTTGGCGGCGCCGACATTCACCAGTACCCGGTCCAGCTCCGCCGCGGTGGCGGTGTTGATGTCGACCTTGTCCGTGGCATGTGCCGATGCGGTCAACAACAACGCCAGAACCAGTGACTTCAGCATCACGGTGAAAAGCTTCATCGCTGCTACTCCTTGTGGCTTGGACTGGAATGCCGGCATCCCCGCCGGCCAGACCAGTGTTCCGCGCCACATGAATACAGCCTATCCGGCGCGCCTTCACGCCGCAGCCGGCAAACCTCCCGATTCCTTGTAGGAAAATCCCTACAAGACGGACGGCGTAGAATGGGCGCATCTGAAACCTTCGCAACCGGAGTTCCTGAATGGACAGCGCCAAGCTCGGCCAATTTCTGAGTGACAAGTGGGACAACGACATCGTCCCGCAGCTGGTCGACTACATCCGCATCCCCAACAAGTCGCCGATGTTCGACGCGAACTGGGTTGCCAATGGCTACATGGACCAGGCCGTGGCGCTGATGGAGGACTGGGCCAGGGCGCAGAAGATCCCGGGCCTGCAGGTCGAAGTGGTCCGCCTGGAAGGCCGGACCCCGCTGATCTTCCTGGAAATCCCGGCCTCCGGCCCGGAAACGGGCGACGACACCGTGCTGCTCTACGGCCACCTGGACAAGCAGCCGGAGATGACCGGCTGGGATGCCGACCTGGGCCCGTGGAAGCCGGTGCTGCGCGGCGACAAGCTGTACGGCCGCGGTGGTGCCGACGACGGCTATGCCCTGTTCGGTTCGCTGGCCGCCGTGCTCGCCCTGCAGGAGCAGGGCCTGCCGCACGCGCGCTGCGTGATCCTGATCGAGGCCTGCGAGGAATCCGGCTCCTACGACCTGCCGGCCTACGTCGACCACTTGGCCGGGCGCATCGGCCAGCCGTCGCTGGTGGTGTGCCTGGACTCGGGCTGCGCCAACTACGACCAGCTGTGGTGCACCACCTCGCTGCGCGGCCTGACCGGCGGCAACTTCACCGTCAAGGTACTCAACGAGGGCGTGCACTCCGGCGACGCCTCCGGCGTGGTGCCGTCCAGCTTCCGCCTGCTGCGCCAGCTGCTCTCGCGGATCGAGGACGAGAACACCGGCCGCATCCTGCTCGACGGCCTGCACACCGAGATCCCGGCCGAGCGCCTGGAGCAGGCCAAACGCGCGGCCGAGGTGGTCGATACCGCCATCTTCGACAAGTTCCCGCTGGTCGACGGGCTCAAGCCGATGAACGAGGACCTGGCCGAGCTGGTGCTCAACCGCACCTGGCGCCCGGCGCTGTCGGTCACCGGCATCGGCGGCATGCCGCCGCTGGAGTCGGCCGGCAACGTGCTGCGCCCGGAGACCTCGGTGAAGCTGTCGCTGCGCCTGCCGCCGACCGCCAACGGCAAGGCCTGCGGCGAGCTGCTGAAGGAAGCGCTGCTGCGCGACCCGCCGAACGGCGCGCACGTCACCCTGGAGCTGGAAAAGGCTTCCACCGGCTGGAACGCGCCGGCCATGGCGCCGTGGCTGGAACAGTCGATCGACGCGGCCAGCCAGGCCTTCTTCGGCAAGCCGGCCATGTACATGGGCGAAGGCGGCTCGATCCCGTTCATGGGCATGCTGGGCGAGAAGTTCCCCGGCGCGCAGTTCATGATCACCGGCGTGCTCGGCCCGCACTCCAACGCGCATGGCCCCAACGAGTTCCTGCACATCCCGATGGGCAAGCGGGTCACCGCCTGCGTATCCAAGGTGCTGTTCGACCACCACGCGGCCAGCCTGCGCGGCGAGACCAGCGGCTCCATGGTGCATGCCGACAGCGGCACCCGCCACGGCGGCCACGGCTGCTGCTGAGCGGCGCGATGACGACGCAGCCTGGCCTTGCTAGGCTGCGTTTTTTACCGGAGCGGGCGGGCACATGAGCGGACTGTTTGGCAGCGACAGCTGGCTGTACATCATCCTGGTCGGCTTCGTGGTCGGCCTGCTCGGGCGCTTCTTCATGCCCGGCAACAACCGCATGGGCTGCCTGCTGACCATCGTGCTGGGCATTGCCGGCGCGGTGTTCGCCGGCTGGTTCGGCCGCGAGATGGGCTGGTATGCCGCCGGGCAGCCGGCCGGCTTCGTCGGCGCCATCGTCGGGGCCATCGCCCTGCTGGCGCTGCTGCGCCTGGTCAGCGGCAAGCGCTGAAGCCCCGCTTTTTCCTTCGAACACGGCACGTCCCCGGAGCGCAGGCGCCCGGCGGCCGGGCCATTGGCACCTGCGAGCACGCTCCACCGATGATCCCGGACATTTCCCTCGAACCGCAGCGCGCGCGGCAACGCCTGGAGTGGGCCCGCGAACGCCTGGCCGACGACACCGCCAGCATCGAGCGCGCCTCGGTGGATGCCGGCTTCCGCAGCTACTGGCGCGTCAGCGGCCGCGGCGGCAGCCACATCGTCATGGACGCCCCGCCCGGGCTGGAGGATCCACGGCCGTGGCTGCGCATGCGCGAGCTGCTGCTGGCGCACGGGCTGCGGGTACCCGCGCTGCTCGCACAGGACCTGGATGCCGGCTTCCTGCTGCTGGAGGACCTGGGCGCGCCGACCCTGGCCCGGATCCTGGACGAGCACAATGCCGATGCGTGGTTCGAGCGCGCCATGACCCAGCTGGTCCGGCTGCAGTCGATCCCGGTGCCGGACGGGTTCGGCGAATTCGGCGAGGCGCTGCTGCAACGCGATGCCGGCCTGTTCGACGAATGGTTCCTGCAGCGCCACCTCGGGCTGCAGCTGGACTGCGGCGAGGTCGAAGGCCTGCAGCTGGTGCAACGACGGCTGATGGACAACGCACTGGGCCAGGCGCAGCTGATGGCGCATCGCGATTTCATGCCGCGCAACCTGATGCCGGTGGCCGACGGCCCGGCGGTCCTGGACTTCCAGGACATGGTGCGGGGCCCGATCGCCTACGACCCGGTGAGCCTGTTCAAGGACGCCTTCCTGAGCTGGACGCTGGAACGCGTGGACGGCTGGCTGGCGCGCTACCACGAGCGCGCGCGCGCGGCCGGCCTGCCGGTGCCCGACCGCGCCACCTTCCTGCGCGATGCGGACTGGATGGGCGTGCAGCGGCATCTGAAGATCCTCGGCATCTTCTCGCGCCTGCACTACCGCGACGGCAAGAGCCACTACCTGGAAGACGTGCCGCGCTTCATCGCCTATCTGGACGAGGTCCTGCCGCGCCACCCGCAGCTGGCTCCGCTGCAGGTACTGCTGCAATCGCGGATCAAGCCGGCACTCGCCGCGCGGGCCGCCTGATGAAAGCCCTGGTTTTCGCCGCCGGGCTGGGCGAGCGCATGCGCCCGCTGACCGAGCACACGCCCAAGCCGCTGCTGCTGGCCGGCGGCAAGCCACTGATCGCATGGCACCTGGAAAAGCTGGCCGCGCTCGGCGTGCGCGAGGTGGTGATCAACACCTCGTGGCTGGCCGAACAGTTCCCGCTGGCGCTGGGCGACGGCAGCCGCTGGAACCTGCGCCTGCACTACGCCCACGAAGGGCCGACGCCGCTGGAAACCGGCGGCGGCATGCTCAACGCGCTGCCGCTGCTGGGCGATGCGCCGTTCCTGGTGGTCAACGGCGACATCTGGACCGACTTCGATTTCTCGCTGCTGCCGCGCGAGCCTGCAGGCGAAGCGCACCTGCTGCTGGTGGACAACCCGCCGCAGCACCCGCGGGGCGACTACCACCTCGACGCGCACGGCGTGCTGCACGACGACCGCGACGCGCCCTGCCTGACCTACGCCGGCATCGGCATGTACCGCCCGTCGATCCTCGACGGCTGGCGCGCGGTGATCGGCGATGCGCCCGGCAGCGAGCGCACGCCGCCGCGCTTCAGCGTGGTGCCGTTGCAGAAGCACTTCATGGCGCAGGGCCGCATCAGCGGCCAGCACTACCGCGGCCAGTGGACCGACGTCGGCACCCCGCAGCGGCTGCAGGCGCTGGAAGACGCGCTGCGCGCGGACGCGGGCCCGCTCCCCGCCCGCTGATCCCCGGCTCCGGCGAGCACATCGCCGGCCACGTCGCCTGGCCGGGGCGAGCGGCTCAGGACGCGTCCAGCACCTTGCGCAGGAACGGCACGGTGACGCGCCGCTTGGCCGCGAGCGATTCGCGGTCGAGCCGGTCCAGCAACACCACCAGCCCCCCCAGGTCGCGCCCGGTGCGGGTGAGCAACCAGTCGATCGCCGCCTGGTCCAGCGCCAGCCCGCGGCGGATCGCGCGCTCGCGCAGCACCGCGCCGCGCCCGTCGTCGTCCAGCGCGTCGAGCATGATGCGTCCGCACTGCGACAGCCGCGAGCGCAGGTCCGGCAGCACCAGCCCCAACGCGTCGGGTGCGGCGCTGGCGGTGTAGAGCAGGGTCACGCCGGCGGCACGCGCGCGGTTGTGGAAATCGAACAGCGCCACCTCGTCCCCGCGCTGGCCGGCGATGGCGTCCAGGCCATCCAGCGCGACCACGTCGCGCCCTTCCAGCGCCTCCAGCGCATCGCCCAGGCGCCCGGCGGCGGCCTGCAGCGGCAGGTAGGCCGAACCGCGCCCGGCCTGCTCGGCGGCCGCGCACACGGCCAGCGCCAGGTGGGTCTTGCCGCTGCCCGCGGGACCGACCAGGTACACCCAGTCGCGGCTGCCGCCGGTGGCGGCGGCGCGCAACTGCGCCAGCGCCCCGTCCGGGGCGCCGATGAAACTCTCCAATCGCTGGTCCGGCGGGTAGCGCAGGGCCAGCGGCAACTGCGGCACGCTCACTTCGGCTCCACGTCCTTCGGCACGATGCCCATGCCCGGGGCGGGCTCGCCACTGGACTGCAGCACGATGGTCGGGCCATGCCCGGCGTACAGCTCGCTCTGCCGGTAGCGCTCGTGCGCGTAGCGCAGCAGTACGTTGATCACTGCCGCCGCCGGCAG
Source organism: Stenotrophomonas sp. 17(2023) (assembly GCF_030345315.1). Classification (NCBI taxonomy): domain Bacteria; kingdom Pseudomonadati; phylum Pseudomonadota; class Gammaproteobacteria; order Lysobacterales; family Lysobacteraceae; genus Stenotrophomonas; species Stenotrophomonas sp. 17(2023). The sequence continues at coordinate 2,684,267 of NZ_CP128405.1, forward strand.
CGCCAGCAGCATCCCGAGGAAGCCGAACAGCTGGCCACCGGCCATCACCGCGAAGATCACCGCCACCGGGTGCAGGCCGATCTTGTCGCCGACGATGCGCGGGGTGAGCACGTAGCTCTCCAGCAACTGGCCGACGGTGAACACCACGCCGACCAGCGCCAGCAGCTTCAGGTCGAAGCCCTGCGCCTGCACCAGCGCCGCCAGCACCGCCAGCACCACGCCGGTGGTGGCGCCCAGGTAGGGAATGAAGCTGATGAGCCCGGCCACCAGGCCGATCAGCAGGCCGAGATTGAGCCCCACCACCGACAGGCCCACCGCGTACACCACGCCCAGCGCGATCATCACCGCGATCTGGCCACGGATGAACGCGCCCAGCACGTCGTTGGACTCGCGCGCCAGCCGCGACACGGTCTCGATATGGTTGCGCGGGATCACCGAGGCCACGCGCTCGACCAGCCGGTCCCAGTCGCGCAGGAAGTAGTAGGCCAGGATCGGCAGCAGCGCCAGGTTCACCACCCAGGCCACCATCGCGAAGCCCGAACGCGACAGGTAGCCGAACAGCGTGCTCGCCGCACCGCCGGCCTGCTGCCAGTGCGCGCGCACCCACTCGAACAGGCGCTCGGGCTCCAGCCAGCCGAGGATCTCCACGCCGGTGCGCCGCTCGATCCACGGCAGCGCCGTACCCAGCAGCCATTCCTGCGCCTGCGGCAGCGCGGCCACGAGGGTGGTGATCTGACGCTGGATCATCGGCACCAGGATCAGCAGCGCCAGCGCCAGCAGCAGCACCATCAACGCGAACACCAGGATCACCGCGGTGTTGCGCGAGCGGCCGCGGGCCTCCAGCCGGTCCACCAGCGGGTCGCCCAGCCAGGCCAGCATCAGCGCGACCACGAACGGGGTCAGGATCGGTGCCAGCAACCACAGCACCCACAGTGCGAACGCGCCCATCACCGCCCATTTCACGCGGCGCAGGAACAGCGCGATTTCGGTATCGGCGCTGCCGTTCATCGGACGCGGTACTCGGCCGTGGTGGACGCCGGCGCGCCCTCGGCAGGCGGCGCCACCGGCTGCAGCGCGGCATCGGCGCCCAGCATGCGGTTCAGGCCCTGCAGCCCGCTCATGAGCTCCAGGTCCAGCTCCAGGCGGTCGCCGGAGGCCTGTACCGGCACGATCGAGCGCACCACCGCCACCGACTGCAGGGTCGCGGCCACCCGCAGGTAGTCGGCCGCGGTACGCAGGCCGCTGACCCGGATCCGGTAGATACCGGCGGCCCCGGTCACCGGCGCCTTGGCGTAGCGCTTGACCAGCGCGTCGGCGGCACCGTCGGCACCGCCGGCCATGGCACGGCGGGCGTCGCCGTCGCGGGTGCTCCAGCGGGCCAGCTCGCGGCCGTCGTCGACGAACACCCAGTCGGCCATCCAGCCGCCTCCGCTGGCGCGGTACAGCTTGCCGACCAGTTGCATCGGCGGGGCGTAACGCGCCGAGGCGCGGGCGATGGCGGCGGTGTCCTGGCGCCAGATCGCGCCGACCAGCGCCTGCTCGGCGGCGCCGCCACCGGGCAGGCCCAGGCGGAAACCGCGCTCGATGGCGCGATCCAGCAGCGGGCGCGCCGCGTTGGCCTGCTGTACCCCCACCAGGCGCGGGCCGCTGCCGTCGTCGATCGCCATCCACACCACCGGCTTGGGCCGTGGCTGCGGCCATATCGGCAGGCCCAGCGCCGCGACCAGCCCGTCCACGTCGTCCTGGCGGAAACGCGCCACCAGCATGGTCCGGAAGCTCGGCGCGCCGGATGCGGAGACGCTCTGGTCCTGGCGGTAGTCGTAGCTCTCGACCAGGTCCTTGGCGCTGCGCATGGCCTGGGCCACGCCCGGGCGGGTCATGGCGCTGCGGTCGCCGGACAGCTTGCCCAGCACCGCGCCGAGCGCGCGCGCCAGGGCGCCGTTGCGGTCGGCGTCGCTCTGGCTGTTGACCGGCACCTCGGCCTCGTAGGCATTCTGGGCGCTGGCGATATCGCCCTCGGTGCGCACGCCGGACTGCGCAAGCGCCGCCGGGACGGACAGGCAGAGCGCCAGAAACAGGTAAAAGGCCAGGCTGCGACGCATTGAGGGTTCCATTGCTCGGCGGTTCCGGTGGGAATTGTTGCCCGAATGCGGCCTTGGCGCCAACGTGGCCTGTTAAAATCGCCCGTTCACCCCGCCAGTGCAGCCGCCCGTGACCAGTTCCCCGACTTCCGCCAACTCTCCCCTGACCTACCGTGACGCCGGCGTGGACATCGACGCGGGCAACGAACTGGTCGAGCGCATCAAGCCGCTGGTCAAGCGCAGCTTCCGTCCCGAGGTGATGGGCGGGCTGGGCGGTTTCGGCGCGCTGTTCGACCTGTCGGGCAAGTACCGCGAGCCGGTACTGGTCTCGGGCACCGATGGCGTCGGCACCAAGCTCAAGCTGGCCCAGCAGCTCGGCCGCCACGACACCATCGGCATCGACCTGGTCGCCATGTGCGTGAACGACGTGCTGGTGCAGGGCGCCGAACCGCTGTTCTTCCTGGATTACTTCGCCACCGGCAAGCTCGACATCGACACCGCCGCGGCCGTGGTCGGCGGCATCGCCAACGGCTGTACCGAGGCCGGCTGCGCGCTGATCGGCGGCGAAACCGCCGAGATGCCCGACATGTACGCCCCCGGCGAGTACGACCTGGCCGGCTTCACCGTGGCCGCGGTGGAAAAGAGCGAGCTGAAGGACGGCTCCAGCGTGCGCCAGGGCGACGTGCTGATCGGCATCGCCTCCTCCGGCCCGCACTCCAACGGCTACTCGCTGGTGCGCCGCATCTACGACCGCGCCGGCCAGCCGGCGGACCTGGTGCTGGAGGATGGCGTGAAGCTGGTCGACGCGCTGATGGCGCCGACCCGCCTGTACGTCAAGCCGATCCTGTCGCTGCTGCGGGAGCACGGCGCGGCGATCCACGGCATGGCGCACATCACCGGCGGCGGCCTGACCGAGAACATCATCCGGGTCGTGCCCGACGGCCTGGGCCTGGACATCGATGCCGCAAGCTGGACCCTGCCGCCGGTGTTCCAGTGGCTGCAGCGCGAAGGCAACGTCGCCGACAGCGAGATGTGGCGCACCTTCAACTGCGGCATCGGCTTCGTGCTGCTGGTGCCGGCCGAACAGGCCGCCGCCATCGGTGCCTCGCTCGACGCGATGCAGCTGGCGCACTGGCGGATCGGCCAGGTGGTCGCGGCCGACGGCGGCGAGCGCGTGCGCATCGGCTGAGGTTTCCGGACCGCAAGCTGCCCCATGGACCCGGTGACCGCCCCCGCCCCGCCGCCCGAGCTGACCGACGAGGACGCCAGCCAACTGCGCCTGCTGTCGATCTTCCATTACGTGGTGGCGGCGATCACCGGGCTGTTTTCGCTGATCCCGGTGCTGCACCTGGTGATGGGGCTGGCCATGGTCACCGGCAAGCTGCCGGTGGACACGGGCACATCCGGTGCGCAGGCCGTCGATCCGCGATTGTTCGGCTGGTTCTTCGTCGCCTTCGCCGGCGTCTTCATCGCCTGCGGCCTGGCCCTGGCGGGTTTCATGGTCCATGCCGGCCGCTGCCTGCGGCGGCGCCGGCGTTACACGCTGTGCCTGGTGGTCGCCGCCATCTCCTGCATGATGATGCCCTTCGGCACGGTATTGGGCGTGTTCACCCTGATCGTGCTGATGCGCCCTTCGGTCAAGGCGGCTTTCGCTTGAACGGCACGCCACCGCCCTTCACTCCACGTCCGGGCCACGCCGCATGAGCCCTGCCAAGAAGGCCGCGTTCGCCGGCGTGCTCGCCGTGTTCCTGCTCACCTGGATCAAACCCATGTGGCCGCTGGAACAGGCCCTGCACAGCTCGCTGACCGTGGTCGGGCTGGCCGCGCTGTGGTGGGTGGACCGGCGCTGGCCGCTGGGCGGCGGCGCCTTCGCCGCGATCTGCGGATTCGTCGCGCTGCACTGCATCGGTGCGCGCTGGCTGTATTCCAACGTGCCGTACGAGGCGTGGCTGCAGGCGCTGACCGGCTGGTCGCCCGGCGCGGCCTTCGGCTGGCAGCGCAATCATTTCGATCGCCTGATCCACCTCCTGTATGGCGCCTGCTTCACCCCGGCGCTGGCGCAGCTGGCGCGCCATGCCTGGCCGGCGCTGCGTGGCGGCCAGGCGTTCGTGCTGGCGGTGATGATGGTCATGTGCTCCAGCCTGGTCTACGAATGGCTGGAATGGGGCATCGCCCTGGCGTTGTCGCCGGAAGCCGCCGAGGCCTACAACGGGCAGCAGGGCGATGTCTGGGACGCGCACGCGGACATGCTGCTGGCCACCATCGGCAGCCTGCTGGCATGGCCACTGGCGCGGCGGGCACCCCAATGAGCGCGCCGTCCCGCATCGCCGTGCTCGCCTCCGGCCGCGGCAGCAACCTGCAGTGCCTGCTGGACGGCATCGCCGGCGGGCAACTGCACGCGCGCATCGCCGGCGTGTTCTCCGACCGGCCCGGCGCCGCGGCCCTGGACAAGGTCGCCGCGGCGCAGCGCTGGGCGCGCAAGCCAGGGGAATTCGCCAGCCGCGAGGCCTTCGATGCCGCGCTCGGCGATGCCGTGGCCGCCAGCGCACCGGACTGGATCGTCTGCGCCGGCTACATGCGCATACTCGGCGCCGGCTTCGTCCAGCGCTTCGCCGGCCGCCTGGTCAACATCCATCCTTCGCTGCTGCCGCTGCACAAGGGCCTGCATACCCATGCCCGCGCCATCGAGGCCGGCGACGCCGAACATGGCGCCAGCGTCCATTTCGTCGTCCCCGAGCTGGATGCGGGCGCGGTGATCGCGCAGGCGCGGGTGCCGGTACTGGCCGGCGACGACGCCGATGCCCTGGCCGCGCGGGTCCTGGCGGTCGAGCACCCGCTGCTGCTGGCGACCGTACGCGTGCTCATCGACGGGCGCGTGGCTGAACGGGACGGCACGGTGCTGTTCGACGGTCAGTCCCTGTTTAATCCATTGCGCCTAGATTCCGACGGGACCCTTCGGCGCTGATCCGCACATGCCGCTGATGCGCTGGCTGGCATGATGACCATCCCATCCGCCCTGATCCGAGCATGACCATCGCCTTCCTCAAACCAGTCGTGCTGGCAAGCCTGCTGACGGCCCTCCCGGTCGTGGCCCAGGAAACCGCCCCCACCGGGGCCGCGGCGCTGCCGCCGGCCGAATGGGACCCGCCTGCGCTGGAACCGTTCGTCGCCACCTACCAGGCCTTCTACAAGGGCAAGGAGGCGGGCGACGCGACCATGCGCGTGGTCCATGACGACGGCGTGCGCTGGCGCGTGGACATGGCCGTGCGCGGCCGCCGCGGGTTCGCCGGCGTGCTGGGCCTGAACCTGGAGCAGAGCACCGTGTTCGACAACCAGGGCGCGGTGTACGTGCCGCTGAGCCAGAGCACGGTGAAGAAGGCGCTGTTCCTCGGCAAGAAGGTCACCGGCACCTACGACTGGCGCGATGGCACCGCGCAGTGGCAGGGCGACCTCAAGAAGGAGCGGCAGCGCCCCATCCCCCTGCAGCCCGGCGACCAGAGCGCGCTGCTGCTCAACCTGTCGCTGATGCGCGATGCCCGCCCCGGCCAGCCGCTGCGCTACCGCTACGTCGACGTGGGCCGGGTCCGCCAGTACGAATACCAGGCCGCGGCCGCCACCGAGACCGTGCAGGTCGGCGACCTCAGCTACGACGCGCTGCGCGTCTACCGCACCAATGGCGGCAACGACGAAACCATCCTGTGGATCGCCAACGGCGTGCCGACCCCGGTGCGCATCCTGCAGCGCGAGGATGGCGAGGACGCCATCGACCTGCGCCTGACCGAATACCAAGGAGCCTGAGCATGAAGCCCATCCTGCGCCATCTACCCCTGGCGGCCGCGGCCCTGGCCGCGCTGGCCAGCACCCCCGCGCTGGCGATGCAGCCATTCACCGCCGACTACCAGGCCAGCTACATGGGCCTGCAGGCCAACGGCGTGATGACCCTGGCCGCGGAGAACGGCGGCAAGTGGCGCTATACGCTGCAGGTCAAGAACCAGCTGGCCGAGCTGAGCCAGAGCACGCTGTTCGACGAACAGAACGGCCGCCTGCGGCCGCTGAGCAGCCGCGACGCCTCGGTGATTCCGTTCAAGCGCCGCGCGGTCGAGGCACGCTACGACTGGGGCAGCAGCCAGGCCACCTGGAGCGGCGACGTCAAGCCGGAGCGGCGCGGGCCGGTGACGCTGCAGAACGGCGACATGGACGGGCTGCTGATCAACCTCGCCATCGCCCGCGATGTCGCCGCCGGCAAGCCGCTCAACTACCGCATGGTGGACGACGGCCGGGTCAAGACCCTGTCCTACCGCGTCGTCGGCAAGGAAAACATGACCGTCGACGGCAAGACCGTGGAAGCCACCAAGGTTTCGCGCGTGGACGGCAACAAGGAACAGATCGCCTGGGTCGCCCCCGGCATGCCGGTCCCGGTGCGCCTGCTGCAGCGCGAAGGCGGCCGCGACGCCCTGGACCTGACGATCAAATCGCTGCGCTGAACGCCGCCGACGCGGCCCTTGGGAATGCGAAAAGGCCGCCCGGAGGCGGCCTTTTCGTTGCGCATCGCGGCCGGTCTTACTTGACCAGCTTGGCGATGGCGGCGCCCAGGTCGCCCGGCGAACGCACGGTGACGACGCCAGCGGCTTCCATCGCCGCGAACTTGCCTTCGGCGGTGCCCTTGCCGCCCGAGGCGATCGCACCGGCGTGGCCCATGCGCTTGCCGGCCGGGGCCGAGGCGCCGGCGATGAAACCGACGACCGGCTTCTTCACGTGTGCCTTGATGTACTCGGCACCGGCTTCCTCGGCGTCGCCGCCGATTTCGCCGACCATGATGATGCCTTCGGTCTGCGGGTCTTCGTTGAACAGCTTCAGGCAGTCGACGAAGTTCAGGCCGTTGATCGGGTCGCCACCAATGCCGATGCAGGTGGACTGGCCCAGGCCGACTTCGGTGGTCTGCTTGACCGCTTCATAGGTCAGGGTGCCCGAACGCGACACGATGCCGATCTTGCCCGGCTTGTGGATGTGGCCCGGCATGATGCCGATCTTGCACTCGCCCGGGGTGATCACGCCGGGGCAGTTCGGCCCGATCAGCACGGTCTCCGGGTAGGTGCGGGTCAGCACGTTCTTGACCCGCAGCATGTCCAGCACCGGGATGCCCTCGGTGATGCACACGATGACCTTGATCCCGGCGGCAGCGGCTTCAAGGATGGCATCGGCGGCGAACGGTGGCGGCACGTAGATGACCGACGCATCGGCGCCGGTGCTGGCCACGGCATCGGCCACGGTGTTGAACACCGGCAGGTCGATGTGGGTGGTACCGCCCTTGCCCGGGGTGACGCCGCCGACGACCTGGGTGCCGTACTCGATCATCTGGGTGGCGTGGAAGGTGCCCTGCTGGCCGGTGAAGCCCTGCACGATCACCTTGGTGTTCTTGTTAATCAAAACAGACATGGGAATTTCCTTCGGTGTCGTGGATCAGGCGGCGGCGTTCTTGACCGCTTCAACGACCTTCTTGGCGCCGTCGTTGATGTTGTCGGCCGGGATGATGGCCATGCCGCTGTCGCGCAGCAGCTGCTTGCCTTCTTCCACGTTGGTGCCCTCCAGGCGCACCACCACCGGGACCTTGACGCCCACTTCCTTGACCGCGGCGATGATGCCTTCGGCGATCATGTCGCAGCGGACGATGCCGCCGAAGATGTTGACGAAGATGCCCTCGACCTTGTCCGAGGACAGGATCAGCTTGAACGCCTCGATCACGCGCTGCTTGTTCGCGCCGCCGCCCACGTCCAGGAAGTTCGCCGGCTCGCCGCCGTTGAGCTTGATGACGTCCATGGTGGCCATGGCCAGGCCGGCGCCGTTGACCATGCAGCCGATGTTGCCGTCCATGGTCACGTAGTTGATGTCCAGCTCCGAAGCGGTGACTTCGGTCTCGTCTTCCTGGGACTTGTCGCGCATGGCGACCAGTTCCTTGTGGCGGAAGCTGGCGTTGTCGTCGCTGTTGAACTTGCCGTCCAGCGCGTACAGGTTGCCGTCGTCCAGGATCGCCAGCGGGTTGATCTCGACCAGCGCCAGGTCCTTCTCGTTGAAGATCCGGTACAGGTTCACCATGATGTTGGCGAACTGGCCGGCCTGCTTGGCGGTCAGGCCCATCTTGAAGCCGATGTCACGGCCGTGGTAACCCTGCACGCCCTCGACGAAGTCCACGTTCAGGGTGTGGATCTTGTCCGGGGTCTCGGCGGCGACCTGCTCGATCTCCATGCCGCCTTCCGAAGAGGCGATGAAGCTGATGGTGCGGGTGCCACGGTCGACCAGCACCGACAGGTACAGCTCCTTGACGATCTCACCGGCGGTGGTGACCAGCACCAGGTTGATCGGCAGCTCGACGCCGGCGGTCTGGTAGGTCGCCATCTTGGTGCCAAGCATCTTGGCCGCGGCGGCTTTGACGTCTTCGACGGTCTTGCAGAACTTGACGCCGCCGGCCTTGCCGCGGCCGCCTGCGTGGATCTGCGCCTTGACCATCCAGGGGCCCTGGCCCAGCGACTGGGCAACGGCGACCGCCTCGTCCGGGGTAGCCGCGACCTTGCCGGCCGGGACGGGGATGCCGTACTCGGCAAGCAGTTGTTTTGCCTGGTATTCGTGGAAATTCATGTGTCACCGTGGGAATGGGAACAACCGCCACGAGTCCACAGGGCCAATGGATGGCCTTCCTGCAGGGCGGGCGGGCCCACCATTGTCGCCGACCGCGGCCCGTGGCGCAAAGAACGCCACCCCAGGCGCCCGCCGGACCGCGGAATCGCGCGTCATTTCAGTCACTTGGCGACCGCCGGCGGATTGTCCCGGCGAGCGGCCACGGCGGCCACCACCGCGCACCTATACTCCAACCTGCCGCCCCCGCCGGAGCCCCGCGCTTGCTCTCCCGTTCCTCGCTGATCGACCGCATCGAATCGATACCGCGCCGCGAGCTCTATTTCTTCGCGCTGTACCGGGTGCTGATCGCCAGCCTGATCGCGGCGCTGCTGTTCAGCCCGCTGAGCGCGCTGATGAGCGAGGCCCACCACCCGCTGCTGGCGCGCGCGGTGTGCATCGGCTACCTGGCGATCGCGCTGGGCCTGCTGGCGTGGGGCCGCAACGAGCGCTGGCTGCAGCCGCTGGTGTTCTGGGGTGCGGTGAGCGACATCCTTGCCGCCATCCTGCTGGTCCATGCCCTGCCCGGTGCCAGTGCCGGCATTTCGATGACGCTGATGTTCAGCATCTCCGCCGCGGCGATGATGCTGCCGCTGTCCGGCGGCATGCTGCTGGCGATCGTCGCCAGCATCGCCACCGTGGCCGAGTTCGGCTGGCGCGAACTGGAGGGTGCCGAAAGCACCCGCACGCTGGCCGAACTGGCGATGTTCATCACCAGCTACCTCGCCCTGGCCTGGATCAGTTACCAGATCGGCAACCGCGCCCGCCGCAACCAGCAGCTCGCCGAGCGGCGCGGCGCCGAAGTCGCCAACCTGTTCGAGATCAACGAACTGATCATCCGCCGCATGCGCACCGGGGTACTGGTGGTGGACGGCGGCGGCCGCATCGCACTTGCCAACGAGGCCGCCACCGCCCTGCTCGGCGAGGCCGGCGACGGCCTGGCCGGCGGCCAGGCGCGGCTGGGCCAGGTCGCGCCCGAACTGGCCCGGCGCCTGCAACGCTGGCGCAATGGCGGGTGCGAGGAAGAGCTCCCGCTGCACCTGGCCAACGGCCAGGCCGAAGTGCAGCCGCGCTTCGCCCGGTTGCTGGCCGACAGCGACCAGACCCTGCTGTTCCTGGACGACACCAGCGTGGTCTCGCGCCGCGCCGAGTCGCTCACCCTGTCCACCCTGGGGCGCTTCTCGGCCAGCCTCGCCCACGAGATCCGCAATCCGCTGGCGGCGATCAACTACGCCACCCAGTTGCTGGAGGAGTCCAGTGATCTGGGCGACGCCGACCGCCGTCTGCTGCAGATCATCCACCAGCAGTGCCAGCGCACCAACGGCATCGTCGAGAGCGTGCTGGCGCTGGCCCGCCGCGAACGTGCCAGCCCCGAGAACCTGGACCTGGCCAGCTTCGTGCGCCGCTTCGTGCTCGATTACCGGCAGACCCTGTCCACCGAGACCGACAACGTCGAATCCATCATCCGCGAATCCTCGGTACCGGCACTGATGGATCCGCGCCACCTGCACCAGGTCCTGACCGCGCTGGTGCACAACGCGCTCAAATACGGTCGCGCCGGCGACGAACCGGCGCAGGTGCGCATACGCGTCGCATCCGCGGGCCGGCACGCGCTGATCGACGTGATCGACCGTGGCCCCGGCATCCCCGAAGCGGTGGCCACGCAGTTGTTCCGGCCGTTCTACACCACCTCCGAACACGGCACCGGGCTCGGCCTGTACATCGCACAGGAGCTGTGCCGCGCCAGCCAGGCGCGGCTGGAATACATCCCGATTCCTACCCGCGGCGCCTGTTTCCGCATCGTCATGCCTGCGCCGCACGGTGCTTTCGCTACCTGATCCGATGCGGCAGTGGTGACCGGAAGATGACGCCCGGGGCCCGACTCGGCTATCGTTTTCAACATGAACGTGACGCATAGCGCGCTGGTCGTCGACGACGAACGGGACATCCGCGAACTCCTGGTCCTCACCCTCGGCAGGATGGGACTGCGCATCAGTACCGCCGCCAATCTGGCCGAAGCCCGCGAACTGCTGGGCAGCAACAGCTTCGACCTGTGCCTGACCGACATGCGCCTGCCCGACGGCAACGGCATCGAGCTGGTCACCGAGATCGCACGCGACCATCCGCGCACGCCGGTGGCGATGATCACCGCGTTCGGCAGCATGGACCTGGCGGTGGAGGCGCTGAAGGCAGGCGCCTTCGACTTCGTCAGCAAGCCGGTGGACATCGGCGTGCTGCGCGGCATGGTCAAGCACGCGCTGGAGCTCAACAACAGCGAGCGCGTGGCGCAGCCCGCCGCACCGGAAAGCGCCTCGCGCCTGCTCGGCGAATCGCAGGCGATGTCCGACCTGCGCAGCACCATCGCCAAGGTCGCGCGCAGCCAGGCGCCGGTCTACATCGTCGGCGAATCCGGCGTCGGCAAGGAACTGGTCGCGCGCACCATCCACGACCAGGGCGCGCGCGCGGCCGGGCCGTTCATCCCGGTCAACTGCGGCGCCATCCCGGGCGAACTGATGGAAAGCGAGTTCTTCGGCCACAAGAAGGGCAGCTTCACCGGCGCGCACGCGGACAAACCGGGACTGTTCCAGGCCGCGCATGGCGGGACCCTGTTCCTGGACGAAGTCGCCGAGCTGCCGCTGCAGATGCAGGTCAAGCTGCTGCGTGCGATCCAGGAGAAGTCGGTGCGCCCGGTCGGCTCGGCCACCGAGGTACCGGTGGACGTGCGCATCCTGTCGGCCACGCACAAGGACCTGGCGGTGCTGGTGCAGGACGGCCGCTTCCGCCACGACCTGTACTACCGCATCAACGTCATCGAACTGCGCGTCCCCCCGCTGCGCGAGCGGCGCGGCGACCTGCCGCAGCTGGCCGCGGCCATCCTCAGCCGGCTGGCGCGCTCGCAGCAGCTGCCCACGCCGCTGTTGTCGCCCTCGGCGCTGGACGCCCTGGGCGGTTACGCCTTCCCCGGCAACGTGCGCGAACTGGAGAACGTACTGGAACGCGCGCTCGCCCTGGCCGATGGCGACAGCATCGGCGCCAGCGACCTGCGCCTGCCGACCCCGCGCGGCGATGCCGGCAGCGCGAGCGAAGAAGCTCCGGCCGACATCGATGCCGGCAATGCCGCCCTTCCCTCGTACATCGAACAGATGGAACGCGCGGCCATCCAGAAGGCGCTGGAAGAAAACCGCTGGAACCGGACCCGCACCGCCGCGCAGTTGGGCATCACCTTCCGGGCGCTGCGCTACAAGCTCAAGAAGCTGGGCATGGACTGAGCCGCCACGCGGCGCGGCGGGAACGGCGCACGCTTCGCGGAAAGTGCCCCCCGGGCCAACCGGGCGACGCCTGTCGCCCGCCATTGCCGCATGCATGGCCCTGCACGCGGCGCTCCCGACGCACCGCCCCTGTCCGACGCTGGCCGACCACTCATGCCAGGCGCCAGCCTGCCCCGCTTACGGCCAGGACGCCTTGTCCTGCGGGCGCTCGGGCGCTTCGCGCGGGAGGATCAGGGTGAAACAGGTCCCCGCCGGCAGACCGTCCGGGCCACCTGCACGGTGGCTGCTCACCTCGATCCGTCCACCCAGCACCTCGGTCACGATCTGGTGGACGATATGCAACCCCAGACCGGTGCCGCCGCGGTTACGCGCCGTAGTGAAGAACGGCTCGAAAATGCGCGACAGGTGCTCCGCGGCGATGCCGCGGCCATCATCGGCAACCTCGATCCGCACCAGCGCCTGGCCATCGCGGCGGGCGGACAGGCGGATGCGCCCGTGCCGGGGCTGCGGGTACGCGTGCAGCAGCGCGTTGTTGAACAGGTTGGCGACCACCTGTTCCAGGGGGCCGGGATAGCTGTGCATGACGATGCCCGGCTCCAGGTCCAGGTCCAGCGCGATGCCGTCTTCCAGGCTGCCCCGACGCAGGCGCGGGTCGGCATCGAGCAGGACCTCGGCCAGGTCGAAGTCACGGCGCTCCAGCGACGCGCGGTCCACCGCCACCTGCTTGAACCGCTGCACCAGCGCCGAGGTGCGCCGCAGTTCCCCGTCGGCCAGCGTGCACGCATCCGTGGCCTCGTCCAGGAAGCTGTCCAGCTCGGAGCGGCGCAGGCCCGCCATGACCTGCGCCTGCAGCCGCGCGATGCCGCCACGCAACGTCCCCAGCGCCAGCTGCGCGCTGGCCAGCGGGGTGTTCATTTCATGGGCGACGCCAGCCACCATCAGCCCCAGCGAAGACAGACGCTCGGCGCGCGCCAGTTCCTCCTGGGCGGCCTGCAGGTGCTCGTTCGCCAGTTCCAGCGCGGCGTTGCTGTCGCGCAGCCGCTGCATGTAGGCCAGTTCGCGCGCCATTCCGCGCGCCTGGGCCAGCACCAGCCACAGCACCAGCGCCCCACCCAGCAGGGCCAGGCCGCCGAGCACCGCCTTCCAGCGCGCGGTCGGCGGGCGCGAACGGTGCACGAGCAGACGCAGCTGCCCTACCGTCGGGTCGGCGTGCGCAAGCAGGTCGCCCTCGGTGCCGCGCCAGGCCGCCTGCAGGGTCGAGAAACTCCAGTCCTGCCAGTTGCCGGCAGGCCGTTGCTGCATGGCTGCCCACAGCGCAGGATCGAATGTAGCCACAGTGTGCTCGGCGTGGCCCAGTTGCCAGCCCCAGGCCTCGCCGGGTGTCGGGCCCAGCAGCCAATAGCCCTCCGGGTGAACCAGGTACAGGCTGAAACCCGACTGCGACGCACGCTCGCGCAGGCGCTTGAGCAGCAGGTTGCCGTGCAGGTTCACCACCGCCACGCCGGCCGTGCCGTCGGCCAGCACGAAGGGTGAAGAGGCGCGCAGCGTCGGCCGCAGCGGCTGTTCGATGCGCCCGTTCTCGAAATTGAGGTCCAGCGGGGAAAGATGGATCTCGCCCGGCTGCAGCAGCAACGCGTTCTCGAAGAATGGCCGGCCGCGCTTGTCCTGCAGCGCGCCGCCCGGCACACGCAGGATGCTGCCGCCTTCCTGGTCCACGCGCAGGCGCTCCTGCCCGGTCGCGTCCATCCAGCGCACCTTGTGGTAATCGCGCCCTGCCATCAGGAAGCTGGTATAGGTCTCCAGCAACTGCGCCTCGGAACCGGACTCCAGCAGTCGCGGGGTCAGGAAGGCGATGAAACGCGTGTCGTCGCGCAACCGGCCCAGCCGGCGCAGCATCGTCTGCGCGGCATTCTCAAGCGCGTCCTGCGCAGCCTGGCGTTCGGGCAGGCGCACGGCCCGGTCCATCTCGTACCAGAGCATCGGCACCGTGGTCAGCAGGCCCAGCAACCAGGGGGCGGCGATCAGGGTCACCCGCCACGGGTGCGCGCGCAACGCGACCCACGCTTCCCGCAGACGCAGCCGCGGCCACTTCCAGAGGCGGCGCATGTTCAGCCCTGGCCACGCAGCCGCGCGATGAAATCCTCCACCGGTTCGGGATGCGCGAACAGGTAGCCCTGTGCGCAGGGACAGCCATGGCGGCGCAGCCATTCGACCTGGTCCGGGGTTTCCACGCCTTCGGCGACGATGTCCAGGCCCAGCCGCCGGCCCAGCGCGATGATCATGTCCGCCACGTTGGCGCTGCCGCCCTGCTCGCCGACGCCCGCGGTGAACTGCCGGTCAAGCTTGAGCCGCGTGACCGGCAGCGAATGCACGTAGCGCAGCGACGAGTAGCCGGTTCCGAAGTCATCCACCGCGATCCCGAACCCGAGCCGGCGCAGGCGTGCCAGCAGCTCGCGGCCGTCCTGGTAATCGCTCATCACCGCGCCCTCGGTGATCTCGATCTCCATCCGTCGCGGCTCGATCCCATGGCGCGCGACCATGGCGGCCAGCTCATCGATGAACTCGCGACGGCCCAGCTGCAGCGGCGACACGTTGACCGACAGCGGGATGTCCGGGAAGCCGGCCCGTTCCATCGCGCGCAGGGCATCGCAGACCAGTTCGATCACGCGTCCGCCCAGCGGCACGATCAGGCCGCTGGCCTCGGCCACCGGGATGAAGCTGGCAGGCGATTGCGGGCGCCCGTCCTCGGTCCAGCGCGCCAGCGCCTCGGCCCCGACGATGGCCCCGCTCTCCAGGTCCACCTGCGCCTGCAGCGCGATACCGACGCGGTCCTCGCGCAGCGCGCGGTAGAGTGCGCGCGACTCCATGAAGCGGCACAGGTTCTCCTGCTCGCTCTCGACCTGGTACTCGGCCACGCCGTGCCCGCCGCTGGCACGGATCCGGGTCACCAGCAGCAGGCCGGCAGCCACCGCGCCGCCGGCACCGCCCCGGTACTGGTCCAGGTCGACCCGCGCCGCATCGACCCGCAGGAAAGGCAGTTCGCCGGTGTCTTCGCTCTGTTCCAGCGCATCGACGGGGTCGGACGCCAGCCGCTCCGACGGCCCGAGCACGGCGAACGTGCCCTCGTGCAGCCGCGCGATGCTGCAGGGCGGCGGGTACATCTGCGCCAATCGTTCGGCCATGCGCTGCAGCAGCAGGTCGCCCTGCTCCGGCCCCAGCGCCAGGCTGCCGTCGCTGTAGTGCCCCAGGTCGACCACCAGCAGGCTCTGCCCGCAGGGCCCTGGCTGTTCCAGCACCTGCCGCAGGTCACGGCGCAGCGCATTGCCGTTGGGGATGTCCAGCAGGCTGTCGCGGTAGGCGACGCGTTCCAGCCGCGCCGCCAGATCGACGTTGACCAGGCCGGCATTGGCATGGGTGACGAACACCTGCAGCAGTTCGTGCTCCTCGGCATCGAGCGAGCGCTCGGTCGCCAGGTAGATGGCCATCGGCGCCACGGTGCCGCCGCCATCGAGGAACAGCACCTGGCTGGAGGGCATGCCGATGCTGCAGCGGCGGGTGAACGCGTCCAGCAGCAGGTCGCGGACCATGGTGTCGGCGATGTCCTGCACGCGGCACCCCTGCAGCTCGGCGAAGCCGCCGTCGGCCGCGGTCACCATCGCCTCGGACACCGGCAGGTCGACCGAGCCGTCGTGCATGCATACCAGGCCATCGAGCGGCACTTCCAGCAGGGCCGCCAGTTCGCACAGCAGCTGGCGCGAGAAATCGTCCGGATCGCGCAGCCCGGCCAGGCGGCTGCCGGCCTGCACGATGTGCTTCAACCCGCGCTTGGCCCGCGCCAGCGCGTGGATCTCGCTCCAGGTGCGCAGCGAACCCGTGACGATGCCCTGCAGGCGTTCCCGGTACAGGTCGGTCTTGAGCCAGTACTCACTGATGTCCAGTTGCTGCAGGGTCTTGCGCAGCGGCGCCATGCCGGGCTGCCCGGTGATCAGCACGATGCGCACTTCGGAGTTGCCCAGCTGCTCGCGAACCGCGCGTACCAGTTGCAGGCCGGCGTCGTCGGTTTCCATCACCACGTCGAGCAGGATCGCGGAGATGCCCGGATTG
Organism: Stenotrophomonas sp. 17(2023); assembly: GCF_030345315.1. NCBI lineage: Bacteria > Pseudomonadati > Pseudomonadota > Gammaproteobacteria > Lysobacterales > Lysobacteraceae > Stenotrophomonas > Stenotrophomonas sp. 17(2023). The sequence continues at coordinate 2,700,390 of NZ_CP128405.1, forward strand.
GCGGCCATCACGTCGCGTGCTTCGATGGACGATGACGCCGTCAGCAGCCGCAGCGGGCTTTCGTTGAAACGGAAATCGGACAACGCCATCCGCAGCGACTGCTGGAAGCCCGGATCGTCATCGACGCTCAAAACGGTAAAAGCAGGACTGTCCGGCGGCTGGCCACTGTCGACCAGTTCCTGGCGGAACTCAAACATCCTGTCTTCGCCCGACCATGCGCTACCGCTCATGCCCCTTCCCCCCAGACCTGGCTGCCCTGGACCGACACGTGCCGCGCCAGCGTAGCGCAATCCTGGCCGGCCGTGGAACTGCCGTTGCCCGCCCCCGGGGCGGCCCGCCGGCAGGCTCCGGGACCGGCATGGCAGGGGCGGCGGCTGTCCCGGGACAGGCCCGGCAAGACACCCATGCGACGGCGGCTGGCCGCCCGTGCCCCGCCCCCCGGCACGCAGTGCGGGAGGGATCAGGAAGCAGCGGACGGAGCGGTCAGTCCTTGGTGACGCGGTTGATCTCGGTCAGGCTGGTGATGCCCTGCGCGGCCTTGAGCAGGGCCGACTGGCGCAGGTCGTTGACCCCGATCTTCTGCGCGGCCTCGGCGATGTCCAGCGCGTTGCCGCCCTGCAGCACGATGGTGGCGATCTCGTCCGTCATCGGCATCACCTGGTAGATGCCGGTACGCCCCTTGTAGCCCTCGGTGCACTCCTCGCAGCCGACCGGCTCGTAGAGCTGGATGCCCTTGTCGATCTGCGCCTGGGTGAACCCCTCGGCCAGCAGCGCATTCTCCGGCAGGTGCGCCGGCTTCTTGCAGTTGGGACACAGCCGGCGCGCCAGGCGCTGGGCGATGACCAGGGTGACCGAAGAGGTGATGTTGTACGGGGCGATGCCCATGTTCATCAGGCGCGCGATGGTCTGCGGCGCGTCGTTGGTATGCAGGGTGGACAGCACCATGTGGCCGGTCTGGGCCGCCTTGATGGCGATCTCCGCGGTCTCCAGGTCACGGATTTCGCCGACCATGATCACGTCCGGATCCTGGCGCAGGAACGAGCGCAGCGCCGCGGCGAAGGTCATGCCGCGCTTGTTGTTCTGCTGCACCTGGTTCACGCCCGGCAGGCGGATTTCGACCGGGTCCTCGGCGGTGGAGATATTGCGCGTCTCGTCGTTGAGGATACCCAGCGCGGTATACAGCGACACGGTCTTGCCCGAACCGGTGGGGCCGGTCACCAGCACCATGCCGTAGGGCTTGTGGATGGCATCCAGGAACAGCTTCTGCTGCACCGGCTCGTAACCCAGCTTGTCGATGCCCAGCTTGGCCGCGCTGCCATCGAGGATACGCAGCACGATCTTTTCGCCGAACAGCGTCGGCAGCGTGCTGACGCGGAAGTCGATCTGCTTGGTCTTGGACAGGTTGAGCTTGATGCGGCCGTCCTGCGGCACCCGCTTCTCGGCGATGTCCAGCTGCGACATCACCTTCAGGCGCGCGGCGATGCGCTCGCGCAGCTTCACCGGCGCCCTGGCCACGGTCTTGAGCAGGCCGTCGATGCGGAAGCGCACCCGGTAGTCGTCTTCGTAGGGCTCGAAGTGGATGTCCGAGGCGCCGCGGCGGATCGCGTCCACCAGCACCTTGTTGACGAACTTGACCACCGGGGTGTCGTCGCCCTTGGCGTCGATGCCGGTATCGCCACCGCCCCCCATGTCCTCGTCGCCGGCGGCGACGTCCAGGTCGCCCATGCCCTCCTCGTCGTCGCCCAGTCCGCCGGTCAGGCTTTCGTTGCTCGCCACCCACAGGTCGAGCGTGCGCCGGATCTGGTCCTCGTCGACCAGGATCGGCTCGACCACCAGGTTGGTGTGGAACTTGATCTCGTCCAGCGACTGGGTCGGATTGCTGGTACCGATGAACAGCTTGCCGCCGCGCCTGAACAGCGGCAGCACGTTGTGCTTGCGCAGCAGCTCCTCGCTGACCAGCTTCATCGCGTTGTGGTTGGCGTCGAATACCGAGGCATCCAGCAGCGGCATGCCGAACTCGACGGCGTTGGCCGCGGCCAGCTGCGCGGCGTTGACCAGCTTCTTCTCGGCCAGCCACTGCGCCAGAGGCACCTTGGCCGTCGCCGCCTGCGCCATCGCGTTGCGCGCCGCGGTCTCGTCCAGCGCACCGTCCTGAACCAGGCGGCGGGCAATCCCGGTGATGCCCACGAGATTGGCGGCAACGGCTGTATTCATGGTGTTCCCCGGCACGGACGACAGTCCAGCGATTGTACCCGTGGCTTCCGCGCCTGCCAGTGGCCTTCCGCCGGCATGGCCAGCGCTCCAGCCCTCCCGCCAGCGGCGACGACCGCACGCCGCAGCCACCCTGCACTCGTGAAGGCACGCTGCCGATCATGGCCGGCAGGGCGCCTGGCCGGGGGAGCCGGCGCGGGACCTGCCTGCCGATGCCTGCGCCCCCCTACCAGGGTTGCGCGCGATGCCAGCGCCAGGCGCTTTCGATGATGCTCTCCAACCCTGTCCAGGCCGGCGACCAGCCCAGTTCGGCCCTCGCCCGCTGGCTGGAGGCCACCAGCATGGGGGGATCGCCTGCGCGGCGCGGCGCCATGTCCCAGGGCACGGCGCAACCGGTGATCGCCGACGCCGCGGCGATGACCTCGCGCACGGAAAAGCCGCGCCCGTTGCCGAGATTGAACGCATGCGCGCCCGGATGGGCATCCAGGTAATCCAGCGCCAGCAGGTGCGCCTGCGCCAGATCCTCGACATGCACGTAATCACGAATGCAGGTGCCATCGGGCGTGGGATAGTCGCCACCGAATATCTTCAGCGCCGGCCCGCTCCCGAGCACCGCGCGCAGCACGTTGGGGATCAGGTGGGTCTCGCAGGCATGCGACTCGCCGATGCATGCATCGGCTGTCGCGCCGGCCGCGTTGAAGTACCGCAGCGCTACCGAGTCCAGCCCGTAGGCCACCGCCGCATCGGCCAGGATGCGCTCGGCCATCAGCTTGCTGGCGCCATAGGGGTGGGTCGGCTGCGTCGGGCGGTCCTCGTCGACCATACCGCTGGCCGGTTGCCCGTACACCGACGCGCTGGAGGAGAACACCAGCCGCCGCACCCCGTGCCGACGCATCGCCTCGAGCAGGTTGAGCGTGCCCACCACGTTGCTGGCGTAGTAATCGTAGGGCTGGGCCATCGACTCGGCGACCAGCGAGCGCGCGCAGAAATGGAACACCGCGTCGAACCGCTGCCCCGCGAACGCGGCCTCCAGCGACGGGGGGTGCAGCACGTCGGCCTCGACCAGCCGCCCCCACTGCACCGCCTGCGCGTGCCCGGTGGACAGGTCGTCGAGCACCACTACTTCGTGGCCATGCGCCGCCAGCAGCCGTGCCATGTGGCTGCCGATATAGCCGGCGCCGCCGCAGACAAGAGCTTTCAACGGGTACCCCGGGTGGATAACGACGGCATGGACGCAATTCTATTCCGATGCCCGCGCGCAAGGAATGAGAACCGACTCCATACCCTGGCGGCAGCTTCCCGTTACCATGTCCGCCGGGGAGAACGACAGGTACAGAACGTGCAGCGACTGAGCATCATACTGCCGGCCAAGAACGAGGCCGAGGGGCTGCAGCGCACCCTTCCGGCACTGCGCCAGGCCTGGCCGCGGGCGGAAATCATCGTCGTCGACGACGGCTCCACCGACGCTACCGCCGCCATTGCGGCCGGCCACGGTGCCCTGGTGGTCAGCCACCCGTACTCCATGGGCAATGGCGCGGCGATCAAGCGCGGCGCACGCACCGCCACCGGCGAGATCCTGGTATTCATGGACGCCGACGGCCAGCACAGCGCCGAGCACATCGGCGCCCTGCTGTCCAAGCTGGAAGAAGGCTACGACATGGTGGTCGGGGCGCGCGACCGCAGCGGCCAGGCCAACCTGCATCGCGGCCTCGCCAACGGCTTCTACAACCGCCTCGCCAGCCACATGACCGGCCATCGCATCGACGACCTCACCTCCGGCTTCCGTGCCGTGAGGGCCGAGCGCTTCCGCGAGTTCCTGCACCTGCTGCCGAACGGCTTCAGCTACCCCACCACCAGCACCATGGCGTTCTTCCGCAGTGCCTACCCGGTGGCCTACGTCCCGATACCGGTCGCACGGCGCGTGGGCACCAGCAGCCATATCCGCCCGATCAAGGACGGCATCCGCTTCCTGTTGATCATCTTCAAGATCGCGACGCTGTACTCGCCGTTGAAGCTGTTCGCGCCGATCGCCGCCTGTTTTTTCCTTACCGGGCTCGGGTATTACGGCTATACCTTCGCCACGATGCACCGGCTGACCAACATGAGCACGCTGCTGTTCAGTGCCTCGGTCATCATCTTCCTGATCGGATTGATCTCCGAGCAGATCACCAATCTGACGTATCGGCGTGACAGCTGATGGCAGCCGGGGCGGGCAGGCCCGGGAAAAGCGCCTCCAGAACTGTCCCCCACCGGCATGGCATGGGCTCCATGCGCGCAATCCCCCGGCCGTCTGGCCCGCAAAGCATGCGGATACCTCGTCATGCGCCTGCCAGGGAAGGCCAAGGTGATGGCTGACAGACAGCACCTCTCCCTGCCTTTCCGGCCGGACATCGATGGACTGCGCACCGTCGCAGTCCTGCTCGTCGTCCTTTGCCACTATGGCGTCCCCGGTTTCGCCGGTGGCTTCATCGGCGTCGACATCTTCTTCGTGATTTCCGGCTTCCTGATCACACGACTGCTCGTGTGCGAATACGAAGCAACGGGAAATCTGGCGTTGATGCGGTTCTATTCCAATCGCCTGCGCCGCCTGCTGCCGGCACTGGCCACCATGCTGGTCGCGACCACCCTGGCGGCGAGCCTGTTGCTGTCGGAATCCCGCAACGTCGAGCTGCGCCAGGCCGGTGCATGGGCTTCCCTATGGGCCAGCAACCTCTATTTTGCATTCTCCGACACTGATTACTTCGCCGAAGAGGCCACCGGCAACGCATTCCTGCATACCTGGTCGCTGGGTGTCGAGGAGCAGTTCTATCTCATATGGCCACTGCTCATCCTCGTCTTCGCAAGCAGGGCGAAGCGCAGGACCGCCTGGCTGGCAACGGCACTGGTCAGCATCGGTGCCACATCGCTGATTGCCAGCATGCTGCTGACCATCGAAAAGCCCATGCTGGCCTACTACATGATGCCCACGCGGGCCTGGCAGTTCGCTGCCGGCGGCGCGGTCTGGCTTCTGGCCCGCCGCGGTGGCATGGCCTCCATCCAGTTGGCCATCTGGAGCGGCATCCTGGCATTGATCGCCGGGGTGTGGTTGATCGGCCCGGGCACCCACTATCCCGGCGGATGGGCGTTGTTGCCGACGCTTGGCACATGCGCGGTCCTGTGGGCCGGCCAGGACCCCGGAGTGCGGACCCTTCCTGCGAAATGGCTGTCGCTTCCGCCAATGCAGTTTACCGGCAGGCTTTCGTACGCGCTCTATCTCTGGCATTGGCCGGTCCTGATCCTGTGCGAGAGCATTTTCCCGGTCAAGGGACAGTTCTTCGGCATCACCGTTGCCTTGCTGCTTTCGTTCGCATTGGCCGTGGCAACCCATGTTCTTGTCGAGAACCCCATTCGCTACGGGCGGATGGCGCGGCTTCGGCCATGGATCCAGACAGGCATCGCCATGTGCCTGATGATCGTGATGGGCAGCAAGCTCCTGCAGTGGTCAACTTCCAGCGAAGCGGCATTGGCGACACAGCCAGGCCATGCAGGACCGGCAACGGACCTGCCGCCCATCTACAGGGACAGATGCGATGACTGGTATCACGGCGATGTCCTGAAACCCTGCATCTACGGCGCCAAGGAGCCCACCCGGACCGCCGTGCTGATTGGCGACAGCATCGGCGCACAGTGGTTCCCCGCGGTGCAGGCGATGCTCGATCCGGCACAGTGGCAGATCATCGTCCTGACCAAGTCCTCATGCCCGATGGTGGACGAGCCGTTCTTCTATCAACGGATCGGCCGGGAATTCACCGAATGCACCTCGTGGCGGAACAAGGCCATCGACTGGATAAACCAGCGGAATGTGGATGTCATTTTCATCGGCGGCACCGCATCCAGCGAATTCACCGACCGGCAATGGAGCGAGGGCAGCACGCGTATCCTGGAAAGGCTCTCCCGCAATGCCGGCCACGTGTACCTGATCGAAGCGAATCCGGTGCTCGACTTCCATGGACCACAGTGCCTTTCCGAACATCGGGGTGCGGAAGATCCTGCGGAATCCTGCCATAGCGACGCGCACAATCCGCGCTACGATCGCGTGAGCCGCATACTCAAGGGCACTGCCAACAGCATGCCCAAGACATCCTGGCTGGAGACGGCCAGCTGGGTGTGCCCCGCCGGCAGATGCGATGCCATCCGTGACGGAGTCGTGGTCTTCCGCGACAATCAACACTTGACGGCGACCTTTGCCGCGACCGCCGCCGATCATTTCAGGCGGCAGATGCCGACGGCCGGGACACCGCAGAACTAGATGGCGAAGATACTGCTCATAACCCGCAACCTGCCCCCCCTGGTGGGCGGCATGGAGCGCCTTAACTGGCACATCGCCGACGAGCTGTCGCGTCTGGCCCAGGTGCGGATGGTCGGCCCTGCCGGCTCGGCATCACTGCGCCCCGCGCAGGTGGAGGCAAGCGAAGTGCCGCTCCGCCCGCTGTGGCGATTCCTTTCGGCCTCTTCATGGCAGGCGCTGCGCATCGCGCGAAGCTGGAAGCCCGACATCGTGATTGCCGGGAGCGGCCTGACCGCGCCGGCGGCGCTGATGGCGGCACGCGCCGCGAAGGCGCGCGCCTGCACCTATCTGCACGGACTGGACGCCGCTGTACGGCATCCCGTTTACCGCTGCGTGTGGCACCCCGCCATTCGCCATATGGATGTCGTGATCGCAAACAGCGCGCCGACCGCAGGGCTCGCCCGTGATGTTGGAGTACTGGAATCCCGCCTGCGCATTGTGCCGCCAGGCGTACGTATACCGACTGCCCCTCAGTCCGTTGACGACCTTCGTGCATTCCGCGAGCGACACGGCCTGGGCCATGGCCGGCTCCTGCTTTCCGTCGGCAGATTGACCACGCGCAAGGGTCTGCGTGAGTTCGTGCAGCAGGCCCTGCCTGCAATCGTGCAGGCCGCACCGGACACCAAGCTGGTCGTAGTCGGCGACGCTCCCACCGATTCGCTGCATGCCAGCGTGCAGAGCATGACGAGCATCCAGGCCATCGCCGATGGGCTGGGTATCGGGCAGCATCTGCGATTTGTCGGCGTCATTACCGATCCGGCAGAGTTGGCGTGCGCGTACGAATGCGCCGCGCTGCATGTATTTCCGGTGCGCAACATCCCCGGCGATCCCGAGGGCTTCGGCATGGTGGCGATAGAAGCCGCCGCGCACGGGTTGCCAACCGTCGCCTTCGCTACCGGAGGAATCGTCGACGCGGTGGCGGACGGTCGGTCTGGACGACTGATCACGCAAGGCGATTACGCGGCATTTGCCAGCGCGGTCCTGCAGGTCCTCGCCGACGGCAAGGCCGGATGGGACCATCGTGCAACCGCATTCGCCGATGACTTCGCATGGCCGGTTTTCGGCGGGCGCCTGATGGATGCGCTGAGCAGGTGATGCAACCGCGCCTGACCAACCAATCCACCCGTCGCGCCGTGCCGAGCAGGCGTTGTTTCGAGTCGCTCAGATGCTGCCGCCCATTGTGCATCCCCCGCGGCCTGGGCCGTGGCCAACGACTTTCAGCGGCCGTGCCGGCCGGCGCCTCCCGAAAGGCCGTTCAATCTGCCGGTTGCAGCAGCGCCTGCTCCAGGCCAAGTGCGATCTCGGTCCATGATGGACGCGTCAGATAGGCTGCTGAGGGGGATTCAAGCTGCGCGATGATCTGGTTTGCGAAGGCCACCGGATCGCCCAGGGGGACCAGGTGCCTTGGGTTCTGATCCAGCATCCAAGCCACCGGCGCGGTCTCGGTCGCCACCACCGGCACTTCGCAGGCCATGGCCTCGCACAGCTTGGCAGGATAGCTGGATCGCCCGAACGCGGTATCCGCCGTCACCACGCAGGCGACGTCAAGCGCGTTCAGGAGTAATGGCATCTGCGCATCAGGGAGGTATCCGGTGGTGACTACGCCGGGCTCGGCCTGCACCGCCGGAGGGGGGCGCCCGCTGACGACCAGGCGCAGATCCGGGTACTGCAGCCGGGCGATCCGGAATGCCTCCAGAAGCGCGTTGGAACCACGACTGCCGGACCAGCTGCCCACGTACCCCAGGTAGCGTCCCGCGATATCCAGGCCGAGCGTCTGACGACAGGCGGCACGATCCATGGGCGTGAACTCGGGGTCCGCCGCCATCGGCAGCACCACGGCCGGCGCCTTGCCCATGCGCTCGCGATTCAAAAGGCTCGCCAGGTGGGGACCTGCGGCGGTCACCAGATCGGCGCTACGCAGCGCACTGCGCCATGCCCAGTGAAGCGGCAGGTTCCACGGCATGTAGGATTCATAGTCGTCGTAGGCGTCAATGGCCAGGCGTGCACCTGTACGCCCGGCCAGGCGTGCGGCCAGCCATCCGTACCAGCAGTCCGAGCAACCAATGACCCAGTCCGGCCCGAATGCGCTGGCCCCGGCCTCCACTGCGGCAAGCGTGCGCAGGATTCCCGCGCCTCGCAGATTGAAGGTGGACACGCGCACGCCCCCTCGTTCGAGCGATTCCGGCGCCGAGCCTCGATGGCTGACCAACAGCAGCGAAACAGCATGGCCACGCCGTGCCAGCTCCATGGGCAGCCAGTGGAAGCGTCCATAAGGACGATGCACCAGATCCCGCTGCTGCGGCTCGCGCTTGGCGACGAACAATAGTCTCATGAGTCGGGCACGTCAACCAGAACACCACTAACACGCGCGCGGAATGTCCGCCACGCATTTGACATGTGCAGGTGCAATTTATGTAGACCGGCACGACGTAGGCTCCGTGTTCCACCCCAACTGAGCAATCGCGCTGCAACGAAGTCTTCAGCCTCCTGCAGTGCCATCAGATAGGGTTCGAAAACACCGTGACGCAAGTCTGGCGTCATGCGCGCGCCATAGCTGGCCAGATTCGAATCGTATGTTCGCGGCGTAATCTGCCGCAGCCCTTGGAAATGGAAAAATACCAGCTGCCTATCGTCAACCAAGACGCCATTTTCGCCTCGCGTCACAACATGGCCGGCCACATTCCACGGCGCCAGGTTCGCACCAGGATGGGCAATGGCATGAACGCCATGGAAACGCCCCTCAAAATAGTCCAAGTATTTTTGATCCGCATAGCGTTCCGGTTCAACGCGGTCGTAGCACCATTCAATGCACTTCGAGCGCCACCATTCCAGACATGCGCTACCATTCACATCATCGCGGAAGGTCAGCCATCCTACGTTGTATAGACCAAATTTTACATGCGTGCGTGCCGCCGACCCCGAATATCGATGCGGCACGATCGCGATGGAGGCGCCAGCTAACTCGTCGAACACCCGCTCTGGGCTAGCGAAGAACCACAGATCGGAATCCAGGTAGGTAATCTCATTAACATCCTTGTTTGCCATCACGTACCGCGGCAGACAAGGTGAGCAGGTAAAATAGTATTCCACTCGCGAACGGGTGCTCTCGATGGCCTTCAGGGCCGGATCAAATGCTTCAAGTTGCGCCAGTCGCACGACCTGTATCGAGGGAGAGCCGATCGTTTCCAGGAAGCCGGCTGTAATCTCGTCCAATGCCAGCACCCACAAAGTGAACTCATCGCCATACTGTAGTAGCGATGCATGAAGTGCCAATCCAAGTGGTAAGTACCGGTGGTCGAAGTAGGTGCAGTAGTGCCTGTGCGTCATGGAGCGCCTGCATTCCATGCGTTAATCGCATCGATGACGCGATGCGCATCCTCCAGTGGCATCTGTGGATACATAGGCAAGCTCAACACCTTCGCGGCCCAACGCTCGGTATTGGGTAATGGCAAGGGAATATAGTCGGTCACTGCATAGGCTGGTTGCTGGTGGATGGCGGCCGGGTAGTGCACCAGAGACCCTATGCCGCAAGCCGCAAGGTACGCCTGCAGTGCGTCCCGCATGTCCGACAGTATGACAAACTGGTGGTATACATGCCCCTCATCGCCGCCTTGGAATACTTCGACATAGCGATGCGAAATTCCGTCACGATACAGCTGCGCGATACGGCGACGTGCGGCATTGTCTTCATGCAGACGCAAAAGCTTGACACCCAAGACAGCCGCTTGGATTTCGTCAAGACGACTGTTGCCACCCTCGATCTCGCTGACGTAGCGCTGGCGCCATCCATATTCCCGTAGTAGACGTATTCGCTCATAAAGACCCGCGTCGTCAGTAGTTATCGCGCCACCGTCGCCGATCGCCCCCAGATTCTTAGTCGGGTAAAAGCTGAAGCTTCCGAATGCACCGAACGTGCCTGCTGCGCGCCCCTCCCATTGTGCACCATGGGCCTGCGCACAATCCTCCACCACGTGTGCACCATAGCGCCGTGCGATCGACATGATTGCGTTCATGTCGACGCAGCGACCATATAGGTGCACAGGAACAATCGCTCGTATACGTGCGCCGTGCATTCTGAACAATGCTTCTGCACTGGATGGATCAAGCAGCCCATGATCAGGGTCAATGTCCGCAAACACTGGCGATGCTCCCGTTGCACGTATCGCGACAGCAGTCGCGACTGCACTCATCGAGGTGGTAAGGACGAGATCACCGGAGCCTATTTCCAATGCGCGCAAGGCCATCTCCAGCGCGTCTGTGCCACTGGCGACGCCGAGGACATGCCTGCAGCCGACCCACTGCGCAAAGTGCGATTCGAATGATGCCACGCGTGGGCCAAGTACGTAGCGCCCTGAAGCCAGAGTGTCGGAAATCGCCGCATCGATGTCGGCGGCTTGGGCACGATAGGCCGCAAGCGGATTGCATTGGGGTATGGAAGGCGTCATTTCAAGCGTAGTCAGAGAGGTTAGCCCGATAATACTCAAGCGTGCCGCGCAGCCCATCACCCAATCGGACTTTTGGCAACCAACCAAGCGCGGCAAAGCGCGAAAAATCGGCGTAGTAGTCGCCGATGTCGATCCGCTTGCGATCCTCCGGGAAGGCATGAATCTCATAACGCCCGCCGCCATTCGCCTCTACCAACTTGTCGGCTAGCGCGCGCAGCGACACGATCTCACTATCCCCGAGATTGAAGATACTGCCGATCGCGCGATCATCGGTCGCCGCGAGCAGCATCGCATCGATGACATCATCCACATGATTGAAATCGCGCAACTGCTCGCCACCCCATACTGAGAACGGCGTACCGCCAAGCAATAGCTTGATCCAGATACCAAGGAAAGTCTGACGTGCGTCTTTGACGCGCATACCTGGTCCATAGGTATTGGTCAGGCGCAGGGCGCAGGCACGGATGCCGTACACGTTGTTGTAGAGAATGTGGTACCACTCCCCCGCCATCTTATTGATGCCATTGACGTCCGTCGGTCTCAGGAGATGCCGCTCGTCAACCGGTAGATAATCTGGTCGGCCATAGATCTGGCGCGTGCTTGCAAACACGATGCGGATGTCGGGGTTGACCTCGCGGCAGGCTTCGAGGATCGAAAGCTGCGCAGCACAGTTAATTTCCAGATCCGCAAATGGATTCGTCATCGAATCCTGGTGACTAGTCTGCCCTGCGAGATTGAATAATATATCCTGGTCACGCACGATTGCTCGGAACCCGTGACCATCGCGCACATCAGAAAGGTTCACTGTGACTCGGCCACGGATGTCTGCGATATTACGCAGATTGCCACCATATTCAGGTATGAGGCTATCCACCAGAGTGACTCGCGCGCCGAGCTTAACGAGGCGGCGCGCGAGGTTGGAACCGATGAAGCCGACCCCACCGGTGATCAACACACGCCTATCTAACCATTGAGCATATGTCATTGTGGCTTTCCTTCTGGCATCCGGATTAGGACCATTGCATTGTCAAGGTAGAGATCTTCATTGGAAGGCAGTAGATGTGCAAGCATCATGCCTGCAATGTTCACAGGAATGCTCAACGCAGCCATGAAGAGCTTGCCGTAGATGCCTCCCCCCCCCTTGAGTCGCATCACCTTAAAACAGTAGGCGAGCCACAGCTGCGCGAACAGGCTCGCATCCGGCAGCGTACGCCGCGCATCAACGACTTCGAACCCACACTTACTGGCGAGATAGCGAAGCCCAAATGAAGAGTACCGGGCATAGTCGTAGGGCTGCTCATGCTCATCCCATACGAAGGGAGCCGTAACCATGAGCCTACCTCCCGGCCGGAGTACACGATGCAACTCGGACAGGAAAGCAACGGGTTCGAACACATGCTCAAGAACCTGATTGCACAACAAGTTATCAATGCTTTCGGTGGCTAGGGGCAGATGCTTTCCGTCATAGAATACGTCGGCCCCAGCTCTTGCACTACCGAAGCGTGACCCAACGATCCTATCAATACCAAGGTATTGAGCATGCTGAAACAGGTCGCGGTAGGGAGCCATCCCACAGCCGACATCCACAACCGACCCAGTGGTTTGCGCGGCCATTCGTGCGACCTCCTTGCGGAGTGCGCGTTGTGCGAGAAAAAATGGATCAGCAATTCGCATGGGATTCACGTTCGACGCAGCCAAATGGAACCGTGGTAGGTTGCGCTCACCCCGGAAATCCGGAATGGCTGGTCGGGAGCATCAAATTCAGCGACCAGTCCATATGCGCCCCCCAGCAAGCCATGGATCGCCTTGCGCGATAGTATCCGTATCGGATAACTTGCCCCCCCCATGTTCACCGGCACAAACTGTGTGGCAATCACCTCCCTGTCCCCGTAGGGCATACGATCGAGCACGATAATTTCGGCGCCCAGTGCAACCAGCTCATGTAGCACGACATGAGGGTTTGGAAGATATTGCAGGACACTAGAGGCCAGGATCGCACTTGGCCGCGATTCAACCTGGGCCACACTTTCATGGAACGAGACAGACGGCTCGGACGCAAACAACCTGCTTCCCTCTGCGGCGAAACAGGGTTGCTCGACGATGGCCCAGCGCAGGCTCGGCAGGCACTCCAGAAGTGGGCGCCAGCGTAGATAGTGAGAACCAAGGCCGCCACCGAAATCAAGCACCGAAAGATGTCCGCTACGGCGACCTGCTGCCAACATCAATCCCGAAAGTGCATGGGATGCGGGCGGCTCCCCTCGGAATGTGATGCCATCCTGTTCATAGCGCGCTTCGCCGCGCAGCACACGCTGTGTCGCATCGGAAATGCGCCGAAGGATTGCCCCATGATCATATCCAGAGGACGATCCGCATGCTTCGCTCCACGATGCGAATTCCCCCCGATAAATTATGCGGGCACCCATTAGGCGATTTACCGCTGTTCGCAGCACAGGTGGAAGCCAGAGATGTACGAATTTGTTCGACATCAGTTCGCCTTCTGATTATCAATAGGCTATTTTCGCCGGCTCCGTCGATATGGGCGAGCGATTACCGACCTGATAAGCATCAAAAATTGAAAGTGCGTCATCCAAGGTCATCATACCAGCACGGACTAACGGCCACTTCTCCGCATCTGAACGGACAATTCTAGTTCCGCGCGGCAATTTCACCCTGACGAACTCACTGCCGAGTGCAGACAGTGAACTGAGCCGGTGATTACCATCGATCAGAAGATATGAAGTCCTCTCCGCCTGCAACTCTCTAGCAGTGATATAGCCATAGCTATCCGGAAGATACCCCCTGTCCCTGATACTCAAAAAAGCACTCTCATGCCAATGAAACTCATTTTCCAGTAGACCACGCGGCACACCTTCCTCGGCGAAATGGGTCATGATGTCAACAACCTCATTAGGAGTATCAACCCAGCCGGATGATTGTTTCACTTGCCTGGGTGTGCGCCAAGGCAGCCACCAGAGAGGGTAAGACTTTGAGAGCTGTGCACCTAAAGCCTCGCCAAGGTTGCGTGGCCGGTACCTGGATACGGCATCGACAAAAGCTGCACGGATTTCGGCAACCGGTACTTTTCTAGCAAGTGAGACAGCATAGCGCTCGTACGGATTCGGCTCGTCGCGACCGTAACGATAGGCACAGTAATGCACGCAATCCTTGATAGGAACTTCCCGTACAGCTGCAAAAATATTTGAAATTCCCGTCGCGAATGATTTCATTCACGTATCCACTGCAAAACGATCACATTGGTACCTTCGTAGGAGCCTAGATTGTCGCAAATAGTCGGCAACCCCAGCCCAGCAGCCTGGGCAGCGGATTCGACATCTTGGCGTGTATGACTGTATGCATAGATGTGGCTCCAAGGCGTCAACTTTCGCTTACGCGCGGCAATCAATCCTATTCGACGCACCCATCGTACAGTCTTGGCGACCACTCGTCTCAGGAAAGTGGCGCGCTCATACACTTGTACGCACAAAGTGCCCCGACATACTCGGGCCATGCTGATCAGCGCTGGAGCAAGCGATTCAGGCGGCAGTAGGTGCAATAAACGCCAACATACTACCAGGTCAAATTCCCCATCAGAGAAAGGCAGCTGGACCACACTGCCTTTCATCAGGGTTATGTCACGGATGCCCAAGTAAGCTGCGCGCTCTTGCGCCATGTCGAGCATCGATTGGGACAGGTCGACGCCACTGACCTTCCTGTCGCCATAGAATTCCAAGAAGCGACCAGTCCCGATAGGCACGTCGAGGATCGACACATCACACCGGCGCATCACGAGGTCGCGAACGTAGGCATTTTCGATGTGCCAGAGCGGCTCAACTGCCCGGTCTGCTTCATAGGAGGCAGCCTCTTCTTCTGTATAGGCACCATGCTCTTTCATTGGGTTTCCTTGATACGTGCAGGATGCGAAAGGCCCATCGTTGCCCGCAGTTGAATAACAAACAGTACCCGCGTATCTGTGAAGCAGGCTCCAACGAGGAGCGCGGAGGTGATGTAGGAAATCGTGGTTGCCCAGGCGGCACCATTGATCCCCCAGGCAGGAATTAATACAAAATTGAGCAGGATATTGAGGACGGCTGCGACCGAGGTCTTGATCAGATAGAAGCGCCGCAGATCATGATTGATATACCACGGATCACTGGCGCAACTCAGGAAGACAGCCCACGTAGACCAGACATGTATCTGCAATACGCCCGCCGCTGGCGCATAGCGATCACCAAACAACAGAAAAATGGCATACGGCGCCAGTAGTGTTGTGATCGCTGCAAAGAATAGACCGCTGAGCGAGAGAATCCGCAGGAAACTGTGCACACCTACATCGAAGGCCTGGCGATCATGCAGATAAAGGTCGGCCAGTCGCGGCGCCACTGCCGCCATTACGGCAGCGGGCACTAGATAAAGCCCTTCCGAGAGCATGGTGCCGGCACTGTAAAGACCAACAGCATCGCCACCGAGCATGTATCCCAGCATAAAGATGTCGATACGACTGTAAATGGCAATGGCAAATGCCGAAAAAAGCATCGGTGACGCAAGGCGTGCCAATAAGATTGCGCGCCGAGGATTGGGGAGCGACAGTGCACCGAAGCCGAGCGAAATTCGGCGTTTCGAGGCACGCCATAGCAATACCCCGATAATAAGCACTTCAATCAAGGAAACTGTAGCTAGTGGGATCAGAGGCGATGCAAACAGCAATGCCCCAAGCCTTAGGCTGGCAGTAAAGACGTAAGTAATGATCTTGATTCGCGCCGTATCCGAGAAACAGCGGTTCGCCTGCAGCCAAGACTCAGCCACCCATCCTGACTGCAGCATGCCAGCGATTGCAAAAATGACCACAAGTGGTGTCGCTTGCCGCATGCCTGCCGACGAGACAAGCAAAGCCGCGGCCATGGACGCGATGCCCGCACATATGGCGCCGACAAGACGAAGCGCGAGCCCTTCTGATAGTAATTTTGCAGCATGCTGCGGCGCGCGAACCAGTTCGCGGATCAGCAATGCGTCTAGACCCGCTTGGGCGATAAAAGCAAATAGAGCGACAGTTGCAAGAGCATACGAATAGATGCCGAAACCATCGGGACCAAGGCTACGCGCGATGGCCACACTGATCACAAATCCCAGTCCAGCACGCACTCCGCGCTCGGCTATTTGCCAGAGCGTGTCGCGACGCCAGCCCCGCAAGCCCATGCGCCTTGGTCGAGCCTCAACCTCTGCCATCGGTCCAAGCACGATAAATACGCTCAAGCCCTTCGCGCAAGCTGATTGAAGGACACCACCCCATCTCAGCGAGCCGGGATGAATCCAACAGCTTGCGTGGCGTTCCATCCGGCTTCAAAGCATCAAAGCGCAGCCATCCGCGATAGCCCACCACCTCGGAAACCAGCACAGCAAGTTCCGCAATACGGATTTCCTTGCCAGAGCCGACGTTAATTATCTCATCCTCGCTGTACTTTCGCATCAGGAGCACAAGTGCCTCGGCAAGATCGTCGGCGTGCAAGAATTCCCGCAGCGGCGTACCCGTGCCCCAGATTACCACTTCCGACTTACCTGCCACTTTCGCCTCATGGATACGTCGGATCAAGCCCGGCACCACATGTGAGTTCTCCGAATGGTAGTTGTCACCTGGCCCGTAGAGATTGGTTGGCATTGCACATATCGCATCGAAACCATACTGTTTGCGATAGGCTTGGCACATTTTAAGACCCGCGATCTTTGCGATGGCGTACCACTCATTGGTCGGCTCCAACGGGCCGGTCAGCAGGTAATCCTCCTTGATCGGCTGCGGGCAGTCGCGCGGATAGATGCAGGAAGAGCCCAAGAGCAATAGCTTTTTCGCGCAATGCTTCCAAGCACTGTGGACCACATTGGCCTGGATGGCGAGGTTGTCGCGCAGAAACTCGGCTGGATAGGTGTCGTTGGCATGGATGCCACCGACCTTTGCCGCCGCCAGGAACACATAATCCGGCCGTTCTCTGGCAAAGAACGCATCCACATCCGCCTGATTGGTGAGATCGAGGTCTTGACGCGTCTGCAACACGAGATTGGAAAATCCATCCGCAAGCAACCGGCGCACGATCGCCGAGCCCACCATGCCACGATGACCAGCAACGTAGATCTTCGACCCGGGGTTCATGTTCATCACTCGTGGTGCCGCGCCACCCGATATCCCGACTGCGCAACCATTGCATCACGCGTTGCATGCGCGAGGTCGGACCGCATCATGTCGGCCACGAGTTCATCGAAGCCGGTACGCGGCGTCCAACCGAGCTGGTCGCGCGCCTTGCCTGGATCACCCAGCAGGGTATCGACCTCCGCCGGGCGGAAATAGCGCGGATCGATGGCTACAACCTTCTGTCCCTGCCGCAACGCAGAGCCAGCAGGCGCGACGCTGACTACGCCGTGCGCATCCACCCCGTTCCCGCGCCATTCGATGGCCACGCCCAGCTCCTGGGCGGCGCGGGAAACGAAATCGCGCACGGAATGCTGTACCCCGGTCGCAATGACATAATCATCCGGCTGCGCCTGCTGCAGCATCAACCATTGCGCCTCGACGTAATCACGGGCGTGCCCCCAGTCGCGGCGCGCGTCCAGATTCCCGAGATACAGGCAGTCCTGCAGGCCGAGGTGCATGCGCGCCAACGCACGGGTGATCTTGCGGGTCACGAAGGTCTCGCCACGCAGGGGCGACTCGTGATTGAACAGGATGCCGTTGCAAGCATACATGCCATATGCCTCACGGTAGTTCACCGTGATCCAGTACGCGTAGAGCTTGGCGACGCCGTAGGGCGAACGCGGGTGGAACGGCGTACGCTCTGTCTGCGGGGTTTCCGCCACCAGTCCATACAGCTCGGACGTGGACGCCTGGTAGAAGCGGGTCTTCGACTCGAGACCCAGGATCCGGATGGCCTCCAGCATGCGCAGCGTACCCATCCCGTCGGCGTTGGCGGTGTACTCGGGAGTCTCGAACGAGACCTGCACGTGACTCTGCGCTCCAAGGTTGTAGACCTCGTCGGGCTGCACCTGCTGGATGATGCGGATCAGGTTGGTGGCATCGGTCAGGTCGCCGTAGTGCAGGATCAGGCGCCGGCCAGGCTCGTGCGGATCCTGGTAGAGGTGATCGATGCGCTCGGTGTTGAAGGAGGAGGCACGACGCTTGATGCCATGGACCTCGTAGCCCTTTTCCAGCAGAAATTCCGCCAGATAGGCGCCGTCCTGACCGGTGATTCCCGAGATCAGGGCTCGTTTTGCTTGTGTCATGTGGCTAGTCCCCTGCCTGAACCGCGGTGTCGCCCGCATCGCGCGTGGCCGATGCGTGCCGCATGATCTCCGCGGCAAGATCAGGCCTGTTCTTTTCCCTCAGTTCATCTGCAAGCCTCCACGGAAATGGATCCAGTGGATTTGCAGAACCGACCGCAACCAGAAAATACGGCATCGCCTGGTCCGGCTCATCCAGGTCATTCATGATGAAGTAGCCTAGCGACGCACTGTTGAATGGAGCTATCGGGACCCTGCGGGACAACGTGGCGAACGCCTTCAGCATCTGCTGCTTGTCCAGCGCCACGCCGTTCCTGGCGTGATGGGAGAACGCGAGTGGAGCGCGCCGATTCTCCCAATTCATGTTCACGGTCTCCAGGCGCTGCTGGAAGCGCGCCCAGTCTTCGGGCGTTACGTCACCGCGGAGGGTCTTCAGGACCATCAGCGTGACAAAGCTGTTCAATGCATAAGGTGCGTCCTGGGCACCGCGGCCGCAGGCATCAATGGCCTGGTCAAGCTTCGGGTTGCCGGCTACCGCCCCGCCGCCCGCTTCCAGCTGGAACAGGCAAAGGCCGAACCATGCACGGCCAGAACTAGGGGCCAGCTTCGTGCTGGCGACGGCGAAGGCATAGGGCGTAGCCCAGTCACGGGCACGCAGCACGAGCCCGCCGCACAGCACCGAAAGCATGCCAACGCAGATGACGACCTGGGCCCACGCAGGCATTCGCAGGGCCACCGCGGCACGTGCCAGCAGGCTGCCCAGCGCCAGAACCGCCCCGATCAGCGCAAAATGATTGCGATGCTCGAAGGCCAGCTCCAGCCCGATGACGTTGCTGGTGATCAGATGCGCGCCGAAGAACAGCAGCAGGCCCAGGGAGAACAATGGCCAGCGCGCGCGCAGTCGCCAGGCCAGCACCACCAGGGCAAGCACCACGAGCATCGATGGCAGGGTTGTCCACGGCTGCAGCAGGCCGCGCGACGGCTGCAGCCAATCGTAATAGAACGGCATGTGCGACGGCATGGGCACGACGATCTGCCACAAATACATGCACAGCACCCGGGCCTGGGTCAGGAGCCGCTCAATGCTGGAGAAGTCGCGTGCGGGGTAGGCCTCCCAGTGCCAGTAATTCGGGACCAGGATCAGTGCGTAGACCACGATGCCAGCCACGGAGGCCGCCAGATAGCCGCGCCGCAGACGGCACGCAAGCGCCACGTCGGCAGCACCGAATCCCAACACGGTCAATTCCAGTGCAAGTGCATAGACGGGAAACAGCACGCTGTCTTCCTTGCACCCCATGGCAACGACCCACATCAGCACCGCGGCCAGCAGGCCCGTCCGCCCACTACGGCCCGCAAGATGGGCCCGCCTTGCCTGCAGGTACGCCAGCAGCGCCAGCACCAGGAAAAGCGTGCCCAGCGTCTGCATCCGCTGCACGACGTACAACACCGAGGAGACCTGCAGGGGATGAAGCGCCCATGCCAGGGACAACGCAACGGCAGCCCAGCGGGCACGCCCCGCCTTGACCCCGGCGGTGAGCAGCAATGCATGGAAAAACCATGCCAGCGCGCAGGCGGTCAGCGCGTGGATCAGGATATTGGTGGACTTGAAGGCAGCAGGGTCAAGGTGACCCGAGCGCCAGAAGTCCAGTGCGAACGTCAGTGTTGGCAGCGCCCGCAGGCTTCCGGAGATCTGGGGCGCGGTGGCTACGTTCACCAGGCTTTCGCCATTCAGCTCCTGCAGCTTGATGGCATCGTTGTTGACGATGCTGGGGATATCGTCGAAAACGAAATCGCCAGGCAGCCCGGCCGTGAACGGCAATGCAGCCACCAGCGCGATGACCAGGGTGATGAACAGGCGAGGCAACAGAGACCGGCCAGTGGGCGTGGGCATGGTGATGACGTGAAGTTGCGGCGAGCGTTCGTGAAGATACACGAGTGACGGGATTCTGCCGCATGTCGCACATGCGTCAACGTCGACTACGCCGATCCCATGCGGACGTGGGCCGCCCCCCTCCTATGGCCACCAGCCAACCGTGGCAATACTCAATTGAGTACGCAGTTGGCGTTGTCCATGGTGCAGGTGGTGCCCTTGTTTCCCGGAGATTTCGGCGTTCCGGTGACGGGGGTCGCCATGTCGGTCGCCGTGGAAATCGAGTCGCACGCGGAGATGGTCGGTGCCGCCGGGGTCATGTTGTTGTAGATCGCGACCAGCGAGAAACTGGCGTAGTTCTTGGTTTCCGCCAGGCACGCGTTCTCGGCAGAACGGACGCGGTAGTTGTTGTATGCCGGCAATGCGATTGCCGCCAGGACGGCAATGATCGCAACAACCATCATCAGCTCGATAAGGGTGAAGCCACGTACTGTACGCATGGAAGTGTCTCAGCAAATTACCGATCGTCGAAAAGCCACAGCAAGAGTCAGGCCAGAGTTCCTTCCACGTGGCGGATTACAGGCGAAAGCGCAATACGCGTCGCAAAATCCGGCCATGTCCGGACATCACGACTTGAACCGGCACGGAATACCTGCCACAGGGCAGAAGGGGTCGTTCCGAAAAAAAACCCCTCGTACGAGGGGTTTTTCCGACACACGACAGCTGCACTGCCCGATTACGGGGCAACCGTACAGGTAGCGGTGCTGCTGCTGCAGGTGGTGTCCTTGTCGCCCGGGGCCTTCGGGCTAAAGGTACCGCCAGGCATGCTGCCGCTCGAGCACGCCTTGGCAGTGAAGCCAGGAATGGGCATCGAGGACACCGACGCCGACAGCCACGAGTTGGCATAGGCCTTCGCCTCGGCCAGGCAGGCGTTGTTGGCCGAGCGGATGCGGTAGTTGTTGTAAGCCGGCAGCGCGATGGCGGCCAGGATGGCGATGATCGCGACCACGATCATCAGTTCGATCAGGGTAAAGCCCTTCTGCAGCTTCTTCATTGGTACATCCCCTAGAGGTTTGATGGTGAAACGCGGAGGACCGTCGCCCATCCGGCATGGAGTTGCACAGCAGGATACGTGCCAAGCCAGCAGCAGCCCGTCATGTCCCCTGCGACATGATGGCAGCATTCACCAGGAAGAAAAGTCCGGGTTGATCGTTCTGCGACAAACCCGTCAAGGTGACGCAACGCGTCACATTTAGCCCCTGGATGGCCACATCCCTGACTCCCGGGGAGCAGACCCAACCCGAACCGATGGCAGTCGCGCCTTCCGCGGACCCACCGGGCCTGCCATCCGGGTGGAGCGTGATGACCGGCACGCTTGGCGGAGGCGCGACGTGTCGCTCCCCGCTGGACCAGTTACCATGCGGTGGTTGTCCGGCCCGGGGAGTGGCCGGATGGGGAGAAGATCGATGTCCGTTACCCGTAGCGCAGTGAACAAAGAGCCCGTTGCACGCAACACCAGCCAGATGCAGCCGTTTGTCTGGGAGGGGACCGACAAGCGTGGCGTGAAGATGAAGGGCGAACAGGATGCCCGCAATGCCAACCTGCTGCGCGCCGAACTCCGCAAGCAGGGCATCATGCCTACGGTGGTCAAACCCAAGCCCAAGCCGCTGTTCGGTGCCGCCGGCAAGCCCATCAAATCCAAGGATATCGCCTTCTTCAGCCGGCAGATGGCGACGATGATGAAGTCCGGCGTGCCCATCGTGAGCTCGCTGGAGATCATCGGCAGCGGCCACAAGAATCCGCGCATGGCGAAGCTGGTCGGGCAGGTCCGCGCCGATCTGGAGGGAGGCTCCTCGCTCTATGAGGCCATCGGCAAGCACCCGGTGCAGTTCGATGAGCTGTACCGCAACCTGGTTCGGGCCGGCGAAGGTGCCGGCGTACTCGAGACCGTGCTTGAGACCATAGCCAATTACCAGGAAAACCTGGAAACACTGAAAGGCAAGATCAAGAAGGCCCTGTTCTACCCGGCCATGGTCATCACCGTGGCCCTGCTGGTCAGCGCGGTGCTGCTGGTCTGGGTCGTGCCGCAGTTCGAGGACATCTTCAAGAGTTTCGGCACCGATCTGCCCGTGTTCACCCAGATGATCGTGGCGGCGTCGCGCTTCATGGTCGGCTGGTGGTGGCTGATACTGCTGGTCGCGATCGTGGGCATCGGCGGCTCCATCTTCGCCTACAAGCGCTCTCCCAAGATGCAGTACGCGATGGACAGGGTGATCCTGAAGGTGCCGGTGATCGGCCAGATCATGCACAACAGCTCCATCGCCCGTTTCGCACGCACGACGGCAGTGACGTTCAAGGCAGGCGTGCCGCTGGTGGAGGCGCTGGGCATCGTGGCCGGCGCCACCGGCAACAAGACCTATGAAGATGCCGTCCTGCACATGCGCGACGACGTGGCGGTGGGCTATCCGGTGAACATGGCGATGAAACAGGTGAACCTGTTCCCGCACATGGTGATCCAGATGACCGCCATCGGCGAGGAAGCCGGCGCATTGGACACCATGCTGTTCAAGGTGGCGGAGTACTTCGAGCAGGAAGTGAACAATGCCGTGGATGCCTTGAGCAGCCTGATCGAACCCATGATCATGGTCTTCATCGGCATCGTGGTCGGCAGCATGGTTGTCGGCATGTACCTGCCCATCTTCAAGCTCGCCTCCACCGTTGGATAATTGACCCATGGCATTTCTCGACCAGCATCCCGGCATCGGCTACCCGGCCGCTGCCGGATTGGGGTTGCTGATCGGCAGCTTCCTCAACGTTGTGATCCTGCGCCTGCCCCGGCGCATGGAGTGGCAATGGAAGCGCGATGCGCGCGAGATCCTCGGTGAGCCGGACATCTACGAGCCCCCCCCGCCGGGCGTGGTGGTGGAGCCGTCGCATTGCCCGCACTGCAAGCACAAGCTGAGCTGGTACGAGAACATCCCGCTGTTCAGCTGGCTGCTGCAGCGGGGACGCTGCCGCCATTGCCAGGCGCCGATCTCCATCCAGTACCCGCTGGTTGAACTGCTGACCGCCGTACTGGTGCTGGCCAGCGTCTGGCAGTTCGGCTTCGGCTGGCAGGGCTTCGGTGCGATCGTGCTGACCTGCTTCCTGATCGCACTGTCCGGCATCGACCTGCGCACCCAGCTGCTGCCCGACCAGCTGACCCTGCCACTGATGTGGCTGGGCCTGATCGGCAGCATGGACAACCTGTACATGCCCACCAAACCTGCACTGATCGGTGCCGCGGTGGGCTACCTGTCGCTATGGACCGTGTGGTGGCTGTTCAAGCAGATCACAGGCAAGGAAGGCATGGGCCACGGCGATTTCAAGCTGCTGGCGGCGCTGGGCGCCTGGTGCGGACTGAAGGGCATCCTGCCGATCATCCTGCTGTCCTCGCTGGTGGGCGCCATCGTCGGCTCGGTCTGGCTGTACGCACGCGGACGCGACCGCGCCACGCCCATCCCGTTCGGCCCCTACCTGGCCATCGCCGGCTGGCTGGTCTTCATGTGGGGTGACCCGATGATCGCCGCTTACCGGCAGTGGGCCGGCCTGGCGTGACCACGCCCGGCGACCGCGGCCACCCCATGGCGGCGGGACGCTGCGCATGAGCAGGTTCATCGTCGGGCTTACCGGCGGCATCGCCTCGGGCAAGAGCGAGGTCACGCGGCGCTTCGAGGCGCTGGGCATCGTGGTGGCCGACGCGGACGTCGCCGCGCGCGAGGTCGTGGCCCCGGGCAGCCCCGCACTTGAACAGATCAGCCGCCGCTTCGGCAGCGCGATGCTGCTGGCCGACGGCACGCTCGACCGGGCACGACTGCGCGAGCACGTGTTCGGCAACGACGAGGAACGCCGGGCACTGGAAGCCATCACCCACCCGGCCATCCGCACCCGCGTGCGGGAGGCCTGCCAGGCCGCGGAAAGCCCCTATGCCATCGCCGCGGTCCCGCTGCTGGCCGAAGCCGGTGGCCGGGCCACCTATCCCTGGCTGGACCGGATCGTGGTGGTCGACGCCCCCGAAACAGTGCGCCACGCCCGCCTGCTCCAGCGCGACAGCATCGACACCGCCCTGGCGACACGCATGATCCAGGCCCAGGCCAGCCGCGCGCAGCGGCTGGAACTGGCCGACGACGTGATCGTCAACGACGGGCACCCCGAACACCTGCAGCCGCAGGTGGAAGCACTGGATCGCCTGTACCGGCGCCTGGCTGCCGGAAACCCGCCACCCTGACGCGGCAGGGCGCGATGGCTTCCCGCGCGCTCAGTCCGCGGGCGCGAACGTCAGCCTGCCGACCACGCCACGTTCGGCCCCGGGCCGGATGCTGACCTGCCAGCCATAGAGCGCGCACAGCCGGCTGACGATGGACAGGCCGATGCCACCGCCCTGCGAATGGCCGGCGTGGGTACCCCGGTAACCGCGCTGGAACAGGCTCGCCGCATCCTTCTCGCTCAACCCGGGGCCGGTGTCGATCACTTCGACCGCGTCGTCCAGCACCCGCACCCGGACCTGGCCCTCCTGGGTGTACTTCACGGCATTGCCGATCAGGTTGCCCAGCGCCACCGACAGCGCCGCTTCCGGCGCGTCGATCACCAGGTCCCGGACGCCCTCCAGCACCAGTTCCAGCGGCTTGCCACCGAGCTGTGCCCGGTGCGCCTCGAGCAGTTGCTCGGCAACCTTGGCAACGTTGCTGCTGCCCTGCCCGCGTTCGTTGCGCGAGAGCAGCAGCAGCGAGCCGATCAGGTCGCTGCACTGCTGCTCGGCACGCTGGATGCGCTGAAGGCGCTGCAGCATCTTCTCGTCCAGGCCCGGGCGCGCGAGCAGCAACTCGGTCGCGCCACGGATCACCGCCAATGGCGTGCGCAGTTCATGGCTCACGTCCGCATTGAACTCGCGGTCGCGCTGCACCACTTCGGTCAGGCGCGCGGAATAGTCGTCCAGCGCCACGGCCAACTGCCCCACCTCATCGTCGGGGAAGCGCGGCGCAAGGGGTTCGGGATGGCTGTTGCCTCCACGATAGGCCTGCAGGCGCGCGGCGAGATCCGAAACCGGCCGCATCACCCGCGAAGCGGACCACCACCCCAGCACCCACGACAACAGGCTGAACACCAGCACGGACAGGAAGAGCGCACGCTTCAGCTGCTGCTCGCCGCGCACCGACTGGCTCATGTCGTAGGCGACGAAAAACCAGGCATCGTCCGTCTTGCGCACCCCGACCTTGTAGGAGAACGCCTTGCCGTCCGCATCCTGGCCGCTGAAATTATGGATCCCGTCCTGCAGGTGTTCCCACTCGGGGTAATCGCGGCGCAACCCTTCCAGTTTGTCCGGGCGATACAGGAATGCACGCATCTGCTGCACCGGCGCCACCACTTCGCGCCCACCACTCTGGATGTAACTCTGCCAGGAGGCATCCAGATTGCGGTTCATCACGTCTTCGACAAGCTGGTTCTCCACCCGGGTCCGTGCCCAGGTGGTGGCGAACGCGAACAATGCCGTCAGGCAGAAGCCCAACAGCACGAACGAGACGATGATGCGGCTGCGCAGGCGCCGCCGATACCGCCCCTGCTTGCGGACGACCGCCGGCGCGCCGTTTTCAGGCATCGGGTGCGGCGATCCGGTATCCAATACCATGGCGGGTCTGGATCATCGGCGCGTTGAACGGCTTGTCCACCACCGCGCGCAGGCCGTGGATATGCACGCGCAGGGAGTCCGAATCGGGCAGTTCCTCGCCCCACACCCGGGTTTCCAGCTCCTGCCGGGTGACCACCGCCGGCGAGGCTTCCATCAACGCCTGCAGGATCTTCAGCGCGGTCGGATTGAGCTGCAGCAGCTTGCCCTGGCGGCGAACCTCCAGCGTGTCCAGGTTGTACTCCAGGTCGCCTGTCTCCAGCACGCGGGTATGCCCGCCCTTGCCGCGGCGCGACAGCGCGTTGAGCCGCACCTCGACTTCCTGCAGCGCGAACGGCTTGATCAGGTAGTCATCGGCACCGGAGTCGAACCCGGCCAGCTTGTTGTCCAGCGAGTCGCGCGCGGTGAGCATGAGCACCGGGGTCTGCTTGCGCGCGTCGTTGCGCAGCTTGCGGCAGACCTCGATGCCGTCCATGCCCGGCAGGTTCAGGTCGAGCACGATCGCATCGAAATCGTGCACCACCGCCAGGTGCAGGCCGGTGACACCGTCGGCCGCGAAATCCACGGTATGCCCGCGGTCCTCGAGGTAGTCCCCGAGGTTGGCCGCGATGTCGCTGTTGTCTTCGATTACGAGAATGCGCACGTGTGCAGGTACCTTTGTCTTGGAAGTGCAAGATGGCGCAACACCATCACGCTAAGGATTACAGCACAGCAATCATTAAATTCTCACAATCGGCATAACGGAATGCCAGCGCCACCGACTACCGGCAGCTCAGTTACCGACCTTCGCATCCTTGCCACCCTGCACGGACCTCATGAAACGGTCAGAATCGTTCTTCATGCGCTCGCGTTGCGCCACGGTGAAGCACTGCCTTGTGGCCATCTGCGAGCCCACGGGCTTTTCCCGCTTGCAGATCAGGCGACTATCGGCACGCGCCTTGGTCAGAACGCCGTTGACCAGCTCCTGGTCGTTGAACACCTGCACTTTCCTCTCGGGCGACAGGCGGTCGATACTGCCATCGCCGATCACTCCCGACATGCGGTCAAGTGCCGCGATCACGCGCTCGCGGTCCGAAGCCGTTATCTCGCTGTAGATCTCTCCGGCGAGCAGGTCCGAACGGACCTTGGCCTGCTGGACCTGGAAATCAGACGTGGTCTGCAACGGCAGTTCCGGCTGCCCGGCGGCCGCAACGATGGGCGCCATGAAAACGAGCGACAACAGCAGTCTTGGCAACATGGAAAATCTCTCCCTGATTCGGCCCACTGTAGCAAATAAAAACAAGGCCCCGGCAAACACCGCCAGGGCCTGAAGATTCCCGATCACCGGACCCGCTGAGGAGGGCTGGTCGCAGTGGAGCAAGCGTAGGACCGGGGGAATTAAAGACCCGTTAAATCCGTGCAAGCAATTCGGAATCCGGGCTCAGCGCCTGAGGTTGACCACGTAGTCGATCATCCGCCCGGCGACGTCGCCACCGGAAACGCTCTCGATGCCCTCCAGGCCGGGGGTGGAGTTCACCTCGAGCACCAGCGGCCCGCGCCGGGAGCGGATCATGTCCACCCCGGCGATGCCCAGCCCCAGGGCCTTGGCCGAACGCACCGCGACCTGCTGCTCGGCCCGGCTGCAGACCACCGGGCCGGCACTGCCGCCGGCATGCAGGTTCGAGCGGAAATCGCCATCCTGGGCCTGGCGCCGCATGGTCGCGACCACCTGGTCGCCAACGACCAGGCAGCGCAGGTCCGCACCCTGGGCCTCGGCGATGAACTCCTGTACCAGGAAGTTGGCATACAGCCCGCGCAGCGCCTCCACCGTGCCCTTGGACGCGCTGAGCTTTTCGGTGAGGATCACCCCGCGGCCCTGGGTGCCCTCGCTGAGCTTCACCACGTGCGGCGGCGGCCCCAGCATGGACAGCAGGTCATGGGTATCGTCCGGGTTGTCGCCGAACACCGTCACCGGCATGTCAATGCCTTTGGCAGCCAGCACCTGGTGCGCGCGCAGCTTGTCGCGTGCGCGCAGGATCGCGTCGGACGGATTGGGCGTGCGCGTGCCCATCATTTCGAACTGGCGCAGCACCGCGGTGCCATAGCGGGTGATGGAGGCGCCGATGCGCGGGATCACCGCGTCGAAGCCGGATAGCGGCCGGCCCTTGTAGTGCATGCTGAAATCGCCCGCGTTGATGCGCATGTAGCAGCGCAGCGGGTCGAGGATGCGCACGGTGTGGCCGCGCGCGCGCGCCGCCTCGACCAGACGGCGGGTCGAGTACAGCTTGCTGTTGCGGGAAAGGATGGCGAGCTTCATCGCGGGGCCTGGAAGACAGGCCGGGACATCACGCCCTGCCCTGGGCTGCCGCCTCGGTGCCTGTGCGGCACCTGGAAGATGGAGCGGGTGAAGGGAATCGAACCCTCGTCGTAAGCTTGGGAAGCTTCTGCTCTACCATTGAGCTACACCCGCGCGGCGATGCGCAGTCTATGTGGACCGGGGCCTGCCGCGCAATGCCAATCTGCAGCGCGCAGGCCCGATGCCGGTCCGGGACAGGGACGGCGCCGGGATGCGGCACCGCCCTGCAACCCGCCGCGGCCGGCTCAGAATCCGCCGCTGAACGTGGCGAACAGCGTGGCGTCGCGTGCCGACTTCTGGCCCGCGGTGGTGCTCACGCCGATATTGCTCTGCAGCCCCCACATGTCCATCCGCGCACCCAGCACCGCGGTGGCGTAGTTGCGGTCGAACTGCAGCCCCGGAACCTTGTAGGCACCGACGTCGGCCATGGTCTGCAGCCAGGCGCTGGCCTGCTTGCCGCCATCCTCGAACTCATGGTCGTAGGTGACCTGCACGTAGGGGTGGACGCTGCCGCCGTCGAAACGCGCCTGCCAGCCGATGCGGCCGACGGTGGAATCCACGTTCTGGCTGCCATAGCCCAGTGCGGTGGCGCTGGGGTTGCTCTCCAGGTAGCCGTCCAGCTTGACCTTCTGCCACACCACTCCGGCCACCGGGCCGTGGCGGAAGCCGCCCTGCTGCCCGAATTCATAGCCGGCATCGAGCGCGACGGCCAGGTTGCTGCCGTCGGGCGACCCCTTGTGCTCGCGGGTAGCCGGGCCCAGCTGCACCTTGCGGGTCACGTCATAGCCCAGCCAGCTGTAGCTCGCCTGCCCGTTGACCCAGGCACGGTCGCCATACCAGCCGGCAAACACGCCCAGGGTGGTATCGGACTGGGTGAAATCGCCCATGCTGTTGCCGAAGTCCGCGTCCATCCGGCCGTAGCCGGCGAAGCCGCCGACCACCATGCCGTCGCGCGCCCAGTCGATGCCGAACAGGCCGGCCGGCGCCATGCCGTCGTAGAGGTTGGCATGGTCGTAGCGCTGCATGTCGCCGCGCACGTTGCCCCACCAGCTCATGCCGTCGGCCGGACGGCCCGCGAGATGGCCGCCCACCTGGGCGGCACGCGCACGGCCGGTGGTCTGCGCCGAATGGGTGAGCACCTGCTGCAGGCGCGGGCCCTCGAGCACCGAGATCGAATACTGCCCGAGGATCTGGTGGGCAGCGGTGGTCGGGTGCACGCCATCGGCGAATACATAGGTATCGGCGGCGTTGGGGGTGACGTAGTTCAGCGGGGTGCAGGTCAGCGACTGGGCGGTGACCTGCGGCTGGCACGCGGTACCGGACACGTTGCTGAAGCCGTATGCCCCCGGGTTGGCGACGATTTCCTGCAGGATGCCGAAGGTGTCGATCGGGATGACCTGCAGGCCGGCCTGCTTCAAGCCGCCGAACAGCGCGTCGTTGTAGGCCTTGGCCAGCGCGGTGCCCTGCGCCATCGCCACCGGGCCACCGGCGCGCGAGGCCGGGGTCAGGCCGATGTCGGGCAGGCTGGGCACCATCACGTACTGGGCGCCGGCCGCCTTGAGCGTGGCGACCATGCCCACCTGGCTGGCGACCGCCGCGCCGATGGTGGCCTGCGCCGGTGCGCCGCCGGCCACCGCGAACACGTCGTTGGCGCCGCCCCACACGGTGTAGAGCGCATTGGCATCGGCGCGACCGCCATTGGCCGCCAGGTAGCTGTTGAGCTGGCTCTTGAGCGACGGAATCGGCGGCAGCAGCGGGCTCAGCGGATTGCCGACATCCACGTCCACGCGCGCACCGCCGGCAGCGTAGTTGTCGCCCACCTGGCCGTTGCCGTTGGGCTGGGCATTGGTGCCGTAGTAGTTGGCCAGGTAGTCGGACCAGACCCAGCCGGGGTTGGTGGTGAAGCGGCCGGCGGCCGAGGCGCCGGGATTGACCTGCACCAGGATGGGACGGAAGTAGCCGGTATCGGTCAGGCTGTCGCCGAAGAACACGGTCCTCGAAAACGGGGACTGCGCCATTGCCGGAACGGCGGCGGCGGCCAGCGCCAGGGCGAGCGCGGTGCGCAGTGGACGGGAAGTGACACGCATGGGGAGACTCCTGCACGGACGAGGAAGACGACAGCGTACGCTGCCGCATGGAACTAGTTTTTCACCGCCCCACGGCTGGCTCACGCTGCACTGCCGCATGGGCTGGGCTTTTGCGGCCGTGCTGGCGAGAATGACGGCATGGATATCCAGCTCAATGGCGAAACCCGCCAGCTCCCGTCACCGCTGACCCTGGCTGCCCTGCTGGCCGCCGAAGGCCTGGCCGAACGCCGCGTCGCGGTGGAGGTCAACGGCGAAATCGTTTCCCGGAGCCGGCACGAGCAGTGGCAACTGCACCCGGGCGACGTGGTCGAGATCGTGCACGCACTGGGTGGCGGCTGACCGGCAACGGGCATGGACAGCGGCGCGACGATGGCGGCGATGCCTGTGCCGACACCGCCCGGAAAGCACCGATGCCACCGCCGCGCGGGATGGCGCCAGCGGAAAACGGGGCGGCGCCTGGCGCGATGCGCGATAATCGCCCCATGAACGCACACGTCCCCACCGATCCGCTGGTCATCGCCGGCAAGAGTTATGCATCCCGGCTCCTGACCGGGACCGGCAAGTTCAAGGATCTGGAAGAAACCCGCCTGGCCACTGAGGCCGCCGGCGCCCAGATCGTCACCGTCGCCATCCGCCGCACCAACATCGGCCAGAACCCCGGCGAGCCGAACCTGCTCGACGTGCTGCCGCCGGACCGCTACACCATCCTGCCCAACACCGCCGGCTGCTATACCGCCGAGGACGCGGTGCGCACCTGCCGCCTGGCACGCGAACTGCTCGATGGCCACAATCTGACCAAGCTCGAAGTGCTGGGCGACCAGAAAACCCTGTACCCGGACGTGGTGCAGACCCTCAAGGCCGCCGAACAGCTGGTCAAGGACGGTTTCGAGGTGATGGTCTACACCTCCGACGACCCGATCCTGTGCAAGCGTCTGGAGGAAATCGGCTGCGTCGCGGTGATGCCGCTGGCCGCGCCGATCGGTTCGGGCCTGGGCATCCAGAACCGCTACAACCTGATCGAGATCATCGAGAACGCCAGGGTGCCGATCATCGTCGACGCCGGCGTCGGCACCGCCTCGGACGCCGCCATCGCCATGGAGCTGGGCTGCGACGGCGTGCTGATGAACACCGCCATCGCCGGCGCGCGCAACCCGGTGCTGATGGCCAGCGCCATGCGCAAGGCGGTCGAGGCCGGACGCGAGGCCTTCCTGGCCGGGCGCATCCCGCGCAAGCGCTACGCCAGCGCATCCTCGCCGGTGGACGGGTTGATCGGCTGATGACCAACCCCTTCGACAGCGCCGGCGCCAAGGCGCCGCCCAAGCCCTTCACCGTCACCGAAGGCCGCCGCGAGATCCGCAGTTTCGTGCTGCGCCAGGGCCGCTTCACCCCGGCCCAGCAGCGCGCGTTCGACGAGCGCTGGCCGCGTTTCGGCATCGATTTCAACGGCGAGCCGCGCGATCTCGATGCCACCTTCGGCCGCGCCGCGCCCAAGGTGCTGGAGATCGGCTTCGGCAACGGCGCCGCGCTGCGCCATGCTGCGCGCTTCGACCCCTCCAAGGATTACATCGGCATCGAAGTGCACGCCCCGGGCGTGGGCCGGCTGCTCAACGCGCTGGCCGACGACGATGCCGGCAACGTCAAGCTCTACCACCATGACGCGGTGGAAGTGCTGGAGAAGGAGATCGCAGACGGCGCGCTGGACGAGGTACGCATCTATTTCCCCGACCCGTGGCACAAGAAGCGCCACAACAAGCGGCGCCTGGTGCAGCCGGCGTTCGCCGCGCTGCTGGTGCGCAAGCTGCGCCCCGGGGGGCTGCTGCACTGCGCCACCGACTGGGCCGACTACGCCGAACAGATGTGGGACGTGCTCGACGCCACCGCAGGCCTGACCAACCGCGCCGGCCCGCGCGGCAGCGTGGCGCGCCCGGACTGGCGCCCACAGACCCATTTCGAGACCCGCGGCCAGAAACTCGGCCATGGCGTCTGGGACCTGCTCTACGACCGCACCTGACCGGGACTGAAGGAACCGCCCACGCATGGATACCGCCCTCACGCTGACGACCGACATGAAGCTCGTCCTCGGGCTGGTCGGCTTCACGATGGCGATGTTCCTGTTCGAGCGCATCCGCGCCGACGTGGTGGCGCTGGTGGTGATGGTGGTGCTGGGCGTCACCGGCCTGATCGCGCCGGAGGAGATCTTCGGCGGCTTCTCCGGCAACGCGGTGATGAGCATCATCGCCACCACCATCCTCGGCGCCGGGCTGGACCGCACCGGCGCGCTGAACCGGCTGGCCGGCTGGCTGCTGCGCCGCTCGCACGGGCTGGAGCAGCGCCTGCTGCTGTTGACCAGCGCCACCGCCGGGCTCAATTCGTCGTTCATGCAGAACCCGTCGGTGATGGCGCTGTACCTGCCGGTGGCCTCGCGGCTGGCCTCGCATACCGGGCTCACCCTCAAGCGGCTGCTGCTGCCGATCACAGCCGCCATCGTGATGGGCGGCGGCCTGACCATGGTCGGCAACTCGCCGCTGATCCTGCTCAACGACCTGCTGATCTCGGCCAACAACAACCTGCCCTCCGGCACCGCCACCATCGAGCCGCTGCGGATGTTCGCGCCGTTGCCGATCGGCATCGCGCTGCTGGTCGCCTCGCTGCTGTATTTCCGCTTCTTCGGCGACCGCAAGCTGTCCCGCGAAGGCGCCGAGGAGGGCGATGGCCAGACCCCGGCGCGCACCGAAAGCTACTTCGCCAAGGCCTACGGCATCGAGGGCGAGGTGTTCGAGCTGGCGGTGACCGCCGAGAGCCCGCTGGTCGGGATGACCGTGAGCGAGGTCGAGAGCCTGTTCGAGGCGCCGCTGCTGCTGGCGCTGAAGACCGGCAACGACACCCGCCTGGCGCCGCCGGCGGACATGCGCATCTGGGTCGGCAGCGTGATCGGTGCGATGGGCCCGCGCCGGCTGGTGTCAGACTTCGCCCAGAACCAGTTCCTGCGCATGTCCTCGCGCCTGCGCAACCTCGGCGACCTGTTCAATCCCAGCCGCGCCGGCATCTCCGAGGCGGTGGTCCCGCCGACCTCGAAGCTGATCGGCAAGACCGCCGGCCAGCTGCGGCTGCGCAAGGAACGCGGCATCAGCCTGCTGGCGATCAACCGCGACAAGCAGGTGATCCGCGAGGACGTGCGCAACGTGGCGCTGCGCGCCGGCGACATGCTGGTGTTCCACAGCATCTGGCAGGACCTGGCCGCCGCCGCCGAGAGCCGCGACTTCGTGGTGGTCACCGACTACCCCAAGGGCGAGCAGCGCCCGCACAAGTTCAAGATCGCCATGGCGATCTTCGCCATCACCATCATCATCGCGCTGACCTCGCACCTGCCGGTGGCGCTGACCCTGCTCACCGGCGTGGCCGGCATGCTGCTCACCGGCGTGCTGCGCATGGACGAGGCCTACGCCTCGATCAACTGGAAGACCATCTTCATGATGGCCGGGCTGATCCCGCTGGGCTGGGCCATGGATTCCAGCGGCGCGGCGGCCTGGGTCGCCGGCCACACCATCGACAAGCTGCCGGCCGGCATCCCGATCTGGGTGCTGGAACTGGCGCTGGCGGTGCTGACCACCGCGTTCTCGCTGGTGATCAGCCATGTCGGCGCCACCATCGTCACCGTACCGATCGCGGTCAACCTGGCGCTGGCCGCCGGCGGCAACCCCACCGCGTTCGCGCTGATCGTGGCGCTGTCGGCCTCCAACAACCTGATGACCGCCTCCAACCCGGTGATCTCGATGGTGATGGGGCCGGCCAAGTACACCCCGCGCGAGATGTGGCGCGTCGGCGGCCCGCTGTCGCTGATCTACACGCTGGTGGTGGTGGTGATGGTCAACCTGATGTTCTGAGCGCCGCGCCGCACGCGTGGCGCGGCAGCGGGATCAGCCCAGCAGCACCCTGCCGTCCTCCACCCGCACCGGCACCGCGCGCAGCGCGTCGCCCTTGCACGGCCCGGACACGCAGTTGCCTCCCTGCAGCTCGAACGCGGCGCCGTGCGCCGCGCAGACCAGGTGGCCATCGCGACTCTTCAGGAACTGCCCCGGCGCCCAGTCGAGGGGACGGCCGGCATGCGGGCAGACATTGAGCCACGCCCGTACCTGGGCGCCTTCGCGGTACAGGATCACCGGCTCTGCATCGCCCTCGACCACCGCCTCCACCAGGAGGAACCCCGGATCGGACAGGGCGTCGAGCCGGGCCAGCTCGACGGCGGAAGGTACGGACATGGACATCGCGGGACCGCATGACAGCAGGGAATTGCGTCGATTGTCGCATGCCGACCAGGCCCGCCCGGCCAGGGGACAGCATGAATGCGCGCCTTAATTTAACGACAAATTCACTCATCGGCCCGCATCCCCACCGATACTTCGGCCAGTCAAATCGTCATACCACCGACATGCAGATCCGTTATTTCCAGTTCGCCACCCTCCGCAACCTGTTCGCGCCGCGCAAGCCGCGCAACCCGTTGCTGCGGATCGCGCTGGGCCTGCTGGGCCTGGCGATCCTCGCGGTACTGGTCGTGGCCGGGCTGTTCGTCGGCGCGGCGATGATCCTGGTCGGCCTGACCTGGAAGCTGCTGGCCGCGCGCAAGGCGCGTGCCGTGGGCAAGGCCGCCGGCAACGTGATGGATGGCGAGTACCGCGTGGTACGCAAGCCGGCGCTGCCGCACGCCCACTGACGCCGGGCGTCCCCGCCAGGCTTGGACACCCGCGCCCGGCTCCTGCCGGGCGTGTTGCATCCGGCCCGGCCGCGACCACCGCCCGCGCACGAGGTGCAGGCATTCCAGCTGCACCGCCCGCATCGCCTCCGGTACTACCAACGCGACGGCGACGTCCGGCATGATGCGGCCAGCCCCGTTTCCGGACCGACCATGACCGACCTGATTCCCGCTCCGCCCGTTCCCCGCATCCCGGTGGCCGGTGGCGGCACCTTCCCCGTGCGCCGCATCTACTGCGTGGGCCGCAACTTCGCCGACCATGCACGCGAGATGGGCGCCAATGCACCTGCATCGGCTGCCGAGCGTGGGCAGCCGATGTTCTTCATGAAGCCGGCCGACGCCATCGTCACCGGCGATGCGCCGGTTCCCTACCCGCCGGCCACCTCCGACCTGCACCATGAAGTCGAGCTGGTGGTCGCACTGGGCCAGGATGCGCCGGACGGGGTGCTGCCGGTCGACCAGGCCATGTCGCTGGTGCTGGCGTACGGCGTCGGCCTGGACCTGACCCGCCGCGACCTGCAGGCCGCGGCCAAGGCCAAGGGCGGGCCGTGGGACATCGCCAAGGGTTTCGATCATTCGGCACCGGTCAGCATGCTGGTACCCGCCACGCAGGTGGGCGAGCTGGCGCCGCTGGAACTGTCGCTGGAGGTCAATGGCCAGACCCGGCAGCACTCCACGCTGGACAACATGATCTGGAACGTGCCGGAAATCCTGCACGAACTGTCCAGGCTCTATGCGTTGCGCGCCGGCGACCTGGTGTTCATGGGCACTCCGGCGGGCGTGGCCGCGCTGCGGCCCGGCGACCGCTTCAGCGCGCGGCTGGGCAACATCGCGCGCCGCGACGGCATGATCGCCGGATGACCGGTGTCGGGGTAGTCTGTGCCTGCCCCCCCTTCACGCTTTACAGGAGAAACCCGTGGGAATGATCAGTGAGTTCAAGGAGTTCGCGATGCGCGGCAACGTCATCGACCTGGCGGTCGGTGTCGTGATCGGCGGCGCGTTCGGCAAGATCGTCACCTCGCTGGTGGACAAGGTGATCATGCCGCCGATCGGCTGGATGATCGGCAATGTCGATTTCTCCAAGCTGGCCTGGACGCTGGCGCCGGCGCGGGTAGCCGCCGACGGCACCGAGATCCCGGCGGTGGTGGTCGGCTATGGCGACTTCATCAACACGGTGGTGCAGTTCGTCATCGTCGCCTTCGCCATCTTCATGGTGGTCAAGGTGGTCAACCGGCTGTCGCGCAAGAAGCAAGAGGCGCCCGCTGCACCGGCCGCGCCGAGCGAGGAAGTGCTGCTGCTGCGCGAGATCCGCGACACCCTCAGGAAGTGATGCGCCTGCCGGGGCGGTGACCTCCAGCACGGTTGCACCGGAAGCCGCGGGCGTATGCTCGCGGCTTCTTTGTCTGCGAACCCCTCGCAGCCGCCGCGCACGCACCGGTGCGCCCCCGACCTGGAGCCCGTCATGCGCCGCCTCACCTTCGCCATCGCCGCCGTGCTCGCCTGTGCCAGCGTGCAGGCCGCCCCCACCCGCATTCCCGAGCAGGCGCTCGCCAGGGCGGCGGAACTGCGCGAGCAGGCGCTGGCCGACGATACCGGCTGGAAGGTGGTCGAATCGCTGACCACCGAAGTCGGCCCGCGCCTGGCCGGCAGCGAAGCCGATGCGCGCGCGGTGGAATGGGCCAAGGCGAAGTTCAGGGCGCTGGGCTTCGACAGGGTATGGACCGAACCGGTCACCTTCCCCAAGTGGGAGCGCCGCAGCGAGCAGGCGCAGGTGCTGGGCGCGCATGCGCAGCCGCTGGCGATCACCGCCCTGGGCGGCAGCCCGGCCGGTACCGCCGAGGGCGAGGTGGTGCGCTTCGAAAGCCTGGATGCGCTGAAGGCGGCACCGGCAGGGTCGCTGGCCGGCAAGATCGCCTTCATCGACTACCAGATGACCCGCAGCCGCAGCGGCGAGGACTACGGCATCGGCGGCACGGTGCGCAGCCGCGGCCCCTCCGAGGCGATCCGCAAGGGCGCGCTCGGCTACATCATGCGCTCGGCCGGCACCGATTCGCACCGCGTGCCGCATACCGGCATCACCCGGTTCGACGAAGGCCTGACCCCGGTGCCGTCGGCAGCGCTGTCGGTGCCCGACGCGGAGCAGCTGGCGCGGCTGGTCGCGCGCGGCCCGACCCGGATCCGCATGACCCTGGACTGCGGCTGGGACGGCAGCTACACCTCGCAGAACGTGATCGGCGAAATCACCGGCCGCGAGCTGCCGAAGGAAGTGGTGGTGATCGGCGGCCACCTCGACTCCTGGGACCTGGGCACCGGCGCAGTTGATGACGGCGCCGGCATCGGCATCACCATGGCCGCCGGCCACCTGATCGGCCAGCTCAGGCAGGCGCCCAGGCGCAGCATCCGGGTGATTGCCTTCGCCAACGAGGAACAGGGCCTGCATGGCGGATTCGCCTATGCCGCCGCACGCGTGAAGGCCAGGGAAATCCCGCTGCAGCACATCGCCGCCGAGAGCGACTTCGGTGCCGGCCGCATCTACGCCTTCAACACCGGCTCGGGCAACCCCGCCGGATCGCGGGAGGCCACCGCGCAGATCGCCCGGGTACTGGCGCCGCTGGGCATCGAGTACCGCCCGGACCAGGGCGGCCCA
The DNA here is from genome assembly GCF_030345315.1 of Stenotrophomonas sp. 17(2023). NCBI lineage: Bacteria > Pseudomonadati > Pseudomonadota > Gammaproteobacteria > Lysobacterales > Lysobacteraceae > Stenotrophomonas > Stenotrophomonas sp. 17(2023). Next base: position 2,737,984 of record NZ_CP128405.1, read on the forward strand.
GGCCCGGACGTGGGCCCGCTGGCGGCCAAGGGCGGTGCGTGGGCGTGGCTGGCCCAGGATGGAACCGACTACTTCGACCTGCACCACACCGCCGACGACACCCTGGACAAGATCGACCCGAAGGCGCTGGCGCAGAACGTGGCCGCCTATACCGTGTTCGCCTACCTGGCCGCCGAGTCCGAGGGCAGCTTCGGCAGCGAAGCCAGGGACGTGGTGCCGCCCAAGGAATGACCGCGACACGCGCCCGGCAGCGGGCGCGGGCGTGGCAACACAGCAGCGCCCCCGTCGCCGGGGGCGTTGTCGCATACGGGCATCGCCGGCATCAGCTGGCGTCAACGGCACATCTGGGATAATGCCGGCATCGTCCCACCCCGCGTCCGTCGTGGACGCCTGCAACGACAAGGCAGCCGACATCATGTCCCGATCCCTCCGCATCGCCCTGGCGCAGTACGACTTCCCGGTCGGCGACGTGGCCGGCAACAGCGCGCGCATCATCGAACTGGCGCAGATCGCCCGCGACGAGTACGGCGCCGACGTCGTGCTGTTCCCCGAACTGGCGGTCAGCGGCTACCCGCCGGAAGACCTGCTGCTGCGCCCTGCGTTCCTGCGCGAGTGCGAGCAGGCGGTCGCCCGCATCGCGTCGCAGGTCCAGGGCATCGTCGCGGTGCTGGGCTGGCCGCAGAGTGCCGGCGCGGTGGTGTACAACGCCGCCAGCGTATTGCGCGACGGCGCCGTTGCCGCCACCTACCGCAAGCGCGAACTGCCCAACTACGCGGTGTTCGACGAGCGCCGCTACTTCGACGTCGACCCGGATGGCGGCAACTGCGTGTTCGAGGTCGGCGGAATCAAGCTGGGACTGCTGGTCTGCGAGGACCTGTGGTTCGCCGAGCCGCTGGCCGCCACCGTGGCCGAAGGCGCCGAACTGGTGCTGGTGGCCAATGCCTCGCCCTACGAGCGCGGCAAGCATGCCCAGCGCGACGCGCTGCTGGCCGAACGCAGCCGCGACAGCGGCGCCGCCATCGCCTACGTCAACCTCGTCGGCGGCCAGGACGCACTGGTGTTCGACGGCGCCTCGGTCGTGGCCGACGGCAGCGGTACGGTACACCCGGCGGCGCTGGCCTTCGCCGAGGAAATGCTGGTGGTCGACTACGACGCCGACACGCGCTCGTTCGTGCCGATGCGCTGGATCGACGACGGCGACGAGAGCATGGACGCGCTGGCCTGGCGCGCCATTACCCGCGGGATCCAGGACTACTGCCGCAAGAACGGCTTCGGCAAGGTCTGGCTGGGCCTGTCCGGCGGCATCGATTCGGCGCTGGTGCTGGCGCTGGCGGTCGATGCGCTGGGCGCGGACAACGTCACCGCGGTGGCGCTGCCATCGCGCTATACGGCCGACCTGTCCAACGACCTGGCCGCCGAGCAGTGCCGTGCGCTCGGCGTGAAGCTGGAGTCGGTGCCGATCGAGCCCGCCTTCCAGGGCCTGATGCAGTCGCTGTCGACCCTGTTCCAGGGCCAGGCCGCCGACGTGACCGAGGAGAACCTGCAGTCGCGCAGCCGGGGCGTGATCATGATGGCGCTGTCCAACAAGTTCGGCGGGCTGCTGCTGACCACCGGCAACAAGAGCGAATACGCGGTCGGCTACGCCACCATCTACGGCGACATGTGCGGTGGCTATGCGCCGCTGAAGGACCTGTACAAGACCGAGGTCTATGGCCTGTCGAAGTGGCGCAACACCGTCGGCGGCGCGCCGGTGATCCCGCCGGCGGTGATCGCCCGCGCGCCCTCGGCCGAACTGCGCGAGAACCAGACCGACCAGGATTCGCTGCCGGCCTACGACGTGCTCGACGGCATCCTGTACCGGTACATCGACCAGGAGCAGTCGCGCGAGGACATCGTCGGCGCCGGCTATGCGCCGGAGGTGGTGGACCGGGTACTGCGGCTGGTACGCACCAGCGAATGGAAGCGGCACCAGGCCGCGCCCGGCCCGAAGATCTCGCGCCGCGCATTCGGCCGCGAGCGGCGCTATCCGATCAGCAACGGCTACCGCGGCTAGTCACCGGGTTCGTCCAGCGCCGCGGCGCCCCGCTGCCGCCGCGGCAAGCCGGCGTGGCGGACAGCCACGGCCGGAGGCGGTGCTGCCGGCAGGCCGGGGCATGCAGCGGCGGCGTGGCCGCGCGCCTCAGCCCCTCGCCTGGCGGCTGCGCCAGCCGGCCAGGAACACCGCGGTGGCCGCGGCGACGTTGAGGCTTTCCACCGCGCCGGTGCCGGGAATGGACAGGCGCAGGTCGCAGCTCTGCGCGAAGCCGCGGTCCATGCCCTCGCCCTCGGCGCCCATCACGTAGACCATGCGCGGCGGCAACGGCGTGGCGAACAGGTCCTGCCCGCCCTCCACCAGCGTCGCGGCCAGCGCGAAGCCGGCATCGCGCAGCTGCGACAGCGCCTGCGGCAGCGCCGGCAGACGCACCAGCGGCACCGCTTCGGCACCGCCCTCGGCGACACGGGCGGCGGCCCCGGACAGGCTCAGCGTCGATTCGGCCGGCAACAGGATGCCGGCCGCACCGAAATGCGCGGCCGAGCGCAGGATCGCGCCGAAGTTGTGCGGGTTGCCCACGCCGTCCAGCCACAGCGCCAGCACCGGGCCCTCATCCAGCGCCGCCAGCCAGGCGGCCAGCGGCTGCGGCTCGGCGCGCAGCACGTCGGCCACCACGCCTTCGTGGTGGGTGGTGGCGGCGAGCTTGTTGAGGTCGCCCTCGCCCACCACGCGGTAGCCGACGCGGTTGCCCACGCACCACTTGAGCAACGGCTGCAGGCGCGGGATCAGCGCCTCGGCCAGGTACAGCTTGCGCAATGCCTGAGGGCGGCGCGCATGCATCGCCAGCACCGCGTTGACGCCATACAGGCGCAGTTCGTCGTTGCCACGCACCGGACCGGAGCCATCGCCGCGCGCGCCCGAAGGCGGCAGCGGCGTGGCGCGCGGCGGGCGCGCGGAGGGACGACGGTTGTTCCAGGGGCTGTTCACTGCCGTTGCACTCGCTTACTTGTTGCCGCGCCAGAAATCGGCGTTGCGGATGCCCAGCGCATCCGGGTCGAACGTCGGGTCCAGGCCCAGCTTCTTCTGCCGCTCGTAGTCGGACAGCGCCAGCATCGCCGGCTTCTGCAGGATCAGGATGGCGATCACGTTGAGCCAGGCCATCAGGCCGACGCCGATGTCGCCCAGCGCCCACGCCATCTTGGCGTTGTGGAAGGCGCCGAACACCACCATGCCCATGATGCCCAGGCGCAGCAACAGCGTCGCCGCAGGATGCGTGCGGTTGCTGCCGGCCAGGTAGGTCAGGTTGGTCTCGGCCATGTAGTAGTAGGCCATGATGGTGGTGAAGGCGAAGAAGAACAGCGCCAGCGCCACGAAGCCCGCGCCCCAGCCCGGCAGCACCGACTCGACCGCGGCCTGGGTGAACAGCGCGCCCTCAGAGGGCGCCACGCCGGGCACGCCGCTCACGATCGCCTCCAGCTTCTGCACGCCGCCTTCGGTGACCTCGCGGAACACGTTGTACATGCCGGTGGACAGCAGCAGGAAGGCGGTGGAGGTGCACACCAGCATGGTGTCGAAGTAGATGGCGAACGCCTGCACGTAGCCCTGCTTGGCCGGGTGCGAGACCTCGGCCGCGGCGGCCGCGTGCGGGCCGGTACCCTGGCCGGCCTCGTTGGCATAGATGCCGCGCTTCACGCCCCAGGCGATGGCCTGGCCGATGATGCCGCCAAAGGCCGCATGCGCGCCGAAGGCGCTGGAGAAGATGTCGGCGAACATCGCCGGCACCTTGCCGGCGTTGAGCATCATCACCACGACGGCCATCAGGATGAAGCCCAGCGCCATGAACGGCACGATCACTTCGGCGAAGCTGGCGATGCGCTTGACCCCGCCGAAGATGATCACGCCCAGCAGCGCCGCGACCGCGATGCCGATCCACAGCTTCATGCTGGCGGCGCCGCCCAGCGAAGCGCAGGCATCGGCACCGGTGCACAGCACGTTGACCGCGCTGTCGGCGATGGCATTGGCCTGCACGCCCGGCAGCAGGAAGCCGGCGGCGATCACCGTAGCCACGGCGAAGACCGCCGCGTACCACTTCAGGCCCATCGCCTTCTCGATGTAGTACGCCGGGCCGCCGCGGTAGCGGCCTTCCGCATCCTTGGTCTTGTAGATCTGCGCCAGGGTCGACTCGACGTAGGAGGTGGAGGCGCCGAGGAAGCCCATCACCCACATCCAGAAGATCGCGCCCGGGCCGCCGTAGGCGATGGCGGTGGCCACGCCGGCGATGTTGCCGATGCCCATGCGCCCGGCCATCGACATGGCCAGCGCCTGGAACGAGGAGACACCGGCATCGGACTTCTGCCCGCGCACGGTGAGCCGGCACATCTCCGCAAAGCCGCGGATCTGCATGAAACGGGTGCGCAGGGTGAACCACAGCCCTGCGCCCAGGCACATGAAGATCAGCGCATTGCTCCAGATGATGCCATTTACATATTCGACGATGGATTCCACACGATCTCCCCGGATGGCTGAAGGTAGGCGGGTGCCGGCTTCAGGAACCGGCGATTCTTCCACGATTGCAGGGCCCTGTGCAGGGCGGTCACGACCCCGGCGGCCACGCCCGCAGGCGGGCGAAGCAGCGCATGTCGTGCAGTACGCCATCCTTGAACACGGCCTGGCGCTCCAGGCCTTCCTCGATGAAACCGGTCTTGAGCAGCACCCGCGCCGAGGCGGGATTGCCGGCCATGACCTGTGCCGCCAGCCGGTACAGGCCCAGTTCGTCCATCACCCACGGCGCGAAACCGTCCACGACCGTGGTCATGATGCCCTGCCCCCAGTGGCGCCGCCCCAGCCAGTAGCCCAGGGTCGCGCCATGCCGGCGCTCGCCGCTGCCCTGCTGCACGCCGATGCCGCCGCAGGCCTCACCGTCGATCTCCAGTGCGAACACCTGCCCGGACAGGTCCAGCACCTGCCCGGACAGGAACGCTTCGCCGTCGGCACGGGTGTAGGGATAGGGGAAGCGCGTGCCCAGCCCGCGCGACACCGCCGCATCATCGGCATGCCGCAGCAGCGACTCCAGGTCGTCCGCCCGCCAGTGGCGCAGCCGTACCGCGCCGATGGCGGGCGGCTCACGCATGCCCGCCCACCGATGGCGTGTCGCGTTCCTGCCTGGCCAGCTCGTTGGCCACCGTTTCCGGCGACTGGGTGTAGGGTGCCAGCAGCGCGTAGAACGCCGGCACCACGAACAGCGACAGGAAGGTGGAGACGGCGACGCCGAAGATCACCACGATGCCGATGGTGCCGCGGCTGGCCGAACCCGGGCCGCCGGCCAGCACCAGCGGCACCGCGCCGACCACGGTGGCGATGGAGGTCATCAGGATCGGGCGCAGGCGCACCGTCGATGCCTCGACGATGGCCTGGTGCACGTTGCGGCCCTCGTCGCGCAGCTGGTTGGCGAACTCCACGATCAGGATGCCGTTCTTCGCCGCCAGGCCGACCAGCATGACGATGCCGATCTGGCTGAACAGGTTGAGCGTGCCGCCGCTGACGTACAGGCCGATGAAGGCGCCAAGCACGCCCAGCGGCACGGTGAGCATGATCACCAGCGGGTGGATGAAGCTCTCGAACTGCGCGGCCAGCACCAGGTAGACCACCAGCAGCGCCATGGCGAAGGTCAGCAGCACCGCGCCACCGGCGCTCTGGTACTCGCGCGACTCGCCCTTCCAGTCGATCTGCGCGTACTCGGGCAGTTCCTCGCGCGCCACCTGCTGCACCCAGGCGATGGTCTCGCCCAGCGTGTGGCCGGGGGCGACGCTGGCGCTGATGGTGATCGAGCGCAGCCGGTTGAAGCGGTTCAGGGTGCCGGCCTCGGCCACCTCGCTGAGGCTGACCAGGTTGGACAGCGGCACCAGTTCGCCCGAACGCGCACGCACCTGGATCGCGGCCAGGTCGGCCGGCGACGCGCGGCCCTCGCGGCCGGCCTGCACCAGTACGTCGTATTCCTCGCCGTTGTCGACGAAGGTGGTGACGCGGCGCGAGCCCATCATGGTTTCCAGCGCGCGGCCGATGTCGGTCACGCTCACGCCCAGGTCGGCGGCACGCTGGCGGTCGATGTTGACCCGCATCTGCGGCCGGGTTTCCTTGTAGTCCGAATCGGCGCCGACCAGGCCCGGGTAGTCGGCCATGCGTGCCAGCAGGCGGTCGCGCCACTGCGCGATCTCCGCGTACTCCGGTCCGCCCAGCACCACCTGGAACGGCTGCCCGAAGCTGCGCACCAGGCCGCCGCCGACCTGGGTACGCACGCGCACCCCGCTCAGTCCATCCAGTTCCTTCTGCAGTGCGCCGGCGACATCGGCGGTGGCCTCCTCGCGCTGCCGCCACGGCTGCAGGAACACGCTGATGCGGCCGGTGTGCATTTCCTCGCTGTTGCCCCAGCCGCCCGGCACGCGCGGGTTGGCGCGCACGATGGGCTCCTCGGGGCCGACGAAGCGGTCGACGATGCGCTCGACCTGCTGCACCTGGCCGACGGTGTAGTCGAAACCGGCGCCTTCCGGGCCGTCGATGATGATCTGGAACGAACCACGGTCCTCGGCCGGCGCCAGCTCCGAGGGCAGCAGCCGGAACAGGCCCCAGCTGGCACCCAGCGCGGCCAGCATCACCAGCCCGAACACCCAGCTGCGCTGCACGTGGCGGTCCAGCACGCGGCCGTAGGCCGCCGCCACGCGCGCCAGCTGGCGGTCGACGAAGCGGTTGATGCGGCTGGGCCGGCGCTCGCTGTGCGGCCTGAGCAGCTTGGAGGCCATCATCGGGGTCAGGGTCAGCGCGACGAAGGCCGACAGCGCCACCGCCGCGGCCAGCGCCACCGCCAGCTCGCGGAACAGGCGCCCGGTGTTGCCCTCGAGGAACCCCACCGGCAGGAACACCGCCACCAGTACCGCGGTGGTGGCGATCACCGCGAACGCCACCTGCGTGGTGCCGCGCCGCGCGGCGACCAGCGGCGGTTCGCCCAGGTCGATGCGCCGCTGCACGTTCTCCACCACCACGATGGCGTCGTCCACCACCAGGCCGATGCACAGCACCAGCGCCAGCAGGGTGAACAGGTTGATCGAGAAGCCGAAGGCGAACAGCGCGATGAACGCCGCCACCAGGCACACCGGCACCGTCACCGCCGGGATCAGCGCCGCGCGCAGGCTGCCCAGGAACAGCCAGATCACCACCAGCACCAGGAGCATCGCCTCCACCAGGGTGGCGTAGACGCGCTCGACCGCCGCCTCGATGAACGTGGTGTTGTCGAAGGCGACGAAGATCCGGGTGCCGGCCGGCAGTGTCCTGGCGATGCGTTCGGCCTCGGCGCGGGTGGCGCGGGCCACGTCCAGCGCGTTGGCGGTGGAGGTCTTGACGATGCCCATGCCGATGCCGGGCTCGCCGTTGCTGCGGTAGTAGGCGCGGCGCTCGGCCGAGGCCAGTTCCACCTTGGCCACGTCGCCCAGCCGCACCACGTAGCCGTCGCTGCCCTTGCCCAGCGGGATGCTGGCGAAATCGGCCGGGGCCACGTAGCTGCGTTCCACGCGCAGGGTGAAGTCGCGGTCGGTCGATTCGATGCGGCCGGCCGGCAGTTCCACGTTCTCGCTGCGCAGCGCCGCTTCCACCTCGCCCACGGTCAGGCCGCGCGCGGCCAGCTGGTCGCGGTCCAGCCAGATGCGCATGGCATAGCGCTGGCGCCCGCCGATGCGCACCTGGGCCACGCCGTCGATGCTGGAGAAACGATCGACCACGTAGCGCTCGGCGTAGTCGCTGAGCTCCAGCGTGTCCATCGTTGAGGAGCTCATGTTGAACCAGATGATCGGGTCGGCGTCGCTCTCGACCTTGGCGATCTCCGGCGGGCGCGCCTCTTCGGGCATGCGGTCGGCGACGCGGCTGACCGCATCGCGCACGTCATTGGCGGCAGCCTCGATGTCGCGGTTGGCGGTGAATTCGATGCTCACCGACGCGCGGCCGTTGGTACTGCGCGCGTTGATGGTGTCGATGCCCTCGATGCCGGCCAGGGCGTCTTCCAGCACCTGGGTGATGCGGCTCTCGATCACCGCGGCCGAGGCGCCGGTGTAGTCGACCGACACCGAGACGATGGGCGGGTCGATCGCCGGCAGCTCGCGCAGGGTCAGGCGGTTGAAGGACATCAGCCCCAGCACCACCAGCAGCAGGCTCATCACCACGGCCAGTACCGGCCGCTTGATCGACAGGTCCGACAGCTTCATTCGGTGCGGGCCCCGGCGGCGGCCGGTTCGGCCTTGGCATCGGCGATGCGCAGGCCCGGGCGCAGCTTGCCGGTACCGTCGACCACGATGCGCTGCCCGGCTTCCAGGCCCTGCATGATCTCGACCACGCCGGAACGGCGGGTGCCGGTCTTCACGTCGACGCGCTCGACGGTGGCGTCGCCCTTGACCCGGAACACGTAGGAATCACGGCCGACCTGGACCACCGCGATCTCGGGGATCACCAGCGCCTTGCGCTCGGGGCGGAACACGCGCACGTCCAGCAGCATGCCCGGGCGTAGCGCATGGTCGGGGTTGGAGAAATCGGCGCGCACGGTGACCGCGCGGCTGCCCGGGTCGACGCGCGCATCGATGGTGCTGACCACGCCTTCGAAGCTGCGCCCCGGGTAGGCGATGCTGCTGCCGCTGACCTTGTCGCCGGGCTTGAGCGAGGCCAGCTCGGCTTCCGGCACCTGGAAATCGACATGCATGCGCGAGATGTCGTCGAGCGTGGCGATGACCGTAGCCGGGGTGACCAGCGAGCCGGGGCTGACCTGGCGGATGCCCAGCACGCCGGCGAACGGCGCCCGCACCTGGCGATCGGCCACGTCCGCGCGCATCTGCCGCACCCGCGCCTCGGCGGCGTCACGGATCGACTTCTGGGTGTCCAGGGTGGAACTGGCGACCAGTTGCTGGGTGGCCAGCTCGCTCTGGCGCCGGTACAGGCGGTCGGCTTCATCGAAGGTGGCCTGGGCCTGGGCCAGCGCGGCCTGCTGCGCTTCGATGCGCAGGGTCACCAGCGGCGCGCCGGCACCGACTTCCTGGCCACTGTCGAAATGCACCGCGTCGATGATCTCGCTGACCTTGGCGGTGACCGCCACCGACTCCCGCGCCTTGGTGGTGCCGATCGCCTGCAGGGTGTCGTTCCAGGCCGAGTGCGTGACCACCTGGGTGGTCACCGGCACGGTGCCGCCCTGTGCGCGCGGCGCATCGCCGGCACCCCGACCGCAACCTGCCAACATCAGCACCACGACAGTGCCACCGGCCAGGGTGGCCGCAAAACGCCCCAACATACGCAGTTCCGTCCAATACACGATCGGGCAGTCTAGCCGGCACCGGTGAAGGGCCGGATGTGCCATTGGGTGGGGCCATGGCACAACCCGGGGCTGGGCATCCATTGCCTGGCGTTATGGCCGGGGACGGCCCCGCGACGCGTGGCCGGGAAGCCGGGCCGCCGCGACGGGCAGCGCGGGGCCCGCGCGGGGCGTGACGGATGCAGGCGCCGCTGGAGGGACGCCCGGTGCGCGCCGGGCCAGCGCCCATTCCCCCTGACCGGGGGCCTGCATCCGTCGGGAGGCGGGCGGGCGCCGCAGGCCATGGCCAGGCCGATGGCGCGGGCAGCATCGACGGCGCATGTGCAACCCGGCCCAGCCCCCCCAGGGGCGGACCAACCCGGGCCGGCGTCTTAGCGCAGCGCCAGCCGCACCACCTGGTCGGCCATCGCGTCCAGCGCCTCGCCGTCGGCATACAGGTGCAGCTCCGGTGCTTCCGGCGGCTCGTAGGGCGAATCGATGCCGGTGAAGTTGGGAATCTGCCCGGCCCGCGCCTTGCGGTACAGGCCCTTCACGTCGCGCGATTCGGCGACCTCCAGCGGCACGTCGACGAACACCTCGATGAACTCGCCCTCGGCGAAAAGCTCGCGTGCCATCTGCCGCTCCGCACGGAACGGCGAGATGAAGCTGACCAGCACGATCAGCCCGGCGTCGACCATCAGCCGGGCCACCTCGGCCACGCGGCGGATGTTCTCCACCCGGTCCTCGTCGGTGAAGCCCAGGTCGCGGTTCAGGCCATGGCGGACGTTGTCGCCATCGAGCAGGAAGGTGTGGCAACCGCGCGCATGCAGGCGCTTCTCGACCTGGTTGGCGATGGTGGACTTGCCGGCGCCGGACAGGCCGGTGAACCAAAGCACCCGCGGGGCCTGCCCCTTGATCCGCGCACGCGCGGCCCGGTCCACGTCCAGGTGCTGCCAGTGCACGTTGCCGGCACGGCGCAGGGCGAAGTCCAGGGTGCCGGCGGCGACGGTGGCGTTGCTCTGGCGGTCGATCAGGATGAAGCCGCCCAGCGCGCGGTTGCGCGCGTAGGGTTCGAAGGCGATCGGCTCGTCCAGCGACAGGTTGCAGTAGCCGACCTCGTTCAGCTCCAGCCGCTTGGCCGCCAGCTTGTCCTGCGTGTTCACGTCGATGCGGTGCTTGATCTCGCTGATGCTGGCAGCCACGGTGCGGCTGCCGATCTGCAGCCAGTACGGCCGCCCGGGCAGCAGCGCGGCATCGTCCATCCACAGCACGTGCGCGGCGAACTGGTCGGCCACCTCGGGCGGGTCGCCGGCGGCGGCGATGACATCGCCACGGCTGACGTCGATCTCGTCGGCCAGGACCAGGGTCACCGCCTGGCCGGCACGGGCGACGTCCAGCCGCCCATCCGGGCCCAGCACCTCGCGCACCGTCGAACGCCGCGCCGACGGCAGCACCACCACCGGGTCGCCGCCACGCACCTGGCCGGCGGCCAGGGTGCCGGCGAAGCCACGGAAATCCTGGTGCGGACGGTTCACCCACTGCACCGGCAGGCGCAGGCCGCCACCGGCGTCATGGCCGGCGATGGCCACCGTGTCCAGGTGTTCGAGCAGGGTCGGGCCGGCATACCACGGCATCAACGCCGAGCGCGCGGACAGGTTCTGCCCTTCCAGCGCCGACAGCGGGATGGCCTGCACGTGGGCGATGCCCATCTGCGCGGCCAATGCCGCGTACTCGCCGGCGATACGTTCGAACACCGCCGCGTCGTAATCGACCAGGTCCATCTTGTTGACCGCCAGCACCACCTGGCCGATGCCCAGCAGCGAGATGATGTAGCTGTGGCGGCGGGTCTGCTGCAGCAACCCCTTGCGCGCGTCCACCAGCACCACCGCCAGGTCGGCGGTGGAGGCGCCGGTGGCCATGTTGCGGGTGTACTGCTCGTGGCCCGGGCAGTCGGCGACGATGTACTTGCGCCGGTCGGTATCGAAATAGCGGTAGGCCACGTCGATGGTGATGCCCTGCTCGCGCTCGGCGGCCAGCCCGTCCAGCAGCAGCGCATAGTCGATGCGCTCGCCCTGGGTGCCATGGCGGCGGCTGTCGGCCTCCAGCGCCACCAGCTGGTCGTCGAACAGGCGCTTGCTCTCGTACAGCAGCCGCCCGATCAGCGTGCTCTTGCCGTCATCGACGCTGCCGCAGGTGATGAAACGCAGCAGGGGCTTGGATTCGTGCTGCTGCAGGTACGTGGCGATATCGGAAGACGTTGCCGGTGCGTTCATCAGAAATAGCCCTCCAGCTTCTTCTTCTCCATCGACGCGGACGGATCGTGGTCGATCACCCGGCCCTGCCGCTCGGAACTGGTGGACACCAGCATTTCGGCGATGATCTTCTCCAGCGTGTCGGCCTGCGATTCGATGGCGCCGGTCAGCGGGTAGCAGCCCAGCGTGCGGAAGCGCACCCTGCGCTGCTGCGGCACCTCGCCCGGAAGCAGCGGCAGGCGCTCGTCGTCGACCATGATCAGGCTGCCGTCACGCTCGACGACCGGGCGCTCGGCGGCGAAGTACAGCGGCACCACCGGGATCTTCTCGCGGTAGATGTAGAGCCAGATGTCCAGCTCGGTCCAGTTGGACAGCGGGAACACGCGCACGCTCTCGCCGGGGTGGATGCGCGCGTTGTACAGGTTCCAAAGCTCCGGGCGCTGGTTCTTGGGGTCCCAGCGGTGGCGGTCGTTGCGGAACGAGAACACGCGCTCCTTGGCCCGCGACTTCTCCTCGTCGCGCCGCGCGCCGCCGATGGCCGCATCGAACTTCCACTTGTCCAGCGCCTGCTTCAGGCCCTGGGTCTTCATCACGTCGGTATGCACGGACGCGCCATGGCTCACCGGGCCGATGTCGCGGGCGATGCCATCGGGATTGATGTGCACGCGCAGGTCCACGCCGGTCTCGGCGACACGGCGGTCGCGGAAGGCGATCATCTCGCGGAACTTCCAGCGCGTATCCACGTGCAGCAGCGGAATCGGCGGCACCCCGGGCGCGAATGCCTTGAGCAGCAGGTGCAGCAGCACCGAGCTGTCCTTGCCGACCGAATACAGCAGCACCGGGTTGGCAAAGCCGGCCGCGACCTCGCGCAGGATGTGGATGCTCTCGGCTTCCAGCCGGTCGAGGTGCGACAAAGGGACGGTAACGGTCATTGCGGAAGTGTCAGCGGCTGCACGTGTAAGAACGGTGGAAGGGTAACAGCGCAGGCAGGCGCTAGTCCCCCGACGGGACGGCGAGTGTGCGCCCCACCCACCCCGCGCAGAAATAAACGCAGGGCATGAACCGATAACCGCGCATCCTTTCACGTGCATCACGCCACTCCCTAGCATCGGTCATCCCATCCCAGACCGGACAGCACATGACCGCCGTCGCCACCGCCGTGCCCCCCAGCCCCCTGCCCGAGGACCGCAGGGTGCTGCTGGCGCGCCTGGTCGAGGGCCTGGACGGCAACAGCCTGTGGTGGCTGTCCGGCTTCGCCGCCGGGATGGCCCAGGGCCATCCGCCACCGTCGCTGGCGGTGATTCCCGGCGGCCCGCCCGCCGCGCAGGCCGCGGGACGCCTGACCATCGTCTACGGCAGCCAGACCGGCAACGCACGCCGTGCCGCCGAGCAGCTGGCCGGCGATGCCGAGGCCGCGGGACTGGCGGTACGGCTGCTGCGCGCCGATGCCTACCCCACCCGCGAGCTGGCCGGCGAGCGCCTGCTGTACATCGTCATCAGCACCCAGGGCGAGGGCGATCCGCCGGACGACGCCATCGGCCTGGTCGAATTCATCGCCGGCAGGCGCGCACCGAAGCTGCCCGGACTCAGGTATGCCGTGCTCGGCCTGGGCGATTCCAGCTACGTCGATTTCTGCGGCATCGGCCGCAGGCTGGATGCGCGCCTGGCCGAACTGGGCGCGCAGCGCCTGCAGCCGCTGGGCGAGGCCGACCTGGACATCGACAGCGTGGCCGTGCCCTGGCGGACCCGGGCCCTGGCCGATGCGCGCCAGGTGCTGGGCGAAGGCGTCGCGGCGGCCACCAGCAACGTCACCCCGCTGCGTCATGCCCAGGGCAGCGCACATGGCGCCGCGCATCCGTTCCCCGCCGAACTGCTAGCGCGGCAACTGATCAGCGGCCGCGACTTCAAGGGCCCGGGCTATGGCCAGTACGGCCGCATCGACAAGCGCGTGCATCACCTCGAACTGTCGCTGGAAGGCAGTGGCCTGCACTACGAGCCGGGCGACGCGCTGGGCATCGTCCACCGCAATCCGCCGCAACTGGTCGATGCCATCCTCGCCGCCACCGGGCTGGATGGCGACACCGGCGTCAGCCACGACGGCCACGAGCGCCCACTGGCGCAGTGGCTGGGCGGGCACCGCGAACTGACCCGCATCTCGCGCCCGCTGCTGGCCAGCGTGGCCGAACGCAGCGGCAACGCCGACCTGGCCGGCCTGCTGCAGCCGGCCCGCGGCGACGAACTGGCCGCGGTGTTCGCCGACCACCAGCTGGTCGACGTGCTGCAGCGCTGGCCGGCCGACTGGGATGCCGCCGCCCTGGTCGCCGCGTTGCGCCCGGCCGCGCATCGCCTGTATTCGATCGCCTCCAGCCGCAAGCGGGTGGGCGAGGAAGTGCACCTGACCGTCGACGAACTGGCCTACGACGCGCATGGCCGCGGCCATGTTGGCGCCGCCAGCGCGTTCCTCGCCGCGCTGGAGGAAGGCGCGCAGGTGCCGGTGTTCGTCGAGCCGAACGAACGCTTCCGCGTCCCTGCCGACGCCAGCCGCGACATCATCATGATCGGCCCGGGTACCGGCGTGGCGCCATTCCGTGGCTTCGTGCAGGAGCGCGCCGAGACCGGCGCCAGCGGCCGCAACTGGCTGTTCTTCGGCGCGCGCCACTTCAACAGCGACTTCCTCTACCAGGTCGAGTGGCAGGAGGCACTGCAGAGCCGGCAGCTGCATCGCCTCGACCTGGCCTTCTCCCGCGACCATCTGAAATCCCCGCACATGGATGTGCGGGCTGCTGCGGGGGACCCGCACCAACGAATCTACGTGCAGCACCGCCTGCGCGAGCGCGGCCGCGACCTGTACGACTGGCTGCAGGGTGGCGCGCACCTGTACGTATGCGGCGCCATCGCCATGGGCAGGGACGTGCACGCCGCCCTGCTGGAGGTGATCGCCGCGCACAACGGCGGCGATGCCGACGCCGCGGCCGACTACCTGTCCGCGCTGCAGCGCGAAGGCCGTTACGCCCGCGACGTGTACTGAAGCCGCCGCCGCGGCCCACACAGCCATTGGACAGACCATGAGCCACCCTTCCGTCGAAAAGATCAAACGCGAAAGCCGGCGCCTGCGCGGCACCATCAGCGAAGGCCTGCTGGATGCCAGCACCGGCTCGCTGGGCTTCGAGGACCAGCGCACCATCAAGTTCCACGGCAGCTACCAGCAGGACGACCGCGACCTGCGCGACGAGCGCCGCCGGCAGAAGCTCGAGCCCGCGCACCAGTTCATGATCCGCATCCGCGCGCCGGGCGGCGTTTTCACCCCGCAGCAGTGGCTCGCGCTCGACCGCATCGCCACCACCTGGGGCAACCACTCGCTGCGGGTGACCACGCGCCAGACCTTCCAGTTCCACGGCGTGATCAAGCGCGAACTGAAGGCGACGATGCAGGCGATCAACGCCGCGGCGCTGGATACGGTCTCGGCCTGCGGCGACGTCAACCGCAACGTGCTCGGCGCCAGCAACCCGCTGCAGTCGGACCTGCATGCGCAGGTACACGAATGGGCGCAGCAGCTGTCGCTGCGCTTCCGCCCGGCCACCCGCGCCTATTACGAGATCTGGCTGGACGAGGAGAAGGTGGCCGAAAGCGGGGTCGAGCATGAACCGCTGTACGGCGAGACGTACCTGCCGCGCAAGTTCAAGATCGCCGTGGCGGTGCCGCCGCACAACGACGTCGACGTATTCGCCAACGACCTCGGCCTGGTCGCCATCGTCGACGGCGCCGGCAACCTTTCCGGCTTCAACGTCGCCATCGGCGGCGGCATGGGCGCCAGCCACGGCATCGCCGCGCACTACCCGCGGGTGGGCAACGTGATCGGCTTCGTGACGCCGGAACAGGTGTTCGCCATCGCCGAGGCCGCCATCTCCGTGCAGCGCGACCTAGGCGACCGCGAGGAACGCAAGCATGCGCGTTTCAAGTACACCATCGACGACCATGGCACCGATGCGATCGTGGCGCTGATGCAGGAACGGGCCGGCGTCGTCCTGCAACCGGCGCGGCCGTTCCGCTTCGAGCACAACGGCGACCGTTTCGGCTGGGTCGAGGGCGGCAACGGGCTGTGGCACCTCACCCTGTCCCTGCCCAGCGGGCGCATCGCCGACACCCCGGGCCGGCCGCTGCTGACCGGCATGCGCGAGATCGCCCGCGTCCACCTGGGCGAGTTCCGCCTGACCGCCAACCAGAACGTGATCATCGCCGGCGTGCCGGCGGCGCAGCGCGCGCTCATCGACGCGCTGGTCGTGGAGCATGCGCTGGACCTGGAAAACAACGCGCCCACCGCCACCGCGCGCACTGCGGTGGCATGCGTGGCGCTGCCGACCTGCGCGCTGGCCATGGCCGAGGCCGAGCGCTACCTGCCCGGCTTCCTCGCCGCGCTGGAACCGCTGCTGGCCCGGCATGGGCTGCGCGAGGCGCCGATCCTGCTGCGCGTGTCCGGCTGCCCCAACGGCTGCTCGCGTCCGTACCTGGCCGAGATCGCCCTGGTCGGCCGCGCACCGGGCCGCTACAACCTGTTCCTCGGCGGCGACCACCGCGGCCAGCGCCTGAACACGCTGTACCGCGACAACGTCACCGAGGCGCAGATCCTGCAGGCACTGGAGCCGCTGCTGGCGCGTTATGCCAGCGACCGCGAGGCCGGCGAGCGCTTCGGCGACTTCCTGCACCGCAGCGGGCTGGTCGAACTGCCGCCCTACCCCACCCACCGCCAGATTGCCGTGGAACTGCACGCATGAGCGCCCTGCCCCTGTCTTCCCGCGACCCCGCGAGCACTGCCGCCACCGAGGACGTCGCCACGCTCGACGCGCGGCTCGAGGCGATGGACGCAACCGCGCGCGTGCGCTGGGCATTGCAGCACCTGCCGGGCACACACGTGCTGTCCTCGAGTTTCGGCGCACAGTCGGCGGTGACCCTGCACCTGCTCAGCCGCCAGCAGCCGGACATCCCGGTGATCCTGATCGACACCGGCTACCTGTTCCCGGAAACCTACCGCTTCGCCGATACGCTGACCGAGCGCCTGGGCCTGAACCTGAAGGTGTACCGGCCGCTGGTCAGCCGCGCGTGGATGGAGGCCCGCCACGGCCGCCTGTGGGAACAGGGCCTGGTCGGCATCGAGCAGTACAACAACCTGCGCAAGGTCGAGCCGATGAAGCGCGCCCTGGACGAACTGCAGGCCGCCACCTGGTTCACCGGCCTGCGCCGCAGCCAGTCGGCCGGCCGTGCCGCCACGCCGGTGCTGCAGCGTCGCGATGCGCGCTGGAAGGTCAACCCGATCGCCGACTGGAGCGACCGCGACGTGTGGCAGTACCTCAAGCAGCATGACCTGCCCTACCACCCGCTGTGGGAACAGGGCTATGTCTCCATCGGCGACTACCACACCACCCGCCGCTGGGAGCCGGGCATGCGCGAGGAAGACACCCGCTTCTTCGGCCTCAAGCGCGAGTGCGGGCTGCACGAGATGTAAGCACTGCGGGCGGGCAATGGTGCCCGCCGGGGGACGCTGTGGGCAGCCGCCGTGTGGGCGTTGCCCACCTGGAGCGGGCTCAGCAGAGCGCGGCTTCCTGCTGCTCCCAGAACGCCAGCAACCCGCGCAGCCCCGGGGTATCGCCGGCGTGTGCCAGGTCCTCTTCCAGATAACGCGCTTCCTGTTGCCACTGGCGGCTGCTCAACTGCAGCAGCACGCTGCCGTCGGTACGCGCACAGCCCATGTGCCACTGCATGAAATGCAACTTCTCCACCGGCCCGTCCTGCAGCACGTCCAGTTCGACATGCATGCGCGACTCGCGGATGCGTGCGTAGATCCGTTCCACGCCGGCGTCCGGCCCTTCGAAATACTGGAAGAAGCGCTGGCCATCGTAGAGCAGCACGCCGGTGACGCCTTCCATGCGGTTGTGTGCGCGCGCGTCGACCAGCAGGTGGTCGAGGTCGGCCGGGGTCAACCCGGCCACGGCGGTACTGGTGTAGGCCACGGCCCGGTGCGTCATCTGCGGTTCCCTGCTCCGTCCCTGGTCGCGCAAGCATGACACAGGTCTCCCGCCGCCGGTGGTCCGGCAGCGGGAACCGTGGCGTCAGTAGCGATAATCCAGCTTCAACCAGAGCGTGCGGCCGGGCTCGTTGATCCGCACCGGGTCGGCGGGGAAGCCGAAGTCGGCGCTGCCGGCCAGGTTCAGGTGCTCGGCATAGGCACGGTCGAACAGATTGTCCACGCCGGCACTGGCCCGCAGGCCGTCGCTGATGCGGTAGGCAGCATTGAGCGACAGCGTGGCGAAGCCGGCGCTCGGGCCGAGATCACGCGCGACCACGTTGCCTTCGTCCTGCGCCACCCGGTCCTGCCCGGCGACCACCCGCAGCAACGCCCCGGTCGACCAGCGCGCGTGTTCCCAGGACGCGCTGAAACGGCCTTCCAGCGGCGGGATCTGCGGCAGCGGCCGCTGCTCGTCGCGGTTCTCGCCCCAGGCATAGGCGAGCGTGCTGCCCAGCTTCAGGCCCTGTGCCGGCCGCCATTCCAGCCCGGCCTCGGCGCCGGCGATGCGCGCATCGACATTGCCCGCACGCGTGCTGCTGCCCATCATGCCGCCGCTGCGGTAGGTGAACAGGATATAGTCCTGCAGGCGCCCCGCGTATGCCGACACCCAGGCATCGAGCGTGCGCCCGCGGAACTGCAGGCCGAGGTCGAGCTGGGTGGTCTTCTCCGGCTTCACCCCGGCGAAAGCGTTGACGCTGCCGGCCGGGCCGGCGTCGGCCGAGAACAACTCCCAGTAATCGGGCATGCGCTCGCTGTGGCCGAGCCCGGCATACCAGGTCCAGGCCTGGCCGTGGTCGCGCTCGTAGCGCAGGAAGCCGCTGCCCAGCGTCTGCTCGCGCGTCTGCCCGGCGGTGGGGTTGGGCATGGACATCATCCCGCTGGTCAGGCGCAGGTCCTTGGCCTGCGCCTTGTCCACCCGCAACCCACTCACCCAGCGCCGCGGCGTGTCCTCGCCGAAGGTCAGTTCGGCGAATGCGCCGGTGTTGCTGAGTTCGGCATCGCGGGTCCACGGCATCTGCCTCCAGGTGTCGCGGCCCATGCCCTTGCGCTTGCGGTGGCGGCTGTCCTGGGCGTCGATGCCGGCGACGATGGCCACGTCCTGCCAGCGCCACTCCGAGGCGATGCGGCCGCCGCTGGTGCGCCGTGCCACGTTGGACGCCATCGGCATCGGCATGCTGCCGTTCGGGTTGGGCGTGCGCAGCGTGTAGTTGTCCATCAGGTGGTCGGCTTCGTTGTAATACAGGCTGGCCTGCAGCTTGTCCCATGCCCCCGGCAGGTTGCCGCGCTCGAAACGCAGGCCGTAGCTGCTGCGCTTGAACGCCGCCCCGTCCATGCCACGGCCGGCGTAGCGGGCCAGGGCATCGCCGGTACCGGCATTGAGTTCGACCACCGTGTCGGCATCCGGCGTCCAGCCGACGGCGACATCGGCGTTCCACTTGCGCCAGCGCGACGGCACCACCTCGCCGTTGCCGTCGCGGTAGTCGCCGGACTCGGAGCGGTTGCCGTTGACCCGCACGTAGCCCGGGCGGCTGCCGAAGCTGGCGTCGAGCATCTGGTCGTTGCGGCTGTTGGAGCCGCCCAGCGCACTGGCCTGCAGCTCCATGCCCGGTGCGTCGAAGCGCGGCATGTCGCGCTCGAAGCGCACCGTGCCGGCCGAAGCGCCGGCCCCCCAGCGCACGCTCTGCGGCCCCTTGATGACGGTCAGCCGGTCATAGGTTTCCGGCGCGATGTAGGACAGCGGATTGTCCATGCGCGAGGGACAGGCGCCGAGCAGGTTGCCGTCGTTGGTGAGGATGTTCAGCCGCGAGCCGGACATGCCGCGCAGCACCGGGTCGCCATTGGTGCCGCCGTTGCGGATAGCGGAGAAGCCGGGAACGGTCTTGAGGTAGTCGGCGCCATCGCTGGCGGGCACCGGCTGCCGCGGCAGGCGCGGGTCGGTGACCCAGTTCAGCGGCGAGGACGGCGCGGCGCTGGTCACGACCAGGGTGTCCAGGGTCTTGATCGAATCGGGCTCGTCGGCGTGCGCGAGCAGGGGAAACAGCGCCAGGCAGACGCAGGCGGCCAGGCACGCCGGGGCGCCCGGCGTACGGGAAACGGGATACATGGAATTCTCCGGTACGACATGCCACGTGCCGCATGAAGCGACAGGCAGCGGGAAAAAGGGGATCTGTCGTCAGGAGAACAACGGCGGCCCGCGCGCCGGATGCGCCGGCCAGCGCAGGCCGGCATTGAACAGCGAGGCACGCAGCGGCTGCGGCGCGATGCGGTACAGCAGCGGTACCAGCAGGAGCAGTACCGCCAGCCACGGCAGCAGCCGCGACGCCATGGTGCAGTAGTCGCAGGCCTCGCCATGGGCGGCATGCGGATCAGGCGCGGGGGTCTTGCCGGTGGCGCCGACGGCATCGGCATGCCCGGCATGCGCATCCATCGCAGGCGGCAGCGCCTGCGTGCCGCCCGCCATGGCCATCGCGGGCATCGCATGCGCCATCGACGCATGCGCTCCCTGCACGGCCTGCATCCCGCGGCTCACCACCGGCGCCAGCGCCATCAGCAGCGCGGCTGCCAGCGCAAGCAGCAACATCCAGCGGTGCATGTGCGGGGATCGGATCACGGCACGATTTTAAGACCCCGCCGCGGCAGTCCATGTGCGACACATCGCCGCAGGGGGAACCGGTACCGACGGAAGGCCGCGGACGACGGCCCGGGATCCTCGCCGGTGCGGGCCGCCGGGCGCCACGCCCCGCCAGGCCGCGCGATCCTGGTGCGCATCGACGCAGCTGGCGCGCCCGGCATCCGCGGCCGGTCGCCGGCCTCAATTGTTGCCGGCCTCAATTGGTGATGGTCTGGGTCAGTTCTTCCCAGCTCGGCGGTACCGGCCAGTCGGCCGCCTGGTTGCCGTCCAGCACGCGCCGCAGGTCGCGCTTGTCGATCTGCGGGGCCAGCACGTGCACCAGCTCCAGTGCGTAGTCGCGCAGCACGCGGTCGCGCGGCAACACCGCCCACGCGGTGCACTCGGGAATCGCCGATGGCGCCGGCCAGGCGCGCAGGTCGCCGTCGCCGGCGCTGACCGCCATCTCCGCCAGCAGCCCCACGCCCAGGCCGGCGCGCACATAGGTCTTGATCAGGTCGGCGTCGAGCGCGGTCAGGGCCAGGTCCGGCTCCAGGCCATGGGTGGCAAAGGCGCGCCGCAGCGAGGAGCTGGGCCGGGTCGAGGATTCGTAACTGATCAGCGGATGGGCGGCCAGCGCGGCCATGTCCGGCAGCTTGCCGGCACGGTCGAGCGCATGGCCCTTGGGCACCAGCACCAGCCGCCGCCAACGGTACAGCGGCACCGCGATGCCGGTGCTGGGTTCGCCGCCGGCGGTGCTGACGATGGCGATGTCGGCGTCGCCCTGGCTGAGCAGGTCCAGCGCATCGCTCTCGGCTGCCTGCTGCAGGTGCACGCTGACCTGCGGATAGGCCTGCTTGATCCGCGCCACCGCCGGCGGCAGCACGAAGCGCGCCTGGGTATGGGTGGTGGTCAGGACCAGCTGGCCGTGGCTCTCGCGGCGCTGGTTGGCGGCGTAGGTGCGGATGTTGTTGGCTTCGGCCAGCACCAGCCGCGCCCGCGCGATCACTTCCGCGCCGGCCGGGGTCACCGACTCCAGGCTGCGCCCCTTGCGCACGAACAGCAGGAAGCCCAGCTCGTCCTCCAGCTGCTTGAGCTGCTTGGACAGCCCCGGCTGGGTGGCGTGCACGCGCGTGGCCGCCAGCGTGATGTTCAGCTCGGCATCGGCGATTGCCACCAGGTAGCGCAGTTGGGTCAGGGTCATCGAGGGTCGGGGCGGTGGCTCGGCGGGGACCGGTCCACTGTAGGTCAGATCGCACGACCCACTTATAACCGAAAGTAATTTGATAGGCGGGGCAAGTCATTTCCGGGGTCCGCGGGGCGGGACTACGGTCAGCATCCCTGCCACGACCGCCGCTCCTGCCACCTTGGACGCCCCCCTGTTCCCGCTGTTCGCCGATCTCAACGGCCGCGCCGTGCTGGTTGTCGGCGGTGGCGCGGTGGCCGGACGCAAGGTCGAGGCGCTGCTGCACGCCGGGGCGCGGCCCCGGGTCGGTGCGCCGCACCTGTCGCCGGCACTGCGGGAGCTGGCCGAGGCCGGCCGCATCGACTGGCTGCCCGGCCTGTTCGACACGCGCTGGCTGGCCGAAGACGTGTGGCTGGTGGTCGCCGCCACCGACACGGCCACGGTGAACCAGGCAGTCGCCCGCGCGGCCGAGGCGCAGCGGTTGTTCGTGAACGTGGTCGACGACGCGCAGCTGTCGCGCTTCCACGTGCCGGCCGTGGTCGAGCGCGGCGCCCTGCAGATCGCCATCTCCAGCGGCGGCGCCGCGCCGATGGTGGCGCGGCATGTCCGCCGCCGGCTGGAAGAGCTGTTCGATGGCGCCTGGGGCCAGCTGACCGCACTGGCCGGGCGCCACCGCCCGGCCATCCGCGCGCGCTTCCCGGACACCGCCGCACGCCGCCGCTTCTTCGACCGCCTGCTCGACGGCCCGGTGCTGGAGCTGCTGCGCCGCCATCGCCCTGCCGACGCCGAATCCGCGCTGCGGCAGGCGATGGCCGACGAACCGCCGGCAGCGGCCGGCTCGGTGGTGCTGGTCGGTGCCGGTTCCGGCGACCCCGGCCTGCTCACCCTGGCCGCATTGCGCGCGCTCAACCAGGCCGACGTGATCCTGTACGACCGCCTGGTCAGCGCCGAGGTGCTGCAGCTCGCCCGCCGCGACGCCGACCGCATCGAAGTCGGCAAGTCCGCGCGCGGCCACAGCACCCGCCAGGAGCATATCCACGCACTGATGCTGGAACACGCCCGCGCCGGTCGCCGCGTGGTACGGCTCAAGGGCGGCGATGCCTTCGTGTTCGGCCGCGGTGGCGAGGAGCTGCAGTTCCTGCGTGCGCACGGCATCGCCTACGAGGTGGTGCCGGGCATCACCGCGGCACTGGCCTGCGCCGCGCACGCCGGCATCCCGCTCACCCACCGCGACCACGCCCAGCAGCTGCGTCTGGTCACCGCGCATTGCCGCGATTCGCTGGACACGCTCGACTGGCGCGCGCTGGCCGCGCCGCGGCAGACCCTGGTGTTCTACATGGGCGTGGCCGCGCTGGCGCAGATCCAGGCGCGCCTGCTCGAAGCCGGGCTGCCCGCCGCCACGCCGTTCGCGCTGGTGGAGAACGGCTCGCGCCCGGGCCAGCGGGTGGTCAGCGGGCACCTGCGGCAACTGGCAGATGCCGCCACCACGCACGCGGTGCAGTCGCCGGCGCTGCTGGTCGTCGGCGAGGTGGCCGCGCTGGCGAACGAACTGCACTGGTACGGCCAGGCGCCGCTGCCAGCCGCTCCCCGCACATCCTCACTTTCAGCAAAGACGCCGGCGGCCACACTGGCCGACGCCGCCTGATTCCTTCCAGGAGATCCCCATGGCCATCTACAGCAACATCCTCGACACCGTCGGCAATACCCCGGTGGTCAAGCTCAACCGCCTGGCGCCGGCCGGGGTGGACGTCTACGTCAAGGTCGAGTCGTTCAACCCCGGCGGCTCGGTCAAGGACCGACTGGCGCTGGCGATCGTGCTCGACGCCGAAAAGCGCGGCGTGCTCAAGCCCGGCGACACCATCGTCGAGGCCACGTCGGGCAACACCGGCGTGGCCCTGGCCATGGTCGCGGCCGCGCGCGGCTACAAGTTCGTGGCGGTGATGACCGAGACCTTCTCGGTGGAACGCCGCAAGGCGATGCGCGCGTACGGCGCCAAGGTGATCCTGACCCCGGCCGCGGCACGTGGCACCGGCATGGTGGAAAAGGCGAAGGAGCTGGCCGCCAGGCACGGCTGGTTCCTGGCCAGCCAGTTCGCCAACCCGGCCAATCCGGCCTACCACCGCAACACCACCGCCGCCGAGATCCTGCGCGACTTCGCCGGCAAGCGGCTGGACTACTTCGTCAGCGGCTGGGGCACCGGCGGCACCCTGACCGGCGTGGGCGAGGTGCTGAAGCTGGCGCGCCCGGACACCCGCATCATCGCCACCGAGCCGGCCGGCGCGGCGCTGCTCAAGGGCGACGAGTGGAAGCCGCACAAGATCCAGGGCTGGACCCCGGACTTCCTGCCGGACGTGCTCAACCGCAACGTCTACGACGCGCTGTACACGGTGCAGGACGAACGCGCGATCGAGACTTCGCGCCGGCTGGCCGCCGAGGAGGGCATCTTCGTTGGCATCTCCTCCGGCGCCACCGCCGCCACCGCGCTGGAGGTCGCCGCCACCGCACCGGCCGGCTCGGTGATCCTGGCCATGCTGCCCGATACCGGCGAACGCTATTTCTCCACCCCGCTGTTCGCCGACATCAACGAAGGCAGCGACGACGACTGGCTGGCCGGCCTGCCGTAACCCCGCGCTCCACACGCCGCCCTCTCCCCTGCACAAGGCCGCCCCCGGGCGGCCTTGCTGCTTGCCGGGCACCGCGTCGCAGCCGCGGAGACGCGTGTTCCTCAGACTTTGCCGCGGGCCGGCGCAAGCCGTGCATCCGTCACGTTTTGCTCATATACGGAAAGGGAAGATCACGGGCATGAACATCGACATCTGGCACGGCGACATCACCACCCTCGACGTGGACGCCATCGTCAACGCGGCCAACGAGAGCCTGCTCGGCGGCGGCGGTGTCGACGGCGCGATCCACAGCGCGGCCGGGCCGGGCCTGCTGGCCGAATGCGCGCGCCTGCCGGAACTGCGCCCGGGCGTGCGCTGCCCGCCGGGCGAGGTCCGCGCCACCGCCGGCCATGCGCTGCCGGCGCGTCATGTGTTCCACGCCGTCGGCCCGGTCTGGCACGGCGGCCAGCGCGACGAAGCCGCCCTGCTCGCCAACTGCTACTGGCAATCGCTGCGGCTGGCCGAGCAGATGCGGCTGGAATCGATCGCCTTCCCGGCGATCAGCTGCGGCGTCTACGGTTACCCCATGCACCAGGCCGCCGCCATCGCCGTCACCGAAACCGTGACCTGGCAGAAGAGCCACGCGCGGCCGGTGCGCATCGTGCTGGTGGCCTACAACACCGCCACCTTCAAGGCCTACCAGCAGGCACTGGCCGTTGCCGCCCAGGCACATGCGGCGGTGGCCATGGACGATCATCCGCTGCCATCGTTCGCGCGTTAGCGGCGCGCTGGCCGCCAGTCACGCTGCGGGCCTGCATACATGGAAACGCCGGCACAGGGCCGGCGTTTCCACATCCATCACGGGCAGGGGCCGGTCAGCCTTCCCACTTGCCCAGCGCGGCCAGGCCGTTTTCCCGGGCACGCTCGTACACGGTCTTCTGCGCGGCCTCGTAGTTGCCCTTCATGTCCTTGGCCCACAGCTTCAAGGCGGCCTGCTGCATGGCGCGGCCGTAGGAGAAGCTCAGCGGCCACGGCAGCTTGTCGAGCTGGTTCATGGCGTTCAGGTGCGCGGTGGACTGCTCGTCGCTCTGGCCGCCGGACAGGAACACCACGCCCGGCAGGATCGCCGGCACGGTGCTCTTCAGGCACATCACGGTGGCTTCGGCCACTTCCTCGACATCGGCCTGCTCGTCGCAGTCCTTGCCGGAGATGACCATCGAGGCCTTCAGGATGGTGCCTTCCAGCAGCACGTTCTGCTGGTACAGCGCGTCGAACAGCGAGCGCAGGGTGGCTTCGGTGACTTCGTAGCAGGTCTCGATGTCGTGGTCGCCGTCCATGATCACTTCCGGCTCGACCATCGGCACCAGGCCGCATTCCTGGCACAGCGCGGCGTAACGGGCCAGCGCGTGGGCGTTGGACTCGATGCAGGTGCCCGACGGGATGCTCTCGCCGATGTTGATGACCGCACGCCACTTGGCGAAGCGCGCGCCCAGCTTGTAGTACTCCTGCAGGCGCTCGCGCAGGCCGTCCAGGCCTTCGGTGACCAGTTCGCCCGGGCAGCCGGCCAGCGGGTGCGCGCCCTTGTCGACCTTGATGCCCGGGATCATGCCGTGGTCGGCCATGTACTTGGCGAACGGCACGCCGTCGCGGGTGCTCTGGCGGATGGTTTCGTCGTACAGGATCGCGCCGGAAATGTGCTCGTTGAGCTTGGGCGTGGTCAGCAGCAGCTCGCGGTAGGCACGGCGGTTCTCTTCGGTGTTCTCGATGCCGACGCTGGCGAAGCGCTTGGCGATCGTGCCGGTGGATTCGTCGATGGCGATGATGCCCTTGCCCGGGGCGACCATGGCCTGGGCGGTTTCAGCCAGCAGTTCGATGCTCATGAAGTTCCTGTGACGGGGTGCGGGAAAACCCGGATTATAGCCCGCGGCCGTCGTTGGCCGGCCGTGAGGACGCACTGGAACCGGTTTCAATCCACCCGCCAGGACAATTCCTGTCCACCGCGGTCACGCACGGGCCACCGTGGTGGCCCGTGCAGGCATGTCGGTCAGAGTTCGCCCAGTCCGCTGGCGCGGCCGTCATTGCCGACTTCGAGCAGGCGCAGGGTGTTGGTGGCACCGTGGGTTTCCATGTGCTCGCCGCTGGTGAAAACGACGCGGTCACCGGCCTGCAGCAGGCCGGCCTCGACCAGCAGGCGGATGCTGCCGCGCGCGGCTTCGCGCGGGGTGAAGCCACGGCTGTCGAAGTTGATCGGGAACACGTCGCGCATCAACGCCATCTGCCGGCGTGCGCCATCGTGGCGGGTCACCGCGAACACCGGCGCCTTGGCGCGGAACCGCGACAGGTAACGCGCGGTGCCGCCGGACTCGGTCATCGCCACGATCGCGCGCACGCCCACGTGCTGGGACAGGAACATGGTGGCCATGGCGATGGCCTGGTCGGCGCGCTCCAGGTTGCGCGGCGAGGCGTTGAAATCGGTGTCGATCTGGAACTGGCGTTCGGCACCGAGGCAGATGCGCGCCATCGCCTCGACCGCCTTGACCGGATAGGCGCCGGCGGCGGTCTCGGCCGACAACATCACCGCGTCGGTGCCGTCGATGACCGAATTGGCCACGTCCAGCACTTCGGCGCGGGTCGGGATCGGGCTTTCGACCATCGACTGCAGCATCTGCGTGGCGGTGATCACCACCTTGTTCTGCGCCAGCGCGGCCTTGATGATCTTCTTCTGCAGGCCCGGCAGTTCGGCGTCGCCGATTTCCACGCCCAGGTCGCCGCGCGCGACCATCACCACGTCGCTGGCCTCGACGATCTCCTCCAGGTTCTCGATCGCCTCGGTACGCTCGATCTTGGAGACCAGCGCCGCATCGCAGCCATGCTGGCGGGCAATGGCGCGGGCATCGTTCATGTCCTGCGCGTTGCGGCAGAACGAGACGGCGATGAAGTCCACGCCGATCTTCGCCACGATGCCGATCAGCTCCTTGTCGCGCTCGGTCAGCGCGCCCAGCGACAGGCCGCCGCCCTGCTTGTTCAGGCCCTTGCGGTCGGACAACACGCCGTCGTTGAGCACGGTGTTGATGATGCGCTCGCCCTGCACCTCCACCACCTGCAGCTGCATCAGGCCATCGTCCAGCAGCAATACGTCGCCGGGGCCCACGTCCTGCGGCAGGCCGAAGTAGCTCACGCCCACCTGGGTGGCGTCGCCGGGCGCCGCGTCGGCCTTGGCGATCAGGTCGAAGCGGTCACCGGCCTTGAGCTGCACCTTGCCTTCGGCGAAGCGCTCGATGCGGATCTTCGGGCCCGGCAGGTCGGCCAGGATGCCCACTTCCACACCGACCCGGTTCGCGGCGGCACGCACTTCGGCGGCGCGCTTGGCCTGGCCGGACGGATCGCCATGGGAGAAGTTCAGGCGCACCACGTTGACACCGGCGCGGAACAGATCGTCGAGCACGCCCGGCGCATCGGTGGCCGGTCCGAGGGTGGCGAGGATCTTGGTGCGGCGCTGGCGTTCGATCATGGTGCAAAAACTCCCTGAAAGGCCGCCGAAATTAGCATATCCAGTGCATGACAACGATGTCGCATACGATTTCAGAAGACACTTTCCACGCTGTCCCGCAGACAGCGCGGACAGCATGTCCGGACATCGCCATCACCCTGCACCGCGCTGTCGCCAACCAAGCAGCAACCAGACACGCACGAGTCTCGACTTGTCGGCATGGGACAGCCCGGCGGCCAGCCAGGACAACGCGACGGCAACGACCGGCGCATGCGACGGACCGGTTGCGGCTGTAGCCCGCCGGCGCGCATACACGGCGCGCGCGGCTTCAGCGTACGCCGCGCTCCGCCCGCCGCTGCGGTGAGGTCAGCGCGCCAGCTGCCGCGCCAGCTCGGCGGGCGTGCCGGCCAGCGAACCGGCACCGGCAGCGCTCAGTTCCTCGCGGCCACCGAAGCCCCACAGGACGCCGACGTTGCGCATGCCATGGTGGCGCGCGCCCTCGATGTCCATGCGCCGGTCGCCGATCATCCAGCACTGCGCGGGCGCCAGCGACAACCGCTGCAGGGCTTCGGCGATCAACTCCGGCTTGTGGCTGCGCACGCCGTCGGCGGTGGCACCGATCACGTCCTCGAAACAGCCGCCGAACGGCAGGTGCTCCACGATCCGCCGCGCGTGCGGCTCGTTCTTGGCCGTGACCACCGCCAGCCGGTGGCCGGCGGCATGCAGCCCCTGCACCACCTCGCCGATGCCGGCATAGACGTCATGTTCCTGCCAGCCGTGCAGTTCGAAGCGTTCGCGATACAGCGCCACCGCCTGTTCGACGCGCTGCGCATCGCCGAACAGCGGGGTGAAGCTGGTGCGCAGCGCCGGTCCGATCCAGCGGCGCAGCTCGGCCGGCGGCGGCACCGGCTGCTGCATCCGCTCCAAAGCGTAGGCCACGCAGCGGGTGATGCCGACGGCCGAATCGATCAGCGTGCCGTCGAGATCGAAGAACAGCACATCGCGGCTCACGCCCCGCGGGCCTCCAGCGCCGCCACCGCCGGCAGGGTCTTGCCCTCGAGGAACTCCAGGAACGCACCGCCGCCGGTGGAGATGTAGCTGACCTTGTCGGCGATGCCGTACTTGTCCACCGCGGCCAGGGTGTCGCCACCGCCGGCGATGGAGAATGCGCTGGACGCGGCGATGGCGCGGGCCAGCGCTTCGGTCCCCTTGCCGAAGGCATCGAACTCGAACACCCCGACCGGGCCGTTCCACACCACGGTGCCGGCCCTGGCGATCAGCACGGCGTACTGCGCGGCGGTCTGCGGGCCGATGTCCAGGATCATGTCGTCGGCACCCACCGCATCGACCGCCTTGATGGTGGCCGGCGCATCGGCGGCAAAGGCCGGGGCCACGACCACGTCGACCGGCAGCGGGATCTCGGCACCGCGCGCCCGGGCGGCCGCGTCGATGCTGCGGGCCGTTTCCAGCAGGTCGTTCTCGACCAGCGACTTGCCCACGCCATGGCCCTCGGCGGCGATGAAGGTGTTGGCGATGCCGCCGCCGACGATCAGCTGGTCGACCTTGCCGACCAGGCTGGAGAGCAGCTCGAGCTTGGTCGAGACCTTGGAGCCGGCGACGATCGCCAGCAGCGGCCGCGCGGGGTTGGCCAGCGCCTTGTCCAGCGCATCCAGCTCGGCCATCAGCAGCGGGCCACCGGCGGCGACCGGGGCGAAGCGGATCACGCCATGGGTCGAGGCCTGCGCACGGTGCGCGGTACCGAAGGCATCCATCACGAACACGTCGCACAGCGCGGCGTACTTCTTCGACAGGGCTTCGTCATCCTTGCCCTCGCCCACGTTCATGCGGCAGTTCTCCAGCAGCACGATCCTGCCCGGGGCCACGTCCACGCCGTCCACCCAGTCCTTGACCAGCGGCACCTCGACACCCAGCAGCTGGGACAGGCGCGCGGCCACCGGCGCCAGCGAGTCGGCCTCGCTCCACACGCCTTCCTTCGGTCGCCCAAGGTGCGAGGTCACCAGCACGGCGGCGCCCTTCTCCAGCGCCAGCTTCAGGGTAGGCAGCGAGGCGGTGATGCGCTGTTCGGAGGTGATCGTGCCGTTGTCGTCGATCGGCACGTTGAGATCCTGGCGGATCAGGACACGCTTGCCGGAAAGATCAAGGTCGGTCATGCGAACGATGGACATGGGCAATTCTCTGGCTTCTCGGGAAGGAGTGGGGGACGTCGTGGAGCCGCCGGCCATGGCACGGCATGCCGGGCTGGGAACGTCGGTCCCGGCAGCGCGGCTGGCCGACGCGGCAGTCCACCCTGGCCGCCTCGTGCCCCGCTCAACCCGCAGGCGCTTGCCGGCGGGGTCGAACTGGGCCTTGCGGACGATGGACAGGGCGGGTCGGCTCCGGAAGACTGTCGGTAAACCGTGATTCTCGCCCGCCCCCGCTGGCGGGGCAAACCCGAGGTACGCCCGATGCCGACGCGCCTGCCGCAACCGGAACTGTCCAGCCTGCGCCTGCGCCTGCGCGAACCGCGCGAGGACGATGCGCCGGCCCTGTTCGCCATCCACAGCGATCCGCAGGTGATGCGCTACTGGAGCTGTCCGGCCTGGACCCGGCCGGCCCAGGCCGAGCAGAAGCTGGCCGAGATCCGCCGCCAGAGGCGCGAACTGGACATCCTGGTCTGGGCCATCGCCGATGCACGCAGCGACCTGCTCATCGGCAGCAGCGCGGTGTTCGCGATGAACCTGGAGCAGGGTCGCGCCGAGATCGGCTACAGCCTGCATCGCGACTGGCAGGGGCGCGGGCTGGCCAGCGAGGCGCTGCGCATGATCCTGCGCCATCTGTTCGACGGCATGGGCCTGCGCCGGATCGAAGCCGACATCGACCCGCGCAACCTGGCCTCGTGCCGGCTGGTCGAAAAGCTGGGCTTCGTCCGCGAAGGCACGCTGCGCGAACGCTGGCAGGTCAACGGCGAATGCGCCGACAGCGCGCTTTACGGACTGCTGCGGCGGGACTTCATCGACCCGCAGGCCACGTACGCGCAGGGGCATGCCGGGGTACCTGCCCGCTGAGGCCCGCCGCGGCAGACGGGACGCCCGCGGTGTCCGCCTCAGCCGTTCGCGGGACGGGCGCCGCGCAGCAGGCTGATCGCAAAGCCGGCCACCGCCAGCGCGCCGGCCACCAGCACCGCCCACAGCAGCAGGCTCTTCCAGTCGCGTACCGGTGCCGCCGGCGCATAGGCCTTGTCGCCCGCGCTTACCGCGCCTTCGCCGAGACGCGCCACCGTCGGCTGCCACTGCGCGCCGTTGCGCGCACGCAGCGCGGCCAGCATCGGCTCCAGGCTGCTTTCGCGGGTGGCCGCCCGCGCGTTGCCGGCAACCAGCCGATACGGCGCGCGGCCCTGGGCCAGGAACACCACGCTGCCCGGCCGGTAGCCCAGTTTCAGGGTCGGCGCGGGCGTGCCGGCCACGGCCGGTTCGGCCTGCAGCTGCCAGTCGCGGTCACTGGTTTCCTGCCCGAGCTGCAGCGGTGCCGAGGCCTGCCGGCGCCCGCCTTCCTGCAGCGTCCAGGTGTTCCAGCCGCGGGCATGCACCTGCCAGGCCGGCTCCGCACCGGCCTGCCGGCGATCCTCGTCGCGGCTGGACACGGTCCATGCCACCGCGGTGTTGGCCGGCATCGCCACGTCCACCCGCTGCACCGGGAAACGGCCCTGGACCTGATAGCCGAACCGGGCCGCCGGGTCGTCGCCGGGTGCCGATGCGGCCAGCTCGACCCACTGCCAATCGTCGGCGACCGCATCGCCGGCAAGCTCGCCATGCAACGCACGCAGCGGCGGCGCGCCTTCATGCTGCAGCGGCACCAGCCGCAGGTAACGCGACGCCGTGGGCACCGCCACGCGGTCGCTGCTCAGCTGCCGCCCCTGGTTGCGCAGCCGTACCAGCCGTACTTCCGGGTCCAGCACCTGCCAGCGGCGCAGGTCATCGCTGCCCTCCAGCCGGTAGCCCAGGTCCAGCGCCGCCGGCTCGCCTTCCCATTCCACGCGCAATGCCCGCACCTGCCCGGCCTGCCGTCCCAGGTCCACCAGCAATGCCGGGTCGCCCTGGCCCGCGGCGGCGGTGCCCAGCGCATTGCGCACCGACACCACGTTGCCACCGGCATCGCGCTGCACCACCACGCTCAGGTCTCCACCCATGGTCGTGGCGGCACCGGCGGGCACGGCGAACCAATCCAGTTCCACCTGCCGTGCCGGCCCGGCGATCGGCGTGGCCGCGGCCTGTACCGCGCTGGCCATCGGCTTGCCGTCGGCGTCGATCACCTGCACATCGCGCAGGTCGCGCCAGTACGCCGCACGGTAGACCCCGGCATCCAGCACCACGCGATACGCGCCGGCATCGGGATGCGCCGGCTGCAGCGGCCACTGCATGGCGAAATCGTCGGCCGCCTGTGCCGCCAGCGGCAGCAGCGCCATCCACCACAAACGCCTGATCATGCGGATGCCTCCTCCGGTTGCGGGTCGTTGCCACGGTGGCGCGGCGGGGCCGGCGCCAGCCAGCCGACCAGCGTGCACAGCAGTCCGTAGGCGATGAAGGCACCGATGCCCAGCAGGTCGCCCAGGTTGGCGCGGTCGATCAGCAGCAGCTTGGCCAGTACCACGCCCATCAGGATCGCACCGGCCAGCCACACGGCCCATTGCCCGCGGCGCGAGCCGCTTACCCAGCCGATCACGCCCAGCAGGCTCCACACCACGGTCAGGCTGGTCTGCGCCAGGCTGGTGTCGATCAGGCGGCCATTCCAGTCGATGCCGCCCCAGTGATGCACGGCGCGCAGGGTGATGGTGCTGACCAGCAGCAGCGCCGCCAACGGCAGCAGCCCCCGGCGCAGCCCCGCCAGCCGCGGGCCCGCATCGGCGGACCACAGCACCATCGCCGCCAGTACCAGCACCGCCAGTTGCGCCAGGTCCAGCGGGTTGAGCAGCGCGATCCACGGCAACGGCGCCGCAGCCCCGGCGCTGGCCAGCGAGACCAGCCACCACAGGCCCAGCACCGCGAAGATCGCCGCCTGCAGGACCGGCCGGTAGCGGTCGAACGCGGCACCCAGCGGCTGCGCCAGCCAGCGCCAGCGGTGGATCGATATCGCCGCCAGCAGCAGCCACGGCAGCGCCAGCAGCATGCCGACCCAGCCCCCGGCCAGTTCGAAGCGCGTGCCCAGGTGCCAGGACAACAGCGACAGCACCGTCGGCCACAGCAGCCACCAGGCAAGCTGCGCCGCGCCGGCGATGGCATCGCCCGCCGCGCGCAGGCACAACAGGCTGCGCAGGCCCAGTGCGGCGAACAGCGGCCAAGCCCAGGCACCATGGCCGGCAAACGGCTGGCCGTATGCGCCGAGCTGCAGGAACGCCAGCGGGAACGCCAGTACCAGGTACCCCAGCGTGGTCAGCGACAGTGCCAGCGCCGGCCGGCGGCGGTGCACCTCGGCCGCCAGCCAGCCGCTCACGCCCAGCAGCAGCAGCATCGCGTGCAGGACGCTGCGCGGCTCCACGAAGCGCGCGATCTCGGTACCGGCATTGCCCATCCACCAGGCCAGGCCCCAGGCATAGGCGATCACGGCCAGCAGCCTGTTGCCGGCGCCGCGGTACAGCCACGCGCTGGCGAAACCGGCCAGCGCGACCAGCAGCGCGCCCATGAAAGTCGCGTTGGCGACGGCGTGCCCGGCACCGCCAGGGATGGCATGGGCGCCCGCGATGCCCACCGCCAGCGCGAATGCCGCCGCCAGCTGCAGGCCGATGCCGGTCCAGCGCGCCAGCCGGCGCTGCTGCATCAGGCCCAGCCAGACCAGGCCGGCGCCTTCCAGCGCGAAGACCGAGGCCGTGGCCTGCGCCGACAGCGCCAGCGGCACCGCCAGCGTGGCGAAGCCCACCGCCAGGATGGCATGCCCCTGCGCCAGCAGATGCAGCCGCTCGCGGCGCCACAATGCACGCGCCAGCACCGCATAGACCACCGCCACGCCGAGCGCGCACAGTGCCAGCGGCATGCGCTCGCCCAGCAGCAGGGCGGCCTGCAGCGAGAACGCCACCAGCGGCGTGCCGAACAGCAGGCAGCCATCGATGCGCGCCCCGCCCGGGGTCGCCGCCTTGCGTGCATGGAGCAGCGGCAACAACAGGTAGAACGCGAAGAACAGCAGCAGGAACGGCTCGGTGCTGGCGAACTTGGCCGGCGCGTAATCGAGCACGCCCCAGAACGTGCCGATGCCCCAGGTGAAGACGAAACCAAGCAGGTTGAGGATGCGCCACGGCCGTACCCAGGCGATGGCGAAGATGCCGGCGTTGAGCAGCGCGTAGTACGAGAACAGGCCGACATGGTTGCCGCTGCCATCGGACAGCCAGACCGGCGCCATGAACCCGGCCAGCACGCCGAGGATGGCCAGCGTGCGCGACTCCTGCAGCACCGCCATCACGCACAGCCCGGCGATCAGCACCACGCTGATCGCGAACGCCGGCAGCGCGTCGATCAGGCCGTGGTTCTTGAACGCGGCGAACACCACCAGCAGCAGCACGCCTATCGCACCGCCCTGCAGGGCCAGCGCGAACGCACGGTGGCTCCCGCGCTTGCGCCAGGCGAACGCCAGCCCGGCCAATGCCGCCAGGCTGATGCCGGCCAGGCGGAACGCAGGCGGGAAACTGAACCAGCCGGCATCGCTGCCGTACTTGAGCAGCGCCGCCACGCCGGCCAGCAGTACAAGCATGCCGACCTTGACCGGCACGTTGCCGCGGGTGAACCACTGCCTGATGTACGCGATGCCGCGCTCGACGAGGTTCGGCCCGGCCGCTGCCGTCGTTTCCGGCGCGGGCGCAGGACCGGGAGCGGGCGCGCTGCGGACATGCAGCGGCGCGAGGGGTTCGCGCAGCGGCGGCAGCGGCGGCGCAACCGTGGGCGGCAATGGCTCCGGCGCATCCACCGCGGGTTCCGGCGCGGGCTCGACCGGCGCGGGCGGGAGCTCGCGTGCCTGCGGCAGGCCATGCCGCGCGTTGCCCGGATCGGCGGCGCGGCCGGCTTCGCCGGCCTGCCCGCGCGCCAGCGCGTCCTCGAGCGCGGCCACGCGCCGCTTCAGCGAGGCCACCGATACCAGCGCCATGACCAGCAGCACCGGCACCGCCAGCACCACAGCCAGCAGCAGCAACCCCAACAACACGATCTCGTCGTCCATTCGCCGTCCCTGTCACCGGAAGGTGCCACGCCACCTTCATCCACGCCCCGTCGAAACGCAAGCCGCACAACCGCCCCGACGGCGCCCTGCGCCCTGCCGCATCCGCGCCGCCGCGGGCAAAAAGAAGGGCGCCCGCGGCGCCCTTCCTTCATACCCCTGCGGTGCGGATCAGGCCGCGACCACGCGCACCATTTCCAGGCACTTGTTGGAGTAGCCCCACTCGTTGTCGTACCAGCTGACCAGCTTGACGAAGGTGGAGTCCAGCGCGATGCCGGCTTCGGCGTCGAACACCGAGGTGTGGGTCTCGCCACGGAAATCGGTGGCCACGACCTTGTCCTCGGTGTAGCCCAGCACGCCCTTCAGCGGGCCCTCGCTCTGGGCCTTCACTTCGGCGCAGATCTCGGCATAGGTGGCCGGCTTCTCCAGCTCGACGGTCAGGTCGACCACCGACACGTCCGAGGTCGGCACGCGGAAGCTCATGCCGGTGAGCTTCTTGTTGAGCTCCGGGATCACCACGCCCACGGCCTTGGCCGCACCGGTGGACGAGGGGATGATGTTCTCGAGGATGCCGCGGCCACCGCGCCAGTCCTTGTTGGACGGGCCGTCGACGGTCTTCTGGGTGGCGGTGGCGGCGTGCACGGTGGTCATCAGGCCACGCTTGATGCCCCACTTGTCGTTGATGACCTTGGCCAGCGGCGCCAGGCAGTTGGTGGTGCACGAGGCGTTGGAGATGATCGCCTGGCCGGCATAGGTCTTGTCGTTGACGCCGAACACGAACATCGGCGTGTCGTCCTTGGACGGTGCCGACATGATCACCTTCCTGGCGCCGGCATCGATGTGCTTCTGCGCCGCTTCCTTGGTCAGGAACAGGCCGGTGGATTCGATCACCACGTCGACGCCCGCCTCGTCCCACTTCAGGTTGGCCGGGTCGCGCTCCTGGGTCAGGCGGATCTTCTTGCCGTTGACCAGCAGGTGGCCGCCCTCGATGGCGACATCGGCCTTGAAGCGGCCGTGCACGGAGTCGTACTTGAGCATGTAGGCCAGGTAATCCGGCTCCAGCAGATCGTTGATGGCCACGACTTCGATGTCGTTGCCGAAGTTCAACACTGCCGAGCGCAGCACGTTGCGCCCGATGCGACCGAAACCGTTGATGCCGACCTTGATTGCCATGTTCACGAACTCCTGCGGCCGCAGACCGCTGCGGCGGGGGTGGAAAGGGGGCTCATTGTAGCAGCCGGGCCCAGCGCGCTGGCCGTGGCGGCCCCGGCCCCGGCCGGCGCCGGACAGCCCGCCCGCCGCTGTCCGTATCGTGAACGCGCCATGAGCGCGGACGCGGGTTTGATCCGGATCAAGGCAGGCCCCCGCCGCCACGCGGAGACTTGCGCCATCCTCACCAAGCAATGGAAACGCACCATGCGCAAGACCCCCGCCCTGCTGCTGTCCGGCCTCGCCGCCGCCCTGGTTCTGTCCGCCGCCCCCGCCATGGCGCAGTCCAAGGGTGACTGGACCCTGGGCGTCGGCGTCCACAACGTCGATCCGAAGTCCAGCGCTGGCGACCTCAACGGTTCGGCCCTGGGCCTGGGCGCCCTGCCGACCAAGGTGGACAGCAGCGTGCGTCCGACCGTGACCTTCGAGTACTTCGTCGCCAACAACGTGGGCGTGGAAGTGCTGGCCGCACTGCCGTTCCAGCACGACGTCAGCATCGACGGCGTGGGCACCGTGGGCCGCACCAAGCAGCTGCCGCCGGTGGTCTCGCTGCAGTACCACTTCGCCAACAGCAGCAAGGTCACCCCGTTCGTCGGCCTGGGCGTGAACTACACCAAGTTCTTCAGCACCGACAGCAAGGGCGCGCTGGCCGGTACCCGCCTGAAGCTGGAAGACTCGTGGGGCTTGGCCGCGCATGCCGGCCTGGACTTCGCGCTGACCAAGAAGGATGCGCTGCGCGTTGACCTGCGCTGGGCCGACATCGACACCAAGGTCAAGGTCAACGGCAACAAGCTGGGCACCGCCAACATCGACCCGCTGGTCTACGGCGTGGCCTACGTCCGCTCGTTCTGATCCCCCCCTCTCCCCCGGTACCGAGGGGGAAGGGCGTTTCCCAGGGCCTGTTCATGACCTGCCGCGAGCCAAGCGCGGTGGGCTCGTGGACAGGCCCGCCACTTTCGGCACACGGCATCCGCCACCGCGCCGCTAGAATGCGGCGATGAAAATCCGCGTCCGCATCCCCCTGCTCTTCTCCGGCATCATCCTGGCCGCCGCATCCCTGACCAGCGCACCGGCCTTCGCGTGGGGCGCACAGGGCCACCGCCTTGTCGCACGCATTGCCGAAACCCGCCTGGACCCTGTCGCGAAAGCGGAAGTGGAGCGCCTGCTCGCCACTGAAAACGGCGCCACCCTGGGTGGTATCGCGCCGTGGGCCGACCAGCTGCGCGCCGAGGACCCGGGCCTGGGCAGGCGCTCGGCCGGCTGGCACTACATCAACATGGCCGAGGATGGCTGCGCCTATGACCGGCACAGGCACTGCCGCAACGGCGACTGCGTGATCGAGGCACTGAAGGCGCAGAGCGCGCGCCTGGCCGACCGCAGCCTCTCCGACGGCGAGCGCCTGCAGGCACTCAAGTTCGTCGTGCACCTGGTCGGCGACATACACCAGCCCATGCATGCCGGCTACGGCCATGACAAGGGCGGCAACACCTACCAGTTGCAGTTCAACGAGCGCGGCACCAACCTGCACTCGCTGTGGGACAGCGGCATGTTCTACGCCCTGCAGCTGGACGACGAGCACTACCTGCAGCGCCTGCAGGCGCTGCCCGCCCCGTCGGGCGTGGTTGCGCCGCAACTGCAGCGCGACGCCACGCGCTGGGCCGAACAGAGCTGCCGCATCGCCACCCGCGAGGGCATCTACCCGGCCAACCGCAAGATCGGCCAGGACTATGCCGACACCTGGCGCCCGCTGGCCGAAGCGCAGCTGCGCCTGGCCGGCGAACGGCTGGCGGCGCTGCTCAACGAATTGCTGGACACGGCACCCGGGCAACGCTGATCGAACGGTCACCCGGCCCGGCCGGGCTCACCGGGGCGTCCGTTCGATGCGTACCCGTGCCTGTCCCTGCACGATCTCGAAAGTGAAGGCATAGGGCAGCGTCACCGGCACCTCCTGTACCTGCGCGGCACCGCTGCAATCGTCAGGCGCCGCCGGCGTGGTGCCGGCGTCAAAGCGGCAGATCGCCGCGGGCGCGAAGCGCCATTGCCGTACGGCATCGTCCGCGGCCTGCAGCAGATACCCGTTGCCCGCGTCATTGCCGGCGCCGCACTGGCTGTGGCCCAGCAGCGGGAAGCTGCGCTGTACCCCGCCCTGTGCATCGACCACGACATTCAGGCAGACCGTCACCGGCGGCAGCGAGTTCCGCACCGGCAGGCCGGGCAGTTCCGGCAACGGCGCATGCCTTGGAACGGGCATGCGGAACACCTCGCTGGCAGACAGGGTATACGGCTGCACGCCGCCTGCCGACCCACTGCCGGCTTCGGCCAGGAGCAGGCGCTGGCCGACATTGTAGGTATCGGCCACCGCCTCGCTGGCAGGCGGCCGCGTCGCGCAGCCGGCCACGGCCAGCGACAGCCACAGCGCTGCAGCCATGGGCCGCCGCATCACGAGGCGTCACCCGTGCCGGGAGAGGGGGCGTCCATCTCGAAGCGCACCGGCACGCTAACCTCCCCGGCCACGGCGCTGCCATTCCTGTAGGCCGGGACGAACGTCCACCCACGGGCTGCCGCCATTGCCGCTTCGTCCAGGTCGTCATGCCCGGAGCTGCGGTCGACGGTGACCCGGGTGGCCGTGCCGTCGGCGGCCACTTCCACTTTCAGCAGCACCTGCCCGGTGTGCATGCTCGGCGGATAGCGCGGCGGCGTCATGGCGGCGAAGCCCGGCATGCGCGCCGGCGCGTCCGGCGTTTCCCCGGTGGCGGGCTGCATCGCCGTCGACCCCGCCCCGGCGCCGGCAGCGACCTGTGGCAGCGCCAGCGGCTGCGCCGCCCAGGCCGCCAAGCCCAGCCCCGACGACAGGCCCGCCGACAACAGCACCATCGCCAACCATTGTTTCTTGCCGGGCACGGGATGCTTCAACATGGCGATCCGCTCCTTCAATGGATGCTCGCCCTGCCAGGGGCACCCCACCGGCAGGGACGACGACACCAGCCCGGTCTTGAGCATGGCGTTGCCATAACTGCGGCGCGCGCCGCCGCCGGCGATGACACGCTCGTCGCAGGAGAATTCCTGGTCCTCGCGGCAGCGGCGCACTGCCAGCGGCACGAGCGGGTTGAACCAGTACAGGCACTGCATCGCCGCCAGAAGCGCGTTGACGACGATGTCGCCGCGGCGCAGGTGCACCCGTTCGTGCAGCAGTACCAGCCGTCGCTCCTGCGCGGTATAGCGCTGTTCGAAATCCACCGGCAGCACGATGCGCGGCGGCAACAGGCCGATGATCGCCGGCAGGCCGGTGGTGGCCTGCGCCTGCCACAACCCATCGTCGCGCCGCCGCAGCCGCCCAAGTCCCCGGGCGAACCGATGCTGCTGGCGCAGCAGCCATGCGGCCGTCGCCAGGGCGCCGACCAGCCATGTCGCGCCCAGCAGTGCCGACCACGGCAGTACCGGCGACATGCCGGTCGCGGTACGCGTTGCCGCATTCGACATCGCCGTGCCGATGGCCGTCATCGGCGGAACCGCCATGTGCGGCGCCGGCAACAGCACCGCCAACAGCGCGGCCGGCACCGCAAGCCACAGCAGATACGCCGCGCTGGCACCCAGCCGGCGCCGCACCATGCCGCGCAGGGCCAGCACCACCGCCATCGCCGCACTGCCGGCCAGGGCGGTGGCCAGCAAGGCCCGCATCAACTCAAGGCTGGTCATCATCGAGCTCCTCCAGCAGCCTGCGCAGTTCGGCCACGTCGTCGCGACCCAGCTTCCGGTGCTGGCTGAAGTGCGCCACCAGCGGCGCCACGCGGCCGTCGAACAGGCGCTCCAGCAGGCTGCTGCTTTCCTCCAGCACCCATGCATCGCGTTGCACCCGCGGCGCATACAGATAGCGCCGCCGCTCCTTCACCGCACTGATCGCGCCCTTGTTGAGCAGGCGGTTGAGCAAGGTCTTGACGGTGGCTTCGGCCCAATCGTTGCGCCCGGCGACGCGCGCGATCACGTCCTCGGCCGCGAGCGGGTGCGCCTCCCACAGGACCTCCATCACCACCGCTTCGGCTTCGCTGATCCGGATCATCGTTTACATCCGTGATTTTCAACGATTACACGAGTAATCGAAACGCCTGTCAAGCGCACCGACCATGGCTTCATCGCAGCGATGCTGTAATGCCGCTCCCCACGAACGATGCACCCGCCATGCCCCATCATGTGACCGATCCCGATGCCGCCGTGGCGTGGCTGCTGGCCCATGTCGGCGGCCCCCTGCGCATCGCCGCGCCGCTGGCGCTGGGCAAGCCGCACCGCCTGCTCAATGCGCTGTACGCCCGCATCGAGAACGATCCATCGCATCCGCTGCAGCTCTACACCGCGCTCTCGCTCGATCCGCCCGATGCCGCCGGCGACGGATTGCAGGCGCGCTTCCTGCGGCCGTTCGTCGAGCGCCATTTCGGCACGGATTTCCCGCGCCTGGCCTATGCCCTGGCGATCGCGCGCGACGCCCTGCCCGCGCATGTGCAGGTGGAGGAGTTCTACATGCAGTCCGGGGCACTGCTGGGTTCGGCGCAGGCGCAACGCGCCTACACCAGCCTCAACTACACCCACGTCGCCGATGCGCTGGCGCAGCGCGCGCCGCATGCCATCGTGCAGAAAGTGGTCCGCCACGAGGGCAGTACGCGGCTGTCGCTGTCGTGCAACAACGATCTCACCCAGGACACGATCGATGCCGTCATCGCACGCGGGCTGCCACGCCCGCTGCTGATCGCCGAGGTCGACCCGGAACTGCCCTGGATGGGCGGCAGCGCCACGGTCGAGGCCGGGTTCTTCGACCTGGTACTGACCCCGCCCGGTCCGTATCCGAAACTGTTCGGCCTGCCGCGGCAACCGGTAAGCGACGCCGACTACGCCATCGGCCTGTATGCCAGCACCCTGGTGCGCGACGGCGGCACCCTGCAGATCGGCATCGGTGCGCTGGCCGACGCGCTCAGCCATGCCCTGGTCCTGCGCCACACCGACAACGCCTGCTACCGCAGGGTACTGCACGCACTGGACCCGGCGCTGGAGCAGCATCCGCTGGTGCACGCCATCGGTGGACTGGAACCGTTCGACATCGGCCTGTACGGCTGCAGCGAAATGCTCAACGAGGGCTTCCGCAAGCTGGTGCAGAGCGGCGTGATCCGTCGCAAGGTGCATGACGACCTGGCGCTGATGCAACGCCTGGCCAACGGCAGCGCCTACACCGCCGACCATGCGCGGCTGGCCGAGGAGGGCGAGTACCTGCATGGCGCGTTCTATCTCGGCTCGCCGGAGTTCTACGACTGGCTGCGGCAGCTGCCCGCCGACCAGGGCCGTGCCATCGGCATGCGCCGCATCAGCGAGATCAACCAGTTCCGCAGCGGCGACGAAACACTGCAGCGGCTGCAGCGCCGGCAGGCGCGCTTCTTCAACTCCTGCATGATGGCCACCGCGCTCGGCGCGGCGGTATCCGACGCGCTGGACGATGGCCGGGTGGTGTCGGGGGTCGGCGGCCAGTACAACTTCGTGGCCATGGCGCACGCGCTGGACGATGCCCGCGGCGTGCTGATGTTCCGCGCACTGCGCGACGATGCCGGCAAGGCGCAGTCCAATGTGCGCTGGAACTATGGGCACACCACCATCCCGCGGCACCTGCGCGATATCTTCATCAACGAATACGGCATCGCCGACCTGCGCAGCATGACCGACGAGGACTGCGTGATCGCGATGGCCGGCATTACCGACGCCGCCTTCCAGGCACCGCTGCTGCAACAGGCCAGGGCCGCGAAGAAGCTGGCGGGCGACTTCGTGGCGCCGGCACACTGGCAGCGCAACCGCGCGCAGGTCCTGTCCGCGGCACTGGCACCGTTCCGTCGCGACGGCAGCCTGCCCGACTACCCGCTGGGCAGCGACTTCACCCCGCTCGAGCAGGACCTGCTGCGGGCCTTGGGCTGGTTGAAGACCAACACCGGCAGTGCCGGCGGCAAGCTGCGTACCGTGCTTGCCGCCCTGCGCCAGGGTCCCGGCGACAACGATGCAATGTACCTGCAGCGCATGCGGCTGGAGCGGGCTGCCGGCTTCAGCGAATGGCTCGACGCGCGCCTGCTGCGGCTGGCACTGGCGCGCACGGCGCGGACCTGAACTTCAACGCGCCGCATTCAATCGGGCCAGTCGTGCTGCAGCAGGTTCACCCGCCTGCCGAACGGATCGCGCACGAAGAACCGGCGCACGCCCCACGGCTCGTGCGCCGGCCCCTATTCGATGGCGATGCCGGCGGCACGGACACGGGCCAGCGCTTCGTCCAGGTCGTCGACCTCCACCGACAGGTCCGGCACCGGCGTCCCTGATCCGCCTTCAACGGCGAAGCTAACCTGCGTGGTCATGCGCGATCCAGCCATGGTCCATCACCACTTCCAGGCCGAGGACCGCGCGGTAGAACGCGTCGGCCGCGTCCGGCTCGCCGGTGCGGATGTTGGCGACGATACGCTTCACTTTCCTCGGCTTCTCCCCGGCGCGCTACT
The DNA here is from genome assembly GCF_030345315.1 of Stenotrophomonas sp. 17(2023). Lineage (NCBI taxonomy): Bacteria > Pseudomonadati > Pseudomonadota > Gammaproteobacteria > Lysobacterales > Lysobacteraceae > Stenotrophomonas > Stenotrophomonas sp. 17(2023). Next base: position 2,780,449 of record NZ_CP128405.1, read on the forward strand.
GCCCCGGCGCAGGCTCCCAGAGCTCGATCTTGTTGCCTTCCGGGTCGATGACCCAGCCGAACTTTCCCTGCGCCGAGGCCTCGGTCCTGTCGATGACATCGCAGCCTTCGGCACGGAGCACGGGGAGAAGCGCATCCAGGTCGGCGACGCGGAAGTTGACCATGAACGACGCGGTGCCCGGCGCCATGTAGGCGGTGTCGGCCGCGAACGGACTCCAGATCGTCACGCCCGGGGCGCTGCCCTCACCTCCCCAGGGAAAGACCGCGCCGTTCCAGCCGCCGACGTCGAGCCCCAGATGGTCGCGGTACCACGCCGCCAGCGCGGCCGGGTCCTTCGCCTTGAAGAAAATGCCGCCAATACCGGTCACGCGCTTCATGCTGGTTCTCCGGAAGTGCCGCCCCCGCGGGACGCATGGCCCGATGCTCGCACGCGCATGCCGCGGCGGCGAGCAGGGGCGACCAGGTGCGGACCGCAAAAGCGCTGCCTGTCGCCAGAAAAAAGGCCGGGAAATCCCGGCCTTTTCCCATCACGAAGCGCTGCGGCGCGTCAGTTCGCCAGCTGCGCCCGGGCCGCGGCGACCACTGCCTCGGTGGTGATGCCGAAGTGCTGGTACAGCTTGTCGGCCGGTGCCGACGCGCCGAAGCTGTCCAGGCCGATCACGGCGCCGTCCAGGCCCACGTACTGGCGCCAGAAGCCGGTGACGCCGGCTTCCACCGCCACGCGTGCGCGCACCGCGTGCGGCAGCACCGATTCGCGGTAGCCCGGGTCCTGGCGGTCGAACACGTTGGTGGACGGCATCGACACCACGCGGGTCTTGATGCCGGCCGCGTCCAGCTCGGCCTTGGCGGCCATGGCCAGTCCCACTTCCGAGCCGGTAGCGATCAGGATCACGTCCGGGGTGCCGGCGGCGTCGGCCAGCACGTAGCCGCCGCGCTCGATCAGCTTGACCTGTTCGGCACTGCGCGCCTGCGGCGCCAGGTTCTGGCGGCTGAAGATCAGGCAGCTGGGGTTGTCCCGGCGCAGGATCGCCGCCTTCCAGCTCACCGCCGACTCGGTGGCGTCGCACGGGCGCCACACGTCGTTGTTGGGGATGTAGCGCAGCGAGGCGATGTGCTCGACCGGCTGGTGGGTCGGGCCATCCTCGCCCAGGCCGATGGAGTCGTGGGTGAACACGTGGATGACGTGCGCCGGGATCAGCGCGCTCATGCGCAGCGCGTTGCGGGCGTAGTCGCTGAACACCAGGAAGGTGGCGTCGAACGGCAGGAAGCCACCGTGCAGGGCCAGGCCGTTGGCGATCGCGCTCATGCCGAACTCGCGCACGCCGTAGTGCACGTAGTTGGCCTGCGGGTCGTCGCCGACCACGCTCTGCGCGCCCTTCCACAGGGTCAGATTGGAACCGGCCAGGTCGGCCGAGCCGCCGACGATTTCCGGCAGCAGCGGCGCGAAGGCCTGGATCGCGTTCTGCGAGGCCTTGCGCGAGGCGATGTTCGGCGCTTCGGCCTGGACCTGGGCGATGTAGGCATCGGCGCGGGCGATGAAGTCGGCCGGCAGCTCGCCATGCGAACGGCGGGTCAGCTCCTCGGCCTCGGCCGGGAACTGCGCGGCGTACTTGTCGAACAGCTGCTCCCACTCGGCCTGGCGCAGGGTCCCGGTACCGCCCGCGCGCCAACCGGCGTAGATCTCCTCGGGGATCTCGAACGGGCCGTACGCCCAGCCCAGTGCCTTGCGCGTGGCTTCCAGCTCGTCCTTGCCCAGCGGCGCGCCGTGGCTGGATTCCTGGCCGGCCTTGTTCGGCGAACCGAACCCGATGGTGGTCTTGCAGCAGATCAGGGTCGGCCTGTCGAACTGCGACAGCGCCGCGTCGATGCCGGCCTTGATGCTCTCCGGATCGTGGCCGTCGACGCCACGCACCACGTTCCAGCCGTAGGACTCGAAGCGCGCAGGCGTGTCGTCGGTGAACCAGCCCTCCACTTCACCGTCGATGGAGATGTTGTTGTCGTCCCAGAAGCAGACCAGCTTGCCCAGGCCCCAGGTGCCGGCCAGCGAGGCGGCTTCGTGCGAGATGCCTTCCATCAGGCAGCCGTCGCCCATGAACACCCAGGTGCGGTGGTCGACGACCTCGAACTCGGGACGGTTGTAGCGCTGTGCCAGCAGCTTCTCGGCCAGCGCGAAGCCCACGGCATTGGCGAAGCCCTGGCCCAGCGGGCCGGTGGTGGTTTCCACGCCCGGGGTTTCATGGCGCTCCGGGTGGCCGGCGGTCCTGCTGCCCAGCTGGCGGAAGGCCTTGAGCTGCTCGATCGGCAGGTCGTAGCCGCTCAGGTGCAGCAGCGCGTACTGCAGCATCGAGCCGTGGCCGTTGGACAGCACGAAGCGGTCGCGGTTGAACCACTTCGGGTTGTTAGGGTTGTGCCGGAGGTAGTCGTTCCAGAGCACTTCGGCGATGTCGGCCATGCCCATCGGCATGCCGGGGTGGCCGGAGTTGGCGGCTTGCACCGCATCGGCGGCGAGGAAACGGATGGCGTTCGCCAACTGGCGGCGGGTGGGCTGCGTCATGGTTCGTCGGGTCGGGAGGCTCCCGCGGAGCTGCGGGCGGCCTATTGTCCCACAGAGCACCGGGCAGGTCAGGCCGGCGGCGGCACGACGCAGGGCATGCGCAAGGCCTGGGGCGGCATGCCGCCACCGGCGGCGGGCGCCGGCTTCCACCGGGCGGAAAAACGCGAAGGCCGCCCTTGGGCGACCCTCGTGGTATCGGCTTCGCCGGTGGCTCAGTGGTGGCCGGCGTTGTCGGCCACTTCCGGCACTTCGTCGTCGGTCACGCCGCTGCGGTGCGAAACCACCACCGCGGTGGCGAGGTCGCCGGTCACATTGAGCGAGGTGCGGCACATGTCCAGGAACGTATTGACGCCCAGGATGATGCCGATGCCCTCGGGCTTGATGCCGATGATGCCGCAGATCATCGCGATCACCGGCAGCGAACCGGACGGGATGCCGGCGGTGCCGATGCCGCCCAGGATGCACAGCAGCAGCACCATCAGCTGCTGCGGCATGCCCAGGTCCAGGCCATAGACCTGCGCCAGGAACAGCACGGTGATGCCCTCGAACAGCGCGGTGCCATGGTGGTTGGCCGAGGCACCGACGGTCAGCACGAAGCGCGAGACCTTGCGCGGCAGCTTCAGGTTCTCCTCGGCCACGCGCAGGGTCACCGGCAGGGTGGCCGACGAGGAAGCGGTGGCGAAGGCCGTCAGCGTGGCCTCCTGGGTACCGCGGAAGAAGGTGCGGGCCGACATGCCGCCCAGCAGCCGCACCCACAGCGGCAGCACGATGAAGCCGTGGATGGCGATCGCCAGCAGCACGGTGACCACGAACCACATCAGGCTCTGGATCACGTCCCAGCCCAGCCGGGCGGTCAGGTTGAACATGAAGGCCGCCACCGCGAACGGCGCCAGCTTGATGAACATGCCGATCAGGTGCATGCACACCTCGAACAGGCCCTGTACCGCGTTCTTGAACGCGGTGGTGCCCGCGGTCGGCTTCATCACCAGGCCGATGCCGATCATCAGCGCGAAGAACACGATGCCCAGCTTCTTGCTGTCGTCGCCCATCGCGTTGACGATGTTGTGCGGCACGATGTTGACCAGCAGGTCCATCAGCCGCAGTTCGTTGCCCTTGCTGACGATCTCGCCGGTCTTGGCGCTGCTCATGGCCTGCGCGACCAGGGCCGGCTCCATGTGCGTGCCGGGCTGCAGCAGGTTGACGCACAGCAGGCCGATGCCGACCGCCAGCGCGGTCACCACCGCGGTGTAGTTCAGCGTCTTCCAGCCCAGCCGGCCCAGCGAGGCGATGTCGCCCAGCTCGGCCACGCCCAGCACCAGCGCCGAGAACATCAGCGGCACCACCAGCATGAACAGCAGGTTGAGGAAGATCTGGCCGAACGGCTGGGTGACATAGTCGATGGTGGTATTCACCCATGCCGCGTCGGCGGAGGTGGCGTGCGCCACCAGGCCCACGATCGTGCCCAGCATGAACCCCAGGAGCACCTTGATGTGCAACGGCATGGAGGGCTTCCTTGACGCTTGGGCGTGGGGCATGCGGCAGTTCTCGCGGGCGAAAGATCGCGTAGCTTAACAAAAGCTGCACGCCGTCCAACCCTGCCATTTGGCCCGGTTTCGCGGTGCCCGGAAAGTCGCTTCCGGGCCGCCGACGCGCTGCTGCCCGGGCGGCTGCCGACGACCCGTGCGGTGGTCGGCCGGCGCCCGCGCGACCGCTGCGGTCAGCCGGATCAGCGCCCGGGATAGAGCGGCGGCAGTGGCGCCGCCGGTTCCCGCGCCTGCCCCCGCCATTCGGGTCCGTTGGCGAACGCGGCGCGCAGCGCGGCCCGCGCCACCGGCCCGCTGCCACCGGCCCAGCGGGCACGGCGCAACGCTTCCAGCGCCTCGCGCTGCACGGCGCTGCCCAGGCGTGCGGCCAGCGCATCCAGGTCGGCGACCGGGGGCCGGACCATGCCACGCAGCGCCTGCTCGACATCATCCAGGTCGCCGCTGTCCAGGGCGCGCCTGAGGTCGGCCAGCGAGTGCGTGGCCATGCCCGGTGCGGCCTCCGCCACCGATGCGGCCCGGGGAGATGCCGATGGCCGCCGGGTCAACGCCCACACCAGGGTGGCCAGCCACAGCAGGGCGAATCCCGCTGCCAGCAGTGGCCACAGCCGCTGCGGCAGATGCCCGGCACCCGGCAGGGCGATCGCACGATCGACCTGCGTCGCCGGGGCCGCCGCCGAAGCGGCGGATGCGGCCGGCACGGGCGCCGGCACCGCGCTCCCCGGCGCCACCGCCAGGCTCAGCCCGGGCAGCGTGGCGGTCCTGGCTTCGGCCGCGCCCACGTCCCACCAGCGCAGGCCGATACCCGGCAACACCAGGGTGCCGGGCCGCTGCGGCACGATGGAATAGCGGCGGGTCAGCTTCAGCCGGGGGCCGGCGCCATCGAAGCTCTCGTCGTACTGCGCGGGCTCGGCGAATACCTGCGCGGCATCGCCGGCTGCCGGCAGCGGCAGGTCGGGGAACTGCGCGCGCGTCGCGCCGACGGCGGTGGCCTCCACCTCCAGTGTCAGCGCCTCGCCGACCCGCGCCGACTGCGGCGCGGCGGTGTAACGCAGGCGCAGGTCCTTCAGCGGCAGCCATGGCTGCGGTGCGGCATCGGGCACGGCGCGCACCTGCAGGGTCTGGTCCGGCGAACGGGCACTGAGCGTGCCGCCACCGCGCCCGAGGAAATCGTCGAACAGGCCACCGGCCCCGCGGCCGCTGAAACGCGCCCCCTCCAGCCGCAGCGGACCGCTGCGCTCGGGGATCAGCAGGAAGCGGCGCTCGACCACGTTGTAGCGGCGGCCGCCGACCTCGCGCGCGGACGTGCGGTCCTGGCCCACCCGCTGCAGCGAGGCCGATGCCGGTGTCGCCAGGTCGAGTTCGCCGGACGCCAGCTGGGTCGCGAAATAGAGCCGTACCACCACGCCCACGCTCTGCTGCACGTAGGGCTGCGGGTCGTCGACCTCGGTTTCCACGAACGCCAGTGCATCGCCGCCGCTGGCCACCGGCGCGGGATCGACCACCAGTTGCAGCGGCCGGGTCCGCACCGTGCCGACGCGCAATGCCGGCACCTGCAGCACCCCGCTGCGGCGCGGCGTGAGCACGACGCCGAACAGGGCGGTATTGCTGATGCTGCCGTTGACCATGCGCGTCTGCCGCCCGCTGGTGCGCCCGCCCAGGCTGAAATCGGCCTGCAACGGTGCGTAGTCCGGCGCCGCACCGGCCTGGTCGGTCTCGATGTTGAGGGTGACCACGTCGCCCTCGCCGATACGGTCGCGGTCCAGCCACGCCCGCGTCTGCGCCTGCACGCTGGCGACGCAGGCCAGCCATGCCAGCAGCCACACACCCATCAGTACGCTTCGCCGCTTCATCGACCTTCCTGCCTGCGCCGCTCGTACTCGAGCTGGAACTTCGCCTTCAACAGATCCCCCGGTTCGTCGGGCACCCGTTGCATCCACGCTTCGATCGCCTGCCGACGCTCGCGCTCCTGCGGGCTCATCGACACCTGCGCGGCGCGCTCGCCGGCGGCGCGTTCGGCAGGCTGGCGCGCCCGCAGCGCCTCGGCCATGCGTGCGCGCTGGGCCTGGTCGGCCTGGCGCTGGTCCCGTGCATTTTCCACTTCGGGCGCCTGCTGCCGCGCCCCCGCCGAGGCGGGCTGCCCGTCCTGTGGTCGGGAGGGCGCCTGCTGCCGGTCCTGCGGCCGGGACTGTCCCTGCGATGACGCGCCCTGTGCCGGGTCGGCCTGCGCCTGGCCCGGCGATTGCCCGCCGGACGCGTCCTTGCCCTGGCGTGGATCGGGCCGGTCCTGGCCGCCACCCTGCTGCCCCGGCGGCGGCTTGCGCCTGCGCGCGGCATCGACCGCGGCACGGTTGGCCTTCGCGTCGGCCATGTCCGGCCGCCGTCGCAACGCGCGGTCGTAGGCTTCGATCGCCTGGTCGTAACGGCCCTGCCGCGCCAGTGCATTGCCCAGGTTGTACCAGCCCTGTTCGGTGTCGATGCCTTCGAAGTGGCGCTGCGCCTGCGCGAAGTCACCCTTGCGGTAAGCCTCCACGCCCTCGGCCAGGCGCTGGTGCTCGCGCTGGTCGGCGCGCTGCCACCAGCCGCCGCTTTCCGATGCATGCGACGGCTGCGCCAGCGGCAGGCACGCACACAGCACCAGTGCGGCGAGCACCTGCCGGCGCCGCCGGAACGCCAGCAGCGCGACCAGCATCAGCGGCGGCAACAGCCAGTAGCCCTCGTCCTGCCAGCTCGTATCGGTGCGGCCGGGACGGTCGTCCGCAGTGGCCGACGGCTGCAGCAGGTCAAGCGACTGCAGGTCCGCGTCGGTTGCCGACATCCGCGCGTAGCGGCCGCCGCCGGCGACGGCCAGCGCACACAGCGAGGGTTCGTCCAGCCGGGCATGGCCGATGCGGCCTTCGCGGTCGCGATAGGCGGCACCCGGCGGCGTTCCCAGCCCCAGCGCCGAGACCCGGTAGCCGGCCGCGCGCAGGCGCACGGCTTCGGCATCGGCCTGGGCATCGGCCTGGTCGCTGACCAGCAGGATCACGCCCGCGCGCGCGCCGGCCTGGCGCAGCAGGTCGCCACCCCATTGCAATGCCCTGGCGGCGTGCTGCCCGTCCACCGGCATGACCTCCGGCGCCAGCGCGTCCAGGAACAGCGCGACATTGGCGGCATCGTCGGTCAACGGCGCCACGGTGAACGGTTCGTCGGCATAGGCGACCAGCGCCACCTCGCCACCGCGGCGCTCGCGCAGCAGCATCGCCAGCTTGGCGCGCACCTGCAGCAGCCGGCTGGGCGGCAGGTCCGCCGCGGCCGTCCGGCTGGACAGGTCCAGCACCACGACCAGCGGGGTCTTCGATTCCCACAACGGCTGCTCGACCTGGCGCCAGCTCGGCCCGGCCAGGGCCAACACCGCCAGCAGCAGGCCGGCAAGCAGGGCCAGCCTGCCGCCGATGCCGCGCCGGCCCCTACCCACCAGCAGGTGCGGCAGCAGATGCAGATCCACCGCGTCGCGCCAGTCGCCACCGCGCCGGCGCCGGTAACCTGCACCGAGCAACGCGACCGGCAGCAGCAACAGCGCCCACAACCAGCCGGGACGGACGAAATGCAGGGTGTCCCAGAGCGCGGTCATGGTCGTCCCCGCGGCCACGCCAGCGCCAGCACGCCCAGCAGCAGGGCCGCCGCCAGCGGCCACGCATACCGCTCCAGGCGCGGGCGCAGCGCCGGCCCGGCGCTGTGTATCGGCTCCAGGCGATCCAGCTCGGCATAGATGCCGACCAGTTCGCCGGTATCGCGTGCGCGGAAGAAGCGACCGCCGGTTTCCCGCGCGATGCGCGCCAGCGTGTCCTCGTCGATCGGGTCCTCGGCTCCGGGAAGCTGCATGCCGAACAGCGAGAAACCGCCGGTGCCGCCGAAGGCGATGGTATGCACGCGCACGCCCTCGGCCTTGGCCAGCTCGGCCGCCTTCAGCGGATCGAGTACACCGGCGGTGTTGACGCCATCGGTGAGCAGGACCAGCACGCGCTGGCCTTCGGGCTGCGCACGCAGGCGCTTGACCGCCAGCGCGATGGCATCGCCCAGCGCGGTCTCGCGCCCGGCCAGCCCGACCACGCTGTCGCGCAGTTGTTCGCGCACGCTGGCACGGTCGCGGGTCAACGGGGTGAGCGCGTAGGCCCGCTGGCCGAATACCAGCAGGCCGATGCTGTCGCCTTCGCGGCGGTCGAGGAAGTCGGCCAGCACCGCCTTGGCAGCGGTGAGCCGGTCCACCACGCGGCCACCGAGCAGCATGTCGTCCTCGCCCATGCTGCCGGACAGGTCCACGGCAAGCATCATCTGCCGCGCCTCGCGCGGCGGTTCCACCGCATCGCCCAGCTGCTGTGGCCGCGCGGCCGCGGCACACAGGCACAGCCACGCCAGCCACAGCAGCAGCGTGCGCGGCGCAGGCATGCGCCGGGTTGGCGGCGCCACCTGCAGCCGCGCCGGCTCCCATGGCACGCGCAGCGCCGGGCCGTTGCCCACGGGCAGTGGCCACAGCCGCATCAGCAGCGGCACCGGCAGCGCCAGCCACAGCCAGGGCCAGGCAAATTCCGGAAGACCGCCGAGCAGCACGTGCAGGCGCTCGATCACCGGCCGCGCTCCATCAGCGCGATGAAGCGACCACGCGCAAGCGCACATGCACGTGTCGCTTCCGCCTCGTCCACCGCGCGGCGGAAGCCGCCATCGAGCAGCACGCGTCCGTCGCCGGTACTGAATTCGTGGCCATCACCGCCATCGAGGAACCGCAGCCAGTCCTCGCCCTGCAGCAGTGCCGCGGCCGGGTCGCGGCGGCGTGCCGCGCGCCGCAAAAGCTCCGAGGCCATGCCGATGCGTGCAGCCGCGCCGGGCGCCGCGGCCAGCGATCCATCGAACAGCGATTGCCAGCGCTGCCGCCGGCGCCGGCGACGCAGCCGCAGTGCCACGACCGCGCCGAGCCCGAGCAGCAACGCGCCCAGCAGCAGCCACCAGCCTGGCGCCGGCGGCCACCCGCCCGGAGCGGCCGGCAGGTGTACGTCGCGCAGCGGCAGCGTGGCGCCGATCATCGGCCCGCCGCCACCGTGGCAGCCCCCAGCCAGGCATCGCTGGCGTCGTCCGATGCCAGTACCTGTACCTGGATCCTGCGACCGGGCAACGACCGGCACAGCGCCTCCACCGGGCCGACGAAGGCCGTGTGCCAGGCATCGCGCACCGCACCGGCAGCCAGGTCCAGCTCCATGCGCCCGCCCGGCGCCACCACCGGCAACAGGCATCGGGGTGGCTGCATCTCCAGCGGATCGACCAGCAGCAACAGGCGCACGTCCACATGCATCGACAACGCCGACCAGGTGGCCGGCGCCACGGCCAGGGCACTGCCCGGATCCGCCAGCACCAGCGCCCGTGCGCCCGGATGCAGGAGACGCGAAGCGCGCTCCAGCGCCGCCTGCAGGCCCGTGCCATCGGCCGTGGGCGCGCCATACCAGCGCACCAGGGCATCGAGCACGCGCAGCACGCCGCGCATGCCGCCCGCCGGTGGCACCAGCCCGTCTGCCCGGCCAGCGCACAGCGCCGCCACGCGGTCACCGTCGCGCAATGCCGACCAGGCCGCGATCGCGCCGGCACGCGCGGCCTGCACCGACTTGAATCGCGCACGGGTACCGAAATACAACGCGGGCGCGGTATCGGCCACCAGCAGGGTCAGCCGCTCGCGCTCGGCCTGGAAGGTCTTGGTGTGGGTGAAGCCGGTGCGTGCGCTGAGTTTCCAGTCGATGTGCCGGGCGTCGTCGCCGGCCACGTACTCGCGCGACTCGGCGTACTCCATGCCGCGCCCGCGCTGCGCGGAGGTCGCCCGCGCGGATACACCGCGTCGCCCGCGGCGCGGCCCGCGCGTGGACATCGCCGCACGCCGCAGCGCGATCAGCTCGGCCAGCGAGGGGACGATGCCGTCGGCAGCGGGAAGTGGCGCCACGCCATGGGAAGAGACGTCGCCGGGCATGGCCGTCGTCCGCTCCGCGTTGCCACTTCCCGGCCGCATCACGGCAACGGCACGCGGTCGAGCAGTGCCGCGACCAGGCGTTCGCCGTCCCAGCCTTCGGCCGCCGCTTCGTAGCTGGGCAGCACCCGGTGCCGCAGCACGTCCGGCGCGACTGCACGCACGTCGTCCGGGGTCACGTAGTCGCGTCCGGCAAGCCACGCCCTGGCCCGCGCGCAGCGCTCCAGGGCAATCGACCCGCGCGGACTGGCACCCCATGCGATGCGCCGTGCCAGCGAGGCGTCGTAGGCCGATGCGTCGCGCGAGGCCAGCACCAGCTCGACCAGATAGCGCTCCAGCTGCGGCGCCATGTGCAGTTCCAGGACCGCCCGTCGTGCCTGCTCGACCTGTTCCAGGGAGAGTCTCTGCATCGGCACGGACATCGCGTCCATTTCGCGCAGCGCACGCTCGCGGGCCAGTCGCAGGATGTCGATCTCGGCGGCGGCATCGGGATAGCCGATGCGCACGTGCATCAGGAAACGGTCCAGCTGCGCCTCGGGCAGCGGGAACGTGCCTTCCTGTTCGATCGGGTTCTGGGTGGCCATGACCAGGAACACCGACGGCAACGGGTAGGTCGTGCGGCCCACCGTCACCTGGCGCTCGCCCATCGCCTCCAGCAGCGCCGATTGCACCTTGGCCGGTGCACGGTTGATCTCGTCGGCCAGCAGGATCGGATGGAACACCGGACCCGGCTGGAACTCGAAGCGTCCCTCCTGCGGACGCCAGATGTCGGTGCCGGTCAGGTCGGCCGGCAGCAGGTCGGGCGTGAACTGGATGCGCGCGAAGCTGGCGTCGATGCGCGAGGCCAGCGCGCGGATCGCCGTGGTCTTGGCCAGTCCGGGTGCGCCTTCCACCAGGAGGTGGCCATCGGCCAACAGCGCGACCAGCAGGCGCTCGATCAGTACCGACTGGCCGACGATCTCGCCGGCCAGGGCATCGCGCAGGTGAACAAATTCCCGATGTAGAGCGTCCCGCACGTTGGTCTCTCTGCTATCTGAAGGGTGAGTCAAAAAGCACAACAGGGACCGTAACCAAAACAAGCTCAACGAGCTAGGCCTCTGAGCAAGCTCTGGGCGAGCCCCATTCCGTCGCACCGCCTCCACCCGCTACCATTGCATTGCCTTAATCATATGAATGATGCCCTACAAGACAGATGCCGCCAAACGGCGGCATCTGTCTTCACCAAAAATCAAAATCCTTATCAGGTACTACGACCATAAAGACACTGGAAATTACCTGCAAAAAAGTGCTTTACGGGCAAACCTGACTGACCTGAGCCGTGCAGTCCAACCCACCGCCATTCGCGGAATACATCCCTGCACAAGTAAGCCGAACGGTTCCCGCGCCGCTAGCAGCTATCGTTTGACCAACCGTCAAATCGCCAGTGAATCCAGGAGCTCGGATACCGCATCGCGCCCCGCCATTGGCTGCACTTGCTCCTGTAGCCTGCATGCATTGAACGAGCGCCGCCCCTTTTATCGGCGCATAACCAGCCGTCGAGCCCCCCCCTCTCGCAGAGGCCGATATGGATTGCTCCGGCGAGCAAATCACATCATCGATTCGCGCCGCGCACTCCAACCGCCCACCGTTTGCCGAATACTGGCCATTACAGTTGAGGGAAATAACTCCACCACCACTCGTCCCTATAGACTGCCCCTTCGGAACCAGGCCATTCCACCCTGGTGACTGGATGTAACAATATGTAGTCGTGCCAGCGGAACCTCCTGATGCCTCAGTGCAAGTAACCACCGCGGAAGATGTTGTAATCGCATTACCCTGCACAGGGCCATTGCTGGAAGACCTAGCCGTAATATTTTGGACCGCCGCACCCGCGGGATCCATAAAAAGCAATCCGAAAGCAAAAACTGCGGGAGAACAGACTGATAATCTGATTTTCATATACCAATCCTTGTATAAATTGAAACTCATTTTTCAGAGAATCCGTACAATCCGCAACCACCTGCTCATCGCCCTTCACTAGGGGGAATAATATCCACGCCCCCGTCATCAGAAAAAAGCGACATGCGGTTCCGCTAATAGCACAATAGCCGCTCCTTTGCAAAGGAGCGGCTATTTCTTCAGTCAAATTAATGTAATTAGTTCGTGTGCGGCTTGGCCACGCGCAGGATCTTGGGCGTCACGAACACCAGCAGTTCGGCCTTGTCCTTGCTACGGCCACGCTTCTTGAACAGATTGCCCAGGAACGGCACGTCGCCCAGGAACGGCACCTTGGCCACGCTGCTGCGGTCATTGAACTCGTACACGCCGCCGATCACCACGGTCTGGCCATCATCCACCAGCACCGCGGTATTGATCTCGCGGCGGTTGATGATCGGCACGGTGCCGAAGTCGGTCACTTCCAGCATCCGGTCGATCTCGTCCTTCTTCACGTTCATGTTGAGGAAGACACGGTTGTCCTGGGTGATGGTCGGGGTGACCTTCAGCTCCAGCAGCACTTCCTTGAACTGCACGTTGGCCGTCGGCGCACCGCCGGCGCCACCGCCGCCGGAGATGGTGACGTAACCGACTTCCTTGCCCTGCTTGATCACGCCTTCGCGCTGGTTGGCGGTGACGATGCGTGGATTGGATACCACTTCGCCGCGTCCCTCCTCCTGCATCGCCGACAGCTCGACGTCCAGGGAGAAGTTGGCGCCCAGCAGGGTGTAGGCGATCGCGCCTGCCGGACTGTCCGTGAAGGTCTTCGCCGGCAGGTTCACGTTCAGCCCCTCGTTCGTGACGATGCCGTTGTTGATGATGCTGCTGTTGCCCCCCAGCGAGCCGCTGATGGCCTGGGTACGGTCACCGATGCGACGGCCCTGGATGCCGAACTTGGCGCCGAGGTCACGTGCGAAGGTGTCAGAGGCGATGACGATGCGCCCTTCGATCAGCACCTGGTCGACCGGCCGGTCGATCACCGCGATCAGTTCGCGCATCTGCGCGATCTTCTTCGGGATGTCGCTGATCATCAGCGTGTTGGTGCGCTCGTCGGCCACGATCATGCCGCGCTTGGACAGGAAGCCGTTCTCGCGCTGCGCGCTGCCGCCGGCACCACCGCCACCACCGGCCCCCGCGTTGCCGATGCCCTTGGCTTCGGTCAGTGCCTTGAAGATCGCCTCGGCGCTGTGGTAGTTGATCTGGATGTAATCGGTGGCCAGGTTCTCGCGCTCTTCGATCGCGATGCGGGCGTCTTCCTTGTCCTGCTCGAACTTGGCCAGCTCGGGTTGCGGTGCAACCCAGATCACCCCGCCATCGCGGCGCTTGTCCAGGCCCTTGGCGCGCAGGACGATGTCCAGCGCCTGGTCCCACGGCACATTGACCAGGCGCAGGGTCACATTGCCCTGCACCGTATCGGACGCGACCACGTTGAGGTTGGATTCCTCGGCGATCAGCTGCAGCACGGTACGCACCGGCACGTCCTGGAAATTGAACGTCACCGGGCGCCCGCTGTAACCGCGCGCGGCCACCGTGGCCGCGGCCTGGGCCACGGTCTGGGCGGTCACCGCACCGGTCGCGGACTGTTCCTGGCGTGGCGAGATCTCCACCACGTACTCGTTGCCGGACTGGTAGGCCAGCGACTCGAACGCACCCTGGGTGCTGAGCACCAGCTGCGAGCCATGGCCAGACGGCTTGGCATCGATGCGCTGCACCGGCGTGGCGAAGTCCACCACGTTCAGCGGACGCTGCAGTTCGGCCGGCAGGGTCGCATTGCCCATGTCGACCACGACGCTGTTGCCCTGGGTCCTCAGGTCCGGGCTGGCGCCCTGGCCGTCGAACTGCAGGATCAGGCGGCCTGCGCCGTCATCGCCGCGCTTGAAGTCGACCTTGGTGACCGCGACGGTAGCCGCGGGCTGTGCGGCGGCCGGCGGAGCGAGGTCGGCGGCGAAGGCCACCAACGGAGAGCCGCAGGCCAGTGCCAGCGCAACTCCCAGTGCGCGGGCGTGGACCATCGCATGGCGCCGGGCGGGACGCAGGCTCAGGGCTTTGGAAAAAGTCATCGTGCTATCCCCAATAATCATTCATCGATCGTCAAGCGCCAGCGAGGCCGGGCGTTCCAGCCAGCCGCCAGCACCATCGGGCACCAGTTCAATCAGCTCAATGCCGTCCTCGCGCACACTGGTGACGCGGCCATCGCTCTGCCCCAGGTACACGCCCGGACGGACACGGTAGGTCACCTTGTCCGGCCCCATCACCAGCGCGACCATGGCAGCGCCTTTGCCGATCGTCCCGACCATGTCCAGGCTGTCGAGCGGGAAGGCTTCCAGCGGCTCCTTGCGCCGGTTCGGATCCGGGCGCAGGGCGCTGTTGCCGTCCGCACTGGCCCAGGCATCGCTGAACGGATCGCGCAGCCCCTGGGCCGAGTACTCGAAGGTCTCGAACTGCTGCATCACCGGCAGCGGATCCAGCGGCGTGGCCGGGCGTGCACGTACGTCAGCCACCCACTTCTCAAGATTGGGCGCATCGCCCGGGGTGCTGGTGATGCCGCGCGAACAACCGGTCGCGGCCACCACCAGAACCACCGCGCAGAGCGCCCGGATGCGGAGGGAACCCTTCATCACTTGCCCCCCTTCTTGCGCGCCGCTTCTTCATCGGCGGCCTTCTTTTCCTGGTCCGCCAGCTCGTTGTCATCCAGGTAGCGGTAGGTCTTGACCGTGCCCGACAGTTCCAGCGCGCCGCTGCGCGCGGAGATGCCGGCCTTGGGATCCTTCGGCTTCAGGTTGATGTCGTGCATGGTCAGGATCACCACGCGCGGCAGCGAGGCCACGCCGCTGACGAAGGCACCGAACTGGTGGTAGCTGCCCACCAGCCGCAGCGCGATCGGCTTCTCGGCGTAGAACTCCTTGAGCTGCTCGTCGCCGGGCTTGAACAGTTCGTTGTTCAGTCCGCTGGACAGCGCGGTCTGCGACACGTCGATGATCAGGTCGGGCATCTCGGTCTTGCTGGGCAGCTGGCGCAGCATCTGCTGCAGCACCTGCTCCATCTGCGCAAGCTGCTGCTTGAGCGGCTCGAGGTTGACCGCACGCTTCTGCTCCTCCTCGAAGCTCCTGCGCAGCTCGACCTCCTTGGTCTCCAGCCCGTCCAGCTCCTCGGCCGTGCCGCGGATGACCAGCAGGTAGGACAAGCCCAGGATCAGCAGTGCCAGCAGCGCGCAGAACACCAGCTTGGGGCCCTGCGGCCAGTTGCCGATGTTGTTGAGGTCCAGATTGTTGAAACCGCTCTTCTTCTGGCTCATGGGCGGGCCTCCTTCTGCGCCGTGTCCGCAGCAGGCGCCGGTGCGGCAGCAGGCGCGGCATCCGCTTCCGACGTCTGCGCTGCGTTCTCACCCGGTGCCGGCAGTTTCACCTTCAGGGTGAACACGTACGGCAGCGACTTGATGTCCACCGCAGAGCCCGAAGCTTCCTGCGCCTTGGCCTCGATCACCGACAGCTCCGGATTGGACATCCAGCCCGAGCTTTCCAGGTTGCGCATGTAGGTACTGACCCGCGCGTTGGACTGGGTGCGGCCTTCCAGCGTCAGCGTCTCGCCTTCCTGCTTGAGCGCGGTCAGCACCACGCCATCGGGGATGGTGCGCACCAGCGCGTCGAACAGGTGCACCATCTGCGAGCGCTTGCCCTGCAGTTCCTCGATGACCTGCTTGCGGTCGAGCAGGCGCTTCTTCTGGCTGCCGAGCCGCTCGATCTCCTTGTTCTGCTCCTTGACCTTGGCGATCTCGGCCTCGAGATAGGCATTGCGCTCGTTCTGGCCGCTGACCTGCCCGTCGTAGTAGAAGTACAGCAGCAGCGACATCAGCACGCCGACGGCGGCGGCCAGGCCGAGCATGGTGTAGAACTCGCGCTGGCGCTGTTTGCGCCGCTCGGCGCGCCAAGGCAATAGATTGATGCGTGCCATCAGTCGAACCCCCGCAGGGCCAGGCCGGTGGCGATCATCAGCGCCGGGGCATCCTGGGCCAGCGCATGCGCCTGCACCTTCTGTCCCAGCGTCATCTGCGCCAGCGGATTGGCCACCGACGTGCTCACCCCCAGTTGTTCCTCGACCATCACCGGCAGCCCGGGCAGCGAAGCGCAGCCACCGGCCAGCACGATGTGATCGACGCGATTGAACTCGCTGCCGGCATAGAAGAACTGCAACAGGCGGCCGATCTGCTGGACCGTGGCCTCCTTGAACGGCTCCAGCACTTCCACCTCGTAGCTCTCCGGCAGCCCGCCCTGGCGCTTGGCCAGCCCGGCTTCCTCGTAGCTCAGCCCGTAGCGGCGCATCACCTCGTCGGTGAGCTGCTTGCCGCCGAACACCTGTTCGCGGCTGTACAGGCTGCGCCCGCCACGCAGGACGTTGAGCGTGGTCATGGTGGCGCCGATGTCCACCAGCGCGACCACGCCGTCACTGGCCACCGGCAGTTCGCTGGCCACCAGCGCGAAGGCGTTCTCGATCGCGAACGCTTCCACGTCCATGACCTTGGCCACCAGCCCGCCCAGCTCCAGCGCCGACTGGCGCAGTTCGACGTTCTCCGAACGCGAGGCCGCCAACAGCACCTGGACCATTTCCGGGTTGTTGGGCACCGGCCCGAGCACCTCGAAGTCCAGGCTCACTTCCTCGATCGGATACGGGATGTAGTTCACCGCCTCCAGCTCGACCTGGGCTTCCAGGTCGGCCTCGTCCAGGTCGGCCGGCATCGGGATCACCTTGGTGATCACCGCCGAACCGGCGACCGCGGCAGCCGCCCCCTTGGCCCGGGTTCCCGAGCGCGCCACGGCCCGGCGTATGGCCTCGCCGACCGCCTCGACCTCGACGATGTTCTTCTCCACCACCGCATTCGGCGGAAGTGGTTCCACGGCGTAATGTTCCACGCGAAAACGATTGCCGCTGCGGGCAAGCTGAAGCAGCTTTACCGCAGTCGAGCTGATGTCAACACCGATGATCGGTGGTTGACTCTTTGGGATAAGCCCCACGGTTTCTCCCCTGCCGACGGGCACTTGGACGCACTTGTTGCGCCCGCGCATTAATAATGAATTTCCGGTGGTTGGCAACCGCTCCGCGCGCAGGCCGAGAAATCCGTCACGCCCTCAGAGCCATCCCCGACCCCCTTTCCCCAAGGGACGGCCCCAGCCGTTCCCCCGCGTACTCTATACTCTGCGGCCACGAAATCCGCAATCGGGATCCTGCTTGATGCCCCGTTTCCGTCGCTGGCTGCGCTGGCTGCTGGCACTGTTCGTCGCCCTCGCCCTGGTTGGTTCCATCGCCGCGGGCGCCCTCTATTACGTGATTTCCTCGAGGCTGCCCGACGTGCAGACCCTGCGCGAGGTGGAGCTGCAGGAGCCGATGTACGTCCATGCCAGCGACGGCAAGCTGATGGCCGTGTTCGGCGAGACCCGGCGCTATCCGATCGAGATGAAGGACGTGCCCGAGCGCCTGAAGCAGGCCTTCCTGGCCACCGAGGACGCCCGCTTCTACGAACATGGCGGCGTCGACTACAAGGGCATCGCCCGCGCGGTCTGGCTGCTGGCCACCACCAGCGACAAGCGCGTACCCGGCGGTTCGACCATCACCCAGCAGGTGGCCCGCCAGTTCTTCCTCAGCTCCGAGTACAGCTACACCCGCAAGCTGGCCGAGATCCTGCTCGCGCGCAAGATCGAGAGCGAGCTGAGCAAGGACGAGATCTTCGAGCTGTACCTGAACAAAAGTTTCTTCGGCAACCGCGCCTATGGCATCGGCGCCGCCGCCGAGTACTACTACGGCAAGAAGCTCGGCGAGCTGGACCTGGACGAGATGGCCTCGCTGGCCGGCATTCCCAAGTTCCCGTCCAGCGGCAACCCGATCAGCAACCCGGAACGGGCGCGCCAGCGCCGCGACAACTACGTGCTGCAGCGCATGGCCGACCTGGGCTTCATCAGCCAGGCCGAGGCCGACGCGGCCAAGGCGGTGCCCATGCACGCCTCCCCGCACGAGCCGCCGATCGAGGTCAACGCGCCCTACGTGGCGGAGATGGTCCGCCAGGAAATGATCGCCCTGCACGGCGGCGACGTACTCAACAAGGGCTACCGGGTCACCACCACCATCGACAGCCAGGCGCAGGAAGCGGCCAACATCGCCGTGCGCGATGGCCTGCTGCTGTACGACCACCGCCACGGCTGGCGCGGGCCGGAGCAGCATATCGACGTGGCCGCCGACGCCGATGCGGCCACGCTTGCCCGCCACATCGCCGCGATCCCCTCGCAGTCCGGGCTGCTGCCGGCGATCGTGTCGGCGGTGCATGCCGACGGCGGCATCAGCGTGGTGCTGGCCGACCGCACCGAGCTGGTCCTGCCGGTGGCGGCCAGCCGCTGGACCACGCGGGCGCCGGCCAAGCTGGCTGCCCGTGGCGACGTCATCCGCGTGCGTACCGGCGAGAAGGAAGGCGAGTGGCTGATCGAACAGCTGCCGCTCGGCCAGGCCGCACTGGTCTCGCTCGACGCCGGCAACGGCGCCCTGCGCGCCCTGGTCGGCGGTTTCAGCTTTGCCGGCAACAAGTTCAACCGCGCCACCCAGGCCCGGCGCCAGCCCGGCTCCAGCTTCAAGCCGTTCCTGTACGCGGCCGCGTTCGACAAGGGCTTCAACCCGGCCTCGATCGTGCTCGACGCGCCGGTGGTGTTCCGCGACCGCCGCGGCAAGACCTGGGAGCCGAAGAACGACGGCGGCGGGTTCCGCGGCCCGATGCGCCTGCGCGAGGCCCTGGTGCAGTCGCGCAACCTGGTGTCGGTGCGGCTGCTGGACAGCATCGGCGTGGATTTCGCCCGCAAGTACATCAGCGAGTTCGGCTTCCAGGAAGCCGAGCTGCCGCCGAACCTGTCGATGTCGCTGGGCACCGCCTCGCTGACGCCGCTGTCGGTCGCGCGCGGCTATGCCGTGTTCGCCAATGGCGGCTCGCGGGTGGACACCTGGACCATCGACGAGGTCAGGGACCGCGATGGCAACGTGGTGTTCAAGGCCAATCCGGCGCTGGCCTGCCGCGGCTGCGGCGGTGGCGCCGGTGGCATGGCGCCGGCCAGCCAGGTCGTGGACGGTTTCAACTTCGGCGCCGAAGCCCCGCCGGCCAAGCCCGCAGCCGGTACCGGCAACGCCGAGACCGGGACCGAAGCCGCGCCGGCAGCGGTCGATGCCAACACCCATGCCGCCCCGCGCGCGATCGACGAGCGCACCGCATACCAGCTGGTGTCGATGATGCGCGACGTGGTCCAGCGCGGCACCGGTACCGCGGCCAAGGTACTGGGTCGCGAGGACGTGGGCGGCAAGACCGGCTCGACCAACGACCACCGCGACGCCTGGTTCTCCGGCTTCGGCGGCCCGCTGGCCACCACCGTGTGGGTCGGCCGCGACGACTTCCGTTCGCTGGGCTACCGCGAGTACGGCGGCCGCGCCGCGCTGCCGATCTGGATCGACTACATGCGGGTGGCGCTGAAGGACGCGCCGATCGCGCGCAACGACCCGCCCTCGGGCATGGTGCAGGCGACCCTCAACGGCGCCACCGAATGGATCAAGGTCGAGGACCTGGACCGGATGCAGGAATTCGATTTCGACCAGCACGACCCGAAGGCCGACGACGCCGCGTTCGATATCTTCTGACCCACCCGGGAAGGCGGCAGCCGTCGCCTTCCCGCATCGGCCCGGATCCGGCGGGCTGCCGACAACCGGAGAACCGCGATGCCACGTCCGGCACCCAACGCCCAGCGCGGCAGCCGCGAACGGCGGCTGATCGCCCAGGAGGCCGCCCGCCTGATCCGTGAGGGCGGCATCCACGATCCGGAGCAGGCACGGCGCAAGGCCGCCAGCCGCCTGGGCATCCACGACGAAGCGCTGTGGCCGCGCCAGGCCGAGGTGGAGGAGATGCTGCGCGAACAGCAGCGGCTGTTCGACACGCGCGTACAGCCGGCGGCGCTGCGCCAGCACCGCGAGGCGGCGGTGCTGGCGATGCAGTTCCTGCACGCGTTCCAGCCGCGGCTGGCCGGTGCGGTGCTGGCCGGCACCGCCGGCGCCGGCACCCCGGTGACGCTGCACCTGCACTGCGACGACACCGATGCGGTGCAGCGCTTCCTGCACGACCAGCACATTCCCGCCGAAGCGCGCACCGCACAGCTGCAGCTCGCCGGTCATGCATCGCGGCAGCGCTATCCGGCCTGGGAGTTCGCGGCCGACGGCATCGCCTTCGAGCTGGTCGTGCTTCCGGAGAACGGCCTGCGCCATCCGCCGGTGTCCAGCGACGACGGCAAGCCGCTGCCACGGGCGACGCTGGCCCAGCTGCGCCAGCTCCTGGCCGACGACGCCGGCTGATCCAGCCGCCTGGCGGCGTGCCCGCCCGCGCTCCGCCACGGCGCTGCTGCCCCAAGGCCCGGCCCGCTTCGCGCTGGACAGATTTTCACCACGTCCCGGCCAGGCCCGCCATTACCGGCGGCGGCCACGTTGTCCACAGCTTTTGCCGGAGGTACCGCACAGGCGTTGTGGAAAAGTGGAAAGCCCGCCCACCGGCACCCTCGGCCGGATGGCCCCACGCATTGCCCGGGCCCACCAGCGACCACGCGCGCCGGGCCGGCAGTGCGCTACGCGGCGACGGTGCCGGCCACGTACCGCGTGACGTGCGGATACGAAAAAGCCCCGCCGGAGCGGGGCTTTCGGTCGCGCGGGCGGCGCATCGCTGCGCCGCCGCGCCCAGGCTCAGGTGTAGTCGCGCACGGCGTGGCCGGTGTACACCTGGCGCGGACGGCCGATCTTCATTTCCGGATCGACCTGCTGCTCCAGCCAGTGCGACACCCAGCCGGCGGTGCGGCCGAGGGCGAACATGACGGTGAACATCTCGGTCGGGATCTGCAGCGCCTTGTAGATGATGCCGCTGTAGAAATCGACGTTCGGGTACAGCTTGCGGGCGACGAAATAGTCGTCCTGCAGCGCGGCCTGCTCCAGCTTGATGGCGACGTCGAGCAGCGGGTCGGTCACGCCCAGCTGGCCCAGCACCTGCCGGGTCATCTCGCCGATGACCTTGGCGCGCGGGTCGAAGTTCTTGTAGACGCGGTGGCCGAAGCCCATCAGGCGGAAGCCCGAGGTCTTGTCCTTGGCCTTGAGCACGGCGGACTCGACGTTGTCGGCGCTGCCGATCTCTTCCAGCATCTTCAGCACGGCTTCGTTGGCGCCGCCATGCGCCGGGCCCCACAGCGCGGTGACGCCGGCGGCGACGGACGCGTACGGGTTGGCACCGGTCGAGCCGACCAGGCGCACGGTCGAGGTCGAGGCGTTCTGCTCATGGTCGGCGTGCAGGATGAACAGCAGGTCCAGCGCCTTCACCACGTGCGGGTTCAGCTCGTACTTGCCGTCGGCCGACTCGAAGGTCTGCTTCAGGAAGCGGCTGACGTAATCCAGCGAGGTGTCCGGGGCATTGGCCGGCAGGCCCTTGCCGTGGCGGTAGATCAGCGACGACAGGGTCGGCACCTTGGCGATCAGGCGCACGGCGGCCTTGCGGCGCTGCTCGGCATCGGCCAGGTCCAGCGAATCGTGGTACTTGGCCGAGAGCTGCGCGATCGAGGCGGCCAGGATCGCCATCGGGTGCGCGTCCCTGGCGAAGCTGCCGATCAGGGTGTTGATCGACGCGTCGACACCAGCTTCCTCGGCCAGCTCGGCCTCGAAGGCCTTCAGCTGCGCGGCATCCGGACGCTCGCCGTTGACCAGCATGTAGGCGACTTCGACGAAGCTGGACTTCTCGGCCAGCTGCTCGATCGGGTAACCGCGGTACAGCAGCACGCCCTTGTCGCCATCGATGTAGGTGATGGCCGACTTGCAGCTGGCGGTGGCGGTGTAACCGGAGTCGTAGGTGAAGAGACCGGTTTCCTTGGTCAGCTTCGAGATATCGACACAGTCGTTGCCCAGGACGGGTTTGACTACAGGCAGAACGACCGACGTGTCGCCGGCGTTGAGCGTGACCTGATCAAGATCGGACACAGTGTGCGCTCCTCAAGTGGATGGCGCCGGCCCCGACGAGGAATGACGGGCAGGCACGTGAAGGAAGTTCCACGGTTTTGCACCGCGGTTCAGGCCATTATCGCACAGCAGCATTTGCCGTTTGCGCAGACTAAAGTCCTATGGACTCCGCATGCACGCGACACAGCGTCGCGCGCGCGCCGGGCGGCATTGCGCCGGGATTCAGCCGCGCCACGCACCACGCCCATGGCCGCGGCACGACCCGGAACGACCCGCCGGCAACGGCGCACAAGGCAGCCGCCCGGAATGGCACGCATGGCTTTACCGCAGGGACCGACCATGACAAAACAACGGCCGCGCAGGGCGCGGCCGTTGTCCGGGCGGAACGACAGTTGCGATCAGCGCGCGTAGCGCTTCTGGAACTTGTCGATGCGGCCGCTGGTGTCGATGACCTTGTGCTTGCCCGTGTAGAACGGGTGCGAGGCCGAGGAAATTTCGACCTTGATCAGCGGGTACTCTTCACCGTCTTCCCACTTGACCGTCTCCTTGGAGGACATGGTCGAACGGGTCAGGAACTTGAAATCGGAGGTGACGTCGTGGAACACGACGTTGTGGTAATCGGGATGAATGTCGGCCTTCATGGGCTCACACCGTGTGGGCTGGTGGTCAAGAGCGGCATTATAGTCCCGGCCGGCCCGTCGGGGCAAGCCGGGATTGCAGGAAATCAGGAAACCAGTCCCAACGCCCGCTGCACCTGGCTTTCGAAGCGCGCCTGGTCGTAGCCGATCAGCAGGGTGGTGTTGTCCGCCGCCCCGGTCTGCCGGTTCCAGTCCACCACGGTGGCACCGCGGGTACGCCCGCCGGCCATCTCGATCGCCAGCGGGCGCTGCTCCAGCCGGGTCGCGCCCTCGGGCTGCAGTGCCCAGGCCATCGCCAGCGCATCGGCGGCGTACCAGTGCTCGCCGCGGCTGTCCTCGGACCACAGCCGGGTCTGGCGCGAGATCAGCTCGTAGAAGCGCGCCTTGTCGGTATCGGCGGCCAGCCACTGCTCCACGTTCCGGTGCAGCAGGCCATGGGCGACGGTGGCTTCCCAGTCGGCCACTTCGACGTGCGGGAACGCGGTGAACACGATGTGCGCCGCTTCCGGGTCGAAGGCGATGTTGAACTCCGCCACCGGGGTGATGTTGCCGTGGCCGGTGATCGCCCCGCCCATCACCAGGAAGCGCTTCACCCGCTGCGGCAGGGTCGGGTCGAGCTTGAGCGCCAGCGCGATGTTGGTCAGCGGGCCCAGTGCGACCAGCAGCAGCTCGCCGGCGTACTGGTGCGACAGGCGCAGGATCGCCAGCGCGGCATGCTCGCTCTCGGCCGCGCGCGCGGCGGCAGGCAGGTCGACGTCGCCGAAGCCATCGCGGCCATGCACGTGCGCGGCATCCTCGGCCGGGTGCACCAGCGGATCGGGGGCGCCGGCGAACACCGGCACGTCGCCGCGGCCGGCGACCTCGCACAGCTTCAGCGCGTTGCGCACGGTATGGCCGAGGCCGACGTTGCCCGCCGCCACCGTCAACCCGACCACCTCGTGGCGTTCGTCGGCAAAGGCCATCAGCAGCGCCAGCGCATCGTCCACGCCCGGGTCGGTATCAATCAGCAACGGAATCTTCTTGCTCATCTCATGCTTGTCTTCTGGTCGGCCATGGAGTCTGGCACCTGGACCATGACAGGGGAAGTACGCGCTCAGGCCGAGGCGTAGCGCGCCGCCCCGCCCACCCAGCGCGCCACTATCCGGTCGGCGACGGCCGGCGCTTCGGCCAGCAACCGCTCGGCCAGGGCATGCACGCCCGGCAACAGGGCCGCGTCGCGGGCCAGGTCGGCGACCCGGAAGGCGGCCAGGCCGGTCTGGCGGGTGCCCAGCAGCTCGCCGGGGCCACGCAGTTCCAGGTCCTTCTCGGCGATCACGAAACCGTCGCTGGTCTGGCGCATGGTCTCCAGCCGCTGCCGCGCCATCGCCGACAGCGGCGCCTGGTACATCAGCACGCAGCTGGATGCGGCCGCACCGCGCCCGACCCGGCCGCGCAGCTGGTGCAGCTGCGCCAGGCCCAGGCGCTCGGCGTTCTCGATGATCATCAACGAGGCATTGGGTACGTCCACGCCCACTTCGATCACCGTGGTGGCGACCAGCAGGCCGGTCTCGCCGGCCTTGAAGGCGCGCATCGCCGCCTGCTTCTCGGCGGCCTTCATGCGCCCGTGCACCAGCCCGACGCGCACGCCCGGCAACTGCGCCGACAGCGCCTCGAAGGTGGCCTGTGCGGCGACCGCCTCCATGCGCCCGGCGTTTGCCGCGGGGCTGCCGTCGGCGTCCTCGCTCTCGTCGATCAGCGTGCATACCCAGTAGGCCTGGCGCCCCTGCGCGCAGGCCAGGCGGATGCGCTCGACCAGCTCCGGCCGGCGCTCGGCGCTGATGACGATGGTCTGCACCGGGGTACGGCCCGGCGGCAGCTCGTCGATCGCCGACACGTCCAGGTCGGAATAGGCCGCCATCGCCAGCGTGCGCGGGATCGGGGTCGCGGTCATCACCAGCTGGTGCGGCACGCTGCGGCCGTCGGCGCCCTTGTCGCGCAGCGCCAGCCGCTGGTGCACGCCGAAGCGGTGTTGCTCGTCGACGATGGCCAGCGCCAGGTCATGGAACACCACGCTGTCCTGCATCAGCGCATGGGTGCCGACCACCACCTGCGCACGCCCGGAGGCGATGTCCTCCAGCACCCTGGCCCGCGCCTTGCCGGTGACCTTGCCGGCCAGCCAGGCCACCTGCACATCCAGCGGCTCGAGCCAGCCGCGCAGATTGGCCAGGTGCTGCTCGGCGAGCAGTTCGGTCGGCGCCGCCAGCGCCACCTGCTTGCCCTGCTCCACCGCCAGCATCGCCGCCAGCGCGGCCACCACGGTCTTGCCGGAACCGACGTCGCCCTGCACCAGGCGCAGCATCGGGTGCGGCCGCGCCAGGTCCTGGCGGATCTGCGCGAACACGCGCTGCTGCGCGCCGGTGAGACGGAACGGCAGGGACTGGCGCAACTGCCGCACGCGCCTGTCGCCGCCGCTCAAGGCCGGGGCATGGTGCTGCTGCAGGGCGATGCGCTGGCGGCGCAGGCTCAGGTGGTGGGCGAGCAGTTCTTCCAGCGCCAGCCGCCGCTGCGCCGGATGGGTGCCGGCAGCGAGCGCGGCGACATCGGCATCGGCAGGCGGGCGATGCATGGTCAGCAGCGCCTGCCGCAGCGACGGCAGGGCCAGGCCGTCCAGCAGGTGCGCCGGCAACACCTCCAGCGCGGCTTCGCCGGGCAGCCGCTCCAGCGCCTGCCCGATCAACCGGCGCAGCGTCGCCGGGCCGATGCCGTCGACGACCGGATAGACCGGATCCAGCGCGTCGCCAAGGCCGGCCTCTTCGCCGTCGCCGAGCATGCGGTAGCTGGGATGCACGATCTCCAGCCCATGCTGGCCGGGGCGCGGGGTGCCATAGCAGCGCAGGCGCGCGCCGACGGCGAACTGCGCCACCTGCGCGGCGCGGAAGTGGAAGAAGCGCAGCACCAGGGTGCCGCGCGAGTCGTCTTCCACCGCGACCCGCAGCATCGGCCGGTAGCGGAAGCCGCGCTCCACCGCGACCACCCGCCCTTCGACCTGCGCGGCGCTGCCCGGCTGCAGCGTGGCGATGGCGCTGAGCCGGGTCCGGTCCTCATAGCGCAGCGGCAGGTGCAGCCACAGGTCCTGCAGGCTGCCGATGCCGCGCGCCTGCAGCTTGGCGGCCACCGCCGGGCCCACGCCCGCCAGCACCGTCACCGGTGTTTCGCCACTGGCCGCCAGCGCCGGGGCGGCCGGACGGGTACGCGCCATGCCGGTGGATCAGTCGAGGATCATCACCGCGTCGACCTCGAACGCGGCCCCCTTGGGCAGGCCCGACACTTCGATGGTGGAGCGGGCCGGGAACGGCGCCTGGAAGTACTCCTGCATGACCGCGTTGACCTTGGCGAACTCGCCCAGGTCGGTCAGGTACAGGCCCAGGCGCACGATCCTGTCGAGCGAACCGCCGGCCGCCTCGGCCACCGCCTTGAGGTTGTCGAAGGCGCGCCGCGCCTGCGCGGCGACGTCGCCGGCGACGATCTCGCCGGTGGCCGGGTCCAGCGGGATCTGGCCGGAGAAATACACGGTGTTGCCGGCACGCACGGCCTGCGAATACGGGCCGATGGCGGCCGGCGCGTTGGCGGTGTTGATGATCTGGCGGGACATGGGGGAACTCCGGTTGGGAAATGGCCCCGCATTGTAGCGTCCGCCCCCGCCGCACCGGCTTCCCGGCGATGCCAGGCGTCGCGGCGCTGGACAATTTTTCACCAGCAGCTGCAAACGCATGCCCGGCAAGGTGCCCGGGGGCTTATCCACAGGTTGTCGGCATGCCGTTGCACACCGGCTGTGGAGAACCGCGCACGCACCGCGCGGCGCACCCGGTCGCAGCAGGGCATGCCGCGCCGGCGCACCGCGCTTACTGGCGGCGCACCGACTGCACCACGCTCAGGCGCCGCAGCCGGCGCATCACCTCGGCCAGGTGGGTACGGTCGCGCACCTGGATGTTGAAACACAGCACCGCGGCGTTGAAGTCGCGGTCCAGGTAGTCCACCCGCTCGATGTTGGACTGGCTCTGGGCGATGGCCGCGGCCAGCTGCGCCAACACCCCGGTGCCGTTCTCCACTTCCACCACCAGCGCGGTGTCATAGTCGCCGACCACGCTGCTGTCCCAGCCGATCGGCACCCAGCGCTCGGGCGATTTGCGCAGCTCGGCCAGGTTCGGGCAATCCATGCGGTGCACCACGATGCCCTTGCCGGCGGTGTGGTAACCCATGATCTCGTCGCCCGGGATCGGCTGGCAGCAGCCGGCGAAGCTGACCACGCCGCGCTCGCTGCCGTTGATCAGGATCTTCTCCTGCACCCGCTGGCTGCTGCCGCCGGCGCGCGGTTCGCCATGCGCCATCAGCGCCTGCGCGGCCTGGGTCGGCATCCAGTTGCCGAGCGCGACATCGGCCAGGAACGCTTCCAGGCGCGGGTAGCGGTGTTCGGCCAGGAACGCATCCAGCCGGCCCTTGGGCAGGCGCTCGATCGAGCTGTCCATCGCCTCCAGCGCGCGGTCGAGCATGCGGTGGCCCAGCTGCACGGCATCCTCGTGCTCGAGCTGCTTGAGCTGGTGACGGATCGCGGTACGCGCCTTGGAGCTGACCACGAACTCCAGCCACTGCGGCTTGGGCGTGGCCGAGCGCGCGGTGATCACTTCCACCGTCTGCCCGCTGACCAGCTTGGTGCGCAGCGGCACCAGCTTCTTGTCCACGCGCGAGGCCACCGCGCGGTTGCCGATGTCGGTATGCACCGCATAGGCGAAGTCGAGCGCGGTGGAGTTGCGCGGCAACGCCAGGATCTTGCCCTTGGGCGTAAACAGGTAGACCTCGTCCGGGAACAGGTCGACCTTGACGTTGTCCAGGAACTCCAGCGACGAGCCGGCCGAGCGCTGCGAATCGATCAGCTCGACGATCCATGCATGCGCGCGGCTCTGTGCGCTGTTGGGCGAATCGCCGCCGAACTTGTAGGTCCAGTGCGCGGCCACGCCGCGCTCGGCGATCAGGTCCATCTCCTCGGTGCGGATCTGCACCTCGATCGGCGAACCGTAGGGCCCGAACAGCACGGTGTGCAGCGACTGGTAGCCGTTGGCCTTGGGGATGGCGATGAAATCGCGGAAGCGCCCGTCCAGCGGCTTGAACGCCGCGTGCACCGCGCCCAGCGCGTGGTAGCAACTGGGCACCGAGCGCATCACCAGGCGGAAGCCGAACACGTCCATCACCTGGTCGAAGGTTTTGTTCTCCTCGCGCATCTTGGTGTAGATGCTCCAGGGCGTCTTGATGCGGCTGACCAGGCGGTGCTCCAGCCCTTCGCGCGCCAGCCGCTGCGACAACTGCACCTCGACCTGCGCCATCGCCTCGCGGCGCACCACCGGCTGGCTGCGGATGTGCTTTTCCAGGATCGCGTGGCGCCACGGGTACAGCGCCTTGAAGCCCAGGTTCTGCAGCTCGGACTTGATCAGGCTCATGCCCAGGCGCTGGGCGATGGGCGCGTAGATGTCCAGCGTCTCCACCGCGATGCGGCGCCGCGCCTCGGCGCTCTGCGCGCCCAGGGTGCGCATGTTGTGCAGGCGGTCGGCCAGTTTGATCATGATCACGCGCAGGTCGCGCGACATGGCCAGCAGCATCTTGCGGAAGCTCTCGGCGGCCGCTTCCTGGCGGTCGCGGAAGCGCAGCTTGTCCAGCTTGGTGACGCCCTCGACCAGCTCGGCCACGGTCTGGCCGAACTGCCCGGCCAGCTCGTCATGGGTGAGCGGGGTGTCTTCGATGGTGTCGTGCAGGATCGCTGCGACCAGCGCCTCCACGTCCAGCCCGAGCTCGGCCAGGATGCCGGCCACCGCGACCGGATGGGTGATGTAGGGTTCGCCGGACTTGCGGGTCTGGCCCGCGTGCGCGGCCGCACCCACTTCCCACGCACGGCGCAGCATCGGCAGCTGCTCGGCGGGCAGGTAACTGGCTGCGCGTTCGAGTTGGAGTACGTAGTCCGGCACCGCGCCACCCGCGGGCGCAGCGACCTGGGCAGAGGGGCCTGGGTTCATGGCTGGGAAGATATGCCAGCAGCACCAACACGGCAACGCCGGAGACGCGCGACATCGCTCTCGCGCTGCCGCCCCACGGTTTGCATTGCAGACCGCCGGGCCCGTCTTTCGCTCATCCGCACCCCGCCGCTTCGCGGCGCCCCTGACCCGGGGGCTTTCCTGCACACGCACCGGGTGCGGACCTGCAGGGTGGCGGATGCCTGGAAAGCAGACAGCCCGCACGTGGCGGGCTGTCGGTGCACAACGATGACCTGGTGGATCAGTCGTCGTTCTTGGACATGTCCTCGTCGGCGACGACTTCGGCGGCGGCCCATTCCAGCGCCTCGCGCTCGGCACGCTCACGCTCGGCCTTCTCGACTTCCTCGATCAGGGCGTTGTCGATCTTGCGGGCGGCGATCTCGCGCAGCGCCAGCACGGTCGGCTTGTCCTCGGTCTCGCTGTTGTCGAGGGTGGCCTGCACGCCGTTGGCCAGCTGACGGGCGCGCTTGGACGCCATCATGACCAGCTCGAAACGGTTGTTAACGACTTCCAGGCAATCTTCTACGGTAATGCGGGCCATGCGAGCTCCCGGCGACCAGCAGCGGCCGCTCGATCGGATGAGGGAAAGGCCGGGGATTGTACAGGCGGACGCCGGGGGATACAAATGACCGCATCCCCGGGTCCTTTGGAATCAATCAGTTGCCTGCCCGCCCCAACGGGATCGGGCGCTGCCAGGGCCTGTACCGGGCCGCCGGGCCGCCGGGCCGCGCCTCAGTCCAGCAGCGAACGGATCAGGCCGTCGTGGCGGACCTGCTGCTGGGCCCGGCGCAGGCGGCTGGCGGTGAAGATGGCGCACATCTCGTCCACCGCGGTGTCGAACACCTCGTTGACGATCACGTAGTCGAACTCGTCGTAATGCAGCATTTCCTCGCGCGCGGCCGCCAGCCGCTGCGCCATCACCGCCTCGCTGTCCTGGCCGCGCTTGCGCATGCGGTCATCCAGCGCCTGCTTGGACGGCGGCAGGATGAATACGCTGACCGCATCGGGCACCTTGGCGCGCACCTGGCGCGCGCCCTGCCAGTCGATCTCCAGCAGCACGTCCTTGCCGGCGGCCAGCTGCGGCTCCACCGACTGCCGCGCGGTGCCCTTCCAGTCGCCATGCACGCGGGCGTACTCGAAGAAATCGCCGGCGGCGATCATGCGCTCGAACTCGGCGGCGCTGACGAAGTGGTAATGCCGGCCGTCCACCTCGCCCGGGCGCATCGCCCGCGAGGTGAAGGAAATGGACAGCGCGATCTGCGCGTCGCGCGCCAGGGTGGCGTTGACGAGACTGCTCTTGCCGGCGCCGGAGGGGGCCGCGACGATGTAGAGGGTGCCACGCATCGCGCGGATCTCCGGGTCGATGGTTCGGGCGGCGCACGATAACCAGCCCGGGCCGCGGCTGCAAATGCGGGGGCCGGCGGCGACGCGCCCACGCCGGCGCCCGGCCCCACCGGCCACTCCGGATCAGAGGTCGAAGGCGAGCATGTCGCGGCCGGTCGCCGCGCGCACGATGCGCTGGTAGACGCCGGTACCGCCACCACCATTGGTCATCACCACCAGTCCGCGCCCGTGCTGCGGGTCGCCGACCGCGAAGGTCTTGTAGCGGCCGGCGTTGGAGCCGCCATGGAAGAACCAGCGGTTGCCGGCATCGACACGCTCCAGGTTCCAGCCCAGGCCCTTGTCCAGCCAGCCCGGCCGCACCGCCAGCTGCGGCGCCAGCATCGCCTGCCGGGTCGCCTCGGCGATCTCCCAGTCCTGCCGCGCCGGGCGCCGCATCACGTGGGCGATGAAACGCGCATAGTCCTGCACCGGGCCACGCAGGCTGGCGGCGGCATTGGCGAGCAGGTCGCCGGGCCACACGAACATGCCCGCGGGCGCGGCGGCCTGCGCCTGTGGCAGCGCCTGCACCGCGTCATCCCAGGTCCAGTCCGACAGCGGCTTGCCACGCGCCTCGGCCAGCGGCTGCAGCAGCGGCCACTGCGCACCGAACGTCTGCACCCCCGGCCGGGCCCCGGGCGCCGGCACGCCGACCACCGAATGGCGCGCGGCGTGCGCGTTCCAGGTATAGGTGCTGGCCTGCATGCCGGCCGGCACGAACAGGCGCTGCCGTGCCAACTGGTCCAGGCTCTGGCCGGTGACCGTCTCCACCACCCGCTGCAGCCAGAAGAAGGCTTCGCCGGAATAGTTCACGCGCTGTCCCGGCGTCGCCACCGTGCGCAGCGGGTCGCTGTCCGGGTACGCGCGCCAGTCCGGCAGGCCGCTGCTGTGGCGCAGGACGTCGCGCACAGTGATCCGCGCCAGTTGCGGATCGTCATCGGCCAGGAAATCGGGGCGGTGGTAGTCCACCAGCGGGCGGTCGAGCTGCAGCGCGCCGGCATCCACCAGCTGCAGCACCAGATAGGCGAACACCGGCTTGCTCAACGAAGCGCACTCGAACACGCTGTCCGCATCCACCGGCGCACCGCTTTCCAGGTCGGCCACGCCGAATCCGCGGTGCCACGCCAGTTCGCCCTGCTCGACCACGGCGATGGCGACACCCGGCACGCCGAAGGCGCGCATCCATTCCGGCAACGTGGCCAGGAAGGCATCGGACGGGATCCAGCGCGGGTCGTCGCGCGCAGGCGCCGCAGCGCGCCCGGCCACCGGCAACAGGGTCAACGCCGCACTGCCCGCGGCGGCTGCCAGGAATCTGCGTCGATGGATCGGATCAACAACGGTTGCGTGCATGCCCATACCTCTGCGCCAAGGAACGGACTGCATAGCAGTCGCCGCCCCCGGCGGCAAGCGCGGCCGGCCGCTGCGCATGCCGCCTGCCGGCATCGGGTGCGGCCGCAGGCGCGGTGATGGCCGTGCGGACGGGCCGCCCCGGCCCATGCGCGGGCCGGCACATCCAGGCCCATCCCGCGCATGGCAACGCGCTGCCGGCCGCAGGAATGCGGCGACCTGCGCGGGAAACGCAACGCGAAGCGCGGCGGCTCCGGCAGGGTTACTCCAGGTTCTGCACCTGCTCGCGGATCTGGTCGATCAGCACCTTCAGCTCGACCGCGGCATTGGAGGTGCGGCTGTCCACCGACTTGGAGCCCAGGGTGTTGGCCTCGCGGTTGAACTCCTGCAGCAGGAAGTCCAGGCGGCGGCCGACCGGCTCGCGCTGGCGCAGCACGCGGCGGATCTCGCCGATGTGGCTGCCGAGGCGGTCCAGTTCCTCGTCGACATCGAGCTTCTGCAGCCACATCACCAGTTCCTGCTCGGCGCGGCCCGGGTCGACCGGGTGCGGCAGGTCGGCCAGGCGCGCGGCCAGCTTGGCGCGCTGGCCTTCGCGGATGGCGGGGATCAGTTCGCGCACCTCGCCGGCGATGCGTTCGATCGCATCCACCCGCTCGCTGATCGCCGCGGTCAGCTTGGCGCCCTCGCGCTCGCGCGCGGCGACGAAGCCGTCGAGGGTCTCGTCCAGCAGTGCCAGCGCCTCGGCATGCAGCGCCACGGCATCGACCGCTTCGCCACGCAGCACGCCCGGATAGGCCAGCAGCTCGGTGAACCCGATGCGCATGTCCGGAAAACGCGAATGCAGGCGCCGCGCCAGGTCGCCCAGCTGCTCCACCAGCGCCTCGTCCACCGCCAGCGTGGGCGCCGCTTCCGGGGCGCGCAGGCGCATGACCAGGTCCAGCTTGCCACGGCTGATGCGCGCGGCCACGCGTTCGCGCAGTTGCGGCTCCAGCGCGCGCAGCTCCTCCGGCAACCGCACCCCCACTTCGAGGAAACGGTGGTTGACCGAGCGCAGCTCGCAGCCGAGGGTGCCCCAGCGCGTGCCGCGTTCGCCGCCAGCATAGGCGGTCATGCTTCGGATCATGTGGATTTCCGGTGCGTTGCAAAGGGCGAATGGTACCCTAGGCGTCCCCGGATGCCGGCCCCGCAGGCCGCCCGGGTGCCCCCCACGACGCTCCACCGACTCCCGGATTCTCCATGACCTTTTCCCGTCCCAGCGGCCGCCAGGCCGACCAGCTGCGCAGCGTCACCCTCGAGCGCGGCTTCACCCGCCATGCCGAAGGCTCGGTGCTGGTCAGCTTCGGCCACACCCGCGTGCTGTGCACCGCCAGCATCGAGAACCGCGTGCCGGCGTTCCTGCGCGGCAAGGGCGAAGGCTGGGTGACCGCCGAGTACGGCATGCTGCCGCGCTCCACCCATACCCGTTCCGACCGCGAGGCCGCACGCGGCAAGCAGGGCGGGCGCACGCTGGAGATCCAGCGCCTGATCGGCCGCACCCTGCGCGCGTGCATCGACCGCAACGCGCTGGGCGAACGCACCATCACCCTGGACTGCGACGTGCTGCAGGCCGATGGCGGCACCCGCACCGCCGCCATCACCGGCGCCTACGTGGCCCTGGTGGATGCGGTGAACACGCTGCTCAAGCGCGGCGAGATCAAGCGCAACCCGGTGTTCGGCGCGGTCGCCGCGGTGTCGGTCGGGGTCTACAAGGGCGTGCCGGTACTGGACCTGGACTACGCCGAGGACAGCGACTGCGACACCGACATGAACGTCGTCATGAACGATGGCGGCGGTTTCATCGAGCTGCAGGGCACCGCCGAAGGCCATGCCTTCCGCCGCGACGAGCTGGATGCGCTGCTGGCGCTGGCCGAGAAGGGCATCGGCGAACTGTTCGCCGCACAGCAGGCCGCGCTGGCGCAGGCATGAACCGGCGCATCGCCCTGGTCACCGTGGTGGTGGCCGACTATGACGAAGCCATCGCCTGGTACACCGGCAAGCTCGGTTTCCAGCTGCTGCAGGATGTCGACCAGGGCCACAAGCGCTGGGTCGTGGTCGGGCCGGCCGAGGGTGGTGGCGCGGCGCTGCTGCTGGCGCGCGCCAGCGACGAGGCGCAGCGCAGCCGCATCGGCAACCAGACCGGCGGCCGGGTCGGCTTCTTCCTCCACACCGACGATTTCCACCGTGACCACGCGGCCATGCTCGCCGCCGGCGTGCAGTTCCTGGAAGCGCCGCGCGAAGAACCCTATGCCACGGTCGCGGTGTTCCGCGACCTGTACGGCAACACCTGGGACCTGCTGGAGCCCCGCCGATGAAGACCCTGGTACTGGCCAGCCACAATGCCGGCAAGCTGGCGGAGATGCGCGAGATCCTCGCCGACCTGCCGCTGCAGGTCACCTCGGCCGCCGAGCTGGGCCTGGGCGACGTCGAGGAGACCG
Organism: Stenotrophomonas sp. 17(2023); assembly: GCF_030345315.1. NCBI lineage: Bacteria > Pseudomonadati > Pseudomonadota > Gammaproteobacteria > Lysobacterales > Lysobacteraceae > Stenotrophomonas > Stenotrophomonas sp. 17(2023). The sequence continues at coordinate 2,814,400 of NZ_CP128405.1, forward strand.
GCCTGACCTTCGTCGAGAACGCGCTGCTCAAGGCCCGTGCGGCCTGCCAGGCCACCGGCCTGCCGGCGCTGGCCGATGACTCGGGCCTGATCGTGGACGCCCTGGGCGGTGCGCCCGGCCTGTACAGCGCGCGCTACGCCGGCCTCCCGGGCAATGCCGCGGCCAACAACGCCAAGCTGCTCGAGGCGATGGCCGGCATCCCCGACGGCGAGCGCGGCGCCCGCTTCTACGCGGTGATCGTGCTGCTGCGCCATGCCACCGACCCGCAGCCGCTGATCTGCGAGGGCCGCTGGGAAGGACGCATCACCCACGCGCCGCGCGGCCACCACGGCTTCGGCTACAACCCGGTGTTCCTGGACGAGCGCCATGGCCTGACCGCCGCGGAAATGGAGCCGGCGCTGAAGAACGCCATCAGCCACCGCGCGATCGCCCTGCAGCAGCTCAAGCGGCAGCTCGCCGCCTGGCACTGACCTCCACCGCCAAGTTGCAGCCGTCCATGCCGCACTCCCACGACCATTGCCACCACCGGCCCGGCGAGGCCTGCACCGGGGATCACGCGCATGCCGCCGTGCAGCTGGTGCCGCCGCCGCTGTCGCTGTACGTGCACCTGCCCTGGTGCGTGCGCAAATGCCCGTACTGCGACTTCAACTCGCATGCCGGCAAGGGCGCGCTGCCGTTCGACGCCTACATCGACGCGCTGGTCCGCGATCTGGACCAGGACCTGCCGCTGGTCTGGGGCCGGGTGGTCAACAGCGTGTTCTTCGGCGGCGGCACGCCCAGCCTGTTCCCGCCCGAGGCGATCGACCGTTTCCTGCAGCAGGCCAGCGCGCGGCTGCGGTTCGCGCCGAACCTGGAGGTGACGCTGGAGACCAACCCCGGCACCGCCGAGCACGGCCGCTTCGACCGCTACCGCGCCGCCGGCGTGAACCGCATCAGCTTCGGCATCCAGACCTTCAACGACGACGCGCTCAGGCGCCTGGGCCGCATCCACGACAGCAGCGAAGCCGAGCGTGCGGTGAAACTGGCGCAGGACGCCGGCTACCGCAACTTCAACATCGACCTGATGTACGCGCTGCCGGAACAGACCCTGGCCCAGGCCGAACACGACCTGGAGCGCGCCTTCGCGCTGGAGCCCACGCACATCTCCCACTACCAGCTGACGCTGGAGCCGAACACGGTGTTCTTCGCGCGGCCGCCGCGCGGCATCCCCGACGAGGACGGCGCCTGGGACATGCAGGAGCATTGCCAGGCGCTGCTGGCGCAGGCCGGCTACGGCCACTACGAGGTCAGCGCCTACGCCCGCGATGGCTGGCAATGCGCGCACAACCTCAACTACTGGCGCTTCGGCGACTACCTGGGCATCGGCGCCGGCGCGCACGGCAAGATCAGCTCCGGCGCGCAGCAGCAGGTGCTGCGCCGCTGGAAGCACAAGCACCCGCAGGCGTTCATGGACGCCGCCGGTACGCCCGCGGCGATCGGCGGCGACGACGTGATCGACGCCGCGCGGCTGCCGTTCGAATACATGCTCAACCTGCTGCGCCTGCATGAAGGCTTCGACCTGCGCGACTTCGAAGCCCGCACCGGGCTGGGCCGCGCCGTGCTGCAGCCGGCATTGGCCACCGCGGTCGAACGCGGCTGGCTGCACCGCGACGGCGGCCGCGTCGTTCCCACCGAACTGGGGCGGCGCTTCACCAACGACGTGGTCGAGCTGTTCCTGGCCTGAACAGGGCATTCGGCCGCGCAAGTAGCGGCAGCACCGGCGAAGTGATAGAAATCGCCCACCAGGGGCGGAACGTACAGCGGATGTCAGGCACCACAGCACCCTTTTCCAGCCAGGCGTCGGCACGACTTGCCGGCGCGCCGGTCCCCGAACGGGTCCGCCACCTGCTCCAGGCCGTCCACGGCATCGCCGCGCAGGTACTGGCGTCGCCGCTGCAGCTGACCATGGTGCAGCTGGAACGTGAACTGTTCGGCCTCGCCGACAAGGCACGCAGCAGCCAGGCCCAGGCCGATGTCTATGCGCAGATCCGCCAGCTGGGCGTGCATGCGGCCGAGTTCCCGGGCTGGTTCCTGGACGCGCTGGCCGACGACCTGGCGCGGCTGCGCAGTCCGTCCACGACCGCTGGCGCACCCGCGCCGGCGCCGGCGATACCGGCGATGACCCTGGTCACCGATACCGACATCAACCGCGACATCGTGCTGCACGAGATGGCACGGCGCGAAAGCTACCGCGCGCAGTCGCATCTGCAGCTGCTCGGGCAGCGCTTCGGCGTGCTTGCCGCGCAACCGGCGTTCGACGCCGAGAGCCTGCCGGTGGGGCCGTACGCGCTGTGCAGGATCCTGCGTGCCTGCGGCGAACGGCTGGGGCTGAACCTGGAGGCGCAGCAGCAGCTCTACCACGTGTTCGAACGACAGGCGATGGCGCGGCACGTCGAGCTGCTGGACCGCCTGAACATCCTGCTGGCGCGCGAAGGCGTGCTGCCGGGGCTGGTCTACATTCCCTACCTGCCACGGCCGGCCGGCCAACGCCGCACCACCGGCGGGCCCACCACGGCCGCGCGCGAGGGCCCGTCCGCGGCGACGCCGCGGCCGCTGACCCAGTGGCAGGGACAGGCACCGGCGGCGTCATGGGCGGAGGCGACGATGGACGCCATGTCCGCGCCACCGCCTGCCGGGCCGGCCCAGCCGGCCAGGTCGGACGCGGCCCCCGCCACGACCGCAGCCACCGCCCCGACAGCGGCCAGCATGGCCTCGCTGCACGAGTTGCTCGATGCCGCGCGCCAGCTGCTGGCACAGCAACTGCAGGCCGGCAGCGGCGGTGCTGGCGCTACCGGCACCGGCGGCGGCATCGCCGGCTCCACCGACATCGTTCAGCAGCTGGCCGCCCTCGGAGGCCAGCTGCGCCCTGCCGGAGCGCCGCCGGGCGCCGCACCCGCCGACCCGCCCGGCATGGCACCGAGGGCGCAGGCCGGTGCCGCGCCGGCGACACGCGCAGTGCCCAGCCAGGCGGTGATGGACGTGCTCGCACGACTGCAGCCGCAGGCCGCGGCAGCGGGCGCGCGCCGCAGCTTCGGCGACATCCAGAAGGCGCTGCTGTCGCAGGTGCGCGCCGAGCATGGCGAAAGCGCCACGCTGTCGTCCCGCGACAGCAACACCCTGGACCTGCTGGGCATGCTCTACGGGCAGATCCAGCGCGAAGTGCGCAGCAATGGCCCGGCCACCGACCTGCTCAACCGCCTGCAGGTGCCGCTGGCGCGTGCGGCCGTCGGCGACGAGGCGTTCTTCATCCGCGACCAGCACCCGGCGCGCGAGCTGCTCAACACCGTGGCCGAATCCGGCGCGGTATGGCTGGGCGACGACGACGGCGACCCGGCGCTGCTGCAGAAGCTCGGCGAAGCGGTGGACCGCGTCGTCGCCGAGTACCAGGGCGACGAGGCGGTGTTCGCCGCCGCCAACCGCCAGGTGCAGTCGCACCTGCAGGCGGCGGTGCGCAAGGCCGAGGTCACCGAGCGCCGGCAGATCGAAGCCGCGCGCGGCAAGGAACGGCTGGAGGCGGCCAAGCAGCTGGCCGGGCGCACCATCGGCCAGCTGTGCCGCGCGGCGAATCCGCCCAAGTTCGTGCAGACCCTGCTGCACGAAGCCTGGAGCGACGTGCTGACCCTGACCCTGCTGCGCCAGGGCGAGGACTCGGAGGAATGGCGCCAGCGCCAGGAGGCCACCCGCCGCATCGGCGAGATCACCGCCCGCGGCGACGGTGCCGCCGACCCGGCGCTGTGCGGCCAGATCGAGGAATCGCTGCTGCAGGTCGGCTACCACGAGGACGAGGCCGGGGCCATCGCCCGCCGCCTGTCCACGCCCGGCGGCGAGGACGAGATCACCTCGCGCACCGAACTGGCCGCCCGGCTCAAGGCCCGCGCCCGGCTCGGCGGCGACAGCCGGGACGGGGCGGATCCGCAGGCGCCGCCCGCGGCCGAGCGCACGCCGGCCGAGGAAGGCTTTTACCGGCAGTTGCGCACGCTGCCGTTCGGCACCTGGTTCGAGTTCACCATCAACCAGCAGGGCGACGCCCGCCGCCTGCGCCTGTCCTGGTACAGCCTGGTCACCGACAACGCATTGTTCGTCAACCAGCGCGGGCAGAAGATGGCCGAGCATTCGCTCGACGCGCTGGCGCGGCTGATGGCGCGCGACCAGCTGCGCGTGGTCACCGAGGACCGCGGCCGGCTGATCGACCGCGCCTGGCAGGCCACCCTGCGCGCCCTGCGCGCGCTTGCCGGCGGCAGCGCCGCTCCGGAGTCCGCATGATCCCCGATACCCGGCGCGCCCCGCGCCTGCAGGTGCCCGCGCTGGTGCCGGTCACCGATACGATGACCGCCGGCGTGATCGGGCGGCTCGGCAACGTGTCCGAAACCGGCATGCTGCTGATCGCCTCCGAACCGCTCAACGAGGACGCGCTCTACCAGCTGCGCTTCCCGGTCCCCGATGGCCGCGGCGGCGACGTGCCGATCGATGTCGGCGTGCACCTGCTGTGGCGCGAGGCGGCGCAGGCGCCGGGCCACTTCTGGGCCGGCTTCCGCTTCCTGACCCTGGAAAAGGGCCATCGCGAACGCCTGCGGCAGTGGATCGAATCCAGCCTTCCGGCATCCTGAGCGACGAAAACGGCACAGCGGCGCGGCAGCGATTGCGGCAGAATCGTGGCCCGATTCCAGCCTTGCCGCGAGCCCCGCCATGAACCTGCCCGATCCCGGCCCCCTGTACGCCGACCACCTGGATGCCCTCGTCCGCCGCGCCGACGAAGCGCTGGCCCGCGGCGGTTTCGACCACCTGGTCGTGCCCAGTGGCCGCCTGCACTACCAGGTGTTCGACGACCGCGACTATCCGTACGCGGTCAACCCGCAGTTCAAGGCCTGGCTGCCACTGACCCGCGTGCCCGACAGTTGGCTGATCCATACCCCCGGCCGCCGCCCGCAGCTGGTCTACCACCAGCCGCACGATTACTGGCACGCGGTCCCGGCCGCGCCCAACGGCTGGTGGGTCGAGCATTTCGACATCCACGTCATCCGCACCCCGGAACAGGCCCTGGCGCTGCTGCCGAAGGACCCGGCGCGCTGCGCGATCCTCGGCGAACCGCAGAGCGCGCTGGGCGGCTTCGTGCCCAACAACCCGCAGCCGGTGATCGACTACCTGGACTACCGGCGCGCGTTCAAGACGCCCTACGAGATCGCGCTGATGCGCCAGGCCCAGGTGCCCGCGGTGCGCGGCCACCGTGCCGCCGAGGCCGCGTTCCGCGCCGGCGCCAGCGAATTCGCCATCCACATGGCCTATTGCAGCGCCGCCGGCCAGGACAGCAACGCACTGCCGTACGGCAACATCATCGCCCTCAACGAGCACGCCGCGGTGCTGCACTACACCGACCTCGGCCACGCCGCGCCGACGCCGGCGCGCAGCTTCCTGATTGATGCCGGCGCCTCCGCACACGGCTATGCCAGCGACATCACCCGCACCTACGCCGCCGCCGGCCACGACGAATTCCAGGCCATGATCGACGCGGTGGACGCCGCGCAGCGGCAGATGTGCGCGGCGGTGCGCAGCGGCTTCGACTACAAGCAACTGCATGTCGATGCGCACCTGGCGCTGATGGGCATCCTGCGCGAGTTCGGGGTCATCACCGTGTCGCCGGAAGCGGCGCTGGCCAACGGCGTCAGCGCGGCGTTCTTCCCGCACGGCATCGGCCACCTGATCGGCGCGCAGGTGCACGACGTGGCTGGCTTCGCCGCCAGCGACCGCGGCGGCCGCATCGAGCGCCCCGCCGGCCACCCCTACCTGCGCATGACCCGGGTGCTCGAACCCGGCATGGTGGTGACCATCGAGCCGGGCGTGTACTTCATCGACATGCTGCTGGACGAGGTGAAGAAGGCCGGCAACGCCGCCAGCGTCAACTGGGAGCGGGTGGACTTTTTCCGCCCCTATGGCGGCATCCGCATCGAGGACGAGGTGCTGTGCACCGACGGCGAGGCCGACAACCTGACCCGCCCGGTGTTCGCGGCGCAGGGCTGACGGCGTCCGCGCCAGCCCTCATCGGGATCCAGGCCCGGCCGTGCCATGCGGCCGGGCTTTTCATTTGCCTGCGCCCCGCCAGCACGCAGGCCGCAGGCCGCATTGCGCCTGAAAGCGGCGGCTGATCGCCGGCCTTTGGCCTGCCGGGCCCCGTTCCGCAGCGACGCAACCAGCCGCGTTCATGCCTGCTCCGCAGGCGCGCGTCACTTTATCTGTGGTGGTGCAACAAAAAGCAGCCCGGGGAAGCGCTTTTTCCAACCACCGGATGGCGCGGCACGCATGGCCGCACGCGATCCGTCGGGCTGCGCCCGCCGATTGCCTGCGCGCTCGCGGAACACGGGGCCGGCGCGTATCTCGCTCCGTGCGGACACGTGCGCCTGGGCGCCGCCGCTGCACAGCCCAGCCCGTTCCACGACGGGAAAGCCAACCGCACAGGCGCAGCAGCAAAAGCGCGGGCGCCAACAGAAGCCACGGCAACCTCCGGCGCGAAGACAGGCGCTGCGGCCGCGCTGCGCCGCCCGCGACGTGCGATGCGCAGGAAGGCGCATGGGCCGGCACCGCAGTGCGGGCGGGTCAGCCCCTGGCCATGAACGCTTCGATCTCGTCGGCGCTGCGTTCCAGCGCAGCGGTCAATACCCGGTGTCCGTCCGCGGTGATCAGCACATCGTCCTCGATGCGGATGCCAATGCCCCGCCAGCGCGGCTCCACGCTGTGGTCGTCCGGCGATACGTACAGCCCCGGCTCGATGGTGAACACCATGCCCGCCTCGAGCAGCCGCGATTCGCCGGCGAGTTTGTAGTCGCCCACATCGTGCACGTCCAGGCCCAGCCAGTGGCCGGTCTTGTGCCGGTAGAAGCGCTTGTAATGGCCCTCGATCAGGTTCTCCTCCAGGTCGCCCCTGAGCAGCCCCAGCCGCAGCAGGCCTTCGGTGAGCACCTCGACCGCGGCCAGGTGGCCTTCCTCGTAGGCGATGCCCGGCTGCGCCTGCTCCAGCGCCGCCGCCTGCGCCGCCAGCACCAGGTCGTGCAGCGCGCGCTGTTCGGCGCTGAAGCGGCCGTTGACCGGGAAGGTGCGGGTGATGTCGCTGGCGTAGCCGTGGTACTCGGCGCCGGCGTCGATCAACACCAGGTCGCCCTCGCCGCTGCCGCCGCTGTTGGCGCGGTAATGCAGCACGCAGGCGTTGGCGCCGGCACCGATGATGCTGTTGTAGGCCGGGCACGCGGCGTGGCGACGGAACTCGCGTTCCAGTTCGGCCTGCAGTTCGTACTCGTGGATGCCGGCGCGCGCCAGCCGCATCGCCGCGCGGTGCGCCTGCACGCTGATGTCGGCGGCGCGCTGCATCAGCGCGATCTCGGCCGGCGACTTGAACAGGCGCTGCTCGTGCAGCAGGTGGCCCAGCTCCAGGAACTCGTGCGGCGGCTGCGCGCCGTGGCGCACCTGCGAACGCACCCGGTTCACCCAGCCGATCAGCTTGAGGTCGAAGTCGGCGTCGCGGCCGAAGTGGTAGTAGACCCGCGAACGCCCTTCCAGCAGGCCCGGCAGGATGTCGTCCAGGTCCTCGATCGGATAGGCGTCGTCCATGCCGTAGCGCGCCACCGCGCCTTCCTGGCCTTCGCGCGGGCCGTCCCAGGCTTCGCGCTCGGGGTCGCGCTCGCGGCAGAACAGGATCGTCTCGCCATGGCGGCGCCCGGGGATGAGCACCAGCACCGCTTCCGGCTCGGGGAAGCCGCACAGGTACCAGAAGTCCGAATCCTGCCGGTACGGGTAATGGGTGTCGTTGCTGCGCACGCGCTCGGGCGCGGCCGGCAGCACCAGGATGGCGTCGTCCCCGGCCGCTTCCATCAGCTGGCGGCGGCGCTGGGCGTATTCGGCGGCGGCAATACCGGTCAGCGTGTGCATGGCCGGCTCAGTTCAGGCGCTGGCGGTGGCGCGCGCCCATCACGCAGTCGCCGTGCAGCAGCAGCACCGCCACGCGCACGAACTCCTCGATCTCGGCCAGCGCGTCCTCGTCCTCGTCGGCGCTGTCGAATTCGTCGCTGGAGGCCTGCGCCAGCCGCGCCAGGTCCTGCAGCGCCTCCTCGCCCTCCTCGCTCAGCACCGGGCGCTTGCCGGCGGCCAGGCCGAAACCGCCCAGGAACGCGCGGCACCAGTCGAACAGCGCATCGGTGCGCTCCTGCAGCGATGCCGCCGGTGCGGCCAGCACCAGTTCGAAGGCGAAATCGCGGTCCTCGAGCTGCGCCACCACCGCCTCGCGCAGGCGGTCGAGCACGCTGCCCGGTTCCGGCACGGGCAGGTTGTCGTCGGCCAGCACCCTGCCCGGCCAGGCCTGCAGGTCGGCGCCGCCGGCGGCCAGCCAGCCGCACAGTCCACCGTGGAGTTCGGCCGGGGTGGCCCCGAGGTCCAGCGACTGGCTGGCCCGGAGGATGTCGTTGACGGCGGGAAGATCGGTCATGTCACCTGGGTCTGCAAAAAGCGGGAAAGGCCGCCGCGCACCGCGCGGCAACGGCCGCACAGTGTAGCAACGGCAGGGTGTCGGCCATCTTGACCACCCCCGACGCGCATGCCTATCGTGCCGGGCATGGATTCCTTCGACCCCGCCACCCAGCTGCAGGCCCTGGCCGCCCGCCTCGAACTGCTGTTCGAACGCAACCAGCGCCTGGCCGACGAGAACCGCAGCCTGCGCCAGCAGCAGGAACAGCTGGTGGCCGAACGCGCGCAACTGCTGACCAAGAACGAGCAGGCGCGCTCGCGGGTGGAAGCGATGATCACCCGCCTCAAGTCGCTGGAGCAGCACACGTGAGCCAGAACGAGCCGGTCAGCGTCCGCATCCTCGATCGCGAGTACACCGTCGGCGTGGAGCCGGCCGAGCGCGACAGCCTCACCGCCGCCGCGCGCATGCTCGATGCGCGCATGCGCGAGATCCGCGGCAACAACCGCATGGCCGCGGTGGACCGGGTGGCGGTACTGGCCGCGCTCAACCTGGCCCATGAGCTGCACCTCATGCGCGATGAACTGGCGCAGCAGCAGCAGCGTTTCCAGAGCGCGATGAACGATCTCAACAGGCGCCTGGACAGCGCGATCGACGAAGGCCGCTGAAGCCGTCGCATTCATCCGACGGACGGTTCATTTTTTGCCGCGTCCAACCGCTGCCATATGCCTGCAACACGGCTATACTGGCGTCGCGTTCTCTGCCGTGAACGACGGCGTGTGCAAACATTCGCCTTGTCCCTTAATGACGACCACGGGGGCGCGACGGTACCGGGTGTGCAGGTCCGCCTTGCAGCGGGAAGCCCGATGGTTCCCCAGCGTCCCCACTTGAACCCCGGGTTCAAGGTCGTTTCGCACGCATCGTCATGGCGGAGAATGCAATTATTCCGGAACGGCGCCGCAAGGCGCCGTTCTTCTTTGCAGGTCCATGCACCGGCCGGCACATCGGCCGATAATGCCGCCAGGCCCCGACCAACGCCGCCGATGACTGCCGACGCCCGCAAGGCCCTGCGCCGACAACTGCGCCAGCGCCGCCGCGACATCCCTGCCGCCGAACACATCGCGGCCGCCGATGCGCTGGCCGCCCACCTGCGCGCGCTGCCCTTCGCCGATGTCGACGGCCCGGTGGCCGGCTACTGGGCGATGGATGGCGAGATCGCCCTGTACCGCTGGCAGATGCAGCTGCCCGCCCACCAGACCTACTGCCTGCCGGTGCTGCACGACACGCTGCTGCGCTTCGCGCCATGGCGGCCGGGGCAGCCGCTGCGCGCCAACCGCTATGGCATCCCGGAGCCGGACATCGACCCCACGCACGCGCTGCCGGCGCAGGACATGGCGCTGGTGGTGGTGCCGCTGGTCGGCTTCGACCCGCTTGGCCGGCGGCTGGGCATGGGAGGCGGCTGGTATGATCGCAGCTTCGCTTTCCGCCAGCGGCGCAGCGCGCCGCCCTGGCTGGTCGGCGCCGGCTTCGCCGCCCAGCAGGTACCGGCGCTGCCGGTCGAGGACTGGGACGTGGCGGTGGATGCCATCTGCACCGAGCAAGCCATTCTCTACCCGGAACCGTCGCACGCATGACCGCCCGCAAGCGCTACTGGCTGATGAAGTCCGAACCGGACGCCTTTTCCATCGACGACCTGCAGCGGGTGGGTACCGAACCGTGGAACGGGGTGCGCAACTACCAGGCGCGCAATTTCATGCGCGACGGCATGAAGGTCGGCGACGGCATCCTGTTCTACCACTCCAATACCAAGGTGCCGGGCATCGTCGGCGTCGCCACGGTGGCCAGCGACGCCTACCCGGACGACACCCAGTTCGATCCCGGTTCCGACTACTACGACCCCAAGGCCAGCCGCGAGCAGCCGCGCTGGTACCTGGTGGACGTGGCCTTCGAGCGCAAGCTGGCGCAGGTGATCGCGCTGGACGAGATCAAGCGCCACGCCGATGCACTGGGCGAGGGCTTCCCGCTGACCGCCAGGGGCAACCGACTGTCGGTGTTCCCGGTCACCGGCGCGCAGTGGAAGCTGCTGCTGTCGCTGGAAAAGAAACTGCCGGCCTGATCCCGCCAGCGCGGCCGCTGCCGCCGTCGACGGGCGCTGCCGGGCAGCGCCGGACCGGTTGCCGCCACGCCTGCTCCCCCTCCTCCAACGCCATCGAGTCCACCATGTCCGAAGCCAAGCGCCTGGCCGCCGAAAAAGCCATCGAGTACGTCCAGAAGGGAATGATCGTCGGGGTCGGCACCGGTTCCACGGTCGCCTATTTCATCGAGGCGCTGGCGCGCATCAAGGACCAGATCGAAGGCGCCGTCTCCAGCTCCGAACAGAGCACCGCCCAGCTCCGCAGCCATGGCATCGAGGTGCTGGACCTGAACCACACCGGCGGCCTGTCGCTGTACGTGGACGGCGCCGACGAGTGCGACCCGCACAAGAACCTGATCAAGGGCGGCGGCGCCGCGCTGACCCGCGAGAAGATCATCGCCGAGGCCAGCAGGCAGTTCGTGTGCATCGTCGACCCGAGCAAGCAGGTCCAGGTGCTGGGCAGGTTCCCGCTGCCGGTGGAAGTGATCCCGATGGCACGCAGCCTGGTGGCGCGCGAGATCGTGGCCCTGACCGGCGGCCAGCCGGTGTGGCGCGACGGCGTGGTCACCGACAACGGCAACCTGATCCTGGACGTGCACAACCTGTCCATCACCGACCCGGTGAAACTGGAGCAGCAGCTCAACCAGATCCCGGGCGTGGTCACCGTCGGCCTGTTCGCGCGCCGCCCGGCCGACGTGGTCATCGTCGGCGGGCAGCCGCCGCAGGTACTGTAAGCACGGGCATGCGACCACCGCCGCGGCTGCCCGTCAGCGCGCCGCGGCCTGCAGCCAGGCCTGCCACTGGCGGTCGAGCGCGGGCAGCGTGCCCGGCAGCCCGAACGCCGGGCCGGTGTCGCCCAGCCAGTCCTCGAAACTGCCACCGGCGGCGATCCGCCCGCTGATGCTGCCGAGCACGCCGGCGCGGGTGGCCGCGGTGGCCTGCACCAGGAAATCGGCCCAGCCCTGGACCTGCGCGTAGTAGCGCGCCCCGGCCGCCGCGTCGCCGGATTCGGCCGGGCTGCGATAGACCAAGCTCACGCCGCGGGCCGCGGGCGCGGCCTGTCCCACCGGGCGCGCCGGATTGGCCATGGCCAGGAACTCGGCCAGCGCAGGCAGCGGCTGCGCCGGATCGCCGCCCATGCCACGCAGCAGGCGCCGCCGCTGGGCCACCAGTTCATCGGCCTCCAGCACCATTGCCGCCGCCTCGTTGAGCCAGTCCGGGCTGCGCGCATGGCCATGCCCCGAGGTCCGGCCCAGGTCCGGCCAGTAGGCCAGGTTGAACAGCACGTGGCCCAGTTCGTGGCGGGTCAGGTTGCGCCAGATCGCCTGGCCGATGGCCGGGTTGGCGGCGAGCAGGCGGCGGCCGGGATCGTCGGCCGGCTGGGTCGACTCGCGGGCAGCCTGGAAGGCCTGCATGCCGGGCCAGTCAACCACCTGCGCGGCACCGGCGGCGAGCAGCCGCCCGCGCGCATCGGCGCCGATGCGGCCCTGCGGCGCATCCAGCAGCACGGCCAGGCGCAGTGGCGCGCGCGCGAAATGGCGTTCGAACGCCTCGGCGCTGGCGGCCAGGTCGCCGCCGAGCATGCGCACCTGCGCGGCGTCGGCGCCGTAGACCCAGCCATGCGCGCCGGCGACGCAGTGGTCCAGGCCCGGCAGCGGCGGGCAGCCGGTATCGGCCCGTGCGGCGCCGGCCAACAGCAGCAGCACCGGCAACAGGACGGGAGCGGGGGAACGGGAAAGGGCCATGCACGCATCTCCGGTTGGGATGCTTCCCTGACGCATGCGCGCGGCAAATGTGTCCACCCGGGCGCGGGCCCGGCGACGGCCTCAGCGCGCGGGCCGCTTGCCGTTCTGCGCCAGCACCTTCACCAGCTCGCCCACCAGTTCGCGCTGGCGCGGCGGCAGGGCCAGGAAGGTATCGATCACCGCGCGTTCGCGCGCGCCCACCGCGTTCCATTCGCCACGGGCCTCGGCAACCCGCGCCGGTTCGCCGAAACGCAGGGTCTGCGGCGCCACCCCGAACAATTCGGCCAGCACCTGCAGCTTGTCCTGCTCCGGGATGGAGCGGCCGGACAGCCAGCGCGACGCACTCTGGAAGCTCACCGAACGCCCGGTATAGCGCGCGTTGAACAGGCGGAAGAGGACCGCCGGCCGCGGCTCATAGCCGGCCGCGCTCATCGCCTGCCCCAAGCGGCGGGAAAATTCGAAGCGTTCGTCGCTCATGGCCGGAAACGTTACGGACCACGCCCACGACGGGATCACCTGTTACTTTCATTTTAGTTAACTAATTGCTTTCATTGGTCCCGGAACCACGCGCGGCGCCCATCCGCACCGCGCCCCAGCCCGGGAGAAGCCCCATGGAAAGCGCCTCCACCGCCGCTGCGGCATCGCAGCCATTCCTCCGCCGCTACATGGATGTGGACTACCGCTTCCACTACGCCGCCGTGCTCAGGCCGCACCCGGCACCATCCGAAGCGATCGCCGAGCTGTGCCTGTTCCGCTTCTGGCTGGCCTGCCGCGCCTACGCGCATTCGGGCGCGACGCCGGCACCGGTACCGCCGCTGTACCTGCCGCCGCACTGGACGCCACCACGGCAGGCCGCCGGGGTGGACATCGGCCATGCCCTGGACGCCTGCCCGGGTCATCTGCTGGACAGCCGCTTCGACCTGTACGACCGCTTCTTCCAGCTGGGCCGCAACCGCGACGACCCGCTCGGCCTGGATGCGGCGGCGCTGGCGCTGTCATGCCAGCTGTTCGTGCAGCCCAGCGCCACCACCCGCACCTGGCTGCGCGGCGAGGTGCACGCGCTGTTCCGCATGCTGCACGCCGCATTCGCCACCACGCCGCACACGCACGCCTGGGCAGCGGGTGATGCTTGACGTCGCGCGGCGCATCCGTGAAGGTGCGCAGCGCCTCCTTTCGCTTCGTGGATCACGCCATGTCCCTGCCACGCCTTGCCGCCTGCCTGTCCGTGTTGCTGCTGCTGGGCGGCTGCGCCAGCGCCGGCGAACACTGGGTGGAACTGGGCGGCGCGCGCTACCACGTGGAACTGGCGCAGGACGACGCCAGCCGCGCCCGCGGCCTGATGTTCCGCGACCACATGGACGCGGACCGCGGCATGCTGTTCATCCACGACCGCGTGGAACCGCTGGCGTACTGGATGAAGAACACCCGCATCCCGCTGGACATCCTCTACTTCGACGACGCCCGCCGGCTGGTCAGCCAGCAGCGCGACGTGCCGCCCTGCTCGGCCGGCGATGCCTGCCCGCCGTACCCCAGCTTCAAGCCGGCGCGCTACGTGCTGGAACTCAACGCCGGCCAGGCGGCGAAGCTGAAACTGCAGGACGGCACCGAGCTGGTGTTCGGCCCCGGCATTGCCAAGGGCAGGTAACCGCGCACCCACGCCGGGCCGCCGCATGCCTTGAACCGGCCGCGCTTTGCCGCCAGTCTTGGGGCATGTCCGACACACGCCTTACCCTGCCGCAGTGGGACGCGCTGGCCGAGCTGGCCGACGACGCGTTGCCGTTGCTGCCGACCGCGCTGCTGATCGCGCGCGACGAATACCCGCACCTTGACCCGGGCCGCTACGACCGCCTGCTGCAGGCCCATGCCGACCACCTGCGGGTGGAAGTGGAGGCCATTGCCGAATGGCCGCTGAAAGTCGCCGCCATCAACCACCACCTGTTCAACGAGCTGGGCTACAGCGGCAACCACGACGCCTATTACGACCCGCGCAACAGCTATCTCAACGAGGTGGTCACGCGCCGGCTCGGCAACCCGATCTCGCTGGCGCTGGTACAGATGGATGTCTGCCGGCGGCTCGGCCTGCCGCTGGAGGGCATCTCCTTCCCCGGCCATTTCCTGGTGCGGCTGCCGGTGGAGGAAGGGGTGCTGGTCATGGACCCGTTCAACGGCGGCCGCCCGCTGGGCGTGGACGAACTGCGCGAGCGCGCCCGCAACAACCTGGGCGGCGAGACCCCCGACGACCAGGTGCTGGCGCAGATCCTCGACCCGGCGCCGGCGCGCGCGATCCTGATGCGCATGCTGCGCAACCTGTATGGCGTGTATGCCGAACGCGAAGAGTGGGACCGCGCCGCGCGCAGCGCCGACCGCATCCTGAAACTGGCCCCGGAGCAGAGCGAGGCGCTGCGCGACCGCGGCCTGGCCTACCTGCGCCTGGACCACCTGGCCGGTGCGCGCGCGGACCTGTCGCTGTACCTGCGGCGCGAACCCGATGCCGCCGACGCGGCGCAGGTGCGCGAACGCCTGATCGACACCGGTGCCGGGCGGCCGCAGCTGCATTGAGGCGACCGCGGCGGCGCCGTGGCCGCCACGACCGGGCCGGACTCAGTCCAGCTCCACCATTTCGAAATCGTCCTTGGTGGTGCCGCAGTCCGGGCAGGTCCAGGTCTCGGGCACGTCTTCCCAGCGCGTGCCCGCGGCGATGCCTTCTTCGGGCAGGCCTTCGGCTTCGTTGTAGATGAAGCCGCAGACGACGCACATCCAGGTGCGCAGGGTGGAGGCGGAAGCGTCGGACATCGGATAATCACGGCAACACGAGGGCGGTCGCTGATTGTCCCATTCCCGCCGCCGTACAGGTAGCCATCCATGCCCCAGCCTGCTCGCGCCGCCCGCGGCGTCTATCTGATCACTCCCGACGAGGCCGACACCGCGCGCCTGCTCGAACGCGTGCAGCCGCTGCTCGGCGCCGGCGCCACCTGGCTGCAGTACCGCAACAAGGCCGCCGATGCCGGCACCCGGCGGGTACAGGCCCGGGCCCTGCAGGACGTGTGCGCGGCCGCCGGAGTCCCGCTGATCATCAACGATGATGCCGCCCTGGCCGCCGCCGTCGGCGCGGCCGGCGTGCACCTGGGCGAAGACGACGGCGACATCGCCGCCGCGCGCGCGCTGCTCGGCCCCGGCGCCCTCATCGGCGCCTCCTGCTACGACCAGTTGGAACTGGCGCGGCGGGCGGTGGCTGCCGGCGCCAGCTACGTCGCGTTCGGTGCGTTCTTCCCCAGCCGCAGCAAGGCCACCACCCGGCGCGCGCATCCGCGGCTGCTGCATGAGGCCGCGGCGCTCGGCGTGCCGCGCGTGGCCATCGGCGGCTTGGCCGCGGACAATGCCGCGCCGCTGGTCGCGGCCGGCGCCGACCTGCTGGCGGTCATCAGCAGCGTGTTCGCCGCCGATGACCCGGTGGCCGCGCTGCGCGGCTACCAGGCCTGTTTCCCGGCGCCCTGAGCGGCGGCGGCGCCGCCGGCGGGTGCCACGCACGAACCGGCAAGGCGCGGCATGCCGCGCACAGCGCGGCCTCCACTTCGTCGTCCAACGGCGCCCTTCTCCCGGCGGGAGAAGGGCCTGGACGGCGCTTACTCCAGCGCCGCCTTGACCGCCGCCGGATCGGCCAGCGCCTGCACCTGGCGGATCAGGCGCACGGTGTTGCCGCCGAGGATGGCGCTGACCTGGCGTTCGTCATAGCCGGCATCGAGCAGCGCCTGCACCACCTTGGGCAGCGCGGCGATGTCCTCGTAACCCTCCACGCCACCGCCGCCGTCCCAGTCCGCGCCCAGGCCGACGTGCTCCCAGCCGGCCACCTTGATGATGTGCAGCAGGTGGCGCATGTAGTCGTCGAAATCGGCCTTGCGGATGTTGTACTTGGCGTCCAGCGCGGCCAGCTGCGCCTTGAGCTGCGCGCGCTCGGCATCGGTCGGGGCGGTGCGGTCGTCGAAGGCGTCGTAGAGCTTGCGCCGCTCGGCGCGGTACTCCGGGGTGGCGCCGGTGTCGATCAGGTAACCGCCCAGCGAGTTCACCTGGATCACGCCGCCCTTCTTCGCCAGTGCGCGGATGCGCGCGTCGTCGATGTTGCGCGAATGCGCGAACACGTCGGAGGCGCCGCTGTGCGAGAGGATGATCGGCGCCTTGCTCAGCGCCAGCATCTGGTCGAACACCGTGTTGGACGCATGCGACTGGTCGATGATGATGCCCAGCCGGTTGGCCTGCGCGATCAACGCCTTGCCCTTCTCGCTGAGGCCGCCGTGCTCGCCTTCCGGGGCCACGCCCATGCCGGCCGAATCGGCGAAATCGTTGTGGCTGATGTGCGCCAGCGAGATCATCCGCAGGCCCTGCTTGTAGTAGAAGCTGAGCAGGCTGGGGTCGGCCTCCAGCGGGTAGGCGTTCTCCATGCTGATGTAGACCGACTTCCTGCCCGCGGCCTTGATCCGCGCCGCGTCGTCGGCGGTGGTGGCCAGTTCGAACTTGTCCGGGTTGGCGGCCACCATCTCGCGGATCTCGGACAGGCGCCTGAGCCCGGCGTCGCGCGCCTTCAGGTTGCCGCCGGCATCGCGTTCGCCCTGGCTGGTGAACACCACCCAGAAGCCGCCATCGAGCCCACCTTCGACCATGCGCGGGTAATCGACCTGCGAACCGTCTTCCTGGAAGGAATGGCGGTCGGTGATCTTCCAGCCCGGCCTGGAAAACAGCGCCGGCGTATCGAGATGGGTGTCGAGGTTGATCGCCCCGGCCTGGACGGCGCGCGCGCGCTCGGAGATCTTCGCCGGGCCGGTACCGGCCTGGGCGGTGGCGGCGACAGCCAGCAGCAGCGCGGCGGAAAGCGCACCGGCCTTGAACGTCATGTCGAACTTCATGGCTCTCCCTTGGGGACGGATCGTGGCGCATTCTTGCATGCGCCCGGCGCGCACCAGCAGGCCATTGGTCATGGATCCGGCGGCGCGTGGCAGCGCCCGGCGCGAAAGCGGACAATAGGCATATTCCCCTGCCACGCAGCGATGCCATGTCCCCGACCCTGAACCACGAACACTCCCATGCCCTGTTCACCCGCGCGCAGCAACTGCTGCCCGGCGGCGTCAACTCGCCGGTGCGCGCGTTCAAGTCGGTCGGCGGCGAGCCGTTCTTCGTGCAGCGCGCCGACGGCGCCTACCTGCACGACGTCGATGGCAACCGCTACATCGACTACGTCGGCTCGTGGGGCCCGATGATCGTCGGCCACAACCACCCGGCGGTGCGCGAGGCGGTGCAGCAGGCCATCGGCAACGGCCTGTCGTTCGGCGCGCCGTGCCCGGCCGAGGTGACCATGGCCGAGACCATCACCCGGCTGGTGCCGTCGTGCGAGATGGTGCGCATGGTCAACTCCGGCACCGAGGCGACGCTGTCGGCGATCCGCCTGGCGCGCGGCGCCACCGGCCGCAGCAAGATCGTCAAGTTCGAAGGCTGCTACCACGGCCATGGCGATTCGTTCCTGGTCAAGGCCGGCAGCGGCATGCTGACTCTGGGCGTGCCGACCTCGCCGGGCGTGCCGGCCGGGCTCAGCGAACTCACCCTGACCCTGCCCTACAACGACTTCGAGGCGGCCACCGCGCTGTTCGAGCAGCAGGGCGGCGAGATCGCCGGCCTGATCATCGAGCCGGTGGTCGGCAACGCCAACTGCATCCCGCCGCGCGACGGCTACCTGCAGCACCTGCGCGCACTGTGCACGCGGCATGGCGCGCTGCTGATCTTCGACGAAGTGATGACCGGCTTCCGCGTGGCGCTGGGCGGTGCGCAGGCGCACTACGGCATCACCCCGGACCTGACCACCTTCGGCAAGATCATCGGCGGCGGCATGCCGGTGGGCGCCTATGGCGGCCGCCGCGCGCTGATGCAGCAGATCGCCCCGGCCGGCCCGATCTACCAGGCCGGCACGCTCAGCGGCAATCCGGTGGCGATGGCCGCGGGCCTGGCGATGCTGGAACTGATCCAGCAGCCGGGCTTCCACGCCGACCTGGCCGCACGCACCGCACGCCTGTGCGAGGGCCTGGAAGCGGCCGCGCGCGACGCCGGCGTCGCCGTCACCACCACCTGCGTCGGGGCGATGTTCGGGCTGTTCTTCACCACGGAAAAGGTGGAAACCTACGCCCAGGCCACCGCCTGCGACATCCCCGCGTTCAACCGCTTCTTCCACGCGATGCTGGAGCGCGGCGTGTTCCTGGCGCCGTCGGCCTACGAGGCCGGCTTCCTGTCCAGCGCGCACGACGATGCGGTGATCGATGCCACCCTGGCCGCCGCACGCGAGGCGTTCAAGGTGGTCGCGGCCGGTTGATCGCCCTTCACCGCTTCCGTGCAGGGGTGGCGATGCAGGCCACGACCGGGGCTTTCGCAGGCATGTTCCGGTCGCGACGGATGCCGCTCCCACGGAGACGGCATCCATGATTCCGATGATCCACGCCCTGCTACTCGACTTCGACGGTCTGCTGGCCGACTACGACCATCCGCGCCATCTCCGGCATCTGGCGCAGGCCGCGGGATGCACGCCGGCGGTGATCGACGCACAGCTGCGTGGCGCCGGCCTGGAGCTGGCGCACGCGCGCGGCGAGCTGGATGGCGACGCGCTGCTGCGGGCGTTGAACACCCGCCTCGGCACCGGCCTGGCCGCCGCCGACTGGCTGGCCGCACGCACCCGGGCCAGCACCCTGCGCCGCGACACGCTCGCCCTGCTGCAACGGCTGCGCCCCGATGTCCGCGTCGCCGTACTGACCAACAACGGCGCCTTGAGCGCGGCCGCCATCGCCGCACTGCTGCCCGGCATCGAAGTGCTGTGCAGCGCCACGCTGGGCGTGCGCAAACCCGACCCGCGCATCTACCTGGCCGCCGCCGAAAGGCTGGGCTGCGCACCGGCGCGCACGCTGTTCATCGATCATCTGTTCCGCAACGTGCAGGGCGCACGCAGCGCCGGCCTGCACGCCGACACCGCGCACCACACCCAATCACTGCGCCGCGTGCTGCGGCGCTGGCACCTGCTGTGAACCGCCACCCAGCGCATTGCGCAGCCGCGCCGCCAACGGCTCCAGTTGCGCCATCGTCGACGGGGCCGGCACGCCCATCGGGTAGACCTCCAGCAGGCCGTCTCCATGCCTGCGCGGCTGCACATGCAGATGGAAATGCGGCACTTCCTGTCCGCCGGCTTCGCCGTTGGACTGCCACAGGTTGAGCCCGTCCGGTGCGAGCGTGTCGCGCAACGCCCGCGCCACCCGATGGGCCACGCGCATCACCTGCCCCGCAAGGGCTTCGTCCAGCGCGTAGAGGGTTTCGGCATGCTGCCGGGGAACTACCAGCACATGCCCGGGCACGGCTTGGCGCAGGTCCATGAAGGCCACCACCTGCGCGTCTTCCCACACCATCCTGGCCGGCAACTCGCCGGCCAGGATGGCGCAGAATACACATCCCTGCATCAGCGCGAAGCCACGTACGCCGCGATCGCCTCGCGCACGCGCTTGAGGCCCTCGGCCAGCTCCTCGTCGGTGATGTTCAGCGGCGGCACGAAGCGCAGCACGCTGGTGCCGGCCTGCAGGATCAGCACCTGCTTTTCGGCGGCCAGGTCGAGCAGCGCGCCGATATCGGCCACGTACTCGGGCTTGAGCACCGCGCCGATCATCAGGCCCATGCCGCGCACCTGCTCGAACACGCCGAACTCGGCGCCGATCGCCTCCAGCCCGGCCTTGAGCGCGGCCGACTGCCGGGCCACGTTGGCCTTGATCGCATCCGAGGCCAGCGTGCGCAGCGCCACCCGCGCCACCGCCGCGGCCAGCGGGTTGCCGCCGAAGGTGGTGCCGTGGGCGCCGACGCCCATGACCTCGGCCACCTTCGGGCCGGCCAGCATGGCGCCGACCGGGAAGCCGCCGCCCAGCGCCTTGGCCAGGCTGACGATGTCAGGGGTCACGCCCCAGTTCCAGTGCGCGAACAGCTGGCCGGTACGGCCCATGCCCACCTGGATCTCGTCCAGCACCAGCAGCGCGTCGTGCTGGTCGCACAGCTCGCGGGCACGGCGCATGAACTCGGCCGAAGCCGGCATCACCCCGCCCTCGCCCTGCACCGGCTCGAACATCACCGCGGCCACGTCGCCGCCGGCCATGGCCGCTTCCAGCTGCGCCACGTCGTTGAAATCGGCATAGCGGAAACCGCCGGGCAGCGGCTCGTAGCCCTCCTGGTACTTGGGCTGGGCGGTGGCCGTCACCGTGGCCAGGGTGCGGCCGTGGAAGCTGCCGCGGAAGGTGACGATGACGCGCTTCTCCGGCGGCCGGCCCTGCGCCGCGGCCCACTTGCGCACCAGCTTGATCGCCACTTCATTGGCCTCGGCGCCGGAGTTGCACAGGAACACGCGGCTGGCGAAGCGCGAGGCCTCCACCAGCTCCTGCGCCAGGTGCAGCGGCGGCTCGCTGTAGAACATGTTGCTGGTGTGCCAGAGCTTGTCGGCCTGGGCCAGCAGCGCGGCCTTCAGGTCGGGGTTGTTGTGGCCGAGGCTGCACACCGCGATGCCGGCCGCCAGGTCGATGAACTCGCGCCCCTGCGTATCCCAGAGCCGCGCTCCCTGGCCGCGCTCGAGCACCAGCTGGCGGGGCCGGTACACCGGCAGGTAGTACTGCGACAGGGACAACAGCGGCTCGGCGACAGCGGTCATGGCGTTCCGGTAGAGGTGGGCGAAAGGCGCATTCTCCCCCATTAACCGGGCTGCGGCACAATAGGCCCATGCGACTGTTCTCCACCCCGCAGCTGAACCCCGCCTCCGAGACCGGCTGGCGCCGCCGATGGTTCGACATCATCCATCGGCGCGACACCCGCCCCTCGCGCAATTTCGACCTGTTGCTGGTCTACGCCATCGTCGCCAGCGTGCTGGTGGTGATGTTCGACAGCGTGCAGCACATCCATGCCGCCTGGGCGTCGTGGTTCTACGTGGTCGAGTGGGGCTTCACCCTGCTGTTCACCGCCGAGTACGTGCTGCGGCTGCTGGTGGTGCGGCGGCCGCTGCGCTATGCGCTCAGCATCTGGGGCGTCATCGACCTGCTGGCGATCCTGCCCACCTACATCTCGCTGCTGCTGCCGGGCGCGCAGTCGCTGCTGGTGGTACGCGCGCTGCGGATCCTGCGCGTGTTCCGCATCCTCAAGCTGACCCGCTACATCGAGGAGAGCGGCATCCTGATGCAGGCGCTGTGGCGCAGCCGCCGCAAGATCCTGCTGTTCCTGTCGATGGTGATCACCATCGCCATCATCGCCGGCTCGCTGATGTACGTCATCGAGGGCCCGAGCCACGGCTTCAGCAGCATCCCGGCCAGCATGTACTGGGCGGTGGTGACCATGGCCACGGTCGGCTTCGGCGACATCGTGCCGCAGACCACGCTGGGGCGCTTCGTCACCTCGGTGCTGATCCTGATCGGCTACAGCATCATCGCCGTGCCCACCGGCATCTACACCGCCGAACTGGCCAACGGCATGCGCCAGGCCGAAGCCTGGCGCCGCCGCCGCGACGACCGCGGCTGCATCGTCTGCGGCCACGAGGGCCACGAGCAGGAAGCACGCTACTGCAACCACTGCGGGCATGAACTGCCGGAGCCGCTGGAGCCCTGAGCGACGCGCGCGACGGCGCTGCCGGGCGCAACGCCGCGGCCGGCGGCGCTGTTTCAGTCCAGGAACAGGTCGGGCAGCAGCGACCGCGACGGATCGACCGCATAGCCGGACAGGTCGCCGACCCCGGCCTGCGCCAGCACCTCGTCGTCGATCAGGAAGTGGCCGCTGAAACCGGCCGCCTCGCGCACCAGCACCGCATGCGCGGCATCGGCCATGATCTCCGGGCGCCGGCAGCCGGCGGCATCGACCCCGGGAATCATGTTGATCGCATCGGTGGCGATGACCGTGCGCGGCCACAGCGCATTGACCGCCACCCCCTGCGGGCCGAACTCGGCGGCCAGGCCCAGGGTCACGAAGCTCATGCCCATCTTGGCCAGGGTGTAGCCGGTATGCGGCCCCCACCATTTCGGGTCCAGGCTCGGCGGCGGCGCCAGGGTCAGGATGTGCGGGTTCGGCGCCTGCAGCAGGTGCGGCAGGCAGGCCTGCGCGCACAGGAAGCTGCCGCGCGCGTTGACCTGCTGCATCAGGTCGAAGCGCTTCATCGGCGTGTCCAGCGTGCCACGCAGCCAGATCGCCGAGGCATTGTTGACCAGGATATCGATGCCGCCGAAGGTGTCGACCGTGGCCGCCACCGCCGCGCGCACCTGGTCTTCCTCGCGGATGTCGCATTTCAGTGCGAGGCCGCGGCCGCCGGCCGCGTTCACCGCGTCGACCGCGGTATGGATGGTGCCCGGCAGCTTGGGGTTGGGCACCGCCGACTTGGCGGCGATGGCCACGTTGGCGCCGTCGCGCGCGGCGCGCAGCGCGATCGCCAGGCCGATGCCGCGCGAGGCGCCGGTGATGAAGAGGGTCTTGCCTTGCAGGGTGCTCATGCGCGACTCCGCGATGCCGATGGAAGCGGAGCGCATTATGCGCCACCGGCACCGCCCCCCCCCTTCCGGCAGCGCGCGAACACCTGCCGTTAATCCGCGATGCCGATACTGGCGCCCTTCCACAGTTGTCGTGCGTTGCCATGAAATCCCTGCCTGTTGCCGTCTGCCTGCTGCTCGCCCTGTCCCTGCCCGCCTGCCAGAAGCGCGCCGCGTCGCCCGGCGAGGCGACATACCCGCGCGACGTCGCCGGGCAGACCACCGGCCTGGGCAACGGCGATGCCACGCCGGTGCGGATCGACGCCAGCGCGGTATGGAGCGGCTCGACCGATGCCTGCCGCCAGGCGGCCACGCCGGCGGGCAGCCACTGCGTGGTCGATGCGATGCGCAGCGCCGGCGCGACACCGGCCGCGATCGCCGCCGCGCAGCGCCTGGCGGCACAGGGCGAGTCCGGCTATGTCAGCGCCTGGGACGACCAGTCCGGGGTGGGCGTGGCGACCCTGGAGTTCCCGTTGCGCGCCAACACCAACCAGGGCACCTGGCTGGTGGACGCCAGCGGCCGGACCATCGACGTGGATGCGGACGTGCTGCCCGACAGCGCCCGCAGCCAGGCGCAGGCCAGGGCATTTTTCGACAGGCACCCGCAGGCCGTGCCATTCGCACCGGCGCAGCCCGCCGGCACCGCGCCGCTGCCCGACGGCGGCGTGCGCCTGCTGTACGCCATGCCACTGCGCGGCTGCCACGCCTGCGCCGACGACGGCACGCTCACGCTGGGCTACGACTTCGACGCCGGGCGCCGCTACATCGGCCGGCAGGTGGTGGAGGTGCGCTGAGCCGCGCCAGCGCGTTGTCCGCCAGGCCGGCGCAAGGCAGCCGCGCAGGATCGCAACGCTGCAACGAACCCACCGTGGAGCGGAGCAAGCGCCGCTCCACGCGTATTGCCAACGTGATGGAGCAGCGCCCCCCATTCTGTCGAGAGGGCGCGCCAAAGCCGCGGGGGACAGGCAAGGCGGCGAGTCGGAGCCCAAAGCCGCACGGCAGGGTTCTGGGATGCAGTCCGCCACGCCGGCCCCGTCACATCTTCGGGCCCTGCCCCTCGTTGTCTTCCCAGTGCAGGATGCGCCGGGTCACGAAGCGGTACACCGGCTTGCCGGTGGCGAACCACAGCTCGCGCACCCACGAATGGCGCTTGAGCAGGCGCAGCTCCACCGGGGTCAACGCCTGCCGGCAGTACATGCGCTTGTGCTTGAGCAGATGGCGCAGGTCCTCGCGCGCGAGCAGGCGCATCCAGCGCGAGCGCGGGTCGCCGCAGACCGCGAGCTGGAAGTCGATCAGCGCCGGCGAGCCATCGGCGCGCACCAGCCAGTTGGCTTCCTTGGCCAGGTCGTTGTGGGCGATGCCCTGGCGGTGCACCTGCTGCAGCAGGCGGCGCGCGGCATGGAACCAGG
This sequence comes from Stenotrophomonas sp. 17(2023), assembly GCF_030345315.1. Lineage (NCBI taxonomy): Bacteria > Pseudomonadati > Pseudomonadota > Gammaproteobacteria > Lysobacterales > Lysobacteraceae > Stenotrophomonas > Stenotrophomonas sp. 17(2023). The sequence continues at coordinate 2,838,726 of NZ_CP128405.1, forward strand.
CCACGTCGCCACGCGGCGGGCGCAGGTGCATGGCCGCCCCCTCCATGTAACTGCGGTCCAGCCAGCGCCCGTCCCAGGCCAGCAGCCGCGGGGTGGCCTCCATTCCGCCCAGCTTCGCCAGCGCGCGCGCCTCGCGCCGCGCCAGCCACCAGGCCGGCAGCCGCAGCCACCACGCGGTGGCGCCGAGATCGCGGCGCACGAAGCGGCGGCCGCCCTCGCACACCACCAGGATGCGGCCGAAGCTGTCGGATTTGAGGATCTGGACGCCGTCGTCGTGGGGAGTGGCCATCGCCGCCATTCTAGCCGCTGGCCGTCGCCGGCCGGACCGGCCGCGGCCCTGCACGGGCACCGCGCTACCTGCATGGCCGCTGTCGGGAACCGCGGCGCAAGCGAGCGGTCAGACACCCGCGCCCTTCTATAATCCCGCGATGCAACCTTCCTGGATCGACTCCCTCCTGGCCTGGATCGCCGCGCACCCGGTACTGGCCGGCGGCGCCGTCTTCGCCATCGCCTTCTGCGACGCCGTGATCATCCTCGGCGCGATCGTGCCGGCATTGCCGTTGATGATCGCCGTCGGCGTGCTGATCGGCATGGGCGAAATCTCCGGCCCCTACGCGGTGGCCTGCGCCGCGCTCGGTGCCTTCTGCGGCGACGGCCTGAGCTACTGGGTCGGCCGGCGCTGGGGCGACCGCCTGCGCGGGGTCTGGCCGTTCAGCCGCTACCCGCAGCTGCTGGAACGCGGCGAACTGCTGTTCAGGCGCAACGCCTTCAAGAGCATCCTGGTGGCGCGTTATGTCGGCGCGATCCGTCCGTTCGTGCCGGCCATCGCCGGCATGGCCAGGATGCCGCTGGCGCGCTACGCACAACCCAGCGCCGTCGCCAGTCTGTCGTGGGCGGTGCTGTTCCTGCTGCCGGGCTGGGCGCTGGGACAGGCCTACGACGCGGTGGCCGCGGTCGCCGGCCGACTGTTCGTGGTGGTGGCACTGCTCGGGGTGATGCTGGGCCTGGTATGGGCCATCGTGCTGTATGGCTACCGCTGGTCGGCCGCGCGCATGGACGGCTGGCTGGCGCGCCTGCTGCGCTGGTCGCAGCGCCACCCGCACCTGCTCGGCCGCTACTGGAACGACCTGTTCGACCCGCGCCGGCGCGAATCGGTGCCGCTGGCGATGCTGGCATTGATGCTGCTGCTGCTGGGCTGGGGCTGGTTCGTGCTGCTGATGGTGGTGGTCGGCCACGGCGAGCCGCTGTCGCTGGACCTGGCCGTGCACCACCTGATGCTGGCCCTGCGCAACCCGTTGGCCGACTACCCGATGGCGGCGCTGGCCTCGCTGGGCGACTGGCAGGTGCTGCTGCCGGCGATCGCCGCGGGCATGGGCTACCTGGCCTGGCGGCGGCGCTGGATGGCCGCCGCGCACTGGCTGGCGGCGCTGGCGTTCGGCCTGGCGCTGACCAAGCTGCTGGGCGCCACCGTGGACGTGGTGCGGCCACCGGCCGCCAGCAGCGGCTTCGGCTTCCCGTCGGTGTCGGTGACCATGGCCACCATCACCTTCGGCTTCTTCGCCGTGCTGATCAGCCGCGAGCTGCCCGGGCGCACGCGGGTGTGGCCGTACCTGGTGTCGGGCATCGTGGTCACCATCATCGGCTTCGCCCGCCTGTACCTGGGCGCGCACTGGCTCAGCGACGTCATCGGCGGCATGTTGTTCGGCATCTTCTGGCTGCTGGTGCTGGGCATCGCCTACCGCCGCCGCTTCAACCGCTCGTTCTGGGTCAAGCCGGTGACCTGGCTGTTCTACGGCGTCTTCCTGCTGGCCGGGTTCTGGTATGCGCCGCGCAACGTGGCCGCCAAGCTGGCCAAGTTCGAACCGGCGGCCGAGGCGCCGCGGATGATGGATGCGGCGTGGTGGTGGCAGGACGGCTGGCGCGAGCTGCCGGCGCGCCGCAACGAATTCGACGACGACCAGCGCTGGCCGCTGGACGTGCAGGTGGCCGGGCCGCTGGCGCCGCTGCGCCAACAGCTGGAACGCAATGGCTGGACGCTGCAGCCGCAGGCCGGCTGGCAACAGGCATTGAGCATGCTCGACAGCAAGGCCACGCCGGACCAGGTGCCGGTGTTGCCGGCAACGCTGGACACCCATGTCGAATCGCTGCTGATGCTGCGCCGGGGCACGCGCCCGGACGAGCTGTATGCGCTGCGCCTGTGGCCGGCACCGGTGCGGCTGCAACCGGGCCAGGCGCCATTGTGGCTGGGCAGCGCGCAGACCCTGCGCTACCAGCGGCACTTCAAGCTGTTCGGGCTGTGGCTGCCGCTGCGCGGCGTGGACCCGGCGCTGGAGGCGGTGACGCAGTCGCTGGACGGAATGGAAACCCGCACCCAGCCCATGCCCGAGAACGGAATGCAGCTGCTGATGATCCGCAGCGACCGCGCCCCGTGACCACGGCGGCGCGGTGCGGGCCTGCCCGCGGCGCGTCTCGTGGCGCGGCTACGGCTCCGCCCCGGCGGGCGGTTCGAAATCGGGAATCCAGCTGATCAGCCGCTCCAGCCGCAGGTGCGGATCGTCTTCCTGCAGCAGCACCAGCCGCTGCTCCTCGTCCAGCGGCAGCAGTTCGCCCAGCCGCCAGCCCACCCAGGCGGCCTGGTCCAGCTGCGCCGGGCCGGCGCCGGCGAACTCGCCGCCGGCCTGTTCCAGGATGCGCTCCAGCAGCAGGCCCAGCAGCGCATGCTCCGGGCGCAGCTCGTCGTCGTGGTCCGGCTCGCGCCATTGGATCTGGCCCACCACCAGGCCGTTGTCGCGCACCCGCGTGCGCTCGACGTGGAAGCGGCGGCCGCCACGCAGGCGCAGCAGCAGCACGCCGTCGGCACCGACATCGAAATCCTCGATCAACGCCTCCACGCCCCACGCCGCGGGCGTGGCCGGCGCACCGACTTCTTCGCCGTCCAGGATCAGGCAGATGCCGAAGGTGCCGCCGTGGCGGCCGCATTCGCGCACCAGGTCCATGTAGCGCGGCTCGAACACGCGCAGGCCGAGCGCGGCGCCGGGCAACAACACGCCGTGCAGCGGGAACAGGGGCAGGGTCTGGGTATCGGTCATCGGCCGGGCCGGGCTCCACGGGCGGAAAAATCCACAACGAGGGTAGCGCATGTCCCGCGCCACCCCCGCGCTGCGCCCGGCAGCGGTATCAGCCCTGCAGTCGCGCCAGGAAACGGCGTGGCGCGCCGTCGAAGCCGCCGTTGGACATGAACACCACGTGGTCGCCATCACGCACCGCTTCGCCCAGCCGCGCCAGCAGCGCGTCGGTATCGGCCACCGCCTGCGCCTGCCCGCGCACCGCCGCGATCACCGCGGCCGCATCCCACGGCAGCTCCGGGCGGGCAAGGAACACCACCGCGTCGGCGATGTCCAGCGACGGCGCCAGCGCCGCGGCATGCGCGCCCAGCCGCATCGAATTGCTGCGTGGCTCCATCGCCACCACGATCCGCGCCGGCCCGACCTTCGCGCGCAGGCCTTCCAGCGTGGTGTGGATGGCGGTGGGATGGTGGGCGAAGTCGTCGTAGATGGTCACGCCGCGCGCCTGGCCGATCACTTCCAGCCGGCGCTTGACGCTCTGGAAGCCGGCCAGCGCCGGCGCCACCGCGGCCAGGTCCACGCCCACCGCATGCGCGGCGGCCAGCGCCGCCAGGCCGTTGAGCACGTTGTGGCGGCCCAGCAGAGGCCAGCGCACCTGCGCCACCTCCACGCCCCGGTGCAGCACCACGAACGCGCTGCCGTCCTGCTCGACCAGGCGCGCGCTCCATTCCAGCGCGGGGTCGAAACCGAAGCGCTCAACCGGCGTCCAGCAGCCCATCGCCAACGCCTCGGCCAGGCGCTCGTCCTCGCCGTTGACGATCAGCCGGCCACGCCCGGGCACGGTGCGCACCAGGTGGTGGAACTGGCGCTGGATCGCGGCCACGTCCGGGAAGATGTCGGCGTGGTCGTATTCCAGGTTGTTGAGGATCGCCACCAGCGGCCGGTAATGGACGAACTTGCTGCGCTTGTCGAAGAACGCGGTGTCGTATTCGTCGGCCTCGACCACGAACTCGCGACCGCCGCCGAGGCGTGCCGAAACCCCGAAGTCCTCGGCCACGCCGCCGATCAGGAAGCCCGGCTCGCGCCCGGCCGCCTGCAGCAGGAAGGCCAGGATGGTGGTCGTGGTGGTCTTGCCATGGGTACCGGCCACCGCCAGCGTGTCGCGGCCCGGCAGCACGTTTTCGGCCAGCCACTGCGCACCGCTGGTGTAGCGGCGGCCGCCATCGAGCACCGCCTCCACCGCCGCGTTGCCGCGCGACAGCGCGTTGCCGATCACGATCTCGTCGCAATCGGCGCCGATGTTGCCGGGCAGGTAGCCCTGCGCCAGGCTGATGCCCAGCGTCTCCAGCTGGGTGGACATGGGCGGGTACACCGCCTGGTCGCTGCCTTCGACCGCGTGGCCGAGTTCGCGGGCCAGGGCGGCCACGCCGCCCATGAAAGTACCGGCGATGCCGAGGATATGGAGCTTGCTCATGCGCCGATTGTCGCCGATGCGGCGGCGCGCGGGTATGTCATCCCGGCATTACCCCTACCCGCCTGTAGGGGAAACTCCTATACCGCTGGGGGGCATTCATACCGAGAATACACGGGCCAGCCGCAGTATCCCTCAGGTCCTACTCCCCAAGAGGCCATCCCCAGGGAGCTCATGCTGCGGGGCTCTGAGCACGCCCACCTGCTGGCCCCTGTACGACGAACGCCCCGGACCAGCCGATGGTCCGGGGCGTTCGCTTGTGCGCCCGCTCCGGCGCGGGCCCGGAGCGGGAGGCAAGGCATTAGCGCTTGATCGCCGCCAGGATGCGGGCCAGCACTTCGTCCAGCGCGCCGACGCCGTCGACACGGGCCAGCGTGCCCTTTCCGGCGTAGAAATCGATCACCGGCGCGGTGGAGTCGTTGTAGACCTGCAGGCGCTGGCGCACCGATTCGGGGTTGTCGTCGGCGCGCCCCTGCTCCTTGGCGCGGCCGGCGATGCGCTCGACCAGCAGCTCGGTCGGCACGTCCAGCTGCACGATGGCGTCCAGCGGCTGCTGCAGGCGGGCCAGCAGTTCGCCCAGCGCGTTGGCCTGGGCCACGTTGCGCGGGTAACCGTCGAGAATGAAGCCGTTGGCGACGTCGGCCTGGGCCAGGCGGGCTTCGAGCATGCCCAGCAGGATGTCGTCGGACACCAGGTTGCCGGCATCCATCACCGCCTTGGCCTGCTTGCCCAGCTCGGTGCCGGCAGCCACTTCGGCGCGCAGCAGGTCGCCGGTGGAGATGTGCGGAATCCGCAGCTCTTCCTTCAGGCGGGTCGCCTGCGTGCCCTTGCCCGAACCGGGCGGTCCCAACAGAACCAATCGCATTCCTGACTCCCTTGTATGTAGAGGACGTTTCTTTCAGGGACGGACAGCGGCGTTAGACTCATGGGCCGATTCACGCTGCACCGCAATAACGCAGCTTACCGCATCCGGCCAATGTCCCGGAAATGTCCCCCGCCCGGAGAATCCCGCCCATGTCCAAAGGTACCCTGCTCTACGCCCAGTCAGGTGGCGTGACCGCCGTCATCAACGCCACCGCGTCGGCCGTCATCGCCGAAGCAAGGGCCAGCAGAATCAAGGTGTTGGCCGCTCGCAACGGCATCCTGGGCGCGCTGCGCGAGGACCTGATCGACACCTCCCGCGAGTCGGCCGCCAGTATCGCCGCGCTGGCCCATACCCCGGGCGGCGCGTTCGGCTCGTGCCGCTACAAGCTCAAGTCGCTGGAGGCGGACCGGGCCCGCTACGCGCGCCTGCTGGAGGTGTTCAGGGCGCACGACGTGCGCTGGTTCCTCTACAACGGCGGCAACGATTCGGCCGATACCGCGCTGAAGGTCTCGCAGCTGGCCCGCGAGTTCGACTACCCGCTGACCTGCGTCGGCGTGCCCAAGACCATCGACAACGACCTGGCGGTCACCGACACCTGCCCCGGCTTCGGCTCGGCGGCCAAGTACACCGCGGTGTCGGTGCGCGAGGCCGCGCTGGACGTTGCGGCGATGGCCGAGACCTCCACCCGCGTGTTCATCTACGAGGCGATGGGCCGCCATGCCGGCTGGCTGGCCGCCGCGGCCGGGCTGGCCGGGGAAAACCCCTACGATGCGCCGCAGATCATCCTGTTGCCCGAACGCGCCTACGACGAGGCCACCTTCCTGGCGAAGGTGAAGCAGGTGGTGGCCAGGGTGGGCTGGTGCGTGGTGGTCGCCAGCGAGGGCATCCAGAGCGCCGATGGCCGCTTCGTCGCCGACGCCGGTGGCGCCACCGACTCGTTCGGCCACACCCAGCTCGGCGGCGTGGCCTCCTACCTCGCCGGCCGGGTCAAGGCCGAGCTGGGCTACAAGGTGCACTGGACCCTGCCGGACTACCTGCAGCGCTCGGCCCGCCACGTCGCCTCGAAGACCGACTGGGAGCAGGCGCAGGCCGTGGGCAGGGCGGCGGTGCGGTTCGCGCTGGCCGGGCGCAACTCGGTGATGCCGGTGATCGCGCGCACCTCCGATGCCCCCTACCGCTGGAAGATCGAGGCCGCGCCGCTGTCCAGGGTGGCCAACCACGAGAAGAAGATGCCGGCCGGCTTCATCCGCCGCGACGGCTTCGGCATCACCGACAAGGCGCGCCGCTACCTGCAGCCGCTGATCCGTGGCGAAGCGCCGCTGCCGTGGGGCCGCGACGGACTGCCGAAGTACGTGACCCTGAAGAACGTGGCGGTCGCCAGGAAGCTCCCGGCCTGGGAGGGCTGAGCCCATCCATGCGGCGGCGCCAGGCCATCGCCCAGCCCTCAGCTGCAGCGGCCAGTGGACAGATGCGTCGCGACTGATCGCGACGCATGCCGGCAGCGGCATTGCCGGCACCATGGAGGAGCGCTGGCCACGGCGCCGGCACCCGGCCAGGCCCACGGCACCGACGTGTTCCCAAAGCGCCCGCCCACGGCTACGATCGTGCCCACAGGCAGGGGGCCGACAGGATGTCCAGCGACGCACCACCCGGCGCCATTCTGGCGCTGCTTCTGCACGTGCTGTCCAGTGCCATCTCCGGCCAGCAACCGGGCACGGCCGCCAGCGTGGCGCCCGACCCGCCTGCCGCACCTGCAGCCTCCGCCGCGCCGGATGGTGCCGCCACCCCGCTTCCAGCCGGCATGCCGGTAACCATCGAACTCGGCGAATCGCTGGCCTCATCCACACACAAGCGCGGCGACGTTTTTCCGATCGTGCTGGTCGAACCACTGCTGCTCGATGGCATCGAGCGGGTTGCCGCCGGCACCCGCGGAACCGGCCAGGTCGTCCACGCCGCCCCCGCGCGGGGAGGCGGTGCTCCCGGCGAACTGATCATTGCCGCGCGCATGCTGGAAACACCCGCCGGTCCACTGCTGCTGCGAGGCTTCAAAGTGGGGGCCAGCGGTGACGACAACAGCGGCATGGCGTTGGGCGTTTCATTCGCTGCGGGACCGTTCGCGATGTTCATCCGCGGCCGCGAAGTAGTGATACCCGAAGGGACCCGTGGCATCGCCAGAATCCGTGCCCAGCCGCGGGCCGAGCCAGGCGCCGCCGCGGACTCCGCCCCCATCCCGGCCCCCGTCGCGCCACCGGCCACCGGCCCGGCTCCGACTCTCGATTCCGATCCTTCCCTTTCACCCACACCCGACACCCGGGACCAACCCAAGGAGTAGTTCCATGCAAGTACGCTTGTGCACGTTGACGCTTTCCGCGGCACTGCTGATCCCGTTCAGTGGTGCGGCGCAGCAGGTGGAAGAAGCGCTGACGCCCCCTCCGGCCGCCCCGGCTGCCGACACGCAGGCAGGCAACGAAGCGGCCGAGGTCAACGCCGCGGCCAGCACCCCGGCAGCGGCACCCGAAACCGTGGCAAGCAATGGCAGGATCGCGCCGGCCCCGGCCGACAAGGCACAGATCGTGTTCTTCCGCCCCAGCAAGTTCGCTGGTGGCGCAATCGGCTTCAAGGTGCGCGAAGGCGAACAGGAGCTGGGCAAGCTCCGCAGCGGCAACTACTTCATCCACTTCGCCGAGCCCGGCACCCACCACTACACCGTCCACTCCGAAGCCAAGGACGTGCTGACCATGGAGGTCGAGGAGGGCGAAACCTACTTCGTGCAGGGGACGATCACGATGGGCGTGCTGGCCGGCCGCCCCAACCTGTCCCCGTCCGACGAAGCGACCTTCAACGGCATGGCGGACAAGCTCAAGCTCCGCGAGTGACCCAGCCTCACCAACGGGGGCGGCATCCCCGCCCCCCTTTGCATTCGCGCCACCGCCCGCCTCAGCGGCACGGCGTGCCCTGCACCCGCATGTCCACCGCGAACGCCGGCAGCGATGCCAGCTTGCCGGCATCGGCCTGCTGCCGCGCTTCGCCCAGGTACACGCGCACCTGCCCCTGCCCGTCGCGCGCCAGCGGCTGCTCGACCGGGCGCCGCCAGACCTCGACCACCGCCTGCTGGCCCGGGCAGGCCGCGGACGGTATGCGGATGCGGTCATTGAGCCGCCACCCGTCCTCGCCCGGCGTGACCCGGGTTGCTTCCCGCAGTACCGCGCGCGGCTGGCAGCGCGCATCGGTGCGTACCAGTTGCATGGCGTAGGGTGGGTCGGCCTGGCCGGTGAAACGTCCCTCGATGCGCACGCAGGCCTCGGGAATCTGCCGTACGGTATGCACCGCCCCCACCGCCTGCGCCGTGCCCGGCGGGCGCTGGATCTCCGGTTGCGCGGCCGCCGGCGCCTGTGCGCCTGCGGCCAGCGGCAACAGCGCCAGCAACGGTATCGACCGCATTCCACCCCGCATCTTCATCGTCCAGCCTCGCTTTTCGTCCAGAGCGCACGGTGCCAGCGCGGCGCTGAACGGCATGGCAAGCGCGTGCGGGCCGTGACAGTGAACGGCAGCTGACCCATACTCGCCGCAGCTCCAGGAATCGTTGAACACCGCGACACGTACCACGGCCGCTGCATGGCTCCGGGTCTGTTCCAGTGCTTCATCCCGGCGTGTCCCGCGTTCAGCGCTGCTGGACGACATCCACCTGTGCTGGAGGGGTTCATGCTGGAACACTACGGTCTCGTCTTCGCGCTGGCCTGCGCGGTCATCGCCATCGCCTATGGTCTGTTCGCCGCCCGCTGGATATTGCGCCAGCCGGCCGGCAACGCACGCATGCAGGAGATCGCCTCGGCGATCCAGGAGGGCGCGCGCGCCTATCTCAACCGCCAGTACCTGACCATCGCCATCGCCGGCGTGGTGCTGTTCGTGCTGGTGGGCGTGTTCCTGAGCTGGTACACCGCGGTCGGCTTCGCGGTTGGCGCGGTGCTGTCCGGCGTGGCCGGCTACATCGGCATGAACGTCTCGGTGCGCGCCAACGTGCGCACCGCCGAAGCCGCGCGCAACGGCATGGGCGCGGCGATGGACGTGGCCTTCAAGGGCGGCGCGATCACCGGAATGCTGGTGGTGGGGCTGGGCCTGCTGGGCGTGGCCGGCTACTTCTTCGTGCTGCAGAAGCTGGGCCTGCCGCAGGCCGACAACCTGCACGCGCTGGTCGGCCTGGCCTTCGGCTCGTCGCTGATCTCGATCTTCGCGCGCCTGGGTGGCGGCATCTTCACCAAGGGCGCGGACGTGGGCGCCGACCTGGTGGGCAAGGTCGAAGCCGGCATTCCCGAGGACGACCCGCGCAACCCGGCGGTGATCGCCGACAACGTCGGCGACAACGTCGGCGACTGCGCCGGCATGGCCGCCGACCTGTTCGAAACCTATGCGGTGACGGTGATCGCCACCATGCTGCTGGGCGGCATGATGATGGTGCCGGGCTCGGCCGACTTCGCTGGCAAGAACGCGGTGCTGTATCCGCTGGTACTGGGCGGCGTATCGATCCTCGCCTCGATCATCGGCGCGATGTTCGTCAAGGTCTCCGGCAGCAAGCCCAACATCATGGGCGCGCTGTACAAGGGCGTGATCGTCTCCGGCGTGCTGGCCGCGATCGCGTTCTACCCGATCACCACCGCGCTGATGGGCGACAACGCCCACGGCGCGATGAACCTCTACATCTGCGCGCTGATCGGCCTGCTGCTGACCGGCCTGATCGTGTGGATCACCGAGTACTACACCGGCACCCAGTACAAGCCGGTGCAGCACGTGGCCAAGGCCTCCACCACCGGCCACGGCACCAACATCATCGCCGGGCTGGGCGTGTCGATGAAGTCCACCGCGCTGCCGGTGGTGGCGGTGTGCGCGGCGATCTGGTTCGCGTTCCTGCACGGCGGCCTGTACGGCATCGCCATCGCCGCCACCGCGATGCTGTCGATGGCCGGCATGATCGTCGCGCTCGATGCCTACGGGCCGATCACCGACAACGCCGGCGGCATCGCCGAGATGGCCGAGCTGCCGCCGGAGATCCGCGACATCACCGACCCGCTCGATGCCGTGGGCAACACCACCAAGGCTGTCACCAAGGGCTATGCGATCGGCTCGGCCGCGCTCGCCGCGCTGGTGCTGTTCGCCGACTACACCCACAACCTGCAGGCGGCACACCCCGGCAGGTCGTTCGTGTTCGACCTGTCCGACCACCGGGTGATCATCGGCCTGCTGGTCGGCGGCCTGATCCCCTATCTGTTCGGTGCGATGGCGATGGAGGCGGTGGGCCGCGCCGCCGGCGCGGTGGTGGAGGAAGTACGCCGCCAGTTCCGCGAGATCGCCGGGATCATGGATGGCAGCGGCAAGCCGCAGTACGACAGGGCGGTGGACATGCTGACCCGCTCGGCGATCAGGGAAATGATCGTGCCGTCGCTGCTGCCGGTGGCGGTGCCGATCGTGGTCGGCCTGCTGCTCGGGCCCGAAGCGCTGGGCGGGCTGCTGATCGGCACCATCGTCACCGGCATCTTCGTGGCGATCTCGATGACCACCGGCGGCGGCGCCTGGGACAACGCCAAGAAGTACATCGAGGACGGCCACTTCGGCGGCAAGGGCAGCGAGGCGCACAAGGCCGCGGTGACCGGCGACACCGTCGGCGATCCCTACAAGGACACCGCCGGCCCGGCGATCAACCCGCTGATCAAGATCATCAACATCGTGGCGCTGCTGCTGGTGCCGCTGCTGTAGGCCCGCCCGGTTGGCAGGCCGCCGGCCCCTCCAGCGCGTGCGGACGGGGGCCGGCGCCGGGCCGCGCCAGGGCGCCACTGCCGGGCTTCGCGCCGGCACGCTGGCCGGCACCTGGCCGCAGGCAGCCGGCAGCACGGCGCCCGCCCCGGCCCGGCCAACCGTCAGCCCCGCCTGCCCGCAACCACCGGCGCGGCCCCGGCAGCCCCCACGCCCGGCCTCACGACCGGCGGCCGTTTGGTGCGCCGCACCAGCAGCCGGCGTAGAATGGCGTCCCTCTGTCAAACGCACGATTCGGAGCAGCGCATGGGTCTGGAACTCGTTTCCGCGGGCAAGAACCCCCCGGAAGAAATCAACGTCATCATCGAGATTCCGAAGGACTCGGAGCCGGTGAAGTACGAAGTGGACAAGGAATCGGGCGCGATCTTCGTCGACCGCATCCTCTCCACGCCGATGCGCTACCCCTGCAACTACGGCTATGTCCCCAGCACCCTGTGCGGCGATGGCGACCCGGCCGACGTGCTGGTGGTGCTGCCGCTGCCGCTGGTGCCCGGTTCGGTGGTGCGTTGCCGCCCGGTCGGCGTGCTGAAGATGAGCGACGAGGCCGGCAGCGACGAGAAGATCCTGGCCGTGCCGGTGGCGAAGATCTTCAGCGGCTACGGCCACGTCGAGGACATCGCCCAGGTGTCCAGCCACTGGCTGGAACGCATCGGCCACTTCTTCGAGCACTACAAGGACCTGGAAAAGGGCAAGTGGGTCAAGATCGAAGGCTGGGGTGACGCCGCCGAGGCCAAGCGCATCCTGGTCCAGGCGCACGAAGCCTTCGTCGCCCAGCAGGACTGAGTCACGCCGGCGGCGGTGCCACGCCGCGCCGCCGCCAGCGACGACCATCACGTTTCATCCGCGGGGTGCATGACCTTGGCGGGGTGTTCCGTTACATTGGCAGGCCGGTTTTCCGGCCTGTTCCAGTTGCGGCCGGACGGTTCCATTGGGGGAAATGTCTTGCGTATCCTGCTAGTCGGCGACGAAGCCAGCCTGTCGGCCGAACTCCTCGAGTACATCACCGACCTGGGCGAGGACTGGCAGGTCCAGACCGCTCCGGACGGCAATGCCGCCATCGCCACGGTAGCGTCCAGCCCCATCGACGCCGTCATCGTCGCCCCGGCGCTGCCCGACCTCACGCCCGCCACCCTGCTCGGCCAGATCCGCACCCTGCGCCCGGAGACGATCCGCATCGCGCTGATCGAAGCCGCGCACAGCCAGCGCGCGCCCTCGGCCCGCATCATCGGCGTGGCGCACCGCTTCCTGCCGCTGCCGCTGTCGCCCGAGGTGCTGCTGGAGGCGCTGACCAGCCTGGAAGAGCTGCGCGACCTGCTGGACAGCCCGCGCCTGCGCGCGGCCATCGGCCGCATCGAGAAACTGCCGTCGCCGCCGCACCTGTACCTGAGCCTGATGCATGCGCTGGAGGAGGACGAGAACAGCGATGCCAGCGATATCGCCAAGCTGGTGTCGGCCGACCCGGCCATCGCCGCCAAGGTGCTGCAGCTGTCCAACTCCGCCTTCTTCAACACTGGCCGGGCGATTTCCGACCTGCGCGGCGCGGTGACCCGGCTGGGCCTGTCCACGCTGCGCGACCTGGTGCTCGCCAGCGAGGTTTTCTCGGTGCCGTCGGTGTCCCCGGCCGAGCGCAACGCACTGCAGGCACGCGCGCTGACCGCATCGCGCCTGGCCGCCAGGATGCTCCCGTCCTCCAGCGCCGAGCTGGGCTCGACTGCTGCCCTGCTGGCCGATATCGGCCTGCTGTTGCCCGGCGTGCGCGACGCGCGCGAGCCGGCGGCCGAGGGCGACGACCGCCCGGGCCACGACGAGGCCGGCGCCTACCTGCTGGGGCTGTGGGGCCTGCCGATGCCGATCATCGAAGCGGTCGCGTTCCACCTGCAGCCGCAGCGTTCGAACGTACGCAGCTTCTGGGTCACCGGCGCCGTGCACGTGGCAACGGCACTGGCCAGCGGCAACCCGGTGGACGAACAGTACCTGGAACGCACCGCGGTGCTGCCGCGGCTCGAAGGCTGGCGCGAGATGGCCAGCGACCTCGCCGGGCTGTCCGACATCGCCTGAGGCGGGATCTCCCCCCGCCTTGCCTGGAACGGCCGCACCCGATGCGGCCGTTTCCGTTTGCGTGTCCATCAGCCGAACCTGCGCGGCCATGGCCCTCGTAGCGATCCGTGCGCACGCAGCGGCGCGACCACAGCCGCCGGCGGATGACGCACCCTGCCGGCGCGCCGCCATCGTCCGCATGCGGACACCCGCACAAAAGAAGAAGGGCGGGCCTTGCGGCCCGCCCTTCTTCATGCTGCACAGAACTTCGATGGATCAGAAGCGCTGGGTGTACTTCATGTAGATGAAGCGACCGATGTCGAAGCCGCCGTAGTAGGCGAAATCGCTGTTCGGTGCCGAGTACTGCAGCGAGCCACGGTGGTTGAACACGTTGTTCGCACCGAGGGCGATGGTGGCATTCCACGGTGCCTTGTAGTTGACCTGCAGGTCGTGGAAGGTGTTGGAACCGGTGCTGCGCAGCGGCTCCCACTCGCCATTGGCGTAACGGTCGGACAGGTCGCACCAGCCGTCAGCCAGGCTGACGCAGCCTTCCTTCATGCCCGAGTAGTAACGCGCGGTGTAGGTGGCACCGAAGCTGCCGTACTCCCAGTTCACGCCCAGGTTCGAACGCACGCGGAAGATGCCCGGGCTGCCGACGTTGCCGATGATGATCTTGTCGCCGGCCTTGTTCTGGCCGACTTCATCGTACTTGGCGGTGTAGGTGGTCTGCCAATCCAGCGAGATCTGGCCGATGGCCAGTTCCGGCAGGCGGTACTTGACGCCCAGGTCGTAGCCTTCGGTCTCCATCTGGCCCAGGTTGGCCAGGCCGTAGAACATCTCGGTGATGTGACCATCGGCGGCACGCACGATACCGGCGCAACGGCTGCTGTTGCCCAGCACGTAGCAGTCGCGCAGGATGCGGTCGACGCTGTCGGAGATGATCATGTCGTTGATCTGGTAGTTGTACCAGTCAAGCGAGATGTCCAGGCCCTGCACCCAGCGCGGGCTCCACACCAGACCGACGGTCTTGCTGGTGGAGGTTTCCGGCTTGAGGTTCGGGTTGGAACCGGAGATGAACTGGTCCGGGGTCGCGCACGGCCAGGTGGTGCACGGAATCAGGCCCTGACCCAGCTGCTTGTAGTCCGGAGCGACGCCCGCGGCGGTGCAGGCGGCATTGCCGGCGACGCTGCCGGCCACGCCGACCGAGCACGGATCGGTGTACTTCTCGAAGCTGGAACCCAGGCCGCCGTACATGTTGTCGACCGACGGCGCACGGAAGCCCTGGGCGTAGGTACCGCGGACCAGCAGCTCATCGAGCGGACGCCAGGTGACGCCGAACTTGCCGTTCATGGTGCCGCCGAAGTTGCTGTAGTCCGAGTAACGGCCGGCGACGTTGACGGTCAGTTCCTTGGCGAAGGCCATGTCGGCCAGCACCGGGATGTTCAGTTCGAGGTAGACCTCGTCCAGCTCGTACTTGCCGTTGGTGGTGGTCTGGCCCAGGCCGGTGTACTCGCCGGACTGCATGAAGGCGTCCGGCACGAAGCGGCCTTCTTCCTCGCGGTGTTCGACGCCGATGGCGAAGCCCAGGTCACCCGCCGGCAGGGTCATGATCGAACCGGCCAGGTCAGCGGTGAACGAGGTGGTCTTGGTCACGCCGGTGGTGGTGAAGGACGGGAACAGGAAGTTCTGCAGGTCCTTGTTGTCCAGCGAACCGGGGCCGGCGACGCCGGCCGGCAGCAGCGGGTTCCACGCATAGCAGCCTTCGATCGGCTTGGCAGCGGTGCCGCAGCGGGCAACGCCGTTGGCGTCGATGAACGACGGGCCCAGCGCCTGGCGCGCGGCGATCAGGCTCATGTCGCCGTGGTTGGTCTTGGTCGACTCGTTGCGGTTGAACAGCGCACCGACGTTCCAGTCGAACGACTTGTCGGCGAACTCGAAGAAGCCGCTGATGGTCGGCGCAAAGCGCAGGGTCTTGAGCTTGCTTTCGGTGGTACGCGGCATTTCCCACAGACGGCGGCGGAACTCGACGTCCTGGCCGATCGGGTTGAACGCACTGTCGGCCGACAGCGGGGTGCCGAACGACTGCGACTGGTACGGGTAGCCGGCGATCTGCTGATCGGTGGTGCGCTCGTTGTACAGGATGTCCGCGTTGAACGAGACGTTGTCGGTGAAATCGTAGTTGCCGTTCACGTAGACCGACTTACGCTCAATGCCGGTCTGCAGCATCATCTGCTGGTTGGCGTTGGCGTACTCGGCCGGGGTGATCGGGTGGTAGTCGTTCGGGTTGGTCGGATCGCCACCCGGATTCAGCGTCTGCCAGATCGGGGTCTTGTCCTTGGTCGGCTTGCAGTCGCCGAACACGCGCGGATCGCACCACACGCCGTTCGGACCGATCGGGCTCAGGTCAGCGGGGGTGGTGTTGGGACCCTTGCCGCCGTCGCGGGAGAACCAGCGGTCCTTGGCCATCACCGGGTCCTGCTTCGAGTACTCGGCGGACAGGGTGATGCCACCACGCTCGCCTTCCGAACCCATGGTGAAGGAGTACTGGTTGGTTTCACCGTCGCCCTCGCCGTACTGGCCCAGGTAGACCTGCGCTTCGGCCCCGTCGAACCGCTTGCGGGTGATCACGTTGACCACGCCGGCGATGGCGTCGGAACCGTAGATGGCCGAGGCGCCGTCCTTCAGGACTTCAATGCGCTCGATGGCCGACATCGGGATCTGGCTCAGATCCTGGTAACCACCCGTGGTGGCGCCCAGGCGCTTGCCGTTCATCAGCACCAGGGTGCGGTTGGC
Source organism: Stenotrophomonas sp. 17(2023) (assembly GCF_030345315.1). Taxonomy (NCBI): domain Bacteria; kingdom Pseudomonadati; phylum Pseudomonadota; class Gammaproteobacteria; order Lysobacterales; family Lysobacteraceae; genus Stenotrophomonas; species Stenotrophomonas sp. 17(2023). The sequence goes on from NZ_CP128405.1 coordinate 2,854,762, forward strand.
GCCCAGGTTGCGGATGTCGATGTAGTAGCCACCCACGTTCTCGCCCGAAGCCAGGGCTTCGGAACGGGAGATTGCCGGCGAACCCGCCGAGGTCATGTTCTGCAGTACGTCGGCGACCGAGGTGTAGCCCTGCTTTTCCAGGTTTTCACGGGTCAGGGTCAGGATCGGCTGCTGCGTCTCCATGTTGGCGCCGCGGATGCGCGAACCGGTGACTTCCAGGCGGTCCAGGGTGGTGGCGCCGGCAGCGGCGTCCTGCGCCGAAGCGAACGCAGGAGTCAGCGCAATGGCAATGCCAGCCGGGAGCAGGCCCAACCGCACGGCGGGAGTACGAAAATTCATCAATCTCTCCGATTACGTTAGTGGTGCGTTAAAACACCCCCGAACGTTACGTTCGTACCGAAGCCATGGGTTTGCGCGAAGCAGTCGCAGACTTTGCCGATTGTGGCGGAAGGCCGGCACAGACCGCCTCGCGGTAACGGCTTGCCGGGACCCCGAAACGGGCGCGGAAGGCGCGGGCGAAACTGCAGCAGTTGTCAAAACCGCTGGCCGCGGCGACTTCGCTGATCATCATGTCGGTATCGCGCAGCAGCATGGCCGCACGCTCCAGGCGCAGGCGCGCGGACAGCGACTGCGGGCTTTCCTCGTACAGGCACTGGAAGGTCTTGGACAGGTACCAGCTGGAGAAGTTGGTCAGCTCGGCCAGCTCGCCGATGCGCACCACGCGGTGGCTGTTGCCCTCCAGGTACATGCGCGCGCGCTGCATGCGGCTGAACACCTGGCGCTTGCGCAGGCGCGACCGTCCCGGGCAGCGCTGCACGCCCTCGGAATAGTCCCGCTGCAGCGACGCCACGTGCAGCAGCAGCGGGCGCAGGACATGCGAGCCCGGCTCCCTGGCCTGCGCCTCGCGCCACAGGTGCAGCGCCGTGCGCGCCTCGGCACGGCTCATGAGGCCATGCCCGGCGTACAGCCCGCTGTCGGCCAGGTCGCCCAGGGTACGCAGCGCATTGGCATCCAGCGCCACGCCGATGCACAGCCCGTCGCGGCTGGCCTGGATCAGCGGCCGCGAGTCCTTCTCGAACGCGATCCATTCACGCTGGCGCAGGCGGAAGCGGCCTTCCCTGGATTCGACCCAGGCGCTGCCGCGCAACTGCATCCACACGGTGAATACGGTTCCCGAGGTCTGCAGGCTGCCCAGGCGGGCCACCCCCACGCAGTTCGGACGCGGACCGTCCTCGGGCTGCTTCTCGAACGAAACCGACTGACCGCGATCGACCCAGGCCACCTGTCGCATGACTCACCATCATTTGCCTTCAATGGCCGATGGTTTTGCCAACTCTGGCGGCAGCAGTCAGGAAGTTACGACGATAACCTTCCGAATTCTTCCGGAACCGCGGACGAAGAAATCACGAATCCGGTTTTCCCAATACCGGCAACCACTTGAGCACGCCGAGCGATGGCCGCGAAGCGCTCTCCGGCACTGGCATGATGCCGATGTCGGTGCCATCGGAAACCGCCAGCGCCACATACACCGCATCACCATCGGGAGCTACGCTGAAGCCATTGGTGGCGCTGGCTGCCCACGCCTCCAGACAGCGTGACGGCTGCGACTGGTCGAGCCGGCTCAGCTGCACCGCGCAGCCGCCGTCCTGGCGCAGATAGGCCACCGCGCCCTCGGCACCGAGGGCCCAGGTGCGGAAGCGCCAGCGGGTCGGCACTTCCCCGCTGAGCTCGCGAAAGCTGGCCTGCGAGAGGGCGGCATCGGCCGACCACAGGCCGCCCTCCGCCAGCCGGGTGAACAACACCCGCTGCGTGGCGCGGTCGTAGCGCACCTGCGACGCACCGGGCACCTGCGCAAGGCGCCGCCAGCGGTCGCCGCCACGGTCGAACAACGACAGCGTGACCAGCCCGTCATCCTCGCTGCCGATCACGAAGACCAGGTTGGCAGTGGGGCCGTAGACGGCCTGCAACGGTTCGCCGACGGGAACCGGCAGGCGCTTCCACTGCCCCTGCTCGGGCGTCACCTCGTAGATGCCCGGTCGCCCATCATCATCGCGCCCGCTGACCAGCACCTGCTGGCTGTCGGCCAACCAGTCCGGCGACTGACGTGCTTCCGGGCGAAAGCCCTCCACAGGGCGCAGCGAATCGTGCTGCCCCAGGCGTGCCCACCACAGCGCGAATGCGCCGGAGCGGTTGGAGGTGAACACCAGTTGCTGGCCATCGGGCGCGATCATCGGCTGCGCATCGCGCCCCATCGACGCGAACAGCCGCTCCTTGCGCTCGGGATGATCGAGCGGTACCCGGAACAGGCCGAACTGCGGTGCGCGGTGCACGAAGGCAAGCAGCTTGCCCATGCCGGCCACGCTCGGGCTCTGCGCATCGTCCACGCCCAGGTCCTTCAACAGGCCCGAACGCAGGTCCACCTGGTACAGCCGGGACTCGCTGTCGATCCGCCGTCCGAACACGATGGCGTGCTCGTCCAGCCAGGCCCAGCCACGCATCTCCGCACTGCCGCTGGTGATGCGGCGGGCACCGCCGCCGTCGGCGGCCATCACCCACACCCCGCCCACCTGCGGGTTACGGATGAATCCAAGCTGGTGGCCGCTGGGCGAATAGCGCGGTGCATAGTCGAAATCGCCTTCGCCGCGTTCGTAATCCAGCGCCGTCCAGCGCCCGGTTGCCAGGTCCAGGGTACGGATGCCGGGCGCGCCATGGCGGCCGGTCATCGAGCCGAACACCAATCCGCGCCCGTCGGGCATCCAGCTGAAGCTCAGCATCTCGGCGCCATCGCACGCGGTGGCGCGGCGCGCACTGCCGCCGGTGGCGCCGACCACCAGGACCTCGCAGCTGCCATCGGCACGAAAACGTGCGAACGCGATCTCGCGCCCGTCCGGCGACCATGCCGGGAACCTGTCCTTGGCCCCGGCGGGTGCCTTCACCAGCGTCGCCGAGGTAGTGCTGCCGGTACTCTGCACCTTGAGCGTGGAGCCCCCATCGCTTTCGTCGGCAAACGCCACCAGTGCGCCGTCGGGCGACAACGCCGGGAACGTCCCGAACCCCTGTCTTGCGGTGATCAGGCGGTAGGGCCGCTGCGGACTGCCGACCACGCCGGTGCCGTCGGCCGTGGCCGCGTCCAGCGCACTCTCGGGCGCCGGGCGCTGCCACAGCAACCAGGCCATCGTCAGCGAACTGAACAGCAACAGCAGCCCCGCCGCCAGCAGCAGCCTGCGGCGTGCCCGGCGCCAGAATCCGCTGCGCGGGGGTGCCGCGGCGCTGGAGAACTCAACGACCGGCGCCGGCCCGGCCGCAGCCACCGCGCTTCCGTCAGGTTCCTGCGCCTGCGCACCGACCGCCGACGCTTCCCGCTCATCCTCCGGTTCCCATGCCACAGGGGCGCGCAGGCGATAGCCGGTCTTGGCGATCGTCTCGATGTACTCCTGTCCCTGCGGGAACGCACCGCCGGCAGACAACGCCTTGCGCAGCTGGGTCACCGCCTGGGTCAGTACGTCGTTGGTCGGCAGGGTATCGGGCCATACCTGGGCGAACAGCTCGTCGCGGGTCACCACATTGCCGGCACCGCGCGCCAGCACCAGCAGCACGCCGATCGCCTTGGGGGTGAGCCGCACGCTGCGACGGGCACCGGGCGCATGCACCTCGCGCGACGGCAGGACGATCAGGCAATCGCCGATATGCAGGCGTTCAATGTTGGAAAGATCGCTGTCGATGGGTTCCATGCCGGTCAGGGAGTAAATCGCTGGAGGGCATCGTCCTGTGCCCGCCCCCTGGTGGTGATGCCGCCAGTGAACCGCCAAATTCCGCAAATGGCGTCAACGCTATGAGCAAATGTTTCAAGGCGCGCGGATATTAGCCTATGGCAGTTACCCGTGTACCCACGCGGGACGACATCAGGCCCTCTCTCGCCGACGCAACGCACATAATCCGCTTCAGAATTCGCGCCCCCGGGCGCGTTTTTTTTATCTTCCGTTCATCCTTTGGCCAGCACGGGCCCAGGGTCGACACGCCGCAAACCCATGGGATCGCAGCGTATCCGGCCATCGACGCATCGCCACGCCATCTCCACGCAATCGCCGTCGGCGCACGCGATTCAACTAGCTGAAGAAAACCTAAAGATGCGTTCACGGCGCGAACCGCGACAGGCGCGTGATGCAGGCACGTCGTCGCTGGACGACGCGCCTGCACCCGGGCAACGCGGCATGCATGTGCCGTGCCCGGCGCATCCTCACTCGACGCGGTACACCTGCGCGCCCTGGTCGCGGAACGCCTTGGACATCTCCTCCATTCCCGCCTCGAGCGCCCGGGTGTCATCCAGTCCGTGCTCGGCGGCGTAGTCGCGCACGTCCTGGGTGATCTTCATCGAGCAGAAGTGCGGACCGCACATCGAGCAGAAATGGGCGAGCTTGTGCGCGTCCTTGGGCAGGGTCTCGTCATGGAACTCCTGCGCCTTTTCCGGATCCAGGCCGAGGTGGAACTGGTCCTGCCAGCGGAACTCGAAGCGGGCCTTGGACAGCGCGTTGTCGCGGACCTGGGCACCGGGGTGGCCCTTGGCCAGATCGGCCGCATGCGCGGCGATCTTGTAGGCCATGATCCCATCGCGCACATCCTGGCGGTTCGGCAGCCCGAGGTGTTCCTTCGGCGTGACGTAGCAGAGCATCGCGGTGCCGTACCAGCCGATCATCGCCGCACCGATCGCGCTGGTGATGTGGTCGTAGCCCGGTGCGATGTCGGTGGTCAGCGGGCCGAGGGTGTAGAACGGCGCCTCGCCGCACTCGCGCAGCTGCTTGTCCATGTTTTCCCTGATCAACTGCATCGGCACGTGGCCGGGACCTTCGATCATGGTCTGCACGTCGTGCTTCCAGGCGACCCTGGTCAGTTCGCCCAGCGTTTCCAGCTCGCCGAACTGCGCCGCGTCGTTGGCATCGGCGATGCACCCGGGGCGCAGGCCATCGCCCAGCGAGAAGGCCACGTCATAAGCCTTCATGATTTCGCAGATATCCTCGAAATGGGTGTAGAGGAAGTTCTCCCTGTGGTGCGCCAGGCACCACTTGGCCATGATCGAGCCGCCGCGCGAAACAATGCCGGTGGTGCGCTTCGCGGTCAGCGGCACGTAGCGCAGCAGCACGCCGGCGTGGATCGTGAAGTAGTCCACGCCCTGCTCGGCCTGCTCGATCAGGGTGTCGCGGAAGATCTCCCAGGTCAGTTCCTCGGCGCGGCCATCGACCTTCTCCAGCGCCTGGTAGATCGGCACCGTGCCGATCGGCACCGGCGCGTTGCGGATGATCCACTCGCGGGTCTCATGGATGTGCTTGCCGGTGCTGAGGTCCATCACCGTGTCGCCGCCCCAGCGGATCGCCCACACCAGCTTCTCCACCTCCCCGGCGATGCCCGAGGACACCGCACTGTTGCCGATGTTGGCGTTGATCTTGGTGAGGAAGTTGCGACCGATGATCATCGGCTCGCTTTCCGGGTGGTTGATGTTGCAGGGCAGGATCGCGCGGCCGCGGGCGATTTCGTCACGCACGAACTCGGGGGTGATGCGGGGCGGGATGGCGGCGCCGAAGTGCTCGCCCGGGTGCTGCTTCAGCAGATGCGCTTCGTGCACCGCCTCCAGTCGCTGGTTCTCGCGGATCGCAACGAACTCCATCTCCGGGGTGATGATGCCGCGACGCGCGTAGTGCATCTGGGTGACGTTGGCGCCGGCGCGCGCACGGCGCGGCAGGCTGCGCGCGGGAAAGCGCACCGCGTCGAGCGCCGGATCACGCTCGCGGCCACGGCCGAACGCCGAACCGAGCTGCTCCACGCATTCGCTGTCGCCGCGCTCCTCGATCCATGCGCTGCGCAGCGCCGGCAGGCCGGCGCACAGGTCGATCCGCACGTCCGGATCGGTGTACGGGCCGGACGTGTCGTACACGGTGACCGGCGGGTTGTGCTCGCCGCCGAACAGGGTGGGCGTGCGGGTCAGCACGATCTCGCGCATCGGCACACGCAGGTCCGGGCGCGTGCCGGGCACGTGGATCTTGCGTGAGCCGGGGATCGGCTGCGTGACCGATCCGGATAGTTGCTGTGCCTGCTGCTGCAGGGCGGAAAGCGGTGCATTCATCGGGCGTCGTCCTGTTGGAGGCCCGCGCGGATGCACGGGCCGGACGAAGCGAAGGCGCACTGCCGCCAGCCCATGGACGCACCTTGGGCAGGCATCCACGCGACGGGGCAATGCGAAGCTTCCCTACGCCGGTATCAACCGGATCAGGTTCCAAGGGACTGTCTCAACCGTGGCGACATGGCCGCGGTACCCCCGCTTCGGGCGGCATTAGAACATGAAGCGGTCACATGGGTGGAAAACCCGGCCGATGCGTGGCCATGCCCGTTCCGGCGCGGCGGGCCGGGGCCACTAACGGAATCGTGACATCGCATTCAGTAGGATGCGCCGCTGCCGCATTCATGCAGCCCCGTGCCGCCATGCCGGCACCGCCTCTTCCGCGCCTGTTCGTGGCCGGTTCCGCTGCAAGCCCTGGCTCGCTCCCCCATCCCCAGATCGGAGAAGCTCCTCCATGGTGTTTCGTGTTTCCATCGCGCTGGTCGCCGTACTGGTGCTGCTGGCCGGCATCGCTCCCGGCCCGTTCAACGACGTGGTGCAGACCGCGCTGGCCGAGGTCGTGCGCAGCGTCGGCTGGCTGTACCTGCTGATCGTGTTCCTGACGTTGAGCTTCCTGCTGTATCTGGCGTTCGGCCGCTTCGGCAACCTGCGCATCGGTGGCGAGGACGCCGAACCGGACTTCTCCCGCGCCAGCTGGCTGGCGATGCTGTTCGCCACCGGCATGGGCATCGGCCTGGTGTTCTGGGGCGCGGCCGAGCCGATCTCGCATTTCGCCACGCCGCCCGAGGGGCTGGCGCCGCAGAGCGTGGACGCGGCGCGTGCGGCGATGCGCTACGCATTCTTCCACTGGGGCCTGCACCCATGGGCGATCTACGCGCTGATCGGGCTGGCGATGGCCTGGTTCCAGTACAACCGCAACGGCCGCGGCCTGGTCAGCGACATGCTGCAGCCGCTGATCGGCCGCCATCACCGCGGCGCCATCGGCCACGCGGTCAACATCGCCGCGGTCGTGGCCACCGCGATCGGCGTGGCCACCACGCTGGGCTTCGGCACCATCCAGATCGCCGCCGGCCTGCAGCGCGTGTTCGGCATCACCGCCAGCGTTACCGTGCAGCTGGTCATCATCGCCACCGCCTTCGTGCTGTACATGGCCTCGACCCTGAGCGGCGTGGACCGCGGCATCAAGTGGTTGTCCAACTGCAACCTGCTGCTGGCGGCACTGCTGCTGGCCGCGGTGCTGGTGCTGGGCCCGAGCGGCTTCATCTTCGACACCTTCACCACCACGCTCGGCGCCTACCTCAACCAGCTTGTGACGATGAGCCTGCGCATGTCGCCGTTCTCCGGCAGCACCTGGGTGGCCGACTGGACGATCTTCTACTGGGCCTGGTGGATCGCGTGGGCGCCGTTCGTGGGCGCGTTCATCGCCCGCGTGTCGCGTGGGCGCAGCGTGCGCGAGTTCGTGGTCGGCGTGGTGCTGGCGCCGACACTGCTCGGCTTCCTGTGGTTCTCGGTGTTCGGCGGCAGCGCGCTGTGGGCGCAGCTCACCGGCCATGCCGACCTGCTGCAGGCGCTGGGCAACGGCTACGAGACGGTACTGTTCGCGCTGTTCGACAGCCTGCCCGGCGGCGTGCTGTTGTCGGCGGTGGCGCTGGTGCTGCTGGTGATCTTCTTCGTCACCTCGGCCGACTCGGCGGTGCTGGTGCTGGCCAGCATGTCCACCGACGAGGCCGGCGACCCGCCGCCGGCGCGCAAGGCGGTATGGGGCGTGGCCGTGGCGCTGATCGCCGCGGTCCTGCTGCTGGCCGGCGGGCTGGACGCGCTGCAGGGCATGATCACGATTGCCGCCCTGCCGTTCGCGCTGCTGATGGTGGTGGTGATGGTCTGCCTGTACCGCGTGCTGGACCTGGAATACCAGCTCGAGCGGCGCCGCGCGCAGCGCGCGCGGCATGCCGTGCAGGCCTGGATCGAACGCGAGATGGCCGCGCAGGACGACGCCCGCACCGCGGCGCGGGCACCGGAGCACGACTGACGCCCTGCCCCGGCGACGCGCGCGGCGGGCGCCTCAGTAGCCCGCCGCCTGGCCGTCCTTGCGGCTTTCCGACGCACCGTAGTACACGCCGGTCACCGGGTCGCGCATGATCGCCTGGTAGCCACCGTACGGGCCATCGGCGAACACCACGCGGTGGCCCTTGCGCATCAGCGCGCGGATGGTCTCGTAGGGAAACCCGGTCTCCAGGTTGACCTCGCCGCCATCGCGCATCGCCGTGCCCTGCCCGGTCGGCTCGGTGGAACCCTCGTGCTGGATGCGCGGCGCGTCGCCGGCTTCCTGCAGGTTCATGCCGAAGTCCACCAGGTTCATCACGATCTGCGCATGGCCCTGCGGCTGCATCGCCCCGCCCATCACGCCGAAGCTGGCGAACGGCTTGCCGTCGCGGGTGATGAAGGCCGGGATGATGGTCTGGAACGGACGCTTGCCCGGCGCATAGCCGTTGGGATGGTTGTCCTGCAGCACGAACATCTCGCCGCGGTCCTGCAGGATGAAGCCCAGCCCCGGCGGCGCCATGCCGCTGCCCATGCCGCGGTAGTTGGACTGGATCAGCGAGACCATCATGCCGTCGGCATCGGCCACGGTCATGTAGATGGTGTCGCCCTCCTCCAGTTGCTTCGGCGTACCCGGTTGCGCCTCCTTCAGCGCCGAGTCCATCGAGATCAGCGCGCGCCGCCGGGCGGCATAGTCCTTGGACACCAGCCGCTCTACCGGCGCCGGCGAGAATGCCGGATCGGCGTAGAAGCGCGCGCGATCGGCGAACGCCAGCTTCTTGGCCTCGACGAACAGGTGCACGTGCTCGGGCGAGCCGAACGGGATCTTCGTGAAGTCGTAGCCTTCCAGGATGTTGAGGATCTGCAGCGCGGCGATGCCCTGGCTGTTGGGCGGCAGTTCCCACACGTCGTAGCCGCGGTAATTGCTGCTCACCGGCTCGACCCATTCGCCATGGTGGCCGGCCATGTCCTCATAGGAAAGGAAACCGCCGTTGGCCTTGAAATAGGCGTCGATGGTGCGGGCGATTTCGCCCTTGTAGAACGCGTCGCGGCCGCCGTCGGCGATCTTCTGCAGGGTGTCGGCAAGGTTCGGGTTGCGCCACAGCTCGCCCTTGCGCGGCGCCCGGCCGTCGACGGTGAACTGTTCCTTGAAGCCGGGGTAATGCGACAGGCGCGGCACCGAGCGGTCCCAGTAGTACGCGATCACCTCGGCCACCGGGTGGCCGTCGCGCGCATAGCGGATGGCCGGAGCCAGGTTGTCGGCCATTGGTTTGCGTCCGAAGCGCGCGTGCAGCGCGAACCAGCCATCGACCGCACCCGGCACCGACACCGGCAGCGGCCCGGTGGCCGGGATCTCCTTGAGCCCGCGGCGCTGGAACTCGGCCAGGGTGAGCGACTTCGGCGAGCGGCCCGAGCCGTTGTAGCCATGCAGCTTCTGCGTCTTGGGGTCCCACACGATGGCGAACAGGTCGCCACCGATGCCGTTGCCGGTCGGCTCCATCAGGCCGAGCGCGGCGTTGGCGGCGATCGCCGCGTCCACCGCCGAGCCGCCGGATTTCATCACGTCCAGCGCGATCTGCGTGGCCAGCGGCTGCGAAGTCGCGGCCATCGCATGCGGCGCGATCACTTCCGAACGGGTGGCAAAGCCCGGCCCGGTGATGCGGTCGGCGGCATGCAGGGCAGGAATGGCAAGACAGGACAGCAGCAACAGCGGCAAGCGTTTCATCGGCGGAACCGGCAACCAGGACGGATGCCGACGATAACCGGGCCACCGCTGCCTGCGCATGTGCCACCCCATACGCCACCGTGTCCACATCCAGGCATCGCGCCCCGCGCGGCGCGGGTACAGCATCCGCCGCTGCACGCAGGATGACCGGCGCGGTGCTCTTACGTTCCTCTTACGTCGGTGCCCTATCACGTTGCCCCGAAACAACACACGCCTGCCGGTGCCCGCTGCACCGGTGGGCAGCGCAGGTTTCCATCAAAGGGGCAATCCAATGCAAATGTCTTCCCAGCGCCGCCAGGGCGGCTTCACCCTCGTCGAGATGGCCGTGGTGCTGGTCATCATCGGCGTGATCATCGGCGCGGTCATGATCGGCCGCGACGTGCAGCGCAACGCCGAGTACACCCGCATCAAGCAGAAGTTCGTCGACCAGTGGGTGGTCACCTACAACAGCTACCACCAGCGCTACGGCGCGCCGATCGGCGACAACCAGTCCGCGCCGCAGCTGATGGTCAATGGCAGCCACTTCACCGGCTTCTCCGGCGGCGACATGAGCCAGAACGCCACCGAACCGGCGCTGATCTGCTCCGGCACCGATGCGCTGCCGACCAGCAACGGCCTGACCCGCACCCGCGAGGGCGACACCGGCTTCGACCTGCGTGACCTGGTGCGCAAGGCCGGCATCACCCTGCCGCCAGGCCGCGGCGAGGGCAAGGAAGACCGCTACGCCTACCTGGACACCAACGGCAACCCGCAGGAAATCCGCGTGTGCTTCGGCTGGAACCGGCCCGGCACGCTGTGGGGCTCGGGCAACTCGATGATCATCACCGGGCTGACCCCGGACCTGGCGCGCGCGCTGGACCAGATGATCGACGGCAAGCCCGACGCCAGCAACGGCGCCTTCCGCCAGGTCGGCATCCAGGCCCGTACCGCCACCGCGTCCGGCGGCGCGACCTCGGCCAACGCCATCGGCGCCGAATGGGGCGGCAACAACACCGGTTCGATGTCCTCGGCCGTCACCGACGGCCAGACCTTCGGCACCGGCACCGACGACGACCAGGTCATGACCGTCGTCGCCAGCTACAAGATGAACCAGTAAGCCGATGCGCCGGCCCTCCCTGCTCGCACGCCTGCGCCACTCGCGCCGCACCTCGCTGCTGCTGTTCGCCGCCACCCTGGCTTCGCTGGTGGTGGCGGCGGTGTGGTTCATCAAGGAACGCTCGGCCCTGGCCGACGCCTACCAGCGCCTGGGCGACCGCAACCAGTTGTTGTCCGAGGCCAAGGTGCGCGAACAGGAGACGCGGCTGCGCGTGGAGCACGCCAACTCCGCGCGCCAGCTGCTGGCCAGCGCCCAGGCCAACGGCCTGGTGCCGGGCGCATGGGGCGAACGCCTGATCAACCTGCGCCAGAGCCAGATGCACCGCGAGGAAGCGCTGCCGCTGCTGGCCACCGTGCAGCGCTCGCCCGACCACCTGTTCGGCGCCGAATCCTTCGAGATCGCCGTCACCCATCCGGACGAGGGGCTGTTCGACCCGCCCGGCAGCCTCGACCGCCGGCCCGCGCCGCTGTCGCTGACCCTGCGCGGCAGCCTGCTGTTCCAGACCGCCGACGACGCCGGCACCCACGGGAATCCCCTGCCATGAGCCTGCTCCACGTCATCCAGCAACAGGGCCACTGGCTGCTGTTCGACGGCGCCACCGTCACCCGCAGCGAGGGCCGCCCGCGGCTGGCCGGCGCTGCGGTGGTGGTCAGTGATTTCGAGAATGCGGTCAGCAACGTCATTTCGCTCGAAGGCAGCCCCGCGCATGCGGTGGCCCTGATCGAACGACGGCTGCGTTCGGACGGCATGATCGACGGCGAAAGCAAGATCCTGATCCACCGCACGCGCAGCATCGGCGCCGGCTACCAGACCCTGTTCACCGCGGTCCCGCTGGACCTGTGGCAGCAGACGTATGCCTGGGCCGAGGCGCAGCCGGACCATTGCCTGCTGATTCCCTTCACCTCGCTGCTGTTCAAGTCGCTCAAGCCGGGCGTGGGGCTGGTACTGCAGTCGGGTCGCCAGGTCAGCGTGCTGGCCGTGCTCAAGCACGACATGATCTACCGCACCGCGCTGGCCTACAGCGAAGACCCGTCGGACATGGCGATGACCGTCGGCGCGCTCGCCGAGCAGTTCGCCGAGGACCTCGGCAACGGCGAGGACAGCCTGGAGCCGCTGGCCCTGCAATGGTGCCCGGTACTGGTGCCGCGCCCGGACGAAGGCCAGCCTTGGAGCGACGACGCACTGCGCGAGGTCTTTGCCGTGCGCAGCGGCCTGCGGGTCGACAGCGTGCCGCTGCGCGTGGTGCGCGACGAGCATGGCAACGAATACCGCAGCGGCATCGGCTGGATCCAGTCCCAGGCCCGGCCGGGCATCGCCATCAACCCGGCATCCAGCCGCCTGGCCTGGAGCGCCGAGTTGCTGTTGCCGATAGCCAGTGCCGCGTCGCTGGTGTTCACCCTGATCCTCGCCGCGCTGGGCGCCCGCTGGGCACTGACCGGCAGCGAGGCCAGCGCCCGTGCCGACCAGGTGGGGACCGAGATCGAGGCGATCGAGCAACGCATCGCCGCGATGCAGGCGCAGCAGGCCATGCCCGAGGGCTTCGCCAGCGTGCAGGCGTTCATCGAACGCGCCACGCGCCTGCATGACGGCGCCGATCCCAGCGCCAGCCTGGCCCAGGTGCGCGATGCCGCCGCCGGGCAGGTGCGCATCCTGCGGGTGAAGCTGGAAGAGCCGCCAGTCGCACCGCGCAATCCCGGCATGCCGGCCGCACCCACCCCGCCGCCGGGCGACTACACGCTGCGCGTGGACGGCGTGGCCGATCCCTGGCGCGGCACGCCGGGAATGCAGGTCCCGGCCTTCGTCGAAGGCCTGCGCCGGGCCGGGTTCGACCCGCAGCCCGTCGACCCGCAGGGCGGTGGCATGAACACCCGTTCGGCCGGTGGCTTCTTCTCCTACCTGCTCAAGCGCCCGTCGGTTCCGGCGGCAGAGGTCCGTCCATGAAGATCAAGTTCATCGCCGCCTTCGCGCTCGTGGTCTGGCTGGCGGTCACCGGCTGGCTGGCGACGATGGTCGTGGTCAAGCCCGCCGTGCTGCAGCTGGGCAACGATGCCGACGAAACCGCCGCCATGGTGGAACTGCGCGGCGCCATCGCCCACAACCAGAAGATGCAGGCGCAGGTCGAACGGCTGCGCCGCAGCGCCCCCATCGGCGACGGCCAGCCCCTGCTGGCCCTGCCGCTGGCCACGCCGCCCGCCAGCGAAGGCGGCCCGTCGTCCGCCCTCGCTGGCGGTGCGGAAACGGCCGTCGCGCACGCCGTCTCGCTGGTGCTGATCACCAATGGCCGCCCCAGTGCGGTCATCGACGGCCAGCGCGTGCAGCGCGGCTCGCGGCTGGCCAGCGGTGCGCGCGTGGACGCCATCGGCCCGGACTGGGTGCGCATCCGCAACGCCGCCGGCGAGCTGGCCACGCTGCCGGTGCCCTCGCCCTATGGCAACGGCACGGGGGAACGTCGATGAACGCCCGCTACAGGAAGCCCCTGCTGTGGGGTGCAGGCCTGATCGCCGGCGGCACCCTGGCGATCCTGGCGGTGCGGCATTTTGGCGGCGACGCCGCGCCCGCCGCCACGGTGGCGGCCGCGGCACAAGCCCAACCGGCCGCCGCCGAACGGCAGGCCGCGCAAGCGGGTGCGGACACGCCGCCGTGGATGCAGGCCGAAGAACCCGCGGCCGCCGGCACCGCCATACAACGCGCCACGGCCACCGCGTCGCCGCCTGCCGCCGCCACGGCCACGGACATCCACCGCTCGCTGGCCGACATCCGCCTGAAGTCCGGCAACAACATGCGCATGGCCGACGACCTGCTGGCCCAGCTCGACCAGCTGGAGAAATCCGGCAAGGCGCCCGCGGACGTGCGCCTGGACGCACTGCGCAACAACCTGCTGATCGCCAAGCGCGCGCAGGCCCTGGCCGTGGAGCTGGCCGAGTCCACGCAGAAGCCGGACAGCCCGGAGCAGCGCCAGCGCAATGCCGCCATCCTGGCCGAACTGCAGCAGATGCAGGGCCAGCTGCGCTACGACGTGGCGCCGGCCAACCTGCCCGCGGCACCGGGCCGGGCGCAGTGACATGCAGCCACGCCACCGCCCCGCACGGCTCGGCCCCGGCACCCGCAGCGGCTTTTCGCTGGTGGAGCTGGCGGTGGTCGTCAGCGTGCTCGGGCTGCTGACCATGACCGCGCTGTCAGCCTTCGACAATCTCGGCCAGGCACGCCGCCACAATGCCGCCCGCGCCCATGCGGAGATCGCACGGCAGGCGCTGCACGCCTTCGCGCTGCGCAACAAGCGGCTGCCCTGCCCCGACCAGTCGAGCACCGGCGACACCGGCTTCGAGGGCAGCAACGGCACCTGCAGCGCCAACGGCAATGTCGGCTGGCTGCCCTATGCCAGCCTCGGGCTGGACGTTCCGGTACGCGGCGAACGCCTGCGTTATGGCGTGCATCGCGGGACCGCCAGCACCGACCTGGTGGTACCGGTACGCGAATCGGCCGACCAGCCCGACCTGGAGTACGCCGGCGGCTTCGGCTCGGCGCTGTCGCGCATCGTCGCCGCCAACACCATCGCCCCGCTGCCCAGCCAGCCGCACTACATCAGTGGCGGCACGCCCACGCAGTGCGCCGGCGGTGGTACCGGCACGCGCATGGTCAACCCCGCCTTCGTGCTGGTGGCCCCGGTCGGCGCGCGCGACGGCGGCAGTGGCGATGCCGCTTTCGATGGCGCCAACAACCGCGCTTTCGCCCAGGGCAACGGCACCTGCGTCACCCCTCCCGACTACCCCGGCGATGAGCGCTACGACGATCTCGTCGTCGCCGAAAGCGCCACCGCCCTGCTCGGCTGGCTGATGGCCACCACGCGCTGACCGCCGATGCCCTTCCCTCTGCCTTCCACCGCATCCTTCCAAGGTACAGAACCGATGAATCCCAACGCCCGCACCGCCCGCGTCCCACGCCGCCCCACGGTCAGAACGCTCGTCAGCGCGATCGGCGCGTTGGCGCTGACCGCCTGCAGCAACATGCCGCCACGCAGCGTCCAGGAACTCCCGCCGACCGAGTACAAGGCGCTGGAACGCAGCGGCAACGCCATCGTCGAGGAATCCAGGAAGCTCGCCAGCCAGCAGGACCGCATGCGCGAACAGGTCGAGCAGCGCCTGCAGCAGCAGGCCGACGCCGTCGCGCCGGTGGCGCCGGCCTACGACCCGCTGGAAAACACCGTGGTCAGCATCAGCATGTTCAACGCCGACGTCGGCCAGCTGCTGTGGGCGCTGGCCGACGAGCTGAAGATGAACCTGATCGTCGACCCGCAGGTGCTGGAGCAGCGCCAGCGCACCAGCCTGCACCTGCGCAACGTCAGCGCACGCGAGGTCTACAACCACATCCTCGACGCGTTCGACCTGCACGGCGAGATCCGCGGCGGCGCGCTGGTGGTGGGGCAGATGCGCGAACGCATCTTCAACGTCGACCTGCTCAACTCCAGCACCTCCTTCGACCTGTCCACCGGCGGCGACGTGTTCGGCGCTGGCATCCAGAGTGCCGGCGGCGGCGGCCAGTCGCTGCGCGGCACGCTCACCATGAGCGGCAGCGTCGGCAAGGACAACGACCCCTACAAGCAGCTGGACGCCGCGATCAAGGTGATCCTGGGCAGCGACGAACAGGCCACCACCGCCGGCGGACCGGATGCGCCGCCGGCGCCGGAAAAGAGCCGCTACAGCCTGGATCCCAGTTCCGGCACGCTGTTCGTCCGCGCCCGCCCGTCGCAGATCCGCGCGGTGGAGGAGCTGGTTGGCCACACCACCAGCAAGATGCGCCGCCAGGTCCTGGTCGAAGCGCAGATCCTGGACGTGTCGCTCAACGACAACTTCCAGTACGGCGTGGACTGGAACCTGCTGCGCAACCGCGTTGCCGGCATCTACGGCGACAGCCCGGCCACCATCGCGCCGATGCCCGGCACGCCCGCCAATCCCGACCTCGGCATCCCGGAAAACCCCAACCTGCTGCCGTACCAGCGCTATGGCCGCTATGGCGACCAGGCCCGCAACATCATCTTCCCCAACCAGACGCTGGGCTCGGTGGCCGGGCGCGGGCTGGGCATCAGCTACCTGACGGACACCTTTTCGGCCGCGCTCAACGCGCTGCGCACCTTCGGCAACGTCAAGGTGCTGTCCAACCCCAGCGTGCGCGTGCGCAACGGCAGCCCGGCCTACCTGAGCGTGGGCTCCAACATCCGCTACGTCACCAAGTCCACCAGCAACTTCTCCAACACCGGTGGCGGCAGCGCCTACAACCAGTCCACCGACATCCAGACCGATTCGCTGTTCTCCGGCGTGGTGATCGGCGTGGCCCCGGTCGTGCACGACAACGGCGGCGTCGAACTGCTGGTGCACCCGATGCAGACCGAGGTGGTGCCCGGCAGCCTGGAACTGCAGAAGTTCCCCAACGGCAACGCCGTCACCCTGCCGGTGGTCAACGTCAAGGGCATCACCACCACGCTCAACCTGCGCGATGGCGACACCGTGCTGCTCGGCGGCCTGATCGACCAGAAAGCCAACCTCAACGACAGCGGCATCCCCGGCCTGTCCGACGTGCCGGCCTTCGGCAAGCTGTTCGGCTCGCGCGCCAAGCAGCAGAGCACCCGCGAACTGGTGCTGGTGCTGCGGGTGAAGGTGATATGAGCCTGATCCACGACGCGCTGCGGGAACAGGACGGGCCGGCGCTGCCGGTGCGCCCGGCGCCCCGCGCGTCCTGGTGGGCACGGCAGTCGCCGCGCGCGCGCGGCACCGCGCTGTTCGCGGCGGCCGGCCTGGGCGGCTTCGTACTGGCCGGTGCGGTGCTGCTTGGGCTCGGCGGGCGCGGTACCAGCGCACCGCCGGCGCACGCCGCCGAGGCGCCCGCCCCGGCACTGCCCGCCACCGCGCCCGTCGTCACGCTTCCCACGACGGCCAGCGCGCCGCCGCCCTCCATGCCGGACGTGATCCGCGCACCCGCCGCGGCGCCGGCAACGGCGAGTGCCGCGGTGCCGCGGCCGGCGCAATCGCCGGATCCCGCGCCGCCCGCCATCGCCGTGCAGGAACCGCCCGTGGCCGACACCCACGCCGCCAGCACGGCGGTTGCTGCTGTGCCGGTCGCCGCCACTCCGGCCCCCGCCCGCACCGCGCCGCAGCCGATGGCCACAGCCAGCGAAGGCACCGCGCCCGCCATCCGCATCGAGGTCGAACGCCGCAACGGCGCGGCACCCGCCGATGGTGGCCGTGACGGCCGCGCGGTGGAACAGGCCGTGGCCGACGTCGAGCGCGCAATGGCCGGCGGCGACCTGGCCAACGCCCGCCAGGCGCTGGCGCGGCTGGATGGCCTGCTGGCGCCCGAAAGCCTGACCCTGCTGCGCATGCAGGCCTGGGTCGCGCACGCCGGCAACGACACCGCACGGGCCGAAACGCTGTACCGCAGGATCGCCGAGCGGGTTCCCGAAGACGTCAATGCCGGCGTCAACATCGCCCTGCTCGACGCCCGCCGCGGCGATGCCGACGCCGCCCGCACGCGGCTGGTGCGGCTGTCCGGGCGCCATCCGCGCTCACCGCAGGTCGCCCGTGCGCTGGCCGAACTGGGCAGCACCGCGCCATGAACCCGGCCCTCGCCCGCCACCTGCAGACGCTGGGACTGGAACGCGCGCCGTTCCCACCCACGCCCGATGCGGCGGCGTGGTTCCAGACCGCACGGCTGGAGACCGAACGGGTCGAAGCGGCGCACTGCCTGCGCACCCGCGCCGGATTCGTGCTGCTGACCGGCGAGATCGGCACCGGCAAGAGCACCTTCCTGCGCCGGCTGCTCGGCGCGCTCGGCGGCGAGGGCATGGTCACCTCGCTGGTGTTCAACACCTTCCTGCAGGGCCCGGACCTGCTGGCCGCGGTGCTGCGCGATTTCGGGCTGGAAGCGCGCGGCACCCCGGCGGCGGACATCGACACGCTCAACCGCTTCCTGGTCAAGCAATGGCGCGCGCAGGTCACCTGCGTGCTGATGATCGACGACGCGCAGAACCTGACCCTGGAAAGCCTGGAGCTGCTGCGCCTGCTCACCAACCTGGAGACTGGCCAGGAGAAGCTGCTGCAGATCGTCCTGGCCGGGCAGCCGGAGCTGCGCGACAACCTGGAGCAACCCGGCATCCGCCAGCTGACCAGCCGCATCTGCAAGCACGTGCAGCTCGACGTCCTGGCCGCCGACGAAGTACAGCGCTACGTGCACTACCGCCTGGATGCGGCCGGCAACCCCAGCCCCGGCATCCGCCTGCGCGCCGATGCCGCGCAGGCGCTGCACCGCGCCAGCGGCGGCAACCCGCGGCGCATCCACCAGATCATGGACCGCTGCCTGTACGGCCTGTACGCGTTGCCGGCGCATGCGCGGGTGATCGATCCGGCACTGGTGCGCACCGCCGCCGCCGAGGCCGGCGCCCGCCCCCTGGCCCGCCGCCTGCGGCGTGCCAGGCCGTCACTGGCGACCGCCGCCTCGCTCACCGGGGCGCTCGCCGCCACCGTGCTTTTCCTGGCCCTGCGCGGCACCGACTCGCGCGCCGAGGACACGCCGCCCACGCCCGTGCCGGCGCAGTCCAGCGGCCCGTCCACCCGTGCCGATGACGCCGACTGGAACGCCTGCCTGCGCCGCCTCGGCCAGGCCGACGTGCAGGTGCAGGCGGTCACCGATACCTGGCTGGCACAGGTGCCCACGCGCGACGGCCTGTGCCTGCGCCAGCTGGCCGGCGGCTGGCAGGCGGGATGGCGCACGCGGCTGCGCGCGGAGGATTTCCTTGCCGCGCAGGACCAGCATGCGCGCGTGCGTGCGGTGCAGGCGCTGCTGCATGCCGAAGGCCTGTACGCCGGCACCCTCGACGGCCTGTACGGGCCGCGGATGCGCGCGGCCATCGCGCACTTCCAGCAACGCAGCGGGCTGCCCGCCAGCGGCGCGCCCGACCCGGCGACCCTGTTCCTGTTCGACACCCTGCTGGCGGCCCCCGCCGCCGCCTCGTCCACTTCCCCGGAAACGCAACACCATGGCAACGGTTGATCCCACCCCCGCCCGCCCCGCGTCCCCGCCCGCCGTCCAGCGGGATGGCACGCGCCTGGGCGAACGCCTGCTCGAACGCGGCCTGATCGACGCCACCCAGCTGCAGTACGCGCTGCAGAAGAACGAGGTCGAGAAGCAGCGCCTTGGGCGGATCCTGATCCGCCACGGCCTGGCCAACGAATCGGACATCGTGCGCGTGCTGGCCGAGATGAACGGCATCGAGTACGTGCAGGTGGACACCCTGGCGCACGCCGACCCGCAGGTGCTGGCGATGTTCAACCGCGAGCTGTGCCAGCTGCGCCAGTTCCTGCCGCTGCGACGTTCCGGCGATGCGCTCGAGGTGCTGCTCGGCGACGCCGACACCCAGGCCGTGGGGCAGCTGGTACTGCAGCGTTGCGGCCTGCGCTGCCGCTTCCTGCAGGGCGAGTACGGCAAGGTCGCGCGGCTGATCCGCCACACCTACTACTTCGCGCAGAACCCGGTCGAGAGCCTGCTCGAGCGCGAGATCAAGCGGCTGTCGACCGACAACGACCATGCCTACAGCCCGGAAAAGCTGCTGGACTACCTGCTGCACTACGCGGTGCGCGAGCGCACCACCGACATCCACCTGGCGCCGTCCGACGACAGCCTGCACGTGCTGTTCCGCGTCGACGGCGTGCTGCGGCCGATGTTCGCCATGCCGCTGACCCTCAACCGCCTGCTCGGCTACATCAAGCTGACCGCGGAAATGGACATCTCCGAACAGCGCCGCCCGCAGGACGGCAGCTTCCGCGCCACGGTGCTGGATTCGGCGGTTACCGTGCGCGTGTCCACCCTGATCACCGATGCCGGCGAGCGCACCGTCATGCGCCTGCTGCCCGAGCACAGCGACCTGGCCGGGCTGGAGGAACTGGGCTTCTTCGCCGAGGACGTGGCGGTGCTCGAGCGCCTGTTCGCGCGCCCGGCCGGGCTGGTGCTGATCACCGGCCCCACCGGCTCGGGCAAGAGCTCCTCGCTGCACGCCGCGCTCAGGATGCAGTCGCTGATCGAGCGCAACGTGCTCACCGTCGAGGACCCGATCGAGTACCGCGTGCCCGGTGCCGGCCAGACCGAGGTGAACCGTCGCGCCGGTTACGAGTTCAGCTCGGCGCTGCGGCATTTCCTGCGCCACGATCCGGACGTGATCCTGCTGGGCGAAATGCGCGACGCCGAAACCGCGCAGGCCGCGCTGGAAGCGGCGGCCACCGGCCACCTGGTGCTCTCGACCCTGCACGTGACCACCGTGTTCGGCGTGGTCCCGCGCCTGCGCCCGCTGGGCCTTGAGGCGCAGGTCATCGCCGACAACCTGCTGGCCGTGGTCAACCAGCGCCTGGTCCGCCAGAACTGTCCGTTCTGCACCCACGACGTGCCCTTCAGCGAACGCGAACTGGAATGGCTGGACCTGCCGCCGGGCAGCTGCGGCAAGCGCGGCGCCGGTTGCGAGCGCTGTCGCGGCAGCGGCTTCCATGGCCGCCTGCCGGTATACGACATCATGCTGGTCGACGAAGCGCTGGCCAACGGCATCGCCGACGACGTCAGCCGCGAGACGCTGCGCAATCTGGCCATGAACGCCGGCTTCCGCAGCATCGAGGACGTCGCCCGGGCGCGCGTCCTCGCCGGCCAGACCACCAGCGAGGAAGTGATGCGCGTGGCCGGCGTGGGGCCGGCGCCATGAACGTCTACTACTACCGCCTGCTGCTCTCAAGCGGCCGCGTGCGTGCCGGCGTCACCCAGCTGTCGGTCGAACACGATTCGTCGGCACGGATGTGGCTGGAAAAAAACTTCGACGCGGTGGTGCTCACCCTGTACCGCTTCCCCGGCTGGCTGGCCGAGGCGCAGCGCACCATCACCCAGCTGGTCAAGCCGAGCATCCGCTCGGTGGAGCTGGCCGGCATGCTGCGCGACCTGGCGGTGATGACCTCCAGCGGCATCCCGATCATGGAATCGCTGCGCGCGGTCGCCAACGAAGTCGGCGGTGGCCGCACCTCCAACGCCGCCAGGCTGGCGCGCCGGCTGCTGGACGAGCTCGATGCCGGCGCCTCGCTCAGCGACGCGGTGTCGCGCTACCCGGACGCGTTCCCGGAGACCGTGCGCAACCTGCTGATGATCGGCGACGAGACCGGCACCATGGACAAGATGCTGATGGAGTCGGCCGACCACATCGAACGCATCTCCAAGATGACCGCCGACACCCGCCAGGCGCTGATCTACCCGGCATTCGTGTTCTCGGCGATCTTCGCCGCCGGCGGCTTCTGGATCTATTACGTCATCCCCAACCTGGCCGACCTGTTCAAGCAGATGAACGCCAAGCTGCCGCCGCTGACCATCGCGGTGATGAAGGGATCGGAATGGCTGATCGGCCACATCGGCTTCATCGCCGTGGCCATGGTGGTGGCGGCCTTCGTGCTGTGGGTGGCCTGGCGCTACAGCCGCGGCTTCCGCCGCGCCGCGCACTACACACTGCACAAGCTGCCCATTGCCAGGACCATCATGTACTCCTCGGGGCTGGCGTTCTTCACCGAGTACATGGCGCTGCTGATCCGGGCCGGCGTGGACATGGTCAGCAGCCTGCAGGTGATGGAACGGGCGATGCGCGACGAGTACTACCGCGACCGCATCATCGCCATCCGCCAGGTGCTCGAGCGCGGCGACCGCGTGTCCGCGGCGATGCGCCAGGTCGGCGGATTCCCTTCGATGATGGTGCGCATGATCGGCGTCGGCGAGGAAACCGGCACGCTCGATTCGCAGTTCGCACGCCTGTCGGCCGAGTACAGCCTGCGCCTGCAGCGCCTGATCACCAATCTCTCCGAAGTCATCAAGCCGGTGGTCGTGCTGCTGGCCGGCGGCATGTTCGTGTTCCTGATCGTCGCCCTGCTGCTGCCCGTCTACGACCTGGTCAAGCAGGCCATCGCTTCCCCGCAGTTCTGAGGATCCCCGTCATGCACCGTCCTACCCGTCCCCTTCCGTCGGCAGCCGGCTTCACCCTGATGGAGATGTCGGTGGTGCTGGTGATCATCGCGCTGATCATCGGCGCGGTCAGCGTCGGCCGCGACGTCTACCGCAGTGCCGAGGCCGAACGCATCGGCAGCGAGTTCGTGCAGGGCTGGATCGTCGCCTACGACCGCTACGTGCAGCAGAGCGGCGTGGTTCCCGGCGACACCCCGGCCAATCCCAGCGGGCGCATCAACGGCCAGCTCGACCGCAACGGCCGCGAGCTGTGCGACGACCCGGGCAACTTCGCCCTGCGCAAGGCCATGCTCGAACGCGGCGTCGCGCTGCCGCAGGGGCGCGCCGAGGGCATGGAGTCGTTCTACGTCTATCGCGACAGCCAGGGCAACCCGCAGCAGCTGCAGGTGTGCTTCGACACCGTCGTCGACTGGTCCGAGCCCACGCCCACCGGCGGCTACCAGCCGCGCGTGCGCAACATCATGGTGCTCAAGGGCCTGACCCCGGAACTGGCCAACCAGCTCGACGCGCGCATCGACGGCCGCATCGACGCCTGCTTCGGCCGCCTGCGCGAACAGGCGCCGATCCCGAAGTACAGCGGCGGCAGCAGCCTGTGCAATGTCGCCGTCGGCAGCAGCACCCCGTCGCAACCGCGGCCGTGGACCGAGGACGACACCCAGACCCGCGACGGCCGCGAGGACGGCCTGGTCAAGGTGATGACCGGCTACCTGCGGATGAACCAGTGAGTCCCGCTTCCGCTCTTTCCCCACGGCCATTCAGGACATCCGTCATGAACCAGCCCATGCGTCTGCCGCCCGCGGCCCCGACCGCCACGCAATCCGGTTTCGGCCTGCTCCAGGTCATGCTGATCCTGCTGCTGGTAGGCAGCGCGCTGGCCGCCGGCGCCATGCTGTGGCAATCCAAGCGCGCGCCGGCACAGGCCGTCGCCCAGGAGCAGGCACTGCGCTGGGCGGACGAGGCCATCGCCGCCTTCGCCGCGGCCAACGCGCGCCTGCCATGCCCGGCCGACACCGCCAACGGCGAGGAAAACTGCGCGTCCGGCAACGCCAAGGGCTGGCTGCCCGCGCGCACCCTGCTCGGCGCATCCGGCAACGGCATGCGCTTCGGCCCGGTGGCCTACATGGTCTATCGCGGCGACGCCGCCGCGCACCTGGACCTCACCGCGCCCGGCAATACCTACCAGCCGCCCCTGACCGATGGCAGCGTCCGCGAGATCATCTCGCGCGACGAGGACGGCAAGGAAACCGGCCGTCGCGGCTTTGTCGCCATCAACGGGCTGGACCTGTGCCGCACGCTGGAGCTGGCGCAGGTGCAGCCGCACGATCCGCTGCGCGCCGGCAGCACCGGCGTGCCCTGGAACGTCGCCTATGGCATCGCCGCCGCCGGCCCGCAGTCGGGCGCGTCGCGCCTGGATGACGCCAACGCGGCCGGTGGCGCGCAGATGGCCGCACCCTGGCAGGAATGGGACGGCGGCTACGACGACCGCGTGCGCGTGCGCACCTTCGATGGCGCCGGGCAGATGCTGGGGTGCCGGCTGCTCGGCGGCACCGCGCCGGCACCGCTGGCCCGCGCCTATGCCACGCCGCTGGGCCTGCCCGGCGCGGCGGCCGCCACCGCCACGCCCTACAACGTCTCGCTGGCCGGCATGGACGTGCTGGCCGCCGCGGTCACCCTGCACGATGCGCTGGGCGAGCTGCAGGCCAGCAACATCGACGCCACCGAGTCGGCGGTGCAGGGGGCGGTCGCGGCGCAGATCTCTGTGATCTTCAAGCTGGTGGCCACCGCCGTCAGCCTGTCCGACAACATCACCACGCTGATCACCTCCTCGGTGTCGCTGGTCCGTTCCATCGTCACCTGCATCGCATCGCTGGGGACCACCTGCGCCGAAGTGCCGGTCAAGACCGCCGCCGTGGTGACCTCCATCGTCGGTCTCGGCACCAAGGGCGTGACCCTGGCGGCCAAGGCCGCCTCGCTGCCGCTGGTCACCGCGGCACTGGCGGCCACGATCAAGGCGCGCGACCTGGCCAGGAAATCGGTCATCCCGCCGGTCAGCAACCCTGAGGAAGCCCGCCGGCAACTGGAATGCACGCTCTGGGCGCGCAACTGCGCCGACGACGAGGGCGTGGTCAAGACCGAGCTCAACCCGGACTGGAAGGACGGCGACGACCCCAAGGACAAGTACCGCATCGTCTACCGGCGCGACGCCAACGGCAACCTGATCCCCAGGCTCGATGCCGATGGCAAGCCCATGCACGACAGCAGCGGCAACCCGCTCTACGAGCCCGAGTACGAAGCCGGCGCCCCGCGCAAGGGCCTGGAACAGGAAACCGACGAAGCCAGGAAGAACTGGGAAACCCTGCAGGTGCAGGTGGATGCGCTGGAAGCGTGGCGGCTGGCGCCGTGGGGCGTGGGCGTGGCCACCAATGGCGACCTGAGCGAGAACGGCCGCATCGTCGAGCGCATCGACGTGGAGGCCACGCGCCTGCAGATCTGCAGCGGCGACTGGAAGAACTGCCGCTACGGCAAGGCCCAGGTCCGCGTGGAGTGCCGCTACGTCGGCGCCAATGCCGGCGAGTACGTGCTCAATGGCGGCACGTGCACCCATGTCGGCACCGAGACCGTCACCGAGCCGGACCCGAACGACGCCACCAAGACCATCACCGTCACCCGCCCCAGGGGCGACCGCGACCGGGTGGAAGTCACCGACTACGTCTACAACCAGGACCAGGCGGTGACCGACGCCATCGCCCTGCGCAACCTGGCCCAGGACTGGTCCAGCCTGCGCATGCGCAAGGAGGAGCTGGACAAGGAGATCAAGCTGCGCGAGGACAACTTCAACAGCTGGTTCAACGGCGGCAACTCCATCCTGTCGAAGATGAAGGCGCAGCGTGACGACAGCCAGCATTGCGGCGCCAGCCCGGCGACCGCCATGACCCGGCAGAAGTGCGAGAACGCCCAGCTCACGGTGCTGTACATCGAGACCTGCCAGAAGCCCGAGCCGGTACGCGAGTGCAAGGCGGTCAGCCCCGGCACCGGCCGCTACCGGGACGCGGCGTGCACCGACCGCAGCGGCAGCGATGCCGAAAAGAACTACGGCTGGGTCGAAACCCTGTCGCCGCCGCCCTATCCGCGCGACCCCACGCCGGATGCGGTCTGCAAGCCCAACATGCAGGACCGGATCAACGAGCTCAAGGCCGAACAGTCCGGGTTGCAGCAGGGCATGGACAATGCGCGCGACGCCTACAACGGGCGGATCAACCGCAAGGAAGCGCCGTGGCTGACGTACCCCACCAGCGCCAGCTACAACTGGTTCCAGTGGGCCATCGAGATCACCCGCGACAAGGACGACAACCCGGTCAGCTATGCCTGGAAGCAGTCGCCGATCGTCGAGACCTACACCTATTCCTGCAAGAAGTCCGAGAACCACCCGATCTGGGTGCCCGGCGACGCCAACGCCACTCCGCCGACCGCCGGCTACTGGCAGGACAACTGGGTGGAAGTGGACAGCACCTGCACCGCCAACCGCCGGCTGCCGTTCTACGCGCCCGAGCCCTACGCCGGCAGCCGCCCGCCGCTGCTGATCACCAGCCCGGCCAATGTCCCGCTGTTCGGGACACTGCAGCTGTACGAACTGCTCCCGGAAAAAGCCTGCGCGTATTTCACCAGCCGGCAGTGGAACGGCAGCCAGTGGTGGTGGCCCGGCAGTACCGCCTGGGGCGACACCTACAAGATGGGCCTGTACTGCCAGCGCTACCCCTACAGCCGCGCCTTCGAGGACTGGAAGCGCGCCAAGCTCGGCGCCAGCAATGCCAAGAAGCACTACGAGGACCTCAAGGCCCAGTACGAGAAGCTGAAGCAGGAGTACGAGGATATGCGCAGCGGCAGCGTCAGTGGCGGCGACGAGATCCCCATGGCGTTCGGCGCCGAACCGGCGCTGGAATGGGCCGATTCGCGTGGCTCGGCCGGCCCGCAGCCGCTGGTGCGGCCATGAGGCGCGTTCCGCGCCGCGCGGCCGCCGCCGGCTTCACCCTGGTGGAGCTGGCCGTGGCCCTGGCCATCGCCGCACTGCTGACCGTCCTGCTGTTCACCCTGTTGCCGCTCGGCAACAAGGTGCTCGATGCCGAACGCCAGCAGCAGGAACTGGCACAGGCCGAACAGGCGCTGCTGGGCTACATGCGCAGCACCGGCCACCTGCCCTCGGCCGACGGCGACGGCAACGGCCGCGCCACCGGCGCCGCCGAAGGCTGGCTGCCGGTGGCCGAACTCGGGCTGCCGGCGCGCATGCGCATCCATTACCAGGTGCAGCCGCGGCTGGCGCTGCCTCCCGGCAATGCGTTCGACCCGCTGCTGCCGCCGGGCGACCCGCTGGCGGTCACCGGCAACAACAATGGCCTGGACCTGTGCATGCAGTTGCTGCTGGAACAGCGCAGCAACACGCCGATGGCCGGGCTGGGCATGCCGGTGGCCTATTACCTGGGCCACTCCGGCATGGCCGGGCATGGGCGCGCCGACGCCGACGCACAATGGAAGCCGGCGGCGCAGGCCATGCCGGGCGCCCCCTCCGACACCGACCTGGCCACGCTCGCCGCCGGCCCGGGTGAACTGGCCAGCCGCCTGTCCTGCACCGATCGCCTGGCCCGTGCCCAGGGCAGCGCTCAGGCCGCGCAATCGGCCTGGAGTTCGCTGGAACTGACCCGCTTCAACTTCGAGTTCCGCGAGTTCGACATCCACATCGCCGAAACCACCCGCGACCAGGCCGCCGTCAGCCTGGCGCTGGCGGTCTATGCCATGGCCGAGTCGATCACCAACGAGGCCATCGCCCTCACCCTGCTGGCCTCGGGCTGGCCGCCGGACGGCCTGACCATGGCCGCCGGCGCCAAGCAGCTGGCCAAATCGGTGGTGTCCATGGCCATGGCGGCCAAGAGCCTGGCCAGCGCGGCCATCGCCCTGAAGGACGCCCAGGACGCAGTCGAGGACGCCAAAACCCGGCGCGACCAGGTCAGGAACTTCATGAACCGGGTCGACACGCTCTACCAGGACGCCCGCGACACCGCCCTCACCCTGGATCGCCCAGGACTGAACCCATGATGCCCACTTCCGCCCCCTTCGCCCGCGCGCGCCAGCGCGGCTTCTCGCTGATCGAACTGACCGTGGCCCTGGTGATCCTCGGCATCATCGGCGTCCTGCTCACGCGCTGGCTGAGCGACACCGCGCATGAGCGCAGCCAGGTGGCGCAGCGCGACCTGCTGCAGCGCGCCGACGACGCGGTGATGGGCTACGCCACCATCCACGCGCGCCTGCCCTGCCCGGCCAGCCCGCTCAGCGACGGCCGCGAGGACTGCGCCCAGGGCGAAGTCGGCACCCTGCCCTGGCGCACGCTGAGCCTGCCCGACACCCGCGCCGGCAACATCCGCTACGGCGTACTGCGCCGCAGCGGCGACAGCGCGTCGCTGGCCGGCTGGAGCACTGCCGCACAGCGCGTGGCCGACGTCGATACCGCCCTGCCCGCCGACCTGGCCCAGGTGGCGGACCAGGCCGTTCCGCTGCAGGTGACCATCAACGCGCCGCGGTTCGTGCCCTTCAGCAAGATCCAGCCGTGGGACAACTGCAGCGTCGTCGATTGCGCCAACCTGCCGCACAGCGGCCTCAACAGCCTGAACAGCATGGATTTCTGCGATGCCCTGCGCAACGCGGCGATGCTGCCGGCCAGCATGGAACACGTGCATACCCGGCGCGAGCAGGCGCCGGCGCAGATCGCCGGCAACGTCGCCTATGCCCTGGCCGTGGTCAATCCGCTTGCCCCGGCGCACGACGCCACCTCGCCGGTGTTCCAGTCGCCGCGCCGCCCCGGCGGCGGCACCGACAACTACCAGGACAAGGTGCTGGCGGTGGGCATCGACCAGTTGTGGGGCCGCCTGCGCTGCGGCGAGCACTACGCCCCGGCGCTGTACGCACACGCCAATGTGGCGATGGCCGCGCGCCTGACCACGCCGGCCATGGTCAACCACGAGGTCCAGCTGGACATCATGGTCGAGCTGGGCGTGGCCGAAGCCATGAACGCCTCGGTGGCGCTCATCGACGCGACCGCCGACCTGATCAACACCACCTCCGAGACCCTGGACACCATCGCCGAGATGTTCGAGACCTATGGCGGCTGGAACTGGCGCGTCGCCGTTGCCGGCGGCAGCATCGGCACCGCCGTGGGCAGCACCATCGCCGCCGGTGCGGCGCTGGCCGCGGCAGGCACCTACGCCGCCACGTCGCGGCAGTACCGCGACCAGTTCGCCGCCCGTTTCCCCGACGAGGCCAGGCGCCTGGAAGTGGAGATCGTCAGCAATGCGCGGCGCGCCGACATGCTCGGCGGATTCCCCGACGACACCGTGCGCACCGCCGCGAAGAACCTCCAGTACACCGGCCCCTGAGCGCAGCGCGGCGGCCACCGCGACGACACGGGCGGTGGCCCGCTGCAGCCCCCGCCGCCTTGCTGCCTCAGCCGCTTGCGCATCGCCGCGCGCGGCAACGGCCCGGAACGAAGAAGCCGCCATCGGTCGGCGATGGCGGCTTCATGGTGCAAGGCAAATGGCGCTGTCCTGACTAGCGGTACGCCGGCGCCTGGGTCACGCGCGCATCGCCTTGTCCAGCCATGCCGCGTGCGCCAGCCGGGTGCGGCCATAGCCGCGCGGGGAGGCCGCGTGCGCGTGCCGCTGCGCGATCTCCAGGGCCAGGGTGTGGGTCGCCGTCTGCGGTTTCACCGCCAGCTCCTGTTCCAGGCCGCGGGCCAGGGTCTGGTAGCAGTGCAGCGCCATGTCCGGCTCGCCGCGCTGCGCGTACAGGCGCATCAGGCTGCGCTGCTGCGATTCGTTCCAGGGATCGAGCATCACGTGGCGGCGGCACAGGTTCACAGCGACGTCCAGGTCCTGGCAGGCGGCCGCGTCCTCGCGTGCCCGCTCCAGTGCCTTGAGCAGGCGCTGCAGGGCCCAGGCCCTTGCACCCGGCAGCCATTCGCAGAATTCGTCGCAGTGCTCCAGGGCAACACCTTCGAGCAGTTCGCCGGCATCCTCCAGCCACTCGCGCGCGCGGTTGCCGATGCCCTGCACCGGTTCCAGCAGATCGATGTCGAACAACCCCTGCGACGCCTCCGGGCACAGGTGCACGTTCTCGCGGTCGATCAGCAGCACGCCTTCACCCGCGGCCGCGACGATCACCCGGTTCAGGTCGGCCAGCACCTGGCGCAGGTTGGTCAGCGCCGCCCCCTGCTCCAGGTCGGGCCACAGCATCGCCGCGATCCGGCTGCGACGATGGATACGCGGGCGCTCGATCGCCAGATAGGCCAGCAGTGCCCAGCCCTTGCGGTAGGCAAGGCGCCCGGCATCGCCGATGCGGCATTGCCCGAGCAGGCGGATCAGCGGCTGTGCGTCACCCGGCCATGCGCTCATGGCAGTGTTCCCCGGGTGCGGTTCGATGGACACAGGTTTCCACTCCCCGTACGGCAGGCGAGAAGGCGGTTCATGTGGTTCCCCAGCTTTCGGATTGGCGACCCGCTGTTTTTCCGGGCCTCACTTACAAAACCGTGAAAAGCGTCCACTTCCTATCACTCGCTTTCGCTCGCTGTCGGCACCGATGGGCGGACGCGATGGCGCCCGCGTGCGGATCCACCGCCGTGCAGACCGGACCGGCAACGGCCCCCACGCGAGCGCACGACCCGACAGCCCGTACCCGCGCAGCGGTGCCCGATCCGCGCAAGCGGCCCGCTGGCGGCGGCGTCGCGCATCGCCGGCAAACAACTTTCATCGGCAACCATGCCGCCGCGACAACCGTTTGCGGCGATCGCGGCCGGACACGCGATCAAGATTGGCCGACCTGCTTGACAACACGGAAAGTGGCGTGGTTATCTCGAGCCATGCTGCAACGCCACACCACCGCCAACCCGACCCGCACCCCGGCCACCGCCGCGGCGTCGCTGCTCGTACTCGTGCTTATTACCGAGCCCACAGGTGCGGGACGAGCTGGCGCGTAGCAGAAAAAGCCAGATTCGATCAAAGACCCCGCGCCGACCCCGGTGCGGGGTTTTTCGTTTCCAGCATCCATTTCAACTGAAACCATGTTCACCACCGATACCGCCACGCACAAACACAGCACCCGCGACGCCATGCGCGCCGCTGCGGCGTGCATGGCCCTGATCCCTCCCCCGGCGGCCGCCGCGTCCTGACGCGACGGCCGTTTTCTTTTGCGCTCCCTCTATCACTGCAAGGAACCGAGTCCCATGAGCTCCAACGAACTGCCCCAGATCAAGATCGCCGTCATCGGTTACGGCAGCCAAGGCCGCGCCCATGCCCTGAACCTGCGTGAATCGGGCTTCGACGTAACCGTGGGCCTGCGCCCGGGCGGCCCGACCGAAGCCAAGGCCCAGGCCGACGGCTTTGCGGTCAGGACCCCGGCCGAGGCGGTCAAGGACGCCGACCTGGTCGCCGTGCTGACCCCGGACATGGTGCAGAAGAAGCTCTACGAGGACGTGCTGGCGCCGAACATGAAGCAGGGCGCCTGCCTGCTGTTCGCCCATGGCCTGAACGTGCACTACGGCATGATCGCCCCGCGCGAGGACCTGGACGTGGTGCTGGTGGCCCCCAAGGGCCCGGGCGCGCTGGTGCGCCGCGAGTACGAGATCGGCCGCGGCGTGCCGTGCATCTACGCCGTCTACCAGGACAGGAGCGGCAAGGCCGAGCAGTTCGCGCTGGCCTATGCGGCCGGCCTGGGCGGCGCCCGCGCCAACATCATCAAGACCACCTTCAAGGAAGAGACCGAGACCGACCTGTTCGGCGAGCAGGCGGTGCTGTGCGGCGGCGCCTCGGCGCTGGTGCAGGCCGGCTTCGAGACCCTGGTCGAAGCCGGTTACCAGCCGGAGATCGCCTACTACGAAGTGCTGCACGAGCTGAAGCTGATCGTCGACCTGTTCTACGAAGGCGGCATCACCCGGATGCTCGAATTCGTCTCCGAGACCGCGCAGTACGGCGACTACGTCAGCGGCCCGCGGGTGATCGACGCCAGCACCAAGGCACGCATGAAGGACGTGCTCACCGACATCCAGAACGGCACCTTCACCAAGAACTGGGTGGCCGAGTACGAAGCCGGGCTGCCGAACTACAACCGGTTCAAGCAGGCCGACCTGGAGCACCCGATCGAGAAGGTCGGCAAGGAACTGCGCGCCAAGATGGTCTGGCTGCAGGCGCAGAACGCGTAACCGCGCGGTCCCCCACCCGCACAGAGCAAAGGTCAAGGTCGCTGCATGAACACTCCCGCCCACGGCGCGCCACGCAATGGCGCACGCTGGTTGACGCAGGCCCTGGAGGCCGAAGGCGTGCAGACGCTGTTCGGCTACCCGGGCGGCACCATCATGCCGTTCTACGACGCATTGGTGGATTCCACCCTCAAGCACATCCTGGTGCGCCATGAGCAGGGCGCGGCGCTGGCCGCCAACGGTTATGCCCGCGCCAGCGGCAAGGTCGGCGTGTGCGTGGCCACTTCCGGCCCCGGCGCCTCCAACCTGGTCACCGGCATCGCCGACGCGATGCTCGACTCGGTACCGATGGTGTGCCTGACCGGACAGGTCGGCACGCCGCTGCTGGGCACCGATGCGTTCCAGGAGCTGGACGTGTTCGGCATGACCCTGCCCATCGTCAAGCACAGCTGGCTGGTGCGCCGCGTCGACGACCTGCCGCAGGTGGTGGCCGAGGCGTTCCGCGTGGCCCGCGAGGGCCGCCCGGGCCCGGTGCTGATCGACCTGCCCAAGGACGTGCAGCTGGCCGACGCCTCGCACCTGCCCGAGCACGTGCCGGCCACGGTCGACCCGGTGCCGGCGCCGGACGCGCAGCGCCTGGCCGCGGCGCTGGAGATGATCGCCGCCGCCGACAAGCCGGTGGTCTACGGCGGCGGCGGCATCGCCCTGGGCGGCGCGGTGGAGGATTTCCGCCGGTTCGTCGAGGCCTCCGGCATCCCCACCGTGCTGACCCTGCGCGGGCTGGGCGCGCTGCCGGCCAACCACCCGCAGTACCTGGGCATGCTGGGCATGCACGGCACCCGCGCCGCCAACATGGCGGTGCAGGAATCGGACCTGCTGATCGTGGTCGGCGCCCGCTTCGACGACCGCGCCACCGGCAAGCTGGCCGAGTTCGCGCCGTTCGCGCGCGTCATCCACCTGGATGCCGACGCCTACGAGATCGACAAGCTGCGCGGCGCCGACATTGCCCTGCCCGGCGACCTCAAGGCCGGCCTGCGCGCCTTGTCCGGCATCCGCGGCAACTGCAACGGCTGGCGCGCACGCTGCGCCGCCAACCGCGAGAAGTTCGCCGCGCGCTACGACGCCCCCGGCCAGGACATCTACGCCCCGGCGCTGCTCAAGCGGCTGAGCGAGATCGCGCCGCCGGACACCGTCATCGCCTGCGACGTCGGCCAGCACCAGATGTGGGTGGCCCAGCACTGCCGCTTCAACCACCCGCGCAACCACCTGACCTCCGGCGCACTGGGCACCATGGGCTTCGGCCTGCCGGCGGCGATGGGCGCGCAGTTCGCCTGCCCGGACCGCACCGTGGTGCTGGTCTCCGGCGACGGCAGTTTCATGATGAACGTGCAGGAGCTGGCGACCATCGCCCGCTGCCGCCTGCCGGTGAAGATCGTGCTGCTGGACAACGCCTCGCTGGGCATGGTGCGGCAGTGGCAGGAACTGTTCTTCGCCGAGCGCTACAGCGAGATCGACCTGTCCGACAACCCGGACTTCGCCGCGCTGGCGCAGGTGTTCGGCATCCCGGCCACGCGCATCACCCAGCGCGCCGACGTCGAGGACGCGCTGGCCGCGCTGCTCGACACTCCCGGCCCGGCGCTGCTGCACGTGGCCATCGACGCGCGCGCCAACGTGTGGCCATTGGTGCCGCCCAACAACGCCAACAGCACCATGCTGGAAAGCAACCCCGCCCATGCCAAGGCAACGCAGGAGAGTTCCAATGCAATACCGGCTTGACCTGGTGCTGACCCCCGCCGAAGGCGCGCTGCTGCGCGTTCTGGGCATGGTCGAGCGCCGGGGCTTCGCGCCCTGCAACATCGCCGGCAGCCGCCAGCCCGCCGACGCCGGCCGCTGGCACGTGCAGCTGGAAGTCAGCGGCGAGCGCCCGCCGGAGACCCTGTGCCGGCAGCTGGAAAAGGTCTACGACTGCGAATCGGTGCGGATCGTGCCGCTGGAACCTGCCGGAGTGGCGGCATGAATCCCGACGTAGGCGACGTACGGCGCACTCCCTGTCCCGCCCGGGGCAGGGCCCGCGCGCGGAGGCGTCTTCTTCGACGCCCGCCGCACGCCCCGGGCCTTGGCCACGTACATGCCTGACCTTGGCCGCCCCGTCGTCGCCGCCGCGGACACTGGCGCGATCAATGTCAGCGTCGCCGACGTGCTGGCCGCGCAGGCGCGGCTGCGGCGCTTCCTGCCGCCCACCCCGCTGCACTACGCCGAGCGCTTCGGCACCTGGTTGAAGCTGGAGAACCTGCAGCGCACCGGCTCCTACAAGGTGCGCGGCGCGCTGAACGCGATGCTGGCCGCACTGGAACGCGGCGACGAGCGGCCGGTGATCTGCGCCTCGGCCGGCAACCACGCCCAGGGCGTGGCCTGGGCCTCGTTCCGGCTGGGCGTGCAGGCCATCACGGTGATGCCGCACGGCGCGCCGGCCACCAAGATCGCCGGCGTGCAGCACTGGGGCGCCACCGTGCGCCAGCACGGCAACAGCTACGACGAGGCCTATGCCTTCGCCCGCGAGCTGGCCGAACAGAACGGCTACCGCTTCCTGTCCGCGTTCGACGACCCGGACGTGATCGCCGGCCAGGGCACGCTGGGCATCGAGATCGCACCGCACGCGCCGGACGTGGTGATCGTGCCCATCGGCGGCGGCGGCCTGGCCTCGGGCGTGGCGCTGGCACTGAAGTCGCAGGGCGTGCGCATCATCGGCGCCCAGGTCGAGGGCGTGGACTCGATGGCGCGCGCGATCAAGGGCGACGTGCGCGAGATCGCCCCGGTCGCCACCCTGGCCGACGGCGTCAAGGTCAAGATCCCCGGCTTCATCACCCGCCGCCTGTGCGCCAGCCTGCTCGACGACGTGGTCATCGTGCGCGAAGCCGAACTGCGCGAAACCCTGGTGCGGCTGGCGCTGGAAGAACACGTCATCGCCGAAGGCGCCGGCGCGCTGGCGCTGGCCGCCGGCCGCCGCGTCGCCGGCAAGCGCAAGTGCGCGGTGGTGTCCGGCGGCAACATCGACGCCACCGTGCTGTCCACGCTGCTGTCCGAAGTGCGCCCCAGCCCGCCGCGCAAACCCCGGCGGCGCAACGCCGAACGACTTAGAAGCCGCGTCGCCCCCAACGCGCCGCGGCCCTCCCGAAACGAACATCCCAACATCATCGCACCCGCTGTCGAGGAGACCCTCTGGTGACTACTCCAACCATCAACACCCCGCGAATTACCATCTTCGACACGACCCTGCGCGATGGCGAACAGTCACCGGGCTGCAGCATGACCCCACCGCAGAAGCTGGTGATGGCGCGCGCCCTGGCCGAGCTGGGCATGGACGTGATCGAAACCGGCTTCCCGGCAAGTTCCCAATCCGACCGCGAGGCCATGGCGCTGATCGGCCGCGAGATACGCGACCCGGTGCTGGCGGTGCTGTCGCGCTGCCTGCCCGGCGACATCGAGACCTCGGCCAGGGCACTGGAAGCCGCGGCACGGCCGCGCCTGCACGTGTTCCTGTCCACCAGCCCGCTGCACCGCGAGCACAAGCTGCGCATGAGCCGGGAGCAGGTGCTGGAATCGGTGCACAAGCACGTGAGCATGGCGCGCGGCTACATCGACGACGTCGAGTTCTCGGCCGAGGACGCCACCCGCACCGAGCTGGATTTCCTGACCGAAGTGGCGCAGGTGGCCATCGCCGCCGGCGCGCGCACCATCAACCTGCCCGACACCGTGGGCTTCACCACGCCGGACGAGATCCGCGCGATGTTCAAGCACGTCATCGGCAACGCCGCCGGCGCCGACACGGTCATTTTCAGCGCCCACTGCCACAACGACCTGGGTCTGGCCGTGGCCAACTCGCTGGCCGCCATCGAAGGCGGCGCGCGCCAGGTGGAAGGCTCGGTCAACGGCATCGGCGAGCGCGCCGGCAACTGCGCGCTGGAAGAGATCGCCATGGTGCTGAAGGTGCGCAACGCGTTCTACAACTTCGATACCGGCTTCGACACCCGCCGCATCGTGCCGACCTCGCAGCTGCTGCAGCGGCTGGTGGGCATGCCGGTCCAGCGCAACAAGGCCATCGTCGGCGCCAACGCGTTCGCGCACGAGTCGGGCATCCACCAGCACGGCATGCTGCGCAACCGCAACACCTACGAGATCATGCGCCCGGAAGACGTGGGCTGGGAGTCCTCGCAGATGGTGCTGGGCCGCCACAGCGGCCGCGCCGCGGTCGAGGCGCGCCTGCGTGCGCTGGGCTACTGGCTGGAAGAGGAAGAGCTGAAGCTGGTGTTCGACCAGTTCAAGGCGCTGTGCGAGCAGCAGCGCGTGGTTACCGACGCCGACCTGCAGACCCTGATGCAGGGCAACTCCGGCGGCGACGGCTACCGCCTGGCGTCGATGACCATCAGCGACGTCGGCAGCCGCGCCAACGCACTGGTCGAACTGTCCGATCCGGAAGGCAACCGCGTGGCCGAGACCGCGCAGGGCGACGGCCCGGTGGATGCGCTGTTCTCGGCGCTGTCGGCCGCCACCGGCGTGCAGCTCACCCTGGACAGCTACCACGTGCACAGCGTCGGCATCGGCGCCGACGCGCGCGGCGAGGCCAACCTGGGCGTGCGCCACGAAGGCAACATCTACGAGGGCACCGGCACCAGCCGTGACATCATCGAGGCCAGCGCGCTGGCCTGGCTGGACGTCACCAACCGCCTGCTGCGCCAGCGCGAAGGCAGCAAGACCCAGGAAGCCGTCAGCGCCTGAGCGCGACGGCCCCTCACAGGCAACGGAACCAACACGCAATGAGCTCCGCACCCAAGACCCTGTACGACAAACTGTGGGACGCGCATGTCGTCGTCCCCGAAAGCGACAGCGCCCCGGCCGTGCTGTACATCGACCTGCACCTGATCCACGAGGTCACCTCGCCGCAGGCGTTCACCGAGCTGCGCGAGCGCGGACTGAAACCGCGCCGCCCGGACCGCACCAAGGCGACCATGGACCACTCCACCCCGACCCTGCCGGCCGCTGCCGACGGCAGGCTGCCGTATGCGAGCAAGGCCTCCGAGGCGCAGGTGCAGATGCTCGCGAAGAACTGCGCCGAGTACGGCATCGAACTGTTCGACATGGCCTCCAGCAGCCGCGGCATCGTCCACGTCATCGCCCCCGAGCAGGGCTTCACCCAGCCGGGCATGACGATTGTCTGTGGCGACAGCCACACCTCCACCCACGGCGCGTTCGGCGCGCTGGCCTTCGGCATCGGCACCAGCGAAGTGGGCCACGTGCTGGCCACGCAGTGCCTGCTGCAGCGCAAGGCCAGGACCATGTCGATCACCGTCGACGGCGAACTGGCACCGGGCGTCGGCGCCAAGGACG
The DNA here is from genome assembly GCF_030345315.1 of Stenotrophomonas sp. 17(2023). NCBI lineage: Bacteria > Pseudomonadati > Pseudomonadota > Gammaproteobacteria > Lysobacterales > Lysobacteraceae > Stenotrophomonas > Stenotrophomonas sp. 17(2023). The sequence goes on from NZ_CP128405.1 coordinate 2,891,378, forward strand.
TGGTGCTGCACATCATCGGCGTGATCGGGGTCAACGGCGGCACCGGCCACGTGCTGGAATTCCGCGGTTCCACCATCGCCGCGATGGACATGGAACAGCGCATGACCCTGTGCAACATGTCCATCGAGGCCGGCGCCCGCGCTGGCATGGTCGCACCGGACCAGACCACCTTCGACTGGGTCGCCCGCACCCCGCGTGGCCCCAAGGGCGCCGACTTCGACAAAGCGGTCGCCTACTGGAAGACGCTGCGCAGCGACGACGGCGCACGCTTCGACGTGGAAGTGCGCATCGACGCCGCCGACATCCGCCCCACCCTGACCTGGGGCACGCACCCGGGCACCGCCATCGCGGTGGACGCGCCGATCCCGGCCGCCAACGACGCCGCCGCGCAGAAGGGCCTGGACTACATGAAGTTCGAGGCCGGCCACGCACTGGCCGGCACGCCGGTGGACGTGGTGTTCGTTGGCTCCTGCACCAACGGCCGCCTGAGCGACATGCGCGAGGTGGCGCAGGTGCTGCGCGGCCGCCGCGTCGCCGCCGGCGTGCGCATGCTGGTGGTGCCCGGCTCGGAAATCGTCAAGCGCGACGCCGAGGCCGAGGGCATCCACGACATCGTGCGCGCCGCCGGCGCCGAATGGCGCGAACCCGGCTGCTCGATGTGCATCGCCATGAACGGCGACCTGGTCGCGCCGGGGCAACTGGCGGTGAGCACCAGCAACCGCAATTTCGAGGGCCGCCAGGGCCCCGGCTCGCGCACCCTGCTGGCCTCGCCGCTGAGCGCGGCCTGGGCCGCGGTGAACGGCAAGGTCGCCGACGTGCGCGAACTGTTCGACCAGGAGGTGGCGTGATGGCCGGTTTCCGTACCCTGACCTCGCGCAGCGTGGTGCTGCGCCAGACCAACATCGACACCGACCAGATCATCCCGGCGCGGTTCCTGTCCACCACCGAGCGTGCCGGCCTGGGCAAGAACGCCTTCAACGACTGGCGCTGGCAGGCCGATGGCGCGCCGAACCCGGAGTTCGCCTTCAACCAGCCGCAGAACGCCGGTCGCTCGATCCTGCTGGCCGGGCGCAACTTCGGCTGCGGCTCCTCGCGCGAGCACGCGCCGTGGGCGCTGACCGACCTGGGCCTGCGCGCAATCGTGAGCAGCGAGATCGCCGACATCTTCCGCGGCAATGCGCTGAAGAACGGCCTGCTGCCGATCGTGCTGGACGAAGCCGACGTGCAGGAACTGATGCAGCGCCCGGACGACGAGCTGACCATCGACGTGGCCGCGCGCGAACTGCGCACCCCCGCCGGCAAGGTGTACACCTTCCCGCTGGACGGCTTCTCGCAGACCTGCCTGCTGGAAGGCGTGGACCAGCTGGGCTGGCTGCTCGGCCGCGTGGACGAGATCGAACGCTACGAGGCCGCGCGCGCGGCGTGACGCCCCCTACCGCCCGCACCCGCCGCCACGGGTGCCGGGCCGAACGACAGCAACAGGACAACCGGAACCCCCATGCAAGCCAACATCGTCGTACTGCCGGGTGACGGCATCGGCCCCGAGATTACCGTCGCCGCGGTGGACGTGCTCAAGGCCATCGCCACGCGCTTCGGCCATGACTTCACTTTCAGCGAACACGACATCGGCGGCATCGCCATCGACAACCACGGCGAGCCGCTGCCGGCCGCCACCCTGGACGCGTGCAGCAAAGCCGACGCGGTGCTGCTCGGCGCCGTCGGCGGGCCCAAGTGGTCCGACCCCAACGCCAGGGTGCGCCCGGAACAGGGCCTGCTGGCGATCCGCAAGGCGCTGGGCCTGTTCGCCAACCTGCGCCCGGTGCGCACCCACCCGGCCGCGCTGCACGCCTCGCCGATCAAGCCCGAGCTGCTCGCGGACGTGGACTTCGTGGTGGTGCGCGAGCTGACCGGCGGCATCTACTTCGGCGACAAGACCCGCGACGCCGACAGCGCCAGCGACCTGTGCCGCTACACCGTGGCCGAGATCGAGCGCGTGCTGCGCAGCGCCTTCCGCCTGGCCCGGCAGCGCCGCGGCAAGCTGACCTCGGTGGACAAGGCCAACGTGCTGGAAACCTCGCGGCTGTGGCGCGACGTCGCCGCGCGCATCGGCCGCGAGGAATTCCCGGACGTGGAACTGGAACACCAGCTGGTCGATTCCATGGCCATGCACCTGATCGCCAAGCCGCGCGCCTACGACGTGATCGTCACCGAGAACATGTTCGGCGACATCCTCACCGACGAGGCCTCGATGCTGGCCGGCTCGCTGGGCCTGCTGCCGTCCGCCTCGCTGGGCGAACAGGGCAAGGTGGGTATCTTTGAACCCATCCACGGCTCGGCGCCGGACATCGCCGGCAAGGGCATCGCCAACCCCTACGCCACCATCCTCAGCGCGGCCATGCTGCTGCGCCACTCGCTGGGTCTGGAGGCCGAAGCCGCCGCCGTCGAGCAGGCGGTGGCCGCCGCGCTGGACGACGGCCTGTTCACCGCCGACCTGGCCGCGCGGGGACGAGCGCTTTCCACATCCCAGGCGGCGCAGGCGGTGCTCGCCCGCCTGCAATGACCCACGACGCGGCCCCCGGGCCGCGTTTTTCGTTATGGCTGTCCTGTTGTTGTCCTTTCCCCACCTTCAGGAGGAATGCCCTTGAACCACCGCAGTCCCGACGCGTTCCTTGCGTACGTCGCCCGCCGCGACCCTGACCAGCCCGAGTTCCTGCAGGCGGTCAAGGAAGTCACCCTCAGCCTCTGGCCGTTCCTGCAGCAGCACCCGCAGTACGTGCGGCATGGCCTGCTCGAACGCCTGGTGGAACCGGAACGGGTCATCCAGTTCCGCGTGGCCTGGGCCGACGACAGCGGCCGCACCCACGTCAACCGCGCCTTCCGCGTGCAGCACAGCGCGGCCATCGGCCCGTTCAAGGGCGGCATGCGCTTCCACCCCTCGGTGAACCTGTCGATCCTGAAGTTCCTGGCCTTCGAGCAGACCTTCAAGAACGCGCTGACCACCCTGCCCATGGGCGGCGGCAAGGGCGGCGCGGACTTCGACCCCAAGGGCAAGAGCGAAGGCGAGGTGATGCGCTTCTGCCAGGCGCTGATGCTGGAGCTGTACCGCCACCTCGGCGCGGACACCGACGTGCCGGCCGGCGACATCGGCGTGGGCGCGCGCGAGGTCGGCTTCATGGCCGGCATGATGAAGAAACTCAGCAACGACGCCGCCTGCGTGTTCACCGGCAAGGGCCTGGCCTACGGCGGCAGCCTGATGCGCCCGGAAGCCACCGGCTACGGCACCGTCTACTTCGTCGAGCAGATGCTGCACCACGCCCGCCGCGAAACCCACGGCGCCAGGGTGCTGATCTCCGGCTCCGGCAACGTCGCCCAGTTCGCCGCGCTCAAGGCCGCCGAACTCGGCGGCAAGGTCCTCACCTTTTCCGACTCCGGCGGCACCCTCTACGCCCGCGACGGCTTCGACGAACAGGCCATGCAGGACGTGATGACGCTGAAGAACGACCGCCGCGGCCGCCTGTCCGAACTGGCCGGCGACAAACGCTTCGAATTCCTCGAAGGCCGCCGCCCATGGCACATCCCCGCCGACATCGCCCTGCCCTGCGCCACCCAGAACGAACTGGACGAGACCGACGCCCGCACCCTCGTGCACAACGGCGCCCTGTGCGTGGCCGAAGGCGCCAACATGCCCTCCACCCTGGAAGCGGTGGACGTGTTCCTGCAGGCCGGCACCCTCTACGCCCCCGGCAAGGCCAGCAACGCCGGCGGCGTCGCCACCTCCGGCCTGGAAATGAGCCAGAACGCACTGCGCCTGTCCTGGCGCCACGCCGACGTGGACGAACGCCTGCACGTGATCATGAAAGAAATCCATGCCAACTGCGTGCAGCATGGCAAGCGTGCCGATGGCAGCGTCAACTATGTCGATGGCGCGAATATCGCGGGGTTCGTGAAGGTGGCCGATGCGATGTTGGCGCAGGGGTTGTATTGAGGTTTGCGCGTCCCTTCTTTTGATCGGGAGGAGGGACGCCGCTGTACCTGGTTCAAGCAACACACCCCTTCAAGGGCATGAGCGCTTGCGCTATGCAGAGCAATTCGGGGTGTAATCGATATGATCGCAAACGCGCGGTGTTTACTGTCGGCCTCGGAACCTCGCCCCCCCATTCCTCCCAAGCCACTGATATTCCCGGCATCATCGCATCTTCACATTGGCGCCAGAAAGCGAGACACTTGAGCAACGCCGCGATTAGGCGGTCGAATAGGCGTTAGGCCCCTCTGGGAGAGAATGTGGCTGAACTAGTAACGGACTGTCCACGATGCGGATCGGCCAAGACGACATTTGACGTTCTTGAGGCCACGCTTATACGCAACGAATACGGCTGGCAGAACTGGCGGGAGGCCTTCTGTGTTTGCCGGCACTGCGGGCGCTCTACTGTTTTCGTCGTTGCTGACGAAGGCGTTAGAGAAGCTGAATATATTTCGCAGAAGGGGCTAAGCAACCTTCCCGGCTCAATCAACAAGATCATCAGGATTCAGGGTTACGTAACAGCCAAGGATCGAGATGCGACGCCTCCTCCCGAGCACCTGCCCCCAGAGATACATGCCGCTTTCGTCGAGGGCGCAACTTGCTTGGCGGTCAACTGCTATAACGCCGCGGGAACGATGTTCCGCCTTTGCGTCGACAAGGCAACTCGTGCGCTACTACCGCCTGACGATGCCGGCGGCCTAAACGCCAAAATCAGGCGAAATTTAGGGCTGCGGCTGCCTTGGCTAATAGACGCCGCCCTGCTGCCCGAGGCCCTCCGTGAGCTGTCTTCGTGCATCAAAGACGATGGAAACGACGGGGCGCACGATGGAACGCTAGCAAAACAGGACGCTGAGGACCTACTGGATTTCACGTTCGTCTTGCTGGAGCGGCTCTTTACGGAGCCGGCGCGGCTTCGCATTGCCAACGAGCGGCGCTTGGCCCGTCGCGAGAAGGGGCCTAACTAATCGTTCAAGCCGACACCGCTTCGCGGCGCGGCTTAATTCAGGCGCTAGGGTGCAGGGCAGGTCAGGGGGATCTGATGCTTGATGTCGTAACAACATCCTTTTACATCAAGTCTCCTGTCTTCGATAAGGACGACTTTGCGCACTACTCCACGCAGCTGTTTGATCAGTGGGACGGCTATGTTGAAACCTATCTCAACCTACCTGATTACGCGGTTACTCTTGTAGTTGAGGAAGGCTCTATCAAGGGCCTGGGCAAGATAGCGGCTACTGCGGGAGCGCTCTATATCGCGATCGGCAACTACGGCGGGTTCGTGTCCGGCGTTCAAGCGATTCGGGAGCATGCGTCATATGTTACAAACGCGCTCTTTGATCAAGCAAAGCAGAACTTTGGCTGCGGAAGCGCGCGGGGCAATTCGAAGCAAAGTGGCGGAGAGATTTACTACCTTAAGAGCCTCTTTGATCGTGTTCAGGCCGGCCAACTCACATCTGATCAGGCAGTAGCTGAGGTCCAGGACCGCTGGGGGCAAGAGGTGGCCAACTCACCAGAACTGCTGAAGGATCTCGCGTCAAGCTTGGATAAGGCTCCACGGCATCCTGAGCAGCTTCCCATGTCGGACGAGTTCTGGGAGCCGTGCGAAGAAGTCGAAAAGCCCACACGCCCGCCCAAGCCAAAACCTCCCCGCCGTCCCGAATTGCCGATCCCTCAGCATTACAGAATCGAGATTTTTCGCCAGCGGAAGGGTGGCAACAAGAAGATTAATCTTACAAGGGTGTAGTAATGAGGCCCTGCACCCTAACAATTTATTCAAGCCAACACCATTTCGCGGTGCGAATTAATTAACTCATTATACGGCAGGACATATGATTGTGCGTTCCAGAATTGTTAATGCAATTAACATTGCCGGCTCCATCGCTTCAATTACTGGCATTACTCTACTGGCAACAGCAAGAAACGTCAGCGCGATCCAAGCATCGCTAGTGATTTCTTATGCAATGTCGGCGACTCTGTTTCTCTGTATTGCCGGAATATGCCTTTATGGCATAGACGCCTTGCGCCGCATTGTTTCGGTAAAATTTGGCATAAGCGCATCAATTCTAGTTTGTGCCATATCATGTGCACTAGCCGTCTGGGGACTAATTTATGCGGCACTTTTCTTAAGGATGCTCGCCATAGAGGAGTTCAAGTGGCTGTTGGATCAACTCTTTAACTAGCCATATAACAATTCATTCAAACCGACGCCACTTCGCGGCGCGGCTTAATTCAGGCATTAGCCCCCATGCATGAGCGCTTTCGGCAGCACGTAGAATTCCTTCACCCCTCGTTTGAGTCACTTCTTCGTAGCGCGCACTTCACCTTTGGTTTGCTACCCAAGGATTTGCCCAGAGCTGGCATCTACCTCTTTAGCGAGGCTGACAGACATCTTTACGTAGGCCGCACCAATAGCATTCGCAAACGGCTTCAGCAACACTGCCGGCCAGGCTCCACGCATAACAGCGCTCCGTTTGCTTTTCGCCTTGCACGTGAGGCTCGCAACGCTCTCAAAGCCACGTACAAGAAGGAGGGATCACGCGCCCACCTCATCCAAGATCCGGAGTTTGCTAAAGCATTTACCGCGGCCAAGGCCCGCCTGCGCGCCATGCACATCCGCGTCGTAGAGGAGAGCAATCCGCTTCGGCAAGCCCTGCTAGAGATGTATGTCGCCGTGTCATTAGAGGCACCCTACAATGACTTCGACAATCACTAGTGCGGGCTAACAATTCATTCAAGCCGACGCCGCTTCGCGGCGCGGCTTAATTCAGACGTTATGCGCTATGGACAAATCGATGAGCATTCCGAAAGTCTTCGTTTCCTACTCCCACGACAGCATGGAGCACAAGAAGTGGGTACTCGATCTCGCCACACGCCTCCGCAACAACGGCATTGATGCCAGCCTGGATCAATGGGACCTCCGTCCGGGAGACGACCTGCCAGCCTTCATGGAGAGGAATCTGAGGTCCGCAGATCGAGTGCTGATGGTCTGCACGACGAAATATGTAGAGAAAGCAAATTCAGGAAAAGGCGGCGTTGGCTACGAGAAGATGATCATCACGTCTGACCTACTTCGAAATATCGAATCCAGTAAAGTTATCCCAGTCATTAGGCAGGCCGGAACTGCAGATGTACCGACTTTTCTTAAAAGCAAGCTTTACATCGATTTCTCGCGTCATGACCAAGACGAATTTGCCTTCGACGAACTCGTTCGCGCCATCCACAGCGCACCACTCTATGAAAAGCCGCCAATTGGCAACAACCCATTTCAGCCAGTCTCGGAGGTACGGCCCGACAAGACGGGCGACCCGATGAAGACGTTGATGGCGCAAATAGTAGCTGACTTTGAAGCTGGCGCTGATTACACGATCTATAAGGATCTTATTGGTGCACTAGGTATATCGCGAGTCTACTTGGATATTCTTGTTACACAGGCCATTGAAAGAAGGCTCGTCACTGCCGACCGAGACGGTGACTTGTATCTGTCTGAGCGTGGCAAACAATACGCGGTAGAGCATCGCTTAGTTCACATCTAGCACATAGCAGTTCATTCAAGCCGACGCCACTTCGCGGCGCGAATTAATTCAGGCGTTAGCTGCCAGATTTACATCGAAATAGTCATGGACGGGTTTAGCCCGCCCATGACCATCAAGCAAGGCTATTCCTCAGCAGCAATCACGATGCCGCGCGGGGTCACTATCACCCGCGCGTTCTGGCCGACTTTGAGGCCGGCGGCCTCCAGCCAGTCGCCGCACAGTCGCAGGTAGGGCACCTGCCGGGGCTTGAAGCGGCGGTCCTTTTCCTTGGCGCGGCTTTCGTAGTACTGGCAGCCGACTTTCAGGGTGCGCGATTTGAGCGGGGTTCCGACCTGCTTGGTCATGACGATCTCCTACGATTCGTTCTGTCTATTTCGCCTCCTGTTCAGAGAGGCGGCCGGGTGCTTGAACACGGTCGTAGGGCCGCCCGCAGCTTTTCCCTTTCGGGTCTTGCATGACTGCGCGCCACCCGGCCATAGAAAACGCGGGGCACAAAAATGCCACTGTGCTGTCGGGAGTGGCTTCCGCCTACGAAGGTGTGTTCAGCACCTAGGTAGGATGTAAACACCGCCTTTCGGCAGGGTCAACGTCAGCCAATCACCCGCAGCCGCCCCAGAGTTACCCGATCCCGCTGCTCCAGGTCCTGCACGGTTTCCACTTCGCCGAAGCCGCCCTGCTCCAGCAGCGCGCGGATGGCCGGGCCCTGGTCCCAGCCGTGTTCGAGCAGCAGCCAGCCGCCGGGGACGAGGTGGTCGGGGGCGCCGGCGATGATTTCGCGGATGGCGTCCAGGCCGTCGGCGCCGGAGGCCAGCGCCGGGGGCGGTTCGAAGCGCAGGTCGCCCTGCTGCAGGTGCGGGTCGCCGGCGGCGATGTAGGGCGGGTTGCTGACGATCATGTCGAAGCGGTCCGCGCCCAGCGCGGCGTACCAGTGACCGCGGCGGAACCACACGTTGTCCAGGCCGTGGGCCTGGGCATTCTTCACCGCCACGGCCAGGGTGGGGCCGAGCAGGTCGGTGGCCATCACCGTGGCCAGCGGGCGTTCGCTGGCGATGGACAGGGCGATGGCGCCGCTGCCGGTGCCCAGGTCGGCAACGCGGGCCATGTGGTCGGGCGGCAGGCGCGCCAGCGCCTGTTCCACCAGCAGCTCGGTTTCCGGGCGCGGGATCAGGGTGGCGACGTTGACCTGCAGGTCCAGGGTCCAGAAGCCGCGGCGGCCGGTGAGGTAGGCCAGCGGGTGGCCTTCGGCGCGGCGCTGCAGCAGCAGTTCGAAGCGCTGGCGGGCGTCGTCGTCCACCGGGTCGGTGGCGTGGGCGAACAGCCAGGCGCGGTCCACGCCCAGCACGTGCAGCAGCAGTTGTTCGGCCTCGTGCCGGGCGTCCTCGCCGGGCAGCCGGGCGGCGCCTTCCCGCAACAGCGCGGCAACCTGGGGGGTGGACACTTCACTACCTCTTCGCGGGACGTTTCCGGGACCGGGAGGATAGTCACCCGGCCTGCCGCTGCCTACCGCGGCGGCGCGGGTCCGGGATCGAGCCTGCCTATGCCGCCCGTTCAGGTTTGGGCCAGATGCTGGCTTGGAAAGCCGTAAAACGCGCCCGATATCGGGGTGAGGGCCCGCTGCCGGGGCCGAATCAATAGCCAATACCTATTGATGCGATGCATTCAATTCATTTGTTTTATTAGGCGCTGCCTATTAGCCTGTGCTCCACGGTTCACCACCCGTCCCTTCAACCAAGAGGAAGTTCCATGTCCCTTATCAACACCCAGGTCCAGCCGTTCAAGGTCAACGCCTTCCACAACGGCAAGTTCATCGAAGTCACCGAGGAAAGCCTGAAGGGCAAGTGGTCGGTGCTGATCTTCATGCCGGCGGCCTTCACCTTCAATTGCCCGACCGAGATCGAAGACGCGGCCGAGCATTACGCCGAGTTCCAGAAGGCGGGCACCGAGGTCTACATCGTCACCACCGACACCCACTTCTCGCACAAGGTGTGGCACGAGACCTCGCCGGCCGTGGGCAAGGCCAAGTTCCCGCTGATCGGCGACCCGACCCACCAGCTGACCAACGCCTTCGGCGTGCACATTCCGGAAGAAGGCCTGGCCCTGCGCGGCACCTTCGTGATCAACCCGGAAGGCGTGATCAAGACCATGGAAGTGCATTCCAACGAGATCGCGCGTGACGTGTCCGAGACCCTGCGCAAGCTGAAGGCCGCCCAGTTCACCGCCGCGCACCCGAACGAAGTGTGCCCGGCCAAGTGGAAGGAAGGCGAAAAGACCCTGACCCCGTCGCTGGACCTGGTCGGCAAGATCTAAGCGCCGGCAACCGGTGGAGGGAACCAGCAGGCAGTAGCAGCCAGGTTCCGCTCCCTGCACTCCCACCCCGCCCTGCGGCGGGTGTGGGGGTGAACCGAAACCGCGCCGCGCCAGCCCGTGGTTCTGCCCGCCAGGCGCGGTTTCGGTTCACCCCTACTTTCCCGGCGGGTTGCCCTGGCAACCGCGTCCTCCCCCCGTTTTGCCTCGAACAAGGAGTTGCGCCGTGCTCGACGACACCCTCAAGACCCAGTTGCAGCAGTACATGGGCCTGCTGCGCCAGCCGCTGCGGCTGATCGCCTCGCTCGACGACAGCGCCGCCAGCAACGACATGCGCAGCCTGCTGGCGGACATCGTGGCCGCCGGCAACGGCAAGATCAGCCTGGACACCACGGGCAGCGATGCGCGCCGGCCGTCGTTCGTGATTGCCCGCGAGGGCGAAAGCCACGGCGTGCGCTTTGCCGGCCTGCCGCTGGGCCACGAATTCGAATCGCTGGTGCTGACCCTGCTGTGGACCGGCGGCCATCCGCCGAAGGTGGCGCCGGAGGTGATCGACGGCATCAAGGCGGTGGACGGCGAGTTCGCCTTCGAGGTGTACATGTCGCTGACCTGCCACAACTGCCCGGACGTGGTGCAGGCGCTGGCGCTGATGGCCATCGTCAACCCGAAGATCAGCACCACGGTGATCGAGGGCGGCGCGTTCCAGCAGGAAGTGGAGCAGCGCCAGGTGATGGCGGTGCCGATGGTGTTCCAGGGCGGTGAGATGTTCGACTCCGGGCGCATGACCCTGGAGCAGATCCTGGCGCGGCTGGACACCGGCGCGGCCAGGCGCGAAGCCGCGAAGATCGCCGCCAAGGACCCGTTCGACGTGCTGGTGGTGGGCGGTGGCCCGGCCGGCGCGGCCGCGGCGATCTACGCCGCGCGCAAGGGCATCCGCACCGGCGTGGCGGCCGAGCGCTTCGGCGGCCAGGTGCTGGACACCATGGCCATCGAGAACTTCATTTCGGTGCAGTACACCGAAGGCCCGAAGCTGGCCGCGGCGCTGGAGCAGCACGTGCGCGAGTACGAGGTGGACATCATGAACCTGCAGCGCGCCACCCGGCTGGTGCCGGCCGGTGCCGATGGCCTGGTGGAAGTGGAGCTGGAAAACGGCGCGTCGCTGAAGTCCAAGAGCGTGATCCTGTCCACCGGTGCGCGCTGGCGGCAGATGAACGTGCCCGGCGAGGACGCGTACCGCAACAAGGGCGTGGCCTACTGCCCGCACTGCGACGGCCCACTGTTCAAGGGCAAGCGCGTGGCGGTGATCGGCGGCGGCAACTCCGGGGTCGAGGCGGCCATCGACCTGGCCGGCATCGTCAGCCACGTCACCGTGTTCGAGTTCGACAGCAAGCTGCGCGCCGACCAGGTGCTGCAGGCCAAGCTGCACAGCCTGCCGAACGTGACCGTGGTGCTCAACGCGCAGACCACCGAGGTGCTGGGCGACGGCCAGAAGGTCACCGGCCTGGTGTACACCGACCGCGTCGGCGGCGATTCGCACCGGGTGGAGCTGGAAGGCATCTTCGTGCAGATCGGCCTGCTGCCGAACACCGAGTGGCTGCGTGGCACCGTGGAGCTGAGCCCGCGCGGCGAGATCGTCATCGACGAGCGTGGCCAGACCAGCGTGCCGGGCGTGTTCGCCGCCGGCGACTGCACCACGGTGCCGTACAAGCAGATCATCATTGCCATGGGTGCCGGCTCCACCGCGGCGCTGAGTGCGTTCGACCACCTGATCCGCACGTCGGCACCGCAGCCGGCGCCGGCGGTGGCGGAGACCGCCTGATGTTCACCGCCCCTCTCGCTTTGCGGTGAGAGGGGCGGTTTGCGAACCCCGGCTTCGCGGCCCGCCGAACGCCCCTGCGCCAGCGCAGGGGCCGGGGCCGGGGCACGAAGCGGAGGCCGGGGTGAAGGCAAGGCGCAGCGCCCTGTGCTGTCTGCATGCACGACGCTGTGCCCCTGCCCTCATCCGCCCCTGCGGGGCACCTGCATGCGGCGCATCCCCGTGCCGCACCCTCCGGGCGGCGTTGCCGTGCGGCCTGGCCGCCCTGCCAGGCTGGCTGCCGACGGAGCAGGAAACGACGTTTGGAGGCCGGAATGAACCTGCGTGACCTCAAGTACCTGGTGGCGCTGGCCGAGCACAAGCACTTCGGCCGCGCGGCGGCGGCGTGCTTCGTCAGCCAGCCCACGCTGTCCACCCAGATCAAGAAGCTGGAGGAAGAGCTGGGCGTGCCGCTGGTGGAGCGCGCGCCGCGCAAGGTCATGCTGACCCCGGCCGGGCGCGAGGCCGCCGCGCGCGCGCGCGGCATCGTGGCCGAGGTCGAGCAGATGAAGGAGGCCGCGCGCCGCAGCCGCGACCCGGAGGCCGGCACCGTGCGCCTGGGCATTTTCCCCACGCTGGGGCCGTACCTGCTGCCGCACGTGGTGCCGGCGATCCGCGCGCGCTTCCCGCAGCTGGAACTGCTGCTGGTGGAGGAAAAGAGCGACGTGCTGTTGACCCAGCTGCGCAACGGCCAGCTCGATGCGGCGCTGCTGGCGCTGCCGCTGCACGACGACCAGCTGCATGCCGAGTTCCTGTTCGAGGAGCCGTTCGTGCTGGCCGCGCCCGAAGGCCACCCGCTGGCCACGCACGCCACGCTGCGCATGGCCGACCTGGCCGACCAGCGCCTGCTGCTGCTGCAGGACGGCCACTGCCTGCGCGACCAGGCGCTGGATGTCTGCCACCTGGCCGGGGCGCTGGAAAAATCCGAATTCCAGGCCACCAGCCTGGAAACGCTGCGGCAGATGGTCGCGGCCGATGTCGGCGTCACCCTGCTGCCGATGCTGGCGGTGAAGCCGCCGGTGGCGCGCTCGCAGAACATCCGCCTGCTCGGCTTTGCCGGCGACGACGCGCCCAGCCGACGCATTGCCATGGTCTGGCGCCGCAGCTCGGCGATGAGCGAGTTCCTGCAGCAGCTGGCGGGCATTTTCCAGCGCCTGCCGCCGGACCTGCTGGCCTTGTAGGCGCCGGCCTGGCTGCGCGGCGCGGCGACCCGGCAAGCGTGTGCCGGGCGCGCCCGGCAGCTACCGGCACGCCAGGGCGCGCGGGGGCGCGCCGGGCCATGGATCCGGCGCTGCGCCCGGTGTGGAGCCGTGCCCGCAACGCACCCGTCCGCGTGCCCGCGTGCCACCTGCGCGCGCCTGAACCGGCGCCGCGGACACATTGCAACGCCGCCGCCCCGCCCCCATGATCGGGGTGGGTCGCTTCCGTTTCACAATCCCCGCACAATAGGCCCCGGGCGGTGCCGGATTGGCGCCGCCTTTTGCATGTCTCTCAACAATTGCAGGAGTTTTTTCCATGCCGACCAACAGCGGCCTGCCGCCATCGATCGTCGTCTCCAGCCGTGACATGGCCCGCCTCGAGGCCATGCTCGATTCCCCGGCCCTGAGCCGGCACCCGGCCGCCGTCGCCCTGTCCCAGGAGCTCGAACGCGCGCAGGTGCTGCCGCCGGAGGAAATCCCCGCAGGCATCGTCACCATGCATTCGCGCGTGGACTGCGTGGACGAACTGCACGACGAACAACATTCCCTGACCCTGGTCTATCCGCACGAGGCGGATTTCGACAAGGGCCGTGTCTCGGTGCTCGCGCCGGTGGGCAGCGCCCTGCTGGGCCTGTCCGTGGGCCAGACCATCGACTGGACCGCCCCCGGTGGCCGCCAGCTGCGCCTGCGCGTGACCGCCGTCCACTACCAGCCCGAAGCCGCGGGCGATTTCCACCGCTGAGCGCCGTGCGCCGGCCCCGCAACAGGAACCTGCAATGACCCGATCCAAGCTCGCCCAGCTGCGTGAACTGTCCGTCGTGGTCGCCGATACCGGCGACTACGACGCCATCAAGCGCCTGCGCCCGGTCGACTGCACCACCAACCCGACGCTGGTGCGCAAGGCGCTGGACCTGCCGGTGTACGCCGGGCTGATCGAGCGCGAACTGGAATGGGGCCGCGCCCAGCCCGGCGACCGCGCCGAGGTCGCCAAGGCGGTGGTCGACCGCCTGACCATCGGCGTGGGCACGATGCTGGCCGCGCTGGTGCCGGGCCGCGTTTCCACCGAGGTCGATGCCGACCAGGCCCACGACACCGCCGCGACCATCGCCAAGGCGCGCCAGTTCATCGCCATGTACGCAGCGGCCGGCGTGCCGCGCGACAAGGTGCTGATCAAGATCGCCGCCACCTGGGCCGGGGTGGAAGCCACCCGCGTGCTGCAGGCCGAGGGCATCGACTGCAACCTGACGCTGATCTTCAACCCGACCCAGGCGCTGGCCTGTTCGGAAGCCGGCGCGTTCCTGATCTCGCCGTTCGTCGGCCGCATCCTGGACTGGTACGTGGCTAATGGCCAGGCGCCGGCCAGCATCGACGAGGACCCGGGCGTGCGGTTCGTGCGCGGGGTGTACGCCGAGTTCAAGCGCCGCGGTTCGCCGACGGTGGTGATGGGCGCCTCGTTCCGCTCGACCGCGCAGATCGAGGCGCTGGCCGGCTGCGACCGCCTGACCATCTCGCCGGACCTGCTGGAAAAGCTCGACGCCGACCTGGGCGAGCTGCCGCGCAGGCTGGTGCCGGGCGCCGCCGAGGCGGTGCACGTCGCGCCGATCGACCAGGCGAAGTTCGACGCGGACATGGCCGCCGACCCGATGGCCACCGAGAAGCTGACCACGGGCATCGACGCCTTCGCCAAGGACCTGCAGGCGCTGCGCCAGCGCATTGCCGACGAACTGGCCCGCTGAGCCTTCGTAGGAGCGCACCTTGGTGCGCTCCTGCGGGCACCCGGGCCACGCCCCGGGTGTGTCAATGCACATGCGGAGCAAGCCCCGCATCTACGGTACCGGGTGGCTGCAGAAGATCCCGGGCTCCCGCCCTGCCGGCGGCGCATCGCCGCCGCGCTGAACCGCCGCCCCTCGCAGACGCGCGCCTTCGTGGGCGATGGGGCTTTGCCGGCAAGGCCGGCCGCGCCTCCAGGTGCGTGCCTGCAGACGCCCGGGCCATGCCCGAAGAATGTCCGGCCGCGAAGATGCATGCGGGGCAAGCCCCGCATCCAGGCTCAGAAGATTCCCAGTTCCAGCCCCGCCGCGAGCAGCGCGCCGAGTTCGCGGCCGCGCGCCAGGTCGGCCTGCGGCAGCATCTTGGGCGCGGCAATGGCTTCCGGCGTCTGCGCATGGGTGCGCACCAGCAGCGGTTCGGCCACTTCGCGCAGGCGCAGGCCGGTGGCGATGCGCCGCAGCTGGGCGATGGTCGGCTGCCCGTCCGAACCGGCGCAGACCACCAGCGCGTACGGCTTGCCGTCGCAGCGGCCCAGCAGCGGGTAGTAGCTGCGGTCGAAGAAATCCTTCATCGCACCACTGATCGAGGCCAGTGTTTCCGGGGTGGCGAACACCACCGCATCGGCGCCCAGCACGTCGTCGGCCGCGGCGTCGGCCGCGCGCAGCAGGCGCACGTCCAGCGCGTCGCCGCCCCCCTCGCGCGCCGCCTCGGCGACCGCGCCGGCCATGGCCCGGGTGGCGCCGGTGAAGCCGTGCCACACCACCAGCAACCGGCGTGGCGCGGCCTCCGCCACCTCAGGCGTCCAGCCCGATCGGGCAACTCACGCCGGTGCCGCCGATGCCGCAGTAGCCGTTCGGGTTTTTTGCCAGGTACTGCTGGTGGTAGTCCTCGGCGTAGTAGAACGGCGGCGCCGGGTACACGATCTCGGTGGTGATGTCGGCGTAGCCGGCGGCGCCCAGGCGCTGCTGGTAGGCATCGCGGCTGGCGATGGCGGCATCGAACTGTGCCTGCGTGTGGCAGTACAGCGCCGAGCGGTACTGGGTGCCGGTGTCGTTGCCCTGGCGCATGCCCTGGGTGGGGTCGTGGTTTTCCCAGAAGGTGCGCAGCACGGTGTCCAGCGCGACCCGCGCCGGGTCGAACACCACCCGCACCACCTCGGTGTGGCCGGTGAGCCCGGAACAGACTTCCTCGTAGGTGGGGTTGGGGGTGGTGCCACCCTGGTAGCCGACCGCGGTGGTCACCACGCCCGGCAGTTGCCAGAACTTGCGTTCGGCGCCCCAGAAGCAGCCCAGGCCCACGTCCAGCACGGCCAGCCCGGCGAAATCGCCACGCAGTGGCTGGCCGTTGACGTAGTGCACGTTGTGCAGCGGCAACGGCGCCTCGCGCCCCGGCAACGCTTCTTCCGGTCGCGGCAGGCGCTGCTTGAACGCGCCGATGCCCAACCGCCCGTGTCCGATACCCAGCATGGTCCGCTCCTCAGGCCGGCAGGATTCCCGGCGCTTGCTCATCGTCACAGATGGGGCCGGCCGCGGCGTCGTCCAAGCCCAGCGCGGCGACGATGTCGTCGGCCTCGGGTTTGGCCGCGTCCGGCACGCAGACCCGCAGCAGCCCGAACAGCGGCAGCTCGCCACCGGCGCCCAGCAGCGATTCACCGAACACGAAGGCCGGGATGCCCGCGTCCTCCAGCGCGTGCTTGACCAGGTGCGCGTCGAACAGGTTGTTTGTCTGGTAGACCAGTTGCATGGGGTTGTCTCCGGGAAGGGCGGGCTCAGCCCGGGCGGCACAGGGCGTCGGTGGCGGCCACGCGCGCGCTTTCCTGTTCGGCCGCCTGGCGCCACTGCTGCAGTGCCGGCAGCGCGGACAGCGCCTGCAGGTAGGCCGCGGCGGTGTCGTCCAGCGCCACGCCATAGCCGTCGAAGCGGATCGCCACCGGCGCGAACATGGCATCGACGATGCCGAAGCCGCCGAACAGGAAATCGCCGCCGGCACCGTGTTCGCGGCGCAGCGTACGCCACAGCGCCTGCACCCGGTCGATGTCGCGCTGGGCGGCGGCGTCCCAGCGGTAGCCGTCGGGCCGGCGCCGGCTGTTCATCGGCAACTGGGTGCGCAGCGCGGCGAAACCCGAGTGCATTTCGGCCGCGGCGGCACGGGCCAGCGCGCGCCGCTGCAGCTCGGCGGGCCAGCCGCGGCCGCCCAGCCAACGCTCGTTGGCGTACTCGCAGATCGCCAGCGAATCCCAGAGCACCAGCTCGCCATCGCGCAGCGCCGGCACCTTGCCGGTGGGCGAGTGGCGCAGGGCCTGGGCGGCGAACTCCGGCGTGTCCAGCGCCAGCACCACCTCGTCGAATTCGACGCCGAACTGGCGCAGCAGCAGCCAGGGGCGCAGCGACCAGGAGGAGTAGTTGCGGTTGCCGATCACCAGGACGGGGCGGGGCATGGGCGCTACCTGCGGGCGGGACGCCCAGCATAGCGCCGGTCCGGCAGCCGGCGCCCGGCTCGGCTAAACTTGCGTTCTATTTCAATACCCTGCGCCCCCATGTCCGAGAACACGCCTGCCGCTGCTGCCACGCCGGAGACGGCTCCCGCCGAAAAGCGGGACTTCATCCGCCAGATCGTCCGCGAGGACCTGGCCAGCGGCAAGCACACCGCGATCAAGACCCGCTTCCCGCCCGAGCCCAACGGCTACCTGCACATCGGCCACGCCAAGTCGATCTGCCTGAACTTCGGCATCGCCGGCGAATTCGGCGGCGTGTGCAACCTGCGCTTCGACGACACCAACCCGGCGCGCGAGGACCCCGAGTACGTGGCCGCGATCCAGGACGACGTGCGCTGGCTGGGCTTCGAGTGGAACGAGCTGCGCCACGCCTCGGATTACTTCGAGGCCTACTACCTGGGCGCGCAGAAGCTGATCCGCGACGGCAAGGCCTATGTCTGCGACCTGTCGGCCGAGGAAGTGCGCGCCTACCGCGGCACCCTGACCGAGCCGGGCCGGCCCTCGCCCTACCGCGAGCGCAGCGTCGAGGAGAACCTGGACCTGTTCGCGCGCATGCGCGCCGGCGAGTTCGCCGACGGCACCCGCACCCTGCGCGCCAGGATCGACATGGCCAGCGGCAACATCAACCTGCGCGACCCGGCGATCTACCGGATCAAGCACGTCGAGCACCAGAACACCGGCAATGCGTGGCCGATCTACCCGATGTACGACTACGCGCACGCGCTGGGCGACGCGCTGGAAGGCATCACCCATTCGCTGTGCACGCTGGAGTTCGAGGACCACCGCCCGCTGTACGACTGGTGCGTGGACAACGTCGATTTCGCCCACGACCCGGCGCTGACCCAGCCGCTGGTGGACAAGGGCCTGCCGCGCGAAGCGGCCAAGCCGCGCCAGATCGAGTTCTCGCGGCTGAACATCAACTACACGGTGATGAGCAAGCGCAAGCTGATGGCGCTGGTCACCGAGCAGCTGGTGGACGGCTGGGACGACCCGCGCATGCCGACCCTGCAGGGCCTGCGCCGGCGCGGCTACACCCCGGCGGCGATGCGCCTGTTCGCCGAGCGCGTGGGCATTTCCAAGCAGAACTCGCTGATCGATTTCAGCGTGCTGGAAGGCGCGCTGCGCGAGGACCTGGACAGCGCCGCGCCGCGCCGCATGGCGGTGATCGAGCCGCTGAAGCTGGTGCTCGGCAACCTGCCCGAAGGCCACGAGGAAATGCTGACCTTCAGCAACCACCCCAAGGACGCAGCGTTCGGCGAGCGCCAGGTGCCGTTCTCGCGCGAGCTGTGGATCGAGCGCGAGGATTTCGCCGAAGTCCCGCCCAAGGGCTGGAAGCGGCTGGTGCCGGGCGGCGAAGTGCGCCTGCGCGGCGCCGGCATCGCCCGCGTCGACGAGGTGGTGAAGAACGAGGCAGGCGAGATCGTCGAGCTGCGCGGCTGGCTGGACCCCGAGTCGCGCCCAGGCATGGAAGGCGCCAACCGCAAGGTCAAGGGCACCATCCACTGGGTCAGCGCGCGGCATGCGGTGGAAGCGGAAATCCGCCTGTACGACCGCCTGTTCTCGGTGCCGGACCCGGACGACGAAGCCGACGGCAAGAGCTACCGCGACTACCTCAACCCGGAATCGCGCCGGGTGGTCACCGGCTACGTCGAGCCGGCCGCGGCCAGCGCGGTGCCCGAGCAGTCGTTCCAGTTCGAGCGCACCGGTTACTTCGTCGCCGACCGCCGCGACCACACGGCGGACACGCCGGTGTTCAACCGCAGCGTGACCCTGCGCGACACCTGGGCCGGCTGATCCGGCGGGCGGCGCGCGCGATGCCCGCCGCCCCCCTGCCAGCCCGCACCCCACGCCCCCGCCCGCGCCGCGGCCCGGGGCGCGCGGCCGCGCCATGCGCGGCCGGCCGCGGCGCGCCGGGCTACACTGGCCGCCGCTTTCCCCTGTCCCATGCTCACGAGGCCCCGCCACGCATGCTGTACGCGCAAGTCCACCTGACCCTCCCCGCCTGGATCCACGAAGTCGTCGATACCAGCCGCGCGTACCCCGGCGATGACGCCAAGGTGGCGCTGGCGATCGAGCTGTCGCGGCTGAACGTGGACGCGCAGACCGGTGGCCCGTTCGGCGCGGCGGTGTTCGGCCCGGACGACCGCGTCATCGCCGCGGCGGTAAACCGGGTGGTGCCGCACTGCACCTCGCTGGCGCATGCCGAGAACATGGCCTACATGCTGGCGCAGCAGCGGCTGCAGAGCCCGCGCCTGAACGACGTGCTGTCGCCGGTGACCCTGGCCACGTCCTCGCAGCCGTGCTGCCAGTGCTACGGCGCGACCATCTGGGCCGGCATCGACCGCCTGCTGATCGGCGCCAGCGCCGCCGACGTCGAGGAGCTGACCGAATTCGACGAGGGCCCGCTGCCGGCCGACTGGGTCGGCGAACTGAACCGTCGCGGCATCGAGGTGGTGCAGGGCCTGCACCGCGATGCCGCGCGCGCGGTGCTGCGCCATTACGGCCACAGCGACGGCGCGCGCTATTGATCCGGCGCACCCGCGCGATGCGCGCGGGCTTGCCTTCCGCCTCACTCCAGGGACTTACATGACCGGCCTGTTGTGCTACTGCCGCCAGGGCTTCGAGCCGGAGCTGGCCGCCGAACTGACCGAGCGCGCGGCCCATGCCGGCATCGCCGGCTACGCGCGCACCCGGCGCAACGATGGCTACGTGGTGTTTGCCAGCGACGACGCCGACGCGCTCGACCGCGCGCTGCCGTGGCGCGGGCTGATCTTCGCGCGGCAGAAGCTGCGCCTGCTGGCCGAACTGCCGCAGCTGGACCCGGCCGACCGCATCAGCCCGATCATCGCCGCACTGCAGGGCCAGCCGCGCTGCGGCGAGCTGTGGGTGGAACACCCCGACTCGGACGCGGGCAAGCCGCTGGCCGGGCTGGCACGCAGTTTCGGCAACGCGCTGCGCCCGGCGCTGCGCAAGGCCGGACTGCTGACCGACAAGGACAACACCCGGCTGCCGCGCCTGCACGTGGTGTTCGTCGATGGCACGCATGCCTTCGTCGGCGTCGCCGACACCCGCGACAGCGCGCCGTGGGCGCTGGGCATCCCGCGCCTGAAGCTGCTGCCCGAGGCGCCCTCGCGTTCGGCGCTGAAGCTGGACGAGGCACTGCTGACCCTGCTCACGCCCGAGGAACGCGAGGCGCTGGTCAAGCCGGGCATGCGCGCGGCCGACCTGGGCGCCGCGCCCGGTGGCTGGACCTGGGTACTGACCCGCCAGCACCTGCGCGTGACCAGCATCGACAACGGCCCGCTGCGCCAGCACGTGCTCGACACCGGGCTGGTCGACCACCTGCGCGCCGACGGCTTCCACTGGCAGCCGGAAACGCCGCTGGACTGGATGGTCTGCGACATGGTCGAACAGCCGCGACGGGTGGCCGAGCGCATGGCCACCTGGATGCGCGAAGGTTGGTGCCGGCATGCGATCTTCAACCTCAAGCTGCCGATGAAGAAGCGCTGGGACGAGACCCGCCTGTGCCTGGACCTGTTCGCCGCGCAGGCCGGGCGGCCGCTGACCGTGCGCGCCAAGCAGCTGTACCACGACCGCGAAGAGATCACCGTGCTGGCGATGCCGGCACGCGCCTGAGCGGCGCTGGCGGCCGCCCCGGCGGCGCGGGACTTTCGCCTGCAACCGCCGGCCGCGCGGCGGCGCGGCTCTGGCACACTGCGGCCCTTGCCCGCCGGGAGAGCGCCGCCATCGTCCGTCACGTCCTGTTGCGCCATGCCGCCACCACGCTCGGCCTGGCCCTGTGCGCCGCCGCGGCCGCCTCCGATTTCGTGGTCCGCGACCATGTCGGCGACGGCGTGTTCACGGCCGGCATCGAAGGCCCGGCGAGCGGCGCGGACGGCGCGCTGTACGTGGTCAACCTCGGCCGCGACGGCACCATCGGCCGCGTCGATGCCAACGGCAACGCCGAGCTGTTCGTCAGCCTGCCCGCGGGCAGCATCGGCAACGGCATCCGCGTGGCCGGCGACGGCGCGCTGCTGGTGGCCGACTATTCCGGGCATGCCGTGCTGCGGGTGGACCCGGCCACGCGCGCGGTGTCGGTGTTCGCCCGCCTGGACGGCGCGCACCAGCCCAACGACATCGCGCAGGCGCCCGACGGCACGCTCTATGCCAGCGACCCGGACTGGGCCAACCCGGACAACGGCCAACTGTGGCGCATCGACCGCGACGGCCGCGCATCGCTGCTCGAGACCGGCATGGGCACCACCAACGGCATCGAGGTCAGCCCCGACGGCCGCCGCCTGTATGTCAACGAGAGCGTGCAGCGCACGGTGTGGGTGTACGACCGCGGCGACGACGGCGCGCTGTCCAGCAAGCGCCTGCTGATCCGCTTCGACGACCACGGCATGGACGGCATGCGCTGCGACGCCGACGGCAACCTGTACATCGCCCGCTACGGTGCCGGGGTGGTGGCCATCGTCTCGCCCGCCGGCCAGCTGCTGCGCGAGGTGCCGCTGCGCGGCCGCAAGCCCACCAATGTCGCCTTCGGCGGTGCCGATGGCCGGCAGGTGTTCGTGACCCTGCAGGACCGCGGCGCCATCGAGACCTTCCGCGCCGACCGCCGCGGGCGTGAATACGGGCAGTGAGGCCGCGGCGCCGGGCGGCCGCGCGGCGTCTCATCCCACGCAACCGCGATCAGGCATGCTGTGGACCCTGGGAGGACACGCATGCATGCCATCGAACTGAAGGACCCGGCCGGCTTCGGCAATGAATTCCTGCGCCTGACCCTGCTGCAGGGCTTCCAGTCGCTGACAAAGCGCGACCTGGAGCTGTTGATCTTCGTGCTGCTCGAACGCGACGGCGCGGTCGACCGCGGCGCCTCCAACGCCACGGTGGCGCTGCAGCTGCGGGTGACCCCGGCCAAGGTCAAGGGCCTGCGCCGCGACGGCTACGCGCGCTGGCGGGCGCTGGTGCCCGAGGACGCCGACGCCGCGCTGCAGCGCATCGTCGCCACCGTGCTGACCGAAGCCAACCTGCGCTCGGGGGCCAAGCACGTGAGCGAGCGCAGCCGCAAGGATGGCTTCCTGGCCGTGCGCATCGAGCACCCCGACGATGCCCAGCGCTTCGAGCAGGCGATCCTGGAAGTCGGCGCGCTGCCGGTCTACGAGCGCAACCGCGAGGTGGTGGCGGTGCGCTTCGACACGCTGCTGAAGATCGCCGAGCGCTGGGGTTTCCTGCAGCCCGACCCGCAGGCGACGGTGGCGGCGCTGAAGAAGCTGGCCCCGACGTCGGAGGAAGTGGCCGACCTGCTGAAGAAGGACGTCGCGCAGCTGCGCTGGGACGACGTGCGCCGCGCCCTGAACAGCCTCGGCGCCAAGGCGGTCAGTTCCACGGTAGAGGGCGGCCTGAAGGGCCTGCTGAAGCTGGCCTTTCCGTTCATCCCGGGCTGAGGCGGCAAACCCGGCCGGCGCTGAACCGGCGGCGACATTCAGCCGGCCTGCATGGGTTCTTGCGGCAGGTTCAACCGCGGCGGGCCAGGCATTCGGGGGCGCGTTTTCCCTCACTGGAGTGCGCCCATGAACGTTTCCCGCCCGCTGCTTCCCGCCCTGCCACTTTGCGCGGCCAGTGCCCCGGCGCAGGCCGGGGAAACCGGCAGCACCACGCGCATCGACAAGGGCACGCCGGCCACGGTGACCCCGGAAGAACCCGATCCGGTCCGTGGCGACTACCATATCGACTTCGCCACGCTGGACCGCGACCACGACGGCTTCATCAGCCGCCGGGAAGCCCAGGCCAACCCCACGCTCGCGCGCGAGTTCGATGCGCTCGACACCCACCGCAGCGGCCGCCCGGACAAGGCGCAGCTGGAAGGCTGGATGACGCAGTGAGGGCGGGCGGCCCGGCAGGCGAGCCCCGTCGTCCGTCCCCGAGGTCTGCCGTGATCCGTCCCTGCCTGCCTACCCTTGCCCTGCTGCTGGCCGCCACTGCGGCCCTGCCTGCACTGGCGCAGCATGCCCCGCGCGACAGCGCCGTCACCGCACCGCTGCCGGCGGCGCCGGCCGGGGTGCGCGCGCAGCCGCTGGCCAGCGGCGCGGTCACCCACCAGGTGCGCCTGCCGGGCGAACCCGGCCAGGCCACGGTGATCGTGCGTTCGATCCAGCCGGACAGCGTGGCCGGCAACTACCGCATCGATTTCCAGGCGCTGGACGTGGACGGCGACGGCTTCATCAGCCGCGAGGAAGCGCAGGCCAACCCGGCGCTGGCCGACGAGTTCAACGCGCTCGACAGCGCCCGGCGCGGCAAGCTGGCGCGCGAGCAACTGGCCGGCTGGCTGGTGGACTGAACCCGGCTACAGGCCGGAGGCGCGCTTCCAGAACAGCGACAGCAGCGGCGGCATGCGCCCGGCCAGGCCGAGCAGCGCGCCGCGCGCCAGGGTCAGGTGCATCTCGTCGTTGGAGAACACCCGGTTGATCGCGTCGAAGCCATACGCGGCGACGGTGTTGTCGCTGCGCCGCACCCGCGCCCAGCGCCGCAGCCGGTGCGGCGCGGCCCAGTCGGCGCGGCGCTGGTGCGCGTCGCGCACCAATCCGCGCAGCGCGGCCACGTCGCGCAGGCCGAGGTTGACGCCCTGCCCGGCCAGCGGGTGCACCACGTGCGCGGCGTCGCCCAGCACCAGTACGCGGCCGGCGACATAGTCGCTGGCCAGCTGCCGGCGCAGCGGGAAGGCCGCGCGCGGCGAGACCGGGCGCATCGCCCCCAGGCGGCCGGCGAAGGCGTTGGTCAGTTCGCGGCCGAAGGCCTCGTCGTCCAGCGCCAGCACCCGCTCGGCCTCGGCGTCGGGCAGGGTCCAGACGATGGAACTGCGGTGCGTGTCCACCGGCAGCACCGCCAGCGGGCCGGTATCGAGGAAACGCTGCCAGGCGGTGGCTTCGTTGGGGCGCTCGCTGTCCACGTAGCCAACCACGCCGCGCTGGCCGTAGTCGTGGCGCGACACCTCAAGCCCGGCCAGCGCGCGCAGGGTGGACTCGCCGCCATCGGCGGCGATGGCCACCGCCGCGTCGACCCGGCGGCCGTCGTCCAGGCGCAGGCGCACGCCGCGCTCGTCCTGCTCCATCGCCTCGACCCGCGCCGGGCAATGCAGGTGCACGCCGGCACCGGGCAGTGCCGCCCACAGCCGGTCCACCAGCAGGCCGTTCTCGACGATCCAGCCCAGCTCGCGGCGCCCCAGGGCGTCGGCATCGAAGGCCAGTTCGCCACCACCGGCCGCGTCCCACACCCGCATCCGCAGGTAGGGGTGCGCCCGGGCCTGCGCCACCTGCGGCCACACGTCCAGCGATGCCAGCAGCGCGGCGTTGTCGTGGGCGAAGGCGAACACGCGCAGGTCCGGCCGCTGCGCCGACCACGGCGCCGGCTCGCGCCCTTCCACCAGCGCCACCTGCAATCCTTCCCGTGCCAGCGCCAGCGCGCAGGTGCTGCCGACCACGCCCGCACCGACCACAACCGCATCCAATCCGCCACGCCGGCTCATTGCACCTGGCTCCTGCACAGTGCGGGCACCTGCCCGCGGAATCCCATCGCGCCGCCGACCAGGAAAGACTGCAGCGGCGCGGCCTGCGCGGCGGCCACCAGCCCGAGGCTGCGCAGCGGCCGCAGCAGCGGCGCCGGGTTGCCGGTCAGGCGCGCCAGCCCGTCGGAGAAGGCCAGGGTCTGCTCGCGGTCGGGCGCGCGGCGCTGCACATAGGCCTGCAGCAGGTCGTCGGCGCCCGGGTCGCGCGCGGCATCGCCGATCAGCTCGGCCAGGGTCAGCGCATCGCGCAGGCCCAGGTTGAAACCCTGCGCGCCCAACGGGTGGATGGTCTGCGCGGCGTTGCCCAGCAGCAGTGCGCGCTCGCCGACCAGGTGCCGCGCCAGCACCTGGACCAGCGGGTAGGCGCTGCGCGGGCCGCTTTCCAGCAGCCGCCCGGCGCGCCAGCCCAGCACCGCCTGCACGCGCTGCAGCCAGGCGCTGTCGTCCAACGCCTGCACCGCGTCGGCCGCGTCGCGGGCCACGCCATGGACCAGGCCGTAGTGGCGGTCGCCGCGCGGCAGCAGCGCGGTCGGGCCGGTGTCGGTGAAACGCTCCCAGGCGGTGCCGTCCGGTGCCTTGGCGGTGCGCACCCGGGCCACGAACAGGGTCTGCAGGTAATCGTGCTCGCTGGCCTCGATGCCCAGCGCCTGGCGCACCGCGCTGCGGGTGCCGTCGGCGCCGACCACCAGCCGCGCGCGCAGGCGGCGCTCGCCGCTGGCATCGGCGATGCGCACCTCGCGGCGGCCATCTGCGCAGTCGCCCAGGCCGACGAACGTCGCCGGGCGGTAGCGGGTCAACCGCTGCAGGTCGCCCAGGCGCGCCTCCAGCGCGTGGCCGAAATCGCGCGCCACCACCACCTGGCCGAAGGCATCGCGGCCGTAGTCGCCGGCGTCCAGCAGCACGCGGCCGAAATCGCCGGCGCGGCTGACGTGGATGCGGCGGATCGGGCCGGGCGGCCCCTGCAGGCGCTGCATCACGCCCAGCGCGGTGAGCGCGTTGACCGTGGCCGCGGCGAAACTGAGGTTGCGCTGGTCGAACACCGCCGGCAGCGCCCCGGCCGGGGTCGCTTCCACCAGCCCCACGTCCAGCCCCAGCCGGTCCAGGGCGATGGCCAGGCTGGCACCGACCAGTCCGCCACCGACGATCACCACATCATGAAGGTCGCTCATGCCGCCATGATAAAGGCTCGGCCGCCGCGATCGCCGCCGCGATGCCGCGCCGCAACCGCGGCCCCGGCGCGACTGCGGCTAGAATGGCGGTCTGATTCCGCCAGATCCTTCATCATCATGACCGCCAACGTCCAACGCACCTTCGTCCTGACCCTGCTCGTGCTGCTGATGGTCGGCACCCGCATCAACCATTTCGCGCCGATCCCGGACGCGTCCTGGGCGGTGTTCTTCATCGGCGGCTTCTACCTGCGCAGCTGGACCCGCTGGGCGTTCCCGCTGCTGATGGCGCTGGCGGTGGCGGTCGACTGGGCCGTGATCAGCGGCCAGGGCATGGATTTCTGGGCGCACTACTGCGTGTCGGCCGGCTACTGGGCGCTGGTCCCGGCCTACTTCGCCATGTGGGCCGGCGGCATGCTGCTGCGCCGCGCCTACACCGGCGCCAGCTGGCGCGCGCTGGGCCTGTTCGCCGCGACCCTGGTCGGCGCGGTGGTGGTGTGCCACCTGTTCGCGCAGGGCGGCTTCTACTGGACCAGCGAAGTCGTCGCCGAGCCGACCGTCGCCGGCTGGTTCAAGAACTACACCGACTGGCTGCTGCCGTACATGCGCACCGCGGCCCTGTACACCGGCATGGCGGCGCTGGCACAGGTCGCCGCCGAGGCGTTCGCGCGCCAGTCGGCCGCCGACCGCATCGCGCACTGAGCGGCCGCGCACCATGGGCAACCGGCTCTCCAGGATCTACACCCGTACCGGCGACGACGGCAGTACCGGCCTGGGCGACGGCAGCCGTACCGGCAAGGACTCGCTGCGGGTCAATGCCTACGGCACCGTGGACGAGGCCAACTCGGCCATCGGCGTGCTGCTGGCGGTGGCACTGCCGGACGACGTGCGCGCGCTGCTGACCACGATCCAGCACCAGCTGTTCGACCTGGGCGGCGAGCTGTGCATTCCCGGCCATGCCGCCATCCAGGCCGCCGACATCGATGCACTGGAACGGCACCTGGACCGCTACAACGACGACCTGCCGCCGCTCAAGGATTTCATCCTGCCGGCCGGCGGCGAGGCGGCGGCGCGCTGCCACCTGGCGCGCACCATCGTGCGCCGCGCCGAGCGCGAGGCCGTGGCCCTGTCCCGGGTCGAGGCCGTGCGTGGCGAGGCGGTGCGCTACCTGAACCGCCTGTCCGACCTGCTGTTCGTGCTGGCGCGGGTGCTGGCGCGGGCCGACGGCCACGGCGAAGTGCTGTGGAACCACGAGCGCCGGCACGGCTGACGCCCCCCGGGGTGCCGCGCACACCTGGGCGCGGCCGGTTACAGTGCCGACATGCTCGTATTCACCCACACGGCCTGCCTGGGCCATGACCCCGGCCCCGACCATCCCGAATCGCCCGAACGGCTGCGCGCGGTGCTGGACGCACTGCGTGCCGCGTTCCCGGACCAGCTGGATTGGCGCGAGGCGCCGCCGGCCAAGCTCGGCGAACTGGCCCGGGTCCACACCCGCGAGCTGATCGACGACATGCTGCAGGCGCAGACCGCGCCGCTGCGGCGGATCGACCTGGACACCTTCACCTCGCCGGGCTCGGCCAGCGCCGCGCTGCACGCGGCCGGCGCCGGCGTGGCCGCGGTCGACGCGGTGATGCGCGGCCCCGACCGGCGCGCGTTCTGCGCGGTGCGCCCGCCCGGGCATCACGCCACCGCCGACACCGCGATGGGCTTCTGCCTGTTCAACAACATCGCCGTGGCCGCGGCCTACGCCCGCGACGTGCACGGGCTGGAACGGATCGCCATCGTCGATTTCGACGTCCACCACGGCAATGGCACCCAGGCGATCTTCGAGACCGACCCGCGGGTGGCCTACTACAGCAGCCACGAATCGGGCCTGTTCCCGTACTCCGGCAACATGCGCGAGCGCGGCGTGGGCAATGTCTGCAACATCCTGCTGCCGCCGGGCAGCGGCGGGTTCCGCTTCCGCAACACCTGGGCCGACGAGCTGCTGCCGCTGGTCGACGCCTTCCGCCCGCAACTGCTGTTCGTGTCGGCCGGTTTCGACGCCCACCTGCACGACCCGCAGGCCGACCTGATGGTCGAGACCGAGGACTTCGGCTGGCTGACGACCGAGCTGGCGGCACTGGCCGACCGCCATGCCGACGGCCGCCTGGTCTCCATGCTCGAGGGCGGTTACGACCTGCAGGCGCTGGCCGAATCCAGCGTGGCCCACGTCGATGCCCTGCTCGCCCGGTGACGGACGCATGAACCCGCTCCCGCGCCCCCGGCTGATCTTCATTGCCCCCATGCAGGCGATGCGGCAAGCTAGCGGCCATTTTTCCTGAATCCGATCCGCGTGCGCCCAGCCCTCCGCCTGCTTCCCCTGCCCCTGAGCATCGCCTTCGGACTGTCGGCGATGGCCAGCGAGAAGCCGGTGAACTGGAACCTGTGCCCGGCCACCGACGTGCTGCCGGCCTTCGACGAGGCGCCCAAGGCCGACCCGGCCGCGGCCGCCACCCGCGACCAGTTGCCGACCGACATCGAGGGCGACCAGCTCTCCGGCACCAGCACCATCCCCCTGTACAAGGGCAATGTGGCGCTCAAGCGCGGCGACCAGTTCATGGGCACCGACAACCTGCGTTTCGATACCGAAACCGGCAACTACATCGCCGACGGCAACGTGCGCTATTCGGATTCATCCATCCGCCTGACCGCCCGGCGCGCCGAGGGCAACCAAGAAACCGACAGCCACAAGATCAGCGACATCGAGTACCAGCTGGTCTCGCGCCGTGGCAACGGCAGCGCCGACTCGATCGACCTGCAGGGCTCGGTCGGGCAGATGCACCGTTCCACCTACACCACCTGCGATCCGTCGCAACCGGTGTGGAAGCTGGCCGCGCCGCAGATCGAGGTGGACAACGACGAAGGCTTCGGCACCGCCCGCAACGCGGTGCTGCGCGTCGGCAAGGTGCCGGTGATGTACATGCCGTGGTTCAAGTTCCCGATCGACGACCGGCGCCTGACCGGCCTGCTCTATCCCAAGCTGAGCCAGTCCGGGCGCAACGGCTTCGACTATGCGCAGCCGATCTATTTCAACCTGGCGCCGAACTACGACGACACCCTGACCCCACGCTGGATGAGCCAGCGCGGGCTGATGCTGGACAACGAGTTCCGCTACCTCTACGGCGGCGGTCGTGGCCAGCTCGACACCGAATGGATGCCGAGCGATTCGCTGCGCGACCGGGAACGCGGCAAGATCACCTACAACGGCTACCACAACGTGGACCGGCACTGGCAGGCACGCGCGAACCTGGCCTGGGTCAGCGACGAGCGCTACATGGAGGATTTCGCCAGCCGCCTGCTCGGGGTGACCGCCTCCAACCTGCAGAGCACCGCCGGCCTGTACGGCACCGGCCGTACCTGGACCGCCGGCCTGATGGCCGACCAGTGGCAGCTGACCGACTACACCCTGACCGAGGCCGCCCTGCCCTACAGCCGGCAGCCGCGCCTGTTCGGCACCTGGGACGACAGCTTCGGCCGCTGGCTGGAAACCGGCGTCTACGCCGAGGCGGTGCGCTTCACCCACGACGACATCCGCGGCAAGACCATCGTCGACGGCGAATACGTGCGCGACGGCAGCCTGACCCGGGTCGACGGCGGCTCGCGCCTGGACATCAAGCCCTACGTGTCGATGCCGCTGGCCGGCGCCGCGTGGTACATCACCCCGACCCTGGCCTGGCGCTATACCGCCTACACGCTGGACCGCGGCCTGGCCGACGGCATCCGCCGCAACCAGCTGGTGGCCGCGGGCATCGACCCGGCCACGGCCACCCCGGAACAGCTGCGCGGCAACACCTCGCCGCACCGCAGCCTGCCCATCGCCAGCCTGGACATGGGGCTGTTCTTCGACCGCGAGACCGATATCGGTGGCAAGTCCTACCTGCACACCCTCGAGCCGCGCCTGTTCTACCTGAACACTCCGTACCGCGACCAGCGCGACCTGCCGCTGTTCGACACCCGTGCCTTCACCTTCAGCTGGGGCCAGCTGTTCCGCGACTCGCGCTTCACCGGCGCCGACCGCCAGAACGACGCCAACCAGCTGACCACGGCGCTGACCACGCGCCTGATCCGCCAGGCCGACGGCCGCGAGAAGCTGTCGGCCAGCATCGGCCAGATCTCCTACTTCGACGATTCCCGGATCACCCTCGGCAGCGGCGACGCGATCGTCCAGCAGGGCAACTCGGCCTGGGTCGCCGACGTCAACTGGGCGATCAACGACCGCTGGACCCTGGGCAGCACGTACCAGTGGAACCCGAAGTACCGCAAGGAAGACCTGTCCAGCGTGCGCGCGCGCTACCTGCTGCCCGAGGACGGCGTGGTCAACCTGACCTACCGCTACCGGCGCAACCCCAGCACCAACGTCGACCAGCTCAAGCAGGCCGACCTGTCGTTCCTGTACCCGATCAACCCGCGCTGGAGCATCGTCGGCCGTTACTACTACTCGATGCTCGACAACAAGCCGCTGGAAATCATCGGCGGCGTGCAGTGGGACAGCTGCTGCCTGGCGGTACGCGCGCTGGCCCGGCGCTACGTGCGCAACCGCGAGGGCGAGATGAACAATTCCCTGCAGGTCGAGTTCGTGCTCAAGGGCCTGAGCTCGGTCGGGCAGGACACGGACCGCACCTTGCGCCGTGCTATTCTCGGCTACAACCGAGACGACCTGTACCTCGTTCCGCCCAGCAACATCGAGGCGAACGACGACGACTACGATCCGAACCTGATTCCATGACCAAGACCCTACCCGCAGTCCTCGCCACCCTGCTGGCGCTTGCCGGCGTGTCCGCACCGGCCGCCGCGCAGCAGACGCAGCCGCTGGACCGCATCGCCGCCGTCGTCGACGAGGACGTGATCCTGCAGAGCGAACTGCAGCGCGCGGTCAACAACATCAAGTCCCAGTACGCCGGCCGCGAGCACCAGCTGCCGCCGCAGGGCGTGCTGGAACGCCAGGTGCTCGAACGCCTGGTACTGGTCAAGCTGCAGGTCGCCCGCGCCGAGAGCAGCGGCATCCGCGTCAATGGCGAGGAACTGAACCACGCCGTGGCCAGCATCGCCCAGCAGAACGGCACCGACGTGGACGGCCTGCGCCAGCGCCTGGCCCAGGACGGCATCGGCTTCGAGGATTTCCGCAGCTCCGTGCGCGAAGAGATCATCACCCAGCGCCTGCGCCAGAGCTTCGCACAGAGCCGGATCAGCGTCAGCGAGGGCGAGGTCGACGCGGCGCTGGCGCAGCAGAATGCCGGCGGCATGCAGTACCACCTGGCGCACATCCTGGTGGCCCTGCCGGATGGCGCCAGCGCAGAGCAGATCGCCACCGGCCAGAGCAAGATCGACGGCATCAAGAACCTGATCGGCAAGGGCGAGCTGGACTTTTCCGCCGCCGCGGTGCGCTATTCGGACAGCCCCAACGCGCTGGAAGGCGGCGACCTGGGCTGGCGCAGCCTGGACGAGATCCCCAATGCGTTCTCCGTGCAGATCAAGGCGATGAAGGCCGGCGACGTGATCGGCCCGATCCGTGGCCCGAGCGGCTTCCAGCTGCTGAAACTGGTGGAAGTGCGCGACAGCGACAACGCGGCCGGCACCCATACCGTCACCGAGTACCACGCCCGCCACATCCTGGTGCGGGTGACCGACCAGGTGGACGATGCCGCGGCCAAGGCCCGGATCGAGACCCTGCGCGCGCGCATCGCCGGCGGTGCCGATTTCGAGGCCGTCGCCAAAGAGTCGTCCGAGGACACCAACAGCCGTGGCCAGGGCGGCGACCTGGGCTGGTTCCCGGCCGATGCGTTCGGCCCGGACTTCGGCCGCCAGGTCGAGAGCGTGCAGGACGGCGGCGTCACCGCGCCGTTCCGCACCGATGCCGGCTGGCACATCGTGCAGCGCGTGGCCACCCGCCAGACCGACGTGACCGACGACAACAAGCGCGCGCAGATCCGCGACCAGATCGGCCGCCGCAAGCTGGACGACGAGTACAACCGTTTCCTGCAGGAGCTGCGTGGCGACGCGTACGTCAGCTTCCGCACCGGCGACCGCGCCGAGGGCACCGCCGAGCCGGCCGCCGGCACGGCCGAACCCGCCAAGCCCTGATCCCATGGTTCCCCAGCTCGCTCTGGTCCCGGGCGAGCCTTCCGGGGTCGGCCCGGAACTCTGCGTCCGGCTCGTCCAGCAGCCGCGCAGCGATTGCCGGCTGCTGGCATTCGCCGACCCCGACACGCTGCGCGCCGCCGCCGCCGCGCTCGACCTGCCACTGAACCTGCTGCCCGAAGACGCCCACGCATCGGCGCCGGGCGACCTGCGCCTGCGCGACGTGCGCAACGCCGCGCCGTGCCGCTTCGGCCAGCCCGACCCGGCCAACGCGCGCGCGGTGATCGACGCCCTGCTCGGCGCCGGCCAGGCCTGCCTGGATGGCAGACTCGACGGCGTCGTCACCGGACCGGTGCACAAGGCGGCGATCAACGAAGGCGGCATCGCCTACAGCGGCACCACCGAACTGCTGGCCCGGCAGGCCGGCGTCGAGGTGGTGATGATGCTGGCCAACGCGCACATGCGCGTGGCCCTGGCCACCACCCACCTGCCGCTGCGCGCCGTGCCCGATGCGATCACCGCCGCGGGCCTGCGTACGGTCATCGGCACCACCCACGCCGCGCTGCGCCGCGACTTCGGGCTGGAGCGGCCGCGCATCGCCGTGCTCGGCCTGAACCCGCACGCGGGCGAGGACGGGCACCTCGGCCGCGAGGAACTGGACGTCATCATCCCGCTGCTGGAACGCCTGCGCGGCGAAGGCCTGGACCTGGCCGGGCCGCTGCCTGCCGACACCGCCTTCCTGCCGGCCAGGCTGCGCGGTTTCGACGCGGTGCTGGCGATGTACCACGACCAGGGCCTGCCGGTGCTCAAGTACAGCGGCTTCGAGCAGGCGGTGAACGTCACCCTGGGACTGCCCTACCCGCGCGTGGCGGTCGACCATGGCACCGCGCTGGACCTGGCGGGCAAGGGCACGGCCGACCCGTCCAGCCTGCAGGCCGCCACCTCGCTGTGCGCGCGGCTGGCCGCACAACGTAAAATCGCCCCATGAATCCCTCCCATTCCCCGCGCGCCGGCGCCGGCTTCACCGCGCCGGCGAAGAAGCAGCTCGGCCAGCACTTCCTGGCCGACGCGCACTACGTCGAGAAGATCGTGCTGGCGGTCAACCCCCGGCCCGGCGACCGCCTGGTCGAGATCGGCCCGGGCCAGGGCGCCATCACCTTCCCGCTGCTGCGCCGGCATCCGCAGCTGACGGTGATCGAGTTCGACCGCGACCTGATCGCGCCGCTCACCGCCGCGGCCGCGCCGCTGGGCGAGCTGACCATCGTCCACCGCGACGTGCTGCAGGTCGATTTCACCGAACTGGCCGGCGGTTCGCCGATCCGGCTGGTCGGCAACCTGCCCTACAACATCTCCTCGCCGATCCTGTTCCATGCGCTGGAACACGCCGCGGCGATCTCGGACATGACCTTCATGCTGCAGAAGGAAGTGGTGGACCGCATGGCCGCCGGCCCCGGCAGCAAGGTCTACGGCCGCCTGAGCGTGATGCTGCAGGCCTGGTGCCAGGTGACCTCGCTGTTCGTGGTGCCGCCGGGCGCGTTCCGGCCGCCGCCCAAGGTCGACTCGGCGGTGGTCCGGCTGGTGCCGCGCGACCCGGCCACGGTCGGCATCGCCGATCCGCAGCACTTCGCGCACCTGGTCAAGGCCGCCTTCGGGCAACGCCGCAAGACCCTGCGCAACGCCCTGAACGGCATCGTCGATGAAGCCGGCTTCGCCGCCACCGGCGTGCGCAGCGACGCGCGTGCCGAGCAGTTGGAGGTGGCCGACTTCATCGCCCTGGCCAACGCCACCGCCACCACTGCCTGACATCCGCTCACACCGCTTTTGCTTACACTTGCCCGCATGGACGATTCCCGCCAGTACGCGATCGAGATCGAGGTATCGCCTCGTTTCATCGACGAACAGTCGGCGCCCGAGGACGGGCGCTACGCGTTCGCCTACACGATCCGCATCCACAACCGCGGCAACGTGCCGGCGCGGCTGATCAGCCGCCACTGGCGCATCACCGACGCCAACGGCCGCACCGAGCACGTGGATGGCGACGGCGTGGTCGGCGAGCAGCCGCGGCTGCGCCCGGGCGAGGAGTTCCGCTACACCTCCGGGGTGATGCTCGGCACCGAGCGCGGCACCATGCAGGGCCACTACGACATGCTGGCCGACGACGGCACCGAATTCGCCGCGCCGGTCGCGCCGTTCGTGCTGTCCATTCCCAGGACCCTGCACTGATGGCGACCTGGGCGATCGGCGACCTGCAGGGCTGCTACGACGTTACCCAGCGGCTGCTGGAGAAGATCAACTTCGACCCGGCCGCGGACCGGCTGTGGTTCTGCGGCGACCTGGTCAACCGCGGCGGGCAGTCGCTGGAAACCCTGCGCCTGGTGCATTCGCTGCGCGAGCACAGCGTGGTGGTGCTGGGCAACCACGACCTGTCGCTGCTGGCCGTCGGCGCGCGCAGCGCCGAGGAGCAGCGCAAGGTCAACCCCGACCTGCAGCGCGTGGTGCTGGCCGAGGACCGCGACGCGCTGCTGGACTGGCTGCGCCAGCAGAAGCTGGTGCACGTGGACCGCAGCCTGGGCTGGATGATGTTCCATGCCGGCCTGGCGCCGAAGTGGACGGTGGCGATGGCCGAGCGGCATGCGCGCGAAGTGGAGCTGCAGCTGCACGGCAATGGCTACCGCAAGCTGCTGCGCAACATGTACGGCGACGGCCCCAGCTGGGCGCCCAACCTCACCGGCTACGACCGCTCGCGCGCGATCATCAACATCTTCACCCGCATGCGCTACTGCACGCCGCGCGCGCGCATCAGCATGGAAGACAAGGGCACGCCGGGCACCCAGCAGCTGGGCATGTACCCGTGGTTCGAAGTACCGGGCCGGGTCGAGCGCGAACTGAAGATGGTCTGCGGCCACTGGTCGGCGCTGGGCCTGACCATCACCCAGGGCGTGCACGCCATCGACACCGGCGCGGTGTGGGGGGGCAAGCTCACCGCATTGCAGCTGGACAGCGACGAACTGCGCGTGGTGCAGGTACCCGGCCGCGACGTGCCGGCGCCGGTGCCCGGCGCACATCCGCCGCGGCGGCCACCGTCCGAGCGCCGCGCCGAAGCAGGTACCGAGGCGCAGGGCGAACGCCGCGAGCGCCGCCGGCCACGCCGGCATCGGCCACACGCTGGCGGCAACAACACGGGCGGCAACAGCGGCGGTAACGGCGGCAACCCGGCGGGCACGCCCGGCAACAACGGCGGCGCCGCGCCCACCGCGTAACCTTCAGCAGGCGAGCGTCTGGCAGGCCTCCAGGCAGTTGCCATCGGCGTCGTGGAAGCGGAAATACACCACGCCGTCGCCACGCTCCAGTTCGCCGACATGCACGCCGCGCCGTTGCAACGTCGCCAGGGCGGCCGCCGCATCGGACGTGGCGAAAATCGGAAATGCCGCCTGCGCGCGTGGATCCACCGCCGGCGCGCCGGCCTTGCGCTGCCACAGGGTCAGGCTCGCGCCCTCCGCCAACGGCAGCACCGCCAGGCATTGGCCCGCATCCACGTACGTGGCCTGCAGGCCGAGTTTCGCGGCATACCAGGCAACGGCCGCCTGGTAATCGTCCACCGGCAGGATGAACGTGTCGATCCGATCGAACAGTGCGGTCATGCCCTTCTCCCCGGGGTGCAGGGTTTCGATGCCTGCGCGGGCCGTGCCAGGCACGCCGGCAGGTACAGGTACGGCAGGCCTGGGATCAGCGGCCCGCGCGGCGCACCCGGACCGGCGCATCGCGGCGACGTGCCGGAACGGCGGCGGTACCGCTCAGGAGCGCCGGCGCAGGTAATGGGCGAAACGGAAGGCGAACGCGTGCCGCGCATCGGCCGGGCGCGCCTGGCTGCGCACTTCCTGCCACAGCGCGGGGTCGACCTCGGGAAAATGGGTGTCGGCCGCCACGTCCGCATCCACCCAGGTCAGGTGCAGGTCGGTGGCCTGGTCGATCAGCAGCCGGTAGATCTCGCCGCCACCGATCACGCACAGCTCCCCGGCGGCCTCCGCGGCGGCAATCTCCCGGGCCTGCTCCACCGACGCCACCGCACGCATTCCCTCGAACGGCACCTGGCCGCCGCGGGTCAGCACCAGGTTGGTCCGGCCCGGCAGCGCGCGACCGAGCGACTGCGCGGTCTTGCGCCCCATCAGGATCGGCTTGCCGAGGGTGAGCGCCTTGAAATGCCTGAAGTCGTCGGGCAGGTGCCAGGGCATGGCGTTGTCGCGGCCGATGCCACGGTTGCGGTCCAGCGCGGCGATAAGCGACAGCTTCATCACACCGCCACCGGCGCCTTGATTGCCGGATGCGGGTCGTAGCCGTCGATGCGGATGTCGTCGAAGGCGAAGCCGAACAGGTCGGTCACCTCGGGGTTCAGCCACAGCGTCGGCAGCGCGCGTGGCGCGCGCGCAAGTTGTTCGCGGGCCTGCTCGAAATGGTTGGTGTACAGGTGGGCGTCGCCCAGCGTGTGCACGAAATCGCCCACGCCCAGCCCGGTGGCCTGCGCCACCATGTGGGTGAGCAGCGCATAGCTGGCGATGTTGAACGGCACGCCCAGGAAGATGTCGCCGCTGCGCTGGTACAACTGGCAGCTGAGCTTGCCGTCGGCGACGTAGAACTGGAACAGGGTGTGGCAGGGCATCAGCGCCATCTGCGGCAGCTCGCCCACGTTCCAGGCGCTGACCACCAGCCGTCGCGAGTCCGGATTGCGCCGGATCTCGTCCAGCAGCCACTGCATCTGGTCGATCTGGCGGCCGTCGGCCGCGGCCCAGCTGCGCCACTGCCTGCCGTAGACCGGGCCGAGGTCGCCGTTGGCATCGGCCCATTCGTCCCAGATGCCGACCTTGTTGTCCTTCAGGTAGCCGATGTTGGTGTCGCCCTTCAGGAACCACAGCAGCTCGTGGATGATCGAGCGCAGGTGCAGCTTCTTGGTGGTGACCAGCGGGAAGCCTTCATTGAGGTCGAAGCGCATCTGCCAGCCGAACACGCTGCGGGTGCCGGTGCCGGTGCGGTCGGCCTTGTCGGTGCCGTGTTCAAGCACGTGCCGCAGCAGGTCGAGGTATTGCTTCATTCTTCGCCTCCGGCGCAGGGCTTCACGCCTTGCCTCCGGCCGGCAGCGCCGGCTGCAGCGTCGGCGCGCGCCGCGACATCGCCAGCAGCACCAGCCCCAGCACGATCAGCGGCAGGCTCAGCAGCTGGCCGCGGGTGAACCAGTCGAAGGCCAGGTAGACGCCGTTGTCGGGCATGCGCACGAATTCCACCAGGAAGCGGAAGCTGCCGTACATCAGCGCGAACAGGCCGGACACCGCGTAGCGCGGGCGCGGCTTCATCGAGTACGCCCACAGCACCACGAACATCACCAGGCCTTCCAGCAGCGCTTCGTACAGCTGCGAGGGATGGCGCGCGTACTGGGTCAGCAGGCCCGCCGCGTAGTCTTGGCGGATCTGCGCGGCCGACAGCAGCTGCTCCATGGTCGGCAGGCCGGCCGGCACGTCCTTGAGCGGCGCATGCGGGAACACCACGCCCCAGCCGGCATGGGTGAACTTGCCCCACAACTCGCCGCCGACGAAGTTGCCGAGCCGGCCGAAGCCCAGCCCCAGCGGCACCAGCGGCGCCACGAAATCGATGGTGTCGAAGTAATGCAGCGCATGCTTGCGGGTCCACCACCAGCCGGCGGCCATGACCCCGAGCAGGCCGCCGTGGAAGCTCATCCCGCCCTCCCAGACGCGCAGCAGGATCAGCGGGTTGTGCAGGAAATCGGCGGTGGCGTAGAACAGCATGTAGCCGATGCGCCCGCCCAGCACCACGCCGAGCATGGCGTAGAACAGCAGGTCGGAAAACGCGTTCATGTCCACGCCCGGCAGGCGCCCGGCGCGGATGCGGACACGCCCCAGCCACCATGCCGCGGCGAAACCGAGCAGGTACATGATGCCGTACCAGTGCACCTTGATCGGCCCCAGGGAAAAGGCGATGGGGTCTATGTCGTGAAGGTAGATCATGCAGGCAGGTCCGGCGGACGAACCCCTATTCTCGGCGCAGCGCCCGCGGGGCTCAACCGTCGCCTCACCCGAGCAGCTGCGGGCGGTCGGGCAGCTCGTTGCCACGGGCCTGGCCGGGCTCGGCCGGAAAGTGCGTGGCCAGCAGCGCCGAGATCGTTGCGATGGCCGCCAGCACCGCGGCCTCCAGGTCGCCCTCGCGCCGGCGGCGGCCGAACTCCTCGCAGACCTGGCGCCACTGCGCCGGGGCGATGCGCCCATGCAGGCCGCGGTCGGCCACGATCTCGACCGCATGGTCGGCCAGCAGCAGGTAGAGCAGCACGCCGTTGTTGTCGCGGGTGTCCCAGGTGCGCAGCACGGCGAAGGCGTGTTCGGCGCGTTCGCGCGGCGACACCCCACGCCACAGCGCGGCCAGCGGCAGGTCGGATTCGACCGCGAACATCACTTGCCCGGCATGCGCGCGCTCGCCGGCGGCGATGGCACCGGCGATGCGGTCCAGGCTCGCGGCAGGGAACCGCGCATGCGCGGAAGGCGAAAAAAGATGGCGCAGCCAACGCATCACCAGCTCCCCGAGGCGCCGCCGCCCCCCGAACGCCCGCCACCGCCGGACCAGCCCCCGCCGCCGCCGAAGCCGCCACCGCCGAACCCACCGCTGCCAAAGCCGCCGCCGCGGGCGAAGCCGCCGGGCGACATCCCGCCCAGGGACATGAACAAGGCCACTGCCGCGGCCACCCCGCCACCGGCCAGCGACAGCAGCAGCCAGCCGGCGGCGCCACCGAGCAGCGCCGCCAGTGCGCCGCGCATCGGCCGCGAGCGCCGCGCGAACAGCAGCCGCACCAGCACCGCGGCGAAGCCACCGATGAACAGCGCGATGCCGAACGTGGCATTGCCGCCGTCCGGCTCGCGGTTGCTGGCCACCGGCGCCGGCAGCGGCTCGCCGTCGATCAGCCGCACCAGCACCGCGGTGGCCTCGGCGATGCCGCCGGCGTAGTCGTCGTTGCGGAAGCGCGGCACCAGGTATTCCTGGATCACCCGGTTGGCGATGGCGTCGGGAATCGCGCCTTCCAGGCCATAGCCGGGCTCGATGCGCACGCGGCGGTCGTCCCTGGCCACCACCAGCAGCACGCCGTCGTCCACGCCCTTGCGGCCGATGCCCCACTGCTCGAACACGCGCGTGGTGTACTGGGCGATATCCTCCGGCCGGGTGCTGGGCACGATCAGGATCTGCAGCTGGCTGCCCTTGCGCTGCTGCAGGGCCAGCGCCTGCTGCACCAGCGCCTGGCGCTGGGCCGCATCGAGGGTGCCGGTAGTGTCCACCACCGGCGAGTCCAGCGGCGGGATCGGCGCCAGCTGCTGCGCCACGGCCGTGCCCAGCGCGGCCGGGCCGAGCAGGAATGCCAGCAGCAACAGGCGCAGCAGGCGGCTCATCGGCTTACTGCGCCGGCGCGGGTGCCGGCGGCGGCGTCTGCGGCTGCGGTGCCGGGCGGTTGCCGAAATCCACCGTCGGCGGCTGTGCGATCTGCGCCTCGTTCTCCACGCTGAAGTTCGGCTTGGCCGCGTAGCCGAACAGCTTGGCGGTGATCACCTGCGGGAACGAGCGGATATAGGTGTTGTAGTCCTGCACCAGCTGGATGTAGCGCCCGCGCGCGACGGTGATGCGGTTCTCGGTGCCTTCCAGCTGTGCCTGCAGGTCGCGGAAGTTCTGGTCGGACTTCAGCGTCGGGTAGTTCTCGCTGACCACCAGCAGCCGCGACAGCGCGCTGCCCAGTTCGCCCTGCGCCTGCTGGAACTGCTGCAGCGAGGCGGCATCGTCGGCGTTGACCTGGATCTGCCCCACCTTGGCACGCGCATTGGTCACCTCGGTCAGCACCTGGCGCTCCTGCTGGGCGTAGCCCTGCACGGTATTGACCAGGTTGGGGATCAGGTCGGCGCGGCGCTTGTACTGGTTGAGCACCTCGGACCAGCCGGCCTTGACCGCCTCGTCCTTCTGCTGGATGGCGTTGTAACCGCAGCCGGAAATCGAGCCCGCCACGATGGCGAGCAACACGAGGCGGAGGAACTGGCGCATGGGCGGGTCCTGGGGTGGCTGGAATCCCAAGCATGCCACCACCGCCGTGCAACGTGTGCATACGACAGGGGCCGGCGCGTGCCGGCCCCGTCAGCAGCGCGCGACCGGCATCGGGCCGGCGGCGGGCAGGGGCTCACCAGTTGTCCGAGCCCGGGATGTGGTGCTGCTTGGCGTTGCGGCGCATCAGCAGGTTCAGCCACTCCACCATCACCGAGAAGCCCATCGCGGCATAGATGTAGGGCTTGGGCACGTGCACTTCCAGGCCATCGAGCACCAGCACCGCGCCGACCAGCAGGATGAAGGCCAGCGCCAGCAGCTTGACGGTCGGGTTGGCGTCGATGAAGCGGCCCAGCGGGTTGGCCGCCAGCAGCATCACCGCCACCGACAGCAGCACCGCGCAGACCATCACCGGGACGTGGTCGGCGATGCCGACGGCGGTGATCACCGAATCCAGCGAGAACACGATGTCGATGATCGCGATCTGCGCGATCACCGTGCCGAACGCGGCCGATGCCTTGGTCGTCGTGGGGTCCTGGTCCTCGCCGCCGCTGACCAGTTCGCGCACTTCCTTGATGCCCTTGTAGAGCAGGAACAGGCCGCCGACGATCAGCACCAGGTCGCGGATCGAGATGCCCATGCCGGCCACGGTGAACAGGTTGCTCTCCATGTGCGCCAGGTAGGCCAGCGAGACCAGCAGCATGATGCGGGTGATGCAGGCCACGGCGATGCCGACCCGGCGTGCCAGCGGGCGCCGGTGCTCGGGCAGGCGGCCCACGGCGATGGAGATGAACACCAGGTTGTCGATGCCGAGCACGATTTCCAGTGCGCTGAGCATGAACAGGGTGACCCATACGTTCGGGTCGGCAAGAAACTCAAAAGACATGCAGGCAATCCTTCAACGAAGACAAAGCGCGCCATCGCGCGGCGGGTGGTTCAGAAAATCCGGGGCACCAGGATCAGCCCCCAGCACAGCAGGACATTCATCATCATCATGAATACCGCTGCCGAGCCCATGTCCTTGGCCCGCCCTGCCAGCACGTGGAACTCCGGGCCGTAACGCTCGATCACCGCCTCGATGGCCGAATTGGCCAGTTCCATGGCGAGCACCATCAGCATCGAGCCGACCAGCAGCACGCGCTCGACCGGGGTCTGCCCCAGCCATAGCGCCAGCGGGGCCAGCAGCACGAACAGGTAGACCTCCAGCCGGAACGAGGATTCGTGCTTCCAGGCCGCGGTCAGTCCCTGCCAGGACCAGACCGCGGCCTTGAGCACGCGCATCGGGCCGCGCGGCAGGTTGCCGATCTCGTCAGCCATGCGCGCGACCCTCGGTCGAGCCGGCACGGGCGGCCGGAACAGAGCGGGAGCGGGAAATATCCATGCAGGCGGCCGTGGCGATGAACAGCGCGGGATTTTGCCACAGGCGCCCTGCCGGCGCCCTGTCGCCTGCTCGCACACCCTCGCCCGCGGCCGGCCGCAGCGCCACCGGGCATGCGCGCTGCGGGCACGCGGGCCGCCCCGGCAGACGCAGCCGGCGGCGCCGGGATCAGGGCGAAGCGACGTCGTCCACGCCCCGGTCGGGCTGCCCGGCATCGCGCGCGAAACGCACCGTCACCGTGGTCCCGTGCCCGGGTTCGCTTTCCAGCTCGATGCGCCAACCGAAGCGCTCGCACAGGCGATGCACGATCGGCATGCCCAGGCCGTGGCCCTGGCGCCGCTCCGGCTCGACCCGGAAGAACGGCTCGAAGATCCGCGCCAGCGCCTCGGGCGACATGCCGATGCCGGTGTCGCGCACCACCACCCGGTCGGCCTCCACGTACGCATCGACGCGGCCGCTGTCGGTGTAGTTGCAGGCGTTGCGCAGCAGGTTGCCGACCACCACGTGCAGGACCTGCGGCGGCACCCGCAGCGGGCTGGCGGCGGCGACATGGACTTCCAGCTCCACCGGCCGCCCGGCCAGGCTGCCGCGGGCGTTGGCCGCCTCGTAGCGGACCACGTCGGCCACCTCGACCCACTCGGCCTGCGGCTCGATGTTGGCCTCGCGCGCCAGGATCAGCAGCGCGTCGATCAGCGCTTCCATGTCGCGGCCGGCGCGCTGGATGCGCTGCAGGCTGCGCTGCAGCCCCGGGCTCAGCTCCTGCGCGCCCAGCGCCATGTCGCTGGCCATGCGGATCACGGTCAGCGGGGTGCGCAGCTCGTGGCTGGCATCGCGGGTGAAATTGCGCTCGCGGGCGACGTGGTCGCCGATGCGCCCGGCCATGGTGTGCAGGGCGCCGGCCAGTTGCCGTACCTCGCCCTGCACGTCGGCCGGCAACCGCTCCGGCGCCAGTTCGCTCGCATCCGGGTACAGCGGGTCCCATTGCGACACCCGCCGCGCCAGCCAGGTCACCGGCGACACCACCCGGTGCGAGACGTGGTAGGTCAACCACGACGCGCCATAGACCGCCAGCAGTACCAGCAGCACCGGCACCACCCCGAACCAGAACGCCAGGTGCTGGGCCTGCGAGCGCAGGAACACCAGGTACAGCCGCCCGGCGGGCTTTTGGTCCACCAGCACCAGTTCGTCGGCATCGCCGACCTCGTGGAAGCCCGGTGCCAGCCCGCGCAGCGCGGGCGGCAGGCTCAGCGGCGACTGCCCCGCCTCGAGCAGGTAGCCGCGGACATTGCTGGTATTGGGCGGCGGCTGCACCGGCGAGGCCTGGTACAGCTCCCAGTAGTGCGCGGCCTCCTGCTTGAGCAGCGCGTTGACCAGCCCGAACTTGACCACCAGCAGCACCAGGTAGCCGCCCAGCAGCACCGCAAGGCCGGCCAGCAGCGCCTGCAGCATGAATGCGGTCCTGATCTTGCGCGGCAACCCGTGCAGCATTGCGGTCCCGTGGATGGTCCAGAGCGGTTAGGAGAAGTGCACCCCGGGGCGGGCCGCGGCACGGCCCTCCCGGTCGCGACGGAGTACGCTCCCCCGCATGGCTCAGCCCATCGGCTGGGCGATATCGGCAATGCGGTAACCCGCGCTCTGCACGGTGTGCAGCAGCGGCCGGTCGAACGGCTTGTCGATGATCTTGCGCAGGTTGTACAGGTGGCTGCGCAGGGTATCGGAGTCCGGCAGGCCGTTGCCCCAGATTTCGCGCTCGATTTCCTGCCGGGTCACCACCCGCGGCGATTCGCGCATCAGGATGGTCAGCAGGCGCAGGCCGATCGGCGACAACTGCAGCTCGGTGCCGGCGCGGGTGGCGCGCATGCTGACCGGATCCAGCACCAGGTCGGCCACCTTGAGCACTTCGGCGCCCACCTGGCGGCGTTCGCGGCGGATCAGCGCGCGCAGGCGCGCTTCCAGCTCCTGGATGGCGAAGGGCTTGGTCAGGTAGTCGTCGGCGCCGAACCCCAGCCCGGTGAGCTTGTCGTCGAGCGTGTCGCGCGCGGTCAGCATCAGCACCGGCGTGGACTTGCGCGCCTCGTTGCGCAGGCGGCGGCATACCTCGATGCCGTCCAGGCGCGGCAGCATCAGGTCCAGCACCACCACGTCGTAGCTGTTTTCCGCCGCCAGCCGGTAGCCGTCCAGGCCATCGCAGGCATAGTCCACCTCGAATCCCTTGCTTTCCAGGTATTCGCCGATCATCTCGGAAATGTTGCGGTTGTCCTCGATGACGAGCACCAGTCCGGACGATTCCTTGGTCTGTCGCATGGAGCCTCCTCGTTCTTCAGCTTTGTGAAATATGCCGTACCCCGAGTGGATCCCATGTGAAGAAAGTCCGCGACGGCAGGGCCGGTCCGGCCGGCCGTGCTGCACCTATGCTATGCGCGCCTTCCCACGGATCCGGACATGC
This sequence comes from Stenotrophomonas sp. 17(2023), assembly GCF_030345315.1. Lineage (NCBI taxonomy): Bacteria > Pseudomonadati > Pseudomonadota > Gammaproteobacteria > Lysobacterales > Lysobacteraceae > Stenotrophomonas > Stenotrophomonas sp. 17(2023). The sequence continues at coordinate 2,935,304 of NZ_CP128405.1, forward strand.
CCGCCCCGCCCTTCACCGCCTATCTGTACCCGGTACTGCTGCTGGTTGCCAGCAACGTATTCATGACCATCGCCTGGTACGGCCACCTGAAGTACCGTTCGGCGCCGCTGCTGACGGTGATCCTGGTCAGTTGGGGCATCGCCTTCTTCGAGTACTGCCTGCAGGTGCCGGGCAACCGGCTGGGCGCGGCGGTCTATTCCGCCCCGCAGCTCAAGGGCATGCAGGAAGTGATCACCCTGGTGGTGTTCGCGGTGTTCTCCGCGGTCTACCTGGGGCAGCCGCTGAAATGGAACCACTGGGCGGCGTTCGCGCTGATCGTGGTCGCGGCGCTGCTGATGTTCAAGGAATGAGCCCGCGCGGCGGCGCCATGCCGCCGCACGGACGCCGCTGCCCCGGCGCTCAGTCCGCGGCCGGCGCCTTTTCGACCCAGGCGGCGAACACCTCGCCGATCTGGCGCGCGTCGACCGCGCGGCCCGCCTGCACGGCCTCGGCCTGGGTGAACAGCGGCACGATCATCGCCATGCCATCGACCGGGGTCTTCATGCGTACCCCCGGCGCCTGCGCCAGGAACCGGTCCCAGTACCCGCGCACCCGCGCCCAGTAGCCGGCGGTGGCGCTCCAGTAGTCGCGCGCCGGGCTGAAATCCACGTCGGTGCTGCGCACGTAGTCGTTGAAGCCGAACTCGCGCGCGATCTCATGCTGCCCGCCACCGGGGTCGCGGCGCACCTTGGTGTTGAACTGTTCGTGGGTCCAGCCATCGGGGGTCAGGGTGTGGCGGTTGACCATGGCCAGCGCGTTGTAGTCGCTGCGCCGGGTGTACTCGCGGCGCGGCAGCGGGCGCCAGCCCGGGTCGCTGGTCCAGCTGGGCACGCCGTTGTCGTAGCGCCAGCGGCCGGTGCCGCAATAGCGCGGCGCGTCGCTGACCTCGTAGACGCACTGGGTCCACGCGCCGCGGGTGAGGTCGGCGGGAAGCGGGCGCACCCGCCAGGTCTGGTCGGCGCTGAACTCGAAGCGCACCGGCGCTTCGTAGGTCCAGTCCTGGCGCCAGTGCTTGGTCACGTGGCCGCTGGCCGGATCCACCAGCAGGTGCTGCAGCACGATGCGGGTGGGAGTGTCCTCGACCACGACCACCAGTTCGTTGCCGCCGCTACGCATCGCCGGCGCGCGCGCATAGCCGGGCTGCAGCAGCACGGTTTCGTCGAAGGCGAAATCCACCGTGTATTCGCCCTGCATGCGCACGATGGTGTCGTGGTCGCGGACGGGGTCGGCGGGCGCGGCGGAGGCGCCGGCACTGGCGGCGCACACCAGCAGCAGGCTGGCGCAATGCGGTTTCATCATGGGTTCCTCGGGGGCGGTGGGAAGGCCGTCCATGGCCGGGTGACGCTCCATCGGGGGAGGCGGCCGGTGCCGCTCACCAGGCCAGCGACAGGCTGGCCGAGAGCGTGCGGCCGGGGTTGCTGTAGCGGTCGACCACGCTGCTGGAGGCGGCCAGGGTCCCGGCCAGGCCGGACCATTCGATGTAGCGGCGGTCGGCCAGGTTGAACACGCCGGCGTGGGCGGTGGCGCCCGGTGCGAAGCGCCAGTGCGCCATCAGGTCGAGCACGCCGTAGCCGGCCGGGCGGAACGCGTCGGCGCTGGCGACCCGGCCCTTGCGGCGGGCGAAGCTGCCGGCCAGCTGCATGCCCCAGTCGTCGCGGTCGTAGGCCAGCCCGAGGCTGCCGCGCAGCGGGTCCACCGTGTCCAGCGGCACGCCCTCGCTGAGGTTGCGCCCGCGCGACCAGGCCGCCGCGCCGCGCAGCGACCAGCCGGCCAGCCGTGCATCCAGCGCGCCGAGCTCCAGCCCCGCCTTCAGTTCGGCGCCATGGATGCGGGCGTCGGCGATGTTCTGCGACTGGAACACCATCAGCCCCTGTGCGTTGGTACCGACGTAGCGCTGCGATTCGATGAAGTCGCGGTAGTCGTTGCGGTAGCCGCCGAGGCTGGCCCACAGTGCCGGCCCCACGTAGCGCACGCCCAGTTCCAGGCCATTGCTGGTTTCCGGTTTCAGGTCCGGGTTGGGAATGGCGGTGTAGCCGAACATGACGTTGGTGAAACCCAGGTTGACGTCGTTGTAAGGCGGCGAGCGGAAGCCGCGCGCGTAGCCGGCGAACAGCGACCAGCGCGGATCCAGGCGCCAGACCATGCCCAGTTTCGGCGACACGCTGGTCTTGCGCAGCCAGGCCAGCGCCACGCCGGGGTTGTCGTCGCTGAAGATCGCGTCGGCCTGCGGTTCGAGCCGGTAGTGGTCCACGCGCACGCCGGGCACCAGCGACAGGCGGCCGTCGGCCAGCCGCACCTCGTCCTGCAGGTACAGGCCCAGCTCGGTGGTGCGGCTGACCGGGAAGTCGCGCACCGGGAACGCGTCGGGCAGGATCGTGCTGCTGGTGCCGCCATTGGCCAGCACCTGGTAGCCGTCGCGCTTCTGCCGGATCCGGGTCCAGGTGCCATCGAAGCCCCAGGTCAGCGCGTGCTCCGCCGCGCCGGTGGCCAGGCGCTTGTCGAACTGCGCCTGCGCGCCATGCACCCGCTGGTCGAAATCGAACACGCGGTGGCGGCGGCTGCGGTTGGCGCGGGCCTCGTCGGTGACCTGGGTGGTTTCGCTGTCCTGGCGGTACAGCTGCCAGCGCAGGCTGTCGGCGAAGGCCGCGTCCAGGGCGTCCATTTCATGGGCGAACGACACCCGCGCGCGGGTCTGCTTGTCGTGCGCCTTCATGCCGGTGGTGGTGGCATGGTCGATGGCCGACAGGACGTCGGTGTCGGTGATGTCCTCGTTGCCCTCCACGGTCAGCCGCAGGCGCTGGTCCGGGTCCGGCGCATAGACCAGCTTGGACAGTACGCTGCGCCCGTCGCGCTCCTGCGGGTTCGCCGCGGTGCGGGTGTTGTCGGCGCTGCGCACCCGGCCCTTGTTGCCGGTTTCCTGGCCCTGGCGGTGGTTGACGTTGACCATGCCGCTCCAGCGCGTGCCGCCGAAGGCGGTGGTCACCCCGCCCAGCAGACCCTGCCAGTCGCCGTCGTAGCCCAGCTTCAGGCCGACGTGGCTGTGCTTGCCGTCGCCCAGGTAATCGGCCGGGTCCTTGGTGACGAAGGCGACCACGCCGCCCAGCGCGTCGGAGCCATACAGCGAACTGGCCGGACCACGCACGATTTCCACCCGCTTGAGCGTTTCCAGGTCGGTGAAGTCGCGGTTGGCACTGGCGAAGCTGCCAATGGCGAAACTGCGCGGCATGGCGATGCCATCGGTCTGGATCAGCACGCGGTTGCCGTCCAGCCCGCGGATGCGGAAGCCGCCCAGGCCGAAGCGGGCCACGCTGCGGGTCACCGAGATGCCCGGTTCGTAGCGGACCAGGTCGTCGATGTCATGGACCAGCTGCCGGTCGAGCTGTTCGCGTTCGATCACGTCGACCGTGGCGGCGACGTCGCCGACCGCGCGCCCGGTGCGGGTGGCGGTGACCTGGACGCGGTCCATCTGGTGGGCATCGGCCGGCGCGGCGGGGTCGGCATGGGCGGGAAACAGCGTCGCCCACAGGGCGACGCTCAAGGCGGTGGGACGGATCATGGGTACCTGGAATCGAAAGGTTGGCCCGCGGCACAGCGGCCGGCCGCCGCAGCGGCCCGGCCGCGGCCGAGGGGGAGAGAAGATGCGATTCAGGCGGGCATGACGCGCGGACGCGCCGGCTGGCGGCGATTGCGGCCGGGAATTACTTGGTGAGGATCAGCTTGTCGTTGCTGGTATGGCGCAGGCGGTAAACGCGGTCGCCATGGCGGATCAGGATCTCGCGCTGGCCATTCAGCAGCGCGCCGCTGTCGATGGCGTCGTCGACGGGCAGCGGGCGCGGGGCGGGACGCTGCGGCAGGTGCAGGGTACGGGGACGGAGCAGGACAGGTTGGGCGAACATCGCGGCGGTTCCGTGGCGGGGACGGAATTGATGATAATGATTCTCATCCGCGACGCAAGAGGGTCGCGCACGCTTTTGCCACGCGCGCCCATCCCACCGCGCGTCCAGGCCGGCGGCAACGCCCCCGGCCCGTCGCCGCCATCAGTCGAACGCGGCTTCCAGCCTGCCCCACGCGTCCTCGTCGAGGCGCTCGAACACCTCCAGCGCGCGCAGGTTCTCCTCCAGCTGTGCGACCCGGCTGGCGCCCAGAATCACGCTGGAGACATCCCGGTTGCGCAGGCACCAGGCGATGGCCAGCTGCGCCGGCGATTCGCCCAGCTCCGCGGCCAGCGCGGTGAAGCGCCGCACCTTTTCCAGCCGCGCATCGGCCGGTTCGCCCAGCACCGCCGACTGCAGCCAGCCCAGCGACGGCTGCGCCAGCCGCGAGCCGGCCACGATGCCGTCGTTGTACTTGCCGGTCAGCAGGCCCGAGGCCAGCGGCGACCAGATGGTCGTGCCCAGCCCGGCGTCGGCGTACAGCGGCGCGTATTCCTGCTCCACCCGGGTGCGGTGCAGCAGGTTGTACTGCGGCTGCTCCATGCTCGGCGCGTGCAGGCCGTTGCCGCGGGCGAACGCCACCGCCTCGGCGATCTGCGCGGCCGACCACTCCGACGTCCCCCAGTACAGCACCTTGCCCTGGCGGATCAGCACGTCCATCGCCTGCACGGTCTCGGCGATCGGCGCCTCCGGGTCCGGGCGGTGGCAGTAATACAGGTCCAGGTAGTCCACCCGCAGGCGCTTGAGCGCGGCATGGCAGGCATCGTGCACGTGCTTGCGCGAGAGCCCGCGCTGCAGCGGGTTGGGTGCCTCGACCGCGCCGAAGAACACCTTGCTGGACACGCAGTAGCCGTCGCGCGGCAGGCGCAGGTCGGCGATCACGTCGCCCATCACCTGCTCGGCCCGGCCCTGCGCGTAGACCTCGGCGTTGTCGAAGAAGTTGACCCCGTTGTCCCAGGCCGCGGCGATCAGGTTGCGGGCCTCGCCGCGGGCGATCTGGCTGCCGAAGGTGACCCAGGCCCCGAAGGACAGGGCGGAAAGCTGCAGGCCGGACGACCCGAGGCGGCGGTATTGCATGGCTGGCTCCTGGAACACGGCGCGCGCCGGTGGCGCGGACAGCCGCCAGTGTAACCGCCGCCACCGGACCGATAGCGTCCGGGACCTTGCCGATGGCGGCCTGATCGCCGCCGTTGCCCCCGCCCGGCATCGGGATTGTTGCCCGCCACTGGCCGCTGCTCTAGGCTTGCCGCTTTTGCGGGCTCGCCCGGGGAATACTCATGGTCGAAGGTTTGGGCAGGATCGGCTTCGGCCTGTTCGGTCTGGCGGTGCTGATCGGCATCACCTGGCTGTTTTCCAACAACAAGAAGGCAGTGGACTGGAAGCTGGTCGCCACCGGCATCAGCCTGCAGATCGCCTTCGCCGCGCTGGTGCTGCTGGTGCCGGGCGGGCGCGACGTGTTCGACTGGCTGGGCCAGGGCTTCGTCAAGATCCTCAGCTTCGTCAACGAAGGCTCCGGCTTCATCTTCGGCAGCCTGATGGACGTGTCCAAGTACGGCTTCATCTTCGCCTTCCAGGTGCTGCCGACCATCATCTTCTTCTCGGCGCTGATGGGCGTGCTCTACCACGTCGGGGTGATGCAGGCGGTGGTCAAGGTCATGGCCTGGGCGATCACCAAGGTGATGCGGGTGTCCGGCGCGGAAACCACCAGCGTCTGCGCCAGCGTGTTCATCGGCCAGACCGAGGCGCCGCTGACCGTGCGCCCCTACATCCCGAAGATGACCCAGTCCGAGCTGATCACCATGATGATCGGCGGCATGGCGCACATCGCCGGCGGCGTGCTGGCCGCCTACGTGGGCATGCTCGGCGGCGGCGACCCGGTGGCGCAGGCCTTCTACGCCAAGCACCTGCTGGCGGCGTCGATCATGGCCGCACCGGCCACGCTGGTGATCGCCAAGCTGCTGGTGCCCGAGACCGGCACCCCGCTGACCCGCGGCACGGTGAAGATGGAAGTGGAGAAGACCTCGTCCAACATCATCGACGCCGCTGCCGCCGGCGCCGGCGACGGCCTCAAGCTGGCACTGAACATCGGCGCCATGCTGCTGGCCTTCATCGCCCTGATCGCGCTGCTCAACGCGCCGCTGACCTGGCTGGGCGAGGTCACCGGCCTGGCCCAGGCCATCGGCAAGCCGACCAACCTGGCGACCATCTTCGGCTACGTGCTGGCGCCGATCGCCTGGGTGATCGGCACGCCGTGGGCCGACGCCACCACCGTGGGCTCGCTGATCGGCCAGAAGGTGGTGATCAACGAGTTCGTCGCCTACCTGCAGCTGTCGGAGATCATCAAGGGCAATGTCGCCGGCGTCAGCCTGAGCGACGAAGGCCGCCTGATCGCCACCTACGCGCTGTGCGGCTTCGCCAACTTCAGCTCGATCGCCATCCAGATCGGCGGCATCGGCGGGCTGGCCCCGGACCGTCGCCACGACCTGGCCAAGTTCGGCCTGCGCGCGGTGCTCGGCGGCACCATCGCCACGCTGATGACGGCGACCATCGCCGGCGTGCTCAGCCACTTCGGCTGAGCCCACGCGCTCCCCCTTCGGCTCCCCCAAGCCACCTGAAGAGAAATTGATTCCATGAAGTCTGTTGTTGTTGCCGGTTCCTTCAATGTCGACCACGTCTGGCGCTGCGATGCCCTGCCCGCGCCGGGGGCGACCATTGCCGGGCGCTACAGCACCGGTCCTGGCGGCAAGGGCTTCAACCAGGCGGTGGCCGCGCGGCGCGCCGGCGCCGGAATCACCTTCGTCTGCGCGCTCGGCGATGACGCCGGCGGCGCGCTGGCGCGGCAGCTGGCCGCGGCCGACGGCATCGTGCTGGCTGCCGAGGCCAGCAGCGAGCCCACCGGCACCGCCGGCATCTACGTGGACAGCCGCGGCCGCAACTCCATCGTCATCGGCCCGGGCGCCAATGCCTCGCTGAGCACCGGGTTCATGGCCGCCAACGCGGCGCTGATCGGCGCCGCCGGGGTGCTGCTGGCACAGCTGGAGTCGCCGGTGGAGTCGATCGAGGCGGCCCTGGGCATCGCCCGCGAGGCCGGCGTGCTGACCGTGCTCAACGCCGCCCCGGCCAACGCGCCGTCGACCATCGGCCTGCTCAAGCTGGCCGACGTGCTGACCCCGAACGAAACCGAGTTCGCGGCCCTGCTCGGCCGCCATGTCGGCGAGCGAGTGGAGGCCGACGACGTGGCGGCGCTGGACGGCGCCAGCCTGCACGCGCTGTGCCGCAAGCTGTCGGGCAACACCGTGGTGGTCACCCTCGGCGCGGTCGGCGTGTTCGTCTCGCACGACGAGGAACGCCTGCGCGGCGACAGCCAGCCCTACTACCGCGTGGCCGCCGAGGCGGCGCAGGTGGTCGATACCACCGGCGCCGGCGACGCCTTCAACGGCGCCCTGGCGGCCTCGCTGGCGCAGGCGCCGGACGCGGCCTTCATCAAGCACGTGCGCTTCGCCAACCAGTACGCTGCCCGCTCCACCGAGAGCGAAGGTGCCGCCGCGGCGATGCCGCGGATGACCCCGGCCGACGCCGCCTGAGTCCCCGGGCCGCCGCTCCACTGGCCGCGGCCGCTCACGGCGGCGCGGCGATGGCGCGGCGCCGCCACCGGCAAACCGGATGATGGCTGAAGCCACGCCCGCGCACCGGGCCGGCGCCGGCATCGGCGCCGCGCCGGGCACTACAATGCGCCGCATGCAGATCGGCCCCTACACCATCGCGCCCAATGTGGTGCTCGCGCCCATGGCCGGCGTCACCGACAAACCGTTCCGGCAGCTGTGCAAGCGGCTCGGCGCGGGCCTGGCCGCCTCGGAGATGACCATCTCCGACCCGCGCTTCTGGAACACCCGCAAGTCCATCCACCGCATGGACCATGCCGGCGAGCCGGCGCCGATCAGCGTGCAGATCGCCGGCACCGAACCGCGGCAGCTGGCCGAGGCCGCGCGCTACAACGTCGACCACGGCGCGCAGATCATCGACATCAACATGGGCTGCCCGGCCAAGAAGGTGTGCAATGCGTGGGCCGGCTCGGCGCTGATGCGCGACGAAGCGCTGGTGGCGCGCATCCTGGAGGCGGTGGTGGGCGCGGTGGACGTACCGGTCACGCTGAAGATCCGCACCGGCTGGTGCGCGCAGGTGCGCAATGCCCCGGCCATCGCCCGCATCGCCCAGGACAGCGGCATCGCCGCGCTGGCAGTGCATGGCCGCACCCGCGACCAGCACTACACCGGCACCGCCGAATACGACACCATCGCCGCGATCAAGGCCATGCTGGACATCCCGGTGCTGGCCAACGGCGACGTCGACTCACCACGCAAGGCCGCGCAGGTACTGGCCCACACCGGTGCCGACGCGGTCATGGTCGGGCGCGCAGCGCAGGGCCGGCCGTGGATCTTCCGCGAGATCGCCCACTACCTGGCCACCGGCCAGGAGTTGCCGCCGCCGTCGCTGCAGGAAGTGCGCGACATCCTGCTCGGCCACCTCGCCGACCTGCACGCCTTCTACGGCGAACCGCAGGGCGTGCGCATCGCCCGCAAGCACCTGGGCTGGTACGCGAAGGACCGGCCCGAACACACCGATGAACAGCGCGCGGTCTTCCGCGCCGTGGTCAACGCCGCCGAAAGCGCCGACGCGCAGCTGCGGCTGACCCGCGACTACTTCGACGGGCTGATCGCAGCGCAGCCGCTGGCTGCGGCCTGAGAGCCGCCACGTCCTGCACCTGGTGGCGGCACTGTCCAAGCGCCGGCCCGGGGCATTGAAAAGCCCGCCCGCGAAGCGGACGGGCCGGGGTCGGCGCGGGGGGAGGAGCGCGCCGGAAGGCTCAGGCGAAGACCTTGAAGCGGGCCTCGTCTTCCATGTAGCTCTTCTCGCCGATGGCCGCCTCGTTGGAGCCGAACGGCATCTGCGCGCGCAGCTGCCAGTTGCCGGCGATGCCCCACTCGCGGCGCACCGCCTCGTCCACCACCGGGTTGTAGTGCTGCAGGCTGGCGCCGACGCCGGCTTCGGCCAGCGCCGTCCACACCGCGAACTGGGCGATGCCGTTGGCGTGCTCGGCCCAGACCGGGAAGTTGTCGGCGTACAGCGGGAACTGGTCCTGCAGGCCGCGGGTCACGTCCACGTCGTTGAAGAACAGCACCGTGCCGGCGCCGGCGGCAAAGCTGTCCAGCTTGCCCTCGGTGGCGGCAAAGGCGGCGGCCGGCACGATCGGGCGCAGCGCGTCCTTGACCAGCTCCCAGAACTTCACGCTCTGCGCCCCGTGCAGGATCAGCGCGCGGGTGGGCTGCGAATTGAAGGCCGACGGCGCCTCGCGCATGGCCTGCTTGATCAGGTCGGTGGCCTGGTCCTGGCCGATGGGCAGGTTGCGGCCGAGCGCGTATTGGGAACGACGCTGCTTGTACAGGGCAATGGCTTGGCTGTTCATGGTGACTCCGGAAGGAAGGAAAGCCGACAAGGCGGCCATTCGTGGAATGGGCGCCAGTGTAATTGGCTACAAATTCAGAACAAATATTAAAAAAATCACTATTTGTTCCAAATTCAGCACAACGAACCTTCCGCCGGAATCTCCCGCCTAGCCGCCCGTCACCTCCGCCGCCGGCATCACGCCCTCATCGTTCCATATCCGGCGCCAGACCTGCGCCAGCCGCTGCTCCAGCACCGCGCGACCACCGGCGTCGCGGTACACCGGGCGCAGCTGCCGCGGCGCAATCGGCGCCCAGCGGTCCCCCTGCTCGCGGGCCACGGCGAAACTGAAGTTGTAGTCCGGCTCAAGGCCCATGCGCAGGTCGCTGAGCACCAGTTCGCCATCGCGCACCTGCGCGCGCATGAAACCGCGGTTGAACCATTGCAGCCGCGCCACCGCCGGGATCGCCGCGGCCTGGCGCAGCGCCTGCACGTTGGAGGGATGGCCGGTGAAGCGCATCGGCCCGTGGTCGGCCCACAGCGAGCGGTCGCCGACCACGTAACCCTGCGGGGTCATCGCCACCACCCGCCACAGCAGCGTGTTGAACGGCATCGGCACCGAGAACCGCGGTGCGTCGGCCAGCCCCATCGCCGCCAGCGCGCGGCCGGCATCGCGCTCGACCAGGTGCTTGGCCAGCAGCGACCAACCCAGGTAGCCGCAACTGAGCACCAGCCCGGCGACCAGCGCGCGCTGCGCCAGCGGGCGCGCCCGCGCGAACCACGCCACCGCGCAGGCCAGGCCCAGCCACAGCGTGTACAGCGGATCGATGATGAACACGCTCGACCACATCGTCGGATGCGGCATCAGCGGCCACCACAACTGCGTGCCGTATACGGTGAACGCGTCCAGCAGCGGATGGGTGACCAGCGCCAGCACCATCGCCCACCACCAGCGCAGCGGCGCCTGCGCCACCCGGCCGTGGCCGAAGCGCCGGTACAGCCACCAGATCAGCGTGCCCAGCAGCGGCAGCACGAACAGCGAATGGCTGAAACTGCGGTGCACCGTCATCAGGCTCACCGGGTCGCGGGTGAAGGCGATGATCAGCAGCCCGTCGAGATCGGGCAGCGTGCCCAGGGCGGCACCGGCGAGCAGCGCCGCGCGGCGGTGGCCGGCGGGCGCGATGGCGGCGGCGACGGCGCCGCCGAGGACGATCTGGCTGAGGGAATCCATGCCCGCATTATGCCGTCGCCCGCGGCATTCGCCCGGGTCATGCCGGTGGCCGCGCCGGCACGCGCAGCCGCCATGCCGCCAGCGCGCCGTACAGCAGCGCCAGCAGCAGCAGGTTGAGCAGCTCGCCGCCGACCTCGGGCACGCGCGCGCCCATCTGCTGGGTGCGCACGATGGCGTTGATGCCCGCGGTGGTCGGCAGCAGTGTGGCCAGCGCCACCAGTGCCGCTGGCGAGGCCAGCGCCGGCCATGACAGGTTGGACAGGAAGAACAGCGGGATCGAGACCCCGGTGACGTACTGGAAGGCGCGCTCGCGGGTGGTGAAGAAGCTGCCGACGAACAGGCCGAACGCCACCGACGCCAGGGCGAACAGCAGCACCGCCAGCAGCAGGCCCGGCACGTTGCCGCCACGCGGGTAGTCCTGCACCCAGGCGTTGAAACCGGCGTAGTAGAGCAGCCCGGCAACCGCCACCAGGGTGAAGGCCGCGGCGATGCCCAGCAGCACCGGCGGCGCCACCTGCAGGCGCCGCCCCGACTGCGCGCGACGGGTGCCCAGCAGTACGCCGATGCCCAGCAGCAGGGTCTGGTGCACGATCAGCTCGGCCACGCCCGGCACCACGCTGCTGCCGTAGCCCTCGCGGGTGTTGTACAGCGGCCGCTGCACCAGTTCGAGCGGTGCCGCCAGCGGCGGCCCCATGAAGCCGGCCTGGCGCACCGCCTGGTCGCGGCCGAAGGCGCCGATGCCCTCGGCCAGGCCGCTCAGGATGGCGCTGGCGCGGCTCAGATAGGCGCCATTGCCCAGCAACACCAGCTGGCCGCTGCCGCCGCGCAGGATGTCGCGCTCCAGCCGCGCCGGGATCAGCACGATGCCGTCGACCTGCCCGGCTTCCAGCTGCGCGCGCGCCTGCGCCAGGTCCCGGGGCTGGGTCGCCACCCGCACCGCGCGCAGCGCGTCCACATGCCGGACCAGCGCGCGGCTGGTGGCGCTGCGGTCGGCGTCGACCACCGCCAGCGGCAGGTCGCTGGCGACCTGGTGACGGTAGGCCGCCGGGTAGAAGAACGAATACAACAGCACCGCGCCGATCATCACCGTGCACGCGGCCGAGTCGGCGAACACCGCCCGCAGGGTGGCGCCGAAGCTGGCGGCGACCCGGCTCATGCCGGCAGCGGCCGCGGTGCGCCGCGCGCGGCGCGCGCCAGCAGCAGCGACCCGGTGCCGCCGGCCACCACCGCCATCAGCAGCAGCACGCCCAGCGGGCGCAGCGACACCGTCCACGCCGCCCCCATGAACAACTGCTGCATCTGCACCTGCACATAGGCGGTGAGCGGCAGCAGCGCGTTCCACACGCGGGTGAACAGCGGCGCTTCGATCACCGGGAAGGTGGCGCCGGAGAACGCCAGCGCGGTGCCGATGCTCAGCCCCACCAGCGACAGCCCGGTGCACATGTCGCGGGCAAGGGCGATGAACAACAGCGCGAAGCAGCAGCAGGCCAGGTAGAACAGCGGCTGTGCCAGCAACAGCAGCCACAGGCTGCCGGCCACGCCATCGCCGCGCACGTATGCCACGTACAGCACACCCAGCGCGCCATACAGCGAGAACAGCGCCACGTACGCCGCCAGCTTGCCGGCGATGGCGGCCCACGGCCGCCGCCCCAGCCAGGGGGCCAGCAGGCCGTCGCGGCGCTCGCGGCCGAAGGCGCCGCCGGCAGCCAGTGCCGCCAGCAGCGACAGCACCGCGGGGAAGATCAGCGGCAGCAGGAACAGTTCATAGCTGCGCGCCGGGTTGTACAGCACCGTGGCCTGCACCGTCACCGGCGCCGCACGCAGGCGCGCCGGCCCGGCCTGCAGGCCGATCCGCTCCTTCAGCATGCGCGCGTTGTACGCGCCCACCGCCTCGGCGATGTCGCGCGCGGCCGATTGCCCGGTGGCCATGTAGGTGGCGTTGTAGAACGCGTAGACCGGTGCCGCTTCGCCGCGCAGCGCGCGCCGGCTCATGTCGCGCGGCACCAGCACGATGGCGAACACCTCCAGTGCGCGCAGCTGCGCCTGCGCCTGCTGCAGCGATGCAGGCTGCCGCGCCAGCGCCACCCCGGGGCTGGCATCGATGGCGCGTGCCAGCGCGCGGCTGTCGGCGCTGCCGTCCAGGTCCACCAGCGCCACCGGCACCTGGCGCAGCACCGAGCCGGAGAACAGCGCCATCATCAGCGCCATCGCCAGCAACGGCATCAGCGTGACCAGCGCCAGTTCCCAGCGATCCCCGCGCCAATGGCGCAGCTCGCGCCGCAGCGACGCAACGAACGCGGCCCCGGCGCCCGCCGTCAGCCCTGCGGCCATGCGAACAGCACGCTCATGCCCGGGCGGAACCCTTCGATCGGCTGCCGCGGACGCACCCGCACCTCGAAGCTGCGTACGTCGTAGCCGGATGACTGCCGGGTGCTGCGCCAGGTGGCGTAGTCGCCGGCCGGACTGATGAAATAGACCTCGAACGCGGCCTTGCGCCCGCCCAGCGCCGGGATCGTGCCGTGCAGCGTGGCGCCGGTCGCGAGCCCGTGCAGCTGGTCCTCGCGCAGGGTCAGCGCCACCCACATGTGGTCGATGTCGACCAGGGTGAACACCGGGTAGCCGGCCGGCACCAGTTCGCCGATGTCGGCCATGCGCTTGCTCACCTCGCCGGCCAGCGGCGCGTGGCCGCGGGTTTCCTGGCGCGCGGCATCGACCTCGGCCCTGGCGCCCTCGGCCTGCCGTACCTGCGCCAGCGCGGCGGCCTTGTCCTGGCGCCGCGCGCCGGCCAGCGCCTGGTCGTACTGCGCCCGCGCCGCACGCGCCAGCTCCTCCGAACTGCGCGCCTGGGCCTGGGCTTCGTCGCGCTTCTGCCGGGTGACCACGCCCTCGTTGAACAGCGTGTCCAGCCGCCGGAAGGTGGCCGTGGCCAGCTCGGCGCCGGCCCTGGCACGCTTCCAGTTGGCCTCGGCGGCACGGATGTCCTCGCTGCGCGCGCCCTCTTCGGCCTTGTCCGCCATCGCCTGTGCGGCCGCGACCACCGCGGCGGCCTGGCGCTCCCTGGCCGCGACTTCCGGGCTGTCCAGCTCGAACAGCACCTGCCCGGCCGCGACCCGGTCGCCCTCGCGCGCGTGCAGCGCGTGCAGCCGCGCGGTGACCTTGGCCGCGACGTTGACGCTGTCGGCGTCGGCCATGCCCTGCACCTGGTCGGGCGGCGTGCGCAGGCCCAGCCACAGGCCCAGCGCCACCAACGCCAGCAACAGCACGCCAGCGATGGCAAAAACGCGGCGCTGCCGCGGTCCCGTGGCCTGTCCCGGTGTATCGCTCATTCCAGCACCTTGTCCGCCCGCCGGCGGTAGTCGTCGAACCGTTGCATCTGCCCGCTCACTTCCAGCAGCTGCGCCAGGGCCACGTCGAACTGGTAGGCCGCCTGCGCCCGTTCCACCCGCGCCGCACCCAGCCCCAGGCGCGCGTCGATCACGTCCAGCGAGGTCGCCTGCCCTTCGCGGAAGGACAGTTCCTGCAGGCGCAGGTTCTCCTCGGCCTGGGCGATGCTGCTGTCCAGCAGCCGGAACTGGGTGCGGGCGGTGTCCAGCTCGTTCCAGGCCTTGCCCACGCCCAGCCGCACCTGGTTCTCCGCCTCGCCCAGGCCGGCACGCGCCTGTTCCAGCTGCGCCCGCGCCGCGCTGACCTGCAGCGGCCGCGCCGTCGGCGACAGGAAGGTGTAGCGCAGGCCGATGCCGAACGCCCAGTCGGCGTCGGTGAGCAGCGCGTCGCGGCGGTGCAGGTCGTACTGCCCGAACAGGTAGAGCTGCGGCTTGAGCCTGGCCTGCTGCACGCGCACGCCCTGCTCGGCCTGCAGGCCCAGCGCGCGCAGGCGTTCGATCTGCGGGTGGCGCTGCAGCGCGCTGCGCTCGAAATCCTCGCGCGCGCCCAGCGGCGCGTCGATCACGAACAGCGGCGAGGTGGTGCCGACGTTGCCGCCGCTGCGCAGCAGCGTGGCCAGCGCCTGCTGCAGGGTGGCCAGGTCGTTGAGCGCCTTCTGGTAATCGCGCTCGGCCTTGTCGCGGGCGACGCTGGCCTGCAGGCGCTGGGCGCGGCTGGCGAAGCCTTCGCGCTCGAGCTTGAGGGCGTCGTCCAGGTGCCGCTGCAGGCCATCGCGGACCTCGCGCCGCACCTGCGCCGCGCGCTCGGCCAGCTGCTGGCCGAAATAGGCCTGCACCAGCTGCAGCGCCAGCGACTGCCGCTGCGCCTCGCGCTCGGCCTGCGCCTGGGCGGTGGCCGCCTGCGCCGCCTGCTGCGCCGCCGGGATCAGCCCGCCGCTGTACAGCGGCACGCTGGCGGTGACGATCGGGCGGGTGCGCCAGTCGCGCTCGGCGAAGCGCAGCGGCGATTCGATGCCGAACGCCTCGGCCACCGGCGCCAGCGAACCCAGCGGCAGCTCCAGCGATTTCTGGAACTGCATGCGGCGTATGTCGCCGGTGATTTCCGGCAGCCGCAGGTAGCGGGTGGCGTCCTGCAGGTCCTGCTTGCCGCGCACTCCCGCGTCGGCCGCGGCCAGCGCGTCGGAGACCTGCTCCAGGCGCTCGCGCGCCTGCTCGAAACTCAATGCCGGCGGGTCATCGACGCTGGCGGCAGCGGTGCCGGTGGCTGCCAGCAGAACCCAGACCGCGAACAACACCGGCAGCACCGCCCGTGCCCCGGTCGTCGACTGCGTGTGTACCACCGCGGATGCTCCTTTCCCCAGCCCCCGGCCAGCATAGCGCCGCCATCGTGAGGAAGAAGCATGCACACCGCCTCAGGCGGCCCGCGCCAGCGACGCGCGTGGCGGCAGCCACGCCAGGCTGCGCCCGGCATGGTCGAGCAGGCGCAGGCTGCCATCGTGATCCTCGGCCAGGGCGGTGAGGCTTTCGACCCAGTCGCCGTCGTTGGCGTACACCAGGCCATCGCGTTCGACCAGCGCGGCGCGATGGATGTGGCCGCAGACGATGCCGTCCAGGCCGCGGCGGCGGGCGTCGTCCAGCCCGGCCTGCACGAACCGCTGGATGTAGCGCTCGGCCGCGCCGCTGCGCCGCTTGAGGAACTCGGCCAGCGACCAGTAGCGCAGGCCGAGGCGGCGGCGCAGCGCGTTGAGCAGGCGGTTGCCGGTGAGGATGCGCTCGTACAGCCAGTCGCCCGCCGCGTACTGGAGATCGGTGCCCAGGCGGCGCCAGCGGTGCCGGAGTGCGGCGGCGGACGCAGCACCGGCGCCATCCGCTGCATGGGCCGGCGCAGTGGGGCGCGCGGCACGCGTCGGCACCGGCCGATGCCAGCGCGTGACCGCATCGTAGTCGTCACCATGCACCACCAGCAGGCGGCGGCCATCGGCGGTGACGTGGATGGCGCGCCGCCGCACCTGCATCGCCGGCAGCATCAGTCCGCAGGTACGACGCAGCGGGGCGTCGTGGTTGCCGGGGATGTAGATGATCGCGGTACCGGCACGGCGCAATGCGTGCAGCGCCTCGATCACCGCGTTGTGCGCCGCGGTCCAGCTGGCGCGCCGCTGCGCCAGCCACCACAGGTCGACGATGTCGCCGACCAGGTACAGGCGTTCGCAGCGCAGCGTGGACAGGAAGCGTGCCAGTTCGGCGGCATGGCAATGGCGCGCGCCCAGGTGGGTGTCGGAGATGAACACCGCGCGCCGGCGCGGCAGCAGCGCCGCCGGCGCGCTCATGCCACGGCCCCGGCGTCGCGCAGGTAGCGCCTGCGCTTGTTCGGCCGGATCGCCTGCAGGTCCACTTCGATCAGGCCGTCGATGGAATCGCTGAAATCCGGGTCCACGCCGAACGCCAGGAAGCGCGCGCCGCCCGGCTCGCACAGGTCCGTGTACTGGCGGTAGAGGGTGGGCACGCTGGTGCCCAGCGCGGCCAGGTTGGCCTTGAGCAGCTCGAACGCGGCATCGGCATCCATGTCGCCGAAGCTCGGCGGCGCGGCGAAGTACTGGAACGGCCGGGTCGATTCGACCAGGCCGTGGCCGCCACCGTAGTAGCGCTGGTAGTAGGCGACCAGCTGTTCGCGCGCCTCGCGCGGCAAGGCCGCGCTGATCGACACCGCGCCGAACAGGTAGCGCACGCCCGGCTGGCAGCGCAGGTAGGCGCCGATGCCCTGCCACAGGTAGTCCAGGCTGCGGCTGCCCCAGTAGTCGGGCACGACGAAGCTGCGGCCCAGCTCCATGCCCTCGGCGATGCGGCTGATGGCATCGTCCGCGTAGCGGAACAGCGCCGCGGTGTAGAGCCCGGCCAACCCGCTGCGTGCCAGCGCCTGGGCGCCGCGCATGACGCGATAGGCGCCGGCGATGCGCTGCTGCGTCGCGTCCCAGACCACGATGTGCTGGTACAGCAGGTCGAAGTCGTCCAGGTCGCGGCTGCGCCCGGTGCCTTCGCCGACCCGGCGGAAAGTCAGCTCGCGCAACCGGCCCAGTTCCAGCAGCAGGGGCGAGCCGGCGGCGCAGCGCGCCAGCCGGATCTGCTTGCCGTCGCCGGTCTGGCCAAGCAGTTCGGCGGCTTCGATGTCCGCCGCCACCCGCTCGGCGGCGATCGCCGCGGCCAGCGGTTCGGGCCCGCCGCCGGCGCCGCCCGCCTGCCCGTGGCCACCGCCAAGCGCATACAGCGCGTGCCGCACCGCCTGCAGCTGCAGCGCCGGGTCCAGCGCGGGGTCCAGCTGCATGGCCTGCCCTACCCACAGGCGCAGCGGCCGCCCGCGGCGGGCGAACATCTCGCGCGCGAGCAATGCGGTGCCGGCCGGTTTGAACAGTGCCGAGGCCCCGTAGAACAGCGCCGAGTTGCGCGCCTGCACCCGCACCGGCAGCACCGGCGCGCGGGTGGCATTGGCGAAGCGCACGAAGCCGCGGTTCCAGCGGCCGTCACGGATGCCGCGCAGCGACAGCCGCGACACTTCGCCGGCCGGGAACACGATCACGCACTGTTCGGCGGCCAGCGCCTGTTCCACCGCGCGCAGGCTGTCGCGGCGGGCGCGGCCGCCCAGGATCCGCACCGGCAGCAGCAGCTCGCGCAGCGGCTCCAGCTCGGCCAGCAGGTCGTTGGCGATGATGCGCACGTCGCGCCGCACCTGGCCCACCGCGTCCAGCAGCGCCAGCGCGTCGAGCGCGCCGGAGGGATGGTTGGCGACCACCAGCAGCCGCCCGCTGGCGGGGATCCGCGCCAGCGCGCCGGGCTCCAGCTGGTAGCGGCTGCCCAGGAAGTCCAGCGCGGCCTCGACGAAGGCGAAGCCGCGGCGCTCGCCGTTGTGGCGCAGGAACGCCTGCACCCGGTCCAGCCGCGACCAGCGCCCCACGCCGCGCAGCAGCGGCCGCGCCAGGTGCCCGCGTGGGCCATGGAACCACTCGGGATAGCGCTGCTGCAGGCGTTGCTCGATCTGGTGCATGGCGGTTGTCCGACGGCCCGGTTGGCCGGCAGCCTGCGCCCGCCACGCGGCAGCGCGGTTGCGGTTTTGCGGCAGTTCGGTGACGCCCGCCCGGGAGCGGCGGGGTGGGTGAACCGGTTTATTAACCGGATGGCAACAACCGGCCCTGCACTATTCCAGCCGTGCCCCGGCCGTGTATCATGCGCGGCTATCTTTTCATCCGCATACAGGGATACAAGCTCATGTCCAGCTATCTCTTCACCTCCGAGTCGGTCTCCGAAGGCCATCCGGACAAGATCGCCGACCAGATTTCCGATGCGGTGCTGGACGCGATCCTGACCCAGGACAAGCGCGCCCGCGTCGCCTGCGAAACCCTGGTCAAGACCGGTGCGGCGATCGTCGCCGGCGAGGTCACCACCTCGGCCTGGGTCGACATCGAAGAGCTGACCCGCAACGTCATCAACGCGATCGGCTACGACAACTCCAACGTCGGCTTCGACGGCCACACCTGCGCCATCATCAACATGCTCGGCAAGCAGTCGCCGGACATCGCCGCCGGCGTCGACGGCACCGACAGGAAGGCCAAGAAGCCGGAAGAACAGGGCGCGGGCGACCAGGGCCTGATGTTCGGCTATGCCTGCAACGAAGCCCCGGAATTCATGCCGGCGCCGATCTACTACTCGCACCGCCTGGTCGAGCAGCAGGCCAAGGTCCGCAAGAAGAAGAATTCGCCGCTGCCGTGGCTGCGCCCGGACGCCAAGAGCCAGGTCACCCTGCGCTACGGCCAGGATGGCCGGATCGAGGGCCTGGACGCGGTGGTGCTGTCGACCCAGCATGACCCGGGCGTGAAGCAGAAGGACCTGATCGAGGCCGTGCGCGAGCACATCCTCAAGCCGGTCCTGCCCAAGGCGTGGCTGGACGCGCTGCCGAAGAACAAGGTGCACATCAACCCGACCGGCATCTTCGTGATCGGCGGCCCGGTGGGCGACTGCGGCCTGACCGGCCGCAAGATCATCGTCGACACCTACGGCGGCATGGCCCGCCACGGTGGCGGCGCGTTCTCCGGCAAGGACCCGTCCAAGGTCGACCGCTCGGCCGCCTACGCCGCCCGTTACGTGGCCAAGAACGTGGTCGCCGCCGGCCTGGCCGACAAGTGCGAAGTGCAGGTCTCCTACGCCATCGGCGTGGCCGAGCCGACCTCGATCTCGGTCACCACCTTCGGCACCGGCAAGATCGCCGACGCGCAGATCGAGAAGCTGATCCGCGCGCACTTCGACCTGCGCCCGTACGGCATCATCAAGATGCTCGACCTGATCCACCCGATGTACCAGCAGACCGCCGCCTACGGCCACTTCGGCCGCAAGCCGAAGGAGTTCTCGTACGTCGACGGCGACGGCAAGACCCAGAACGCCACCGCGTTCTCGTGGGAGAAGACCGACCGCGCCGAGGCGCTGCGCAAGGCCGCCAAGCTCAAGTAAGCCCGGCCCGGCAGGTACCGACCGGAAAGGCCGCCCGCACGGGCGGCCTTTCCATTTGCGGGTGGGCCAGCGGCGCGTGCATCCAGCCACCATGCCGGGTTAGCCTGCGGCTCCGCCCATCGCGCCGCCGCCCATGTCCGCACCCACGCCCCACCAATTGTCGATGACCGTGCTGATGACCCCGGAGATGGCCAATTTCTCGGGCAAGGTGCACGGCGGCGCGGTGCTGCGCCTGCTCGACCAGGTCGCCTATGCCTGCGCCAGCCGCTATGCCGGCAACTACGTGGTCACCCTGTCGGTGGACCAGGTGATGTTCCGCCAGCCGATCGCGGTGGGCGAACTGGTCACCTTCCTGGCGTCGGTGAACTACACCGGCACCTCGTCGATGGAGGTGGGCATCAAGGTGGTGGCCGAGGACATCCGCAAGGGCAGCGTGCGCCACGCCAACAGCTGCTTCTTCACCATGGTCGCGGTGGACGACGACGGCAGGCCCACGCCGGTGCCGCCGCTGCAGCCGGCGAGCGGCGACGAGACGCGCCGCTACGCCGCCGCGCAGATCCGCCGCCAGCTGCGGCAGGACATGGAGCAGCGCCACCGGGAACTGCTCGGCAGCAGCCCCGCCCCCGCCACGCAGCCGCGGTCCCCGTAGCGCCGCGCCGGCGCGCTGCCGGTCGCCGCAACCGGAACGGGGACGCGGGCGGGCACCGCAAGCGCGGCGCCGGCCAATCCCGTCATGGCCACCACGCCCTCAGCGGCCGCCGGCCGCGGCGATCACGTCCCTTGCCTTGTCACGGACCGAACGCATCCCGGCATCCAGGTTCGCGGGGTCCATCTTCACCACCGGGTCCAGGTAGCGGGTGCGCAGCACGCTGGCCTCGTCCGTGCGCTGCAGGCGCTGCAGCAACGCGTACAGGCGCGCGGCGCTTTCGATCGTGTTCGGCGCCTGGGCGCCCAGCTTCTGCGTACGCAGCTGCAGGGCCGTCGCATAGGCCGCGCGCGCCGGTTCCAGCCGGCCCAGGGCGAGCAGGATGTCGCCGTTCAGGTTCCAGGTCCCGGCGATGATCGGGTGGTCCGGCGCGAGCGTGCGCCGCTGGCCCTCGAGGCAGCGCTGCGCATGCGGCAACGCCTGCGCATGGCGCCCCTGCCGGTGCAGCAGGCTCGCCAGGCTGCCCTGCGCCAGCAGGGTATTGGGATGATCCGGACCGCGGTGCTGCAGGTGCGAATCCAGCACGGCCTGCTGTACCCGCAGCGCCTGCGCCATGAACCCTGCACTGGCGGCCGGGTCGTCGGCCAGCGCGGCGCGCTTGCTCAGCACGCCGACCAGCCCGGTCATCGGCGAGATGGTCTGGGCACTGCCTTCGCCCTGCTGCTGGCGCCGGTACTCGACGACGCGCTCGATATCGGCCTGCACCTGGGCCAGCGCCGCATCGTCCCGCGCAAGTGCGAAGCCGTTGGTCGCCACCAGGTAGCGCGCCGACACGGTGTCCGGATGGCCTTCGCCGTAGCGCCGCGCCAGCACGTCGGCCACGCTGCGGGCCAGCACCTGCGACTGTTCGAACTGCTTCTGCTCGCGCAGCAGCTTGGCCTGGACCAGCGCCACGTACAGCGTGTCGCGATGCGTGGGCCCCAGGGCCCGCTGGTACAGCGACAACAACGCCTCGGCCTCCGGCCCGGCCTCCTCGCGACGGCCGGCCTGGATCAGCGCGTCGATGCGGTAACGGCGCAGCCGCAGCATGCGCTCGTCGCTTTCCGGCAGCGCGCTGCCGACACCCGTGCGGATCGCGTCGTAGGCGGCGATGGCGTCGTCGAAGCGGCCCTGGATGATCATCACGATGGCCCGCCCGAGTTCGGCCTCCAGCCGCTGCGGATCGCTCATCGGCCGTGCCGCGGTGGCGGCGTGCACCTGCGTATACAGGCGCAGCGCCTCGTCGGGGCGCCCGAGGGTGACCAGCACCCCCGCCAGCGCCAGTTCCGTAGACAGCCGCTCCGGGCTGTCCGCTGCCAGCGACTTCCGCTGCTCCAGCACCCGCCGCAACTGCGCCTCGGCGCTGACGTTGCTGCCGATCGCATGCAGCACGCCGGCCAGCGACTGCCTCAGCTCCGCCGCCAGCGCGGCGTCGTCGTCCACCTCGTTGCCGATCCGGTCCAGCGCATGCGCCACCACGTAGGTCTCCAGCGCATCGCGGGCGAGGTCGGTGGCACCGCGCGCGGCCGCGGCATCCACCAGCTGCAGCACCTGCGGCGAGGCCAGTTGCCGCCCGGATGCCGCGTCGGCCTTGAGCAGCATGTCCTTCTGCGCTTCGGCCAGCGAGCGTCCCATTGCCTGGATGTCCACGCTTTCCAGCGTGCTCCGCTGGAAATCGACGATCCGCTGCAGCTCGTGGCCGCGGCGTTCGGCCAGCGCCTGCTGCGCCCGCGCCTCGCGCAGGGCCAGCACCGAGGCCAGCAGGCCGCCCAGTACCGACAGCAGCACCAGCGCGGCGGCGGCCAGCGGCCAGGCATTGCGCCGCAGCAGCCGCCGCGCGCGATAACCGCGCTCGCCCGCGCGCGCGCTGACCGGGCGATGGGCCAGGTAACGGCGCAGGTCCTCGGCCAGTGCCGCGACCGAGGCGTAGCGACGCTCCGGCTCCTTGCGCAGCGCCTTGAGCACGATGGCATCGATGTCGGCCGGCACCGCACGGGCGCGCGGCCGCGGCGTGCCGGCGTCGCGCAGCCGCCGGCTGGGCGGCGGCACGTCGGTGTTGGCGATGGCGTTGTACAGGCCGGCCGGATTGTCGATCTCGGCGAACGGCAACTGCCCGCAGACCAGCTGGTACAGCACCGCGCCCAGCGAGTAGACGTCGGTGGCCGTGGTCAGCGGCTGGCAGGCGAGCTGCTCGGGGCTGGCATAGGCCAGGGTGAGCGCATGCTGGCCGGTACGGGTATCGCCGGCCGCCGCACTGTCCTCGTCGATCAGGCGGGCGATGCCGAAATCCAGCAACCGCGGCTGGCCGCGGGCGTCGACCAGGATGTTGGCCGGCTTGAGGTCGCGGTGGATCACCAGGCAGCGGTGCGCCTCGGCCACTGCTTCGCAGATCCTGACGAACAGCGCGATGCGCTCGTCCAGCGGCAGGCGCGCGGCATGCACGTCAACGCGCTCGCCTTCGACGTACTCCATCGCCAGGAACGGACGGCCGTCGGCGAGGATGCCGCCGTCGAGCAGGCGCGCGATGCCGGGGTGGTCCAGCCGTGCCAGCAGCTCGCGCTCGCGGGCGAAGCGTTCGCGCAGTTCCGGCGACGCCTCGGCGACCGGGTTGAGCAGCTTCAGCGCGACCTTCTGCACGAAGCCGCCGTGGCTGCGTTCGGCCAGGTACACCACGCCCATGCCGCCGGCGCCCAGGCGCTGCAGCAGGCGGTATTCGCGGCTGGCGTCGGCCGATGCCTCCTGGCCGCTGAGGTCCTGCCCCGGGTCGGGCGGCGGCAGCCCGGGCGAGCGGCACGACACCACCAGCGTCTGGTCGGCCTCCATGCCGGCGAGCAGCGCCCGCACTTCATCGGCGATCGTCGCGTCACCGCCCGCCTCGCGGACGATCAGTTCCTCGCGGGCGCTGCCCTGCAGGTCCAGCGCCTGCAGCACGATCTGCTTGATCCGGTGGTAACGCGCCGCGTCGCCAGCGTTCTCCTCCCCTTCGCGCATCGTCCCCATTCCCCGTTCCCCTCCCCGTGCGGCAGGCCGCCGTCAGCCGGTATTCTGCACGCCCTGCGACACTCCGTTCACGCAGGCCACCAGCGCGCGCAGCAGCGCCTCGTCCTCGCGGCCACTGTGCCGCCAGCGCTGCAGCAGGTCCACCTGCAGGGTGCTGATCGGGTCGATGTAGGGGTTGCGCAGGCGGATGGACAGCGCCAGCCGCGGATCGTGCGCGAGCAGTTCCTGCTGCCCGCTGAGCCGCTTGACCCAGTGCGCGGTCAGCGCCAGCTCCTCGCGGATCACCGGGAAGAAGCGCGCGTGCAGCGGCCCGGCCAGGCGCGAGAACTGCTCGGCGATGTGGATGTCGCCCTTGCTCAGCACCATCGCCATGTCGTCCAGGAAGGTGGCGAAGAACGGCCAGTCGTGCGCCATCTCGCGCAGCCGCTCCTCGTGGCCCGCATCGGCGGCGGCCTGCAGGCCGCTGCCCACGCCGAACCAGCCGGGAATCACCGCGCGCGCCTGGCTCCAGGCGAACACCCACGGGATCGCGCGCAGGTTGGACAGGGCCGCGTCCTGGCCGAGCCGGCGCGAGGGCCGCGAGCCCAGGGTCATGCGCTCGATCACGTCGATCGGAGTGGCGTTGCGGAAGTAATCCATGAACTGCGCGTCGCCGACGAAGCCGCGGTAGCGGCGTGCGCTCTCGGCCGCGACGATGTCCATCACCGGCGTCCACAGCCGCTCGCGCGGCTCGGGCGCGCGCGGGCGCAGGCTGGCCCGCAGCACCGCGCCGGCGGCCTGCTCCAGCGAGCGCAGCGCCAGCGCGCGGATGCCGTATTTGCGATGGATCACCTCGCCCTGCTCGGTGACCCGCAGACGGCCGTCGATGCTGCCCGGCGGCGAGGCGTCGACCGCATGCGTGGTCTTGGTGCCGCCACGGCTGATCGAACCGCCGCGGCCGTGGAAGAAGGTCAGGCGCACGCCGTGGGCGGCGGCCACGGCCAGCAGTTCCACCTGCGCCTGCTGCAACCCCCAGCGCGAGGCGGCGATGCCACCGTCCTTGCCGCTGTCCGAGTAGCCGAGCATCACCATCTGCACATCGCCGCGCGCGGCCAGGTGCGCGCGGTACACCGGGTCGTCCAGCAGATCGCCCAGGGTCGCGGTGCCGTGGCGCAGGTCGTCCACCGTCTCGAACAGCGGCGCGATGTCCAGCGGCACCGCGTTGCCGGCGTCGACCAGGCCGCCACGGCGCGCCAGCGCCAGCACCGCAAGCACGTCGCCGCGGTCGTGGGCCATCGAGATGATGTAGCTGCCCAGCGCGTCGGCGCCGTGCCGGGCGCGCGCATCGGCCAGCGCCGCGAACACCTCGTCCAGTCGCTGCCCGGCTTCGTCGTCGCCGCGCGGCAAGGTGGTCTCGCCGGCGGCGTAGGGTGCCAGCAGGCGGGCGCGCGCCGCGCCGTCCAGCGCCTCGAACGCCGCCTGCCCGCCCAGCACCTCGGCCAGCGCGCGCGCATGCACGCTCGATTCCTGGCGCACGTCCAGCCGCGCCAGGTGGAAGCCGAAGGTGCGCACGCGCCACAGCAGGCGCCGCACCGAGAACCAGCCGGCGTGGCGGCCGCGGTTCGCGTCCAGGCTGTCGAGGATCAACTGGATGTCGTCGGCCAGCTCATCCGGCGAGCGGTATGCGCCCTCGGCATCGTCGAGCGTGGCCTGCAGCCGCGCACGCATGCGGTCGTTGAGCAGGCGGTAGGGCATGTCGGCGTGGCGCGGGCGCGACTGCACCTGCGGCAGCAGCGCGCGATATGCATCCACGCGCGCGCGCACCGCCTCGCTCACCCCGACCAGTTCGGTGGACTGGCTGAGCAGGCTGGCAAGCTTGAGCAGGTCCTTCTGGTAGAGCTCCAGCACCGCGGCGCGCTGCGCGTTCAAGGTGGCGGCGATGGTGCCCGCATCGACATTGGGGTTGCCGTCCATGTCGCCGCCCACCCAGGTGCCGAAGCGCACCAGCCGCGGCAGCGGCAGGGTGCGGCCCCAGGTGTCGCGCAGCGCCTGCTCCAGCGATTCGTAGAACACCGGCATCACCCGGTACAGCACCCGGGTGAGGTAGAAGCCGACGTGTTCGCGCTCGTCCTCCACGCCGGGCCGCACCGGCGATGAATCGGCGGTCTGCCACGATGCGGTGAGCGCCATGCGCAGGCGCGCGGCATCGGCGGCCTGCTCGCCCGGCGTGCGCTGGCCATCGAGGTTGTCCACCAGGCTCGCCACCATCAGCTGCTCTTTTTCCAGCAGCGCGCGGCGCACCGCCTCGGTGGGATGGGCGGTGAACACCGGTTCGATGTCGATGCGCGGCAACCACTGCACCAGCTCTTCCAGGGTCACGCCCTGCGCCTTGAGCTGCTGCAGCGCATCCTGCAGGCCTTCGGGCTGCGGACGCTTGGTGCCGGCGCGCTGGTAGTCGCGGCGGCGGCGGATGCGGTGCACACGCTCGGCGATGTTCACCACCTGGAAATAGGTACTGAACGCACGCACCAGGGCCTCGGCCTGGCGCGGCGTGCGCCCGGCCAGCTGCGCGCTGAGCGTGGCCAGCGGCGCCTGGCTCTCGCGGCGCGCGATCGCGGCGGTGCGCACCTCCTCCACTTCATCGAGGAACGCGGGCGAGACCTGCTCGGAAAGGAGATCGCCGACCATCGCGCCGAGGCGACGGACATCGTCGCGCAGGGGCAGGTCGGGGGTGGCGAAGACGACGCTGCTGCGGTACTCGTTCATCCAGGAACCGGAACCTCGGAAGCGGGAACGTCCCCAAGCCTAACTGAAAAATTCCGCGTTTTTTGCAGTGCATCAACCGGGAAAATGGTTGCATCTGCATGTTGTCCGGCGGCTGTCGTTGCGGACATCGCAATGGCGCCGCAGGCGCCTCACCGTGGACAGCGGATGACCGGGGTGACGGCGGGATTCCTGCAGCAGCACTCGCTCCCGGCATGAATGCTGGAGAGGGCGCCGCGAAGACACGGCGCCGCGGCAGCCGGGAACAGGCCCCACGGCCTGCGACGCAGACCGTGGGGCGGGCGCGCGGAGCGCCGGCATGCGCCGGCCCGCGGCGGGATTACCGCTTGCCGTCCTTCGCCGGTGCCGCCAGCCAGCGGTCCAGCCAGTCCTCGCTCTCGGCGAGCATGGTCATGATCGATTCGCGTGCGCGGTAGGCGTGCGATTCGTTGGGCAGCATCACCAGCCGCGCGTTGCCGCCCAGGCCCTTGACCGCGGCGAACATGCGCTCGCTCTGCATCGGGAACGTGCCCGAATTGTTGTCGTCCACGCCATGGATGAACAGGATCGCGTCCTTGATGTCGCCGGCGTAGTTGAACGGCGACATCTTCAGGTAGGTGTCCTGCGCCTGCCAGTAGTTGCGCTCCTCGGCCTGGAAGCCGAACGGGGTGAGCGTGCGGTTGTAGGCGCCGGAGCGGGCGATGCCGGCCTTGAACAGGCGCGTGTGCGCCAGCAGGTTGGCGGTCATGAATGCGCCATACGAATGTCCGCCGACGGCGATGCGGCCACGGTCGGCCACGCCACGGCGCACCACCTCGTCCACCGCCGCCTGCGCGCTGGCCACCAGCTGCTGCACGTAGGTGTCGTTGGGCTCGGCATCACCCTCGCCGACGATCGGCATGGTCGGGTTGTTGAGCACCACGTAGCCCTTGGCCAGGAACGCCTGCGGGCCCCAGTAGCTGATCGCATTGAAACGGTGCGGGGAGCCGCTGACCTGGCTGGCGTCGCCGGCCGATTTGAACTCGGCCGGGTAGGCCCACATCAGCAGCGGGCGCGGACCGTCCTTCTTCGGGTCGTAACCGGGCGGCAGCAGCAGGTCGGCGGTGAGTTCGACGCCGTCGTTGCGCGTGTAGCGGATCTGTTCCTTGTTCACGCCACGCAGCTGCGGCAGCGGATGCGTGTTGCGGGTCAGGGCGAGCGGCGCCGTCGCATCGCCCAGCGCACGCGTGTACAGGTTGGACGGCTCGTCGTTGGACTCGCGGCTGTACAGCACGCGCGGCATGGGGCCCTCGATCACCGCCACCGGTGCCTCGTAGTACGGCGCCTGCGAATGGAACAGGCGCTCGGCGCTGCCGCTGTCCAGGTCGATCCGGTCCAGGAACGGGCGGTCGCCTTGCGGCGAGGCGCCGTCACCGACGCGGTAGAAGCCTTTGCCGTCGGCGCTGAACTGCAGGCGCGCGCGGCCGCTGTCGTCCGGCTGCAGCAGCGGCTCGCCCGGATCGCCGTAGCGGTCGTCCTCCGAGCGCGCGTACAGCAACGCCGGCGCCTGCTCGGGATGGTCCGGCGCGATCTTCCACTGCTTCACCTGGCGGGTCTTCCACCAGTACTCGTCCAGCAGCGCCACGTCGCCGCGGCCCCAGGTGATGCCGGCGTAGCGCGAGCCCAGCCGCGCCAGAGTCACCGGCGGCCGCTCGAACGGCGCGGCCTGGACCAGCACCGCGTCGCGGATCGCCGCCTCGCGCGCCGGATCGCCATCGTCCTGCGCTTCGGCCCAGACCAGGGTGGCCGGCACATCGGCGCGCCAGGAGATCGAACGCACCCCGGTCGGCACCGCGTCGTTGCCGGTCGGCAGGCCCTCGACCAGCGGCAGCCTGGCCACCGTGTGCGCGACCCGACCCTGCGCGTCCAGCACCTCGATGCGGCGCGGGAAACGGTTCACCGGCACCGCGTAGGAGAACGGCCGCTCCACGCGCTGGCTGAGCAGGTAGTTGCCGTCCGGCGAGGGCGACAGCCCCAGGTACAGGCCCGGCATGCCCAGCGGCCGGCTCTCGCCGTTGATCGCCACCCGCACCGGCTGCGCCTGCAGGTAGTACTCGAACAGGCGCGCGTCATGCTCGTTCTTCAGCAGGTCCTGGTAGGTACGCACCGAGCGCACGCCAGCGCCGGCCTCGGTCTGCTGCACCGCCGGACCGGTCGGGATGCCGTCGCCCACCGGCGCGGCGCCCTGGCCGGCCGGGCGCTGCATCACCAGCAGCGCATCGCCGCCCGGCGCCCACGCATAGCCGTTGCCGACCACCGAGTTCAGCCGCTCGGCCACGCGGCGCGCGCTGCCGGCGGCCACGTCCACCAGCCACAGCTCGTTGCTGCCGCTGGCCGGATCCACCTGGTTGAACGCCAGGTACTTCTGGTCCGGCGACCACGCCAGCGAGGCCACCGACAGCGGCTGCGGCAGGCCGCTGATCTGGCGCTCGGCGCCATCGGCGGTGGAGATCAGCCACAGTCTGCTGCCGAACGAGAAGCGGCTGTCGGAAAAGGTCCTGGGGTTGATCCGCAGACCGGCCAGCTTCAGTTCCGGCTGCGCCACCTGGGCGATCGACGGCAGCGGCGGGGTCTGCAGCATCGCGGCCAGGTCGCGGCGCGGCGACAGCCGCAGGGTCGGCGCGCGCGGGGCGTCGACCACCGCCTGCAGCGCCGCCGACGGCAGGCGGTAGCCCTGGGCATCGCTGGCGGCGGCGTTGGCGGCCGGGGCGGCCGCCAGCAACGGCGGCACGGCCAGCAGCAGGCCGGCGCACAGCACCAGCGCCGCGGACGCGCGGCGGGGGCGGCGGGAAGCGAACATCGTCATGGCAATCCTCTGGGTGCGGTCTCAACCGCACACGTTAACAATCCCCGGCTGCCGGCTCCCCTGCCTTTGGTTGGGCAGGGCCGGCGCGCGATATAATCGGCGCCCCCGTCCGAGGGGCGCTGCGACCGCCGTGTGGAGTCCCCCGCAAGGGCCGGACCGGCACGGCGGCCAGGCTCGGACGGCACCGCATGCAACAACGGCGCCCGGCGAACGCGAGCCTGCTCGCACCACACCGGAGCCTCACATGAACGCTGTTGCAAAGACCTTCTCCCAGGAAGGCGACTACAAGGTCGCCGACATCTCGCTGGCCGACTGGGGCCGCAAGGAAATCGACATCGCCGAGCACGAGATGCCCGGCCTGATGGCGATCCGCCGCAAGCACGCCGCCGCGCAGCCGCTCAAGGGCGTGCGCGTGACCGGCTCGCTGCACATGACCATCCAGACCGCGGTGCTGATCGAAACGCTCAAGGACATCGGCGGCGACGTGCGCTGGGCCTCGTGCAACATCTTCTCCACCCAGGACCAGGCGGCCGCGGCCATCGCCGCCACCGGCACGCCGGTGTTCGCGTGGAAGGGCGAGACCCTGGAGGAGTACTGGGACTGCACCCTGGAAGCGCTGACCTTCAAGGCCGCCGACGGCACCCTGCTGGGGCCGGAACTGGTGGTCGACGACGGTGGCGACGTCACCCTGCTGATCCACAAGGGCTACGAGCTGGAGAACGGCAGCGACTGGGTGAACACCCCGTCCGGCTCGCACGAGGAACAGGTCATCAAGAACCTGCTCAAGCGCGTGCACGCCGAGCGCCCGGGCTACTGGACCCGCGTGGTCAAGGACTGGAAGGGCGTCTCCGAGGAGACCACCACCGGCGTGCACCGCCTGTACCAGCTGGCCGAAGCCGGCACCCTGCTGGTCCCGGCGATCAACGTCAACGACTCGGTCACCAAGAGCAAGTTCGACAACCTGTACGGCTGCCGCGAATCGCTGGCCGACGGGCTCAAGCGCGCGATGGACGTGATGCTGGCCGGCAAGGTCGCCGTGGTCTGCGGCTACGGCGACGTCGGCAAGGGCTCGGCGCACTCGCTGCGCGCCTATGGCGCGCGCGTGATCGTCACCGAGATCGACCCGATCTGCGCCCTGCAGGCGGCGATGGAGGGCTTCGAGGTCAACACCATCGAGTCCACCCTGGGCCGCGCCGACATCTACGTCACCACCACCGGCAACAAGGACATCATCCGCATCGAGCACCTGAGCGCGATGAAGGACCAGGCCATCGTCTGCAACATCGGCCACTTCGACAACGAGATCCAGGTCGATGCGCTGAACGGCTACACCGGCGTGAAGAAGATCAACATCAAGCCGCAGGTGGACAAGTACGTGTTCCCGAACGGCAACGCGATCTTCCTGCTGGCCGAGGGCCGCCTGGTGAACCTGGGCTGCGCCACCGGCCACCCGAGCTTCGTGATGTCCAACAGCTTCGCCAACCAGACCCTGGCGCAGATCGACCTGTGGGCCAACAAGGACAGCTACAAGGCCGACGTCTACCGCCTGCCGAAGAAGCTGGACGAGGAAGTGGCTCGCCTGCACCTGGAAAAGATCGGCGTCAAGCTGACCACCCTGACCCAGGAACAGGCCGACTACCTCGGCGTGCCGGTCGACGGCCCGTTCAAGCCGGAGCACTACCGCTACTGACCGGCGCGCCGGTCATCGCGTGAAGCACCACGACGGGCGCCGCAGGGCGCCCGTCCTGCTTTCGCCGGACGCCCACGACCGCGGCACGTGTTCTCGCCGGCCACGCGCGCTTGCTACCCTGCGCGACCCTGTCCCGACGCCGTCCACCGACATGACGATGAGATCGATGCTTCCCGCCATCGCGGCCCTGCTGATGGCAGCCCTGCCAGGCACCGCCAGCGCGCAACCGGCGCTGCCGGCACACGACAGCTTCGTCATCCAGTCGCAGCGCCTGCAGGAGGCGCGCACCATCAACGTCTACCTGCCGCCCGCCGACGCGGCAACGGCGCATCCGGTGCTGTACATGCCCGATGGCGGCATCGCCGAGGACTTCCCGCACGTGGCCGCCACGGTCGATGCCGGCATCCGCGCCGGGCGGATCGCGCCGCTGCTGGTGGTCGGCATCGAGAACACCCAGCGCCGCCGCGACATGACCGGCCCGACCCAGGTCGACAGCGACCGCCGCATCGCGCCGGTGGTCGGCGGCTCGGCCGCGTTCCGTGCGTTCATTGCCGAAGAGCTGGTGCCCGAGATCGAGCGCCGTTACCGCACCACGGGCTCGCGCGGCATCATCGGCGAGTCGCTGGCCGGGCTGTTCATCGTCGAAACCCTGTTCGAGCAGCCGACCCTGTTCGATACCTGGATCGCCTTCAGCCCCAGCCTGTGGTGGAACGAAGCGGCACTCACCCGCAGCGCCGGCGGGCGGCTGCAGGGCATGCCCGGCCTGAAGGGCCGGATGCTGCTGGCCTGGGGCGACGAGGACACCATCGGCCCGCACGCGCAGGCGCTGTCGGACACGGTGAAGCGTGCCGGTCCTGCGCACCTGCAGTGGCAGGCCCTGCCGCGCCCGGACCTGCGCCACGACACCATCTACACCGCGCTCGAAGCCATGGCGATCGAGCGCATGTATCCGGCCACCCCCGGCAACGGCGACGGCAGGCGCTGACCCTACGCGGGAGGCGACCAGGCGCATGGCCGCAAGCGGGCACGGATTCGGCTTCCGGTGGAGAATCCGACGCCGACCCCGGTTTACCCTGACCCCGGTTCACGCATGTCTCTTTCGATCCACGAAGTACCGCCGACCGATGCGCCGCTGGCGCTGCTCCTGCTGGCCGATCCTTCCGAGTCCAAGGTACGCACCTACCTGCCGGGCGCACGCTGTTTCGCCGCGCGCGTGGACGGCGCCATCGCCGGCATCTGCGCGGTGGTGACGCACGCGCAGGGCCGCCACGAGCTGATCAACATCGCCGTCGATCCGGCCTGGCAGCAGCGCGGCATCGGCTCGCGGCTGCTGGTGCACGTGATCGACACGTACCGGCGCGAAGGCGCGGACCGGCTTGAAGTCGGCACCGGCGCCTTCGGCTACCCGCTCGCGTTCTACCAGCGGCATGGCTTCCGCGTGTTCGAGGTGGACCGCGACTTCTTCCTGCGCAACTACGACGAAGCGATCGTCGAGGACGGCATCCAGCATCGCGACATGCTGCGCCTGGCGCTCGACTACCGCCCGGCGCACTGAGCGCGCTCAGCGCCAGTTCGCGTTCGCTTCCCAGAATTCCACCGCGCGCCGGTAGGCATCACGGTCGATGGGCACGCCCGAGCCACCCTCCTCCACGCCGAGCGCATTGCGCATCATGGTGATCGGCGCCATCGGGATTTCCGCCGGCTCGGCGGTGTACAGGCAGCCGACCACGCCCCAGTCGGCCTCGATGGGCGCGCCCTCCTTGGCCAGCTGTTCGCGGCTGTAGAGGATGACGACCAGGTAGTCGGCCACCGGCGGCTCCACGCCTTCGAACCAGCGCACCAGCACCGGCAGTTCCTCGCGCGTGCGCGCCTCGTAGGCCGAGCGCAGCAGGTGGCGGTTGCCATCGGTGACCGGCACGGTCAGGCAGCGGGTGGAGGTCCAGTTGCGGTGCACGTGCAGCTTGCAGAACGGCGCGTAGCCGTCGAGCACGCGCAGCGGCGCATGTGCGTTGAGGTGCCGCTCGAACTGCTCGGGCGTGCAGTCGCGGATCGTGTTCGGGCGCGGCGTGCGGGGGAACAGGCGGGTACGGGCGAAGGGGGTGAGGAAGATCGACATGGCCGGGACGTTCGGAAAACCCGGTCATTGTCGGCCATCGCCGCCCGCCCGCGCACGCTGCGGCCGGGTCCGCGCCGGTGGTGGATGCGCGACGCGACCGGCACGCGCAGCGCATGCCGGCCCCGGCGCCGTCCGCAGCGTGAACCGCTGGCGCCGCACACGGGATTCCGACACGGCTCCGACCGCCGCCCGCGCACGGTGGCGTTGTCGCCTCCACACCGGACCGCCGTCATGCAGACCCGTCCCCACCTGGGCGCCAGCAAGGTTCCCGAAGTCACCCTCGCTTTCTGGATCACCAAGATCCTTGCCACCACCCTGGGCGAAGTCGGCGGCGACGCGGTCACCATGTCGATGGGCCTGGGCTACCTGGCCGGCACCGCGCTGTTCGCCGTGGTGTTCGCCGCCGCCGTGGCCGCGCAGATCCGCGCCAGCAGCTTCCGCCCCTGGCTGTACTGGGCGGCGATCATCGCCAGCACCATCGTCGGGACCACCCTGGCCGACTACCTGGACCGCTCGCTCGGCATCGGTTACGGCGGCGGCAGCAGCGTGCTGCTGGCATTGCTGCTGGGCACCCTGTTCTGCTGGCAGCGCAGTACCGGCAGCGTCTCGGTGGTGGACATCAACTCGCGGCGCAGCGAGCTGTTCTACTGGCTGACCATCACCTTCTCGCAGACCCTGGGCACCGCGCTGGGCGACTGGGCGGCCGATACCCGGGGGCTGGGCTATGCCGGTGGCATGGTCCTGTTCGGTGGCCTGCTGGCACTGGTCGCGGCGCTGCACCTGACGACCCGCCTGTCCAGGACCCTGCTGTTCTGGGCCGCCTTCATCCTCACCCGGCCACTGGGCGCGGTGGTCGGCGACTTCCTCGACAAGCCGCTCGATCACGGAGGGCTGGCGCTGAGCCGCTATGCCGCCTCGCTGGTGCTGCTGATGGCGATCGTGGCCTGTATCGCGCTGTTGCCGCAGCGCGCCGCACGGCGGGCCCACTGAACCCATGCACGGGCGCCCGGTGACAACAGAAACAATTGCACATCCATCTTGATGGAGAGATATAATCTCGGCCAGGCCCACTCACCGCCCCGCCATGACCGCGCTCAGCTTCGAGTTCTACCCGCCCAAGACCGATGACCAGCGCGCGCAGCTGGACCGCACCGCGAGCAAGCTCAAGGTGCATGCCCCCGAGTACGTGTCCTGTACCTTCGGCGCCGGTGGCTCGACCCTGAGCTACACCTCCGAGACGGTGCGCCACCTCAACCAGCACCATGGCCTGCAGGCCGCGCCGCACCTGTCCTGCGTGGGCGGTACCCGCGAGGAGATCCGCGAGCTGCTCAAGCTGTACCGCGCCATCGGCGTGCGCCGCATCGTCGCCCTGCGCGGCGACCTGCCCTCGGGCATGGGCTTCCCCGGCGACCTGCGCTACGCCTCGGAGCTGATCGCGTTCATCCGCGCCGAGCACGGCGACGCGTTCCGCATCGAGGTCGGCGCGTATCCGGAAACGCACCCGCAGGCCAGCGACGCGCTCGCCGACCTGCGCCATTTCAAGGCCAAGATCGACGCCGGCGCCGACGCCGCCATCACCCAGTACTTCTACAACGCCGACGCCTACTTCCAGTTCGTCGATGCCACCCGCAAGCTGGGCGTGGACGTGCCGATCGTCCCCGGGGTGATGCCGATCTCCAACTTCAGCCAGCTGCGGCGCTTCTCCGAGCAGTGCGGCGCGGAGATCCCGCGCTGGATCGCCAAGCGCATGCAGGCCTATGGCGATGATGTCGACTCGGTGCGCGCATTCGGTGCCGACGTGGTGGCGGCGTTGTGCGAGCGGCTGATCGCCGGCGGTGCGCCGTCGCTGCACTTCTACACGCTCAACCTGGCCAGGCCGACCAGCGCGGTGCTGCAGCGGCTCGGCCACGGCTGATCCCCCGCCGCACGGGTACACATCCCGTCACCCGCCCGCGGGTTAGGCTTGGCCCATGCGATCACTGCCGCTCCTGCTGCTCCCTGCCGCCCTGTGGGCGGGTGCCGCGCATGCGCAGCACGTCAACCGCTGCACCGACCCGCAGGGGCGGACGGTATACGGCGACAAGCCCTGCGAGGCGATGGGCGCGCGCGCGCGCCTGCTGCCCGAGGCGCGTCCTGCCGGCGCCAGCGGCCTGTACCGCGACAGCTGCGCGCGCAGGCTCAGCGAGGTGGTGGCGCAGATCCGCGCCGCGGTGGAGGCGCGCGACCCCAACCACCTGTCCGGCATCTATGCCTGGAGCGGGCTGTCCAGCACCGAAGCCACGCGGGTCATGGACCGCCTGGACGCCATCGTGCAGCGTCCGCTGGTCGACATCGCGCCGGTGTTCCCGCGTGACCCGGAGCTGCTGCCCGAGGGCGAAGGCGACCATGCCGCCGGCGACGCTGCGGCCATGTCCACCGAGATGCCGGCGCGGCGCCCGCGCCCGGTGGCGCTGCGCCTTGAGCAGACCCTCGGGCAGGGCGCCACGCCGTCGCGTACGCTGCTGAAACTGCGCCGGCAGTACAACTGCTTCTGGATCAGCCTGTAACCGGCCGCGGCCACAACGCGCGGATCGCGGCCACGCCCTGCGCACCGTGCCGGCGCGCGGTGTCGATATCCGCGGCGGCCAACCCGCCGATGGCGTAGATCGGCAGCGACACCTGCTCGCGCAGCTGCTCGAACGCGGCCCACCCCAGCGGCGTCGCCGCCGGATGGCTGGCGGTGGCCTGCACCGGGCCGAGCACGGCGAAGTCGCAGCCCAGGCGCTGCGCGGCCTGCAGCTGCGCCAGGTCGTGGCAGGAGGCACCGACCAGGACGCTTTCCGGCAACGGTCGCTGCTGCAGCTGCTGCAGCTGCTCGCTGCCCAGGTGCACGCCCACCCCCAGCTCCCTGGCCAGCGCGATGTCGCGGTTGAGCAACAGTTCGGCCTGGCGGCCGAGGCGGTCCACCGCGTCGCGCGCCAACGCTGCGCGGTCGCCGGCCTGCGGCGTGCGCAGCTGCACCCGGCGGATGCCGGCGTCCACCGCGGCCTGCACGCCCTCCAGCCAGGCTTCGCCGCCGGCCGCGGGCTCGGGCGTGACCAGGTAACGATCGGCCTGGCGCAGCGCGGCCACCACCGGCAGGTCCGCCGGCGGCATCGAATAGCGGCCCAGCCTGTCAGGCGCCACCCAGGTGATGGCCTGTCCTTCGCGCCCGCGCGCGCTTCCCTTCCAGCGCTGCACCAGGCGCACTTCCAGGCGCAGGCGCTTGTCCGGATAGAGTTGCGGCACTTCCATCAGCCAGTCGCCGACCTCGGCCTCGATGCCAAGCTCTTCGTGCAGCTCGCGCGCCAGCGCCTGCTCGGAGGTCTCGCCCGGCTCGCGCTTGCCGCCGGGGAATTCCCACAGCCCGGCCATGTCGCTGGTGCCATTGCGGCGGTTGAGCAGGATGCGGCCACGCGCGTCGGTGATGACGGCGGCCACGACATGGATGGAGCGCAACGGAGGAGTCATGCGCCGAGAATGCCGAAAACCCGGGGGACGGCGCAATCGCCTGCATGCGTGCATTTCCGGGCTGGGCGGTCATCGGAGGCCCGGTGTGGGGCGAGCCCCGCACCTGCGGTCATGCGCTGAGCCCAGGGACGCGCGCCACGGTCAACGGGCGGTATCACCGGCGAGCACCTTTGGAGGAGCCGCCTGCGCCTGGGCGCGTCGGTGTGCGAAGCGCGAATGGCGGAGCCGGCCCGAAGAGCGAACCACGTGCGGCAAGTCAAGACGCGGGGTGGGCGTGACCTGCCTGCGCGACACCACCGGGCAGGCCAGCCGGGCGCCCGGTGCACTACGCCGGTCCGGGGAGGAAGAAAGCAACGCGTGGCCGCGGCCTCCGGCGCAGATCATGGAACAACGGCACGCAGCGATGGCATGTCGCGGCCAATGGCCGGCAGTGCGGGTATCCACCCGATGAGGGCGCCCCTTGGCAAGGGGGGCGCGCCGAAGGCGCGGGGGATCGGGGACAAAGACCGTGTGCCCATGATCCGTGCAACGGATCATGGGTGTGTAGCCCGCCGCGCGGGCTACATCACGGTCAACTCAACTCAGTTGAGTTGGCCGTGGCAGTGCTTGTACTTCTTGCCGCTGCCGCAGGGGCACGGATCATTGCGGCCGACCTTCGGCTCGGCGAGCGCGGCCTGCACCTCGGCCGCCTCCTCGTCGGCGCCGTAGCCGCCGTTGTCCTGGTGCTGGAACTGCGACATCTGCAGGCGCGCTTCGGCCTGCTGGCGTTCCAGCGCCTCCATCGCCGCCACTTCCTCCTCGCTGCGGATGCGCACGCGCGAGAGCAGCTGGATCACTTCGCGCTTGACGTTCTCCAGCATCTCCGAGAACAGTTCGAAGGCTTCCTTCTTGTATTCCTGCTTGGGCTGCTTCTGTGCGTAGCCGCGCAGGTAGATGCCCTGGCGCAGGTAATCCATGCGCGCCAGGTGCTCCTTCCAGCTCTGGTCGAGCACGGTCAGCATCACGTGCTTCTCCAGCGCGCGCATGGTCTCGGCGCCGACCGCCGCTTCCTTCTGCTCGAAGTGCCGCTCGATGTGGTCGGCAACGGCCTGGGCGATGCCCTCGGCATCCAGTTCCTCGTGCTGCTTGAACAGCCCCACCAGGTCCATCTGCACGCCCAGGTCGGACTCCAGCGTGGCCTGCAGGCCCGGCAGGTCCCACTGCTCGTCCACCGAGTTCGGCGGCACGAAGCGGGCCACCAGGTCGTAGATCACGTCGCCGCGGATGCCATCGATGTTGTCCTTGACCGACTCGGCGTCGAGCAGCTCGTCGCGCTGCGCGTAGATCACCTTGCGCTGGTCGTTGTTGACGTCGTCGAAGTCCAGCAGGTTCTTGCGGATGTCGAAGTTGTGCGCCTCGACCTTGCGCTGCGCCTTCTCGATCTGGCGGCTGACCAGGCGGTCCTCGATGACGTCGTCTTCCTTCATGCCCATCAGGCGCATCGCCTTCTGCACCCAGTCGGAGGCGAAGATGCGCATCAGGTTGTCTTCGAGCGACAGGTAGAAGCGCGAGGAACCCGGGTCGCCCTGGCGGCCGGAACGGCCGCGCAGCTGGTTGTCGATGCGGCGCGATTCGTGGCGTTCGGTGCCGACGATGTGCAGGCCGCCGGCGGCCTTGACCGCGTCGTGGCGCTCCTGCCAGGCCGCCTTGACCGCGGCCTTCTGCTCGGCGCTGGCCTCCTCGCCCAGTTCCTGCAGCTCGGTCTCCAGCGAACCGCCGAGCACGATGTCGGTACCGCGGCCGGCCATGTTGGTGGCGATGGTCACCGAGCCCGGGCGGCCGGCATTGGCGACGATGGTCGCTTCGCGGTCGTGCTGCTTGGCGTTGAGCACCTCGTGCTTCACGCCGGCCTTGCGCAGGTGCTCGGACAGCATCTCCGAGGTTTCGATCGAGGTGGTGCCGACCAGTACCGGCTGGCCGCGCTTGGCGCATTCCTCGATGTCGGCCAGCACCGCGTTGAACTTGCCCTTGCGGTTGAGGAACACCTGGTCCGGGTGGTCCTTGCGGATGGTGGGCTTGTTGGTCGGGATCACCACCACTTCCAGGCCGTAGATGCTCTGGAACTCGTAGGCTTCCGTGTCGGCCGTGCCGGTCATGCCGGACAGCTTCTTGTACATGCGGAACAGGTTCTGGAAGGTGATGCTGGCCAGCGTCTGGTTCTCGCGCTGTACCGGCACCCCTTCCTTGGCTTCCACCGCCTGGTGCAGGCCGTCGGACCAGCGGCGACCGGCCAGGGTACGGCCGGTGAACTCGTCGACGATCACCACTTCGCCGTCGCGCACGATGTAGTCCACGTCGCGCTGGTAGATCGCGTGCGCGCGCAGCGCGGCGTTGAGGTGGTGGACCACCGTCAGGTTCTGCGCGGCGTACAGGCCGCCGTCGTTGTCGGCGTCGATGATGCCGGCCTGCCGCAGCAGGTCCTCGGCGTGCTCCATGCCCGCTTCGGACAGGTGCACCTGCTTGCCCTTCTCGTCGACCCAGAAATCGCCTTCGCCTTCCTCGGTCTCCTGCTTGACCAGCTGCGGCACCACGCGGTTGACGCGGATGTACAGCTCCGGCGAATCGTCGGCCGGGCCGGAGATGATCAGCGGGGTGCGGGCCTCGTCGATCAGGATCGAGTCGACTTCGTCGACGATGGCGTAGTGCAGGCCGCGCTGGTAGCGGTCGGCGCGGGTCAGCGCCATGTTGTCGCGCAGGTAGTCGAAGCCGAACTCGTTGTTGGTGCCGTAGGTGATGTCGGCGGCATAGGCTTCGCGCTTGTCGCCATGCGGCATGCCCGGATAGACCACGCCCACGCTCAGCCCCAGCCAGTTGTAGAGCCGGCCCATCTGCGCGGCGTCGCGCCGCGCCAGGTAGTCGTTGACGGTGACCACGTGCACGCCCTTGCCTTCCAGGGCATTGAGGTACACCGGCAGGGTGGCGACCAGGGTCTTGCCTTCACCGGTGCGCATTTCGGCGATCTTGCCCAGGTGCAGCACCATGCCGCCGATCAGCTGCACGTCGTAGTGGCGCATGCCCAGCACGCGCAGCGAGGCCTCGCGGCAGACCGCGAAGGCTTCCGGCAGCACCTTGTCCAGCGCCTCGCCGGCGGCGATGCGCTCGCGGAACTCAGGGGTCTTGGCCTTCAGCTGGTCGTCGGAAAGCTTCTGGATTTCCGGCTCCAAGGCATTGATCTTGGCGACGATACGGTTGAGCTGGCGGAGCTGGCGCTCGTTGCGGCTGCCAAAAACGCGGGTAAGCAGGCTGTTGATCATTGAAGGAACCGGTTTGAATGGAATGCCGTGCGCGGACCCCACCCCAAGCGGGACCAGCCGGGCACAAACGAAACAGGGCGCAATGCGCCCTGTCGATGGCAACGCCTATTGTAGCTTGGGGCGGGCGCCTGGCGATTCAAGCGCCCGCAGGCGCCCGTCAGCCACGCTGGACGCGGCCCACCGGGGTGGTGCCGCCGTCGCCCAGGAACTTGCGCGGGTTGACCACGCGCCCGTCCTGCCAGACCTCGAAATGCACGTGCGCGCCGGTGGAGCGCCCGGTGGAACCGGCCTTGGCCACTTCCTGGCCGACCCGGACCAGGTCGCCCTCGCGCACACTCAGGCGCGAGTTGTGCGCGTACAGGGTCTTGTAGCCATTGCCGTGGTCGACCTCGACCACGTTGCCGTAGCCGCCCTTGACCCCGGAAAAGCTGACCACGCCTTCGGCCACCGCCGTCACCGGGTCGCCGACGCGGGCGTGGAAATCCATGCCCTTGTGGGTAGCGGCACCGCGGCCGAACGGATCGGCGCGGGTACCGAAGCCGGAGGTCACGTAGCTGTTGCGGATCGGCATGCGCGAGGGCACGGCGTTCTGTTCCAGCTGGTGGTCGAACAGCAGCGACTCGAGCACCGACAACTGCCTGCCTGAAGCAGCGAAGCGCTGCTCCAGCACCTGTAAGTCGCTGTTGACCGCGCTCAGCGGGATGTCCTGCGCCGGGCCGGCATCGCCGTCACCCAGGCCGGGCGTCTCGTTGAAATCGAACTCGCCGTCCTCGAGCTTGCCCATCTGGGTCAGGCGTTCGCCCAGGGCGTTCAGGCGGGTGGCCTGGGCCTGCAGCTCGCCCAGCCGCGCCGCCAGCGCGTTGACCTGGGTCTGCGCGTCGGCCTGCACCTTGGCGAGCTCGCGCTCCTGGCGTTCGACCTGCGCGCGCAGCGCCGCGTCGCCGGCCGCGCCGACGCCGAGGGTGAGCCCCACGCCGACCAGGCAACCCAGGCCCATCACGCTGCCCAGCAGGGCCTTTGGCCTATCCTCGAAAAACATCTGCAGGCGCGCCAACGGCGTTTTTGCCTGCTGCCCCCGTGTTTTGATTACGATCTTTTTGAATGCCATCGAAGAATTCTTATGTCTGAGCCGAAATCCAGCGTTCGTTCCCGCAGCGCGCCCAAACAGGCGCTGGAAGCGGTCATGGCGGACAAGGCCGGGAACCCGCTGCGACGAGCCCTGTGGCTCGATGCGCTGGACCGGCAGTTGCGCCCCCATCTGCCGCCTGCGCTGGCCAACCGTTGCCGGCTGGCCAATGTGGACGGCGAACACCTCGTTTTTCTCGTCGAATCGCCGGTCTGGCATGCCAAGGTCAGGCTTGCCGAAAACCAGCTGCTCGACGCGGCCCGATCCATCGGGCTGAAGGCCACCCGGGTGACCGTCAAGACTGCAACCGCGCCTGCACCCTCCCCGGTGCACAACGACCAGCGCAGCACTCACGCAGTAACGGCCGCCACGCACAAAGGCCTGCGCGACGCCCTGGCTTGTCTGGCGGATGTGAAGGGCACCCGTTCCTGAATGCGGGTGGGGTTGCTCCACCACATCCGGGCATCCCGAAGGACCCCAGCACCAAGCCGGCAGGAATCCTAGCCGCGACTTGCAGTGGAGGAGTTAGTCTTTTGTTAATTAATCGTTAAATTCAGGCTGAAATGGCGCCTGGATTCACATTTTGTCTACGCCTATCGGTAGACCGCCCATTCAGGCGTAGGCCGTCGCCCCGTAGACGATCGGGTCGGCGACAGCCGGCGAATCGAAGCTCGCCCACTCCCAGGCGCTGGCGTCGGCCAGCAGGGCGCGGACCAGCTTGTTGTTGAGCGCGTGGCCGGATTTGTAGCCCTCGTAGGCAGCCAGCACCGGGCCGCCGGCCAGGTACAGGTCGCCGACCGCATCGAGGATCTTGTGCCGCACGAACTCGTCGGCGTAGCGCAGGCCGTCGTCGTTGAGCACGCGGAACTCGTCCAGCACGATGGCGTTGTCCATCGAACCGCCCAGCCCCAGGTTGCGCTCGCGCATGTACTCCAGGTCGCGCATGAAGCCGAAGGTGCGCGCGCGGGAGATTTCCTTGATGTAGGCGGCGGTGGAGAAGTCGATCTCCACCCGCGACTGGCGGGCCGGGATCATCGGGTGGTCGAACTGGATGGTGAAGCCCAGCCGGTAGCCCTCGTGCGGTTCGAAACGGGCGATCTTGTCGCCGTCGCGCACTTCCACGGTCTTGAGGATGCGCAGGAAACGCTTGGGCGCCGGCTGCTCGACGATGCCCGCCGACTGCAGCAGGAACACGAACGGACCCGAGGAACCGTCCATGATCGGCAGTTCGGCCGAGGACAGCTCGACGATGGCGTTGTCCACGCCCAGCCCGGCCATGGCCGACATCAGGTGCTCGACGGTCTGGATCTTGGCGCCTTCGCAGGTCAGGCCGGTGCACAGGGTCACCTCGGTGACCAGGTCGGCGCGCGCCGGCACTTCCACCACCGGGTCCAGGTCGACGCGGCGGAACACGATGCCGTGGTCGACCGGCGCCGGGCGCAGGGTCATGTAGACCTTGTCGCCGCTGTGCAGGCCGACGCCGGTGGCGCGGATCGTGTTCTTGAGGGTGCGCTGCTGGATCATCGGGGTACGTTCTGGAGGGACCGCCCGGAGCGCGGCCATAACCAAACAAGAATAACACGCATCAACATCCGTCCCTGGCGCGCGGCCACCACGCCTCCTCCGGGGAGGCGAAGCTGCCGCCGGGCCGATCCTGGCCCGGCAGCAACGGACATGGATGCTGCCACCGGGGAGGACAACCCCGGCGTCTACGACAACTCACCACCTGCCGGCCATGCCGCCCGCCGAAGGCGCCCCGTCGGGACGCCCGGCGATGGCGACCGGCCGGTCAGTCGGCCTGGCGGCGGAGGAACGCCGGGATGTCCAGGTAGTCGCTCGGCAGCTCCGCCGCGGCCGGTGCGGCCGCCGGGGCCGAGGCGGCCACGGTGTCCGAACTCGGGCGACGCAGGCCCATGCCCAGCGAGCTGCCCACCGCCTTGGCCACGGCGTCGGCCGGGCTTTCGTAGTCGCCGCCGAACTCGGCCTGGCCGGTGGTGGCATTGCGCACCAGCTTGATCGGCGCACGCTCGCCCGGGCGCTGCGCGCTCTTGGCCACGGCGCGGTTCAGGCCGGTGGCGACCACGGTCACCCGCACCTCGTCCTGCATGTCCGGGTCGAGCACGGTGCCGACCACCACGGTCGCGTCTTCCGAGGCGAAGCCGTCGATGGTGCGGCCGATCTCGTCGAACTCGCTCATGGTGAAGTCCGGGCCGGCGGTGATGTTGACCAGGATGCCGTTGGCGCCGGCCAGGTTCACGTCGTCCAGCAGCGGGTTCTGGATGGCGGCCTCGGCGGCGGCCTGGGCGCGGTCGTCGCCGCGGGCGGTGCCGGTGCCCATCATCGCCAGGCCCATTTCCGACATCACGGTGCGCACGTCGGCGAAGTCGACGTTGATCAGGCCCGGGCGCACGATAAGGTCGGCGATGCCCTGCACCGCGCCCTGCAGCACGTCGTTGGCCGCGCGGAAGGCCTGCACCATGGTGGCGTTGCGGCCGAGCACGGTGATCAGCTTCTCGTTGGGGATGGTGATCAGCGAATCGACGTGCTGGCTGAGCTCCTCGATGCCCTTGAGCGCCACCTGCATGCGGCGACGGCCCTCGAACGGGAACGGCTTGGTGACCACGGCCACGGTCAGGATGCCCATTTCCTTGGCCAGCTGCGCCACCACCGGCGCGGCGCCGGTACCGGTGCCGCCACCCATGCCGGCGGTGATGAACACCATGTCCGCGCCCTGCAGGGCGTCCATGATCCGCTCGCGGTCTTCCAGCGCGGCCTGGCGGCCGACTTCCGGGTTGGCGCCGGCGCCCAGGCCCTTGGTGACATTGGTGCCGAGCTGCAGCTGCAGCTTGGCGCCGCAGTTCTTGATCGCCTGCGAATCGGTGTTGGCGGTGATGAACTCGACGCCGTCCACGCTGGAGTTGACCATGTGCGCCACGGCGTTGCCGCCGCCGCCGCCCACGCCCACCACCTTGATCACCGCATTGGGTGCCATCTTCTCGATCAGTTCGAAATGTGCCATGTCCATGTCCTCGTTATAACCGCTTCCGTTGGCGTGGCCCCGCAGGCGTCCTGCCCTTGGTCACCGCGCCGCCATTGCGGCAGTTGTCGTTGGAATCCCTCGTGGCCTGCGCCACTACGGGGTACCGCCCTGCTTCAATCACCGGCCAGCGGCCGGCGTTACCGCCCGCTCCGCGTCAGAACTCTCCGCGGAACCAGTTCTTCAATTTGTTGAACAGCGTGCCGGCGCGCCCGGTGGGCAGCGACGGACGCCGCGGGTGTTCGATCTGGCTGCCCATCAGCAGCAGGCCGACGCCGGTGGCGTGCACCGGGTTGCCGACCACCTCGCCCAGCCCGGTGACGTGCTGCGGGATGCCCACGCGCACCGGCATCTGCAGCATTTCCTCGGCCAGCTCGACCACGCCTTCCATCTTCGAGGCGCCGCCGGTGAGCACCATGCCGGCGCGCACCATTTCCTCGAAGCCCGAGCGCCGCAGTTCGGCCTGCACCATCTCGAAGATCTCCTCGTAGCGGCCCTGCACCGCCTGCGCCAGC
The DNA here is from genome assembly GCF_030345315.1 of Stenotrophomonas sp. 17(2023). NCBI lineage: Bacteria > Pseudomonadati > Pseudomonadota > Gammaproteobacteria > Lysobacterales > Lysobacteraceae > Stenotrophomonas > Stenotrophomonas sp. 17(2023). Next base: position 2,979,362 of record NZ_CP128405.1, read on the forward strand.
GAGGCGCGCGGCATGCGCCGCGGCGGGCGGTCGCCGACCGACGGCACCTGGATGCTCTCCTCGGCGGTGGCCAGCTGCGCCAGCGCGCAGGCGTAGCGCACCTTGATCTGCTCGGCCTCGGGGGTCGGCGTGCGCAGCATGTGCGCGATGTCGTTGGTGACGTGGTCGCCGGCGATCGGCAGCGAGGCGGTGTGGCAGATCGCGCCCTGCACGAACACCGCGATGTCGGTGGTGCCGGCGCCGATGTCCACCATCACCACGCCGAGCTCGCGCTCGTCGGCGGTCAGCACCGCCACCGACGACGCCAGCGAGGACAGCACCAGGTCGTCCACCTGCAGGCCGCAGCGCTGCACGCACTTGCTGATGTTGGCCGCGGCCGACTGCGCGCACACCACCAGGTGCGCGTGCACCTCCAGGCGCACGCCGGTCATGCCGACCGGGTTGCGGATGCCTTCCTGCGAATCGTCCAGCACGTACTCGCGCGGGATCGCGTGCAGGATCTTCTGGTCGGCCGGGATCGCCACCGCCTTGGCCGCCTCCAGCACCCGGTCCAGGTCGCCCCAGGTCACTTCGCCCTCGCGGATCGGGGTGATGCCCTGCGAGTTGCGGCACTGCACGTGGTTGCCGGAGATCGAGGCATAGACCGAGCGGATCTCGCAGCCGGCCATCAGCTCGGCTTCCTCGATCGCGCGCTGGATCGACTGCACCGTCGACTCGATGTCGACCACCACGCCGCGCTTGAGCCCGCGCGATTCGTGCGAGCCGATGCCGATCACCTCGATCGGGCTGCCCGGCGAGTACTCGCCCACCAGCGCCACCACCTTGGAGGTGCCGATGTCGAGGCCGACGATCAGTGATTTGTCACCCTTGCGATTCATGTCCTGTCCTGCGTCTGCTTTGCTGCCGGCGGCGGAGTTCCCCAGCTCAGCGTGAAACCGTTGGTGTAGCGGAGATCGGCACGCACGATCGGCACCTGGGTGCGCGTGAGCTGCGGCAGCACGCGCACGAAGCGGCCCAGCCGCGAACGCGCGTCGTCGCGGCCGACGATGACTTCGGTGCCGTTGTCCAGCGCCAGCGACCAGCTGCCGCGCGCGTCCATCGCCACCCGCCGCACGTCCATGCCCACCGGCGCGAACAGCGCGCGCGAATCGTTGTAGAGCTCGACCACCTCGGCGGTCTTGCTGTCGGGCCCGTCGAGCTCGGGCAACGGCGCGTTCTCCAGCCCGTGCGGGGTGGCGAACAGGCGCCCCTGCTCGGACAGCAGCCGGTCCTTGCCCCAGCGCGCGAACGGCTTGTGCTCGACCACGCTCACTTCCAGCACGTCCGGCCACTGCTTGCGCACCTGCGCGCTCTCCACCCAGGGCAACCGCTCCACCGCGTGCTGCGCGTCCTGCAGCTTGACCGCGAAGTAGCCGGCACGCGCATACGGCAGCAGCGCCCTGCGCAGGTCCTCACCGGGCACGCGCTTGAACTCGCCGTGCACGCGCAGGCGGGTCAGCGGCCAGCGCTCGGCGCCGACCCAGCCGTTGAGCACCGCGACCACCGGCAGCGCCACCAGGGCGATGGCCAGCAGCCAGGCGAGCATGCGCAGCAGCGCGCTCATGCCCGGCCTCCGTGCGCCCGGGCGGTTCCGCACGGCCGCACCGCGCCCTGGCCGCGCGCGGCCCTGGACGGGGTGCATGCCGACGGAAGCAGCCAGGCGATCATTCGTCCCGCGCCTCCTGGAAGCCGCCGCTGGCGATCTGCTGGGCGACGTGGCCGATGTCGCCGGCGCCCATCATCAGCAACAGGTCGCCGTCGCGCAGCACGTCCGGCAGCACCGACACCAGGTCGTGGGCATGGCCGACCACCACCGGTTCGCTGCGGCCACGGGCGCGGATGGCGCGGGCCAGCGACTTCGAATCGGCACCGGGGATCGGCGCCTCGCCGGCCGGGTACACCTCGCTCAGCACCAGCGCGTCGACTTCCGACAGCACCGCGGCGAACGCGTCGAACTGGTCGCGGGTACGGCTGTAGCGGTGCGGCTGGAACGCCACCACCAGGCGCTGCTCGGGCCAACCGCCGCGGGCCGCGGCGAACACCGCGGCCAGCTCGCGCGGATGGTGGCCGTAGTCGTCGATCAGCCGCACCCGGGCGCCCTTGGCGGTGGTGACCACGCCCAGGTCGTTGAAGCGGCGGCCCACGCCTTCGAACTTCTCCAGCGCCGCGGCGATGGTGTCCGGGGCCACGCCCAGCTGCCAGCCGATGGCGGCGGCGGCCAGCGCATTGAGCACGTTGTGGCGGCCGGGCAGCGCCAGCGTCACCGGCACGCTGCTGCCTTCGGGCAGGCGCAGGGTGAAGCGCATGCGCGCGCCGTCCTGCTCCACGTCCTCGGCGCGCACGTCGGCGTTGCCGCTCATGCCGTAGGTCATGACGTGGCGCGGGGTCTGTGTCGCCAGCGCGGCCACTTCCGGATCGTCGATGCACAGCACCGCCAGCCCGTAGAACGGCAGCCGCTGCAGGAACTCGGCGAACGCCGCCTGCACGCGGGCGAAGTCGTTGCCGTAGTTCTCCAGGTGGTCGGCGTCGATGTTGGTGATCACCGCCACCAGCGGGTTCAGGCGCAGGAAGCTGCCGTCGCTCTCGTCGGCTTCGGCCACCAGCCACTGCCCACCGCCGAGCTTGGCGTTGGCACCGGCGGCCAGCAGCTGCCCGCCGATCACGAAGGTCGGGTCCAGGCCGCCTTCGCTCAGAACCGCGGCGGTCAGCGAGGTGGTGGTGGTCTTGCCGTGGGTACCGGCCACGGCGATGCCGCGGCGGAAGCGCATCAGCTCGGCCAGCATCGCCGCGCGCGGCATGATCGGGATGCGCTGGCTGCGCGCCTCCATCAGTTCCGGGTTGTCCTCGCGGATGGCGCTGGACACCACCACGCAGTCGGTGCCGAGCACGTTGGCGGCCGAGTGCCCGCGCATCACCCGCGCGCCCAGCCGCGCCAGCCGGCGGGTGGCGGCATTGTCGGCGTTGTCCGAGCCGGAGACTTCATAACCCAGGGTCAGCATCACCTCGGCGATGCCGCTCATGCCGGTGCCGCCGATGCCGACGAAATGCACCCGCGGGAACGCCCGGACCAGGTCGGTGGTGTCGTGGAGGCGGCGGATCATGCGCGGCCTCCGGCAAGGCGGGCGCGGGTGCGCGGTGCCGTGTTCATGCTGCTTCCTCGAGGATGATGTCGGCGATGCGTTCGGCCGCATCGGCCTTGGCCAGCGCACGCGCGGCCTGGGCCATCTGCATGCGTCGGGCGGGAGTGGCGGCGAGCGCGCGCAGCACGCCCTCCAGGTTGGTGGCCAGCGCGTCGTCCTGCTTCAGCAGTTCAGCGGCGCCGCGCTCGACCAGGTATTCGGCGTTGCGGGTCTGGTGGTCGTCGACCGCCGCGGCAAACGGCACCAGTACGCTGCCGACGCCCACCGCGCACAGCTCGGCCAGGGTGGAGGCGCCCGAACGGCACACCACCAGGTCGGCCCAGGCATAGGCCGCGGCCATGTCCTGGATGAAGGCATCGACGCGGCCGTCGACGCCGGCCTCGCGGTAAGACCGCCGGGCTTCGTCGAGCAGCTTCTCGCCGCACTGGTGCCAGACCTCGATGGCGACGCTGCCGGCAAGCGCGGCCAGCGCCCGGGGCACTGCGTTGTTGAGCGCGCGCGCGCCCTGGCTGCCGCCCAGCACCAGCACCCGCATCGGGCCGCTGCGGCCGGCCAGGCGCTGCTCCGGCGCCGGCAGCGCGGCGATCTCGGCGCGCACGGGATTGCCGACGACCTCTTCGCCGGTGGCGAAGCTGCCGGGGAAGCCGGTCAGCAGGCGCCGCGCGAAGCGCGACAGGATGCGGTTGGTCATGCCCGGCGCGCGGTTCTGTTCGTGCACCAGCAACGGCAAGCCGTGCAGGCGCGCGGCCATGCCGCCAGGGCCGGAGGCGAAGCCGCCGAACGCCACCACCGCGCGCGGGTTGCGCTCGCGCAGGATGAAGCCGGCGGCGCGGATCGCGCGCAGCACCCGCAGTGGCGCGGCCAGCAGCGCCAGCTTGCCCTTGCCGCGCAGGCCGGAGATCGCCAGCGTGTCGATGGCGATGCCGTGCTGCGGCACCAGCCGGGTCTCCATCGCGCCCTCGGCGCCGAGCCAGGTGACCGGGACGCCGCGCTCGCGCAGCACCCGGGCCACGGCCAGCCCCGGGAAGATGTGCCCGCCGGTGCCACCGGCCATGATCAGCACCGGGCGCGCGTCATGCGACGGCCTCGGGCTGCCTTGCCGTTCGGTCACGGCCTGCGGCTGCGAGGGATGCGTCATCACGCGATCCTCCCGAAGGTCGGTTCGACACGCTGCTGCATGCGGCTGGTGCCGCGCGTGGTGCCGGCCTGCATGGCCGCGGCGATCGCGCTGGCGGTGGCCGGCTCGGCCGGCTGCGCGCCGGTCTCCGCCGGCGCATCGGCCACGTCGGCATCATCGCGCACTTCCTGGCGGCGCACCGCGCGGTTGTATTCCCACGACACGCGCAGCAGCACGCCGACCGCCACGCAGGTCATCATCACGCTGGAACCGCCGGAGGAAATCAGCGGCAGGGTCAGGCCCTTGGTCGGCAGCATGCCCAGGTTCACGCCGATCGACACGAAGGTCTGCAGGCCGATCCACAGGCCCACGCCGAAGGCGATGTAGCCGGAGAAATGGCGGCGCATCTCGATGCAGCGCATGCCCAGCCAGAACGCACGGCCGACCAGCAGCGCGTACAGCGCGACGATGGTGCACACGCCGGCGAACCCCAGTTCCTCGGCGATCACCGAGAAGATGAAGTCGGTATGCGACTCGGGCAGGTAGTTGAGCTTCTGGATGGACGCACCCAGGCCCACGCCGGTCCATTCGCCGCGACCGATCGCCATCAGCGCGTTGGACAGCTGGTAACCCGAACCCAGCTGGTCTTCCCACGGGTCCATGAACGAGGTCACGCGGCGCATGCGGTAGGGCTCGAAGATCACCAGCAGCACCAGCGCCGGCAGCATCAGCAGCAGCGGCAGCATGATCCGCTTGAGCTGCGCGCCGCCCAGCACCAGCATGCAGGTGGTGATGCCCAGCAGCAGCATCGACGAACCGAAGTCCGGCTGCAGCAGCAGCAGCACCACCAGCACCCCGACCACGCCCACCGGCTTGAGCATCGCCTGCCAAGTGGCGTTGACCTCGTCGCGGAAGCGCACCAGGTAGCTGGACAGCCAGACGATGTACAGCACCTTCACCGCCTCGACCGTCTGGAACTTGGACACGCCCAGGTTGATCCAGCGGCGGGCGCCGTTGACGGTGCTGCCCAGGCCGGGCACGAACACCACCACCAGCAGCGCGAAGCAGCCCAGCAGCAGCAGGTGGTTGTACTTCTCGACCTCGCGCAGCTCCACCCGCATCGCCACCGCCGCCAGCGCCACGCCGATGCCGATGAACACCAGGTGCCGGGTCAGGTAGTAGAACGGGCTCTGGGTGAGCGCGATGGAGCTGGAGGCGACCATCACGATGCCCAGCGACGCCAGCGCCACGGCCGCGCCCAGCAGCCACTTGTCGTAGTGGCCGCCGATCGCTTCGAGCCGGGTTGCCTGGCGCGCGGTATCGTCCATCAGCGCACCTTCAGCGTCGCCAGGCCGATCAGCACCAGCACCACCGAGATGATCCAGAAGCGCACGATCACCCGCGGTTCGGGCCAGCCCTTGAGTTCGAAGTGGTGGTGGATCGGCGCCATGCGGAACACGCGCTTGCCGGTCAGCTTGAAGCTGGCCACCTGGATCATCACCGACAGCGTCTCGATCACGAACACGCCGCCCATCACCACCAGCACCAGTTCCTGGCGCACGATCACCGCGATGGTGCCCAGCACCGCGCCCAGCGCCAGCGCGCCGACGTCGCCCATGAACACCATCGCCGGGTAGGTGTTGAACCACAGGAAGCCGAGGCCGGCGCCGGCGATCGCCGCGCAGATGATGACCAGCTCGCCCGCCCCGGGGATCTGCGGGATCTGCAGGTAGCTGGAGAACACCGCGTTGCCCGAGGCGTAGGCGAACACGCCCAGCGCGCAGGCGACCAGCACGGTCGGCATGATCGCAAGCCCGTCCAGGCCGTCGGTCAGGTTGACCGCGTTGGAGAAGCCGACGATCCAGAAGTAGGCGATGGCGACGAAGCTGATCCCGGCCAGCGGCAGCGCGATCGCCTTGAACATCGGGATGTACAGGGTCAGCGCCGCCGGCACGTCGGCGGTATGGAACAGGAACAGGCCGGCGCCGAGACCGAAGATCGACTGCAGCAGGTACTTCCAGCGCGACTTCAGCCCGTTGGGGTCGCGCCGGGCGATCTTGATCCAGTCGTCGTACCAGCCGATGGCGCCGAAGCACAGCATCACCGCCATCACCAGCCACACGTAGCGGTTGCGCAGGTCGCCCCACAGCAGCACCGCCATCAGCACCGACAGCAGGATCAGGCCGCCGCCCATGGTCGGGGTGCCGGCCTTGGAGAAGTGCGACTGCGGGCCGTCCTTGCGGATCGGCTGCCCGCCCTTGAGCTGCGCCAGGCGGCGGATCGCCGCTGGCCCCAGCCACAGCGACAGGCCCAGCGCGGTCAACGCGGCGAGGATGCCGCGGAACGTGAGGTAGTTGAACAACCGGAACAGGTCGTCCAGCTGCTGCAGCCAGCGGGCCAGTTCAAGCAACATGCGGTGTGTCCTCGCCGCGCTTGAGCAGCGCGGTCACGATCTTGTCCATGGCGCTGCCGCGCGAGCCCTTGACCAGGCAACGCACGCCAGCATGAAGGTCGGCTTCCAGCGCGGCGGCCAGCGCGGCGTGGCTGTCGAAATGGCACCCGCCTTCGCCGAACGCGGCGGCGGCGGCAGCGCTCAGCGGCCCCAGCGCGTACAGCCGCTTGAGCCCGGCCTCGCGCGCACGCGTGCCGGCCTGCGCATGCAGCGCCTCGGCATCGGGGCCGAGTTCGCGCATGTCGCCCAGCACCAGCCAGCCTTCTTCGCTGGCCGCGGCGAGCGCGGCGATCGCCGCAGCCAGAGACCCCGGGTTGGCGTTGTAGCTGTCGTCGACCAGCACCGCGCCGCCGGGCAGCGCATGGGCGACCTGGCGGCCCGCCACCGGACGCGCCTGCTGCAGGCCTTCGGCGACCCGCGGCAGGGCGATGCCCGCGGCCAGCGCCAGCGACGCGGCGGCCAGCGCGTTGAGCACGTTGTGCCGGCCCGGCAGCTGCAGCGCCACCTCGGCCTCGCCCTGCGGCGCATGCAGGCGGAAGCGCGAACCGGCTTCGGCCAGCACGATGGCGCTGGCGGTGACGTCGGCGCTGGCTTCCAGGCCGAAGCGGAGCACGCGGTGGGCACCGGCGCGCTCGGCGAAGAACGGGGCGAACGCGTCGTCGGCGTTGACTACCGCCACTCCACCCTCGCGCAGGTCGTCGTAGACCGCCGCCTTGGTGTTGGCGATCTCCAGCAGGCTGCCCATCCGCTCCAGGTGCGCGGGCGCGACGTTGTTGACCAGCGCCACGTCCGGCGCGGCGATGGCGGTCAGGTAGGCGATGTCGCCCGGCTTGCCGGTGCCCATCTCGTAGATCGCGAAATCGGCGTCTTCCGGCGCGTCGATCACCGCCAGCGGCATGCCGATCTCGTTGTTGCGGTTGCCCGGGGTGGCGTAGACCTGGCGGCCCTCGACCATCGCCACGTGCTGCAGGATCGCCAGCAGCAGGGTCTTGACGGTGGTCTTGCCATTGCTGCCGGTGATGGCGAACACGCGCGTGGCGCGGTCGCGCTGCATCGCGGTGGCGATCCGGGCCAGCGCGCGCTCGGCGTCGGCGACCACCACCTGCGGCACGTCCAGCGGCAGCAGGCGCTCGACCAGCAATGCGCTGGCGCCGTTGTCCACGGCGCCGGCGGCGAAGTCGTGGCCGTCGAAGCGCTCGCCGCGCAGGGCCAGGTACAGGCTGCCCGGTGCCAGCGTGCGGCTGTCGTTGCCGATGGCATCGATGCTCGCGTCCTCGCCATGCAGCTCGCCGCCGGCCCAGTGCGCGATCAGCGACAGCGGGGTGCGCTTCATCGGGCGCCTCCCGCGGCCGCGTCGCCGCTGGAACCCTGTGCGGCGCGTGCGCTTTGGCGGCTGGCCAGCGCGCGCGAGGCGACGTCGGTGTCGTCGAAAGGATGCTTGATGCCTGCGATCTCCTGATAGGGCTCGTGCCCCTTGCCGGCGACCAGCACGATGTCGCCGGGGCCGGCCTGGGCGATGGCCGCGCCGATGGCGCGCGCACGGTCGCGCTGTACGTGAATTTCGGTGGGCCGGTACGCCACAGCGCTGCCCGCGGCGGCGCTGCGGGTGCTTTCGCCCGTGGCGAAGCCGGCCATGATGTCGGCGACGATGACGTCGCCGTCCTCGCCGCGCGGGTTGTCGTCGGTGACGAACACCACGTCGGCATGCGCCTGGGCGATGGCCGCCATCTGCGGACGCTTGCCGGTGTCGCGCTCGCCACCGCAGCCGAACACGCACAGCAGGCGGCCGTCGAGGTGGCCGTGCAGGCTGCGCAGCGCCTGCTCCAGCGCGTCGGGGGTGTGCGCGTAATCGATGACCACGGTCGGCTCGCCGTGCCCGCCGAGGCGGTTCATGCGGCCGCGGATCGGCTGCAGCCGGCCCAGCACGTCGGCGATGGTCGCCGCCGGGTGGCCCAGCGCATGCAGCGTGCCGGCCACGGCCAGCAGGTTGTCGACGTTGAAGCGGCCCAGCAGCGGCGAGCGCAGCGGGTGGCGCTCGCCGCCGATGACCAGGTCGAAGCCGATGCCCTGCCCATCCAGCACCAGCGCCTCGGCGCGCACGCTGGCGCCCGCCTGCCCGGTCGAGCTCAGGCCGATGCCGCGGACCCCGCCGGCCAGGGTGCCGGCCAGTTCGCGGCCGAACCCGTCGTCGAGGTTGATCACCGCCGCCTTCAGGCCGTCACGGTGGAACAGCCGCGCCTTGGCCGCGCCGTAGCTGGCCATGTCGCCGTGGTAGTCCAGATGGTCGCGGGTGAGATTGGTGAACACCGCCACGTCGTAGTGCACGGCATCGACGCGGCCCTGGTCCAGCGCATGCGAGCTGACCTCCATCGCCACCGCCTGCGCGCCCTGGTCGCGCAGCCGCGCCAGCACTTCGTGCATCTGCAGCACCAGCGGCGTGGTGAAGCCGGTGGGCACCACGTCGCCGTACAGGCCGACGCCGAGCGTGCCGATGCTGCCGCTGCGGGTACCCAGCAGGTGCCAGGCCTGCGACAGCAGCTGCACGGTCGAGGTTTTGCCGTTGGTGCCGGTCACGCCGACCATGGTCATCGCGCGCGAGGGGTGGCCATGGAACTGGTCGGCCATCGCGCCCATGCGCTGGCGCAGGCCGGGCACGGCGATGGCGTCGGCCGGTGCCGGCAGCTGCGCCGGCGCCGGCGGATCGAACAGGATGGCGCTGGCACCGGCCGCGCGGGCCTGCTCGACGAAACCCAGCCCATGCGCGCCGAAGCCGGCGATGGCGACGAAGGCGTCGCCGGGGCGCACCTGGCGCGAGTCCAGCACCAGCCCGCCGATCTGCGGGTCGGACGCCAGCGCCAGGTCGGGCAACAGCTGCGACAGCGGCATCGTGCGGCTCACTGGCGCACCTCCGGCGTGGCCGGCTGCGGCGCGGTGGCGGTGGGGATGGCCGCGTTGAATTCGGCATCGATATTGGGCTCGGCCGGATCCTGCGGCACCGGCAGCACCGCCGGGTTGTGGACCGGGTTGCCGCCGACCTTGCCGGCCGCCTGCGCCGCCAGCCACGACTGGATGTCGTCCGGCGGCACGTCCATCAGCCGCAGCGTGCCCTCCATCACGTGGTGGAACACCGGCGCGGACACCAGGCCGCCGTACTGCAGCCTGCCGCGCGGGTCGTTGACCACGATCACCGCGGCAAAGCGCGGGTTGGTGGCCGGCACCACGCCGGCGAACAGCAGGTTGTAGTGGCCGCGTTCGTAGCCGTTGGGGCCGTTCTTGCGCGCGGTGCCGGTCTTGCCGGCGACGTGGTAGCCCAGGATCGCCGCCTGCTTGGCACCGCCCTGGGTCACCACCGTCTCCATCATCCGCACCACTTCCTGCGCGACCGCAGGCTCGATCACCTGGCGCGCTTCGTTGTGCTGGCCCTTGACGAAGGTCGGCTGGATCACGCGCCCGCCGTTGGCCAGCGCCGAGTAGGCCTGCGCGATCTGCAGCGGCGTCACCGACAGGCCGTAGCCGTAGGACATGGTGGTCTTGGTGGTGCCGTACCAGCCCGGGCTGCCCGGCGACGGCACCACGCCGGCCGACTCGCCCGGGAAACCGCTGTGCGGCGCCACGCCGTAACCGAAGGCGCGCACCGCGTTGTAGAAGGTCTGGTCCGGCAGCCGCGCCACGATCTTGGCCGCGCCGATGTTGGAGCTGCGGGTGATCACCCCGGTGACGTTGAGCACGCCGTTGTTGCGCGGCACGTCGCGGATCGTATAGCGGCCCAGCGACAGGTAGCCGGGGTTGGTGTCGATGATGGTGTCCGGGGTGACCACGCGGTTCTGCAGCGCGGTGGCGATGGTCAGCGGCTTCATCGTCGAACCCGGCTCGACCAGGTCGGTCACGGCGCGGTTGCGGCGCGCATCCGGCGTCGCCCCGCTGACCGAGTTCGGGTTGTAGGTCGGCAGGTTGGCCATGGCCATGATCTCGCCGGTGGCCACGTCCATGATCACGATGGAGCCGCCGGCCGCTTCGTTGGCGGTGACCGCGTTGCGCAGCTCGCGCATGGCCAGGAACTGGATGCGGCGGTCGATGCTGAGGGTCAGGTCCTTGCCCGGCTCGGCCGCGCGCACCAGGTCGATGCTCTCCACGATCGCGCCCTTGCGGTCGCGGATCACCTTCTTGGCGCCGGGCTTGCCACGCAGCCATTCGTCGAACGCCAGCTCCAGGCCTTCCTGGCCGTGGTCGTCGATGTTGGTGAAGCCTAGCACGTGGGCCATCGCCTCGCCCTGCGGGTAATAGCGGCGGAACTCGCGCTGCGCGAACACGCCGGGAATCTTCAGCGCGACGATCTGCTCGGCCACGTCCGGGTTCATCCGGCGCCGCAGGTACATGAACTCCTTGTCGGCCTTCTGCGTGAGCTTGGCGGTCAGCTCGTCCACCGGCAGCGACAGCGCCTGCGCCAGCTCGGGGATGCGCCCGGGCGCGCGCAGCAGCTCCTGCGGGTTGACCCAGATCGAGGCGACCGGGGTGGATACCGCCACCGGCTCGCCATTGCGGTCGGTGATCATGCCGCGCGAGGTGGCGATGGGCACCTCGCGCAGGTAACGCGCTTCACCCTGGCGCTGGTAGAAATCGCTGTTGACCAGCTGCACGTAGGCGGCGCGGCCGACCAGGGTCACCGCGCACAGGCCCAGCCCGGCGCCGACCATCAGCATGCGGTTGCGCAGGTTGAACTGGCTGCGGTTGCGGTTGCGGCGGGGGGCGCTCATGGCGCACCTCTGACCGCCATGGACGGCGGGAATGCCGGTTTTGCAGGAGCACAAACCGACCCTGCGCCGCCCTGCGGGCGGCTTCGCCGTGCAAAACCTCTGTCCTGCCGCTTGGTCATGGCCGCACCACCACGATGTCGCCGGCTTCCGGGAACTTCATGCCCAGGCGCCCACGCGCCTCCTGGTCCACGCGGGTGGCCTGGGCCAGGGTGGCCTGCTCCAGCTGCAGGCGGCCGAATTCGATGTTGAGTTCGTCGCGCGCGTGTTCCAGCCGCGACAGCTCCACGAACAACTGGCGATGGCGGTGGCGCATGAACACCACGCCGATCGCCGAGGCGATCGTGCAGGCCAGCAGCACCACCAGCAGCAGGCGGCTCATGCGGCGCCTCCCCCGGTGGCCGGCGCGCGCTTTTCCGCCACCCGCAGCACCGCGCTGCGCGAACGCGGGTTGGCCGCCAGCTCGTCGTCCTCGGCCTTGATGGCGCCACCGACCAGGTCCAGCGTCGGCACGAACGCCTGCACTTCCGGCAGCCGGCGGTTGCTCGGCGGCGCCTTGGCATGGCGGTTCATGAACTGCTTGACGATGCGGTCTTCCAGCGAATGGAAGCTGATCACCGCCAGCCGGCCACCGGGCTTGAGCCGGGCCATCGCCGCGTCCAGCCCGGCCTCGAGGTCGGCCAGCTCGCGGTTGATGTGGATGCGGATGGCCTGGAAGCTGCGCGTGGCCGGGTGGATCTTGTCCTTGCCGCGCGGCATCACCGAAGCGATCAGCTCGGCCAGTTCGGCGGTACGCGAAAACGGCTGCCTGGTGGTGCGGTACTGGACGATGGCGCGGGCGATGCGGCGGCTCTGCCGCTCCTCGCCGTAGGTCCACAGCACGTCGGCGATCTCGCGTTCCTCGGCGCGGTTGAGCCACTGCGCCGCGCTCTCGCCCGAATCCGGGTCCATGCGCATGTCCAGCGGGCCGTCCTTGCCGAAGCTGAAACCGCGCTCGGCCACGTCCAGCTGCGGCGAGGACACGCCCAGGTCGAACAGCACGCCGTCCAGGCCGGCGGCGGTCTCGCTCCAGTCCAGCAGGTCGGCGAAGCTGCCGCGATGGATCGCCACGCGCGGGTCCGGCGCGAAATCGCGCTCGGCCACGGCAATGGCTTCCGGATCCTTGTCCATCACCAGCAGGCGGCCATGGGGACCGAGCTGGCGCAGCACGCCGCCGGCGTGGCCGCCACGGCCGAACGTGCCGTCCAGATAGGTACCGTCCTCGATCACCCTCAGGCCCTGCAGGACCTGGGTGTACAGCACCGGCAGGTGAGCCGCCGGCGGCTGCGACACCGGAGGGTGACCGGCCTGCGCTTGACCGCGCACCCGGGCACCCCGGCTCACAACTTCAGATCGAGCAGCCCATCGCCCAGATCCTCGTCAGACAACGTCTGCTGGATCAGTGCGCGATGCGCTTGCTCGCTCCATAGTTCGAACTTGTCGCCCATGCCCATCAGCACCGCCTTCTTCTCGATGCCGACCGCGTTGCGGTGGCTGGACGGCAGGCTGATGCGGCCATTGCCATCCAGTTCCAGATGGGCGGCCGAGCCGACAAGTTTCTGCTGCAGGGTGCGCACCACGCGCTGGGTGTTGGGCTTGGCCATCACGTCGTCGCGCACCCGCTCCCACTCCTGCTCGGCGTACAGCCACAGGCACCCGGCTTCGAACGGGTTGTAGGTCAGCACCAGGCGGTTGCCGCTCGCACGCGCGACCAGGTCGCGGTAGGCGGTTGGCACCGCCATGCGTCCCTTGTCGTCAACCGTGATGGCCGTCTCGCCTTGAAACACGCCGTCTCTACCTTCAGTGCCTGATGTCGCCTGGGCGGTCATTGAACCACGGAAAACCACAAAAAACCCGGTTTTCCCTCGGATGACCACCTTAGCAGCGGCCGAAGGCTTGTCAACAACTTTTCGTGGGCAAAATCGTCATTCGCATCAAGGGTTTGCGCCAATCTTTAGAGACTTGTTCAAACTTTATCCACAAGTTGCTGTTTCGTCTCAAATTTTGAGATTTCAAGGAAATTCAGGCGTGTGGAGGGCATGTGAAAACGCCGATCCGGTCGGGCCGCTGTTCAGGTGGGCGTGGCCGCTGACCGCGCGGGAAGGCACACTGGCCGCATGTGCCTGGTCGCTCTCGCCTGGAAGTCCCACCCCCGCTGGCGCCTGTTCATGGCGGGCAACCGCGACGAGTTCCACGCCCGCCCGACCGCCGCGCTGGACCGCTGGCCGCCACCGCACGGCGACGTGGTCGCCGGCCGTGACCTGCGCTCGGGTGGCACCTGGATGGGCATCGGCGGCAGCGGCCGCGCCGCGGTGATCACCAACGTGCGCGACCCGCGCGCGGCCAGCGGCGGACCGTCGCGCGGTGCCCTGGTAGCCGATTACCTGGGCGGTACCAGCACCTCCGCAGCCGGGCAGATCGAGCAACTGGCGGCCCGGGCCGGCGACTACGCCCCGTTCAACCTGCTGCTGGCCGACGCCGACGGCTGCCACTACCTGGGCAACCACCCACCGGCGCGGCAGGCCCTGGCGCCCGGCGTGCACGGCATGTCCAACGGCGCGCTCGACGCGCCGTGGCCGAAGACGCGGCGCCTGATGGCGGCACTGGACGACTGGCTGGCACGGAACGACCCGCCACTGGACCCGCTGTGGGCGGCGCTGGCCGACGAATGGCGACCGGACGACGCCGAGCTGCCGGCGACCGGCATCGCCCTGCCACTGGAACGCCAGCTTTCGGCCGCCTTCATCCGCGGCCGGGACTACGGCACCCGCGCCAGCACCGTGATCGCCATCGACCACGACGGCCATGGTTTCATCGCCGAACGCCGCTTCGGCCCGGAAGGCGTGTTCCTCGGCCACAGCCGGGTAGATATCGCGCCCTGACCACACCGCAGTGCGCCTGTCGACCCACGCACCAGACGGGATGCGAAGCGGGCAGGCCATGCCGCCGGAGCCACAGCCCCCTTTAGTAAAGGGGACGCGCCGACAGGCGCGGGGTTGTGGAGGGCAGAGGGCCCGGGGCCCATTGTTCTGTACCGCTTCCGCGGTACGGAACAATGGGGCTTTTCCCGCCCGGCAGGCGGGAAAAGCGGCGGAGCCGGCCTGTAAGCCGGGTTCTGTCGTGGACAGTCATTCTTCTAGGCGCCACGTCACCGTGACGCTCGAGCAACCTACCCGGACCCGACGCGGGCCACGCCATTAGGTCCCTATTTGGTCTTGCTCCAGGTGGGGTTTGCCGTGCCGGTCCGTTGCCGGACTCGCGGTGCGCTCTTACCGCACCATTTCACCCTTACCGGCCTCCCGAAAGAGACGTAGGCGGTATCTTTCTGTTGCACTTTCCGTCGGCTCGCGCCGCCCAGGCGTTACCTGGCACCTTGCCCTGTGGAGCCCGGACTTTCCTCGGCGTTCCCGAAGGAACGACGCGACTGCCCGGCCGACTCCGCCGCGCATAGTGTACGTGCTGGCGCCGGCGCTGCGGGCATCGCCGCGAAAGTCCGCCGGACAGACTTCAGGTTCCGGCGTGCGCCTCGCCCGTCGCCCGTCGCCCGTCGCCCGTCGCCGCGGCCGTTTGCCCCACCCTCGCGCAGAAAGCGGCGCTTCACCTGTGCCATGCCGCGGCCCCTCCCGCTTCATGGCCCGGCCTAACCGCCGTACAGCAGCTTGCGCGGCGCGCCGCTCAGTTCGGCGGCGAGCTTGGCCGCGGTGGACGGCGGCAGGTATTCCTTGAGCCGGGCATGCAGCCGGCGGCCTTCGGCGATCTTCGCCGCTTCATCGTCGGCCGCGCCCTGCACCATCACCACGAACTCGCCCTTGCGCTGGTTGTCGTCGGCCTCGACCGCCGCGCGCAGCTGCGCCAGGGTGCCGTCGAGCACGGTTTCGAACAGCTTGGTCAGTTCGCGCGCGACCACCGCCGGGCGCTCATCGCCGAACGCGGCGGCCATGTCGGCCAGCGATTCGGCGATGCGGTGCGAGGATTCGTAGAACACCAGGGTGCCGGTTTCGCCGGCCAGGCGCTGCAGGCGCTCGCGCCGGGCCACGGCCTTGGCCGGCAGGAAACCCTCGAACACGAACCGGTCGCTGGGCAGGCCGGCCACGCTCAGTGCCGCGATCGCCGCACACGCGCCGGGCACCGGGCTGACCTTCACCCCGGCCGCACGCGCCGCGCGCACCAGCCGGAAGCCGGGGTCGCTGACCAGCGGGGTGCCGGCGTCGCTCACCACCGCCATCGATTCGCCGCCGAGCAGGCGCGCCACCACGCGCTCGGCCATCGCCTCCTCGTTGTGGTCGTGCAGCGCCACCAGCGGCCGGCTGATGCCGAAGTGCGACAGCAGCTGCCCGGTATGGCGCGTGTCCTCGGCGCAGATCGCGGCAACCGACCGCAGCACCTCCTGCGCGCGCGGACTCAGGTCGGCAAGGTTGCCGATCGGCGTGGCGACAACGTACAGGGTGGCGGGGGCAGCGGGCATCATCGGCTTTTCCATGGGCAAGGGTAGAATCCTACCGTGTCACCCACCCGGCGCCGCCGCGTGCCGTTGAACGGACCCCGAATGAACAAGCCCGCCGCACGGATCACCGCCCTGTCCCTGTCGCTGCTGCTGTTGGCCGCCTGCGCCACCACCGGCCCGGCACCGACCACCTCGCCGGGGCAGCAGGCCGCCATCGCCCTGCTCGAACAGGGCAAACCGCGCGAAGCCGCGCAGCAGCTGGAAGCCGAAGCCGCGCTGGTCCGCGGTGCCGCCAGGTCGCAGTTGCTGGCCGATGCCGCGTTCGCCTGGCACGAAGCCAACGACGATGCGCGCGCGCGCATGCTGCTGCCGCAGGTGCAGGCGCGCCAGCTGAGCGGCGCCAGCCGCCAGCGCCATGCCCTGCTCGTCGCGGAACTGGCCCTGGCCGACAAGCAGCCGGCCGCCGTGCTGCAGGCGCTGGGCACGCAGCAGCCGGACCTGCTCGCGGCCGCCCAGCAGGCGCGCTGGCACCTGGCCCGCGGCCAGGCGCTGGAAGCCAATGGCGATGCCTTCGCCGCGGCCGGTGCCCGCGCCCGTGCCGGCGTGCTGCTGGCCGGCGCTGCGCGCACCGACAACCAGCGCGCCATCACCCGCCTGCTGGCAGGACTGGACGATGCCACCCTGGCCAGCCGCAGCGCCGCGCTGCCGGCCGGTGACCCGCTGTACAACCATGCCGGCCGCGCGCTGATCGGCCGCGGCCTGCCGCTGCCGCGGCCGTTCGAGCGCGATGCCGCGTGGCAGCTGGACACCAGCAAGCGCCCGCCGGCCGACACCGACGGTTATCGCCCGCCGCTGAAGATGGCGGTGCTGCTGCCGCTGTCCGGCACCCTGGCCACTGCCGCCGCGCCGGTGCGCGATGGCCTGCTGGCCGGTTACTACGGCGAGTACCGCCGCCGCCCGCAGGTCGATTTCATCGACACCCGCGGCACCCCGGCCGGCGCCATCGCCGCCTACGACAAGGCCGTGGCCGGCGGCGCCGATTTCGTGGTCGGGCCGCTGGGCCGCGACGAGGTCGACGCGCTGTTCGGCCGCGCGCAGCTGCAGGTGCCGCTGCTCGCGCTCAACCGCGGCAAGGACACGCCGCCGGCGGGCAGCGCCGGCTTCTCGCTGGCACCGGAGGACGACGGCATCATGGCCGCCGAGTACCTGCTGGCCCGCGAGCGCGGCAAGGTGCTGGTGATCGGCAGCAACGACGACAACGGCCGCCGCGCCACCGCCGCCTTCGGCGAGCGCTTCGCCGAGCGCGGCGGCAAGGTCGTCGCCAGCCTCACCGTCGGCGACGCCCCCGGCGACATCGGCGCGCGCCTGCGCCAGGCCGGCACGGTCGATGCGGTGTTCCTGGCGGTCAAGGGCTCGCAGGCGCGGGTATTGGCGCCGCAGCTGGCGCTGGCCGGCATCGGCGGGGCTACGCGGGTGGGCACCTCGCAGCTGGTGTCGGGTACCGGCAAGGCCGACGAGGACATGGCGCTGGACGGCATCGCCTTCCCGAGCGAGGCATGGGCCGTGCGCGGTGCGCCGGGGCTGCCGGCAGCCGCCGAACTGGCCGCTACCCTGCCGACCGCGCGCGGTGCCGCCGCGCGCCTGTTCGCCTTCGGTTTCGACGCCTGGAAGATCTCCGCCTACCTGGAAAAGCTGGCCAACAGCACCCAGGGGGGCCTGGCCGGCGCCACCGGCACCCTGCACCTGGACGGCTTCGGCAACGTGCTGCGCACCCCGGCGTGGTCCACCTTCAGCGCCGGCCAGCCGGTGCCGATCGGTGATGGCCGCTGACCAGGCCGCACGCGGCGCCGCGGTGGAAGCCGCCGCGCGCCGCCACCTGGAGCGGGCCGGCCTGCGCTGGCTTGCGGGCAACGTCCGCTACCGCGGTGGCGAACTCGACCTGGTGATGGCGGACCCGGCCAGCGGCGGCATCGTATTCGTGGAAGTGCGCTACCGCCGCAGCCGCGCGTTCGGCGGCGGCGCCGCGTCGGTGGATGCCGGCAAGCGCCGGCGCCTGCTGCTGGCCGCACAGCTGTATCTGGGCGCGCACCCGGCCCATGCCCAGGCGCCGTGCCGCTTCGACGTGGTCGAAGCCAGCGGCGAACCGCCGCAGCTGCACTGGCTGCGCGACGCCTTCCGCGCCGACGACGGCTGATGCCCAGCGTCTTCACCCATGCCGCCGTGCCGCTGGCCCTGTGGTGCGCCAGCGCGCGCGGGCGCGTGTCCACGCGGCTGCTTGCCGCCGGCGTCGCCGCCGCGGTGCTGCCCGACGCCGACGTGCTGGGCTTCGCCCTGCACGTCCCGTACGCCGATGCCTTCGGCCATCGTGGTGCCAGCCATTCGCTGCTGTTCTCGGCCGTGCTGGCGGCGCTGGCACTGGCCCTGCACCGGCCGCTGCGCGCGGGACCGGCGCAGGCGGCGGCCTTCGTCTTCGCCTGCGCGCTGTCGCACCCGCTGCTGGACGCGTTCACCTCCGGTGGCCTCGGCGTCGCGCTGTGGTGGCCATGGAGCGAGGCACGCCTGTTCGCCCCGTGGCGGCCGATCCGGGTCTCGCCCTTCGCCAATGGCTTCTTCAGCGCACGCGGCCTGCAGACCGTGCTGTCCGAACTGCGCTGGGTGTGGCTGCCGTTGACCCTGGCGGTGCTCGGCTGGCGCCTGCTCCCACACCGTTCCCCTGCCGGTTCCCGCACCCCATGACCTGCCTGCCCGCCGCATTCGACCAGACGCTCTCCGACCTGCTCGGCGCGCACTGGCGCACCGACACCGCCGCCCTGGCCGCGCACGCGCAGGACAACTCCTGGCGGCACGCGCTGCCGCTGGGGGTGGCGCTGCCGGAGGACCGCGCGCAGGTACAGGCCATCGTGCGGGCGTGCCGCGCGCACGGCGTGCCGCTGGTCGGGCGCGGTGCCGGCACCGGCACCACCGGCGCCGCGGTGCCGGTCGCAGGTGGCATCGTGCTGTCGTTCGCGCGCATGAACCGCATTCTCGCGCTGCGCCCCGGCGACCGCTGCGCGGTGGTCGAGCCGGGCGTGCTGAACGGCGACCTGCAGCAGGCGCTGATGCCGCACGGCCTGTTCTGGCCGCCGGATCCGTCCAGCTTCGAGAGCTGCAGCATCGGCGGCAACCTGGCCACCAATGCCGGCGGCCCGCGCGCGGTGAAGTACGGCACCACCCGCGACAACGTGCTCGGGCTGGTGGCGGTGACCGGCGCCGGCGAACTGATCGAATGCGGCGGCCCGTGGACCAAGGACGCCACCGGCTATGACCTCACCCACCTGCTGGTCGGCAGCGAGGGCACGCTGGCGCTGATCGTCGAAGCCACGCTCAGGCTGGCGCCGCGGCCGCGCGCGCAGGCCGGGCTGCGCGTGCTCTACCGCGACGCGTCCAGCGCGGCGGCGGCGGTGTCCCGGGTGATGGCGCAGCCGGCCACGCCGACCACGCTCGAATTCATGGACGCGCGCAGCCTGGAGCTGCTGCGCGGCAACGGCGCGCAGGTGCCCGATGCCGGCGCGATGCTGCTGATCGACGCCGACGGCGATGACGACACCCTGCCCAACATCCTGCACGCGCTGGCCCAGGCCGCCGAAGGCGAGGGCCTGCTGGCGCTGGACGTGGCAATGGACGGCAGCGCGCGCGAACAGCTGTGGGCGGCGCGGCGCGCACTGTCGCCGGCGCTCAGGCGCATCGCCCCCGGCAAGATCAACGAAGACGTGGTGGTGCCGGTCTCGCGCATCCCCGAGCTGGTGGCCGGCGTGCAGGCGCTGTCGGCGCGTTTCGAGCTGCCCATCGTCACCTTCGGCCATGCCGGCAACGGCAACCTGCACGTCAACATCCTCTACCACCCCGACGATGCCGGGCAGAACGCGCGCGCGCATGCGGCGCTGCCGGAAGTGTTCGCGCTGGCGCTGGCGCTGGGCGGCACCCTGTCCGGCGAACACGGCATCGGCCTGGCCAAGCGCGGGTTCATGGCGCAGGCCTTCACCCCGGCCACGCTGGCGGCGATGCGCGCGATCAAGCGGGCGCTGGACCCGGACGACATCCTCAATCCGGGCAAGGTGCTGCCCGATGCCGAAGCCGCGCATCGCTGACGGCGCCACCGCGTGGCGCAGGTACCGGGCCCCGGCAGGTGTCGTGCGCAGGATTGGAAGCCAGCGGGCGGACGGCCCGCGGCGCGGCCACACGCCGCCTTCGCCTGCCGCGGGGGCGTGCCGGCACCGGCAACCGGGCGCGCCCGGGATACGCCAGCCGCCGCCCTACTCCGCGAAGTGGCGGTAGCCGCTGCGACCCGCGCCGGCATCGCCTTCGCAGTGCACGCCACGGCCTTCGGCGATCACGCCGATGCGCGCCAGCGGCAGCGCGAGATCCGCTGCCAGGGCCTGCACCGCCTGGCGCCGTTCCGGCGCGGCGGTGAAGCACAGTTCGTAGTCGTCGCCGCCGCGCAGGGCGCAGTCCAGGGCGGCGGCATCGCCGAGCGCGGTACGCAGCGCGGCCGACAGCGGCATCGCGTCGGCCTGCAGCACCGCGGCCACGCCGCTGCGCGACGCGATGTGGCCCAGGTCGGCGAGCAGGCCGTCGGACACATCGGCGGCCGCGTGCGCGCAGGTGCGCAACGCCAGCCCCAGCGACAGCCGCGGCATCGGCCGCTGCAGGCGCTGGCGCAGGCGCTCGTGGGCGGCATCGGCCACCACGCCGCGTACGTCCAGCCGGCCCTGCTGCCACAGCCGCAGGGCGCCGGCGGCCTCGCCGGGATGACCGCTGACCCAGATGTCGTCGCCCACCCGGGCGCCGTCGCGGCGCAGCGCCTGCGCGGCCGGCACCTGCCCCATCGCGGTGATCGAGATCGACAGGGGCCCGCGCGTGGTATCGCCGCCGACCACGGCGATGCCGCTGGCGTCTGCCAGTGCGAACAGCCCGTCGGCGAAGGCATCCAGCCAGTCGCCCTCGGCCTGCGGCAGGGACAGCGACAGCGTGCACCAGGCCGGCACGGCCCCCATCGCCGCCAGGTCGGACAGATTGGCCGCCAGGGCCTTCCAGCCGATGTCGGCCGGGGCGCTCTCGGCCGGGAAGTGCACGCCGGCATTGAGGGTGTCGGCGGTGACCGCCAGCTGCTGCCCCGGCGCCGGCTGCAGCAGCGCCGCGTCGTCGCCGATGCCCAGCACGATGTCGGCGCGCGCCCGGGTGCGGCGCGCGATGCGTTCGATCAGGGCGAACTCGTCAAGGCTCATGGGCAGGCATTCCTGGAACGAAAACGCCGGCGCCGATGCTGCCGGCCCCGGCGTCGTGCTGGAAGCGGCCGGCGCACCCAGGCACCGGCAGCGGCGTCACTGGCCCGATTCGACCTTGCGCCATTCCACGGCGGCGCGGTCGAGCACGCCATTGACGTAGGTGTGGCCATGCTCGGAACCGAAACGCTTGGCGGTTTCGATGGCCTCGTTGATCACCACCCGGTACGGCACGTCGACGCGGTGGCGCAGTTCGTAGGCGGCCACGCGCAGCACCGCGCGCTCGATCGCGTCGACCTCTTCGACCGGGCGGTCGAGGAACGGCACCAGCGCCTCGTCCAGCTCGCGGCGATGGTCGAGCACCCCGCGCAGCAGGTTCTCGAAGTAGGCCAGGTCGGCCACTTCGTGCGCCTGCTCGTGGGCGAACTGGGCCAGCAGCGACTCGGCGTTGCCGCCGGAAATCTGCCACGCGTAGATCGCCTGCAGCGCACGGCGGCGCGCGCGCGAACGCAGCACCGGGTCGACGCCGTCGCGGCGGAAGGGCTTGCCGGCAGGCTTGCCGTGGTTCTTGTTGCTCATGGCAGCTGCTCCAGAAGATTGACCATTTCCAACGCCGCCAGCGCGGCTTCCTCGCCCTTGTTGCCGTGGCTGCCGCCGGCGCGGGCCTCGGCATCCTCCACCCGTTCGACCGCCAGCACGCCATTGAGCACCGGCACGCCGAAATCCAGCTGCGCGCGCATCAGGCCCTCGGCGCAGCGGTCGGCCACGTGCTCGTAGTGGCGGGTGTCGCCGCGGATCACGCAGCCCAGGGTGATGATGGCCGCATGCCGGCCGGCGGCGGCCAGGCGGGTGGCGACCAGCGGGATCTCCCAGGCGCCCGGCACGCGCACCACGTCGATGGCGTCCTCGCCGATGCCGTTTCCGGCCAGGCTCTGCCGCGCGCCGGCCACCAGCACGTCGGTGATGCGCGCGTTCCAGCGGCTGGCGATGATGACGAAACGGGCCGTTCCGGCCGGGCGGAGGTCGCCTTCGTAGTGGCTCATGGGGCGGTGCGATCCAAAAGGTGGGTCAGTTTACCGTGTAGGTGCGTGGCTTGCCCCGCACCGCACGCGGCCGCAGCGGGTATGGGGGCCGGCCCCACACCCGCGTGCAGGCTCAGGGCTGCAGGGTCTCGACGATCTCCAGGCCGTAGCCGGCCAGGCCGATCTGCCGGCGCGGGGTACCGAGCACGCGCAGCCTGCCAAGGCCCAGGTCGGCGAGGATCTGCGCGCCGGCACCGTTGCGGCGCCACTGGCCCACGTCCTTGTCCTTGCCGGCCGGACGCACTTCCGGCTCGCGCCGCAGGCGTGCCAGCAGCGCGTCGGAATCGCGCGGGGCCGACAGCACCACCATCACCCCCTGGCCTTCGCTGGCGATGGCGCGCAGCGCATCGGTGGCGGCCACGCCGAAATCGTCGCGACGCCAGTGCAGCAGGTCGGCCAGCGGGTTCTCGACCTGGACCCGCACCAGGGTCGGGGTGTCCTTGTGCGGCTGGCCCTTGACCAGCGCGAAATGCAGGTCGTGGGCGATGCGGTCGCGGTAGGTGACCAGCGTGAAGGCGCCGAACTCGGTGTCGATCTCGCGCTCGTCCACGCGCTCGACGGTGTGTTCGGTGGCCAGGCGGTAGGCGATCAGGTCGGCGATGGAACCCATCTTCAGCCCGTGCTCGCGCGCGAACACCTCCAGCTCGGGACGCCGCGCCATGGTGCCGTCGGGGTTGAGGATCTCCACCAGCACGCCGGCCGGCTCCAGCCCGGCCAGCATCGCCAGGTCGACCCCGGCCTCGGTGTGGCCGGCGCGGGTCAGCACGCCGCCGGGCTGTGCGATCAGCGGGAAGATGTGGCCGGGCTGGTGCAGGTCCGAGGGCCGGGCACCGGGCCTGACCGCGGTGCGGATGGTGTGGGCGCGGTCGGCGGCGGAGATGCCGGTGGTCACGCCCTCGGCGGCCTCGATGCTGACCGTGAAGTTGGTCTGGAACTGCGCGGTGTTGGCGCGCACCATCGGCGCCAGCCCGAGCTGGCCGGCGCGCTCGCGGGTCAGCGGCAGGCACACCAGGCCGCGGCCGTGGGTGACCATGAAGTTGATGTCCGACGGCTTGACCAGCTCGGCGGCCATGATCAGGTCGCCTTCGTTCTCGCGGTCCTCGTCGTCGACGATCACCACCATGCGGCCGGCGCGGATCTCTTCCAGCAGTTCGGGAACGGGGGCGAAGTTCATGCGGCGGCTCCTTGGCCCAGCAGGCGCTCGACATAGCGCGCCACCAGGTCGATTTCCAGATTGACGGCGTCGCCGACGCCGGTATGGGCAAAACGGGTATGGGCGACGGTGTGCGGGATCAGCGCCACCTCGAAACCGGCGTCGTCGGCTTCGTTGACGGTGAGGCTGACGCCGTCGACGCAGATCGAGCCCTTCTTCGCGATGTACCTGAGCAGCGGCGCGGGCGCGGCGAAGCGCCAGCGCTGGGCGCGGGCGTCGTCATGGATCGACAGCACCGTGCCGATGCCATCGACGTGGCCGCTGACCAGGTGGCCGCCGAGGCGGTCGCTCGGGCGCATGGCGCGCTCCAGGTTCAACGCCGCGCCGGGGGCCAGCCGGCCGAGCGTGGTCAGGCCCAGGGTCTCGGTGGAGGCATCGGCCTGGAACGAGCTGGCGTCGAACGCGATCACGGTCAGGCACACGCCATTGACCGCGATGCTTTCGCCCAGCCGCACCTGCTCGAACGGCAGGCTGCCGACCTCGAAGGTGAAGCGGACGTCGCCGCCAACGGGCTCGTGCGCGGCCAGGCGGCCGACGCCTTCGATGATGCCGGTGAACATCAGCGCACCCCCATGGCCAGCGGCCGGGAGTACGGATGGGGAATGGAGAGGGTTTTCATGAACGTTTCCCGCGGTTGGAGAGCGAAAAACGCCGCAAGGCATACAGGCGCACGCACGGCGGGGCCGCGCGCGGGCCGTCTTCTTTCATCCGGACTCTAGGCGGCACCGCATTCGCGGCGTCGCCAACCGTCGGCTCCGGCATCGGACCGGATCTGCTGACCCTTGGCCGTGGAACCCGCACGCCAGCGCGTGGGTTCCGGCGAATGATTCGCGCGCCGGCCTCGGCGCTCGCGGGCTCGTGCGCGCTCCCCTCGGGGAACCGCGTACCTACCGCCGGTGGGGAATTACACCCCGCCCTGAAGACGTTCGTGGTTGCCGGCTAACCGGCCGGCGCATTGTACCAGTCCGTCCGCGGCGGACCTGTCCGGCAGATGGATGGCAGTGTTGCAGCAGCGGGCGTCAGCGCGGGTCCGGGCACAGCAGCAGGCGCAGGTCCCCGCCGACCATGCGCAGGTCCGCCACCTCCAGCGGCCAGGCCTGCGCCATGCGCCCGATCCCCAGCCCGGCCAGCAGCGGGCGGGCGCCCTCGCCCATCAGCAGCGGCGCCATGTACAGCAGCAGCTCGTCGACCAGGCCGGCGCGCAGCAGCGCCCCGCACAGGGTCGGGCCGGCCTCGACATGGACTTCGTTGATGCCGCGGGCAGCCAGCAGCGCCATCACCGCGGCCAGGTCGAAGCGGCCATCGGCCAGCAGCGGCACAGCGGCGAACTCCGCACCCTGCAGCACCGGCGCGGCCAGCGCCGGATCGTGCAGGTACAGCGTGGCCGCATCGCCTTCGCGCACCCGTGCGCAGGCCAGCGTGCGCAGCCGCGCATCGAGCACCACCCGCAGCGGCGGCAGGAAATCGCCGGCCTCCGGGCGCGCGGTCAGTGCCGGGTCGTCGGCCAGCACCGTCGCGGCCCCGGTCAGGATCGCGCCGGCGCGGGCACGCCAGCGCTGCACATCGGCGCGTGCGGCCTCACCGGTGATCCACTTCGATTCGCCGCTGGCCATGGCGGTGCGCCCGTCCAGGCTGGCCGCCAGCTTGACCCGTACCAACGGCCGGCCGCGCTCGATGCGCGACAGGAAGCCGCGGTTGAGCGCGCGCGCGCGGTCCGCCATCAGCCCCACCGCCACCTCGATCCCGGCCTGGCGCAGCAGCGCGAAGCCACCGCCATCGACATCCGGGAACGGATCGCCCATGGCCGCCACCACCCGCGCCACCCCCGCCTCGATCAGCGCCAGCGCGCACGGCGGCGTGCGCCCGTAGTGCGCGCACGGCTCCAGGGTGACATAGGCGGTGGCACCGCGCGCGCGCGCGCCGGCCTGGCGCAGCGCGAACACTTCGGCATGCGGGCCGCCGGCACGCTGGTGGAAGCCTTCGCCCACGACCTCCCCGCCATGGGCGATGACGCAGCCGACCATCGGGTTGGGCCGGGTGGTCCACGCCCCGCGTTCGGCCAGGCGCAGTGCGCGCGCCATCAGCTGGTGGTCGGTGGCGGTGAACTCATGCATGGAAAACCTCATCGGAAACAGGTGGCGTACCGCCTCAGGGCGGCGCCGGATCGATCTGCATCACGGTGACGGCCAGCGGCCCGAGCTGCAGCCGGGTGTGCGGCGCCCAGCCCAGCGCGCGGTACCACGGCACCATCGCCGCCTCGCAGTAAAGATACAGGCGCGGCACGCCCAGCTGCGCGGCATGCGCCACGCAGTGCCCGACCAGCCGTGCGCCGACACCGTGGCCCCGCGCCGTGGGCCGCACGTACAGCGACGCCAGCCACGGCGACCAGCCACGGATCTGCTCGTGGTCGTCATGCAGCAGGCTCACCGAGCCCAGCCAGCCGGTGTCGTCCTCGGCCACCCAGGTACAGGGAATGGTGTCATCGCGCTGCATGCGCAGCTCGGCCTCGGCCTGCTCGACGGTCCACGCCGGCAGCAGCGTGCCGAAGGCCTGCACATGCGCCCGCGCCAATGCCGGCAGCCACCCGGGCCGCGCCTGCAGACCGAGGATGCGCACCGGCGTCAGCGCGATGCCTTGCGCTCGCGGCGTGCGGCGGTGGCGGCATCCAGCAGCGACAGCTGCTCGTCGCCGGCCGGGTGGTCGCGCTCGAGCTTCTCGATCTCGTCGCGGAAATCGGCCACGTCCTCGAAACTGCGGTACACCGAGGCGAAGCGCACGTAGCCCACGTGGTCGAGCTTGCGCAGCTCGTCCATCACGAACTCGCCGACGCGGATCGACGGCACCTCGCGCTCGCCGCTCATGCGCAGCTGGTGGACCACCGCGCGCACCGCCGCCTCGATCCGCTCCTCCGCCACCGGCCGCTTCTGCAGCGCGCGGTCGAAGCCGACCCGCAGCTTGCGCGCATCGAACGCCTCGCGCCCGCCATCGCTCTTGACGATGACCGGCAGCTTGAGCTCGATGGTTTCCAGCGTGGAGAAACGCTCGCCGCAGGCTTCGCAGCCACGCCGGCGGCGGATGGTCGCGCCATCCTCGGAAACGCGCGAATCGATCACGCGGGTATCGGTGTGCTGGCAGAACGGGCAGTGCATCTATCTCGCCTTGGACATCAGGCGCCGCGGCTGCGGCATCCCTTCACTACAACGCAGATACAGCAAACCCCGGGACGGAGCAAGACTGCCCGGCCCGGGGCGAGGCCACCGCTGCGGTGGCGGACGCATGGCAAGGCCGCCACCGGGGCTGCCGGCGGCGGCGCCGGATCAGCCGTAAACCGGGAACTTCCGGCACTGCAGGGTGACGTTCTCGCGCACGCCGGCGATGACGTTGTCGTCGTTCGGGTTGTCCAGCACGTCGGCGATCCAGTTGGCCAGCGCCACGCAGTCCGGCTCCTTGTAGCCGCGGGTGGTGATGGCCGGGGTGCCCAGGCGCAGGCCCGAGGTCACGAACGGCGAACGCGGGTCGTTCGGCACCGAGTTCTTGTTGACGGTGATGTGGGCCTTGCCCAGCGCGGCTTCCGCGTCCTTGCCGGACACGTCCTTGCCGATCATGTCCACCAGCATCAGGTGGTTGCGGGTGCCGCCGGAGACGATCTTGTAGCCGCGCGAGATCAGCGTGTCGGCCATCGCCTGCGCGTTCCTGACCACCTGCTCCTGGTAGGCCTTGAACCCCGGCTCCAGCGCTTCCTTGAAGGCCACCGCCTTGGCCGCGATGACGTGCATCAGCGGGCCGCCCTGGATGCCCGGGAACACGATCGACTGCAGCTTCTTCTCGATCTCCTCGCCGGCGCCCTTGGCGATGATGATGCCGCCGCGCGGGCCGCGCAGGGTCTTGTGGGTGGTCGAGGTGACCACGTGGGCGTGCTCGATCGGGTTCGGGTAGACGCCGGCGGCGACCAGGCCGGCCACGTGCGCCATGTCCACGAACAGGTAGGCCCCGACCTTGTCGGCGATGGCGCGGAAGCGCGCCCAGTCGACGATCTGCGAATAGGCCGAGAACCCGGCCACGACCATCTTCGGCTTGTGCTCCAGCGCCAGCCGCTCGACTTCGTCGTAATCGATCAGGCCCTGCTCGTTCACGCCGTACTGGACGGCATTGAACAGCTTGCCCGAAGCGTTGACCTTGGCGCCGTGGGTCAGGTGGCCGCCATGGGCCAGGCTCATGCCCAGGATGGTGTCGCCCGGCTGCAGCAGCGCGAAGTACACGGCCTGGTTGGCCTGCGAGCCGCTGTGCGGCTGGACGTTGGCGTAATCGGCGCCGAACAGCTGCTTGAGGCGGTCGATGGCCAGCTTCTCGGCGATGTCCACGTACTCGCAGCCGCCGTAGTAACGCTTGCCCGGGTAACCCTCGGCGTACTTGTTGGTCAGCTGGCTGCCCTGGGCCTCCATCACCATCGGGCTGGCGTAGTTCTCGCTGGCGATCAGCTCGACATGGTCTTCCTGGCGCTGGCATTCGGCGGCGATGGCCTTGGCCAACTCGGGGTCGTAGGACTCGATACGGGCGTCACGCGGGAACATCTCGGCTCCTGGGAGGGTGGGCGGGGAGAATGCCGATTGTAGCGCTTCCCCGGCCCCGCACCGGCCGCCGCCCGCGCCGCGCCAGAAAAGCAAGGGCGCCCCGGGGGCGCCCTGCCGTCACGCGACCGCAGCCGCCTCAGTGGTTGAACACGATGTCGGCGATGATGCCGGTGGCGATGGCCACCATCAGCATGTTGCCGCGGTCGTCGCGGATCCAGCGGTGGCCGTGCGGCGGCCGGCGCAGGTGGTAGCGGTCGTAGTCGTTGACCACGTAGACCGGGCCGCCGTAGTAGTTGTTGTAGCGGTAGCCGCGCTCGAACCCGTAGGGACGGTAGACCACGCGCGGCGGCGGGGCGTAGTAGCGGCGGTCGTTGTGGCGGGCGTCGCGGTAGCCCTCGCGGTAGCCGGCGTTGTAATGGCGGCGGTCGTCGCGCCAGTCGCGACGGTCACGGCGGTCGTCACGGCGGTCATGGCCGTGGCCGCGGCCACGGTCGTCCCAGCCGTGGCGGCCGCGATCGTGGTCGCGATCGCCGGCGGCGAAGGCCGGGGCCGTGGCGCCGAAGGCCAGCAGGGTGGTCATCGCGGCGACTGCAAGTCGGTGCATCTTCATGGTGGCCCTCGCGGTATTGATGGACGCATCCCATCATGCTCACGCGATCTGAACGGCTTCCGGCTGGAAACGGTTACCGATAGCGCCATTCATCAATCGGCCAGCCATGCCGCGACCGCCGGTGCGGGGCGGCTTCCCGCTATAATCGCCCATTCCCTTTTGCCTCGGGCTCGTCCGCCTTGCGGACCGGGCGCGGGCGTGCGCTACGGAGACGTCATGTCCTCGCAATACATCTACACCATGAACCGCGTCAGCAAGGTGGTCCCGCCCAAGCGGCAGATCATCAAGGACATCTCGCTGTCGTTCTTCCCGGGCGCCAAGATCGGCCTGCTGGGCCTGAACGGCGCCGGCAAGTCCACCGTGCTGAAGATCATGGCCGGCGTGGACACCGATTTCGAGGGCGAGGCCCGCCCGCAACCCGGCATCAAGGTCGGCTACCTGGCCCAGGAACCGGAGTTGAACCCGGAGCACACCGTGCGCCAGGCCGTGGAAGAAGGCGTGGGCGACGTGCTGCAGGCGCAGGCCGCGCTGGAAGCGGTATACGCTGCCTATGCCGAGGAAGGCGCCGATTTCGACGCGCTGGCCAAGGAGCAGGAGCGCCTGGAGGCGATCCTGGCCGCCGGTGACGCGCACACCGTCGAACACCAGCTGGACGTGGCCGCCGATGCGCTGCGCCTGCCGCCGTGGGACGCGGTGATCGGCAAGCTGTCCGGCGGCGAGAAGCGCCGCGTCGCGCTGTGCCGCCTGCTGCTGCAGAAGCCGGACATGCTGCTGCTCGACGAACCGACCAACCACCTGGACGCCGAGTCGGTGGAATGGCTGGAGCAGTTCCTGCACCGCTACACCGGCACCGTGGTGGCGGTCACCCACGACCGCTACTTCCTGGACAACGCCGCCGAGTGGATCCTGGAGCTGGACCGCGGCCGCGGCATCCCGTGGAAGGGCAACTACACCCAGTGGCTGGAGCAGAAGGAAGAGCGGCTCAAGCAGGAAGAGAACCAGGAAAAGGCCCGCCAGAAGGCGATCGCCAAGGAACTGGAATGGTCGCGGCAGAACGCCAAGGGCGGCCGTTCCAAGGGCAAGGCGCGCCTGGCCCGCCTGGAAGAACTGCAGTCGGTCGACTACCAGAAGCGCAACGAGACCAACGAGATCTTCATCCCGCCGGGCGAGCGCCTGGGCAACTCGGTGATGGAGTTCAGGAACGTGTCCAAGAAGTTCGGCGACCGCCTGCTGATCGACAACCTGTCGATGATCATCCCGCCGGGCGCCATCGTCGGCATCATCGGCCCCAACGGCGCCGGCAAGTCGACCCTGTTCAAGATGATCACCGGCCAGGAGAAGCCGGACTCGGGCGAGATCGTGATCGGCCCGACCGTGAAACTGTCCTACGTGGACCAGAGCCGCGAGAAGCTGGAAGGCAACCACAACGTCTTCCAGGAAATCTCCGGCGGCCTGGACATCCTCAACATCAACGGCGTCGAGATCCAGTCGCGCGCCTACATCGGCCGCTTCAACTTCAAGGGCCAGGACCAGCAGAAGATGGTCGGTTCGCTGTCCGGTGGTGAGCGTGGCCGCCTGCACATGGCCAAGACCCTGCTGCAGGGCGGCAACGTGCTGCTGCTCGACGAACCGTCCAACGACCTGGACATCGAAACCCTGCGCGCGCTGGAAGACGCGCTGCTGGAGTTCCCGGGCAACACGTTCGTCATCTCGCACGACCGCTGGTTCCTGGACCGCATCGCCACCCACATCATCGCCTTCGAGGGCGACTCGCACGTGGAGTTCTTCCAGGGCAACTACCGCGAGTACGAAGAGGACAAGAAGCGCCGCCTCGGCGACGACGCCGGTCCCAAGCGCCTGCGGTTCAAGGCACTGAAGTAAGCAGCACCGGGACGGCCGCAGCGATGCGGCCGTCCGCTTTCCAGCCCGCCGCCGGCCAGGGCCCGCGCCCCGACCGCGGCGTGGCGACACCTTCGTCATGGCCGCGGCCGCAGGATATGCGTGGCGTCCGCGCCCGGCGCAGCGCCCCCTCCCGCCCGGGCGCGCGCCCGCCCCCGGCATCCCGGATTCCCCCATGCGCCTCCTCGACCGCCTGTTCAAGCTCCGCCAGCACGGCACCGATGTCCGCACCGAAGTGCTGGCCGGGCTGACCACCTTCCTGACGATGTCCTACATCGTCTTCGTCAACCCCGACATCCTCGGCACCACCGGCATGGATCCGGGCGCGGTGTTCGTGGCGACCTGCCTGGCCGCGGCGATCGGCTCGACGGTGATGGCACTGGCGGCCAACTTCCCGGTCGGCATGGCGCCGGGCATGGGCCTGAACGCGTTCTTCGCCTTCACCGTGGTCGGCTCGGCCGGGCTGCCATGGCAGCAGGCGCTGGCGGCGGTGTTCATTTCCGGCCTGGTGTTCCTGGTGCTGTCGCTGAGCGGCGTCCGCGCCTGGCTGGTGGCCGGCATTCCCGCCTCGCTGCGCTCGGCCATCGTCGCCGGCATCGGCCTGTTCCTGGCGATCATCGCGCTGCAGAAGTCCAACGTGATCATCGGCAACCAGGACACGATGCTGGCGCTGGGCCCGCTGAACACGGTGCCGCCGCTGCTGGCGCTCGCCGGCTTCCTGCTGATCGCGGTGCTTGAGGCGCGACGCGTGCGCGGCGCCATCCTGATCGGCATCCTCGCCGTCACCGCGGCCGGCTGGCTGGCCGGCGACGTGCAGTACCAGGGTCTGGTATCGCTGCCGCCGAGCCTGGCGCCGACCTTCCTGCAGCTGGACCTGCCCGGCCTGCTGCACCACGACGGCGGCGCGCCGCTGGCGGTGCTGCTGCAGGTGGTGCTGGTGTTCGTGCTGGTGGAGGTGTTCGACGCCACCGGCACGCTGTACGGCGTGGTCGGCCGCGCCGGCCTGCTCGACCTGGCCGATGGCAGGAAGCGCTTCGGCCGCGCGCTGCTGGCCGACAGCAGCGCGATCGTCGCCGGTTCGCTGCTGGGCACCAGTTCCACCACCGCCTTCGCCGAGAGCGCCTCCGGCGTGCAGGTCGGTGGCCGCACCGGGCTGACCGCGCTGGTGGTGGCGGCCCTGTTCCTGGCCGCGCTGCTGTTCTCGCCCCTGGCGGGCATGGTGCCGGCCTATGCGACCGCGCCGGCGCTGCTGTTCGTGGCCGGCCTGATGCTGCGCGAGCTGGTCAACGTCGAATGGGGCGACCTCACCGAGTCGGTGCCGGCGGCGCTGTGCGCGCTGGCCATGCCCTTCACCTACTCCATCGCCAACGGCCTGGCCTTCGGCTTCATCGCCTATGCCGTGCTCAAGGCCGGCACCGGCCGCTGGCGCGAGGCCAGGCCGGCGCTGTGGCTGGTGGCGGGACTGTTCGTGCTGCGCTTCGCGCTGGAGTGAAGCCGGCGCCTGCCGGTTCGCGGCCAGCGCGCCGGCCGCTCACGACACCAGCATCAGCACGAAGATGGCCATGGCCACGGCCACGGAACTCAATACCGAGAACACGCCGTAGCCCAGCAGGGCACGCCATATCGTCGACCAGGCCGGGCGCCCTTCGAAGAACTGCAGCAGCGAGTACACCGCATAGGCGACGCTGGCCAGCCCCACCCACAGCTGGGTATGCGGGACCCAGCGCTCGAACGGGATCAGTACGCTCCAGACCACGAAGACCTGCACCGTCAGCAGGGCGGTGATGACCAGCCACTCCGGATAGTTCAGGCGTCCATAGCGGCCGAACGCCAGCCGCAGCACCCAGGCTTCGATCGGCAGCAGCGCCAGCGTGAAGGCGGCGAAATGCGCATCGATCCAGCCGGCGACCGCCTTGCTCGCGGCCATGTACCGCGCCACCAGCGCCGCGGCACCCGGCTCGAGCCCCTGCGTCATGCCTGCGGGCGCATCCGTGTCCATCACCGTGCCGTCGGCGAACAGCCGGCTGAGCAGCACCACCGCCGCCGCGGTCACCATGACCAGCAGCAGCGGCTTGACGTGGTTGCCGCGGCGCCCGTCGATGTAGTCGCGCATCAACCTACCCGGGCGCAGCATCAATTCCCTGAGCGAATACAGGATGCCGCGGTCCATGTGCAGCACGCTGTGCTCCAACTCGTGGCCCAGGAAATGCCAGTCGATGCGGTGGACCGGCGTGGGCTGGCCGCAGCCGGGGCAGAACTTCTGCGCCGGGCCGGTGACTGCGCGTGCGCAGTTGATGCAGTGGTCGGTGTCGTGCATCCCCATGCCCGCGCCTGTTGGAAGGGACGCATTCTAGCCAGAACGCAGCCGGCGGTTGGCGGCGGCGGCCGCCTCAGCGCCAGCGCGGCTGCAACTGCCCGTCGGCGCCGAAACGGTAACGTTCCTCGGCCCAGCCGTCGCCGAACAGGGTCAGCATCTGCGCGTAGTAGGCGGGCGCGTCGCCGCGCTGCCGGTCGGGGGGCGGCAGGCTGGCCCGCAGCGACTGCGCCAACCCGCGTTCGCCCTGCGCCAGCAGGTACGGCACCAGCGCGGCGCGGAACCCATAGCCGCCTTCGCCGCTGCCCACCCCGCTGCGGGTGTCGACCTTCTCCCACATCGGCGCCGCCGCGCGCAGCCGCCGCAACGGGCCCGACAGCGCCTGCAGCTGCGCGCCGGACAGCGGGTCGCGCGGAGACAGCAGGCCCGCCCACAGGTAGCAGCGGATCGCGTCGTAACTGCCGGTCGCGCCCTTGACCGGATCGGCGACGAAGGCGCCGTCGCGCCATGCCGCCCAGTCCGGGGCGAAGCCGTGCGGCGCGGTCTGGCGCAGCAGTTCAAGCGTGTTCACGGCCAGCGCGGACCACGGGCCGCCGCGGTCGACCGCGGCGAACCGGCGCAGCAGCGGCAGCGGCAGGTAGCTGGGATTGACCCGGGTCGCGCCGTCCTCGACGAAGCCCTGCGGGCCGGGCAGCAGCATCGGCCCCAGTCCGGGCAGATCGACGATCTCGGCAGCGCGCACCTGTTCCAGCATGTCCTCGCCGATGCGCTGCAGCGCCGGGCGATGCCACAGCCGGCCGGCTTCGAGCAGGGCGTAGGCCAGCCACAGGTCCGAATCGGCGGCGGGGTTGGCGTCGAGCACGCCCCAGCCGCCCTTGGCATCGCGCCCCCACAGCCAGGCCGGCAGGCGCTTGCCCATGTCGCCGGCGGCAAGGTTGTCCACCGTCCAGGCCAGGATCCGGTCGAACAGCGCCTGGTCGTTGTCCACCAGTGCGAAGAACAGCGCGTAGGACTGGCCTTCGGAGGTGCTGCGCAGGTCGTCCTGGCTGCGGTCGATCATGCGCCCGTCGGCGCTCAGGCTGCTGTCCACCAGGACCTGCCAGCGCGGCCAGCCCGGTGCGGAGGCAGCGGCCGGCAACAGCCCCAGCAGCGGAGCGGCGGCCAGCGCCTGCAACAGCACGCGACGCGCGGGGTCAGCGGAATTCGCCATAGGGCACCAGCGGTGTGACCGGCAGCGGCAGATTGCCCTGCCAGGGCTTGAGGGTATAGCGCAGATACAGCTGGAACGTGTTCGGCGAGTAATCCTGGCTGCGCTGCACGGTGCCGGCGGCGCCGAGCACCAGATGGTCGCCGAGCCGGCGTTCCAGCGCCAGGTACAGGCGGTGGCCGGTCCCGGTGCTGCTGGAATCGGCGCTGTACAGCCCGGCCGGGTCCAGCGTGAGCGGGCCGTACAACGGCTGCAGCTGGGCGAGCACCCGATCGATCAGCGAGGCCTCCGGGAAGCGGCTGATCGAACGGCTGCGCGCACGCGAAACGCTCAGCGAGGCATCCACCCGCAGCGACCAGTCGTCGTTGCGCCAGGCCAGGCTCGCCGGCACGCTCAGCGAGGCGTACTGCTGCGGGCTGTAGTAGCCGCCCTGCCCCAGCGAATAGCCGCCCAGGTCGTGCGCATAGCGCCAGTACATGCCGGTCAGGCCGACGTCCACCCGCAGGTCCGGGCGCTGCACCAGCTTGTGGTACCAGCCGGCCATCGCGCGCGCGCGGTCGTTGTCCATGACGTTGCGGCCGAGCAGGCGATGCCAGCTCCAGTTCGACCACATGCCGTTGCGGCCGCCCTGGTCGTAACCGAGGCTGAAGGTGGCGCCGTTGGCGGTCACGCCGCCCCAGGCGATGCCGCTGCGCGGATCGATGGCCCCTGCCTGCGACAGCAGCGAGTTGGTCATCGGCCGCCGCGACAGCGTCGCGCCCCAGCCGAAACGGCCGATGTCGCCGTTGACGGTGGCGCCGCCGAGCCAGTTGCCGACCACGTAGCCGGAAGGCGTGTGGCCGATGTCGAAACTCCAGCGGTCGTCGCGCGTGCGCCAGCCCAGCGCCAGGCCCGCACCGGAGTTCATGCGCTGGTGCAGGCGGGTGTCGCAGCCCGGTGCCTGCAGGCGGCTGCCGTCCTCGCGCAGCAGGTACAGCTGGCAGCTACCGAAGTCCTGGTCGTGGAAACCATTGGCGTCGGTTTCGAAACCGCGCGCGTCCAGCCGCACCTGTTCCAGCCGCGCCCAGCCCAGACCGCCGGCGAACGGCGCGTCCAGGTGGACGATGCGGGTGTCACGCGAGAGCTTCGAGATGCCCGGCGTGCCGTCGCTGCGCCGTCCCGAATCCTGCATCACCGTCAGCGTCGGATTCTGCTCCAGGTACAGCGTTTCCACGTCGCTGCGCAGGCTGCGCCGGAGCCAGTCGTCGCCGGCGGTCTCGCGGCTGGCGCGGGTCAGCGCGCGGTCGTCGCGCGGCTGCGCCTGCTGCGGCGCGAGCAGGCCGTTGTCGGCCATCGCGCGGGCATACATGTCCAGCGCCTGCTGCGGGTCGTCGGCGCGCAGCAGCCGCGCCGCGTCGCGCCAGGACTGCGGATCGGGCCCGGTCAGCGCCGCCAGCACGCCACGCAGGACGTCCAGCGCGCGGGCGTCGTCGCCGAGGCCGGACCAGATCGTGGCGAGCTGCCGCTGCTGGCCGATGTTGCCGGGCTCCGGCACCGGCGGCGAGGCCATGCGCGTGCGCGCGGCCGCCAGGTCGCCGCCGTCGATCAG
Source organism: Stenotrophomonas sp. 17(2023) (assembly GCF_030345315.1). Classification (NCBI taxonomy): domain Bacteria; kingdom Pseudomonadati; phylum Pseudomonadota; class Gammaproteobacteria; order Lysobacterales; family Lysobacteraceae; genus Stenotrophomonas; species Stenotrophomonas sp. 17(2023). The sequence continues at coordinate 3,015,089 of NZ_CP128405.1, forward strand.
CGCCTGCACGCTGCCCAGCTGCGCATCGACGTTGCCGGGCTGCGCCTGCAGCACCTGCTGGTAGTGCTGCAGGGCCTGGGCGGTGTCGCCGCGCAGCCGCGCCCAGTCGGCCAGCATCAGCACCACGTCCACATCCTGCGGCAGCTGCCGCAGCAGGGCGATGGCCTCGTCCTCGCGGCCGGCCGCGCGCAGTTCCCAGGCGCGCGCGGTGGCCTGCTGGCGGCGCAGGCGCGTGGCCAGCGCACGCATGTCGTCGTCCCACTGCGGGTCCGGCAGCTCGTCCAGCGCGGCCAGCGCCGCGGCGATGCGGTCCGCGCCGGACAGGTACAGCGCCTGCGCGTAGCGCGCCGCCGGCGTGTTGCCGGCCCTGCCGGCCATGTCGGCGATCACCGCGTCGGCCTCGTCGCTCGCGCCGCCGGCGCGCAGCGCGTTGGCCTGCGAGTAGGCCAGCCATGGGTCGTCGGGCTGTTCGCGGCGCAGTTCCCGGCCCAGCGCGATGGCCTCGGCCATGTCGCCCGCGGCCAGCGCGCGCTCGCGCCGCTCGCGCAGCCGCGCCAGCTGCAGCGCACGCAGTTCGTCGGCATACAGCCCGCGCTGCGCGGCGGGCAGGCCGGCGATGTAGGCCTCCATCCGCTGCGGATCGGTGCGGCCGTAGAACTGCACCAGCTTGCGCACCACGTTGGCATCGTTCGGCGCGATGCGCCGCGCGGCCTGCAGTTCGCGGCTGGCCGCGTCATCGTCGCCGCGCGCCACCGCCACGTCCACCAGCCCGAGCTGGGCGTTGATCTCGCGCGGCTGCTGGCGGCGCGCCTGCGCGTACAGCGACTGCGCGCGGTCGAGCTCGCCGGCTTCCAGCGCGGCATCGGCCTGTTGGATCAGCAGCCAGTAGCGGGTGCTGGCGATCAGGTCGCGCCACTTGTCGCTGTTGCTGGTATCGGCCTGCAGCTGCTGCGCCTTCTGGAACTGCTCCAGCGCCTGTTCGCGCCGGCCCTGGCGCATCAGCGCCAACCCCAGCCCGCCGTGGAAATCGGCCTCGCCGGGAAAGCCGGCCAGGGCCTGGCGGAACGCGGCCTCGGCCTCCGCGTTGCGGCCGGCATCGAGCAGCTGCGCGCCGCGCAGCCCGGCGACCCAGGCGGGGTTGCCCACGCGCCTGCGCTGCTCGTCGTAGAGCGTGCGCGCCTCGTCGATGTTCGCCCAGCCCGGATAGCGGGCGATGAAGGACTGCAGCCGGCGCACGTTGGTGGCATCGGCCTGGCGTGCGGACAGGTAGTTCCATTCCGCATCGGCGGCGTAGGTGAGCGCTTCGGGGTTGTTGCCCATGCGCTGCAGGGCGGCCAGCGCCTCGCTGTCGCGGCCACTGGCGAACAGCAACTGGGCCAGCGCCTGCAGCAGCGCGGTGTTGCCGGGGTACGCCGCATCGAGCGCGCCCAGGCGGCGGATCGCCAACGCCCGCCCGGACGGCTCGGCGCCACGCAGGCGCCAGTATTCCAGGCCCAGCTGCATGCCCGGCGGGTCGTCGTTGAACAGCCGGCGGTAGATCGCCAGCGCCTCGGCGTTGCGCCCACCGGTGGCCAGCATGCGCGCCTGCTGCAGCTGCGCCTGCATGTCGCCGCGATACGCCGACCACAGGCGTTCGCCGGCCACCAGCTCGCGGCTGCCCGCGCCCACCTGGCGCAGCCGGCCCAGGGTCGCGGTGGCATCGTCGATCTTCTGCTGCGACAGCTGCACTTCCAGGATCGCCAGCATCGTGGCGCGGTCGTCCGGGGCCAGCAGGCGCAGCCGCGCCAGCGCATCCTCGATCAGCCGCTGGCGGCCGGTGGCCTCGCCGATGCGCACCTGCTGCAGCAGCCACTGCCGCTGCGATGCCAGGCTGCCGCCAGGCGTGGGCGGCAGTTCCTGCGCGCCCGCCTGGCCGATCGCGGCCAGGCCGACCAGCAACGCCAGCGGCAGCGGAAGGCGACGGGGCATCAGTGCTCCGCCGTTTCCAGGCGCCGCCGCGATACCCAGCGCAGCGCGCGCCACAGCAGGAACGCGACCATCAGCACCACCACCGTGGCCAGCACCGCCAGCAGCACCGGGTGGTCGGCCAGGTGATACCAGAGCAGCAGCCACCAGGGCAGCGAGCCGACGTAGTAGTGCTCGCCGACGAACTGGCTGTGGATGCCGGAGCTGCGCAGGATCGATACCGAGCCGGCGATGGCCTCGCGCTTGCCGATGTCGCTGAGCGCGTCGTCGAGCAGCGCGTAGTCCGCGTCCTTGCTGGCGGCCAGCGAGACGATGCTGCGCTGGGCGTGGTGCGGCGACTGCAGGCCGATGATGGCGGCGAACGGCGCATCGGCGGTGACGCCGACACGGTTGATCGCCGCATCGCTGCCGCTGCTGCCCAGGCGGGCCTCGATCACCGCTTCCTGCGGCGAGCCCACCCGGCCATTGCGCAGCGTGGTGCGCTGGTTGTCGATCATCAGCGACAGCTGGTCGCTGCCGCGCAGCTCCTGCGGCAGTTCGCCCAGCATCAGCACGTCGGCGTCCAGCCGCGCGGCCTGCTTCCAGTCGTCGCTCACGCGCAGGCCATAGGCCGGATAGCCGCTCTGCACGCCGAGGCCGCCGACCAGGTTCAGCAGCAGGCCGACCTGCGCCGGGTTGGCGCGCGGCGGCATCAGCACCACGGTCTCGGACAGGTCGGCCATGCGCGTGAACGGGAAGCCGCTGAGCGCGAACGCCGCCAGGTCCGGCAGGCCCATGTAGTGGTGGAAGCCGGAGAAATCGATCGTCGAGTCCTCCTCGATCGCCGCCTGCAGGTTGGGCGGCAGCACCGTCTGGCAATGGTCGCGCTGGGCACTGCCCATGACGCTGGCGAAGTTGAAGTCGAAGCGCAGCTGGTTGCGGTCGCCGATCTTCAGCGCCGGGATCAGCAGCTTGCCGTCGCCGGCGCCGGCATCGCCGCTGAGCACCGGCAGGCGGATTTCCTCCAGGCCCTGCTTGCCCGAGCGGTGGATCAGCGGGAAGCTGGAAATGAACTGGTCGTTGATGCCCACGCTCAAGCGCGACTCGTCGCTGCTGAACGGCGGCGTGTAGCGGTAGCGCAGGTTGAGCGGGATGCCCTGGTTGCGCCAGATGAACAGGTCCGGCGGCAGGTTCAGGTTGAGCACGATCGGCTGCGGCGCGATGCCGCTGGCGCGCAGCTGCTGCGGGTAGTCGAGCAGTTCGGCGAAGCGCACCGCGCGGTCGGTACGCACCCAGTTCGGCGCGTCGTACGGCTGGCGCGGCACCAGCGGCTTGACCTCGTCCACCTGCACCCGGGTACCGCGGAACAGCACGTTGCCGGCGGCGATGGCCGACACCGCGGTCTGCAGGTCGGCGTCGTTGCGGCCCAGCACCAGCAGCAGCTTGCGCTGCGGGTCGTCGGGCAGCGACAGCAGCTCGATCACCGGCCCCTTCACCGGCGCGTGGTCGGCGATCACCGACGGGAACCGGCCGTTCACCGCCATCACCACCGCGTGGCCCTGCGCCGGCAGCCGGTCGAAGCTGACCGGGAACCGCGCCTGCCGCCACCAGCCGGCCATGCTGCCGAAGTACGACGCCATCAGCGCGGCCGCGCGCTGCTGCGCCAGCGACGGCGAGCCGGCGAACACCACCGGCAGTTCCAGCCGCGCGCTGTCGCGCGGATCGAAGAACGGCAGCGGGAAATTGGCCAGATCGTCCTGCATCGCCAGCGGCTGGCCGCCCAGGCGCAGGGTGGTGTTGCTGGACAGGTTGACCCACAGCGAGCTGTGGGTCGGCTCTTCGCAGACATCGGTGTAGTGGCCGACGAACTCCAGCCGGACCTGGTTGAAGTCGGCGATCAGGCGCGCGTCCAGCGGCACCTTGGCCTGCACCGGACGCCCGAGCTGGTCGTTGCCGATCGGCACCACGTCCATCAGCGCATCGTTGAGGTAGACGCGCAGGTGCGAAAGCGTCGGCAGCAGCGACGGCGACGGGGTGAAGCCCAGGTCGAGCTCGGCCGCGCGCACCAGGCGGTCGCGCCGGACCTGGAACTCGAAGGTGGTGGTGTTGCGGATGCCGGACAGCAGCGTGTCCTGGCGCCGGCCGAGCTGAGCCAGGGTGCTGGCGCGCTGCCAGGGCCAGCTGGCACCGGACCAGACCGGTGCCGCGGTCGCCGCTGCCGGCGACGGCGTGGTCGCGGCCGCAGCGGGGGCAGGCGTGGCATCGGCTACCGGGGCTGCCGCCTGTGGCGCGCTGGAACCATTGGCGACGGGCAGCGCCAAGAGCGGCAGCAGCAACCAGCGCAGTGAAGTGGAAATGCTCATGGACGAAGCCCCGGGTCAGCGGCTGGGTCAGCCGGGTAGGAAGGAAGCGGACGTTGCGGCGCGAAACTGGCCACCCAGCGCAGGGCGCGGCGGCTCCAGTGCATCGGCCGGTCGAGATCGATGGGCGAGAAATCGCTGATCCGGCGGTAGCCCTGCCAGCCGAGCTTGACCACGCTCCACAGGCTGCGCGGCAGGCTCATCGGCTGGTAGCCGGCGTGCCAGTCCAGCCAGGCATCGGCACGGGCGAAGGTGCACTGCACGAATTCGACCCGCTGCGACTCGTCCTCGAAGCGCAGCAGCAGGCCCAGGCGCGCGCCGACGCTGCGCTGGACCACCGCGGCGAACGCGAACTCGCGGCGGCCGCGGCCGAGCAGCAGGGTCACGCGGGTGCCGGTGGCAAGCTCCTGTTCGGGCACCTGCGCCAGTTCCAGGCCGACGCCGTCGTTGGAGTAGTCGTGCATGACCCCGCGCAGGGTGCGGCCGTCGGGCAGGCGCAGCGCCATCGGCAGGCGCTGGCTGACGCGATGGGTGCGGCGCACCTGCTGGACCTCGGCGGCCACCGCCAGCGCACCGCCGACGATGAGCAGGTTGTACAGCACCCACAGCGAGCTGACGATCACCGTACCGCGCTCGTCGGCCGGGCCGTGCAGGAAGCGCCACACCGCGAACCCGAGCCCGGCGACGTTGAGCACCGCCAGGACCAGATAGGGCTGGGCGACCTTCCAGTCGAAGCGGTCGCCGGCCTGGGTGCCGCCCTTCTCGGTGACGTTGAACTTGCCCTTGCCCGGGCTGAACAGTGCCACCGTGGTCGGCCGCGCGATGTACCAGGCCAGCACGGTCTCGTAGACCTCGCCCCAGAACGGCCGGCGCCACTGCCCCTGGATCCGCGAGTTGGTCAGGTTGGCATGCGCCATGTGCGGCAGCACGAACAGCAGGATCGCCACCGCCGGCGCATAGATGATGTAGACGTGCAGCAGCAGGAACGCCAGCGGTGCGGTCAGGAACACCAGCCGCGGGATGCCGGCCAGGAAGTGCAGCATCGCGTTGGCGTAGCAGAAGCGCTGGAACAGGCTCAGGCCCTTGCCCAGCAGCGGGTTGTCGATGCGGAAGATCTGCACCATGCCGCGTGCCCAGCGGATGCGCTGGTTGACGTGGGCGCCGAGGCTGTCGGTGGCCAGGCCGGCGGCCTGCGGAATGCGCAGGTAGGCCGAGTTCCAGCCGTTGCGGTGCAGGCGCAGCGCGGTGTGCGCGTCCTCGGTGACGGTCTCGGTGGCGAAGCCGCCGATGTCGTCGATCGCCGCGCGCCGCAGTACCGCGCACGAGCCGCAGAAGAAGGCCGCGTTCCACAGGTCGTTGCCGTCCTGCACCAGGCCGTAGAACAGCTCGCCCTCGTTGGGATCGCGGCGGAACACGCGCAGGTTGCGCTCGAACGGGTCCGGCGAGAAGAAGTGGTGCGGGGTCTGCACCAGCGCCAGCTTCGCATCGCGCAGGAACCAGCCGGTGGTGATCTGCAGGAACGAGCGCACCGGCAGGTGGTCGCAGTCGAAGATCGCCACCAGTTCGCCGTCTAGCAGGGTCAAGGCGTGGTTGAGGTTGCCGGCCTTGGCGTGGCGGTTGTCGCTGCGGGTGATGTAGTTGACCCCGGCCTGCGCGGCGAACTCGCGGAACTCCGGGCGCCGGCCGTCATCGAGCAGGTGGATGCGCAGCTTGTCCGCCGGCCAGTCCAGGCCCAGTGCCGCATGCACCGTGTGCCGCACCAGCGACAGCTCCTCGTTGTAGGTCGGGATCAGCACGTCCACCGTCGGCCAGTCGCGCGGGTCGGCCGGCAGCGCCGACGGCCTGCGCTGCAGCGGCCAGGCCACCTGCACGTAGCCGAGCATCAGCACCAGCCACGAATAGGTTTCGGCCGCGAGCAGGACCAGGCCGCAGGCCAGGTCGAAATTGTTGTTCCAGTTGAGCGTGGCGGTGTAGCGCCACCACAGGTAGCGGCACGACACGGTGATCGACAGCACCACCAGGATCAGCGTGGCGTAGCGCCCGGGCATGCGCCGCACCAGCAGCGCGATGGCCCACAGCAGCAGCACGAACACGAACTGCGCGAAGTAGCTGAACGGCTGGGTGACGCACAGCAGCGCCAGGCCCAGCGTGGCCACGCCGACGCCGTACGTCAGCCACCGGCGCGTGCGCCTGGACAGCGACCCCAGGGTCGCGCGTGCGCGCTGCCACGCGGCGCTGTTCCAGACCCGTCGCGGCATCCCGCGCATCGTGTCCAGGTACCGCCGCCAGCCGCGGTCGGCGGCGCCGCGCAGGCCGGCGACATGGCGGCGCCGGGCCGCGGCCAGCCGGTGGCGGCGCTGGGACGTCTGCGGGGTGATGCGCACCAGCAGCAGCCAGCCGGCCTGGATCAGCATCCGCAGCGGGTCGCCGAAACGCCAGCGGCGGTAGACCCGCAGCTGCGGGAACGCATCGGGCAGGCGCGGCGCCAGTGACTGCCACGCCGGACCTTCCAGCCGCAGCAGCGCCCAGCCCATCGCCTGCAGCAGCCACAACAGCCACAGGGTCGGCAGCGACGCACGCACGGCCTCGCGCAGCTGCGGCCAGCGCAGGTAGCGCAGGCAGCGCGGCCTCATGGCGCCCGCCCCGCGCGGGCGCGCAGGCGCCCGCGTTCGGCCAGGCACCACACCGCCAGGCTGGCGACATCGGCCGCGGCCTGCGCGCCATCGGCATCGGCGCCCAACGGCCGCTTGCGCGCCAGCGCCGCGGCGACGTTGGCGTCCTCGTGCAGCGGCTGCGGCACCAGCGGCGGACCGCCGTCGATCCACAGCTGCATCAGGTCGCGCTGCACCGCCAGCGCCGGGTCGTAGCGGTTGCACAGCACCCGGCGCGCATCATGCGGGCGCCGTTGCAGCAGCACGTGGCAGCCCGGGTCCACCGTCGCCAGCCGCAGCGGCAGCGCGCAGGCGGCGTGCTGGTTGACCGCGTCCACGTGCGCGTCGAGCCGCTGCGGCAGGTCGAACAGGATCCAGTCGAACTGCGTGGCCAGCAGTGGCAGGCGTTCGGCCCAGAACCGCGGCGAGCGCCGCAGCCGCTCCTCGACCTCGGCCACCTCCGCGTCGCCGGCAAGTCCATACGGCAGCAGCGCCAGCCCGGGCATCGCCTCGAACGCCGCCTCGCGCCAGTCGCCGCCGTCCAGCCATGCCCGTGCCCAGCCGCGCGCTTCGGCGGCGGGCAGGCCCAGGTGCAGGCCGAGCAGGTGGTCGGGGTTGCACTCGACCAGCAGCACGCGTTCGCCCTGCGCATGCAGCGCGTGGCCCAGCGCGGCGCTCATCGTGGTCACCCCGACGCCGCCGCGCACGCCCTGCAGGGACAGCGTGGTGCTCATCGCCGCGGCTCCGACGCCAGTTCGGCGAACAGCGGCCAGCGTGCCAGCGCCTGCGCACGCGCACGCTGCGCCGAGAAGTCCAGGTACGGCAGTTCGGGCATGTGCAGGTGCGCGCGCAGCACGTCGATGTCGTCCTGTTCCGAGGTCAGGCCCGCGGGCAACCGGTCGCTCGTCACGGCTTGTCCTCCGGGTAGGGCGTCCAGGCCGGGCTGCCCTTGAGCTGCAGCCACGGCTTGCCGTCGTAATCCATCACCTTGGCGCCTTCGTTCTCCGACACCGACGGTGTGGTCGGCAGGCCCTGCAGCAGGCCGTCCCAGTTGCGGTCGCCGGCCGTCGCCTGGGCGTTGAGCGCGTAGATCCGCGCCACCAGTTCGGACAGCGCCAGGTAGCTGCTCGGCGCGGTCACGTGGCGCGGGCCGGCCGCGGCCGGGATGCCCATGCCGACCAGCTTCACGCCAACCGGGACATGGGTGATGGACGGGCTGGGAATCTCGCGCATGCCCGGGATCTGCATGCGGTCGCCATGCAGCGCCGCGCCGTGCTCGGGCACCACCACCACGACCGCGCGGCGGCCGTTCTTCTCCAGGGCGTCGATGAAGCCCTGCAGGTCGCCCAGCACCATCTGCGCGCGCGCCTTGTAGTCGCTGGCCATCGCGCGCCCGTCGGCGCCGACGATGCGGTTGCCGTCGTGCAGCGAGATCGTGTTGTAGAACAGCGCCACCTGTGCGTTGGAGGCGGTCTGGCGCTGCTTCAGCCAGCCGGCCAGCACGTCGCTGTCGCGGCGCAGCGGCGATTTGTCGAAGGCGATCAGCGCGCGCGGATAGCCTTCGATCGGCAGCGGCTTGGCCGCCAGCCCGCCATAACGGGTGAGGTCGCCGATGAAATCGTCGAAGTGGCCGTCGTGGTTCATCGCCAGTTCGTTCTGGAAGCCCAGCGCCTGCAGGTTGGCGAACAGCTGGCACTGCGCCGGCACCGGATCGAACAGCGCGGTGTGCGAGGTCTGCCCGCAACTGGCGCGCAGCAGGCGGATCGCCGCCGGTCCGCTGTAGGACGTGGCCGAATTGAACGCGTCGAAGACCACGTCCATCCCGTCGAACAGCGGGTTCTGGCGCATGCCCACTTCATCAAGGTCGCTCCAGGCCAGCGAACAGATGTTGAGGACGATCACGTCGAAGGGAGTGCCCTCGTGGGCCGGCGGGAAGGTGGTCTTCAAGCCGGCCTGCTGCTGGTAGAAGCCGGCCAGGTAGGCATCGAGGGTTTCGTTGCTGGCAGGACCGCCGCGTGCCGCCGCACCGCTTGCGCCCTCCCCCTGCGCCGCCGTCGCATCGCCGCCGCCGGCGAACTGCAGGCCGGCCGGCAGCGGCAGCGCCATCGCCGCCATGCCCAGCATTCCCAGCACGCTGAGCGTGGTGACCCGCAGCCACGGCTTGAGCAGCAGGTAACCGCAGACCAGCAGGGCCAGCAGCGCGACCATCTGCCAGTTGATGAAGCGGCCGAGCAGCTCCAGCCAGTACGAGGCCGAGAAATCCAGCACCCCCGGCTGCGCCAGCAGGCGCTCGAACGGCGGCCACCAGGTGTCCTGGTAGTACAGCGCCACCGCCACCGGGATCGCGACCACGGTGCGCGCGATGCGGGCGCCGCGCCACGGCAGCGGCACCAGCAGCGCCGCCAGCAGCAGCAGGTTGGGCAAGATGTGCAGGTCGAGCGCGCCCATCCAGGCCAGGATCACCTTGGACAGGAAATACAGGTTCCAGCCACGCAGGTCGGGCCATGCCTGGGGCGCGGCGGGTACGGTCGCGGCGGCAGGGGCGTCGCTCATGTCTGGCTCCGTGGAGCGGGCTGACGGCGGCGTTCGCCGACCCGCTTGAGGTAGCGCGGCGGCAGGCCACGACGCAGGCGCGCGCGCAGCGCGCGCACGATCGACCCCAGCATCACGCCCAGGGGAATCATCACCAACGCACATGCGGCCACCAGGCTCCATACCTGCTGGTCGTTCATCCTTCCCCTCCCAGGCGGATCGGGCGCGGCGCCGTCCATGACGGCGCGGGTGCCGCGGGCTCGGGCGGCGGCATCTGCTGCATTGGCGCGGCGGCAAAGCCGCCAGCGGCCGCGCTCATCGCGGCCACGTCGTGCCCGGCCTGGCGCTCGTAGCCATCGAACAGCTCCCGCCACGGCAACCGGAACAGGTTGCCCAGCGCGCGCTCGACGCCGTCGCTGCGGCAGGCGAACAGGAACAGCCACACCTGGCCGGCATACATGCAGGCGAAATCGCCGCGGCGGCGCATCTGCAGCTGCTGCAGCGCCTGCACCGGGCTCACCCCGGCCACCGGCTGCAGCACCAGCACCGCGCTTTCCACCACCCCGCCGCGCTGGTCGAGCAGTTCAACGGCCAGCTGCCTGAACTGCGCCGGGGTGACGATGCCGCCGACATCCGGCGGCCGGTGCAGGCGGATCAGCCGCTCCGGGTCGTCCGGCAGGCGCCCCTGCCAGGTCTGGCCCTGGATCGTTTCCAGCAGGGTCAGGAAGCGCGCCAGCGGCAGGTTGGCCGGGGCCACCAGGCTGGCCCCGGATTCCAGCAGCAGCCGCTCGTCGGCATAGCGCAGGCAGGGCTGCATCTCGCGCACCACCAGCTTCAGGCCGTTGCCGCGCTCGCTGCGCAGCTCGAACACGATCCGCGCCAGCGCATCGACATCGGCGTTCTCGCCGATCGACAGCACCACCGTGGCCGCCTGCGCCTGCAGCGCGGCGGCCACCAGCGCCGACCAGTTCTCGAACAGGCGCCAGGCGGGCGAGAACGGCGGTGCGCCTTCCAGCGCGTCGGCCTGGGCCAGGTACAGGAAACGGTCGCCGCCCTCCTGCGCCAGCGCCGCGGCCACCGCGCCATCGCCGTCGGCGACCACGCCGAGGCGGAAGCCACTCCACCGGGCCTCGAAATCACGATGCGCGAACACGCCTTCGGCGTTGCTCCAGTAGTGCACCAGGTACTGCAGCGCACCGCGGTGCGGGTACAGCTGGGCCACCCCGCTGCACAGCGGGTTGAGCGGCAGCAGCCGCGGCGCCAGCGTCGCCGCCTCGCCGTGGCACAGCAGCAGCACGCAATGGCCACCGGCGCTGGCCCAGTCGTGCAGTTGCCGGCACCAGCGGGCGAGGTGGGCGCCCTCGAGGCTCTCCAGCGCGGTCGCCGGCACCTGCACCACGCACAGGGTGCCGTGCGCGCCCGCGCAGCGCGCCAGGTCGGCGGGCAGCGCGCGCACCGCGGGCGCCAGGTCGGCGACGGCGGCTTCGTGCAGGCGGATGCGCGCGGGCCCCTGCTCGGCCGTCAGCGGCGCGACCATCGACGCCGGCGGGCGCCCGAGCGCGGCCACCACCGCCAGCGGCAGGGCATCGGATCCGGCAAGCACGCCGGCAGCGAACAGGTCGGCGTGGCCGGCATCGGCACAGGCGACCCAGTACACCCCGCCCACGCGCAGACGGGTGAGCTCGAACGGCAGGCCATCGATGGCAAGTGAAATGGTCTTCAAACTCGTTTTCCCGTCGGCAGGCGCACCCTGCGCACCACCGTTTTCCATCCTTCGGCCCTCACCACAATCCATGACGGACGTCACAGTAAAACCCGATCCGCCCTTCATCTCAATGTCACTTGCTCACCACAAGCCTGCCATGAACGGACGCCACGACGCATGCACAGGTCCGCCGGCCGGGGCCACACCCCCGCCACGCAGCGTGGCTCAGGGCACCGCGGGCAGGCCGAACACCTGCCGCAGATAGGCCAGGTACCCCGGGTCGTCGCACATGCTCTTGCCCGGCGAGTCGCTGAGCTTGGCCACCGGCTGGCCATTGCAGCGGACCATCTTGATCACGATGTTCAGCGGCGTCGGCCCCAGGTCGTTGGTCAGGTGGGTGCCTACGCCGAAGGCGACCTGGCAGCGGTCGCGGAAGTAATCGTACAGGCGCATCACCTTCTCGATGTTCAGGCCGTCGCTGAACACCAGGATCTTGCTGGAAGGATCGGCGCGGTTGGCCTTGAAGTGCGCCAGCATGCGGTCGCCCCACGCGAACGGATCGCCGGAGTCGTGGCGCACCCCGTCGAACAGCTTGCAGAAATACATGTCGAAGTCGCGCAGGAAGGCCTCCAGCCCGACCACGTCGGACAGCGCGATGCCGAGGTCGCCGCGGTATTCGCGGGCCCACGACTCCAGCGCGGCCACCTGCGAGTCCCGCAGGCGCGGGCCCAGCGCCTGGAACGCCTGCAGGTACTCGTGCGCCATCGTGCCGTGCGGGGTCATGCCATAGCGGCGGGCGAAATACACGTTGCTGGTGCCCACGTACTGGGTGCCCAGCGCATCGCGCAGCAGCGGCAGCATGTGCGCATGCCAGTCGCGCGAATAGCGGCGCCGGGTGCCGTAATCGGCGATGCGGCAGTTGCCGAAGCCCGGGGTATCGCGCAGCAGCGCGGTCTTGGCGCGCAGCCGGCGCTCGCCCTCGGCGAAATCCGGCGTGCTGGTGGTGCGGAACCAGACCTCGTTGATGATCGCCAGCAGCGGCACCTCGAACAGGATGGTATGCAGCCACGGGCCGGTGATGTCCAGCTCGATCTCGCCGGGCACGGTGGCCGAGGCGCGCAGGTCGATGTACTTGCGGTCCAGGTGGAACAGGCCGAGGAAATCGGCGAAATCCGGCTTCACGAAGCGCAGCTGGCGCATGTAGTCCACCTCGTCGGCGGCGAAGCGCAGGCTGCACAGGTGGTCGATCTCGGCGTTGATCTGGTCCAGGCAGCGGGCCAGGTCGATGCCCGGCGTGCGGCACTTGAAGCGGTACTGGACGATGGCCCCGGGGTGCTGGTGCAGCACCGCCTGCATCATCGTGAACTTGTAGAGGTCGGTATCGAGCAGGGACTGGATGATCATGGGCGCATTATGCGCCGCCCTCCCCGCCCGGCCACGGGCCCGCCGCCGTGGCGCCCGCAGGCGACCGGCGCACCCGGCCGCGGCCGGGCGCACCGTGCTGCGGTCATTCGTCGCCGGCGTAGGGCGAGCGCAGCGGCTGCGGCTGCCGGCCCAGGCCCGCGCCCAGGCGGTCGAGCAGGAAGCGCAGGTACAGGTTGGTGCCGAACTGGCGGTAGTCGCGGGCGTTGTTGAACTCCATGCGCCCGCCCAGGAACAGCTGGTTGGACAACTGCCACTCCGCCGCCGCGCTCAGGTTGTAGGACACCCCGGTCTTGGTCTGCCCGGCGTAGACCGGTTCGATGTAGCGCGGGGTCAGGCCCAGCAGCGCGGCCAGCGATGCCGCATCGTAGGCCTCCTGCTGCATCGCCGGGTCCAGCGGGAAGTAATCCGCCGGATCCTCCTTGAAGCTCTGCACGCCGACGCTGGCATCGACCTGCCAGGCCAGCCGCTGCGCGGCGCTGCGCCCGTTCCAGTGCAGCGGCACGCTCACGTCCACGTAGCGCTGCGGACTGAAGTAGCCGCCATGGCCGTAGGTGAAGCCACTGAGGTTGCGGTCGTACTGCATCGCGGTCAGGTTCAGGCCCGCGGTCAGCGACTGGTTGGCCGTTTCCAGGGCGTGCACGTAGACGCCCGCGCCCAGCTCCTGGCGGTCGTTGCCGGCCACGTGGGTACCCTGCAGGCGGTGCCACGCCAGGTTGGCGTAGCCGCCGAGCAGGCCGTTGTCGACGGTCGCGGCCATGCGCGCGCCGGTGGCGGTCACCCCGCCCCATTGCAGGCCGTTGCGCGCGTCGCTGACGCCGGCAAAGGACAGCAGGCTGTCGGTCACCGCGCGCCGCGAGGCTTCGCCGGACCAGGTCAGCGCATCGCCGATGCGGCCGCGATAGCCGACCCCGCCGACGATGCCGGTCTCGCCGAAGCCCAGCGGGGTGGTGCCGACGTCGGCGCGGAAACCGCCCTGCTCGAAGCCCACCGACACGCCGGCGCCACTGGCGTCCTGCGATCCCAGCCGGCGTGCGCCGGCGGCGTTGGCCACCATCGCGTACAGCGTGTCCTGGAACGCCAGCGGCGTCTGCGAGGCGCTGCTGCCGCCGGCAAGCGCCTTCAACTGCGCCTGCTCGCCGGCGCTGAGCCCGCGCAGCAGCGCGGTGCTTCCCAGCACCTGCCGGGCGATGTCGGCGATCGGGGTGTTGCCGAGGTCGCGGCCCAGCATGTAGTCGGGCAGCGGATCGGCGTATAGCAGTTCCAGCGTGGCCTTGCGGCGCTCGGCCGCGGTGAGCGTGGCGTCGGTCTGGTTGAACAGTTCCTGGTAACGGCCGCTGTCCAGCGCGCGTTCGTAGATCAGGTTGCGGGTCGCGGTGGTGGCGCCATTGGTCAGCAGCGCCTGGTACAGCGACGAGCCGACCAGGTCGTCGACCGGGGCGCGATCGGCGGCCAGTGCCCCGGACAGCGCCAGCTGCGGGCCGGCGCCGAAGCGGCTGGCCGAGGCATAGCCGTCGTCGGCACGCCCGGCATCCAGCACCGTCGGCGTCACCGCGACCTGCAGCTTGCCGTCGCCAATGCCGAAACGGGCCTGCAGCGGCACCTGCAGGTCGGCCAGCTGACCCAGCCCGGCCTCGCCGTCGCGGCTGCGGTAGGCGGCACCGGCCGCCAGCGCGCTGCTGCTGTCGGCGCGCAGTTCGCGCAGTTCGTCGATCACGCCGCGTGCCGGGGCCGGGCCATGGGCCGGGGCCGGCAACACCGCGGCCGGCGCTGTCGAAGCGGCGACACGACGCGGCGCCGGGATGGCCGCGGCCGGCGCGGCGGACAGCGCCAGCACCGGGGCCGGCAGGCCATCGGCGTCGATCTGCGGCGACGGCAGCGCGGCGGTGGCCAGCGGCGTGGCGGCGAGCGCGGCGACACTGGCCGGCAGCGGCGCCGGATCGGCGCGCAGCGCGACCGGCCGGGTGTTGCCGCGGGTGATCCCGGCGAAGGGATTGAAGGCGCGGCCGGCGCCGGCCAGCGCGGTGCTGGCGTGCGGATAGCCATTGTCCGGCTGCCCTGCGCCGCGCGCGGCGGCGGCGATGGCGGCCTTGAAGTAGCTCTCGGCGCGGCGGTTCTTGCCGGCCGCACGGTAGACCCGCCCGGCCGCGGCCAGCACCTCCGGCGATTGCGGCGCGCGTGCCAGCGCCTGCTCCAGGTAGTGCTCGGCGGTGTCGAGATCGCGCATCGCCGCGGCACTGCCGGCGGCGGCCAGCATCGCATCGACGTCGCCCGGCGCCAGCTGCAGCAACTGCTGGTACAGCGCCAGCGCCTGGCCCGGGTCGTCGGCGGCGGCGTACAGGCGCGCCAGCGCGGCAATGGTCTGCGGATCCTGCGGCTGCTGCGCCAGTACCGGCGCCAGCACGTCGTAGGCACCCTCCAGGTTGCCGAGTTCACGCAGCGCATCGACCTGGCGCAGCACGTAGCCGCTGCGCAGTTCCTGCAGGCGCCTGCGTTGCGCCGGGTCCAGGCTGGCATCGCCCAGCTGCCGCAGCAGGGCCGCCAGCTCGGCGTCCTGGCGCGCGCGCAGCAGCACTTCGCCGTACTGCAGGCGGTTGTCCACGTCCGGGTTGCCCTGCATCAGCCGCTGCGCCAGCGCCAGCGCGCGCTGCTGGCTGCCGATGTCGGCGTAGGCCCCGGCCAGGGCGGCGGCGATGCCGGGCCGGGCAATGCGCTCGCCCAGCGTCGACTCGGTGCGGGCAAGCAGCAGCTGCGCCTCGCCGACGCGGTTGCCCTGCACCAGGGTGCGCGCCTGCGCGGCCTGCAGCTGCACCCAGGCGGTGTCATGCAATGCGCTCATCTCCGCATCGCGCGATGCAGCGGGGATGCGCTCCAGCAGGGCCCAGGCGCCATTCCAGTCATTGCGTTCGCGGGCGAACAACGCCTGCGCGAACAGCGACTGCGGCGCGTCGACGTCCTGCGCGCGCAGGCCGGCCATGATGCCGTCGGCCTGGTCCGGGCGCCCCTGGCGCTGGTAGAGGCGCGCCAGTTCCAGCCGCAGCCAGGGATCGCGCGGCTGCTGCAGCACCGCGTCCTCCAGTTCGATCTGCGCCATCTCCAGGCTGCCCGAAGCGATCGCCTGCTGCGCGCGTGCGCGCGCCAGGTTGGCACGCAGCACCGCGGCACCGCCTGCACGTTCCTGCTGCTCGGGGGTGAGCCGCTCGAACAACGCGGCGGCCTCGTCGGCGCGCCCCAGCCGGCCGAGTAGCGTACCCAGGCCCTGCAGGGCACCGGCGTTGCCGGCATCCAGTTCCAGCGCCCTGCGGTAGCTCGTCTCGGCCGCGGCGGCGTCACCGGCACCCAGCAGGTCGCCCAGCAGCACGTGGCCGGTGGGTTCGGAGGGCTGCAGCGCGATGGCCTCGCGGACCTTCGCCACCGCCTCCGTCCCCGGCTGCCGCCGCGCTTCCTGCAGGACCTGCCAGTAGCGGGCGGCATTGGCCGCGCCGCGCCATTTGCCATTGGCCGCGGCTGCCGGGCGCAGCAGCTCGGCGGCCTCGCCGAACCGTTCCTGGCGCAGCCGCACCGAGCCCAGCCCGCCCATCGCCTCGGTGTTCTTCGGCTGCGCACGCAGCACCTGCGCGAAGCGCGCCTCGGCAACCTCCAGGGTGCCGCCCTGCAAGGCGCGGAAACCCTCGCCGAGCAGGCGCTGGTTCGGGTCCGGCGCGGTGTCGGCGCGCACCGCCTGGTCGCGCAGCTGCGCCTGCCGCGCGGCGATTTCGCGGTCGTCCGGCTGCAGCTCCAGGAACGCCTGGAACAACGGCGCGTCGGCACGGGTGGCGTTGAGCCACAGCAACGCCTGGCGCCAGGCCACGCGCGCCGCTGCGGCGGTGTCCTGGCGCTGGCTGAGCGTCCTGAGCTGGGCGATGCCCTCGCGCCGGCTCGGCTCGCGGTAGGTCAGCACCTGCGCCAGGGCCAGTGCGGCGGCACCGTTGTCGCGTTCGGCGGCCACCCGCCGGCGCAGGCCGTCGCGCGCCCGGGTCCAGCCGTCCTGGGTACCGGCCAGCACCTGGTAGTACTCCAGCGCGAGATTGTCCGGCGGACCGCCGGCGCCGAACGCCTCGTCGTAGGCCTTGACCGCCTCGGCATAGCGGCCGCCAGCGGCCGCGCTGCGCGCCGCCTGCAGCGGACCGCCGGCAGCGCTGCCGCCGCCCGCCAGTGCCGCACGCAACCGCGCGGTCTGCGCCGCCGATGGATGCCGGGCCTGCAGCTGCTGCAGGCGCCGCTGCGCCTCCGCGCGACGCCCCTGGTTGAGGTCGATCAGGCCCAGCCCGAGCAGCGCGTCGGGCTGCGCCGGGTCGGCGGCCAGCAGCTTGCGCCAGGTATCGGCGGCGAGGTCCTCGCGCCCCTGGTCGAGCCAGTAGTTGCCCTGGTTGACCAGTTGCCGGGTGGATGCGGCGTTCTGGCTCCATGCCGGCGCGGTCAGTACGCACAGGCCGAGCAGGCACAGGGGTTTCAGGTTTTTGCGGAACATGTCGTACTCCACGCGGGCAGCAGGCGCCCGTCGGCAGCGAAACGGAAACGGCGGTCCATCCAGCCACGCCCGAACAACACCAGGACGCGGTCGTAGTAGCCAAGGGCATCGGCGGCCGCGCCGGCCGCCGGAATGCGGCCGGCCTGCGCGCTCGCCATGGCCGTCTGCCCCAGCGCCGAGAGGTACGGCAGCAGCGCGGCGGAAAAGCCCGCCGGCGCGGTGCCGTCGGCGGAACCGCTGCGGGTCTGGATCTTCTCGGCGAAGCCGCCGCGTGCGCGCAGCAGCCGCGCCGGACCCGGCAGCGCGTCGAGCAGGCGCCGCCGCAGCGGTTCGCCGGGGTCGGTCATGCCGGCCCACAGGTAACAGCGGATGGCGTCGTAGCTGCCGACCGCGCCCTTGCCGGGATCGGTCACGAAGGCCTCGCCGTTCCAGGCGATCCAGTCCGGCGCGAAGCCGCCCGGCGCCGCGGCGCGCAGCATCGCCACGCTGCGTTCGGCCAGCCGCGCCCATGGCCCGCGCGGATCGACCATGGCGAACCGGCGCAGCACGAACAGCGGCAGATAGCTGGGATTGAGCAGCCAGCGGTCGCGCTGCACGAAGCCACGGTTGCCGGGCAGCAGCATCGGCCCGAAGCCCGGCAGCTCGATCACTTCGGCGGCGCGCATCAGCCCCAGCACCTGGCGGCCGGCCTGGACCAGCCCGGGCCGGTTCCACAGGCGCCCGGCCTCGAGCAGCGCGTAGGCGATCCACAGCTCGCCGTCGGACGCGGTATTGCCATCGAGCACGCGCCACTGCCCGTCGCCGGCGCGTCCCCACAGCCAGGCCGGCAGGTTCAGGTCCGGGCGTCCGCCGCACAGGTGGCGGCGGGTCCACGCCAGGATGCGGTCGAACAGCACCGGGTTGTTGTCCACCAGCGCGAAGAACAGCGCATAGGACTGCGACTCGGAGGTGCTGCGCTGGTCCGGATGGGAGAAATCGATGACCCGCCCGTCGTCCTGCAGGTGCCGCTGCACGAAGCCATGCCAGTCGCGCCACGGCATGCCGCAGGCGGTTGCCGCCCGCACCGGGCAGGCGGCGACCGCCGCGGCCGCGGCGATCAGCCCCAGCGCCTCGCGCCGCGACAGCATGCGCGCAACCTCCGCCGCCATGCTCAGCCCGCGACCTTCAGGCGCGCACGCGCATGGCGCCGCAGCAGCCAGCCGGCCAGCATGGCCAGCAGCAGGCACACCAGGCCCACGCCCAGCGCCAGCCACAGCGGGTGATGGGCGAAGAACCAGCGCAGCGCCAGCAGCGGCGGCAGCTCGCCGACGTAGTAGGTCTGGTTGCCGGCCAGGCTGCGCACCGTGTCGCCCTGCAGCAGCACCACGCTGCCCTGGAACTGGCGCAGACGCGCCGGATCGAACCACGCCTCGAACAGGCGGTTCACGTGGCCCGGCTCGTCGGCCATCAGCGCCACCACGCTGCGGCCCTTGCGCAGCGGTGATTCGAAGCCCAGCAGCAGCACGTCGCCCGGCTGCGGACGCACGCCGACCTCGGCCACGGTCGGCAGGTCGGTACGGCGCGCGTCGGGCGACAGGAACGCCGGCAGCGTGTTGAACAGCCAGTCGGACAGGCCGAAGCGGCGGGCCTGGACACCGTCGCCGACCGGCATCGCCGCGGCCCAGCGCGCGAACAGCGGCTGGTTGCGGCGCGAACCGAGCACCAGCAGGTCCTGGTCGGCGTGTTCGTCGACCTGGCGCGCGTGGATGACGCGCGTGCGCAGCGCCGGATACCCCGTCGAGGCACCCATGCGGCCGAGCAGCGCCAGGGCGTTGGCCACGTCGTCGCCGCTGGCGTTGTCGGGCATCACCAGCGCGCTGTCGGACAGGTCGGCCATGCGCGTGAACGGGAAGCCGGCATTGCCGAAGGCGGCCAGGTTGGGCATCGCCATGTAGTGCGCGAAACCGCTCAGGTCGATGGTGGACGCGTCGTCGATCGACGCCGACACGTCCGGGAAGGTGTTCTTGCACTCCTCGGCGCGCGGGCGGTCGAAGAAGAAGTGGAAGCGCAGCTGGCTGCTGGCCGACAGCGGCCCGGTCGGCAGCAGCAGCGGCTGCTGGATCGGCATCGCGCCGCGCGCGCCCAGCTTCTGCCACAGCTGCCGCGGCACCGAGGTCGCCAGCGGGCGGCCGTTGAGCGGCAGCGTGGTCACGAACGCGTCGTTGATGCTGATGTTCAGCGCCGACTTGTCCGCGCCTTCGGGCAGGGTATAGCGGTAGCGCAGGTCCACCGGAATGCCGTCCTTGCGCCACACGAACAGGTCCGGCGGCAACTGCAGGCCGATGCGGATCAGGTCCGGGTTGTAGCCGACCACGTTGAGCTCGCTGGTGCTGCGGACCAGTTCGGAAAAACGCACCGGGCGGTCGCTGGGCACCCAGTTGGGCGCGTCGTAGGGCTTGCGCGGCGCGGCGTCCTTGACCTCGCGCAGGGTCGCGCTGGCGCCGGACAGCGGCGCGCCCAGCGCCAGCGCGGTGGCCGCCGCGCGCAGTTCGGCATCGTCGCGGCCCAGCACCAGCAGCAGCTTGCCGCCGGCATCGTTGGGGTTGCTGGCCACCGCCAGCGTCGGCCCGGACACCTCGACCGGCGCCACGCCGGCCGGCAGGTTGCGCGGCGTGGCCACGACCACCGCATTGCCGCGCGCCGGCAGCACCCCGGTGGACACCGGGAACATCGCGCCGCGGTAGCCGGCCAGCGCGCCGAACCACGACGACACGATGCCGGCGGCCTGCAGCTGGCCGTTGGCCGGCTGCCCGGCGAACACGAACGGCAGTTCCAGCCGGCGGGTATCGCGCGCATCGAAGAACGGCACCGGCAGCAGCGCCAGGTCGTTGCTCAGCGGCAGCGGCAGCCAGCCCAGCTCCAGGTAGCTGGCGCTGTCGATGTTGGCCCACAGGCTGCTGTGGTCGGGATCCTCGCACTCGCGCGTGTAGTGGCCGATCAGCTGCAGGTTGACCCGGTTGTAGCCGGTCACCAGGCGCGGATCGATGGCGACGTCGCGCTCGACCGGCCGCCCGGCCTCCTCCGCCGAGACCGGCAGCGTCGCCACGGTCACGTCGTTGACGGTGACGCGCAGGTGCGACAGATCCGGCAGCAGCGCCGGCGAATAGGTGTACTTCAGGTGCAGCGCGGCGTGGTCGACGACCTGGTCGCTGCGGATCGAGAACGGGATGCCGGCCGTGCCCTGCACGCCGCGCAGCGTCACTTCATAGTCCAGTCCCAGCTGCTTGAGCGTGGAACGGCTGCGCTGCAGCGGCAGCGCGCCCGGTACGGGCGCGGCGGCGGCGACGTCCGGCTGCAGGCCCGGCGGCAGCGGCGCGGCGGCCGGCACCTGCGCGTGGGCGGTGCCCGCCAGCAGGGCCAGGGCGAACGCCAGCGTGGCGCTGCGCGCGCGCGCGGCGGGGGTCGGCGGAACAGGCAGGCAATGCTTCATGCGGTTTCTCCGGGAGCGGGCTGGGCGTTGCCGTCATTCCGCCCCCTGGTGATGACGAATCGGCCCAGGCGGTGGAAGCCGCGCAGGCTGGCGCGGAGCACATCGGACAGCGAGCGCAGGAAGGTGTCGCGCTCGTGCCGGCCCCACAGCGAGACCCAGATGTCGGCGCGGGCGAAGGTGGAGGCGATCAGCCAACGCTCCTGCTCGATGCTCAGCTCGCCGAACTGCAGGCTCAGGCCCTGCGCGTCGCGGTCGTGGCGCACCTGCGCCGGCAGGCGCTGGCTGCGCTGGCGATGGCGCAGCTCGATCTCCACCGGGGTATCGGGCTGCACCGGCTGCGGCTGGTCCAGGCGGATGGCCATGCCGCCGGTGGAGAAATCGACCGTGCTGCAGGCCAGCGCGCGTCCGTCGGGCAGGTGCAGCAGCGCCTTCATTTCCAGCGGCACGCGGTGCGCACGGCGGATCTGGCGCTGCTCGCTGCAGGTGGCGATGACCGCGCCGAGCATGACCATGTTGTAGAAGGTCCAGCCCAGGTTGAGCCAGATCGTGTTGACCTCGCCGCTGCTGTCGGCCATCACCAGGCGGACGATGCCGGCGACCACGCCGGCCAGGTTGAGCAGCAGCAGGAACAGGTACGGGCGGGCGATCTGCGCGTCGAAATAGCTGTTGTGGACCAGGCCGCCCTTGGCGGTGACGTTGAACTTGCCCAGCCGCGGGTTGAACACCGCCATCAGCGTGGGCCGCAGGATGTACCAGGCCAGCGCGGTCTCGTAGACCTCGTTCCACAGCAGGTGGCGATGCCCGCCCTGGATGCGCAGGTTGGTCAGGCTGGCCTGCGCCAGGTGCGGCAGCGCGTAGGCGAAGATCATCAGCGCCGAGGCGTGGATCACGTGCGCGCCGAAGAACAGGAACGCCAGCGGCGCGGTCAGGAAGATGATGCGCGGCAGTCCGTAGAAGAAGTGCAGCATCGCGTTGGTGTAGCAGATGCGCTGCACCAGGCTCAGGCCGCGGCCCAGCATCGGGTTGTCGACGCGGAAGATCTGCGCCATGCCGCGCGCCCAGCGCGTGCGCTGGCCCACGTGCGCCGACAGGCTCTCGGTGGCCAGTCCGGCGGCCTGCGGCACCGGGATGTAGGCGCTGCGGTAGCCGGCGCGGTGCAGGCGGATGGCGGTATGCGCATCCTCGGTGACCGTCTCCACCGCCACCCCGCCCACCTCTTCCAGCGGCGCGCGCTTGATCACCGCGCACGACCCGCAGAAGAAGGTCGCGTTCCAGGCGTCGTTGCCGTCCTGCAGCAGCCCGTAGAACAGCTCGCCTTCGTTGGGCACCTTGCCGAAGGTGCCGAGGTTGCGCTCGAACGGGTCGGCCGAGAAGAAGTAGTGCGGCGTCTGCACCACCGCCAGCCGCGCATCGTGCAGGAACCAGCCCATCGACATCTGCAGGAACGAGCGCGTCGGCACGTGGTCGCAGTCGAAAATGGCGACGTACTCGCCATCGGACTTCTTCAGCGCCGCGTTGATGTTGCCGGCCTTGGCGTGGTTGTTGTTGGTGCGGGTGACGTAGTTCACCCCGACTTCCTCGCAGAACGCGCGGAATTCCTCGCGGCGGCCGTCATCGAGCAGGTGGATCTTCAACTTGCCGGCCGGCCAGTCCATCACCGTCGCCGCCAGCACGGTGGTGCGCACCACCGACAGCGGTTCGTTGTAGGTGGGGATGAACACGTCCACCGTCGGCCACAGCGACTGGTCCTCGGGCAACGGCAGCGAACGCCGGTGCAGTGGCCAGGCCACCTGGAAGTAGCCCAGCACCAGCACCACGAACGCGTAGACCTCGGCCATCACCAGGCCGAAGCCCAGGGTCAGGTCGACCACGCTGCCCATGCCCATGGTCTCGGTCAGCCGCCACCACATGTAGCGGCTGGACATGACCAGCGACAGCCCCATCAGCAGCAGCGGCACGATGCGGTTGCGGGCGCGCCGCAGGCACAGGCCGATGGCGAACACCGCCAGCGAGAACAGCAGCTGCCGGGTCACGTCCAGCGGCACGGTGACGACGAAGCCGATGAGCAGCATGCCCACCAGCACCAGCGCGGCCAAGCCAAGGCGAGCCAGGGCCTGCGAGCCCTCGGGCCTGATTGAAAGTCTCATGGATTTCCCCTGTGCGCCGCCCCTGCGGGCGGCCTTGCCGGCCGGATCGCGCGTCATCGCGGTCCGGCGCGGCGTTCGTGCCCCGTTCCTATTGCCTGCGCAAGCGGATCAGGGGGCTGTCGTCCGGAATCGTCCCGCCGGCCTCTGCCAGCCTGCGGAACAACTGCGACAGTGGCGTGTCCGCCTGCGCGGCAGGCAGGTCGGGTGCCGGCGCGGGTTGCGCCGCGACCACCGCTTCCACTGCCGCCGGCGCTGCCGGCCGGGTCGCCGCAGCGGGCAACCTGGCCTCGGGGAACTCCCGGTACTCCGGCCGTCCCTTGCCGTCACCCAGCTTCATGAACAGGCCTGCCACATCGTCATCGCATTGCGGCGCTGCCGCCGGTCGGTTGCTGCTCATGCCCAACGCATCTCGTCCATCGTCAAAACACCCGCCCCACGGTAAAAATCGAAACGTCACGATTGCCGGTCGCCAGGTGGCGCACATCGAGCACGGCAAGCATGCCGGCGCCGCGCAGCCAATGGCGGTAGGCCCCCTCGAGAAAGCCGTGATGCCAGGCGCCGCCCCCCAGCGCCGCCGCCAGCGGCGAGGCCGCATGCACGATGCGCAACTGGTCGGCGCGCTCCTCGAACCTCGCCCATCCCCACTCGCAGTCCGCCCACACCGCGTTGACCGAGGCCTGCAGGGCCTCGACGGTGGCCACCGGCGGCAGGCCATGGGCGTCGGCGAAGCGCTGGCCGATGCGCGCCATCAGCCGTGCCGATTCCTCCTCCGGCAGCGCCTGGTCGAACTCCGCCGCCATCGCCTGCAGGAAGCCCCGCCATTGCCGGGCACAGGAACGGTCGCGATAACCATCGAGCAACTCTGCCGGGTTCACCAGGCCATTCCCCTGCGCATCCGCACCCCACCTACGCAACGCATCCCGCCTCCTGCGACATTTGATACCACTGAATATTGTGAATTAGATCACATTTCAAGCCAATACCCAGCGACCTGCCGATGCAGCGGTGCACACAGCCGCATCCAACGCACTCCCGGGGATGCAGACAGCAAAGCACACGACCGTAAGAAGACCATGGCCGGATGACGCTGCCTTTGCAGGCAGCCGCGGCAGAACCCCACGGGAACCCGGGCAACGGCCCGCGCGTGGACGGCGCCGTCAGCGGCGCAGCAGCAGCCGTGGCACCTGCACGAGCGCATGCGCCCAGATCGCGCACCACACCGCGGCGCGTACCGGCAGGCCGCGGCGCGGCGCCTCGAACTTGCGGAAATAGCGCCACAGCCCGCGGTGCTTGTGCCACTCGACGAAAAACGGCCGTGCGCGGCTGGAGACGCCGCGCACGTGCAGCACCGCCAGCCGGTTGGCGATGGCCACCGTCGCCCCGGCCTGGCGCGCGCGCCGGCACAGGTCCAGGTCCTCGGCATGCAGCCGGTAGCCCGTGTCCCAGCCGCCAATGCGGTCGAACAGCGCCCGCGGCATCAGCAGCAGCGCGCCGGACAGCGCCGGCACCTCCTGCAGCGGCTGCGCCGGATCGGGCGCCAGCGCCAGCCGCGCACCGGCGGCGGGGTTGCGCAGCATCGCGGCGAAGTCGGGATCGCGGCGCCGCACCGCCGCATCCGGCCGCCCCTGCGCGTCCACCTGCTCCACGCCGAGCAGGCAGTCGCCCAGCGGCAGGCCCAGATCGCGCAGGCGCGCCAGCGTGTCGGGTTCGACCATCAGGTCGGGATTGACGAACGCAAGCCACGGCGCATCGCTGTCGCGCGCGCCCTGGTTGCAGGCGGTGGCGAAGCCGGGGTTGTCGGGATTGGCGATGAAGCGCACCCGCGCATCGGCCAGGGCATGGCGCTGGACGATGCCGAGCGAGCCATCGTCGGAGGCGTTGTCCACCACCCGGATCTGCACCACGTCGTGCGCGCCACGCAGCCGCGCCAGGCATTCGTCCAGCGTCGCCGCGCTCTGGTAGCTGACCACGACGACCGCGATCGCGCCGCTCACGAGGCGGCCTCCGCCGCCGCATCGTCGCCGTCGTCGTCGCCGAACAGGTCGGGCTGGCGCGCCGGCAGCGCCGCCAGCTCCCACAGCTGCTGCAGGTGCTGGCGGTGGCCATGCAGCGGGTCGTCCATCAGGAACCCGGCCAGGCGCGCGGTCCAGGCCGGCCAGCGGTTGCCCAGCACTTCCATGTCGCCGTCGGCGGGGCGGCCCTCGTCATGGCGGCCGACGAAGGCGTTGTCGCACAGCACGTTGCGCCAGCCCAGCCCGCTCATGCGCAGGCTCAGGTCCACCAGCGCCGCGTACCACGAGCCGCAGCTCTGCGTGTCCAGTCCACCGGCGCGGCGCCGCGCGCTGCCGCGCACCAGCACGGCGTGGGTGACCGCCGAAGGCAGTTCCGGGTGCAGCAGCGGCATCGACGCGCAGGCGCGCGCCAGCCGTGCGCCATCGGACGGCAGCGGATTGAGTTCGCCGGCGCGTGGCCAGGCTACGGTCTCGCCGGCATTGCTCCACGGCGTGGCGGTGGCGATGGACGCATCGCGCGCGAGGCAATCGGAGAGCTGCTGCAGCCAGCCCGGCAGCGGCAGCGCATCGGGCGCGAGCACCGCCACGTCGGCGTCGCCGCAGGCCTGCAGCATCTGCTCCAGGTGCGCCGATTCGCCAATGGAGCGCGGGCGCCGGGTGTACTCCGCCTGCAGCCGGGTGCGCGCCAGCCACGGTTCGATCACCGCCTGCACCCGCGGCCCGCCCTGGGCATCGTCGGCCAGCCAGATCGGGGTACCGGCGGGGGTGGCGGTTTCCAGCGCCGCCAGGCAGGCATCGAGCGCCACGTCGTCCACGCCGACCGGCAACAGGATCACCGGCAAGCGCACGCAGCGTCCCCGGCCCGGCGTGGAATGGAGGGTGCGGAACTGGTCACGGCCGGCGATTCCCTGAGGCTGACGCAGCGAACTCTAGCAGTCGCCCGCGGCAGCGCGTACCCGCAAGCCACATGACGCCGCGCTGCAGCCGCGGCGTCGCAGCGGGCCCGTGTCGCCACGGGCCCGTTGATGGCACGGCGCGATCAGCCGCACCACACCCGCGCGTTGCGGAACATGCGCAGCCACGGTGCGTCCTCGCCCCAGCCCTTCGGCGCCCAGCTCAGGTTGAGCGTGCGCGGGGTCCGCTCCGGGTGCGGCATCAGGATGGTGACGCGGCCGTCGCGGGTGGTCAGGCCGGTGATGCCGTCGGGCGAGCCATTCGGGTTCAGCGGGTACTGTTCGGCCACGCGGCCGTCGCCATCGACGTAGCGCAGCGCCACGTCGACCGCGGCCTGGTCGACCGCGCTGTCGAACTCGGCGCGACCCTCGCCGTGCGCCACCGCCACCGGCAGCCGCGAACCGGCCATGCCGCGCAGCAGGATCGACGGCGACTCCACCACCTCCAGCAGCGCGGTGCGGGCCTCGAACTGCTCGCTGCGGTTGCGCAGGAAGACCGGCCAGTGCTCCGCGCCGGGGATGATGGCCTTGAGCTGGCTCATCATCTGGCAACCATTGCACACGCCCAGGGCGAAGGTGTCCGGCCGCGCGAAGAACGCGGCGAAGGCCTCGCGCAGCGCCGGGCGCTCCAGGATCGAGGTGGCCCAGCCGCGGCCCGCGCCCAGCACGTCGCCGTAGCTGAAGCCGCCGCAGGCGGCCAGCCCGCGGAAGTCCGCCAGCTGCACGCGGCCTTCGATCAGGTCGCTCATGTGCACGTCGAAGGCATCGAAGCCGGCGCGCTCGAAGATATTGGCCATTTCGATCTGGCCGTTGACGCCCTGCTCGCGCAGGATCGCCACCTTCGGCCGCGCCCCGGTGGCGACGAACGGCGCGGCGACATCCTCGGCCGGGTCGAACGCCAGTTTCGGCTTCAGCCCCGGGGCATTGAAATTGCGCGCGACCGCGCGCTCCTGGTCGGCCGCCTCCGGGTTGTCGCGCAGCTTCTGCATGGCGTGGGTCACCGACCACCAGGCATCGAACAGCTCTTCCCAGCGCCACTCGGCCAGGCTCTGCCCGCCCAGCTGCACGCGCACCACCGGCGCGGTGGTCGGGCGTGCGATGCGCTGCGCGCATTCGGTCAGCGCATGGCGTTCGACCAGGTCGGCGAACGCGGCACGGTCTTCCCTGGCGATCTGCACCACCGCACCCAGTTCCTCGTTGAACAGGCTGCGGAACGGATCGTCGCCCCAGGCATCGAGCACGATGTCCAGGCCCAGCCGCGAGGCGAACGACATCTCGCACAGGGCCGCGAAGGCGCCGCCGTCGCTGCGGTCGTGGTAGGCCAGCAGCAGCCCGGCCTGGCGCGCGTCGCGGATCAGCTCGAAGAAGCCGCGCAGGCGCTGCGGGTCGTCCAGGTCCGGCACTTCGCCGGCGAACGCCGGCAGCGCGCTGTGGTCGGCCTGGGTCTGGGCCAGGATCGAGCCGCCCAGGCGCTGCTTGCCCGCGCCCAGCCCGATCAGCCACAGCTCGCTTTCGCCCTCGCGTTCCAGCAGCGGGGTCAGCTGCTGGCGCGCGTCGGCCACCGGCGCGAACGCCGAGATCACCAGCGACACCGGCGACACCGACTTCTCGGTCCTGCCGTCGGCCTGCCACTGCGCCTGCATCGACAGCGAGTCCTTGCCCACCGGGATGCTGATGTCCAGCTGCGGGCACAGTTCCATGCCTACCGCCCGGACCGCGTCGTACAGCAGCGCGTCCTCGCCGTCGTGGCCGCAGGCGGCCATCCAGTTGGCCGACAGCTTGACCGTGTCCAGCGAGATCAGCGGCGCGGCGCACAGGTTGGTGATGGCCTCGCCCACCGCCATGCGCGCCGAGGCGGCGGCGTTGAGCAGCGCCAGCGGGGTGCGCTCGCCCACCGCCATCGCCTCGCCGGCGTAGGTGTCGAACCCGGCCAGGGTGATGGCGACATCGGCCATCGGCAGCTGCCACGGGCCGATCATCTGCTCGCGCGCGGTCAGGCCGCCGACGCTGCGGTCGCCGATGGTGACCAGGAAGTTCTTGGCCGCCACGGTCGGGTGCGACAGCACCCGCAGGCCGGCGTCATGCAGGTCGATGCCGGCGGTCTTCAGCTGCGGCCAGCGCGGCGCGGCCGGGTGCGTGGTGTCGCGGTGCATCTTCGGCGCCTTGCCGAACAGCACGTCCATCGGCAGGTCGATCGGCGCATCGGCCGGGATGTTGCCCGGGGTCGCGCCGTAGGCCACCACCAGCCGCTCCTCGGCGGTGGCCACGCCGACCGCGGCGAACGGGCAGCGCTCGCGCGCGCAGATCTCGCCGAACTCGGCCAGGCGCCCGGCCGGGATGCCCAGCACGTAGCGCTCCTGCGATTCGTTGCACCACAGTTCCAGCGGCGACAGCGAGGGATCGTCGGTCGGCACCTTGCCCAGGTCGATCACGCCGCCGACGTCGGAGTCGTGCAGCAGTTCCGGGATGGCGTTGGACAGGCCGCCGGCGCCGACGTCGTGGAAGAACTTGATCGGGTTGTCGGCGCCCATGGCCACGCAGCGGTCGATCACTTCCTGGCAGCGGCGCTCCATCTCCGGGTTGTCGCGCTGCACGCTGGCGAAATCCAGGTCCTCTGCGCTCTCGCCCGAGGCCACCGACGAGGCGGCGCCGCCGCCCAGGCCGATCAGCATCGCCGGGCCGCCGAGCACGATGACGACGTCGCCATCCTGCAGCTTCAGCTTGTCCACCTGCACGCGGTCGATCGCACCCAGGCCGCCGGCCAGCATGATCGGCTTGTCATAGGCGCGGGTGATGCCGTCTTCAGGCAGCTCGAAACTGCGGAAGTAGCCAAGCAGGTTCGGGCGCCCGAACTCGTTGTTGAACGCGGCGCCGCCGAGCGGGCCGTCGAGCATGATGTCCAGCGCCGGCGCCATCCGCGGGTTCAGCGCGCGCGGCGCCTCCCACGGCTGCGGCAGGGTCGGGATGCGCAGGTGCGAGACCGAGAAGCCGGTCAGGCCGGCCTTGGGCTTGCCGCCGCGGCCGGTCGCGCCCTCGTCGCGGATCTCGCCGCCGGCACCGGTCGAGGCGCCCGGGAACGGCGCGATCGCGGTGGGGTGGTTGTGCGTCTCGACCTTGATCTGGAACGCGCTGGGCACCACCGCCTCGCTGCGGTAGCGGCCGCTGGCCGGATCGGGGCGGTAGCGCGCGGCCGGCTCGCCCTCGATCACCGCGGCGTTGTCGCTGTAGACGCTGAGCGTGTGCTGCGGGGTCTGCTGGTGGGTGTTCTTGATCATCCGGAACAGCGAGCGCTCCTGCGCCTGTCCGTCGATGGTCCAGCTGGCGTTGAAGATCTTGTGCCGGCAATGCTCGGAATTGGCCTGCGCGAACATCATCAGCTCGACGTCGGACGGGTCGCGGCCGAGTTCGCCGTAGCGCTGGCGCAGGTACTCGATCTCGTCCTCGGCCAGGGCCAGGCCCAGGCGCTTGTTGGCGCCTTCCAGGTCGGCCAGCGCGATGCGCTGCAGCGGCTTGCGCGCCGGGCTGTCGAACAACGCCCGCGCCTGCGCGATGTCGGCCAGCAGCGACTGCGTCATCGGATCGTGCAGCAGCCGGGCCACGGCCGCCTGCAGGGCCGGGTCGGACGGCCAGCCAGCCAGGTCGAGGCGGGTGCCGCGCTCCACGCGCTGGATCGCCAGGCCGGCGCCGCGCACCAGTTCGGTGGCCTTGCTCGACCACGGCGACAGCGTTCCCAGGCGCGGCACCACGTAACGCGACAGGCTGCCGGCGGCGGCCTCGGCCGGTTGCGGCTGGGCCTGCAGGATGCGGCCCAGCGTGGCCTGGTCGACGGCCGCGGCATCGGTGGCCTGGGTGAAATAGACGTGCCAGGCACCGGTGATGCGCAGATCGGCGGCGATGGACTGCAGGCGGGATTCAAGACGTTCGCGGCGGAACGGCGAAAGGGCGGCTGCGCCCTCGAGGACGATCATGTCCGGGAGACCATGGTGGGAGTCGGGCCCGCCATTGTACCGGAGCCGGCTTCCGGCCGTGCCCGGCGGCGGCGTGTGCCGCCGGTCCCCGGGGCCGGCGACGGCCTATTCTTCGGGCGCCGGCCTGATCTCGCGGGCGACGCGACGCCACCGCGTCCCGTTCCAGACCATGTAGTCGACGATGTCCGGGGAGCGGTACCCCTCGGTATGGGTGACGACCAGCAAGCGGCTGTCGCGCCGGTAGTCGAAGCGGACGTTGTTCAACGCCTGGCCGGGGTGGACCTTGCCGCTGCGGCGGTCGATCAGCGCGTACTGGCGGCAACCGCTGCCGCAGCCGACCAGGAACAGGGTGAAGTGGTCAGCGAAGTTGGGCGGCTCCGGGGCCTCGCCATCGAACTGCAGGTACTGTTCCAGCTTCCAGCCGATGTCCGTGCGCGGCAGCTTCGCCGGCACCGGATGGTCGATGCGGCTCAGCGGGACGCGATGGGCCTCGAACGTGGGCGGTGCCGACGCGCAGCCGGCGTGGAGCAGCGGCGCAAGCAGCGCCGCGCGCCGGGCAACCGCCGTCCACCACGCAGCGGGCGGACGGCGGCGGAGCGCCAGCGGCATCGTGCTGCCCCGGGGCCGACGGATCAGGGACTGCCGACGGCGCCGGGCAGCCGCTCCAGCGCGGCCTTGAGCTGCGCCGGCGGCAGGTAACCGCCCAGCTGGGTGCCATCGGCGGCGAAGATCGCCGGGGTGCCGCTGATGCCCAGCTGCTGGCCGACGTTGTACTGCATGGTCACCGGATTGGTGCAGTTCTTCGCCTCCACCGGGCGGTCGGACTTGGCCGCGGTCAGTGCCGCCTTGCGGTCGCTGGCACACCACACCGAAACCATGTCGGTGTGGTCCTTGCTGCCCAGCCCCATGCGCGGGAACGCCAGGTACTCGACGGCGATGCCCTGGCGGTTCAGCTCGGCGATGTCCTGGTGCAGCTTGCGGCAGTAACCGCACTCGATGTCGGTGAACACGCTGATGGTGTACTTGGCATTCGGCGGCGCGAACACGATCCGGTCCGAATGCGGCAGCGACGCCAGCAGCTTGCGGCGGTGGGCCAGCAGGCCCTCGCTGGTCGCCAGCGCGCGCTTGCCGATGTCGTAGGGCTGGGCCTGCATCAGGTAGCGGCCGTCGTCGGTGACGTACAGCACCTGGCCGGACACCACCACCTCGCGGAAGCCGGCGAACGGCGCGGCGCCGATGTAGTCCGGATTGAAATTCGGGTCCAGCTGCCTGAGCGCGTCGCGCACCCGCTTCTCGACCGCGCCGTCCGCGGTGGCCGGTGCGGCAGCGGCAGTGGTTTCAGGCGCCTTCGGCTGCGCGCAGGCGGTCAGGCTGATCGCGCCCAGCAGCGCGGCGGTGGCGAATCGGAGCATGGGGATTCCAGGGAAAAGAGATTGGCGGAAAGCCGGGCGATTCTCGCATACCCGGGGGACGGGACGTTCCGGGTGCCGCTGCGGCGGCGCACTCGCCGCGCCCAGGCGAAAGGGCGCGACGCTGCTGCGGGAAGCGGCCGTGCGGCTCATCCGGGCTTGGTGACCCGCTGTAGAACAGGCCGGGGTGCCATCGCGGCCGGTGCCGCCGGGCGCTGCGCGGTGCCGGCGGTACTCCCGGCCGCCGGGAGCATCGCAGGAGATGGCGGGATACGGACGCGCGGCAGGTATGTTGGCGCCCGGGTCTCGACGCGGCGCGGCCGGGCGTTCAGCAGGCCGCGCGGCAGTGCCGCGGGTTCGCTGCTGCCTTCCCTGGCGGGACTTCAATGGCTTGCGGATACTCCGGCGCTGGAACTCCGATGCGGCCTGCCCCGCTGGCGCACGCAGCGCTGGCCAGCGCTACGGATGGGACGCCGTCAGAGACATGCCGGGGTGCGGTTGGATCCGGGCGCGGCGGCGCGGCAGGCCGTACCGGCGCCCTTGTTGCGGCTTGGCGCGGCCGGGCGTTCGCGACCGCGCGCGCCAGTGGCGCGGGTTCGCTGCTGCCTTCCCTGGCGGGACTTCAATGGCCTGCTGATGCTCCGGCCCGGCCATCCGTGGCCGGGCGTTCGACAGGCCGCGCGGCAGTGCCGCGCAAGCGGCCTGCCTCACCCCCTCGGGTGGTGGTTGCGGTGCAGCTTCTGCAGGTGTTCGCGGGCGACCAGGGTGTAGATCTGGGTGGTGGACAGGGAACTGTGGCCCAGCAGCATCTGCAGCGCGCGCAGGTCGGCGCCATGGTTGAGCAGGTGGGTGGCGAAGCTGTGGCGCAGGCCGTGCGGACTGATCCGCGCCGGGTCGATGCCGGCCGCCGCCGCGCTGGCCTTCACCAGCGCCCAGAACTGCTGCCGCGTCAGCGGCTTCTGCCCGCGGGCCAGGAACAGCGGCACCTGGCCGTCGGCCGTGGCCTGCACCGGCCGTCCCGCCGCCAGTGCCGGGCGTGCGTCGGCCAGGTAGCGCTCCAGCCAGTGCCGGGATTCCTCGCCCAGCGGCACCAGCCGCTCCTTGCTGCCCTTGCCGGTCACCCGCAGCACGCCCTGGCGCAGGTTGACCGCGTTGGCCGGCAGGTCGACCAGCTCACTCACGCGCAGGCCGGCGGCATACATCAGTTCCAGCATGGCGCGGTCGCGCAGGCCCTCGGCCGTGGCGATATCCGGCGTGGCCAGCAGCGCCTCGATCTGGCTCTCGGCCAGGGCCTTGGGCAGCGGCCGCGGCAACCGGGGCGGCTCCAGCAGCGCGGACGGATCGTCGTCGCGCTCGCCGCGGCGCAGGCAGTCGGCGAAGAACGCGCGCAGCGCCGACAGCAGGCGCGCGTTGCTGCGCGGCGACCAGCCGTGGCGGGTCCGCCAGGCCAGGTAGTCGAACAGGCCGGCGCGATCGATGCCGGCCAGCGTGCTCCGCGGCGCCGGCGCCTGGCGGGGCGGCTCGCCGGCCTGGGAGGCCGCCCAGCGGGCCAGTCCCTCCAGGTCCCGGCGATAGCTGTCCAGGGTCGCCCGCGCCAGCCCCTGTTCGGCCCAGATCGCGTCGAGGAAGCGCTGGATGCGGCGGCCGTCGGCCTCGCGCAGCGGCGGCAGCTGCATCACCCGTTGGCGGCGTTCGGCGGCGGTGGAAGGCGAACTCATCGCGCGCAGGATAGGC
Organism: Stenotrophomonas sp. 17(2023); assembly: GCF_030345315.1. NCBI lineage: Bacteria > Pseudomonadati > Pseudomonadota > Gammaproteobacteria > Lysobacterales > Lysobacteraceae > Stenotrophomonas > Stenotrophomonas sp. 17(2023). The sequence goes on from NZ_CP128405.1 coordinate 3,047,905, forward strand.
ATTGCCGGCGCCGCTGCCCATCCACATCGCGCACGCCAGCCCGTATGCTCGCGCGATGAACGCCGATTCCGCCGTCCCGCCCCGCCCCTCGCCACTGCTGTTGCGCCGCCTGGCGGCACTGTTCTACGACCTGTGGCCGGTGCTGGCGCTGTGGATGCTCACCGCGGTGCCGTTCACCCTGCTGGACGTGGTTGCCAGCGGCGGCAACACCCACCACAACATCGCCCCGTACAGCCCGCTGCAATGGCTGCTGTGGCTGTGCTGCTGGGCCGTGGCCGGGGTGTACGCCACGCTCAGCTGGAAGCGCGGCGGGCAGACCCTGGGCATGCGCCCGTGGCGACTGTATGTGCAGGGCACCAATGGCGCGCCGTCGATGGCCCTGCTGTGGAAGCGCTATGCGCTGGGCACGCTGTCGCTGCTGTGCGGCGGCCTGGGATTCTGGTGGGCGCTGCTGGATCGGGAGGGGCTGACGTGGCACGACCGCCTCAGCAACACCCGGCTGGTGCACGTCCCCGACCGGTAACCGCCCCGGAACAGCACACCCGTCGTTGCTCCCGGTGCGCAGCGGCGCGGCAGGGAAACCGGGGCCCGCGGTTTCCTGCGGCGCGGCACGACCGCCTCAGCAACACCCGGCTGGTGCATGTCCCCGACCGGTAACCAGCGCAAACAGCCCTCGCTTCATTGCCCCTGCGCGCGGCGGCGCGGCAGGGCAAGCGGTGCCTGCGGTTGCCTGCGGCGCGCGAAGCGGACTCAGCTCGAACGTCGTTTGAACAGCCAGCCGGATACGGCCAGCATGATGACCGGCGGCAGCGCGTAGGCGATGCGGTAGTCGAACTTGAGCGCGCCGGCCATGCGCCCGAAGAACATCTGCAGCAGCAGGAAGCCCAGCGCGAACAGCATGCCCAGGAACAGGCGCTTGCCCATGCCGCCACTGCGCAGCGAACCGAACGCGAACGGCACCGCGGCCAGGCACAGCGCCAGCACGTTCACCGGATAGAACCAGCGGCTCCAGTAGGTGTCCTCGTAGTCGCGCGCGTCCAGCCCGTTGCGCTTGCGGTACTCGATGCTGGTGCGCAGCTCGGCGGCGGTCAGGCTGCGTGGCTTGGCCAGGCCCGAGGCCAGCGCCGCTGCGTCCAGGTCCGAGTCCCAGGGCTCGCTGGCCACCGTCTGGCGGGTGGCCGAGCGCTCGCCGAAGGTGTCGCGCCGCACCTGCTCCAGGGTCCAGCCCCGGGCGTCGTGGCGGGCGGTGACCGCATGGGTCAGGCTGGCCAGGCGGCCATCGGCGTCCAGCCGGTAGAGGCGGACGTCATGCAGCAGCAGGCGCGTCCCGCCGTCCTCGGTGAGCTGCTCTTCGCCGCTCTGGGCATTGAGGAAGGTGTCGCCCTCGCGCGCCCACAGCCCGGAATAGCGGGCCATGGCCATGTCGGTGTTGAACTTGGCGCTGGCCTTCAGCGCATCGGCCTTTTCCTGCGCCCAGGGCGCCAGGGTTTCGCCGTTGACCACCATCATCGCGGTCAGCATCGACGTCGCGATGGCCACCGACAGCGCGATGCGGCGGCGCGACAGGCCAAGCGCACGCAGCGCGGTCAGCTCCGAAGTCGCCGCCAGCTGCCCCAGCCCCATCAGCGCGCCGATCACCGCGGCCATCGGGAACAGCGTGTAGGCGCGGCGCGGCAGGGTGTAGGCGCTCCAGGCCACCGCGTGGCCGAAGGTATAGCTGCCGGTGCCGATGTTCTTGGCCTCGCCGGACAGCGACAGCATCGCGTCCAGCCCGGTCAGCACCGCCCACGCCAGCAGCACCGTGACCAGCACCGTGCGGCCGACGTAGAAATCGTGGATGCGCGGGCGCAGCATCATGCGCGTGCCCTCTTGCGGCGAGACAGCCGGCCATCGCGGAAGTACAGCCACAGCGCCAGCACCAGCAGCGGCACGGTCAGCCACCACATGCCCAGCTCCACCGGCAGCTTGCCGCTGGCCAACCATTGCCGACCGCTGATCATCAGGCTGATGCCCACCACGTAGCCGAGGAAGGCCAGCATGACGCTTCCATAGCGCTGCTGCCGCGGCGTGCTGCGCGACAGCGGCAGCGCCAGCAGGGCGAAGGCCAGCGCCAGCAGCGGCGGGGTGATGCGCCAGTGCAGCTGCGCCTGCGCCTCGCGCCGGTCGTCGCCGAGCAGGCGCAGGGTCGGCAGCACCTCGGGGTCGTCCTGGCCGCGCGGTTCATCGCGGTCGGGCAACGCCACCTCGTTGCTGGCGTAGCGCATCAGGCGGTAATCCAGCCCGCCGTTCTCGGGGCCTTCGACGCGGTGGCCGTCCTCCAGCCGCAGGAAGCGCTGGCGATCGCCCTCGAAGAACATGGCGCCGCTGTTGGCAGAGACCACGTCGATGCGCCCGTCCTCCTGCCGCTGGATGAACACCTTGCCCATCCGGGTGCCGTCCTCGTTGAGCGAGGACAGGTAGACGATGCCGCCGCCGGAGAGCTGGGTGAACTTGCCCGGCTCCAGCCCGGCCACCACCACGCTGCGGCTGGCGGCCTCGACCATCGCGTCGGCGGTGCGGTTGGCCCAGGGCCCCAGCCACAGCGAGCAGGCCCCGACCAGCGCCACCACCGGCGCCACCAGCATCATGACCGGCCGCAGCAGGCGCCGCGGGCCGACCCCCACCGCGGTCAGCACCGCCATCTCCGAATCCCGGTAGAGCCGGGCGATGGCCAGCGACAGGCCGAGCAGCAGCGCCAGCGGCAGGATGATGGGCAGGTAGACGATGAACTGCAGACCCAGCTGCGACAGCAGCAGCCCGGCCGGCATGCGGCCGTCGGCAATCCGGCCCAGGATGTCCACCAGGACCCCGCCCACGCTCACCACCAGCAGCACGGTCAGGGTCGCCAGGAAGCTCTGGATGAAGTCGCTCAGCAGGTAGCGGTCAAGCTTCGCCATGGGGTGGGTGGTTTAAACTCCCGGTTTCGTTCGCGGCGCGCCCGGCCGGTCTGGAGGGGTGGAAACAGTCCGCGATTGTACGGATTTGGCAATGGAATCTGATCAATGTCTCTGCAATTCACCCTGAACCACGCCGCCCCGGCCTCGGCCGCGGTCGACTGCGTCATCGTTGGCGCCTTCTCTGACAAGTCGCTGTCGCCGGCGGCACAGGCGCTCGACGCCGCCTCGGGCGGCCGCATCGCGGCGCTGGTGGAGCGCGGCGACGTCGGCGGCAAGACCGGCAACACCACCGTGCTGCACGACCTGGCCGGCGTGGCCGCGCCGCGCGTGCTGGTGGTCGGCCTGGGCGACGCCGCCAAGTTCGGCGTGCCGCAGTACATCAAGGCGGTGGGCGACGCCGCCCGCGCGCTGCGCAGCGGCATCACCCGCAGCGCGCTGTTCACCCTGTCCGAACTCGAAGTGAAGGGCCGCGATGCCGCCTGGAACATCCGCCAGGCGGTGATCGCCGCCAACCACGCCAGCTACCGCTACACCGCCACCCTGGGCAAGAAGAAGCCCGACGCCCCGGGCCTGGAAACCCTGGCCATCAGCGGCAGCGACGAGACCGCGCTGGCCCAGGGCCAGGCCATCGCCGCCGGCGTCGAGTACGCCCGCGAGCTGGGCAACCTGCCGCCGAACCTGTGCACGCCGGCCTACCTGGCCGAAAGCTCGGCCCGGTTCGCCGCCGAGCACGAGGGCGCGCAGGCCGAGATCCTCGACGAACAGCAGATGGAAGCCCTGGGCATGGGCTCGCTGCTGGCGGTGGCCCGCGGCTCGGCCAACCGGCCGAAGCTGGTGGTGCTGAAGTGGAACAACGGCGGCGACGCCAAGCCCTACGTGCTGGTCGGCAAGGGCATCACCTTCGATACCGGCGGCGTCAACCTGAAGACCCAGGGCGGCATCGAGGAGATGAAGTACGACATGTGCGGCGGCGCCAACGTCATCGGCACCTTCGTCGCCGCGGTCAAGGCCCGGCTGCCGCTGAACCTGGTGGTGGTGGTGCCGGCGGTGGAGAACGCCATCGACGGCAACGCCTACCGCCCGTCGGACGTGATCACCTCCATGTCCGGCAAGACCATCGAGGTCGGCAACACCGACGCCGAGGGCCGCCTGATCCTGTGCGACGCGCTGACCTATGCGCAGCGCTTCGAGCCGGCCGCGCTGGTCGACGTGGCCACCCTGACCGGCGCCTGCATGGTTGCCCTGGGCCACCAGACCGCCGGCCTAATGAGCAAGCACGACGACCTGGCCAACGAACTGCTGGCCGCCGGCGAGCACGTGTTCGACCGCGCCTGGCGCCTGCCGCTGTGGGACGAGTACCAGCCGATGCTGGATTCCAGCTTCGCCGACGTCTACAACATCGGCGGCCGCTGGGCCGGCGCCATCACCGCCGGCTGCTTCCTGTCGCGCTTCGCCGAGGGCCAGCGCTGGGCGCACCTGGACATCGCCGGCGTGGCCAGCGACGAAGGCAAGCGCGGCATGGCCACCGGCCGCCCGGTCGGGCTGCTGGCGCAGTGGCTGCTGGACCGCGCGGCGTGACGCAAAACCGGGGGCGGCATCGGGTTCCACCTGGAACGACCGACGCCGGCCCCGGTTCTTCCTTCCCCTTCCTGGTTGCCCGATGCCCCGCGCCGACTTCTACCTGATCGCCAAGCCCCGCTTCCTCACCGAGCCGCTCAAGCTGGTGTGCGAACTGGCGCGCAAGGCCAACGACACCAGCCAGTACACCCTGGTGCTGGCGCGCGACGCGGCGCAGGCCGAGGAACTGGACGAACTGCTGTGGTCGTTCGACCCGGACGCCTACATCCCGCACCAGATCGTGGGCGATGACGTGGACGAGGAAGAGGCCATCGTGCTGATCGCCGCGCCGGGCGCCGAGGCGCCGGAACGGCCGCTGGTGATCAACCTGCGCGACGACCCCTACCTGGGCAGCTGCGAACGGGTACTGGAAGTGGTGCCGGCCGACCCGGCCGCGCGCGAACCGCTGCGCGAACGCTGGCGCCAGTACAAGGCCGCCGGCTACGCGCTCAACAAGCACGACATGTAAGGGACCCGCATGCGCCTGCTCATTGCCCTGCTGCTGCCGTGGCTGGCCTTCTTCACCATCGGCCGGCCGCTGTCCGGCATCGTCTGCCTGGTCCTGCAGGTCACCCTGATCGGCTGGGTCCCGGCCGCGATCTGGGCCGCCTACGCGGTCAGCCAGTACCACACCGACCAGAAGATCAGGCGCGCGCTGAAAACCGGCGCGTCCCGCTGATCCCCTCCCCGCCTTCCACCCGGTTTCCCCGCATGACCCAACTCGCCTCCAGCTACGACCCGAAGTCCTTCGAAACCGCGCTCTACGATGCGTGGGAGAAAGCCGGCCATTTCAAGCCGTCCGGCAAGGGCGAGCCGTACACCATCCTGCTGCCGCCGCCGAACGTGACCGGCACCCTGCACATGGGCCACGCGTTCCAGCAGACGCTGATGGACGCGCTGATCCGCTACCACCGCATGCGCGGCTACGACACGCTGTGGCAGGTCGGCACCGACCACGCCGGCATCGCCACCGAAATGGTGGTCAGCCGCAACCTGGCGATGGAAGGCAAGGGCGAAACCCGCGATTCGCTGGGCCGCGACGGCTTCATCGACAAGGTGTGGGAGTGGAAGGCGCACTCGGGCAACGTGATCGAGGGGCAGATGCGCCGCCTCGGCACCTCGGCCGACTGGTCGCGCAGCACCTTCACCATGGACCCGGGCCCGAGCGAGGCGGTGATCGAATCGTTCGTGCGCTGGCACGAGCAGGGCCTGATCTACCGCGGCCAGCGCCTGGTCAACTGGGATCCGGTGCTGAAGACCGCCATCTCCGACCTGGAGGTGGAAAGCGTCGAGGAAGACGGCTTCCTGTGGTCGATCGCCTATGCGCTGGAAGACGGCGCCAGCTACGAGCACGTGGAGCTCGACGCCGACGGCAACGAGACCCTTCGCGAAACCCGCCACTACCTGGTGGTGGCCACCACCCGCCCGGAAACCCTGCTGGGCGACACCGCGGTCATGGTGCACCCGGAAGACAGCCGCTATGCGCACCTGGTCGGCAGGCGCGTCACCCTGCCGCTGACCGGCCGCAGCGTGCCGGTGATCGCCGACGACTACGTCGACAAGGCGTTCGGCACCGGCGTGGTCAAGGTCACCCCGGCGCACGACTTCAACGACTACCAGGTCGGCGTGCGCCACGGCCTGCCGATGATCAACCTGTTCACCCCGACCGCCGCGCTCAACGAGAACGCGCCGGAGCAGTACCGCGGGCTGGACCGCTACGAAGCGCGCAAGGTGATCCTGGCCGAGCTGGAAAGCCTGGGCATCCTGGTCGAGACCAAGGCGCACAAGCTGCAGGTGCCGCGCGGCGACCGCACCGGCCAGGTGATCGAGCCGTACCTGACCGACCAGTGGTTCGTGAAGATGGACGGGCTGGCCAGGCGCGGCCTGGAGCTGGTCGAAGGTACTGATGGAAAGCCGGGCAGCATCAAATTCGTGCCGGGCAACTGGATCAACACCTACCGCCACTGGATGGAGAACATCCAGGACTGGTGCATCAGCCGCCAGCTGTGGTGGGGCCACCGCATCCCGGCCTGGTTCGACGACGCCGGCAACTGCTACGTGGGCCGCAACGAGGCCGACGCCCGCGCCCGTGCCGGGCTCGGCGACGACGTGCTGCTCACCCAGGACAGCGACGTGCTGGAGACCTGGTTCTCCTCGCAGCTGTGGCCGTTCTCCACGCTGGGCTGGCCGGATGAGGCGGCGATGGCGCAGCGCGGGTTCGCGCGCTACCTGCCGTCGAACGTGCTGGTCACCGGCTTCGACATCATCTTCTTCTGGGTGGCGCGCATGATCATGGCCACCGACAGCTTCACCGGGCACATCCCGTTCAAGGACGTCTACATCACCGGCCTGATCCGCGACGCGCAGGGCCAGAAGATGTCCAAGTCCAAGGGCAACGTGCTCGACCCGCTGGACATCATCGACGGCATCAGCATCGACGACCTGGTCGCCAAGCGCACCCATGGCCTGATGCAGCCGAAGATGGCCGAGAAGATCGAGAAGGCCACCCGCAGGGAATTCCCGGACGGCATCATCGCCCACGGTGCCGACGCGCTGCGCTTCACCATCGCCGCGCTGGCCACCCATGGCCGCGACATCAAGTTCGACATGGGCCGCGCCGAGGGCTACAAGAACTTCTGCAACAAGCTGTGGAACGCCAGCCGCTTCACCCTGATGAACACCGAAGGGTCGGGCTTCAGCGGCGCGCCGATGCCGCGCACCGATGCCGAACGCTGGATCCTGGCGCGCCTGGCCACGGTATCGGCCGAGGCGCAGCAGCATTTCGCCGACTACCGCTTCGACCTGCTGGCGCAGGCGCTGTACGAGTTCGTCTGGAACGAGTTCTGCGACTGGTTCCTGGAGCTGACCAAGCCGGCGCTCAACGGCAGCGATGCGGCCGATGCCCAGAGCACCCGCCACACCCTGCTGTACGTGCTCGAAGCGGTGCTGCGCCTGCTGCACCCGCTGATCCCGTTCGTCACCGAACAGCTGTGGCAGCAGGTGGCGCCGCGCCTGGGCATCACCGTCGACACGCTGTCGCTGCGCCCCTATCCGACCGCAGCGGAGTTCAGCGGCGACTACGCCCAGGCCGAGGCCGACGTGGAGTGGTTCAAGACCATGGTCAACGCCCTGCGCCGGGTGCGCAGCGAGCTGAACGTGCCGCCGTCCCGGCAGGTCCGGCTGCTGCTGCAGGGGGGCCAGGCCGTGGACCAGGCGCGCGTGGAGCGTTTCACCTCGCAGCTGCGTTTCCTGCTGAAGCTGGAGAGCATCGAGTGGCTGGCCGCCGACGCGCAGACACCGCCGGCCGCGGCCGCCATCGTCGGCGAGCTGAAGCTGCTGGTGCCGCTGGAAGGCCTGGTCGACCTGGATGCCGAGCGCGCGCGCCTGGACAAGGAGATCGCGCGGGTGTCGGCGGAGAAGGAGAAGAGCGAGACCAAGCTGTCGAAATTCACCGACAAGGTGCCGGCCGCGGTGGTCGAACAGGAGCGCGTGCGCCTGGCCGACTGGAACGGCCAGCTGGCCGGGCTGCAGGCACAGCGCGCCAAGCTGTAAGCCGCCCCCGCGGTGACGCAAGCGCCGCCTGCGGGCGGCGTTTGCGTTTGCGTTTGCGTTTGCGTTTGCGTTTGCGTTTGCGGCTATCCTGCACGCTCCACCGCACCCCGGGCATGCGATGTCGCTGGCGATCTTCTGCGCGGTGCTGTTCGCGGCCCTGCTGCACGCCGGCTGGAACGCCATCGTCAAGCGCAGCGGCGACACCCTGCTGACCACGATCCTGGTCACCGGCAGTGCCGCGCTGCTGTCCGCGCTGGCACTGCCGTGGCTGCCGCTGCCGGCACCGGCCAGCTGGCCATGGCTGGCCGCCTCCACGCTGCTGCAGGCCGGCTACTACGTGCTGGTCGCACGCGCGTACCGGGCTGCCGACATGAGCCTGTCCTACCCGCTGATGCGCGGCTGCGCACCGCCGCTGGTGGCGCTGGCCGGCAGCCTGGCATTCGACGAACAGCTGACGGCCGGCGCCTGGCTGGGCATCGCCGTGGTCAGCGCCGGCGTCGTCGGCATGGCCGGCGGGGTTGCCCGCCGCCACCTGCGGCTGCCGCTGTCCATCGCCGTGCTGATCGCCACCTACACCCTGGTCGACGCGCGCGGCGCGCGCCTGTCCGGCAATGCCGCCAGCTATACGCTGTGGCTGTTCCTGCTGTCCGGGCTGCCGCTGCCGCTGTGGGCGCTGGCCACCCGCCGCGCGCAGCTGTGCCGGTACCTGCGCGGCAACTGGGGACGCGGCCTGGTGGGCGGCGCCGGCACCACCGCCTCCTACGGCATCGCGCTGTGGGCGATGACCCAGGGGCCGGTGGCGGTCATCGCCGCGCTGCGCGAAACCTCGATCCTGTTCGCGCTGCTGATCTCGGCCTGGGTGCTGAAGGAGCGCATCGGGCGCGCGCGCCTGTGCGCCGCAGCGCTGATCGTGGCCGGCGTGGTGGTGCTGCGGCTGGGTTGAGCAGGCCGCCTACAGCGGCGGCATGGAACTGATGTCCTCGTCCACCAGTTCCATCGCCATCACCAGCGCATCCTCGCGCCCGGTCACCGCCGGGTAGTAGCGCGGGCGGCGGCCGATCTCGTTGAATCCCTCGCTGTGGTACAGCGCGATGGCCGCGGCGTTGGACGGGCGCACTTCCAGGAACACCCGCGCCGCGCGGTGCTGCCGCGCCACCTGCACCAGGTCGCGCAACAGGCGCCGCCCCAGCCCGCGCGACTGCCGGCGCGGATCGACGCATACGTTGAGCACGTGGGCCTCGTCGGCGGCGATGCTCAGCAGCCCATAGCCGAACAGGCCGTCGCCCCCGGCCAGCACCCGGCTCGGGTAACCGGCGCGCAGGCAGTCCTGGAAGATGCCGCGGGTCCACGGGAACGGGTAGGCGCGCAGCTCGATCTCCATCACCGCGTCCAGATCGCCCTCGTGCATCGGGCGCAGCACCGGCGCTGGCGTCGCCGCCACCGCGTTCATTGCCGCTGCATCCGCCGCAGTTCGCGCAGTTGCGGCCACAGCGCACGCTTGGCCGCGGGGTTCGCGCGCAGCTCGTCCAGCGGCCAGCTGTCCATCAGCGCGCGGGTCTGCGGATCGTTGGGGTTGCAGCCGGACGCGCGCAGCAGCGCGATCTGCAGGCGGTCGGGCAGCCGCACCCCGCCGCGACGCGACGCCGGCCGTGCCTGCGGCGCGGTGGCCGGCGCCTCCGGCGGCAGCCGCGGTGGCGCCTCGCGGCGTACCGGCGGCGCCGCGCGCGTGGGCGCAGCCGCGGGAGCAGCCTCCAACGCCGCCGGCGCCGCGGCACGCGTCTCCGGCTGTGGCAGCGGCGCGTCCAGCGCGCCACCTTCCAGATACACCGCATAGCCCATCGCCTGCAGCCATGCCTGCTGCTGCGGCGACCACACCGGTGTGGACGCGGCCGCGTTCACTGCACCCTGCTGGCCGGCTGCCGCCACCGCTGCCACAGCCACATCACCGGCCCGGACAGCGCGTACAGCACGCCGACCACGAACAGCGTGCGCGGCAGGTCGATCACCATGATGGCGATCACGATCGGCACCAGCGCCAGCACCATGAACGGCACGCGCTCGGAGCGCGGGCCCTTCTCGCTGCCGCCCTTGAAGCTCCAGAAGCGGATGCGGCTGACCATCAGCAGGGCGGCGACGATGGACACCACCAGCGCCACGTAGCGCAGTTCCTCGCCGCTCCAGCCCAGGCTGCCGTCGGCGAAGGCCCAGACGAAGGACATCATCAGCCCCGCGGCCGCCGGGCTGGCCAGGCCGACGAACCAGCGCTTGTCCACGGTGCCCACCTGGGTATTGAAGCGCGCCAGGCGCAGCGCCGCGCAGGCCGCGTACAGGAACGCCGCCAGCCAGCCGATGCGGCCCAGCACGTCGCCGTCGAACTTCAGCGAGGACAGCGACCAGTGGTACATCACCAGCGCCGGCGCCATGCCGAAACTGACCAGGTCGGCCAGCGAGTCGTACTGCACCCCGAACTCGCTGCTGGTGCCGGTCAGGCGCGCCACCCGCCCGTCCAGCCCGTCCATGACCCCGGCCACGAACACCGCGACGGCGGCGTTGACGAAGTCGCCGTTGGAGGCGGCGATGATGGCGTAGAAGCCGGCGAACAGCCCGGCGGTGGTGAACAGGTTCGGCAGCAGGTAGATGCTGCGCGAGCGTGGCGGCGGTCTGGTTTCGTCCATGCGGCCAGTTTAATCGACTTGCCAGCCGCGTCACCGGGTGCTGCAATCGGGTTCTGTCCCGTCAAGCGACCGGAGTCGCCATGCGCGCCCTGCCCCGTTTCTGCTGCCTGCTGGCCCTGGCCGGCGCCGCCAGCGGTGCCGTTGCCGGTACCGGCAACCTGTACAAGTGGAAAGACGCCAATGGCGTGACCCAGTACTCCGAGCGCCCGCCGACCGGGCAGAAGTACGAAACCCGCCGCATCACCACCTCCGGCGAGCCGGTGGCCGCGGCCGAGCCGGCCAAGGCCGACGAGGCGCCGGAGTGCACCGCGGCGCGGCGCAACCTGGAGCTGCTGCAGGGCAGCGGCCCGCTGATGCAGGACACCAACGGCGACGGCAAGCCGGACACCCAGCTGGACGATGCCCAGCGCAGCGCGCAGAAGCAGCTCGCCGAGGCCGCCGCGGCGGCCTACTGCAAGAAGTAGGCGCCACCCCGGCCCTTGTGGCGCTTGGGCTTCTGGCAGAATAGGCGGTCCGCCGTCCCGTGAAGCCTCCCCATGCGCCTTTCCCGTTTCCACCTGCACACCACCAAGGAAACACCCGCCGACGCCGAGCTGGTCAGCCACAAGCTGATGCTGCGCGCGGGCATGATCCGCAAGCTGGCCTCGGGCCTGTACACCTGGTCGCCGCTGGGCCTGCGCGTGCTGCGCAAGGTGGAGGGCATCGTCCGCGAGGAAATGAACCGCGCCGGCGCGGTGGAACTGCAGCTGCCGACCATCCAGCCCAGGGAGCTGTGGGAGGAAACCGGGCGCTGGGAGAAATTCGGCGGCCAGCTGCTGAAGATCAAGGACCGCAAGGAGCAGGAATACTGCTACAGCCCCACCGCCGAGGAAGCGATCACCGACTTCGCGCGCCAGGAGCTGTCCAGCTACAAGCAGCTGCCGGTCAACTTCTACCAGATACAGACCAAGTTCCGCGACGAGATCCGCCCGCGCTTCGGGGTGATGCGCGCGCGCGAATTCCTGATGAAGGACGCGTATTCCTTCCACCTGGATGACGCCAGCCTGGTGGCCGAATACGAGAACATGAAGGCCGCCTACACCCGCATCTTCACCCGCCTGGGGCTGGAGTTCCGCGCGGTGCAGGCCGATTCCGGCGCGATCGGCGGCGACGCCTCGCAGGAATTCCACGTGATCGCCGATTCCGGCGAGGACGCGCTGGCGTTCTCCACCGGCTCGGATTACGCCGCCAACGTCGAGGCCGCCATCGCCGCAGACCCGGCACCGCGCGCGGCCGCGACCGAAACGCTGCGCAAGGTCGAGACCCCGACCCAGAAGACCTGCGAGGACGTCGCCGCGCTGCTGGGCATCGCCCTGGCGCGCACGGTCAAGTCGGTGGCGGTGATGAGCGCCGATGGTGCGTTCGTGCTGGCCCTGGTGCGCGGCGACCACGAGGTCAACGAGATCAAGCTGGGCAAGGTGACGGGCCTGGCCGACCACCGCATGGCCAGCGAGGCGGAGATCGCCGAATACCTGGGTAGCGAACCTGGATTCCTCGGCCCGCTGAACCCGCGCAAGGCCATCCGCATCGTCGCCGACCGCGAAGTGGCGGCGCTGGCCGACTTCGTGGTCGGCGCCAACGAAAAGGGCTTCCACATCGCCGGGGTCAACTGGGGCCGCGACCTGGCCGAACCGGAGGTGGCCGATATCCGCAACGTGGTCGCCGGCGACCGCGCCCGCGACGGCGGCGAACTCAAGCTCGCGCGCGGCATCGAGGTCGGCCATGTATTCCAGCTCGGCCGCAAATATGCCGAGGCGCTCAAGGCCACGGTGCTGGACGAGAACGGCAAGGCCACGGTAATGGCGATGGGCTGTTACGGCATCGGCGTATCGCGCATCGTCGCCGCCGCCATCGAACAGAACCACGACGAGGCCGGCATTATCTGGCCGGTGGCGATGGCGCCGTGGCAGGCGGTGGTGTGCATGATCAACCCGAAGCAGGACGCGGCCGTGACCGCCGCCGCCGAGGCGCTGCTGGCCGAACTGCAGGCCGCCGGCATCGACGCGGCGCTGGACGACCGCGGCCTGCGCCCGGGCGCGATGTTCGCCGACATGGAACTGATCGGCATCCCGCACCGCATCGTGGTCTCCGAGCGCGGCCTGGCCGCGGGTACCTACGAATACCGCGCGCGCGCGGCCAGCGAGGCCGAAAACCTGGACAAGGCCGGGCTGCTGCATAGAATCGCCGGGTGATACCCAAAAACGGCAGGACAGCCGTTTTTCACGGCAATGCCGCCCGCAGGGCGACGTACAGGGATGTGCGTGATGGAAAAGGCCGGGGTCGAAACCCGGCCTTTTCTCATGTAATCAATACATGGCCCACATTATCGTTGCCGTTACCGTGGAACAGCCGCTATGCTTTGCGCGCTGCCACGGACCGGCAATACCCAACCCATTATCCGGAGTAGCAATTCGATGAGTATCGACCTGAGCGGCCTGTCGGCCCGAGAACTGGCGTCCCTGATCCGCGACGCGCAGAAGCGCAAGAGCGTGGTCGCCAAGCGCCAGCCCATCACCAAGGTCCGCGCGCAGCTGGTTAAGACCGCGCAGAAGGCCGGTTACACCATCGAGGAACTGTTCGGCACCGGCGCGCCCAAGGCGACCCGCGCCCCGCGCGCCGCCAAGGCCCCGGCCAAGAGCGCCAGCAAGGGCGTGAAGGTCGCGCCGAAGTACCGCGACCCGGCCAACGCCGCCAATACCTGGACCGGCCGTGGCAAGCAGCCGCGCTGGCTGGCCGAATACACCGCCGGCGGCCGCAAGGTCGAGGATTTCCTGATCCAGAAGTGATCGGGACGGGAATCATCGCGTAATGAAACGCCGGCCCATGCCGGCGTTTTTTATTGTGGGACGCGGGCCGCGATCGTGCGGCAATTCCCGCGCTACAACCGCGCGCCCTGCCCTGTTGCCGGCTGCTCGCGCCTCAGAGATTCTTCCGCGCCGGCACCAGCAGGTTGCCGAACAGCAGCCCCGCCACCAGCGCCATCACCACGTTCAGCACGGTCAGCAGCGCCGATTCGCCTGCATTCACGCTCTGCTGCTGGATCAGGCTCAATACCCCGCGCAGGCTGATGCTGCCCGGCACCAGCATGATGATGCCGGGCAGGCGGATGATCGCGCCCGGCCGCTGCACCACCCGGCCGAACAGATTGCCGGCGGCGGTCAGCATCATCGCCGCCAGGAATATCCCCGCCGGCCCGCCCCACTGCTGCCCGCCATAACGGGAAATGGCATATCCGGCCAGCGACGCGGCCATCACCCAGGGATAATCCCGGCGCGAGGCGCGGAACAGCATCGCGAAGGCGAACGCGGCCAGCATCACCGAGGCCCATTCCACCCATTCCGGTTGCGGGCGCGAGCCGCGCACCAGCGGCTCCAGGCCGATCAGGTCGGTAATGGTCACCGCGATCATCGCGCCCACGGTCAGTTTCATGATCGTGGTCAGCGCACCGGCGAAACGCGCGGTGCCCGAAACCCAGTGCTGGCTGGCCAGCTCGTTGACCGCATTGGTCAAGGCCATGCCCGGCAGCAGCACCACCAGCGAGGCGATGATCACCGAATTCTGGTTCAGCGGGCCGATGAAGCTGGCCACCAGTACCGCGACGAAACCGGCCAGCATCGCCGCCAGCGCGTCGCTGGCCTCGCGGGTGGCCACGCGGCGGTCGGTGTAGAACAGCATCAGCCCGATCAGCAGGCCGGTGAAACCGGCGGTGACGATATCCAGCCACGGCAGCCGCCACATGCCGGCCACGCCGGCCGACCCCAGGCAGAAGGACAGCAGCATCTGCGCGTTGTCGCGCCAGGTGGGCGCCTTGTCGAGCCGGCGCAGCGCGGTATGGCCCTGGGCGATGCTCATCTGCCCGCTCGCCACCGCATCGGCGATCTGGTCGGCCAGGGTCAGCTTGTGCAGGTCGTTGCTGCCGGGATCCAGGCGCACCACGCGGGTGATGTCGCTGGAACCGATCGCCTGGGTCGGGTCGCTGAAACTGAGGATCAGGCCGGTGGGGTTGGACCAGGGCTCGCAGTCCAGGTCCAGCCGCTGCGCCAGCGCGACCACCGCCGCTTCCAGCCGCTGCGCGGTGGTGCCGTAGGTATGCAGGCGGCCCGCGATCTCCGTGACGAAGGCCACGCGCTGCGCATACGTGGCGCGTCCGGGGACGATGGAAGCGGGTGCGATGGATTCGGCGGACATGCGCATTAGTATCACCCGGAAGTGCGCCGGCTTGATCGCTTCATGGGCCCGCGACGGGGCGACAGGGTATGCTCGGCGCCGGACGCCCCCATGAAGAACGCCGAACCGCCCCACTGCACGATGGACCCGGATGCCGACGGCCAGCTCAGGCTGTCGGGCAGCTGGACGTTGTCCACCGCCCTGCAATCGGCGCAGGTACTGGGCGGCATCCATGCGCAGGTGCGCGAAATGGACGCGCGCGGCATCGACCAGCTCGATTCGGCCGGCGTGCTGCAGCTGCTGCGGTATTCGCGCAGCGCCGGGTTGAGCGACGACGCGCTGCTGTTCCGCGAGGAGCACCGCGCGCTGGTCTGCACCATCGACGAGGTCGCCGACGAGCGCCCGCCGCCGCAGCGCGACTACGGCGTGGCCGCGGCGCTGGAGCGGCTCGGCCGCTCGGTGCACGCCATCGGCGCCAACATCGGGGTGCTGCTGGGCTTCTTCGGCGAGAACCTGGCCAAGCTGGCACGGCTGCTGCGGCAGCCCCGGCGCCTGCGCCTGACCGCCACCGTGCACCAGATGGAAGAGGTGGGGCTGGACGCGGTGCCGCTGATCGCGCTGCTGGCCTACCTGGTCGGCGCGGTGATCGCCTTCCTCGGCTCGACCATCCTGCGCGACTTCGGCGCCGAGATATACGTGGTCGAGCTGGTCAACATCGCCTTCCTGCGCGAGTTCGGCGTGCTGCTGACCGCCATCGTGCTGGCCGGGCGCACCGCCAGCGCGTTCACCGCGCAGATCGGCGCGATGAAGGCGCGCGAGGAGATCGACGCGATCCAGACCCTGGGCCTGGACCCGATCGACCTGCTGGTGCTGCCGCGGGTGCTGGCGCTGGTGGTGATGCTGCCGCTGCTGACCTTCATCGCCATGATCGCCGGCCTCGCCGGCGGCGTCACCGTGGGCGCGTTCGACCTGGGCATCCCGCCGCAGATGTACATCGCCCGCATGCACGAGACCATGCAGCTGCGGCACCTGCTGGTGGGCCTGTCCAAGGCACCGGTGTTCGCGCTGATCATCGCCCTGATCGGCTGCCTGGAAGGGCTCAAGGTGCAGGGCACGGCGCAGTCGGTGGGCGAGCGCACCACTTCCAGCGTGGTGCAGACGATCTCGCTGGTCATCGTCCTCGACGCGCTGGCCGCGTTGTGGTTCATGCACATGGACTGGTAAGGGGACGGCACGATGGCGATTCCCTCGCGGACCACGGGCGACGACGATGAGCTGGCCATCCGCGTGCGCGGGCTGGTCAACCGCTTCGGCAGCCAGACCGTGCACGACGGCCTGGACCTGGACGTGCGCCGCGGCGAGATCCTCGGCGTGGTCGGCGGCTCGGGCACCGGCAAGTCGGTGCTGATGCGCTCCATCCTCGGCCTGCGCACGCCCGACGCCGGGCAGATCGAGGTGCTGGGCGTGGACGCGCGTTCGGACGACGCGGCCGCGCGCCTGCACGTCGAGCGCAACACCGGGGTGCTGTTCCAGGACGGCGCGCTGTTCTCCTCGCTCACCGTGGGCGAGAACGTGCAGGTGCCGCTGAAGGAGCACCACCCGGAGCTGCCGGAGCGCTGGCACTACGAACTGGCGCTGCTGAAGGTCAAACTCGCCGGCCTGCCGGCCGATGCCCTGGACAAGCTGCCCTCGCAGCTGTCCGGCGGCATGCGCAAGCGCGCCGGGCTGGCACGCGCGCTGGCGCTTGATCCGCCGCTGCTGTTCCTGGACGAGCCCACCGCCGGCCTGGACCCGATCGGCGCGGCCGCCTTCGACCGGCTGATCAAGACCCTGCAGGAGGCGCTGGGCCTGACCGTGTTCCTGATCACCCACGATCTGGACACGCTCTACGCCATCTGCGACCGGGTGGCGGTGCTGGCCGACCACAAGGTGGTCGCCGCCGCGCCGCTGACCGAAATCGAACGCCTCGACCACCCGTGGATCCGCGAGTACTTCCACGGCCCCCGTGCCCGCGCCGCGCGCGGCCTCCCGCCCGAGCATGCCTGAGCCATGGAAACCAAAGCCCATTACGTCCTGATCGGCGCCTTCACCCTCATCGTCTCGCTGGCCCTGCTCGGGTTCGGGCTGTGGGCGGCCAAATACTCCTCCGACCGCACCTGGCAGGAATACCGCGTCGTGTTCGACGAAGCGGTGACCGGCCTGTCGGTCGGCAGCCCGGTGCAGTACAACGGCATCTCGGTCGGCTCGATCACCGACCTGTCGCTGGCGCCGGACGACCCGCGCAAGGTGATCGCCAGGCTGCGGCTGAACTCGACCACCCCGGTCAAGACCGATACCCGCGCCAAGCTGGCCATCACCAGCATCACCGGCCCGGCCATCATCCAGCTCAGCGGCGGCAGCCCGCAGGCGCCGGCGCTGACCACGGTCGACCGCGAGGCGGTGCCCACCATCCAGACCTCGCCGTCGGCGCTGCAGAACATCACCGACGTGGCCAACCGCGTGGTCGAGCGCATGGACCAGCTGCTCAGCGACCAGAACGTGGAGCGCATCTCCAACACCCTGGCGCACCTGGAGACCGTCAGCGGCGGCCTGGCCGACCGCGACCAGGGCACCCGCGCGCTGCTGCTGGAGGCGCGCGACGCCGCGCGCAACCTCAATACCACCCTGGCCACCGCCAACGGCACCATCCAGCATCTCGACGAGAACGTGGTGCGGCAGTTGCCGGCCACGCTGGACAAGCTCGACGCCAGCCTCTCCAAGCTCGATTCGGCGGCCGGCAACGCCAATGCCATCCTTGGCGAGAACCGCGCCGCCATCAACAGTTTCGCCAACGACGGCCTGGCCCAGCTGGGCCCGACCCTGACCGAGCTGCGGGGGCTGATCCGCGACCTGCGCCGGGTCAGCGACCGCCTCGAGAACAACCCGGCGCGCTACCTGCTCGGCCGCGATGCACCGAAGGAGTTCGAACCCAAATGAAGCGCTTCCCGTCGATGCGACTGCTCGCCCCCCTCTGCGTCCTGGCCCTCGCCGGCTGCTCGGTGCTGGCCAGCGGCGACCGCCACCCGATCACCATCTACGCACCGCAGGCGCGGGTGGCCGTGGACCCGTCGTGGCCGCGGGTGGACTGGCAGCTGGCCGTGGCCAAGCCCGCCGCCGCGCGCCTGGTGGACAGCCCGCGCATCAACGTGCGGCCCACGCCCGGCGAGCTGGAGGTGTACCGCGGCGCGACCTGGTCGCAGCCGGCCACCGACATGCTCGAAGACGCGCTGCTGCGCGGCTTCGAGGATTCCGGCCGGATCGGCGCGGTGGCGCGCATCGCCACCGGCATCCGCTCGGACTACAAGCTCGCCATCGACCTGCGCCGGTTCGAATCGGACTACGCCGGCAACGCGCGCCCGGCCGCGACCATCGAGCTCAATGCCAAGCTGATCCACAGCCTGGACCAGCGCGTGGTCGCCTCGCGCACCTTCCTCGTCGCCGAGCCCGCGGCCGACACCACCGTGGCCAGCGTGACCACCGCCTTCGAGACCGCGCTGGGGCGCACCACCGGCGAGCTGATCGGCTGGACCCTGGCCGCCGGCCAGGCGGACTGGCAGGCCCATCCCGACCAGCACTGAGGCGGCGCCGCCGGCGCAGGCGGCCGCACCCGGTCTTCAGTCATCCGCCGGCTCCGCCCCGGCGGCGGTTGCCTGCGCATGCCACGCGGCATAGGGCGTGTTCCTGGCCAGGTGGCGATTGTAGTCCGGCGCGCCATCGGCCCACCACACCGGGCCGCGCTCGCCGAGCGCGCGCTTGGCCGCATCGACCGCTTCGCCGGCCCGCGCCAGCGCCTGGCGGTCTCCCGCGCGGCGTGCCCGCCCCACCTCGCGGCGCGCGGCCATCAGCTGCCGCACCGCCGCCTGCCGCTGTTCCTCCGGCAGCGCCGGGTTGGTCGCGCGCCACAGCCGGCCACGCACCACCAGGTAACGGCCATCAGGGGTACGCAGTGGCGGCTCGCTCATGCCGGACAGGGAGTGCAGGGGAACTCCGCCACCCTCGCCGCCGGCGCGTGCACGCCGTGTCGATGCCGCGTGCCGTGCCCAGTGCTCAGTGCAGCGTCACCACGATCGGTTCGCCACGCGTGACGATCAGCGTGTGCTCGTACTGCGCCGAGCGGTTGCCGGGCGCACCGCTCAGGGTCCAGCCATCGTCGCCCTCCTCGACCACGCGGCTGCGCGTGGACAGGAACGGCTCGATGGTGATGACCATGCCTTCGTGCAGCCGCCGCGTGTCGTGCGGGTCGTGGTAACCGGGAATGTGGTCCGGTTCCTCGTGCAGCGCGCGGCCGACGCCGTGGCTGCCCAGGCTCTCGATCACGCGGAAGCCGGCCTGGCGCGCGGTGCGCTCGATCGCCGCACCGATCCGGTTGAGCGGCTGCCCGGCACGCGCGACCTTCAGCGCGTTGGTCAGCGCGCTGCGTGCGGCGTGGCACAGGCGCAGGTCGCGCGCCGCGGCCGTGGGCAGCACGCGGGTACCGCCGGTGTCGGCGAAGTAGCCTTCCAGTTCGGCCGAGACATCCACGTTGACCACGTCGCCGGCAGCCAGCACCCGCGCGCCCGGCACGCCGTGGGCGGCCTCTTCGTTGACGCTGATGCAGGTCGCGCCGGGGAAGCCGTAGACCAGGCGCGGCGCCGGCTGCGCGCCGTGCGCGGCGAGCAGGCGCTCGCCGATCAGGTCGAGCTCGCCGGTGGTCATGCCGGGGCAGGCGGCGGAGAGCATCGCCTCGCGCACGCGCGCGACCAGCCGGCCGATGCGTTGCAGGCCGTCGATGTCCGACTGCGATCCGATGGTCATGGCGTTTTCCTCCCGGCAATCGGCACAGGCTAGCAGTGCCGCGGGGATTTTCTGCAGGACATTGATTTTCAAGGATTAATCTGGCACCCCGAAGGCTTGGCGCGGATCCCGGCCACGCCGCCCCCGGCACACCGGCGCGGCCGCGCCTGGCCCGGCGGCCTGGGCTTCGCCATGGTTTCACCGCGCCACCATCGACGCTCCGCGCAGCGGGCCGATACTGCAGGCCCACCCATCACCCGTGGAGTACGACGTGGACCACCTCGCGATCCGGCCGGCCATCGGCACCGGCCTGCTGCTTCTGGTACCGGCGGCCCTGTCCGTGCGCGACCGCCACCTGCCTGCCGGCCAGGGCTGGCACTGGGGCCCGCTCGACTTCGTGGTGATGGCGGCGCTGCTGTTCGGGGCCGGGCTGGGCCATGCGTACGCCGCGCGGCGGCTGGGCAGCCGGTGGCAGCGCTGGCTGCTGGGCATCGCCACGCTGGGCGTGGTGCTCGCGATCTGGGTGGAGCTGGCCGTCGGCGGCATCAGCCAACTGCTCGGCTACCTGCGTGGCGCCCGGTCCGCCTGATAGCGCGCAACGACGCCGCGCCTCACGGCTTGACCAGGCGTTCCTCGACCGCGGAGAACGCCGAGTGCCCGCCCTTGCGCGCGTCCGGCAGGCCGGTGGCGAAGAACGCCACGCCGGTGCCGCTGGCCGGGTCGACCCACAGCCCCGACAGCAGGCCGTAGGCCGAGCCGGAATGGCCGATGCGCGCCACGCCGTCGCCGAACGGATCGTCGCGGCAGCCCTTCACCGGCGTGGCCAGGGTCTGCATCGCCAGCCCATAGCGGCAGAAGAAGCCGTCGCCGCCCTGGCCGCTGTCGTCCTCTTCGGTGGTCATGCCGTCACCCGGCGCATAGGTCCACTGCGGACGCGCCAGTGCGCGCACGGATTCGGCGCGCAGCAGGCGCACGCCATCGACCTCGCCCTCGCCCAGCAGCAGCCGCCCGATCCTGGCCAGGCCGTTGCCGGAAATGCGCAACCCGCCCTGCGGTGCGAACAGCGCACCGTTGTCGCCGGCGCGCCAGCGGCCCAGGTCACAGCTGCCGTCGGCGGCAGCCACTACCGGGCAATCCGGGCGACGCCCGCGGTTGTCGTCGCGCACCGGCTGCTGGGCGGCGTCGTACAGCACCACCGCGCGCGCCACGCTGGCATCGTCGCAGCTGGCCCAGTTGTAGCAGGCGGCGATGCCGAGCGGCTGCAGCACCAGGCGCTGCATCAGCCGGTCGAAGCGCTCGCCGCTGGCCTTTTCCATCACCGAGGCGACGAGCGGGAAATCGATGTTGGCGTAACGGAAGTACGTGCCCGGCGCATGCATCGGATCCCAGGCGCGCGGATCGTCCAGTACCTCGCGCAGCTGCCCGCCCAGCGGCACCGCGTAGTAGCCGGCGGCATCGGTGAGGCCGGCGCGGTGCGACAGCAGCAGGCGCAGGGTGATGGGCGTATCCGGGAACTGCGGGTGGCGCAGCGGCCAGCCGAGCCAGCGCGACACGTCGGCGTCCAGGTCCAGTTGCCCGGCCTCGACCATGCGCATCACCCCCAGCGCGGTGACCAGCTTGGAGATCGACGCGATCCGCACCGGATCATCGGCACTGACCGCGCGCCCGGCGGCGATATCGGCCATGCCGTGCACCTGGGTGGCGGTGACGCCATTGCGGTCGAAGTCCACCCGCACCGTCGCCACCGGCTCGGCCGCCTGCAGGCTTGCCGCGACCAGCCACATCCCCAGCAGATACCCGACGCGCATTCCCGTTCCCCCGTTTGCCGAAGCGCCGACCATAGGCAAGAACGACGATGGCGTCGAGTGCACGATGGCATGCATCAGCGGCGCTCCGCACCCGGCGCCGGGGCCGTTTCGCGGGGCGGCGGGCACGGGCGCGCGATGGCCGCGCCGGGTGCATCGGACGCAGAGGCCACATCGGGTTGGCCATCGATCAGTGCCAGGCTGCATGGGCGCTGCACGCAGGTGCGCAGCGGCGCGCATCGACAACCGGCCGCGGCTCAGCCCTCGAGTCCGAGAAACGCCGTCATCCGCGCCAGCTCCGCCTCCAGTGCCGCATCGAAGGCGGCATCCTGCGGCGGCCGGCCCGCCACGTAGTGCAGCTGCGCCTGCAGCGTACCGGCCAGCACCGACAGGTTGCCCCACCCGATCACGTGCTCGCGCCACAGCAACGGCATCGCGTAGTAGCCGAGCTTGCGCTTCGGCGCCGGGGTGTAGGCCTCGAAGCGGTAGCTCCAGCCCCACAGCAGTTCGAAGCGGCGGCGGTCCCACACCACCGGGTCGAACGGGGTCAACAGGCGCACCTGCGCGTCGGCCTGCCAGCGCCGGCTCTGCACGCGTTCGGCATCGGGCCACAGCCAGTCCACGCCATCCACCCGCGCGCACTGCAGGCGCTGGCGGGCACGCAGCAGCGCCGGCCGGCACGCATCGCGCCACTGCGGAACGCCGTTGCCGAGGTAGCCGACCAGCTGCCGGAGGCTGGCGGCCGGCAGCGGCGCGTAAGTCCCCACGATCAGGTCGATCAGCGCATCCAGCCGCGCGTCGATCTCCTGCGCCGCCACCGGTGGTGCATCCTCGCGAACCGCATACACGCGGGTGCCGCCGTCGCGCCGCGCCACCCGCAGCAGGCCGCGGTAGTGCATGCCGTCGAGCAGCTGCGTGCTGGCATTGGATGAACCGCCGAACCAGTTGGTGGTCTTGCCGTGGGCGAAATGGGCGTCGACCTCGCGCGGATGCACCGCACCGCGTGCGGCGACGAACTCGCGCACCGCATGCGCCTGCTTCCAGCGTGCCGGCGTCCATGCCACGCGCGCCTTGCGCGGATGCATCAGCGCCTGGTGCGCGCGCGGCAGGAAACCGTAGTTGACGAAGAAGTCCTCTTCCAGCGGCAGGCGCGGGTAGCGCCGTTCCAGGTCGCCGGCACGGTACGCCCTGACCCGGTGGCGCAGGGTCAGGTCCTGGGCCCGCGCCGGCGCACGGATGGGATCGGCCTGGACGAAGCCGAGCCGGTCGATCGCACGCATCAACGTGGTCGGCGTGAACAGCGTTCGGGCGATGGCGTAACGACGGAGCTGGTCGAGGCTGGGCGGCATGGAGGCATGATGCCAGTTGCCGCTGCCGCCGGCGGTGCATGGCGGTGCCCGCGCCGGCGGACGCACCGCGGGGCATGCGGGCGGCTCCTGTACTATCGGTGCGGGAAAGGACGCCATACGCAGACAGGGAGTTCGGCCATGTGCGCGAACCACTCCAAGAGCGCATTGCTCTACCGCCAGGTCCGGCGCGCGTTGCAGTCGGGGCGCTACCTGCCCGGGCAGCGGATCGATCCGGGCACGCTGGCCGAGGAATTCAACACCAGCCCCACGCCCGTGCGGTTCGCACTGCACCGCCTGGTCGGCGAAAGGCTCATCGATGATCATGCCCGCAACGGGCTGCATGTGCCGCTGCTCACCGAAGTCGCCCTGCGCGAGCTCTACGACTGGATGGAGCACCTGCTGCTGAGGGCCTGCGAGCTGGGGGCCAACGCGACCGACGGCCCGCCGCGCGAACCGGTGGGCGCAGCGCTGTACAGCCACGAGGACCTGGTCAAGGGAACCTGGCAGCTGTTCGACGCGATCGCCGGCGCATCCGGATTCCGCCCCCTGCACGACGCGGTCAGACAGGGTAACGACCGGCTGGCACCGGTGCGTCGCGCCAAGCGCGGACTGATCGACCATGTCGGCGACGAACTGGCCAGGCTCAGCGGCCACTGGCAGAACCGCGACATGCCGGCGCTGAAGGCCGCCGTGCGCGGCTACCACGCACGCCGCAAACAACTGGTGCCGCGGATCGTGGCCTTTCTCGTCGACCACCGCGACCGTCACCTGTAGCCGCGGCATTCCGGCCACGGCATCCGCATGCGCGCGGGCCCGTGCGATGCGGCGCTGCCACGCGCCTGCGCGCCATGGCGTGCTGCTGCACCCACCCGATCCATGACCGCCGGCACGTCTTCGGATAATCATCGCCTGGCAACGCAATAATCATTTGAAAATCAAATCCACTGCCTCACAGGCTGGCGCTCGCCATGGAACGGCCATGGCGCAACCACAGGAGAGGCAACGATGAACAGCAACGACAACACCGGCGTGCACGCCGACGAAGTGATCGTGCTCGGCGTCGCCAGCGTCGAGACCCAGGGCATCCTGCAGGGCAACGAGCCGATGGGCGGCGAGCCCGTGCCGGGTATTTCCGAAGAGTGAAACACGGGGCGCACCACCAGGTGCGCCCCTCTTCTTTTCGAGGACGCACCCATGCCCGCCTGCATTGACCCCGACCTGTCCTACTGCCTGATCGACGGCCACCCGCTCTTCCTCGATCTGGCCGGCGACCGCTATTTCAGGCTGTCCGCGACGACGGAACAGGCGTTCCTCGCGCATCTCGACGGGGCGCCGCTTGCGTCGGCCGCTGCGCGGATGCTGGTTGCGCGCGGCATCGCGCCGGCTGCGGAGCAGGCATCGCCGGATGCCGCGGCGGGCGCCGCGACCCTCGATCCCCCCTCCGAAAGCGCGATGGAGCGTGCGCCGCACGGCCCGCCAGGCGGCCGCGCGCTGCCGCTGGATGTCCTGCGTGATGTCTGCACGGTACGCCTGCAACTGAAACACCGCACGCTCAAGGACACGCTGGCGGCGATGGCGGCCTACCGCCGCGATCATGCCGGCCAGCCCCATGCCGGCCTGTCCCCTGCCCTGCTGCAGCGCCTGTGCGCCGCGGCAGGCGCATTCCGCGACGCCCGCCTGTATGTTCCCGCTGCCACGCGCTGCCTGCCCGATTCGATCGCCCTGGTCCGGTACCTGTCCAGGCATGGCCTGTTCGCGCGCCTGGTGTTCGGCGTCATGGCCAATCCGCTGTCGGCGCATTGCTGGGTCCAGGCGCGGCACCTGGTGGTGAACGACACCGTCGGCAACGCCTGTGCCCACACCCCGATACGGGTGGTGTGATGGCCTACCGGTACCTCGCGCTGCTGCACCCGGCCGCTGGCGCCCAGGCGCCTTCCATCGATGAAGCCACGCATCGGCTGCACCCGCTGCGCATGCAATGCCACCGACCAACCACCGGCTGCACGCTGTATGCCAGCGTCGACACGCCGGTGATCGTGCTGCCGGGGCAAGGCCTGGTGCTGGGCCATGTCTTTTCGCGAAGCGGCACGCCGCTGACGCATGCGCGGCAGTTTCCGCCCTGCACCACCCCTGGCGATCTGCGCCGGCACATCCTGGACAACTGCTGGGGCGCCTACCTCATCGTCCAGGCGGATCCCACGCACGCCGACCGCCTCACCTTCCAGCGCGATCCCGAGGGCGGGATGCCCTGCCTCCATCGCATCGCCGATGGCAGCGGCTTCGTCGCCTCGGACGTGGAACTGCCCGTGTGCCTGGGCTGCTACCGCAGGAGCATCGACTGGGATGCCATCGGGCACCGGCTGCTGTACCCGGACATCAAGACCGCGCGCACCGGGCTGGCCGGCATCCGCGAACTGCTCCCCGGCACGCGCATGGACGTGCAGGGAGGGCGCACAACCCTGCACGCGCAATGGTCGCCCTGGGACGTCATCAACCGGCAGGATCCGTACGCCAGTGCGCGCGAGGCGGCCGATGCCGTGCGCGCCGCGGTCGGCATGGTCACCCGCGCCTGGGCCGGCGTCGACCGGTCGATCCTGCTCGAACTTTCCGGCGGGCTGGATTCATCGGTCGTCGGCATCAGCCTGAAAGACAGCGCTGCCGCGGTGGCATGCTGCACGCTGGTGACGCCGGTGCCGGGCGCGGACGAGCGACGTTACGCCAGCCAGGTGGCGGCCCTGATCGGCGCACCGCTGGATGCACAGGTCATGGGCCTGGAATCGGTGGCGCACGATTTCGACGTTGCGCCATGGACCGCAACGCCGCGGGTGGGAATGCTGCAGCACGCCACCGACGCCATCATGGAACAGGCCCGGCACCGCCATGGCGCCACCAGCTTTTTCTCCGGCGGTGGTGGCGACACCGTCTTCTGCTACCTGACTTCGGCCGCCCCGGCGGTGGATGCCTTCCGGCAACGGGGCGCGGCGCAGGCGATACGCGCGATCCGCGACCTGGCCGGATTGCACCAGTGCACCGTCTGGAAGGCAGGCAGGCTCGCATTGCGCAGGCAGCTACGCGCTCACGGGCCGCCCTGCAGGCCCACGGACGAATTCATCGCGCCCGCGCGTGCCCCCTGCGCGCCCGATCTTCACCCCTGGCTTGAGCTGCCCGGGCATGCGCTTCCCGGCGAACGCGAACGGATCTTCGCCCTGGCCGCCACCCAGATATACAGGGAGTCCGCGCCCCGGGCGATGCGCGCGCACCTGCGGCTGCCACTGCTGTCGCAACCGGTGATGGAAGCGACCCTGCGCGCGCCCAGCTGGATGTGGATCGCCGGCGCGCAGAACCGCTCGCTGGTGCGCCAGGCATACGCGGACGTCCTTCCGCAGGCGGTCTTCGCGCGCCGCAGCAAGGGCTCCTTCACCGGCTACATCGGCGCGCTGCACGCCCGGCACCGGCCGCGCCTGCGCGAGTTCCTGCTCGACGGCATGCTGCACGCGCAGGGCCTCGTGGACGGCGCCTCGCTGGAGCACTGCTTCGAACGCGAGCCCAGCCCGCGCGACCGCTCCATCGGCCGCATCCTGGAGCTGTGCGCGGTGGAGAACTGGGCACGGCATCAGTCCTAGCGACGCGCGTCCCCCCGGTCCCCTGCGCCCTGCCTGGCGGCCATCACCCGCCAGCGCGCGTATTGCCCGGCCTTGGACGGGTGCGGGTCCTCGATGCCCTGCAGCCAGAACCGGAACCAGTCCAGGTTGCGCTCGTACACCGCCAACTTGTGCCGGGGCTGGAACTTCTGGTGCGCTTCGTTCGGGTAGACGTACAGGTCCGCACGCGCATCCCGGATCAGCGGAACCGCATAGTCGAGCGTGTGCAGATACTCCTGCTCCGGCAGCTGCATCAGTACCGGCACGTCGATCCGCTGCAGGTTGAACACCGGCGACAGGCGCTTCCATTGCGCGGCCGTCGTTTCCGGGTCGCCCAGCTGCCAGTAGGTGCGCAGGCGCGAGAAGAACGTATCGCCGGACAGGCTCATCAGCGTGTACGCGAGCGGGGAGAAGGCGATGCTGCTGACCGATGCGGCCGCCAGCCTGTCCGTGTTCATCGCCATCCACAACGTCACTTCGGTGCCGTAGCTGAGCCCGCCCATGCCGACGCTGTCGCGATCGATTTCCCCACGCGACGACAACAGGTCGATGACGCTCTCGATGGCCAGGCGGCCGGTCTCGAACCGGGTGACCGCGTCCTGCACGCTCGGCGGCGCATTGATGCACAGCGCCGAGATGCCACGATCCGCAAGGGTCGCCAGCGGCCACTCGTCGCCGACCCCGCCGCGGACGAAGCCCGTGCACCGGTAATACGTCAGGAACAGCGGCGGCCGGCCATGGCCTGCGCGGCGGGCAGGGAAGTACAGCCCGTTGAACCGGTGCCCCGTCGCATCCTGCCAGTGCAGGCGCTGTACCGGCACGTGCGCCATCTCCGCCGCCAACGCCGCATTCGGATCGAACAGCACCTGCCTGGCACCCGACTCCAGATCGATCCGCTCCAGCCGCGGCGGATGGCGCGCGTCCGCGGCGACGCACACCAGCGCCGCGGCCGACGCACCGCAACCGCCGGGTGCCGCGCGCCCGCCGTTCACCAGCCCGGGGGTGCGGACCACCGGGAGCACCCGGCCGGTGGTGATGTCCCAGCGGAAGATGGACTGGGCCTGGCTGTCGTCCGGGTCGGTCAGCGTGAACACCACCTCGTCGTGCCCGGGCCGCCACTGCACGCTGGTGATCGGCTGCCCGGTGCACAGCGCATCGCGGCAGCGCAGCGGCCGCCTGCCCTTGCCCGTGGCCGCCACAAGCTCGACCTCCGGCCGCGGCCCCACGCCCTGCCACCCGCCCACGTGCACCAGCATCGCGGCGCGGCGGGCTTGCGCATCCCATGCCAGCTTCCAGGGCGTGAACGCCGCCACCCAGCCCGGCGGCGACGCCGACGCAGTGTCCTCGCCGGCCACGTCCCGTACCTGCCCCGTCGCCAGCGCGATCTCGCGCCAGCGGTCGGCAGCGCCAGCCAGCAACGGCGAGCGGATGACGTCGCTGCCGAGCAGGCGCTGCGTGGAGCCGCGCCGGTCGAGATACCCCGAGCGGAACAACGGCTGGCCCAGCGGTACGGTCTGGTCGATGTGGATGCCGCGGTCGTACTCGGCCTGCTCGGCGTCGCGCACCTGCTGGCGGGTGGCGCCGACGCTGTAGCGCAGCGACCGGCCATCGGCAGCGAGCCGGAAGCGGCGCACGTCGGCCGGATCGCGCGTCAGCGCACGCGCGTCCGAACCATCGGCACGGGCCCGCCACACCGCGACGCGGCCATCGAGCAGCGCGCGGTAGTAGATGAAGCGGCCATCCGGCGACCACGCCACGCCGGCCGGGGCGAGCGATGCCCCATCCGACTCGCGCAGCAGCTGGCCGCCCTCGCCCACCCGGCGTGCCGGGGCGCTCGCATCCATGCGCTGCACGTACCAGGCGGTGTCGTGGGTGTTGCGCTCGACCGACGCACGCTGCAGCCGGAACGCCACGTGGCTGCCGTCGGGCGAGACCGCCAGTTCGCCCAGGTCGCTGACTTCCACCAGCTGGCGCGGCGAAACCCCCTGCGCGTGCAGCCCGCCGCCGAGCAGCATGCCGGCCAGCACCGGCGCGAGGAGCCGCCGGGCCCACCGCGTCACTGGGTTCATCGTTGGGTCCTCCCCATGGGTCCGGGCCACGTCCGGCCTACCAGCGCCGGGATACGGTGAGGCTGGCGTAGCGCCCTATCGCCGACGCGTTGGTCGAGTCGTAGGGCACGTCGGTCGCCGCCGCGGGCCGGTACAGCGGCGGTGCGCGATCGAGCAGGTTCTGCACCGACAGCGCCACCTCGAAGCCGGCGCGGGTGTTGTTGCGCCGGGCAGTGGAGTACTGCAGGGCCAGGTCGAAGGTGGTGAACGAGGCCAGGTCCTGGCGCAACGCCGGATAGGTCGCGCCCCCGGTGTAGTTGGCGAACGAGGACGCGGTGAACCCGCCGTCGTTCCACACCAGCCCCAGCCGGCCGCGCAATCTGGCCGGATAGAAAATGGTACCGGCCAGGTCGAACGGCGCCTGCCCCGGCGTGTTCTGCTGGGTGCTGTCCAGCCAGCTCGCCGAACCGCGCAGGTCCAGGTGGCCGCGGCCCAGCGCACGCCCGTATGCGCCGGAAAGATCGAGCCCCTTGATCCGCTGCGTGCGCGCGTTGACGTACTCGCCACGCCCTATGACCACCACGGTGGCAGGGTCGTAGGGCTTGCCGGTCCAGTTGTAGAAACCGCCGGAGTAGGTGGCAAGCAGGGCGGCCTGCTGCTCCAGCGTGGGCGAGAACTCGAGGAACTCGGCCACCGCCGGATCGCTCAGCACCTGGCCGAAGGCGGCGAACGGCTGCACCACGCGCTCGCGGTAATCGATGTCGAACCAGGTCAGGTCCGCCTGCAGGCCGGGCACGCGGTCCGGGTGGAAGGCCAGCGACACGGTGCGCGTAGTCGCCCGTTCCGGGCCGAGCCGCGGGTTGCTGCCCCACGACAACAGCACCGCGTCGCCGGCACCGTACCCCGTGCCGCCGATCATCGCCGGCGGCACCAGGTAGGCCACCAGGCTGCCGTAGCGCTCGTTCAACGTCGGCGCCTTGAACGACCGGCCCCACGATGCCTTGAGCGTGACGTCGCGGCCCGGTGCATAGAGCAGGCCCAGCTTGGGGGTGGTCACCCGGCCGAAGCTGTCGTAATCCTCCATCCTTGCGGCGGCGGTCAGTTCCAGCCGCCGCGCCGGTGCCACCGTTCCCGCACCGAGCAGCGGCACGTTCGCTTCCGCATACGCGAAGCGGCTGCTGTCCTGGCTGCGCGCCTGCGCATTGGACAGCAGATTGCGGTTCAGCAGTTCGTTGCTGCGGTAGCCGGCGCCCACCGCCAGTCGCACCTCGCCCGCGTCCAGCGCCAGCAGCGGCCCTTCGGCGCCGATTTCATACGAGCGGCTTTCGTTGCAGCGGCACACGCCCGATACCTGCCGTGGGT
The DNA here is from genome assembly GCF_030345315.1 of Stenotrophomonas sp. 17(2023). NCBI lineage: Bacteria > Pseudomonadati > Pseudomonadota > Gammaproteobacteria > Lysobacterales > Lysobacteraceae > Stenotrophomonas > Stenotrophomonas sp. 17(2023). Next base: position 3,077,908 of record NZ_CP128405.1, read on the forward strand.
CGCCACCGGCATCGACAACCAGCCACGCCCGGCCAATGTTCTCGTCGCGGGCCCGCACCGCACCGGCCTGCAGGGTCCAGCCGTGCGCCAGCCCGATCTCCAGCGACGGCGCCAGGAACCACGCCGTGCTGTCCGAGCGCTGGTCGTAATGGAGCCCGCGACCGGTCTGGTAGTAGACCTGGTCGCGCTCGGTGCGCAGCGCATCCAGGCGCAGTTCGGTCCTTTCGCCCAGCCATTGGTAGGCGCTCACCAGCCCACTGCGCGTGCTGCCGCCGGGGTAAAGCACGAAGGGCCGGGCCATGTGCTGCGTGTACGAGCGCTCGCCGGCATCGATCGGGTCGACGCGGGTATCGCGGAAGGTCGCGATCAGGCCACCGTCCTTCCATGTCGTACCGGCGGTGGCGTCGTAATCGCGCGTGTCCAGGCCACCGCCGTCCGCGCGTCCATAGCGGGCGCTGAGCACCGCCCCTTCCATGTCGCGCTTCAGGATCACGTTGCCGACGCCGGCCACCGCGTCCGAGCCGTAGATCGCCGATGCGCCGTCGGCAACGATGTCCACGCGCTCCACCGCGGCCACCGGAATGGCGCTGATGTCCACCGCCTGCATCAACCCGCCGTAGGCCAGGCGCCGGCCGTTGAGCAGGGTCAAGGTCGCGTCCGGGCCGATCCCGCGCAGGTTGAGGCTGGAGCCGCCGCCTGCGTTCTGGTTGTACATGTTGCCCGAGCCGGTCGCGCTGACGACCCCCGGGTTCTGCCCGCCGTTGAAGTTCTGCGGCAGGCTGCGCACCACCTCGCCCAGCGTGCTGAAACCTTCCTGGCGGATCCGCTCGCTGCCGATGGCGATCACCGGCGAGGGCGTGATGCCACCCCGCAGCCGGGTACCGGTGACGGTCACCGTCTCCAGTTCGGTCGCGGCCGCGTCCTGCACCGGCGGCGTGCCCGCGGCGGCGGCGCCCTGCCCCGCGGCGTCCTCGCGCTGCGCGCTGTCCTGCTGCGCATCCGCATCGGGGCTGCCCGGTAACGGTTCCGGGTTCGGGAGCGTGGCTGCATGGCCATGCAGGGTGGCGAACAGGGCGATGGAAATGGCGTTGCGTAAAGCACGGGTCTTCATGCGGCGTCCTTTGGTTTCCAGGGTGGGTACTCGGGGGTGCGGTCCGTGCAGGGACGCAGGCGCTGGGCACACCGGGCCGGCCACGGGCGGGCGCGCTCCATGACAACGCGCTCCATCACGACGTGCTCCGTCACAACGTGTCCGGTCACAGACGGAGCCCGTCGGCCGTGCTGGCAATTCCTTCGTGGTGTTCCCGATGCCGTGTCCGGGCGTGGCCTGTGCGTTACCCAGGCGCCGTCGCCCTGCCGTACCGCGTCGCGCTCCACCCGAGGGGCGGGAGCGCATGCACTCGAATAGTTTATTTATTAACTCGATACGCACACTACGTTTAACGTAGTATCGGTGTCAAGCGCCCTTCCGGAAGCTTTCGATCACCGAAGCCCGGGACGTACACGGCCTTGTCCGAGAAAAGAGAGCTCCCCGTCTACAGCGTGCGTCTGCGCGAAGCGCGGGAGACCTATGGCATCTCGCAGCGCAATCTCGGCATCAAGGCCGGACTGGATGATTTCGTCGCCAGCACCCGCGTAAACCGCTATGAAACCGGCGTACACCAGCCCGACCTGCAGACCCTGCAGCGCATCGCCGAAGTGCTCGACCTGCCGGTGGCGTACTTCTTCGCCGAGGACGACGCGCTGGCGGAACTGATCAAGGAATACAGGCGCGGCAAGTCGCGCAAAAGCTGATCGCCGACGCTACTGCACGTAGTTTTCCTACAGCCCTGTGCGGCAACCTCCTACACCGGACAACACGGGCTCCCGAGTCCAGGCCCTATTGCACCGCACGGGTCGTGTTCCTTGCCCCCAAGGCGCCCGCCAGCGCGCCGCGCGCTACCCTGTCGCCCCGCACTCCCCCGCATTACCGGCTGTCCCGTCCATGACCGCTTCCTCCCACCGCGTCCAGGGCCTCAACAACGACGAGGTGCCGGCCGACTGGCCCGCCATCAGCCCGCGCGAGATCGCATGGCTGGCGGGGCGCTTCCCGCAGCTGCGCGGCGCGGCTGCCGCGCTGTGGCACAGCCCGCGGCCGATGTCGGCCGCGGCGCTGGTCGAGGGCGCGGCCGGGCGCGTGTTCGTCAAGCGCCACCACCACAGCGTGCGCGACGCGGCGACACTGGGCGAGGAACACCGCTTCATCGCCCACCTGGCCGCTGCTGGCGTGCCGGTGGTGCAGTTGCTGCGCGACCGCGACGGCGCCACCGCGATCGAACACGACGGCTGGACCTACGAACTGCACACACCGGGCAACGGCGAGGACCTGTATCGCGACGCGGTGTCGTGGACACCGTTGACCAACGTCGCCCAGGCACGCGACGCCGGGCGCATGCTGGCGCGCCTGCACCACGCTGCCGCCCGCTACCACGCCCCGCAGCGCGGCACCCACCTGCTGGTGGCGCGCGACGACCTGATCCGCAGCCACGACCCCATCGCCGCACTCACCGCCGACCTGGGCAACCGCCCCGGCCTTGCCCGCTACCTGGCGCGCATTCCGTGGGAAGACCAACTACGCGGGATCGTGCTGCCCTGGCATGCGGGCCTGGCCGAGCGCCTGCGCGACGAACCGCGGCTGTGGGCGCACAACGACTGGCACGCCTCCAACCTGCTCTGGCAGGGCGACACGGTGAGTACCGTGCTCGACCTCGGCCTGGCCTCGCCCACCAGCGCGCTGTTCGACCTGGCCACCGCCATCGAGCGCAATGCGGTCGCCTGGCTGGAACTGGAACGCGGCGCGGACGCCGTACGCATCGATACCGCGCTGGCACTGCTCGACGGCTACCGCCAGGTGCTGCCGCTGTCCGCCACGCGCATGCACCTGCTGGCCGACCTGCTGCCGGTGGTGCACCTGGACTTCGCGCTGTCGGAAGTGGAGTACTTCGAAGGCGTCACCGGCTCCACCGCCAACGCCGACGTCGCCTGGCAGCCGTTCCTGCTCGGCCATGCGCAATGGTTCGGCAGCGCGCACGGCCAGGCGCTGCTGGCCGCACTGCACGCGGCCGCCTGAATCCGCATGCGGAGACAAACCCCACCTCCGTCGAGTGCGAAGTTTGCGGTGAAGCACGTAGGTGCCGGGCCCGCCCGGCATGGGGACTAAGGAACGCCGGTTAATTGGATACTTCCAGCCAATCTGGTCGAATACCGACGGCCGTTGAAATGCCAGGCAGGACCAACGAACGGAGTCCGGCTTCCTTTTGCTGACCGGCGGCAATCGACCAGAAGCGGACATTCAGTGTCTACGGAAGGTTTGCAGATTCAGTCCTGATTTCTCGGTGTTTGCTGCAACTGCTGACCATGCATCTGGTGGCGCGACATGTTGCTTGCGCGCTGTATCGGCAACGGGTTAGCGATGCTGGCCGGCCCATCTTGGACCTGCTGTTCCCACTTCAGCGGACAAGAGCGGCCCGCATGCGCAGCATGCCTTCGACATTCGGCCATCCTTCGAATGTCTGCACCACACGATCACCTTGCATCAAATAGAACGTCGGAGTGTCGAGACGGGTGAGCGGCTGCCAGTCATCCAAGGTGTACATCCGTTGCATGGGCAGGTCCGGATGCGCATCGTTCCAGTCAAGGATTCCTTTTCTGGGTAGCGAGGGGTCTGGAGGGACAAGCAAGAGCAAGCGCTCACGCAGCCAGCGTAGATCCTCATTTGACTCGATGTCGGCCAGGGCGCGTGTCGAGAAGACACATGAGGGATGGACAACAGCGATGACCTGCAGGTGCCCAGCCACTGGCGTCCAGGTGCGGGTGGCAGCGGTATTGTCGCCATCCAGTGAAAGGTATCGCCAAGGTCCGTCCGGAGCGCCGCTGGCGGCGATTGAGATACGAGGCAGCAAGGCGGCCTGTCCATCACCCGATTGTTCCAAGAGACGGTTGGCATCGTCGAAGCGGGCGACCGTAACAAGCGCACCCGCATAGGTGCGGGTATGCCAGTCAGTAGCCCCGCCGTTTCTCAGCAGCTCCTGGTACAGGCAACCTAGAGTTTCCACGTCGGCTTCCGCCAGCGAATAGAACTCGGCGAACGCAGTAGCCCTGAAGAGGTCGTCGGTAAGTTCAACGTCACCAATTGGGCGCGAGCAGACAGAGATGCCGGTAGTGAGCTTTCGATAGCTCGAAATGACGGCTTCCGAGCGTCGTTCTCCACTCTCGCCGCGCAATTGGAGATTCAGTTCCACCAGTCGACCGTATAGCGGATGAGCGTCCTTGGCTGGTGGACTTGCCATCAATCCGAAGATCGGAAGCACCGCCATCCATAAGATGGCGGTGCGAACTGGTGCATGGAGTTGCATCAACAACCGCTCATGCAGATGGAACCGACGTCCCTGGAGCACGTTGCACGGCCCGAGCACCAGTAGTTCTCGTGGTCCGCCATGATTTTGAAGGTTGTTTGACTGCCGAATGCAGACCTGACCTGCCTGTCTTCTGGCGTATCTGCTCGGAGCTTCGACATGATGGATAGCGTACTTTGCAGGCCAAATATCGAAAGAAGATCGTAAGCCTGGCTGCTGGACAACTCGGATTCTATGTCGGCGTAATAGAAGGAAGTCACGCCGGTTTCATTGAATCGCAGCGAATTCAAAAACCGCGCCTTGGCTGCAGGGGATAGCGCATTTATAGGAGATTCACTGATTCTGGCCTTGGCAAGAAAAGCCGCGAGTTGCGTCGCGGAATGTACTGGCGCATTTCTACGCAATACCTGCTGCTGCTCAACGTAAGAACTGGCCAATTGCATAGCAATCGTTTCATTGGCTCCGTGGTCAGGCTGGTCGTTCGCCAACGCTGCGCCATTCGATAAAAGGCCAACTACTGATGTTGCATATAACAGGAATAGATGCGATTTCATAAAAAATTTCCTTTAATATGAATGCATTAATTTGCGCCGATAACTAACGCGGGCGCGACGCTGGTTTTAATCCGGATGAGCGCATTTTGCAAATTGTGCCCGCAGCCTTGGGGAGTGATCCTTGAGATTGCGCATCTGGATGTCTCGCTCCACTGCTGTCATGTAACGCTCCGCTGACAGCCTGCACAGGTGTTACAGCATTCCGAAGAAGACACCGATGAGCAATGTGCTGGAACAGGTCAAGCGATGGGAGGCGCAGCGTGGTTCCGCATACTCCGTGACTGCGAACTTCTGCTCATGGCCGAAGGACGTCGTGCGGCCTAAGGGTGGGCATTAGGCGAGCGATCCGGCTGTAGATAGACTCAAGCAACTTCCATCGGGTGGCTGGGCCTCATGGGGCCATCTGCTGCCAGATCGCGCGACCACAAGAATGAAACGCATGCGCAAGGCTTTGATTGGGACGATCGCGCTACTTTCACTGGTGCTCGCCGCATGCGCGCTGCGCGTGGCCGATGCGCCGCAAAACGCCGCTTTGCCGAGCACGGTTGACGAAGCCGTCGATCGACTTCTGAGCGACCTGCCCGCCGATGACGTCGATTGGATGCGGCGAAACCCAAAGGACAGTGTCACCAGCCATCTCTACATGGGATACGGCACAGGCGTGCGCAACCGGTTCGGCTTGTGGAGCGGCAACGATGCCTTGCTCAAGTCCTGCGGAACTGAAGATCCGGAGGGATGCTCGGTCGTCATCCTCGAGGCAATGTGGGACAAAGTTCAGGCGCAGACTGATCCTGCGTTGCGCGCGTCCCTGCAATGCCAGTTCGCAACAGCGCACAAGATCCGGATCAACACGACGGGCTGGTATCTGCTCACCCTCGGCGAAATGCTTGACGCCATGCAAGCGCAGATCGATCGCCAGGTGGCCAGCGCGGCTGCACCCGGCTGCCCCACCCAGTTGCGCATCGTGCCCGTGGGCGATTTGAACCGCCAATGCTTCGTACGCGCGGAACTCGAAAATGAGGAACCGCTCGACGCCACACTGGTGTGGCTCGGATTTCGAAACCAACTCACCCCCCGCCATGCGCCGCCCGACCTGGAGTTCAGGTTCCACGAGGCATGCGCATGGCCCGAACGACCGGCCCACTTCGCGCCCACACCCGGAAATTCCACTCACTGAGACTGGGAGCGACAGATTGACCGTGACGGCAGCGCTGCCTTTGCTGAACACGCCGCGTCAGCCTTCTGACTTGGTGGCATAGTTCTCGTCTCATACGCTCACCGTCTTCGTGTACAAGGATGGTGCCGATGCCGCGCGCAGGTATTCTGCTTTTAGTGGCGCCCTTCAGCGCTGCAGCGCAGAGGGAACCTTTTTCCAGGGCTATCCGCTGGCTGGCCAGCCGGGCCTCGCCGGTCCAAAATCGAGCTGTATCAACATGAAAGCCGGCCATACGGCGCTTTGTGGACAAGCCATACAACCGGACCTTGGGGTCCGCCTATTAGGTAGTTGGACCCGTGAGCCACATTCCATCTAAAACCGAGATAGACCGCCCCCTCACGGCAGAGGAGCAATCCATTGTCCAATGGCTCCTTGACCATGGGGATGGTGACAACTCCGAGTTCTTGCATCAGTTGAGCCAGGCACGCGTTGCACGCCTTTGTGACTGCGGTTGCGCGAGCATCTACCTCTCCATTGGGGGCAAGCGTCCCGGACCAACCGCCATGCGGGTTCTTTCAGACTTCCAATGGCGCACCAGCGATGGACACCTGTGCGGCGCACTCGTCTTTGAGCAGGATGGCTTGCTGGCCGGCTTGGACCTGTGGTCCATTGATGGTCAAGCCACTCCGGATGCCCTGACGCCAATCCAAAGCCTGGTTCCCTATGGCACGCCATCCCAAGTTTGAGAATTCATTAAAGCCGAAGCCGCTTCGCGGCTCGGCTTGACTCCAGCAATAGGCATCAGACCGAGCAATGCCGCACTTCAAAGTCATTCTTTCCGGCCGCGGCATTGACCTGCCATTCGAAGGTGATTCGGTTGTTGGGTTTTTCACCACCAGGCTGGTTCGGGCTGCTGACATGGCGAGTGCCGAATCTTTGGCAAAAGAGCTTGTGTTGTCCGAGTGGTGTTTTGGCGGCACATACGCCCAAGCCAATCGCGGATCTATACCTGCGCTATCCGTCGAGCAGTCGTTACCTGTGGGTTGGCTGGCCGGTACCCTTGGACGTAAGCCTTCTGGCTATACCTTCTACTGCCAAGAGGACTAGATTGCTGCTTGACAATTCATTCAAGCCGAGCCGCCTCACGCCGCGGCACAACCTATGAGCCGTGAACGTCCGCTTCTGGCCGACCTCCGCCAGTAGTCAGCTCCTCAGTCCACAAGCGCTCTTCCCGCATCCCACCACTGGCGGCGTCCAATCCTGTTGGCAGGGCCTTCCGGCGCCTTGGCTGCATGCACGGGGCTTTGCCGGGACGGCCCCATGCAGGGCCACAGCCCCGCCTCCACGAAATGCCAGGCTCCCTGCGCGGCAGGCCCCACCCCACCCACGGGCCAAACCGCGGCATTTGTGGTCAAATACCGGCCTGAAGCGGGGGTGCCTGGGCTTGTCCAGGCTGAGAGAGTCCCTTGGAACCTGATCCGGTTTGCACCGGCGTAGGGAGCTTTGAGCAGCAGGCACACCGCCTTCGTGGCCGGTCGCGCGTGCGCGCCTTCGCTTCGTCTCCCCCTACGGCTGATGACGAAACGAATGAACCGCTGCCATACCCTTTCGCTGTTGACCGCCGCGCTGGCCGCGGCCCTGCCGCTGCACGCCCGTGCCCTGGACACCGCCGCCGACCGCTCGCCCACCGAGCTCGATGCCGTGCGCGTGCAGGCCAAGCAGCCCGGCGCCAGGGACACCCAGTCCAACAGCTTCGGCAGTGGCGACTGGAAGAACACCCCGGCCTCGATCAGCGTGCTGGACCGCGGGCTGCTCGACCGCCGCGTGGTGCGCACGCTGTCCGAACTGGCCGACAACGATGCCTCGCTGGGCGACAGCTACGCGCCGGTGGGCTACTACCAGAACATCGCCATCCGCGGCTTCGCGCTGGACACCGCCACCGGCTACCGCTTCAACGGCCTGACCATCGCCGGCGAACAGCGGCTGGCGCTGGAGAACGTGCAGCAGGTGGAAATCCTCAAGGGCGAGGCCGGGCTGGCCGCCGGCGTAATCGCCCCGGGCGGCGTCATCAACTACGTGGGCAAGCGCCCGGCCGAGGTACGCAATGTCACCCTGGGCACCGACGCCGAAGGCGCGCGCTACGCCGCGGTGGACGTGGGCCACTGGCTGACGCCGCGCATCGGCGTGCGCTTCAATGCCGCCTGGGACGACAACCACTCCTACATCGACCATGCCGACGGCCGCCGCAACTTCTACGCGCTGGCCACCGACTGGCTGATCGGCGAGCGCGCCAAGCTCGAGGTGGACGCCAACTACCAGACCAGCGCGCAGCGCTCGGCCTCGGGCTACCAGCTGCTGGGCGCCAGCATGCTGCCGCAGCACGTGGACCGCACGCAGATGCTGGGCTACCAGCGCTGGCAGCAGCCGGTGGGCATCGACAGCACCAACCTCAGCGCACTGCACACCTACGATTTCAGCCCGGCATGGCAGTCGCGCGTGTCGGCCAGCCACAGCCGCTCGGTGATCGACGACAACGTCGCCTTCGCCTACGGCTGTTACTACGCCGAAGCCTGCTGGGACGGCAGCGTGCCGGGCAATTACTTCGCGCCCAACGGCGACTACGACATCTACGACTACCGCAGCCCCGACGACACCCGCCGCAACCAGCAGCTGCGCGCCGAACTGCGCGGCCGCTTCGCCACCGGCGCGGTCGGGCACCAGCTGGTGCTCGGCGCAGACTACTTCCGCCGCTCGGTGGACAAGCGCCGCAACGTCAACGAATACGTCGGCACCGGCAACATCCACGACGACGCGGTGCCGCAGTTCGACCCCTCGCCGCTGCAGCCGGGCCCATCGGTACGGCGCGTGGACAGCCGCCAGAAGGCGCTGTTCGTGCTGGACCGCATGCAGCTGGCCGACGACTGGCAGTGGCTGGCCGGCGGCCGCTTCGTGCGCCTGGACGAGCGCGCCTGGGACAAGCGCGGCAACCCCGAGCGCGACAGCCGCGTGTCGCGCTTCCTGCCGCAGACCGCGCTGATCTGGAGCGCCAACGCGCAGCTCAACCTGTATGCCAGCTACGTGCGCGGCATTGCCCTGGGCCAGGAGGCGCCGTTCTGGACCAGCAACGAAGGCAGCTTCCTGCCGTCGGTGCTGTCGCGCCAGCTGGAAGTGGGCGCCAAGTACGCGCCCACCGATGCGTTGAGCCTGGGCGCGGCGCTGTTCCGCATCAGCCGGCCGTTCCAGTACGCCAAGCCGGATGCCAGCGACTACGGCTACACCTTCGTGCAGGAAGGCCAGCAGACCCACACCGGGCTGGAACTGAGCGCACGCGGGCGCATCGGCGACGCGCTGCAGCTCACCGCCAGCGCCAGCGTGCTGCGCGCGCGTGCGCGCGACACCGGCACCCCGGCCTACGAAGGCCACCCGCTGATCAACGTACCCACCACCCGCGCCAGCGTGCATGCCGACTACGCACTGCCGTTCGTGCCCGGGCTGGGCGTGACCGGCGGCTGGCGCTACGCCTCGTCCAACGTCGCCACCGCCGACGGCCGCGTGCGCGCGCCCGCCTACAGCGTGGTCGATGCCGGCCTGCGCTTCCGGCATGAACTGCACGGCCGCGCACTGGACTGGAACCTGAGCGTGGACAACGTGTTCAACCGCTTCTACTGGCGCGACACCGGCAGCAGCTCGGGCGACTACTACCTGTTCCCGGGCGCCCCACGCCAGGCGCGGCTGACGGTGACCCTGGCGCTATGAGCCCGGCGCTTCTGGAATGGTCCGCGGTCATCGCCAGCGCCCTGGGCGTGTGGCTGATGGCACAGCGGCGCATGCTGGCCTGGCCGGTGGGGCTGGTGTCGGTGGGCCTGTACGCGCTGGTGTTCTTCCAGGCGCGGCTGTACTCGGACATGCTGCTGCAGGGCGCGTTCGCCGCGTTCCTGGCCTACGGCTGGGCCACCTGGCACCGCCAGGACAAGCCCGACGGCCGCGTCGCCATCGCCCCGCTAGCCGCACGCACCGGCGCCCTCCACCTGGCCGTGGGCGTGGCCTTCGGCCTGGCCCTGGGCGCGGCCATGCACACCTGGACCAACGCCGCCCTACCCTGGCTGGACGCCATGCTCGCCGCGCTCAGCCTGGTGGCGCAGTGGTGGCAGGCGCGCCGCCACACCGCCACCTGGTGGCTGTGGATCATTGTGGACGTGGTCTACGTGGGCATGTATGCGGTGAAATCGCTGCACGCCACCGCGGCGCTGTACCTGGTGTTCGTGGGGTTGGCAGCCAGCGGCCTGCAGGCGTGGAAGAAGGCGGCGCGGCTGGAAGGAACGCCCGGTGCCGCGCATCCGTGAGGGGACGGCATCGCACGATTTATCGTTCCAGGATCGTAAAGAAATAATCCGCGCAATACAGAAATTTTCCTGGATATTTATTTGAAAACAATTGGTTGAAAAACAATCACACATGAAATATGGTTCGAAAATCGTAAAGAAACGAACCCATGCCACGCCAAACTGCCGCCACGGTTGCCGACCTGCTCGCCCTGCTGGGGGACGGCGACCCCGTGCCTGCCGGTGTCCTGGTTGAGCAACTGGGTGTCAGCCGCCCGGTGCTCGCGCGGCTGGTAGCCGAGGCAGGCGAACGGATACTGCGCCTGGGTAAGGCGCGGGCCACGCACTACGCCGCCCGCGCCACTGCGGGCACTTCCAACGCATGGCCACTGTTCCGCATGCGTGCTGACGCCACGCTGCAGGAGCTGGGCACGTTGCACGCCCTGCGCGGCGACCGCTTCCACTTCCAGCCCTCCGGCGAATGCCCCAACCTGACGCGGCCGGTGGATACCGTCAGCGGGTACTTCCCCGGCCTGCCATGGTTCCTCGATGACCTGCGTCCTCAAGGCTTCCTCGGCCGCACCCTGGCCCATCGCATGGGCCGGCAACTGGGTGTGCCGGAAGACCTGACCCGCTGGCAGGTACGCGACACCCTCACCGCCATCCTCCATGGCGGCACCGGCATGGGTGACCTGTTGTTGGGGCAGTTCGCAGTCGAGCGCGCGCTTGCCGAGCTGGACACCCCCACCGATGCGGTCACCCCCGCGCAACGCGCCCAGCGCTACCCGGCGTGGGCGCGGGAAGCGCTGGCGGGCGAAGAAATAGGCTCGTCCCCGGGCGGCGAGCAACCCAAGTTCACCGCCACGGTGGACACCGGGCGCAGCCGCTACGCCGCGCTGGTGAAGTTCGCCCCGCCCGATGAAGGCCAGGCCGCACGGCGCTGGGCCGAACTACTGGCCTGCGAGCACCTCGCCTTGAACTGCCTGCGCGACGCCGGCCTCGATGCCGCCGAATCGGAACTGATCCAAACCGACGGCCACACCTTTCTCGAAGTGCGCCGTTTCGACCGCATGCCCGGCACGCTGGGCCGGCGCGGCTTCGTCTCGCTGCTGGCGCTGGACGCCGCGTTTATCGGCGAAGGCACGCGCGACTGGGGCCTGGCCGGTGAACAACTGCTGGCGGCGCGCTGGATAGAACGCGGCACCGCCGACACCATGGCCCGCCTGCACTGGTTTGGCCGCTTCATCGGCAACAGCGACATGCATCTGGGCAACCTGGGTTTCCACCTGCCGGACACCGGCCCGCTGCCGCTGTGCCCCGCCTACGACATGCTGCCCATGTACCTGGCCCCCTCGCGCACCGGCATCGTGCGCCCGGCCAGCCCACTGCCACTGGCCGCCCCGGCCCGCGGCGGCCAACTGCCCCACATTGCATGGGCCGCAGACGCCGCACTGCGCTTCTGGGGTGCCGTGGCCGACAACGACCACATCACCTCGCCCGAACTCAACCAGCTCGCGCGCGAGAACCACACGGCCGTGGCTACGTTTGCGCGCAGGTTTGCGGGCTAGCGGCTATATGCCGTAGCAAGCGGTACGAAAGTGGACATAATCCTTGCGTCAGGTCAGGGAACGCCCTTCATGCAAGAAGCAGCCCGCATGTTTCCCAACAACGGGAACTGGAGCAGCGAACAACTTAAGCTTGCCTTCCACTTTTATTGCCAAACGCCCTTCGGCAAGCTGCATAGCCGCAATCCGCAGATCATTGAACTGGCAAGGCTCATCGGCCGCACGCCCGGTGCGCTGGCAATGAAGTTGGTCAACTTCGCCAGCCTTGATCCGTCGATCACGGACAGTGGGCGTAGCGGCCTAAGTGGCGCTTCGGCGCTGGATCGACAGGTGTGGAGTGACTTCCATGCCGATTGGGGGCGGCTGGCCGTGGAGTGTGAGCAACTTCGCGCTGCGCTGTCGGAAGCAAAGGGCGAGGTAGCGACCCGCCAAGCAACCGATGAAGATGACTTCGTACTAGACGACTACAGCGGCAACACGCGCCATACCCTCGTGCAGCAGCGCATCAAGCAAGCCTTCTTCCGCCGCGCGGTACTAGCCAGCTACCGCGGCCGCTGCTGTGTCTCTGGCGTTAGCGATGCGCGCTTGCTGGTCGCCAGCCATATCGTCCCTTGGCGGCAGGACAAAGCCAACCGGCTTAACCCGAGTAATGGGCTGTGCCTTTCCGCACTCCATGACAAGGCATTCGACCAGCATCTTTTCTCATTGACTGACGACCACCGCATCGTGCTATCGGCAAGCCTGCGGGCCAGCAAGGACACCTTTCTACGTGAGGTCTTCTGGCCTGTCGAAGATCGCCAGATTGAGCTGCCCGACCGCTTCCGCCCAGGGGTGGATTTCATAAGTAGCCACCGGGAAGCGATGCTGACAGCAGCAACGCACCACGCCAACTTCTAGCTGCTCCCTTCGACCCTTCGGGAAATGGAGTTCCATGAAAGTAATCAAGAACTTGCTGCGCCTGGACGCAACTGATCTTATCGGCGTCCTCGCTGCAGGGTCGGCCGTACTGACCACTGCGCTTGGCTACTTCCTGGTGGCGACGAAGGCAGAGTGGTCCCCCTGCAGCCGCGCACTGGTGGCCTATGGCATTGGGTTCTGGACGGCCATGTTCCTGCACCTTGTTGCTGAAGCGATCAAGAGCCCCCGTGCAGTGCTTGGCCGGCTGCTCAATTCGTTTGGACAAGGCTTTGCAGATCGCTTGCTTGCAGCGCTCTTCATGGCGCCGGGCCTTGGACTTGGCATTTGGGCAGTAAGTGCGCCTATCACCGCAGAAGCCCCCTTGCCGGTTGCGGTGGGAGTTGCCTTGCTGCTTGCTTCCTTTCTCTACAGCGAGTTCACCTTGCCTTCGTACAAGCGCACGTGAGCTGCCGGCCTATAAAGCCGGCCCGCTTTTGTAGGGATGCCGCACCATCTATTTCTAGCCAGCGGGCAACTCAATCACCAGCCGCCCCTCCTGCGCGGTGATGCGCAGCTTGGCGCCGATGGCAAAGCCCAGCTGCTCCAGCCACAGGCCGCTCAAGCGCAGGTGCGGGACGGGTTGGTCGCCGCCGTGGCCGTGGGCGCCAGGGTAATACGTGTAGCTGACGGTGCATTGGCGGGGCTGGCGCGGGCGGCGCGGTGCGCTCAGGCGGCCGGGGCCGGTGGGGAGCGGGTCGGGCTGCAGCTCCGGCGGTGGCAGCGGCGGCAAGGCGTCGAGCAGCGTTTGCGCGGTTGTGCGTGCATGGCGGCGGGGCGGCCGCTTAGCGGCTGGTGCGGCGGATGCGCGGCGGCTCATGGCGCCCCCTGCGGGTTGCGGGCGGAATGGGCCACACCGCTGCACTCGCGCAGGGCGGCATTGATGCGGGCGGACAGGCTGCGCAGGCATTGCGCCAGCACGCCGGGCTGGCACAGCAGATGCGCGGTGAGGTCGTGGTTGCCCTGCTCGGTGGCCGCCAGTGCGGCCAGCCGCTGCATGACGTCGCCCACTTCAAGCAGCAGCGCGTGCGCGCCCTCGGGGAACAGATAGCCCGGCGCGTGGGCCGGCGGGGATGGTGCGGTGTACATGGCAACGCCCTCCTGGAATACGCCAAGTACCGCCGCCCGAAGGCGACGGGATGTCGGGAGGTTCGAAACCGCAGAGAGCCGGCGGGCGTATTTCCCCGAAGGGTGTTGTATTAGCCGCCCTCCCGACGCAGGCATCGCGTCGGCTTATGCCCGCAGGATTGGGCACAAAAAACCCACCGGTTTGACGGAGGTGGGTACCGCTCTCTGAGGAGTTTCGACGCTCCTTGGTGGCGAGAGTGCTGTTGCTTTGAAGCAATGTCAACCATGATCCGAGCAGATGAGCAAATGCGCAATGATTTCCTACTCCACTACTTCCTGAAATCTGACAGGCAACTACTCTTCGTAAAACCCCAAGCAAGCCCATCGATCAAGCAGGAAAGTCAGGCTGGCAAATAGTTGGCGCCCCCAGCCTTCACCACACCAGCTGATAAGAAACCTGACCCCGTTATCCAAAGCCCTGACTCTGTTCCGTAATAAATCCGGTGACAGCTGAAAACCTATCCGACCTTAAAAGCGCTTAGCAATCCCAGCAATCTGCACCGGGGTCGCAGCAAGCTCGGTGGAGTCACCATTCCTCCAATACACTTCATTATTGAGATAAGAAATCTCTGCCTGCGGCGGAATGGAGATTACTATGACCCCAAGCCCATAGTACGAATTGTAATCAAAACTTGAGAGAACCGAAGTTTTCAGAGGCTCAGACAGAGAAGAATTTTTCACAGCATCTTTCCATCTAGAAAAATACTGTTCGACCGAAATCCCAAGCACTTTCGCCTCTCTATCCACCCCAACGACGTATCGCCTACCAACCTTGTTTGGTTTAATGCCATCAAGCTTGGCTACTTGGACTGAGTCCGCATCCTTATCAGTCACGCCGATAAGTATCGTCCCCGATTGGCCCTTTCCATTGTTTGCGATAGCGCATATCGTCTTGATCACCTTTTCAACAACGTTCGCGTCTACATCCCGTCCTTTCGGAGCGAGCGTAAGCATACCTTGCTTCAACTCGTAGGATGGTGTCTCGATCTCAGAACGCCTTATGGTCGACTCAATATCGGTGATGGCGTGATTATTGTAGATCCTCTTAGAAAGTGAAGGATCTTTGACAAATGCCCCGGCGAGCAAGCCTTTGATGGTGTCGATATTCTTTCTTCGTTCATCAGGCGAGGTCGCTTTGCGAGAGGTTTCAATCCGATCATGCAATCCATCGATCGCCTTCCGAGCAGCCGCATAATCTGAAAGACGCATTCCGTCCTTCACAATAAGCTCATGGACTGCGATAAAAATGGCGGCAAAAACAGCCGGGAACGAATTAGTATTTCTTTTACTAAAAAGAATATCCCTCAGTTTTTCATCGCCATTGCACCCACAGATTCCGAGTATCTCATCAAGACAATATTTCAGTTCCTGAGAAAACTTATCTTCACCATAAACCTCCAGAGCATTCTCGATCCTTGCCGACTCCTCGGTACCCACCTCATAAATAGAGTCCAGAGCGTCTTTTGATCGTTCGATTAGCTGACCACCGACAATGCAAGCTGCCAAGTCAGCTATGCATTGTTCGTCCAAGCTATCCCTCAGCTCAGTAGATCGGAGAATACCTTGTCTAACCCAGAAGACCTCATCGGCCTGCACGTCATAACCGTGCCTAGTCATCGGCAAATCGATGCTAATCGATGGCATTTTTCCGAGATTAATTATTCCAGCAGATTCATCACCACGGATCGTACAGGCAATTGACCGAACCATATTTGAGAAAGAGTTCTGCACGCCTGCTTGTCGCCGCTCCTGATCGCTCAGACGATGGCCGTAGGTGTTAATTCTCCCGAAGACATCGTTAACCTCATGCTCGGTAGCACCCCGCATCACAGACAAGGCAAGGTTATAGTCTAGAATTACACCAACCTCGTCCTGGCTTATTTTTTTGGCGTCCGTATTCGGGTCAAACTTCCCCGCGTCGGCACCAGCCTTTGCCGTAGGGAAGTGCTGAACGTCGAAATATCGCCCATCGAGCGTAGGAAAAGAACATTCGATAAACGAAAAAATTGCATGCAAGCGCTGAAGGCCGTCAATTATTTCGTAGGATCCAAGAGCACCATCGCGCTCTGCCACAAGCACTGCGGGAATCGGATACTTCTTGAGAATAGACTCAATAAGGCGCTGCTTTTCTTCAAGAGTCCATACTAGTTTCCGCTGATATCGCCGATTAACAATCAACTTATCGTTTGAATACCAGCCATATGCAGATTGGATCGAAGTCGGTTGAGATGCTAGCTCGGCCACTCTGTAATTCCTTTCCAGTTAGTGACATCAGATGTTATTGAGGGCTCGTAGCTGAGCCCCCAATTGATTTGCCGATCAATCAAACCCCAACAGGGTTCGCCTTCTCCGGATCAATGTTGTACTGCTTGATCGCCCGGGCCACATCCTTCGCGGTCATCTTGCCGTCCTTCGCCAGCGCCGCGATGGCAGCGTGGGCGATGTAGTAGCGGTCCACTTCGAAGAAGCGGCGCAGGTTGGCGCGGGTGTCGGAGCGGCCGAAGCCGTCGGTACCCAGTACCGAGTAGGTCATCGGCACGAAGGCGCGGATCTGGTCGGCGTAGGCGCGCACGTAGTCCGTTGCGGCGATGGCCGGGCCCTGGCGGCCTTCCAGCAGCTGGGTGACGTAGGCCTTGCGCGGTTCGGCTTCCGGGTGGAGGCGGTTCCAGCGTTCGACGTCGAAGCCGTCGCGGCGCAGCTCGTTGAAGCTGGGGCAGGACCAGATGTCGGCGGTGACGCCGAAGTCCTTGTCCAGCAGCTCGGCCGCGGCAATGGCTTCGCGCAGGATGGTGCCGCTGCCCAGCAGCTGCACGCGCAGTTCGCCCTTCTTGGGCTTGCCGGCGTCGGTGAGCAGGTACATGCCCTTGATGATGCCGTCGGCTGCACCTTCCGGCATGGCCGGGTGGGTGTAGTTTTCGTTCATCAGGGTGATGTAGTAGTACTCGTCGATCTGGTCTTCCATCATGGCCTTGGTGCCATGCTGCAGGATCACCGTGACTTCGTAGCCGAAGGTGGGGTCGTAGCTGCGCACATTCGGAATGCCGCCGGCCACGATGTGGCTGAAGCCGTCCTCATGCTGCAGGCCTTCGCCGTTGAGCGTGGTGCGGCCGGCGGTGCCGCCCAGCAGGAAGCCGCGGGTACGCATGTCCGCGGCCTGCCAGGCCAGGTCGCCCACGCGCTGGAAGCCGAACATCGAGTAGTAGATGTAGAACGGCAGCATGGGCACGTTGCTGACCGAGTAGCTGGTGCCGGCGGCCATCCACGAGGCGATGGCGCCCGGCTCGCTGATGCCCTGCTGCAGCACCTGGCCGCTCTGGTCTTCGCGGTAGTACATGAGCTGGTCGGCGTCGACCGGCTTGTACTTCTGGCCGTACGGGGCGTAGATGCCGATCTGGCGGAACAGGCCTTCCATGCCGAAGGTGCGGGCTTCGTCGGCGACGATGGGCACCAGGCGCGGGCCGAGTTCCTTGTCGCGCAGGCTGATGTTCAGCGTCTGCACGAAGGCCATGGTGGTGGAGTAGGTGCGCTCGCCCGAATCCTTGAGCAGGCGCTCGTAGGTTTCCAGCTTGGGCGCGTTGAACGACTTGTCGGCCTTGCGGCGGCGCTGCGGCAGGTAGCCGCCGAGCGCGGCACGGCGCTCCTGCAGGTACTGCACTTCCGGCGAATCCGGGCCCGGGTGGTAGAACGGCACCTGGCCGTCCTTGAGCTGTTCGTCGGTGACCGGGATGTTGAAGCGGTCGCGGAAGTGGCGCACCGCTTCGTCGTCCAGCTTCTTGGTCTGGTGGGTGGGGTTGAGCGCCTCGCCGGCGCTGCCCATGCCGTAGCCCTTGACCGTCTTGGCAAGGATGACGGTGGGCATGCCCTTGGTGTTCACGGCCTGGTGGTAGGCGGCGTACACCTTGTGCGGGTCATGGCCGCCGCGGTTCAGGCGCCAGATGTCGTCGTCGGACAGGCTGGCCACCATGGCCGCGGTTTCCGGGTACTTGCCGAAGAAATGCTCGCGCGTGTACGCGCCGCCGAAGGCCTTGCAGTTCTGGTATTCGCCGTCGACGGTTTCCATCATCAGCTTCTTGAGGACGCCGTTGGTGTCCTTGGCCAGAAGCGGATCCCAGTAGGAGCCCCACAGCAGCTTGATGACGTTCCAGCCGCCGCCACGGAACACGCCTTCCAGTTCCTGGATGATCTTGCCGTTGCCACGCACCGGGCCGTCCAGGCGCTGCAGGTTGCAGTTGACCACGAAGATCAGGTTGTCCAGGCCTTCGCGGCCGGCCAGGGCAATGGCGCCCAGGGTCTCGGGCTCGTCGCTCTCGCCGTCGCCGATGAAGCACCACACCTTGCGGTCGGACTTCTCGATCAGGCCGCGGTTTTCCAGGTAGCGCATGAACTGCGCCTGGTAGATGGCGGCCAGCGGGCCCAGGCCCATGGACACGGTGGGGGTCTGCCAGAAGTCCGGCATCAGCCACGGGTGCGGGTAGGACGACAGGCCGCCGCCGTCCACTTCCATGCGGAACTTGTCCAGCTGCTGCTCGTCAATGCGGCCTTCCAGGAAGGCGCGGGCGTAGATGCCCGGGGCGCTGTGGCCCTGGATGAACAGCAGGTCGCCCGGGTGGGTGTCGCTGGGCGCGCGCCAGAAGTGGTTGAAGCCCACGTCATACAGCGTGGCGCCGGAGGCGAAGGAGGCGATGTGGCCACCCAGGTCGCCCGGCTTGCGGTTGGCGCGCACCACGGTGGCCATGGCGTTCCAGCGGATGATGGAACGGATGCGCCATTCCAGCTCGGCATTGCCGGGGCTCTTGGCCTCCAGCTGCGGCTCGATGGTGTTGACGTATTCGGTGGTGGGGGAGAACGGCAGGAACGCGCCCGAACGACGGGTCAGTTCAACCATGCCTTCCAGCAACTGATGCGCGCGCTCGGGGCCCTCGACATCGATAACGGCCTTCAACGACTCGATCCACTCCTGGGTTTCCAGGGGGTTCGGGTCGTTGTTCAGCACTTCATTCAACCAGTTCATTGGCGCTCCCAGTTACGGCACGCACGCGCGCGCTTGTTCAGTAGTTTTGAGCCACAAAGTGTAGCGCACCCGCCCGCCCGCGAAGCTGGCTACGCCTGCGTATGGGCTTGCCGATCGCGGTGTCTGGCGGACAGCACGCGACAGCGCAATGGCCGTTGCCGGGACAGCGGCGGACAGCCGCGACGCCCCGCACTGGCTTGCCCGCACGCCCCGGCACCGGCGTTGGCAACGGCAGCGCGCGGCCACTGCGGCGCGTGGCGGCGGAACAGCGTGTCCCGTCGGCACGCCCTGCCGCGGGCATGCAGGCAAAGGGCAACACTGCCGCGGCGGCGGGTCAGCGCGACGACAGCGGCCCGGGCCGGGGCTGCGGCAGGTTTGCGCACGGGTAGTTTTCGATATATCGTCATTGGCTTGTTCGATATATCGAAAACCCATGCCCGCCGCCTCGCCCAGCCCCCGCCAGCACCCCGCCGCCCGCGCGCTCGGCCGTGGCGATCTGCGGCTGCTGCTGTTGGCGCTGCTTGGGCAGGCGCCGCGCCACGGGTATGAGCTGATCCAGCAGGTGAGCGAGATGTTCATGCACGTGTACGTGCCCAGTGCCGGCTCGGTGTACCCGCTGCTGGCCGATTTCGAGAAGCAGCGCTGGGTGGTGGCCGAGGCCGATGGCGGCCGCAGGCGCTACCGCATCACCGCAACCGGGCTGGCGCAGCTGGCGCTGCACGCGGCCGAGGTGGAGGCGGCGCAGCGGCGCGCCCGTGAGCGCGCGCGCGCCATGGCCAAGGCCAGCCTGCCGCCGCCGGTGCGCGCGGCCATGCAGCGGTTGAAGAAGGCGCTGGTGGCGCGCAACGGCCGCTGGCAGGACGCCGATGCCGCGCACGTGGCCGCGCTGCTGGACCAGGCGGCCGCGCATGCGCACGGCGACGCGGCGAAAAACCGACTCTGACCCTACTTCTGAACTTCTGACGAGCCATCCCCATGTCATTGCACGAAAACCGACGGATTTCCCTGACCCCGCGATTCCGCCAGCTGCAGGTGCTGCGCAGTGAGCGCCTGACCCCGCACATGCAGCGCGTGGTGTTGGGCGGCGATGCCCTGGAAGGTTTCGACAGCCCCGGGCCGGACGACCACGTCAAGCTGTTCTTCCCCAATGCGCAGGGCGCGTTCGTGCTGCCGGAGCTGACCGCGCAGGGCCCGCGCTACCCGGACGGGCTGGCGCCCTCGCCCAGCCGCGATTACACCCCGCGCCTGCACGATGCCGCGGCCGGTGAGCTGGTGCTGGATTTCGTGCTGCACGGCCACGGCGTGGCATCGGGCTGGGCGCTGCGTGCGCAGCCGGGCGATGCGCTGGTGGTGGCCGGGCCCCGCGGTTCCTACCAGGTGGCCGACGACTACGACGCCTATGTGCTGATCGGCGACGAGACCGCGCTGCCGGCCATCGCCCGGCGCCTGGCGGAACTGCCGGAACACGCGCAGGCCGAGGTGCTGATCGAGATCCCCGAGGAGGCCGACCGGCAGCCGCTGCCCAGCGCCGCGCAGGTGCGCGTGTCGTGGCTGGAGCGCAATGGCGTGGACGCGGCCAGCAGCACCCTGCTGGAGGACGCGCTGGTGGATTTCGAAGTGCCCGACGGCGATGCGTTCTACTGGATCGCGCTGGAATCGCGGCGCGCGCGGGCGATGCGGCAGTTCTTTACCGGGCACCTGCAGGTGCCGGCCGACTGGATCCGCGCCACCGGGTACTGGAAGGCGCACCCCGGCGATGCCGACTGAGCCGCCCGCGCCACGACGCCGGCGCGGACGCGCGCTGCTATGCTGCGGGCAGTTGATCCGGTTGCCTGCCATGACCCCGCGCCCGCTGAACCTGCTGCGTGTTCCCGCCACCGCCGTGCTGCTCGCCGCCGGCCTGGGTGGCTGCCTGTCCACCCCCGGCCCGACGGTGGCCGGCGACGGCCGCTGCAGCGACACGCAGCTGCAGTGGGCGGTGGGCCAACCGGGCAACGAGGCCAACATGCGCCGGCTGGCGCGCGAGAGCGGCGCCGGGCTGGTGAATCCGATCGGCCCGGCCACCATCGTCAGCCGCGATATCCGCCAGGACCGGCTGCGGGTATTCCTGGACGCAGGCAACACCATCACCGCGGTGCGCTGCGAATAAGCGCCGCGCGGCACGACCAGCGACGAACGACGAACGAGCAAAGGCCCGCCCCCGGCGGGCCTTTTGCACATGGGCGATGCGACAATCGCGCCCGGTCATGACGGAACAGGCGGCAACGTGGGCAAGCTGACGATGGCGGTGATGGATACCCTGCAGGCACGCGTGGCCGACGATGGCCAGTGCGACACGCTGCTGGCCGGGTTTGCGCAGCCGCAGGCGCTGCGCGCGCCGCTGCGGGCGCTGGTGCAGGCGCAGCAGCAGCTGCTGCAGGCCGAGCACGAGGTGGCGCAGGTGGCCGACGTGCTGCGCCGCGACCAGAAGTACGCGCCGGCCGGGCGGCCGTCGATCCATATCGTGCAGCTGCGCAAGCAGCAGGCGGCCGCAAAGCAGGTAATGCTGATCGCGCGGCAGCGGCTGGCGCAGGTGGCGCAGACCTTCGTGCAGGCCAGCGGGCTGGCGCTGAAGCCGAAGCAGTCGCCGAGCGAGGCGGTGGTGGCGTGGCTGCAGGCGCTGCGCTGAGCCACCGCCGCCACCACGGCGCGGCGCCGATGCGGCCGCGATGAAAAGCACAAGGCCCGCCATTGGCGGGCCTTGTGCGTGTTGCCGGCCGGGACGTGCCCGGCGGCGGCTTACTCGGCCTTCGGGATCGAGGCTTCGGTGGTGATGCGCACCTTGACCTCGTCGCTGACCGCCGGGGCGTAGGCGCCCACGCCGAAGTCGCTGCGCTTGAGGGTGGTGGTGGCGTCGAAGCCCACCGACGGCAGCTTCAGCATCGGGTGTTCGCCGGCGCCGTTGATGGTGACGTCCAGGGTGACCGGCTTGGTGGTGCCCTTGACGGTCAGGTCGCCGGTGACGGTGAGCTTGTTGGTGCCGGCGGCTTCGACCTTGGTGCTCTTGAAGGTGGCGGTCGGGAACTTGGCGGCGTCGAAGAAATCGGCGCTGCGCAGGTGTTCGTCGAACTTGGCGGTGAAGGCGTTCAGGCCCGACAGCGGCAGGGTCACTTCCACGCTGGACTTGCTGACGTCGGCGGCGTCGTAGACCAGGGTGCCGTCGGCGTTGCCGAAGTGCGCGCTCGGGTTGGAGAAGCCCATGTGGGTCCACTGCACCAGCACGTCGGTGTGGGTCGGGTCGAGCTTGTAGGTGCCGGAGGCGACCTGGATCGGTGCCACTTCAGGCGCGGCCGGGGCGGCGGCTTCGGCCGGGGCGGCAGCGGTGGTGTCGGCCGGCGCGGCCGGGGCAGCGGTGTCGGCCGGCTTGGAGCAGGCGGTGATGGCGGCGGCCAGGGCCAGCGGGAGCAGCAGCTTGGTGACGGTGGACATGGGTGTCTCCTGGGATGCGGGATGAGAAGGCGGGAGCGGTCTTTTCAGCATGCCGGCGCAGGCGCGACGGCGCCGGGGTGGAGCGGTCAAACGATACGCGCGGCTTCGTCGAAGGACAGGCGCGGCAGGCGCGGGAACACGCCGGACGGATCGCCATGGCCCAGGTTGACGAGGAAGTTGGACTTGATGGCGGTGCCGGCGAAGAAGGCGGCGTCGACCTTGGCGTTGTCGAAGCCGGACATCGGGCCGGCGTCGAGCCCCAGCGCGCGCGCGGCCATCATCAGGTAGGCGCCCTGCAGGCTGCCGTTGCGGAAGGCGGCCTCGTGGCGGCCTTCGCGCGGGCCGTCGAACCAGGACTTGGCGTCGGTGTGCGGGAACAGGTACGGCAGCTTTTCGTGGAAATCCTCGTCGTAACCGACGATCACCGTGACCGGCGCGGCCAGGGTCTTGGCCAGGTTGCCTTCGGACAGGGCCGGGGCGAGCTTCTGCTTGGCTTCGGCGGACTTGACGAACACGAAGCGCGCCGGCGTGGAGTTGGCCGCGGTCGGGCCCCACTTCAGCAGGTCGTACAGCGCGCGCAGCTGGCTGTCTTCGACCGGGCGGTCCTGGAAGGCATTCTGGGTGCGCGCGGTGCGGAACAGCTGGTCGAGCGCGGCATCGGCAAGAACATCAGACATGGAAACTCCGTGATGGATTGGCTACGGTCGTGGCCTTGTGCGGGCAAGCCCCGGACAATGCCACCGCAGCAGAGGGCGCAGTGTAGGGCGTCGCGACTGTTGCAACACCCGGCCTGACTGAAACGAATTAATGCCACACGCGAAACGATCGACGCTTCCCTGGACGATCACCGACGGCCGCGCCGGCAACGTGCGCCAGGCCGTGGCGTTGGCTTCGGCGCTGCGCCTGGGCGGCCAGCAGCGGCTGCAGCTGGAGCCGCGCGCGCCGTGGCGCTGGCTGGCGCCGCGCACCCTGCCCGGCGCCGCACGCGGGTTTGGGGCGACCTTCGAACAGCTGGCCACCGGGCCGGCACCGGCGCTGGCGATCGGCTGCGGCCGCCAGGCGGCCGGTGCGCTGCGGGTGCTGGGCGGGCGTGGCACGCGCACGGTGCAGATCCTGGACCCGCGCATCAACGCCCGCCACTGGGACCTGGTGGTGGTGCCCGAGCATGACCACCTGCGCGGCGGCAACGTACTGACCCTGCTGGGCAGCCTGAACCCGGTGACCGACGACTGGCTGGCCTGCGGCCGCGCCGCGTTCGCCAGCTTCGAGCAGTTGCCCGGGCCGCGTACCGCGCTGCTGGTGGGCGGCCCCACCGACCATGCGCCGTGGCAGCAGGCGGAGATCGTGCCGGTGCTGCGCGAACTGGCCGCGCGCATCCGCGCCGAGGGCGGCAGCGTGCTGGCCACCACCTCGCGGCGCACGCCGCGGCCGGTGACCCAGGCGCTGCTGCATGCGTTCGATGACGTGCCCGGGGTGATCTGGAGCGACGGCGGCGACGGCAGCAACCCGTATGCCGGCCTGCTGGGCTGGGCCGACCGGGTGGTGTGCACGCCCGATTCGGTGAACCTGCTGTCCGAGGCCTGCGCCACCCGGGTACCGGTGGGCGTGCTGCTGGGCCAGCGCGCACAGGCGCGCATGCAGCGCTTCCAGCGCGCCCTGCGCGCGCGCGGCCGCCTGCTGGACGGGCTGGACGCGCTGCAGGCCGATCCGCTGCAGCCGATCGAACCGCTGCGCGAAACCCCGCGCATCGCCGCCGAGGTGAAGGCGCGGCTCGGCCTGTAACCCTTCCTTACGCCGCCCCTGCAAGGATGCGCCCCGATGATCCCCCGCCTTCCCGCGCTGTTGGCCCTGTGCGTAGCCACGCTGGCACCGGCCGCGGCCGCACAGCCGCCGGCCTGCGCCCCGCGCTACCCGCCGCCCACCACGATGGCGGCGATGTTCGACATGGCCGCGCTCACCGCCGACACCCTGGATGCCCTGCCCGGGGTGGACGTGGCCATTGCCGCGCGCGGCGGCCAGGACCTGAGCCGGTATGGGCTGCGCCACAGCCACCTGGCGTTGCTGCGGCGCGACGCGGCCGGCCGCTGGGAAGTACTGCACCTGCTCAACCGCTGCCAGGGCGGTACTTCGGCGCTGTATCGCGAGGGGCTGGTGAACCTGGTGGGCGAAAGCGCCATCCGTACCGACCTGCGCGTGGGCATTCCCACCGCCGCGGTGCGCGCGGCGCTGGCGCAGTTGCTGGAGGGCGACGCCGCGCCGGCACGTGCCCTGCACCAGCCGCGCTACAGCATGCTGGCCTACCCCGGCAGCACCGACTACCAGAACTCCAACCAGTGGGTGCTGGAAGTGCTGGCCGCGGCGATGGCACGGGCCGGCGACGGCCGCGTGCTGGACGGGCGCAGCGCGACGCGCGACTGGCTGCAGCACAACGACTACCGCCCCGCACGGCTGCACATCGGCCTGGGCAAGCGGCTGGGCGCGCGCCTGTTCGCCGACAACGTGGCGGTCACCGACCACCCGGCCAGCGAGCGCATTTCCGGCAACTATTCGGTGGTGACGGTCGAATCGGTGTTCGATTTCCTGCACCACCGTGGCGCGCTGGAGCGCGAGTTGAGCATTCCCCACCAAGGCGACGCGGCCCCCGCGCCCGCCCCTTCTTCCCCGTGACCCCAGGAAAGCCCCCATGAAGCCCTTGTCCACCACTGCCGCGCTGACCTTCGCCCTGGCCCTGCTGTTGCCCGGCGCCCCGGCACGCGCCGGCGACAACCTGAACACCTCCGACGTCTCGGTGCTGCTGGTCAGCGGCAGCGCGGTGATGGTGGTCTCCGGGCCGGTGTTCCTGTCGGCGGAGGGCATGAACCGCGCCAGCGAGCTGTCCAGGGGCAACAACGCGCCCGGCGACGGCCGCCGCCGGATCAGCGCCGGGCCGCTGCCGGACATGCAGGTCAAGGAGATCGCGCAGACCGCCGACGGCGGCCGCAGCGTGACCCTGGTGGACCCGCGCGACCCGGCGAACAGCGCGCGCCTGCAGTGGCCGCAGCGCGAGGACAACCCGGCCGCCAACTTCGTGCCCGGCCAGACCGTGGCCTTCACCGCCAGCCCGCGCGGGAGCGGCTGGATGCTGCGCGCCGAGGATGGCGCGGTGCTGACCTTCGTGCCGAGCATCGAGGCGGCCGACGACAGCCACAGCGCCACGCTGTAGGCCCGTACCCGGCCACCGGGAACGGGTGAAGGGCGGTAAAGCCGGCGGCCGGTACAATGCCGGCCCGTTGTCGCCTGCCTGTTCCGGCACCGCCACCCACTTTTCCCGCCCGCCGGCGGCCACGCCCCCTGGCGTTGCCGCCCGTTGCCCGTCTGCCGCCATGTCCCCGACGCCCCCGATCCGTTTCGCCCCGCTCACTCCCCTGTCGCTGCTGCTGGCCGTGCTGGCCATGGGCGCGGTGGTGCTGGGTTCGAACGTGCTGGTGCAGTACCCGATCAACGACTGGCTGACCTGGGGCGCCTTCAGCTACCCGGTGGCGTTCCTGGTGAGCAACCTGATCAACCGCCGCTTCGGCCCGCAGGCCGCGCGGCGCGTGGCCTGGGCCGGCTTCGCGGCGGCGGTGCTGCTGTCGGTATGGGTGGCCACGCCGCGCATCGCGATCGCCTCGTGCATGGCCTTCATCTGCGCGCAGCTGCTGGACATCACCGTGTTCGACCGGCTGCGCCGCGGCAACTGGTGGCGCGCGCCGGCGGTGGCCACCAGCTGCAGTGCGACCCTGGACACGGCGATCTTCTGGACCATTGCCTTCGCCGGTGCGCCGCTGCCGTGGGTGAGCTGGGCGGTGGGCGACTGGCTGGTCAAGCTGGGCATCGGCCTGTGCCTGCTGGTGCCGTTCCGCGCGCTGCTGTGGAAGATGGCCCCGGCGCGGATGTAGCGCGACGCGGGGCCGGCCGGTCGGTCAATCCGCCGCCCTGCCCGGTTCGAACGGCAGCCCCTGCGCAACCGCCGCGGCGGTGATCGCCGCACACGCGCTTTCGATCTCCGGGGTGGGCACGGTGATGCGCGGGCGCCGGTCCAGGGTGCACGACAGCCCGGCATCGAGCAGGGTGGCATGGGCGGCGTGCAGGGCGGTGGCGGTGGCCGGCGGCAGCCAGCCGCTGGCGGCCAGCGCATCGACCAGCCGCGGGGTTTCGCGCGGCCCGCACAGCGCCGGGTCGCTGGCCGCCCCGGCCAGCACGCCGGTCTGCAGCAGGAACTCCAGGTCCACCAGGCCGCCGGCGCCCTGCTTGAGGTCAAGCCGCGCGGCATCGCTGCGGTCCAGCTCGGCGCGCATGCGCGCGCGCATCTTCAGCACGTCGCCGAACAGGGTGTCGGCGTCGCGGGCGCGGCCCAGCGTGCTGCCGCGCACCTGTTCGAAATCGGCCAGCAGGCCGGCATCGCCGGCGACGCCGCGGGCGCGCACCAGCGCCTGGTGCTCCCAGGTCCAGGCGCGCTCGCGCTGGTACTCGGTGTAACTGGCCAGCGAGGACACCAGCGCGCCCTTGCCGCCGTCCGGGCGCAGGCGCACGTCGATGTCGTACAGGCGCCCGGCGGCGGTGACCGCCGACAGCAGCGCCATCACCTTCTGCGCCAGGCGCGCGAACCAGCGGCTGCTCTCCAGCGGGCGCCGGCCGTCGCTTTCCTCGGCCGCGGGCGGGTGGTCGTACAGGAACACCAGGTCCAGGTCGGACCCGAAGCCCAGCTCCAGCCCGCCCAGGCTGCCGTAGCCGATGATGGCGAAGCGCCCGCCGGGCACCTGGCCGTGCGCGGCGGCCAGGTCGGCACGCGCCATCGCCAGCACGGTGTCGACCACGGCGTCGGCCAGCTGCGCCAGCTGCCGGGTGCAGTCCACCGCGCGCTGGCGGCCATCGTGGAAGGCCAGCGCCATGCGGAAGCTCAGCGCCAGGCGCACTTCGTTGAGCGCGCGCAGCGCGGCTTCCGGGTCGTCGATGGCCAGCGCCGCGGCGCAGGCGTCACGCATTTCCTGCGGCTCCGGCAACGGCCCGGCCACGCGCGTGTCCAGCAGTTCGTCCAGCAGCAGCGGGAAGGCCACCAGGCGTTCGGACAACAGCGCGCTGCGCGCCAGTACGTTGACCAGCCGGGTAAGCGCGCTGGGCTGTTCGTCCAGCAGCGCCAGGTAGCTGGTGCGGCGCAGGATCGCCTGCAGCAGGCCGAGCACGCGCCGCAGCGCGGCATCGGGCTGCGGCGAGCGGGTCGCGGCGTGCAGCAGCGCCGGCAGCACCCGGTCCAGGCGCGCGCGCGCGGCGTCGGACAGCGATTTCACCCCGAGCGACTGCGCGAACTCGCGCAGCGACTGGTCGGCGCCGGTGGCGTCGGCGAAGCCGGCCTCGGCCAGCACCGCCGCGTCGCCACCGTCGGGCAGCACCCGCCAGTAGCTGGACAGGGCATCGGGCGCGGCCTGGCCGCGGCGTGGCGCCAGCAGCGCGGCGAATTCGGTGCCCACGCACTGGCGCTGCTGGTCCAGCGCCGCCAGCAGTTCGTCCCAGTCGGCGTGCCCCAGGCCCAGCGCGATGCGCAGGCGGTCGTCGGCATCGGCCGGCAGGCGGTGGGTCTGCGCGTCGCGCAGCATCTGCAGGCGGTTCTCCAGCCGGCGCAGGAAGCGGTAGGCATGGACCAGCGCGGCGCCATCGGCCGCATCCATCTGCCCGGACTCCACCAGTGCCTGCAGCGCCGGCAGCAGCCGCCGTTCGCGCAGCGCCGGCTCGCGGCCACCGCGGATCAACTGCAGCGCCTGGGCGAGGAACTCGATCTCGCGGATGCCGCCGGGGCCGCGCTTGATGTCGTCGAAGCGGTCGCTGCGCGCGACTTCGGCGGTGATCGCGGCCTTCATCTCGCGCAGGCCGTCGAGCGCGGTGAAGTCCAGGTAACGGCGGTAGACGAACGGGCGCAGGGTGTCCAGCCAGGCCTCGCCGGCGGCGATGTCGCCGGCCACCGCGCGCGCCTTGATCCACGCATAGCGCTCCCAGTCGCGGCCCTCGCGCTGGAAGTACTGGTCCATGCCGGCAAAGGACAGCGCCACCCGCCCGGCACTGCCGAACGGGCGCAGGCGCAGGTCGACGCGGTGGCAGAAGCCGTCGGCGGTGGTCTCGTCCAGCAGCCGGGCCAGGCGCTGGCCCAGCCGCGCGAAGTATTCCTCTGCCGCCAGCGCGCGCGCGCCGTCGGACTCGCCCGCCTGCGGGTAGGCGTAGACCAGGTCGATGTCGGAGGAGAAATTCAGCTCACCGCCGCCCAGTTTGCCCAGCCCGAACACCACCAGCCGCTGTGCGCTGCCGTCGTCGGCGCGGACCACGCCGTGGCGCTGGGCGAACTCCTGCTCCAGCGCGGCCAGCGCCAGCTGCAGGCAGTCCTCGGCCAGGCGGGTGGCGCCGCGCAGGGTGGCGTCGACGTCGTCGCGCCCGTTCACGTCACGCCAGACCAGCCGCGTGGAGGCGGCGGCGCGGTAGCGGCGCAGCTGCACCGGCCAGGCGCTGGGCTGCAGCGGATCCAGCACGGGCAACGGCAGCGGCGCGCCGGCGTCCAGTTGCGCCAGCAGCTCCGGCTGCCGGCACAGGGTGTCGATGGCGAAATCGCTGGCCAGCGCCAGCCGCCGCAGGCCGGCCTCGAAGTCCGGGGCCTGCGGCCATTGCGCCGGGTCCGGCGCGGCGAGCCTGAGGCGGGCGATGGCGCGGTCGAGCAGGGCGGCCACGGGCGGGGGCAGGTCGGGAGTCGGGAAGGTCATGGGCCAATTCTGGCATTGCCGGGCGCCTGCCCCACAGAAAGCGGAGGCGCTCGACAGGTCATGTGGGGCAGCATCATGCATCAATCATCAGGGAGAGCCGCATGCGCCCTCCCTCGACATTGCCGACGACGTGCTGTTTGCCGCCAAGGAGCTGGCACGCCGCGAGAAGAAGCCACTTGGCCAGGTGATCAGCGAGTTGGCGCGGCGGGCGTTCGCCCAGTCCGATGCGCCCTGGGACACGACCGGCGTGGCCGAACCCTTGGCCGATTACGGCATTCATCCGCTGCCACCACGCGGCGTGGTGGTCAGCAATGAACTCATCGATCGCCTGCGCGACGAAGAGGGCATCTGATGCGTGCGTTGCTTGACGTGAACGTGCTGATCGCACTGCACGACAGCGACCACGTCCACCATCACCCTGCCTCGGCCTGGCTGCGCACGCACATCGCGCATGGCTGGGCCAGTTGTCCACTTACCCAGAACGGTTGCCTGCGCATCATGTCCCAGCCCGGATACGCCAAGCCGCAACCGCTGGCCAGCCTGGTGAGCATGCTGGCGCGTTCCACGTCCACGCGCTTCCATGCGTTCTGGCCGGACGCCATCAGCGTGCTGGATCGCACGCATTTCCATCATGGCTACATCCACAGTCCGCGACAGTTGACCGGTCTGTACCTGCTCGCGCTCGCGGTGCACCACGGCGGGCGGCTGGTGACGTTCGACCGGCACATTGCGCTGAGTGCGGTAGCGGGCGCGCGGCCAGAGCACCTGGTGCAGTTGTAAGGCCGACCGCGGCACGGGGCACGGCACCGGGAGACCGCAAATAAAAAGCCCGCTGGCAGCGAACTGCCAGCGGGCTTTGCTCCCTCCCCCACGTCGGGATGCAGGGCGATCGTGCGGGGTCGGCGTACAAGTTGCACGCTGCAGTGCAAAAAATCCGGTGGCACCGCCCGGGGCCCGGAAACGGCCTGCGGCCGGTCCTGCCACCACCGCACCCCGGGGGCGAATGCCATCCCACGAAGGTAGAACACCTTCGGCGCCCGCCATCCGGGATAATCGGCCATCCCCACGAGCCAACGTCGTTTCCATGTCTGTAGAACGCATCCTGGACCCACGCCTGCGCGAACGGGTCGTCTCCGCCGAACACGCCGCCAGCCTGATCCAGCCGGGCGAAACCGTCGCGATGAGCGGTTTCACCGGTTCCGGCTACCCCAAGGCGGTGCCGCAGTGCCTGGCCCAGCGCATCGAGCAGGCGCACGGGCGCGGCGAGGAATTCCGCATCAACCTGCTCACCGGCGCCTCGACCGCGCCGGAGCTGGACGGCGCGCTGGCCAAGGTCGATGGCATCGCCATGCGCATGCCGTTCCAGAGCGACCCGGACGCGCGCAAGCGCATCAACGCCGGCAAGCTGGACTACCTGGACATCCACCTGTCGCACGTCGCCCAGCACGTGTGGTTCGGCTTCTACAACGAGATCGACACCGCGGTGGTTGAAGTCTCCGCCATCCACGCCGACGGCTCGCTGGTGCCGTCCACTTCGGTGGGCAACAACAAGACCTGGCTGGACCTGGCCAAGAAGGTGATCATCGAGGTCAACGGGTGGCAGCCGCTGGGCATGGACGGCATGCACGACGTCTACTACGGCACCGCGCTGCCGCCGCACCGCAAGCCGATCCCGCTGGTGCGCGGCGACGACCGCATCGGCCAGACCACGCTGCGCTGCGACCCGGACAAGATCGCCGCGGTGGTGCTGACCCATGCACCGGACCGCAACAGCCCGTTCAATCCGCCCGATGCCGACAGCCAGCGCATCGCCGGACACCTGATCGAGTTCCTCAAGCACGAAGTGGCGCGCGGCCGCCTGCCGGCCAACCTGCTGCCGCTGCAGTCGGGCGTGGGCAACATCCCCAACGCGGTGCTGGCGGGGCTGGCCAACAGCGGCTTCCGCGACCTGGAAGCGTTCACCGAGGTGATCCAGGACGGCATGCTCGACCTGCTGCGCGCCGGCGTGCTGCGCTATGCCTCGTGCACCGGCTTCGCGCTGAGCCCGGCCGCCACCGAGGAGTTCATGCGCAACATCGACTTCTACCGGCAGCGCATCATCATGCGTTCGCAGGAAGTGTCCAACCACCCGGAGCTGGTGCGCCGGCTGGGCTGCATCGGCATGAACGGCATGATCGAGGCCGACATCTACGGCAACATCAATTCCACCCATGTCATGGGCAGCAGCATCATGAACGGCATCGGCGGTTCGGGCGACTTCGCGCGCAACGGCTTCCTGTCGGTCTTCCTGAGCCCGTCCACCGCCAAGAACGGCAGCATTTCCTCGATCGTGCCGATGGTCAGCCACGTCGACCACACCGAACACGACGTGGCGGTGGTGGTCACCGAGCAGGGCCTGGCCGACCTGCGCGGCCTGCCGCCGCGCGCCCGCGCGCGCACGCTGATCGCCAACTGCGTGCACCCGGATTTCCGCGACCAGCTCAGCGACTACTTCGAGCGCGCCTGCCGCGACAGCTACGGCAAGCACACCCCGCACCTGCTGCCCGAGGCGCTGTCCTGGCACCAGCGCTGGCTGGATACCGGCACGATGAAGGCCTGAGGCCCACGCCTGCCGCACCGCATGAAGCCCGGGATTCCCGGGCTTCATGCGTTTGCGGGCGCGCCCGGCTCAGCCGGCGGTCTTGTCCTTGACCGTCGCGGTCTGGCCGTTGGCCTTGACGCTGTTGATGCCGGCTTCGCGCGCGGCCTGCGAGGCGTACAGCTGGCTGCTGCCGATCACCTGGTGGTTGGCCGCCTTGAGGTTGAAATGGTAACGGCCATCGCTGGCCGTCTTGCGCTCGTAGCGCGCGTCGTCGGCACTGTTCGCGCGTACCGAGGCGATGCCGTTCTCCGCCGCCGCGCGCGTGGTGTAGCGCTCGCTGCCCAGGATGACTTCGGCATTGCCGGCCTTGAGCACGAAGTGGAACTGGTCGTCACTGCTGCGCTGCAATTCGAACCAACCATTCATCGGGGTTCCTCCGCTGCTGGGGTTGCCGGCATGCGGGGCCGCGGCATGGCAGCCGCCCCGGTCCGGCCGGACGCCCGCAAAAAACCGGGCTGCTATGGCCGCGCGACACCACGGCCATGCCCCGAATCTACCTCATTGGCCACCGTGTTCGAGCCAGGCCAGCTTGCGCCCGCGCGGTTGCCGCTTCAGCTGCCACTCCGCGCGCGATGCGGCGGCACGGTCGGCGTACTCGCGGAAACCGAGCACGCGCAGCGGCGGATGCGCGCGCGTGTAGCGCGCGCCCTTGCCGGTCGCATGGGCCTGGAAGCGCGCCTGCACGTCGGTGGTGATGCCGGCGTAGTAGCTGCCGCCGCTGCACTCGAGCAGGTACAGGAACCACGAGCCGGTGGCCATGGCGCAGGCCCGCGTGGGTTACAGGCTGGCGGCGTCGGCGATCTTGCACATGCCCTCGCCCACCGCCTTGTTCGAGGTCATCTGCCCGCCCTTGATGCTGAAGCGCACTTCCACGCGGATGCTGCCGTCGTCCTGGCGGCGCACGGTGGTGCGCAGCGGCACGGTCGAGCCACCGCCACCACGCACCGGGTTCTCGGCGGCGATGTAGCCGGTGCGCTCGTTCGGCGACACCGAAACCATGCCCTCGGCCTCGATCGCGGCGACGGTCTTGCGGAAGGCTTCGGCGTAGCTCACACCTTCGTGTTCGGTCGCTGCCAGGAACTGCTTGCCGGTGGTGAAGCCGCCGGTCACCGAGAGATTCTGCAGGCAGCCGCTGCCCGAGTCCTGGACCTGCTTCTTGGCCATGGCCAGTGCCGGCACCAGCATCAATGCAGCAGCGACGGCGAAACTGAGGGTACGCATCATTCCTTCTCCCTGGTACGGTGATTGATCGGCTTCCTGCCGGACGCGAGGCGCCCTGTTCCCCAAAGCAGGCGGGAGGCATGCCGCCTCCCGCTGCTTAAATTACTGTGACTGGCCCGGGCATGCCAGCACAGGCGTCACATCCGCTCAGGCCGCCGCCTCCAGCCGCGCACGGCGCCGCATGCGCACCGCGTCGGCCAGGCGCTCGAGCACCTGCACGGTGCTGTCCCAGCCGATGCAGCCGTCGGTGATGCTCTGGCCGTAGACCAGCGGCTGGCCTTCGACCAGGTCCTGGCGGCCGCCGACCAGGTGGCTCTCGATCATCACCCCGACCACGCGCGACTGGCCCGCCTCCAGCTGGCCGGCGATGTCCTCGATCACCTGCGGCTGGTTCTCCGGCTTCTTGCTGCTGTTGGCGTGGCTGGCGTCGATCATCAGCCGTGCCGGCAGCTGCGCCCGGGCCAGTACTTCGCTGGCGGCCTGCACGCTGGCCGCGTCGAAATTGGGCAGCTTGCCGCCACGCAGGATGACGTGGCAGTCCGGGTTGCCGCGGGTGGCGACGATGGCGGTGCCGCCGTCCTTGGTGACCGACAGGAAATGGTGCGGATGCGAGGCCGCGCCCACCGCGTCGGCGGCGATCTTCACGTCGCCGGTGGTGCCGTTCTTGAAGCCCACCGGGCACGACAGCCCGGAGGCCAGCTCGCGGTGCACCTGGCTTTCGGTGGTGCGCGCGCCGATCGCGCCCCAGGCCACCAGGTCGGCGATGTACTGCGGCGAGATCACGTCGAGGAATTCCACGCCGGCCGGCAGGCCCAGCCTGTTGATGTCGCGCAGCAGGCCGCGCGCCACGCGCAGGCCCTTGTTGATGTTGAAGCTGCCGTCCAGGTCCGGGTCGTTGATCAGCCCCTTCCAGCCGACGGTGGTGCGCGGCTTCTCGAAGTACACGCGCATGACGATTTCGAGTTCGCCGCCGAGCGCGTCGCGCAGCGGGCGCAGGCGCTGGGCGTAGTCCATCGCCGCCACCGGGTCGTGGATCGAGCAGGGGCCGACCACCACCGCCAGGCGGTCGTCATGGCCATGCAGGATGCGGTGCAGCGCGGCGCGGGCGTCGGCCACCGTCTGCGAGGCCTGCTCGTCGCAGGGCAGCAGCGAGATCAGCTGGGCCGGCGGGGTCAGCGGGTCGAGCCGGCGGATGCGAAGGTCGTCTGTGTGGGGGGGCATTGCGGGGTCTCCGGTTCAAAGCGTGATGGGGCCCCAGCGGAAGGCGGCATGAAAAAAGCCGCCAGGTTCGCTGGCGGCTTTTCGGGAATGCGTCTGAAAGTTTCTTCAGGGTGAGCGCAGTCCTTCCTCCGCCAGCGGCTTCGGAAAGTAGTACCAGAAGTAAAAGCTGGCGCGGGTTGCGTTCATGGGCAGCATTGATAACACGGTTTTTTGTGCGATGCGACAGTTTCAACCGCAACCGGGATTCACCACCGGGGCGCGATACTTGTGGCCATCTCCACCCGCCATGCCCCGCGAGGCCCGGCCATGAACAACGACACCCTGCTGCAGATCGCCTGCCCGCACTGCAATGCCATCAACCGGCTGCCCGCCGCACGGCGCGAGCAGTCGCCCGCGTGCGGACGCTGCCACCGGCCGCTGTTCGCCGCCACGCCGGTGGTGCTCGACGCCGCCGCCTTCGAGGCCCACGCGCAGCGCTCGCAACTGCCGCTGCTGGTCGATTTCTGGGCGGCCTGGTGCGGCCCCTGCCGGCAGATGGCGCCGGAGTTCGCCAAGGCGGCCGCGCAGCTGGAGCCGCTGGTGCGCCTGGGCAAGCTCGACACCGAGGCCGAACCGGCCCTGGCCTCGCGCTTCGGCATCCGCAGCATCCCGACGATGGTGCTGCTGCACGACGGCCGCGAGCTCGCGCGCCAGTCCGGCGCCATGCCCGCCAGCGCCATCGTGCAGTGGGTACGCCCGTACCTGCCGCGCTGAGCGGCGGGCGCGGGCAAAAAAAGAACCCCGCCTCGCGGCGGGGTTCTTTCGTACAACGGCAGCGGTGAGGCTGCGGCGGACTTAGAAGTCCATGCCGCCCATGCCACCCATGCCGCCCATGCCACCGGCAGCAGCCGGCTCGTCCTTCTTCGGGGCCTCGGCCACCATCGCTTCGGTGGTGATCATCAGGCCGGCGATCGAGGCGGCGTTCTGCAGCGCCGAACGGGTCACCTTGGTCGGGTCCAGGATGCCGAACTCCAGCATGTCGCCGAACTCGCCCGAGGCGGCGTTGTAGCCGAAGCTGCCGGAGCCTTCCTTGACCTTGTTGACGATGACCGACGGCTCTTCGCCGGCGTTGGCGACGATCTCGCGCAGCGGCGCTTCCATCGCGCGCAGGGCGATCTGGATGCCGTGGTCCTGGTCTTCGTTGGCGCCCTTCAGGCCGGCCAGCGCGGTGACCGCACGGATCAGGGCGACGCCGCCGCCCGGCACCACGCCTTCCTCGACCGCCGCACGGGTGGCGTGCAGGGCGTCGTCGACGCGGTCCTTCTTCTCCTTCATTTCGATCTCGGTCGAGGCGCCGACCTTGATCACGGCAACGCCACCGGCCAGCTTGGCCACGCGCTCCTGCAGCTTCTCGCGGTCGTAATCGGAGGTGGTGTCCTCGATCTGCACCTTGATCTGCTTGACGCGCGATTCGATGGCGGCGGCATCGCCGGCACCGTCGATGATGGTGGTGTTTTCCTTGGAGACCTGCACCTTCTTGGCGCGGCCCAGGTCCTTGATGGTGGCCTTCTCCAGCGACAGGCCCACTTCCTCGGAGATCACGGTGCCGCCGGTCAGCACGGCCATGTCTTCCAGCATCGCCTTGCGACGGTCGCCGAAGCCCGGGGCCTTGACCGCCACGACCTTGACGATGCCGCGGATGGTGTTGACCACCAGGGTCGCCAGCGCCTCGCCTTCGATGTCCTCGGCGACGATCAGCAGCGGCTTGCCGGCCTTGGCCACCCCTTCCAGCACCGGCAGCAGGTCACGGACGTTGGAGATCTTCTTGTCGTGCAGCAGGATGAACGGGTCGTCCAGGTCGGCCGACTGGCCCTGCTGGTTGTTGATGAAGTACGGCGACAGGTAGCCGCGGTCGAACTGCATGCCCTCGACCACGTCCAGCTCGTTCTCCAGGCCCGAGCCTTCCTCGACGGTGATCACGCCTTCCTTGCCGACCTTCTTCATCGCTTCGGCGATGATGTTGCCGATCGACTCGTCGGAGTTGGCCGAGATGGTGCCGACCTGGGCGATGGCCTTGTCGTCGGCGGTGGGCTTGGAGATGTTCTTCAGCTCGGCGACGGCGGCCACGACGGCCTTGTCGATGCCGCGCTTGAGGTCCATCGGGTTCATGCCGGCGGCCACGGCCTTGGCGCCTTCGCGGATCAGGGCCTGGGCCAGCACGGTGGCGGTGGTGGTGCCGTCACCGGCGTTGTCGTTGGTCTTGGAAGCGACTTCCTTGACCATCTGCGCGCCCATGTTCTCGAACTTGTCGGCCAGTTCGATTTCCTTGGCGACGGACACGCCGTCCTTGGTGATGGTCGGGGCGCCGAAGCTCTTCTCGAGCACGACGTTGCGGCCCTTCGGGCCCAGGGTCGCCTTGACGGCATTGGCGAGAATGTTGACGCCGCGCACCATGCGCGAACGGGCGTCTTCACCGAAACGGATATCCTTGGCAGCCATTGCTTTACCTCAGTGGATCAGGGTTTAAGGGGTCTTGTGGAGTCGTCTGGAACGCGGCTCAGCCGATCACGGCCAGCACGTCGTCCTCACGCAGCACCTTGTACTCGACGCCATCGGCCTTGTAGGTGGAACCGGCGTACTGGCCGTAGATCACCTTGTCGCCGGCCTTCAGCGCCGGGGCGCGGACGCTGCCATTGTCCAGCGGCTTGCCGGGGCCGACGGCCACGACTTCGCCCTTGGTGGACTTTTCCTTGGCCGAATCGGGGATCAGGATGCCACCGGCAGAGACTTCCTCGGCTTCGATGGGCTTGACCACGACGCGGTCGTGCAGCGGCTTGATGCTCATGTGAGACCTCTTGATGTTGTTGATTGGTCTGGAAAGTCCGGTGGTCGCCACCCCGCCGGGCGGCAGCGGCGACGCCACGCCTAAAAACGCCCGTCACCGGGCTTGGCTGGGAAATGGGGACCGCCGGCGGGCTTTCAAGTGCCTGAACCCAACTTCCTGCGCCGCCGCCACCGCTGGCCCCGGCGGCGGCGGCGGCGGCATCTGCGACAATGCCCCGGATGGACGCCCGCCTTGTCTTCTGCACCTGCCCCGACGCCGCCACGGCCCAGGCACTGGCCCGGCTGCTGGTCGAGCGGCGCCTGGCCGCCTGCGTGAACTTGTTGCCGCAGATACAGTCTGTGTATCGCTGGCAGGAGCGGATCGAGCAGGCGGAGGAAGTCCAACTGCTGATCAAGACCACCGCCGACCGCCTGGAAGCGCTGACGGCGGCGCTCCTGCAGCACCATCCGTACGAATTGCCGGAAATTCTGGCGGTTTCCCCCAGCGCCGGCCTGCCGGCCTACCTGGACTGGATCCGGGCCCAGACCCGCGAGGACACCTGACTTGAAGATGCTGTTGCGCCGTTTCACCGCCCTGTGCCTGCTCACCCTCTGTGCCTTCCCGGCCCTGGCCCTGGACGAAAAGGACCTGCTGCCGGTCGACAAGGCCTTCGTCCTCCAGGTCCAGGCGGACACGCGCGACCGCATCGAGCTGCGCTGGGACATCGCCCCGGGCTACTACCTCTACCGCCACCGCACCAGCGTCAAGGCCGGGCCCGGGTTCAGCGCCGGCGCGCTGCAGATGCCGGCCGGCGAGAAGAAGCACGACGAGTTCTTCGGCGACGTCGAGACCTACCACCGGCAGCTCAAGGCCACCCTGCCCGGTACCGCCGACCCCGGCGCCGGGACGGTGACGCTGGAGGTGCGCTACCAGGGCTGTGCCGATGCCGGGGTGTGCTACCCCCCGCAGAAGCGCACCGTCGAGGTCCGGCTGCCCGGCGCCAGTGCCGGTGCCGCGGCCGCGCCGGCCGGCGGCGCACCGCTGTTCAACCCGCTGGCGCGCAACGATGGCGGCGGCCTGAAGCTGCCGGGCAGCGCCGCCACCCAGTCCCTGCCGCTGCCCTCGGAACAGGCGTTCGGCTTCGAGGCGATCGTCGATGACGGCAACCGCCTGCTGCTGCGGTTCACCCCCGCGCCGGGCTACTACCTGTACCGCGACCGCACCTCGCTGGCGCTGGAGGGCGCGGCCGGGATCCGCACCGGCAAGCCGCAGTGGCCGGCAGGCACCTCGCACCGCGACGAGCACTTCGGCAACGTGGTGGTGTACTTCGACCAGGTCGATGTACCGCTGCCGCTGCACCGCGAACGCGCCGATGCCAGCCCGGCGACGCTGGTGGCCACCTTCCAGGGCTGCCAGACCGACGGCATCTGCTATCCGCCGATGACCCGGCGGGTCCGACTGGCGCTGCCGGCCGGCAAGGTCTCGCCCAGCGGCGAGGCGATGGTCACCCCGCTGGTGATCACGCCGCTGCCCAGCGGCCGCAAGCCGGCCGACCCGGCGGCCATCGACCCGGCCAACCCGCCCGCCCCGCAGCCGCTGGTGGTCCGCTCCAACGACAACGGCGGCGGCGTGCCCGCGACCACCCCCGATGCCTCGGCCGACAACGCCGGGCGCAGCCAGCCGCCGGGCAACGCCGGTGAAGGCGATTCGCTGGCGTGGATCCTGCTGCTGGCGCTGGCCGGCGGCCTGGTCCTGAACCTGATGCCCTGCGTGCTGCCGGTGCTGTCGCTGAAGGTGCTGGGGCTGGCGCAGAGCGGCGAGAGCCGCCAGCACGCCCGCCGCCATGCGCTGTGGTACACGCTGGGGGTGCTGGTCGCGTTCACCGCCATCGGCGCACTGGTACTTGCACTGCGCGCGGCCGGGCAGGCCGCCGGCTGGGGCTTCCAGCTGCAGCACCCGTGGTTCATCGCCGCGCTGGTCTACCTGATGTTCGTGGTCGGCCTGAGCCTGAGCGGCGTGTTCACCCTGGGCGGCAACCTCGGTGGCGTCGGCCAGTCGCTGGCGCAGCGCCAGGACGCGGCCGGCGATTTCTTCACCGGCGTGCTGGCCTGCGTGGTCGCCAGCCCGTGCATCGCCCCATTCATGGGCCCGGCGCTGGCCTATGCCTTCACCGCGCCGGCGGCAGTGGCGATGCTGGTGTTCCTGGCCCTGGGGCTGGGGCTGGCGCTGCCGTTCCTGCTGATCGGCTTCGTGCCGGCGCTGGCCCGGCGCCTGCCCAGGCCCGGCGCCTGGATGGAAACCTTCAAGCAGGTGCTGGCGTTCCCGATGTACCTGACCGCGATCTGGCTGCTGTGGGTGCTGGGCAAGCAGCGCGGCATCGACGCGATGGCGCTGCTGCTGGCCGGTGCGGCGCTGCTGGCGCTGGGGCTGTGGTGGTTCGAGCGCAACCGCTGGCGCAGCCGCCGCGCGGGCATGGCGCTGGGCGTGGTGCTGGTGCTGCTGGCGCTGGTGCCGGTGTGGGGCGTGACCCGCATGGAACCGCCGGCACGCGCGGCCAGCGAAGGCACCGTGGCGTACTCGCCGGAAATGCTCGACCGGCTGCGCGCGGACAACCGCGTGGTGTTCGTCAACATGACCGCCGACTGGTGCGTGACCTGCAAGGCCAACGAACGCAACGTGCTCGACCGCGACACGTTCCGCGACACCCTCAAGCGGGTGGACGCGGTGTACATGCACGGCGACTGGACCAATGTCGATCCGCAGATCAGCGCGTTCCTGGAACAGCACAAGGCCGTGGGCGTGCCGCTGTACGTGGTGTACGGGCCGGGCGCGCCGCCGCGCGTGCTGCCGACCGTGCTGACCCAGGCCATCGTCGAGGACGCGCTGCTGCGCGCGGCACGCTGAGATGCGCAGCGCGGCATGGTGGGTGGTGGGCATCGCCGCGGCGGCCGGACTGGCCGCCGGCGCCTGGCTGACCCGGCCCGCGCTGCCGTCGATGACCGAGCCGTCGACGGCCCGTCCGGCCACGCCGGCCGCGGCACCCGCGGCGCTTGCCCCGGGCGACCGGGTGCCCGCCTTCACCCTGCCCGACCTGGACGGCATGCCGGTTCGGTTCCCGGACCGCTTCCTGGGCCGGCCGCTGCTGATCAACGTGTGGGCCAGCTGGTGCGCGCCGTGCATCGAGGAAATGCCGGAACTGGCGCGCTTCGCCGCCCGCCACGCCGACAGCGGCCCGCAGGTGGTGGGCCTGGCACTGGACACGCACGAAGCGGTGCTCGATTTCCTCGGCAACGTGCCGGTCTACTACCCCATCGTGCTGGAGCCCCCCGGCCCGGCCGACGCCAGCGTCAAGCTCGGCAACCGCCAGGGCCTGCTGCCCTACAGCGTGCTGATCGACGCGCAGGGGCGCGTGGTCCGGCAGAAGCTGGGCCCCTTCAAGGCCGGGGAGATCGAGGCGTGGGCCGGGCTGGACGAAGAAGCGCGCTAACCGCGGCGAACGTGACGCCAACATCCGCCAGCAGGCCGCCCCCATGGCGCCGGCACAGCGCCCCGCGGACGCCACGCACATGCGTCCACACGACGCCCCGGGCACCCGGCGGGGGCTCCCGGCAATTTCAAACAATCGATTAAAACGCCGCCAATTTCGCCGAACTGGACAGTATTCCCCGGTTCGCTCACACTGCCGCCCTTTCCCGCCCACCGCTGGCCCATGGCAAAACTGCTGGTCCTCCACGGCCCCAACCTGAACCTGCTCGGCACGCGCGAGCCGGAGGTCTATGGACACACCACGCTGGCCGACATCGATGCCGCGCTGGCGCGGCAGGCACAGGCGGCGGGGCACGCGGTGGAGAGCCTGCAGTCCAACGCCGAGCACGTGCTGGTGGAGCGGGTGCAGGCCGCGCGTGGCGATGGTACCGGTTTCATCCTGATCAACCCGGCCGCCTTCACCCACACCTCGGTGGCGCTGCGCGACGCGCTGGCCGCGGTGGCCATCCCGTTCATCGAGATCCACCTGTCCAACCCCCACGCCCGCGAGCCCTTCCGCCAGCACAGCTATTTCAGCGACAAGGCGGTCGGCGTGGTCTGCGGCTTCGGCGCGGACAGTTACCGCTACGCCATGGACGCGGCACTGCTGCGGCTGTGACCCCCATTCCCGGGCGGTGGGCGCGAGCGCGCCACCGCCTACACCACCCAAGAGGCATCCTATGGACCTGCGCAAAATCAAGAAGCTGATCGACCTGCTGGAAGAGTCGAACCTGGCCGAGATCGAGATCAAGGAAGGCGAGGAATCCGTGCGTCTGTCGCGCACCCCGGTCGGCGGCTACGTGCCGGCGCCGGTGATGGCCGCCCCCGCCCATGTCGCCGCGCCGGCCGCCGTGGCCGCGCCGTCGATGCCGATGAGCTCGCCGACCGAGGCGTCCACCGGCGGCACCGCCAAGCCGGGCAACGCCCTGCCGGACGGCCACGTGCAGCGCGCGCCGATGGTCGGCACCTACTATGCGTCGCCGTCCCCGGACAAGCCGCCGTTCGTCAGCGTGGGCCAGCAGGTCAAGGCCGGCGAGACCCTGGCGATCATCGAGGCGATGAAGATGTTCAACCCGATCGAGGCCGAGGTGTCCGGCACCGTGGTCGCCATCCTCGGCGAAACCGGCAACCCGGTGGAGTTCGACCAGCCGCTGTTCGTGATCGCCTGAGGCGCCGGCCATGCTCGACAAGGTCGTAATCGCCAACCGGGGTGAAATCGCGCTGCGCATCCTGCGCGCGTGCCACACCCTGGGCAT
Source organism: Stenotrophomonas sp. 17(2023) (assembly GCF_030345315.1). Lineage (NCBI taxonomy): Bacteria > Pseudomonadati > Pseudomonadota > Gammaproteobacteria > Lysobacterales > Lysobacteraceae > Stenotrophomonas > Stenotrophomonas sp. 17(2023). Next base: position 3,119,888 of record NZ_CP128405.1, read on the forward strand.
CCGCACGGTCGCGGTGCACTCCACCGTCGACCGCAACCTCAAGCACGTGGCCATGGCCGACGAGTCGGTCTGCATCGGCCCGGCGCCGTCGTCGGAAAGCTACCTCAACATCCCGGCGCTGATCGCCGCGGCCGAGGTCACCGACGCCCAGGCCATCCACCCCGGCTACGGCTTCCTCTCCGAGAACGCCGATTTCGCCGAGCGCGTGGAGCAGTCCGGCTTCATCTTCATCGGGCCCAAGGCCGACACCATCCGCCTGATGGGCGACAAGGTCGAGGCGATCCGCGCGATGAAGGCCGCCGGCGTGCCGTGCGTGCCCGGCTCGGGCGGCCCGCTGGGCGACGACCCGGCGACCAACGTCAAGATCGCCCGCGAGATCGGCTATCCGGTCATCGTCAAGGCGGCCGGCGGCGGCGGCGGCCGCGGCATGCGCGTGGTCCACACCGAGGGTGCGCTGGTCAATGCCATCGCCACCACCAAGCAGGAAGCCAAGGCCGCGTTCGGCAACGACATGGTCTACATGGAGAAGTTCCTGGAGAACCCGCGCCACGTGGAGATCCAGGTGCTGGCCGACGGCCAGGGCAACGCCATCCACCTGGGCGAGCGCGACTGCTCGATGCAGCGCCGCCACCAGAAGGTGGTGGAGGAAGCACCGGCACCGGGCATCACCCCGGAACTGCGCGAGGAGATCGGCAAGGTCTGCGTGGAGGCCTGCATCCGCATCGGCTACCGCGGCGCCGGCACCTTCGAGTTCCTGTTCGAGAACGGCCGTTTCTACTTCATCGAGATGAACACCCGCATCCAGGTGGAGCACCCGGTGACGGAGATGATCACCGGCATCGACCTGGTCGCCGAGCAGCTGAAGATCGCCGCCGGCCACAAGCTGTCGATCAAGCAGAGCGACATCAAGATCAACGGCCACGCGATCGAGTGCCGCATCAACGCCGAGGACCCGGAAACCTTCTTCCCGTGCCCGGGCACCATCACCGGCTTCTACCCGCCGGGCGGCCCCGGCGTGCGCGTGGACACGCACATCTACGGCGGCTACCGCGTGCCGGCCAACTACGACTCGATGATCGGCAAGCTGATCGTGCACGGCCCGGACCGCGACACCGCCATCGCCCGCATGCGGGTGGCGCTGAGCGAGATGGTCGTGGACGGCATCAAGACCAACGTCGCCCTGCAGCAGCGGATCATGCGCGACAAGGGCTTCCAGGCCGGTGGACAGAACATCCACTACCTGGAAAAGCGCCTGGCCGAGCGCAAGAACCAGTCGATCGCGCTGACCTGAGCGCGGCTCGTCGAGGGTGAAGGAAGAAGGCGGGGAAACCCGCCTTCTTCCGTCTGCGCGGCCGCACGCACGCGCCGCGGCGACGGGCACCACGGCACCCGTGGCCGGCAGGAGAAGGAAAACATCCGCAGCCTCGTCTAGGATGCCCGCTTCCGTTCCGCTGTCGCCGCCATCCCCATGCCTTTCCTCGAACTCACCCTGCGCTGCACCGAAGCCACCCAGCCCCGCTACGAAAACGCCCTGGAGGACGTCGGCGCGCTGGCGGTGACGATGCTCGACGCCGATGCCGACACCAGCAACGAGCGCGCGATCCTGGAGCCGGGCGTGGGGCAGACGCCGCTGTGGAACGAGCTGGTGCTGACCGCGCTGTTCCCGGCCGAGACCAACGCGCTGGCGCTGCTGGCCGCGCTGGAGGCGTTCGACGCCGGCCTGGACTGGAGCAGTGCCGGGTTCCGCGCGGTCGAAGACGAAGACTGGGAGCGCGCCTGGCTGGACCAGTTCCAGCCCATGCGGTTCGGCCAGCGCACCTGGATCGTGCCGTGGAACCATGAACTGCCCGAAGCGGCGCAGGCCGCCGACGCCGCGGTGGTGCGGCTGGACCCGGGCCTGGCGTTCGGCTCCGGCACCCACCCGACCACCGCGCTGTGCCTGCGCTGGCTGGACCAGCTCTCGGCCGAGGGCGAACTGCAGGGCCGCACCGTGCTCGACTTCGGCTGCGGCTCGGGCATCCTGGCCCTGGCCGCGCTCAAGCTCGGCGCCGCCGCCGCGGTAGGCGTGGACAACGACCCGCAGGCGCTCACCGCCACCGCCGACAACGGCGAGCGCAATGGCGTGCACATCGCCGCCTGGTTGCCGCAGGACGAGCCGGCGGCGACCTATCCGGTGGTGGTCGCCAACATCCTGGCCTCGGCGCTGGACGCACTGGCCGAGCTGTTGGCCGCACGCGTGGCACCCGGTGGGCGCATCGCCCTGTCCGGCATCCTGCACGGCCAGGAAGGCGAGCTGCTGGAACGCTACGCCCCCTGGTTCGAGCAACTGGAAGCCGTGCAGGACGGCGACTGGATGCGCATTACCGGCGTACGCCGTGCTTGAATGAGCGCAGTGTCCAGGACCGACCTGCCATGAGCGAAGAAACCACGCCGCCCCGCCCTTCGCTGGCCACGCTGCTGCGCAGCGGGGCCACGCCGCGGCCCGCCGGGGCGGACGCCATGGACACCGGCAGCCAGGTCGATGCCGGTGCCGACGCCGGTGCCGCGAACACGATCCCGCCCGCGGCCGCGGAGCCACCGGCCGAGGCGCAGGACATCGGCGGCGGCGAGCCGGATGCGCGGCAGGACGGGGACAGCGCCCCACTGGAAGGCGGCATCGCACCGGACTTCCTGCGCCGCCCGGCGATGGCGCCGGCGGCGATCCGCCGCACGCCGCGCTGGCAATGGCTGCTGCTGCTCGCACTGGCGCTGCTGCTCGCCGTCCAGGTGGTGCTCGCCGACCGCGCCACGCTGGCCGCCCGCGCAGGTTGGCGCCCGCTCGTGGCCGGGCTGTGCACGGTCCTGCGCTGCACCCTGCCGCCCTGGCACCAGCCCACGGCCTACACCATGCTGCAGCGCGAAGTGCGGCCGCTGCCCGGGCGCCCGGGCGTGCTGCAGGTGCAGGCCAGCTTCCGCAACGACGCGCGCTGGGCGCAGGCCTGGCCGGCATTGTCATTGTCGCTGTCCGATGCCGACGGCCGCGTCATCGGGCGCCGCCTGCTGCAGCCGCGCGACTACCTGGGCGCCGCGCACGACCCCGCGCAGCGGCTGGAACCGGGGCAGAGCGCGCAGATCGCGTTCCTGCTGCGCGAACCCTCGGCGGCCACCGTGGCCTACGCGTTCGAGTTCCGCTGACCGCGCCGCCTGCCGTGGCGGCCCCCTCGTCCACGCGCTAGACTCCCCTCCCCATGCCGGGCGCGGCCGCGCCGGCTCCGCTGAATCCGGGAAATCCCTTGAACGCTGCCCCACCCCGTCCTGACAACAGTCGTGGCGCTCCGAAGCCGCCGCTGCGCGAACACGTCGCCCAGTCCGTGCGCCGCTACCTGCGCGATCTGGATGGCTGCGACGCCGACGATGTCTATGAAATCGTCCTGCGTGAGATGGAGATTCCGCTGTTCGTGGAAGTGCTCAACCACTGCGAGGGCAACCAGAGCCGTGCCGCGGCGCTGCTGGGCATCCACCGCGCCACGCTGCGCAAGAAGCTCAAGGAATACGGGCTGGCCTGAGCCCTCGCCCGGCGGGCGCGCCTGCCGGGGGCAGGCAGGTGAACGCGCGGCTACAATACGGGCCCGCTTCCGCTTCCCTCCCCACCCCCATGTCCGCTGATCTGCTGCCCGTGCGCCGGGCCCTGCTGTCCGTTTCCGACAAGACCGGCCTGGTCGAACTGGCCCGCGCGCTGGCCGCGCACGACGTCGAACTGCTGTCCACCGGCGGCACCGCCAAGGCGATCCGCGAGGCCGGCCTGCCGGTCAAGGACGTATCCGAGCTCACCGGCTTCCCGGAAATGATGGATGGCCGGGTCAAGACCCTGCATCCGCTGGTGCACGGCGGCCTGCTCGGCCGCGCCGGCACCGACGACGCGGTGATGGCCGCGCACGGCATTCCCCCGATCGACCTGCTGGTGCTGAACCTGTACCCGTTCGAGTCGGTGACCGCGCGCGCCGACTGCAGCCTGGCCGATGCGGTGGAGAACATCGACATCGGCGGCCCGGCCATGCTGCGCAGCGCCGCCAAGAATTTCGCCCGCGTCGCCGTGGCCACCAGCCCGGACCAGTACGACGCACTGCTGGCCGAACTGGCCGCCAACGACGGCAAGCTCTCGGCCGCCCGCCGTTTCGCGCTGTCGGTGGCCGCGTTCAACCGCGTCGCCCAGTACGACGCGGCGATCAGCAACTACCTGTCGGCGATCACCGACACCACCGCCGCGGTGCCGGTGCGCGATGAGTACCCGGCGCAGATGAACTCCACCTTCGTGAAGGTGATGGACCTGCGCTACGGCGAGAACCCGCACCAGAGTGGCGTGTTCTACCGTGACCTGTGGCCGGTACCGGGCACGCTGGCCACCTTCGTGCAGCTGCAGGGCAAGGAACTGAGCTACAACAACCTGGCCGACGCCGATGCCGCATGGGAATGCGTGCGCCAGTTCGACGTGCCGGCCTGCGTCATCGTCAAGCACGCCAACCCGTGCGGCGTGGCCGTGGCCGCCGATGTCGGCGCCGCCTACGAAATGGCCTACAACACCGATCCGACCAGCGCCTTCGGCGGCATCCTGGCGTTCAACCGCACGCTGGATGCGACCACCGCCAAGGCCATCCTCGACCGCCAGTTCGTCGAGGTGCTGATCGCCCCGGACTACGAGCCGGCCGCGCTGGAGTACGCCACCAGGAAGGCCAACGTTCGCGTGCTGCGCATCCCGGCCGGTGACGCGCGCAACAACTACGACACCAAGCGCATTGGTTCTGGCCTGCTGATCCAGAGCGCCGACAACCGCGGCATGACCACCGATGAGCTGAAGACGGTGACCCGGCGCGCACCGACCACCGCCGAGCTGCGTGACCTGCTGTTCGCCTGGCGCGTGGCCAAGTACGTCAAGTCCAACGCCATCGTCTATGCGAAGGACGAGCGCACCATCGGCGTCGGCGCCGGGCAGATGAGCCGCGTCTATTCGGCGCGCATCGCCGGCATCAAGGCCGCCGACGCGGGGCTGGTGGTACCGGGCTCGGTGATGGCCTCCGATGCGTTCTTCCCGTTCCGCGACGGGCTGGACGCCGCGGCCGAAGCGGGCATCACCGCGGTGATCCAGCCGGGCGGTTCGATGCGCGATGCCGAGGTGATCGCGGCGGCCGACGAGCACGGCATCGCCATGGTGTTCACCGGCGTGCGCCACTTCCGCCACTGAGGCCGCAGGCATGGCGGCGGGCGTATTCCGGGCTTTGGCGTCGCTGCTCGCCGCGCTGGTGCTGGCGTCGTGCCGGCAGGATGTGCCCGCGCAAGGCGAGGGGCAGCTGCCGCACGGCCACGATGCGGCCGTGTTGTCGCTGCTCAAGGCGCGTTACGGCGCGCCCGCGCAGCTGAAGGGCACCTGGACGCAACCCCTGGACGACCCGCAGCTGGACCCGGCACGGCAGGTCCAGCGCGAGCTGTGCGCCGACCGCGACATCACCCTCGCCGATGGCCGCTATCGCATGCTGGCCGTGTGCACCCGCTACCTCGATGCGACGCCCGTGGAACTGGGCAGCAGTGATTTCATCGTGCTGCGCCAGGCCACCGACGGCACCCTGGGCGTCGCGGCCGAACTGCCCGGCCGGGCCAGCGGCAGCGGTGGCCGGCCAGGTGCGGTCAGCACCCTGCAGGTGGGCGCCGGCGCCTGGGCCTACCAGATCGACGACGAACTGGTGGTGGTGGGCTCGAGGATGCGCGACCGGGCCTGGCTGGTATTCGATGGCGGCGGCACGGTGGCCGAGGCGGGTTGGCTGCGTACCCACCTGGACAACCAGAATGCGATCGACTGCGTCACCACCGGCAGCTGCCGGCCCGGGACGCTGGACCTGGATTTCGATGCCCGTCCGGACGACAGCCAGCCCGGCCTGCGCTACTGGCCACTGCGCGTGCACGAGACCGGCAACGGCTGCACCGGCGCGGTGGATGCCGTGCATGCCATCGCCTACGATCCGGCGCAATCGCGCTACCTGGTCCCGGCGCGCATGCAGCTGGAGGCCTGCGACTGATGCGGTGGCGCCGGCCCCTGCTCCTGGCGGCGACCCTGGTGGTGACCGCCGGCTGCGGCAACCATGCGCTGGAGCAGGCGCAGCGCAGGGCCGTGGAAGAGATCGGCGCGCAGCTTCCCCGCCCCTATCGCGATGGACTGGTGGTCGAATCGGTACGCCGTGACGGGGACGACCTGGTGCTGGTGATCCGTTCGGCGGACATCACCGTGGCCATGGCCCGGGCCAGGCCCGAGGTATTCGACGCGCTGCGCGCCGACGAGCAGGACGCGATGCTGGCGCTGTGCGACGAGCCGGCGCTGGCGCCGGTGCGCGCCGCCGGCGGTGGAGCCCGCCGCCGTTTCGTCGACGCCGATGGCGCCGTGTTCTTCGACGCCACGCTGAAAGCCTCCGATTGCCCTTCCCCTTGAATGCCCCCTACAGGAACTGCCCCATGAAAATCCTCGTCATCGGCTCCGGCGGCCGCGAACACGCCCTGGCCTGGAAGCTGGCCCAGTCCGTGCGCGTGAGCGAAGTGATCGTCGCCCCCGGCAACGCCGGCACCGCCACCGAAGGCAAGTGCCGCAACGTGGCGGTCAAGGTCACCGACATCGCCGGCCTGCTCGCGCTGGCCCGCGACGAAGCCGTGGGCCTGACCGTGGTCGGTCCGGAAGTGCCGCTGGTGGCCGGCGTGGTCGATGCATTCCGCGCGGCCGGCCTGCGCATCTTCGGGCCGACCGCCGCCGCCGCGCAGCTGGAAGGCAGCAAGGCCTTCGCCAAGGATTTCCTTGCCCGCCACGGCATCCCCACCGCGTTCTACGCCGTGCATACCGAGGTCGATGCGGCGCTGGCCTACCTGCGCGAGAAGGGTGCGCCGATCGTGATCAAGGCCGATGGCCTGGCCGCCGGCAAGGGCGTGATCGTGGCGATGACGCTGGATGAAGCCGAGGCCGCGGTGCGCGACATGCTCAGCGGCAACGCCTTCGGCGATGCCGGCGCGCGGGTGGTGATCGAGGAATTCCTCGAGGGCGAGGAAGCCAGCTTCATTTCCATGGTCGATGGCCGCGTCGCGCTGCCGATGGCCACCAGCCAGGACCACAAGCGCGTGGGCGATGGCGACACCGGCCCCAACACCGGCGGCATGGGCGCGTACTCGCCCGCGCCGGTGGTGACGCCGGAGGTGCACGCCCGGGTCATGCGCGAAGTGGTCGAGCCGACCGTGGCCGGCATGATCGCCGACGGCGTGCCGTTCACCGGCTTCCTGTATGCGGGCCTGATGATCGACGCCACGGGCGCACCGAAGGTGATCGAGTTCAACGTGCGCTTCGGCGACCCGGAAACCCAGCCGGTGATGCTGCGCCTGCAGTCGGACCTGGTCGACCTGCTCGAAGCGGCCATCGACGGCGCGCTGGCAGGGGTCCAGGCGCAGTGGGACCCGCGCCCATCGCTGGGCGTGGTGATGGCCGCCAGGCCCTACCCGGAAACGCCGGTCACCGGCGATGTCATCAGCGGCCTGGACGACGTGCCGGCCAGCGCCAAGGTGTTCCATGCCGGTACCGCGCTGGACGCTGCCGGCAATGTCGTCAGTGCCGGCGGCCGCGTGCTGTGCGTGGCCGCGCTGGGCGACAGCGTCCGGGATGCACAGGCCCACGCCTACGCCGGCGTGGCGAAGATCCACTGGGCCAACGAATTCCACCGCAACGACATCGGCTGGCGCGCGATCGCCCGCGAACAGCAGTAAGCCATCGGTGCGACGGAAGATGAAAAGGGCGGCCTGCGGCCGCCCTTTTCCGTTGCCTGCATCTGCCGGCGCGATGGGACACGGCCCATGGGGCGGGAAATACGAGGTGCGTGGAGGCCCTCGGCCCTCGCCCCGACCCTTCAGCGGTGCACGCTGCCGATGCTGGCCGCCGGGTAGCGCGCGCCGGCCGCGGCGGCGGGCGGGAACACCGCCTCGATCCGCGCCAGGTCGGCGGCATCCAGCACGATGTCAAGCGCGCCCAGGTTTTCCTCCAGGTACGCCAGGCGCTTGGTGCCGGGAATCGGTACCAGGTCCTCGCCACGCGCCAGCACCCAGGCCAGCGCCAGTTGCCCGGCACTGACACCGCGCGCGGCGGCAAGCGCCCGCACCTGTTCCACCAGCGTCAGGTTGCGGGCGAAGTTGTCGCCCTGGAAACGCGGCGAATGGCGCCGGTAGTCGTCCGCGTCGAAATCCGCGGGCGTACGGATCGCACCGGTCAGGAAGCCGCGGCCCAGCGGCGAGTACGGCACGAAGCCGATGCCCAGTTCGCGCACGGTGGCCAGCACGCCGTTGTCCTCGGGCTCGCGCGACCACAGCGAGTACTCGGTCTGCAGCGCGGTGAGCGGGTGCACCGCATGCGCGCGGCGGATCGTCTCCGGCGCCGCCTCGGACAGGCCCAGCCAGCGCACCTTGCCCTGCTCGACCAGCCGCGCCATCGCGCCCACGGTGTCCTCGATCGGCACCTGCGGATCCACCCGGTGCTGGTAGTACAGGTCGATATGCTCCACGCCCAGCCGCTTCAGGCTGGCCTCGCAGGCGGCCTGCACGTAATCGGGGCGGCCGTCGACGCCACGCGCCTGCGGGTCGGACGGGTCCAGGCGCACGCCGAACTTGGTGGCCAGCACCACCTGCCCGCGGCGCCCGGCGATGGCACGGCCGACCAGCATTTCATTGGTGTGCGGGCCGTACATGTCGGCGGTGTCGAGCAGGGTGACGCCGCGTTCCAGCGCGCGGTGGATCACCGCGATGGCCGCGGCATCGTCGCCGCGGCCGCCGTAGAACGCGCTCATGCCCATGCAGCCGAGGCCGAGGGCGGAAACCACGGGACCGTTGCGGCCAAGGGTGCGGGTCTGCATGGCAATGCTCCAGATGGGGGACGGCCACTGTAGGGCGCGGGAACATCGCGATAAATCCGGGTAATCTGCAACATCAATGAAGCAGGACTTCACAATAGCCCCCTCCCTGCTGCCGGCGCTGGCGGCTTTCGCCTGCGTCGCGCGCCACGCCAGCTTCAGCCAGGCGGCGATCGAACTGGGCATGTCGGCTTCGGCAGCGTCACAGTCGGTGCGCACCCTGGAGCGGCGGCTGGGCGTGCGCCTGCTGCACCGGACCACGCGCCGGGTCGGGCTGACCGAGCCGGGCGAACGCCTGCTGCGCGAAGCCGCGCCGGCCCTGGCGCGCATCGGCGGCGCGCTGCAGGCACTGGAGGAAAGCCGTGACGTGCCCGCCGGGCGCCTGCGCATCACCGCGCCGCGGATCGTGGTCGAACAGATGCTGCTGCCGCACCTGCCGGCGTTCTCCGCGTGCTTTCCCCATGTCGAGGTGGAACTGGCGGTGCAGGCGGCGCTGACCGACCTGGTGGCCGAGGGGTTCGATGCCGGCATCCGGCTGGGCGAATCGCTGGCCGATGGCATGGTGGCGGTGCCGCTGGGCCCGCCGCAGCGCCTGGTGGTCGTGGCCGCGCCGGACTACCTGCGCCGGCACCGGCCACCGGAAACGCCGCAGGCGCTGGCAGCGCATGCCTGCATCCGCTACCGGCGCAGCGATGGCCGGCTGATGCCGTGGGAGTTTACCCGCGACGGGCACGATTTCAGCATCGAGGTCGGTGGCGGGCCGATCTTCAACGACAGCGGGCTGGGCCGGCGCATGGCCATCGCCGGCCTCGGGCTGGCGCAGGTGTTCGAGGCGGCGGCGGCCGAGGACCTGGCCGCCGGCCGCCTGCTGCGCCTGCTCGACGCGTGGCAGCCGCCGTTCCCCGGCTTCCACCTGTACTACCCGTCACGCGAGCAGCTCGCGCCCAAGCTGCGGGTGTTCGTCGATTTCATGCGCGACGCCAACGCGGTGTCGTCGTAACGTGCGCGCACACCTGTCCACGAGCGGCACGGCCTTGTCGCCTGGTGGCCGGCACTGCAAGCTTGCGCACTCTCCCCATTGACGATCCACCGCACCGGCATGCGCCCCACCGAACGCCTGTTGAACCGGCTCTGGGCCCATGAAAAGGCCAGCTACGGCCTGCGCGTGTCGATCGCGCTGTCCACGCTGATGGCCGTGTGCTGGTACCGCGGCGACCTGCAGCCGCTGCCGTCGCTGTTCCTGGGCACCATCGCCAGCGCCGTGGCCGAGACCGACGACAACGGCTGGGGCCGCAGCAAATCGGTGCTGTTGTCGCTGCTGTGCTTCGTCGCCGCCGCCGCGGCGGTCATCCACCTGTTCGACTGGCCGCTGCCGTTCGTCGCGGCGCTGGCGCTGGCCGCCTTCGCCCTGACCCTGCTCGGCGCGCTGGGCGAACGCTACGCCTCCATCGGCCAGGCCACGGTGACCCTGGCGATCTACACCATGATCGCGATGGACCAGCACCGCGGCGCCGGCACCGATGCGGCCTGGCGCGACGTGGCGCAGATGCTCGCCGGCGCGGCGTGGTATGGCGCGCTGTCGATCCTGTGGACGGTGATGTTCGCCAACCGGCCGGTGCGCGAGCGGCTGGCACGGCTGTTCGCCGAGCTCGGGCGCTACCTGCAGCTCAAGGCGGACCTGTTCGAACCGGTGCGCCACGGCGACCTCGAGGCGCGGCGGCTGGCGCTGGCCGAGCAGAACGTGCGCGTGGTCGAGGCGCTCAACGCGGCCAAGACCGCGATCCTCAGCCGCTTCGGCCGCTCCGGGCGCCCCGGGGTGCAGTCCGGGCTGTATTTCCGCCTGTACTACATGGCGCAGGATTTCCACGAACGCGCCAGCTCTTCGCACTATCCCTACGAGGCGCTGACCGAGGCGTTTTTCCACAGCGACGTGCTGTACCGCTGCCGGCGCCTGCTGTCGCTGCAGGGCGGCGCGTGCATGGCGCTGGGCCAGGCCATCCGCCTGCGCCAGCCGTTCGACTACGGCGAACGCAACCGCCAGGCCGGGCAGGACCTGGAACACTCGCTGCAGTACCTGCGCGACCAGCACAACCCGCACTGGCAGCGGCTGCTCGGCTCGCTGCAGCTGCTGGCGACCAACCTGTCCAGCATCGCGCGGCAGTTGTCCGAGGCGTCGCTGGCCGACACGCCACTGGAGGGCATCGACACCCGCCTGCGCGATTCCTCGCCGCACACCCTGCGCGAGATGGCCACCCGGCTGCGCCAGGCGCTGACGCCCGGCTCGGTGCTGTTCCGCCATGGCGTGCGCATCGCGCTGGCGCTGATCGCCGGGTACGCCGTGCTCAAGCTGGTGCACCCGAGCAACGGTTACTGGATCCTGCTCACCATCGTGTTCGTGTGCCGGCCGCACTTCGGCGCGACCCGGCTGCGGCTGGTGCAGCGCATCGGCGGCACCCTGTTCGGGCTGGGCGCGACCTGGGCGCTGATGCAGCTGTTCCCGGGCACCACCGTGCAGCTGCTGCTGGCGCTGGCCGCGGCGCTGCTGTTCTTCGTCACCCGCACCGACCGCTACGTGATCGCCACCGCCGCGATCACCACCATGGCGCTGCTGTGCTTCAACCTGCTCGGCGACGGCTTCGTGCTGATCTGGCCGCGGCTGCTGGACACGCTGATCGGCTGCGTGATCGCCGCCGCCGCCTCGCTGCTGATCCTGCCCGACTGGCAGGGGCGGCGCCTGCACCGGGTGATGGCGCAGGTGATCGCCACCAGCGCCCGCTACCTGGACGAGGTGCTAGGCCAGTACCGCAGCGGCATGCGCGACGACCTGCCCTACCGCATCGCCCGCCGCGACATGCACAACGCCGACGTCGCGCTGTCGGTGGCGCTGTCCAACATGCTGCGCGAGCCGGGCTACGCGCGCGGCAACCTGGATGCGGGGTTCCGCTTCCTGGCGCTGTCCAACACCCTGCTCGGCTACCTGTCCGCACTCGGCGCGCACCGCGCGCGCACCACGGTGACCGACGACCCGCTGGTCAGCCATGCCCAGCAGTACCTGCAACAGGCGCTGGCCGGGCTGTCGGCCGCACTCGGCGAGCGGCGGCCGGTGCCGGCGGCCGAGGTCGACGAGGCCGCGCTGGCCGATACGCTGGAGCAGTTGCCCGGCGACAGCGACGACAAATCACGGCTGGTACGCACCCAGCTGGCGCTGATCCTGCGCCTGCTGCCGCGGCTGCGCGCGGCCGCGGACGAAGCGGTGGGGGCGCCGGCGCCCGCCACGCCGGCGACACCGCTGGCCTAGCTGTGTAAACCCAGCACGTTGTTCAGCGGGATTCGGGAGATGGGCGGCTTGTAGTCGAGGCTGGCGTGGGGCCGATGCCAGTTGTAGTGGTGCAGCCAGCCATGGAGGGCGCCGGTGCGCTGCTCTGAGCTGTTGTAAGCGCGGGCATAGGCCCACTCGCGCAGGCTGGTCTGCACCAGGCGCTCGGCCTTGCCATTGGTGCGGGGGGTGTAGGGACGCGTGCGCAGGTGGCGCAGGCCGAGGCGGCGGACCAGGCGCTGGAAGCGGCGCGACCTGTAGCACGTGCCGTTGTCGGTCAACACCCGCTCGAAGCGCACGCTCAGGCTGCGGTAGTAACGCACCGTGCGGATCAGGGCCTTGCAGGCACTGGTTCCGCGCTCGTCCGGCGCGATGGAGGCGAAGGCCATGCGCGAGTGGTCGTCGATGGCCAGGTGGACGTATTCCCAGCCGATGCCCCGGTGCCGATGCGAGCGGTCGCCGGTCACACGGTGGCCCGGGGAACCGATCCGCCCCAGCTTCTTGATGTCCAGATGCAGCAGTTGGCCGGGCCGGGCGTACTCGTAGCGGTTCTGCGGCAGCGCCGGTTCCAGTTCGGCCAGGCGATGCAGCCCGGCACGGCGCAGTAAGCGGGCGATGGTGCTGGGCGCCACGGGCAGCCGCTGGGCGATCTGGCGATAGGTCCGGCGCGAGCGACGCTGCTCCAGCACCTGCGCCACGATGGCCGGCGGCGTGGCATGGGGGCAGGTCTGCGGCCGGGAGCTGCGGTCAACCAGACCCGCAGGGCCTTCCTCCCGGTATCGCTTGAGCCACTTGTAGGCCGTGCGCACGCTCACGCCGGCCGCGTGGGCGGCCTCTTCGATGCGCAGGCCCTGCACGAGGATGCGCTCCACAAGCAGGGCTCGACCGCGAGGCGTCAAACGGGCATGTTTATGCAGGTTCATCCGGGGCTCCTGGGGGCTGGGTTGGTGTCGTAACCCCCATCTTCCAGCGATGCCCCGGATGAACAACCTACTGAGAGATCACACCTAGCGCCGCCCGGACGCGCGCGGCATCGCCAGCAGCGCCGCCAGCGCCAGCGCGATGCCCACCGCGCACACGCCGTTCCAGCCGTACCGGGTCCAGGCCTGCGTGCCCAGCGCCGAACCGGCCGCGCCGCCGATGAAATAGCAGGTCATGTAGGCCGCGGTGATGCGGCTGCGGGCGCTTTCGTCCAGCCGGTAGATCGTGCTCTGGTTGTCGATGTGCACCGCCTGCACCGCCACGTCCAGCGCCAGCACGCCGACCACCAGCGCGGCCAGCGAGACCGGCGCCAGCAGCAGTACCCCCCATGACAGCAGCAACACCACCAGGCCGCCACCGGTCACCAGGCGGCCATGGCCGCGGTCGCTCAGGCGCCCGGCGCGGCTGGCGGCCAGCGCACCGGCCGCACCGACCAGCCCGAACAGGCCGATGCTGGCGATGGAGTAGCCATAGGCCGGCCCGGACAGCAGGAACGCCAGCGGCGTCCAGAACACGCTGAAGCCGGCGAACAGCAGCGCACCCAGCAACGCGCGCCGGCGCAGCACCGGCTCGTCGCGCAGCAGCGCCAGCACCGAGGCGAGCAGGCGCGGATACGACAGCGTCGCCTGCGGCCGGTAGGCCGGCAGCGCGCGGGCCAGCGCCAGCGCCATGAGCAGCAGTGCCGCGCCGGCGACCCAGTACACGGTCTGCCAGGTGCCGATCCCGGCCAGCACGCCCGAGGCGGTGCGCGCCAGCAGGATGCCCAGCAGCAGGCCGGCCATCAGCGTACCGACCACGCGCCCGCGCCGTTCCGGCTCCGCCAGCGTCGCCGCGTGCGGGATGATCACCTGTGCGGCCACCGCACACAGGCCGCTGAGCGCGGTACCGGCCAGCAGTTGCGCGAAATGGCCGGCGCTGGCGCTGACCAGCAGCCCCAGCGCCGCCAGCACGAACAGCGCCACGATCAGCCGCCGCCGCTCCAGGCGGTCGCCCAGCGGCACGATCAGCAGCAGGCCGGCGGCATAGGACAGCTGCGCGACGGTCACCACCCAGCCCACGGTGCCGGCGCCCAGGCCGAACGCACCGCCCAGCAGCTGCAGCAGCGGCTGGGCGTAGTAGTTGCTGGCCACGATCAGCCCGGTGGCCGCCGCCAGCAGCATGACCCGCCGCTGGCTGAGCGCGTTGGCATGGGGGGAGTGGGTGGACATCACGGTCTCGGTCGGGGGAGCAGGCGGCAAGTCTGTGGCGGGGCCTTCCATGACACAAATGTATTGTCATCATCCATTTCATCTGTTTTAGTGATGGCATGTTCACCCTGCGCCAGCTCGAATTCGTGGTCGCCGTCGCCGAGGAAGGCGGGTTCACCGCGGCGGCGGCGCGCTGCCACACCGTGCAGTCGGCGCTGAGCCACCAGGTGGCGCGGCTGGAGGAGGCCTTCGGTGCGCGCCTGTTCGAGCGCGGCCACCGCCAGGTGCGGCCCACCGCCGCCGGCGAGGTGTTCCTGCGCAACGCCCGGCTCACCCTGCAGGCCGCCGACCGCCTGCAGGAGGAGATGGCGCTGGCGCTGGGCACGGTGCGCGGGCGCATCCGCATCGGCCAGATCACCGCGCTCACCGTGGTCGACGTCCCCGACCTGCTGGCCCGGTTCCGGGGCGCGTATCCAGCCGTGGACGTGCACCTGCGCGTGGGCATGAGCGAGGAACTGCTGGCCGAGCTGGCCGAGGGCAGGCTGGACGTGGCCCTGGTCGGCGTCGGCCCGCAGGTGCCACTGCCGGCGCAGCACCGCCTGCTCGACGAGGAAGGCCTGTCGCTGCTGCTGCCGCGCGGGCATGCATTGGCGGCGATGCAGCGGGTGCCGCTGCCCGCGCTCGACGGCGTCCCGCTGGCGGCGCTGGTTCCCGGCGCCGGCGTGCGCCGGATGATGGACGACGCCCTGCGCGAGCGCGGCGTCGCGCCGCGGCTGCAGTACGAGGTCAGCCATGGCGAACTGCTGCGGCAACTGGTGGCCGCCGGGCTGGCGGTCGCGGCGATCCCGGACAGCATGGCCGCGCGCATGCAGGGGGTGGACGTGCGCCCGCTGGCCGAGCCGTTCCGCTTCCGCACCTGCGCGGTCTGGCGCGCCGATCCAACGCCCGCCGCGCGCGCCCTGCTCGACCTGTTGCCCGCCGCCGCGACGCACGGGCCGCGCATCGAACCTGCTAAGGTGCGCCGCAAACCAAGGAACCCACGTGGCCGGCCATAACCAGTTCGCGCTGCTCGGACAGCGCCGCTTCCTGCCGTTCTTCGTCGTCCAGGCGCTGGGCGCCTTCAACGACAACGTGTACCGCCAGGCGATCATCGGCCTGCTGTTCTTCCTCGGCGTCAGCACCAAGGAACGCAGCATCTACGCCATGCTCGCGCCGGCGATCTTCATCCTGCCCTATTTCCTGTTCTCGGCGCTGGCCGGTCAGTTCGCCGAGAAGCTGGAGAAGCAGCGGCTGATCGTCATCACCACCACGATGGAAATCGTGATCATGTCGCTGGCCGCGCTGGGCTTCCTCACCCAGAGCATGCCGGTGCTGCTGGTGGCGCTGTTCTGCACCGGCATGCAGTCCACCCTGTTCGGCCCGGTGAAGTACTCGGTGCTGCCGTCCATCCTCAAGCCGGAGGAGCTGACCGGCGGCAATGGCCTGGTCGAGATGGGCACCTCCATCTCCATCCTCGGCGGCATGATCGTCGGCGGCATGATCTTCACCCTGGCCGGCAGCCACGGCCCGGTCGTGGCCTCGGTGGCGGTGATCGCGCTGGCGGTGGCCGGCAACATCGCCGCGCGGCTGATCCCGAAAGTGGATGCCGGCGCGCCGGACCTGAAGATCAACTGGAACCCGCTGTCCGAATCGCTGGCGGTGCTGCGGATGGCCAGGAAGCAGAAGGCGGTGCGCAACGCGGTACTGGGCGTGTCCTGGTTCTGGTTCGTCGGCACCATCCTGACCTCGCAGCTGCCGACCTACGCCGAGATCAACCTGGGCGGCGGCTCGACCCTGTACATCTTCGCCCTGGCGCTGTTCTCGGTGGGCACCGGCACCGGCTCGCTGCTGTGCGAAAAGCTGTCCGCGCGCACCGTCGAGATCGGCCTGGTGCCGCTGGGCGCGTTCGGCATGAGCGCGTTCCTGTTCGACCTGTACTTCGCCCGCACCGGCGCGGTGGCGGCGAGCGGGCTGGGCGTGGCCGGCTTCCTGGGCCAGCCCGGCAGCCTGCGCATCGTCGTCGACCTGCTCGGCATCGGCCTGTTCACCGGCCTGTTCGTGGTGCCGCTGTTCGCGCTGATCCAGAGCCGCACGCCGAAGTCGGAGATGTCGCGCGTGTTCGCCGCGCTCAACATCCAGAACTCGGGCTTCATCGTGCTGGCGGCGATGGCCGGCCTGCTCACCCAGAGCGTGCTGGGCTGGAGCGTGCCGCAGCTGTTCCTGGCACTGGCCATCGCCAACGTGCTGGTGGCCGGCTACATCTTCAGCATCGTGCCCGAGTTCCTGATGCGCTTCCTGAGCTGGGTGATGGTGCACGCGCTGTACCGCCTGCGCCGGACCGGCATCGAGGAACACGTGCCCGACGAGGGCGCGGCACTGATCGTCTGCAACCACGTCAGCTACATGGACGCGTTGATCCTGGCCGCGGTGATCCCGCGCCCGGTGCGCTTCGTCATGTACTACCGGATCTTCAACATCCCGGTGATGCGCTGGATCTTCCGCACCGCCAAGGCCATTCCCATCGCCAGTCCCAAGGAAGACGCCGAATTGATGCAGCGCGCGTTCGACGCCATCGATGCGGCGCTGGCGGAAGGCGAGCTGGTCTGCATCTTCCCCGAGGGCGCGCTGACCCGCGACGGCGACATCGCCCGGTTCCGCTCCGGGGTGGAGAAGATCCTGGCCCGGCGGCCGGTGCCGGTGGTGCCGCTGGCGCTGAAAGGCATGTGGAGCAGCATGTGGAGCCGGCGCGACACGCGCCTGGGACGGATGCGCGTACCGCGCCGCTTCCGCGCCCACATCGAAGTGGCAGCCGCCCCCGCCATCGACGGTACGGCCACCGACGCGGCGGCGCTGGAGGCCCGGGTACGGGCGCTGCGCGGCGGCGAGGCCTGACCGGCTTTACCGCCTGCCCGGCAAATCGCTACGCTATCCATCCAGACGCGGCTGCAGGGATTGCACGGCACCCGCCGACACCGAGGAAACATGGACATCCCACCGCCCCCTCCCGCCGCTCCCGCGCCGCAGCAGGTGCACCACTACTACCACCCGCAGAAGTCCGGCGGCGTGGCGGCCCTGCTGGAAGTGCTGCCGGGGCTGTTCCTGCAGACGTTCGGCATCGGCCACATGTACGCCGGCAATGTCGGCACCGGCCTGATCATCATGTTCGGCTACTGGGCGCTGACCTTCGTCAACGTCCTGTTGTGCTTCGTCTTCATCGGCTTCATCACCTGGCCGCTGTGCTGGGTCGCGGCCATGATCCTCTCGTCGCTGACCGCGGCGAACGCCTGCAAGTCACGCTGATCGCAACCCCATCGGAGAACCCATGAATACCGTCAATCCCGCCGGCAGCATCCCCAACCACCTGGCCTGGTCGATCATCGCCACCGTCCTGGCCACCTGCCTGTGCTGCCCGCTGGGCCTGGTGGGCATCGTCGCCATCGTGTTCTCCAGCAAGGTGAACAACCTGCTGAGCCAGGGCGACATCGAGGGCGCCCGCCGCGCCTCCAACAACGCCAAGACCTGGTGCTGGGTGGCTACCGCGCTGGCCATCATCGGCGTGGTGTTCAACGCCATCTACTTCGCCATGGGCGGTGCCGCCGCCTACATGGAAATGCTGCAGCAATACCAGTAAGCCGTGGCGCTGCTGCTCGAAACCCGGCACAAGCTCGCGCTGGCGGGGGTCGCACTGGCGATCCCCGCCGGCATCTGGCTGCTGTGGCATTTCGATCCGAACGTCGAGGGCAACCCGTTCCCGCCCTGCATGTTCCTGGCCTTCACCGGCTACTACTGCATCGGCTGCGGACTGACCCGCGCGCTGCACGCCCTGGCCCACGGCGACCTGCTGCGCGCGTTCTCGATGAATCCACTGGGCCTGGTGACCCTCGCCCTGGTCCCGCTGATGGTGCTCTGGTCCGCCGGCTGGAACCCGCGCTGGCTGCAGCCGCTGATGAGGGTGGTGATGGCGCCGAAGCTGTGGCTGGCGGTACTGCCGGCCTACTGGGTCGCCCGCAACCTGCCCTGGTACCCGTTCACCCTGCTCGCACCGGGCTGAAAAGAACAGCGCTGCGCGCCGGCACTCCCATCCGCGCGACGTACCCGGCACCTCCACCGGCCAATGCCGTGGCACCGGCTACCAGTGCTTCGCGACTCTATCCGCCGCAGGGACTCACCCCACCCAGCCGGCGATGATCAACAGCGCCAGCAGCGCCATCCACAACAGCAGCATGCGCCAGACCATGCTCATCGCATCGCGCAGTTCGGGATGACGTTCGGCGTGCGGAACCAGACCGGCCTCGCGCGCATCGGCCGCGTCCTCGGCCAGTTCCATGCCGACGCCTGCACGCGCGGCCTCGCCCAGGAAGCCCAGGTCCAGCGCCCAGCGGTTGCCACCGGCACGGCGCCAGGCCGAGAACACCGTGTCGAAATTGCCGACCAGTGCCATCGACAGCGTCATCAGCTGGGCCACCGGCCATTCCAGCACGGCCAGCGCCCAGGCGCCCGTCCCGCGGGCTTCGGCGGCCACGCCAGCGGCGATCGGGCCGTGTACGGACTGCACCAGCAGGCGGTACAGCACCGCGCCCAGCGGGCCCAGCAGCAGGAACCAGAACAGCGGCGCGAACCAGCGCCGCAGCGCGTTGTACAGGGTCGCGTCGACCAGCGTGGGCATATCCTCGCGCAGGCTGCCGCCGGCAGACTGGAGCTGGGCGACCGCTGCGTCGTGGGCCGCCGCATCCTCCGCGTCGATGACCGCCTCGACGTCGCGGTCCAGGTCGCGCGGCCCCCAGCACAGCGCCAGCACCGCCATGCCGAACAGCAGCGACGGCAGCCCGTGCAGGTGCCCGGCCAGCAGCCATTGCACGGCCGCCACCAGCAGCACGCAGGGGGCGATGGCCAGCAGCAGCCCGAAGCGGCCGGCATTGCTGCCGCCTTCATGTACCTGCAGCCAGCCCAGCCAGCGCCCGAACCAGCGCCAGTCGCGCAGGGCCGCCATCGGCGCGGGCGCCAGATGGCCAAGGACCAGTGCCGCGATCACTGCTACCAGGGTCGTGAACATGCGATTCCTCCGGGTCCTGATTGTAGGCCCCGCCAAGGCCGCGCGTGCCGATGCCCGCGACGGCCCGCTGCCGGCCTCATGGCTGCCGGCGCCGGTACCAGTCTTCGATCAGCGTACGTGCGATCGAGATCGGCGGCGACAGCAGGATGCCCTGGCCGTCGTCGGCCTGTTCGCGCCGCAGCGCGGCGCCGATTTCTTCGGCGTCGAACCAGCGCGCGTCCTCGAGTTCGCCGTCCACCTGGGGGACGTCGCCATGCGCGGTGGCCCGGAAACCGACCATCAGCGCGCCCGGGAAGGGCCACGGCTGGGTGCACAGGTACTCGGCCTGGATCACCCGCACCCGGGTTTCCTCGAACACTTCGCGCGCCACGGTCTGCTCGAAGGTCTCGCCCGGTTCGACGAAACCAGCCACCACCGACCAGCGCCGCGGCGCCCAGCTGGCCTGGCGCCCGAGCAGCAGGCGGCCGTCGTGCTCGACCGCGACGATGACCGCCGGGTCCACCCGCGGGTAATGCTCGGTGCCGCACTGGCCGCAGCGGCCGATGAAACCGCCACGCCCGAACACCACCGCGGCACCGCAGACGCCGCAGAAGCGGTTGCGCGAATGCCAGTACGACATGCCACGCGCGTAGCAGAACACGCCCGACGCGTCGGCCGGCCATTCGGCGGCGGCACGGCGCAGGTCGATGCGTCCTGGCGCCCGCGCCCCGACCATCGCCGCCTCGACCACGAACCAGGCGCGCTCGTGCTGCATGCCCAGGAAGATGGCCGTGCCCGGGCCGCCGCCGAGTTCGCGGCCACTGGTCAGGAACGGCTGGCCGTCGGCATCGGCGAAAGCGGTGCCGTCGGCATCGAGTACCAGCACCCGGGCGTCGGGCCACAGCCGCGCCAGCGCATCGGCGTCGTCGCGCAGCGCATCGGCGCGATCCAGCGCGGCGCCGGCAAAGGCGTGTGCGTGGAAGGAAGAGTCGAAAACAGGCATCGTCGGCAGACTACCGGCAAACCACCGTGGCGAGAAGCTGCCCGCGTCCGCGGGGATGCGCGCGTGTCCGCGGCATGGCGCAGGACTCAGACGGCGAAACTGCTGCCGCAGCCGCAGGTCGTGCGGGCGTTGGGATTGCGGATCACGAACTGCGCCCCGGTGAGGCTTTCCGAGTAATCGACCTCGGCGCCCATCAGGTACTGCAGGCTCAGCGGGTCCACCAGCAGGGTCACGCCGTCGGTGACCACCGCCAGGTCGTCGTCGGCCCGGTTCTCGTCGAACTCGAAGCCATACTGGAAGCCGGAACAGCCACCGCCCTGGATATAGACGCGCAGGGCCAGGGCAGCGTTGCCCTCCTCGCGGATCAGCTCGCTCACCTTGGCCGCGGCGGCCGGGGTGAAGTTCAGCGGGCGATCGAGGGACTGGTAATCGGGGGCGGCCGTTGCGCCGGGCAGGGAAACGAGCGTGCTCATGCGACCAGCATGGGGACGGCCGCGCGCCGATTCAAGCCTCCGCCGCTTCAGCCTGCTCCTGCAGCGCCGCCGCCTCGGGCGAAGGCAGCGCGGCCATCGCCGTGGCATGCACCAGGCGGCCGTTGAGCTGGGCGCCGGCGCCCATCTCGACCACCTGGTAGTGGACGTTGCCGTTGACCCGCGCGGTGGGGGTCAGCTCGATGCGCTCGCCGGCATGGACGTCGCCGTCCATGCGCCCGCTGAGCACCACCACCGAGGCACGGACCTCGCCGTCGATGTGGCCCTGCTCGGCCAGGGTCAGCACCGCTTTGGCGCCCTCCTCGGCGATCACCCGGCCCTCGATGCGCCCTTCCACGTACAGGCCGCCGCTGAACATCACGTCGCCACGGATCACCACCTGCGGCCCGATCAGGGCGTCCACGACCAGGTGGCTGTCGCGGCTGGACTTGTTCTTGAACATCACTGCTCCCCTCTGCCGTTGCCGGCGAGTTTCCAATCGAAAGTCTGTGTCGCGCTCCCCCCGGGCCCGGTCAACGAGACTCGCACACGTTGCGGGGTGAAATCCTTGGGCAGCATCACGCTGCCGTCCAGGCGCTGGAAATACCGGAACGAATAGGCCTGCCCGGGCACCTCACGGCGCTGGTGGAGCTCGTCCCAGGTCACCGTCGCCAGTTTGCCGCCCTTGACCCCTTCCACCGAGAACCGCATCTGCCCCTGGCTGATGGCGCCCCTGTTCAGGTTCTGCGTCAGCACCACGCTGTAGTGCCAGGTGCCCGCCGCTTCGGCGGAGAACTCCACCGAATGCGCATTCAGCCCCTTGCGCTGGCTGGTGGCGCCCACCAGGCGCTCGTAGAACGCGACATCCGCGCGCAGCCCGGCGATCTCCTCGTCGCGCTCGGCCAGCGATGCCTGCACCTCGGTATTGGCCGCGCGGCTGATCTTGTCCGACGCCTCCAGCGTGGCCTGGCGCTGCCGCAGCTCCTCGATCTGGGCGCGCTGCGCGGCGACGGTACGCTCGCTCTGGCGCAGGCGCTCGCGCAACCCGCCGGCATCGGGCGAGGCGTAGCGGGCGGCCAGCCAGCCCACCAGCAGCAGCGACAGCAGCCAGGCGACGGCGAGGACGGCCAGCCGCACCCACGCCGATCGCTGCGGCGTTCCCCGCAGGGTGATCTGGAAACGCGAGGGGGATCGATTGCTCATGGCGTTACATGACCGGTGCCGGATCCTGCGCGAAGCGGCACCTTCGCTCCGGTTGAAACGGCTGGGCAGTGTAAACGACTCCCGGCACGGCCCGCCGGGAACTGGCAATCCCCCGGGGCATGGTCGATAGTTGCGATCCTGCTCACAGTTCCCGCGCGAGTCCGCGACCATGACCGAAGCCCACGTTTTCGTCATCGGCATCCTGCTGGCCTGGCTGGCCGGCATCCGCGTGTACCTGACCGTGTTCGGCGTCGGCCTGGCCGGCGTGCTGGGCTGGGTCGAGCTGCCGCCGGCACTGCAGGCCACGCAGTCATGGTGGGTGCTGGGCACCTCGGCCGCGCTGGCGACCACCGAGTTCTTCGCCGACAAGATCCCCGGCGTGGATTCGATCTGGGACCTGCTGCAGACCCTGGCCCGGGTACCGGCCGGCGCCTTCCTGGCCGCGGCGACCCTGTCCCCCGACGGCCAGCTCGGCGCCGGCGCGCTCGCCGCCGGCGCCGGCGTGGCGCTGGCCAGCCATGGCCTGAAGGCCGGCACCCGGGCACTGCTGAACACTTCCCCGGAGCCGGCCAGCAACTGGGCCGCATCGGTGGCAGAGGACGGCGTGGTGATCGCCGGCCTGGCGCTGGCACTGGCCCACCCGTGGCTGGCGCTGGCGCTGGTGGTCGGCGCAAGCCTGCTGGGCGCGCTGACCGTATGGCTGGTCTGGCGCACGCTCTGGCGCGGGGTCAAGCGCCTGTTCGCCGCACCAGCGCCGGCCGCGCCAGCGGCAACGGCCAGGGACCATTCGCTGCCACCGGCTCGTTGACCGCATAATCCACGGCATACGGGGAGTACCGATGGCAAGCAACGACACACCTATCTCCTCCGCCCGCCTGTCGCGCGCGGAGGTCCCGCCGGCAGACTACTGGCAGCGCTGGAGCGTGGGCAACGCGCCGCCGGCCGAAGCGGTCCGCGCGCATATCGCCGCCGCCCCGGCCGCGGCACCCGAAGCAGGCCAGCCCGCGGCCGCCGAAACGCCCTATCGGGTGCTGATCGTCGAGGACGACCGCTCGCAGGCGCTGTTCGCGCAGAGCGTGCTGCACGGTGCCGGCATGCAGGCGATCGTGCAGATGGACGCCGAAGGCGTGCAGCAGGCCATCGCCGAGCACCGCCCCGACCTGATCCTGATGGACCTGCACATGCCCGGGCTCGATGGCATGCGGCTGACCGCGCTGATCCGCCAGAACCCGCAGCAGCAGCTGCTGCCCATCGTGTTCCTGACCGGCGACCCCGACCCCGAGCGCCAGTTCGAGGTGCTCGACAGCGGCGCCGACGATTTCCTCACCAAACCGATCCGCCCGCGCCACCTGGTCGCGGCGGTGGCCAACCGCATCCGCCGTTCGCGCCAGCAGTCGCAGGGCACGGCCGAAGGGGTGGCGTTGAGCAACCCGGAGACCGGGCTGCCAACCCGGCACAACCTGATGCTGCAACTGGATGCGGCGCTGGCCGCGGCCGAGCATGGCGGGCTGATGTTCATCGAGATCGCCAGCGCGCTGGGCCTGCGCGAACGCTATGGTTATGCCGCCTTCGAGCGGCTGATGATGCAGGCCGGCCGGCGCCTGGCCGAAGCCGCGCGCCCGCACCTGCTGGCGCGGTTGAACGACAACAGCTTCCTGCTGCTGGGCCGCGGCATGGACGAGGACGCGGTCGATGCACTGGCGCGCTCGGTACGCCAGGCACTGTCCGCGCACCCGTTCGTGGTGCGCGATGACGAATCGCTGCACCTGCGCTGCGCCGTGGGCCATGCACGCCTGTCGCAGGGTTTCGAGGACGCCGGCATCGCCCTGGAGGCGGTCGAACGCACCGCCCTGCAGGCGCGGCTGCTCGCCGACGGCGTGGCTGCCCACCAGGGCAACGGCGATGCCGCCGCGCAGGAACACCTGGCCCTGCTGGAGGGGCAGATCGAGCTGGCCTACCAGCCGATCGTGGCCGTCGCCGGCAGCGACACCGCGCAGTACCAGGTGCTGCTGCGCCTGCGGCGCAACGACGGCACCCTGCTCTCGGCCGGCCAGGTGATTCCGGCGGCCGAGGCGGCCGGGCGCATCGGCGATCTCGACCAGCAGGTGCTCGACCATGCGCTGGGGCTGCTGCACCGCTACCAGCACGCCGTGCCGCCGATGCGTCTGTTCGTGTCGCAATCGCTGCGCAGCCTCGCCCGCGAGGCGTTCGCCGGCTGGCTGCTCAAGGCCATCGCCGACCGGCAGATCGCCGGCAGCTCGCTGGTCATCGACGTGCGCCTGGGCGACGCGCTGGTACACGCGGTGACATTGCAGCAGTTCTGCGAACGGCTGATGCCCGCGGGCGTGCAGTTCTGCCTGAGCCAGTTCGAACCCGGCGACGAGGCCAACGCGCTGATGACCCAGCTGCCGCTGGGCTTCGTGCGCATGGCCGGACGCTTCGCCGGCAGCCACGCCAGCCAGCAGCTGCGCGACGAACTGCGCGGCGCGATCGATGCCGCGCACCGCGCCGGGCTGCAGATCATCGGCCAGCAGATCGAGGACCCGCAGGCCGCCGCCGCGATGTGGATGAGCGGCATCGACTTCATCCAGGGCAACGTGGTGCAGTCGGTCGGCAGCGAGCTGGACTTCGACTTCCAGAACACGGTGCTCTGAGATGCAGGCAGCCAACCGCTGGGCCATGGCTTCGGCGATGCTCGCGGTCGCCGCCGGCGCGGCGCAGTGGCTGCCGCCGCCGCTACCGGCGCAGATCATCACCACCGTCCTGGCCGCGCTCGCCTGCCTGTGCGCATTGCTGGCCGCGCTCGCCGCACGCGCCCTGGCCGACACGTCCGCCGCGTTCGCGCAGCGCTCGCGCGACAACGAGCGCGAGCTGCAGCGGCTGCGCCAGGAACAGCAGCGCCATGTCCAGCTCGAGCAGCAACTGCTGCAGGCCAAGCAGGATGCCGAGGCGGCGATGCTGGCCAAGGGCGAGTTCCTGGCCACCATGAGCCACGAGATCCGCACCCCGCTCAACGGCATCATCCCGATGCTGGAAATGGTCGCGCAGGGTCCGCTGGCCGCCGAACAGCGCGAGATGCTCAACACCGCCAGCGAGAGTTCGCGGGCGTTGTTCCGCATCGTCGACGACATCCTCGACTACTCCAAGCTCGAAGCGCAGCGGCTGGAACTGGAGATCACCACGTTCAACCTGCGCGAGCTGCTGGACTCGCTGCTGCAGCTGATGCAGCGCTCGGCCGCGCACAAGGGGCTGGACATCACCCTGGCGCTCGACCCGGCGGTGCGGCTGGCGGTGCGCGGCGACCCGGTACGCCTGCGCCAGGTGCTCAGCAACCTGATGGTCAACGCGATCAAGTTCACCGAACGCGGCGGCATCCAGGTGCAGGTGCGGCGCATGGGCGAGACCAACGCGCAGCACCTGCTGCGCTTCGAGGTCCGCGACACCGGCATCGGCATCGATGCGGAACAGCAGCAACGCCTGTTCAGCGCCTTCACCCAGGCCGATGCCTCGACCACCCGCCTGTATGGCGGCACCGGCCTGGGCCTGGCCATCTGCAAGCGCATCATCGACCTGATGCATGGCCGGATCGGGCTCGACTCGGTGCCCGGCCAGGGCTCGACCTTCTGGTTCGAGATTCCACTGCTCAAGGTGATCGGCGACCTGCGCGCACCGGCGCACGGTGCCCACCCGCGGGTGCTGCTGGTGTCCACCGACGCGCGCCTGCGCCAGCGGCTGGAGCTGATCCTGCCGAACTGGGGGTTCGAGGTCCGCAGCGTGGACACGGTGCAGGAAGCGCTGGACCTGCTCCGCACCGGCGGCACCGCACAGCCCTGGCACGCCGTCATCGGCGACCTGTCATCGCTGCGCCTGGGTGTCGCGGCGCTGCAGCGGGCCGGCGGCGACCACCGCCTGGTCTGGCTGCAGGACGACGCACCGCTGCCGGCCGAGCTGCGCGACAGTCCACGCGTGGTATCGCGGCAGGCGGCGGATGCGGCCCTGCGCGCGGCGTTGACGGAACCGGCCAGCCCTGCGCCGGACACCGGCGCGGCCGCGCCCTCCGTCGCGCCGGAAGCGCCGCCCGCTGCCCCGGCATCGCTGGAACGGACGCGCGGACTGATCGGCACACGGGTGCTGCTGGTCGAGGACAACCCGGTCAACCTGCTCGTGGCGCAGAAGCTGCTGGGCGTGCTCGGCTGCGAAGTGGAAACCGCCATCAACGGCCAGCTCGCGCTGGACAAGCTGCACGCCGGCGCTTACCAGGCGGTGCTGATGGACTGCCAGATGCCGGTGCTGGACGGTTACGCCGCCACCCGCCGCTGGCGCGAGCACGAGGCCGCCACCCCGGCCGCGCGCCTGCCGATCATCGCCATGACCGCCAACGCCATGGCCGGCGACCGCCAGCGCTGCCTGGACGCGGGAATGGACGATTACCTTTCCAAGCCCATTTCGCGCGAAGGCCTGCAGGCCTGCCTGCTGCGCTGGTGCGGGACCGCGCCGACCGCCGGCGACGAACCGCCGCAGGCGGCACCGGCCCAGCTCGAGGAAGCCCCGGCCTCGGCCGCGCAGTCCACCGCCCTGCCGGTGCTCGACCGCGAGGTGCTGGACGAACTGCGCGAGATCGCCGGCGCCGAGACCGCCACCATCATCGACGTGTTCCTCGACGACACCACCCCGCTGGTGCGCCAGCTGCAGGAGGCCGCGGTCACACCCGACCTGGACCAGTTGCGCGAACTGGCGCACAGCCTCAAGTCGGCCAGCGCCAATGTCGGTGCCCTGGCCCTGTCGGCGGCGGCGCGCCGGGTCGAACTGGCCGCCCGCTCGGGCAAGCTGGAACGCCCGGCGGTGATGGTCGCACTGATCATTGCCGAGTTCGCCCGCGCCCGGCTGGCGCTGATCGGCTACCAGTCGGACATGCGCGGCGAACGGGCCCTGCAGGCCTGAGCCCGGCTCGCGCGCATGTCGCGCCCGGACGCGCGTGCGGAAAAGGGAGCGGGATCACCACCGAGCAGACGGCGCGGCCCTGGGTAGATGAGCGATGCCGTGGCAGCACGGCGACGCGGCCGCCGTGGCCTGGGCCCGCAAGTGCCCGGCACAGCGCCGGGGCGGGCGCTCAGTCGTCCAGCTTGGTCAGCAGGTAGTTCGGCTCGCCGATGCGCTCGATCAGGTCCAGCTGGGTTTCCAGCCAGTCGATGTGCTCTTCCTCGGAGTCGAGGATCTTCACGAACAGCTCGCGGCTGACGTAGTCGCCGATGCTCTCCGCGTAGGCCACGGCCTCGCGCAGCACCGCCACCGCCGAGGTTTCCAGCGCCAGGTCGCAGCGCAGGATCTCGACCGGACTCTCGCCGATGCGCAGCTTGCCCAGCGCCTGGAAGTTCGGCAGTCCCTCGAGGAACAGGATGCGGTCGGACAACGCGTCCGCATGCTTCATCTCGTCGATGGATTCCTTGTACTCGTGCTCGGCCAGCTCCTTCAGGCCCCAGTTCTTCAGCATCTTGGCGTGCAGGAAGTACTGGTTGATCGCGGTCAGCTCGTTGTAGAGCACCTTGTTGAGGAATTCGATGACCTTGACGTCGCCTTTCATGGGAGTTGCTCCTGCACGCATTGAACGCGCGCACTGTAGCGTCACGGATGCGTCGATGAAGGAACGCGAATCGTATGCATTGGTCCGGCCGCAACGGCGGACCTGACGCATGCGCTCACGCCGCGGCCACGCGCCGCGACGGAGTTCAGGCCACCCTGGCCAGGCCGAGTACCGGCAGCGGCAGGTCGTGCACCGCGCGCGCCTTGGCCAGGAGCTCGCCGGCCATCTCCAGGCAGGAACCGCAGCTGGAACCGCAGCCGGTGCGCATCGTCAGCTCGGCAACCGAACTGCAGCCGTTGTCGGCCGCTTCGCGGATCTGGTGGTCGGTGACACCGTTGCAGATGCAGACGTACACGGGGGCGATGGGCAGGACCGGCCGGGAGTGGCCGGAAGCCATTTCAACGAAAACGAGAACGATTGTCAATTAAAATTCTGAATCGTTCTCGATCAGATGGCGGCCGTCAGGCCGTCGGCCCCTCGCCCTGCGCCTTCCGCGGCCAATAGCCGCGCTTGCGCGAACGCTTGCGCGGGCGCTCATGGCCTGCCGCATGGCCGGGCATCCACGCCTCCTGGGCGCTCTTCGGCATCGCCGTCACCCCTTGCCCGGCGATGCCCCGCGCCAACGGCGCCAGATGCCGCAGCGCGCGCGCATAGACACCCCGCTTGAACATGACCACATGCTCGACGGGATACCAGAAATCCACCCAGCGCCAATGGTCGAACTCGGGGGCCTCGGTATGGTCCAGGCGCACATGGCCTTCGTCGCCGGTCAGCCGCAGCAGGAACCAGACCTGCTTCTGGCCGATGCAGACCTGCTTCTCGGTACGGCGGATGGCGCGGCTGGGCAACCGGTAGCGAAGCCAGCCCGGGGTAGCCCCGAGCACTTCGACATGTTCAGGCAACAGGCCGGTTTCTTCCTGCAGCTCGCGATACATGGCCTCGACCGGGGTCTCGTCGGAGTTCATCCCACCCTGCGGGAACTGCCAGCCGTCCCGGCGCACGCGTCGTGCCCAGAACACCTGTCCGTCTTCCCGCATCAGCACAATGCCGACGTTCGGTCGATAGCCGTCCGGATCGATCACGATGCGGACTCCTAAATATTTCTACTGGCTTGGACTCTGCCATGGCCGCTGCAATGCCACAAGCGCGGAAAAAACAGTTGACAGGCAAGCCGGCGATACGCAGAATTGCGGGCTCCCTGAGGCTATGTAGCTCAGCCGGTTAGAGCACAGCACTCATAATGCTGGGGTCGGTGGTTCGAGTCCACCCATAGCCACCAAGGGAGCAGGAGCCCGGCTCCTGAAAACCACAGCCCCGTCGCCAAGCGGTAAGGCATCTGACTCTGACTCAGACATTCGGAGGTTCGAATCCTTCCGGGGCTGCCAGATATCAAAAGACCAGATCGAAAGATCTGGTCTTTTTTTGCCTGCTCCAACGGTCTCGCCGCCACGCCTGTTGGCCTCGACCGCCGCGGCATGCGATAATCCACCCCCTGCCTAGCCCCGTCGCCAAGCGGTAAGGCACCTGACTCTGACTCAGGCATTCGGAGGTTCGAATCCTTCCGGGGCTGCCAAATACCAAAGGCCTGATCGAAAGATCAGGCCTTTCTTTTTGCCCCCAGCGGATGCCGGCGCGGCAGCCGCCATGGGCTTCACGCCACCCCGGAACGACAAAAGCCCGGCCGAGGCCGGGCTTTTGTTTTCCCAGCGGGATCCCGGAGGACCCCACGCCAGGCGCGATGGATCAGCGCTTGGAGAACTGGGTGGCGCGGCGGGCCTTGTGCAGACCAACCTTCTTGCGCTCGACTTCGCGGGCGTCACGGGTCATGAAGCCGGCCTTGCGCAGCTCGGACTTCAGGCCTTCGTCGTACTCGACCAGGGCGCGGGCGATGCCCAGGCGGATCGCACCGGCCTGGCCGGTGGTGCCGCCGCCGGTGGCGGTGACGATGACGTCGAAGCTCTCGGTGTTCTTGGTCAGCTCGAGCGGCTGGCGCACGATCATGCGCGCGGTCTCACGGCCGAAGAACTCGTCCAGCGGACGGCCATTGACGGTGATGTTGCCCGAACCCTTGCGCAGGAACACGCGGGCGGTGGAGGACTTGCGGCGGCCAGTGCCGTAGTTTTGCGTGATAGCCATGATTAGATATCCAGAACTTGCGGCTGCTGGGCGGCGTGCGGGTGCTCGGCGCCGGCGTAGACCTTGAGCTTGCGGTACATGGCGCGGCCCAGCGGGCCCTTCGGCAGCATGCCCTTGACAGCGATCTCGATCACGCGCTCCGGGTGACGCTCCAGCGCCTGGGCCAGGGTCTCGGTCTTCAGGTTGCCGATGTAGCCGGTGAAGCGGTGGTACTGCTTGTCCTGCAGCTTCTTGCCGGTGACGACAATCTTCTCTGCGTTGATGACAACCAGGTAGTCGCCGGTATCGACGTGCGGGGTGTAGACCGGCTTGTGCTTGCCACGCAGGCGGCGGGCCAGCTCGGTGGCCAGACGGCCCAGGGTCTTGCCCGAGGCGTCGACGAGATACCAGTCACGCTGGACGGTCTCGTTCTTTGCGGTGAAAGTGCTCATGAAAGAACTCAGGTTAGGTCGGGCTCATTGCGGCGCTGCACTGCCGGAACTCTGCCACGCGTTGTGAAGGTGAAACACAAGAGGCGGGATTGTACCGGCCGTGGCCGGCCCACGCAAGCCGCCACCCGGCCGGCCTTGGCAGCCCCGGGGACAGCGGCGAGAATCCGGCTCTCCCCCACCCCGTCTGGACGCCATGACCACCGACCGCGCCTTCACGCCCCTGGATCGCCTGCTGACCGAGGCCCAGCGCGCGCTGGACACGGTGTTCGGCAACCCGCCGGCGCGCCGCCCCAACCCCGCCGGCGATACCCCGGACGTGGTGCTGGAACCGGACGCAAGGCGCCACGCCGCAGGCCTGATGCGCATCAACCACGTCGGCGAAGTGTGCGCTCAGGGGCTGTATTTCGGACAGGCGGCCGTTGCCCGCGACCCGTCCACCCGCGCGCACCTGCTGGAAGCGGCGCAGGAGGAGACCGACCACCTGGGCTGGTGCGCGGACCGCCTGCGCGAGCTCGACAGCCGCCCCAGCCTGTTCAACCCGCTGTGGTATGCCGGCAGCTACGCCATCGGCACCCTCGCCGGGCTGCGCGGCGACGGCTGGAACCTGGGTTTCGTGGTCGAGACCGAGCGCCAGGTGGAGGCGCACCTGGACGAGCACCTTGAGACCCTGCCACCGGCCGACCAGCGCAGCCGCGAGATCCTCAAGGTGATGAAGATCGACGAGGCACGCCACGCCGACCATGCCGAACACGCCGGCGCGCGGATCCTGCCGGCACCGATCCCGGCGGTGATGGCACTGGCCTCCCGGGCAATGAAAACCATCGCCTACCGGCTCTGAACCCACGCCCCGGCCTCATGGCGGAACGGGCGAAGCACGCATTCCGTCTGCTGCAGGGCCCACGGGTCAAGCCGGCGCACCGAAGGCGCGGGAATGGGTGAACCCGGAGCCGGGACCCAAGGTTTGCGCAGCGGACCCGGGACAGCATGCCCGCTCCGCGGACGTGACTACGACACGATCTTCAACCCGATCACGCCAGCCACGATCAGGCCGATGCACAGCAGCCGCGGCCACGAGGCGCTGTCGCCGAACAGCACGATGCCCAGCGCGGCGGCGCCGACCGCGCCGATCCCGGTCCAGATCGCATAGCCGGTGCCGATCGGGATCGACCTGAGCGACTGCGACAGGCACCAGAAGCTGACCACCATCGCCGCCAGGGTGCCCACGCTGGGCCACGGCCGGGTCCAGCCCTCGGTGTACTTCAGGCCGATCGCCCAGACGACTTCGAACAGACCGGCCACCAGCAGGTAGATCCAGGCCATGGGGGTTTACTCCTTAAAGGTTTGGGCACAAAAAAAGCGGCCCGGTGCTGGTGAGCACCGGGCCGCCGTCGGCTGTGTTCCGTGGATCGGACCACGGGGCGGGCCGTCCCGCCGGGTATTTCAGGAGCGGCAGGCTAGCAACCGCTCCCCGAACCGCATGTAACCGTCACTCGGCCAGGTTGCGGCCGTGGAACAGCTCCTCGATCTCGCGGCGCAGCAGCGCCTCGATCTTCATGCGCTCCTTGAACGAGAGGTTCTTGGCCTTCTCCTCGAACAGGTACTGGTCCAGGTCGAAGTCCTTCAGGTGCATCTTCGTGTGGAAGATGTTCTCCTGGTAGACGTTGACGTCGAACATCTCGTAGCGCGACTTGATGTTCTTGGCCAGGAAGTTCTGGATCGAGTTGATCTTGTGGTCGATGAAGTGCTTCTTGCCCTTCACGTCGCGGGTGAAGCCACGGACGCGGTAGTCCATGATCACGATGTCCGACTCGAGGCTCTCGATCAGGTAGTTCAGCGCCTTCAGCGGCGAGATCACGCCGCAGGTGGCGACGTCGATATCGGCGCGGAAGGTGGCGATGCCTTCCTGCGGGTGGGTCTCGGGATAGGTATGGACGGTGATGTGGCTCTTGTCCATGTGCGCGACCACCGCGTCGGAGATCAGCTCCTTGCCGGCGGCCTTCTTGTCGATCACCGGCTCCTCGGAGATGAGGATGGTCACCGACGCGCCCTGCGGATCGTAATCCTGACGGGCGATGTTCAGGATGTTGGCGCCGATGATCTCGGCCACATCGGTGAGGATCTGCGTGAGTCGATCGGCGTTGTATTCCTCGTCGATGTACTCGATGTAACGCTGGCGCTCCTCTTCGGTACGCGCATAGCAGACGTCATAGATGTTGAAGCTCAGCGCCTTGGTGAGGTTGTTGAAACCCTGCAACCTCAGGCGAGGCAACGGCTTGACCACGGCGGTCGGTCCTGTGAATGGTGGGAAAGGGGGCAATTATGGGGCAAACCGCCCCCCGGCGAAACGTGCGCGGCCAACAGGCGTTTGCCCCTTGTGGCCTGCGTCGCTAAGCTTGTCCGTTAAGACAAGTTCATAAACACGAACATGAACGTCATCATGAGTCCAGGGATCGCCAACACCGTGCCTAACGTGCGCCTCGCCTCCAGCCCCTTGGCCCTGGATATCGCCACCATCGATCGGTTCCTGGCCCACAGCCACCGCCGCCGCTACCCGGGGCGCACCGACGTGTTCCGCCCCGGCGACCCGGCCGGCACCATGTACTACGTGGTCAGCGGCTCGGTCAGCATCATCGCCGAGGAGGACGAGGACCGGGAACTGGTGCTGGGCTACTTCGGCGCCGGCGAGTTCGTCGGCGAGATGGGGCTGTTCATCGAATCGGACAAGCGCGAGGTGATCCTGCGCACCCGCACCCCCTGCGAACTGGCCGAGATCAGCTACGAACGGCTGCACCAGCTGTTCCTGGGGCCGCTGTCCAGCGACGCCCCGCGGCTGCTGTACGCGATCGGCTCGCAGATTTCCCGGCGCCTGCTGCACACCAGCCGCAAGGCCAGCCGCCTGGCGTTCCTGGACGTGACCGACCGCATCGTGCGCACCCTGCACGACCTGGCCCGCGAGCCGGAATCGATGAGTCACCCGCAGGGCACCCAGCTGCGCGTTTCGCGGCAGGAGATCGCCCGGCTGGTGGGCTGCTCGCGGGAAATGGCCGGGCGCGTGCTCAAGAAGCTGCAGGCCGACGGCATCCTGCACGCGCGCGGCAAGACCATCGTGCTGTACGGAACGCGTTGATACGTACTCACGCATAAACCCCAGAGTCTGCTCCGCAGACCCCGGGGCCCCGGCGCATCGGCCTCCAGATCCCTGCGCCTGTCCGCGCGCGCCCCTTTGACAACAAAAGCGGGCTGCCTCAGCGGAAACCTGACGTCTCCAGCCCCCGAGTCCGGCACCGCGGGGCAATCCCGCGGCCTTGACGGTTGCCTTCCTTACCCAGCAGTCTCCACCAATGGAATTTGGAAGCGAGTTCTACTGGTTCATCCTGATCGGGATCGGGGCGCAGCTGGTCGATGGCGCCCTGGGCATGGCATTCGGGCTGGTGTCCTCGTCTGTTCTGTTGAGCATGGGGCTGCCACCGGCGGCGGTGAGCGCCAGCATCCATACCGCCGAGGTATTCACCACCGGCGCGTCCGGGGTATCGCATCTGGCGGCCGGCAACGTCGACCGGCGGCTGTTCCTGCGCCTGGCGCTGCCCGGTGCGGTTGGCGGCGCACTCGGCGCCTACGTCCTGACCCAGTTGCCCGGCGAGTTCATCCGCCCCTTCATCTATCTCTACCTGCTGGCGCTGGCGATCTTCATCCTTGCCCGCGCGGCCGGCCGCTTCACCCCACGCAGCGAGGTGCAGCGGGTACCGGTGCTGGGCTTCTTCGCCGGCCTGCTCGACGCCAGTGGCGGCGGCGGCTGGGGGCCGGTGGCGACCTCGACCCTGCTCGCGCGCGGCGGCAAGGCACGCACCACCATCGGTACGGTGAATGCGGCCGAATTCATCGTCACCCTGGCGATCTCGACCACGTTCCTGCTGTCGATGGGATTGCAGCACCTGTCCATCGTCGCCGGGCTGCTGGTCGGCGGGATGATGGCCGCACCGGTGGCGGCGCTGCTGGTCAAGCGCCTCAAGGAGCGCTGGGTACTCATCGCGGTGGGGGTGCTGGTGCTGTCGATCAGCCTGTTCCAGATCGGCCACGCACTGCACCGCTGGCTGGGCTGACGCCCGGCAGGCGCACCGCCGGCCAATGGCCGGCGGCGCCGTTCAGGCCGGCTCGCCGCCGCGCTCGGCACAGCCCCAGTTGAGGATGCGGGTGCCGGCCGGCAACACACGGCGGAAGTACGCCACCCGCGAATGCTTGGGGTTGACCACCACCGGCGCCTGCGCCGCGCGCAGCAGCGGCAGGTCGGCGGTGCTGTCCGAGTAGGCGATGGCGATGGCGCCATAGCCGCGCTCGCGCAACATGCGCATCTTCTCTTCGTTGTGGCAGTGGCGGGTGGCGCCCATCGCGCCCAGCCGCGGCCCCACTTCGCTGCCGACCACCGGCACGTCCTGGTGCGCGACGAAGGCCAGGATGGCACGCGCCAGCTCCGGCGGCGCACCGGTTGCCACCACCACCCGGTCGCCGGCGCGGCGATGCGCGGCGAACACGTCCAGCGCCCGTGGCAGCAGCCGCGCGCGGATCGCAGGTTCGTGCGCGCGCACGTACTGGTCGATGATGCCGTTGAACTCCCGCGCCCGGTGCAGGCCGAAGGTCGCGATCCACACGTAGCCGGAAATGCCGAAGCGGCGCGTCGGCAGCAGCGCCACCAGCGGGCCGAACAATGGCGTGATCAGCACTGCCGCCAGCATCCGCAGCGGGTTGCGGCGGATCAGCCAGGCGAACAGGTGGCTGCCGGAATCGCCGTCGTACAGCGTGTGGTCGAAATCGAAGACGACCAGTTGCGCGTCGTCGCGGGGAGCGGGGTAGGACTCGGTCATGCGCTGAAGAATAGCTGACGCAGGCCCTCGCCCGGCTCCTCCACGCGCATGAAGGCCTCGCCGACCAGGAAGGCGTTGACGCCGGCCTCGCGCATGGTCCTGACGTCGGCCGGGCCGAGGATGCCGCTCTCGGTGACCAGCAGGCGGTCGCGCGGCACCGCCGCGCGCATCGACAGCGTGGTGTCCAGCGATACCTCGAAGGTGCGCAGGTTGCGGTTGTTGATGCCCACCAGCGGCACCGGCACCTGGATGGCGCGCTCCAGCTCGTCGATGTCATGGACTTCCACCAGCACGTCCATGCCCAGCTGCATCGCCAGGTCGGACAATCCGGCCAGCTGGCGGTCGTCCAGCGCCGAGACGATCAGCAGGATGCAGTCCGCGCCCAGCACGCGGGCCTCGACCACCTGGTAGGGGTCGATGACGAAATCCTTGCGCAGCACCGGCAGCGTGCAGGCCTCGCGCGCCTCGCGCAGATAGGCGTCGGCGCCCTGGAAGAAATCCACGTCGGTGAGCACCGACAGGCAGCTGGCGCCGCCCAGCTCGTAGCTGACCGCGATCTCGGCCGGGCGGAAATCCGGGCGGATCACGCCCTTGGACGGGCTGGCCTTCTTGACCTCGGCGATCACCGCCGGGTCGCCGTTGGCGATGGCCGCCTGCAGCGCGCTGGCGAAACCACGCACCGGCGACGCATCGGCAACGCGCGCCTTCAGTTCGGCCAGCGGCACGCGGGCACTGCGCTCGGCCACCTCCTGCGTCTTGCGGGCGAGGATGGTGTTGAGGATGTCGCTCATGACTCTGCTTTCCTGGAAGACGGTACGGCGGGAAGGGAAGACGGGTTGGCGCTCAGCCGGCCAAGGCGCGGCTGGCGGCGACGTACTGCTGCATGCGGGCACGGGCGCTGCCGTCGGCGATGACCGCGCGCGCGCGCGCCAGCCCGTCGGCGATGCTGTCGGCCACGCCGGCCACGTACAGGGCGGCGCCGGCGTTGAGCGCGACGATGTCGTTGGCCGGGCCGGGCTGGTTGTCGAGCACGCCGCGCAGCATGGCGATGGACTCTTCCGGGTTGGCCACCTTGAGATTGCGGCTGGCCGACATGGCGATGCCGAAATCCTCCGGGTGGATTTCGTACTCGCGCACCTTGCCGTCGCGCAGCTCGCCGACCAGGGTGCCGGCGCCCAGCGAGATCTCGTCCATGTTGTCGCGGCCCCACACCACCAGCGCGCGCTGCGCGCCCAGCTCGCGCAGCACGCGCGCCTGGATGCCGACCAGGTCGGGGTGGAACACGCCCATCAGGATGTTGGTGGCGCCAACCGGGTTGGTCAGCGGACCGAGGATGTTGAAGATGGTGCGCACGCCCATCTCGCGCCGCACCGGCGCCACCACCTTCATCGCCGGGTGGTGCATCGGCGCGAACATGAAGCCGATGCCGGTCTGCTCGATGACCCGCGCCACCTGCTCCGGGTTGAGCTCGATCGCCGCACCCAGCGCCTCCACCGCATCGGCGCTGCCGGACTTGGACGACACGCTGCGGTTGCCGTGCTTGGCCACCTTGGCACCAGCCGCGGCCACCACGAACATCGAGCAGGTGGAGATGTTGAAGGTATGCGAGCCATCGCCGCCGGTGCCGACGATGTCGACCAGGTGCGATTTGTCGGCCACCGCCACCGGCAGCGCGAACTCGCGCATCACCGTGGCCGCGCCCGCGATCTCGCCGACGGTCTCCTTCTTCACCCGCAGGCCGGTGAGGATGGCGGCGGTCATGGTCGGGGACACTTCGCCACGCATGATCTGCCGCATCAGGTCGACCATCTCGTCGAAGAAGATCTCGCGGTGTTCGATGGTGCGTTGCAGGGCTTCCTGCGCGGTGATGGTCATGAAAACTCCAGGATCAGGAAATGACGATGTAGTCGCTCTGGCTGCGGATGCCGGCGTGGGGGCCGGGAACCAGGTGCACGTGCAGGCCGCCGATGGGGCCGACGGGCAGGCAGCTGTCGACGTCGAACAGGGCATCGCGGTGCGGCTTGATCCACTCCGCGCCGGCCTGGCGCAGCGCCTTGCGCTTGGCGTCGGCCGTGTCGTCGGCGACCACCAGCAGGTAACGGTGGGCCTCGCCGAACTCGCCGGCGACATAGCCGCCCAGATTCACGAAGTAGAGCCGCGGCGCATCGGCGGCGGGCGCGTCCGCGGACAGGCGCACCTGCCACTGTTCGACGCCATCGACCGTCATCCACGAATCGATGTGCAGCCCGGACGTCTCGCCGAACCACTGCTGGCGCAGCTGGGCATGGGTCCGTTCGATGCCCGGCGCCACCGCCAGCACCACGTCGTGCACTTCGGTGTTGGCGCGCGCATGGCGGCCGCCGAGCATCACCACGAACAGCCGCAGCGCTTCGGTCCCGCTCAGCACGTGCGGTCCAGGAAGTTCTTCATCAGCGCGTGGCCGTGCTGGGTGAGGATGGACTCGGGATGGAACTGCACGCCTTCCACCGGATGCTGGCGGTGGCGCAGGCCCATGATCTCCTCCATCGAACCGTCGGCGTTCTCGGTCCAGGCGGTGATCTCCAGCACGTCCGGCAGCGTGGCCTTGTCCACCACCAGCGAGTGGTAGCGCGTGGCCTCGTAGCGGTCGGGCAGCCCGGCGAACACGCCCTTGCCCTCGTGGCGGATCGGCGAGGTCTTGCCGTGCATGATGTTGCCGGCGCGGATCACGTCGCCGCCATACACCTGGCCGATGCTCTGGTGGCCCAGGCACACGCCGAAGATCGGGATGGTCGGGCCGAGCCGGCGGATCACCTCCAGCGACACCCCGGCGTCGTCGGGGGTCTTCGGCCCCGGCGACACCACGATGTGCGAGGGATTGAGCGCGGCGATCTGTTCGACGCTCAGCGCGTCGTTGCGCACCACCTTCACCTCGGCGCCCAGCATCTGCAGGTACTGCACGAGGTTGAAGGTGAAGCTGTCGTAGTTGTCGATCATCAACAGCATGGCATGGCACTCATTGAGCGATCAGGAAGATCGCGTAGACGTTTTCGGTGAAGGTGATCGTCCCGGTTTCCAGACTCTCGGCCGCAAGCCGGGAGCCGGATACGCCGGTTGCCGCAGGCGCAGGGAGAGCCGGCGGCGGGACGGCGTCTTCCCCGGCCTCCTCGTTTGCCGACTGCCACGTAACCGCCTGCACTCCGTAGGCGAAGCTCGGCGCAACGTCGGAGATGGTGTACAGGCCAGTGATGCGCGTGCCATAGGCCGCTGCCAACCCTTCGGCGGAACGGCGGGACTGGCGGGCAGCTTCGGCCTTGAGTTCGGCGCGCAGCGAGCTGGCCTGCGCGTAACCGGAACGCAACGAGGTGATCTGCAGGCCCGGCCCGGCATTCACATCGGCCAGTAATCCGCGCAGCTTCTCCAGATCATCGAAACTGCCACGCACGCGACGGACGACCTTGGTGCCCTTGAACACCTGCTTGCCATCCTCGTACGCATTCTCGGCGGAAATCGACATGGACGAGGCGTGGGTGTGTTCCGCGAGCGCGCGGTGCTTCTTCAACGCAGCCAGCACCGCCACCACGTTCTGCTCGACCCGGGAACGTGCCTGCTCCGGTGCCATGTCCGTGGCTTGCGCGAGGAACTCGACGGTGAAGCGATCCGGCACCACTGTGCGCGCAGCCTGCCCCTTCACCAGCAAATGCGGCTGCGATGGCACCGAATTGGCCTGCGCGAACGACAGCACCGGCGCCAGGGCCAACAACAAGGACAACACGATTGTGCTCTTCATCCTGATCTCTCCGTTTCCATGCACGTCGCAATGAGCGGGCAGTGCCCGCTCACAGCCCCTTCGCCGCCTGCGCCACCGCACGGAACAGCGCGCGACCCTTGTTCATGGTTTCCTGCCACTCGGCATCCGGATCGGAGTCGTAGACCACGCCACCACCCGCCTGCACGTACAGGTAGCCGTCCTGGATGACCGCGGTGCGGATGGCAATGGCGGTATCGGCATCGCCGTTCCAACCGATGTAGCCGACCGCGCCGGAATAGACGTTGCGCTTGACCGGCTCCAGCTCGCGGATGATCTCCAGCGCGCGGATCTTCGGTGCGCCGCTGACGGTGCCGGCCGGGAAGGTCGCACGCATCACGTCGCTGTAGCTCAACCCGGCCTTCAAGGTGCCGGTGACCTCGCTGACGATATGCATGACATGGCTGTAGCGCTCGATCACGAACTGCTCGCCCACCTTGACCGTGCCCGGTTCGGCGACGCGGCCGACATCGTTGCGGCCGAGGTCGATCAGCATCACGTGCTCGGCGCGCTCCTTGGGATCGGCCAGCAGTTCGACTTCCAGGGCCTTGTCCAGCTCCGGCGTGGCGCCGCGCGGGCGGGTGCCGGCGATCGGACGCACGGTGACGATGCCATCGCGCAGGCGCGCCAGGATTTCCGGCGAGGAGCCGACCACCTGGGTGCCGCCGACGTCGATGAAGTACATGTACGGCGACGGATTCAACGCACGCAGGGCGCGGTACACATCGATCGGCCGCGCACGGAACGGCACGCGCAGGCGCTGGCTCGGCACCACCTGGAAGATGTCGCCGGCGCGCACGTATTCCTGCGCCTTGCGCACCACCGCGTGGTACTGCTCGCGGGTGAAGGACGACTGGAAATCCTGCTCGTCGATGGCGTCGGACACCTGCGCCTGCGGGTAACCGGCACCGCCCTGGCGCAGCCGGTGCGCCAGTTCGTCGAGGCGCCGGTTGGCGCGCGCCCAGGCCTGCGGCTGCGACGGGTCGGCATGCACGATCAGGTACAGCCGGCCCTTGAGGTTGTCGAACACCGCCAGCTCTTCGGACAGCATCAGGTAGATGTCCGGCGTTCCGAGTTCATCGGGTTTGTCGCCCGCGCCCAGGTGCGGCTCGATGTACTGGATGCACTCGAAGCCGAACCAGCCGACCAGGCCGCCGGTGAAGCCCGGCAGGCCATCCAGCTGCGGCACCGAGTACTGCCTGCGCAGCACTTCCACCTCGGCCAGCGGGTCAGCCACCTCGCGGCGCTCGACGACTTCGCCCAGCTCGCTCACTTCCAGCGTGTGCCCGCGGAAGCTGTAGATGCGTCGCGCCGGCAGGCCGATGATGGAATAACGGCCGAAGCGCTCGCCACCCTCGACCGATTCGAACAGATAGGTATGCGGGCCGTCGGCGAGCTTGAGGTAGACCGAGAGCGGCGTGTCCAGGTCGGACAGCACTTCGCGGACGACGGGAACGAAATTATGCGGGTGTGCGCTGTGGCCCTCAGTGGCCAGCTGCTGGAACTGCTCTTGCGTGATCAAGACGGCTTTCCTTCCGGGAATCGACGGTGGCGGTACGGACGACGGCAACGGGCCACCATCGCCACCAGCGGCGAGCGGAAGAAAGGGAACGCTTGGTCGTCAGAATGGGCACCGCGCAACTGTACCGCAAATGGGCCCCAGCGGGGGCCGCGGCACCCGGCGGGAACGCTTGCAGGGGCAACTGTCCGCGCCCGCCCGGGCGTGTGGGTACCCCTCCACTGGCCTCAGGTCACGGCAGCGGGAGGCCGGCGCGGCAGATGCACGGTCACGCACAGCCCCGGCGCGCCGCCGGGGCCGGCGTCGCCATCGGACAGGACGACGCTGCCGCGGTGGCGGGCGACGATGGCCCGCACCAGGCTCAATCCCAGCCCGGTACCGGCCTGGCCGCGGTCGGCCTGCAGGCGCTCGAAACGGTCGAACACACGCTGGCGGTCGCCTTCGGGAATGCCGGGCCCCTGATCGCGGACGCTCAACTCGACCTGCCCGCCCGCGGCCGCCATGGCCAGGGTGACGGTACCGCCGGCCGGCCCGTACTTGAGCGCGTTGTCGAGCAGGTTCACCAGCAGCTGGAACAGCTGGTCCGGGTCGCCCGCCACCTGCAGCGGCGCACCCACGACATGCAGGCGCATGCCGCGCTGGGCGGCGACCGGCTGGTAGAGCTCGGCCACGTCCTCGACCAGCTGGTCCAGGTCGACCACGGTGGCATCGTCGGCAGTCGCCGGCTGTGCCTCGATCCGCGACAGCCGCAGCAGGGCGGAGAAGGACTGCAGCAGGCCGTCGGTTTCGGCCAGCCCGGCATCCAGCTCGGCGATCGCCACGGGCGAGGCGGCGATCGCCGGCACCTCGCGCATCGCGTCCAGCCGCGTGCGCAGGCGACTCAGCGGCGTGCGCAGGTCATGGGCGATGTGATCGGTGGCATGGCGGACCGCATCGAGCAGCGCCTGTATCCGGTCAAGCATGCCGTTGAAGCGCAGCGCGACCCGGTCGAACGCATCGCCGCTGCCATCGCTGTGCACGCGCAGGCCCATTTCACCGGCGGCCACACGTTCGGCCGTACGGTCGAGGTTGCCCAGCCGCCGCGCCACCCAGCGCGAGGTCCAGCGCCCGACCATCGCACCCATCACCGCCGCGGCCAGCAGTGCCGCCAGCGCCGAGTGCAGGATCAGGCGCAGGAAGCCATCTTCCGAGCGCATGCGCAGGCCGGTGAGCAGGTACTGGCCGTTGTCCAGCACCTGCTGCTGCGCGATCACCCGCGGGGTGTCGTCGGACGCCGCGTCGACGAACTGCAGCCAGCGCGCGCGCCCGGTCCAGCCGGGCACGTCGGCCAGGGTGCCGGCGATGACCCTGCCATGGCTGTCCAGCAGCATGTACACCATGTCCGGATCGTCCGGGGTGCCGATGCGCGCCTCCAGCTCTTCGCGCAGGCGCGCGTAGCCCGCATGCCGGTACAGATCGCGCAGCCCCGCCGCATCGGTGCGCACGACCTCGCGCGCGTCGCGCTCGAGCAGCGTCGACACCGCGGCATAGACGCCGGTGCCGAGCACGATGAACGACAACAGGAAGGCGACGGACACCGCCAGCGCCAGCCGCGAGGTGGTGGAGCGCAGCAGGCGCATCACCCGTCGAGCCGGTAACCGGCACCGCGCACCGTATGCAGCAGCGTGCTGGCGAAGCCATGGTCGATCTTCTGCCGCAGGCGGCTGATGTGCACGTCGATCACGTTGGTCTGCGGATCGAAGTGGTAGTTCCACACCGCTTCCAGCAGCATCGTGCGGGTGACCACCCGGCCGGCGTTGCGCATCAGGTAGTCGAGCAGCATGAACTCGCGCGGCAGCAGTTCGATGGTACGGCCGGCGCGCGAGGCGGTGCGGCGCAGCAGGTCCAGCTCCAGGTCGGCCACCTGCAGCCGCGTCGATGGCGCGGCCGCCGGCGCCCCCGGGCCGCGCCGCGACAGGCCGTCGAGCCGGGCGCTGAGTTCGGCGAAGGCGAACGGCTTGACCAGGTAGTCGTCGGCACCGGCGCGCAGGCCCTCCACCCGGTGGTCGACATCGGCCAGCGCGGTCAGCAGCAGCACCGGCACCGTGTTGCCGGCGCCACGCAGCGTGCGCAGCACGGTGAGGCCGTCCAGGCCGGGGAGCATGCGGTCGAGCACGACCGCGGCATAGGCCTCGGTGGTGGCCATGAACAGGCCATCGCGGCCGTTTCCAACGCAGTCCACGACGTGTCCGTCCTCGCGCAGCCCCTTGGCGATGAAAGCCGAAATCTGGGTATCGTCCTCGACGACCAGTATGCGCATGGCGGCTTGGCTGTGGCCTGATTGGGGGCAAGCATAGCGCCGCCACCGGTGGCGGCCGTCATGCCCGCGGTTGCCGCTCAGTGCGCGGGGCTGGCGGGGGAGCGGACCGTGGACGGCACGCGGCGTTCGCACTTGCCCAGGGCGCTGCGCTTGAGGCACCGCAGCGGCGGCCTGGCCCGTGCCGGCAGCGCCCCCGCGGCCGGGGCAGCAGCGATGGTGGGCACGGGACCGGCGGCCTGCGGCATTGCGCCGCCAAGCACGGCCATCACGACCAGCACCATCACGCGATACGGGCGATGGGTAGCGGTGTCCATTGCCCTGCCCTCCGTCACGGTGACCCGACCGGACGCAGGCCGATCACGCCGGCCGAAGGACCGGCGTGACCCTCCCGGGCCGGGGACTTACTTGCCGTCTGCCGGGGCGGCAGGCGTTGCCGGCTTGGCGGCGGCGGCGTGGTGATGGTGCTTCTTGGCGTGGTGTTTGGCGGCCGGGGCGGCGGCGGTCTTGGCAGCCGGCGCCATCTGCATGGCCGGGGCCGCCGGGGTTGCAGGCGTGGCGGGGGTGGCCGGCGGGGTCGACTGGGCGGCGAACGCGGTGCCGGCCCCCAGGGCCAGGCCGACGGCGAGGAGCAGGGCGGAAGTCTTCATATGCGTGATCCTTGGGCGGGCTATGTCGGGAAGGTTCGGGAAGATGGCGTTTCCAACCATCGCCGACAGATTGCGCCGCGCCGGCTAACGGGAGCGTGGCGCACGCATGAACGCTCTGTAATGTGCGCCCGCCATGCAACGGCAACGCGATCGTCATCGCCGCGTCATCAAACCCCCGGAACATGGAAGTCCATAGCAGGGACGATGGATGGAGGCAGGATCAGCCTCCCACGAATTCCCCCGGCCGTGGC
Organism: Stenotrophomonas sp. 17(2023); assembly: GCF_030345315.1. NCBI lineage: Bacteria > Pseudomonadati > Pseudomonadota > Gammaproteobacteria > Lysobacterales > Lysobacteraceae > Stenotrophomonas > Stenotrophomonas sp. 17(2023). The sequence goes on from NZ_CP128405.1 coordinate 3,163,526, forward strand.
GGCGACGCCACGGCCTTTTTTTACTGCCGCAAGGCCGGCCCGGGACGTCCACCACGGACGGACGGCGCCGGGAATCAGCCCTCGGCGAACCGCCGCAGCGCGTCGCCCTGCAGCCGGTACACGGTCCACTCGTCCTGCGGCAGCGCGCCGGCGGCGCGGTAGAAGTCGATCGCCGGCGTGTTCCAGTCCAGTACCGACCACTCGAAGCGGCCGCAGCCCTGCGTCACCGCCAGCCGCGCGATGTGCTGCAGCAGTGCCTTGCCCGCCCCGCAGCCGCGATGTTCCGGGCTGACGTACAGGTCTTCCAGGTAGATGCCGTTGCGGCCCAGCCAGGTGGAATAGTTGTAGAAGTAGACCGCGTAGCCGATGGCCTGGCCGTCGCGCTCGCAGACCAGCGCCTGCGCCTTGGCATCGGCACCGAACAGGCTGGCGCGGATCCCGGCCTCGTCGGTCTGCACCGACGATTCGGCCCGTTCGTAGATCGCCAGCTCGCGGATGAAGTGCAGGATCAGGCCCGCATCATCGGCGATGGCCGGACGGATATGCAGGCCGGCGGCCATGCTCACCCCCGCGCCGCAGCGACGTTGGCGCGCATCTGCGCGATGACCTGCGCGTAGTCCGGGGCGTTGAAGATGGCCGAGCCTGCGACGAAGGCGTCGGCACCGGCGGCGGCGATCTGCCCGATGTTGTCGGCCTTCACGCCACCGTCCACTTCCAGGATCACCGGCTTGCCGAGCTTGTCGATCATCGCCCGCACCGCGCGCAGCTTCTCCAGGGTCGAGGGGATGAAGGCCTGGCCGCCGAAGCCGGGGTTGACCGACATCAGCAGCACCAGGTCCAGATCCTCCAGCACCCAGTCGAGCACTTCCACCGGGGTCGCCGGGTTGAGCACCAGGCCGGCCTTGCAGCCGTGCGACCTGATCAGCTGGATGGTGCGGTGGACGTGCCGCGACGCTTCCGGGTGGAAGCTGATCAGGCTGGCGCCGGCCTCGGCGAAGTCCGGCACGATGCGATCCACCGGCTCGACCATCAGGTGCACGTCGATCGGCGCGGTCACGCCATGCCTGCGCAGCGCCTGGCAGACCATCGGGCCGATGGTCAGGTTGGGCACGTAATGGTTGTCCATCACGTCGAAATGGACCCAGTCGGCACCGGCGGCGAGGACGGTGTCGACCTCCTCGCCGAGCCGGGCGAAATCGGCCGAGAGGATGGACGGGGCAATGATGCAGTTGGACATGACGGGGCCTTTCAGCGCTTGCGCAGGGTTTTGATGCGGTCGTAGGCGGCGTTGATCTGCCGGGCCTTCTTCTCGGCCTGGGCGCGCAGCTCGGGCGCGGCCCCGGCCAGTTTGTCGGGGTGGTACTGGGACATCAGGCGGCGGTAGGCCAGGTCGATCTCGGCGTCGCTGGCCTCGCGGGTGACGCCCAGTTCGCGGTAGGGCAGGTCCTTGCCGAGCCTGAACCAGTCGCTGTCGAACGCATGCCCCAGCAGCACGCCCACCACCGCGCCGAACAGCGGGTTGGGCCTGAACAGCAGGGCGCCGGCGATGAATCCCAGCAGTTTTCCGTACCAGCGCATGGGCAGGGCCGTGGCCTCGAAGATCGGACCCGCATTTTATGCCACAGCGGCCCCGGACGGCCTTACACTAGGCCGCCCGCCGTCCCGCCGCGGGCCCCCCGGGTCCTGTGCCGACGGCCTCATCGCCAAGTTCCAGGAGTGCCCGTGCCGACCACGCTGCTGCAATCCGATCTTCCCGGCCTGCCCTTGCGCCACCGCGGCAAGGTGCGCGATGTATTCGATATCCCGCGCGAACGCCTGCCGGCCGACACGCCTGCCGGCGATTACCTGCTCATCGTGGCCACCGACCGCCTGTCCGCGTTCGACGTGGTGCTGCCCGACCCGATCCCCGGCAAGGGCGAGATGCTGTGCCAGGTCTCCAATTTCTGGTTCGCCAAGACCGCGCACCTGATGCCCAACCACCTGACCGGCATCGACGTGGCCAGCGTGTTGCCGGAAGGCGTGGACCCGGCGCTGTACGCCCGGCGCGCGGTGGTGACCCGCAGGCTCAAGCCGGTGCCGGTGGAAGCCATCGCCCGCGGCTACCTGATCGGCAGCGGCTGGAAGGACTACCAGCGCACCGGCCAGGTCAGCGGCATCAAGCTGCCCGACGGCCTGCAGCAGGCGCAGAAGCTGCCCGAGCCGATCTTCACCCCGTCCACCAAGGCCGCGGTGGGCGACCATGACGAGAACATCGACTTCGACGCGATGGTCAAGTCGGTGGGCGCCGAGCTTGCCGAGAAAGTGCGCGACGCGACCCTGCGCATCTACAAGTTCGCCGCCGAGTACGCGGCCGAACGCGGCATCCTGCTGGCCGACACCAAGTTCGAGTTCGGCACCGACGCCGATGGCCGCCTGTACATCATGGACGAGATGCTGACCCCGGATTCCTCGCGCTACTGGCCGGCCGACGAGTACGCGGTCGGCACCAGCCCGCCGAGCTACGACAAGCAGTTCGTGCGCGACTACCTGGAAACGCTGGACTGGGACAAGACCGCCCCCGGGCCGGCGCTGCCGGCCGAGGTGATCTCGCGCACCCGCGACAAGTACGCCGAAGCCCTGCAGAAGCTGGCGGGCATCCACATAGACTGAGCACCGGCGCGCCCGCCCGGGCGCGCACCACAGGCCCTGCCGGGAGAAGAGGCAGCATGGACATGAGCGCCGCACGCCCCATCGACCGTTGGTTCGCCAGCTATTCCGGCGACCACCGCAACCCCGTCAACCAGGCCATCCACGTGGTCGCGGTACCAGCCATCCTGTGGTCGGTGGTCGCCCTGCTGTGGTGCGTCCCGCCGCTGCTGCCCTGGTTTCAGAACGGCATCTGGGCGGCGCTGGCGATGTTTGGCGCGTGGGCGTACTACAACCGCCTGTCGCGGCCACTGGGCATCGGCATGCTGATCCTGTTCTTCGTCGCCGGCTGCCTGTGCCGGCTGCTGGAGGACCGTATCGGCGTGCGCGGCCTGCTCTTCTCCGGTATCGGCGTGTTCGTGGTGGCCTGGATCGCGCAGTTCGTCGGCCACCATGTCGAAGGCCGCAGGCCCAGTTTCCTCACCGACCTGACCTACCTGCTGATCGGGCCGATCTGGGTACTGGCCAAGCTGTACCGGCAGTTCGGCTGGAAGTACTGAGCCGGCACAGCCGCCGCGGACGGCGCTGGCAAGGCGCCAGGCCCGGCATTACAGCCCGAACATGTCCCGGGTCGGGTTGAACGGGCGCGGGGCGTAGCCGAAGTCGCGCTGCGCCGGTGCGATATCGAACACCAGCGGTTCGCGCATGCGCGCCAGCGCCGCGGTGTTCATGCCGCGCAGGCGACCGATGCCATGGGCTGCCGCCAACGCCCCGCGGAACAGCGGCGCCGGCACCCGCAGCAGGCGCGGCGGCGGCTGCAGCGAAGCCAGCACCCGCCGCACCATCTCCGCATAACCCAGGCGTTCACCGCCACCGAGCGCATAGGCGCGGCCGGCGGTGGCCGGGTGCCGCAGCACCTGCAGCGCGGCGTCGGCCAGGTCCTGCACGTGCACCGGCTGGCGCAGGCCATCAGCGCCCGCGGGCAGCACGAACAAGCCGGCGCGCCTGGCCAGCCGGGCGATCGCGGTGAGCGTGGCGTCACGCCCGGCGCCATAGACCAGGGTCGGGCGCAGCACCGTGGCCGCCACGCCGCGCGCGTGGGCAGCGGCGAACAGGGTGGCCTCGGCCTGGCGCAGGCGGTGGGCGACGTCGCGCTCGGCCGGTTCGCTCGAATCGCCCTTGACCTCGACGCTGGTGGAGCCGAACGCGACCACCCGTGGCGCGGCGATGTCCGAGGCCTGGTACCAGCGCGCGAAGTGGTCGAGCGGGCCGCAGCTGAACACCGCATCGAACGGACCATCGTCCCGCCAGTGGCCGGACAGGTCGCCCTGCCGCCATACCAGCCCCGGCGCCGGCGCACGTGGCACGCGCGACACCGCGCTCACCTGCCAGCCCTGCGCCAGCAGGCCCGCCAGCAGCCGTTCGCCGATCTGTCCACTGCCACCGAATACCAGTGCCCGTGGCGGCGTGTCCCGTTCGTATTGCCCTGCTTCCATCGTGGAAGCATAGGCGATGGGAGTGCGCCGGCGCCCGACCGATGCACGCGTGAGCGGCTGCCCGGCCCGGGCCGGCCCGGTGATGCCGGCCGCCATGCACCCCCGGGGCGGCAGCGGCCGAGGCTCGCGGGACGGCCGGCGACGCCGGGCGCGAACCCGAACGGCTCGTTCATCTACGGGGTTCCGGTGGCAAAAAAGCGCCTGCTAGACTGCAAAACCTGCTCGCGAATCCCGCATTCCCTGCATGACATCCGTTCTCCCCCTGCTGCTCGCGCTGCCATTCCTGATGGCCGCGCTCATCGCCCTGCATGGCCGCCTGTCGCGCACGGCCGCGGCATGGCTGGCCGGCGCCGCACCGTTGCTGGGCCTGGTACTGCTGGGAGCGATGACGCCGGCGGTGCTCGACGGCGCGGTGCTGCGCCAGAGCTGGCCCTGGCTGCCACAGATCGGGCTGGAAGCCACCCTGCGGCTGGACGGGCTGGCCTGGATGTTCGCCGGGCTGGTACTGGGCATCGGCGCGCTGGTGGTGCTGTACGCGCGCTACTACCTCTCCGCGCAGGACAGCACGCGCCGCTTCTACAGCAGCCTGCTGCTGTTCATGGGCGCGATGCTGGGCATGGTGCTGTCCGGCAACCTGTTGCTGCTGATGGTGTTCTGGGAGCTGACCAGCATCAGCTCGTTCCTGCTGATCGGCTTCTGGTCGCACCGCCGCGACGCCCGCGAGGGCGCGCGCATGGCCTTCGTCATCACCGGCGGCGGCGGCCTGGCGCTGCTGGCCGGCGTGCTGCTGATCGGACGCATCGTCGGCAGCTTCGACCTGGACGTGGTGCTGGCCTCCGGCGACCTGATCCGCGGCAGCGCGCTGTACCCATGGGCATTGCTGCTGGTGCTGGCCGGCATCTTCACCAAGAGCGCGCAGTTCCCGTTCCACTTCTGGCTGCCGCACGCGATGGCCGCGCCGACCCCGGTATCGGCCTACCTGCACTCGGCGACCATGGTGAAGGCCGGCGTGTTCCTGCTGGCGCGGCTGCACCCGGCGCTGGCCGGCAGCGAGCTGTTCTTCTACCTGGTCAGCGGCATCGGCGCCCTGACCCTGCTGGTCGGCGCCTGGAACGCGATCTTCCAGCATGACCTCAAGGGCCTGCTGGCCTACTCGACGATCTCGCACCTGGGCCTGATCACCCTGCTGTTCGGCCTGTCCACGCCGATGGCGGTGGTCGCCGGCGTGTTCCACATCCTCAACCACGCCACGTTCAAGGCCTCGCTGTTCATGGCCGCGGGCATCATCGACCACGAAACCGGCACCCGCGACATGCGCCGCCTCGGCGGCCTGCGCCGGCTGATGCCCATCACCAGCACGCTGGCGATCATCGCCTCGCTGGCGATGGCCGGCATCCCGCTGCTCAACGGCTTCCTGTCCAAGGAAATGCTGTTCGCCGAGGCGCTGGCCACCGGTGGCCCGCAGTGGATGCGCACGGCGATGAGCTCGGCGGCACTGCTGGCCGGCATCCTCGGCGTCGCCTACAGCCTGCGCTTCGTCCACGACACCTTCTTCGGCAGGGGCCCGGTCGACATCGAGGTGGTGCCGCATGAACCGCCGCGCTGGATGAAGGTACCGGTCGAGGTGCTGGTGCTGATCTGCCTGGCGGTCGGCATCGCCCCGGCACTGACCGTGGCGCCGGTACTGCACGCCGCCGCGCAGTCCATCCTCGGCGCCGCGATGCCCGCCTACAGCCTGTCGATCTGGCATGGCTTCAACCTGCCACTGGCGATGAGCGCGATCGGCGTGGCCGGTGGCATCGCGCTGTACTTCGGCCTGCGTCGCCACACCGACCTGTACGCGGCCCGCAACCGTGCCGTGGGCAAGCAGATGTTCCAGCGCGGCATGGACGCGCTGTTCGGGCTGGCCCAGCGCATCACCCACGCGCTGGCGGACGGCAGCCTGCAGCGGATGCTGCTGGCGCTGGTGCTGGTGGCGGTGATCGTGGCCGCCGCGCCCTATGCCGCCGCCCCGGCGTGGCCGGCCTGGCCGGCGGCGCAGCCGATGCCGCTGCTGGGCTGGGTACTGTGGCTGGTGATGCTGGCCTGCGCGCTGGGCGGGCTGTTCCTGTACCGGCAGCGCCTGCTGGCGGTGATCGTGGTGGGCGGCAGCGGGTTGATGGTGGCGCTGGCCTTCGTGTTCCTGTCCGCGCCGGACCTGGCACTGACCCAGTTGATGGTGGAGATGGTGACCCTGGTGCTGATGCTGCTGGGCATGAACTACCTGCCGGCGCAGTCGCCACCCGAGCGCGCGCCGTGGCGCAAGCGCCGCGACGCGCTGATCGCGGTGGTCGCCGGCGGCGGCCTGGCCGCGCTGGCCTACGCGATGATGACCCTGCCGCCCAACACCGTGGCCGGCGAGATATTGCAGCGCGCACTGCCCGAGGCCTACGGCCGCAACGTGGTCAACGTGATCCTGGTCGACTTCCGCGGCTTCGATACCTTCGGCGAGATCACCGTGTTCGGTATCGCCGCGCTGGTGGTGCACGCGTTGCTGCGCCGCTCGCGCATGGCCCCCGAGCAGATCATGCCCGGCCCGCCGGTCAAGCTGCCGGTACCGGCCGACCTGGCGCAGATCATGTTCCCGCTCACCCTCACGGTGTCGATCTTCCTGTTCCTGCGTGGCCACAACGCGCCGGGCGGCGGCTTCATCGCCGGCCTGGTGCTGGCGGTGCCGCTGCTGATCCAGTACGTGATCCAGGGCACGGCGTCGGTCGAGTCGCGCTTCGGTTTCGACTACGTCCGCTGCATCGGCGTGGGCCTGCTGATCGCGGTGCTCAGCGGCATGGCGTCGATGCTGTTCGGCGTGCCGTTCCTGGCCAGTGGCCACCTCGACCTGCACCTGCCGCTGATCGGCGAGCTGCCGCTGGCCAGCGCCATGGGCTTCGACACCGGCGTGTACCTGGTGGTGTTCGGCGGGGTGATGCTGATCCTGTCGATGATGGGCACCGTCAAGCCGTCGCGCACGCGCAGCGCGCGCCATGGCGAGATCGACATCCACCGCCGTTCGGCACGCACCGGGGAGATGCACTGATGGAACTGGCCCTGGCGAGCGCGATCGGCGTACTTGCCGCGATCGGCGTGTACCTGCTGCTGCGCGCACGCAGCTTCGACGTCATCCTCGGCATGACCTTCCTGTCCTACGCCACCAACCTGCTGATCTTCAGCGCCGGGCGACTGGCCAGCGGCAAGCCACCGGTGCTCAGGGACGGCGTACCGCCGGACCTGGCGCACTACACCGACCCGCTGCCGCAGGCGCTGGTGCTCACCGCCATCGTCATCGCCTTCGCCATGACCGCGGTCAGCATCGTGCTGGCGATACGCAGCCGCAGCGACAACCACAGCGACCACGTCGACGCGCACGAGCCGGACGACGGCCGCGAAGCCGGCAACGGGGGCGGCGCATGAACCACCTGCCGATCCTGCCGGTCCTGGTGCCGCTGCTGGGCGCGGCGCTGTCGCTGTTCGTCGAGCACCGTCGCTACGGGCCGAAGGTCCAGCGCAGCGTGGCATGGGCCAGCATGCTGCTGCTGGCGCTGGTCGAAGTGCTGCTGATCGCCGCCACCAGCCAGGGCGAGACGATGGTGTACCTGCTCGGCGACTGGCCGGCGCGGCTGGGCATCGCCCTGGTCGCCGACCGCCTCGCCGGCTGGATGCTCGGCACCACGCTGCTACTGGCCGCGGCCTGCCTGCTGCACGCCTGCACCGGCTGGGACCGCCGCGCGCCGCATTTCCACGCGCTGTTCCAGTTCCAGCTGGTCGGCCTCAACGGCGCGTTCCTGACCGGCGACATCTTCAACCTGTTCGTGTTCTTCGAGGTGCTGCTGATCGCCTCCTATGGCCTGCTGCTGTCCGGCGGCCGCGGCCTGCGCCTGCGCATCGGCCTGCACTACGTGGTGTTCAACGTTTCGGCCTCGACCGTGTTCCTGGTCGCGCTGGGCATGCTCTACGCCACCCTGGGCTCGCTCAACATGGCCGAGATCGGCCAGCGCATCGCCGAGCTGCCGCCCTCGCACCTGAAGCTGGCCAAGGCCGCGCTGGGCCTGCTGCTGGTGGTGTTCTGCGCCAAGGCCGCGCTGTTGCCGCTGTACCTGTGGCTGCCCGAGTCGTATGCGCGCGCACCGGCGGCGGTGGCGGCGCTGTTCGTGATCATGACAAAGGTCGGCCTGTACGCGGTGCTGCGGGTGGGCACGCTGTGGTTCGGCGAGGGCGCCGGCGCACTGGCCGGTTATGGCGCCGACTGGCTGCTGTGGGCCGGCATCGGCACGCTGCTGCTGGGCGCGCTGGGCGCGCTGGCGGCCACCCGGCTGCGGGTGCAGGTGGCCTACCTGGTGGTGGTCTCGGCGGCAACGCTGTTCATCGCCTTCGCGCTGGGCAAGGCCGGCACGATCTCGGCCGGGCTGTACTACCTGCCGCACAGCACGTTCACCGCGGCGGCCCTGTTCCTGGTCGCCGACCTGATCCGCCGCCGCCGCTGGCGCGCCGGCGAACGCGGCGAGCGCGACCTGGCCGCGGCGCTGCCGGGCAAGACCGTGCCCGGCCTGCTGTTCCTGGTCGGCGCGGTGGCGGTGGCCGGGCTGCCGCCGCTGGCCGGCTTCCTCGCCAAGGCCGCGCTGCTGTCGGCGGTGCCGGACGCGCATACCGGAGTGGTATGGGCGGCGGTCCTCGGCAGCAGCCTGCTGGTGATCATCGGCCTGGTACGCAGCGGCATCCGCCTGTTCTGGCACGTGCCTGGCGAGGACGACGCGCCACCGCCGCCCGAGGGCGAGGTGCCGACGCGTCCGTTCGAGACCGCCGCCACCGGCGCGCTGCTGGTCTGCGCACTGGCGATGAGCGTGTTCGCCGCGCCGCTGATGCGGCAGACCGACGCCATCGCCGCGCAGCTGCTGGCGCCGCAGCAGTACCTGCATGACGTACGCGGCACCATGCCGCAGTCGAGGCAGCCATGAGCGCGCGCCGGCCCCTGCTGCGGCGGCTGTTCCCGTCGCCGGTACTGTCGATCACCGTGGTCGCGTTCTGGCTGGTGATGTCCGCCAGCTTCGACCTCGGCCAGCTGCTGCTGGGCATGCTGCTGGGCGTGGTGGTGCCGCTGTTCGCCGCGCGCCTTGACCGCGAGTTCGCCCGCATCGGCACGCTGCGGCCGCTGCCGCGGCTGGCATGCGTGGTGCTGTGGGACATCCTGCTGTCCAACTTCCGCGTCGCCGCCCAGGTCCTGGGACCGGAACGCAGGCTCACCCCGGGGTTCATCTGGGTGCCGCTGGACATCGGCAACATCCACGGCATCGCCGCGCTGACCAGCCTGATCACCCTCACCCCGGGCACGGTGTCCTCGGCGCTGTCCGACGACCGTCGCTACCTGCTGGTGCATGTGCTGCACCTGGAGGACCCGCAGGCCCTGATCGACGAGATCAAGTCCCGCTACGAAGCCCCGCTGATGGAGATCTTCCCGTGACCGGACTCCTGGTTTTCCAGACCACGCTGGTGGTGTGCATGCACATGGTCGGGCTGGCGATGCTGCTGGCGCTGTGGCGCCTGCTGCGCGGCCCCACCGTGCCCGACCGCATCCTCGCCCTGGACACGCTCTCGGTCACCGCCATCGCCGAACTGATGCTGTTCGGCATGTACATCAACTCGGCGGTCTACTTCGAGGCCGCGCTGGTGATCGCCATGCTCGGCTTCTGCAGTACGGTGGTGCTGAGCAAGTTCGTGCTGCGCCGGGACATCGTCGAATGATGACCTTCCTCCAGATCCTGCTGTCGCTGCTGCTGCTGGCCGGCTGCTTCTTCATCCTGGTCGGCGCGCTCGGGCTGGTGCGCCTGTCCGACTTCTTCAAACGCCTGCATGCGCCGACCAAGGCCAGCACGCTGGGCGTGGGCTGCGTGCTGGTGTGCTCGGTGGCGTACCACATCTTCCTCGGCGAAGACCCGCAGCCGCGCGAACTGCTGATCACCGTGTTCCTGTTCATCACCGCGCCGGTCAGCGCGCACATGATGGCCAAGGCGGCGCTGTCGCTGATGATGGAGAGCCGCCCGGAAGTGCCGGGCGATGACAGCGCGCGCAAGGAGCAGCTGCCGCCCGCGGACGACCGCGGCGGCGACTGACGCCGGCACCGGTGCCGGCGGTGGCAAGTCGCCTGTCATCAGGCTTTCACCTGCGGCCGACAGGCTTGGGGCTCCGCGCCGCATCGCCCTTCCGCCCATGCAACCGCGCAAGACCGACCTCGCGCATGCCGCACTCCAGGCCCACCGCGCCCCGCTGGACCTGCGCCAGCGCCGCGCCCTGATCCTGTGCGACGGCAAGCGCGACCTCGCCGAACTGGGGGCGCTGCTCGGCGACGATGCCGCGCCCCTGATCGCCCAGCTGCAGCGCGATGGCTACCTGCACGCGGAGCAGCCGGACCCGGCGCCCTCGCCCGAAACCACGCCCGTGCCCGCCACGCGGCGCCGCTCGCTGCTGGCCGCGCGCATCTACCTGCTGGACATGCTCGCGCTGCAGCGGCATCCGGCCGCCGCGCGCCTGCACCAGCTGCTGCAGGCCACGCGCGGGGACGCGGACACCGTGCATGCGCTGCGGCTGGCGCTGGCCCAGTTGCCGGCGATGGCCTCGGACGGCTACGTGGGGCGCGTGCGCGAGCGCCTGCGCGAAGTGTTGCCCGAACCGCACCTGGCGGCGGTGCTGGACGCGCCGCTGCCGGCCTGAATCACCCCTGCGGCGGCGCGAAGTGGTCGCCCAGCCCGCTCCAGCACGCCTGGTAGTCGCGCTGCCGGTGCGCGGCGGCGATGGCCTGCTCGGTCGGGCGGATCACGCCACGGGTCTCGAACATGAAGGCCATGGTGTCGGTGATCACGTCCGGCCGCGACAGGTCGGCGCCGGAGGCCTTGTCGAACGTGGCCGCATCCGGGCCGTGGCCGGTCATGCAGTTGTGGATGGACGCCCCGCCCGGCACGAAGCCTTCGGCCTTGGCGTCGTAGGCGCCGTGCACCAGGCCCATGAACTCGCTGGCGATGTTGCGGTGGAACCACGGCGGGCGGAACGTGTCCTGCGCCACCAGCCAGCGCGGCGGGAAGATCACGAAGTCCAGGTTGCTGGTGCCGGGGGTGTCGCTGGCCGAATGCAGCACCAGGAAGATCGACGGGTCCGGATGGTCGTAGCTGATCGAGCCGATGGTGTTGAAGCGGCGCAGGTCGTAGCGGTAGGGCGCGTAGTTGCCATGCCAACCGACCACGTCCAGCGGCGAATGGCCGATGGCGGCGCGCCACAGCCGGTCCTGGAACTTGGCGACCAGCTCGAAATCGCCTTCGAGCTGCTCGTAGGCGGCCACCGGCGTTTCGAAATCGCGCGGGTTGGCCAGGCCGTTGCTGCCGATCGGGCCGAGGTCGGGCAGCTTCAGCAGCGCACCGAAGTTCTCGCAGACATAGCCGCGCGCCTGCCCGTCCGGCAGGTCCACCGCGAAGCGCACGCCACGCGGGATCACCGCGATCTGCTGCGGTTCGACCTCCAGCACGCCCATCTCGGTACGCAGCCGCAGCCGGCCCAGCTGCGGCACCACCAGCAGTTCGCCATCGGCGTTGTAGAAATAGCGGCCACGCATGTCGGCATTGGCCGCGTACATGTGGATGGCGGCGCCGGCATGCGCCTCGGGCGAGCCGTTGCCGCCCATGGTGTACAGGCCTTCGATGAAATCGGTGGGCGCCTGCGGCAGCGGCAGCGGGTTCCAGCGCAGCTGGTTCGGCGATACCGCCACGTGGCTGAAGTCACCATGCAGGCACGGCTGCGCGAACGGGGTGAACTCGCCGTGCATCGCCGCCGGGCGGATGCGGTACAGCCAGCTGCGGCGGTTGCTGCCGCGCGGCGCGGTGAACGCGGTGCCGGTCAGCTGCTCGGCATACAGGCCGTGGGCCACGCGCTGCGGCGAGTTGCGCCCCAGCGGCAGGGTGCCGGGCACCGCCTCGGTGGCGAACTCGTTGCCGAAGCCGGTTTGATACGCGTTGCTGACCATGGATTTGCCCGCCCGTTTCGTGTTTTCAAAGCCCCTCTCCTCCCGGAGAGGGGGCTGGAGCACATGCCTTACAGTACGCCGCGCTTGATCTGGTCGCGCTCGATGCTCTCGAACAGCGCCTGGAAGTTGCCTTCGCCGAAGCCTTCGTTGCCCTTGCGCTGGATGATCTCGAAGAAGATCGGGCCGATGCAGTTCTGGGTGAAGATCTGCAGCAGCTTGCGCTGCTTGGTTTCCGGATCGGCGTCGATCAGGATCTTGTTCCGGCGCAGGCGCGGCACGTCCTCGCCATTGTCGGGGATGCGCAGGTCGATCACGTCGAAATAGGCGTCCGGCGTATCCAGGAACTCGATGCCGCGCGCGCGCATGGCCTCGACGGTGTCATAGATGTTGTCGGTGAAGCAGGCGATGTGCTGGATGCCCTCGCCCTTGTACGCGTCCAGGTACTCGTTGATCTGGCTCTTGGGGTCGGACGACTCGTTCAGCGGGATGCGCACGATGCCGTCCGGCGCGGTCATCGCCTTGGACACCAGGCCGGTCTTGGCGCCCTTGATGTCGAAGTAGCGGATCTCGCGGAAGTTGAACAGGCGCTCGTAGTAGTCCGACCACTGCTGCATGTTGCCCAGGTACAGGTTGTGGGTCAGGTGGTCGATGAAGGTCAGCCCGAAACCCTTCGGGTCCTGCTCGGCGCCTTCCACCGGCACGTAGTCGGCGTCGTAGATGCTGCCGGCGTCGCCGTAGCGGTCCACCAGGTACAGCATGCAGTCGCCGATGCCCTTGATCACCGGCGCCGGCACCGCGCGGGTGTCGGCCAGCAGGGTGACTTCCTCGGCACCGTTGCCCAGCGCGGCGGACAGGACCTCGCTGGCCGGCCGCTTGAAGCGGATGGCGAAACCGCAGGCGCAGGGGCCGTGCTTGGCGGCGAAGTCGGCGGCGAACGAATCCGGCTCCTCGTTCACGAGGAAGTTGACGCCGCCTTGACGGTAGACGGTAATAGCACGCTGCCGATGGCGGAGCACGGCAGTGAATCCCATGTTCCTGAAGTAGTCGTGCAGCTGCGCGGCCTGCCCGGCGGGCGCGGCGAATTCGACGAACTCGAAACCGTCGATGCCCATCGGGTTCTCGAAGGTGGTCACCTGCATGCCCAGGTTGGGCGCGTTGGATGCGGCGTGGACTTGGGTATTCATGGGTTGCCTCCGGGAGTGGGGTCGTCGCCGCAGCCGGCGGCGGAGTACAGGAAGACACGCGAAAAACGCGGGTCCGGACCGAAGGTTATAGTTTCACATGAAACCACCATCAAGGTGCACTGCAGCATGAGCGCTTCCGATTACAGCAAGTCCACCAGCATCCGTGCCTCGCACGTGCTGCTCGATCTCGAACAATTCCTGCCGTATCGCATCAGCGTCCTGTCCAACCGGGTCAGCAGCAACATCGCGCGCCTGTACGGCGAGCGTTACGGCCTATCGATCCCGGAATGGCGCGTGATCACCATCCTGGCGCTGTATCCGGGCTCGTCGGCAAGCGAGGTTTCCGAACGCACGGCGATGGACAAGGTGGCCGTCAGCCGTGCGGTGGCGCGCCTGCTCGAGCGCGGCTTCATCCGCCGCGAGACCCATGGCGACGACCGCCGCCGCTCGGTGCTGGCGCTGTCGGCGGCGGGCTTCGAGGTCTACGAGACCGTCGCGCCGATGGTGATGGAGATCACCCGCAAGCTGATGTCGGTGCTCACCGAGGAAGAAGAGCAGGTACTGGAACGGCTCATCACCCGGCTGGCCGATGCCGGCCTCGCGCAGATGAGCACCGACTGAAGCCGGGCCTGTCGCGGCCGGCTCAGCTCAGGAACTTGCGGCGCGCGTAGATCCACGGCGCGGCCAGCGCGGCAATGGCGCCACCGGCGAAGCCGAGCGCCGCCGCCACCGCAGCGGCCTCGACGCGCCCGGGCAGGGCCAGCGCCGCGATCAGCAGCAGCGCCGCCGGCAGGCCGATGAACGAGGCCAGGAAAAAGCGCCAGCGCGGCACCCAGGTATGCAGCTGCATCAGGCTCGCGCTGCTCCAGGCCTCGCCGGCCCGGTTACGCTGGATCTTGTCCACCAGCCTGACCAGGTCAACCTCGTTGCCTCCCTTGCCGGACCTTGCCACGCCAATCTCGGCATCCACTTCGACCGGATCAGGCCATTGTGCCGGCCATGCCTGTGGCGCGCCCACGCCATAGGCGGTCAACAGCGGGACTGTCAGCGACGGCGCCGACAACGCGCGCAGCCGGCGGTTGTCCAGCACGCACCACACCTGTGATGCGCCGGCCACGCTCACCTGGTACAGCGCCAGCTGCTCCGGCGCCGGATAGGGCAACGCGGTGACCCGCGCAGCCAGCGATTCGGTCCCCATCGCGCGCAGGAAGCCCACCCGGCTGCGGCCCACCTGCGCCCAGCCCAACCCCAGCGGCCCAAGCAGCATCACCTCGGCCGCGTCGGCCGCGCCGGCGGTGGCGCGTTCGTCGCTGGCCAGGAACGCGCTCAGCGAACGCGGCTCGGCGACGTCGTCCCTGCCCCAGCGATGCGACTGGCCCAGCAGGTATTTCAGCGGCACCCGCGCGGCGATGGTCTCGCCGCGCACGCTGTCCGAAGCGAACGGCACCACCGAGGCCACGAAGGCGCGCAGTTCGTTGCCCGGCACCGCGCTCCACTCGGCGGGGAACAGCCCGTCGAGCAGGCCTTCGCGGGCCAGCCGGTCGATGCGCTCCTTCTGCTCCACCAGCCGCGCCACCGCGGCCTGCAGCATGATGGTCGGCGGCACCGCCGCCTGCGGCAGCCGGTAGCGCGGCGCCCCCTCCCCGGCGTCGGCCAGGGGCTGCTCGTCCAGCAGCGCATCCACCGTGGGCAGGCCGGTACCGGCGGTCGCAGCGGTGGCGGCCGGAGCGGCGGCGTCGGGGGAGGCATCGGAAGGAAGCGACATCGGGAATCGGCCCCGGCGAGCAAGGGAATGCTCCCGTTAGCGGCCGTGCGCCCCGGAAATGAAGCCCGGATCGAAAACGGCGCCCTGCGGCGCCGTCCTCTCCCGCGTCCGTGGCCCGCTCAGGGCGTGGCCGGCGGCGCCCATTCCTTGAGGAAGGCGAAGAACCGGGCGCGGTCGTAGCCCTTGCCCTTCTCCAGTTCGCCGGTGAACTGCGAATGCAGCAGCCGCCCCTCGGCATCGAGCACGAACAGGTGCGGATAGGCAGTGATGGCCGGGAAGCGCGACAGGAACGCCGCGTTCTCGTTGTCCTCGCTGTAGTTGACCTTCATCCACACGTAATGGGCGTCGCGGAAACGGCGGATCTCCGAATCGCCTTCCATGAAGGCGTCCATCAGGTGGCACCAGGAGCACCACTCGCCGCCCACGTCCAGCACGATCCGCTTGCCGCCGCGCTGGGCCTCGACCTTGGCCGTCTCCAGGTCGGCGACCGGGTCGCGCGCCGGGTCGAACTGCGCGTTGAGCGCGGCCACGGCGGCGATGTCCGCCGCGGCCGGGGTATTGCCCGAGGCGACCGGCTGGCTGGTATCGGCCACCGGCGCCTTCTGTTCGGAGGTGTCCAGCGGCTGCACCTTCTCCGCCGGCGGAGCCGGTGGCTGCGAACAGCCCCCCAGCATCGCCACCAGCAGCAGGGATACTCCACCGGACATCCGCTTCATCGTCGTTTCCTCACTTCACGCCGTGCATCAGCTTCTGCACCAGCGGCGCGATCAGGAACAGCAGCACGCCGGCGCCGAGCAGCGACCAGAAGCCGAAGGTATACCCCTTCAGGGCCGATTCGACGGTCATGCCGCTTTCACCGCTGACCACCGCGGCGAAGATGCCCGACAGGTTGTTGCCGATGGCGGTGGACAGGAACCAGCCACCCATCGCCAGGCCGACGACCTTGAGCGGGGCCAGCTTGGTGGTCATCGACAGCCCGATCGGCGACAGGCACAGCTCGCCCACGGTCTGGATCACGTAGACCATGAACAGGGTCCAGAACGGGATCTTGCCGGCGTCGTCGACCAGCGAGGACAGGGCGTACATCAGCAGCAGGAAGGCCAGGCCGTTGAAGATCAGGCCCAGGCCGAACTTGCGCGGGATCGACGGGTTGGCCTTGCCCAGCGCGGTCCACAGCCACACGAAGATCGGGCCCAGCGCCAGGATGGCCACCGAGTTCACCGACTGGAACCAGCCGATCGGGAAGATCCAGCCCCCCAGGTCGCGGTTGACGATGTTCTGCGCCAGGAAGTTGAACGAGCTGCCGGCCTGTTCGAAGAACATGAAGAACAGCACGTTGAACACGAAGATGATCAGCATGGCGATGGAGCGGTCGCGCGCCACCTTGCCCTCGCGCACGCCCTCGACCAGGATCATCACGCACAGCGCGGTGAACAGCGCGCCCAGGATCCAGCCGAGGATGCCGGCGTCGATCGTCAGCAGGCCATAAGCCACCGGCACGGCGACCAGCGCGCCGACCAGCACCGCGATGGTGCGGCCGATGCCGGCCCCGGCCGGGGCCGCGCCGACGCCGCCGAGCTGGCGGCGGCCGATCCAGAACCACACCAGGCTGATCAGCATGCCGATGCCCGAGGCGATGAACACGTACTTGTAGGCCGGCATGGCCTCGGTACCGAACAGCTTGTCGGCCAGGATGCCGGTCAGCACCGGGGCGAGCAGCGCGCCGGCGTTGATGCCCATGTAGAAGATGGTGAAGCCCGAGTCGCGGCGCGAGTCGTTGATGCCGTACAGCTGCCCGACCATGCTGGAGATGTTGGGCTTGAACAGGCCGTTGCCGGCGATGATCGTGGCCAGGCCGATGCGGAACACCCGGTCATCGGGAATGGCGATCAGGAACAGGCCCAGCGACATCACCGCCGCGCCGATCAGGATCGAGCGCTGGTAGCCGATGATGCGGTCGGCGACGAAGCCGCCGAACAGCGCCGCCGCGTAGACCAGCGCCAGGTAGGCGCCATAGAGCTTGCTGGCCCCGGCCTGGCTCTCGGCGAACTGGGCGACGATGTACAGCGCCAGTGCCCAGCGGATGCCGTAGAACGCGAAGCGTTCCCAGAACTCGGTCATGAACAGCATCCACAGCGGACGCGGGTGGCCGAGGAGGTTCTTGAACTCCGGCACGGGCGCCGGGGTGGATGCGGAATTCGGCGCGGCAGCGCTCATGCTGGGTTTCCCCCTGAGTGATTCGTTGGGCAGATGATGCAAATGAAGTCGGCCGGAATCGGCACGACGCGCGAGGATCACCGAAGCGCCGGCTTCACGTCAAATCCACAAACGCCGCGCCGGCGGCCCGGGCGGCGGCCGGGCGGCGGCGGCCATGGCCCGCCGCGACCCCGCCCAGAATACTGAATACGTTGGTGTTTCAGGCTCCGGCGGGCACCGCCCCGGTATCGCCGCGGATGCTGGTGCGCACCTCGAACAGTTCCGGGAAGAAGGTCAGTTCCAACGCCTGCTTGAGGAAACCCACGCCACTGGAACCGCCGGTGCCACGGCGGAAGCCGATGATCCGCATGACCGTGCGCATGTGGCGGAAGCGCCACAGCTGGAACGCCGACTCCAGGTCCACCAGGTCCTCGCACAGCGAGTACTCGCGCCAGTAACGGTCGGTGTCCTGGTAGATGCGCTCGAACACCGGCCGCAGCGCGGCGTCGCTGACATGGGGACGGGTCCAGTCGTGGCCGGCGTACTCCGGCGGGACCGCATGGCCGAAGCGGGCGAGGTAGCGCAGGAACTCCTCGTACAGGCTCGGCGCCTCCAGCGTCCGGCGCAGGCGCCCCTGGCCCTCCGGGTCGTAGTCGAACACCGCCAGCATGTCCGCGTTCTTGTTGCCCAGCAGGAACTCGATGCAGCGGTACTGCAGCGACTGGAAGCCCGAGGCCGGGCCGAGTACGTCGCGGAATCCCAGGTACTCGGACGGGGTCAGGGTCTCCAGCACCGACCACTGCTCGGTCAGCTGGCGCAGCACCTGCTTGCCGCGCGCCAGTACCTTGCGGCACTGCCAGACCTGGTCGCGCTGCAGGAAGCCCATGGCCGCGCGCAGTTCGTGGTCGAGCAGCTTCAGCCACAGCTCCGAGGTCTGGTGCTGGATGATGAACAGCATCTCGTCGTGGTGGGCCGGGCTGGACAACGGCTGCTGCGCCGACAGCAGCCGGTCCAGGCACAGATAGCCGCCATAGGTGAGCCTGCCGTGCAGGTCGGTGTGGATGCCGGCTTCGAGCTCACGCTGGTTCTGTTCTACGGTCATCGGCCTTGCCATCTGCGCGGGTCGCAAAGGGTAACCCGGCGCGGCGGGCGGCCGCTGCCCGCGCAAACGGAAAGCGAACACTTGCGATTGCAACCGGCGCGACAATCCGTCCGTGGCCGCGGCGGCCGGCTGAATGCGTTGGATCCACGTGCCGCGGCGGCCGCGCATGGGCCGGCGGACGGATTTCGTGCTGCGGCGCAGGACGGCTTTTCCCGTCCGATTCCTTACCATGCGCAATTCCTATCATTTGAAACCATCTGTCCAAGGTGTTGCTGCAATGACGGTTTCCGCCCAGTTCCACATCGAATACCTGCAGTACCTGGATGCCGACGGCACCCTGGTACGCGACGACCTGCCGGCTTCGTTGCGCGATCCGCGCGCGCTGCTGCCCCTGTTCCGGCAGATGCTGGCCACCCGGGTGTTCGACACCAAGGCCGTGGCCCTGCAGCGCACCGGCAAGCTCGGCACCTTCGCCTCCTGCCTGGGCCATGAAGCGGCCCACGTCGGCATCGGCGCGGCGATGAAGCCCGGCGACGTGTTCGCCCCCAGCTACCGCGAATACGGCGCCATGTTCATGCGCGGCGTGCGTCCGCGCGACGTGCTGATGTACTGGGGCGGCGACGAGCGCGGCAGCGACTACGACCGCGACAGTGACGCGGCGCGCGACTTCCCGATCTGCGTGCCGATCTCGACCCAGTGCCTGCACGCGGCCGGCTCGGCGCTGTCGTTCAAGCTGCAGGGCAAGCCGCAGGTGGCGGTGACCGTCTGCGGCGATGGCGGCAGCTCCAAGACCGATTTCTACGCCGCGGTGAACTCGGCCGGCGCCTACCAGCTGCCGCTGATCCTGTGCGTGGTCAACAACGGCTGGGCGATCTCGGTGCCGCGCTCGGCGCAGACCGGCGCCCAGACCCTGGCCCAGAAGGGCCTGGCCGGCGGCCTGTTCTGCCTGCAGGTGGACGGCAACGACCTGATCGCGGTACTGGCGGCGATGGAACAGGCGCGCGAGCGCGCCCTGTCCGGCCAGGGCGGCACGGTGCTGGAGTTCCTCACCTACCGCCTGTCCGACCACACCACCGCCGACGACGCGCGCCGCTACCGCGACGACGCCGAGGTCAAGGCCGCGTGGCTCAAGGAACCGCTGATCCGCCTGCGCAGGTACCTGACCGCGCAGGGCGTGTGGAGCGAGGAAGAGGAAAAGAACTGGATCGCCGAATGCGGCGCCCGCGTGGACGAGGAGGTCAACGCCTACCTCAACTGCCCGGTGCAGCCGGTGGAAGCCATGTTCGACTATCTGTATGCCGACCCGCCGCCGGACCTGCTGGCCCAGCGCGCGGCCGCCATCGCCCTGGAGCAGCGCCATGGATGACATCAAGCGCAGCACCGGCGCGCAGGCCGGCCACGAACTTGTCAGCGACCACGGCGCCGCCGGCGCCAGCGGAGAGAACACCATGACCGCCACCCCCATCACCCTGATCGAAGCCGTGACCCAGGCGCTGGCCTGGGAGATGGAACACGACCCGTCGGTACTGGTGCTGGGCGAGGACGTGGGCGTCAACGGCGGCGTGTTCCGCGCCACCGCCGGCCTGCAGCAGAAGTTCGGCGCGCAGCGCGTGCTCGACACCCCGCTGGACGAGACCACCATCGCCGGGCTCACCGTCGGCCTGGCCGTGCAGGGCATGAA
This sequence comes from Stenotrophomonas sp. 17(2023), assembly GCF_030345315.1. Classification (NCBI taxonomy): domain Bacteria; kingdom Pseudomonadati; phylum Pseudomonadota; class Gammaproteobacteria; order Lysobacterales; family Lysobacteraceae; genus Stenotrophomonas; species Stenotrophomonas sp. 17(2023). The sequence continues at coordinate 3,183,613 of NZ_CP128405.1, forward strand.
GCCGGTGGCCGAAGCGCAGTTCGACGGCTTCGTCTACCCGATGGTCGACCATATCATCTGCCACGCCGCGCGCATGCGTAACCGCACCCGCGGCCGCCTGCACTGCCCGATGGTGCTGCGCGTGCCGTGGGGCGGCGGCATCCGCGCGCCCGAGCACCACAGCGAGGCCAACGAAGCCATCTTCACCAACGTGCCGGGCCTGCGCGTGGTGCTGCCGTCCAGCCCGCAGCGCGCCTACGGCCTGCTGCTGGCCGCCATCCGCGAGCCGGATCCGGTGATCTACATGGAGCCCAAGCGCATCTACCGCCAGTACAAGGAAGTGGTCGCCAACGACGGCGAGGCGCTGCCGCTGGACGTGTGCTTCGTGCTGCGCGACGGCACCGACGTGACCCTGGTGGCCTGGGGCGCACAGGTCAAGGAGGCGCTGGAAGCGGCCGACAAGCTGGCCGCCGACGGCATCAGCGCCGAGGTCATCGACGTCGCCACGCTGCGCCCGCTGGACTTCGCCACCATTGCCGAATCGGTCGCCCGGACCGGTCGCTGCGTGATCGTGCAGGAAGCACCCAAGACCGCCGGCTTCGGCGCCGAGATCGCCGCCCGCCTGGCCGAGGAGTCGATGTACGACCTGCTGGCGCCGGTCGAGCGCGTCACCGGCTACGATACCCACATCCCGCTGTTCCGCCTGGAAATGAAGTACCTGCCGAGCGTGGAGCGGATCGTGGCGGCGGCCAAGCGCGCGGTGGCGGCCGGCTGACATGCGCGCGCGACTGCTCAACGCCTACCGCAGCCAGTACCCGGTGCCGTTGCGTTTCCACGCCGGGGAGATCGTCGAACTCGGCGTGCGCGACGAGGAATGGCCGGACTTCGCCTGGGTGCGCACCGCCGACAACCGCGCCGGCTGGGCGCCGGTGGCATGGCTGCGCGTGCTCGGCGACGGCCGCGCCGAGGCGCTGCGCGATTACACCGCGCAGGAACTGGACGTGGACAGCGGCGAACTGGTGCGACTGCATCACGAACATGGTGGCTGGTGGTGGGCCGAACGCGCCAACGGCGCGCTTGGCTGGCTGCCGGCACGCGACCTGGAACTACTGGAAGAAACCCCCTGAGATGAGCCAGACCAAGAATTTCAACCTGCCCGACCTAGGCGAAGGCCTGCCGGACGCGACCATCGTGGAGTGGTTCGTCAAGGAAGGCGACGTGATCAAGCTGGACGAGCCGCTGGTGTCGATGGAGACCGCCAAGGCCGTGGTGGAAGTGCCTTCGCCGGTCTCCGGCAAGGTGCTGAAGCTGGCCGGCGGTGCCGGCGACATCGTGGTGACCGGGCACATGCTGGCCCAGTTCGAGATCGATCCGAACCTGCCGCAGCGCGCCGAAGGCCAGGACACCGGCCATCACCATGGCGCACCTGCCGCTCCCGCTCCCGAACCGGCTCCTACTCCGGCTCCGGCTGCAGGCGCGGCCGAGCGTGCCGACGAAGGCACCGTGGTCGGGGCCATGGTCAGCTCCAATGCCGTGCACACCGAACAGGCCGTGGCCGTGGGCGGGGTCAAGGCGGTGCCGGCGGTGCGCGCGATGGCGCGCAAGCTCGGCGTGGACCTGGCACGGGTGCGCGCCACCGGTGCCGACGGCGCGGTGACGATGAGCGATGTGAAGCAGGCCGCCGAAGCCGGCACCGCCAAGGTCGGCAGCGCGCCTGCAGCCGCACCGCAGGCGGTCCAGGCCGCCGCCGCGGCAGCGCCGGCCGTGCGCGCCGAAGCCGCGCGCACGTCACTGTCGGCCGCCGGCAAGCCGATGCGCACCGCGCCCCCGGGCGTGGTCGCCAAGGGCCAGCCGGAGCCGCTCAAGGGCGTGCGCCGCAACATGGCGCGGGTTATGGCCGACGCGCACAGCAAGGTCGTGCCGACCACGCTGACCGACGACGCCGACATCCATGCCTGGGCACCGGGCAACGACATGACCTCGCGGCTGGTGCGCGGCATCGTCGCCGCCTGCCAGGCGGTGCCGGCGATGAACGCCTGGTTCGACGGCGACACCCTCACCCGCACCCTGCACGCGCAGGTGGACATCGGCATCGCCGTGGACACCGACGACGGCCTGTTCGTGCCGGCACTGCGCAACGCCGACATGCTCGACGCACGCGGCGTGCGCGAAGGCATCAACCGCCTGCGCCAGCAGGTGGAAGAGCGCAGCATCGCGCCGTCGGAACTGGGCGGCTACACCATCAGCCTGTCCAACTTCGGCATGTTTGCCGGCCGCTATGCCACCCCGGTGGTGGTGCCGCCGTGCGTGGCCATCGTCGCCGCCGGCCGCGCCCGCTTCCAGGTGACCCCGGTGATGGGCGGCGTGGAAACGCACAAGGTGATCCCGCTGTCGGTCACGTTCGACCACCGCGCCTGCACCGGCGGTGAGGCCGCGCGTTTCCTGCGCGTGTTGATCGACGACCTGGCCCGGCCGCACTGACCGGCCGCCGCAACGGTTCTGCAGCCGGACCTGAGCCCGCAGCGATGCGGGCTCTTTTTTGTTGCCCGCCCCGATGACCGCAGCGCCTCGCGCCGGCGGCGGGCGACCCCGGCAATTGCTTCGGGCAGTTCCCCCGTGCGCGGTCACCACGACGCCCGCGGCTACGCTACGACGTCCGCAGCGCACAGGACAGGCGTGACCATGACCCATTGGAGCTGTAGCCACTGCAGGGAAAGCAGCGAGGACACCTTCGACCAGTGCTGGAAATGCGGCACCCGCGTCGATGGCAGTACGGACCCGGGTTTCCGCCCCGACAACGCCGATCCGGCGGCCTGGCCGCCGCGCCTGATCGATTGCCTGCGCTGCCCGGGCACGCCGATGGTGTTCGCTGGCCGCAAGCGCTTCCACGAGGGTTCCCAGGCGCTGCCGTTCCTGCTCGGCAACCTCGGCGAACTGCTGGTGAACCGCGAAGCATTCGACCTGCATGCCTGCCCATCCTGCGGCAAGGTCGAGCTGTTCCTCGGCAGTGCCCCCCGCTGACCCGGCGCCCTCGCCCCGTCCGCAGCCGCCATGTCCCATCCCCGCCGGATCGTGCCGCTGTTCGCGCTCGTCTATCTCGGCATGCTGTTCGGCGGCGCGCTGCTCAAGCCCGGCTATTCGCACATGGCCCAGTACATCAGCGAACTGGGCGCCAGCGGCAGCCCGCACGCACGGCTGATCAGCCTGGCCGGTTTCGTTCCGGTGGGTCTGCTCGCCGCCTGGCTGCTGCTGGCCTGCGCGCGCCTGGTGCCGGTAAGCGGCGCCAGTCGTGTCGGCTACTGGCTGCTGTTGTGCGAACCGCTGGCCTGGATCGGCTCGGCCCTGGCACCCTGCGACCTCGGCTGTCCGGCAAGCGGCAGTGACCGCCAGCAACTGCATACCCTGCTGGGCGTGCTCACCTACGGCGGAACCGCGCTGGGACTGCTGCTGCTGGCCACCGCGCCACGACTGCCGGCCGGCATCCGCCTGCTGTGGGCCGGGCTGGCGGCCACCTGGCTGCTGCTGTTCGTGCTGATGGCCGCACCCGGGCTGCAGGCCTGGCGCGGGCTGCTGCAGCGGCTGGCCGAATGGCTGGTCTATGGCGCACTGTGCGTCGCTGCGTGGCGGCTCGGTGGACCGGCGCGGGCCACGACCTCCACACGCACGCCCGCGACAGGGGCGTAAGCTCGCCGCTCCCACCGCAGGAGCACGCGCATGGCCCATCGCAGCCGCCTGGCCGGCTTCATCATCGACTGCCAGGACACCGACGCCGGCACCGCCGCCCGGTTCTGGAGCGCCGCGCTGGGGCTGGTGCCCCGCGCCGCGGAGACCGATACCGACGGCACGCAGTACGCCGGACTGTCCGGCGCGCCCGGCGGCCTGCACGTGGAGGTGCAGCGCGTCAGCCATCCCCCGCGCGTTCACCTGGACATCGAAGCGGACGACATCGACGCCGAAGCCGACCGGCTCGAGGCGCTGGGCGCGCGCCGCATCGGCTTCGTCAAGCGCTGGTGGGTGATGGAGGCGCCGACCGGCCACCGCTTCTGCGTGGTGCGCATGAAGCACCCCGACAACGGGCAGCCGGCCACGACCTGGGCGTGAACCGCCGCCTTTGCGGCGACAATACCCACCGGTTCCCACGGAAGATGCCACGATGACGGTTCACCAGCTGGGCGACGCCCGCGTCCTGATCGCCGGCGGCAGCCGTGGCATCGGCCTGGCCATCGCCACCGCGTTCGCCCGGCACGGCGCACGCCTGGGGCTGTGCGCACGCGGGATCGACGGCCTGCAACGCGCGCGCGACACGCTGCAGGCCGGGGGCGCGCAGGTGCACGTGCAGGCCTGCGACCTGGCCGATCCGGTGCAGATCCAGGCCTGGGTGGAAGCGGCCGCCACCGCGCTGGGCGGCATCGACATCGTGGTCAACAACGCGTCCGGGTTCGGCCACGGCAACGACGACGCCAGCTGGCAGGCCGGCTTCGACATCGACCTGATGGCCGCGGTGCGCACCAATCGCCTGGCGTTGCCGTACCTGCGGCGCAGCGCGCTACCGGCCATCCTCAACGTCAGCTCGATCAACGCGCGCGTGCCGACACCGCGCGCCACCGCCTATTCCACCGCCAAGGCGGCGCTGGACTATTACACCGTCACGCTCGCCACCGAACTGGCCCGCGAGCGCATCCGCGTCAATGCCATCGCCCCCGGCTCCATCGTTTTTCCCGGCGGGCTGTGGGACCAGCGCCGCACCTCCGAGCCGGCGCTGTACGCAAGCGTCCGCGACCGGATTCCGTTCGGTGGCTTCGGCGACCCTGCCGACGTGGCGGCGGCCGCGGTGTTCCTGTGCTCGCCCGCCGCCCGCTGGATCACCGGGCAGGTACTGGCGGTGGATGGCGGCCAGTCGCTACCGGCCTGAGCGCCGTCGCTACCGGCGCGCGGCGGCTACCCCAGCTGCGCCGACCCGATCACCTGCACGCCCGGCCGCGGCGCCAGCGCCGCCTCGACCAGCGCGGCGGCAATCCGTCCGGCCGGATTGATGCGCCATGCGCGCGGCAGCACCGGTGCCAGCGCACCCAGCACCCATGCGGCCGCCTGCTCGCCGGGGCGTGGCTCGCTGCGCTCTCCACCGATCAGCCCCGGTCGCACCAGCGCCAGCGACGCGAACTCCAGCGCGCGCAGATCCTGTTCCAGTTCGCCTTTGACCCGGTTGTAGAAGAACCGCGAACGCGGGTTGGCGCCCATCGCCGAATTCAGTGCGAAGACCGGGCAGCCGTGCGCCTTCACCGCGCGGGCGATGGCCAGCGGGTAGCCGTGGTCGATGCGCGCGAACGCCTGCCGCGAGCCGGCCTGCTTCAGGGTCGAGCCCAGTGCGCAGATCGCCGCATCCACCTGCCACCAGGGCGCCTCCAGCGGCAGCGCATCGAAATCCAGCAGCGGCCCGAGCAGGCGCGGATGCTGCAACGGCAATGGCCGCCGCGCCGGCGCGACGACGGCCGTGCAGCGCGCATCGGCCAGCAACCGCATCAGCACCTGTGACCCCACCAGCCCGGTGGCGCCAGCCAGCAGTACACGCATCCCGTTCCTCCTTCGCCCGGCAGTTCAAGCCGGCATCCGCCTCGCCGATAATGGGGAACACCGATCCCCTGCCCGCACAGCCCGTCCGGAAACGCCTCGCGATGGCCGACAGCAACGACACCCCGCCCTCCAAGCCTGCCGGACTGGGACGCATCCTGTCACGCCGGCAGGTCATGGCCGAAGCCCCGGCACCGGGCGCGCCTGCGCACAAGGCCACCGCGCACGGCCACGGCACGACGCCGCTGCAGCGGATCTTCAGCCACGCCCATTCTCCCGATGCGCTGCTGCATGCCTTCGCCCAGGGCATGTCCAGCCTGCCCGGGGAGCTGGGCGACCTCGGCCGGCTGCTGCACAGTGCCTGCGACCGCCAGGAGTGGGAACGCTATGGCCGCCTGCTGCGCCAGCTGATCGACAAGTACATCCGCACCATCGAACTGGAGCCGGCACCCGGGGGCAACAGCGAGGCCGAGCGCCTGCGCGACATGCTGCGCAACACCCTCGGCGCGGTACTGTCCAGCCTGCTGCAACAGGCACCGGAACTGGAAGCCCAGGCCCGGCGCATGGGCGACGAACTGCACGGCTGGCAATCCGGGCAATCGCTGGAGCCGGTGGAGCAGCACCTGCGCGAACTCTGCCACCAGGTCGGGGTACGCAACGACGTGCTGCACGAACAACACGACCTGCTGCTCAACCTGTTCGACCTGCTGCTGCAGAACATCGCCGAACTGGTCGACGGCGGCAGCTGGCTCCACGGCCAGATCGGCAACGTGCGGCAGGTACTGGCCGGCCCGTTGGATCGCACCTCGCTGGAACGTACCCGCAATGACCTGCGCGCGGTGATCTACCGCCAGGGCGTGCTGCGGCAGGGCATCGAGGAATCCAAGGAGGCGATGAAGGAGCTGATGGTCGATTTCGTCGAGCAGGTCGAGGGCATGGCCTCGGAGACCGGCGACTACCACGACCGGATCGCCAGCTACGCGGTCGCGGTACGCCAGGCGCGCAGTCTGGCCGATCTGGGCCAGTTGCTGCAGAACGTGCTGCAGGACACCGCGCGCGTCCAGGCGCAGGCACTGCGCGCGCGCGACCGCCTGGCCAGCGCCCGCGCCGAGGCACTGGCGGCCGAACAGCGCGTGCAGCAGCTCGAACGCGAGCTGGAGGAAGCCGGCAGCCAGCTGCGTACCGATCCGCTGACCGGGGCCATGAACCGGCGCGGCCTGCAGGAGCTGCTTGCCGATGCGATGGGGGGCGCGCAGCCGCTGCTCAGCGTCGCCATGCTGGACCTGGACCATTTCAGCCAGACCAACGCCGACTATGGCCACGCCGGCGGCGACCATGCACTGCGCCACCTGGTGGCCACCGCGCAGACGCGGCTGGGCAGCCAGGGCCAGGTCGCACGCCTGGGCGGTGACGAGTTCGTGCTGGTCCTGCCCGGCATGGCCCAGGAGCAGGCCGACGCGCAGCTGCGCCGGCTGCAGGAAGCGCTGGCCCATCGCCCGTTCCTGCACGACGGCCAGCGCGTGCACGTGCGCTTCAGCGCCGGCGTCGCGCAATGGCGCCCCGACGAATCGGCCGAGACCCTCCTGCAGCGGGCCGACCGCGCGCTCTACGCCGCCAAGCAGGCCGGCCGCGACCGGGTCGGCAACGCCGACTGAACCCGCCACCGGCATCGACCGCGGCCGTGCCGCCCCCTCCATGCGACCGGGGCGGCCAGCAGGGCCGCCCCGGCATCCACCTACTTGAAGTCGCCGGCCACGAACACGCTCAGGCTTTCGGGCTTGAGGTGCGTGCGGATCGCGGCATTGACCCGGTCGACGGTCAGCGACCGGTAGGCTGCGTCGCGCTCGATCACGAACGCCATGGAGCGATCGTAGTCGAGCAGTTCCTGCAGCAGTCCGGCGACCGCCCCATCGCTGGCCCGTGACTGCTCGCGCTGGACCATGCGCGCGGCTACGGCGTCGCGCAGTTCCTGCTCGGTGACGCCGTCGGCCACCAACCGCGCCAGCTCCTCGCGCAGGGCACGCTCTACCTTGCCCATGTTCTCCGGCGCGGCGATGGCCTGCACCGTGAGGCTGCCATTGTCGTCGCGGCCGCTGCGGCTGTCGTCCGCACGCAGCCCGGCGCTCACGCCGTAGCTCAGTCCCTCGCGCTGGCGGATGCGATCGGCCAGTCGCGACTTGAGCGGATCGCCCCCCAGGATGTCGACCGCGATGCTCAGCGCCGGTGCGTCGGCATCGGTCACGTTGAGCGACAGGTTCTGCCGCGCCAGCAATACCGCGTTGGGCTTGTCGGGAGTGCTGAAGCTCTCCCGGTGCGCGGCGCGCGGCTGGTAGCGGGTGGCGATGGGCGCATAGGGTGCCGGCGACTTCCAGCCCGCGAACAACGCCTGCAGCTGCGTCTTCACCACCTCCGGATCGAAGTCGCCGACCACGCTGATGCGGCCGTTCGCGGTGCCGTAGAAATCACGGTGCCAGGCACGCAGGTCCTCGAGCTTGAGCGCATTGAGCTTGGCCAGCGACTCGTCCAGCGAATCCGCATGCAATGGATGCCCCGCGGGCCACGGATCGAAGTACATCGCCATCGCCATCGATGCCAGCATGCCCGGCTCCTTGCGCTGCGCTTCGATACCCGTGATCGCCTGCAACCGCAGCTGTTCGAACTGCGCCTGCGGAAAGTCCGGCTGGCGCAGTACCTGCGCGGCCAGCGCCAGCGCCTCGGCCAGGGTTTCGCGCTTTCCGCTGAGGCGGATCTGCGCACCCTGCAGGCTGCCGCCGATGGAGGCCTCGGTCTTGAGCGCATCGAACCGGGCAACCAGCTGCTCGTAGCTCTGCCCGCCGGCACCGCGCAGCAGCATCGACCCCACCCACTGCGCGGCGGTATCGCGACCGCTGATGGCCTGCTCGCTGCCAAACTCGAAATGGGCGTTGACGGTGACCGTCTGCCCGCGCGTGCGCCGCGGCAGCAGCGACACCTTCAAGCCGTCGCCCAGGGTGAACGTCTGCGTCCGCGCGGCGATATTCTGCGGCGTCGCCTCGAAGGCCTCGCCCGCCTCCACCGCCGCCCGGCCGGTGTAACCGTCGACCACGCTGGCGATCGCCGGGGCGGCGGGAATCTCCGCGCGATCCGGCGCGTCGGTGGGCACGAACCGGCCAAGCGTGCGGTTGCTCGGCTTCAGGTACGCCGCCGCCACCCGGTTGACGTCCGCGGCCGTCACCTTGGCAATGGCATCACGCTGCACGAACAACAGGCGCCAGTCGCCGGCCGCCTGGTACTCCGACAGCGCCATCGCCACTGCGTTGACGTTGTTGAACAGGTTCTCCTGGTCGTTGCCGATGCGCTGCTTGGCCGCGTCCACCTCGTCCGCGGTCACCGGGCGGGCGGCGATCGCTTCGGCCTGCAGCAGCAGTTCGGCCTCGGCCCTGGCCGCATCGCCCTCCCTAGGCAGCACCGCGATCACATTGAACAACCCCGGATCGCGCATGCTCATGCTGCCGGCACCGGTGCCGGCAGCGAGCTTGGTCTCCACCAGTGCCTTGTGCAGGCGCCCGCTGGGCGTGTGCCCCAGCACGTTGCCCAGCACGGCCAGCGCCGCGCTGTCGGCCTGCGCCAATGCCGGCACGTGGTAGGTGGTGGCTACCAGCGACAGATCGCCGCTGCGGCGCACCGTCACCTCGCGCTCGCCGTCCTGGGTCGGTTCGGCGGTATGGAACGCCGGCAGCGTGCGGGCCGGCTTCTTCAGCGGCCCGAAATGCGCGGCGATGCGCGACAGCGTGGTGTCGGCGTCGATGCGGCCGGCCACGATCAGCAGCGCATTGTCCGGCTGGTACCAGGTGCGATAGAACGCCTGCAGGTTGCCGATCGGCACGTTCTCCACGTCCGAGCGCGCGCCGATGGGCAGGTTGGCATAGTTGTGCCAGTCGTAGGCGACCGAGCGCATGCGCTTCATCAGCACGCCCGCGGGACTGTTGTCGCCGGCTTCCATCTCGTTGCGGACGACGGTCATCTCGCTGTCCAGGTCGGCCTTGGCCACCCTGGAATTGACCATGCGGTCCGCCTCCAGCCCGAGCAGCCAGTCCAGCGTGTCGTCGTTGGCCGGGAACGAGGCGAAGTAATTGGTGCGGTCCAGCGAGGTGGTGGCGTTCTTGCTCACCCCGCGCTGCTGCATCTCGCCGGGGATGTCCGGATGCTTCGGCGTGCCCTTGAACAGCAGATGCTCCAGCAGGTGCGCCATGCCGGTCTCACCGTAGTTCTCCTGCATCGAGCCCACGCCGTAGACCAGGTTGACGGTGACGGTGGGCTTGCTCGCATCCGGGAACAGCAGCACCCGCAGGCCGTTGGGCAGGCGGTATTCGCAGATGCCCTCGATGCACGGCCCGGCCGTCACCGCCCGCGGCAGCGTCGCCGGTTCACCCTTGGCGTATACCGCCGGCATCAACGCAAACGAAAGAGCCACGCCCAGGGCGCAGGAAGAAAGTTTCAGCATCATTTCCCCTTGTCTGATGATCGACACGACACGCCGGCCTGCATCGCACCGACGCTCACTGCACGGCACCCATGTACCGCAAAACAACGATTTGATCCGCAACGCGCGCATGCATGCAACTGTCAGAGCTGACAGCGTCGCTTCGCCACGTCATCCACGCGGCCGCCTGAAACGGTCATGTCCAGCGCAATCCACCCACACCGATGACCATCCTGCATGTAGTCATGACGCTTTTCCATTCCAGAAGGCATGCATCGGACAAGCCTACATCGCATGCTCGACTTCCCCGGCCGGCGCATCGCATGCGGGCTGCGGGCGCAGTTCCTGCACGATCCGGCCCTGCTCCATCACCAGCACGCGATCGGCGCTGGCAATGGTTTCGGGGCGATGCGCGACGATCACGCGGGTAACCTGCAGGCGCCGGATCGCCGCATTGACCAGCTGTTCGTTGCCCACGTCCAGATGGCTGGTAGCCTCGTCCAGGAACAGCAGTTTCGGCTGCCGGTACAGCGCGCGCGCCAGGATGATGCGCTGCTTCTGCCCACCGGAGAGCGAGCTGCCCATGTCGCCGATCAGGCCGTGATAGCCCATCGGCATCGCGGCGATATCATCGTGCACCGCCGCCAGCCGCGCCGCCTGCTCGACACGCCCAAGATCGAACTCTGGGTCGAAGAAGCCGATGTTGTCGGCGATGCTGCCGGCGAACAGCTGATCGTCCTGCATCACCGCACCGACGATGGCGCGCACGTTGCGCGCACCCAGCTTGTGCAGGTCATGGCCGCCGCCGTGGATGCTGCCTTCGCTGGGCTTGAGCAGGCCCAGCAGATGCCCAGCGCCTGCGCCTGCGCCTGCGCCTGCGCCTGCGCCTGCGCCCGCAACTGTGCGTGCCGGCCTGTTGTGTAGCGACCAGACCGTCCTGCCGTTGCTGCAGGTGCTGTTCCAGGGCCGCCTGCGTGTCGCCGCTGCCTTGGGTGGCACGCGGTACGGTGACCAGGGCCAGCATATTGCCGGCGATAACCTGCCCACCCTCGGCAACATCCATGCGCGTTACTACGCCACTGGCAGGCGCCACTACGGTCGCCAACCCCTGCGTTGGCACCAGTTGACCCGTGACGGTGGAACGGCGGGTATAGGTCCCCAAGGTGACGAACAGCACGATGGTGGATGCAGCCAATACTGCCAGCCCGGTCAATACCCACAGCCGCAGCGGTTGCGCCAGCGAAATGCCGCCCAGCCAGCTGGTGCGGCGAGCCTTGAGCACTTCATCGCGGAACAACGGTTGCGACATTGCATCCCCATGCATCGTCATCGGAGGGGAATCACCTTTTCCATCCACCGCGCTACGACAAGCCCTGATGCGCGCCTTATTCAATGACACCGCCGACCCATCCGACCGGCACGAAAGCGATCACGCGAACGCTGCCAGCATTAATGACCAATTGCGTCATTGTTGCTGACATGCGCTTTTGATATTCCGTCATGCAATGGCGCAACCAGGCATCGATCGCGATGCGCGGGCCATTTCCCCACCATGCCTATAATGGCAACGTTGCTGGAAGGGGGAGAAAACCGAATGGCGGGAAGCCTCGGCATACGAATCCGCATGGCACGACGGCGGAAGGAAATGACGCAGCGCCAGCTGGCCTCGGTGTTGCACGTCAGCCGCAGCGCTGTCGGGAACTGGGAGGCCGTCAGCGCAATTTCGCCCAGCAGTGCGCGCCTGATCGCCATCGCGCTGGCAACGGACGTCTCGTACGAATGGCTGGCGACGGGCCGCGGAGAGCCCTCTCTGTGCGAGGACTGGACGCCCGCCGCCGATGCCGACCTGGTCGACGATCCAGTGGAAAGACGCGTGCTGCGCGCGTTCCGCCACGCGCGCCCGGCCACACGCAAGATGGTGCTGCAGATGCTGGAGGCAGGCGCGACGTCGCGCACCTGAAACTCCAGCGCAATCCTGCGTGCTGCCCGACCTTCAACCGGTGCGGGACAAGCGGCTCAGTGCGCCGGCTTGCCACCCCGCAGGCGCTGCACCAGCGTTACCGCCGCCAGCACCAGCGCGCCGACAAGGACGCCGACCACCACGCTGCCGAGTGCGTTGGCCGCGATTTCCCAGGACGGCGAGGGAATCCAGCCCACCAGCAGGTGGTGCAACGCCGGTATCGCGTGCACCAGGATGCCGCCACCCACCAGGAACATCGCCGCGGTGCCGGCGATCGACAGGCCGCGCATCAACCACGGCATGGCGCGCAGGATGCCGCGGCCCAGCGCAGCGGCGGCACGGCCGCGACGCAGCAGCCACAGGCCGATGTCGTCGAGCTTGACGATGCCTGCGACCAGTCCGTAGACGAACACGGTCATCGCCAGTGCGATGGCCACCAGCACCAGCACCCGCTGCAGGAACGGCACGTGCGCGACCACGCCCAGCGACAGCACGATGATCTCGGCCGAGAGGATGAAGTCGGTACGGATCGCGCCGCGCACCTTGTCCTTTTCCCAGGCGACCATGTCCACCTCGGCATCGGCCAGCGCCTGGATCCGCTCGGCGTGGCGCTGCTCGTCCTCCTTGCCATGGAGGAACTTGTGCGCCAGCTTCTCCACGCCCTCGTAACAGAGGAACGCACCGCCGAGCATCATCAGCGGCGTGATCGCCCACGGCAGCCATGCGCTGATCGCCAGTGCCGCCGGCACCAGGATCGCCTTGTTGAGCAGCGAGCCCTTGGCCACCGCCCATACCACCGGCAGCTCGCGCACGGCACTGACCCCGGTGACCTGCTGCGCATTGAGCGCCAGGTCGTCGCCGAGTACGCCGGCGGTCTTCTTGGCCGCGACCTTGGTCAGGATGGAAACGTCGTCGAGCAGGGTCGCGATATCGTCGAGCAGGGCGAACAGGCCGGCTCCAGCCATGGGGCACCGTGGAGAGTGGGAAGGGGGCGATTGTCACGCATCCCGGGCCCGGGCGACATGGCCGTTCGCGTTCACCCGCCGACCACCTGCGGCCAGTGACACTGCCCGACCATGCCGCACGGGAGAACGCCTTGACTGCAGCGAAACACGATCCGGCCACGCCCGCCACCGTCGGCAGCATGAGCCGGCGCCAGCAGATCCTGCGGCTGCTGCTGCGCTATCGCAATTCCGGAGTGTTCTCCGGGCTGCAGCTGGACGGCGAGCCGCCGCGTGGCACCCCGCTGCCCGAGGACGCCGACCCGGCGCAGTTCGTCGCCGACCTGGAGGCGCTGGGGACGACCTTCGTCAAACTCGGCCAGGTACTGTCCACGCGCCCGGACATGATCCCGCTGGAGTACGTGGCCGCGCTGGAGCGCATGCAGGAGCAGGTGGCGCCCATCCCGGTGGAACAGGTCCGCGCGGTGATCGAGGAAGAGCTGGAGGCGCCGGTCGGCAAGCTGTTCGCCGTGTTCGACCCGGAGCCGCTGGGCTGCGCGTCCATTGCCCAGGTCCACCGCGCCGTGCTCCATGACGGCCGCGAGGTGGCGATCAAGGTGCAGAAGCCCGACGTCGCCGCACAGCTGCGCTCGGATATCGCCGTACTGCGCAGCTTCGCCAGCGCCGCCGACCACCTGACCCGGGTCGGCCGCCGGGTGCGCTTCGCCGACTGGCTGGACGAGTTCGCCACCACCCTGCGCATGGAGCTGGACTACGAGGCCGAAGCGGCCAACCTGGCGCGCTTCGGCCAGCACCTGGCGCCGTATCCGGAGCTGTGGGTGCCGCAGCCGCTGTGGGACCTGTGCCGGCGGCGGGTGCTGACCATGGAACTGGTGCACGGCGTGCGCGTGGACGCGATCCCGCCGGTACGCCGCACCGAACAGTCGATGCAGCCGCTGGCCGCGGCGCTGGTACGCGGCTACCTGGACCAGATCTTCGTGCATGGCGAGATCCATGCCGACCCGCATCCGGGCAACCTCCGGGTGACCGACGACCAGCGCCTGGCGGTGTTCGACCTGGGCATGGTCGCGCATGTGCCGCCGCGCCTGCGCGAACGTCTGCTCAAGGTGCTGTTCGCGGCGGTGGACGGGCGTGGCGAGGAAGTGGCCGACGAGATCATCGGCATCAGCACGCGCCTGGAGGACTACGACGAAGAGCGCTACCTGCGCCTGACCGGGCAGATGATCGCCCGCTACGCCGCCAACGACACCCTGTCCGAGGGCCGCGTTGTGCTGGAGATCGTGCGCATCGCCACTGCCTGCGACCTGCGCACGCCGCCGGAACTGAGCCTGCTCGGCAAGGCCCTGCTCAACCTGGAAGGCGCGTGCCGGCTGCTGGCGCCGGAGCTGGATACGCGCGGCGTGGTCGAGCGCCAGCTGCAGCACGTGATGCGTGCGCGCCTGGTCAAGTCACTGTCGATGGCCAACGTCGCCAGCGAGGCGATGGAGCTGCAGCAGCTGCTGCGCACCGGACCGCGGCGGGTGTCCGACATCCTCAGCCTGGTGGCCGAGAACCGGCTGCAGATGAAGGTCACCGGGCTTGAGGAATCGCGACTGATGGAGAACATCCAGAAGGTGGCCAACCGCATCGCCGCCGGCCTGATCACGGCCGCGCTGCTGCTGTCGTCGGCGCTGCTGATGCGGGTGCCCAGCCACTTCTCGCTGTTCGGCTACCCGGCGTTCGCGATGCTGCTGTTCCTCGTGGGCGTGGTGATCGGCCTGGGCCTGATCGTCAGCGCGTTGCTGTTCGACCGCCGCACCCGTGCCCGCGCGCGCGAAGAGCGCGGACACCGCTGAGCAGTACGCGCGGCACGCGCGCCATCGTCCTGAAGCCGGCCGTATCCGGCAGGTAGCGGCGCATCGTCGCGGCATGACGGCATGACGCAGCGCACCAGAACGGGGCGCGCAGAGCCGCGCACACATGCGCTCCGCGGGAAATGCACCCGCGCGGGCATCCGCCGCACGCCAGCGTGCAGTGTGCCGCTTCCTGCAAACATTTCAGTCAGGTTCGTCTGTGCATGATTTCTGTCATCCACGCTTCATGAGCCTGACATGGGCCTGTGGATCGCGCCTTTGCTCCCCTGGCAGCGAGGCGCCTTCCGTTTCCACTACCCAAGCGACCGCATGCATTGGACCTTCTGGCTGTACCTGCCCGCCCTGTTCGTGTTGTTGCTGTCCACGCCCATGCTGGCGCGGCTCAAGGCGGGCCTGCTGTCGCTGGCACTGCTGGCATTCAGCGCCTGGTGGCTGATCGACCGGCTCAGCGGTGACGGCATCAACTCGGCCACGCTCTACCACCTGCGCAGCGACATGGAAGGTGCTGGCGTCGGCGACTTCACGGGGTACATCGCCGCGTTCGCCGTGCTGGTCGTACTTTCGCTGGTTCCGCTGCTGCTGGTGCGGGTGCGCCGCTTCCACCTGCCACGGCATGGCGGCGTGCTGAGCGCGGGATTCGCGGTGCTGCTGGCGGTCGCCGTGATCGGCAGCCCGCTGTATGGCGATGCGCGGCGCATGTACCAGCAGATGAAGCCGGTCGACTACAGCGCGGTGGCGCCGGAGTACGTGGTGCCCACCCGGACGCTGGCGCGCCCGCGGAACATCGTGTGGATCTACGGCGAAAGCCTGGAGCGCACCTACCTGGACGAGACCGTTTTCCCCGGATTGATGCCCAACCTGAAACGGCTGGCCGGGCAGGCGCTGGACCTGCGCGGCATCGCCTCGGCCGACGGCAGCGGCTGGACCATCGCCGGGCTGGTGTCATCCATGTGCGGGGTGCCGCTGACCACCGCGCAGGGTGACGAGAACAGCATGGGCCGCATGGGCAGCTTCCTGCCGGAAGCATTCTGCCTGGGCGACTATCTGAGAAAGCAGGGCTACAGCAACCACTACATGGGCGGCGCCAACGGTCAGTTCGCGGCGAAGGCCGATTTTCTCGCCAGCCACGGTTACGACGACATCCGCGACCTGGCGTGGTTCCACCAGCAGCGCATCGCCGCCCGGCACTTCTCCAACTGGGGCATCCACGACGACGTGCTGCTGGAACGCGCCTTCGACCGTTTCATCGAGCTGTCGCGTGCCGGCCAGCCGTTCATGCTCACCGCGCTGACCATGGATACCCACCATCCGGCCGGGCACCTGCCGGTCGCGTGCAAGGGCACGCGCTACCGCAGCGCCCACGGCGATATCGGCCTGCTCAATGCGCTCAAATGCACCGACCGGCTGATCGCGCGGCTGGTGGACCGGATCCGCGCCAGCGAGTTCGGCGACGACACCCTGGTGGTGGTCGCCTCCGACCACCTGGCCATGCCCAACGACCTGAGCCACGTGCTGGAAACCCTGCAGCGCGAGAACCTGCTGCTGTTCCTCGGCAAGGACATCGCCCCGCGCCAGCTGGCCGCCAGCGCCGGCACGACCCTGGACTCGGGCGCCACCCTGCTGCAGCTGCTGGACCCGGCCATCGACGCGATCGGCTTCGGCCGCTCGCTGCTGGCCACCCCGCGCGCGGCCAGTGCCAGCGTCGCCGCACTGAAGGCCGATCCGGCGGACTACGCACGCTACCGAGCGTTCGCCCGTTCGCTGTGGCTGGGCGAACAGACCCGCATGCTGCGCCTGGAGGACGACCAGGTACTTGTCGGCGTTCAGAAGGTGAAGCCGCCGGTGCTGCTGGAGTACGACGCGCAATGGGCGCTGGAATCGGTGTACCTGGAGAACACCTCGCGCCGCTTCGACGAGGCCGACCCCAGCCATCGCCTCGCCTATGTGGATCGCTGCACCGCTTTCGAGGACGCCTCCGCCGATGGCCACTGGTGCGCGTTGCTGGTGGACAGCGACCAGGGCATGCGCCTGTACCGCGACGCGCAGCTGCGCCGCGGCATCGCCGTGGACGCCCCGCTGGAGCCGTTCCAAGGTCCACGCCCGAGCGTGCGCCAGTCGCGCATGATCAGCCGCACCGCGCAACCCACCCGCCCCGGCCAGTACGTGCTGGAGCTGTACGCCAGCCAGCGCCCCGCGCGCGCGTTCTGGGTCGAGGCGGTGTCGGCGCAGCGCAAGGTGGTGGTGGCACAGCAATGGGTGCAGCCGGACAGCGACGGCCGCATCAGTCTGCCGCTGGGCCTGGAGGAACAGATCGACGACCTGGAGATCCGCGCCTGGCTGGGCCACGCCGAGACGCTGGCGGTGGAGCGCTACGCGCTGGTGCCGGCGATCGGCGGCCGCCCGCGTTCCTGAGCCACGGCGCGGCCTCCGCGGCGAACGCGGCGAACGCGTCCGACGCAGCCCCGCCGCGGGTGGCGCCGGGGCCGGCCGCGGTTTACTGCACGGGGTCGTCGGCCTGCGGATCGGCGTGCAGGACACGTACGTCGGTCGGGGTCACCAGCGCGATGCCCTGCTCGGCGGTGGCCTGCAGCAATGCGAACAGCAGGTCCGAGCGCACGCCATACACCGCACGCGGACTGGACACGTAGGCAAAGCAGTTCAGCGCCACCAGGCCGCCACTGATCGAATCGATGAACACCGACGGCGCCGGCTCGTCCAGCACCTTCTCGTGGCCCGCGAACAGCTCGAGCAGCAACTGCCGCACGCGTCCCACGTCGGCGCCCAGCGGCACCGAGAACTGGATCTGCACGCGGCCCAGCGCGTTGGCCATCGTCATGTTGCGGATGGTCTTGGTGATCAGCTCGGAGTTGGGCACGATCAGGGTGGACTTGTCGCCCACCTGGATCTCGGTCGAACGCACCGAGATGCGGCGGATGTCGCCCTCCTGGTCGCCGATCTTCACCCAGTCGCCGATCTTCACCGGGCGCTCGGCGAGCAGGATCAGCCCGGAAACGAAGTTCTGGGTGATCGCCTGCAGGCCGAAGCCGATGCCCACCGACAGCGCGCTGGCCAGCAGCGCCAGCTTCTCGAACCCGATGCCCAGCGTGGCCAGCGACCACAGCACCGCCAGCGCGATGCCCAGGTAACGGGCGACGGTGCTGATCGAATTGCGCGCGCCGCTGTCCAGGCCGGTCCGCGGCAGCCAGGTGTCCACCAGCCACTGCTGCAGCACCTTCATCAGGCCCAGGCCGAGCAGCAGCACCAGCAGCGCCCACAGCAGCGCCGACGGGCGCAGCGTCTGCCCGCCGATCGTCAGCCCGGTGTTCAACGTGTCCGCCCAGGCCGACAGGGCCGCGGTATTGCCGAACCACACCACCACCGCGGCGATGCCCAGCAACACCACGCCGATCCGCAGCACCGCCGACAGCAGCACGCCGGCCTGTTCCATGCGTGCCGGCGACACGCCGGTGGACAGCCGCAGGGTACGGCCGAAAGCGCTGTCCGGCGCGAACAGCCACAGCGACAGGTCGTCGGCGAAGCGGGTCAGCAGCGCCACCGCCATCACCACCACGGTGACCCACACCATCTGCTGGGCGAGGAACATCGCGAAGTTGAGATAGCCCAGCAGCGTGGCCACCAGCGCCGACAGCACGGTCAGGTGCCCGCCCAGCCGCGCCAGCACCAGCCAGCCGCTGCGTGTGGCGCGTGGCGGCCTGCCATCGGCGGCGGCGCCCGCCTCCTGCTCGGCCTGCGCGGCCGCGGCGGCACGGCGCCGGTGCAGCCGCGCCAGCGTCACCAGTGCCGCCATGATCAACGCCACGTAGCTCAACGCGACCAGGCCATCGAGCGTGACCGTGCTCACCGTGGAGGTGCGCGCCGAGCGGTTGATCTCGCGCAGCAGCGCGGACAGCCAGGTCAGTCCGGCCGCGCCCCAGGCGAACCGGCGCAGGTGCAGTGCGGCGACGTCGTCGATGCCCAGCAGCCGCCATGACGGCCGGTGCGGCACCAGCAGGCTGGCCGCCAGCGCGGCGTAGAAGGCGGCCACGAAGCTGGCCAGGACGAAGATGTCGGCCACCGATTCCAGCCGCGGTGGAATCGCCGAGATGCCGCGCAGGCTGGCGACCACGACCATCGCCGCGAAGCCCGGCAACAGGGTGCCGACCAGCAGCAGCCACACCGCCAGCCCGGAGCGCCGCAGGCGCCCGTCCGGGGCCCGCTCGGAGGCAGCGTAGCGGCGGCCCAGGCGGCGCAGCCACAAGCGCAGCGGGAACACCATCAGCAATGCCAGTCCCGCGCCCACCAGCGGCGCGGTCCAGCCGTGCGCCGCCACCGCCGCCTTCAGGCCGCCGGCGGCCTGCCGGTAAAGCCCCTGCAGCCGCGCCAGGTCGTCGGGCAGGCTGGCGGCGAACTGCCGCCACAGCGCCGGCGACAGCGGCGAGCCGACCTTGCGCCCGAGCTGCTCGCCGAACTGCTGGGCGCGCGTCTTCTCGATCGAATCGCTCAGCTGCCGCGCATCCTCGGCCAGCAGCTTGCCGCGCTTGATATCCGCATCGAGCTGGCTGCGCTGCTGGTCCAGCGCGCCGCGCTGGCGGCTGATGCTGCGTTCCTCGGTGGCGCCGTCGTCCAGCGGCCCGAGCTGGGCGATGCGGGCGTCGATCTGTTCCAGCTGCGGCGCCAGCGCAGCCACCGCCGCATCGGCATCGCGCCTGGCCTGCAGCGCCTGCTCGGACAGCGTCCGCAGCGTTTCCGGCGCGTCGGCGTCGTCGAGCGAGCGGCGTACCGCCTGCAGCGCGCGCTCGGCCTGGATGATGCGGGCCTGCGGCGATGGTGCCCCGGTGGTGGTATCGACCGCCGCGGCCACCCCGGCCGATACCCCGCTGCCGACCAGCAGGAACACCAGCAACAACGCGCGCGGCAACGAAAAACGGTAGCGGAAGGACAAGGCGGTGGACCGGCAGGCATGCGCGGACCACCGCGCGTGTGCGGACTATAAGACAGCCCGCGTCCACGCTCCGCCAACGGCGCGCCGGCCCGCGCCAGGGCGGCCCTCAGTACTTCAGGCCAAGCTCGGCGACGTGCGGGCGATGCGCCGCGTACAGGTCCTGGAATTCCTCTTCGGTGAACTCATCGGGGGCATACACCGCCACCGGGTCCCACTGCCGGTCGGTCGCCAGCGGCTGCCGCGGCCCGGCGCGCAGCGAGTAGCTCGCGCCCTCGTACTCGACCAGGTCCGGCACCTGCTCCCAGCTTTCGCGCGCGTAGCGCTCCGGGTCCTTGAGAAGGATCACCGCGTACATGGGCCTCTCCCGTTTTCGGAACGGCAAGCCTAGCGCAAGCGCGCGGCCGGGGGTGCGCCACCGGCGGCGCCCACGCCGCATTCACCGGCGCTGTCCTATAGCTGCATCGCCCTTCCCGACCAGGAGCCGTCATGGACCAGCCGCCACTGCCCACCGTTCCCGCTCTCGACCTGCCGCGCTATCTCGGCACCTGGTACGAGATCGACCGCCTGCCGATGCGCCACGAGCCGGAGGACGCCACCGACGTCAGCGCGCACTACACGCTCGACGAGGACGGCAGCATCCGCGTGCGCAACCGCTGCCTGCGCGATGGCGAGCTGGTGGAGGCGATCGGCCAGGCCAAGCCGATCGATGCCTCCAACAGCCGCCTGGAGGTGAGCTTCCTGCCTGAAGGGCTGCGCTGGATTCCCTTCACCAGGGGCGACTACTGGGTGATCCTGGTCGATGGCGGCTACACCGCGGCGCTGGTCGGCAGCCCCGATCGCAAGTACCTGTGGCTGCTGTCGCGCGAGCCGCGGATGGACGAGATCACCCGCCAGCACTACATCGCCTACGCGCGCCAGCAGGGCTTCGACGTGGACCGCATGATCCACACGCCGCATACCGGACACCCCACTGCCTGACCGGCACCGCGGCGGAACCGGCACATGGACCTGAAGAGCGGCTATCCCTTCTGGGCGATCAGGAACGGCCTGATGCACGCCTACCCGCCGCTGGCGCAGGCGTTGCGCTGCGACGTGCTGGTAGTCGGCGGCGGCATCACTGGCGCACTGATCGCCGACGAACTGGCGCGGCACGGGCACGACGTGGCGGTAGTCGAGCAGCGCGACATCGGCTGGGGCTCCAGTGCCGCCAGCACCGCGCTGCTGCAGTACGAGATCGACACCCACATGGTCGACCTGGCCACGCGCTACGGCGAGCACGCCGCGGTACTGGCCTATCGCGCCTGCGCCGACGCCATCGGCCAGCTGCAGGCCCTTTCCGCGGAACTGCGCGGCGTCGATTTCCGCCGCGGCGACAGCCTCTACTACGCCAGCCGCCACCGCCACCGCGGCGCCCTGCGCGCCGAGTACGAACTGCGCAGGAAGCACGGCTTCGGCGTGCACTGGCTCGAACCGGGCGAGATCGGCGATGGCTACGGGTTCCAGGCGCCGGCGGCGATCCTGAGCGACCTGGCCGCCAGCGTCGACCCGTACCGCATGGCGCACCGGCTGCTGGCACGACTGCAGCGGCGCGGCGCGCAGGTGTTCGACCGCACCACCATCACCCGCCTGCAGCCGACGTCGCGGGGCGTGGTGGCGACCACCGCCGACGGCATGCAGGTGCGCTGCGGCCATGTGGTGCTGGCTGCCGGCTACGCCAATGCGCACTGGCTCGACCAGCGCGTGGCGCGCAACCGCAGCAGCTATGCGTTCGTCACCGACCCGCTGCCGGCCACGATGCTCGGCCCACTGCGCCGGACCATGCTGTGGGAGTCGGCGCGGCCGTACCTGTACCTGCGCAGCACCGCCGACCTGCGGCTGCTGGTCGGCGGCGAGGACGATGCCATCGACATACCGGCGCGCCGCGACGCGCGCGTCGAGCGCAAGGCGCGCCGGCTCGCGGCCAAGGTGCAGCGGCTGTTCCCGCAGCTGCCCGTGACTCCTGCCTTCGCCTGGGCCGGGACCTTCGCCGAAACCCGGGACGGCCTGCCGTTCTTCGGCGCGCACCCGCAGTGGGGCCCCCGCGTGCTGTTCGCCATGGCCTATGGCGGCAATGGCATCACCTATTCGATGATCGGCGCCGGCCTGCTGCGCGCGGCCATCGAGCGGCGCCGGCACCGGCTGGCCACGTTGTTCGGATTCACCCGCCCGGGGTGAACCGCCGCCGCCATGACAGCCCCGGTTCACCGCCGCCACGGTAGCGTCGGCGTGTCCCACCTGCCACGATGACGGCCCCAGCCAGGAGCGCCAGCACGATGAACCGGTTCCTCATGATCCTTGCCTGCCTGCTGGCATCGCCCCTGGCCGCGGCGCAGACCGCGGGCACCACGCCGGGTTCGCTGGACCTGAGCGTGCCGCAGGCGCCGCTGCGCTACCTCAACGACCCGTCCTACCAGGCCGACGCCCCGGGAACCTATTACGGCGACCACAGCGGCCCACTGCCGCGCCGGGATGCGGGCACGGCGACCGTCACCGACGACAAGCTGCAGGTGCACGGCACGCTCAGCACCGGCATCGGCTATTCCAAGGCGTTCGGCAACAGCCACTGGAGCGCGGCCGACATCAACCTCGGCAAGAACTACACGACCGACGAGGGCAAGACCCGCCGGGTGGACGTGAACATCCACGTCAGCCAGGGCAAGGGCGTGGGTCCGTTCGGCTACGGCCCGGGCCCCTGGTACGGCTGGTAAGCCCGGACCGGACCGGCCCCGGCGGCATCAACCGCCGCAGCGCATCCAGACGCAGTCGATGGCGTCCAGCGCCAGGTGCAGCAGCAGGCCGATGCCGAACAGCCGCGTGCGGCGCGGCAGCAGCAATCCCGCGTAGACGGCGGCCGCCGGGGCGGTATGCAGCGGATGGAAGCCGATGCTGCAGCGGTCCGGCGCGTAGATCGGATCGGCCAGCAGGTGGTCCAGGTCGATCACCCAGCCCAGCAACAGCAGCAACCAGGCGCGGCCGAACCGGGGCCGCCAGAACATCCACGCCAGCAGGGCAGGCACCGCCGCGTGCAGGCACAGGTGCAGGATCGCGCGCAGCCCCATGCGCTCAGGCGCCCGCCGGCCAGGCCCGGTCGACGCCGGCACCACACGCCCTGCCCGCGCACGGCGTATGGCTGGGGGTAGCCAGCGGCAGCGGGGCGGCGGCGGAAGGAGCGGCGGAAGCGGGAACAGGCATGACGGTGCGGCCAGGGGAATCGCCCCCCAGTGTACCGGCCGCCGCTGGCGCCAGCGTTACACTGTGCACCCTGCCGGGCAGTCGCGCCACGGCTGTTCCGGAGTGGTGATGATCAACAACGACGTACTGCGCAGCATCCGCTACATGCTCGACCTGGGCGACAAGCACGTGGTGGACCTGATCCACCTGGCCGACCCGGCGTTCGACGTGGACCCGGCGCAGGTGCACGATTTCCTGCGCCGCGACGACGAGCCGCTGTTCGAGGCCTGCCCGGATGCGGCGCTGTCGCGTTTCCTCGACGGGCTGATCTACCACTTCCGCGGCCGCGACGACTCGCAGCCGCAGCGTGCGCCGGAAGCGCGCATCACCAACAACCTGGTGCTGAAGAAGCTGCGCGTCGCCTTCCAGCTCAAGGACGTGGACATGCACGAGATCTTCGCCGCGGCCGGCTTTCCGCTGTCCAAGCCGGAACTGTCGGCGCTGTTCCGGCAGCCGGACCACAAGAACTACCGCGCCTGTGGCGACCAGTTGCTGCGCAATTTCCTCAAGGGC
Source organism: Stenotrophomonas sp. 17(2023) (assembly GCF_030345315.1). Lineage (NCBI taxonomy): Bacteria > Pseudomonadati > Pseudomonadota > Gammaproteobacteria > Lysobacterales > Lysobacteraceae > Stenotrophomonas > Stenotrophomonas sp. 17(2023). Next base: position 3,207,122 of record NZ_CP128405.1, read on the forward strand.
CTGACCGCACGCGTGCGCGCGGCCTGAAACCGCGGCACGCCCGTGCGCAGCGCGGGCACACGGCACAAAGCCCGGCAATGCCGGGCTTTGTGCTGTTCCGCGTCTGCCAGGTGGGTTACCAGCTGAAACGCGGGCCGACCGACCACTCCTTGTCGCCGTGGCGGTCCATCTTCAGGTCGCCGTTGATGCCCCAGTTGCGGTTCAACTTCACCTGGCCACCGAGGCGACCATAGAAGGCACCGTCCGGGTTGACGCCATGGGTGCGGGTGTAGTCCTGGTAGCCGGCGAAGGCATACACCTCGACGTGCTCGCCGAACGCGTTGCGCAGGCCCACTTCGGCGTTGTAACCGTCCAGGTCCAGGCGGCTGTGGTGCGGATCGAACTTCTGGTAGGCCACGCGTGCGACCAGGTCGGTGCCCGGCGCGATGGCGCGGTTGTAGCCGGCGCCGATGCGCCACTGGTCGAACCTGGCGTTGCTGTGGTCGATTTCCTGCTGGGTGAAATCGCCGAACACGTGGAAATTCGGATGGAAGGCCCAGGAGCCCTTCAGCGCCCAGCCGTCGGCATCGGGACCGGAGATGTCGGTCTTGACGTAGTCGCCTTCGACATAGTTGTAGGAAAGGGTGTCGGCAGCGGAAGCGGCGAACGGGAGGGCGGCCGCCAGGGCCAGGGCAATCAGGGACGTCTTCATGGGGGGGTACACCTTCAGGAATTACTGTCTGGTGGCGCGGCGGCACGTTCTGCCACCTGCGTCCGGATGTAATTTTTCCGTTATCCAGCTCAACGATCGCTGAAGTCGCCGTCCCGCCAATCCGGCGTTTTTTGGCCTTTATTGAGGCGTTTTCTGGCACGCGCGCAACGCGCCGCGCCTTGCCGGCGGGGCGTCCGTCCGCGGCGCGGGGTGCAAGGGCGCGCCGGTGGCGATATCGCTCAGGATCGGGCAGTCCGGGCGCTCGTCGCCGGCGCAGCAGTCGGCCAGGGTGCGGACGGTGGCGACCATCTCCTGCAGTTCGGCGATGCGCTGCTGCAGCACTTCCACGTGCTCCAGCGCCAGGCGCTTGACGTCGGCGCTGTGGCGCGAACGATCACGCCACAACTCCAGCAGTTCGCCGATGCGCTCCACGCTGAAGCCCATGTCGCGCGAGCGCTTGATAAAGCCCAGCGTGTGGATGTCGCGGGGACCATAGACGCGGTAGCCCGAGCCGGTGCGCGCCACCGGTCCGATCAGCCCGCTGTCCTCGTAGTAGCGGATCATCTTGGCCGAGATGCCGGTGGCCTTCGCCGCCTGGCCGATGTTCATGGCGCCATCCATCGTCGTCTCCGGTTGCGCGCGGGCGGGATCAGGGCGCGAAGCGCCGCAGCCGCAGCGCGTTGCCCAGTACGAACACCGAGGACAGCGCCATCGCGCCGGCGGCGAACACCGGCGACAGCAGCACGCCCCACAGCGGATACAGTACGCCGGCCGCCACCGGGATCAACGCGGTGTTGTAGGCGAATGCCCAGAACAGGTTCTGGCCGATGTTGCGCATCGCCGCCTGGCTCAGCGCGATGGCGTTGGGCACGCCCTGCAGGCTGCCGGACATCAGCACCACGTCGGCCGCTTCGATCGCCACGTCGGTGCCGGTGCCGATGGCCATGCCGACATCGGCCGCGGCCAGCGCCGGGGCGTCGTTGATGCCGTCGCCGACGTAGGCCAGGCGGCCATGCGCGGCCTTCAGCCGGTTCACCGCCTCGACCTTGCCCTCGGGCAGCACTTCGGCCACCACCTCATCGATGCCCAGCTGGCGTGCGATGGCCTCGGCGGTACGGCGGTTGTCGCCGGTGATCATCGCCACCTTCAGCCCCAGCGCGTGCAGGTGGGCGATGGCCGCGGCGGTGTCGGCCTTGATCGGATCGGAAACGGCGATGATCGCCGCCAGGGTGCCGTCGATGGCGGCGTACAACGGGGTCTTGCCCTCGCCGCCCAGCCGTGCGGCGACATCGGCGAACGCCGTCACCTCCAGCCCGAGCGCGCGCATGAAGCGGTCCGCGCCCACGTCCACCCGTACCCCGTCCACCTGTGCGCGCACGCCGTGGCCGGTGACCGATTCGAACGCCTGCACCGGCGGCAGCAGCAGGCCCTCCCCGTGCGCGGCGGCGACGATCGCGCGGGCGATCGGGTGCTCGGAGCGGTCCTCCACCGCCGCCACCCGCGCCAGCACCTGCGCGCGGGTAAATCCGGCGGCAACGTGCAGGTCGGTCAGCAGCGGCCGGCCCTCGGTCAGGGTGCCGGTCTTGTCCACCGCCACCACCCGCGCCTCCTTCAACAACTGCAGCGCCTGGCCCTTGCGGAACAGCACGCCCAGCTCGGCGCCACGGCCGGTAGCGACCATGATCGAGGTCGGCGTGGCCAGGCCCATCGCGCACGGGCAGGCGATGATCAGCACCGCCACCGCATTGACCAGGGCGAAGGTCAGCGCCGGCGACGGGCCAAACGCCCACCACGCGGCGAAGGTCAGCAACGCCAGTGCCATCACCACCGGCACGAACCACAGGGTGATGCGGTCCACCCGCGCCTGGATCGGCAACTTGGCGCCCTGCGCCTGCTCCACCAGGCGGATGATCTGCGCCAGCACGGTGGCGCCGCCGACGGCGGTGGCGCGCACGCCGAGCGCGCCGGTCTGGTTGACGGTGCCGCCGACCACGCGGGCGCCGGGGGCCTTGGCCACCGGCACCGGCTCGCCGGTGATCATCGATTCGTCCACGTAGCTGTTGCCGTCGACCACCTCGCCATCGACGGCGATGCGCTCGCCGGGGCGCACGTCGACCACCTCGCCGGCCATCACCTGCGCCAGCGGCACGTCCACCGCCCCGCCCTCGCGGCGCACGCGCGCGGTGCGGGGCTGCAGCTTGAGCAGGCGCCGGATCGCCTCGGAAGTGCGCCCCTTGGCCCGCGCCTCGAGCATGCGCCCGAGCAGGATCAGGGTGACGATCACCGCCGCCGCCTCGTAGTACACGTTGACCGTACCGGCCGGCAGCAGCCGCGGCAGGAAGGTCGCCACCAGCGAGAAGCCATAGGCGGCCAGCGTGCCGACCGCGACCAGCGAATTCATGTCCGGCGCGGCGCGCAGCAGCGCGGGAATGCCGGCCAGGTAGAAGCGGCGGCCCGGGATCGCCAGCACCAGGGTGGTCAGCGCGAACTGCAGCAGCCAGCTGTTGCGCGTGCCCAGCGTGGCGGCAATGGCGTGGTGGAAGGCCGGCACCAGGTGCGCGCCCATCTCCAGCACGAATACCGGCAGGGTCAACGCCGCGGCCAGCAGCAGGTCGCGCCTGAGCACGCGCAGCTCCTCGTCGCGGCGCTGCGCCTGGCGTTCCTCGTCCAGCGCCGAGGCCAGGACCCGCGCCTGGTAGCCGGCCCTGGCGACGGCGGCGGTCAGCGCGGCCGGATCCAGCCCGGCCTCGCCCTGCACCTGCGCGCGGCCGGTGGCCAGGTTGACGCTGGCCGAGCGCACCCCGGGCACCTTGGCCAGCACCCGCTCGACCCGGCCCACGCACGAGGCGCAGGTCATGCCCTCGATGTCCAGCTCCAGCGGCGCGGGCGCGGGCACCTCGTAGCCGGCCTTGTGCACCGCCCGCACCAGCGCCTGCCGGTCCACGCCGGTGCCGCGCACGGTGGCGCGGCCGGTGGCCAGGTTGACCGCGGCGCTGGCCACCCCGGGCACGGCGGCCAGCGCGCGCTCCACCCGGCCCACGCACGAAGCGCAGGTCATGCCCTCGACGGCAAGCTCGTGCACCTGCGCGCCCGCAGCGACGGGGTTCTGGCTGTTCGGGGTCATCACCGGCTCACCTGGGGTTGTCCATGATGGCGGCACCTTAAAGCTTCCCATCATGGGAAGGTCAACACCCCGGGCTGCCGTGCCGCGGCGCTTGACCTTGCCACCATGGCAAGCTCCAGACTGCCCTCCCTCCAAGGAGAACCGCCATGAAGCTGCATATCGAGAACATGACCTGCGGCGGCTGCGCGCGCAGCGTCACCGCCGCCATCAAGGACGTGGACCCGGCCGCCACGGTCGCGATCGACCTGGCCGGCAAACGCGTGCACATCGAATCGGCACAGCCGGCCGAACGCTTCACCGCGGCGCTGGACGAGGCCGGCTTTCCGCCGCAGGTGGAGCCCGCCTGAGGTTCCAGGACGCGCGTGGCCGCGCTATCGGCCCACGCGCGTCCACACCTCGCGCTCGACGCGGCGCCCGCCGTCCCAGCGCTCCAGGGTCCAGGTGTCACCCTCCAGCGTGTAGCGGAATTCGTAGCTGCCGCCGTTCTCCAGCGGATAGGACGCCATCAGCGGCCGCTCCAGGTAACGCGTGGCGTCGCCCTCGTAGGTGCCCGAGCCCGCGGCCCAGAACGCGCCGTTGCGGGTGCTGGTGAAGGCGAAGCGGCCGTCGGCCAGCACCTTGGTACCGGCCAGGCCTTGCCGGGCATAGTCCATGCGCACGCCGTCGCCGTCGACGGACTCGCCCGACTGCAGCTGCCAGGCACCCTGCAGCCGCGCCAGGCCGGTGGCGGCGCTGGCAGTGGCGGTGGCCGCCGCACACAGCAGCGTAATGGTCATCAGGCGCAGGATCGGGGGCATCGGCATCGCGCTCTCGGCACAGGGCAAAGCGGCATTGTGCACGGCACCGGCGTTGCCCGCCGGCATCGGTTCACCGGCAACTTCCGCGCTCGGCCATCGGCACTGGCGGGGGGGCGGTATCATGGCGCCCGAATCTTCCTCGGCGGCATGCACGTGCAGACCATCCTCACCCCGGTATCGATCGGCGAACTGATCGACAAGATCACCATCCTCGAAATCAAGGCCGAGCGCATTGCCGACGCGGGCAAGCTGGGCAACGTGCGTACCGAGCTGGACGGGCTGTGGCCGCTGTGGCTGCAGCAGCAGTCCGCGCGCCCGGAACTGGCCGCGCTCAAGCAGCAGCTCAAGGCGATCAACGAGCGCATGTGGGACATCCAGGACCAGCTGCGCGCCAGGGAAACCGCGCAGGACTTCGGCGAGGCCTTCATCGCCCTGGCGCGTGGCGTCTACCGCACCAATGGCGAGCGCGTGGCGGTCAAGAACGAGATCAACCGCATCGCCGGCTCGGCGCTGGTCGAGGAAAAGCAGTACCAGGGCGAATAAGCCGCCCGGCCCGGCGCGATGGAAATGAAAAGGCCAGGTCGATGACCTGGCCCGCGGGATACAGCGCAGATGCGGTTCAGTGCAGGGCGGCCGGGGTGCCGCGCGCCTGTTCGGCCGGTACCGGTGCGGTCTTGATCGACAGGCACATGGGGCACACGCTTTCCAGCACCTTGATCGCCGGTTGATACACCGTATTGCACTTCATGCACTGGACCATTCCAGTCGTGATGGCTTCCATAAGCCCTCTCTTTGTCGTTGCTCGATCCGGCAATATCGGGGTGGCAGGCGGCCTTTTCAAGGGGGTGGGCATCGCCTGCCCGCTGCCGGCTCACTCCAGGGCCAGTACCGGCACGTCGTACCAGCGCGCCTGCGGGAAGCGCGCCTGCATCCAGCCACGCAGGTAGCGGCGGCTTTCGGCGGCGATGACCTCGTCGCTGCCATCGTCGCGGCTGTTCCAGGCGATGCCGTGCAGGGCGACGCCGCGCGCGGCGATGGCTTCCAGCGACAACAGGGTGTGGTTGATGCTGCCCAGGCGCCCCGACGTGACCAGGATCACCGGCCAGCCCTGCCGCGCCACGTAATCGAGGGTCAGCAGTTCCGGGGTCAGCGGCACCAGCAGCCCGCCGGCGCCTTCCACCAGCACCGTGGCGTAGCGGGCGCGCAGGCGCGCGGTGGCGGCGCCGATGGCATCCAGGTCCAGCGCGCGCCCCTCCAGCCGCGCCGCCAGGTGCGGCGAGGCCGGGTAGGCGTACAGCGCCGGCATGGTGGTGCCGTCGCGATCCTCCTCGAACAGGCCGCAGCCCATCAGCCGGCGGTGCAGCAGGATGTCGTCCGACGCGCCGGCGCAGCCGGTCTGCACCAGTTTCTGGGTGATCACCTCGCCGCCCTGTTCGAGCCACTGCCGCGCCAGCCAGCCGGTCACCACGGTCTTGCCGATCTCGGTGTCGATGCCACCGACGAAGATCACCTCGCCGTTCATGCCCGCATGTCCTCGTCCTGCAGTCCTTCCACCAGCGCGAGCATGCCATCGCACAGCTGCCGCAACTGCGCGTCGTCGATCACGTAGGGCGGCATCGCGTACACCAGCCGCCCGAACGGGCGGATCCAGATGCCCTGCTCGAGCATGCGCTGCTGGATGCGTTCGAGCCGCAGCGGCGCGGTCAGCTCGATCACGCCGATGGCGCCGAGCACACGCACGTCGGCCACCCGCGGCAGTACGCGCGCCGGCGACAGCCATTCGCGCAGGGCCTGTTCGATGCGCTGCACGTTGCCCTGCCAGTCCTGCGCCAGCAGCAGCCGGGTCGAGGCCAGCGCCACCGCGCAGGCCAGCGGATTGGCCATGAACGTCGGCCCGTGCATGAACACGCCGGCCTCGCCGGAGGCGATCGTGTCGGCGATGTCGCGGCGGGTGATGGTCGCGGCCAGCGTCATGTAGCCGCCGGTCAGCGCCTTGCCGATGCACAGGATGTCCGGTGCGATGCCGGCGTGCTCGCAGGCGAACAGGCGGCCGCTGCGGCCGAAGCCGGTGGCGATCTCGTCGCAGATCAGCAGCACGTCGTGCGCGCGGCACAGCCGTGCCAGCTCGCGCAGGTACTGCGGGTGGTAGAAGCGCATGCCGCCGGCACCCTGCACGACCGGCTCGATGATGAAGGCGGCCAGTTCGTCGCCGTGGTCGGCGAACAGGCGTTCGAGCGGCGCGATCTCGGCCGGGTCCCATGCCCCGTCGAACGGCGTGGCCGGCGCCGGCACGAAGCGACGCGACGGCAGCGCCGCGCCGAACAGCCCGTGCATGCCGGTGACCGGGTCGCACACCGACATCGCGTTCCAGGTATCGCCGTGGTAGCCCGAGCGCGTGGTGGCGATGTCGTGGCGGCGCGGACGACCGCGCGCGGCCTGGTACTGGATCGCCATCTTCAGCGCCACTTCCACCGACACCGAGCCGGAGTCGGCGTAGAACACCGCATCCAGCGGCTGCGGCACCATCGCCAGCAGCTGCTTGCCCAGGGCGATGGCCGGTTCGTGGGTGAGCCCGCCGAACATCACGTGCGCCATGCGCCCGAGCTGCTCGATCGCCGCCTGGTTCAGCTGCGGATGGTTGTAGCCGTGGATCGCGCACCACCACGAGGCCATGCCGTCGATCAGGCGGGTGCCGTCGGCCAGCTCCAGCAGCACGCCATCGGCGCGCGCCACTTTCAGCGCCGGCGGCGCGTGGCCGAGTGCGCTGTAGGGATGCCACAGGTGCTCCCTGTCGAATGGATCGGTCAGCATGTACGTATGGACTGCCACCGGCGCGGCGGCGTGCGGGCGCGTACCTTACCGCTTCGTCCGCGGGCCCGCATCCGGATCCGCCGTGGGCAGGGCGCCTTCACGCCGCCCGGGCTGGTGCTGGTGGATGAACACGGTATAGGTGTCGGCCGGGTGCGGCACCCGGGCCAGGTCAAGCGCGTGGCCGATGGCGCCGCGGTGGTAGGTGGCATGGTTGAGCACGTGGAACAGGATTTCACGCCGCGTCATGCAGCCGTCGCGACCGTCGGCGAAGCGGAACCGCAGCGCCTGGTCCCATTGCGCCGGCGCCAGCGCGGCCAGATGGGCGGCATACCACTGGTCGGACGCTTCCAGCCGCATGGCCAGCGCCTCCAGGGCCGGCACTTCGGCGGTATTGGTGGCCGCATGCGGCTGCGCCTCGCCCAGCAGCCGCGCGCGGAACAGTTCCTCCACGATCACGATGTGGTTCAACTGCTGCCGCGCGAAGGCGACGCTGGCGGGGAACGCCCGTGCGTCCACGGCGCGTATCGCCTCCAGCGTGCGTTGCATCGCCCAGCGCTTGTAGGCGAAGGCGTCGTCGAACAGGCCGCCGTGCACGCCCGCCGCCGACGACGTCATCGCGGCAGGTCGGGGGCGCGGCGCGAAGCGGGCATCATGCCTCGTCTTCGTCCTCGTCTTCCTCGCCTTCCTCGTCCTCGTCGTCTTCCTCCTCGAACGCGTCCAGCTCCTGCACGCGCACGAAGTTGGGCAGTGCGTCGGCGAAGCCGATCTGCGCGCCATCGGCGATCATCGCCCGCACCTCGCGCTTCATCGCGCTTTCCACCAGTGCGAAGCACACCACGCCCTGCGCGCTTTCCTCGCCGTCTTCGTCGAACACGGCCACCCAGCCGGCCGCGGGCATGATCTGGATGATGTTGTCTTGCATGGACGGTCACCAGGATTGACTGAGCCCCAGAGCTTGCGCGAAGCGCATGGCCAACGCAATCGCGGCGCACCGGTTCATCCCGCTTTCCGCCCCCGGCCGGCGCAGGCAGCCAGGCCCGCGCTGTCACGGCAGGGTCCGCGCCAGCGCGCCCTGCCGCGCACAGCGGCCGCACGGATCGGGCAATGTCAGGCGGACAGCGGACGGCCTTGGCAAGGCCGCGCCGTGGCGGCGCTCAGTCCGCCGCCCAGGTGCCGCCGCCCTGCGCGCAGCTGGCCGGCAGACCTGCCAGGTCGTCGGCCGAGCGTTCGTAGTAGTAACCGTCGAAATCCTGGCCGAACAGGCGCCGGCAGCTGCCCTGCGAGGGCGATGGGCAGGCGTCCATGTAGGTGATCTCGCCCGCCTTGCCCCCCATCTGCGCCGAGGTCTGCGCCAGCCCCTCGCACACGCGCTTGAGCTGGGCCTCGGTGGCGGCCCCCGCGGTCTGCACGCAGTCGCGGGAGCGGATGACCTGGCCGAAAAGCTGGAACTCGCCGGCAATCATGCAGGCGTGCGTGGCACCGCCCTCCGACCCCGCCCCAGCCGCGGTCTCCACCGGCGCATCCGTCGGTGTCGCCGGCGCAGGCGCGTCCGGCGCGCCACAGGCCGCCAGCACGATCATCGCGCCGGTCAACGCCAATGCCCTTCCCTGTCGCCATGCCGATGCCATGCAATGCTCCTTCATCCGGTGAAGGCCGATCATAGCGTGCGCGAGTGTCCTTCGATGGCGCGGGCACCGGGGTGCGGGCCGTCAGCGCCCGTCGGCTTCGCCCCGCAGCGCCAGTGGCCGCACCTGCTCCATCAGGCTGACCAGGGTCCTGCCCGGTTCCTCCCACGGGATCATGTGCGCGGAATGCTCGAACCAGACGCCGCGCTTGTATGGCGCGCGCACCTGCGCCAGCCAGGCCGCGGTCGGTTCCGAAGGCGTGGTGTAGTCGTGGCGCCCCATGAACATCAGCACCGGGATGGGGAACCGCTTCACCCCGCGGTAGTCCACCTGCAGGAACTCATCGAGCAGCCGCCCGAGGGTGAATTCGCTGCCGGCATTGATCGCGCAGCGCGCCGCATCGTCATAGTCGGGCGACAACCGCGGCCCCTGGAAGAAGTAATCCGACTCGCTGCGGAACGCGCTCAGGCCGCCGTAGTACTGCGGCCATTTGCGGGCCACGACGATCCGCTCGCGGGTGATCGGCGCGTCGCCCGGATAGGGTGCGATGGCCTCCATCTCGCGTACCGCTTCGGCATTGCCGCGCTCGCGCGCGGTGCGCAGGCCGTAATCGAAACTGACCCGCTCGTTGGTGCGCACGTCGATCACCTGGCCGATGCCGACATAGGCATGGAACAGGTCCGGGCGCTGCAATGCCGCCTGCATCGCCACCACCGTGCCCCAGCTGTGGCCGACCAGCACGACCTTGCGCTTGTGATGGCGCCTGCGCAGGTAGTCGGCCAGCTCGATGGCATCGTCCACGTAGCGCTGGATGCGCAGCGTGCCGGCCACCTCCTCCCGTGGATTCAGCAGCAGCGTCCGGCCAGCCCCGCGCTGGTCGTAATTGACCACCGTGAAGTACTCCTCCAGCGGCCGCTGGAACTGCCACAGCGTCGGGATCAGCGGCGACGCCGGCCCGCCGTGCACGAACAGCAGCAGCGGGTTGTCGCGGTCCTGGCCGCGCACGTTCACCCATTGCGCGATGCCGCCGATCTGCGCCGCGTAATCCTCCTGCACGCCGCTGGGCGCGACGATGCGCCCCAGGTCGGCGATGATCCCGCGCGCTGGCGCGTAGCTGGAGCGGTCCGGGCAGGCATCCTGCGCGGCAGCCGCCAGGGGCGCCACGGCCAACATGAGCACGGCCAGCATGCGGCGGCTGTATTCGATCATCGTGGTCGGCCTCCACGCCGGCTTGGTGGCAGCGCCGGAAAGCGACGGTCCTACAGCACCATCGCAGTGACGGCGGCGCCGGATCATTCGCCCAGTTCCGGATCCAGCAACAGGAGCGCGGCGGCGGCTGCGGCGAAGTACACACGCTGGTCATCGTCGAGCCGGCGGTCCAGGTGCACGCGGCCGCGGTTGAGCACGTCGACCACGGCGAGCGTGCTGCCGCCGTCGGCAATCGCGTAACCGGTGGGTATCATGCCGCTGACCGGCGTGCCCTGGTAGTCATACACCGCACGCACCGTGTAGTCGCTGCCCAACGGCGACGTCTGTCCGATAGAGTCGACGTCCCCCCGCTTTCAGTAGCGGGGCCCTTTAGAGTCTAGATTTAATCGTAGCGGCTTTGGCCGCGAGTTGTTGGGCATAGGCGGCCGGCGTCAGACCTCCCAGTATCTTATTAGGTCGTTTCTCGTTGTATTCCCGTCGCCAGGTTTCGATCTCGGTACGGGCGTGCAGCAGTGTGGGAAAAACCAGTGCTCGTTGAGGCATTCGTCGCGTAGGCGGCCGTTGAAACTCTCGATGTAGGCGCTCTGATTGAGCTCTCCTGGCTGGATCAAGCGCAACTGCATGCCTCGCTCGTAGGCCCACGTCACCATCGTCTTGCCGCAGAACTCCTTGCCGTTGTCGGTCCGGATCACCCGCGGCAGGCCTCGGGTCAGTGCCAGCCGGTCCAGCACCGTGCCACACCGTAGCCGGAGATCGCCCGCTCCACATCAATCGCTACCGCCTCATGTGTGGCATCGTCGACGATAGTCAGCGCCTTGATTACACGCCCCTCGGCGGTGCGATCGAACACGAACTCCATTGACCAGACCTGCTTGGCTGCCTCCGGCCGCAGCAACGGTTGACGCTCGCCCAGCAGAACTCTCTTCCGCTTGCGCCGACGCACCTGCAACTTGGCATCCTGATACAAGCGTTCCACCCGCTTGCAATTCACCGGCCACTGTTCCTTCCGCAGCTTCAGGTAGATCATCCCAACGCCGTAACGCCTGTGTCGCTGTGCCAGCACCAGGATCCTTTCGCGAAGTTCGATATTGCGATCTGGGCGCGGGCATTGAGCAGTCCGTTTGAGCTAACCCGTACCGCGACTAGTGCCCGCCGCTCTGTGAGCCCGCGCTCCATCAAATGTCGCACCAGCGTCCTGCGCACCGGTGCGCTCACCACTTTTTTCGCAGGGCGTCCTTGATGACGTCGCTCTCCAGCAACTGCTCGGACAGGAACTTCTTCAGCTGGGCATTCTCCGCCTCCAGCCCCTTGAGCCGCTTGGCCTACGGCACACTCATGCCGCCGAATTTGCTGCGCCACAGGTAGCAGGACGCATCACTGAACCCGTGTCGGCGGCACAGCTCCTTCACCGCCATGCCGGCCGCTGCCTCACACAGGAAGCCAATGATCTTTTCTTCGGGAAAGCGCTTCTTCACGTCCAATCTCCGTATCATTGGGGATTGAACTCCAAATCACCGCACTACTCAAAATAGGGGGGGACGTCGCCTAGGCACCGACATCCGTGATTCAACACACCGGCCCAGGCTGACGCAGCATCGCCGTCGAACGATATATCCATTGAGCGAACACCCGTAGACTCGTCGCACACCACATGCTCGCGCTTCCTACTGGGGTAAACGGCGACTAGTCGTGCACCCTCATCGTGTATTCGCAGAGGGCCTGAGTCAGTTTCACTCACATCAAACGAGCGATTAATTAATACCAAAGTAGTTTCGAGCTCCTGCGCGTAACGTGCCGCACAGCCCCGCCACACCAACTCGCTGCATCAAAGAAACAAATGGGAATCAACGTAGAAAGGTCCGACTCAAAATGTCAAAGAGCCATACACGATAAGACCAAAGCAAGCAATTGACCCAGCCCCACCCTGTTAATCCAAGCGCTCAAACCTTGGCTTTGGCGAAATAACCTTTGTCGCCATTTCTTTCACATGAAGCCAATCCGGCGGGTTGACGCTCAACAACGAATGCGTTTGTTTCACAAGGTCCTGCTGCGCAGCCCTATCGAGCTCATACTCAATATCTAGCGCAGACGCCGATTCATACTTTACCAATTGATCTTCAATTCTCTGCGCCATCGGGGTTGGCTTTAGAAAATAAGGAGGCAATTGATGCTTGCCTATACGAATGATAGCCCGTGAAACAGCATGATAAGCATCATTATATAAGCCCATAAATCCGGAGGGATCCGCCAGCGTTACTACCCAAAGTTGCTTATTCGCATCCCACTCAATCCGCTTTGCATTCGCGCGATCTTTGGACTCCGGAACAATACCGACTCGCAACCCCTTACCACCTTCCAAAAGACCGTAATTCGACTTGATCGTTGCAGCAAAGTGACGAACATCCCCCTTAGCTGAAAGAAAAAGATCCGTTTTCCATATCTTCTTAATTCGCTCCTGAAGCTCGGGCTCTGCAACATGCCCCTTGGCTGCTACTGATACCCACTTGCCAAATCCAAATGGTCGCCCATTTCCCTGCGGCAAGAGATAAGAATCTTCACCAGCCTCGGTGACAACAGCATCAAGAAAACCAAGAAACTTCGCCCTCTCTTGACCGAAAAGGATTGAAGCAGGGGCATCATCTTTTACTGATCGCGATGCCTTCTTTAATGCCGCGGCCACGGAGTTTGTCACTGTCGGCTCACCACCAACAATGGCCTCATGCACCGCCCATTCAAACCCATCACCTCTTATACCTTTATCCCTCTCAATTCGCGCGAGTTTCGCCAATTGCCGCATTGTCACTTTTTTAAGAGGTGTATTGAGGTCGCGAAGATCCTCTTCTGTGAGAGAATCGATATGAGCCCTAATAATTGATCTCGCAATCGCATACATTGCGCGCCCACGCTCATCCACCGGAGCATTTTGCTCAATAAACGTTACCTCTACAGCCATACCACCCCTCTCCTTATAGTTGATACCTACTTCCTCAACCGCACTTGCTGTAGCCGCAATTCAGGCAGGTGGCGCACCCGTCCATCACCACCAGCGCCTTGGTGCTGCACTTGTGGCACATGGTGGCGCTGGGCGGGAAGCTGGTGCCTTCGCCGGTGACCTGGACGTCCTCATCGCGCCCGGCTGGGGCGGCGACTACGGCGTCAGTGTTTTTTTTTGAGCGGTCCTCGAACTGCTTGCGCTTCTCGGCGATCAGCGCGCGCTGGTGGGCGCTCATTTCCGGATCGTGCAGCAGCCCGATCGACTTCATGTGGTCCTCGACGATGGAGCCCAGTTCGGCGACCAGCGACGGCATGTACACGCCGCCGGCCTTGAAATAGCCGCCCTTGGGGTCGAACACGGCCTTCATCTCGTCGACGATGAAAGTGACGTCGCCGCCCTTGCGGAACACCGCGGACATGATGCGGGTCAGCGCCACGATCCACTGGAAGTGCTCCATCGACTTGGAGTTGATGAAGATCTCGAACGGACGGCGCAGTTCGTGCTCGGTGCCGGCGTTGAGCACGATGTCGTTGATGGTCACGTAGAAGGCGTGCTCCACCAGCGGCGACTTGATCTTGTAGGTGCTGCCGATCAGCACGTCGGGGCGCTCGATGCGCTCGTGCATGTGCACGATGTTGCTGTCCTGGGCATCGTCCTGCGCCTGTGCGACCGGAGCCTTGGCCGTCGCTTCCCGGGCCTTGTCGTCCGGGGTGATGACGGAATAACCCTTGATTTTCTTGTCGATCTTGACGGCCATGGTGCGGGTCCTGGTTATGCGTTGTGATGCGGGTTGCAGCGTCCCCGCCCGCTGCGGGCGGGGACGCGGGTGCGGCTTACTTGCGGGCGGCCTTCTTGACCGCCTTCTTCACGGTCGCGGTCTTCTTCACGGCCGTCTTGCGCGCCGAAGCGGCTTTCTTCGCCACCGTCTTCTTTGCGGAAGCGGTCTTCCTGGCCACCGTCCTGCTGGCCGAGGCCGCCTTGCCGGCCACCTTCTTCTCGACCTTCTTCACCGCCTTCCTGGCGGCGGCGGTGCGGCTGGCGACTTTCTTGGCGACCTTCTTGCCGGCCTTGTCGACGGCCTTCTTCACCGCGGCGGTCTTCTTGGCGACGGCCTTGGCCACCTTCTTTTCGGCGGCCTTCACCGTCTTCCTGGCCGAGGCGACCTTCTTGACCGCCTTCTTCTCGGCGGCGGCGACGGCCTTCTTGGCGGCGGCCTTCTTGCCGGCACCCTTCTTCTTCAGGGCCACGGCCTCGGCCTTGGCGCTGGCCTTGGCGGCTTCCAGCTTGCGGCGCACGCGGGAAACGGTCTTGCCGACCTCCTTCTTCGCGGCGGCGGCCTTCTTGGCGACGACCTTCTCGGCCTTCTTGACCGCCTTCTTCACCTTGGCGACCTGCCGGGTGGCGCCCGCCTCGACCTTGCGCGCGCGGGTCTTGACCGCGGCAACGGCATCGCCGGCGGTGGCGGCCATGGCGTCACCCAGGCTGGCTGCGCTCTCCTTCACGTTCTCGGCGACCTGGGACACGGTCGCCGTCACACCATTGCCATTGCTCATAAAGCCCTCCTGGGGGCATTGAATCGGTAACGTTGGCGATGCTGGGTTGAAGCCGGTGCAACACGAAGCAGCGCGACAGCCCGGTGGCGGCGGCCACCGTCGCCGCCCCGCGCTGCGACGGGACGGCGTGCGAAGGCGACTTCAGAACTTGCCGTAGTAGCCTTCCTTGAGGGCGTCGAACAGGTTGGCGGCGGTGTGCATTTCGCCGTCGTACTCGATCTGCTCGTTGCCCTTGACCTCCACCACCTGGCCGTCTTCCAGTTCGAAGCGGTAGGTGGTGTTCTCCAGGTCCGCTTCCTTGACCAGCACGCCCTGGAAGGCGGCCGGGTTGAAGCGGAACGTGGTGCAGCCCTTCAGGCCCTGCTGGTGGGCGTAGCGGTAGATGTCCTTGAACTGCTCGTACGGATAGTCGGTGGGGACGTTGGCGGTCTTGGAGATCGAGCTGTCCACCCACTTCTGCGCGGCGGCCTGCACGTCGACGTGCTCCTTCGGCGAGATGTCATCGGCGGCGATGAAGTAGTCCGGCAGGCGCGATTCGGCGTCCTCGGCGAACGGCATGGCCTTGGCGTTGACCAGTTCGCGGTAGGCCAGCAGTTCGAAGGAGAACACGTCCACCTTCTCCTTGCTCTTCTTGCCTTCGCGGATCACGTTGCGGCTGTAGTGGTGCGCGAACGAGGGCTCGATGCCGTTGGAGGCGTTGTTGGCCAGCGACAGGCTGATGGTGCCGGTCGGCGCGATGGAGCTGTGGTGGGTGAAGCGCGCGCCGGTCTCGGCCAGTTCGTCCACCAGTTCCGGGGCGACCGAGGCGATACGCTGCATGTAACGGCTGTAGCGCGCGTGCAGCACCTTGCCCTGGATCTTCTGGCCGACCTTCCAGCCGTCCTTGCGCATCTCCGGACGCTGCCGCAGCATCGCCGCGGTGACCTCGAAGGCCTCCTCCATGATCGGCGCCGGGCCCTTCTCGCGAGCCAGTTCCAGACCGGTTTCCCAGCCGGCCACGGCCATGTCGCGGGCGATGGCTTCGGTGAACTCGCACGACTCCGGCGAACCGTACTTCATGCGCAGCATGGTCAGGGTGCTGCCCAGGCCGAGGAAGCCCATGCCGTGGCGGCGCTTGCGCATGATCTCGTTGCGCTGCTGTTCCAGCGGCAGGCCGTTGACCTCGACCACGTTGTCGAGCATGCGGGTGAACACGCGCACGACTTCCTTGTACTCGTCCCAGTCGAACGAGGCCTTGTCGGTGAACGGGTCGCGCACGAACTTGGTCAGGTTGACCGAGCCCAGCAGGCAGGCGCCGTACGGCGGCAGCGGCTGCTCGCCGCAGGGGTTGGTGGCGCGGATGCTCTCGCACCACCAGTTGTTGTTCATCTCGTTGACGCGGTCGATCAGGATGAAGCCCGGCTCGGCGTAGTCGTACGTCGAGACCATGATCATGTCCCACAGGTGGCGGGCACGGATGTGGCCGTACACCTTGCAGGCCACCAGGCCGTCGTCGCGGACGATGTAGTTCTCGTGGGTCGGCCATTCGCGCCAGACCACTTCCTCGCCGCTGGCCGGATCCAGCTCGGCCTGCTCCTTGGTGTTGATCGGGAACACCAGCGGCCAGTCGGCGTCCTTGTCCACCGCCTCCATGAAGCCGTCGGTGATCAGCAGCGACAGGTTGAACTGGCGCAGGCGGCCGTCCTCGCGCTTGGCGCGGATGAAGTCCTTCACGTCCGGGTGCGACACGTCGAAGGTGCCCATCTGCGCGCCGCGGCGGCCACCGGCCGAGGACACGGTGAAGCACATCTTGTCGTAGATATCCATGAAGGACATCGGCCCGGAGGTGTAGGCGCCGGCGCCGGCGACGAACGCACCGCGCGGGCGCAGGGTGCTGAACTCGTAGCCGATGCCGCAGCCGGCCTTCAGGGTCAGGCCGGCTTCGTGGACCTTCTCCAGGATGCCATCCATCGAGTCGGTGATGGTGCCCGACACGGTGCAGTTGATGGTGCTGGTGGCCGGCTTGTGTTCCTGCGCGCCGGCGTTGGAGGTGATGCGGCCGGCCGGGATCGCGCCACGGCGCAGCGCCCAGACGAAGCGCTCGTACCAGTAGGCACGCTTCTCGTCGCTGCCCTCGGCGTCGGCCAGGGCACGGGCCACGCGCTGGTAGGTGCCGTCGATATCGGCATCCAGCGCCTGCCCGGCCTTGGTCTTGAGGCGGTACTTCTTGTCCCAGATGTCCTGCGAGGCGGGCTGCAGGGGGATAAGGTCCGATCGGGTTGGGTTGCTGACCACTTCCAGACGCACCGTGCTCATGATGGTGGAAACTCTCCTTGTGCACCTTGCGGTGCGTTTACCGTTTCCCCGGTCGGGCGGGGCTGCAACGACGACGATGCCGGCGCGTGGTCACGCGCCTGCGGGCGGGCGGGGATTGGTCCGGCGAGGGCCGGGGGTCTGCATCGCTTCCGTCGTCATTGCACGCCTTCCTATGGGGTGCCTGCACCCCGGGCCTCAACCCTACTTCTTGGGGACGCATTTCACATCAACCCAACATCTAGTGGCTGATGGCGATGCCAAGCTTACCCACCGCATGGGTGATGTCAAACGAAAAATCTGCCCCCGGGATCTTGCAATCCGCGCAGGGCTTGGCGTCCCTGCGATTGCGGCGCTGCGGAATGTTTCATTGTCGATTTAGGTCGCTGCCGCCACACTCCATTCAGCCACTCCCGCCCCACCCGGACGCCCCGCGCGGCGTCCCCGCATGGAACCCCGGCCCTTATGCGACCGCTCCCGACCCTGCTCACCCTCGCCCTGGCCGCCGCCTTCGGTGGTTTCACCGCCAGCGCCATCAACGCCCACCTGGACAACCGCGCCCAGGCGTCCACCGGTGCCATGCTGCCCGCCACCGCGGCGTTGCCGGCCTCCGTCGCCGGGCAGCCGGTGCCGTCGCTGGCGCCGATGCTGGAACGGGTGATGCCGGCGGTGGTCAGCGTCAACACCAAGCAGGTGGTACGGGTGCGCAACCCGTTCTTCGACGACCCGTTCTTCCGCCGCCTGTTCCCGCAGGTACCGCAGGAGCGCATCAACGAGTCGCTGGGCTCGGGCGTGATCATCGACGCGGCCAGGGGCTACGTGCTGACCAACCACCACGTGATCGAGAACGCCGACGACGTGCAGGTGACGCTGGCCGACGGGCGCACGGTCAAGGCCGAGTTCCTGGGTTCGGACCGCGACACCGACATCGCGCTGATCCGCATCCCCGCGGAGAAGCTCACCGCGCTGCCGCTGGGCGACAGCGACCAGCTGCGCACCGGCGACTTCGTGGTGGCCATCGGCAACCCGTTCGGCTTCAGCCAGACGGTGACCTCGGGCATCGTCTCGGCGGTGGGCCGCAGCGGCATCCGCGGGCTGGGCTACCAGAACTTCATCCAGACCGACGCCTCGATCAACCCGGGCAATTCCGGCGGCGCGCTGGTCAACCTGGCCGGCCAGCTGGTCGGCATCAACACCGCCAGCTTCAACCCGCAGGGCAGCATGGCCGGCAACATCGGCCTGGGCCTGGCCATTCCCTCCAACCTCGCCCGCGACGTGGTCGAGCAGCTGATCACCAAGGGCGTGGTGGTGCGCGGCACGCTGGGCGTGGAAACCCAGAACCTGAGTCCGCAGATCGCGCAGGGGCTGGGCCTGGCCGAAGCGCGCGGCGCGCTGGTCACGCGGGTGCTGGCCGGCTCGGCCGCGGCGGCCGCCGGGCTGCGCGCCGGCGACGTGGTCACCGCGATCAACGGTCAGCGCGTGGACAACGCCCAGGCACTGCACAACTTCGAGGGCCTGCAGCCGGTGGGCCGGGTCGTCGAGCTCGACGTGCGCCGCGACGGCAAGCCGCTGCAGCTCAAGGCCACGCTCAAGGAACAGCCGCGCGCGGTGACCGGTGATACGCTGGACCCGCGCCTGTCCGGCGCCACGTTCGTCGACCTGCCCGAATCGGCACGCCAGTCCGGCCTCAACGGCGTACTGGTCAGCGAGGTGGCGCGCGGCAGCCGCGCCGCGCAGTCCGGGCTGGCCGGTGGCGATATCGTGCTTGCCGCGAGCAGCGGCGAGTTCGTCGATCTGGCCAGCTGGCGCGCGAGTTTCAGCCCGCGCCCGCCGCAGCTGGTGCTGAGCATCGTGCGCGGCAACACGCAGGGACAGCTGGTGATGCGATGATCGGCCGGCGCCCGTAACGTTCCTTACACCCGGCCGCTGGTATTGCTTTCCCTGCGCCCCACGCTGGCGTCCCCCCGAACCGAAGGAGACGAAACAATGAGCCCCACCAACACCGACACCATGAAGGACCATCTGGGCGACGCCGGATCGCACCTGAAATCGGCCGCGCGCGCCGCCGGCTCGGCGGTCAAGGACGCGGCCGGCCTGGCCGGCGACGAACTGCGCCTGGGCAAGGCCAACGTCAAGGCCGAGCTGTCCGACAGCGCCCTGTCCGGGCTGGCAGCCGCCGAGCTGTCCGGCGCCGCCGCCAAGGAGCAGATGGACGCGCTGATGGACAAGGGCAAGGACCTGATCGACAGCGCCGCCGACCTGATCCGCGAGCGCCCGCTGGCCTCGTTCGGCGTGGCCTTCGCCGCCGGCTGGATCATCGCCAAGCTCGCCCGCAGCAACGACTGACGCGGGCGTGGGCGACAACGCGCCACCATCCGGCGCCACCGGAAACGGCAACGACGAGGCCGGCAACACGGCGCCGGGGCTGGAGGAGAGCATCCGCCAGGTCGGCAGCGCCGGCCGGCAGACGCTGGACTCGGCGACCCACACGCTGCGCTCGCTGCGGCGACTGGCCTCGGCCGATTTCGCCCTGGCCCGCAGCGCCTTCGGCCGCGGCCTGGCCTGGAGCGGCGTGGCCATCGTGTTCGGCGCCTCGGCGTGGCTGCTGCTGGCGGCCACGCTGATCGCCCTGCTGCATTCCCTGGGGTTGTCCTGGTTCGTGTCGCTGCTGGTCACCTCGCTGACCAGCCTGGCGGTCACCGGCTACGCGATCTGGCGGGTCACCTATTTCTTCCACCACACCGGCATGCACGCCACCCGCCGGCAGCTGTCGCGGCTGGGCCTGTTCGACGAACCGGCCGAGGACGACCCGGACGCCGACGTCGAGGTACCCGGGGAGCGGACACCATGAACTTCGAGGCCCTGCAGCGCCGCGTGCGCCGCACCGAAGCCGTCGTGCAGGTGCGCATGGACGAAACCGTGCAGCAATGGGACACGCTGCAGGCGACCTGGCGCCGCAGCTGGACGCCCGGCCGCATCGTCATCGCCGGGCTGGCCGGCGGTTTCGTCGCCGGCAAGCTGGAACCCGGCGGCGCCTTCAGCGGCGCTCGCTGGCTGCAGATGATCGGCTCGGTCTCCGGGCTGGTGGCATCGGCGCAGGCGTCGATCGCCGCCCTGCAGGAAGCGGGGCTGGCCGCGGCTGCCGCGGCGACCGCGGAAGCGGCCAGCGATGACGCCACGCACCCGGACGAGCCGGCACCCGCGCAGCCTGCGCAGCCGCAACCGGCGCCCGGCACGCCGCCGCAGGCGGCCGCGGCCGCCACCGAACTGTCCGAACCCTGATCCGCGCGGCCAGCGGCCGCGCCCCTACCGCCCCGGAGTGCCGCCCGATGTCCGCCCTGTCGCCCGACACGTCCACGGCACCCGACCTGGCCCCACCCGCGCCGCGCCCGCGCGCGTCCACCGCCCTGCTGGTGCTGGCCACGCTGGCGGTGGGTGCGACGCTGTGGGCGGCGCAGGACGTGATCCTGCCGGTGCTGCTGGCGATGTTCTTCGCCCTGGTCGGCAACCCGATCATCCGCCTGCTGCAGAAACTGCGCCTGCCGCGCTTCCTGGCCGCATTGCTGGTACTGGCACTGGGCCTGGCCAGCGCCGGCGCGCTGGCGGTGCAGCTGGCCGGGCCGGCCGCCGACTGGTTCGCCGAGACGCCGCAGCAGCTGCGCGAGGTCTCGCGCAAGGTCCGCGACCTGGTACGCCCGGTGCAGCAGGCCAACCAGGCCGCCGAGAGCTTCGCCCGCGCCGCCGGCGGCGAGGACAACCGCAAGGTGGAAGTGATCCGCACCCGCCTCGACGACCCCTACAAGGTGCTGGTGCGCACGCCGCGGCTGGCCGCCTCGGCACTGGCGGTGGTGCTGCTGACCCTGTTCTTCATGATCTACGGCGAAACCCTGCAGCGGCACGTGATCGCGCTGCTGCCCAACCGCCAGCAGAAGCGCTTCACCACCGACATCCTGCGCGCGATGGAACGCGAGGTCTCGCGCTACGTGCTGACCATCACCATCATCAATGCGCTGGTCGGGCTGGCCCTGGCCGGGGTGCTGGTGCTGCTGGGCATCGCCGCGCCCGAGGCGCTGCTGTGGGGCACGGTCGCCATGCTGCTGAACTTCGCGCCGTACGTGGGCCCGCTGATCGGCATCGCGCTGATGCTGCTGGTCGGCCTGACCCAGTTCCGCGAGCCGCTGGCGGTGGCGGCGCCGGCGCTGGCCTACCTGGCCCTGCACACCCTGGAGGGGCAGCTGGTCACGCCGATCGTGCTGGGCCGGCGCATGGCGATCTCGCCGTTGATGCTGGTGCTGGCGCTGATGCTGTTCGGCTGGCTGTGGGGCATCGTCGGCCTGTTGCTGGCGGTACCGCTGCTGGTCTGCGCCAAGCTGGTGCTGGCGCGGCTGGACGGCATGCAGGGCTGGGCCCGGCTGCTGGAATAGGCAAGGCGCCGCCCGCCGCGCTGCCGTAAAATGGGCCGGTGAACTTTCCTGTCCTAGCCATCACCCTCGACCTGGACGACACGCTGTGGCCGTTCGCTCCCATCGGCGCCCGCATCGACCAGGTGCTGCACGACTGGATGCGCGTCCACAGCCCGGCCACGGCGGCGATGTACCCGGTGGAAGCCATGCGCGAGCTGCGCGTGCGCACCTTCGACGACAACCCGCACCTGCACCATGACCTGAGCGCGCTGCGCCGGCTGACCCTGGCCGAGGCGCTGGAGAACAGCGGTGCCGGCCTGGATCTGCTGGAGCCGGCCTACGAGGCGTTCTACGCCGCGCGCAACCAGGTGGAGTTCTACCCCGACGCCCTGGATGCCCTGCACCGCATCGCCGCGCGGGTACCGGTCGCGGCGGTCAGCAACGGCAACGCCGACCTGCAGCGCATCGGCATCGGCGGCTTGTTCGCCTTCCAGCTGGGCTCGCGCGAATTCGGCGCGGCCAAGCCGGACCCGGGCATCTTCCACGCCGCCTGCGCGCGGCTGGGCGTGGACCATGCCCATGTCCTGCACGTCGGCGACCACGCCGAGATGGACGTGGCCGGGGCCATGCGCGCCGGCCTGCGCGGCTGCTGGATCAACCGCGACTCCCACCCCTGGACCCACGCCGGCCTGCAGCCGGACCTGCAGTTCGACACCCTCACCGGACTGGCCGACTGGCTGGACGGCAACGCACCGCTGCCGCCGCTCCCCGCCGGCCCCGGCGCCTGATACGAGACCTGCCATGACCCCCATCAACGCCTTCACCTCCGATTCCGCCGGTGCCCTGCCGCTGCACGTGCTCGACAAGGCGACCTTCGCTGCATGGCTGGACGCCCAGCCGGCCGCCACGCAGGCGTGGCTGAGGAGCCAGCAGTTCGCCGCCGCGCCCGGCAGCGTGGCGCTGCTGCCCGGGAGCGACGGACTGGCCGGCGCGGTGCTGGGCGTCGGCGACCGCGCCGATGCCCATGCCTACGCGCACGCCCCGTTCGCACTGCCGGCCGGCAGCCGCTGGCAGCTGGCCAACACGCTCGATGCCGCCGAGCTCGCCAACCTGCACCTGGGCTGGGGCCTGGGCAGCTACCGCTTCGCCCGCTACCGCAAGCCGGCGCGGCTGCCGGCGCAGCTGGCCGCCACGCCGTCGCCGGAAGTGCTGGACGTGCTCGCCGCCTGCCTGCGCGTGCGCGACTGGGTCAACACCCCGACCGAGGACATGGGCCCGCAGCAGCTGGAAGACGCCGCGCGCGCACTGGCCGAAGCCCACGGCGGCACGCTGGAAGTGATCGCCGGCGACGAGCTGCTGGAGATGAATTTTCCCACCATCCATGCCGTCGGCCGCGCCTCGCACCGCGCACCGCGGCTGATCGTGCTGCGCTGGGGCGAGGAAACCGCCCCGCACCTGGCGCTGGTCGGCAAGGGCGTGTGCTTCGACACCGGCGGACTGGACCTGAAGCCGGCCGACGGCATGCGCAACATGAAGAAGGACATGGGCGGCGCCGCGCACGCGCTGGCGCTGGCCGGGCTGGTCATGGCCCGGCAGCTGCCGGTGCGGCTCACCCTGGTGGTGCCGGCGGTGGAGAACGCGGTCGGCCCCGATGCGTTCCGTCCGGGCGAGGTCATCACCACGCGCAAGGGCCTTACGGTGGAGATCGACAACACCGACGCCGAGGGCCGCCTGATCCTGTGCGACGCACTGGCATACGCCAGCGAGATGCAACCCGACGCGATCATCGATTTCGCCACTCTCACCGGTGCCGCGCGCATCGCCCTGGGGCCGGACCTGCCGGCGCTGTTCGCCAACGACGACACGCTCGCCCGGCAGTGGCTGGACGCCGGCGAACAGACCCGCGACCCGGTGTGGCGCATGCCGTTGTGGCGCCCCTACCAGCGCTACCTCAACAGTGGCATCGCCGACATGGCCAATGCCGGTTCGCGCATGGCCGGCAGCGTCACCGCCGCGCTGTACCTGGAACGCTTCGTCGACGAAGGCCGGACCTGGGCGCACCTGGACGTCTACGCCTGGAACGACAGCGACCGCCCGGGCCGCCCGGCCGGTGGCGAAGCGCTGGCGCTGCGCTCGGCGTGGGCGATGCTCAAGGCGCGTTACGGCTGACGCCGGCATTGCCGGCCGGCGTGGTCCGGCCGCTGCTGCCCGGAGTGGGGAAGATCTGACGAAAAATTGAATTTTTCCGGCTGCCCGGTTCTGCGACGATGTGCGGGCCCTTCCCATGCTCGACCCAGGCAGGACCGCGACATGCCACTGTTCCCCTACACCCGCGCCGGCCGCCAGCCGCCGGCCCCGCGCCGGCACACGCCGTTGCCCTGGATCGCGCTGATCGCGCTGATCCTGGGCGCCATCGCCCTGGCCTTCGCCTGGCTGGCCGGCTGGATCGGCCGCGAGCGGCTGACCGCGCAACGCTTCACCGACACCATCGAGGCGACCGGCGCGGCCCATCCCGGCTTCCGCCGCGCGCACAGCAAGGGCGTGTGCGTGGGCGGCTGGTTCGAACCCAGCGCGCAGGCGCCGTCGCTGTCGCGTGCGCGCGTGTTCGCGCAGCCGCGGGTGCCGGTGCTCGGCCGCCTGTCGATCGGCGGCGGCGACCCACATGGCGCCGACGGCAATGCGCGGGTGCGCAGCATCGCCCTGCAGCTGGTCGGCGACGATGGCCAGGAATGGCGGATGGCGATGAACAGCTTCCCGTTCTTCGCGGTACCCACGCCCGAGGCCTTCTTCGAACAGACCCGCGCGCAGGTGCCGGATCCTGCCACCGGCAAGCCCGATCCGGCGAAGATGGCCACGGTGCTGGCGAAGTACCCCAGCGCGCAGGCGTTCCAGCAATGGGCGCGGACCGCGCCGTGGACCGACAGCTGGGCCAACACCACGTTCAACGGCATCAACAGCTTCTGGTTCACCAATGCGCAGGGCCAGAAGCGCGCGGTGCGCTGGCGCTGGCAGCCGCAGGCACCGGTGGTCGAGCTCGACGCCGCGGCGCGCGGGCGCGTCGACGCGGATTTCCTCAGCCAGGACCTGCAGCGCCGGCTGGCTGCCGGGCCACTGCGCTGGAACCTGGTGGTCAGCCTCGCCGGCCCCGGCGATGCGATCGACGATCCCTCGGTTCCCTGGCCGGCATCGCGCACGGAAGTGATGGCCGGCGTGCTCAGCCTGGACCGCATGCAGTCGCAGGAACAGGGCGCCTGCGGCGAACTGAACTTCGATCCGCTGATCCTGCCCGACGGCATGCGCGGCAGCGATGACCCGGTGCTGGCGGCGCGCTCGGCGATCTATTCGCAGTCGTTCAACCGCCGCGAGCGCGAACGCGCCGCCGGCGCCCCGGCGCAGCCGCAGGAGGCCACGCGATGAGCACCGGCAACGGCCATTTCAACCTGCTGGCGCGGGTGCTGCACTGGTCCATGGCGGTGATGATCGTCGCCATGCTGTTCATCGGCGTGACCATGGTCGCCTCGCTGCACCTGCGGCCGCTGCTGATCGACCTGCACCGCCCGCTGGGCATCGCCATCGGCGTGCTGGCACTGCTGCGCCTGTACAACCGGCTGCGCCACCGCCCGCCACCGCTGCCGGCCGACCTGCCGGCGTGGCAGGCACGGGCGGCACGGGCCTCGCACGCGATGCTGTACGCGCTGATGCTGGCGATGCCGCTGATCGGCTGGGCCATGCTCTCGGCCGGCGGCTATCCCATCGTGCTGTGGGGTGGCGTGCACCTGCCGGCGATCGTGCCGCATACCCCGGCGCTGTACGCGGCGCTGCGTGGCGCGCATGGCCTGCTGGCCTACGTGCTGTTCGCCACCGTGCTGGCGCACGTCGGCGCGGCGCTGTTCCACCTGTGGGTGCGCCGCGACGGCGTGTTCCAGGCGATGGCGCGCGGCCGCGACTGAACGCACGCGGCCGCGGCTACAGCCAGCCTTTCTGCCGTGCCAGCCGGTGTGCCTCGATGCGGTTGGCCACGCCCAGCTTGCCGATGCACTCGGACAGGTAGTTGCGCACGGTGCCGTGCGACAGGCCCAGCTGTTCGGCGATCTCGTTGGCCGAACGGCCCTCGCCGGCCAGCCGCAGCACCTGGCGCTCGCGGTCGTTGAGCGGATCGGCCTCCGACCAGGCCTCCACCGCCAGCTGCGGATCGATGGCGCGGCCGCCGCGATGCACCTGGCGCAGCGCATCGGCCAGTTTTTCCGCCGGCGCGTCCTTGAGCAGGTAGCCCTGCACGCCGGCATCCAGGGCGCGGCGCAGGAAGCCACCGCGGGCGAAGGTGGTGACGATCACCACCTTCACCGCCAGCCCGTGGCGCTGCACGCGCTGGGCCAGCTCCAGCCCGGTCAGCCCCGGCATCTCGATGTCGGTGACCAGCACGTCCGGGCCCAGCCGCTGCAGCTCGCGCCACGCCGCCTCGCCATCGGCGGCGGTCCCCACCACCTCGAGGTCGGGCTCCAGGCCCAGCAGCGCGGACAACGCGCCGCGCACCATCGCCTGGTCCTCCGCCAGCAGGATGCGGATCATGCGCGCGCCTCCAGCGCCGGCGGTCCCGGCATGTCGCTGGCGGCAGGCGCGGCCACGGCCTCCCCGATCGGTACGGCCACCGTCAGGCGGGTGCCGCCACCGCGCGGCGAATCGATGCGCAGGGTGCCGCCCAGCGCCGCCACCCGCTCGTGCATGCCGGCCAGGCCATTGCCGTTGGCCGATACGCCGCCACGGCCATTGTCGGTCACGTCCAGCAGCACCGTGCCGGCCTCGACCCGCAGTGCGATCATCGCCTCGCTGGCCTGCGCGTGGCGGGCGATGTTGGTGACCGCCTCGCGCAGCACCATCGCCAGCCCGCATTCGATCCAGGCCGGCATCGGTGGTGGCGGCGCATGCCGCAGGTGCACGTGCGAGGACTCAAGCAGCAGGTGCGCCGACGCCAGCTCGGCAGCCATGTCGGCGGCGCGGAAGCCGGTCACCGCGCTGCGCACCTGGGCCAGCGCATCGCGCGCGATCTGCTCGGCCTCGGCCAGCTCACGGCGCGAACGCACCGGGTCGCGCTCGAACAGCTTGCGCGACAGCTCCATCTTCAGCGTGATCAGCGACAGCGTATGCCCGAGCAGGTCGTGCAGGTCGCGGCCGATGCGCTCGCGTTCGGCCGTGGCCGCCAGCCGCCGCACCTCCTCGTGCGACAAGCGCAGCGCGGCGTCCTTCTCGTTGCTGGCGCGCTCGACGTTGACGATCAGGCCGATGATCACCGTCAGCGCCGGGATCCAGGCCACGACCTGCCATGGATAGCCGATCCACGCGGCCAGCGCGACGAAGCCGGCGTTGAGCAGCGCCAGCTCCAGCAGGTACCGGCGCACGCTGATGCAGCGGTTGGAGCGCAGCATCACGCATCCGAACACGAAGTAGTTCATGCCCGATGGATAGCTGCGCAGCAGTGCCATCGACAGCACGATCATCGCCAGTGCGAACAGCGGTGCGTTGCGCCGCGACGCCACCAGGGTCATCACGAACAGCACGATGAACAGCGGATACGACCACAACGTGATCAGCGCCCAGTGCAGGGTGAAGCCCGCGCCGAACATCGGGGTCAGGAACACCCACACCGTCCACAACAGGTGCACGGCGTCGATCCAGGGCCACTTGCCGAGCTTGAGGTTGTCGGCCACCACCGAATCGGGGGCGGGCTTCAGCCAGGCGGGGATATGGCGGTGGTTCACGGGGCGGTTCCTGTCGCGCAGGCGTCGATCATGCCATCAGCCATGGCGGCGCAGGCGGCGCACGGCGATGGCCAGCACCCCGGCGGTGAACACGGCCAGCCACAGCACGTGCGGCCAGGCGCTGCCGGTATCGAAGCCGAGCGCCGACTGCGCCAGCGCATTGAGGTGGTAGCTGGGCCACAGCGGGGCCTGCGCGCGCACCAGCGGCGGCAGCATCTGCAGCGGGAACCACAACCCGGACAGGAACGCCATCGGCAGGTACAGCAGGTTGACCACGGCCGGCGCGCCATGGCCCTTGACCAGGGTGCCCAGCAGCAGCCCCAGTGCGCAGAACGGGATCGCGCCCAGGACGCAGACCAGGCCCAGCTGGAGCATCTGCGCGACCTGCAGCTGCACGTGCGCCAGGGCCAGCCCCAGCGCCTGCAGCACGGCGCTGATCAGCGCGGCCATCAGCATCGCCATCACCATCTTGCCGGCCAGGTACGCGGCCGGCGGCATCGGCAGCGCGCGCTTGAGGGTGAGCAGGCCGTTGTCGCGTTCCAGCGCCAGCGACATGCCGAAGCCGAACAGGCCCGGCGCCATCACCCCGAAGCTGGAGTACGACGCCAGCAGGTAGCGCGGCGCCTCCGCCGGGCCGTGCCCGCCGAGCACCACCCCGAACATCACGAAGAACACCGCCGGGAACAGCAGCGTCGGCAGCAGGAACGACGGGCTGCGCAGATAGCGCAGGCATTCGGCGCGTGTTTCCTGCAGGTAGGCGGCGAACACCCGGCCGCGCGGCATGGGCGCCAGCGCGCCGGTGAAGGAGGATCGCAGGGTATCCATCAGGCCGCCTCGCGCGGGTCGAAGGAAGCGACGGCTTGGTCGCGGGTCAGGTCGCAGAACGCCTCGTCCAGGCCGGCGGCCTGCACTTCCAGGCCGGCCAGTGCCGGATCGGCCTCGAGCAGTCGCCGCACCACCATCTCCACCTGGTCGCTGGCGAGCTGCAGCCAGGCGCCGTCGCGGTGTACCTGGCGTACCCCCGGCCAGGTGGCCACCGCCGCGGACTCGAGCGCGGACCGGCAACGCACCCGCCGGGTTTCCACCCGTGCGCGCAGCGCATCGACACTGCCGTCGCTGACGATGCGCCCGCGCACCAGCACGCAGACGCGGTCGGCCAGCTGCGCGGCCTCTTCGAGGTAGTGGGTGGTCAGCACCACCGCCACGCCCTCGCCGGCCAACGCGCGCACGGTGGCCCACAGGCGCTGCCGCGCCGGCAGGTCCAGGCCCACCGTGGGTTCGTCCAGGAACAGCAGGCGCGGGCGTCCACACAGGGCGATGGCGAACTGCACGCGCCGCTGCTGCCCGCCGGACAGCTTGCCGTAGGGCCGCCCGAGCAGATCGCCGATCCCCGCCAACGCCGCGCTGTCGGCAAGCGGACGCGGTGCCGGGTAGTAGCTGGCGGTCAGCCGCAGCAGCTCGCCGACCTTCAGCGTCGGCGGCAGCGCCGCGTCCTGCAGCATCACGCCGATGCCGCGACGTGGCGCCACCTGCTGCGGATCCTGCCCGAACAGGCGTACCTGGCCGGCGTCGGCGCGCAGCAGGCCCAGCAACAGGCCGATGGTGGTGGTCTTGCCGGCGCCGTTGGGCCCAAGCAGGGCCAGCACCTGCCCGGCATGCAGGTCCAGGTCCACGCCGTCCAGCGCCTGCAGCGCGCCATAGCGCTTGCGCACCCCGCGCAGGCTCGCCAGTACTTCACCGCTCGCGTCCATCCGCTCGCCTCCCGTGATCGATGGCGCCACGGTATCCAGCCGCGTCGCGGTTCCGCAGTGGCGGCGGTCAGGCCAGGCGGGTGACACCCGTCACCTGCGCGGTGGAAGCGCGCCACCTAGAATCGGTCCCCGCCACCGGCAGCCCGCCAGGGCCGGTTTGGGTTACCTTCCGTCACTTCTTCCCGCCTCCCGTTCCGGTACCGATGAACACCTCCGCCGACCTGCTCAAGGAACTCCGCATCGACCGCTCGGCCCCGCCGCCGACCGGCCCATCCGCCCCGCGCCGCTGGCTGTGGTGGGTGCTTGGACTGCTGGCGCTGCTGGTGCTCGCGATCGTCGCCGGCATCTTCTTCAGCCGCGGCAAGCCGGTGGTGGTGGAGACCGCGCCGGTGGTCGCCATCGGCCAGGACAGCGCCAGCACCTCGGTGCTCGACGCCAGCGGCTACGTGGTGGCGCGGCGCATGGCCACCGTGTCGGCCAAGATCACCGGCAAGGTGCGCGAGGTGATGATCGAGGAAGGCATGCGCGTGGAGGAGGGCCAGGTCATGGCCACCCTCGACCCGATCGACGCCAACGCGCAGCGCGCGCTCAACGCTGCCCAGCTCGACGCCGCGCGCAGCCAGGTCGAAGGCCTGCAGGCGCAGTTGCGCCAGGCCGAGGCCGACGCCCAGCGCCTGCAGCAGCTGGTGGGCCGGCAGCTGGTGTCGCGCTCGCAGTACGACCAGTCCGTGGCCCAGCGCGACAGCCTGCGCGCGCAGCTGGCCACCGCCCGCCACAACACCAGCGTCGCCCGCGACGCGCTGGCCATCGCCGACCTGGGCGTGGACAACAACGTGGTGCGCGCACCGTTCGCCGGCGTGGTCACCGCCAAGGCGGCGCAGCCGGGCGAGATCGTCTCGCCGCTGTCGGCCGGCGGCGGCTTCACCCGCACCGGCATCGGCACCATCGTCGACATGGACTCGCTGGAGATCGAAGTCGAGGTCGGCGAGGCCTACATCGGCCGGGTGCAGCCGAAGATGCCGGTGGAAGCGGTGCTCAACGCCTATCCGGACTGGAAGATCCCGGCCGAGGTGATCGCCATCATCCCCACCGCCGACCGCGGCAAGGCCACGGTCAAGGTACGCGTGGCGCTGAAGGTGAAGGACCCGCGCATCGTGCCGGAGATGGGCGTGCGGGTGAGCTTCCTGGAAAAGCCGGCGGCCGCCGGTGAGAAGAAGCCCGAGGGCGTGCGCGTGCCGGCAACGGCGATCGTGCAGCGCGGGCAGGACGCGGTGGCGTTCGTGGTCAACGGCGACGACACGGTGCAGGCGCAGGCGCTGAAGACCGGCATGGAAATGGGCAAGGACCGGCAGGTGCTGTCGGGCCTGTCGGCGGGACAGACGGTGGTGGTGAACCCGCCGCCGGCGTTGAAGGACGGCGACAAGGTGACGCTGGCCGGCGACGCGGCGCAGTGACCGGGCGCCCGGATGAGGACGCATGGCGCCGGGGATGGCTGATCCGTCCGGGCTCCATCGTTCCTCACCGCACCCCCGCTCCGCGCCCCGGCCCACGCTGGCGGCGTGGGCGCTCCAAGGCACGCGCGCCAGTGGCGCGCAGGCCGTGCCTTCTCCCCCGGAGGGGAGAGGGGCCTGAAAACTGAATTTCTGCTGTTGCTGTTGCTGTTGCTCGTGACTCTGCTCTCGCTTTTGATTTCCGGTTCCCTTCCGCAGCGACGGAGCCGACGGACAGGACCCCGCAAGGGGCGACGTGCATGGATGCACGTCGTTTTTCGACGAGACAGGGATGTCTCGTCGAAAAATCCCGCCGGCGGAGTGAACCCGGCGCGCGTAGCGCGTCGGGCGCGGAGGCAGGGCGTGCTTTCTTTGGGCCACCTTTCTTTGCACGAGCAAAGAAAGGTGGCTCGCTCCTGCGTAGCAGGAGTGAAAGCTCTGCTTTCAGGCTCCCGCTTTGGCTCTGCGTCTTGGCTGTTGTCGTGTAGTTCTGGAAAGCTGAAGCAACGGCAAGGGCAGGATCAAGAGCTTTCGCTCCCCTGCGGGGCGCGAGTTACTTCTCTTTGCCCGTGCAAAGAGAAGTAACCAAGAGAAACACGGGCCGGGACGCGATCCGCCGGGCTGCGCCCGCCGGTTCCCTGCGCTCCTCGCGGGCCAGGGGGCGGCGCACAACTCGCTTCGCTCAGACACGTGCGCCTCTACGCTCCCTGTCCCGCTGCGGTGCTCGGCCCGCTCTACGGCCGGGGAAGTCAGAAGCAGGAAGCAAAAGCAACAACCGCAACCGCAACCGCAACCGCAACCGCAACCGCCGCAGCATCGCCCCCATTCACCCGCTCCCGCCCCAGGCGGGAGAAAAAAGTAGAACGGCGCGGCAGCGCCACCCACCGCACCAGCGCAGAGGACCACCCATGACCGCCCTCGTCACCCTCCGCAACATCACCAAGACCTACCAGCGCGGCCCCGAGAAGGTGCAGGTGCTGCACGGCATCGACCTGGACATCGACCGCGGCGATTTCGTCGCGCTGATGGGCCCGTCCGGTTCCGGCAAGACCACCCTGCTCAACCTGATCGGCGGACTGGACACGCCCAGCGGCGGCGAGATCGCCATCGAAGGGCAGCGCATCGACCAGCTCGGCGCCGGCCAGCTTTCGACCTGGCGCAGCCACCACGTCGGCTTCGTGTTCCAGTTCTACAACCTGATGCCGATGCTCACCGCGCAGAAGAACGTGGAGCTGCCGCTGCTGCTGACCAACCTGTCGGCCGGCGAACGCAGGCGCCGTGCGCAGATCGCGCTGGCCCTGGTCGGCCTGGCCGACCGCCGCGACCATCGCCCCAACGAGCTGTCCGGCGGCCAGCAGCAGCGCGTGGCCATCGCCCGCGCCATCGTCTCCGACCCGATGTTCCTGATCTGCGACGAGCCGACCGGCGACCTCGACCGGCAGAGCGCCGAGGAGGTGCTCGGCCTGCTGCAGCTGCTCAACCGCGAGCACGGCAAGACCATCATCATGGTCACCCACGACCCGAAGGCGGCCGAGTACGCCACCCATACCGTGCATCTGGACAAGGGCGAGCTGGTCGACGCCCCGGTGCACTGAGGAGCGCGGCCATGAACAGACAACACGATCGCGGCCCTTCACCGCAAAGCCGCCCGCAGCGCGGCGCACAGGGAGGTGCGTCATGAAGTACTTCTCGCTGATCTGGGCGCAGTTGTTCCGCAGCCGCACCCGCACCCTGTTCACGCTGCTGTCGGTGGTCACCGCATTCCTGCTGTTCGGCATGCTCGATTCGGTCCGCGTGGCCTTCAGCAGCGGCGGCAGCAGCGTGGCCGGCGCCAACCGCCTGGTCGTCGCCTCGCGGCTGTCGATCACCCAGTCGCTGCCGATCCGCCTGGAATCGCAGATCCGCCAGGTACAGGGCGTGCGCGATGTCACCTACGGCATGTGGTTCGGCGGCATCTACCAGGACCCGAAGAACTTCTTCCCCAACTTCTCGGTGGCGCCCAACTATTTCGACGTCTACCGCGAGTTCGAGATCCCGAAGGAGCAGCTGGACGCATTCCACAACACCCGCACCGGCGCCATCGTCGGCGCCAGCCTGGCCAATCAGTTCGGCTGGAAGATCGGCGACACCATCCCGCTGCAGGCCACGATCTTCCCGCGTGGCGGCAGCAACGACTGGCCGTTGCAGCTGGTGGGCGTGTTCCACTCGAAGAACACCGCCACCGCGGCCAACGACGAGCGCCAGTTGATGATGAACTGGAAGTACTTCGACGAATCCAACGACTACATCAAGAACCAGGTGAGCTGGTACACGGTGACGCTGGACAACGCCGACCACGCCTCGCGCGTGGCCCAGGCGATCGACGCGATCTCGGCCAACTCCGACCACGAGACCAAGAGCCAGACCGAGTCGGCGTTCCAGCAGGCCTTCATCAAGCAGTTCGCCGACATCGGCATGATCGTCACCTCGATCATGGGCGCGGTGTTCTTCACCCTGCTGCTGCTGACCGGCAACACCATGGCGCAGGCGGTGCGCGAGCGCATCCCGGAGCTGGCCACGCTCAAGACGCTCGGCTTCAAGGACGGTACGGTGCTGATGCTGGTGATGGTCGAATCGGTGCTGCTGGTCGGCCTGGGCGGCGCCCTCGGCCTGGGCCTGGCGGCGCTGGCGCTGCCGCTGATGGCCCCCAAGACCATGGGCATGCTGCCGCCGCAGGTACCGCTGCAGACCTGGCTGATGGGGCTGGGCCTGATCGTGCTGATCGGCCTGGTCGTGGGCGTGCTGCCGGCGCTGCGCGCCAAGCGGCTGAAGATCGTCGACGCGCTGGCCGGACGCTGAGGAGCAGACCATGAAGAACAAACTGAAGTGGGTCCCTGGCCTGATCGCGTTGCTCGGTTTCGCGCTGCTGCAGTTCGGCACGCACAGATCGCTGCACCTGCTCGGCATCGCCCTGCTGGTCGCCTCCGCCCTCGGCGCATGGAAGCTGCTGCGCAAGCCCAGGCCGCGGCAGCCGCGGCAACGTTCGCGGAACTGGCTTTGGAACCTGCTGACCATCCTGCTGCTCGCCATCGGCCTGGGCGCCTGGATCGCACTGCCCTGGTTCGGCGTCGCCGCCGTGGCCGTGCTCATCGCGCTGTGGCTGCCGCTCACCCGCAGCGGGCGGCTGGCGCTGGCCGCCACCCGCATCGGCATTTCCAGCCTGCCGCAGCGCTGGGGCGCGTCGTCGGTGATCGTGGTCGGCATCGCCGGCGTGGTCGGCGTGCTGGTGGCGATGCTGGCGATGGGCGAAGGCTTCCAGGCCACGCTCAACAGCACCGGCGACGACACCACCGCCATCGTGCTGCGCGGCGGCTCGCAGGCCGAGACCAATTCGGTCATCACCCGCGACCAGGTGCCGCTGCTGGGCACGCTGCCGGGGGTGGCGCGCGACGCGCAGGGCCGGCCGCTGCTGTCGGCCGAGCTGTCGCAGGTGGTCAACCTGGTGTCGCGCGCCGACGGCACCGACGTCAACGCGCAGTTCCGCGGCGTCGGCGACATGGGCTGGGCGGTGCACGACAAGGTCAGGATCGTGAAGGGCCGGCAGTTCAAGCCGGGCCTGCGCGAGATCGTGGTCGGCGAAGGCGCGCAGGGCCAGTTCCGCGACATGGAGGTGGGCAAGACCCTCACCCTGGGCAACCAGACGTGGACGGTGGTGGGCGTGTTCGCCTCCGGCGACGCGCACGATTCGGAGTTGTGGACCGACGTGCAGACGCTGGCCACCACCTACCAGCGCGGCGCCTACCAGTCGATCAGCGTGCGTACCGAGGGCAAGCCCGGCTTCGAGCAGTTCAAGGCGGCGGTGGCGGCCGACCCGCGCCTGAAGCTGGACGTGGAGACCACCCGTGCCTACTACCGCAAGCAGGGCGGCGGGTTGAACACCCTGATCAGCATCCTCGGCACGGTGATCGGCGCGATCATGGCCATCGGTGCGGTGTTCGGCGCGCTCAACACCATGTACGCGGCCGTGGCCACCCGGGCCCGCGAGATCGCCACCATGCGCGCGATCGGCTTCCGCGGGCTGCCGGTGGTGACCGCGGTGATGCTCGAGACCATGCTGCTGGCGCTGGTCGGCGGCCTGCTCGGCTGCACGGTGGCGTGGCTGGTGTTCAACGGCTACAGCGTGTCCACCATCGGCAGCAACTTCAGCGCGGTGGTGTTCAAGTTCCACGTCTCGCCCGAGCTGCTGTGGAGCGGCCTGAAGTGGGCGCTGGGCATCGGCCTGGTCGGCGGCCTGTTCCCGGCACTGCGCGCGGCGCGGCTGCCGATCACCACCGCGTTGCGCGAGACCTGACGGCCAAGGGGGGCGGTGCGCGCGCACCGCCCACTTGGGTGACGACGACCGGCCGGCAATGGCGGAATCTCCCCCTTCACGCATCGATCCGTTTGGTCCATGATGCGCGCCCGCCGGGAAGCCGGTGGGCAGCGCAGCTGCATGGCACGGATGCCGCGTCCCTCCCCCAACGGTGATCGCATCTGTTCAGGGCGCCCTTCACGGGCGCTTTTTTTTCGTAGTCAGTAAAGGAAAACCGATGTACCTGAAGTCGACCCCGCTTCGTTCCGCCATCGCGCTGGCCCTGGCCACCGCATGCAGCGCCCCCGCCTTGGCGCAGTCCGGCAATGACGGCACCACCACCCTGGACCGCGTCGAGATCACCGGCTCGCGCATCCGCCAGGCCAGCGTCGAGAGCGCCAAGCCGGTCATCGCGCTGAGCCGCGCCGAGATCGAGAAGAAGGGCTACGTCAACGTCGCCGACATCCTGCAGGACGTCACCGCCGCCGGCGCGCCGGCGCTGAGCCGTGCATCGGCACTGTCCTCGGCGCGCGACTACGGCGGCATGTTCGTCAGCCTGCGCAACCTGGGCCCCGAGCGCAGCCTGGTGCTGGTCGACGGCCGCCGCATGGGCGTGAGCGCCGGCGGCTACTCCGACGTGGGCTCGATCCCGTCGGCGATCGTCGAGCGCGTGGAAGTGCTGACCGACGGTGCATCGGCGCTGTACGGCTCGGACGCCATCGCCGGCGTGGTCAACATCATCACCCGCAAGAACTTCGACGGCGGCCAGGCCAATGCCTACGTCGGCCAGTACGGCGAAGGCGACGGCCAGAAGCGCGCCTACAGCGCCACCTGGGGCAAGACCTTCGAGCGCGGCTGGGTCACGCTCGGCGCCGAGAAGGTGAAGGAAGACCCGGTGCTGGGCGGCGCACGCGAGTTCACCGCCTATCCGAACGGCCCCTACCACCCCGCCGATGGCCTCAACGGCACCACCGCATGGGGCTCGGTCACGGTCGATGGCAAGGTGCTCAGCGTCGGCCCCGGCGGCGACCCGTCGAAGGTGGAGGACTTCAAGCCGCTCGACCGTTCGGCCTACGCCAACACCAAGACCAACATGACGCTGCTGTCGGGCCTGGAGCGCCGCTCGGCCTTCGCCAACGGCGGCTTCCAGATCACCGACGACCTGCGCGTGGTCGCCGACGTGCTGTACAGCGAGCGCGAATCGGTCAAGCAGCTGGCGGGCTACCCCTACTCGGTGTCTTCGGCGCAGGCGGCCAGCGGCACCCGGGCGATGCTGTCCAAGGACAGCGCGTTCAACCACTGGGGCAAGGACGTGCTGTTCTCGCACCGCACCGAGGAATTCCCGCGCGCGACCAACAACAGCCTGACCACCAAGCGCGCCAGCGTGGGCCTGGAAGGCAGCTTCGAGACCGGCTCGCGCTTCTGGGACTGGAACGTGGGCTACATGTTCAACCGCAACGAGGGCGAGCGCCGCACGCTGCAGAGCATGTACCAGCCCAACGTCAACAAGGCGGTGGGCGCGTCCTTCATCGATGCCAATGGCGTGGCCCGCTGCGGCACCCCGGACAACGTGATCCAGGGCTGCGTGCCGTGGAACCCGCTGGCGCCGATGGGCAGCAACAGCCCCGGCTCGCTCAGCGGCGACCCGGCCGTGCGCGATTACCTGTTCCGCAGCTTCGTCGATGACATCCAGAGCACCACCAAGGTGGTCAGCGCCAACATCTCCGGCTCGCTGTTCAGCCTGCCGGCTGGCGACATCATGGCCGCGATGGGCGTGGAGCACCGCAGCGAGGAAGCCAGCTATACCCCGGACCTGATGGTGCAGAACGGCGAGATCGCCGGCACCAGCGGCCAGCCGACCCGCGGCGACTACACGCTGGACGAGGTCTACCTGGAACTGCAGGTGCCGCTGCTGGCCGACCTGCCGTTCGCACGCGAGCTGTCGCTGGAGGTGGCCGGGCGCTATTCGGACTACGACAACTTCGGCGGCACCACCAACGGCAAGTTCGGCCTGAAGTGGAAGCCGGTCGACGACCTGCTGGTCCGCGCCACCTACGGCACCGGCTTCCGCGCGCCCACTGTGGATGACCTGTACGGCGGCACCGTGACCACCCGCGACCGCATCACCGACCCGTGCGACCGCTCGTTCGGCGCCGCCGCGCGCAATGCCGAAGTGGCCGCACGCTGCACCGCCGCCGGCCTGGGCGCCGGCTTCCGCCAGAAGACCGGCGACGGCGAACTGGCCAGCACCTCCGGCGTGCAGGCGGTGACCGACTTCACCTCCGGCTCCAACCCGGAACTGAAGCCCGAGACCGCCAAGACCTGGACGGTGGGCGTGGTCTACAGCCCGGACTTCGTCAGCGGCCTGGACCTGAGCCTGGACTGGTGGAAGATCCGCATCGACAACGTCATCGTCGGCGAATCGGCCACCGACATCCTCAACCAGTGCTATGTGCAGGGCATCGCCTCGGCATGCTCGCGCTTCACCCGCTACACCTCCGGCAGCAACAAGGGCCAGGTCAGCGGCATGAACCGCTCGCTCAACAACGCCGGCTACCAGGAAACCGCCGGCTACGACCTCGGCGTGCGCTACCGCCTGCCGGAACTGGCCATCGGCCGCTTCGCGGTCAGCTGGAACACGACCTACGTCGACTACCTGTCGCGCAAGAGCGACAACGTGGACAGCACCCCGGTCGAGGAGTTCACCGGCTGGGGTGGCAACTTCCGCGTGCGCTCCAACCTCAACCTCGACTGGCAGTACGGCGACCTGGGCATCGGCTGGACCACGCGCTACTACTCGGGCATGAAGGAGAAGTGCTCGTACGACCTGGATGGCGGCCCGGAGTGCAACCTGCCGGACTTCCGTTCCCCGTACACCGACGTGCAGCCCAGCCGCAAGGTCGGCGCCAACACCTTCCATGACCTGCAGGTGCGCTACAGCCTGCCGTGGAACGGCACCGTGTCGCTGGGCGTGAACAACGTCTTCAAGCACGTCGGCCCGGTGATGTACAGCCAGCCCAACAGCAGCTTCACCTACTACGGCGGCTTCGACATCGGCCGCTTCATGTACATGAAGTACCAGCAGCGCTTCTGATCCCCGGATCCCGACCCGTTGCATCTAGCAAAGGCACCGCAAGGTGCCTTTGCTTTTTCCGGCGCCCGGCGCGGCGCGAAACCAAACACCACACAACGGTCATGCACCTGTCATCGACGCGCGGTAGAGCCGCCGCGACGCAGGCGCTACCGTGGCGGCCCTCCCCTTTCCGGATCTCCGCCATGCTGCGTTCGCTGGCGCTGGCCGGCGTCTGCGTGATGCTGGCCGGCTTCGCCCTGTCCTCGCCTATGCCCCCCCTGTCGCTCAGCGCGCGCCTGGCCGCGCCCGGCGGCACTTCGCCGATGGTGCCCAGCGCACGCATCGACGCCCTGCTCGCGCGCCTGCCGCACCGCCAGGGCATGGTCGCCGGCAGCGGTGGCGTGGCCCTGCACTGGCTCGCCTTCGATCCCGGCGACTACCGCCTGCGTTACCGCTATCTCGGCCAGGGCGAGCGCTTCCCCGAGTTCTCGATGCAGGCCAGCGCACCGGCGGCCGACGTGGCACCGGCCGCACCGCGCGGCACGGTGATCCTGCTGCACGGCTGGATGATGGACGGCGGCTCGCTGCTGCCGTGGGCGCTGCAGCTGGCGCAGGGCGGCTACCGCACCATCGCCCTGGACCTGCGCAACCATGGCCGCTCCGGGCAGGCGCCGTCCGGCTACGGCACTCGCGAGGGCGAGGATGTGGCCGCCGCGCTGCGCGCGCTCGACGCCCGCGGCGAGATCAGCGGCCCGGTGCACCTGCTCGGCGTGTCCTACGGCGCAGCCACGGCCATCTTCGCCGCGCGCGAGCTCGGCCCGCGGCTGCGCAGCGTGGTGGCGATGGAATCCTTCGACAACGCCGGCCAGGCGATCCGCGCGATGGTCCCGCACATGCTGTCGCGGCCGCCCGAGCGCCTGGGCGACTACCTCGCGCTGCCACTGGCCCGCTGGCAGTACGGCGGCAGTGGACTGGACGCGGCCATCGCCGCCGCCGACCGCCGGCTCGGCCTCGACCTGGACCGCGTGGACGTGGGCCAGGCGCTGGCGCAGGTGCCGGCCTGCGTGCTGCTGCTGCACGGCCGCGACGATGCCCACATCCCGGTCGCGCAGGGCCGCGCGCTGGCCGCCGCCGCGCCACGCGCGCGCTACCTGGAGCTGCAGGGCGAGGACCACCTGACCCTGCCGCTGCGGCTGGATCGCCTT
Organism: Stenotrophomonas sp. 17(2023); assembly: GCF_030345315.1. Taxonomy (NCBI): domain Bacteria; kingdom Pseudomonadati; phylum Pseudomonadota; class Gammaproteobacteria; order Lysobacterales; family Lysobacteraceae; genus Stenotrophomonas; species Stenotrophomonas sp. 17(2023). The sequence goes on from NZ_CP128405.1 coordinate 3,246,227, forward strand.
GGCGGCGTGGTCCAGGACTGGTTCGCACGCGCCGGCAACAATGACGCGCCCTGCCCGCTGCCCACCGCGCCGGGGCCGACGCGCATGGCGGCAACGACTCCGCCGGAGCGGCATCGATGATCGCGGCCGGTCGCGTGGCCGGCGCGTCGCGACCGGGGGGCGCCTAGGCCGCGGCCGCCCGCTGGCGTGAGCGCGCGGCCGCGCGCACGCCGGCGACGGCGAACACCGCCAGCCCGGCCCAGATCAGGCCGAAGCCGACCAGCTGCGAGGACGCGAACGGTTCGTGCAGGACCAGCACGCCGATCAGGAACTGCAACGTCGGGCCGATGTACTGCAGCAACCCGACCACCGACAGCGGGATGCGGCGCACGCCGTAGGCGAAGGCGATCAGCGGCACCGCGCTGACCACGCCCGCCATCACCAGCAGCGCGTCGTTGCGCCAGCCCCAGCCGGAAATGAAGCCGCCGCCATGGCCGTTCTCGGCCCACAGCGCATAGGCCAGCGCCGGTGCCACCATGAACAGGCTTTCCACGCCCAGCCCGGTCACCGCCTCGACCACCACCAGCTTGCGCAGCAGTCCGTACAGGCCGAAGGTGATGGACAGGCCGATCGCGATCCACGGCGCGCGCCCGCTCTGCCAGGTCAGCCAGGCCACGCCCAGCGCCGCCAGCGCCACCGCCAGCCATTGCAGGCGGCCCAGGCGCTCGCGCAGCACCACCACGCCCAGCACCACGCTCAGCAGCGGGTTGATGAAATAGCCCAGGCTGGTCTCGACCACGTGGCCGGCGTTCACCGCCCAGATGTACAGGCTCCAGTTGGCACCGATCAGCAGGCTCGACAGGCCCAGCAGCCAGAACCGCCGCGGCGTGGCCCACACCTCGCGCAGCCAGCCCCAGCCGCGCACGATGGCCAGGCCGCCGATCAGCAGCACCGCGCTCCAGATCACCCGGTGGGCGATGATCAGGAACGACGGCACCTCGATCAGCAACCGCCAGTACAGCGGGAACAGGCCCCAGATGACGAACGCCAGGGTGGTGGCCAGCAGGCCGTTGCGGTGCTCGCGGGCGGGCGTCATGCGCGGCGCAGCCGGGCCAGGGTGATGACCACGACGCCGGCCAGGATCACCGCCATCGCGCCGATGTCGGCGGCGCTGAAGCGCTCGTGCGCGATCCACGCGCCCAGCGCCACCGCGATCACCGGGTTGACGTAGGCGTAGCTGCTGGCCAGCACCGGGCGCACGTTGTGCAGCAGCCACACATAGGCGGTGAAGGCGACGATCGAACCGAACACGGTCAGGTAGCCCACCGCCAGCACGCCCTGCAGCGATGGCGGCCCGTCCATGCGCTCACCGCGCAGCAGGCCGGCCACCACCAGGATCGCACCACCGCACAGCATCTGCCCGGCGGCGGTCATGAACGGCGACGGCAGGTCGCGCCCGCGCGACCAGATCGAACCGGCGGCCCAGCCCAGCGGCGCCACCAGCAGGAACACCAGCCCGGCCGGCGTGGCGGTCAGGCTGCTGCCGGCGTTGAGCCACAGCACGCCGGCGAAACCGACCGCGATGCCCAGCCATTCGCCACCGGCCACCTTCTGTCCGCGGAATGCCGAGAACAGCGCCATCCACAACGGCACCGAGGCCACCGCCACCGCGGCCAGCCCGGACGACACGTCGCGCTCGGCCATCACCACCATGCCGTTGCCCAGGAACAACAGGCTGAAGCCCATCACCGCCAGGGTCGGCCACTGCGCGCGGGTCGGCGCGGGCACGCCGCGCCAGCGCAGCAGCGCGTACAGCACGCCGCCGGCGATCACGAAGCGGGTACCGGAAATCACCGAAAGCGGCGGCATGCCGCCTTCCAGCGCCAGGTGGATGCCGAGATAGGTCGAGCCCCAGACCACGTACACGAGGAGCAGGGCCAGTACGACAAGGCCGCTCCGTGGAGCAGCCGACGTGGTGGGGGGCGCAGACATGGGGCAGGTACCGCCATCCGGGGAATGCGGATTCTAGGACACCGCGGCGCCGGCGATCAGCCCGAAAAACGGCATGCTGTATCCGCCGTGGCCGGCCCCGCGCATGCGTCACCCCCGCGGCCACCTTCCGGCATGCGCATTTCCGCCTCCGTCTCCGTCTCCGCACACGGCGCGGCACGGCACGTTGCCACGCTCCACCGGCAACGCACCCGGCGGCATGCCCGCCTGCGGATCGAGACGTGCCACCGTATCTGAGCGCATGCGCGGTGCGTGCCAGCCGACCGCGCGTTCCGCCTCGCAGACGAAACCGCGAGGCACGCGATGGCACGCGCCGGGCGTGCTGCGGTCAACGCCTGGCGGTGTCGCTCGCCTCGCGCGCGGCCTCGAACTCCGCACCCTTGTCCCAGGCCGGCCAGTGCCGGCTGTTGGCCAGTTCCAGGCCCAGGTCGTAGACCAGCAGCGTGTCGGCGGCCAGACCGCGCGCGTCCCACTGCGGCGACCACGCGTCGCAGGCCTGGTGGTAGCAGCGGGCGAAATAGGCATCGCGCAGCGCGCGGCCGGCGGCGATGCCGCCGTCGCGCTTGTCCAGGCCGGCGCCGAGGGTGATCGCCGGCACGCCCTTGCGGGCGAAGGCGAAGTGGTCGGCGCGGTAGAAGAAGCCTGCCTCCAGGTTCGGATCCGGCGACCAGCGGCGGCCGCGCGCCCGCGCGACGCGGTCCACGTCCGCTTCCAGCGAAACGCGGCCCTTGCCCCAGGTGGCGATATCGGCGGTCTCGCCGTCGGGACTGAACATCTCGATGTTCAGCACCGCGGCCGTGGTCTCCAGCGGCGCCAGCGGGTGCTCGGCGTAGTAACTGGCGCCCAGCAGTCCCTTCTCCTCGGCGGTCAGGGCGATGAAGTACAGCGTGCGCTGCGGGCGCGGGCCGGCGGCGAACACCCGCGCCAGTTCCAGCACCGAAGCCACGCCGGTGGCGTTGTCGATGGCGCCGTGGCGCACGCGCTCGCCGTTGGCGTCGGGCTGGCCGATGCCGAACGCATCCCAGTGCGCGGAGAAGATCACCGACTCGTCCGGGTGCGCGGCCCCTTCCAGCTTCGCCACCACGTTGCGGGTCACCACCGGCTCGCGCTTGATCCAGAAACTGGCCGACAGGCGGGCATCGCCCAGTGGCACCGGGCGGAAGTCCGCGCGCATCGCCTTGCGCTTCTCCGTCTCGAAATCCAGCCCGGCGGCGGCGAAGATCCGCTCGGCCAGCGTACGCTGCATCCAGCCGCGCAGCGGGGTGTGCAGCGCGCGCGCATCGGCCTCGCTGCGCTGGATGTCGAACAGCGGCGAGGTGCCCGAGGCCTTCACCGTCGCCCACGGGTAGGCTGCCGGCGCGGTCTCGTGCACGATCAGCACGCCATCGGCGCCGCGCCGCGCGGCTTCCTCGAACTTGTAGGTCCAGCGGCCGTAGTAGGTCACCGCCTTGCCGTCGAACGCGCCGGGCGCGTCGGCCTCGAAGTCGGCGTCGTTGATCAGCACCACGGCGATCTTTCCGGCCAGGTCCACGTCCTTGTAGTCGTCCCAGTGCCGTTCCGGCGCGTGGATGCCGTAGCCGACGAACACCAGCGGCAGGTCCTGCCTGTCGACCACGCCCTGCGGACTGAGGCTCTGCAGGGTCACGTCCTGCCCGTTGACCAGACGCGTGCGCTGCGTGCCCAGCTGCAGCCAGGCCTCGACCTCGCCGTCCACCTGCGCGCGCACCAGCGGCACTTCCTGCACCCAGCTGCCGTCCTTGCCACCGGGCTGCAGCCCGGCCTTGCGGAACTGCTCGACCAGGTAGTCGACGGTGCGCTGCTCGCCGGCGGTGGCCGGCGCGCGGCCCTCGAATTCGTCCGACGCCAGCACCCGCACATGCCGCGACAGCGCCTCCGGATCGATGCCGCCGCCAGGCAGGTCGTTGGCCGCACTGGCGATGCCGCCGACGAACAGGCAGGACGACAACAACAGCATGCGCATCGGGTTCACGGCGGTACCAACAGCGGGGAAAGCCGCGATTTTACCCGCAGCAGCGCAGCGTGGCGCGCACGCCTGTGCTGCGGTTCACGCGCCGCCCATCCCGGCTCCCGGCATCGTCGAAGGCGCCGCCTGCACGCCCTCGCCACGTGCCTGGCTGCGCCCGCGGTCCAGCCAGCACGCCAGCCCCTGTGCGTTGAGTTCGATGTCCATGTCGAGCACCCGCAGCACGCCGGCGTCGTCGAGCCGGCAGCCATGCGCGCGGGCGCGCTCCAGGTACAGCGCGCCCAGCGCCGCCACCAGTGCATCGTGGCGGTCGCCGCGACCATCGCAGGCACGCGCGATGGCGGTCATCGCGTCGATCTGCGCGTGCAGGTCGGCCGCCAGCCGCGCGGCGTCCTGCACGCGGCCGTAGTGGGTCAGGTACATCGCCTGCGGGGCCCGCGCCATCAGCCGCTCGATCGAGGCATGCAGGGCATCGGGCTCGAACTGCACCGGCGAGGTGGTGGGAATGATGAACGCCCCGCGGGCGCTGTCCAGTTCGCGGTAGGACAGGCCGAACGTATCGCCGGTGAACCAGCTGTGGCTGGCCGCATCCCAGACGCACAGGTGGTGGCGGGCATGGCCCGGCGTATCGATGCATGACAGCTCGCGCCCGCCCAGGGAAAGGCGGTGGCCATCGGCGGCCACCACCACGCGCGCGGCCGCCACCGGCACGATCTGCCCGTAGCTGCGCGCCATTTCCTGCTCGCCATAGACCGCGGTGGCACCGGCCACCAGCCGTGCCGGGTCGATCATGTGCGGCGCGCCGCGCGGGTGGACCAGCAGCCGTGCGTTGGGCAGTTGCCGCATCAGCGCACCGGCCCCGCCGGCGTGGTCCAGGTGGACGTGGGTCAGGATCACCCAGTCGATGGCGTCCACGCCGAGCCCGGCGTCGGCGATGGCGCCCAGCAGGCGCGGCAGCGCGTGGCTGGTACCGCAGTCGATGAAGGCACCGCGACCATTGCCGACCAACAGGTAGGCGGCATCGAAATGATCGCGCTGGAAGGCGGTGTCGATGACATGGATATCGTGTTCGGCACGCATGCGCTGGCTCCCTGGATGCACACCCGATGCTGTCATTGGCATGGACTGCACGGCAATACGGCTTTCGTCGCGCCGGAACCCGCGGATCGCGACCGTCGTCGTGCCCGCGGCCACGTCATGTCATGTCAGGCGCGGTACAGCACGCGCGGCCGCAGCAGCAGCGCCAGCACCATCATCGCCAGGAATCCGCCATAGGCGTAGAGCACCGCCAGGATCTGCCGCCACAGGCTGTCCGCATCGACTTCGGCCGCACCGATGCGGTACCCCCAATGCATAAAGCCGATGCTGACCAGCAGCGCCAGCAGCAGCATCGTGGCGTCGTACACGCTGCGCGCGCGGTGCCGCGGTTGCCGCGGGAACCACCAGTACAGCGCGGCCACCACCGCGAACCAGGGCAGGAACAGCAACAACGACAACCAGGCCATCGTCAGCTCCGTTGGGCGCACACCGGCATGGCGCGCGCCGTGGCAGGCGGCGCAGCGCGCCGTATCAGTCCGTTTCGCGCAGTTGGCGCAATGCCGCCAGCACCGCGTCGACGCTGGCCTCCAGGCGGAACAACTCACTCTGCAGCGCGTCGCCCTGCTCGGCCTGCTTGAGCACGGCGATCAACTGGCCGGCATCGCGCGGCGAGTCGAAGCCTTCGCTCTGCACCAGCAGCGTGCCCTCGCCGTCGAGCAGCTTGAAGTAGAAACGTCCGTCCTTCTCGCGGTACTGCTTGAACAGCGGCAGCGCGGCCTTGGCCGCGGCCACGGCCTTCGGCGCGTCACCGGCGCTGGACAGGTCGCGCAGGCCCACGGCGTGGCGCAGTTCCTTCAACAGCGGGATGGCGAACTGCTCGCGCAGCTGCTGGCCGCGCCTGCGCAGGATCGCCTCGATCTTCTCCGGCTCGGCCATCAGCGCGTTGTAGCGCTCGCGCAGCGGCGCCAGCTCGCTGTCGATGCGCTCGAACAGCTGCTGCTTGGCATCGCCCCAGCCGATGCCGGCGGCAAACGCCGCGGCGAACGCCGCGGTCTGCTCCGCGGTGGCGAAGGCCTGGTACATCTGGAACAGCGCCGAGCCCTCGGTGTCCTTCGGCTCGCCCGGCGCGCGCGAGTCGGTGACGATGGAGAACACCAGCTTCTTGAGCTCCTCGCGCGGGGCGAACAGCGGGATGGTGTTGTGGTAGCTCTTGCTCATCTTGCGGCCGTCCAGGCCGGCCAGCGTCGCCACCTGCTCGTCGATGATCACTTCCGGCAGGGCGAAATACTCCTTGCCATAGATGTGGTTGAAGCGCTGGGCAAAATCGCGCGCCATCTCGATGTGCTGGATCTGGTCGCGGCCGACCGGCACCTTGTCGGCATTGAAGATCAGGATGTCGGCGGCCATCAGTACCGGGTACATGAACAGCCCGGCGGTGATGCCGGCATCGTCGTCCAGCTGTTCCTCGCGGTTCTTGTCCACCGCCGCCTTGTAGGCGTGGGCGCGGTTGAGGATGCCCTTGCCGGCGACCACGGTCAGGAACCACATCAGTTCGGTGGTTTCCGGGATGTCGCTCTGCCGGTAGAACCACACCGTGTCCGGGTCCAGGCCGCAGGCCAGCCAGCTGGCGGCGATCTCCAGGGTCGAACGCTGGGTACGCTCGGGCTCCTGCGACTTGATCAGGCTGTGCAGGTCGGCCAGGAAGAAGAAGCTCTCGATCCCGGGCGCGCGGCTGGCAGCGATGGCCGGGCGGATGGCGCCGACGTAGTTGCCTAGGTGGGGGGTGCCGGAGGGGGTGATGCCGGTAAGGACGCGGGTAGTCATGAACGCAAACGTGACGGACGGATTAACCGGCCCAGTGTAACCGCCACGCGCCAACCCCGCCGCCCGCATCCATCCGTTCATGGCCCCGTCCCCCGCCACGGAGCCCGCCATGTACCGTTTCCTCGCCTGCCTGCTGCCCCTCCTGGCCCTGTGCGGCTTCCGCCCGGCGCCGCCCCTTCCACCCACGCCGGTGGCGCTGTCGCTGGTCGACCGCGAAAGCGGCGATGAAGCCACCGCATACCTGCATCGCGGGCAGCAGTGGGTCGCCGGCACCCCGGGCCACCGCTATGCCGTGCGCCTGCGCAACCTCAGCGGCGAGCGCGTGCTGGTGGTGCTGTCGGTGGACGGGGTCAACGCCATCAGCGGCCAGACCGCGGTGCCGGACCAGGCCGGCTACGTGCTCGAGCCCTGGCAGGAGAGCGACATCACCGGCTGGCGCAAATCGTCGGCGGAGGTGGCGCAGTTCGTGTTCACCGACCCGGGCGACAGCTATGCCAGCCGCACCGGCCGCCCGGCCAACGTGGGCGTGGTCGGCATCGCCGTGTTCGGCGAGGCGCGGCCGCTGTCGATCGCCCCGGCACCGGCGCCACGACCGGCGCCATTGCGCGCGCAGGAGGCAGGCGCCGACCGCGCGATGGACGCATCGGCAGCACGAGCCGCGGGTGCCGAGCGCCAGCAACTGGGCACCGGCCATGGCGGGCGCGAGGCATCGGCCAGCCATGCCACCGGCTTCGAGCGCGCCAGCCGCACGCCGGTACAGGTCAGCCAGATCCGCTACGACACCCGTTCGCGCCTGGCGGCGATGGGTATCGTGCCGGGCCAGCGCAGCGACCCCGCGCCACGCGCGTTCCCGGGCGGTTTCGTACCCGATCCGCCACCGCGCTGGCGCTGATGGCGCAGACAGCAGACGGGCCGCATGATGCGGCCCGTCCGGATACAGCCCAGGGGGAGCGTGCTGTGGCTCAGCGCCAGTCGGGGTGGTCGCGGTGCAGCGTATCCTGGAAATCGCGCACTTCCTTCTCGGCGCGATCCTTGGCCCAGCCATAACGCTCCTGCAGGCGCCCGGCGAGGTACTCCGCATTGCCTTCGGCCACCTTGAAGTCGTCGTCGGTCAGGTCGCCCCACTTGGCCTGCGCCTTGCCCTTGAGCTGGCTCCACTTGCCGGAAATGATGTCTTTGTTCATGCGTGTCTCCTTTCGGGGGATTGGCGGCAGCTCCGCCGCACGAACAGCATGCCGGCGCGGATGTTGGCAGGAGATCGACGATTTGTATGCAAGCGACGACGTTCTTGAACGGCGCTTCAGCTTGCACCGGCCGAGACAACGAAAAAGGCCGGCATGTAGCCGGCCTTTTCCGCGTCTGCCAGTCGCCGGGCATCAGCGCTTGGCTGCGTCCTCCACCTTCTCGCCGGCCTTCTGCACGTCCTTGCCGGCACCGGCAACGGTATTGCAGCCGGACAGCACCGCGATCGAGAACAACGACAGCATCATCAGGGCAACCGTGCGCTTCATGTCTATCTCCTGGATGGCTCTTGGATGGCGCGGCCCGCTGCGGGCCGCGGCGGGGGTCAACACTTGCCGTCGCTGCAGTCGTGGGCCTTGTCCTCGACCTTCTCGCCGGCCTTCTGCATGTCCTTGCCGGCGCCGGCGACGGTGTTGCAGGCGCTGAGCATCCCCGCCGAAAACACCGCCAGCAGGGCCAGCATCAGTACTCGCTTCATCAGGTTTCTCCTCTGCTCGACTGGCGGCCGCCGGGTGGCGACGCCGCGTGTGGAGAGGAATCTGGCGGCATTCACGTGCAGCGCGCGTGAACGCCACCGGCGCAGGTTCAGCGAGGTGGTGCCGCCGTCAATCGCGCATCAGGGTGGATTTGCCGAACAGGCTTTCGACCAGGTCCACCGCCAGCTTGGCGGTGCGGTTGCGGCGGTCCAGCAGCGGGTTGAGCTCGACGATGTCCAGCGAGCCCATCAGCCCGGTGTCGGCGATCATCTCCATCACCAGCTGCGCCTCGCGGTAGTTGACCCCGCCCGGCACCGTGGTACCCACGCCCGGGGCGATGCTCGGGTCGAGGAAGTCCACGTCGAAACTGACGTGCAGGTGGGTATTGGCGTCGATGCCTTCGAGCGCGGCCTCCATGGCCCGCTTCATGCCGCTCTCGTCGATGTAGCGCATGTCGTACACATCCACGTGGTGCTGCTTGATCAGGCGCTTCTCGTCCTGGTCCACCGAGCGGATGCCGATCTGCCGCACCTGCTGCGGCGAGATCGCCGGCGCGTCGCCGCCGAGCCGGGTCAGCGCGTCCGGGCCGAGCCCGCACAGGCACGCCACCGGCATGCCGTGGATGTTGCCCGAAGGGGTGACTTCGGAGGTGTTGAAATCCGAATGCGCGTCCAGCCACAGCACCCGCAGCTGCTTGCCCTGCCCGCGGCACCAGCGCGCCACCGCGGTGATCGAACCGATGCCCAGGCAGTGGTCGCCGCCCAGCATGATCGGCAGGCGGCCATCGCCCAGCTCGACCAGGGTCGCCTCCATCAGCGCATGGTTCCACGCGACCACTTCGTCCAGGTGCCGGTAGCCGTCCACCGGCCCGGTCCACGGGTTGCGCGGCCCCTGCAGGTTGCCGATGTCGCGCACGTCCACGCCACGCGCGGCCAGCGCCTCGGGCAGGCCGGCGATGCGCAGCGCCTCCGGTCCCAGGCGCGCGCCGCGGTGGCCGGCACCGACGTCGGTGGGCACGCCGATCAGCGAAACGGGACGATGAGTGGCCATGATTCCTCCGGAGCAAAGCGATGCAGTCTAGCGAGCGGCGGGTGCGGCCGCCCGCGGCAACGCAACAGCACGGTCCCCTGGCGGGGCTCGCGCCCCTGCCTGACAGCCCGGACGCACGGCGGTTTCCAGGCTCCGCAACCCAGCCCGGGCAAGGCGCAGGGCGGCGATTGACGCACGTCAAGGACAAGCCCGCGGCGCCTGCTAGGCTGCCGCAATGGCCACTCCGCCCCCCCTGTTCGACCCCGAGCTGCTGCGGCGCTATGACGCACCTGGGCCGCGCTATACCTCCTATCCGACCGCCCCGCAGTTCACTCCCGGGTTCCAGGAGGCCGACCTTGTCGAGATGGCGGCAACCAGCAACGGTGACCCGATCCCGCGCCCCCTGTCGCTGTACCTGCACATCCCGTTCTGCGCCAGCCCCTGCTTCTATTGCGGCTGCAACCGCATCATCACCCGCGACACCGCGCGCGGCGCCGCCTACCTGACCCGGCTGTACCGCGAGATGGCGATGATGTCCGCGCTGTTCGACCGCGACCGCGACGTCGAGCAGGTCCACTTCGGTGGCGGCACCCCCAACTTCCTCACCCCGGCGCAGATCGCCGAGGCCATGGACGTGCTGCGCCGGCATTTCTCCTTCGCCCCGGCCGCGCGCCTGGACTGCTCGATCGAACTGGACCCGCGCTTCATCAGCCCCGAACAGATCGGCGAGCTGGCCGCCGCCGGCTTCAACCGCGCCAGCCTCGGCGTGCAGGACTTCGACCCCGAGGTGCAGCGCGCGGTCAACCGCATCCAGAGCGTGGAGCAGACCCTGGCGATCATCGACGCCTGCCGCCAGCATGGCCTGCGCTCGGTCAACGTGGACCTGATCTACGGCCTGCCGCGGCAGACGCTGGAAGGCTTCTCGCGCACCCTGGACATCACCCTGCAGGCGCGGCCGGAGCGGCTGGCGATCTACGGCTATGCGCACCTGCCTTCGATGTTCCGCCCGCAGCAGCGCATCGACGCCAGCGAACTGCCCGCACCGGAAGCCAAGCTCGCGCTGCTGCAATGCGCAATCGACAAGCTCGGCCAGGCCGGCTACGTCTACATCGGCATGGACCACTTCGCCCTGCCCGACGACAGCCTGGCCGTGGCCCAGCGCAACGGCAGCCTGCACCGCAACTTCATGGGCTACACCACCCACGCCGAAAGTGACCTGATCGGCCTGGGCGTTAGCGCCATCAGCCATATCGGCCCCAGCTTCAGCCAGAACCCGCGCGACCTCGGCAGCTGGGAGCAGGCCATCGACCGCGGCCACCTGCCGGTATGGCGCGGCCTGCGCCTCGAGGAGGACGACGTGATCCGCGCCGATGTGATCCAGCGCCTGATGTGCCATGGCACCCTGGATTTCCGCGACATCGAGCAGCGGCATGTGATCGACTTCTCAACTTACTTCGCCACGGCGCTGGAGCGCCTGCAGGCACTGCAGGAGGACGGGCTGGTGGAGCTTTCGGGCGATGGGCTGGCGGCCACCTCGCGGGGACGGCTGCTGTTGCGTATCATCGCCATGTGCTTCGATCGCCACCTGCCCACCGCCGCCGCAGCAACACCGTGCTTCTCGCGTACGGTGTGACCCCGACGGGAGTGCCCGAATGAGTTCCCCGCTGGTCTTCCCGCGCACCGATGCGCGCATCGTCGCCGACGACGGCGACGCCCTGACGTTCTGTTCCACCTGCGCGTTTTCGCAGGCATGCCTGTCCGAAGGCATGGACAAGGGCGCGCTGGCCGACCTGCACGTACTGGTCGAACACGTCGGTCCGCTGCGTGCCGGCGAGCACGTGTTCCGCGAGGGCGACTCGTTCAGCGCGATCGCCGCGGTCCGCGCCGGCACGGTCAAGACCTACCAGACCGACCGCAATGGCCACGAGCAGGTACTGGGTTTCCACCTGCCGGGCGAGGTGATCGGTCTGAATGCGATCCACGGCGACCGTTACCCGTGCAACGCGGTGGCGCTGGATACGGTGATGCTGTGCCGCTTCTCGTTCCCGCGCATCGCCCTGCTGGCCACGCGCCTGCCCAACCTGCAGCAGCACCTGTTCAAGCTGATGAGCCGCGACATCGGCGTGGCGTCGCTGTTCGCGCGCGACAACAGTGCCGACGAGCGCATGGCGGCATTCCTGATCGGCCTGTCGCGGCGCCTGGCCGCACGCGGCTTCTCGCCGCGCCGGTTCCAGCTGACCATGGCCCGCACCGATATCGCCAACTACCTGCGGCAGGCGCCGGAGACGGTGAGCCGGGTGCTGCGCCGCTTCGAGCAGGAAGGCCTGCTGCACATCAAGCAGCGCGACGTGGAGATCCTCGACCTGCCGCGCCTGGAGGCAATGGCGCTGACGGTCCTGCGCGACTGAGTCCACTGGCGGCGCGTTTCAGTACAACCCAACCCCTGGAGCCCACCCCCGCGCGGGCGCTCGCCTGCTTACGCCATCACGCGTGCGGCAACGGTGATCGTGCCCGGTATTTGCTGCGCGGGCTGCTCGTTCCGCACCGGAGCCGGGGGTATGAACCCGAAGGCAGCGCGGGACGATGCACGCCGCTCTTCCAGGCAACAACAACGGACCGGAAGGCGCCGACGCGCGGCTTCGCCGCGGTGAGTGGGCCGACGCCGCCAGGCAACTGCCGCCTCCCTCGCCGCCTCGCCATCGGCACGCGTAGTAGATGCCACTGGCGGCTGGCGGCTGGCGGCTGGCGGCTGGCGGCACGTCGTACCGCGGCTGCAGAGCCGCTGCGCGCGTGACCCCGCGTTGTGCTGCGAACGGCGCATCGCGCGCCCGGCGGCTTCTCCATGCACGCGAAGGAACAGGCATTCCGTTCCGGCCGACAGCACCGAATCCCCTGTTCGCGTGAGCGGTCATGGCGGTGCCGTGGTTTGCCCTGTACAGCCCGTACGACAGCAGAAGCAGGGTCAGGGATTCCATCATTGGGCAGGTGACGGGTCACCCTGATCCGCCATACGGTTTCGAAAGACGTGTCCGTGCGCGCGCGAAGAGCATTGGACACGGACAGGCACTGACCCGCACGCGAACGGTCGGGCTGCGTGCGCCGGCTCCCTGCGCGGGTCTCGCGGCGCGTGCACGGCGTACACCCCGCGTCACCCGGACGCGTGCTCCACGTCGCCCTTCGGCGGCAGCGCTGCACGGCTCGATGCACCGTCGCCGGACGCCGCAGGACGCAGGAAACAAGCCGGAAAATGCGCGCTCACCGCACCCGCATGAAACACCGCCCGCGGCGCCCCGATGCAATTGCCGCGGTGCTTGACCTGCGTCATGGAGCCCCCTGGCGGCCACGCCGATGATGCGCCGGTATCCTCAGGAGAGCCGCAACATGAATTCCACACGCAAGCTATGGGTAGGGCTGGCGGCCCTGCTCATCGCCTCGTTCGCCGTCCTGCTATGGGTCGGCAGCGAGGTCCATCGCCAGGCCCCCCCTCTGCCCGAAAAGGTCGTGACCGAGGACGGCCGGGTCATCTTCACCCGCAAGGACATCGAGACCGGTCGCCAGGTCTGGCAATCGATCGGTGGCCAGCAGCTGGGCTCGATCTGGGGCCACGGCGGCTACGTCGCCCCGGACTGGGGCGCGGACTGGCTGCATCGCGAAGCCGAGGCCGTGCTGGACATCTGGGCCCGGCGCGAGGCCGGCGCCGAGAACTACAAGCAGCTCGACGCCGCCACCCAGGCCGCCTACACCAAGCGCGTGCAGAGCCTGCTGCGGCCCAACACCTACGACGCCGCGGACGGCGCGATCATCGTCGACAACGACCGCGCCGCGGCGATCGCCACGGTGGCTGCGCATTACGAGAGCCTGTTCTCGGCCGATCCGGCCACCGGCGAGCTGCGCGAAGCCTATGCCATGCGCAACGACACGGTGCCCGACGCCGAGCATCGCCGCCAGCTGACCGCCTTCTACTGGTGGGCGGCCTGGGCGTCGGTGACCGAACGCCCCGGCTCGGACATCACCTATACGGCCAACTGGCCGGCCGACAGCCTGGTCGGCAACACCGCGCCGCCAAGTACTTTCATCTGGACGGTGTTCAGCGTGCTGTTCCTGATCGCCGGCATCGCCCTGCTTGGCTGGCACTACGCGGTCAACCACGGTGATGAGATGGCCCCGGTGCTGCCGAAGACCGACCCGCTGGCCGCGATCAAGGTAACCCCGTCGATGCGCGCCACCGCCAAGTACTTCTGGGTGGTGATCGCGCTGTTCCTCACCCAGATCCTGCTCGGTGCCATCACCGCGCACTACCAGGTCGAAGGCCAGCAGGCCTACGGCTTCGCCATCGCCGACGTGCTGCCGTATTCGCTCACCCGCACCTGGCACACGCAGCTGGCGGTGTTGTGGATCGCCACCGCGTGGCTGGGCATGGGCCTGTACATCGCACCGGCCATCTCCGGCCACGAGCCGAAGTTCCAGCGGCTGGGGGTGAACTTCCTGTGGATCTGTCTGATCGTGATCGTGGTCGGCTCGTTCGCCGGGCAGTGGTTCGCGGTCATGCAGAAGCTGGGCCTGAAGCACAACTTCTGGTTCGGCCACCAGGGCTGGGAATACGTGGACCTGGGCCGCTTCTGGCAATGGTTCCTGTTCATCGGCCTGGTGCTGTGGCTGACCCTGGTCGGCCGTGCGCTGTGGCCGGCGATCAGGAACGGGGGCGAGTCCAAGTCGATCGTCAGCCTGCTGTTCCTGTCGGTGGTCGCCATCGGCCTGTTCTATGCGGCCGGCCTGATGTGGGGCGAGCATACGCACCTGTCGATGGTCGAATACTGGCGCTGGTGGGTGGTGCACCTGTGGGTGGAAGGCTTCTTCGAGGTCTTCGCGGTGGCGGTCATCGCCTTCCTGTTCACCCGCCTGGGCATGCTGCAGGTGAAGTCGGCCACCGTGGCCGTGCTGTTCGCCACCATCGTGTTCATGGCCGGTGGCGTGCTCGGCACCCTGCACCACCTGTACTTCACCGGCACCCCGACCGCGGTCATCGCGCTGGGCGCCAGCTTCAGCGCGCTGGAAGTGGTGCCGCTGGCCTACGTGGGCTTCGAGGCGTACCACAACTACCGCATGGGCAAGGCCACGCCGTGGATGGCCAAGTACAAGTGGCCGATCCTGTTCTTCATCGCGGTCTCGTTCTGGAACCTGGTCGGTGCCGGCCTGTTCGGCTTCCTGATCAACCCGCCGCTGTCGCTGTACTACATGCAGGGCCTGAACCTGACCCCGACCCACGGCCACACCGCGCTGTTCGGCGTGTACGGCATGCTCGGCATCGGCCTGATGCTGTTCTGCCTGCGCGGGCTCAAGCCGGACGTCGTCTGGAACGAAAAGCTGCTCAAGGCCAGCTTCTGGGCACTGAACCTGGGCCTGGCCGGCATGGCCGCCTTCACGCTGCTGCCGCTGGGCATCCTGCAGCTCAGCGCCGCGCTCAAGCACGGCTACTGGTATGCGCGCTCGGCCGAGTTCATGCAGCAGCCGATCGTGGACATGCTGGTGTGGATGCGCGTCCCGGCCGATACGCTGTTCAGTGTTGGCGCGCTGGCGCTGGCCTGGTTCGTGTTCCGCCTGTGGGTGGCGCCGCGCAAGGCGGCGGCACTGCCGGTGGGCGAGGCCGACCAGGCCTGAGCCGACGCATCGCATGATGCAACCGGGGAAGAGCCGCGCATGCGGCTCTTCCTTTTTGTGCACGGCGATCCGGAAGCCCGTCGTTGTTGCCGTGATCCTTCCTTTTCCGCTTTCGACCTGCGGCCCGTCGCTGCTCAAGCGGCGCCGAAGCCAGGGCCTGGGGCATCGGCAGCCGGGCCTCCCGGCCCGCGACCACCCCCAAACCTGACCCACGTCAAGGCACCACCCGCCCCCCGGTAGCAAGCTGCGCCCATGGAAAACCACGCCCCGCCGCCCCCCCGCCTGTCTCCCGCCTGGCTCGGCCATGCACCGCACCGGCTGATGTTCTTCGTCGGTGCCGGCAACGTCCTGCTGGCGATGGCGTGGTGGGCATTGTGGCTGGCGGCGGCGCGCTGGGGCGGCTGGACGATGCCCGAGATGGCGGTACCCGCCGGCTGGCTGCATGCCTTCGTGATGCAGTACCTGGTGCTGCCCAGCTTCATCTTCGGTTTCCTGCTGACCGTGTTCCCGCGCTGGATGGGCCTGCGCGAGCTGGAACGCTGGCGCTATGTGCCGGTGGGCCTGGGCCTGATGGGCGGGCAGCTGGCCATCCTGCTCGGCGCGGCGGGATGGCAGGCGGGGCTGACCGTGGGCCTGTGGATGGCGCTGGCCGGCTGGACCTCGGCGCTGTTCACCCTGGGCCGCCTGCTGGCCGACGAGAAGGGCCGCACCTGGCATGCGCGCTCATGCTTCGCCGGGCTGGTGCTGGGCTGGCTGGGGTTGGCGATGTTCATCGCCTTCGTGCTCGGCGCCTCGCCTGCCTGGGCCTTCGCCAGCATCAAGATCGGCGGCATGGGCCTGCTGCTGCCGGTGTACGTGACCGTGGCGCACCGCATGTTCCCGTTCTTCGCCAGCAACATCGTGCCGGGCTACCAGCCGTGGCGGCCGCTGCCGTGGCTGGGCGCGGTATGGGTGCTGCTGCTGGTGCACCTTGGACTGGAACTGGTGCACGGCTATGCCTGGCTGTGGCTGGCCGATGCGCCGCTGCTGCTGCTGACCGGCTGGGCGGTATGGCGCTGGTGGCCGCGGCGGCGCATGCCCGGCCTGCTGGCGGTGCTGTTCGTCGGCACCGCTTGGCTGCCGGTGACCTTCGCGCTGTACGTCGTGCAGAGCGTGACGTACCTGGCGAGCGGCGATTTCATCCTCGGCCGCGCACCGATGCATGCGCTGTTCATCGGCTTCTTCGGCAGCCTGCTGGTGGCGATGGTGACGCGGGTGACCCAGGGCCACTCCGGGCGGCCGCTGGTGATGCCGAAGGTCGCGTGGTTCGCGTTCGGCCTGCTGCAGGTGGTGGCGGTGATGCGCATCGTCGCCGACATCGCGCCCGACGCGCTGGCGTGGCAGGCTGCGGCCGCCTTCGGCTGGCTGCTGGCACTGGCGCCGTGGGTCACGCGCATCGGCCGGATCTACCTGGCACCGCGTGCGGACGGGCGCCCCGGATGAGCGCGATGCTGGTCTTCTACCCGGACATCAAGCTTGTCCATATCAGCGCCGCGATGAGCAGCGGCACCCTGTTCGCGCTGCGCGCACTGGCGCTGATGGCCGGCATGCGCTGGCCGCGGCTGGCCGCGGTGCGCTACCTGAGCTACACCATCGACACCGTGCTGCTGACCGCGGCGATGATGCTGCTGACCCTGCTGCCTTCGGCCCTGTTCGCCAACGGCTGGCTGTGGACCAAGCTCGCCTTCCTGGTGGCCTATGTCGGGCTGGGCATGGCCGCGTTCCGGCGTGGACGCAACGCGCGCGCGCGCGCCGTGCTGGTGACTGCGGCGGCACTGTGCTTCCTGCAGATCTACGGCATCGCGCGGACACATCACCCGCTGGGCTGGCTGCTGTGGCTGGGCGGTTGAACACGGTGACGGCACCGCGCCTGGACCTGCGCGGCCTGCCGGCTCCGCAGCCGATGGAGCGCATCATCACCTGCCTGCATACACTGCCTCCGGGGCAACGGCTGGTGGCGCTGACGCCGATGTATCCCGCGCCACTGCTGCCGATGCTCGAGCAGATGGGCTTCGCCTGGGATGCGCATACCACAACGGACGGCGCCTGCCTGGTGGTCTGCCACGCAGCCGACCGACACCTTCTGGACGCGCCGCCGGCACCATGAGCGGCCTGGCATTCGCCCAGGCGCCGCCGCCGTCGTACCCGCTGCGCTTCCTCGCCACCTCGCTGCTCTGGGGCGCACTGGCCGGCGCCTGGCTGCTGGCCGGGGGCGACGCCCTGCTGCTGTCCGTGCATGCACCGGCCACCATCGCGCTGGTGCATGTGTTCACCCTGGGCCTGCTGGGCAACGCGATGCTCGGCAGCCTGGTGCAGTTCCTGCCGGTGGCCGCAGCCAGTCCGCTGCCGGTGGCGCGCGGCGTCGCACCGCTGCACGCCACGTTCAACCTGGGCGTGGTGTTGCTGCTGCCGGCGATCGCCACGCATTCGATCCTGTGCGGCATGCTCGCAGCGCCGCTGCTGCTGGGCACGCTGGCACTTTCAGCAGGCGCGGTACTGGTCGCGGTGGTGCGCGGCAGCGGTGCACGCGCGGTACGTATCGGCATCGGCCTGGCCGCGGCGTCTCTGCTGGCGGCGCTCGTGCTGGGTGCCGCGCTGCTGTCGATGCGGCTGGGGTGGCTGGCTCCGGCCAGGCCACTGACCGCTGCACATGCCGGATTCGGCCTGCTGGGCTGGGTGCTGGGACTGCTGGCCGCAGTGGGCAGCATGGTCATGCCGATGCTGCAGGGCGTGCGTTGCATCGCGCCGGCATGGCTGTGGGCGTGGCTGGTGCTGCTGGCCGGGGTGATGCTGGCCGCGGCGGCCGATGGACTCGGCGCCACGCTGCCCGCGGCAGCGGCGCGCGCCCTGGCCACATTGCCGTTGCTGCTGTTCGCCACCACGGTGATCGTGCTGCAACTGCGCGCGCCGCATCGCCGCGGTACCGTGCTGCGGCGGTTCTGGGCGCTGGGCGGCGTGGCGCTCGGCTGCGGCGCATTGGCGATGTGGCTGCCGGGCCGGGACGTGCTTGCCGGCACGCTGGTGGTGGCGGTGGGCTTTCCCGCACTCGTGCTGGGCATGGCGATGGAAATCACCGGCTTCCTCGCCTGGATCGAGCTGCGCCGGCGCATGCCACGCGGCACCCGCGTCCCCGGCGTCGGCAGCCTGTTCGACGAGCGGCACAAGCGACGGGTGTGGTGGCTGCATGCGGCCGCGTCGCTGTCGCTGGCCGTGGCCTGCGTGCTGCCGGGACTGGCGCGCGTGGCCGGCGCCCTGCTGTTGCTGGCATGGCTGGGCGCCGCCCATGCGCTGTGGCGCTGCTGGCGTTCGGCATCGACCTGGCAGGCCTGAGCACGGCGTTGGCGGGACTGCATGGAGGCGCGATCGGCCGGGCTTTTGACCTTGGTCAAGTCGCGTGTGATTGGGCCTATTTCGCGGCTTTCCGGCGGGGCTGGATTGATCCGGATCAACGCTGCGGGGCAGTCCGCGCCGGGAACATGGACCCATCGGCCTGAGGCCATTCACGGGGTAACAACATGAAGCGCCTGCACCACCCATTCGTCGCCTGCGCACTCGCTGGCGCCATCGCCGCCGCCTTCGCCGGCAATGCCTTCGCAGCAAAGAAAGACGTCGCCGAAGCACCACTGGAAACGATCCAGGCCGTGTTGACCGCGCCGCCGTTCGCACCGCCACCGATCACCCGCAAGACGCCGGCCCATGTCGTCGTCGACCTGGAAATGGTCGAGAAGGACATGCGCATGGCCGATGGCGTGACCTACAACTACTGGACCTTCGGCGGCACGGTGCCGGGCAGCTTCATCCGCGTGCGCAAGGGCGATACGGTGGAGTTCAAGCTGAAGAACCACCACAGCTCGCACTTCTCGCACAACATCGACCTGCATGCGGTCACCGGCCAGGGCGGTGGCGCCGAGGCCACGTTCACGCTGCCGGGCAAGGAGACGCAGTTCACCTTCAAGGCGCTCAATCCTGGCCTGTACATCTACCACTGCGCGATGGCGCCGGTGGGCATGCACATCGCCAACGGCATGTACGGCCTGATCCTGGTCGAGCCGGAGGAAGGCATGGAGCCGGTGGACAAGGAGTTCTACGTGGTGCAGGGCGACTTCTACACCGAAGGCGCGCACGGTGAGCCGGGCCTGCAGCCCTTCAGCCTGGAGAAGGCCATCGAGGAACACCCGACCTACGTGGTGTTCAACGGTTCGGTCGATTCGCTGCAGGGCGACAAGGCACTGACCGCCAAGGCCGGCGAGAAGATCCGCATCTTCGTCGGCAACGGCGGCCCGAACCTGGTGTCGAGCTTCCACGTCATCGGCGAGATCTTCGACAAGGTCTATACCGAGGGCGGCTCGAAGTACCAGGAGAACGTGCAGACCACGCTGGTCCCGGCCGGTGGTTCGGCCATCGTCGAGTTCAAGGCCGACGTACCCGGCAACTTCGTGCTGGTCGACCACAGCATCTTCCGCACCTTCCACAAGGGCTCGCTGGGCATCCTCAAGGTCGAGGGCGAGAAGAACCCGGAGATCTACACCGGCCAGCAGCACGACATCGACTACAAGGAAGGCGTGCCGCAGGGCAGCCAGCACAAGTAAACAGGACCACGCACATGGAACGGACGCTCTTCCTGGTGTTGCTCCTGGCATCGGCCACCGCCGCTGCCGTGGAGGCCGATGACGGCTACCGCAACGTTGCCGGCGGTCCGTTCCGTTCCTCCGTGCGGTTCGAGGAGACCTCCGCCACGCGCGTCGTGGCGGACTTCTCGCTGATGGCACGCCCGGTCAGCAACGCGCAGTTCGCCGCATTCCTGGCGCGCAACCCGCAGTGGCGGCGCGACCAGGTTCCAGCGGTGTTCTCCAGTCCCGGCTACCTCGGCCACTGGGCGCACCCGGATGCGCCCGGCGACGCGCTCGACCCACAGGCGCCGGTCACCCACGTGAACTGGTACGCGGCCGACGCCTATTGCCGTGCCGACCAGGCGCGCCTGCCGACTTTCCTCGAATGGGAGTACGCAGCGGCCGCCGACGCCACCCGCGCTGATGCGCGTGGCGACCGCGCCTGGCGCCTGCGCCAGGTCAACGACGGAACCCCACGCGCCCCCGATGCCGCCGCCGGCGCACCGGCCAACGTCCATGGCATCCATGCCCTGCACGGCGCGCACTGGGAGTGGAGCGAGGATTTCGCCTCGCTGCTGGCCGGCGGCGACCGCCGTGGCCAGGCCGATGGCGATGCGCTGCGCTATTGCGGCGCCAGCGCCATGGCTTTCAACGATCCGGGCGACTATGGCGTGGTCAAGCGCTTCGTGTTGCTGTCGGCGCTTCAACCCGGGGCCACCCTGGGCAATCTCGGTTTCCGCTGCGCAAGGAGCCAGCCATGAACAGATCCATCGCATTCCTGCTGCTCGGCCTGGCGCTGGGCGTGTCGCCCGTGCTCAACGCCGCCGACGCGCCGGTTGCGCCGGCGGCCAGCCTGCCCGGCCAGTCGCTGTACCACCTGCAGGTCACGCTCACCGACCAGCACGGGACGTCCGTGCCGTGGGCGTCGCTGCGCGGCCGTCCGCAACTGGTATCCATGTTCTACGGCAACTGCCACCTGATGTGCCCACTCATCATCGAGAGCGCCAAGGCGGTGCAGAAACAACTGCCGGCAGACCAGCGCACGCGCCTGGACGTGGACATGCTGACCCTCGATCCGGTACGCGACACCCCCGCCGCGCTGGCCGAGATCGCGCAGCGCCACCGCGCGCCCGACGAGTGGCGCTTCCTGCGCCCGGCCGAGGGCGACGTACGCGCCCTCGCCAACCTGCTGGACGTGCGCTACCGCTTCCGCGACGACGGCAGCATCAACCACACCAGCGTGCTGGTGCTGCTCGACGCGGAAGGCCGCGTACGCGCGCGCAGCGAAGTGCAGGGCGTGGCCGCCGACCCGGAAATGGTGGCCGCCATCAGCGCCGTACTCGACGGGCGCTGACACCCGTCATCCCGTCGCATTCTTCGATGCTGCCGGTGCCGCGCCGGCGCATTTCTCCCCTTGCGGGGTACACCGACCACCCCGCAGCCGACATGGCCTGCCGCGCAACGGGCGGCACCGGGTGTCGTCCGCGGCATGCGCCTGCCGCAGGACCGCCCGGAAGAACAAGCCTGGGTTGCGGCCGCGCCCGGTGGCAAGCGGTGGAGCGGGACCGGTCAGGCCGCCGCTCCATCCGGATTCCCGGCCTAGGCGCGGTGTGCGCCGGCGTGTCGCCCAGCGGACGGCATCATCCGCCGCAGCGTGTTGTCCTTCATCACGTAGTGGTGCAGCAGCGCAGCCAGCGCGTGGATGCCGATCAGCCAATAGCCGACGCTACCGAGGGTCTCGTGCAGTTCCTTGAGGGTGCCGGCCAGCGTGGTATCCGTCGCCACCAGCGGCGGCAGGGTCAGGCCGAAGAACGGTACCGGCTTGCCCGCAGCGCTCAGCACCAGCCAGCCCAGCAGCGGCTGGGCGATCATGAAGACATACAGCAGCAGGTGGACCGCCGTGGCCGCCCAGCGCTGCCAGGCCGGCGGTGCCGGGACGATGGGCGGCGTGGTGGTCAGCATGCGCGCGATCATCCGCACCCACACCAGCGCGAGGATCGCCAGGCCCATCGAGAAATGCGCGCTCTTCATCAGCTCGCGCTGCGCGGTGCCCTTCTCGAAGATCCCGCGCAGTTCGATGGAGGCATACGCCAGCACGAACAGCAGCAGCATCAGCCAATGCAGCCCGATCGACCAGCGGTTGTAGGTTTCGTGTTTCATGGATTCCGGCTCCTGTGTCTGTTGCGGTTCTGCCAAGGCCATCGCCCCGGGAAGCGGCGCCACGCGCCAGACCGGCGCCACGCCCGGCGCTCCCCGTGCTGCATGCGTCACGATGCCGGCCATCCGCGCCGGACACCGCCTTCATGGTCATGCGGCCGTCCCCGCCGTTGACCCCCCTCACAGCCGAGCGCGCGGCACGCCACTGGCACTGACAGCCACCGGTTGCACGCGCACGACCGTGCATCTACCCGGACACGATACGCCCATCGTGCCCGCCCCGCTGGACGGCGGCGGCGGCCCGCCGCTGCATGCAGCCGGCCGCGTCCACGCACGTGGGCAGCCGCCCAACCGCGAGGGTCAGCTGGCCCGGCGCATGCATCGTGCCGTCGGGGCGCGCCGATTCCAGTGGACGCGGGCACGGCCGGCCCGGTCACCGCGATATTCCCGTCATCGGGGATGCATCCCCGGCCCCTCGGTTGCCGGCGGCCCACGCCCCGGCCTGCTCATGCAGGCTGGCCGTAAACCCGGGTGACGGGCACCAGGGTCGAACGCCCTCGCCTCAGTTCCGCGCCGGCTGAGCGATGTGCCGATCCCAGTAGGCAGCCAGCTGGATCGCCTTGCGCGCGCCGAGTTCACTGCCGAGCTGTCTCATCGTCTTGCCCTGGTCCGGCATCCCCAGCCAGGCCCGCTCACGTGCGATCTCCAGCAGGGCACGTTGCCGAACGGTCAGGTTTCCAAACGGGTCGAAGTAGGAATCCAACCGGGTATGGTCCTGGACCCCTGTCCAGGTAAAGGCCTCGGCGCCCGCCTGGTCCGCCACCCGCTGATACGCCTCTATCGCTTCGCGCGCACTCATGCGTCCGGCCAGGAGGGCAAAGCGCGTCTCCAGCAACCGCGTCTCGTGCGTCTGCCCATGCTCTGCCAGTGACTCCAGGGCGCTGGCCACGTAGGCATGGTCCATGTTCCCCGTATCCGCCTGCACACCGAGCAGGTTGAACGTGGCGATCGCGGCATGGAACTCACGCCGCGACGCGGCCGCCAGTTCGTCCGCGGTCGGATTTCCAACGGTCGATGGCTGGACGATCTCGATCCCCGCATCGGCGGACAGGACATTCTCTATGTCGCGCTTGTGGAACTCACCGACGATGAGCACCACGGTCGATCCGGGGCGTGCCTTGGCCGCACTCGCCAGGCGCCTGGCCTGCAGGAATGTCCGGTACAGGTACATCCTCCGGGGCATGTCGTGCTCGGCCTTTGCCGCGGGCGTGGCGGCCCAGTCTGCGATCCGCTGCGTGTTGCCGGGGTCGTCGGCATGGAACAGGGTGCGTTTCAGCTGAGCGGGCTGTGGGAAGGAAAGGAACTGCTGGTAGCCGGAGCTCGGCCGTATTTCGGGGATCGATGACAGATCCAGGTCGAACCCCAGCCGGGCATCCTCCGCCGATGGCTGCCAGTCAACCGGGCACAGCGCCACCCCATGCTCCCTGGCGAACGGGACCGCCACGTCCTGCACCTCATAGGTGAACTCGTAATAGCTGTTCCGGGCGAACTCGTCGGGAGACCGCTCGATGCAGATCGCGTCAGGATCGGCACGTGCGAGGAACGCGGCCAGGTGCGCCGGGCTGTCGGCCGGGGCCACAAGCTGGGCTGCATGATCGACCCCGAGAACGATGACCTTCGTTTTCGCGTCGTTGGCAGCGGCCGCAGCGACGAACGCCGTGCACAGCATCGCCGCGGATATCCATCGTGATTGACCCATGGCGTGTCCTTCCATTCTGCAAGCATCAGCAGTCTAGGAGACAGGCGTGTCACCCAACCGTGCCATTGGTTGTAGTCACCCCTGATGGCGCTGCCGTCTGGACCGATGGAACAGGGCGGCTCCCCGTTTCCTGGCGACGCTGCCGCACCGTGCGTGCGCAGGCCTGCCGGCCATACCGTCCGATCCCCGGGGTACATGCGCTCTGGCGGCTTTCACGCGCACCTCGGCGCTCCACGCGCGCGGCGATCATGGACGGTGCGGCGCTGCCGGGTCACTCCGCCGCCGCATACTCCGCACCCGCCGTTCGATGCAGGGGCTGGTGTTCGACCAGCCACTGCCTGAAGGCGGAACCCGGCATGGGGCGGGCAAAGAGATAGCCCTGGAAGTGCGTGCAGCCGAGACTGACCAGCAGGTCACGCTGCTCGATGGTCTCCACGCCCTCGGCCAGCGCATCCATGCCCATCACCTGCGATATCTCGACTATCTTGCCCAGCAGCCGCCGCGCGCCCTCCTGCTTGACCGCTTCATCGACGAATCGCCTGTCGATCTTGAGCTTCCGGACCGGCAGCGCGCGCAACGTGGACAAGGAGGAATATCCCGTCCCGAAATCGTCCAGGGCCCAGGTAACGCCCATCTTTTCGAACGCGGTCATCCTGCTGGCCACCAATGTGGCATCCGCCGACAGTGCCGACTCGGTCAGCTCGAGTTCCAGGAGCCCGGGGTTGATGCCGGAAGAGCGTATGAGCGCGGCCCCCGCGGCCAGGAACTCATCGTCCAGCAGTTGCATGGGACTGACATTCACCGCCAGCTTCAACCCGCGGGTTGCCGGGTCGCGCGACCAGTCATTCAAGGTCTCGCAGCCCTGACGCAGGACTTCCAGCCCAAGGTCACAGATCAGGGAACTGTCCTCCGCCACCGGGATGAATGAATCGGGTGCAAGCAGGGTGCCGGAGGGATGACGCCAGCGTACCAGTGCTTCCGCGCCGGTAATGGCACCGCTACTGAGCAGCTGCGGCTGATAGTGGACTTCGAACTCCCCTTTCCGGACGGCACGCGCAAGTTCGCGCTCCAGACGCAGCCGCCTGCCTATGTCGTTCCGATAGATGGCAAAGACCACCACCAGCAGTGCCATCGAGAACGCCGTGTTGAGCCTGGCGCCCCAGGCGCGCACTTCCAGCGGAGGAGACACGCCAGGTGCAAGCGGGTCGAGTGCCCCGATCGCGAACGCCGAGAACATGCCCAGGCATGCCAGCGGGAAGAAGAGCGAGCCATACCTTTCGCGCGCGTCAAACGTGGACGCCGCCCCGGCGGCAAGCGGCAGAAGGAACAAGTGGGCCGAGCGCGGCACCCACGCGACCGGGGCATCGATCAACGAGATCACGCAGACCACCAGGAATATGCCGTTGGCGACGATCAGCAGCGATGTCGTGTCACTGCGCGGAACGCGATGGAGGGCGAATATCCCGACTGCGATCAATCCAACGAACACCAGCGACAGGTCGCCACGCCCGAAGTGGAGATAGCAGAACGTCCACGCCAGTCCCAGGCTGATGCAGGTTCCCCCCGCAATGGACAGGATGGTCCTGGTCCTTTCCTGCCGCATTGATCGACGTGAACTGGTGCGGGACGGCGGTATCTGGAGCACAACCAAATCCTTCTGGAATCGCCTTCCATTTTACGTCCGCGTCACGAACGGACAGTTTGTTTTCCCGCGCGATGGATGTCCCCACGCGACACGCGGCGACAGGCCAGGACACGGCAATGGCATTACGAAAGCCACGCCCAACCATGGTCGAAGTGCTGCCTGCATGCGGCGCGCCGGGTCGCCACGGTTCTCATGGTCGACCCGGCCTGGGCAGGGTCCGCATCGAGATCCGCGATGGATACGAGGAAGCGTTCTTGCGACGGACAGGCCATCGCTGTGCCGGGAAGGATCGCTGTTGGCACTTCGATGCAGGCGCCGTTCCGCGGTCCTGCATCAGCAGTGTCGGCGCGACGTGGATCTCGGCGGGCTGGATGGCTCCGGCGCCAGGCACCGGAGCCATCGCACGCTGGCAATGCCGCTCCCGGCAAGAGAGGGCCAGAGCGTTGCCGGACAACAGGGGGCGGACGCTCGTGGCGCGCGCAGGACGCCGCGCCTGCAGCCACTCCACAGCAGCGTAGGGGCCATGCGCGCAAAGAGCCGCTTCCCGGCTCTAGGCTGCCGACAGCTGCGGCTGTGGCATACCGCACTACCGGCCCCCGCAGACGGGCCGCAGGCCGCAGCCATGCCTGGTCCGGCGCATGGCCGGGCGCGGGCAATCTGCGACCCGCGCCGCACAGTTCTCCATCGCGGCCTCGAGCCGGCGCCAACAACCGACCGGGCGGTATCGCCAGCGGTGATGGCTTCGTCACGTTCCCCCGATGCATGGCCGCTCCCCCATGGGCACGCTCAAGACCGCCGGCGTCTTCCGCAGGCGCTCGATGGCCAGGCTGGCTGCAGCGATGCACAGCATCCCCACCGGAGTCGACGCTGCGTCGCCGTGCGCCTCGGCGCACGCGTTGGCGGGTGGGTACTCCTGGTCGCCGGCAGACATGCCGATCCTCCGGTTCTGGCGGTGTGGGAACGGCGGCATTGGCTGCCCGTCGGGGTGCATCCGCCCGGGCCGGCGCCATCTTTTGGGCTGTCGTTGCTGCCATCGGCAGGGACAGGTGCTAGACTGATAGTCTTGATAATCATTCGCATTATTATTCCCCAATGCAACACCGCCCCTTTCCGCGCGCCCTGCTGGCCGCGTCGCTTTCCCTGGCCCTTTTCCAGGTGCATGCCCAGTCGGCCCCCGTGGATGCGCCGGCCCCAGATGTGACGGAGCTGGATTCGGTCCGGGTGCTGGGTCGGGCGCTGACCCTGTACAAGACGGATGATGCGGTGGTCGCTACCCGGACCGACACGCCTCTCGCGCTGGTACCGCAGTCGGTGCAGGTCATGCCGCGGGAACTGATCGACGACCAGGCGGCCCGCCAGGTCACCGACCTCTACCGCAGCATCAGCGGCATCAGCTTCTTCAGCTATGCCGGCGTCACCCTGCGCGGCTTCCGCCAGGAGAACGTGCTCTATGACGGCCTGCGCGGCGATCCCTATGCCGGCTTCTCGGTGCCCCAACTGTTCAACATCGAACGCGTGGAAGTACTCAAGGGCCCGGCCGGCGCCCTGTATGGCGGCGGCGATGCAGGCGGCGTGATCAACTACGTCACCCGCAAGCCGCAGGCCCAGGCACAGCGGCGGGCGGAGATCCAGGTCGGCAACGAGAACTTCGCCGCCGGGTCGCTGGAGGCAACCGGTCCGATCACCGCGTCCGGCAGCGTGCGCTACCGGCTTGGCGCCTATGCCGACGGTGAACAAGGCGTGCGCTGGAATGCGGACAGCCAGAGTGTGATCGGCGACGCCTCGGTCGCGTTCGAGGTCGGCGGGACGGGCGAGCTGACGCTGCAGTACACCGACATCACGCAGACCCTGGGCGGCAACCGGCTGCGCGGCGTTCCGGTGAACGACAGCGGCGATTTCCTTGCCAGCCGCCGCTGGAACCACAACGAGGCGACCGACTTCCTCGACATGCAGGCCAAGGTGGTGCTCGCGCAATACCGGTTCTCGCCAGCGCCGGCGTGGGATGTGGACTTCGCCGCCCGCTGGTTCGAGAACAGCGAGCACCAGATCTACCACGAACCGATGGGACTGATTGACCGCGACGGCGACGGCACGGCCGAGTGGATGACGCGCCAGTTGCGCAACCAGTACCGCGACAATGATGCCTATGCCGCCAACGGCAATGCGGTCTGGCGCTTTTCCGCCGGCGGCGCCGAGCACAAACTGCTGTTCGGTGCCGACTACTATCGCGCCGACGCCGACTTCCGCGCACAGACGGCCAACAGCGCGGATCTGCCGCGCAATGCCGGCCCGGTGCCGGGCATCGGCCTGTTCGACCCGGCCTACGGTGTCACCTCCCACAACGACTACGGCCTGGACGCCCTGCCCTGGCGCCAGACGCGTGCCCGCGGCCTGCGCTACGGCGGCTACCTGCAGGACGAGGTGACGCTGACGCCGCGCTGGTACGTGCTGGCCGGGCTGCGCTGGGACGGCTTCCGCGACGAAGACCTGATCGCCGGCACCCGCGTGGATGGCCACGATCTCAGCTGGCGCCTGGGCAGCACTTTCGTCCTGCGCGAAGGCCTGAACGCTTACGCCAGCGTGGCCAGTGGTTTCGTGCCGCAGGCCACCGGCAACCAGGACCCGGCCGCGGGCGGACCGTTCGATGCCGAACAGAGCCGGCAGTGGGAAGTCGGCCTGAAGACACTGCTGGCCGGGGGACGGCTGACGCTCAACACGGCGCTGTACCGGATCGAGCGCAGCAACATCGTCCAGGCCACCGGCGAGGTGGTGGGCGGCGTCAACCAGCTGGCGACGCTGGGCCTGGTACGCAGCGAAGGACTGGAGGTCGACCTGCTGGCGGACGTGACCGATCGCTGGGTCGTCAACCTGGCCTACGCCTACAACGACGCGCGCGTGGTCGATGCGGGCAGCAATGGCATCACCAATGCATCGGGCGACCGCTTCGCCAACGCGCCACGCAACAAGCTGGGGTTGTGGACGCGCTATGACATTCCCGCGCTTGCATCGGCCCTGGGCTTCGGCGCCGACTACACCGGCGAGCGCGTCAGCCTGGACGGGCAGCGGGTCAAGTCCTACGCGGTCTTCGACCTGAGCTGGCAGACGCAATGGCGCGACTGGAAGTTCCAGGCCAACATCAAGAACCTGTTCGACAGGGTCTATGCGGCCAGTGGCTTCATCAAGCGCAATGGCCACTTCCCGGGCGAGCCGCGACGGCTCTACCTGCAGGCGGCGTACGCGTTCTGAACCGCATGCGCCAGCCATCGCCAGCAAGCGCGTTTCCGTCCATGCCCGAGCCGCCCCGCAAAGCGGCCGGCAGGCGCCGTTGGTTTGATCTGCACAGCTGGATCGGACTCAAACTGTGCCTGTTCATGGGCTTTGTCTGCTTCACCGGAACGCTGGCCGTGTTCGCCCAGGAACTGGACTGGCTGCTGCACGCGGAAATGCGCGTCACGCCGGGCGGCCAGCGTGCGAGCTGGGGCACGATGGTGGACGCCGTGCAGCGTGCCCATCCCACCTGGACACTGCAGGGACTCAGCGCGCCGCATGCCTCACGCTTCGCCGCACGCGCGCAGATGCGTACCGATGACGGCCGGCTGCGCTTCGTCTGGGTCGATCCGTACAGCGGCAAGGTGACCGGCGATACGCACTGGTTCAACGTCCACCGTCTGCTGCGCAACACCCACCGCCACCTCATGCTGCCCGTCAAGTACGGCGTGCCCCTGGTGGCGGCATTGGCGATCCCGTTGCTGCTTTCGCTGGTCAGCAGTCTTTTCATCTACAAGCGCTGGTGGCGTGGCTTCTTCAGCTGGCCGCGCGCGGACCGGCCACGCCGCCTGTGGGGCGACATCCACCGCCTGTGTGGCGTGTGGAGCCTCTGGTTCGTGGCACTGATCGCGCTGACGGGCGGGTGGTATCTCGTCGAATCGCTGGGCGGCAAGGCCGCACCGCCCCCGAAGATCTCCCTGCCTGGCAACGACGGGAGCGCGGCATCCGCACCGGCCGACCCGGCAGCCATCGACCGCGCCGTGGCCCTGCTGCGGCAACACTGGCCGGAACTGCGCGTGGCCGGCATGCAGCCCGGCACGGCAGGGACCGGCCTGCTCATCGATGGACAGGCACAGGCCTGGCTCGTGCGCGATCGCGCCAACGTGGCCGGCTTCGATCTGCGCGATGGCCGCCTGCTCGGGATCCAGGACGGCCGCACCCTGGACCTCCACCAGCGTATCGCCGAGATGGCCGACCCGCTGCATTTCGGCTCATTCGGCGGGTGGCCGGTGCGCCTGCTCTGGTTCCTGGCGGGAACGGCGCTCACCGCGCTCAGCTTTACGGGGGTCTATCTGTACGGGCTGCGGGTGGCGGACGCGTTCCGTTCGGCACGCAAGCGGAGAAGTCATGAAACCTGAGCACGGTCCCTGGCGGCTTGCCTGGCGCGGCATGGGTGCATGGCGATGGCTGTGGCTCGCCCTTGCATTGGCCTGGCTCGCGCTGATTCCGCTCGAAGCGATGAAATAGTCACCGTCCGCCGGCGGGTCCCGCAGTGCGCGGGATGACCGGTGCGCCAGGAAATGGCTCTCGACCGCCCAGGTGACGCTTGCGACACGCGGTGCCCGACGTCGCCGGGCACTGCGGCCATGCCCTTGCACGGCGTCCGTTGTGTCCATGCGCGAACCGCAACGGACCGGGCAGTCCGTTCCCCGTAATGCTCCGGCTGTTGCCACAGACAGAACAGGCACTGCCGGGCAGGCGGCGGCCGCCGCAGGATGGAACCGCCGGAGCCGGCTCCACCTGCGACCTGCGAGCTCCGGGTGC
This sequence comes from Stenotrophomonas sp. 17(2023), assembly GCF_030345315.1. NCBI lineage: Bacteria > Pseudomonadati > Pseudomonadota > Gammaproteobacteria > Lysobacterales > Lysobacteraceae > Stenotrophomonas > Stenotrophomonas sp. 17(2023). Next base: position 3,276,489 of record NZ_CP128405.1, read on the forward strand.
CGGCGTGCCGCCGGTCCTCCGTGGAACAGCGATCCTGGCCGTTGTGTACAGGCATGACTTCCTGCATATTTATTGATATACGATATCTCACATATCGTTTAACAACACATCGCACGGAGCCCGCCATGAATCGCATGCCCGCCAGAGCCCTGGCCGTGACCCGCCCCATCATCCTCGGGCTCACCGTCCTCAACCTGCTCTATGCCGTGTCCATTCTCTGCCTGCTCTGCGCGAGCTTCTTCATTGAAGGCTGGCCGTGGAAGCCACTGGGCTTCGACCTCGCCACGATGGACCCCCGGGCGCCACTCGGCATGCGCGCGATCATGCTCGTTGGCATCGTCGGCGCTGCAATAGTGCATACGATCCTGCGGCGCCTGCTTGCGATCGTCGACAGCGTACGCGGCGGCGAAGCCTTCATACTGCCCAACGCGCAGCGGCTCAGTGCCATCGCCTGGAGCGTGCTGGCCATCGAGCTGCTCCGGCTGGCAGTGCTTGCCATCACCAAGTTCGCTTCGATACCGGGGAAAATGGACGGTCTATCGCCGACGCCGTGGCTTGCCGTGCTGCTTCTGTTCGTGCTGTCCGGCGTGTTCACGCACGGAGCACGCATGCGCACGGATCTCGAAGGGACCATCTGACATGGCCATAGTCGTGCGCCTCGACGAACTCCTGCACGCCCGTCGAATGACCCTCACCGAGCTTGCCGCACGCGTCGACATCACGCTGGCGAACCTGTCGATCCTGAAGACGGGCAAGGCCAAGGCCATTCGATTCTCCACCCTGGAAGCGATCTGCACGGCATTGGACTGCCAGCCTGGCGATCTTCTCGTCCACGACCCCTCGCTCACCACTGACGACTGACGCGGCGCACTGGCAGCCGCCAGCTTCCGCCGCTTCCATTTCCAACGGGGAACCCCGCATGTTTCGCACTTTGATTGCCGTGCTCGCGGCGACGCTGGTCCTTGCCGTGCCCACGGCTGCCGGCAGTCCGGTCGCAACCTCGCCCACCTTCCTGTCGCAAACCGACTGCTTTGCGTCCACGCCGGACCATGAAAGCTGGCTGGATTCGGTCCACAAAAACGCCGGGGACAAGCCGATACCCAAGGCACTGCTGCAGTCCCTGGTCCCGGCCAGGGCATTCTCCTTCGCGCGTTCCGCGTTCGACTGCCGCATTGTCTCGTACTCGAGCGATGGCCAGATCGTCCTCGCCTATGTCATCCGGCCACGCATGATGGACGCCTCCGGGAAGCTGCCGCTGCTGGTCTACAACCGCGGCGGAAACGGCAATTACGGCAAGCTCGATCCTCTCCAGGTGTTCATGAAACTCCTGCCTCTTGCGAAGTCGGGCTTCATGGTGGTGGCGAGCCAGTACCGGGATGCGGACGAGTTCGGGGGGAACGACGTCAACGATGTCATGCGCCTGATCGATCTTTCACTGGAGATGCCCGGTGTGGATGCCCAGCGCATCTTTCTTCTGGGACAAAGCCGCGGGGCGATGATGAGTTACCTGGTCGCGCGCCAACGGAGCGACATCACCGCCATGGCAACGATAGGCGGGGTCTCGGATCTGCTCGCCGGACTGGCCTCCCGTCCGGAGATGGAGCGCGTGTACAGCGCCCGCATTCCCGGTTACGAAGATGATCGGCAGGCCGCGCTGGCAGCCCGCTCCGCGTTTCACTGGGCGGAGCAGCTACCCGCCGGCATGCCGGTGCTGCTGCTGCACGGCGAAGCCGATGATCGCGTCAGCGTCCAGGACCCGATCGCAATGGCTGCCCGGCTGCAGCAACTTGGCCGTCCCCACAGGCTGGTCGTCTACCCGGGTGATGACCATGGACTCCGGGGTAGCTGGCGCAGTGCCCACGCGGAGATTCTGGAGTGGTTCAAAGGCGCCGGAACCCATCCGCGCGGGACGCGCTGATGCAGCCGGATTGACGGACTGCCGCGGCAACGTTGGCGGCAGCACCGACGGGCCCACGCCTTGCCGCAGGCACCCGTTCGCGCCGGATTGAACGACGTAATTTCGATTCCCTGCACCGGCCGCGAGGATCTCCGCGTGCGCCTGTATGGCCCACTGCGCCGCACAGGGCGTGGACCCCTGCATGGGCTTCCTCGGCGTCGACCGGCCGTCCCGTGCACCTGGAAAAGGCAGCATCCAGGGCATGCTCGACGCTTCCCGGGCATTTCACTGACTGGGGCGAAGAGACATGGGCGGACTTTAGGAAACGTCTGATGTGGGCATGAGCAGTTGCACTCTAGGCTGCAACGATGCTGAAGGGTGATTGCCAGAGTCACGGACGTGCCGAAGTGCTGACACTTGCGGCAAGGTGCACTCGCCTGCTGACCATTCTTGTATTTCTCCTGTTCATCCTGGCATGTTCGTCCTATGTCCTCATCAGGGGGACGGCGAGCGTCTCAACGCGGCTCCAGGAAGCGGGCACCGCCGCACACAAGGCAAATAACTACTTCGACCAGCGCGAAGCCCTGCTGCGGCACCTGGGCGATTCGGTGCTGGCAGGCAACCCGGACGAATCCACGGCGGACAGTGAGGGCACGCGCCCGCTGCCACTCGATGCGGCTGGCGGCCAGCCCGGCCAGCGACTTCTGCTGTCAGCCCGCATGGAGCACAGGCTGCAGGCGCTGCAGACGCGCCTGCTGCTGGTCGATGCAATGGGCGTGCATTGGCTTGCCGGAGGCGACGCCGACGTCGACCTGGCGCGCATGCCGTCACTGCGCGTGCTGCAGGCGCGCGGCGGCAGCCTCGAGGGTGCCGACCCGGTGTACTGGCTGCGCGCAGGTGACAGTGGCATCGCACTGGCCCAGCCGATACAGGCCGGCCCCCATCCGATGCAGTGGCTGATGCTGCTGCTCGATGGCGACGCTACGGCGGACGTGATCGATGGCCCCGGCATCGGCGGCTACACGCTGCTGGACGATGGCGGGCGGCCCGCGCTGTCGAGCCAGGCGCCGCGGCTGGACAGCGCGGGCTGGAAGACACTCTCGGAGCGCCAGGACGACAGCGTCGGCATGGTGTGGAGCGGCGGGCTGCCGCGTGGCGTGGCACTGGTGAAACGCGTCGGCAATGATGGCTGGCGGCTGGTCTACCACCTGCTGCCCGGGCAGCTGCTGGGCGACCTGGCCGTGCCCCTGCTGTTCTGCGCGCTTCTGCTGCTGCCGGCCTGCGTCGCGCTGCGACTGCTGCGCCATCGCGTCGATCGCACGCTCATCCAGCCGGCATTGCAGCAGCATCGCCAACTGCTGGAGAACCTGGACTTCAATTCGACGGTGATCGACATGGCACCTGTCGGCATCTGCGTGCTGCGCCGCAATGACCGCCACCTGCTGCTCTCCAACCAGCTGCTGCGTGACTGGCTTGGCGAGGATGGCCAGGACAGCGACTGGCAGGCACCGTGGCGCAGCCATGCCGGCGAGCGTGGACGCGGCCTGGAGTTCACCACGCGTGACGGCCGGCAGCTGCATGTACTGCATGCCGCCTGCCGCTACCAGGGCGATGACGTGCTGCTGTGTGCCTTCCACGACATCTCGCGGCATCGCCAGGCGCAAGCGGCGCTGTCGTCGGCACGGCAGGCGGCCGACGCCGCGAACCAGGCCAAGAGCGCCTTCCTGGCCACCATGAGCCACGAGATCCGCACGCCGCTGTACGGCGTACTGGGCACGCTCGAACTGCTTGGCCACACCGCACTGGATGCACGACAGTCGCAGTACCTGCGCACCATCGAGAGTTCCTCCTCGGTGCTGCTGCAGCTGATCAGCGACGTGCTGGATGTCACCAAGATCGAGTCGGGCCAGCTCAGCCTGGAGCCAACTTCCTTCTCGCCGCGCGAGCTGACCGAGAGCGTGCTGCGCAGCTTCGCGGCTTCTGCCACCTGCAAGGGGCTGCAGATCCTGGTATGCACCGATCCGGGCGTGCCCACGCGCGTGCTCGGCGATGCCGACAGGATCCGCCAGGTGCTGGGCAACCTGCTCAGCAACGCGATCAAGTTCACCGAGCATGGCCGTGTGATGCTGCGCGTGCGCCAGGTACAGCGTGAAGCCGAGTCCAGCATCCTGGTCTGGCAGGTGACCGACACCGGCGTGGGCATCCCCGCCGAGGAGCAGGCGCGGTTGTTCGAACCGTTTCGCCAGGTACGCGGCGCGGCCAGCGCGCAGGGCACCGGCCTGGGCCTTTCCATCAGCGATCACCTGGTACGGCTGATGAGTGGCGAACTGCAGGTGGTCAGCGAACCCGGGCTGGGCAGCAGCTTCAGCGTACGCCTGCCGCTGCCGGTGCTGCCGGTGGCCGACGATGGCCCTTCGCTGCAGCCGGAACCTCCGATCCTGGTACGTGGCCGTGATCGCGAACTGGTCGACTGTGCCTGCGGCTGGCTGCAGCGGTGGGGCGCCAACGCGCAGCCGCTGCTGGGCGATCCGGCCCTGCTCGACCACGATGGCGCAATCCTGGTGGAAGGCGAGGCGGCCCCGCCGCTGGCGTGGTCGGGCCCCCGGGTGGTGGCATCGATCGATGGCGGTGACCAGCCGACGGTGGCGGCCGACGGCAGACTGGTGGTGTCCCTGCATTGCATGGCGGCGATCGGCAACGCCCTGGCCAGCCTCCAGCAACGACGTACCGAGCTGCCGGAAAGCAACGGCACCGCACCGCTCATGCCGCTGCGCATGCGGGTGCTGGCGGTCGAGGACAACCCGATCAACCGGGTGATCCTGGCCGAACAGCTGCAGACCCTGGGCTGCGAGGTGGACCTGGCCCAGGACGGCGCGGAAGCACTGCAGCGGTGCCGCGAGCAGGCCTTCGACCTGGTGGTCACCGACATCAACATGCCGCGCATGGATGGCCACGCACTGACCCGGCAGCTGCGCGATGAGGGCAATACGGTGCCGGTGATCGGTGCCTCTGCCAATGCCACCGCCGAAGAACGCGAGCGCTACCTGGCCAGTGGCATGCAGGGCTACTTGAGCAAACCCATCGACATTGCCCGCCTGCGCAAGGCGATCACCGCCCTATGCCAAGGAGACCCCGCATGACCCAGCGTGTCCTGATCCTGGAAGACCAGCCATTCCAGCGCGGCTACCTCGCCAACCTATTCGGCAGCCGCGGCGGCGTGCAGGTCGACGCCTGCGAGGACGTCGAGGCGGCGATCGCGTTGTGCGCCTGCCATTCCTACGATCTGGTGGTGAGCGACCTGCTGATGCCTGGCCAGGACGGAATCCAGTTCATCCAGGCACTGGCCGCGCAACCGCGACCCCCACGCCTGGCCGTGGCCAGCACGGCATCCCGGCGGATGATGGCTTCGGCACGCCTGATGGCCGAGTCGCTCGGTCTGGAGGTGCTCGGCGTGGTGTCCAAGCCGGTCGCGGCGGCCGACGTCGAGGGCCTGCTTGAAGCCCTGGCACAGGCGCGACCGTCGACGGATGCCAAGCCGGCGCAGGCCGCGGTGCTGCCCGAGCCCGACGCCCGGCAACTGCGCCAGGCGATGGTCGACGGCAGTCTCACGGCCTGGTTCCAGCCCAAGAAGTCGCTGCAGTCCGGCCGCGTGGTGGCTGCCGAAGCCCTGGTACGCTGGCGCCATCCGCAGCTGGGTACGCTCACCGCGGGCAGCTTCCTGCCGGCGATATGCCGCCACGGGCTCGAGGGTGAGCTGTTGCGGATGATGCTCGAGGCCAGCATCAAGGCGCAGGCACGCTGGCGCAGGCAGGGCTTCCGGGTGCCGGTTTCGATCAACCTTCCGCCGCATCTGCTGGAGCAGTCCGACCTGCCCGATGAGCTGCTGGCGATGACCCTGGCACTGGGCGGCACGCCGGGCGAACTGTGTTTCGAACTGATGGAAAACAGCACCACGCGGCACGTCAGCGACTTCTACGCCGGTGCCTGCCGCCTGCGCATGAAGGGCTTCGGCCTGGCGCAGGACGATTTCGGGCAGGGCCTGAGCTCGGTCCACAACCTGGTCAACACACCCTTCACCGAGGTCAAGATCGACCGGGCCCTGGTCAGCGGCTGTGCCCGTGATCTGGCCCTGCATCTGACCCTGGCGACCATCATCGCGCTGGCCAATCAGCTGGGCCTGGTCATCGTGGCCGAAGGTGTGGAAAGCGATGCCGACCTGGCGGTGCTGCGCCAGCTCGGCTGCAGCCAGGTGCAGGGGTTCCTGATCTCCCAGGCGCTGCCCCCGGAGGAGTTCACCCGCCTGCTGGACGATGAAGCGCCGCGCGCCGACGAGGCGGCGCAGGCGGCCCTGCGTTGAGGTGGGCTGCATGCCGGCTTCACGGAGCCGTCAAGCGACATTGACGATCCTGTCTGTGCTGCGGCGCCCACCGGGCGCCGTCGGTTGCCACTGACCGCCCACTGCTCCGAGACCTGCCATGCCGGCCGAGGCCGCTCCCGTACGCCGACTCGCGCGCCGCTCACTGCGCGTCCATGCCCTGTTGATCGCAGTGGTGGTGCTGGCCACGCTGCAGGCCGGGCTGCTGCTGTCGGTGGGCGCGCGGCTGTTCAATGACGAGCGCAGCAAGATCGAGTTCCACTTCCGCCGCCTGGACGGCACGCTGCGCGAGCAGGAACGCTTCCTGCAGCAATGGCGCCTGCACGATGTCGGCACCCAGGGGCAGCCGGTGGCGGATGGCAGCATGGGGCAGCAACGCGGCCCGCTGTTCGCCAACTTCGTGCTGATCGGGAACAACAGGAACATCACCCCGTCCCAGACCGAACTCGGGGATCGCTTCGTGCGCTTCTACGGCACGTTCTGGTCGGCCTCGCACTTTCCGCCGCCGCAATGCCTGCTGGTCGATGGTCAGGGCACGCGTGGCCTGCTGGCGCCGATGCAGATGACCGATACCGATCTCAGCCCGAACAGTCCGCACCACCTGCGCCCGCAGATCGGCGACATCCACCGGGCGCTGATCGACCAACCCGCCCTGCAGCGCGGCGGCATCGCCTGGATGCCCGTGCCCTGGCGCGATGGCCAGACCCGCCTGCTGGCCGTCGCCCATGCGCCGCAGGATGCACGCCTGTGGAGCGACGACGACGACGGCTCGCTGGCGGCACTGGCGTGCCTGCTCGATCCCTCCCGTGTCGATGACTACCAGCAGGTACTGGGCGTTCCGGTTTTCGAGCGGCTGTCGCTGTTCGACCCCGCCGGCCAGCGCCTTCTGGGAGATGCCGCCGATGCCAGCGACGCCGGCACGTCCTGGCAGGCCAATGCCCACGGCCTGCGCTTCCGCATGCGCAGCGAGCGCGGCTGGCTGGCGGTCTACCACGTCGGTTGGCAACAGATATTCCAGCATCCGCAGGGGCCGCTGCTGGGCGCGACGCTTGTCGCTCTGCTGCTGGCGCTGGGCGGCACGCTGGTCCTTCGCGCGTATAGGCAGTCGGTCATCGAACCGCTGCGCAGCAACCACGAACGCCTGCTGGAAAGCGAGGCCTTCAGCCGTACCATCCTGGACAACGCACCGATCGGGCTGTGCCTGCTGCGGCGTGCCGATGGCGATGTCCTGCTGGACAACACCCTCGCCCGCCGTTGGCTGGGCGAAGACCATAACGCGGACGGCTGGCACGGCCCATGGCGCCGCAGCGTGCTGGCCGCCGGTGGTACCACGGCCGGCGATGGCGTGGCCTACACCACGCCGGAAGGCCGCCACCTGCTGGTGACCGCCACACAGGCGCGGTATCGCAGCGAGCCCGCGGTGCTGTGCCTGTTCATCGACCTCAGCAGCCAGCACGAAGCCGAGCAGGTTCTGCAGCAGGCGCGGCGTGCCGCTGACCAGGCCAACCGCGCCAAGAGCCAGTTCCTGGCAACGATGAGCCATGAGATCCGCACCCCGCTGTACGGCGTGCTCGGCACGCTTGAACTGCTGGGCCTGACGCCACTGGACGCGAAGCAGCAGGACTACCTGGCCACGATCCAGCGCTCGTCCTCGACCCTGATGCAGCTGATCAGCGACATCCTGGATGTGAGCAAGGCCGAGGCCGGCCAGTTGAGCCTGGAGCCCAGCCCGTTCGATCCGGTGCGGCTGACCGAGGATGCACTGGACTCGTACGCCGCCGTAGCCGCCAACAGCGGGTTGCAGTTCTACGCCTGCATCGACGCCGATGTGCCGGATGCGGTGTGCGGCGATGCGGCTCGGATCCGCCAGGTGCTCAACAATCTGCTCAGCAATGCGCTGAAGTTCACCGACAGCGGCCGCGTGGTGGTACGTCTGTCCGCACGCTGGCAGGACGAACGCTGCTGGCTGCAGTGGCAGGTGGCCGATACCGGCATCGGCATCGCCAGTGAACACCAGGCGCACCTGTTCGAGCCGTTCTTCCAGGCCAACCCGGGGACCGACGCCATGCGTGGCACGGGCCTGGGCCTGGCCATCTGCGCGCACCTCGTGGCACTGATGGACGGCCACCTGCGCGTGGTCAGCGAGAGCGGCCTGGGCAGCAGCTTCAGCGTCGACCTGCCGCTGCCACCCGCGCAGCCGGATCCACAGCAATCACCGCCGCCGCGGCTGCCACCGCAGCTGCAGGTGCAGGTACGCGGTGCCGTGCGCGAAATGGTGCAGTCGCTTTGCGAGCGCCTGCAGCAACGCGGCGCGCATGCCAGCATGTACCGGGAGGACACCGCGGCCGGCATGGCACCGACGGCGGTGCTGCTCGATCTCGTGCTGGACGGCCCACTGCCTGCGTGGGAGGGAAGCAGCCCGCGCGTGGCGGCCTGCCGCGAGGGCGGCACGCAACCGCAGCTGATCGACGGTACCTGGCAGGTCGGCCTGCATCGGCTCGATGCCATCGTGATGGCCTTGGCCGCGGCCAGCGGGCAACCGTCGACGACCGATGCCGCGGGACGCCTGCCACCGACCCGGCGCTTCGGCCTGCAGGTACTGGTGGCCGAGGACAATCCGATCAACCAGGCGATCCTGCGTGACCAGCTGGAACAACTTGGCTGCCATGCGGTGGTCGCCTGCGATGGCAACGAAGCGCTGGGCTACTGGCAGCAGGGCGCGTTCGCGCTGGTGCTGACCGATATCAACATGCCCGGGCTGGACGGCTACGGCCTGGCCCGGGCACTGCGCGCGCGCGGCGTCAGCGTGCCGATCCACGGCGCTACCGCCAATGCCGACCCGGCCGAACGGCAGCGCTGCGAGGAGGCCGGCATGCAGGGCGTGCTGGTCAAGCCGATCACCCTGGAGGCGCTGCAGCGCCTGCTGACCCGGATCACGAACGGCCAGCCACCGGTTGCAGACCATCAGGCGCAGCCCGCGCACGTCATCGCGAACGACGCCAATCCTCCGCTCCAGGTAAATCCGAAGATGCAGGCGCTGTTCGTGCAGACCATGCAGGCCGATCTGGACAGCCTGCGGGACGCCATCAACGCGGCTGATCCAGGCCGCGTGGCGCAGGTGCTGCACCGCATCCGCGGCGCACTGGTCATCGTCGGCGCACCCGCGCTGGTGGACAGCGGCCTGCATATCGAGCAGCGCATCGCACAGGGTGACGGACTGGCTGCGCTGGCCGGTCGCCTGGATGGATTCCAGCACGGGCTGCTGCGGCTGCTGGCTCCCCTGCTCGACGACGCGATGCCATCCTCTCCTGACGACACGACCCCGCCATGACCACACGGATCCTCATCGCCGACGACCACCCGATCGTGCTCGCCGGCATCCGCGATGTGCTGGCCGGGGAACTGGATCTGGAAATCGTGGGCGAGGCCGCCGATCCGGCCACGTTGATCGAGCTGATGACACGGACCCGGCCACAGGCCGTGATCACCGACTACAGCATGCCCGGTGGCGACCATTTCGGCGATGGCATCAAGCTGATCTCGTTCCTGCGCCGCAGTTTCCCGGACACACGCCTGCTGGTGCTGACCATGGTGTCCAACCCATCGCTGGTGGCCGCGATGTATGCCGCCGGTGCCGGCGGCGTGGTACTCAAGAGCCATGGCCTGGGCAAGCTGGTGCAGGCCCTGCGCGTGGTGCTGGCCGACCGCGCCTATCGCCCCCCGGGGCTGCTGCCGCTGGCTGCTGGCGAGCCGGCTGATGCCGATGCGGTCCGTGCGCGCCTGTCGCCCCGCGAGCTGGAAGTGATCCGGCTGTTCACCGGCGGCATGAGCGTGGGCGACATCGCACGCCAGCTGCAGCGCAGCGCCAAGACGGTCAGTACGCAGAAGATCAGCGCCATGCGCAAGCTTGGCGTGGAAAGCGACCAGGCGCTGATTGAGTACTGCCTGCAGGCCTCGCTGTTCGCCTGAGCCCCGCTACGGGTTGAACCTGCCTCCGCTGGCGGCCCTGCGGAGGCTTTAGGAAACGCCTGATTCCATCCGGCGGTGCCGATTCCTAGTCTGGGCGTATCCCGCCACGCTGCGCCTGCCCTCCGTCGCCATGCCACCGGAGGGTGGGGTGCCGGGGGCGCCTGCGCGCTGCCACCACCACCAGGGGCCTGCGCGGCGACCCGGCCCAGCCGCACCCGTTCGCGCAGCCGTGCTGCGCACAGCCACAGGAAGCACATCAGCATGTACGCCTCCCCCACACGGCGCCACCGTGCGCCCGGACGCGCGCGCCTCGCGCCTGCCCCGCTCCTTCCGAGCATGCTGGCCACCTCCCTGTGGGCGGCGCTGCCGGTCCACGCTGCCGAACTCACCGGTCCCGTGCAGGTCAGCGACGGCAACAGCCTCCAGCTCGGTGAGGATGACGTGCTGACCCAGGCCGCGGGAAGCTTCGCGTTGACCGTCACCGGTGCCGGCAGCAATGCACTGATCGATGGCAGCCGCATCAACGTGACCGGCAATGGCAGCGCCGTCTCCGCTGCCAATGGCGGCCATGTACAACTGCGCGGTGCGACGCTGTCGATAGCGCCAGCCACCGGCACGGGCTTCTATGCGTTGTACGCCAACGGCGCTGGCAGCGTGATCGAAGCACACGACGTCGAGATCGATGCCACGCGAAACGGCAGTGGGTACGGCAGCGTCCAAGCGTACAACGGCGGCATCATCCGCTACACCGGGGGCCGCCTGGCGACGACCGGTGGCGGAACGCTGGCCGGTGCATCGGGCAGTGGCAGCGAGCTGCATATGTCCGATCTTGTGATGAGTGCCGGCAAGGGCGGCAGCCTGCGCGCCGACCGCGCCGGCATCCTGACAATCCGCAGCAGCCGGATCAGCATAGCCCCCGGTGGCATCCTCGCCGGCATCGCCGTCGATGGAGTGGGCAGTCGTGCCGAGCTCTACGACACCTTCCTGGAAGGTGGCTTGTTCGACATCGACAGCGGCGGCAGCATCCTTCTGGAGAACGTGGAGGCACATTCGGTGGGTGGCAGCATGCGCCTGCTGGGCAGCAGCCTCGACAAGACCTATTCCAGCGCGGTGATCAACGGCGGCAGCTTCCATACCGTCGGCGGCTACGGCGTGAACATCAACAGCTGGGGCAAGCTGACCGCCCGCGACGCGGCGTTCGATGTCCGCGCAGGCAACTCCGGATTCTGGCTGTCCAGCGATGAGTCGCGCCTGCAGCTGATCGACAGCACCGTCGACACCTGGACGGACATCTACGGCTACGGCGTGGAGATCGCCGGTGGCGTCGCCACCGTGCAGGGCGGCCGGATCACCACGCACGGCGATTCGACGTATGGCATACGCGTGACCGGCTCCACCGGCTCGACCGCCAGCCGCATCGAAGCCACCGGCAATGTGATCGAAGTACGCGGCAACGGGGGTGGCGGCGTGTTTCTCGGCGGCTCCGCCGCAAGCGCACTGCTCGACAACGTCACGATCCGCGGCGACGGTGAGAATGTGTTCGGCATCGTGCAGATGAACACGGCACGACTGTCCCAGGCCGACCGCCTGGACATCCGCATGAGCGGCAGCAACAGCGTCGGCTACCGCTCCTACCTGACCGCGTTCGGCGCGTACTGGAACCGCGCCGTATTCAACGACAGCCACATCGAGACCACCAACGGTACCGCGTTCTGGCTGCAGGGCAGCAACCATGCGCTGACCGTCAATGGCGGCAACGTCACCGCAGGCGACGGTAGCGGCCGCCTGCTGCGGGTCAGCGATACCGTGTTTTCCGATGGCAGCAGCGTGGCGACCAGCCGCATCGAGTTCACTGCCGATGCCAGCACGCTGCACGGTGACGTGGTGGTCGACAGCGCGACGGCTGACGTACACATGATGCTGCGCAACGGCACCACGTTCGGCGGCGCGCTGCGCGACGACTCCGGCCACCAGGTCGCACGGTTGACGATGGATGGCAGCAGCCAATGGAACGTACGCGCCGACTCCAGCGTCGGCATGCTCGAACATGCCGGCACCATCGCCTTCGATACGGGGGCGGCGGGCGACTTCAAGACCGTCACTGTCAGTGGCGACTACGTGGGCAATGGCGGCGCGTGGATCTTCAACCGCGCGCTGGGCGATGACACATCCCCGGGCGATCGGCTGGTGATCAACGGCAACAGCAGCGGCACCGCCAGCGTGAGCGTGCGCAATGCCGGCGGTGCCGGCGCCCTGACCCAAGAGGGTATCCGCCTGATCACCGTCGGTGGCCAGTCGGATGCGCAGTTTGTTCTGCAGGGCCGCGCCGTGGCCGGTGCGTACGACTACTTCCTGTTCAAGGGAGGCGTGTCGAGCCCGGACGACGGCAACTGGTACCTACGCTCGGAGTATGTGCCTCCCGTGGATCCTGTGGATCCGGTCGATCCCGTAGACCCGGTGGATCCTGTGGACCCTGTGGACCCCGTGGATCCCGTGGATCCCGTAGACCCGGTGGATCCCGTGGATCCGGTGGATCCCGTGGACCCCGTGGACCCCGTGGACCCGGTGGACCCGGTGGACCCGGTGGATCCGGTGGATCCGGTGGATCCCGTGGACCCGGTTGACCCGGTTGACCCGGTGGATCCCGTTGACCCGGTGGATCCCGTTGACCCGGTAGATCCCGTTGACCCGGTGGACCCGGTGGACCCGGTTGACCCAGTGGATCCTGTGGACCCAGTGGATCCCGTGGATCCTGTAGATCCTGTGGATCCCGTGGACCCGGTAGATCCTGTGGATCCCGTGGACCCTGTGGATCCCGTGGACCCGGTGGACCCTGTGGATCCGGTAGATCCCGTGGATCCCGTGGACCCAGTGGACCCTGTGGACCCTGTGGATCCCGTGGACCCGGTGGATCCGCCGCGTCCCAAAGTGGAACGTCCCGAGCCGGCGGTCTACCTGGCCAACCGTGCCGCTGCGCTGGGCATGTTCCGGCATGGCCTGCACGACCGTGCCGGTGACCCCGCCACCGGAATCGACAGCAGCAGCAGTGAAGTCGTGGGCTGGCTGCATCTTCGCAACGCGCAGCCCGACAGCCATGACCAAGGACGGCAGGTCCAGGTCGATGCGCAGATCAGCAGCATGCTCCTGGGCGTGGGGCGTCGATTCGAGGCGGGCGGCGGCGAACTGCAGGCCGGCGCGATGGTCGGCCATGGCCGTGCACGCAATGACAGCCGTTCGAAGGTGACCGGCTACACCGCACGTGGCGTGGTCACCGGCACGAGCGTTGGCGCGTACGCGACCTGGCTGCAGGACGCACGCATGGAAGGCGGCGCCTATGTGGATGGCTGGCTGCAGTACGGCCGTTTCCGCAACAGCGTGCAGGGCGAAGGCCTGCAGAAGGAACGCTATGGCGCCCGCAGCTGGAGTGCTTCGACCGAGGCCGGCTACGTGCTGCCGCTGCGGCACAGCGCGCAACGTGGCATCTACCTGGAACCCCAACTGCAGTTGGTGCACAGCCGCTATGACAGCGAGCGGGTGGTCGAGGCCAACGGCACGGTGGTCGAAGATCGCGGCAATGGCGAAACCAGCACCCGTCTCGGCCTGCGCCTGTACAGCCGTGGGTTGAGCCCGGCGCAGGGCCAGGTACATCCCTATGTGGTGGTGAACTGGTGGTCCGGCGGCAATGGCGCAGGCCTGGCGATGGACGGCGAGCGGTTGCGGCGACAGCTGCCGCACGACATCTACGAAGCCAAGGCGGGCGTGCAGATGGGACTGTCCGCCGGCTGGCGCGGTTGGGGTGAACTGAGCCGACAGAGCGGTGGCATGGGCTTCCGCGACGTCAACGCACAGATGGGCGTCCAGTACAGATGGTGAATGCAACCCCGCGCCAAAAACCCGGTGGGAGCTGCGCGAGCCCAGCGCAGATCTGCATGCCCGTCACAGCGCAGCTCTTGCAGCGGCCAACTCACCTCACGTGGAGAAGCCGCACGGGCGTGCGCAGAGGAGGATCTGGGCAGTGGCTCCAAATGGATTGGGCACCCGCACCCTCTTTGGGAAAGAGAAGACTGTACTTCGAGCGGCTACTTCCGCCCCATAGCGGACATTGGCGCGTGGGCGGGCCTATCGCTGGGTCCGGCTATATGCTGGCTTGTTAGCCTGACCAAGCCGCCCTAAGATCGAGCTATCGCAAGGGAGAAGCTCGCCATACGGTGCTTTGTAGACAAGTCACATAACCGGACCCGTGGGTTCGTCTATTAGGTAGTTAGGCACCACAGGGGGGGACATCATGGATACTTATTACTCGCTCGGCGCCGGGATTGCGGCCTTTGCATTGTTCGTGCAACTCACAATGCTTGGTTTGCAATCTGCCGCATACCGGAGGCATGGCCACAAGAGCTTTCTCATACTTTGCATAGCCAGTGTCCTGGGACTGATCTATGCATGTCTTATGGGCATCCCGTACATCGTTCCCTTGGACGCATCCATGCTGGTGTCCGTCACTGCGATTGGAGCACTTGTCGGCGCTATGAGTGCTCTACTCGCCGTCTTGGGCACTGCTCTCTTGTTTAAGTCGTATCGTAATCTTGCAGAGGTTGCTGCCCGCAGTTCGTCGGATGGCGCCTGACAGTTCATTCAAGCCGACGTTACTATCGCCACGCGGCTTAATTCCGGCGTTAGGCCTCTATGGAAGCAATCGATGTCGGAGGCGCCAATCTGCTCCTATCCGTTCCAAGGAGTTGGGAGCGCGTGTCCGTCCAAGCATCAACGGATTCTCAACGGCTCGCTTGCATCTATCAGACTTTGGGCGGGTTCCGCGTACAACGTCACTATCGTGGCAAGATGGAGCCTCAGTGGCAGGGAGAGTGGTGGCTTGAGCATGGTGCAGCATCCATCACTGATACTTTGGAGTCTGCTCAAAGTCTGGCCACCAGCTATCTTGGCCAAGCGGCCTAGCAGTTCATTCAAGCCGAACCCGCTTCGCGGGTCGGCTTAATTCAGGTGTTTAGGTTGCTCAAGGAGGATGTGCGCATGTCTCGCAAGAACTTGTGGCTTGGATTTGCTTCGTTGATCGCGGTCAATGTCGCACTTAACAACCTGGCTACTGCAATCGTGCCTCAAACTATCACCGCAATCACCGTCCAACCCATCGTGATTTCCTTCCTCGCGAGTTTTGCCGGAGGTTTCATCGCACGCGAGCGCTTCATCCTCATCGCTCTGGGGGTCTGGGCGGTACTCTGGGCAGCAATTGGCTACATGCTGTACCTAATCGCGGCGCCTACCGGTCATGCCACTGTCTCTTCAATCGCCCAGCACAACTGGGTGGCCTTCTTGTTCTCCGGCTTGGCGACTGTTGCGGGCGCATATATTGGTCAAGCACAGGCGATTCACCGCACAAAAAATACAGCCGCAACCTGACAATTCATTCAAGCCGAGCCGCCTCGCGCCGCGGCATAACCTCTGAGCAGTGAACGTCCGCTCCTGGCCGACAGCAGTCGCAGGGCAAGAGCTTGGGCATAGCCCTGATGCCTGATAGGTGCGATGAATAGACAGTTGGCCTGCCAATCATCACAAGCCCAAAAAGCCTTGGTGCTGCCAGTGTTCAGGGCTTCGTGGGACATGAACTCTTGATTATTTTTACCGGCATTATTGCCGGCAAACCTACTTTCTGGCGCTATCGATTCGCCAGCAAGTAATTTGAATTCAAAGAGTTAATGGTGCCGCTTATCCGAATCGAACGGATGACCTACTGTTTACAAGACAGTTGCTCTACCGACTGAGCTAAAGCGGCAAGGCTTCACGCGGCGCACTCGCGATGCGCCCGGGCGGCATTCTAGCGCAGGCGCGCGCACTCCAGCGCTTGCCGCTGCGCGGCACCGCTGCGCCTGTGCAGATCGTCCGCGGCGACGGTAGCGGCATGGGCCACGTCCAGCCACCAACTGGCGCCGGCTTCCACGCCGTTGCCGACAATCCGTACCGGGAAGCCCGCTGCCGCCAGTGCGGCCATGCGCCGCTCGGCGCCCTCGCGGTTGCGGTACTGGCCCAGCGCCACCGCGTTGGCGTCGTCGCCCTGGGCGATGATGAAGTAGTCGCTGAAGCCCGCCTCCACGATGCGCCTGGCCATGGCCTGTGCCTCCTCGCGGCTCGCGGCCTGCGATGTCAGCACGCGGTAGCTGGCCGCCTTGGGCTGCACCTCGCGCAGCTGCGAGCGGGACAGATCCGCTCCCAGCGCGGCCGCGGCGGCCTGCGCCTGCTCGCGGCTCTGGAACGGTCCGAAACTCGAACACTGCAATGGCCGCGACGGCGCGGCCGCGGTGGGCTCCGGGGTGGCGGGGGCTGGCGTGGCCACCGCGCTCGTGGCGGTGGCCTTGGCTGCGTCCTGCAACGCGGCCGGTGCCGGCGCCGCGGCAACGGCGGCTGGCGCCGGTACGGCCGGCGCGCCTGCATCCACCGCATCCATGGGCACGAGTTCCAGCGTCGCAACGCCGGTTTCGCGGACTTCGGGCGCGGCGGCCGGTGCCGGCCGCGGCGTCATCCACCACAGCGCCACGCCAAGGTTGAGGATGGCCAGTGCGACGATCAGGAAACGAATCAGCATGGCGCGATCCTAGCGCCCCGGCGCCTGCGCGTGCACGGCCCAGCGGGCCAGCCCGTCCAGCACCAGGGCTGGCCGGTACTCGGCGCCGGGCAGCAGCGGCAACAGCGGGACCGCGCCGCCGCCGTGCACCAGCAGGGACGGCGCGGTCCCTAGCAGGTCGGCGCCATGCCGCAGGCTGCGTTCGACCAGCGCCACCGCGGCGCCGTCGCACCCGGACGCCAGCGCGTCGGCGGTGTCATTGGCGAACTCCGCATAGTCGCCACCGCTGGCCGGCAGCTGCGCCGCGCGCGCGTGCAGGGCCTCGCGCATGACCGTGGGCGAGGCGCCGATGCGGCCACCCAGGTGGCGGCCGCCGGCATCCATCAGGTCGATGGTCAGCGCCGTGCCCACCCCCACCACCAGCACCGGCCGCTGGCCGGTGGCCGCGGCGAGCAGGGCCAGGAAACGATCGACGCCGAGCTTCTCCGGGCGTGCATAGCCGATGGTGACGCCGGCGCATGCCGGCAGCGTCCGCGCCACCTGCACGCGTGCGAAGCGGGCATGCAGCAGTTCCATCACCGTCGCGGTCAATGCCGGCGCCGCGACGCTGGCCACCCAGGCGGTGTCCCCGCGTGGCAGGGCGTCCAGCGCGGCCGCGGTCATGGCCTCGGCACCGTGTGCCCACGCCTGCACACTGCCGGCGGTGGCACCGTCGAGCGGTGCGAACTTGAAACGCGAATTGCCCAGGTCGAACAGCCAGTCGCTCATTGCGCCCTCACGCTGACTTCGCCGGCATGGAAATGACGCTCGCCGCCACCGATGGACAGGCGCAGGGCACCGTCCTCGGCCAGGCCGCGGGCGACGCCCTCGTACAGGGTACCCGCCTCCTCCACGCATACCGGCCGCCCGGCCAGCACGTCCATCGCCGCATACCGCGGCAGGAACGGGCCCAGCCCCTGCTGCTCGAACAGGTCCAGCGCCGGCAGCAGCTGCGACAGCACGGCCGCAACCACCCGGTTGCGCGATACCGGCGCTCCGGCGAGCGTGTCCAGGTCGGCCCAGGGCTGGGTGATGTCCGCGGCGATGCCGGCGGGCATGCGCACGTTCAGGCCGAGCCCGATCACCGCGCGCGCTGGGCCGGCGAACTCGCCGCCACCTTCCACCAGCAGGCCACCGAGCTTGCGGCCATCGACCAGCACGTCGTTGGGCCATTTCAGGCCGGCCGCGGCAAAGCCGAGCGCATGCAGCGCTTCGCCCACCGCCACCCCGGCGGCCAGGCTCAGCCCGCCCATGCGCGACAGGCCACCGGCAAAGGACCGCGACACCGACAGATAGATATTGGCCGCCAGCGGCGAAGCCCAGTGCCGGCCACGACGGCCGCGGCCGCCGGTCTGGCGCTCGGCCAGCAGCACCTCGACGCCGCGCAAAGGCGCGCTGCGTCGCAGCAATTCGCTATTGGTGGACCCTACCGTCCAGCCGATTTCCAGCGCCGCGACGGAGCCCGCCACCCCGGGCGCCAGCTGCTCCAGGATGCGCGCGCGATCCAGCAGTTCCAGCGGCTGGGCCAGTCGGTAGCCGTCGCCGGCACGGCCGTCGATCGCCACGCCGGCTGCCCGCAACCCCTGGATACGCTTCCACACGGCGGCGCGGGTCTGGCCGAGTTCACGGGCCAGGGCGTCGCCGGAAAAGGCGCCCTCGCCCAGCTTGGCCAGCAATTCTCGGTCGTCCACGATGGATCTTCTGATCGCAACAGATCGCCCGATTATGCGTGAAGGCACCCGGACCGCCCATGGGGGCTTCCAATCCCGCCGGGAAAGCAGGCTAGAATCGGGAGCTCAACCGCCCCCGGATGTCGACGATGCGCCGTACCGCCCATTGCCTGATCCTGCTGCTGGCCCCGGTGGCCGCGCATGCCGCGGAGGCGATCGACACCCCGGCCCGCAGCGGCTGCACCTATGCCCCGGGCGAAGTGGAGCGCGTGGCGGCACCGGCCGCATCGGTGAGCCTGGCCAACGCCGTTCCGCCGTCGCAACCCAAGCACACGGTGCCGGCACCGCAACAGGCCGGCGGCGGCAGCGACGAGGAGATCATCCCGCGGCTGCGCGCACCGAAATGGCACCGCCTGCTGCCCGGTATGTTCCGCTGATCCAGTCGTTTCTGCGCCGCTGGCGGCGCCCGCCGCCTTCCATTGACGAAGCCCTCTGGCGCAGCACGTGCCAGGCATGCCCGTGGCTGCATGCCCTGGATGCCACGCGCCAGGAGCGGCTGCGCGGGCTTGCGGCGCATTTCCTGCACCGCAAGGCCATCACCCCGGTAGCCGGCCTGGTGCTGGACGAAGGCCAGCGCCTGGTGCTGGCCGCACTGTGCTGCCTGCCGCTGCTGGAGTTCGGTGAGCAGGGCCTGCTTGGGTGGTCGGAACTGGTGGTGTACCCGGATGCGTTCCGGGTACGCCGCAACCACGTGGACGCTGCCGGCGTGCTGCATGAATGGGACGATGAACTGATCGGCGAAGCCTGGGACAGCGGCCCGCTGCTGCTGTCATGGGCCGACGTACAGGCCGACATCGCCGACCCGCAGGCGGGCTTCTGCGTGGCGGTGCACGAGATGGCGCACAAGATCGACGTGCTCGATGGCGCGCTGGACGGCACGCCGCCGCTGCCGCGCGACTGGCAGCGGCAATGGGCACGCGATTTCCAGCGCAGCTACGACGCCTTCTGCGCACGGGTGGATGCCGGCCGCGATACCGCGATCGACCCGTACGCGGCCGAAGCGCCTGAAGAATTCTTCGCGGTCGCCACCGAGTACCACTTCTCCGCCCCGCACCTGCTGGAGCGGGACATGCCGGAGGTGGCCGCGCACCTGCGCCGCTTCTACGGGCCCTCGCCGTTCGCCGGCCAGACGCTGCAACAGCCATAGGCAGTACGGCGCGACGCCGGCATGGCCGGGCTGGCCAACGCCGCGGACCGCCACGATGCAGCGCCCACGGGCGGCCGGCCGGGCCGGGTCACAGCCCCGGCGGCAGGGTCACTTCGAAACGCGCGCCACCCAGTTCGGGCGAGCGCTTGACCTGCAGTTCGCCGCGGTAGTCCTTGATCAGGTCCTGCACGATCGACAGGCCGATGCCATGGCCCTGCACGCGTTCGTCGCCGCGCACGCCACGCTGCAGGACCTTGGCGATGTTGTCCTCGGCGATGCCCGGTCCGTCGTCGTCCACCGCCATTTCCAGGCCCGCGCGCCGCCCGGGCGCGGAGGGAATGGAGCGGACCGTGAGCAGCACCCGGCGCCGGGCCCACTTGAACGCGTTCTCCAGCAGGTTGCCAAGCAGTTCCTGCAGGTCGCCGGGCTCGCCGTAGAAATTGACGCCCGGCTCGATCTCGAACTCGCACAGCACGCCCTTGCTGGCGTAGACCTTCTCCAGCCCGCGCACGATCTCCTCGGCGCTGGCCTCGATCGGCACCGGCGCGGAGAACAGCTTGTGCCCGGACGAGGCCGCCCGCGCCAGCTGGTAGGACACCAGGTTGTTCATGCGCTGCAGCTGTACGTCCAGCTCCTCGCGCAGCGCACCGTCGCCGGCACCGCTGTCCAGTTGCGTGCGCAGCACCGCGATCGGCGTCTTCAGGCTGTGCGCGAGGTCGGCCAGGGTATTGCGCTGGCGCTCGAGGTTCTCGCGCTCGCTCTCGATGAAGGCGTTGATGCTGTCGGTCAGCGGCTCCAGCTCGCGCGGGTGCATCTCGCTCATGCGCTCGCGCTCGCCGCGCTGCACCCGGGTCAGTTCGTTGATCACGCGCTTGAGCGGGCGCAGGCTCCACTGCAGCACCAGGGTCTGCAGCAGCAGCAGGATCAGGCCGGTCACGCCGAGCCAGAACCACACCGCACTGCGGAACACGCGCAGCTGCTTGCCCAGCGCGCGCGAATCCTCGAGCACGTAGATGGTGTAGGGAAACTCGCTCTCCGGGCTGCCGTCACCGCCCCAGACCAGGCCCATGCCGTAGCGGTAGACCTCGCCGGGCGTACCGTCGATCTGGGTGATCGGCAGCGGGCCCTCGAACGTCTCCTCGCGCGGTTCGAGCATGCGCGCGCTGACGTCGGGCAGGATCGGCCCCTCGGCGGACATGGAGTTGCCGGAGTGGCCCGGCATCACCACCTGCAGGTACAGGCCGCTGCCGGGCACGTCGAACCGCGGGTCCGGCGGTT
The DNA here is from genome assembly GCF_030345315.1 of Stenotrophomonas sp. 17(2023). Classification (NCBI taxonomy): domain Bacteria; kingdom Pseudomonadati; phylum Pseudomonadota; class Gammaproteobacteria; order Lysobacterales; family Lysobacteraceae; genus Stenotrophomonas; species Stenotrophomonas sp. 17(2023). Next base: position 3,297,498 of record NZ_CP128405.1, read on the forward strand.
GTTCGCGGATGTAGAGCGAGCGGTCACGGGTGAAGTCGATGCCGGCCGCGTAGGAAGTGGCGTAGTTCTTCAGCCGCTCGGAAAGGTTGGCGCGGGCGGTGCCGGCGAAGGCGGCGTCCAGCGCATAGCCGGCCAGCGCCAGGAAGGCCACCAGGCCTATCGAGGCGGCCAGCAGCTGGCGCGCCTGCAATGAACGCGGCCGCCAGCGCCGGAAGAACCACAGACGGCCGTAGATCATGCCCGTACCGCGCGCGGCGGATCAGCCCTCGTTGCGCGGAATGGCGAAGCGGTAACCACGGCCGCGCACGGTTTCGATCGGCTTCAGCTCGCCGTCCGGGTCCAGCTTCTTGCGCAGGCGGCCGATGAACACTTCCAGCACGTTCGAATCGCGGTCGAAGTCCTGCTGGTAGATGTGCTCGGTGAGGTCGGCCTTCGAGACCAGCTCACCGGCATGCATCATCAGGTACTCGAGCACCTTGTATTCGTAGCTGGTCAGGTCGACGTTGCTGCCGGCCACGCTGACCGTCTGCGCGGCCAGGTCCAGCGCCACCGGGCCGCACTCCAGCGTCGGCTTGGACCAGCCGGCGGCGCGGCGCAGCAGCGCGTTGACGCGGGCCAGCAGCTCTTCGACGTGGAACGGCTTGACCAGGTAGTCGTCGGCGCCCTGCTTCAGGCCCTCGACCTTGTCCTGCCAGCTGGAGCGGGCGGTCAGGATCAGCACCGGGAACTTCTTGCCCTCGTCGCGCAGCGCCTTGATCAGCTCCATGCCCGACATCTTGGGCAGGCCCAGATCGATGATGCCGACATCGAACGGCACCTCACGTCCCATGTACAGGCCTTCCTCTCCGTCCTGCGCGGCATCGACGGCAAAGCCTTCACGCTTGAGCCGGGCTGCCAGGGTCTCGCGCAGCGGGGCTTCGTCTTCGACCAGAAGGATACGCATGAACTCTCCCTAGTTGCTTGGCCGGCCATTCACCGGCATGGGTAAGCGGATTGCGGGACAACTATCGCTGTTCAGGGGTTATCGCCGCGTGGTGGCTGCTCGACCTGGCGCGGCCCGCGGGGAGCCCGGGGCGACGGCGGCGCGTCGTCCATGTAGCGCACCCGGCCGCGGTCGTCCATGTACTTCACCCGGTTGATGTCGCGGCCGTCGTAAGGCACGCGCTCGGCACCGAGGATGCGGCCGCCGGTCTCGCGCTGGACGCGCCGCACCGCATCGGAAAGCGAACCGGCGTTGTCGCGCATGCGCGGGCGTGGGATGTCGCGCTCGCCGCCATGCATGTGCTGCTGCCGGCCATCCTGCGCCCAGGCCTGTGCCATCGGCGTACCGGCCGCGAAGACGGCCGCGGCAGCGAAGGCAAGAATATGACGCGGAACCGGAAGCATGGCGTGATCCTATCGGACTGCGGCGGATCGTTCAAAATCCGTGAAAAAAAAGACCCACGGAATTTTTCACGAGACTTACGAAATCGAGGCAAATTCTTGATTTTTAGGGGTGAATCCGGTCTGAACCCTCCCCGCCCCACAACTGCCCCGTTCAGTTACATGAGCAAAATGAATGCGTGCCCAGGCCTTACGCCGCACGCTCCGCCTGGTCGCGGGTGACCTGCACCGCCTGCTCGACCAGCGCCCAGTCGGCACCAGGCCGGTGGGCACCCTCGCTGAGCACCTTGCGGAAGCCGCGGCCACCGGGCTGGCCGTGGTACAGGCCGAGCAGGTGGCGGGTGATGTGCTTGAGCGCCAGCCCTGCCTGCAGTTGCGATTCGACATAGGGGCGCATCTGCTGCAGCAGCTCCTCGCGGCTGCGCAGCGGCGCGCCGGTCTGCGCCGCTTCGAGCAGGTGCAGGACGTAGGGGTCGTGGTAGGCCGCCCGGCCCAGCATGACTCCGTCAACGTGCGCCAGCTGCGCCTGCGCCGCCTCGACCGTGGCCAGGCCACCGTTGAGCACCACCGGCAATGCCGGGCGCTCGGCCTTGAGCCGGTAGGCCCAGTCATAGCGCAGCGGCGGGACCTCGCGGTTTTCCTTGGGCGACAGCCCCTGCAGCCAGGCATTGCGCGCATGCACGACGACCATCGCCGCACCGGCCTGCACCTGGCGGTCGACGAAACCGGCGAACGCCGCGTAATCGTTGTCCTGGTCCACGCCCAGCCGGCATTTCACCGTGACCGGGATGTCCACCGCGGCGACCATCGCCGCCACGCACTCGCCCACCAGTTCCGGCTCGCGCATCAGGCAGGCGCCGAAGCGCCCGGCCTGCACCCGGTCGGACGGGCAGCCGCAATTGAGGTTGACCTCGTCGTAGCCCCAGTCCGCGGCGATGCGCGCGGCCTGCGCCAGCAGCGCCGGGTCACTGCCGCCCAGCTGCAGTGCCAGCGGATGCTCGCTGGCGTCGAAACCGAGCAGCCGCTGGCGGTCGCCGTGGATGACCGCATTGGCGTGGACCATCTCGGTATACAGCCGTGCACCGGGTGCGAGGATGCGGTGGAATACCCGGCAATGGGTGTCCGTCCAGTCCATCATCGGGGCGACGGACAGGCGCAGGGAGGCGGCATGGCGCGGGTCGTGGTTCGGCTGCAAAACGGACTCTTCCGGGCGTTGAATCGGTTCCGCCTGCGGCCCGAGGGCGATGCAGGGGATGCCAAGGGTAAACGAAGCGCCTGAACGGGGCCGTTCCCCGTAGCCGGGGATGCGGGCGCACGCGCCAACGCGCGCCGCCACGCCGGGCGAGAATGGGCCGATGAACGCCTACCTCCTGCTCGCCTGCGCCATCGTCCTGGAAGTCATCGCCACCTCGCTGCTCAAGGCCTCCGACGGGATGAGCCGGCTGTGGCCGACGCTCGGTTCGCTGGTCGGCTACGGCCTGTGCTTCTGGCTGCTGTCGATGGTGATGAAATCGATACCCACCGGGATCGCCTATGCGATCTGGTCCGGGGTGGGCATCGTGCTGATCTCGCTGATCGGCCTGTTCGTGTTCCGGCAGAAACTCGACCTGCCGGCGCTGATCGGCATCGCGCTGATCTGCGCCGGCGTGGTGGTGATCAACGTGTTCTCGCGTTCGACCGCGCCCTGAGCCGCGGCATCCCCGTCCGCTTTCCGGATCCATGCCCGGCCGTCGCTTGACCGGCAGCGCGCGCCCGCCTATCGTGTGCTCGCCAAAGGTATTCATCGCTTCATTCGCATGAAGGGATGGGATTAAATGGGAATCCGGTGAAGCGCGCCTGCAAGGCCCGCCATTCCGGAGCTGCCCCGCAGCGGTGAATGGAAACGACCGCCGTCATCGAGCACTGGGCCGAGGCCCGGGAAGCGACGGCCACTAGGCGGACGCAGCCGCGTCCATGTCCATCAGCCCGAACACCGGCCTGGGCCGGGAGGCGCGTCGCCTCCTGTTTCGACCTGGCGTCTCCGCGGGGAGGCGGCCGGAACCGTCCGCGCATCGGCGTGGCGGTGCCGCCTGCCTCCGTCAAGGGACCCGGTTCGCCCGCGGGGGCGGAGGTCGCTGGCATGGTGGAGGCCTGCCCGGAGGGCCGGCGCGGCACCGTGCGGTTCCTTCGTTCCTCAATGCACACGCAATGAGGAAAGTTTCATGACGATCGTTACCAACCTGGGGTTTCCCCGCATCGGCGCGCGCCGCGAACTCAAGCGCGCGCTGGAAAGCTACTGGCACGGCGAGAGCGATGCCGCGCAGTTGCAGGCCACCGCCGCCGAGCTGCGCGTGCGCCACTGGAAGCTGCAACGCGAGGCCGGCGTTGACCTGCCGCCAAGCAACGACTTTTCGCTGTACGACCACGTGCTCGACACCGCGTTCCTGTTCGACGCGATACCCGAACGCTACCGCACGCTGGCCGTATGCGCCCCGCTGGCGGCCTACTTCGCGATGGCACGCGGCCTGCAACGTCCCGGCATCGACCTGCATGCGCTGGAAATGACCAAGTGGTTCGATACCAACTACCACTACCTGGTGCCGGAACTGCAGGCCGGCCAGCGCTTCGCGCTGCGCGGCGACAAGCCCCTGGCCGAATACCGCGAGGCGAAGGCGCTGGGCATCGAGACGCGGCCGGTCCTGCTGGGGCCGGTGAGCTTCCTGCGGCTGTCAAAGACCACCGACGGCAGCGAACCGCTGGACCTGCTCGACACCCTGCTGCCGGTGTATGCGCAGTTGCTCGAAGCCCTGAAGGCCGAAGGTGCGCGGTGGGTGCAGCTGGACGAGCCCGTGCTGGTGCAGGATCTGGACGATGCCGCCCGCGCCGCCTTCAGGCAGGCCTATGCCCGCCTTGCCGATGGCCCACATCCGGACATCCTGCTGGCCACCTACTTCGGCGCGCTCGACGACAACCTCGCCCTGGCCGCGTCGCTGCCGGTGCAGGGGCTGCACGTGGACCTGGTGCGCGCACCCGAACAGCTCGACGCCGTGCTGCGCGCGCTGCCGGGAGGGCGCGTGCTGTCGCTGGGGCTGGTGGACGGCCGCAACATCTGGCGCAACCCGCTGGACAACGCGCTGATCCTTGCTCGCTATGCGCGCGGCCATCGCGGCGACGATCCACTTTGGCTGGCACCGTCGTGTTCACTGCTGCATTGCCCGGTCGACCTGGCGCTGGAGAAGAAGCTTGACGCCGAACTGCGTGGCTGGCTGGCGTTCTCGCGGCAGAAGCTGGAGGAACTGCGGCTGCTGGCCGACGCGCTCGATGGGCGCGCTGGCGCCGAGGCGGCGCTGGCGCCAGCGCGCGAAGCGGCCGATGCGCGGCGGCGCTCGTCGCGCGTGCACAACGCCGCGGTCAAGGCGCGCATGGCCGCGCTCACCGCCGCCGACACCGCCCGCGCCACGCCGCATGCACGGCGCCTGCCGCTGCAGACCGCGGCGCTGCGCCTGCCCCCCTTCCCCACCACCACCATCGGGTCTTTCCCGCAGACCCGGGACGTGCGCGAGGCCCGCGCCCGCAACAAGTCGGGCAGGCTCTCCGACGCCGACTACGAGGCCTTCCTCGCCGTGCAGACCGAGCAGTGCGTGCGCGTACAGGAGCAGATCGGGCTGGATGTGCTGGTGCACGGCGAGTTCGAGCGCAACGACATGGTCGAGTACTTCGGCGAACAGCTCGACGGCTTCGCCTTCACCGGCAACGGCTGGGTGCAGAGCTACGGCTCGCGCTGCGTGAAGCCGCCGGTGATCTACGGCGACATCAGCCGTCCCGCGCCGATGACGGTGCGCTGGTCGCGGTACGCGCAGTCGCTGACCCGCCGGCCGATGAAGGGCATGCTCACCGGCCCGGTAACGATGCTGCAATGGTCGTTCGTGCGCGACGACCAGGAGCGTGCGCAGACCTGCCGGCAGATCGCGCTGGCGCTGCGCGATGAAGTAACCGACCTGGAAGCGGCCGGCATCGCCGCCATCCAGATCGACGAGCCGGCGCTGCGCGAGGGCCTGCCGTTGCGCAATGCGCAGCGGCGGCGGTATCTGGAATGGGCGGTGGAAGCCTTCCGCATCGCCGCCAGCGGCGTGGCCGACGCCACCCAGATCCATACCCACATGTGCTACGCGCAGTTCAACGACATCATCGATTCGGTGGCGGCGCTGGACGCCGACGTGATTTCGATCGAGACCTCGCGCTCGCGCATGGAACTGCTGGATGCGTTCGCGCGCTTCGACTACCCCAACCAGGTCGGCCCGGGCGTGTACGACATCCATTCCCCGCGCGTGCCCGACCGCACCGAGATGGTCGAGCTGCTGCGCAGAGCCAGCGAGGTGCTGCCGGCGGAAAAGCTGTGGGTGAACCCGGACTGCGGCCTGAAGACCCGCGCCTGGCCGGAGACCCGCGCCGCGCTGGAGGCGATGGTCGACGCGGCGCAGATGCTGCGCGCCGAACTCTCCGCCGCCTGACGGACGCCATGGCGGCGCGGCGCCGGGCCAGGACGCACTATCTTGCCCGGCGCCGCTTCGGCCCACGGTCCACGGGAGGGCGAAGCCATGGGCACTTCACCGCGCGGTACGCCGCGGATGACGGCCGAAGCGCGATACGGGCGGGCACCCGGCCCGCGGTGCCGGGGCCCGGCAATCCGGCGGGCGATGCACCCGCCACGATGCACTCGGGTCGACCTGCCAATCCCGGTCGGGCGCCGCTCCACGCGTTTGCCGTGCCAATGCAGCGGGCGGATACGGCCCGGCCATCAATGCGCGGGCAAGGCCATCCCCTGCGGGATTGCGGCAACGACGATGCGGGCAGGGCGGGCGGCACCTGGATGCCGCCCGCGCCGGCGTCAGAACGCCTTCTCGACGTTCATCGACACCCCGTGGTCCTTGCCGTCGCTGCCATACATCCCGCTGTACTCCAGGCGGGTGCTCCAGCCATGATCGGTGCGGAACACGCTCCCCAGGTTGATCACCAGGCGATTGCGGTCGAACCCGGTGAAATCCGCCCGGTAAACCGGCCCGAAGCCGTCTGCGTACTGCAGCATGGCAAAGCTGTCGGCGCTGAAGTCGTGCTGGTACTCCACCCGCAGCTGCGGCTGCAGCACGCCCCACGTGGTCGGCCTGCGGAACTCCACCCTCAGGCCGAGCGTACCGGTGTTGCTGTCGAAGTCCATGCTGTCGTAGCGCAGTGCGTAGACCGCATCGCCCTGCTCGGCATAGGCATCCAGTGCGGTACGGGCCAGGTCCAGCCGTCCATACGGGGAGAACAGCAGGGCATCGCCACCGAATTCGCCACTGAAGGTCAGCGACCCGAACCATTGGCTGCCATCGCGCTGGCCATGCAGGTTGCCACCACTGACGGCTGCACGCGCCATCCGGTAGTCCAGCTGCTGGAAGCCGACCATGCCATCCAGGTAGTACACCTGCCCCGGGTGGTAGCTGGCATACATGAACGCCACCTTGGCCTTGGCATCCAGGCGTGCCCCGTCATTGCCGACGTCGGTACGGTCGCGGCCGTAGCCCACGCCGGCACCCGCCGCGAGCGACGGCCAGAACCGGTAGTCCACGCCTGCGCTGAGGCCGTCGGTTTCGAAATCCAGCGCATCGCGTCCGGTGCGCGCATCCACGTTGCCCGAACGCACGCTGCCACCGACCCAGGCTCCCAGCGCCAGCCCGCCCTTGCCTCCGCGTTCGCGGGCGTTCGCGGTTCCCTGCATCGCCGTACCCGAGGGATCGTACGTGCCCGAGGGCCCGCCAACCGGCATCGCCGCGCAGCCGCGCTCGTCCGGATTCTGCAGGTCGCGGACGCAGGCCCGGGTAAAGGACATGCTCAGCTGATTGGTAAAGCCATGCCCGTCCGTTTGCCGGTGCAGGCTTTCCATGCGACGCAGGACGTTCATCGTCTGCGCCTCGGCGAACCGGCGGCTGGTGGCCTGCTGGGCTTCGATCAGTCCACGGACCTCCGGGTCCTGGCTGGGATCGGGGCGCGCATTGATGTTGACCGTGTAGGCACGGGTACCACTGAAGCCCAGCGCGTCGGTCACCTGCACGGTGAACGCGTAGGCGCCCGCCACGTTCGGCGTGCCGCTGAGGACACCGTTGGCAGCCAGGCTCATGCCCGTGGGCAGCGCGCCCGTGCCGATCGCATAGGTGTAGGGCGCGGTGCCCGCGCCGCGCGGTGGACGCCGCCGGCCGGCACCATCCATTGCGGCGTTACACTCCAAGGTTCCCCGCACCGGAACCTGCGATGTACGGCAATGACACCGCCCTGCTGGTGATCGACCTGCAACCCGACTTCATGCCCGGCGGTGCGCTGCCCTGCCACCAGGGCGACGCCATCGTGCCGGGCATCGCCGCGCTGCTGGCGCGGCGCCACTACGCCACCGTCGTGGCCACCCAGGACTGGCACCCGGCCGACCATGCATCGTTCGCAAGCCAGCATGCCGGCCGCAGGCCGTTCGAGTCGATCCAGCTGCACGGGCATGCGCAGACGCTGTGGCCGGACCACTGCGTGCAGGGTTCCGCGGGCGCGGCGCTGCACCCGCAGGTGGACTGGAACAACGCCGACCTGATCCTGCGCAAGGGCACCCACCGCCAGGTCGATTCGTACAGCGCGTTCCGCGAGAACCATGGCCCCCGGGGCGACCGCCCGGCCACCGGCCTGGCCGGCTGGCTGCACGAACGCGGCATCACCGAGGTGCACGTATGCGGGCTGGCACGCGACTACTGCGTGTTGTGGAGCGCGCAGGACGCGGCGATCAGCGGCTTCCGCGTGCGCGTGCTGTGGGAGCTGACGCGGCCGGTATCGCCCGACGGCGACGAAGCCACCCGCATCGCGCTGATCGAAGGCGGGATCGACATCGCGGCGTGATGCCGCCGCTCAGCGGAACACCACGGTGCGGTGGCCGTTGAGCAGGATGCGGTGCTCGACGTGGCGGCGCACCGCGCGGGCCAGCACCAGCGATTCGGTGTCGCTGCCCAGCCGCACCAGGTCGCGTGGCGTCATGGCATGGTCCACGCGGGCCACGTCCTGCTCGATGATCGGGCCTTCGTCCAGGTCGCTGGTGACGTAGTGCGCGGTGGCGCCGATGATCTTGACCCCGCGCGCGTGCGCCTGGTGGTACGGCTGGGCGCCCTTGAAACTGGGCAAGAAGCTGTGGTGGATGTTGATCGCGCGGCCGGCCAGCGCCTGGCACAGCTGCGGCGAGAGGATCTGCATGTAGCGCGCCAGCACCACCAGGTCGATGCGCTCGCGCTCGACCAGGTCGAGCAGTTGCCGTTCCTGCTGCGCGCGGTTGGCCGCATCCACCGGCAGGTGGTGGAACGGCACGCCGTAGGAACCGGCCAGCGTGGCGAAGTCCGGGTGGTTGGAAGCCACCGCGGCGATGTCCACCCGCAGGTGGCCGCTGTGCGCGCGGAACAGCAGGTCGTTCAGGCAATGCCCCTGCTTGCTGACCAGCACCAGCAGCCGCGCGCGGCGGCGCGCGTCGTGCAGTTGCCAGTCCATCGCGTATTCCGCGCCCAGCTGCCCCAGGCGCCCGCGCAGCGCGGCCGCCTCGCCGGCCGCGGCCATGTCGAAGTGCACGCGCAGGAAGAAACGGCCGCTTTCCTCGTCGCCGAACTGCTGGGCGTCGAGGATGTTGCAGCCGGCCTCGAACAACAGGCCGGAAACGCGGTAGACGATGCCGGTACGGTCCGGGCAGGAAAGGGTGAGGATGTAATCGGGTCGCATCGACGGAGTCTAGCGACGGACGACATTTTCCGGGGAAACCTTTACTGCCCTCGCAGGTCGCTGCGGCGGCCACGGCGACGCCTGCGCTGCAGTCACCGGCGACGCGAGCGCCGCCGGTGCCGCGATCAGCCGAACAGGTCGCGCAGCCCGTGTGGCTGGCAGCGCAGGTACTGCGGCGCGGCCTGCACCCGTGCGCCGAGTTCGGCGGCCGCATGCCAGGGCCAGCGCGGGTCGTAGAGGATGCCGCGGGCGATGCCGATGGCATCGGCCTGGCCCGCGGCCAGGATCGCTTCGGCCTGGCGCGGCTCGGTGATCAGCCCCACCGCGATCACCGGCGTGGCGACCTGCGCCTTGATCGCGCTGGCCAGCGGTACCTGGTAGCCCGGCCCCACCGGAATCTGCTGGCGCGGGTCCAGCCCACCGCTGGAAACGTGGATGAAGTCGCTGCCGCGCGCCTCCAGCGCGCCGGCCAGCGCGATGCTCTGCGCCACGTCCCAGCCGCCCTCCACCCAGTCGGTCGCGGAGATCCGCACGCCCACCGCGACATGGGCGGGTGCCGCTGCGCGTACCGCATCGAACACCCGCAGCAGCAGGCGCATGCGGTTGTCCAGCGAGCCGCCGTAGTCGTCGTCGCGGCGGTTGCTCAGCGGCGACAGGAACTGATGCAGCAGGTAGCCATGCGCGGCATGGATCTCGATCAGCTCCAGGCCCAGCCGCGCCGCGCGCCGTGCGGCCGCGGCGAACGCCTCCACCACCGCGTCGATGCCGGCCGCGTCCAGCGCCTGCGGGACCGGATCGCCGGCGTTGAACGGCAGCGCCGACGGCGCCAGCACCTGCCAGCCATGCGCCTGGCCGGGCGCTATGGCGCCACCGCCGTCCCAGGGCCGCGCGGTGGACGCCTTGCGCCCGGCGTGCGCCAGCTGGATGCCGATGGGCATCTTCGACCAGCGCCGTACCGAGGCCAGCACCACGCCCAGCGCCGCTTCGGTGGCGTCGTCCCACAGCCCCAGGTCGGCCCAGCTGATGCGGCCCCGGGGTTCCACCGCGGTGGCCTCCAGGATCAGCAGTCCGGCGCCGGACTGCGACAGCGTGCCCAGGTGCTGGGCATGCCAGTCGGACGCACGGCCGTCATCGGCCGAGTACTGGCACATCGGCGCGATGACGATGCGGTTGGACAGGGACAACGGGCCGAGCGACAGCGGCGAGAACAGATGGCTCACGTGGGGGTGATCCGCTTTGTGGGGGGTGCCCATTGCACTCCCGCGCGGCGGGGCGATTCAACCGGCGTGATGGATCACTGCGTCTTGGCCGCCGCCCATGCGCCGTCGAGCAGGAACCCCAGCGCCTGCGCGCAGGGCTGTTCGATCTTCAGCGACAACAGGGCATCGGCGCGGGTACGGCCGAGGTTGACCGCCGCCACCGGCAGGCCGGCCCGGGCCGCGGCATCGACGAAACGGAAGCCGGAATAGACCATCAGCGACGAGCCCACCACCAGCACCGCGTCGGCGCGCTCCAGATGCGCGTGCACGCTGGCAACCCGTTCGCGCGGCACGTTCTCGCCGAAGAACACCACGTCCGGCTTGAGCAGGCCACCGCAGGCCGTGCAGCCGGGCACCACGAACCGGCTGAAGTCGCGCTCCAGGTCGGCATCGCCATCGGGGGCCTGGACCGCCTGCAGCGCCACCCACCCCGGGTTGGCATCGAGCATCCGCTGCTGCAGCGCCTCGCGCGGCGAGTGCGCGCCACAGTCCATGCAGCGCACCGCGTCCAGGCGGCCATGCAGGTCGATCACCTGGCGGCTGCCGGCGCGCTGGTGCAGGCCATCCACGTTCTGGGTCAACAGCAGCTCGACCCGGCCGACGGCCTCCAGCGCGGCCAGCGCATGATGGGTGGCGTTGGGCCGGGCACGGCCGATGTGCGGCCAGCCGACCAGGCTGCGCGCCCAGTAACGCCGGCGCACCGCGGCATCGGCCATGAACGCGCGGTAGTCCACCGGCGGGGTGCGTTTCCACTGGCCGTCGGCGTCGCGGTAATCGGGAATGCCCGAATCGGTGCTGCAGCCGGCGCCGGTCAGCAGCAGCAGGCGGCGGTGGCCGGCGATGAACGCCGCCAGCCGCGGGTCCGTTGCCGCATGGGCGTGGAGGCCCGCATCGTCCGGTCGTAGCGCCATGGCGCGCGCCCCGGCTCAGGCCTGCGGCGGCAGCGGCGGCACCGAGGTCGGGCGGCCGTCGGCATCCAGCGCCACCATCACGAAGTGGCCGCGCGTGCACAGCTTGCGCTCGCCGCTGTGCAGGTCCTCGGCAATCAGTTCGACCTGCACCGTCATCGAGCTGCGCCCGACCTCGACCACCCGGCCGACGGTCTCGACCATCTCGCCGATGCGGATCGGCAGCTTGAAGTCCACCTGGTCCGAATGCGCGGTGACCACGGTGCGCCGCGAGTAGCGCGCGGCGGCCAGGAACGCCGCCTTGTCCATCCACGCCATCGCCTGGCCACCGAACAGGGTGCCCAGGTGGTTGGTGTGGTTGGGGAAGACGATTTCCACCATGCGTACTTCGGTGGGCGGGACGACGGGGGGCAGGGCATTCATGGCGACGGTCGCGGCAGCGGGGGCAGGAGCGGATGATACGCAGCGCCGGGCGCGGGCGGCGTGACGCCTGCGCCACGCCATCCCCGCGCCGGCGGACGGGCTCAGAAGTTCATGTCGAAGGCGACCTCGCCCTGCACGCCGACCTGGTAGGCCGAGACCCGGCGCTCGAAGAAGTTGGTCAGCTCCTGCACGTCCTGCAGCTCCATGAACGGCAGCGGGTTGCGCACGTTGTACTGCCTGGCCATGCCCAGCTTGACGAAGTGGTTGTCGGCGCAGTGCTGCAGGTACTGGCGCATGTCGCGGGTGGAGATGCCGGCCACGCCGCCGGACAGCACGTCCTCGGCGAACTGCACCTCGCACTCGATGGCCTCGGCCAGCATCTCGTAGACCTGCCGCTCCATCGCCGCGTCGAACAGCTCCGGCTCCTCGGCGCGGATGGTGCGCACGCACTCGAAGGCGAACTCCATGTGGCAGCTCTCGTCGCGGAACACCCAGTTGGTGCCCGAGGCCAGGCCCGGCAGCAGCCCGCGCGAACGGAAGTAGTACACGTAGGCGAAGGCGGCGAAGAAGAACAGGCCCTCGATGCAGGCGGCGAAGCAGATCTGGTTGAGCAGGAACTGGCGCCGCTGCTCGCGGCTCTCGATGCGCTTGAGCCCCTGGATCGAGTCGATCCACTTGAAGCAGAAATCGGCCTTCTTCTTGATCGAGGCGATGTTCTCCACCGCGGCGAAGGCCCTGAAGCGCTCCTCCGGGTCGGGCAGGTAGTTGTCCAGCAGGGTCAGGTAGAACTGCACGTGCAGCGCTTCCTCATACAGCTGGCGCGACAGGTACATGCGCGCTTCCGGCGCGTTGAGGTGCTGGTACAGGTTCAGCACCAGGTTGTTGGAGACGATCGAGTCGCCGGTGGCGAAGAAGGCGACCAGGCGGTGGATCAGGTGGCGGTCGGCCGGCGTCATCTTGTGGTGCAGGTCGGTGATGTCGATCTGGAAGTTGATCTCGTCCACCGTCCAGCTGTTCTTGATCGCGTCGCGATACATGTCATAGAACTGCGGATAGCGCATCGGGCGCAGGGTCAGTTCGAAGCCCGGGTCGAGCAGCATCTGGCGGGGTTGTGCGGACATGGTTGACTCCATTTCTGGCCCCCGGGGAACAGGTGCCCCGGGAGCTGGCGGCGCATGGCGCCGGGCGGGAATTGGGCGGGGTGGCGAAGCCGGCTTCGTCCTGCCCCGTCGCGGCCCCTGCCCTGGCGGGGGCGGGGCGCGGGCGGTTACTGGCAGGCCTCGCAGGCTTCCGGGTTCTCCAGCGAGCAGGCGACGGCCTCGGCCGGGGTGTAGCTGCTGACCGTGGTCTTGGCGATCCGGGTGGCCGGGCGCGAGCGCAGGTAGTAGGTGGTCTTGACGCCCTTCTTCCAGGCGTACATGTACATGGACGACATCGCGCCGATGTTCGGGCTCTCCATGAACAGGTTGAGCGAGGCGGACTGGTCGATGAACGCGCCGCGGTCGGCGGCCATGTCGATCAGCGAGCGCATCGGCAGTTCCCACGCGGTGCGGTACACGGTGCGCAGCGCCTCGGGAATCTGCGGCAGGTTCTGGATCGAGCCGTCGGCCAGCTTGATCGCGTCGCGCATCTCCGGTGTCCACAGCCCCAGCTGCTTGAGCTCGCCGACCAGGTAGCGGTTGACCTGCAGGAAGTCGCCGGACAGGGTCTCGCGCTTGAACAGGTTGGACACCTGCGGTTCCACGCATTCGTAGCAGCCGGCGATCGAGGCGATGGTCGCGGTCGGGGCGATGGCGATCATCAGCGAGTTGCGCAGGCCGTGCTGGACGATGCGCCCGCGCAGCGCTTCCCAGCGCGCGCCATCGGCTGGCACCACGCCCCACGCGTCGAACTGCAGTTCGCCGCTGGCGGCGCGGGTATCGGCGAACGAGGGATGCCGGCCGCGCTCCTGCGCCAGCTCGCACGAGGTTTCCAGCGCGTGGTAGTAGATCGCCTCGGCGATCTTCGCCGACAGCGCGCGCGCGGCGTCCGAGTCGAACGGCAGGCGCTTGCGGAAGAACACGTCCTGCAGGCCCATGCAGCCCAGGCCGACCGGGCGCCAGCGCAGGTTGCCGCCGCGCGCGGTCTCGATCGGGTAGAAGTTCAGGTCGATCACCCGGTCGAGCTGGCGCACGGCCAGGCGCACGGTCTCGGCGAGCTTGTCGAAATCGAAATCGCCGTGTGCATCCAGGTGGTTGCCGAGGTTGATCGAGCCCAGGTTGCACACCGCCGTCTCCTCGGCCGAGGTGATCTCGAGGATCTCGGTGCACAGGTTGGACAGGTGGATGACGTTGCCGGCGCGCAGGGTCTGGTTGCTGGCCTTGTTGCACTTGTCCTTGAACGTCATCCAGCCGTTGCCGGTCTCGGCCAGGGTGCGCATCATGCGCGCATACAGCTTGCGCGCCGGCACCGCCTTGACCGCCTTGCCCTGGGCCTCGGCCTGCACGTAGGCGCGCTCGAACGCCTCGCCGTACAGGTCGGTGAACTCCGGCACCACGCGCGGATCGAACAGCGACCATGGCTGGTCGGCCTCCACCCGCTGCATGAACAGGTCCGGCACCCAGTTGGCGAGGTTGAGGTTGTGGGTACGGCGGGCATCGTCGCCGGCGTTGTCGCGCAGTTCCAGGAAGTCCTCGATGTCGGCATGCCAGGTCTCCAGGTAGACGCAGGCCGCACCCTTGCGCTTGCCGCCCTGGTTGACCGCCGCGACCGAGGAGTCGAGCGTCTTCAGCCACGGCACGATGCCGTTGGAATGGCCGTTGGTGGACCGGATCAGCGAGCCGCGCGAACGCACCCGGGTGTAGCTCACGCCGATGCCGCCGCTGAACTTGGACAGCTGCGCGATGTCGCCGTAACGGGCGTAGATCGACTCGAGCGAATCCTGCGGCGAATCCAGCAGGAAGCACGACGACAGCTGCTCGTGGCTGGTGCCGGCGTTGAACAGGGTCGGGCTGGACGGCAGGTAGTCCAGGTTGCCCAGCCGCTGGTACAGCGCCAGCGCCTCGGGCACGTCCTCGGACAGCGCGCTGGCGATGCGCAGGAAGAACTGCTGCGGGGTTTCGATCACCTTGCGGGTGTGCGGGTGGCGCAGCAGGTAGCGGTCGTACAGCGTGCGCAGGCCGAAGTAGTCGAAGTTGAGATCGTAGTCGGGGTTGACCGCATCGTTGAGCTTGCGCGCGTTGACCTGGACGAAGTTGAGCAGGCGCTCGTTGATCAGACCCACTTCGTGGCCGCGGCCCACCGACTGCGAGAACGCGTGGATCTCCTGGCCGGATACCTCCTTGGCGATGAAGTTGGCCAGCAGGCGCGCGGCCAGGCGGCCGTACTCGGGCTCCTCGCCGATCAGCAGCGCCGCGGTGCGGATCGACAGTTCGTCCAGCTCCTGGGTGGTGGCGCCGTTGTACAGCCCGGAGATGGTGCGCGTGGCCACGCGCATCGGATCGACCGCATGCAGGCCGTCGCAGCAACGCTGGATGGCGCGGACGATCTTGTTCAGGTCCACCGGCTCGGTGCCGCCATTGCGCTTGGTCACGCTCATGGCGGTGGCGGTCGGCGGCGGGGTCAGTTCGAAGCCGGTCTCGGTCGGGACAACGGCGGTATCGGTGGCGGTCACGGCAATGCGTCCTCATGGCGTGGTGCACGCGGCGCCTGCCCTCGCAGGAACCAGGGCCGGTGGCGGGCGACAAGCATGGAAGGACGGCGTCGCAGCATCCGCGACGGACACGACCCGAGGTCGCCACCGGCGCTGCCGCGTCGCCAGCCGTCTTCCCCTCGAAGACTCCGCAGCCGGCACCGCGCGCTGTGCTTCGCGCGGCTGTCGGCAGGTCTTCGGACTCATGGGCGCGGAGGCGGGGGCCTCCTCCTACTTCCGCCGCTTCCCAAGGCATCGGGCCTCAGTGCTTGGTGGCGGGTTCGTTCCCAATTACCGCTGCGGGGCAGTGCCGGACTGGCCATCGAAGGCGTCACCGGCTTCCCTTTCAATCCGGCGGGGAGCAACCCGCCAGAACCGACGGGACACAAGATAGTGGGGGTAAACGACCCGGTCAACGCCAAATCTTGTGGGTGATCGCATTTCCCTTGCGGCACAAGCGATCCCGTCGCCGGTGCCCGGCGGGGCCACCGCAACCAGCCTATCGAGGCTGCGCAGTCAAGCCTTGGGAGACTGGTTGGCGGGTAGGAAAACGCCGCACGCATTCATAATCCAAAGCCCGATGCGATCCAATGCCCGATGCGCCGCCATGACTTCCGGCGGAGGCCCGATCCGGCACGGCCGGCGATCCTGTGGGTCCTCCGAATGGATTCCGCGCATGCGCCGCCTGGCCCTCGCTGCCGCCCTGCTCGTCCTGCCGGCGCTCGCCGCGCAGGCCGGCACGATGAAGTCACCGACCCTGTCCTCCACCCAGTGCGGGGTCAGCACCGACTACGACGTGCTGGTCGATGGCGGCGGCATCTGGCTGCGCCAGCACGACGCCACGCCGCGCGAGATCGTGTTCCACGACGGCCAGCTGAGCATCGACGGGCGCATGCAGGCGGTCAGCGCCGACGACGCGCAGCGCCTGCGCGTGCTCGAGGCCGGGGTGCGCCAGCTGATGCCGGCGGTCACCGGGATCGCCAATGAATCGGTGGGGATCAGCTTCGATGTGCTGGACGTCGTCTACGGCTCGCTGACCGGCAATTTCGATTCGCGCAAGGTGCGCGCGCTGCGCAGGGACGCCGAGCGCTTCGTCGCCTCGACCATCGGCCGCGGACGCTGGGAGCAGGACCTGTTCGGCGAGGGCTTCGACCAGCGCGTGCAGGACGCGGCCGAATCGCTCAAGGGCTCCATCGCCCGCGGCCTGCTGTGGACCCTGCTCACCGGCAGCGAGGAGCGCATCGAGAAACGCACCGAGAAGATCGAAGCCGAACTCGAGCCGAAGATCGAAGCGCGCGCACGCGCCCTGGAACAGCATGCGCAGTCCCTGTGCACCCAGGTCCTGGCGCTGGACCGGCTGCAGTCGGCGCTGGAGTTCCGCTACGACGGCCAGCCGCTGCGGATGATGAGCGTCAGCGGCGACAACGGCCAGGCGCCGCCAGCGACGCCGGTGGCGAAGGAACAGGGCCCGGACAACCGCATCGCCCTGCCCGGACACCCCTGATCCACGCGCCGCGTCCGGGACCGGGCGGCGACGGGCCGCTCGCCGGAACCGGCGCTCATCCCCCGGGCAGCTGCGCCAGTTCCTCGCGCACCAGCCGCAGCACCAGCGCGTCCAGCGTATCCACCGAGTAGCCGGCCACGTCGTGCACGGTCTCGCGGCCGGGCCCGCTACCCGGATCGGACCCATCCTTGTAGGTGAGGAAGATGAAGCGCCCGCCGGTGTACTGGGCGATCTGTCGCTGCACGATCTCGCCGGTGGTGTCCTGTCCCGACGCGGCCACGCTGAACACCTTGATGCCCTTGCCCAGCGCCGCGAGCATGGTCTGGTCGTAGTGCGGCGGCGGATAGTCCATGTGCGGCGGCGCGTCGGCCAGCGACACCAGCAGCCGCGTGGTGGCCGGTCCGCGCCAGTCCAGCGCCTGCACCGCATGCGCGAAGGCTTCGTTCATCGCCTCGGGCATGTCGCCGCCACCGCCGGCACGCACCCCGTCGAGCACCTGCTGGAACGCGGCGACGTTGCCGGTGAGGTCCCAGCTGCGCACGAAATACGCGTCGCCGCGGTCGCGATAGGTGACCAGGCCGAGGCAGACGTCCGGGCGCGACGGCAGCTGCTCGATGCCGCGCACGATGTCCCGCAGCGAGGCGCGCAGCTTGTCGATCTCGTCGCCCATCGAGCCGGTGGCATCGACCATGAACACCAGGTCCAGGCGCGCGCGCGGGGTCGCCGCGGCGGCGGGCAGGCGGACTTCCAGCGCGTCCTTCTGCCCGCGCCGCAACTGCGCCTGGGCCTGCTGCCCGGCACGGCGCACGTCGACCCGGTAGCTGGCCGAATCGCGGTCGTCGAAGGCATTCAGGTGCAGCCAGGCCTGGCCGCCGGCATCGGTGCGCGCCCACATGCGCGCGCCATTGGCCGCGGAGACCGCGACTTCGGCATCGGGTACCGGCCGGCCCTGCGCGTCGACCACCCGCAGCCGCTGGCGCACCGACACGTCGCGCCCCAGCCGCGCCGCCTCGGGGTGGCGCTGCAGGAACTGCCGGAAGCCGCCGAAATCGGCGTTGTCATCGACCACGCCGGCGGTCACCGGCGTGGCCGGGCGCCGCACCGCCGGCGGCGACGACGCAGCGGGCGCGTCCCGCACCTCCGATGCCCTCGCCGCCACCGCGTCGGCAGCGATCATCGGCGCCGGTGGAGGCGGCGGTGGCGCCATCTCGCGCAACTCCATGCGATGCGGAACCTTGCCGACCAGGGTGGGGATCTCGCGCACCCGCTCCGGCGGCTGCGGGTCCGGGTCCGGCACCTCGCGCATCCGCGGCATGTCGCTGCACACGCTGGCTGCCGGCGCGCGGAAATCCGCGGTGGTCTGGCGCCGGCGCGTGGACACGGGCGCCTGCATGTCCGGCTGCACGGCGGGTGCGGGCGCCGGTTGCGGCCACCGCGGCTCGCCGGCGAGTGCCGGCAGGCCGGCCAGCAGCGTCAACGCGAACGCCATCGAACGTACCGGCGGGCGCCGGAAGACCATGCTTGCGTGCTTCATCTGCGTACTCCGTTGCTTGCGGGGTGGGCCGCCGCGGCGGCAGGCACGGAACAGAACGGATGGTGGCAAAGAACGGGGTTGGCGGCGCACACCGCGGCCGGGGGTCAGCCCCGGCACGCGGCCAGCGGGCTACAGGCGGTGGGCGGTTCCCAGGTACTCGGCGCTCTGCATCTCGATCAGGCGGCTGGCGGTGCGCTCGAACGCGCCGGCCAGGCGGGTGCCGGAGTAGAGCAGCGGCGGCGGGTCCTGCGCGGTGCACACCAGGTTGACCTGGCGGTCGTAGAGCTCGTCGATCAGGTTGACGAAGCGCCGCGCGGCATCCTCGTTCAGGCGGTCGAAGTGCGGGATGCCGCCCAGCAGCACGGTATTGAACTCGCGCGCGATCTCGATGTAGTCCGAGGGACCGCGCGGGCCTTCGCACAGTGCAGCGAAGTCGAACCAGACGATGCTCTTGCCACGCCCGCGCACCGGAATCTTGCGGCCCTCGATCTGGATGTTGCCGGCGCGCGCGTCCTGGCCGCCGCTCAGCTCCTTCCAGCGCCGCTCCAGCCAGGCATCGCTGTCGCCTTCCAGCGGCGCCCGGTACACCGGCGAGCGGGTCAGCGCGCGCATGCGGTAGTCCTCGGTGCCTTCGGCGTACAGCTCCACGCAGTACTTCTGCAGCAGGGCGATGGCCGGCAGGAAACTGTCGCGCTGCAGGCCGTTGAGGTACAGGTTCTCCACCGCGGTGTTGGAGGTGGTCACCAGGGTCACGCCTTCGGCGAACAGCCGTTCGAGCAGGCGCGCCAGCAGCATCGCGTCGCCGATATCGGTGACGAAGAACTCGTCCAGCACCAGCACCCGCAGTCTGCTGCGCCATTCCTGGGCGATCTTCGCCAGCGGGTCGCTCTGGCCCTGGTGTTCGCGCAGCCGCTCGTGGATGCCGCGCATGAAGCGGTGGAAGTGGGTGCGGTACTTCTGCTCGATCGGCAGGCCGTCGTAGAACAGGTCGACCAGGAACGTCTTGCCGCGGCCGACGCCGCCCCAGAAATACAGGCCCTTGACCGGCTCGGGCTTCTTCCAGAAGGCCGACAGCCGGTCGAGCCAGCCGTCCTGCGCCGAATCGACGATGGCCTCGTGGATGCGGTCGAGCTCGGCCAGTGCCGCATGCTGGGCCGGATCGTCGCGCCAGTCGCCACGGGCCACGCCGGCGGCGTAGCGCTGCGAGGGGGTCGTCGCATCCATGCTCAGCAACTGCCGTCGGGCAGCCAGCGCCGCACTTCGTGCTGGATCGCGCCGCGCAGGTCGATCAGCTTGCGATGGAAGAAATGGCTGGTATCGGGCATGCGCACCAGCTGCGGCGGGTCGGCCAGCGTCTCCAGCCACGCATAGACGGCCTGCGCGTCGACCACCTCGTCGGCGTCGCCCTGCACCACCAGCCACTGCGCCGGCGGCTGCAGCGCGTCGAAATCCCAGGTGCGGCGACCGACCGGGGGCGCGATCGAGATCAGCGCCTGCGGCGCCAGCGCGCCACTGGCGCGCAGCGATACGTAGGCGCCGAAGCTGAAACCGGCCAGCCACAGCGCGCAGTCCGGGCGCTGGGCGCGCACCCATGCCACCACCGCGCGCAGGTCGTCCTGCTCGCCCTCGCCGTTGTCGTAGCTGCCGGCGGAAGCGCCGACACTGCGGAAATTGAAGCGCACGGTGGTGATGCCCAGTTCGCGCAGCGCGCGCGCGGCCATCGTCACCACCTTGTTGTGCATGCTGCCGCCTTCGGTGGACAGCGGGTGGCAGATGACGGCGACGACCGGCCGCGCGGCGACATCGCCCTCGGGCGGATCGACCGCGACCTCGAGCGGCCCGCAGGGGCCCTCGAGCATCAGCACCGCCGGTTCGCGGGGAAAGGAAGGATTGCTCATGGCGCCATAATAGCGGCCCCATCCAGCGGCTTCACCGCCACCACCGCACGGCAACGAATGCGATGCACTTCCTGATCCTGAGCGTGATCTGCAGCGTGCTGGTCTCGGTCCTGCTGAAGCTGGCGCCGCGGCGCGGCATCGACATCGCCCAGGCGGTGACCTGGAACTACCTGGCCGCCAGCGTGCTGTCGCTGCTGCTGCTCAGGCCCTCGCTGCAGTCGCTGCGCGACGGACACGCGCCGTGGCCGGCACTGCTTGGGCTGGCGCTGGCCCTGCCGGGCATCTTCCTGGTGCTGGCGCGTGCCGTGCGCGAAGCCGGCATCGTGCGCAGCGACGTGGCGCAGCGGCTGTCGCTGCTGCTGTCGCTGGGCGCGGCGTTCGTACTGTTCGGCGAGCACGCCAATGGCTGGAAACTGGCCGGGCTGGGGCTGGGCCTGCTGGCCATCGTCGGCGTCAGTGCGCGCAGCGGCGGGCGCGGCGCCGGCACGGCATCGAGCTGGCGCTGGCTGCTGGCGGTGTGGGCCGGCTTCGCGCTGATCGACATCCTGCTCAAGCAGGTGGCGCTGGCCGGCACCCCGGCCACCGCCGCGCTGCTGGCCAGCTTCGCCATCGCCTTCGTGCTGATGCTGGCCTGGCAGCTGCTGCGCCACTACAGCGGCCGCCAGCGGCTGCAGGCGCGCAACCTTGGCTTCGGCCTGCTGCTGGGTGCCATCAACTTCGGCAACATCCTGTTCTACGTGCGCGCGCACCAGGCGTTGCCGCACAGCCCGGCCACCATCTTCGCCGGCATGAACATCGGCGTGGTGTGCCTGGGCGCGCTGGTCGGCGTGCTGGTCTTCGGCGAGAAGACCAGCGCCTGGAACCGCGTGGGCCTGGGCCTGGCGGTGGTGGCGATCGCCCTGATCGCGCGCGGCGCGCAGGGCTGAAGTTCCAGCACGGCTTCCTTGCCCAACGGGGTGATCCACACCTCCTTTAATGTTACTTTATAACAAAATGGAGCCGACCCGATGAAAAATGCAGCTGCCCTGTTCGATGTCTCCGCCATCGCCCTGTCCGGCCTGTGCCTGCTGCACTGCCTGGCGCTGCCACTGCTGGCCGCGCTGCTGCCGCTGTTCGGCACCTGGAGCGAGGCCGAATGGGTGCACGGGGTGTTCGTGCTGATCGCCGTGCCACTGACCAGCTACGCGCTGTGGCGCGCGCATCGGCATCGCCCGCTGCCCGCCGCGCTGTGGCTGCTGGCGGGCACCGGGCTGGCGCTGCTGCTGGCCGGTGCGTCCGGCGGCCTGGGCGAGCGGGCCGAAACGCCGCTTACCGTCGCCGGCAGCCTGGCACTGGCCAGCACCCATCTGTGGAACGCGGCGCGGCGGCACGCGCGCTAGGGGTCGCCGGCGTCAGGAGCACGGCGCCGGCACCTCTTCGCCCGGGCTCAGGGATCGAAACCCAGCAGCAGCGGGTCGTGGTCCGAGCTGCGCCACGGGCCGGGCACGTTGCGCCCCTGGTAGCCGGCGTCGTCGGCTTCATCGGCATTGATGTGCCATTCGGCCGCGCCCTTCAACCGCGCCGCCATGCCCGGGTTGAGCAGCGCGTGGTCCAGGCGCCCGGTCAAACCGTTGTAGACGTAGCTGTAGGGCCGGGACACGCCGGCGACCTTGAACGCGTCGCGCCAGCCATCTGCCTGCAGCTGGCGGATCGGGTCTTCCATCGCATAGGCATTGAAGTCGCCCAGCAGCACCGCATCGCCACCGCCACTGCCGGTCGGATCGCGCTGCAGCCACTGGTGCAGCAGCCGCGCCGATGCCACCCGGGTGGCGGTCCAGCAGCCCTGGCCGTCGTTCTGGTCGGCGTCGGCGCCGCTGGCCTCGCTGCAGCCCTTGGACTTGAAGTGGTTGGCCACGACCACGAACGGCCGGCCCGTGCGGCCCATGCGGAAGGCCTGCGCCAGCGGTACCCGGCTGCGCTCGCCGAACGGTTCGCGCTCCAGCACCGCCGGCCTGCCCACCGGCGCCACCCGTGCCGCACGGTAGATGATGCCAACCCGGATGGGGTTGTCGCCCGGCCCCTTGCCGGCGTCGACGAACGCCCAGTGGCGCTCCTTGTCCTGCCCTTCGTTGAGCGCGCGCACCAGCCCGGCGATCGCCGAGTCCGGGCCGTAACCGTCGTTCTCCAGCTCCATCAGCGCGGCCACGTCGGCGTCGAGGCCGCGGATGGTGGCGACCAGCTTGGCCTGCTGTGCCTGGAACTGCGCGAACGTCTTGGCCCCACGCAGGGTCGGGAAGCCCCCACCGTGGCCATCGCCGTTGAAATAGTTCTCCAGGTTGAACGCGGCGATGCGCAGCGCCCCGGCCACCGCCGGCGGCTGCGGCCGCTCGATCGCCGGTACCGGCAGCGCGGCGGTCAGCTGCAGCCGGTAGTCGCCGTCGTAGCGCTGGTCGACCACGCCCTCGACGCCGCGGAACACCATGCCGGTGCGCAGCTGCGCGGCCTCGGGCAGGTAGGACACGCGGCCCGGATCGCGCTGGCTGCTGCCATCGTCCAGGCGCAGGCGGCGGCGCGCGTTGTCGGCCCCCAGCGCCGCGTTCTCCGCGGTGCCGGCGGCGGCCAGTTCGGTCGGCTGCCACAGCCGCCCGTCGAAGGCGACGGTCAGCTCGCCGTGACGCGCCAGCTGGTCCTGCCCGGCCAGCGTCAGCGGTGCGGCGATGCGCACCTTCATCCCTTCCAGCGCTTCCCAGCTGGCGGGCACGGCCTCCAGCACGGTGATCCCGGGCGCGGGGCGGGCGCGGGCCGCCGCCACCGTTTCGGCCTGCAGCGCGGTCAGGGTCTGGCCGCCCTTGCCGGCCGCCAGTTCCTGCACCGTGCCGGTGACGCGCAGCCACTGTCCCGCGGGCAGCGCGCGCGCCGGGTCCAGCTGCACGAACAGCGCATCGGACGTGGCCGGATCGCGATCTCCCGCGTCCTGCAGGAAGACGCCGCCGAGACCGGCGCGCAGGTCGGCGCTGACGAACCCCTCGATGGTGACCAGGCGTCCTTCCAGCGGGCTGCGCGGGCCACTGCCCTGCACCTGGCCGATGGCGAGGACGGCCGGCGTCCTGGCGACCGCCTGCGGCGCAAGGGCGACGGACAGCGAGAGGGCGAGCAGCGCGGGGAGATGACGCATGGGGTGGACTCCGGAACGGCGGAAAGCAAAGCGCCGCCCGGGAGGGCGGCGCCGCGTGTCCATGATGGGCACGTTTTATTTCAGGTTTGCCAGCATCCAGTCGACGGTGGCATGGATCTGCTCGTCGCTCAGGCCGGCATTGCCGCCCTTGGGCGGCATCACCCCGCCGTCCGGGCCGGTGTAGCCCTCGATGGCGTGCTTGTAGAGCGTCTCGGTCCCCTGGGCGATGCGCTTGTCCCAATGCGCGTGGTCCAGGGTCGGTGCCATGCCCACGCCGGTCAGGTGGCAAGCGGTGCACAGCTTGTCGAAGATCACCTTGCCGTCCAGGGTGCCGCCGTAGGCGCCGCCTGCGGCAGCCGCCTGGGCAGCCGCGGCTTCGGCCGCCGCAGCCTGCGCCGCGGCACCGGTGCTGCCCGCGTAGACCGCACCGGCCGGGGCGATGCGCTGCTCGACGCGCGCGACCGCCTGCGGGGAGGCTTCGGTGGGAATCGCGCGCTGCAGGAACGACGCGAAGATGATCAGCCCGACCGTGACGACAGCCAAGATGGCGATCACGATGGAGAAGCGTTTCAGGAACTGCAGGTCGTAATTCCGCACGTATCAACACCCCTGGCAAGTAGTCGGTGGACCACAGCTACCGGCGGAGTATAGACCAGCGCCCCCACCCACCGGCAACGGGCAGCGGCCGGACGGCGGCCTCATCCCCCGTGCGCGGCCATGCCGGCACCGGCCGCGCGCAGGCACAACGCGCCGATCGCCTCGACCAGCGGCTCACCGCCGCGCAGGCCGTCGCGGCTGGGCGCGGTCGGTCCGACCAGCGCCTCGGTGAACGCACCGACGATGCAGGCCGCACCCACGTCCAGGTCCTGCGCCGGGAATTCGCCGCTGCGGACGCCGTCGCCGAGGATGCGCTTGAACACGTCGCCGAACAGGCGGCGACAGCGGATGCGCTCAGCCTCGACCTCCGGATCCACTGGTTCGGCGATGAAGGCATAGGCCAGTGCCGGCCCGGCCAGCGCGCGGCGCACGAAGGAGGCCACCGCCTGCTGCAGGCGCACGGCCGCCGGCTGTGGCCCGTCGGCGATCGCCGAAAGGATGTCCAGCTCATGCTCGACCGCGGCGGTGAGCACCTCCACGAAGAGGTCGGCCTTGGACGGGAAATGGCGGTAGATCAGGCCGGTGGATACCCCGGCCTCGGCCGCCACCGCGGTGATCGGCGCGTTGCGGTACCCGCCCGCGGCAACCAGCCGCCGGGCCGCTGCCAGGATCGCCTCGCGGTTGCCGGCAAGGCGCTTTTCCATCAGTTCCGAACGTTTGTAGGCCATGGATTGATTCTAGATTCAATTTTTGAATTTGTATTCACTTTTTCATGGAGACCGGCTAGGCTGCGCGCGAACGCCCGTGCTGACGGCCAGTCCGTCATTCCCCTCCCGGAGCGCCCACCCGTCCCGCCGTACCGGAGCCGCCCCCATGCACGTCCCCACCCTTTCCTTCGATCTCGGCGAAGAGATCGACATGCTGCGCGGGAGCGTGGCCCAGTTCGCGGCCGCGCACATCGCGCCGCTGGCCGCCGACGCCGACGCCGGCAACCAGTTCCCCAACACGCTCTGGCGCCAGCTGGGCGAACAGGGCCTGCTCGGCATGACCGTGGAGGAAGAATACGGCGGCAGCGGCATGGGGTATCTCGCCCACGTGGTGGCGATGGAGGAAATCTCGCGTGCCTCCGGCGGCATCGGCCTGTCCTACGGCGCGCATTCGAACCTGTGCCTGAACCAGCTGCGCAAGAACGCCAGCGAGGCGCAGAAGCACAGGTACCTGCCCAGGCTGTGCAGCGGCGAGCACGTCGGCGCGCTGGCGATGAGCGAACCGGGCGCCGGCTCGGACGTGGTGTCGATGAAGCTGCGCGCGGAGCGGCGCGGCGACCACTACCTGCTCAACGGCAACAAGATGTGGATCACCAACGGCCCGGACGCCGACGTGCTGGTGGTCTACGCCAAGACCGACCCGGACGCCGGCTCGCGCGGCATCACCGCCTTCATCGTCGAGAAGGGCATGAAGGGATTCTCCACCGCGCAGAAGCTGGACAAGCTGGGCATGCGCGCCTCCAACACCTGCGAACTGGTGTTCCAGGACTGCGAGGTGCCGGTGGAGAACGTGCTCGGCGAGGTCGGCGGTGGCGTCAAGGTGCTGATGTCCGGCCTGGACTACGAGCGCGTGGTGCTGTCCGGCGGTCCGCTCGGGTTGATGGCCGCGGCGCTGGACGTGGTGCTGCCGTACGTGCACGAGCGCAAGCAGTTCGGCGAAGCGATCGGCACCTTCCAGCTGATCCAGGCCAAGCTCGCGGACATGTACGTGGGCCTCAACGCGTGCCGCGCATATGTGTATGCGGTGGCCAGGGCCTGCGACCAGGGCCGCACCACCCGCCAGGACGCGGCCGGCGCGATCCTGTATTCGGCCGAGAAGGCCACCTGGGCCGCCGGCGAGGCGATCCAGATCCTCGGCGGCAACGGCTACATCAACGAGTACCCGGCGGGCCGCCTGTGGCGCGACGCCAAGCTGTACGAGATCGGCGCCGGCACCTCGGAGATCCGGCGCATGCTGATCGGGCGCGAGCTGTTCCAGCGCACCGCGTGATCCAGGCCCGGCAATCGCCGGGCCTCTCCCTGGAGGGCGCCGGCAGGTGAAGGGCAACGGCAACGGCGGGGTTCCCGCATCATGGACCCCACGCGCCGCGCGTCCGCCCTTCGGCCCCCCCTCCGCCGACGGCACACAGGCAACCGCAGGAACCACCGCCATGAGCGTACTGAAAACCCAGCTGCAGCCCGGCAGCGAGACATTCGAGGCCAACCGCGCGGCGATGCAGGCGCTGGTCGACGACCTGCGCGCGACCCTGGAGCGCACCGCGCGCGGCGGCAGCGATGCGGCGCGGGCCAAGCACACCGCGCGCGGCAAGCTGCTGGTGCGCGAGCGCATCGACGCGCTGCTCGATCCCGGCAGCGCGTTCCTCGAGATCGCGCCGCTGGCCGCGCACGGCATGTACGACGACCCGGTGCCGGGCGCCGGCATGGTCGCCGGCATCGGCCGCGTCTCCGGCGTGGAATGCCTGATCGTCGCCAACGACGCCACGGTCAAGGGCGGCACCTACTACCCGGTGACGGTCAAGAAGCACCTGCGCGCGCAGGAGATCGCGCAGCAGAACCGCCTGCCGTGCATCTACCTGGTCGACTCGGGCGGTGCGTTCCTGCCGCTGCAGGACGAGGTATTCCCCGACCGCGACCACTTCGGCCGCATCTTCTACAACCAGGCCAACCTGTCCGCGCAGGGCATTCCGCAGATCGCCTGCGTGATGGGCAGCTGCACCGCCGGCGGCGCCTACGTGCCGGCGATGAGCGACGAGACGGTCATCGTCCGCGAACAGGGCACCATCTTCCTCGGCGGCCCGCCGCTGGTGAAGGCCGCGACCGGCGAAGTGGTCAGCGCCGAGGAACTGGGCGGTGCCGACGTGCACACGCGCATTTCCGGCGTCGCCGACCACATGGCCGACAACGACCTGCAGGCGCTGGCGCGGGTGCGCGCCATCATCGCCAGCCTCAACTGGCGCAGGCCGGAGCCGCGCGTCGCGCTGCAGCCCGGCGAGGCGCCGCTGTTCGATGCGCACGAACTGTATGGCGTGATCCCCGGCGACACGCGCAAGCCCTACGACGTGCGCGAAGTGATCATGCGCATCGTCGACGGCTCGCGCTTCGACGAGTTCAAGCCGCGCTACGGCAACACCCTGGTCACCGGCTTCGCCCATGTGCATGGCCATCCCGTCGGCATCATCGCCAACAACGGCATCCTGTTCTCCGAATCGGCGCTCAAGGGCGCGCACTTCATCGAACTGTGCTGCCAGCGCGGCATCCCGCTGCTGTTCCTGCAGAACATCACCGGCTTCATGGTCGGCCGCAAGTACGAACACGGCGGCATCGCCAAGGACGGCGCCAAGCTGGTGATGGCGGTGGCCAACGCGCGCGTGCCCAAGTACACGGTGGTGATCGGCGGCTCGTTCGGCGCCGGCAACTACGGCATGTGCGGCCGCGCCTATTCGCCGCATTTCCTGTGGATGTGGCCGAATGCACGCATCGGGGTGATGGGCGGCGAACAGGCCGCCAGCGTGCTGGCCACGGTCAAGCGCGACGGCATCGAGGGCAAGGGCGGGCAGTGGCCGGCCGACGAGGAGGAGGCGTTCAAGGCGCCCATCCGCGAGCAGTTCGAGCGCCAGGGCCACCCCTATTACGCCAGCGCGCGGCTGTGGGACGACGGCGTGATCGACCCCGCCGACACCCGCCGCGTCCTGGGCCTGGCGCTGGCCGCCAGCCTCAACGCGCCGGCGCAGGACACGCGCTTCGGCGTGTTCCGGATGTGAGGCCGTCGGCATGACACGCATCGAGCCGGAAGCCTGCGCTTGTGCTCTGGCTCTTGCGGTTGCCTTCGCTGTCCCGGGTTCCCTTCCGCAGCGACGCAGCCGACGGAGAGGACCCCGAGGGCGACGTGCATGGATGCACGTCGTTTTTCGACACGACACGGATGTCGTGTCGAAAAATCCCGGCGGCGGAGTGGACCCGGCGCGCGCAGCGCGTTGGGCGCGGAGGCAGGGCGTGCTTTCTTTTGGCTACCTTTTCTTTGCACGGGCAAAGAAAAGTAGCTCGCTCCCCGGCAGGGGAGTGAAAGCTCTTCAATACTTCAAGCTGCCACCGCGCAGCACGTCATGGAATACGCCATGTTCGACAAGATCCTGATCGCCAACCGCGGCGAAATCGCCTGCCGCGTCATCGCCACCTGCCGCCGCCTGGGCATCGCCACCGTGGCGGTGTACTCGGACGCCGACCGCGACGCACGGCATGTGCGGCTGGCCGACGAGGCCATCCACATCGGCCCGGCGCCGGCGGCGGACAGCTACCTGCGCGGCGCGGCCATCCTCGACGCCGCGCGCCGCAGCGGCGCGCAGGCGATCCACCCCGGCTACGGCTTCCTGTCCGAGAACGCCGGTTTCGCCCGCGCCTGCGCCGATGCCGGCGTGGTGTTCATCGGCCCGCCGGCCAGCGCCATCGACGCGATGGGCGACAAGAGCGCGGCCAAGGCGCTGATGCAGCAGGCCGGCGTGCCGCTGACTCCCGGCTACCACGGCGAGCGCCAGGAGCCGGCCTTCCTGCGCGCGCAGGCCGACGCGATCGGCTATCCGGTGCTGATCAAGGCCAGCGCCGGCGGCGGCGGCAAGGGCATGCGCAGGGTCGAGGCCAGCGCGGATTTCGACGCCGCCCTGGCCAGTTGCCAGCGCGAGGCGCAGTCGGCGTTCGGCAATGCGCACGTGCTGGTGGAGAAGTACATCGAGCGGCCGCGGCATATCGAGATCCAGGTGTTCGGCGACGGCCACGGCAACGTGGTGCATCTGTTCGAGCGCGACTGCTCGGTGCAGCGCCGCCACCAGAAGGTGCTGGAGGAAGCCCCGGCGCCGGGCATGACGCCCGAACGCCGCGCGGCGATGGGCAAGGCCGCCACCGACGCGGCGCGTGCGGTCGGCTACGTCGGCGCCGGCACGGTGGAATTCATCGCCTCGCCTTCGGGCGAATTCTGGTTCATGGAAATGAACACCCGCCTGCAGGTCGAGCACCCGGTGACCGAACTGATCACCGGCACCGACCTGGTGGAGTGGCAGCTGCGCGTCGCCGCCGGGCAGCCGTTGCCGAAGACCCAGGCGCAGCTGGCCATCCACGGCCACGCCATCGAGGCACGGCTGTACGCCGAGGATGCCGACCGTGGGTTCCTGCCCTCCACCGGCACCCTGCGCCACCTGCGCCTGCCGCGGCCCGATGCCCACGTGCGGGTGGATGCCGGCGTCGAACAGGGCGATGCCATCACCCCGTACTACGACCCGATGATCGCCAAGCTGATCGTGCATGACGTGGACCGCGACAGCGCGCTGCGGCGCATGCGGCAGGCGCTGGCGCAGTGCCGGGCGGTCGGCGTCACCACCAATGCCGGCTTCCTGCACCGGCTGGTGGCGACCGGTTCGTTCCGCCAGGCCGATCTCGACACCGCGCTGATCGAGCGCGAGCACGACGCACTGGACGTGCGCCACCATCCCGCAAGCGCGGCCGACTGGGCACTGGCCGCGGTGCTCGCCATCGACGACGGCGCCACAGCGGCGGCCGACGCCTCGCCCTGGGCCATCGCCGATGGCTGGCGCACGGCCGGTCCCGCCGCGCGCGCGGTGACACTGGAACACCAGCAGCAGCAACGCACGCTGCGGGTACGGCGCCACGCGGACGGCTGGCAGGTGGATGGCGACGGCGACCCGCTGCGGCTGCGCGGGCGGGTGCGCGCGGACGGCTATGCCGTGCAGATCGACGACCGGCTGCACCGCGGCGACGTCGTGCGCGACGGCAATGTGCTGCATGTCTTCGCCGACGGGAGCCAGCGCCGCTTCACCCTGCACGACCCCGTCGCCGAGGCCGACGGCGGCAGCGATCATGGCGGCAGCCTGCTGGCGCCTATGCCCGGCCGGGTCATCGCCCTGCTGGTCGAGCCGGGCAGCAGGGTCGCCCGCGGCACCCCGCTGCTGGTGATGGAAGCGATGAAGATGGAGCACACCCTGCAGGCGCCTGCCGACGGCGTGGTCAACGGCTACCGCGTGCGCGGCGGCGACCAGGTGGGCGACGGTGCGGTGCTGGTGGATTTCGAGGCGGGCTGATCACGCCCATACGCGGTGGGCTGGATCGAACTCGGTGGTCGCCTGTTGTGATGCGCGCCAACCGAGACCGAAAACCGCCATCGCGCCCTGCTGGACACCATCCAGTCCCAGTGCCCGATCGATATCGATCTCGTTGATCGCCGCGGTCACGAACGCGCCCAGGCCCGCCTCGGTGGCGCATGTGTAGAGCATCTGCGACAGGTGCCCGACGTCGAGGACGATGGCACGGTAGGCCTTGGCGTGGTTGCGGTACTTCCAGAAGCAACGCTCGAAACGCGGCGCAAGAATGACCATCGCCGGGGCGTCGGCGAACCAGTCCTGGCCGGAGAGCAGCCGCCGCGCCAACTCGCGCATGTCCGGCGGCGGAGGCGATGGCAGCGCAAGCAGCCCGTGTTCCAGCGGATGATAGTGGTAAAGGCCCGGCACCAGTCCTTCCACATTCTGCACCAGCAGGTAGGCCTCGACCGGATGCAGGCCGCCACCGGATGGGACATTCTTCTTCAGGAACACGGTGTCCGGCGCGGCCTCGAGCGTTGCCTGCGCCATCACCGAGCGCTGCAGGAGCTGTCCGAGCAGGGGCAGGGGCAAGGCGCGGCCGGTATCGAAGTTCCGGCAGGTGGCCCGGCGTTCGAGCATCGCGTCGAACGCGGTTCCCGCTTCCCTGGGCAAGGGGGCGTAAATGCCTTCATGTGAGCGCACCGCAGGCGGCGGCGGACCAAAGCTGCGCCTCAGGTCAGCTGCGGTGACAAGCCCCTGTGAGTGCATTTCGTCGACGCTGTCCACGCCTTGCCAACGCGAATGCCCGTGCATGATCGCCGCGGGCAACCACCAGTGCGCGTCGCGGACGGCCTGGTCCCGCGCCCGGTGGTCCGCATGCTCGGGCTGGTCGCCGACCAGCAAACCCAGCTCCAGCAGGCGCATGCAGGCCGCCGAGCCGAGCTGCTCGGGGCTGGGCTCATGCCACCGGTGGGCGCTGGTGGCGCAAAGCAGGGCACGCTCGGCGGCGTCCACCACCACGGCCTGCCCAAGGTGGGCGGCCAACGCGACCCAGCTCACCTCGCTTTCCACCTCAACCTTGCCCCGCAGGATCGCGGCGAATCCGAACGAAACACGTTCGCTGGGCTCCAGCAGGAGATGCATACAACGACGGACACGCATGGGATTCACGGCTCATATCTCTCGGACCACGCCATGATCGCCGCATTCATGGCCGGCAAGTAGCCCCCTGACCTGCCGCCGCCCGCACCGCCTGGCCACCACGCGTCGCAGGGCGCTCAACTCGGCCGGTTTGCAGCCGATACAGGTGACTGATCTCCCCTCTGGAAGAGCCGCCATGTCCACAAGCAAGCTGACCCCTGCCGAAGCGTCCAATCTACTGGACCATCTGATCGGCGATAACGTGTTCCGCGCATTGTTCGTCACCGATCCGGTCGCTGCACTGGCCTCCATCGGCATCAGTGTCGACCACAGCGAGTGCCTGGAAGTGGATGCGCTGGCATCGCCGGAAGAACTGCAGCTGGTACGCAGCGAACTGGAGGCCTACCTGACTTCCGAGTGCACCATGCCGATGACGGTGGTCTTCTGTTTCGAGGCCGGCAAGGTCGGCGACGCCATCGGCTGACCGCTCTCACCCCGCGCCGGCGGCGACCGCCGGCGCCCCTGCCCCGGCAACGTCATGCACGTTGAGCGGTTGCAGCACCTGCATCGCCATCAGTTCGGCAATCGCCTGGCCGCGATGGTCGGCCAGCCATCGCTGCTCGCGCCCGGCCGCGGCGGCATCGCCCAGCAGGCGGTGCGCCTCGAGCAGAACCACATGCGCCTGCAACGGCTCGCTCCCATCGAGCATCGGCTGGATTGCCGCCACCGCGGCATCCGCCCTGCCTTCCTGCAGGTGTTCCATCGCCTGCACGAGACGATGCCATTTGGCCACGACCGGACTGCGCTGGGATTCGAACACCTGCGCGTTCTCGCGCAGCAGGCGCGAGGAAAGGGGCGTTTGATGCTGCCGTTGTGCCAGGTAGATCAGCGCAAGCATCTGCAGGCTGTGATCGCGCCATGCAGGATCGTCGGTCCTGCGCAGCAAGGGGGAAAGCTCCGCGGCCACGGTGGACAGGCCGAGGTCTCCCTTCTGGTCACACACGACCCCGACGACGACATGCTGCAGTGCCTGGTGGATGCGCTGGTAGGCCACGACCGGCTTGGCCGCGTCCGCGCGCAGTGCGGTCTTCATCGCACCGCAATCGCCCTGGTCGGCCGCAACCAGCAAACGCGCGCGAAGGCCCATGAGTCCCTGCAGTGACTCCCCCCCGTTGTCGAACCTGGCCAGCATCTGTTCGGCCTCCGCATGACGACGCATGGCGACGAGCGCGTCGATCTGGGCATCACCCGCGCTGCTCCCGCCCTGCAGCTCGTGCGCCTGCCTGAGGGTCTGCAGGGCAAGCTCGGGTTGGTTCAGCGCGATCTGGATCTGCCCAAGCTGCACCATCGGGTAGACCCGAAGGTAGTCCTGCGGCACCGACGCCGCACGGGCAAAAGGCTCGGCTTCGCCAAAACGGTTGTCCTGGAACAGGTACCAGGAGGTATTGGAAAGACCGGCAAATGAGTCCGGATACAGCCTGGCCAGGGCACGCCAGTCTTCCAGCGGCCAGCCATGGGGCTCCAGCTCGGCCTGCCAGGCCTTGAGATACAGCCGTTCGCGATGCGGCAACTGCGATGTGAACGCAAGCGCGCGCTGCAGTTGCTCGCGCGCCGGCTGCATGTCCCCGGTGCGGGCATGCAGTTTGGCCAGGCCCGCGTAGGCCAGTGCGAACTCGGGATCGATTTCCACCGCAGCCTGGTAGAGATTGCGCGCTTCCTCGAAGCGACGCTGTCCGATCGCGGTTTCGGCCAGGGCATAAGAGCGCAGCGCACGCAGGCTGCTGGTGGAAGCCTGCGACAGGGGGAGCGACCTGCGCAGCTCGGCGACCGATTCCCCCAACCCCTCGCGGAGTTGTTTCACGACATCGTCCACCGCCGTGGTGATCTTGTCGGTGCCACTGGCCACCGCATGGTACGTCTGCACCGTGGCATCGGTACCGGGAGCCACCAGGCTGACGGCTACCCGATAGCCCGTGCCATCCCGCGTGATCGTCGGCAACAGGACAGCGCGCGCGCCCTCGCGTACCGCGATGTCCACTGCCAGCGCACGGTCGAGCATCGCATCGGCGGGCTTCCTCGCCATTTCCAGGCTTTCACGGATCTTGCCGTCAGACAGCACATTCACATGCCGCGACTGATCCAGGCCAAGCATGATCGCCCGCCGGACCGACGCATCGAAGATCGCTTCATCGGTACCGTTGATCACGTCGGCCAGCACCACCCAGTCGCGCTCGGCGAAGGCGATGGCCGGCTCCGGCCGCGCGATGAACCAGGCGCCGACGCCCAGCGCCACCAGCAATGTCGCTTCGGCGACCAGCGCCATCGGGCGCCGCCACAGCGGCAGGTCGCGCCAGGCCTTGGGCGTGCTGCGCGGCATGCGCAGCGGGGCGAACCCCGGCTCGCCGACCTCGAACACTTCCTGCGTGGTCGGCACGCCCTTGAAGTGCCAGCGCCCGTGCGATCTCCACAGCAGGTGCTCGCTGCGCGCGCCCAGCTCGCGGGCGGAACGGTGCGCCAGCGACTCGGCCACCGCCGACAGCAGGATCTGCCCGGGCCGCGCCAACGCCATCAGGCGCGCGGCCAGCGGCTTGGCCAGGCCCTCGACTTCCAGTGGCTTGGCACCGGCCTGCACCGCCTCGACGCTGTTGTGCCAGGTCAGCACCTCGCCGACATGCATGCCGGTACGCGCCTGCAGGCCGATGCCGCGCAGCTGGCCCAGCTGCTCCAGGCCCTGCCGGTAGTCCAGCGCGAAACCCAGCCCGTTGACCGGCCGCTCGAACAGCAGCAGCAGGCCGTCGGAGCGGTCGATCATGCGTCCCTTCCACTGCTGCTGCAGGCGCAGCACCAGCCGGTCGTGCTCCTGGAACAGTTCCGCGGCCGCGGTGTCGCCCAGCCGCTCCACCAGCGCGACCGAGTCGCACAGGTCGGTCAGCAGCAGCGTGTGCACGCGGGGGGCGGGGGCACCCGCCGTTGCATCCATGTCCGGTGTGGCGGGCACCTGCTGCATGTCAGCCGGCCCCCAGCCAGTCCACCGGCCATTGCAGCCGGTTGCCGCCACGCCGCTTGGCCTCGTACAGCGCACTGTCGGCATGCGCGTACCAGTCGTTCCAGTCGCGCGACGGGTCGAGCAGGCTGACGCCGATGCTCACCGGGCACACCCGCGGCACCGGCTGCGACCGTTCCAGCAGGCCGTGCACGGCATGCAGGATGAAGCCGGCCACGTGTTCGAGCGCCTCGGCGTCTGCCTCCTGCACCAGCAGGCAGAATTCGTCGCCGCCCAGGCGGCAGGCCAGCCCGCCCGGCTGCACCACCGAGCGCAGGATGTTGGCCACCGCCTGCAGCACGCGGTCGCCGACCAGGTGGCCATGTTCGTCGTTGATGCGCTTGAAGCGGTCGCAGTCGATCAGCAGCAGCCCCTGCGGCGGGTTCCGCGACGGCTGCCGGCACTCCTGCAGGTAGAGGGTCAGGCCACGGCGGTTGTACAGGCCGGTCAATTCGTCGGTCCGCACCAGTTCCTCGGTATGGCTGAGCTGGTGGGTGGTGGTGTAGAGATTGTCCAGCGCCGCTTCCAGGTCGTGGTTGCGACGGCGCAGCTGCCGGATCAGCATCTGTTCGTTGGAGACCACGCGCATGATCGTGCGGCGCAGGAAAAAGGCGACCCGGCCCGGATCGTGGTCCACCAGCTTCTGGAAATCGGGATGCCCGAGTTCGAGCAGGGACAGCTCGGTCGAGGCACGGGCATCGGCGCCGCGGCGATGGTCGCCGATCAGCAGGCCCAGCTCGCCGAAGAACTCCCCCGGGCCCAGGTACTTGACCACCAGGTCCTCGCCGAAGTTGAGATCGACGATGCCACTGACGATGACGAACATGGCGTCGCCCGAATCCCCGCGGCGGAACAGGACCTCGCCGGCGGCGACCTGGCGCTGCCGTGCGAACCGCGAGAACAGCGCGAATTCGTCGGGCGACAGGACGGGATGCACGATTTCGGCCATCGCCATGTGGGCGACACCCGGTTCGCGCTCATCGGCCATGATTGCAGCACTTTCGCTGGTCATTCCCTCAGCCCCACCGCCCCTTCGTCCCCGGGGGCTAGCGCGGAAGGATAGCACCGGCACAAAGCGTGGAGCAGGTCGCAAACCGGCGCCCATCGCATTCAGCCATATGAAAGAAAGGGCGGCCGTCGCGGCCGCCCCTGCTCCATACCCAAGTAACGGTAAAAGTATCGAAACCAGGGCCTTCAGGCGGCCCTGCCGGCCTGGAACTGCGCCTCCTCGGTGGAGCCGGTCAGCGCGGTGACGCTGGAGGCGCCGCCCTGGATCACCGTGGTGACGTCGTCGAAGTAGCCCGCCCCCACTTCCTGCTGGTGGGAAACGAAGGTGTAGCCCTGCCCGCGCGCGGCGAACTCCGGCTCCTGGACCTGCTCCACGTAGTGGCGCATGCCCTCGCCACGGGCGTAGTCGTGGGCGAACTTGAAGGTGTTGAACCAGTTGATGTGGATGCCGGCCAGGGTGATGAACTGGTACTTGTAGCCCAGTGCCGACAGTTCGTCCTGGAAGCGGGCGATGGTGCGGTCGTCCAGGTTCTTCTTCCAGTTGAACGATGGCGAGCAGTTGTAGGACAGCAGCTTGCCCGGGCTGGCCGCGTGCACCGCCTGGGCGAACTCGCGGGCGAAGCCCAGGTCCGGGGTGCCGGTCTCGCACCACACCAGATCGGCATACGGCCCGTAAGCCACGCCGCGGCTGATCGACTGCTCCAGCCCGTTGCGCACCCGGTAGAAGCCCTCGGCGGTGCGCTCGCCGGTGACGAAAGGCGCGTCATTGGGGTCGAAGTCGCTGGTCAGCAGGTTGGCGGCCTCGGCGTCGGTCCGTGCCAGGACGATCGTCGGCACCCCCAGCACGTCGGCGGCCAGGCGCGCGGCCACCAGCTTCTGGATCGCCTCCTGGGTCGGCACCAGTACCTTGCCGCCCATGTGGCCGCACTTCTTCACCGCCGCCAGCTGGTCCTCGAAGTGCACCCCCGCGGCACCGGCGACGATCATGTTCTTCATCAGCTCGTAGGCATTGAGCACGCCGCCGAAGCCGGCCTCGCCGTCGGCCACGACCGGCAGGAAGAAGTCGATGGCCTCCTCGGCCTTCAGCTTGCCGTCGATGATGTTCTTCCACTGGATCTCGTCGGCGCGCTGGAAGGTGTTGTTGATGCGGCGGACCATGGTCGGCACCGAGTCGTAGGCGTACAGCGACTGGTCCGGGTACATGGTCTCGGAGGTATTGCCGTCGGCGGCCACCTGCCAGCCGGACAGGTACACCGCCTCCAGCCCGGCCTTGGCCTGCTGCATCGCCTGGCCGGCGCTGATCGCGCCGAAGGCGTTGACGTAGCCCTTCCTGGCCTCGCCGTTGAGCAGCTTCCACAGCCGCTCGGCGCCGCGCCGGGCCAGGGTGTGCTCGGGCTGCACGGTGCCGCGCAGGCGCACCACGTCGGCGGCGCTGTACGGGCGGCGGATGCCGGCCCAGCGCGGGTTGCTGTCCCAGTCGTGCTGCAGGGCGTCGATCTGTTGCGTGTAGGTGCTCATGGTGGAACTCCTTGGGGGGCGGGGCGTGCAGTAGGGGGCGGCCAGTGGCAGGGCTCAGTCGATCTGCCGGTACGCCGGCAGGGTCAGGAACTCGGCCAGTTCGTCGGCGTGGCTGAGCGTGCCGAGCAGTTCGATGGCCTGGGCGATGCGGTCGCCGCCGGGCAGCGCGGCGGTGTCGCCCAGGCGCGCCGGCAGCGCGCGCAGGGTGGCGTCGAGCAGCGCGCCGTCGATGGCGGTGCCGTCGTCCAGGTGCTGGTTGCCGGCATGCAGCCACTGCCAGATCTGGCTGCGGCTGATCTCGGCGGTGGCCGCGTCCTCCATCAGGTTGTGGATCGGCACGCAGCCGTTGCCGTCCAGCCACGCGGCCATGTAGCGCACACACACTTCCACGCTGTTGTCGAAGCCGGCGCGGGTGATGGTGCCGGCGCAGGGGGCCACCAGGTCATCGCGGGTGACGTGCACGTCGCGGCGCAGCACGTGGTGCTGATTGGGGCCCGGCATGTGCTCGTCGAAGATCGCGCGCGCCACCGGGATCAACGCCGGGTGCGCCACCCAGGTGCCGTCGTGGCCGGCACTGACCTCGCGCAGCTTGTCCGCGCGCACCCGCGCCATGGCCTGCTCGTTGGCGGCCGGGTCGTGGTTGATCGGGATCTGCGCGGCCATGCCGCCCATCGCATGCGCGCCGCGGCGGTGGCAGGTCTGGATCAGCAGCTCCGAATATGCCTTCAGGAACGGCTGGGTCATGGTCACCTGGCCACGCTCGGGCAGCACCTTGTCGGCATGCCGGCGGAAGGTCTTCAGGTAGGAGAAGATGTAGTCCCAGCGGCCGCAGTTCAGGCCGACGATGCGCCCGCGCAGCGCGTGCAGGATCTCGTCCATCTCGAACACCGCCGGCAGCGTCTCGATCAGCACGGTGACCTTGATCTGCCCGTGCGGCAGGCCGAGCATGCCCTCGATGTGCGCCAGCGCGGTTTCCCACAGCGCCGCCTCTTCCATCGACTGCAGCTTGGGCAGGTAGAAATAAGGGCCGCGGTCACGGCGCATCAGCGCGCGGGCGTTATGGAAGGCGAACAGCGCCGCGTCGAACAGGCCGCCGGCGATCGGCTGGCCGTCGACCAGCACGTGCTTCTCGTCCAGGTGCCAGCCACGCGGGCGCACGATCAGCACCGCCTGCTCGGCGAACGGCCGCAGCGTGTAGTGCTTGCCGGGCGCGCCATCGGCCGCCGCCGGCGCGGTGTACTCCAGGTCGCCGCGCACCGCGCCGATCAGCGCCTGCTGGCCGGCCAGGAGGTTGCGCCAGGTCGGCGAGGTCGAATCCTCGAAATCGGCCATGAACACCCGCGCGCCGGAGTTCAGCGCGTTGATGACCATCTTCGGATCGGTCGGGCCGGTGATCTCGACGCGACGGTCCTGCAGGGCAGCCGGGATCGGCGCCACCGTCCAGTCGCCCTGGCGGATGTGCGCGGTGTCGGTGCGGAAGTCCGGCAGCCCCCCCTGGTCGAAGAAGGCCTGGCGCTGGCGCCGCGCGGCCAGCCGCGCCTGCCGCTCCGGCTCCACCGCCCGGTGCAGCGACACCAGCAGCGCCAGCACCCCGGCCGGCAGCAGCTCCGCCTGGCCGGCGAGCCGGGCGGCCACGGTGATGCCCGGGGTCGGGCGGGTGGGCGTGGACGGAACGGAGGTGGCGACGGCGGACATGGCGGAATCCTGCGTGTGTCGGGGGACTCCACCGTGCCGCCGCGATCACTTATTTATCAAAACAGTTTTTGCAATACCCAACATAAGTTGTGCTAATAATCAGGCTGGATGGCGACGAAGAAGCCCGTAAACCCGCGTTTTTCCTACAAGTCCGACCGGCTCAAGCCGCTGCGCGCGTTCTGCCAGACGGTCCGCCTGGGCTCGGTGTCGCGTGCCTCGGAGGCGCTGTTCGTCAGCCAGCCGGCGGTGAGCCTGCAGCTGCAGGCGCTGGAACGGGAGCTGGGGGTGGTGCTGTTCGAACGCAGCGGCCGGCGCCTGGTGCCCAGCCGCGAGGGCCAGTTGCTGTACGAGATGGCGCAGCCGCTGGTGGAGAGTCTGGACGGGCTGGAAGCCAGCTTCCGCGACAAGGTCCGCGGGCTGGACGCGGGCGAGCTGACCGTGGCCGCCAATACCTCGACGATCCTGTACCTGCTGCCGAAGATCGTCGAAGCGTTCCGCCAGCGCCACCCCGACGTGCGGCTGGTATTGCAGGACGCGATCAGCGCCGACGGCACCGAACTGCTGCGTGGCGACGCCGCCGACCTCGCCGTGGGCTCGATGCTGGATGTACCGGGCGACCTGAGCTACGCGCCGGTCTACGATTTCGAGCAGGTGCTGATCACCCCGCGCGGGCACCCGCTGGCCGGCAAGCGCGAACTGACCCTGGACGACCTCTCCGCCTTCCCGCTGATCCTGCCGCCGAAGCGGCAGATCACCTGGCGGCTGGTCGACCTGGTGTTCCAGCGTCACCGCGTGCCCTACACCGTGGCACTGGAAGTCGGCGGCTGGGAGGTGATCAAGCAGTACGTGGCAATGGGCATGGGCATCTCCATCGTGACCGCGCTGTGCCTCAACGACGCCGACCGCGAGCGGCTGGCGATCCGCCCGATGGCGCGCTACTTCCCCACCCGCAGCTACGGGGTGACGGTGCGCCGCGGCAAGGTGCTGTCGCCGCAGGCGCGCGCCTTCATCGCGCTGATCCGGCCCGACCTGTTCGCTCCGCGGCAGTACGACGACACCGGGCATTCGGAGCGGTAGGGGCGCTGCCGGGCTTAACGCAGCGCCCCGGGTTCCGCGCTAGCGTTGCCGCACCCGCCAGCGCGGCATACCGGAGTTCTGCCATGGATCGCACGCTGCTGTTCGCTGTCAGCCTCGCCCTCGCCCTGTCCCTTTCCGCCTGCAACCGCACGCCTGCCGGCAGCGCAACGCCGGCCGCGTCGGCCGCCCCACCCGAACTGATCCCGCGCGACGCCCTGTTCGGCAACCCCGAACGCGCCAACGTGCAGATCAGCCCCGACGGCCGGTACCTGGGCTGGGTCGCCGCGGTCGACGGCGTGCTGAACGTCTGGGTCGCCCCGGCCGACGACATCGGCAAGGCACGCGCGGTCACCGCGGACAAGGCGCGCGGCATCCGCCAGTACGTCTGGAGCCACCGCCCCGACACCCTGCTGTACCTGCGCGATACCGGCGGCGACGAGAACTTCCACCTGTTCTCGGTGGACCTGGCCAGCGGGCAGGCGCGCGACCTGAGCGACTTCCCGGCCACCCGCGCCGAGGTCGTCGGGGTCAGCCACCTGCATCCGGAATCGGTGCTGGTGGCGATGAACGACCGCGACCCGAAGTGGCACGACCTGTACCGGGTGGACCTGGCCAGCGGCCAGCGCACGCTGCTGGAGAAGAACACCGGGCGGATCGCCGGCTACATCGCCGACCCGGACTTCAAGGTCAGGATGGCCAGCCGCGCGCGCGAGGACGGCGGCAACGACCTGCTCGAACCCGATGGCAAGGGCGGCTGGAAGGTCACCGGCGAGATCCCGTTCGCCGACTCCCTGACCAGCTTCCCGGGCGGCTACACCAGCGACGGCAAGACCCGCTACTTCTTCGACTCGCGCGGCCGCGATACCGCGGCGCTGTATGCCATCGACGCCGGCACGGGGGCGAAGACGCTGGTCCACGAGGACGCGCGCGCCGACATCGACGACGCCCTCGACCACCCGATGACCCAGCGCGCGCAGGCGGTGGCGGTCAATTACCTGAAGAACGAGTGGAAGGCGGTCGACCCGGCCATCGCACCGGACCTGGACACGCTCAAGGCCATCGGCCCGGGCAGCTTCAGCGTCACCTCGCGCACCCTGGACGACAAAACCTGGATCGTCGCCTACTCCGCCGCCGAGTCGCCGGTCACCTATTACCGCTATGCCCGTGGCGGCACCCCGGAGAAACTGTTCTCCGCGCGACCGGCGCTGGAAGGCAAGGCGCTGGCGGCGCAGTGGCCGCAGGAAATCCGCTCGCGCGACGGGCTGACCCTGGTCAGCTACCTCACCCTGCCGCGCACCGCCGACGCCAATGGCGACGGCAAGGCCGACGCGCCGGTGCCGATGGTGCTGCTGGTGCACGGCGGGCCGTGGGCGCGCGACATCTATGGCTACGACGCCTACCACCAGTGGCTGGCCAACCGGGGCTATGCGGTCCTGTCGGTCAACTACCGCGGCTCCACCGGCTTCGGCAAGGCCTTCACCAATGCCGGTGACGGCGAATGGGCCGGCAAGATGCACGACGACCTGATCGACGCGGTGGACTGGGCGGTGAAGAACGGCGTGACGACGCGTGAGCAGGTCGCGATCATGGGCGGCAGCTACGGTGGCTACGCCACCCTGGTCGGGCTCACCTTCACCCCCGACGCGTTCAAGTGCGGCGTGGACATCGTCGGCCCCTCCAACCTCGATACCCTGCTGTCCACCATTCCGCCCTACTGGGCCGCGTTCTTCGAGCAGTTCGCCCGGCGCGTGGGCGACCCCCGCACCGCGGCCGGCAAGCAGCTGCTGGCCGAACGCTCGCCGCTGACCCGGGTCGCCGCCATCACCCGGCCGCTGCTGATCGGCCAGGGCGCCAACGACCCGCGCGTGCGCCAGGCCGAGAGCGACCAGATCGTCAAGGCGATGACCGACAAGCACATCCCGGTCACCTACGTGCTGTTCCCGGACGAGGGCCATGGCTTCGCGCGCCCCGAGAACAGCAAGGCGTTCAACGCCGTGGCCGAAGGCTTCCTGGCGCAGTGCCTGGGTGGACGGGCGCAGCCCATCGGCGGTGATTTCAACGGTTCCAGCATCACCGTGCCGACCGGTGCGGACGGGGTGCCGGGCCTGGCCGAGGCGATCGGCACCCACGTACAGGACATCCGCCGCTGAGGCGGGCGCGGCACGGGCGGCCCACTCCACCGGAGCGGGCCGCCCGCACTGCATCGGCATGGCTGCGCCGGGCGGGCGTTCAGTGCGTGCAGTCGCAGCCCTGCCAGCCGGCCCGCTTGCTGGTCTGGCCGATGCCGGGGTTGAAGGTATTGGCGGGATCCAGCCGCTGGTAGAACGCGGCAAGCGCCGGCTTGGCCGGATACAGGTGGCCGACGTTGTGCTCGGCCGGGTACTCGGCACCACGCGCGTCCAGCAGCGCCCACATCGCGTGCTCGATCGCCAGCGGGTCCTCGCCCTTGCGCGCGATGTAGTCCTGGTGGAACACGTGGCACAGGAAGTGCCCGTAGTACAGCTTGTGCAGCAGGCGCGCGTCGAGCTCGGCCGGCAGCCGCTCGAACCAGTCGCGGTCGTCGCGGCGCAACGCGATGTCCAGGGCGACGATGTCCTGCACCCGGTCGCGGTGCACCTCGCGGTAGCGCACCGCGGCGCTGGCCACCGCGAAACGGTGCAGGAACGCCTTGCGTCCCTCGTCCGCGGTGCAGCGGAAGAAGCCGCCTTCATGGCCGTCGAAGAAGCCGCGCAGCCAGGCCTCGGTCTCCGCCGCGTCGCGCGCGGAGACCTTCAGCAGCAGGTGGTGCTCGTAGCGCTGGCGGAACTGGCGCATGCGCGGCGGCAGGTGCGCGGGCAGCAGGCCGGCCAGCGCCTGCAGCACCCGGTCGCTGGTCCCGCGCAGGCCCCACTGCTCGAACCAGCCATCGATGCGGCTCTTCCAGGCGAACGCGGCCGGCACGCGTGCGGTGCCGAGCCGGTCGATCAGCAGGAACACGTCCTTGCCGTAACGCTCGCCGATGTCATAGGCATCACGGTGGATGTATTCGCCGGAAATCGGCAGCCGCTCGAAGCCGGTGAGCAGCTGGCGCCGCAGCGCGGTGAGGCTGTCGGTGCGGTTGCTGCCGATGTAGAAGACCTCGGCCGGCTCCTTCTCGAAGGTATCCAGGCGAACCGCGAACACCGCCAGCTTGCCGGCCGAGCCCGATGCCTCGTGCAGCCGCGCCGGGTCGGCGTTGAACCGCGCCGGCGTGCCCGCATCCACCTGCCGCACCTGCGCGGCGTAGTGCGGGTCGGAGGCGGCGCGGCCCCCGCCACTGCCGACGTCGGCCGCGCGGTAATCGCCGGCCTGCAGGCGCGTGAGGATCTCCTCCGGACTGTCGCCCAGCGCGATGCCAAGGTGATTGACCAGGTGCAGCCGGCCATCGGCATCGACCTGCGCGAACAGCGCCAGTTCGGTATACGCCGGCCCGCGGCGCACCAGCGCCCCGCCGGAGTTGTTGCAGATGCCGCCCAGCACCGAGGCGCCGATGCACGAGGAGCCGATCACCGAATGCGGCTCGCGCCCGAGCGGCGCCAGCACCTGCTCCAGCCGGTCGAGGGTGGCGCCCGGCAGGCACAGCACCTGGCGGCCGCCGTCCAGCAGTTGGATGCCTTCCAGGCGCAGCGTGCTGACCAGCACCACGGGACGGCCATAGTCATCGCCATCGGGCGTGGAGCCACCGGTGAGCCCGGTGTTGGCCGCCTGCAGGATGATCGCCGCACCCGCCTGCACCGCCGCCTGCAGCACCTGCCACAACTCCAGCAGCGTGCCCGGCCGCACCACCGCCAGCACCGGGCCCTCGCCGAAGCGGTAGCCCCTGCGAAAGCGGCGCGTGGCCTTGTCGCCGGTCAGCACATGGCGCCGGCCGACCGCTTCGCGCAGGCGCCCCAGCAGCGCGGCGCTCACCGCCGCCGCACCAGCGAATCGCGGCCGATGTCGGCAATGCGGCGCGCGCCGGTCAGGGTCATCGCCACCCGCATCTCGCTGGCGACCAGGTCCAGCAGATGGGCGACGCCGGCTTCGCCGCGCGCCGCCAGCGCATAGACGAAGGCGCGGCCCAGCAGCACCGCATCGGCGCCGAGGGCGAGCATGCGCACCACGTCCAGGCCGGTACGGATGCCCGAATCGGCCAGGATCTTCAGTTCGCCCTGCACCGCATCGGCGATTGCCGGCAGCGCGCGCGCGGTGGACGGCACGCCGTCGAGCTGGCGCCCGCCGTGG
Organism: Stenotrophomonas sp. 17(2023); assembly: GCF_030345315.1. Lineage (NCBI taxonomy): Bacteria > Pseudomonadati > Pseudomonadota > Gammaproteobacteria > Lysobacterales > Lysobacteraceae > Stenotrophomonas > Stenotrophomonas sp. 17(2023). The sequence continues at coordinate 3,341,433 of NZ_CP128405.1, forward strand.
TTGGAAACGACGATGCCGTCGGCGCCGAACCTGACCGCGTCACGCGCGTCGTCCGGGTCGAGGATGCCCTTGATCAGCATCGGCCCCTTCCAGAACGCACGGATCCACTCCAGGTCCTTCCACGAGATCGACGGATCGAAATTGCTGCCGAGCCAGCCGATGTAGTCCTCCAGCCCGGTCGGGTGGCCACGGTAGGCGGAGATGTTGCCCAGGTCGTGCGGACGCCCGCGCAGGCCCACGTCGAACGCCCAGCGCGGGTGGGCCAGCGCCTGCGCATAGCGGCGCAGCGCCGCGTTGGGCCCGCTCATGCCCGAATGCGCGTCGCGGTAGCGCGCGCCCGGCACCGGCATGTCCACGGTGAACACCAGGGTGCTCACGCCCGCCGCCTGCGCGCGCTCCAGCGCATTGCGCATGAAGCCCCGGTCGCGCAGCACGTACAGCTGGAACCACATCGGCCGCCGGAGCGCCGGCGCCACTTCCTCGATCGGACACACCGACACGGTGGACAGGGTGAAAGGCACGCCGCGGCTGTCGGCCGCGCGCGCGGCCTGCACCTCGCCGCGGCGCGCGTACATGCCGGTCAACCCGACCGGCGCCAGCGCCACCGGCATCGCCAGGCGTTCGCCGAACAACGTGGTGTCCAGGCTCAGGTCGGCCATGTCGCGCAGCACGCGCTGGCGCAGGGCGATGTCGGCCAGGTCCGATACGTTGCGGCGCAGCGTGTGCTCGGCGTAGGCGCCGCCGTCGATGTAATGGAACAGGAACGGCGGCAGGCGACGCTTTGCGGCCGCGCGGTAGTCGGTGGAAGCGGAGATGATCATGGGTCGGCCGTGGCGGAAGGCAGGCGCGAGGCCCGTGCGCGCCGGGCCTCGTTTTCGTCGAGCGTGCGCAGCGTGGTGTGCACGAACTCCAGGTGGGACAGCGCGGCGGCGCGCGCGCGTTGCGGGTCACCGGCCAGCACCGCGTCCATCATCTCGCGGTGCTGCTCGGACAGCGGCGAGAAGGTGCGCGGCGAGGTGTACAGCCGCTCGCGGCTCTGCGAGATGTTGGTCTGCAGCAGGTCGAACAGGCCGCGCATCACCTGCAGCAGCACCAGATTGTGCGAGGCTTCGGCGATGGACAGGTGGAAGTCGGCATCGGCGCTGGCTTCGCCGGCGGGGTCGTCCTTGCCGTGCGCATCCATCATGGTGGCGAAGGCGCGGGCGATGCGCGCGCGGTCCTCGGCGGTGGCACGCAGCGCGGCATGCCAGGCCGCGGCGCCTTCCAGCGCATGGCGGATCTCCAGCACGTCGAAGCGGTATTCCGGGTCGCCCTGGAACAGCGGCAGGTAGGGCGCCAGCGGCTCTTCGATGGCCTGCCGCGCGCGTGCCGCCGGTTCGGCCACGAAGGTACCGCCACCCACGCGCGCGACCAGCAGGCCCTGGCTGCTCAACTGGGCGATGGCCTCGCGCAGCGCGGTGCGCGACACCCCCAGCTGCACCGCCAGGGTGCGCTCGGCGGGCAGGCGCTCGCCTGGCTGCAGCTGCCGCTCTTCCACCAGCGCGCGCAGTTGCGTGGCGACCCGGTCCGATACCCGCTGCGGTGTTTGCTGATGCATGTTCATGCCGCCATTGTGCCGCTCAGGGAATCATCCACGTCAGCCACCATGCCTGTGCGCTGGTGATCACCCCGACCATCACCGTGAACGCCAGGCTGTGCTTGATGGTGAACCGGAACAGGTCGGCCTCCCTGCCGGCCAGCCCCACCGCCGCGCAGGCGATGGCGATGGACTGCGGCGAGATCATCTTGCCGGTGACGCCGCCGGTGGTGTTGGCCGCCACCAGCAGCACGTCGGACACGCCGATCTGCTGCGCGGTGGTGGCCTGCAGCGCCGAGAACAGCGCGTTGGAGGACGTGTCCGAGCCGGTCAGGAACACGCCCAGCCAGCCCAGGAACGGCGAGAAGAACGTGAACGCATCGCCGGTATGCGCCAGCGCCAGGGCCAACGTCGCCGACAACCCCGAATAGTTGGCGATGAAGGCGAACGCCAGCACCATGCCGATCGAGTAGATGGGCGTGCGCAGTTCGCGCACGGTCTCGCCGAAGGTGGACAGCGCGGCCCGGGCCGGCATCCGCAGCACGACGATGGCGATCAGCGCCGCGAGCAGGATCGAGGTCCCGGTGGCCGAGAACCAGTCGAACTTGTACACGGCGTCGTAGGCGGTAGGCGCGTCGACGATCGGCGGCATCTTGCTCACCTGCCCGTCCAGCCCCGGTACCGGCAGCTTCAGTACCCAGTGCTGCAACGGCCCCCCGGCGGCGAACAGCGCCTTGAACGGTTTGATGCTCCACAGCGTGACCAGCGCGGTGAGGATCAGGAACGGCGACCACGCGCGGATGATGCGGCCGGCGCTGTAGCGCGGCACTTCCACCATCGGGGCAGTGGCGCTTGCATCACCGGCATCGTCGAAGCGGAAGATGCGCCGCGGCTGCCAGCGGCGCAGGAACAGGGTCAGGCACACCAGCGACGCCAGCGACGCGGTGATGTCCGGCAGTTCCGGGCCGAGGAAGTTGGAGGTCAGGTACTGCGCCAGGGCGAATGCGCCGCCGGCCACCAGCACCGCCGGCCAGGTTTCGCGGATGCCGCGCCAGCCATCCATGATCGCCATGATCCAGAACAGCACGACCAGGGTCAGGAACGGCAGCTGGCGGCCGGCCATCTGCCCGATCTCGAACGCGTCCAGCCCGGTCACCTGGCCGGCGACGATGATCGGGATGCCCATCGCCCCGAACGCCACCGGCGCGGTGTTGGCGATCAGGCACAGGCCCGCCGCGTACAGCGGCTTGAAGCCCAGCCCGACCAGCAGTGCGGCGGTGATCGCCACCGGTGCGCCGAACCCGGCCGCGCCTTCCAGGAACGCGCCGAAGGCGAACCCGACCATCAGCATCTGCAGGCGCTGGTCCGCGGTCACCGACAGGATCGAGGCGCGGATGATGTCGAACTGGCCGGTCCGGACCGAGACCTTGTACAGGAACACCGCGCCGAGAATGATCCAGGCGATCGGCCACAGGCCGTAGACGAAGCCGTACAGCGCCGCGCCCAGCGCCTGCAGCGGCGGCATCCGGTAGAACAGCAGCGCCACGCCCAGGGCGATGGCGACGGTGAGCGTGCCGGCCAGCCAGCCCTTCATGCGCAGCACCGCCAGCGCGACGAAGAAGAAGGCGATGGGCAACAGCGCGATCAGACTGGACAGCCAGATGTTGCCGGCCGGGTCGTACAGTTGTTGCCAGGGCTGCATGTCGACTCCCGATGGAGGGGTGGCGCCTGCACACGGCAGGCATCCCACGGCACCACAATTGGTATGACCAATGCATGGCTTGTGGCCCGACGGGCACTGATGCAAGCGTGCGCACCGCGGAGCGCGCATTAAATCACAGGTTTCCGCAGGATATTGGACCGACCAATTTTCCGAAGCCCCCGGCGGGGCCAGCGCTACAGCGGCCGCCAGGCGAGTCCCTCGCCCCGCCGCCAGTACACCGCCCGCGCCCTGCCATACACCTTGTCGGCATCGACCAGGCCAAAGAAGCGCCCGTCGAAACTGTTGCCGCGATGGTCGCCCAGTACCAGCAGCTTGCCCGTGGGCACGGTGATGCCGTCGATGTCCGGTCCACCGCCGGCGTCCAGGTCCAGCGTCACCTGGCGGGTGCCGAAAGCCTCCTGCCGGGGCATCCGGCTCAGCGGCCGGCCGTTGATGCGCAGGTAGCCATCGTGCAGTTCCACCCGGTCGCCGGCCACCGCCACCACGCGCTTGACCAGCCGCGTGCCGTCGGCCGGCGAGTCGAACACGGCGACATCGCCGCGCCGCGGATGGCCGGTATCGAGCAACTGGATGCTGCTGAACGGAAGGCGCAGGCCATAGGAGCGCATGTCCACCACGATGCGGTCGCCGGGCTGCAGCGTGGGCTGCATCGAGCCGCTGGGCACCTGGTAGTGATTGGCCAGCGTGTCGCGCGCCGCGCACAGCAACAGCAGCATCAGCGCCAGCGGCGGCGCCTCCCTGCGGAGCCACTGCCACGGCCTCCGTGGCACGCGGCCGGGACGGGTGGACGAATCGACATGCATGGCGCGCTCCCTACGGGTACTGCCGCATGCGACCCCGGCGGCGGCCGGCAAGTTCCCGAAGCTACGCATTGTTTACGCCGCCAGCGGCCTGGTGGCATGGCGGTTTTACGCGCCGGCGGCGCATCGTGGCGTCACCGCGCTTCCCGCGCCTGACATCCAGCCATCATGCCTCGTCCCTGCCTGCACCCCACCCCCGCGCCGGCCCACAGGCCGCAGTCGGTCTTCCTGCTGCGCGGGCCCGACCTGCCCGGCAACGCGCCCCACATGCCCGCCCCGCTGCCCGCCGCGGTGCTGCAGTCGGTGGTCAGCCGTGCGCTCGAGGCCGACACCACGCTGGCCCTGCGCGACTGCCGCTCCGAACAGGAACTCATCGAGGCCCTGTGCGTTGCCGACCACGACCCGGCCGACGTCGTGCTGCTGGCGCCCGGCGCCTGCGTCTCCAGCGAGCGGCTGCGGCGGCTGTTGCCGCGCCTGCGCAACGCCTATGTCGAAGTACATGACACCGCCGCCGATGCCAACCCGGCGCAGCTGCCGGAGAACGCGGGCCACCGCCTTGCGGTCGCCCACGGGTGCGGCGCGCAGAGCTACGTGCTGGCGCTGGAGGTGGCATTGGAGCACCTGGCCTGCAGTGAGGCCGGTGAGCGGGTGCATGTCGGCACCTGATGGTGGCATCCGCCACTACGCCGCCGGTTACGAGATCCTCGCCGACGGCCATCCACGCTGGTGGGGGCAGCTCGCCGTCAGCGTCGGCAGCGGCGTCGGCGATCCGCCGGGCGACGATCCGCAGGCCCTGCTGCAGCACATCTGCGTGCTGGCGGCGCGCAGGCACGAGGCGACGCCGGCACAGGTGCGCCTGTTGATGCTCGTGCGCCTGTGAGCGCTCCCGGCGCCGGCAGTGCCGCCGGTCATGCACGTGCGCACGGCAGGGTCGCCCCTGCCGTGCGCGCTGCCGGCGCGGGCCGGATCGCTTACTTCAGCCCGCGGTTCTTCAGCAACGGCTCCACGCTCGGATCCTTGCCGCGGAACTCGCGATAGGCGGTGGCCAGGTCGCGGGTGTTGCCGATGGACAGGATCCTGTCGCGGAACACCTGGCCGTTCTCGCGGGTCAGGCCGCCATGCTCCTTGAACCACTCGAAGGCATCGTGGTCGATCATCTCGGCCCAGAAATAGGCGTAGTAGCCGGCCGAATAGCCGCCGCCCCAGATGTGGTCGAAGTAGCTGCTGCGGTAACGCGGCGGCACCTGCGCCAGGTCGACGCGGTACTGCTTCAGCGCCGCGGCTTCGAACGTGCCCACGTCCTGCTGCGGCGCGTCGGCGCCCTGCGTGTGCCAGGCCAGGTCGAGCAGCGCCGCGGCCAGGTATTCGGTGGTGGCATAGCCCTGGTTGAAGGTCCTGGCCTTGGCGATCCTGTCCACCAGCGCCTGCGGCATCGGCTCCCTGCTCTGGTAGTGCTTCGCATAATTGGCGAACACCTTCGGGTCCGATGCCCAGTGCTCGTTGAACTGCGACGGGAACTCGACGAAGTCGCGCGGCACGCCGGTACCGGCCACGCTCGGGTAGCGGGTGTTGGAGAACATGCCGTGCAGGGCGTGGCCGAACTCATGGAACATCGTGGTGACGTCGTCCCAGCTCAGCAACGCCGGCTGGCCGGCCGCGGGCTTGGTGAAGTTGCACACGTTGTAGACCACCGGCCGGGTGCCGGCCAGGCCGTCCTGTTCGACGAACACGTCCATCCATGCACCGCCGGACTTGCTGTCGCGCTTGAAGAAATCGGCGTAGAACAGCGCCAGCGGCTTGCCGTCGGCGTCGGTGACCTCGAACACGCGCACGTCCGGGTGGTAGACCGGGATGTCCTTGCGCTCCTTGAACGTCACCCCGTAGAGCTGGTTGGCGGCGAAGAACACGCCGTTCTGCAGCACGTTGTCGAGCTCGAAGTACGGCTTGATCTGCGCCTCGTCCAGGTCGTACTTCGCCTTGCGTACCTGCTCGGCATAGAAATCCCAGTCCGACGCCGTGGCCTTGAAGCCGCCATTCTGGGCATCGATGACCTTCTGGATCTCGGCCAGTTCGCCGCGCGCCTTGGCGGTGGCGGCCGGCACGGTGTCGGTCAGCAGTTTCAGCGCGTTGGCCGGGGTCTGGGCCATCTGGTCGGTGAGGTTGTAGGCGGCGTAGTTCGGGAAGCCCAGCAGCTTGGCCTTGGCCGCGCGCAGCTGCGCCAGGCGCTGGATGATCGCGCGCGTGTCGTTGCCGTCGCCCTGCTCGGTGCGGGTCTCCGAAGCCTGCAGCACCCGGGCGCGCAGCGCGCGGTCGCGCAGCGAGGCCAGCACCGGCTGCTGGGTGGTGTTCTGCAGCGCCAGCACCCACTTGCCGTCGAGCTTGCGGTCCTTGGCCGCTTCGGCCGCCGCGGCGATGTCGCCATCGGACAACCCGGCCAGCGTGTCCTTGTCCTCCACCACCACCGCGCCGGCGGCGGTAGCCGCGACCAGCTTGTTGTGGAAGTCGTTGGCGAGCGTGGCTTCCTCGGCGTTGTAGCGCTTGAGCGTTTCCTTGTCGGTATCGCTGAGCTGGGCGCCGGCCTTGACGAAGCCCTTGTAGGTTTCCTCGACCACGCGCAGCTGCTCCGGATCGAGCCCGGCGCCGGCGCGGGCGTCATAGACCGCCTTCACCCGCTCGAACAGCCTGGGGTCCAGGTGGATGGCGTCGCTGTGCGCGGCCAGCTTCGGGATCACCTGTTCCTGGATCTTCTGCCGTTCCGGATTGGTGTCGGCCTGCACCACGCCGAAGAACACGCGGCTGGTGCGGTCGAGCATGGCGCCGGATTTCTCCAGCGGCAGCAGGGTGTTGTCGAAGCTGGCCGGCTCGGCGTTGGCGGTGATCCGGGCGATCTCGGCCAGTTGCTGGCGCATGCCTTCCTCGAACGCCGGCAGGTAGTCGCCGTCCTTGATCCGGTCGAACGCCGGCGCCTGGAACGGCAGCGTGCTGGCGGTCATGAACGGATTGGTCGAAGCGTCGGCGGGCTGGCCGGCGGGGGCGGTCTCGGTGGTCACGGGGGCAGTGGACTCCTTGCCGGAACAGGCCGCCAGCGCAAGGCTGATGGCGGCGGCCAGAATGAGGGTGCGCGACATGTAACGTGCTCCTGCGGGACGGGGGATGCGTGCGATCACGCACCCTACTCCCTCGGCCGTACGCTGGCATGTGCCGGTGGTGGCGCCTGGGTGTGCGGCGGCTGTCGCCTGCTCAGCCGGCCCGCCCGCCGCGCAGCGCGGCGAACGCGGCCAGCGCCGCGGCCCGGCCCGCGGCCAGGTCCACCTGCGGCCGCGCCGGGTAGCCCGGCGCGACCCGCCGGGCCAGTTCCGGGTGCTCCCAGGGCGCGAAACGCGCCGGCAGCGGCAGCCGCGCCAGCTCCGGCACCCAGCGCGCGATATAGGCGCCCTCCGGGTCGAACCGGCGCGCCTGGCTGACCGGGTTGAACACGCGGAAATACGGTGCCGCGTCGGCGCCGGTGCCGGCGGTCCACTGCCAGCCCTGGGTGTTGTTGGCCAGGTTGGCATCCAGCAGCGTGTCCCAGAACCAGCGCGCACCGTGCAGCCAGTGCTGGCGCAGGTGCTTGGTCAGCCAGCTGGCCACCACCATGCGCACGCGGTTGTGCATCCAGCCGGTATGCCACAACTCGCGCATGCCGGCATCGACGATCGGCACCCCGGTGCGCCCGCGTCGCCATGCCTCCAGCCGCGGCTCGTCGGCCGCCGCCCACGGGAAGTCGTCGAAGCGCGGGTCGAGGTTGTGGTCGGGTACCCGCGGATAGTGGTGCAGCACGTGGTGGGCGAACTCGCGCCAGCCCAGTTCGGCGAGGAAGCGGTCGCGGTCGGGTTCGGCGATGGTGTCGCCGGCGGCCAGCACCGCTGCGGCGATGCGCCGCACCGACAGCTCGCCGTGGTGCAGGTGCGGCGACAGCCGCGAGGTGCCGGCTTCGGCGGCGAAGTCGCGGCCCTGCGCATAGCCATGCACGGCGCCGTCGAGGAAGGCCTGCATCGCCGCGCGGGCACCGTCCTCGCCGGGCGTGAAGTGCGGCCAGAAACCCCCATCCCACGCCGGGGACGGCGCCGGCAGCAGATCGTCCAGGCGCTCGCCGGCGGGCAGGTCGAGCGCGTCCAGCGCGGGCAGCCGTTCCGGCGCATCCCAGGTCGAAAGGGCCCGCCAGTGCGCACGCGCCGATTTCCAGAACGGCGTGAACACGCGGTACGGGTCGCCCTGCCGGGTCGCCAGCTCCCATGGTTCGAACAACAGTGCGCCGTTGAAGCTCTCCGCGTGCAGGCCGGCCTGGCGCAGGCTGCGCTTGATGTGCGCGTCGCGCTGTTCGACCGCCGGCTCGTAGCGGCGGGTCCACAGCACCGCCTCGGCGCCGGTGCGCGCGGCCAGCGCCTGCAGCGTGGCGAGCGTCGGCCCGCGCGCCAGCAGCAGCCGCGAACCGCGCCGCTGCAGCGCTTCGGCAAGCGCCGCCAGGGCGCGCCGGCGCCACGCACGCGACGCCGCGCCCGGTGCCCAGTCGCCTTCCTCTTCCGGGGCGTGGATGTAGACCGGCAGCGGCCGCAGGCCGCGGTCCAGCGCCGCGCGCAGGGCCGGGTGGTCATCCAGGCGCAGATCGTCGCGCAACCAGACCAGTGCGACGCCCATGGCTACACCGTGCCGCGGTTGCGGCCGATCCACGGCCGGTACCAGCGGCGCACCGCCGCCATGTCCGCGGCATCATCGCCACTGGTGTGGAACGGCGCGCCGAAGCCGATGACCTTGTCCGGGTAGTGGAAATAGGCCGGCACGATCGGCACCTGCGCCATGCGCGCGATGCGGATGAAGCCGCTCTTCCATTCCTTCACCGGCTTGCGCGTGCCTTCCGGCGCCAGCGCGAACCAGATGCGCTCGCTGCCCTGGATCATCGCCACCGCCTGTCCCACCGTGCCCTGCGGCGAACTGCGGTCCAGCGGCACCACGCCCAGCCGCCGCAGCACCGCGCCCAGCGGCCACCAGAACAGCTTGTCCTTGCCGAGGATGCGCGCCTCGATGCCCAGCGCCATCTTCGCCGCCAGCCCCCACAGGCCGTCCCAGTTGGACGAATGTGGCGCGGCGATGACCACTGCCCTGCCCAGGTCGGGAATCGGCCCGAGCACGCGCCAGCCGCCCAGGCGCAGGACCGTGCGCCCCAGCCAGCGGACGAAACCGCTGCCGCGAACGTGCGGCACGTTCGCGGGAACGGGCGGAACCACCGGCCCCCGGGCCGGCGAAGCGGTGTTGTCCAAGCGTTACTCCCAGTTGCGTTGCGAGCGGCCGCGCTTGACCTGCGCGCGCTCCTTCTTCTGTTCCAGCCGGCGCATCCTGGAGCCGTGGGTGGGCTTGGTCGCGACCCGGGCCTTGGGCACCACCATCCCGGCACGGATGAAGTCGGCCAGGCGCTCGCGCGCGTCGGCGCGGTTGCGTTCCTGGGTACGGAAGCGCTGCGCGTCGATCACCAGCACGCCGCCGTCGGTGAGGCGCCGGTCGCGCTGCGCCAGCAGGCGCGCGCGCAGCGGCTCCGGCAGCGACGGCGAACCGGCCACGTCGAAACGCAGCTCGACCGCGCTGGAGACCTTGTTCACGTTCTGCCCGCCGGCGCCGCTGGCGCGCACGAAACGCTCGACGATCTCCGCTTCCGGAATCGCCAGCCGCGCCGAGACATGGAGGGCTTCACTGACCATCGGCGCATTGTAAGCGCGCCGACCGCCGCCCCGGCTACGGCTCCGGCCAGTCGCGGGCGGCCCAGCGCCGGTAGGCGCGGTAGTGGTGGATGGCGAAACCGGCGAACGACGGCTCCGCGCGCAGTGCCTGCTCGACCTTGCGCACCTCGCGCTCGAACACCTTCGGGCCTTCCTCGTGGAAGGTGACCTTGTTGATGTCGTTGGAGGACACCTCCAGCCCGATCACCACCTTCTTGCCGACGCGGTTGGCGTAGGCGATCTCCTCGGCGGCATGCGAGAGGATGCTGTCGCGGCCCTCGGCGCGGTCGCGGTAGTCCATCAGCGCGACGTAGTCGTAGGTGTCGATGGCATGCTCGCTGACCGGGCGCACCCTGCCCTTCCATTCCAGGGTGATGCCGTCCAGCCAGAACGGGATGGCCGGCCCCACCTGCAGGTCCGCGCCGGCCGTGCGCTTGATCCGCATCAGCGCATCGCTCATGTCCAGGAAGCCGACCAGCAGGCGCTCGCGCGTCTGGTCGTTCCACTCGTCGAGGATGTGCGGTTCGATATCGAGGTTGACGCCGTCGAAGCGCGCCGCCGCCGGCGCCGCGGCGTTGTACTCGACCACCCGCCGGAACATCGCCTCGGCCTCGGCGCGGTACGCCGGCAGCACGTAGTTCTCGGTGTTGAGATAGGCCGAGCCCAGCAGCGCGTATACCTTCATGCACTGCCCGTGCAGGCGCTCGATGAAGGCCCGGTACAGCTGTGGCCGGTCGACGATCAGGTTGCGGCCGCGGTACGCGTCGGCGTACAGGTACACCGTGTCGATGTGCTGCGACTTCAGGTAGGCCACCGCCTCATCGGCCACCGCCGGATCCTCGACCATCGCGTAGGACTCCGCCTCCCAGGTCCAGATGGCGCGGCTGGCGCCGGCGGATGCCGCCAGCGGCAGGACGCACAGCACCAACAGCAGGCCCAGGCTCATGCGCAGGTGTGTCACGGCGAGGTTCCTGTTGCATTGACCGCATCCACCGGCAGGCGGTAGCGCCCCTGCCCGATGGCCTTGCCGGTGTCAGGGTCGGACGGAAACACGGAAACGTAGCAGCGCTCGTTGCAGGCGCCGGGCCGCGGCAGCTGCAGTTCCACCTGCTGCCGCCCGCGCGCCGGCAGTTCCAGCGCCTGGCCGTACACCTCCTGCAGTTCGCTGCCGTCGGCGGCGGTCAGCACCGCCAGCGGCACGAACTTGCGGCTGGGCGCGCCGTCGCCATTGCCGAACACCACCGACAGGCGCAGGCCGCCGTCCGCGGCCGCCACCTGCGCCGACTCCATGGAAAGCCCGGCCATGGCCGGGCCCGCCGGCGCATGCACCTGCATCTGCGGCGCGGCCTGGTAGGCCACCAGCGCCGGCCTGGCCGCGTCCGGGTCCAGCGCCTGCTGCTGCATGAAGATCGCATTGGCCTGCGCGTAGCGCTGCTGGCGCGCGTTGGCCCACGCCAGCAGCGCCGCATCGTCGACTTCGGCCAGGTGCATGCCCTCCTGCAGCTGGTAGAGCTTTCCGTCGTGCAGCCACCAGCGTTCGGCCAGGTACTCCGGGGCGCTGGTCTTGGTCTGCTTCAGCGGCAGCGCGTGGATGTTGCGGAACGCGTCGGCCATGTCCAGGCCGGTACCGAGCCACGGCGTCCGCGCCGGCCGCTTCAGCCCGTAGGTGTTCGACAGCAGGGCCAGCAGCGACGGCGTGACATCCAGCTGCGACGACACGGCACGGATGCGCGCGGCGCGCTTGAGCAGCGGCGAGAAGATGATCAGCGGCACGTGGTAGCGGTCGACGTGCTCGCCCATCGGGATCTCCGGCAGGCGATGGTCGCCGGTGATGACGAACACGGTATTGGCGTACCACGGCGTCCTGGCCACCGCTTCGAAGTAGCGACGCAGCTGGTCGTCGGTGTAGAGGATGCTGCTGTAGACGTCCGCCTGCGCCTGGTAGGACGGCAGCTGCGCCTCGGGAATCCGCAACTCGCCCAGGCGCCGGGCGAACTGCGCAAGGTAGGCGTCCTGCCCGGGGAAGCGGTAGCTGGTGTGCATGGAAATGGTCTGGATCGCCAGCAGGAACGGCGGCTGCAGGCGACTGCTGTCGGCCAGTACCCGCGACACCAGTTCCCTGTCGGGATAGCCCCAGGTGCTGAGCGGGTTGCGCTGGTAGCCGGGACCGAAGCTGTTCATGTCCACCAGCGTCTGCACCTGCTGCAGGCGCATGTAACCGCCCTCGTTGTCGAAGCCGGTATCGGTGCCGTTGTAGAAGGCGGTGTGGTAACCCTGCTGGCCGAGCACGCTGAACAGCCCCGGATGCGGCGGCATGCGCGCGCCCAGTGCGGTGAACCCCTGGTCGGCGAACGGCGCCGAGCCCAGCAGGCTGGGCAGCACGCCGAAGGTGCGGCCCTGGTTGGCCAGGAAGTTGTCGAAGTACAGGCTGCGGGTCGCCAGTTCGTCGAGGAACGGCGTGAAGCTGCCCAGCGGGGCCTGCGGCCCGGAGAACGAGCGCCCCAGCCCCTCGACCACGATGACCACCACGTTCGGCGGGCGGCCATCGGCGGTCGCCGAGAACCACGGGCCGAGCGCGTCCGGCGTGCGCTCCTCGTGCAGGAACGGGTAATGCGGATCCAGCGCCGGCTCGCCGGGGTCGGCCGGCGCCGCGCCGGTATCGGCCACCCCGGCCGCCGGCGCGTCGCCGCCCCGCCAGCGCCATACGTCGGCACCGAACCAGGCCAGCTTGTTGCTGGCCAGGCCGCGCGCCGATTCGTCCTTCAGGGTCGCGGCGCCGGCAGGCAACGGCACCAGCCAGGCCAGCAGCCCGGTCACCAGCAGCAAGCTGGTCCACAGCACCGAGCCGCGCGCATCGCGCCGCACCCACCACCACAGTCCGGCCCACAGCACCAGCAGCGGCAGGCTCATCGCCAGCAGGCTGCCGGCATCGAGCGGCGCACCGTCGCCCAGCGCGGTACGGATCTCGGCCAGGCTGTAGCCGAACAGGTCGGCACCCAGCGGCACGCGCGCCACCTGGTAGTACTGGTCGAGCATGCCCTGCGCGATGATCAGCAGCGACCATGGCACGGCCACGGCCACGGCGCGCAGCAAGGGTCGTTTCAGTGCCAGCAGCGGCAGCGACAGCAGCAGCAGCACCGGCACCGCGCGCAGCAGCACCAGCAGCGCCTGCGCCAGCGCAACGCCGGCGACCGTCCACTTCTCGCCGCCGCTCCACGCCATGCCGGCACTGCCGCCGATCACGGCGCCGGCGACCAGCGCCGACTGCGCCAGCAGCAGGGCCCTGAAGCCGGAGGAGAACCGCTGGTAGGCACTGCCCGGCTGCTCCGTGCTCATCGATGCGTCCCGGTTACCAGCGCGAATAGACCGACAGCGATACCCGCTTCTCGGCGAAGCCGGCATCGTCGTCGGAATAGCCGGCGCCGAGCTTGAGGCCCCAGTGCGGCGCGAAATAGTGCATCCAGGCCACGCCGACCGCGGCATTGCTGTTGCGCACCACGGTGCCGAAGCGGTCCATGTCGGTGCTGCGACCGGTGCCGGCGCTCACTTCCCAGTAGTCGTCGGCATCGCCGCGGTAGTAGTTGCGCAACAGCACGCGGTGGCTCCAGCTGCCCGACCCTGCCCCGGGGACGTGCTGCAGCTTGTAGCGGCCGTACCAGTTGCCGACGTAGCGGCCCACGCCCACGCCATAGAACTCGGTGTCGCTGGAGAAGCGCAGGTGATCGACGCTGGCCGACAGTTCCCAGCCGCTGCCCACGCCCTGGAACACCTCGGCGCGCCAGGCGTACTTCGGCAGCAGGCCCGACGATGGCCCCCGCTGGTAGCGCAGGTTGGCGTAGGCGCGCGTCCACAGCGGCGCGTAGCCGTCCAGGGCCCAGGCCGTGTCGCTGCGGCCGAAATGATCGGCGCGCAGCAGTTCCAGCCCCAGCGAGCCACGCTCGAAATAGCGGCGCAGCGTCAGGTTGGCATCGTTCCAGCTCTGCCGCCCGCCGCTGAAGCCGGTGTGGTCCCAGCCGACGTTGGCACCCCACCGGTAGCCGCCGGCGATCATCGCGTCGGGGTTGGCCGTGCGCGGCAACAGGCTCTGCCGCAGCGAATCGACCTCGGCCGGGTCGGCGCCCATGGCCAGCGCGGCATCGAAGTCGGCCCGCGCGGCGGTGGCCTGGCCGGCGTCGCGCTGCGCGCGGCCACGCGCGATCCGCGCCTGCGGGTCCTGCGGCGCCAGTTCCACCCAGTGCGAATAGGCGTCGACGGCCTGCTGCGGGCGGTCGCTCCAGCGGTACAGGTCGCCCAGCGCCGACCAGGCATCGGCGTAGCCGGGGCTGTTGCGCACCACCGCGCCCAGGTCCGCCTCGGCGGCCGCGTACTGGCCATCCCAGGCATAGGTGCGGCCACGTGCCAGCAGCAGGTCGCCGTTGTCCGGGTGCTCGGCCAGCAGCGCGGTGTAGCGTTCGATCGCCTCGGCGCGCTGCCCGCCGGTGGCCAGGCCACGGATCTGCGCCATCTGCGCGGCCAGGCTGTCGGGCGCGGCGTCCTGCGCCAGCGCCGGCCCGGCCATGACGGCCAACGCCAGTGCCAGGCACTGCGCCAGCAACCGGTGGGTGGATTGGAAACGCGATGACTCGGCCACGGGAGGATTCCTGTTGGTCACGGGAGGGGGCCGCCGCTGTCCGGGCGGAGGGGGTGGGCCGGCACCGCGGCCGGCGGCATGTCTTCTTCCGGCACCTGCTGCCAGGAGCCATCGCGCTGGATGCGCCCCCAGCCGTGGCGCCGGCGCGGCCGCAGCAGCCAGTTGACGGTGCCGGCCAGGCGCCAGAGCGAATTGATCTGGCGATAGCCGAAGTTCTCCAGCACCGCCACCACGAACAGCCGCAGCTGCTGACGCGGGCGCGCGTACAGGCCGAAGGAGAGCTCCTCCAGCAGCATGGCATTGACCGACAGCAGCACGCCCATGCCCACCGCCGCGACCAGGAACACCAGGAACACGTCCAGCGGCACCAGGCCGAGGATCGCCAGCGAGATCATCGCCACGTAGCCGATGACTTCGATCGCCGGCCCGAAGAACTCGAACAGCAGCATGAACGGGAATGCGAGCCAGCCGGCGGCACCGCCGCGGCGGTTGAACACCAGCGACAGGTTCGACCACAGGCTTTCGGCCAGGCCGTACTGCCAGCGCATGCGCTGGCTGCGCAGCGACTTCAGGTCGGTCGGCACTTCGGTCCAGCACACCGGGTCGGGTACGAACACGATGCGGTAGTCGCGGCGTTCCCGGCGCAGGCTGCTGTGCATGCGCACCACCAGGTCCATGTCCTCGCCCACCGTATCGGCGCGGTATCCGCCGATGGCGACCACGCGTTCCTTGTAGAACACGCCGAACGCGCCGGAGATGATCAGCAGGGCGTTCATCGGCGACCAGCCCACGCGCCCGAACAGGAACGCGCGCAGGTACTCGACCAGCTGGAAGCTGGGCAGCCAGTGGTCGGGCAGGCCGATTTTGGACAGCTGCCCGTCGCTGACGGTGCAGCCGTTGAGCACGCGCACCACGCCGCCGCTGGCCACCACCCGGCGGTCCTCCAGGAACGGCCGCACCACCCGCGACAGGCTTTCCGGCTGCAGGATGCTGTCGGCGTCCATCACGCAGAACAGCGGATAGCGTGCGCAGTTGATGCCGGCGTTGATCGCATCGGCCTTGCCGCCATTGGCCTTGTCCACCATGCGCACGCGCGGGTGGGTCGCCGATGCATAGACCCCCTTCACCATCTCGGTCTTCAACCGCGCGCGGTAGGCCTCGGGCACCATCACCAGGCCGAACGCCGCGATCAGCGCCTCGCGGGTGCCGTCGGTGGAGCCGTCGTTGACCACCACGATCTCGTAGTCGGGGTAGCTGGTCTTGAGCAGCGAGCGCACCGAGGACACCACCGACTTCTCCTCGTTGTGCGCAGGCAGCAGCACGCTCACCGGCGGCTGGTACTCGCGCAGCGCCTCGGGCAGGTAGTTGGCGCGGTGCTCGCGCATGTAGCGCACGATCTGGTACGCGGAGATGTAGTTCAGCGCCAGGTAGGCCAGGTTGATGGCCACGAAGTAGGCCATGAAGAACCATTGCAGCGAGATCATCAGGTGCACCCACGGCACCTGGTAGAAATGATCGAGGACCAGCTGCCAGAAGGTGTTCATGACGTGATCCCCAGGCGGTGCTCGGACAGCACGTGGTCGATGATGTCGCGGCCGTAGGCGTCGGCCAGCCGCTCCTTGATCTGCAGCAGCGCCTGCGCGCCCATGCCGGGCAGCACCAGCAATGCCTGCGCGGTCCGGTAGCGCACCCACCAGACGCTGTCCGACAGCAGCGGTTCCAGCAGGCTGCGGTCGCCCGGATCGCCCATGCGGCCCAGCGCCGCGGCCGCATGCATGCGCACGTGCCAGCGTGGCGAATCGAGAAAGCGCCTGGCCCGCTCGCGGTCCTGCGGGTCATCGAGCAGCTGCAGGCACACCGAGATGACGTGGTCGTCCACCTTCGCGTCGAGCAGTTGCCGCACCACGCCGGCGGCCTGCGCCGGGGCGACGCGCGCCAGCAGGCGCACCAGCGTCGCGGCGGTGTCGGTGTTGGCGCGCATCAGTACGCTGGACAGCTCGCGCGCCGCGCTGCCGTCGTGGTTGTCGGTGAGGATCCGCGCCACGCTGCCCGGGAACCAGTCCTCGCGCGAGGCGATCATCGGCACGAACAGTGCCATCGCCCGCGGCGGGTCGATCTGCGCCAGCGCGCGTGCGGCGCACAGCGAAACGATCGGGCTGGGGTTCTCGAGGAAGCCGGACAGCTCGTCGAACAGCTGCGGATCGCGCAGGTGGCCGAGCGCGATGATCGCCATCGCCCGGTCGTGGTAGCGTCCATCGAGTTGCCGGCGCGCGGCGTCGACCAGGCCGACCCGCTCGCCCAGCGCGGCCAGCCGGCGCGAATCGGCCTCCGGCAGCGATTCATGGACCGTGTTCCACGCCTCGATGAAACCATGCGCCTGGCGCGCATCGAGCCTGCGCACCGGGGGAGACGCGCCGGCCAGCTCCTGCTTCAGTACCTGCGTCCAATGCTCGCGCTCGCGCAAGTCCCGCCTTTCCCGCCGCAACGCGCGCATTCTCAGCAGCACGACCCCGGCCAGCAGGAGACAGGACATCGTGATGGTCAGCACCGCAACCCAGAAGGCAATCACCACTACCGGCGAACCGTGCAAAAGACTGTCCATGCTGGTCTCCCTGTCGCTGAAGCGGCATCCATGTCCGCGTTGAAATATCTCTAGGGCTAATACCGGTAAAAAGGTGCAAAGTTTTTGTGATTTGCGTCACAATAATCACACATGCTCACCAACGTGCAACTGCATCGGGAGTGGGGAAATGAATAAATCGTTAAGAAACAAGTGGCTGGCCATCGGTGCGTGCGTGGCGCTGCTCGGCGCCGCCGCCGGGGTCTGGGTGCTGCTGCATCCGGCCAGTTTCGTGGTGCAGCCGTGGCGCGCGCAGCAGTCGGTCACCGGTGCGCGCTTCGTGTTCGGCCCCTACCCGGTGGACGCGGACATGCACCGGCTCAAGGCCGAGGGCATCACCACCATCATCAGCCTGCTCAATCCGCAGCTTCCCTACGAGGCATCGTTGCTCGAGGACGAGAAGGAACGTGCCGCGCGCCTGGGCATGCGGGTCCTGAACTTCCCGATGGGCAGCATCCTCGGACAACGCTTCGGGGCCGACTACGAGCGCAACTCGCGCGCCGCGGCCGAGGCGGCCATCGCCAGCCCGGGCACGGTCTACATCCACTGTTACCTCGGCCTGCACCGCGCCGCCAGCGTGCGCGACTACCTGGAGCAGCACGCGGGCCAGGTCGCCACCCGCGAGTTCGACGGTTCGCTCGAACACGGCCGCAGCCAGCGCCAGCTCGCCAACGAACGCGCACAGGGCCTGTACGAGCAGGACGACTACGCGGGCGCACTGCGCGAACTGGCCACCGTGCAGCCGCTGGACTACGCCGCGCACGTGCTCACCGGCTGGATCCAGCTGCGCCTCGGCGACAACGTGCTGGCGCGCGATGCGTTCCGGCGGGCGACGCTGATGGCCGATGCAAAGGCCGACGCCTGGGGCGGGCTGGGCTTCGCGCTGCTGCGCCTGGATGACCTGGAAGGTGCGTCCACCGCGTTCGAGCACGCGCTCAGGCTCTCGCCCGACGACAACGACGCGATGCTGGGCATGGCGCAGGTGCTCTACCGGCAGGACCGGACGCAACAGGCACGCGCCCTGCTCGAACGCCTGCACGCCGAGTCGCCGGACAACGCCGAGGTCAACGCGCTGCTGGAGCGCCTGAAACAGCCGGCGGACGCGCCACGCTGAGCCGGCCGCTGACGGCGCGTGACGGCGGCATCGGCTAGGCTCCACCTTTTCCGGACGGAGCAGCCCATGTCGACCGCTTACTGGTGTGTGTTGATCGCCGCGATCCTGCCTTACGTGTGGGTGGCCGTGGCCAAGATGCGGCCCGGCTACAACAACCGCAATCCGCGCGCCTGGGTCGCCAGGAGCGACAACTACGTCGTGCAGCGCGCCAATGCGGCACACCTGAACGCGTTCGAGAACTTCGCGCCGTTCGCCGCCGGCGTGGTCCTGGCGCAGCTGGCCGGCGTGGACCCGGCGACGGTCAACCCGCTGGCCATCGCCTTCGTGGTGTTCCGCGTCCTGCATGGCGTGCTGTATGTCGGCGACAAGCCGTTGCCGCGCAGCCTGGCGTGGCTCGGCGGTTTCGCCTGCAGCGTGGCGCTGATCGTGCTGGCCGCGCAGGCCGCCGGCCGCTGATTCCCGCCGGCGCAGGGACGGCCCGCCGCAGGCGGAGGGAACCCAGCTGCCGCCCCGGGGCCACACCCCGGCGCGTCGGTTGCGGGTGGGGCCGGCCGGCCAGTTGCTGGATCAGCCGTGCCCCTGGGACGGTGCGTCGCCGGTCGGCACGTCGGCGTCCCAGCCCAGCAGCGCGAATGCCTTGCGGAACTCCGCATCCAGCGGCGCGCTCACCTCGATGCGACGCCCGTCGTGCGGGTGCGGGAACGACAGCCGCACCGCATGCAGCAGCATGCGGTGCACGCCGTGCATGCGGAACGTGCGGTTGTGGCGGCCGTCGCCATGGCTGGTGTCGCCGATCAGGTGATGGAACACGTGCTTGAGGTGGCGGCGGATCTGGCGGAACCGCCCGGTCTGCGGCTGGCATCGCAGCAGGGCGTAACGCGAGGTCGGGAAGCCGTTGGACGGCACCGGCAGTTCGCCGGTCAGCAGCTTCTGGAAGTGGGTGACGGCCGGCTTCTTCAGCGGCTTGCCCGGCCCGCCGTCGAGGTCGTGGTCGACGCTGAAGGCATCCTCCGCCGGCCAGCCGCGGCACACGGCCAGGTAGTCCTTGCCGACATCCCCGCCCATCAGCGCCTTGCCCAGCGCGCTGGCGGTTTCGCGGTCGAAGGCCAGCAGCAGGCAACCGCTGGTGGCGCGGTCCAGGCGATGGATCAGGAAGATCGGCCGGCCCAGCTGCTCGCGCAGGCGGTCGGCCAGGAAATCGTCCTCGCCGCGCGCCAGCTTGCTGTCGTGGACCATCAGCCCGGCCGGCTTGTCGACCACGGCCAGCCAGTCGTCGGCGTACAGCACCGGCAACGCCCGCGCGGGCATCGATGTCGTGGTGTCGTGATCCATGGTTCGGCACACCTGCTAGGGCACGCCGCGCGGCCCGTTTCGTGGATGCCCCGCGAGCGGCGGGGCGGTCGCTCCGGCCGCGCCGGGAACGGGGTCAGGCCTTCACCGGCCCGACCGTGATGCCCAGCTGCAGCATCAGCTGCGCGACCTGCAGGGCATCGAGCCGGACGCCCTCAAGGTCGACCACGCGCAGGTCCAGGTCGCCCAGCTCCGAGCCGCTCAGGTCGCAATGGGTGAAGTTGGCCGAACGCCAGTCCAGCGAAGAGAAATCCCCGCCGGACATGTCCGAACCGCTGAAGCTCGCACCGGCGACGCTGGCGCCGGTCCAGCGGTTGTCCGGCAGTTCGCATTTTTCCAGCGTCACGCCGGAAAAGTCGGCATAGGCAAGATTGGACTGGCGGATCACCGCGCTGCAGAACCAGCTGCGCGCGGTGATCTGGTTCATGAAGCTGACATTGGAAAAATCCGCGCCCTGCGCCCGGCATTCCACGATCTCCAGCCCGAGCGCCTTGGCGAAGGCGAAACCGCACATGCTCAGGTCGCACTGGTGGAAACGGGCTTCCTTGAGCTGGGCGCCGTTGAAGCGGCAACCGGCCTGGGTGTCGGCATCGTAGAAGACGCAGTTCACGAACGTCGTGCCGGTCAGGTCGGCGCCGGAGAAATCGCAGTTGCGGAAATGCGTGTTGGCGACCGTGGCGCCGGTGAAACGCTCCCTGCCGATCCGCTCGTTGCTGACGATGGCCGGCGCCGCGACGGCACCGGTGTTCATCGCCGCAGCCATGCCGAGGCCAGCGCCAGCGCGCCCACGCCGCCGCTGATCCACGACCACAGCGGCACCGTGGCCCACTGCGGGCCGCCGGCATGCAGGCCGTGCAGCAGCGCCGCCACCACCAGCAGGCCGGCACCGGCCACGGCGGTGACCACGCGCCGCTGCATGCGCTGCAGGGTCTGGTCGAGGTTGACGATGTCGCGCGAGCGCATCGACAGCTGGTGCTGGCCCTCGACCTGCTGGCGCAGCCAGGCATGCACCAGCACCGGCATGTCCGGGGTGCGGGTCATGATCTCCGGCAGCCGGCGGCGCAGTTCCCGCAGCGCGCGGCGCGGGCTGTAGCGCTCGCGCAGGATGCGCTCCAGCACCGGCCTGGCCACCGCCCAGATGTCGATCTGCGGGTCGAGCTGGCGGCCCACGCCCTCGATGTTGAGCAGGGTCTTCTGCAGCAGGATCAGCTGCGGCTGCAGGGTCAGCTGGTAGCGCTGCGCGGTGCGGAACAGCTTGAGCAGCACTTCGGCCAGCGAGATCTGCGACAGCGGGCGGGTGAAGTACGGCTCGCACACCGCGCGCACCGCCGCCTCCAGGTCGTCGATGCGTACGCTGGCCGGCATCCACCGCGCCTGCACGTGCAGTTCGGCGATGCGCCGGTAGTCGCGGTTGAAGATGGCCATGAAGTTCTCGGCCAGGTAGTACTGGTCCTCTTCAGAGAGCTGGCCCATGATGCCGAAGTCGAGCGCGATGAAGCGCGGGTTGTCGCGCCGCGCCGGGTCGGTGTCGACCCAGATGTTGCCGGCGTGCGCGTCGGCATGGAAGAAGTTGTCGCGGAACACCTGCGTGTAGAACACGCGCACGCCCTTGGCGGCCAGCGCGCTGCGGTCGATGCCGGCCGCGTCCAGCGCGGCGATGTCGTCCGAGGGAATGCCCCAGACCCGCTCCAGGGTCAGCGCGCGCTCGGCGGTGTGGCTCCAGATCACCTCGGGCACGTAGAGGTCGTCCGAGTCCTGCCAGAAGCGGCGCAGCACGCTGGCGTTGGCGCCCTCGCGCTGCAGGTCCAGCTCAGCGGCCAGGGTGGTCTCGATTTCCGCCACCACCTCGCGTGGACGGATTTTTTCCGCGCGCGGATGGGTGCGCTCGACCAGTGCGGCCAGCGACCGGAGCAGCGCGATGTCGGCGTCGATCTGCCGCTCGATATCCGGGCGCAGCACCTTGACCACCACCTGGCGGCCACCGGGCAGCGTCGCCGCATGCACCTGCGCGATCGAGGCCGACGCCAGCGGCACGGTGTCGAAGCTGGCGAACGCCTCGGCGACCGGCCGGCCCAGCGCCTGCTCGACGATCTGCCGCGCGCGCTCGCCGTCGAACGGCTGCACCCGGTCCTGCAGCAGGGTCAGCTCGACCGCCACGTCCGGCGGCACCAGGTCGCGGCGGGTGGACAGGATCTGCCCGAACTTGACGAAGATCGGCCCCAGTTCCTGCAGCGCCAGGCGCAGGCGCGCGCCACGCGGCAGCGAGGCGATGTCGCCGCGGGCGCGCGGCACGAACGGCCTGGCGATGCGCAGCCAGCGTTCGGCCGGGGTGCCGTCGAACAGGTCGTCGAGCCGGTAGCGCAGCATCACCCGGCCGATGCGGCTGGCGCGGAACATCGCGCGGGTCGTCCTCATGCCCGGCCCCCGCTGCGCAGCCTGGCCACGCGCGCGGCCAGGCGTTCGACGTCGTCGCGGATCGCATCGACATCGTCGTGGAAAGCGTCCAGCTCGGCCCGCGGCACCACGTCGCGCGACTCCTCGGTCACGTACTCGGCCGCGGTCCGGGCCAGGTCGGCGGTGCTGCGGCGGGCCTGCGCCAGTGCCGCGCGCAGGGTCTGCGCCACCTGCACCCCCAGCACCTCGCCGAACACCGCCACGAACGGCTGCTGCCAGTCCGGATCGAAGCGCGTGGCCAGCTGCTGCAGGCGCCGCGCCAGTTCGGCATCGCCGGACACCTTCACCCGCCCGGCCGGGGCCGCGCCCGGGCTGCGCCGCGCGTTGGCCAGGAACGGCAGCTGCGCCAGCACCCCGCCCAGGGTGCTGCGCACGGCCAGGTCCGGCTCCTGCGCGGTGTCCACCGGCCCGACCGTGAGGCGCTGCCCGGCCACCCCGATCTGCAGCGCCAGCGCGGGCGACTCCAGGGTCAGGGCGATGCGCTGGCCATCCAGCGGCACCAGTGCGGCGCGGGTGTCCGGATCCATCGCCAGCGCACGGTTGAGCGCCGTTTCCAGCGCGCGGCCGGCCAGCGGCTTGATGAACTTGAAGGGGGAAGCAGGCATGCGCGGCATTCTACCGAAGCGCGGAACCGGCAACGGCATTGCCGCGGGCGCGGGCGCCGCAACGGCCGCGGCTGACGCCCGGCAAACCGGCGCCGGCGCCTGCCTGTTCCCCATTGCCGGCTTTCCCCCCATGCTATGCGCATCAATGCAAGCGCAGGAGCTACAGGCAATGGGCAAGACCCGGGTCGGCATCATCTTCGGCGGTCGTTCGGCCGAACACGAGGTCTCGCTGCAGTCGGCGAAGAACATCCTCGACGCGCTGGACAAGGAGCGCTTCGACGTCAGCCTGATCGGCATCGACAAACAGGGCCACTGGCACCTGAGCGATCCGCAGCAGTTCCTGCTCAACCCCGGCGACCCGGCGAAGATCGCGTTGAACCGCTCCGGCAACGCGCTGGCGGTGCTGCCCGGCCGCGAACAGGCGCAGCTGGTGCCCAGCGACCCGGCCACGGCGCTGGCGCAGATCGACGTGGTGTTCCCGATCGTGCACGGCACGCTGGGCGAGGATGGTTCGCTGCAGGGCCTGCTGCGCATGGCCAACCTGCCGTTCGTCGGCTCCGGGGTGCTCGGCTCGGCGGTGGCGATGGACAAGGACGTGGCCAAGCGCCTGCTGCGCGATGCCGGCCTGCCGGTGGCGCCGTTCGTGTGCTTCAGCCGCGCCACCGCGGCCAGCGCCGACTACGCGGCACTGGTCGCGCAGCTGGGCACGCCGCTGTTCGTCAAGCCGGCCAACCAGGGCTCGTCGGTGGGCGTGAGCAAGGTGCGCGATGCCGGCGAGTTCGCCCGGGCGATGGCGCTGGCGCTGTCCTTCGACCACAAGGTGCTGGTGGAATCGGCCATCGTCGGCCGCGAGATCGAGTGCGCGGTGCTGGGCAACGACCACCCCGAGGCCAGCGTCTGCGGCGAGGTGGTGGTGCACGACGACTTCTACGCCTACGACACCAAGTACATCAGCGCCAACGGCGCCGAGACGGTGATCCCGGCCGACATCCCGGCCGAGGCGCAGGAGCGCATCCGCGGCATCGCCATCCGCGCCTACCAGGCGCTGGACTGCGCCGGCATGGCCCGGGTGGACGTGTTCCTGACCCCGGCCGGCGAGGTGGTCATCAACGAGATCAACACCCTGCCCGGCTTCACCCGCATCAGCATGTATCCCAAGCTGTGGGGCGCCAGCGGCCTGGACTACACGGCGCTGATCACCCGCCTGGTGGAACTGGCGCTGGAGCGCCACGCCGCCGACAAGGCGCTGCGCAGCTCGATCACCGGCGCCTGATGATGGCCGCCCGCGTCGCCCGTCATCGCGCGCCGCGGACCTGACCGGGAGCAGTTGCACGCATGGCTGCCCGGCCCCCACGCCCATTGCCGCGCATCCCGGCCATGGTCTGGGCGCTGGGCCTGGTCAGCCTGCTCACCGACATCTCCTCGGAGATGATCCACAGCCTGCTGCCGATGTTCATGGTCGGCACGCTGGGCCTGACCGCGTTGGCGGTCGGCCTGATAGAAGGGCTGGCCGAGGCCACCGCACTGGTCGTCAAGGTGTTCTCGGGCATGCTCAGCGACTGGCTGGGCCGGCGCAAGGGACTGGCGCTGCTGGGCTACGCGCTGGGCGCCTTCAGCAAACCGCTGTTCGCGCTCGCCCCCGGCGCCGGGCTCATCGTGGCCGCGCGCCTCACCGACCGGGTGGGCAAGGGCATCCGCGGCGCGCCGCGCGACGCCCTGATCGCCGACATCACCCCGGCCGCGATCCGCGGCGCCGCCTTCGGACTGCGGCAATCGCTCGACACCGTCGGCGCCTTCGTCGGGCCGTTGCTGGCCGTCGCGCTGATGCTGGCGTGGGCCAATGATTTCCGCGCGGTGTTCTGGGTGGCGGTGATTCCCGGGGTCCTGGCCGTGCTGGTACTGCTGCTGGGCGTGCGCGAACCGGCTCCGGGCAAAGCGGGGCGCCCCGGCAATCCGATCCGGCGCGACAATCTACGCCGGCTGGACAGGACGTACTGGTGGGTGGTGGCGCTGGGCGCGGTCTTCACCCTGGCACGCTTCAGCGAAGCCTTCCTGGTACTGCGCGCGCAGCAGGCCGGCATCGCGGTGGCGCTGGTGCCGCTGGTGATGGTGGCGATGAACCTGGTCTACGCCGCCAGCGCCTATCCGTTCGGCAAGCTGTCCGACCGCCTGAGCCATATCCATCTGCTGGGCGCGGGCCTGGCCGTGCTCATCGTGTCCGACGTGCTGCTGGCCACGGCGCGGCACTGGGGCATGGTGATCGCCGGCGTCGCGGTGTGGGGCATCCACATGGGCATGACCCAGGGGCTGTTGTCGGTGATGGTCGCCAACACCGCGCCGCCCGACCTGCGCGGCACCGCCTATGGCATGTTCAACCTGGTCAGCGGCATCGCCCTGCTCGCGGCCAGCCTCATCGCCGGCGCGCTGTGGGATGTCTGGGGCCCCTCGGCGACCTTCTGGGCCGGCGGCGTGTTCGCGGCCCTGTGCCTTGCCGGCCTGCCGGTCATCGGCCGCGCCATGCCGGGGAAAACAGGCCCCACGCCTTGAGCGGGGGCCATTGCCTTGCGCCTGCGGCGGTCATCCCTTCCTGCGGAACAGCGAGATCACCGCCAGGATCAGGAACACCACGAACAGGATCCAGGCGATGTTGCTGGCGGCACCGGCAATGCCGGAGAAGCCCAGCAGCGCGGCGATGATGGCGATGACGAAGAACACGACGGCGTAGTGGAGCATCAGCATCTCCCTTGTGTGAGAACCCGGGCACCATCCTCTGCAAACCGCGGTGGCGGTACGGTGACGGGGACGTGATCGCCAGATGATGGGCGCCGGCGCGCCTCAGCCGGCCGCCCGTACGCTGTCGCGCAGCCGGCGCAGGCCCTCCTCGATCGACACCCGTGGCACATAGCCGAAGTCGCGCCGTGCCGGTTCCATCGAATACCAGTGCGGCGTGCACAGCTGCTCGGCGAGGAAGCGCGTCATCGGCGGTTCGCCGCGCAGGCGCAGCAGCGGCCACAGCGTTTCGCAGACCGCACCGATGCGGTAGGCCGCTTTGAACGAGATCGACTTCTCCACCGCCGGTGCGCCCATGGCCGCGAGCAGCCGGTTGAGCAGGTCGCGCATCGGCAACGGCTCGCCGTTGGAAATGAAATAGGCCTTGCCGGCGCAGGCCGCGCCCGCCACCAGGTGGTCGAAGGCGTCGAAGTGCGCCTGCGCGGCGTTGTCGATGTAGGTGGTGTCGACCTTGTTCAGGCCGTCGCCGACCAGGCGCAGGCGCCCGGCGCGGGCGCGCTCGGCCAGGCGCGGCACCAGCTGGTTGTCGCCCGGGCCCCAGATCAGCCGCGGGCGCAGCGCCACGGTCGCCAGCTCCGGGCCGTTGGCGGCCAGCACTTCCTGTTCCGCGATGGCCTTGGTGGCCGCATACGGCGCCTGGAAATCCTCGCCATAGGGCACCTCGTCCGCGCCCAGTCCTTCCACCGGATGGGTGGCGCGGTGGGTCACGCTGGGCGTGGAGGTGTACACCAGCCGGCCGATGCCGTGCGCGCGGCAGGCGTCGAGCACGTTGCGGGTGCCCACCACGTTGGCCTGGAAATAACTGTCGTAGCTGCCCCAGGCCCCGGCCTTGGCGGCGTTGTGGAACACCGCGTCCACGCCGGCGGCGGCATGGCGCACCGCATTGGCATCGGCCAGGTCGCCGCGGATCTGGCCCACGCCCAAGGCAGCGAGCGCGGGGTAATGGCCGCGGTTGAAGCTGAGCACCTCATGGCCCCGCTCGACCAGCCCGCGGCACAGCGCCTGGCCGAGGAAACCGCCACCGCCGGTGACCAGGATCTTCATGCGTGCTCCTTCAGTTGCGTGGCGGCCCAGGCGGCGAGTTTCTCGCGGCCGATCTTGGCGTTGTGGCGGATGTCGACAGGGAAGGCGGGGTGGCGCAGGTAGTGGCCGATGCCGGCCAGGTGCGGATGGCGCGCGGCCAGCGCGCGCAGCTGCGGCTCGACCGCCGCCGCATCGGTGCCGGGCAGCAGTTCGTAGCACAGCACCGGCACCTGCCTGCCGAACTCGCCGACGCCGACCAGCGCGGTGCGGCGCACGCCGGGCACGGTGTTGAACACCGGCTCGGCCTGTTCGGTGTACAGCGGCCCGGTGGCGGTTTCCACGCGCTGGGTCTTGCGCCCGCAGAACCACAGCCGGCCCTGGTCGTCGAACCAGCCGACATCGCCCATGCGGTGCACGATGCGCTCGCCGCCACCGGCCAGCACCTCGCGGATCTTGGCCGCGGCGGTGGCCTGCGGGCGGTTGTAATAGCTGTCGGTGGTGGTGGGGCCGGCGACGGTGATCTCGCCCACCTGGCCGGCGGGCAGTTCGCGTACGTCGCCCCAGTCCGGGATCGGCGCGTCGTCGATGGCGATGATGCGCACCACGTTCGGCGCCACCACGCGGCCGACGCAGGTGCCGGCGCCGGCTTCGGTCGCCTCGCGGGTGTCCTCCAGCTCGCGGCCTTCGATCACCGCCACCGGCAGGCATTCGGTGGCGCCGTAGGGCGTCCAGAACTGCGCGTGCGCCGGCAGCAGTCCGCGCATCTTCGCCACGATCTGCGGCGGTACCGGCGCGCCGGCCGAGGTCACCCGGGTCACCGTGGGCAGCGGCTGCCCGTGCTCGGCCAGCACCCGCATCAGCGCCGGCGAGCCGAACAGCTGGGTCACGCCGAAGCGGGCGATGGCGTCATGCAGCCGGCGCGGGTCGGCGCTGCCCGGCCGGGTCGGGTCCATGTCCGGAATCACGCTGGTCAGCCCCAGCGCCGGGTCGAACAACGCGAACGGTGGGAAGGTCGGCAGGTCCACGCCGCCGGCCTCGATGCCGAAGGCGTTGCGCAGCAGCTCGACCTGGCCGAGGAAGTGGCGGTGGCGGTAGACCACGCCCTTGGGCACGCCGGTGGAGCCGCTGGTGAACAGGATCGCGGCGACGTCGTCGGGCGCGGTGTCCGCCAGCTGGCTGCCGGCGCCGGCCCCGGCGGCCTCGATCCTGGCCAGGGTGGTGCCGCCCCAGCCCCAGCGGGTGCCGACCGTGACCAGCCGCGTGGCCGATTTCGCCCAGCCCAGCAGCAGCCGCGCCACGTGCGCCAGGCCGATGCCGACGAACGCCTGCGGCTGCGCCTCGTCCAGGCACTGGCGCAGCGCGCGGCGGTCGATGCCGGGGTCGACCAGCACCGGCACCGCGCCGATCTTGAACAGGGCGAACATCAGCAGGAAGAACGCCGGGCCCGGGCGCACCATCACCACCGTACGCACGCCGCGGCCGATGCCATGGGCGGCCAGGCCGGCGGCGATGGCATCGCTGCGGGTGTCCAGGCTGCGGTAGTCCAGGGCGACGTCGTAGGCGGCCATGCCGCCGGGGCCGGGCCGGCCGGGGCAGCGGATGGCGATCTGGTCGGGCCGTTCGCGCGCCAGTTGCGGCAGGCGCGCGGCGATGTTGCACGGTTCGTTCATCTTCCTATTGTCGCCGCTGAAGAAAATTCTTGCGCGCGGCCCGGGCGCGTGGAAAATTTTCCGCCTCCCTCACCCCCGCACCGCCGCCCGAAGGCCGGCCGCCATGCTCCATCCCTGCCTCACCTGCGGCGCCTGCTGCACCCAGTACCGCGTCGCCTTCCACTGGATGGAGTCGGACGAGGTCACCGACGGTGGTGTGCCGCACCAACTGACCGAACGCCTGGATGCGCACCGCCTGTGCATGCGCGGCACCTATTCGGACCCGATCCGCTGCGTGGCGCTGGATTCGGAGATCGGCGTGTATTCGCGCTGCAGCATCCATCCCAACCGGCCCAGCGTGTGCCGCGAGGTCGACGCGTCGTGGGAGTACGGCAAGGCCAGTTCGCAGTGCGACCGCGCGCGCATCGCCCATGGCATGGCGCCGCTGACGCTGGCCGACTGGCGCTGGCGCGATGGCGCCGACAACGACGACGACCATCCGGACGACAGCGGCAACAGCCCGTCCTCGCCACCGAACACGCCTGTGGCGGCGTAAGCGCGGTCCGCGCCATGCCGCCCCACGGTTTGCCGGGCAGATCGCGGGCACCCGGCGTATCGCTGCGCACGTCGCCCGTGCCTGTCCGCGCGCGCCCCTTTGACGCAAGGGGGACGTCTCACCGGAGCCAGGCCATGGCCGTGTCCCCGCGCGTTCGGCCCGGCATCAGCGGATCGGGTTGCGCTCCAGGAAGGCCCGCACCGCCGGCACGATGACTTCGTGCTTGTCTTCGAGCACGTAGTGGTTGGCGTCCTCGAAGGCCATCACCTCGGCCTGCGGCAACGCCTTGCGGAAGCCGGCGAGGAAATGATGGTCGAAGCAGATGTCGCGCAGGCCCCAGGCGATGAACGCGGGCCGGTCGGCGAAGGACGGCAGCGCCGCGGCGGCGCGCTCCAGCAGCGGCCAGGCCTTGTCGGCCGGCGACAGCGGGATGTCCTGCATGAAGCGGATGGTGGCGATGCGGTTGTCCCAGCTGTCGTACGGCGCCACGTAGGCGCGGCGCACCGCGGCCGGCATGCGCCGGCTCACGCCCAGCCACGAGGCACCGGCCGAGAACGCGTTGAAGGTGCGGATGAACCACTCGCCCGGCTTCCAGTGCCGGCCCATGGCGATCTGCCACGGCATCGGCTTCTCGGCAGGCAGCGGGAAGGCCGCGGTGTTGGTGATGACCAGCCGCTTGACCTGGGCATGGTGCGCCAGCGCCCAGCCAAAACCGATCATGCCGCCCCAGTCGTGCACGGCCAGCGTCACCGGGCCGCTGATGCCGAGGTGGTCGAGCAGCGCGGTGAGGTCGTCCACCCGCGACTGCAGGGTGTAGTCGTAGCGGCTGTCGTCCGGCTTGTCGGACAGGCCCATGCCGATATGGTCGGGCACGATGCAGCGGTAGCTGCCGCTCAGGCCGTTGACCAGGTGCCGCCACAGGTAGCTCCACGACGGGTTGCCGTGCAGCATGACGACCACCTCGCCGTCGCGCGGGCCTTCGTCGATGTAGTTCATCGACAGGCCGGGGCGGACATCGAAACGGTGGCGGGTGGCGGGGTAACCGGGGAACTGCATCGGCGGCTTCACGCAATCGCGGACAGGGCGCGCATTGTAGGCCAATGCGCCGGCCGGCCCTCCTGCGGCCGATGGCGGCACAATGGGGCGGCCGAAGACCGAGCCACCGTGAACGCACCCTTCGATGCCCTGATGGCGCGCATCCGCGCCTGCCGCCTGTGCGAGAGCCGGCTTCCGCTGGGTTGCCGCCCGGTGCTGCAGGCATCGCCGCGCGCGCGCCTGCTGATCGTCAGCCAGGCGCCCGGGCGCCGGGTGCACGAGACCGGCATCCCCTTCGACGACCCCAGCGGCGAACGCCTGCGCGGCTGGCTGGGGATCGACAGTGCGGTGTTCCATGACGCCGCCCGGGTCGCCATCGTGCCGATGGGCTTCTGCTTCCCGGGCACCGGCCGCAACGGTGACCTGCCGCCGCGCCCGGAATGCGCCCCCACCTGGCATCCACGGCTGCTGCCACGACTGGAACGGCTGCGGCTGACGCTGGCGATCGGCCAGTACGCGCAGGCCGGCCTGCTCGGCGAACAGCGCGGGCGCACGCTCACCGAAACCGTGCAGGCGTGGCGGCAGCACCTGCAGCGTGGCGTGCTGCCGCTGCCCCACCCCAGCCCGCGCAACCGGCTGTGGCTCGCCCGCAACCCGTGGTTCGAGCGCGACCTGCTGCCGGTACTGCGGGCGCGGGTGGCGGACGCGCTGGCCGGCTGAGCCGGCGGCACGCCGCGACTCCCGGGCTGGCCAGCGCCGGACGATGCAGAAGCCGAACGTCGCGGCCGTCCGGTCCGTTGCCCGCGCCCGGATGCGGGATCCGGCCCCGCAGCGACTACCATGCACGCCCACCCCACCCAGCGGCCGCCATGTCCACGCCTCCCTCCTTCCTCGACGACAACCAGATCGAACGGCTGTCCAGCCTGCTTGAGCAGCGCGCGGTGCCGTTCAAGGGCCTCAACCTCGAAGCGCTGGACGGCTTCCTCTCGGCGCTGGTGGTTGCGCCGGTACCTGCGCCGCCCGATCAATGGCAGCCGCAGGTCTGGGGCGGCCAGCCGCCGCGCTGGAACAACGAGGACGAAGCCCTCCAGGTGCAGAACCTGCTGATGGGTCACTGGAACATGTGCGCCGCGCGTGCGCGGTTCGAAGGCGAAGACCTGCCCGACCACCTCGCCCCGCTGATGTGGCTGCCGGAAGACCCGGAGCAGGCCGAGGAAGCCCTGGACGAGTCCGAGCTCGATGTCGGCCGGGACTGGGCGATGGGCTTCTTCACCGCGGTCATGCTGCATGAAGCGGAGTGGGACACGTGGCTGGACGAACACGCATGGATCGAGGAGATCTTCGACCTGCTCGACCAGCTGGCCAGCGGCGAACGGATCGATCCGGAGAACCCCGACACCCCGCCGGCCAGGGTCAGCTATCGCGAACGCCTGGATATCTGCATGGAGCTGCCGGCGATGCTGGCCGACCTCAACCACCACCGCGTGGATGCCCTGACCCCGCGCGTGCCGATCCGCCGCGACGCCGGACCCGGCCGCAACGACGACTGCCCCTGCGGCAGCGGGAAGAAATACAAGAAATGCTGCGGGCTGAACTGAGCCGGCCGGGCAAGCCTGCCCAGCCTGCCCAGCCCGGCGATGCCGGGCAACGGAGCCACGGCCAGCCCGAACCCGGGACACCGGGCCGGGGATGCACCCCCGGCCTCTGCGACCGGGCACAGGTCCCGGGATCGCGCCACGCGCTCCCGCCCCGCTAGAGACCGTGCGGGGCAAGCCCCGCCCCCGCCAGGCACCTGATCGGCAGCGGCGTGCGAGGCGGGGCTGTCACGCAAAACGCCCGCAAGTGCGGCTTGCGGGCGTTTCAGGGGTTCACGCCCGTACCGGCCGGGCGGGCCATTGCGGCAGCGCAGCCGCTGGCTTACCAGACCACCTCGGCCATGGTGCAGTTCAGGCCCGAGCCGATGCCCATCAGCGCCACGCGGTCGCCCTTCTTGAGCTTGCCCAGCTGGCGCAGCTTGCTCAGTACGATCGGCACCGAGGCCGGGCCGACGTTGCCGTGCTCGCCGAAGATGGTCATCACCTTCTTCGGGTCGATGCCGAACGCCTTGATGAACGCGTTGGTATGCGGCTGGCTGACCTGGTGGATGACGAACTGGTCGATCTCGTCCACCGCCCAGCCCAGCGCCTGGCGGGTGGCCTCGAAGGTCTTGGAGGCCAGCTTGATGCCTTCGATCAGCAGCAGGCGGGTATCGGTGACCATGCGGTCCAGGTTGCCCACGCACAGCTTGTTCCACTGGTTGGCCGCGCGGGTCACGCCGCCCTTGTAGCGCGGCGCGTCGGGCACCAGCTCGGCGCGGGCCAGGACCATGGCGGCGGCGCCCGAACCGGTGGTCAGTGCGGCGAACTCGTCGCGCAGCTGCTGCGCGGTGACGTCCGGCGCGCTCATCCGCTCCAGGGTCTTTTCATAGACCAGGTTGGAGCTTTCGCCGTCGACGATCAGCGCATAGTCGATGTCGCCGCGCTCGATCATGCGCGCGGCCACGTCCATGCCGTTGATGAAGGCCAGGCAGGCGTTGGCGATGTCGAAGGTGACGCAGTCCTCGCCGATGCCCAGGTTGCCCGAGACGATGGAGGCGGTGGATGGCTCCAGGTAATCGCGGCTGACCGAGGTGTTGACCAGCAGGCCGATGCGGTCGGGCGACACGCCCGCGTCCTCGAGGGCCTTGCGCCCGGCCATGGTGGCCGCGTCGGACGCCTGCGTACCCGGGTCCCACAGGCGGCGCGCATGGATGCCGGCGACATCGCCCAGCATGTCCGCACGGATGCCCAGACGGTCCAGCGTCGGCTGCAGACGCTCGTTGATTTCCTTGGAGGTCAGGGTATGCGGCGCGTCGACATGCGCCAGTCCCGCGATGGAGACATTCTGGAAGGGCATCGGAAGGCGCCAGGACTCAGGCGAAGGGGGCGCCATTCTAGCGGCTGCCCGTGTTTGACGCATCTTTAACGGTTTGCGGCCGTTGCGTATGGGGACCGGGCGTGCAGGCCAGCGGCCGAATGCCCCGCGCCAGGCACGTTTTACAGTGGGCAGCGCCCGCGTGTCGGCGTTACCCCACCCGCCCGGGCGCCAGCGTCACAGCTCCGCGCGCGGCGCGTCAGCGGCACTGCCAGGCGCTGTAGCGCTGGCTGCCATCGGCCGGCGCGGCCAGGGCCTGGATGGCATTGGCGCCGGCACTGGGCGCCTCGTTGCGCGCCAGGGTTTCCAGTTCTTCCTGCACCCGCAGCGGATTGCGGTTGTAGAAACCGACCTTGCTCTTGACCGAGACCACGATCTCGCCCTTGGCCACGCAGCCCGGCGCCACCGGGCCGGCCGGCAGCACGCGCACCGCCTTGCCACCGCTCTCGATCGGCACCCAGGTGCAGGCGGCCGTGCTGGCAATCAGGGCGGTAAGGATCAGAGCGCGCATGGACAGGTCCTTGTTGGAATCGGAACGGATTGTGCCGGGTGTGGATGAATCGGTGATGATCCGCGGCCCGCTCCCGGGGGAGCGGGCCGCGACGGTACTACATCACTTGGCGGCCGGCACCGGGTTGCCGTCGCTGTCGACCACGACCACTTCGCCCAGGCCCAGCGCACGCACCGGCGCCTCGGTCTGCTTGAGGTCGCCCACCACCACCCAGGTCAGCCTGGCCGGGTCCAGCGTCCTGGCCGCTTCGGCCACCTGGGCCGGGGTCATCGCCTCGATCTCGGCCTTGCGCTTGAACACGTAGTCGTCCGGGCGCTGGTAGCGCACGATGCCGCCGATGGTGTTCATCACCGCCGAGGCGGTCTCGTAGGCGCCCGGCAGGCTCAGCGTCTGGATGTTGCGGATGCGGGTGACTTCGTCCGTCGTCGGCGGCCGCTGGCCGCTGGCGAACTGGCTGATCTCTGCCTGCATTTCCTTCATCGCGTCGCTGGTCTTGTCGATCTGCACCGGCGCCACCGCCATCCACGGCCGCTGCCCCAGCGCACCGCTGGCGCTGGAACGGGCACCGTAGGACCAGTGCTTGTCCTCGCGCAGGTTCATGTTCAGGCGCGAGGTGAAGTCACCGCCCAGCACGCCATTGGCGATGTCGAAGCGGGTCGCCCCCGCGTCCATGGTGGAAGGCACGACCTGGCCGGCGAACAGGTTGGCCTGCACCGCGCCGGGCTGGTCGATCAGGTACACGCGGGCCTTGTCCGGGCGCGCGACCGCCGACGGCGCGCCCACCGCGGGTGCCGCGCCCTCGCCCTTCCAGTCGCCGAGCTGGCGGTCCAGCAGCGGCACGATCTCCTTCAGCGTGGTGTCGCCGACCACGATCAGGGTCGCGTTCTCCGGGCGCACCCAGTCCTTGTGGAAGGACAGCAGGTCGTCGCGGCCCAGCGCCTGGATCGCCGCCTCGTCGCCGCTGCCGGTGAACGGGATCGCGTACGGGTGGCCCTTGCCGTACAGCAGCGGCGGCAGCACGCGCATCGCCACCGCGTTCGGGCTGACCTTCTCCTGCTTGATGCCCGCGATCCAGGTGGCCTTGATGCGGTCGATCTCGCCCTGGTCGAAGCGCGGCGCGCGCAGCGCGTCGGCATACAGCGCCAGCGACGGCGCCAGGTTCTCCTTCAGCGCCGACAGGTAGACATTGGCGCCGTCGAGCGAGGCGCCGGCGGCGATGCGTGCGCCCAGCGCGTCGGCGGCATCGGCGAAGGCCAGCGAGCCGAGCTTGCCTGCGCCCTCATCGAGCATGCCCATGGTGAAGTTGGCGGTACCCGGCTTGCGGCCCTGGTCGGCGGTGAAGCCGCCCTGGAACTCGTAGCTGAACTGCACCACCGGGATGTCATGGCGTTCGGCCAGCACCACCCGCGTGCCGTTCTTCAGCGTGGCGCGCTGCAGCTGCGGGAACTTCAGCTCCGGGAAGGTCGCGGTCTGCGGCACGCCGGCGCTGCGGTCCACCTGCGAGGGCAGCACACGGTACCTGGCGTCGACCGCCGGCACGTTGAACGGCGCGGGCTTGCCGGACGGCAGCTCGGCCAGCGCCACGCGCTCGCCCGGCTCCACCACCAGGGTGTGGTCGCCCACGCCCAGCCACTTGGCGCCGACCGCCTTGACGTCGGCGACGCTGGCGTCGCGGATGTTGGACAGCGAGGTGCGGAAGCAGCCCGGGTCGCCCTCGTACACGGCGCATTCGGCCAGCGCATCGGCCTTGCCGCCGAAGCCACCGATGCGCTCGATGCCGCGGATGAAGCCGGCGCGGAACGCGGTCTTGGCGCGTGCCAGCTCCTCCGCGCTGGGGCCTTCGGCCACCAGCCGCTTCAGCTCTTCATCGATGACCGCCTCGACCTTGGCCGGGTCCACGCCCTGCTTGACCGTGGCCATGATGATGAAGTTCGAACCCAGCTGCGACGGGCCGACCATGGTGCCGATGTTGTCCACCAGCTTGTCCTGGTGCAGCAGCCGCTGGTCCAGGCGCGAGGACTTGGCACCGCCCAGCACCTGCGCGAACAACTGCAGCTGGTCGATGTCGGTGGTGCCGACCTGGGCCACGTTCCAGGCACGGTAGATGCGCGCCTGCGGCACCTTGTCGGTCATCACCTCGCGGGTGGAGGCGGCGCGCTGGGCGACGTCCACCTTCGGCTGGGCCATGGTCGGGCCGGCCGGGATGTCGCCGAAGTAGCGGGCGACCTTTTCCTTGGCGGTGGCCACGTCGATGTCGCCGGCCAGCACCAGCACCGCGTTGTTCGGGCCGTACCAGGTGCGGAACCAGGTCTTGACGTCTTCCAGCGAGGCGGCGTTGAGGTCGTTCATCGAGCCGATCACGCCGTGGTGGTACGGATGCCCGGCCGGGTACAGCGCGCGGGTCAGCTTGTCCCACACCTGGCCATAGGGCTGGTTCTCGCCCTGGCGCTTCTCGTTCTGCACCACGCCGCGCTGTTCGTCGAGCGCGGCCTGGTCGATCGCACCGAGCAGGTGGCCCATGCGGTCCGATTCCATCCACAGCGCCATGTCCAGCGCGGTGGTGGGCACGTTCTGGAAGTAATTGGTGCGGTCGGTGTTGGTAGTGCCGTTCTGGTCGGTGGCGCCGACCTGCTTGAACGGCTCGAAGAACTCGCCGCTGTGGTTCTCGCTGCCCTGGAACATCAGGTGCTCGAACAGGTGGGCGAAGCCGGTGCGCCCGGACGGCTCGTCCTTGGCACCGACGTGGTACCAGATGTTGACCGCCACGATCGGCGCCTTGCGGTCGGTGTGCACCACCACGCGCAGGCCGTTGGGCAGGGTGAATTCCTCGAACGGAATGTCCACCGAGGTGGCCGCGGCCGGGGCCTTGGCAGCGGCAGGCAGTGGCATGCCGGCGAACCCGCCCAGGGCGAGGCCCAGCGCGGTGGCGAGAAGGGCGGTCCGGGGAGTTGCTGCGTTCATCCCGCTTTCCTTGAGCAATGAATGTGAAAGCCGATCCTAACCGGGCGTGCTGGCCAGCCGCATACGCCATGGGTCATGGGTGGCAGGGCACGCGTGCGGTCCGTTGACGGGTGACCTGCACACCACCGCGCTGCCTGGCGGGCGGTGAACCGCCCTGCGTCCACCAGTGCATGGATGTCCGCGGACGGCGGCCACAGGCCGCAGCGTCCGGACAGCGGACACTCAAGAATCAAAAATATCCTTTTAAATCAATGTCATGAATGTGGCACGCATTCTGCTTACTGGATACCCGCAGCAGACCAGGATCCAACGAAACATGACTGGATGCTGAACAAATCAAAGAAATGCAAAGAATTCCTTGCATCCTGAGATTTGGTGTACTACTTTACTACCACACCACCGTTCACACACACCAAACAGGCCCGCCATGAACACCAAGTCCTTCGCCATCGCCATCGCCCTCGTCGCCGGCTTCTCCGCCTCAGCGCATGCGTCCAACATCGTCACCCTGGAAACCGTGCAGGTGCGTCCGTCCGCCGATCAGCTGGTCCAGGCCGAACGCGAGCGCTCCAGCACCATCCCGACCCTGTCGTCGGTCCAGGTGCGCCCGACCGCCGGCCAGATCGTCGAACTCGCTGCCGAGCAGGCCGCCGCCCAGCTGGCCACCCATACGCCGGTGGCGATCGGCGCCAGCATCGGCCAGTGGATGGTCTCGCTGCCGGCCATCACCGTTCGTCCCGATGCCCAGCAGGTCAAGGCGCTGGCCACCGAGCTGGCCACCGATACCCTGGGCCAGGTCGCCAACGGGATGGTCGCCAAGTGAGTCGTCGCAACCATCCGGACCTGTCCGTGCCGCAGCCATGCCGGGCACGTGCCCTCCCTTCGCCCGCAGCAGGCTGCAGCGGCGCGGGCAGGTCCTAGCCGGACACCCACGGCGTAAACTGCGCCGATGACCGCGCCTCCCGTTTTCCATGTACTGCTGTACCAGCCCGAGATCCCGCCCAACACCGGCAACGTGATCCGGCTCTGCGCCAACACCGGCGCCCGGCTCCACCTGATCGAACCGCTCGGCTTCGACCTCAGCGACAGGCAGCTCAAGCGGGCCGGCCTGGACTATCACGAATACGCGCGCATGCAGGTCCATCCGGACCTGGACACCGCGCTGGCGCGCATCGCGCCCAGCCGCCTGTTCGCCATGAGCACCCGCGCCAGCGTGCGCTACGACAGCGTGCGCTTTGCCGACGGCGACGCCTTCCTGTTCGGCCCGGAAACGCGCGGCCTGCCGCAGGAACTGCTCGACGCCCTGCCCGCCGGCCATCGCCTGCGCCTGCCGATGCAGCCGGACAACCGCAGCCTCAATCTGTCCAACTCGGTCGCCGTGGTGGTGTTCGAAGCCTGGCGCCAGCATGGCTTTGTCGGCGGCCAGTAAAAAAGGCGGCCAGGACATGCAAAGCGACTGCGCCGGCCCGGTATGCTTGAGGGTTCCGCATACCCATGCGCCAATCAATGGAAGGACAATGCAGCGCATCGCAATCGCCGTCGGGCTGATCGGTTTCATGGCCATCGGCCAACTCCACGCCTCGACCACCCCGGTCATCGACACCACCCGGCCGACTGCTCCGCAGATCGAGCGCATCCAGGCCGAACTGGCCGGGCACAAGACCTACAGCGAATTGAAACCGGCCGACCACGCGCAGGTGGTAAATGCGCTGTCGCGGATCCAGGAAAAACTGGGCAGCGACGGCGTCCTGTCCAGCCTGCATCCGGCTGCGCAGGTGGACGTGGTCAACGACCAGGAGCTGGTCAACACCCTGCTTGCCAAGGCCAGGGCCGACAGCCGCCTGGTCTGCCGCCGCGAAATGCCGACCGGCAGCAACCGCCCGCAGACCATCTGCATGACGGTCGCCGAACGCGCCGCGGCACGCGAGCGCAGCATGGACACGATGCGCAAGACCGGCATCAGCCGGCCGGAAATTATTCCCTGATCCTGCGGGGCGGCGGGCTCACGCGCCGCCGACCACGCCGGCCGCCTGCAACTCCCGCAGGCGGTCGGCATCCAGCGACAGCACCTGTTCCAGCACCTGCGCGGTGTGCTGCCCCAGCAACGGCGCGGCGTGCTGGTACTGCAGCGGCGTGGCCGAGAACCGCAGTGGATTGCGTACCGCCGGCACCGTATCGCCGCTGGCGTGCGGCAGGTCGATGCGCAATCCGCGCGCGCGCACCTGCGGATCGTCGAACACCTGGTCGATGCGGTTGACCGGGCTGGCCGGTACCAGCGCCCGTTCCAGCCGCTGCAGCCATTCGGCGACCGTGCGCGTGCGCAGCCGCTGCTGCAGCAGCGGCACCAGTTCGGCACGGTGCGCCACCCGGCAATTGTTGGTCGCATAACGGGCATCGGCCGCCAGCCACGGCTCGTCGATCACCTCGCACAGGCGCGCGAACTGCGCGTCGTTGCCGACCGCCAGCATGAAATGGCCATCGGCCGCGGGCATCACCTGGTAGGGCACGATGTTCGGATGCGCGGTGCCCTGGCGGCCCGGCACCTGGCCGCCGACCAGCCAGTTGGAGGCCTGGTTGGCCAGCCAGGCCACCTGCGTGTCCAGCAGGGCCAGGTCGATCTGCTGGCCCTGGCCGGTGCGTTCGGCATGGCGCAGCGCCGCCAGGATCGCGGTGGCCGCGTACATGCCGGTCATCAGGTCGGTCGCCGCAACGCCCACTTTCTGCGGGCCACCACCGGGCACGCCGTCGGGTTCGCCGGTCACGCTCATCAGCCCGCCGATGGCCTGGATGGCGGCGTCGTAGCCGGCGCGCCGCGCGTAGGGTCCATCCTGGCCGTAACCGGTGATCGAGCAGTACACCAGCGCCGGGTTGAGCGCACGCAGGCTGGGGTAATCCAGCCCGTACTTCGCCAGCCCGCCGACCTTGTAGTTTTCCACCAGCACCTGGCAGCGCGCGGCCAGCGCGCGGATCAGCGCCTGCCCTTGCGGCAGGGTGAAGTCGATGGCGACCGAGCGCTTGCCGCGGTTGGCGCACAGGTAGTACGCCGACTCGGCAGTGTCGGTGCCGTCGGCGTCCTTGAGGAACGGCGGCCCCCAGCCGCGGGTGTCGTCGCCCGCCCCCGGACGCTCGACCTTGATCACGTCGGCGCCGAAATCGGCCAGCACCTGGGTGGCCCACGGCCCGGCCAGGATGCGCGACAGGTCAAGTACGCGCACGCCGTCGAGCAGGTTCATCGTGGTGTTCCCCCTTGCGCCCCGGAGGCGCGGCTTCCGGGGCGTCCCGCGCTCATGCCGATCGCACTCAGAACGCGTTGATGCCGGTCAGTTCGCGGCCGACCACCAGCTGGTGCACGGTCTCGGTGCCTTCATAGGTGATCACCGACTCCAGGTTCAGCGCGTGGCGGATGGCGGAGTGCTCGGTGGTGATGCCGGCCCCCCCCAGCAGGTCGCGGCATTCGCGGGCGATGTCGATGGCCAGGCGGCAATTGTTCCACTTGGCCAGCGACACCTGCTGCGGCTGCATTTCCCCGGCGTCCTTCAGGCGACCCAGCTGCAGCACCAGCAGCTGGCCGGCGGTGATGCGGCGGGCCATGTCGGCCATCTTGATCTGCGCGCTCTGGGTCGCCGCGACCGGGCGACCGAACAGGATGCGCTCCTTGGTGTAGGCCAGCACTTCGTCCAGGCAGGCGATGGCCGCGCCGATCGGGCCCCAGGTGATGCCGTAGCGGGCCTGGGTCAGGCAGCCCAGCGGGCCCTTCAGCCCCTTGACGTTGGGCAGCCGGTTGGCGTCGGGCACGCGCACGTTGTCGAAGAACAGCGCGCCGGTCACCGAGGCGCGCAGGCTCATCTTGTGCTTGATCTCCTGCGCGGTGAAGCCCGGGGTGCCCTTCTCGACCACGAAGCCCTGCACGCCCTCGTCGGTGTTGGCCCAGACGATGGCGATGTCGGCCACCGAGCCGTTGGTGATCCACATCTTGGAGCCGTTGATGACCCAGTCACCGCCGTCCTTGACCGCGCGGGTCTTCATGCTGGCCGGGTCCGAGCCGCCGTGCGCCTCGGTCAGGCCGAAGCAGCCGATGACCTTGCCGCGCGCCATGTCCGGCAGCCAGCGCATGCGCTGCTCTTCCGAGCCGTAGGCATAGATCGGGTACATGCACAGCGAGCTCTGCACCGAGACGAAGCTGCGCAGGCCCGAATCGCCGCGCTCCAGTTCCTGGCAGATCAGGCCGTAGCTGACGCCATTGAGGCCGGCGCCGCCGTACTGCTCCGGCAGGGTGCTGCCCAGCAGGCCCATGTCGGCGATCTCGGGGATCAGCTCGTCGGGGAAGCGGCCCTGGTCGAAACAGTCGCCGATGATCGGCAGTACGCGTTCGTCGGTGAAGCGGGCAACGGAGTCCTGCACGGCGCGCTCTTCCTCGCTCAGCAGCGAACGCACATCGAACAGGTCGAAGGGGTTGAGGGTCTTCAAAGTCATTGCTGTCTCGGAAAGCTGCCATCACGGCCGGGAGGGTGGATGAATAAGGTAGTGCATCCGCGCCGGGAAAGTTGCTGCGGCCGCACGTTGACAGACCGGCAGCGGGTCCGACCCTTGCCCCGGAGGCCCCCTGACCGGCGGTCGCGCCCCCCGCAGCCGGGGGCGGCAGGCCCAACCAACGGAACAGGCACGGGACGCGGCCGACGCGGTATGGTGTCGCCCTTTCCGCCCTCCGAAGCCCGCCGATGCCCGCCAACCCGTCCGTCGCCGCCCCGGCTCCGCCGTCGCAGAAACTGGAACGCGCGCTCAAACCGCGCCAGCTGATCATGATGGGCCTGGGCAGCGCGATCGGCGCCGGCCTGTTCCTGGGCTCGGGCGTGGGCATCCACGCCGCCGGCCCGGCGGTACTGCTGTCCTACCTGGTCGCCGGCACGCTGGTGATCATCATGATGCATGCCATGGGCGAGATGGCCGCCGCACGCCCGGCCAGCGGCGCGTTCTCGGTCTACGCCGCCGATGCGCTGGGCGCCACCGCCGGCGCCACCATCGGCTGGCTGTGGTGGGTGCAGCTGGTGATCGTGATCGCGGCCGAGTCGGTCGGCGCGGCCGGCCTGCTGGCGACGCTGTGGCCACAGCTGTCGGTGCCGCTGACCTCGCTGGCGTTCATGGTGGTGTTCACCGTCATCAACCTGATGGGGGTTCGCAACTACGGCGAGTTCGAGTTCTGGTTCGCCATCCTCAAGGTCGCGGCGATCATCGCCTTCATCGCCGTCGGCATCGCGCTGCTGTGCGGGCTGCTGCCGGGCGTGCCCTCGCCGGGCCTGTCCAACCTGTTCGAGCATGGCGGCTTCGCGCCCAATGGCCTGGCCGGCGTCGGCGCGGCGCTGCTGGTGGTGGTGTTCGCCTTCGGCGGCACCGAGATCGTGGCGGTGGCCGCGGCCGAGACCCAGGACCCCGAACGCAGCCTGGCACGCGCGATCCGCACCGTGGCCTGGCGCATCCTGGTGTTCTACATCGGCTCGATCGGGGTGATCATCGCGGTGGTGCCGTGGACCAGCGAATCGCTGAAATCGCCGTTCGCGGCGGTGCTGCAGGTCGCCAACATCCCCGGCGCGGCCACCGCCATCACCCTGATCGCGGTGATCGCCCTGCTGTCGGCGCTCAACGCCAATCTCTACGGCGCCTCGCGCATGATCCACTCGCTGGCCGCGCGCGGCGAAGCGCCACGCGGGCTGGCGCGTATCAGCAGCCGCCAGGTACCGGTGCTGGCGGTGCTGGCCAGCGTGCTGTTCGGCTTCGCCGCCACCGTGCTGGAACTGCTGTATCCGGACCGCGTGCTGCCGGTGCTGCTGAACGTGGTCGGCTCGACCTGCCTGCTGGTGTGGACCATCACCCTGGTCTCGCAGCTGGTACTGCGCCGCCGCGCCGAACGCCTGGGCACGCCGTTGCCGTTCCGCATGGCCGGATTCCCCTACCTGACGGTGCTGGCGCTGGCGATCCTGGTGCTGATCTTCGCGCTGCTGCTGTCCGCACCCGAGACCCGCCTGCAGTTCCTGTCGATGGCCGCGCTGACCGCCGCCATCGCCGTGGTGAGCGGGCTGGCGCGGCGCTTCCGTCGCGGCTGAGGACGCCCTCGCCGGCCACCCGCGGCCGGCCTGGCGGCGGGCGTGTATCGGCGCACGGGTAGCGGCGGGCTCCGCGCATCCGGGGCCCCGCCAGGCCCACGCCCGATCCCGGGTCGAGGCCGGCAGCGCCGAGCCGATCCTGCGCCGGATCCGCCAGCACGTGCACGCGGCCTGTCCCGCTGGCGCGACAGGCGACCCGGCGGGGGCGGCCGACCCTCCCGCTCAGCGCGCACGCCGCGCCCGGCGCGTAGCCGCGCGTTCAGCGCGCGCGGCACCGGCCAGGGCATTGGCCTGTACGCCCGGCCGCGCCAGGCCACGCAACGCACCGGGGGGTGGTGCGCCAGCCCTCAAGCGTGGCCCGCGGCCGCCGCTACCCATGCCGCCGGCAGCGCTTCACCAGGCCATCGGATGGCTGGTCCGGGGCACGCGCGGACAGCGGAAGCGCGAAAGGCATTGACGCCGGCCCCGCCAACGATTCCACTTGCCCCCGAAAGTACGACACGACGCCCCCACGCAACGCCATGACCGACCTCGAAGACCTCATCCAGCGCGCCATCGACCCTTCATCCGTCAAGCTGGAAGGCACCCTCACCAATCCCCCTTCCTTCGGTGTCTACCTGGTGCAGGACACCGACAACGACAGCCAGCACTACCGGTTCGGCAGCCATCCCGTGCGCATGCAGGAACTGGAGGACAAGTTCGGCGGCTGCGAGCTGGAATACCTGTTCCTGTCGCGCGAAGATGCCGCGGCGGTGACCTCGGCGCTGAACAAGCGCGAGGAATGAGGCGCACCGTTCGCGGCGCCGCGCCGGTGCCGCCGGAGCGGCGCCCGCACGCGGCCGGCGACGTCAGCCGATCACCCGCCTGAACGGCGGCAGCGCGTTGATGATGCGCCTGCCGTAGCGGCGGGTGAGCAGCCGCGAATCGAGAATGACGACGCGGCCGGTATCGGTGGAGGTGCGGATCAGGCGCCCGGCGAACTGGGTCAGCGTGCGCAGCGCATGCGGGATCGCGATCAGGTTGAAGGAATTCAGCCCGCGGCTCTCGAACCACTCGCTCAACGTCGAGGTCTGCGGATCGGTCGGCACCGCGAACGGCACCTGGGTGATGACCACCGTGGTGCAGGCCTCGCCCGGCAGGTCCAGGCCCTCGCCGAACGAATTGAGCCCGAACAGCACCGAGCCCTCGCCGGCGGCGGTGCGGCGCAGGTGCTCGTCGATCATCTTCTGCTTGGCGCCCTCGCCCTGTACCAGCACCTTCCTGCGCTGCGTGGCCGGCATCAGTTCGGCCACCTTCTCCATCTTCCAGCGCGAAGTGAACAGCACGATGCTGCCCTTGTCCCAGTCCAGTTCGGCGGCCAGGTACTTCGCCACCTCCTTCGGGTGGCGCTCGCGGTCGTCGGGCGTCACCGGGAACGGCGGCACCACCAGCTGCGCCTGGTTGGGCAGGTCGAACGGCGAGGCCAGCGACACCATCTCCGCCTCTTCGGGGATGCCGTTGTCGATGGCCAGTGCCTGGAAGTCGCCGCCGCCGGTGAGCGTGGCCGAGGTCATCACCACCGAATCCACCTCGTCCCACAGCAGCTTGCGCAGCACCATCGCCGCCGACACCGGGGAGCAGTGCAGCACGTGCTCGCCGTCGCGGGTCAGGGTGATCCAGCGCGCCATCGGCGGCTGGCCTTCCTTGTCCTCGCGGCGCCAGCCGGCCCACAGGTCGTACTGCTGCTGGATCATCTCCAGCGCCATGCCCAGGCTGCGCTGCAGGCGCTCGTGGCCGGCATCCTCGGGCTTGCCCTTGGCCACCTGCGCGGCGGCGGCCGTGGCCCAGTTCAGCAGGGTGCGTGTCTCGTCGGCCAGTTCCTCGATCGGCTGCCGCCATGCCTCGGGCAGGCGGCCATTGGCGGCGCGCCACAGCGGCTCGCGTTCGTCCGGCGCCGGCGTCCACACCTGCGCGATGCCGTCGGCGAATGCCTTGAGCAGCTTGGCCACGCGCGCCGCGGCGTCGATGGCCTCGTTCGGCAGCAGGTTGCCGATCTTGTCCTTGTCCACCGCGCGATACGCACCGGCAATGATGATCTGCAGGCGCCCGGTGCGCCGCGCCATGTCGTCCAGCGGCAGGCTGGCCGCGCCCTGGTCGATGGCGACGTTG
The DNA here is from genome assembly GCF_030345315.1 of Stenotrophomonas sp. 17(2023). Lineage (NCBI taxonomy): Bacteria > Pseudomonadati > Pseudomonadota > Gammaproteobacteria > Lysobacterales > Lysobacteraceae > Stenotrophomonas > Stenotrophomonas sp. 17(2023). The sequence continues at coordinate 3,385,778 of NZ_CP128405.1, forward strand.
CCGATGTGATGGCCTTCGTCCAGCACCAGCAGCATGTCGGCGGGCGCGGCGATCAGCGGCTGGCCGTTGTCGGACTCACCGATGGACAGCGCCGACAGCAGCAGCGCGTGGTTGGTCACCACGATCTGCGCCTCGCGCACCTCGTTGCGCGCGCGCAGCACCGGGCACTGGGTGGAATAGGCGCAGCGGCGCCCGGCGCAGCCCGAGGCCGGGGTGGTGATGCGCGGGCGCAGGCCCGGCGTGACCGCTTCGGGCGCATTGTCCAGGTCGCCGTTCCAGCGGCCTTCGGTGAAGGCGCGCATCAGCTTGCCGGCCACGTCCATCTCGATCGGCGCCAGCGGCCGCTCGTAGAGCAGTACTTCGTCGCCGAACATGCTCTCCTGCGCGCCCTCGCCCTGCGCTTCGGCGGCATTGCGCGTGCACAGGTAGCGGGTGCGGCCCTTGGCCAGCGCCACCGTGGCCTGCAGGCCGGTAGCCTTGAGGAAATTGGGGATGTCGCGTTCGACCAGCTGCGACTGCAGCGCCACCGTGCCGGTGCTGATCACCAGCTTCTTCTTCGAGGCCAGCGCGATGGGCACGCCGGCGGTCAGGTAACCCAGGCTCTTGCCGACCCCGGTCGGTGCCTCGACCACGCCCACGCCGCCGCTGGCCAGCGCGCGCGAGACCACCCCGATCATCTGGCTCTGCGAGCGCCGCGTGCTGAATCCGGGCGTGTTGGCCTGCAGCTTCGCGTAGGCGTCGCGGATGGCCGTCTTCACTTCCTCGGTCAACGCACGCGGCGCTTCCACTTTCTCCGTCACGCCGACCTGCCGCCTGCTCCGTTCATGGCCGGCATTTTCCCATACCGGCGCGCGGACGCCGAACCGCGCCGGTTCAGCCGGGCGCGGCGGCGTTCGCGCGCAGCGCCCGGGCCAGCGCCCAGGCCAGCAGCACGAAGCCGCCGGCTTCCAGCAGCGACAACGCGAAGTGGCCGATGCCCAGGGCGGTATTGAGCGCGGCGATGCCATCGAAGTTGCCCGCCGCGATCAACAGCAGCGGCAACACCGCCAGCACCGCCCCGAACAGCGTCGTCGCCATCAGGATCGCCAGCGCCCACAGCGCGGCGCTGCGCGCCACCGCCTTCGGCGCCCCCAACAGCAGTACCAGCGCCACGCCCAGCGCGATCATCACCGGCAGGCGGTAGCCGACCGATACCAGCAGCGAGCTCAGCAGTTGCGCCTGGTCCATGCCGCTCAGTCCGCGGTGACCAGGGTGGCGGCGCGTTCGCGCAGCGCGGCGTAGACCGCGTCGGTTTCAGGACGCACGCCATGCCACTGCTGGAAGCTCTCGGCGGCCTGTTCGACCAGCATGCCCAGCCCGTCGAACTCATTGCGGCACCCGGCCGCGCGCGCCCAGGCCAGGAACGGGATCGCCGCCTCGCCGTAGTTCAGGTCCACCGCGGTGGTCAGGCTGTTGACCAGCGACAGCGGCAGGCTGAAAACCGCACCGTCGCCACGACCGGCGGAAGTGGCGTTGATGATCAGCTCGAAGTCGCCCTGCTCGCGCAGCGCGTCCCAATAGGCCGAGATGACGCGGCCCGGCTCGCTCATCGCATCGACCAGGGCGTCGGCACGCTCCGGCGTACGGTTGGCCACCACCAGTTCGAGGATGCCGGCGTCGAGCAGCGCCGGGGCCACGCCGCGCGCGGCGCCACCGGCGCCGAGCAGCAGCACGCGGCGGCCGCGCAGGTCCAGTCCGTTGCGGCCGGTGAGGTCGCGCACCAGGCCGATGCCGTCGGTGTTGTCGCCGTGCCAGCGTTCGCCCTTGCGCAGCAGGGTGTTGACCGCGCCGGCACGCTGCGCGCGCGAGGTGGTGGTGGCGCACAGCGCGAACGCCGCTTCCTTGTGCGGCAGGGTGACGTTGGCGCCCACCCCGCCGTCGGCGGCGAAGGCGTCCAGTGCCGCGGCGAAATCCTGCGGCGTGGCGTCGATGGCGCGGTAATCGATCTCGATTCCCTGTGCCTTGGCGAAGGCGGCCTGGATGCGCGGCGACTGCGAATGGGCGATGGGGTGGCCAAAGACGGCGTAGCGGGCAACGCTCATGGTGATCCTCTGCATGACCTAGACTGGCGCGATCCCTGGCTTGCGGAACCTCCATGCGGACCCGATCGCTGCTGCTCGCGCTGTCCATGAGTCTACTCTTTGCACCGCGGGTGACGGCACTGGCGGAGTTCGGCATCGAAGGCATCGGCGTGGTATCCACCCGTGCCGACGAACTGCGCGCCACGCGCTCGGCCGATGGCCGGCGCCTGGTCTGGGCCAGCAACCGCGACGGCGGCGCCGGCGGCTGGGACCTGTGGCAGGCCACCTGGCAGGACGCGCGCTGGAGCGACCCGCGCCCGCTGCCGCTGGACACCGCCGCCGACGAGCTCGATCCGTTCCTGGATGCCGACGGTCGCTGGCTGTACTTCGCCTCCAACCGCAAGGGCGGCCATGGCGGCTTCGACCTGTACCGGGCGGCGCTGCGGGACGACGGCGGCTTCGGCCCTGCGCAGAACCTGGGCCCGGCCATCAATGGCGCCGACCACGAACGCTCGCCGGCCGTGCACGACCAGGACGGCAGCCTGCTGCTGGCCAGCGACCGCGCTGGCGGGGCCGGCGGCTGGGACCTGTGGCGCGCGCACCGTACCGGCGACGGTTTCACCGCGCCGCGGCCGATGACCGGCCTCAACGATGCCGGCGACGAATTCGATGGCGCCTGGCTGGCCGGCGGGCGCGCGGTGGTGTTCGCGCGCGGCAACGGCAACGGCGGCGCGCAGCTGCAGCTGTCGCATTGCCGCCATGGCCGCTGGAGTGCGGCGCAACCGCTGGCGCTGTCGTTCAACAGCGCCGAGGGCGATACCCGGGCGCCGCTGGTCGATGCCAGCACCCCGGGCGAACTGCTGGTCAGCGGCCATGCGCGCGCGCCGCGTGCCGGTGGCTTCGACCTGTACCGGATGCGCGCGCCGGCCAGCGACGGCAGCGGCGACTGCCGCTAGCGGGAGCCAACGCCCCGGCACCGCGCGTGCGACGTGCGACGGTGAGGGCGGTCAAGGTCCATGCGGGGCGAGCCCCGCATCTACGGAGTGCATGGGTTGTGGCAGCAGGCCCCGTAGGTACCGGGCTCGCCCGGCACGGGCTTCACCGGGACGGCCACATGCGGGGCGGGCACCGCATCTACGGTTGGGGGTCGTTACCGGGAGCCGGGTTGCCGGCCAGTACCTCGGCACGCCGCCGCTCGTACTCGACTTCGCCGATCCGCCCGGCCTGCTGCAGGCCGGCCAGTTCGCGCAGCTGCGCCTCGACCTCCGGCGACGGCGGCGACTGCCGTTGCAGCCGCTGCGCGGCCGAGGGCAGTTCCGGCGGACGCCGTGCGGCGCGGACGGCGGCGGCGATCACCAGCCCGATCACCACCGCGAACGCGGTCACGCCGACCACCCACACCGCCCATTGCCAGGGCTGCATGCCGGGTGCGTCCATCTCAGCCTTCCCGCAGCCAGCGCGCGATCTGCGGCGCGTAATAGGTCAGCACGCCGTCGGCGCCGGCGCGCTTGAAGCCGATCATGGTTTCCATCACGCAGCGGCGCTCGTCCAGCCAGCCATTGGCCGCAGCCGCCTTGAGCATCGCGTATTCGCCGCTGACGTGGTACGCGAAGGTCGGCACGCCGAACTCCTGCTTCACCCGGTACACCACGTCCAGGTACGGCATGCCCGGCTTGACCATCACCATGTCCGCGCCTTCGTCCAGGTCCAGCGCGATCTCGCGCAGCGCCTCGTCGCTGTTGGCCGGGTCCATCTGGTAGGTGTGCTTGTCGGCCTTGCCGAGGTTGCCGGCGCTGCCCAGCGCATCGCGGAACGGGCCGTAGAAGGCCGAGGCGTACTTGGCCGAATAGGCCATGATGCGGGTGTGGATGTGGCCGGCGTCGTCCAGCGCCTGGCGGATCGCGCCGATGCGCCCGTCCATCATGTCCGAGGGCGAGACGATGTCCACGCCGGCCTCTGCATGCGACAGCGACTGCTTCACCAGGGCATCGACGGTGACGTCGTTGAGCACGTAGCCGCGGTCGTCGATGATGCCGTCCTGGCCGTGCACGGTGAACGGGTCCAGGGCCACGTCGGTCATCACCCCCAGCTCCGGGAAGCGCTGCTTGAGCGCGCGCACCGCACGCTGCGCCAGCCCGTCGGGGTTCCAGGCCTCGGCGGCGTCGAGCGACTTGCACGACGGGTCGACCACGGGGAACAGGTCGATCACCGGCACGCCCAGTTCCAGCGCCTGCTCGGCCTCGCGCAGCAGTTCGTCGATGGACAGGCGCTCCACGCCCGGCATCGATGCCACCGGCGCGCGGCCGGCCAGCTCGTGCACGAACACCGGCCAGATCAGGTCGTCGGCGGTGAACGTGTTCTCGCGCATCAGCCGGCGCGAGAAGGCATCGTGGCGCATGCGGCGCGGGCGGTAACGGGGGTGGAACATGGTGGGACTCCGGATGGGGGGAATGGCTATTGCAGCAGGTAGCCCTGCGGTTGCAGCGGTTCGGGCAGCGGGTGCTCGCCCAGTGCGTCGAGTACGTCGATCTCGAGGGTGCGCACCATGGCGTCCAGCGGCAGGTCGTTGGGTTCCAGGCCGAACGGCTCCTCGAGCTCCTCGCCCAGCTGGTCCAGGCCGAAGAACGCGTAGGCAAGCAGCATCGATACCACCGGCGTGGCCCAGCCCAGCGCGCCGGCCAGGCCGAACGGCAGCAGCACGCAGAACAGCCACGCGCAGCGGTGCAGCAGCAGGGTGTAGGCGAACGGCAGCGGCGTGCCGGCGATGCGCTCGCACGCCGCCTGCACCGAGGACAGCGCATGCAGGCGCTGTTCGAAACAGGCGTACAGGTAAGGGTCGAGGCGGCCGCCGCGCAGCGGCACCGCCAGTTCGGCGGCGACCAGCGCCAGCAGGCCGTCGGGGATGTTCTGCCGCTGCAGCAGCGCCTGCTGCCCCGGCGCCAGCCACGGCGCGGCCGCGGCGGCCTCGTCGCGACCGCGCAGGCGCGCGGCCAGCGCGTGGGCGAAACCGACCAGCAGCCGCGACACCCGTCGGCGCAGCGGCGCATCGTCGGCCAGCAGCGCGTTGCCCTGGCGCACGAAGCTGCGGGTCTCGATCAGCACCTGGCCCCACAGCTTGCGGCCTTCCCACCAGCGCTCGTGGCAGGCGTTGTTGCGGAAGCTCAGGAAGATCGACAGCACCAGCCCCAGCAGGGTGAACGGCGCCACCGCCAGGCCATCGGCGGCGAACGGATGATGCAGCTTGGCCAGCAGCGCCACGGCCACCGCCAGCATGCCGATCGCCAGCACCCGCGGGGCGATGGCAGGCACGATCGAACCGCGCAGGATGTACAGCAGCTGCCAGCCGCGGGGGCGGGGTCGGATGATCATCGGTGGAAGGTCGCGCCGGCGGCGGTCCCCGTGCGCCGGGCCCGGGTGCCGGCAGGGCCCGCAATTCTACGCCTGCCGGTCAGACGAAACCGCCACCCAGGCCGAGGCGGATCACGCCGACCACGATCACCGCCACGTTGAGCAGCAGCCCGGCCTTGGCGCGGCCGCGGTTGCCCTCGCGGGTGAACAGCAGGCCGATGGCGGCGATGACCGCACCGACCGCGGCGAACGGGATCAGGAACCAGTTGCCCCAGCCCAGCAGCGGGATGAAGGCCAACACCATCCACAGCAGCGCCACGATGCCCCAGACCAGGCTGATCAGTCCCATGTCGTTCCCTCCGCTGGTTGATGCGCGCAAGATAGCCCGGAAATCCCCGCGATCAAATGTTCCACGCGGTTCGCGGCCGATTCACGCACGCACACCGATGATCCAGCCATCACCCACCCGGGAGTGAACCCATGAAATTCCCGCTCGCCATCGCTTTGGGCCTGGCCCTGGCCACCGGCGGCTGCGCCAGTACCTCCCGGGTCATGCTCGGCCAGCCGCGCGCGCCGGTGGACCCGGCCAGCGTGCAGATCTATTCCACGCCACCGGCGGGCGCGGTGGAGATCGCCCAGCTGGAAGCCTCCAGCGCGGTCGGCTTCGGCACCCAGGGCCAGACCGATGCGGCCATTGCCCGGCTCAAGCGCGAGGCCGCGGCGCTCGGCGCCAACGGCGTGATCCTGATGGGCGTGGGCGCCGGCGGCTCGCCGGTGGGCATGTCGGTCGGCGCCGGCAGCTACGGCCGGCATGGTGGCGGTGGCCTGAGCGTGGGCATCCCGACCCAGCAGAAGCGCGCCGCCGGCGTGGCGATCTGGGTACCGCCGGGCGCGGCCAGGTAAGTCCGGCCACGTCCCTCGTGGCGCGGGCGGCGGCATGCCGTGCCCCGCCCTCATTCGCGGCCGGGGCCGCCCGGCACGGGCGCCACCCGGTGCCCGCGGCGTCACCTGCGGCGCTGCGCCGGGATGAAAACCTCGTCCACCGCGGTGGCCAGCTGGTCCGGCGGCAGCAGCCCCTGGTCGAGCAGGAAGTTGTTGAAGGCCAGGCGGTCGAAGCGGTCGCCCAGCGCCAGCTCGGTGCGCATGCGCAGTTCCATGATCCGGGTATAGCCGTAGAAGTAGCTGCAGGCCTGGCCCGGAGCCCGCACGGTGTAGCGGTCCAGTTCCTGGGTGGCCATGGCCTCGGACAGGCCGACGCCTTCCACCAGCACCTTGCGCGCCTGCTCGCGGTCGGTCAGGCCGAGGTTGAGCATCGGGTCGAGCATGGCGCGGGCGGCGCGCAGCAGGCGGAACTGCAGCGCGATCATCTGCCCGTCCAGCGGCTCGAACGGCACCAGCTCGGCCTCGGCGTACAGCGCCCAGCCTTCGACGTTGACCGAGTTGAACGCGAACAGCGTGCGCGCCAGCGAGATGCCGCGCTCGACCATCGCCGCGAACTGCAGGTCGTGGCCCGGGCGGCCTTCGTGCGCGCTCAGCGTCCACGCCGCCGAACCGAAGTTGAAATCGTCGTACTGCGCCTTGCCGCCCGAGGCCGGGTTGCCCAGCGGCAGCACGAAGGTGCCCTGCTGCCCGGTGTTGCCGACCAGCGGCGGCGGCAGGTAATGCGGCGCCGGCGACGCGGCGCTTTCAGCCTCGCTGCCCAGGCGCATCTGCAGCGGGCGCTGTGGCACGTCGACGATGCGCTGGCGGCGGATGATCGGATCGATGGCGTCGATGATGCCGCGGTAGTGCGCCTCCAGGCGGTCGTTGCCGATCGTGTCCCGCTTCAGCGCGCGGATCACCGCGGCGTAGTCGTTGGCATCATCCACCTTCAGGCCCTTGGCCTGCACCACCAGCGGCGCCAGCTGGCGCATCATCGCGCGGGTTTCCATGTACTCCAGCTGCGCGCGCTGCACCAGCAGCGCCGGGTCGATGTCCACGCCCACGTCCTTGAGCTGGAAGGCATACAACTCGGCCGGCAGGCGGGTGTCGGTGCGCGCCTGTGGCAGCACGTCCCGGCGCGTCCATTCGATGTACTCCTTCATCTGCGTGGCCAGGGTGGCCAGCGCGGCGTCCGCGCCCTTGATGTCGTACTTTGCGAACAGCTTGCCGATGCCGTCGATGTAAGTGTCGACGTTGGCCAGCGCCTGTTCGACCTCGATCCGGGTCGGCTGCAGCAGGCCCGGGGTGCCGCTCTTCTCGGCATAGCGCTGCCGCGCCAGGGTAGCCAGCGGCTGGCTGCCGGGGGCCTGGCCGATGTAGGCCTTGAGCCGGTCCAGCGCCCTGGCCCGGCGTTCCGGCGGCACCTGGTCGGACAGCAGCCCGTTGAGGCCGCCGAACACGCTCTGCGGCACGTCCACCCACGGCATCAGGTGCTGTTCCTCGAGCGTGCTGCCCTCGATGCCGCGGCCGGCCGCGGCGATCATGATCTCCAGGTCCTGGCGCACGTTGGGATCGCGTTCGAGCTGGAGCTTCCCGCGCAGCTGCGCACGTGCGGCGTCCAGCGCGGCGCGGTAGCGCGCGGCATTGTCCGGGCCCAGGTCGACGACCTTGTCGTCGTAACCCGGCACCCCGAAGAAGCTGGCCATTTCCGGCCGGAACGGCGCCTGCGCGCGCAGCAGGATCTGCGCCAGCGCGTTGCTGTGCGCCACCCAGGCCGGAGCGGGCGCGGATGCCGGGGACGGCGGCGTGGTGGCCGCGGCCAGCGGCAACGGCGCGGCCAGGGCAAGGGCGACGGCGAGGACGATCGGTTTCATGCGCGCGGCTCCGGGGGTGGAGCCGTGACCCTACGCAGTCAGCGGCAACCCGGCAAGATCGCGCAGTCGCGGTCGCGTTCGTCGCGCAGGTCCACCGGCACATGCCGGCCCGGCAGCTCGGCCTGCAGCCGCGGATAGGACCAGCGCCCCTGGCTGCGTTGCGCGCGCACGTCGAGCTTGCCGCTGCCGTGCGGCCCCTGGATTCGGATCACCATGTCGGCGCCGCCGCCATCGCCGAACTGGTTGATGCTGCCGAACGGGAACGGCTTGGCCCGCAGCGGCTGCCCGAGCGCCGCGGCCACTTCCGGGTCGCGGCCGGCGCGCGCCAGCGCCTCGCGGTAGGGCTCGCTGCTTTCCAGCGGCGCGGACATCTGCCGCAGGCCCATCCAGGAGGTCAGCGACCAGCCGCCGACGATCAGCAGCACGAACAGCGGCAACGCCCACTTGAGGTTGCGCTGCAGCCAGTTGCGGGGTGGCCGCAGGCCGGGCGGACGCGCGCCCGGCAAGGGAGGTGGCGGTGACGACATCCGTGTCCTCCTGTCCGGCTCAGGGCTTGAGGCAGCGCGCGAGGAAGTCCTCGGCGACGCGGTAGCGGTGCAGCGCATTGCTGCCGGACAGGCCGTGCTTGGCACCCGGGTAGGTCATCAGTTCGAACGGCTGGCCGCGCTTCTGCAGCGCGCTCATCAGATTGGTCGAGTGGGTGAACAGCACGTTGTCGTCGGCCATCCCATGGATCAGCAGCAGCGGCGAGGTCAGCCCATCGATGTGGGTGAGGATGCGCCCTTCGCGGTAACCGTCGGGGTTGGCCGCCGGCAGGTTCATGTAGCGCTCGGTGTAGTGCGTGTCGTACAGGCCCCAGTCGGTGACCGGCGCGCCGGCCACGCCGCAGGCGTAATGGTCCGACGCCTTGGCCAGCAGCATCAGGGTCATGTAGCCGCCATTGGACCAGCCCTGCACGCCGATGCGCGCGCCGTCCACCCACGGCTGCTGCTTCAGCCATTCCACGCCCTTGAGCTGGTCGGCCACTTCCACCGTGCCCTGCACGCCGTACAGCGCACCACCGAAATCGCGGCCGCGGCGCGGCGTGCCGCGGTTGTCCAGCGAGAACACCACATAACCACGCTGCGCCAGGTACTGGTTGAACAGGTGGTCGCCGCGGCCGGGCCAGCTGTCGGTGACCGTCTGCGATGCCGGGCCGCCATACACGTAGACCGCCACCGGATACTTCTTCGCCGGGTCGAAGCCCGCCGGTTTGATCAGGCTGTAGTGCAGTTCGGTGCGGCCATCGGCGGCGGCAAGCGTGCCGTATTCTACCGGCCGCTGCGCGTCGCGGTACTTCGCGTACGGATGCGCCGGGTCGGCCAGGTCGTTGTCCAGCAGCGTGGCGATCTTCTCGCCATTGGCGCGGTACAGCTCGATCTGCGGCGGCGTGGTGCTGTTGGACCAGCTGTCCACGTAGACGCTGGCGTTGTTGGCGAACGCGGCGCTGTGCATGCCCGCCGCGCGCGAGAGCTTCACCGGCGCGCCGCCGGCCAGCGGCACGGCATGGATCTCGCTGCGCAGCGGCGACTCGACCCCGGCGCGGAAATAGACCTTGCCCGCGTCCTCGTCCACCGCCAGCAGTTCGTCCACCGGCCAGGCGCCGGAGGTCAGCGGGGTCAGCGTGGCGCCGTCCTCGCTGGCCAGGTACAGGTGCTCGAAGCCGCTGCGCTCGGACGACCACACGAAGCGGCCATCCTTGAGGAAGCGCAGGTCGTTGTGCAGCGGTACCCAGGTCGGGCTGGTCTCGGTGACCAGGGTGCGCTGGCGGCCGTCGGCCAGCGTGGCCTCGATCAGTTCCAGCGTCTTCTGGTCGCGACTCTGGCGCTGGAAGGTCAGGCGCTGCGGGTCGCGCCAGGTGACGCGGGCCAGGTAGATGTCCTGCTCCCTGCCCAGGTCGACCCACTTCGGCGCGGCACCGGCACGCGGTGCGACCACGCCGAGCTTGACCCGCACGTTGGGGTCGCCGGCCGCCGGGTAGCGCTGTTCGATCATCTCCACGCGGTCGGCGTACATCTCATAGCGCTTCTGCACCGGCACCGGCGATTCGTCGATGCGGGCGAAGGCGATCGCCGAGTCGTCCGGCGCCCACCAGTAGCCGGTGTGGCGGTCCATTTCCTCGTCGGCGACGAATTCGGCCACGCCGTTGCCGATGGTGACGCTGCCGTCGCGGGTCAGCTGCAGCGGCTTGCCGCTGGCCAGGTCGATCACCCACAGGTTGCGCTCGCGCACGAAGCTGACGAACCCGCCCCTGGGCGAGATCTTCGGGTCGGTGGCGAAGCCTTCGCCGTGGGTGAGCTGGCGCACCGCGTCGCGGCCCTGCCTGCCCAGGTCGTACAGGTAGAGTTCGCCGCCGAGCGGGAACAGCAGGGTCTTCGCATCGGGCGACCACTGGTAATCGACGATGCCGGTCATCGCCGCGATGCGCTGGCGCTCGCGCCGCGCCTTTTCCTCGTCGCTCAGGGTCTCGGTGCCGGGCAGCACCACCTTGGAATCGACCAGCAGCCGGGTCTGGCCGCTGGCGATGTCGTATTCCCACAGGTCCAGCTGGTTGCGGTCGCTGTCCTTGCCGCGCAGGAAGGTCACCCGCGAACCATCCGGCGCCACCTTGGGCTTCATCAGCGTCGGCCCGGACAGCGGCGCGCTGCCGGTGATGGCTTCCAGGGTGAGTTTTTCGGCGTGGACGGCGGGCGTGGCGAGCATCATGGCAAGGGCGAGGAACAAGGGACGCATGGGCTTCCTGTCATGGACAGAATGGATCGCACCATCCTAGCCGAGCCCGCCCGCGCCTGCCCCCTGCCTTCAGTCCCGCCCGCGGCTCAGCGCTGGTTGCGCTGCTCCTCGCGCAGTCGGCGGCGGATGAAGAACACCGTGAAAACCGGAATCCCCAGGATGATCAACGCCCCGCAGATCGTCAGCCAGCCCACCGGTTGCGTCAGCATGTCGCGCAGTATCGGATGCATCGTCCCCTCCCCGTGCCGTTTGTCGATGCACGCAGCGTAGGGGTACCGGCCGCGGCCGGCCTTGCGCAGGATCAATCGGTGGGATCGCACCGGCCGGGATCCCGGATGCCTGCCCCCCGATCAGCGCCCGCCTCGATGCCGCCAGAGCGCGGCCCGGGTAAACGTTCTGGAAGCGCAGCCCGATCTGCTCGTCGCGTTGCCACAGCAGTTTCCCGTCCAGGCTGTACACCTCGTACAGCAGTCCGTCCGCGCTGGCCGTGAGCACCCGGCGCCCCTGCGCGTCGTAGCGGTAGGTTTCCATGCCCTGCGCCGTGCGCAGCCGGTTGCCGTAGTCGAATACGAACAGATTGCCGTTATTGTTGATCACGTTGCCGCGGACGTCATAGCCCAGCCCGATGATGCTCGCTCCGCCCGGACCGTTGAGCACGTTGGTCAGCCGGTTGTTCGCGTCGTACCAGTACACATGGTCCCGCCCGACCACCGTGGCCCGGGTGACGTTGTCCAGCACGTCGTAGGTGTACGTCGCCCCGCCCGGGTACAACAGCGAGCTGGCCGAGGTCAGCCGGTCGCGCGCGTCGTAGCCCATGCTCCGGCTCTGCCGCCCCGCCACCGTGAAGTCGGTGATCGCCGATACGTTGCCGTTGCGGTCATACGCATAGCCCAGGTCCAGCACCCCGCCGCTGTCGGCGCTGCGCTCGGGCAGCTGCCGCGCGTTCTGCACCATCGTGTGCACCAGGCCGTTGCCGTAGGTGAACCGCTTGATCGCACCGTTCGGGTAGTACTGCACCCCCGTGGCGAAGGTACCGGCCTGGGTCGGCTGGCCCAGCGCGTTGGGCAGATAGTCCACCGTCAGGCTGCCCGGGCACACCAGGCTGGCCAGGTGGCCATTGCCGTTGTAGCCGTAACCAATGTGCGGATTAATTGCCTCCGTCCCCTTTAAGTCTCACCGCAACAACGACAAGGCCCGCGAACGCGGGCCTTATGCTTCATGGGCGATCTGGAAGTGAACCTGGAACCGTTCTTCAGGTTTTCCTCCGTCCATTTCCCTCGCCTTAGAGCAAGAAGAAAATAACAACCAGGACAAATGGAGACAGCGCGAGCATTGTACGTACTGCAATAAGCCGACGCTTAAAGCTTTTCGGCCAAAACTCCTTCGGCACGCTACTGTCAAGAATCATCGCTATCACAGCCGAAGAGTTGCTCTGCCCAACGCCTCCCTTGGCTCCTAAGTACTTGAAGTATTCCTGATCTGCATCCTTCAACTCGAACAACAAACGCCGCGCTGCCAAATAGTAAATACCGGCATAAGCCGCACCTATCGCAATCACCACCTTAGCGTCCACGCATGACCCTCTCAGCTATTTGATCTTTTCGTCCAAGGGTTTCCACTCGATGAAATTAATTGTTGGCGAATACTTCACCAATTCACCTGCACCGACACCCACTTTAGGCACCACTTCAGCTGTGCCTCCCGGATTGAAATTAACTTCCGCGCCTCCGTGGAGAATCGCGCCTCCGCTTGCTTCCAAGGCACCACTGAATTGAATTGGCGCATCAACCGGCCTATTCGCAAAACTAACTTCAAACCCTTCTTTCGGTTGAAGCGAGATATTCATGTCCGCGCCTTCACCAACTGGAATAAACCCAATCTGACCATCACCATGCAAGAGGCTAACTGAGCTCTCAATGCCTGGACCCAGTGCAACGCCAGCCTCAAGCCGAACGTCCACCTTATCCAGCTTCTCGGACACTGCATTCGCCTTGTCGGACGTCCACTCCGCTGCATTAACCAATTGATTCTTCAGGTTCAATGCATTGCAGAAGGGGCAACGCCCGTCTGGATCAGTGAACTTGTACGGATTGTTGAATGCGTACGCGTAGCGGTTGAACAACCGCATGTCGCCACTGTCGTAAGCAGTGACAGGGTCAACGCTCAGGAAGCGCGGGATCAGCGGGTCGTAGTAGCGCTGCTGCATGTAGACCAGACCGGTGGCCTTGTCCATCATGTGCCCGGTGTAGCCCGGACGGTTGTCGTTGGTCCGGTTGAGCATCTTTCCGTACGGCTCATGCTCAGTCGTCTGCAGCGTATTGCCCAGTTCGTCCGTCGCCGCGATCGGGCTGCCCAGCGCGTCGGTATGCCGGTAGATCGTTCCGTATACCGTCTCCCCGATCGGCATCCGTCGCGACGCCACCAGGCTGCCGCCCAGGTAGATGTGCTGGAAGCGCAGGCCCAGCTGCTCGTCGCGCTGCCACAGCAGCTTGCCGTCCAGGCTGTACATCTCGTACAGCAGTCCGTCCGAGCCGGCCGTGCGCACCCGGCGCCCCTGGGCGTCGTAACGGTAGGTGTCCGTCCCCTGTGCCGTACGCAGCCGGTTGCCGTGGTCGAACACGAACAGGTTGCCGTTCTTGTTGTTCACGTTGCCGCGTACGTCATAGCCCAGCCCGATGATGCTCGGACCACCGGGGCCATTGAGCACGTTGGTCAGGCGATTGTTCGCGTCATACCAGTACACATGGTCCCGGCTGCCGACCGTGGCCCGGGTGACGTTGTCCAATGCGTCGTATGTATAGCTGGCTCCGCCCGGGTACAGCAGCGAGCTCACCGAGGTCAGCCGGTCGCGCTCGTCGTAGCCCATGCTGCGCGTCTGCCGCGCCGCCGGCGTGTAGTCGGTGATCCCCGAGACGTTGCCGTTGGCGTCATAGCTGTAGAACAGATCCAGCAGGCCACCGCTGTCGGTGCTCCGTGCCGGTAGCTGCCGCGCGTTCTGCGACATCGTGTGCACCAGGCCGTTGCCATAGGTGAACCGCTTGATCGCACCGTTCGGGTAGTACTGCACCCCGGTAGCGAAAGTGCCCGCCTGGGTCGGTTGGCCCAGCGCGTTGGGCTGGTAATGCACCGTCAGGTTCTGCGGATACACAAGGCTGGCCAGGTGACCATTGCCGTCATAGCCATAACCGATCGACCACACGCCCTGCCCGGCCGTCTGCGACTGGCTCTCCCCGGTCAGCAGCCGCCGCTTGTTGTACGCGTAGCTGTTGGACACATAGGTGCTGCCGCCCTCGTTCCAGGTCGTGACCGTGTCCGGCAGACCGTCAGCCGTGTAAATCCAGCTCTGGTTACCGTTGCTGCCAGGAAACGTCAGGGTCGCCAGCCGGTTGCGTGCGTCGTAGCTGCGGCTCACCTTCTGGCTGCCCGCCACGCTGGCCGTATCGCAACTGCTGGCCGAGGGCAGGGCCTGGCCACTGGCCGACCAGGCCAGGTTGCCGGCGTTGTCGTAAGCCATCACCGTGCTTCCGGTCTCCGGCTCGATGCTCTTGCACAGCTGCTGGTAGCCGTCATACACATAGCGCCGCGTCACCGACACGCCGCCGGAGCTGTTGCGCTGGGTGATCGCGGTGGGCTTGCCGAACACGTCGCGGGCGATGTCGGTGTACACCCCGCCCGGCTGCTCCACCGCCACCGGATAATCGGTGGTCGGCTGGTCCCACGCCATGTAGCGGGTGACGGTCTGGTACCCGCGCGGGTTGGTGGTGCGGGTACGGAAGCCGGTCAGGTACTCGGTGGTCGTGGTCAACAAGCCCGAATCGGCGTTCTGCGACACCGCGACCGGTCGGCCCAGCGCGTCATAGCTTGTCCGGGTCCCATTGGTGAGCGCATCGCTGCTGCCCGGATACGAGGCGAAGGTGACCCGGCCCTCATGGTCGTAGGTGAAGCGCTGGAAGCGCTGGGTACCGCTCACGTTGGCGGTGTCGTACTCGTGGGTGAGCAGTGGCCGCCACAGTGCGTCGTAGTAAGTCAGCTTGCGTGCGTTGCCGGTGCTTACCGTCTGCCGCCAGTGCCCGGCCGGGATCCCATACTCGGCCACGTTCACCGATTGGAACACCTGCGTGGTGCTGTTCCACGCGGTGCTGTCGCCGCTCGGGTAGGCGATGCTGGCCAGCCGGCCCATCGCATCGTAGCTGTAGCTGGTCGCGTAGCCGTTTTCGTCGGTAACCTGGGTGATCCAGCCGCTGTCGTTGACCACCGCCGAGCGGCTCTTGCCGTCCGGATACCCGATCGACTGCGGAATGCCCCGTTTCCAAGAGGACAGTGTGGTCTGGTAGTTGTTGCCGTCCTTGACCGTGGCCACCGTGCCGTCAGCGTTGTAGGTCAGGGTCTGTTGCAGCTTGCCGTATGAGGAATACGTCAGCGGCTGCGCGGTGGTGGCGCTGAAGGTCGTCGATTCGACAACCGTACCGTTGATCGCGCGGCTGGCCACCTGGCCCAGTACCCATTTATTGGTGTTGTCGTGGTACGTGATGACTTCCGTACGGCTGTAACTCTGTGCCGATACGGCTGCTGGCAACAGGGCGGCCAATAGCGCCGCCAGCAGGGGAAGCGGACGGAAACAGATCCCTTGTTTGCTCATGTCCTGGGTCCTTTAGGGCGATGGGGCGCTGGACTGCGTGACGTTTACCGGGCGGGCAAAAGCATCGAACGCCGTCGCCTCCCAGATGAATCCGAAGCCATTTTCGATTGTTTCCCTTCGGCGCAGCGGCCTTACCAGCACCGACGACTCGTCATTGCCTCCCCACAATGAACCGTATCTATCCGGAAACGGAGCCGAGGCTGCTTCGGCATTGGATACGTAACTCAGGTATTCGGAACGGAGCGTGGTACCCGTTCCCGAAACGTGCCGCTTGCTCAGCAGACGCCCCTCATTGTGCGAGAAAACGATACCGAACTCTTCCTCCACCCTGCTCCCATCCGGTTGCACAATCCGGACTCGCTTCGACTGCGTGCAGGTCATGCAAGGTGGGATCATCCCTGACCAGAGCCCCTGGTAGCTGCCAAGGTCGAAATAGCTCCAGAGCTGCCCGGCGGGAATGCCCGGACCCGTGATCCTCTTCGTGGAGAGGCCCAATACGTCGAAGTAGTTCGGTAAAGCCAGCCTGTGCACGATCGATGTACCGCCAACCGTCTCGGCCTCGCAGTAAGTGGATGGAATACCTGCACGGTAAAGCCGTTGATGAACGAATTCGAACTCACCCAGCGCACCAGAGGGATGACGCAACTGCAGCGTGTAGTTCTTCAACGCCAACGGCGCGGTGGTTCCGCATCCAACACCGGGATCCTCGGTCCAACGTTCATAACGAATCCGCCTGTCAGACGAATGTGTGAACTCCCAGTAGGACTGATCCGGCAGGGTTACCCGCTGGAGGGTCGACCCGTTGTATGCATAGCTCCAACTTTGGCCGTGGGCAGTTGCACCGGAAAGGCGGCCATCACTGTATGTCAATGAAATAAGACGCCCATCGCTGCTGCTGATACTCACAGGATGGCCCGCAGAATTGTAGGAATACTCCACCCAATTTCCGAACCGGTCTTCGACCCTGCTCGCCAGCAACGACACCTCCAGACGCAACCGCGAAGCTGGACCAGCATTGTCCCTTCCCATCTTGCCCGCGGACCGCTGGGTTCCGACATTGAAGGTGTAAACCAGCCCGGCCGTCGTTTCCACGACGAAGCCCTCACCGGGATATCCCCAGATCATCGGCGTGCAGGACACCGCATCCAAGGCCGTGGTGGTCCACAAGCGGGTCTTGGAGTCGGGCTTCTTGAATTGATCTGGCGGAAGGCCCACCAAGCTGCGGCTACCCTGGCCCGGAATGCTCAAAACATAGCCGGACCATATCTCGGAGATATCATGCGGCGGATCTGTACGGGGGAAAAAGCTGCTCGAGCAACGGGGAGCATTTCCGCCATAACTGATGTTCCACCCATACATCGAGTCGAACACTCCTGATATGCGTGGAACATCCACGTCCCAGTCTCCTGCACCCCCGTATACTTCAGGGGGAGTTCCGTAGAAGGGAACCGGCCTGACGGCAAGGCTGCGCGACAATCGTACCGGCAGTCCGTTCGATCCGGGGATATCCACGTCCACGTGATGAAAAGCCACCGTCTGGTCGTAAAGGCTCACCGCTTCACCAGATCGGATGTCAATGCGGGCACGAGCTCCGCCGCCTTTATTTTCTTGTCGTACTCCTGATAAGGCTGCATTGCATCACTGGCAAGAGCCGCCAAAGCCCCATTGGACTCGGGCTGCATGCCATCCGGCTCTTGAGCAGAAGCCAGATGCCACATCAAAAGCAGTGGAAAAATTGAACAAAACGGTAAAATTCTGCGTACCGACATAATCACCTCCCTGTGTGACGGCCCATGTAGGGGCACCCTCTCCTATTATCGAATGCAAAGCAATACCTCGGCCGAAACGCCGATCGAAAGCCAGGACCACGTCACGCTCCCTATGGGCTCTCTTTTATCCACTGACAAATATGGACCAACACCCTGTACGGGCTGCCACTGACGGATTGGCGCCTGAGAAGTCGCCATCCACTTTTCTCATGCGGACACAATCCTTCAGAAAACGGGCCTCAATTCCTGACTCCCACATCAGGCGATGAGCCTGATGCAGGCCAGCACTCAATCGGTAACGCCATTCACCTCTGGCCGAACAGCTGCCTGCGCTCTTCCTCGCTCAGTGGCTTGCCGGCGTCCGGGTTGACCGTCGGGCCGAGCGCGTAGGCGCGCTGCGTGGCCGGGCGCATGGCGATGGCCTGGTGCCAGCGGTGCAGGTGCGGGAAGGCGTCGAAGTCGGCCGGGAGCTTGCTGTAGGCGCCGATCCACGGGTAGCTGGCCATGTCGGCGATGCCGTACTCGTCGCCGCCCAGGTACGCCGATCCGGACAGGCGCTTGTCCATCACCCGGTGCAGGCGCCGCACCTCGCTGTCGTAGCGTTCGATGGCGTAGGCGATGCGCTCGGGCGCATAGACGTTGAAGTGGCCCATCTGCCCGCTCATCGGCCCGAGCCCACCCATCTGCCAGAACAACCATTCCAGCGCGGCGGCGCGGCCGCGCAGGTCGGTCGGCAGGAAACGGCCGGTCTTCTCGGCCAGGTACAGCAGGATCGCGCCGGACTCGAATACGCTCAGCGGCGCGCCACCGTCGGCCGGTGCATGGTCGACGATGGCCGGCATCTTGTTGTTCGGCGAAATGGCCAGGAAATCGGGCTGGAACTGGTCGCCCTTGCCGATGTTGACCGGCACCAGGCGGTACGGCAGCCCGGCCTCTTCCAGGAACAGGGTGATCTTGTGACCATTGGGAGTGGGCCAGTAATAGAGGTCGATCATGAATGCGTCTCCGTGGGGGAACGGTCACCGGGACCGATACGGTAACGCTTGGCAGCCTGACGGACGACCGTTAACCTGCCTCCTTCCCGCAACGCAGCATTCCTGCCATGTCCGAACACAAACCGCTCAGCCCCCTCCCGGCCCTGATCTTCGCCTCGCGCTGGCTGCAGCTGCCGCTCTATCTCGGCCTGATCGTCGCCCAATGCGTCTACGTGTTCCTGTTCGGCAAGGAGCTGTGGCACCTGATCCACGACGCCAACGCACTGGGCGAGCAGCAGATCATGCTGATCGTGCTCGGCCTGATCGACGTGGTGATGATCTCCAACCTGCTGGTGATGGTGATTGTCGGCGGCTACGAGACCTTCGTCTCGCGCCTGGGCCTGCAGGGTCACCCGGACCAGCCGGAGTGGCTGAGCCACGTCAACGCCTCGGTGCTGAAGGTGAAGCTGGCGATGGCGATCATCGGCATCTCCTCGATCCACCTGCTCAAGACCTTCATCGAGGCCGGGCAGCTGGGGCTGCCGCTGTGCGGGTCGGAAGCGGCCACGGGCGTTGCGTGTACCAAGTTCACCTCCACCGGGGTGATGTGGCAGACCATCATCCACTGCGTGTTCATCCTGTCGGCGGTCGGCATCGCCTGGACCGACAAACTGATGTCCAACGGGCATTCCAAGCAGAACGGGCACTGATCCACACACGCGGGACCGCTGGCCATCATCGCGTGGTGGCCGGCAACGCGGGCGGCGCCAGCCGCCCCCGCCTCGTGCAACCGGGGGCGGCAATGCTAGATTCTCCCTTCGCCCGGATCCGGCCGGCGTGGGGAAACGCCGCGCATCCATGACGGCCCGGGCGACCAACCATTCGCGTTCGTCGATTCAAGGGGAAGATTGATGTCGTACGTCACGATCCACGGCAAAGCGCGCCTGCTGGCGCCCACCCTGCTGGCCGTCGCCCTGGCGGCCTGTTCGGGCAAGGACGATTCCGCCCCGGCGGCTGCCGCCGGCACGCCCGCCAGCCCCGCTGCCACCGCGCCCGAACCTGCGGTTTCGGCCAAGGTGCAGTCGATGGGCACCGACCAGCTGCGCGACTCTGCCAGTACCGCGCTGCGCGAGAACCGCATGTACGCGCCGGCCGGCGACAACGCCATGGAGTACTATCTGGCCCTGCGCGACAAGCTGCCCGACGATGCGGCGGTCAAGAGCGCGCTGACCGACCTGCAGCCCTACACCCTGATCGCCGCCGAGCAGAGCCTGGCACGCGAGGACTTCCCCGAGGCGCAGCGCCTGGTCGCGCTGA
This sequence comes from Stenotrophomonas sp. 17(2023), assembly GCF_030345315.1. Taxonomy (NCBI): domain Bacteria; kingdom Pseudomonadati; phylum Pseudomonadota; class Gammaproteobacteria; order Lysobacterales; family Lysobacteraceae; genus Stenotrophomonas; species Stenotrophomonas sp. 17(2023). The sequence goes on from NZ_CP128405.1 coordinate 3,405,452, forward strand.
TCGAGAAGGTGGACCCATCGGCGCCGGCGCTGCCGCGCCTGAAGCAGGGCATCACCCGCGGCATGGAAGTGGCGGTCAAGCGCACCCAGGAAGAGACCGACCAGGTCAAGAAGAATGCCGAGGACCGCGCCAAGCAGCTGGTCGAGCAGCAGCGCCTGGCCCAGCAGCAGGCCGCCGAGGCTGCCGCCGCGCAGCAGCTGGCGGCACGACAGGAGGCGGCACGCAAGGAAAGCGAGCGGCTGGAAGCCGAACGCCAGGCCGCGGCCAAGCGCGAGGCCGACGCCCGTGCCGCCGCGCAGCAGGTCGCCGCCGCACCGAAGCCGGCCGCGGCCGCGCCGAGCCTGCGCGCGGTAAGCACGCCGGCCCCGCGTTACCCCGCCGACGCGCTGCGTTCCGGTACTTCCGGCGAAGTGCTGGTGGAGCTGACCGTCGGTACCGACGGTTCGGTGACCGACGCCCGCGTGCTGCGCGCCAACCCGCCGCGGGTGTTCGACCGCGAGGCGTTGAACGCGGTCAGGCGCTGGCGCTTCGAGCCGATCTCCAGCCCGACCACCACCCGTCGCACGCTGGCGTTCGAGCCCAACCAGTAACGGCACGCACGCGCGCCGCACTGCGTACCTGCAGCAAAAAGGAAAAGGCCCGGATCGCTCCGGGCCTTTTCGTTACCAGCGTGACGACCCGGGGCTCAGCCCGAAATCGCGAGCTTTTCCTGCTTGTAGCGCCACACCGCCATCGCCCACAGCACCACGGTGAGCAGCAGCGAGGCACCCAGGTAGACACCCCACTGTTCGGCAACCGGCATTTCGCCGCGGGTCACCTTCACCAGCATCTGGTTCTGCGACAGGAACGGAACCGCGTACTGCCACAGCTGGGTGTCCTTCAGCGGATAGGCCATCAGCGCATAGCCGGGCATCATCGCCATCATCATCAGCCAGACGATGTGGCTCTGCGCTTCCTTCATGCTCTTGGCGCCGGCAGCCAGGCAGGTCAGCAGCGCGGTGCCGATCAGCACCAGCGGCAGCAGCACCAGCAGCAGTTTGCCCATCGCCATGAAGCTCACGTCCAGCGAACTGCCCACGCCACGGCCGATGCTGGCGCTGAACTTGAACGACAGCAGGATCAGCAGGATCGCGGTCAACCCGACCAGCGTGGACGCCAGCATCTTGCCGCTGACCAGGGCGCCGCGTGACGCCGGGGTGGCCAGCAGCGGTTCCAGCGACTGCCGCTCGCGCTCGCCGGCGGTGGTGTCCATGACCAGGTGCGAGCCGCCGATGAAGGCGGACATCATCAGCAGGATCGGCAGGATGACCGACAGCAGGATGCCGCGCTTGGCCTCGGCGGTGGCCAGGTCGCGCGTGCCCACGCTGACCGGCATGGCCACCGCGGGATTGACGCCGCGCGCCATCAGCCGCAGCGCGCCCACCTGCTGGCCGTAGGCCGCCAGCACCTTGCGCACGCGCGCCACCTGCACGTCGCTGGTGCGGCGGGTGGTGTCGGCGACGACCTCGACCTTGGCCGGCTTGCCGGCGTGCCAGTCGTCGGCGAAATCCGGCGCGACCACCAGCGCCACGTCCTCGCGCTGGGCGCGGATGCGGGCCTCGTAGTCGTCCGGTGCCTCGCGCGGGGTGATGCCCTGGCTGGCCAGGAACGCCATCAGGTTGGGCGCGCGTTCCATGCCGACCACGGACAACGCCATGTCCTTTTCCAGCTGGTTGGACACCCGCAGGTTGCTGAGCTTGTCGATGCCCAGGAACAGCAGCGGGTACAGCAGCGGCGCGATGAACAGGGTCAGGAAGAAGGTACGGCGGTCGCGGGCGAAATCGCGCAGCTCCTTGCGCATCACCGTGAACATGCTGCCAATGAATCCGGTCTTGTTCATGCGTGCAGGCCCTCTTCGCTGCCGATCAGCTTGACGAACGCGTCTTCCAGGTTGCTCTCGCCGGCATGCTCACGCAGCTCGTCCGGCGTGCCCTGCGCCACCACGCGGCCATGCGCGACGATGACGATGCGGTCGCACAGCGCCGCCACCTCCTGCATGATGTGGCTGGAGAAGATCACGCAGCGGCCTTCGGCCCGCAGTTCCTTGAGGAAGCCGCGCAGGCCGCGGGTGGTCATCACGTCCAGGCCGTTGGTCGGTTCGTCGAGGATCACGTTCTTCGGGTCGTGCACCAGCGCGCGGGCGATGGCGGTCTTGGTGCGCTGGCCCTGGCTGAAGCCTTCGGTCGAGCGGTCGAGGAAGTCCTCCATCTGCAGCGCCGTGGCCAGGCGCGCGATGCGCGCCGCGATCGCCGCCGCATCCATGCCGTGCAGCTGGCCGAAGTACTCGATGTTCTCGCGCGCGGTCAGGCGCTTGTACACGCCGCGCGCGTCCGGCAGCACGCCCAGGCTGCGGCGCACCGTGTCGGGGTCGGCCGCGGCGTCCACGCCGTCGACCACGACCTTGCCGGTCTCGGGCGTCATCAGCGTGTAGAGCATGCGCAGCGTGGTGGTCTTGCCGGCGCCGTTGGGGCCGAGCAGGCCGGTGATCTGGCCGTCGTGGGCGGTGAAGCCGACGTCGTCCACGGCGATCACCGGCGTCTTGTCCTTGCCCTTGCCGGGGAAGGTCTTGCGGAGTCGTTCTGCAACGATCATGGAAGCGGATTCCTCAGTGATGCGTGGACGGTCACGGTTCCCAGCCATTGAAGCTGGTGAACGGCGGCACGTAGTTCAGTTTTTCCAGGCAGGTGCCATCGAGCGCGGCGGCGTCGGTGGTGTCGACGAACTGGGCGAACAGCTTGGGCATGCAGCCGGCGCCGACGACCGCGTGGCCCTGGCCGCGCAGCACGAACAGGCGGCCGTTGGGCAGGCTCTTGGCCACTTCCTCGCCATAACGCGGCGGGGTGACCGGGTCGAACTCGCCTTCCAGCACCAGCGCCGGCACCGCGGTGGCCAGGGGCTTGTGGAAATCGGCCGGCATCCTGCCCTTGGGCCAGGTGCTGCACATCGCCGCCAGGCCATCGGCCATGCGGTTGCCGAGCACGGTGTCCGCGTCCTCGGCGCGCGCGACCATGCCCTCGTCGTCCTCGCTGCAGATCACCGACAGCTGCATGCCCATGGCCATGCTGTCCTTCATGCCTCCCTGCAGCATCTTCGCCAGCGCCATCAGGTCGCCGTAGCGGCCATTGCGCGCCTCGTGGATCAGCTTGGGCAGCAGCGCGGCGGCTTCCGGCATGTAGGCGTACATGCGCACCAGCCCGGCGACGGTATCGGCGCGCAGCACGTCCTCGTGCTCCTGCCCGGTGCTGGCGTCGCGGTAGCGCACCGTCACCGGGGTGGCGCGCAGTGCGGCCAGCAATGCATCCAGTTCGGCGCGCGGATCGCCCAGCGCGGCCTTGCACGCGGGGTTGCCGGTGCACTGGGCGAACTGCAGCGCCAGCGCATCGTCCAGGTTGCGGGCGAAGATGTTGCCCAGCTGCAGGGTGTTGGGCACCACCGAGTCGAGCACGATGCTGCGGGTGCTGTCCGGGTGGCGCATCGCATACTGCTGCGCGACGCGGGTGCCGTAGCTGACGCCGATCAGGTTGATGCGCGCCGCGCCGATGGCCTGGCGCACGGCGTCCAGGTCGGCCACCGCGTCGGTGGTGGTGTAGTGGCGCAGGTCGGCCTTGCCCGACAACGTCGCCGCGCAGGCGGCGGCACTGGCCTGCATCGCCTCGATGCTGGCGTCGTCGTCCTCCGGCGGCTCACAGGACAGCAGGTTGGATTTGCCGGTGCCACGCTGGTCGACCAGGATCACGTTGCGGCGCTTGCGCACCTCGGCGAAGGCCGGGTCGATCTGCGGATAGCTCTGGGTCGCCGATTGGCCGGGGCCGCCGGCCAGGAAGAACACCGGGTCCGGCTGCGCGCTTTCGGGCTTGTCCGGCGTCAGCAGCGCGATGTTCAGCGCGATCTTCCGGCCCTGCGGGTTGCCGCGGTCCTCGGGGACCTCGAAGGTGGTGCACTGGGCTTCCAGGCTGTCGCGGCTGGTCGGCGAATCGAGGGTGCACGGGCGGAACGCGAGGCTGCCGAGCATCAGCGGCTTGACCTCCGCCTCGGCGGCGGGCAGCGGTGCCTTGGCGGACTCCGCCTGATCGGGTGCGGGCTTGAGCGCACGGTAGCCGAGCACGGCGCCAAGCGCGGCCACCGCCAGGAGGGTACGGGTCTTGCGGGACATCATCGGAACAGCCCCTTGTGGTTGATGGAACGGATTGGGTCCTGCCAGCCCAAGACGCGGCTGGCGGCGTCATGTGACAGCGGGAAAGAAAATATCCTCGATCCTGGCGTCGAACAGGCGGGCGATGCGGAACGCCAGTGGCAGGCTGGGATCGTACTTGCCGGTCTCCAGCGCGTTGACGGTCTGCCGCGAGACCTCCAGCCGTTCGGCCAGTTCACCTTGCGACCAGCCCCGGGCTTCGCGCAGTTCGCGCAGGCGGTTGTCCATGGATGCGGGCTCAACCGTAGCGGCGCGAAACGACGATCTTGGCCAGGCCGTAGGCCAGGCATACCAGCGGAAACACCCAGATCATCGCCGCGCTGGCCGCCACGTCCAGCACCCGCGCCGACTGCAGCAGGCCACCGGTGAGATACAGCAGCGAGACGAACGCCGCGGCGAAGCTGACCGCCTGCAGCTCGATGCGCTGCTGCAGTTCGTCGGCGTCGCGGATGTAGCGGATCATCGCCCGCAGCGTCATCGCGATCGGCGGCACCGGCAGCAGCGCGATGCAGGCGCGCAGCGCGGTGCCCTCCACGCGCTTGAGCAGCAGGATCGACAGCACCAGCAGCACGACGTAGGCGCCCATCGCGATCATCATCTCGCGGCTGTAGCGCCGCCGCAGCGCCAACGGCGCGGTGTCGCAGGCATTGGGCAGTTGCCGCCGCAGCAGCAGCACGAACGACAGGCCCACGGCCACGCCGATGCAGATCCCGCCCAGCATGTCGGCGCTGTCGCCCGGCACCAGCCGCAGCAGCGCCAGACCGGCCGCGGCGGTGGCAAAGGCGGCGGCGATGATCCAGCGGTCCAGTGCGCGCGCCATGGCTCAGCACCCTCCGCGCGCATGCGCCAGCACGACCAGACCCGGCGCGAGGACGATCGCGGCCTGGCCGGTCGCGGCGACGCCCATGAAGGCCGCACCGATTCCCGGCCATGCGGCACCCGCACGCATCCGGCTTCCTGCTTCGTTCATGTCCCCGTCTCCCATGACCCACCCTGTCAAGCAAGCTTTACAGGAGGATGCGGGCGCCGCCGCCATCTGTCAAGCATGCTTTACAGGCGGGTATCGCCCGGACGATGCGGCCCGGCGCTCAAGCCACCGGTGCCTGCTCCACTCCCAGGTCGCAGGCGACATGGTTGCGGCCAGCGGCCTTGGCCCGGTAGAGCGCCGCGTCGGCACGCGCCAGCAGACTTTCCAGCCCCGGCGCGGCATCGGCAACGGCCACGCCGATGCTGGCGGTGATGCCGATCGTGCCGCCCTCGCGGTGCAGCGGGCTGGCCTCCAGGGTGGCGCGCAGGCGCTCGGCCAGGGCCATCGCCTGTTCCATGCCGGTGTCCGGGAGCAGCAGCACGAACTCCTCGCCGCCATAACGGCCAAGCAGCCGGTCGCGCCCGCGCAGGGAACGCTGCAGGGTCCGCGCGGCGTGGTGCAGCACCTCGTCCCCGACCGGGTGGCCGCGGGTGTCGTTGATCCGCTTGAAGTGGTCCAGGTCCAGCAGCATCGCCGCGAACGGCCGCTGCTGGTGCAGGCTCTGCGCCAGGTGCTGCTCACCGTCGCCCATCAGCGCGGTGCGGTTGAGCAGGCCGGTCAGGCCATCGCGGCGGGCCAGCCGGCGCAGGTCCACCATCTGCCGCTCGACGATCATCAGCACCAGGGCGAAGGTGTGGCCGAGCATCACGAACATGCCGCCGACGTAGGTGACGTTCATCGACAGGCCGGCACGCAGGATGTCGCCGTCGGCACCGGGCGCGACCGGGATCAGGGCCCGCACCAGGAACAGCGCCGCATCCAGCAGGAACACCGCCGCCGCCAGCCGGCAGCTGCGGCGGACGTCGGGCGGGGCGTGGCGCAGCAGCAGCCAGGCCTCCCAGGTCTTCCAGATGATGATCAGCACGCTGTACAGCGCCAGGCGGATGCCAAGGTCGGGCCGGGCCACGCTGAACCAGGCGATCGCCAGCAGGTAGCCGCCGCCCAGCACGAGGGCCGGACGCAGCGGCACGCGACGGCCGACATGCAGGGCCACGCCGAACAGCATCAGCACGCTGCCCAGTACCGCGAACCCGTTGCGCACCAGGATGCCCACCGCGGCCGGCAGCGGCAGCGGCACGCTGACCAGCACCGTGCTGACCGCCCCGGCCCACAGGCTGGCGGCCCACAGCCTGGGCACCGGCTGGCTGCGCAACACCAGCAGGATCAGCGAGAAGCCCGCCGCCAGGCCGATGTTCAGCAGCAGGCCGACGGCGGCAATGGTGGGGAAGTCCAGCGCAGTCATGCCCGGGGTCCTTGCGTCGAGCGGCATCGCCACGTGTGGAGCAGTCTGCCGGATCATCACGCCCCGTGGCGCGGGGGGCAAGCCTACTTGCTGCTGACGTACTTCTCGCGGCGCAGCTGCGGCAACGCCAGGCCGGCCGCCCGGAGCGCCTCGAAACAGGCATCGACCATCACCGGGTTGCCGCACAGGTAGGCGATGTCGCGGGCCGGGTCCGGGGCGATCTCGGCCAGCTGCTGCTGCACGTAACCGCTGCGCACGTCCGGATGCGGGTCGGCCGGCAACCCCCGCGACAGGCACGGCATGTAGCGGAAGCCCGGGTGGGCATCGGCAAAAGCCCGGAAATCATCGGCGTACAGCAGCTCGGCCGGGGTGCGCGCGCCCTGCAGCAGCACCACTTCCACGCCGCGCCCGGCCATCGCCCTGGCCAGCAGCGGCAGCATCGAGCGGTACGGGGTGACGCCGGTGCCGGTGGCGATCAGCAGGTAACGGCCGTTATGGTCGCCCGGCTGCAGGCAGAAGCGCCCGAACGGGCCGCTGGCGGTGATGCACTGGCCGGTCTCGAGGCCCTCGAACAGGGCGGTGGCGGCGCCGCCGGGCACGAAGCTGACCGCGATGTCCACCGCGTCGCCCGGGCCGAGCGCGTGGTCGTGGATGGTCGCCAGCGAGTAGCTGCGCTTGGTGGCGGTGCCGTCGGCGTAGTCGAAGTGCACCTGGATGAACTGCCCGGGCTGGAAATCCAGCGGCTGGCCGTCGTCGCGGACGAACTGGTAGTGGCCGACGGTGGGCGCCAGCATGCGGCGACCGACCAGCTTGAGGGGGAATTGGACAGGCACGAACGGGAAACAGTGTGTAGCCGGGCTGGCGCCACGGGGCCTCCTATAATAGCCGCTCGCACTCATCCGGCGCCGTCACCCCGGCGCGAAGGCCCGAGCTTGGACTCCCGAATTCCTCCCGTCGCGCCGGCACTGCGCGTCCACGATCTCCGCAAGACCTACGACAACGGCGTGGAGGCGCTCAAGGGCGTCTCGCTGGAGGTCGCCCCGGGCGACTTCTTCGCCCTGCTCGGCCCCAACGGCGCCGGCAAGTCCACCCTGATCGGCATCGTCTCGTCGCTGGTGAACCTGAGCGCGGGCGACGTGCAGGTGTTCGGCACCGACCTGGTGACCGAGCGCAGCGCGACCATGCGCCTGATCGGGCTGGTGCCGCAGGAGATCAACTTCAACCTGTTCGAGAAACCCTTCGACATCCTGGTCAACTACGCCGGGTTCTACGGCATCCCGCGCGCCGAGGCCGAGGCCCGCGCCGAGCAGGAACTCAAGCGCGCGCACCTGTGGAACAAGGCGCAGATGATGAGCCGCACGCTGTCCGGCGGCATGAAGCGGCGGCTGATGATCGCCCGCGCGATGATGACCCGCCCGCGCCTGCTGATCCTGGACGAACCCACCGCCGGCGTGGACATCGAGATCCGCCGCGACATGTGGAAGACGCTGCAGGAGATCAACGCCGCCGGCACAACGATCATCCTTACCACGCACTACCTGGAAGAGGCCGAGCAGTTGTGCCGCAACCTGGCCATCATCAACCACGGCCGCATCGTCGAGCAGGGCCCGATGCGCGCGCTGCTGGCCAAGCTGGACGTGGAAGGGTTCGTGCTCGACATCGACGGCGAGCTGCCGGCGCAGCTGCCGCACATCGACGGCGCGCAGCTGGCCGCGGTCGACGCGCACACCCTGGACCTGGACATGCCGCGGGCGATGGATCTGAACCGCGTGTTCGACGCGCTGGGTGCCGCCGGCATCCGCGTGCGCTCGATGCGCACCAAGAGCAACCGCCTGGAGGAGCTGTTCGTGCGCCTCACCGGCAACCTGGAGAACACCGCCGCATGAGCACGCCCGCTCCCCTGACCGACAGCGCCCGCAACCGGGTGGCGCTGGGCACCATCGTCCGCCGCGAGGTCAACCGCATCCTGCGCATCTGGGGCCAGACCCTGGTGCCGCCGGCCATCACCATGACCCTGTACTTCCTGATCTTCGGCGGCCTGATCGGCTCGAAGATCGGCGACATGGGCGGCTACAGCTACATGCAGTTCATCGTGCCCGGGCTGGTGATGATGAGCGTGATCCAGAACAGCTACGGCAACATCAGCTCCTCGTTCTTCGGCGCCAAGTTCGGCCGCCATGTCGAGGAGCTGCTGGTCAGCCCGATGCCGAACTGGGTGATCCTGTGGGGCTACGTCGCCGGTGCGGTGCTGCGCGGGCTGATGGTCGGCGCCATCGTGCTGATGATCGCGATGTTCTTCACCCGCGTGCACGTGCCGCATCCGCTGGTGACGCTGAGCACGGTGCTGCTGGGGTCGACGATCTTCTCGCTGGCCGGCTTCATCAACGCGGTGTACGCCAAGAAGTTCGACGACGTGGCCATCGTGCCGACCTTCATCCTGACCCCGCTGACCTACCTGGGCGGGGTGTTCTACTCGGTCACGCTGCTGCCCGGCTGGGCGCAGGCGCTGACCAAGGCCAACCCGATCTTCTACATGGTCAACGCGTTCCGCTATGGCCTGCTGGGCACCAGCGACGTGCCGCTGTGGGTGTCCTACGCGCTGATGCTCGGCTTCGTCGCCGCGCTTACCGCGCTGTCGCTGTGGCTGCTGCGGCGCGGCGTCGGCCTGCGCAGCTGAGCGCGGCCGCTCTTTCCCCTGATCCCGATGGAACCGGCAACATGCGCATCCTGATCCTCGGCGCCGGCGGTACCGGCGGCTACTTCGGCGGCCGCCTGGCCCAGGCCGGCATCGACGTGACCTTCCTGGTGCGGCCGGCCCGCGCGGCGCAGCTGCAGCGCGACGGGCTGGTGATCCGCAGCCCGCTCGGCGACGCAGCGTTCCCGGTGGCGCATGTCACCGCCGATGCGCTGCCGGCACTGGCCGCGGCACGGCCGTTCGACCTGGTGGTGCTCAGCTGCAAGGCCTACGACCTGGACAGCTCGATCGAGGCCATCGCACCGGCGATGGGCCCGGGCACCACGCTGCTGCCGATCCTCAACGGCCTGCGCCACTACCCTGCGCTGGATGCCCGTTTCGGCCGCGGGGCGGTGCTCGGCGGGCTGTGCTTCATCAGCGCGACCAAGGCCGCGGATGGCGCCATCGTGCACCTGGACCGGCCGGCGCGGCTGACCTTCGGCGAGCGCGACGGTACCAGTGCCAGCGCACGCGTGGCCGCACTGGCGGCTGCCTGCGGAACCGCGGGCATCGACCATCTCGCCACCGACGACATCGCCGGCGAGCAGTGGATCAAGTACACCTTCCTGGCCACGCTGGCGGCCGCCACCTGCCTGATGCGCGCCGGCATCGGCCACATCGTCGCCACCGATCATGGCGTCGCGTTCCTGCAGGCGCTGTACGGCGAATGCCTGGCCGCGGCCGTGCACGCCGGCCAGCCGATACCGGCCAAGGCGCAGGAGACCGCCCTGTCCGCGCTGACCAGGGCCGGCTCGCCGATCAAGGCGTCGATGCTGCGCGACCTGGAGGCCGGGCAGCGGGTGGAAGCGGTGCACATCGTCGGCGACATGCTCGACCGCGCACTCGCCGCCGGACACCCCGCGCCGCACCTGCACGCTGCGTACTGCCATCTGCAGGCCTACGAGGCGCAGCGGGGCGCATGACCACCGCCGCGGAGCTGCCACAGCGGGTGCTGATCCTGGGGCTGGGCTTTGCCGGGCGCGCGCTTGCGCTGCACCTGCAGTCGCTGGGTGTCGCCGTGGCGGGCACGGTGCGCGATCCAACCGCCGCGCCCGGCGACGGCATCGCGCGCCACCGCCTGCATCCGGACCACGCCCCCGACACCGCGCTGCTGGAAGCCATCGCCCGAACCGATGCGGTGCTGTGCAGCGTGCCGCCCGATGCCGAAGGCGACCCCGCGCTGCGCCTGCTCGGCCCCGCCCTGCAGGCCAGCCCGGCGCTGCGCTGGGTCGGCTACCTGTCCTCGACCGGGGTGTATGGCGACCGCGGCGGCGGCTGGGTCGACGCGCACTCCGATGCCGATGCCCGGGACCCCGTCGCCCTGCGCCGGCTGCTGGCCGAAACGCAGTGGCGCGCGCTGGCCGATGCGCGCGGCATCGCCTCGGCGACGTTGCGTCTGCCCGGCCTGTACGGCCGTGGCCGCAACGCGCTGGTACGGCTGGCGCAAGGCAACGCGCGCCATGTCGTGCGGCCCGGGCTGGTGTTCAACCGGCTGCACGTCGATGACCTGGCCGAAGCGGTGGTGGCGGCGATGCGCCGTCCGGCCCGCGACGCGCTGTACCTGCCGGCGGACGACGAGCCGGCACCGCCGCAGGACGTGCTGGCGCATGCCGCGCGACTCGGCGGCTTCACCCTGCCGCCAGCCGTGGCCTGGGACGATCCGGGGCTCGAGCCGATGCTGCGCCGTTTCCACGCCAGCAACAAACGCATCGACAGCCGCGGCACGCGCCAGGCACTGCAGTGGCAACCGCGCTTCCGCAGTTACCGCGAAGGCCTGGCGGATGCCTGGGAAGCCGGCGACGGCGTCATGCCCGCGCACTGACGACCGGGCCGGCCGCCACCGCGCCTGAGTGGGATGCGGCAGCAGGCCTCCGTTATGCTTGGCGCTCCCCCGACCCAGGAGATCAGCGTGCGCAGGAACGGCAGGATGTTGGGCTACGGCATGGCGGCGCTGCTGCTGGCCGGGTGTGGCGCCGCACCCGACACGGACACCGCCACCACCGCGGCCGGTGACGCCCAGCAACCCACGCTTCCCGTCGCGGACGCACCCGCGGCGAAGGCCGCACAGCCGGCGGCAGGCGCCATCGTCGACCGCGACGGCAAGCCGGTGGCGGTACTGCCGTTCGATATCGCCAGCATCCCGACCAGCCAGGCCACGCTCGGCGCCATGCCGTTCTTCGGCCTGCCGCAGGGCTACGCGCCGCAGAATCGTCCCTATCCGCGCGCCTGGGCGCGCTTCCCGTTCCGCATCGGCGACGGCATCCACTGGGTGGAAGGCCCGAGCTGGTCGGCGCGCATCGTCGCCGAGGGCGACAAGGGGTTTTCCGCGCTGGAGCTGCAGCGCAACCTGGAGAACCTGATCGACGCGGCCGGCGGCAGGAAGGTGTTCGAAGGCCCGCTGCATCGCGACATCTACTACGGCCCGCAGCTGGAGGACGAGATCGGCGGCGGCTTCATCGATGCGGTCAACATGGGGCAGGACGCGCCGACCGCGGTGTACGTGGTACGCCAGGCACAGCGCAACGTCTGGGTGCAGCTGGCGATGGACGCCAACGGCGCGGGCATGACGGTACTGGAGGAAGTGCCGTTCCAGCCCAGCGCGCACTGGAACGACGCCTTCCCGCACCTGTCGCTGCCGGCCGGCTACCGCGACCGCAACAAGCCGCAGCAGCGCGACTTCGACCGCTTCCCGTTCTGGACCGGCGATCGCTTCGAGCAGGTCGAGGGCCGCACCTGGGCGGCCGATTTCGACAAGGGCGAGCGCGAGTACTCGATGCACGAGGTACGCCGCAATCTCGAAGCGATGATGGCCACGGTCGACGCCACCAAGGTGTTCGACGGGCGCATCCCCAAGGAGCAGGCCGAATCCGTGCCCGAAGCGCTGCGTTCGGCCTACTCGCAGGCCGCCGGCTACAGCTGGGACGACTTCGACCTGGTCGTCTATCGCGCCGACCTGCCCGATGGCCGCCAGGTCTGGGTGCATGCACGGCTGGAGTACCTGAGCGCCGGCTGGGTGGTGAGCGAGCGCACCGGCTTCGTGCAGACCGCCATGCTGCTGCCCGCCGCGGCGCTGAAGCAGAAGCTGGACAGCGACGGACGCGTTGCCATCCAGGTCAACTTCGCCACCGACAAGGCAGACATCCTGCCCAGCTCCGAACCGCAGCTGGCGCAGGTGCTCGACCTGCTGCGCGCCGACCCGGCATTGAAGCTGGCGGTCGAAGGGCACACCGACGCCACCGGCGACGCCGCGCACAACCGCAGCCTGTCGCAGGCGCGCGCCCGGGCCGTGGTCGCGGCCCTGGCCGGCAAGGGTATCGATGCCGGCCGCCTGCAACCGGAAGGCTTCGGTGCCGACAAGCCGGTCGCCGACAACGCCGGCGAAGAAGGCCGCGCGCGCAACCGCCGGGTGGAACTGGTCAAGCGCTGATGCGCGGCCCGCGGCCCGGCAGCCACCGGGCCGTGGCCGGTGCCGCCGCTCAGGCGGCGGGATCGGGCAGGCGGAAGAACGCGCGGGTGGCGGCGGTGGCATTGGCCGCGGTGAGCGTCACCTCCTCGCCGCGGTCGCGTGCCAGCTCCTCGACGATGTGCGACAGGAATGCAGGCTCGTTGCGGCGGTCCTTGGGCAACGGCCGCAGCGTGCGCGGCAGCAGGTAGGGCGCGTCGGTCTCGATCATCAAACGCCCGGCCGGGATGTGCCTGACCAGCTCGCGCAGGTGCGCGCCGCGACGCTCGTCGCACAGCCAGCCGGTGATGCCGATATGCCAGTCGCGGTCCAGGTAGTCGAACAGTTCGCGGCGATCGGCGGTGAAGCAGTGCACCACCGCCGGGCCCAGCCGGCCATCGAAGTTGCGCATCATCGCCAGGAAGTCGTCGTGGGCGTCGCGCTGGTGCAGGAACAGCGGCTTGCCCACGCCATCGACGGCAAGGTCCGCCGCCAGCTGCAGCTGCCGTTCGAACGCGCGGCGCTGGGCCGGGCGCGGCGAGAAGTCGCGGTTGTAGTCCAGCCCGCATTCGCCCACCGCGACCACTTCCGGGTGCGCGTGCAGTGCGCGCATCTGCGCGTCGCATTCGTCGGTGTACTCGACCGCATGATGCGGATGCACCCCGGCGGTGGCGTACAGGAAGCCCGGGTGCTGCTGCGCCAGCGCCAGCGCCATCGGCGAGTGCTCGCGGCTGGCGCCGGTCACCACCATCTGCACAACGCCGGCCGCGCGCGCGCGCTCCAGCACCGCGTCCAGGTCGCGGGTGAAGGATTCGTGGGTGAGGTTGGCGCCGATGTCGATCAGTTGCATGGCCGTGGGCAGGGATGCGGATACGGAAACCGCGCATTGTAGGCGGTCGCGCCGGCGCGAACCCTTATCCTTGCGCGATGGCACGCCCCGACTTCCCCATTTCCCCGCTGTTGCCGGCCATCGCCGACAGCCTGGCCGCGCACCCGCGGCTGGTACTCGAAGCCCCGCCCGGCGCCGGCAAGACCACCCAGGTGCCGCTGGCGCTGCTCGATGCGCCGTGGCTGCAGGGCGGCCGGATCGTGATGCTGGAACCGCGCCGGGTCGCCGCGCGCAGTGCCGCCCAGTTCATGGCGCGGCAGCTCGGCGAGCCGGTCGGCGAGACCGTCGGCTACCGCATCCGCTTCGAGAACAGGATCTCCGCGCGTACCCGCATCGAGGTCGTCACCGAAGGCATCCTCACCCGCATGCTGCAGGACGACCCGTTGCTGGACGGCGTCGGCGCGCTGCTGTTCGACGAGTTCCACGAGCGCCACCTGTCGGCCGACCTCGGCCTGGCACTGGCGCTGGACGTGCAGGCCGGGCTGCGTGAGGACCTGCGCATCGTGGTGATGTCGGCCACCCTCGACGGCGAGCGCCTGGCCGCGTTCCTCGACGCGCCGCGCCTGTCCAGCGAGGGCCGCGGGTTTCCGGTGGAGGTCGCGCATTTCCCGCCACGGCGCGAGGAGACGCTGGAAGCGCAGGCGCGGCGCGCGGTCGAACACGCGCTGGCGACGCATCCGGGCGACGTGCTGGTGTTCCTGCCGGGCCAGCGCGAGATCGCGCGTGTGCAGGCCGCGCTGGACGCGGTGCGCGCGGCCGGTACCGACGTACTGCCGCTGCATGGCGAACTGCCGGTGGAACAGCAGTCGCGGGTGCTGCAACCCGACCCCGACGGGCGCCGCCGCGTGGTGCTGGCGACCAACGTCGCCGAATCCTCGGTGACCCTGCCCGGCGTGCGCGTGGTGGTCGACGCGGGCCTGGCGCGCGAGCCGCGCTACGACCCCAACAGCGGTTTCCCGCGGCTGGATGCGGTGCCGATATCGCAGGCGTCGGCGGACCAGCGCGCCGGCCGCGCCGGGCGCGTGGCCTCTGGCTGGGCGCTGCGCCTGTGGCCGCAATCGCAACGGCTGGAGCCGCAGCGGCGCCCGGAGATGGCGCAGGTGGAGCTGGCCGCGCTGGCGCTGGAACTGGCTGCCTGGGGCAGCGACGCGCTGCGCTTCGTCGATCCACCGCCGGCCGGTGCGCTGGCTGCCGCGCGGGAACTGCTGCAGCGGCTCGGTGCGCTCGACGGCAACACGATCACCGCTACCGGGCGGCGCATGCTGGCGCTGGGTACCCACCCACGGCTGGCGGCGATGCTGATCGCCGCGGCCGATCCGCGCGAGCAGGCGCTGGCTGCCGACCTGGCCGCGCTGCTGGAGGCACGCGACCCACTGCGCCAGGGCGGCGACGCGCTGGCCGCACGCTGGCGCGCACTGGCGGCGATGCGCGGTGGCCACGTGCCGCACGATGCCAGCCGCGGCGCGCTGGCCGCCATCGATGCGGCCAGCCGGCAGTGGCGGCGGCGCCTGCGCTGCGACGCCACGCCCCCGGACGACGTCGAGGCGCACGCGCTCGGCGACCTGCTCGCCCATGCCTTTCCCGACCGCATCGCCGCACGCCATCCGTCCGACCCGCTGCGCTACCAGCTGGCCAACGGCCGCAGCGCGCGCCTGCACGACAACAGCGACCTGCGCGGCGAGCCCTGGCTGGTGATCAGCGAGCTGCGCTTCGAGGCACGCGACGCGCTGCTGCTGCGCGCCGCGCCGGTGGACGAGGCGCGCCTGCGTACCGATTTCCCGCAGCGCTTCCACCAGCGCGACGTGGTGCGCTGGAACGGCGAGCGGCGCGCGCTGGAGGCACGGCGCGAATCCGGCTTCGACCGCATCGTGCTGGACAGCCGCCCGGCCGGCAGGGTCGATCCGGCACAGGCCGCGCGCGCACTCACCGACGCCGTGCGCGCACTGGGGCTGGACGCGCTGCCATGGACCGGCGCGCTGCGCCAGTGGCGCCACCGCGTGCAGGGACTGCGCCAGTGGATGCCGGAACTGGGCCTGCCGGACCTGTCCGACGCGGCATTGCTGGACACGCTCGACACCTGGCTGCTGCCGGCTTTCGCCGGCAAGACCCGGCTCGATGCCCTCGGCGAACCGGAGCTGGGCGAAGCGCTGAAGTCGGGCATCGACTGGAACCTGCGCCAGCAGATCGACCGCCATGCGCCGGTACGGATCAGCGTACCGTCGGGCATGGACCGCGCCATCGACTACGCGATGGACGACGATGGACTGACTCCGCGCCCGCCGGTACTGGCGGTCAAGCTGCAGGAGCTGTTCGGCCTGGCCGACACGCCGCGCATCGCCGATGGCCGCGTGCCGCTGCTGCTGCACCTGCTCTCGCCCGGCGGCAAGCCGCTGCAGGTCACCGGCGACCTGCGCAACTTCTGGGAGAACACCTATGCGGAAGTGCGGAAGGAGATGAAGGGCCGGTATCCCCGGCATCCATGGCCGGACGACCCCTGGAGCGCAACCGCCACGCACCGCGCAAAACCCCGCGGGACGTGAACGCCCACCGCCCGTGACACTGCCCCGGCGCGGACGGCCCACCCCAAGTGGCGCGGCATTGCTGCATGATGCAATGCGTGGCGCGCGACTAACATTTCCTGCACGCGCGTCCCGCGACACTGCATGCCTGTCCCCGCAACCGAGGATTCCCCCATGAGCAAGTTCAGCGACATCACCGGATCGGCCCTGGAACGGGCCATGGAACTGGCCGGCCATGCCGGCGACAGCCTCAAGCACGGCGGCTCCAACGCCGCCGACTGGCTCAAGGCCGGGGCTGCCATCGGCGCCATGAAGACCGGCGGCCGCGCCGTGGGCCGGGTGGCGCGGCGCAACCCGACCGCCACCATCGCCGTGGCTGCGGTCGGGCTGGGGCTGATCGGCTACGCGGTCTATCGCAAGAACAAGCGCGACAACGCCGCACTGGAAGCCAAGTCGCAGCAGATCGCCCAGCGCCGCCGCGCGCAGACCACGGTCGACGAGACCAGCGACATCGGCAGCGACGCCTGATGCCTGCGGGCGCGCGCCGCGGTGCGCGCCCGCCCTTTTCCTAGCCCTGCAACACCCGCCACTGCCCGGGCTGCAGGCCATCGAGCGCATGCGCGCCCATCGCCGCGCGCACCAGCCGCAGCGTCGGCAGGCCCACCGCGGCGGTCATGCGCCGCACCTGGCGGTTGCGCCCTTCGCGCAGGGTGATCGCCAGCCAGGCGTCGGGCACGGTCTTGCGGAACCGCACCGGCGGATCGCGTGGCCACAGCGCTGGCGGCGCCTCCAGCAGCTGCACCCGCGCCGGCAGCGTCGGCCCGTCATTGAGCAGCACCCCGTCACGCAGCGCCTGCAGCATGTCCGGGGCCGGTACGCCTTCCACCTGCACCCAATAGGTCTTGTCCTGCTTGTGGCGCGGATCGGTCAGGCGGTGTGCCAGGCCACCGTCGTCGGTGAGCAGCAGCAGGCCCTCGCTGTCATAGTCCAGGCGCCCTGCCGGGTACACGTTCCCGGGCAGGCCGAAGCCGGCCAGTGTCGCCCGCGGCGGCTGGCTGCGGTCGGTGAACTGGCACAGCACGTTGAAGGGTTTGTTGAAGGCGATGAGCATGGCAGCCGGGCAAAACAATGATGACGACGGCGAACGGGGATGGCCGCAGCCGCGGCGTCATCCCCGCGCCGTGCAACCGGCCGCAACGGCAGGGTGCGCGGCCGCCGGCAGGGCGCGCCGCGCGGGCGTCCACGCGCCCGCCCTGCGTTCGGCCCCGGTCAGGGCTTCACGAAGCGCAGCGTCATCCGGTCACTTTCGCCGATCGCCTTGTACCTGGCGGCATCGGCGGCGTCGTGGTTGTTGGACGGCGGCAGCGTCCACACGCCATTGGGGTGATCCCTGGTGTCGCGCGGGTTCGCGTTGATCTCGCTGCTCTGCTGCAGCTTGAAGCCGGCGGCTTCGGCCATGGCGATGACCTGCGCCTGGCCGACGTAACCACTCTTGTCGTCGGCCGCGACGTCGGCCTTGGCGCGGTGCTCGACCACGCCCAGCGTGCCACCGGGCTTGAGCACCGCGAAGAACGCACGGAACAGGCCTTCGGCCTGGTTGGCGGCGCGCCAGTTGTGCACGTTGCGGAAGGTCAGCACCACGTCGGCCGAGCCCGGCTTGCCGAGCACCGGGGCCGCCGGGTCGTAGGCGACCACGGTGGCCTTGTCGAACAGCGCCGGCGCGGCGGCGAACTTCTTCTCCAGCCCATCGCGGGTGCGCTGCTGGTAGTCGCGGCCCTTGCCGGCCGGCAGCGCCATCGGGTCGACCACCGCGGCCACGTAATGGCCATGGCCACGCAGGTAGGGCGCGAGGATCTCGGCGTACCAGCCACCGCCCGGGGTGATCTCGACCACGGTGTGCTGCGGCTGCACGCCGAAGAACTCCAGGGTCTGCAGCGGATGCCGGTACCCATCGCGCGCGGTGTTGGCGGGGCTGCGCCAGTCCCCGGCCACCGCGGCCTGCAGCTGCGCGGAGGCGGAGGCGGCCGGTGCGCCGTGCATGGCGGCATGGTCGTGGCCGGCATGCGCAGGGTCCTGCGCGGCGACAGGCAGGGTGGCGAACAACAGACAGGCGGCAACCAGCGGGGCAGTCGTCTTCATCGGGAGGTTCCACGGTTGGAGTCCGGCGAGCCTAGCATGCGCACGCCGCGCCCCGGCGCCGCGCACAGGGCATGCGGAACGCTGTTTTTACCGCTGCGCAACGGAACCGGACGGCGCTGCGTCTATGCTGGGGCGCCGATGCCAAGGAGCTGCGCATGACCCGGTTACGCGAACTCGGCCGTTCCGGCCTGCAGGTCGGTCCCATCGCCTTCGGCGGCAACGTCTTCGGCTGGAGCGTGGACGAGAAGACCGCCTTCGCCCTGCTCGACGCGTTCGTCGAGGCCGGCTTCAACCTGGTAGATACCGCCGACGTCTACCCGGCATGGGTGCCGGGCAACAGCGGCGGCGAATCGGAAGCCATCATCGGCCGCTGGCTCAGGCGCGGCGGCAGGCGCGACAAGGTGATGCTCGCCAGCAAGGTCGGCAAATGGTCCGAACGCCCCGGGCTGTCGGCCGCCAACATCCACGCCGCCGCGGACGATTCGCTGCGCCGGCTGCGGACCGACGTGATCGACCTGTACCAGGCGCACGAGGACGACGAGTCGGTGCCGCTGGAGGAGACCCTCGGCGCCTTCGCGCGCCTGGTCGAAGCCGGCAAGGTACGCGCGATCGGTGCCTCCAACTACAGCGCCACGCGCCTGCGCGACGCGCTGAAGGTATCGGCCGACTACCACCTGCCGCGCTACGAGAGCCTGCAGCCCGAGTACAACCTCTACGACCGCGCCGGCTACGAGGCCGCGCTCGAACCGCTGGCACGCGAACACGGGCTGGGCGTGATCGGCTACTACGCGCTGGCCAGCGGCTTCCTCAGCGGCAAGTACCGCGACGCCGCCGACGCCGGCAAGAGCGGCGCGCGGGGCGCACGGGTGGTCGCGCGCTACCTGAACCCGCGCGGGCGGCGCATCCTCGGCGCGCTCGACGACATCGCCGCCAGCCACCGGGCGACACCGGCGCAGGTCGCGCTGGCGTGGCAGATCGCACGGCCCGGCATCACCGCCCCGATCGTCAGCGCCACCAGCGTGGCGCAGCTGCGCGAAGTCCTCGACGCCGCGCGGCTGTCGCTGTCGGCAGCGGATATCGCCCAGCTCGACGCGGCCAGCGCCGGGGACTGAACGCGGCGCCGGCCCGGAAGCGAAGTCCAACCTGCAGGGGACGAACCGCGAACGGCGGCCGCTCGCGCACACCCGCACACTGCCGACCGTCGCAACCTCGATGGGGACGCGGAGATGGCGTGCTGTCGCGGCGTCCACGCCATCGGCCGGCACGGCTTCGACCAGTCTCGGCGCCGTGCGGCAGATGCGCTCCGAGGCCTGGCCGGCATGGCCGCGCGCCAGCCAGGAGCAGCGCCAGCGCGTGCTTCGGGGCCACCATCACCGGCATGCGCTGGCGATGCCATGGGACGCGGCGCGCCGGCGGGTACGCCCTGCTGGCATCACCCCGGACAGGCGCGTTCCCTGCGTTCGAGCGCCCAGGATCAGGCCGGTGCCAGCAGCCAGTCGCGCAGCGCCGCGCTGACTTCGGCCGGCTTTTCCATCGGCGCCAGGTGCCCGCAGCCGGGCAGCAGCAGCAACCGCGAATGCGGTGCCAGCGCGTGCATTTCCTCGCTGACCGCCGGCGGGGTGATGCGGTCGTTGGCGCCGCACACGATCAGCAGCGGGTCGCGGTAGGCGGCCAGCACGTCGTGGCCGTCCAGCCGCTCCAGCGCGCTCTGGCGCAGGAATACCTCCGCGCCCAGGCGCGTGGTCATCGCGCGCACGCGGTGCACCAGCGCCTGGTCGTGCAGGCGCGAGGCGTCGATGTAGCTGCGCATCAGCCGGTCGCCGAACCCGTGGAAGGTGCCGGGCAGGCGCACGCTGGCGCGCTGGGCACGGCGCTGCGCTGCGCGCTCCGGCGAATCGGCGTGGATCGAGGCGCCGATCAATGCCAGCCGCTGTACCCGCGCGGGTGCGACGCGCAGGATCTGCTGGGCGACGAAGCCTCCCAGCGAGAACCCGGCCAGCGCGAACCGCGGCGGCGCCTGCGCCAGCACGTCGGCGGCCACCGCCTGCAGGGTCTGGCCACGGGTCTGGTCGCCGACGATGCAGTCGGCGACGTCGGACAGGTCTGCGATCTGCGCGCGCCACAGCTCGGCGTCGTTGAGCAGGCCCGGCAGCAACAGCAGCGGGATTTTCCCGGGCGGATTCCCGGCGGTGGCGGTTTGCATGGCGCCATTGTCGCGCCGCCGGCGCTCAGCCGGTACCGTCGCCGCTGCAATGCACCGGCAGGGTGACGCTCATGATCGCCGGGTCGTCCGGATCGGGCTTGACCTTGAAGCCGAGCGTGCGGCACATCGCCAGCATGGTGCTGTTCTCGCGCAGCACCTGGCCCTCGACCACGTTCAGGCCCTGCCAGCCGGCGTACTCGATCATGATCTGCATCAGCTTCCAGCCGATGCCGTGGCCCTTGAGGTCGGAGCGGATCAGGATGCCGTACTCGCCGCGGTCGTAGTCGGCGTCGGCGTGCAGGCGCACCGCGCCGAGCATGTCGCCGCTCTTCGGGTCGATGGCCACCAGCGCGATCGAGCGGGCGTAGTCAAGTTGGGTCAGGCGCGCGATGAACTCGTGGCTGAAGTGCTTGACCGACTGGAAGAAGCGCAGGCGCAGGTCGTCGTCGGTGACGCGGGCGAAGAACGTGCGGAACAGCGCATCGTCCTCCGGCCGCACCGGGCGCACGAAGGCCCGGGCACCGTCGGACAGTTCGATGGTGCGCTCCCATTCGGTCGGATACGGGAAGATCGCGAAACGCGGATGGCCGCGGCCCTTGTGCAGCCGCCGCACCGGGGCGATGGCGATGCGCGCGTCCAGCGCCATCACCCCGTCGCGGTCGGCCAGCAGCGGGTTGAGGTCCAGGCCGCGGATCTCGGGGATGTCGGCGGCCAGCTGCGCCAGCTTGACCAGCACCAGCGCCACCGCGCGTTCGTCGGCGGCCGGCACGTCGCCGTAGGCCTTGAGGATGCGCGAGACCCGGGTGCGGCCGATCACCTCGTGCGCCAGGCGCAGGTCCAGCGGCGGCAGCGCCAGGGTCTTGTCGTCGATCACTTCCACCGCGGTGCCGCCGCGGCCGAACACCAGCACCGGCCCGAACACCGGATCGTCGGCGATGCCGGCGATCAGCTCGCGCGCCTTGGGCCGCACCAGGGTCTGCTGCAGCAGCACGCCCTCGATGCGCGCCTCCGGGCGCAGTTCGCGCGCGCGCTGCAGGATCGAGGTCGCCGCCATGTGCACCGCCTGCAGCGTGCCCAGGTTCAGGCGCACGCCATCGACGTCGGACTTGTGCGGGATATCCGGCGACAGCACCTTGACCGCCACGGTCGCGCCGCGCTCGAGCAGCGGCTGCGCCAGCTCCATCGCCTCGTGCGCGTCGCGCGCGACCATCACCGCCAGCGACGGGATTCCATAGGCCTGCAGCAGGGCGTGCGTGGCCACCGGGTCCAGCCATTGCTGGCCGCGCGCCAGCGCCGACTCCACCAGTGCGCGCGCGGCCGCGGCGTCCACCACGAAATCGGCCGGCAGGCTGGGCGGCGTCTCCATCAGCGCCGCCTGCGCCTGGCGGTAGCGCACCAGGTGCTGGAACCCGCGCACCGCCTCGGCCTCGCTGGGATAGGTGGGCACCCGCGCGGTATTGAGGGTGGCGGTGGCCTGCTCGTCGTTGCCCAGCCACACCGCGAACACCGGTTTGTCGCGCAGCTGCCGCGAGCGCAGCCCCAGGGTGCGGGTCAATGCCTGCGCCGCATCGGCCGACGAGGTGAACGCGGTGGGGACGTTGACCACCAGCAGCGCGTCGTTGGCCTCGTCGGCCAGCAGCGCCTCGACCGCGGCGGCGTAACGGTCGCCGCCGGCATCGACGATGATGTCCACCGGATTGTCGCGCGACCAGCCCTGCGGCAATGCCTGGTCCAGGTGCGCCACGGTGGCCGGCGACAGCGCCGCCAGGGTGCCGCCCAGGGCCTGCAGCTGGTCCACCGCCAGCCGGCCGATGCCGCCGCCGTTGCTGAGGATCGCCAGCCGGTTGCCCGGAAACGTGCCGAGCCGGCCCAGGGTCTCGGCGGCGGTGAACAGTTCGTCGAGCGCGTTCACCCGCAGCAGGCCGGCGCGGTTGAACGCCGCCCCGTACACCGCATCGGATGCGGCCAGGGTCTGCGCATGGGTCTCGGCGCGCGCCCCGGCGCTGCGCGGCTGGCGCCCGGACTTGACCACCACCACCGGCTTGGCGCGCGCCGCCGCGCGCGCGGCCGACATGAACTTGCGGGCGTCGCTGATCTGGTCGACGTAGAGCAGGATCGCGCGGGTGCGGTAGTCGGCGGCGAAATAGTCGAGCAGGTCGCCGAAATCCACGTCCAGCGCATCGCCCAGCGACACCACCGCGGAGAACCCGATCGAACGCGCCACGCCCCATTCCACCAGCGCGGCAGCGATGGCGCTGGATTCGGAGATCAGCGCCAGGTCGCCGGCCTGCGGGGTATGCGCGGCGATGGAGGCGTTGAGCCGCGCGTGCGGCGCGATCACCCCCAGGCAGTGCGGGCCGAGGATGCGCATGCCCTTCGGCCGCGCCGCCGCCTCCACCTGCGCGGCCAGCGAGCCGGGGCCGCGGCCGAGCCCGGCGGTGAGGATGATGGCCGCGGCCACCCCCAGGTCGGCGGCGGCGGCCACCACCTGCGGCACCATCGCCGCCGGCGTGGTCACCACCACCAGGTCCGGTATCCACGGCAGGTCCTTGAGCCGCTTGACCGTGCGCATGCCGTCGATCTCGGCGTGGCGCGGGTTGACCCAGCCGATCTGCCCGGCGAAGCCGCCCGCGCGCAGGTTGCGCACCACCGCGCGCCCGGCCGAGCGCTCGCGCGGGCTGCCGCCGACCACGGCCACGGAACGGGGACGGAACACGGTCTGCAGGTGATAGGTGCTCATCGCGATGCCGGCAACGGGAACGCGGTCAAAGGTACACGCGTCGCGGTGCCCGCGGCATGAGCAGGATCAAGCGGCCGCGGCGGCCATGCCGCGGCCCTCAGCGCGCCAGCGAACGGCCCAGCATGCCGACCGAAACCAGCAGGATCGCGACGTAATCGACGACCCTCGGCGCCCCCAGCGTCGTGCCGGCGGCGAACACCAGCACGCCGGCCACGACCAGCAGCATCCATGGCTGCCAGCGGGCCGCGGCGACCGGGCCGGGACCGGGACCGGGACCGGGACCGGCGTCCAGCATCGCGCTCACGTCGGTATCCAGCGCCGCCGCCAGGCAGACCCGGGTCTCGCGCGAGGCGACGCCGTCGGCCTCCACCCGCTGCACGGTCCGCAGGCCCAGGCCCGCGGCGGCGGCCAGCTGCTCCTGCGACCAGTGCCTGGCCTCGCGCAGGCGGCGGACGATCGACGGATTCAGTTTCATGTCCTGCTCCATGCTGTGGCACCTGTGCCGGGGAGCCACGACTGTAGGGCGCGCGGTCGATGATGCCACGCCAGCCGCGCGCCAGGCGCCCGCCAACCGGCCGCCACCGCGCTACAGCAGCGTTCCGCCCAGGATCATCGCCGCGATGCTGAAGTAGATGACCAGGCCGGTGACGTCCACCAGGGTCGCCACGAACGGCGCCGAAGCGCTGGCCGGGTCGAAGCCCAGCCGCTTGAGCACGAACGGCAGCATCGACCCGGACAGCGAGCCGAAGGTGACGATGCCCACCAGCGCCGCGCCGATGGTCACCGCCAGCAGCTTCCAGTGCTCGCCGTAGTCGTGCAGGCCGGCCAGCTGCCAGACGCTGATGCGGAGGATGGCGAGCAGGCCGAGGATGGCGCCCAGCACCGCGCCGGTCGGCAGTTCGCGCAGCGCCACCTTCCACCAGTCGCGCAGGCGCAGTTCGTGCAGCGCCAGCGAGCGGATCAGCAGCGAGGTCGCCTGCGAGCCCGAGTTGCCGCCCGAGCTCATGATCAGCGGGATGAACAGCGTCAGCACCACCGCGCGCGCCAGTTCGTCCTCGTAATGCTGCATCGCGCTGGCGGTGAGCATCTCGCCGAGGAACAGCACGCTCAGCCAGCCGGCGCGCTTCCTGATCATGTCGAAGAAGCCGATATGCATGTAGGGACGGTCCAGCGCCTCGACGCCGCCGAACTTGTGCACGTCCTCGGTGGACTCGTCGATCAGGGCATCGAGGATGTCGTCCACGGTGACGATGCCGAGCATGCGCTGCTGCGCGTCGACCACCGGGATCGCCAGCAGGTCGTGGCGGCGGATCAGCTGCGCCACTTCCTCCTGGTCCAGCTCCGGGCCGACGCTCACCGGCGGGTTGACCTGCGCCACGTCGAGGATCGAGTCGGACGGCGCGCCGGTGATCAGCCGGCGCATGGTCACCACCTGCAGCAGTTGCCGGGTGCGCGGGTCGAGCACGTAGATCGCGTAGACCGTCTCGCGGGTGCGCTCGACCTCGCGGATGTGCTGCAGCGTCCGCGCCACGGTCCAGTCGGCAGGAACGCTGACGAACTCGGTGGTCATCAGCGCGCCGGCGGTGTTGGGCGGGTAGCTGAGCAGCAGCTGGATCGAGCGGCGCGCCTCCGGGTCGAGCAGCGGGATCAGCCGCGCGCGCTGCGCCTCGTCCAGCTCATGGACGATGTCGGTGGCGCGGTCGTCGGCCATCAGCCCGAGCAGGGCGGCGGCCCGGGCCGGCGGCATCGCCGCCACCAGCTCGCCGGCATGCTGCAGCTCCGGCGCTTCCAGCAGCTTGACCGCGCGCGGCAACGGCAACGCCGCCAGCACCGCGCCGGCAGCGGCCTGTTCGAGCTGGTTGAGATGGACCACCGCGTCGGCGGTGTTGAACTCGGCCAGGGGTGCGCCAAGGGCGCTGGCGTCCGCTGCCGGACGCAGGAGTTGCTTCTGGTTCATCGTGTTTCGCCTTGCCGACCGGGTCGGCTGCTGGGTTGCGGGCGCAACGCCGGCAGCGGCGAAACACCCACTCAGGCGTTGGCCGTCACCGACGTCGGACGAGATCGACTTCTACTGTCGCTGGGCATGGGTGGGACTCCGAGGGAAGTACCGCGCGGCACGGGCCGGCGGCTGCGCGAGTCTGCGACCGGCGCCCGGCGGGGTCAAGCGGCGTACCGTGAAATTTTCCAAGGCCGCAGGCGCGCGGTACTCTTTCGTACAGGCACCCGCATGCGCCCACCCCGGCCACGGCTCCGCCTTTCCCCTTCACTTTCTCCGAGCGTGATCCCGATGCATGGCGGCGGTCTGGAACTGGCCCTGGTGCTGCTGTTGGCGGCCGTCATCGCCGTGCCGGTGTTCAAGCGCTTCGGGCTGGGCGCGGTGCTGGGCTATCTCGCCGCCGGCGTGGTGCTCGGCCCGCACGTGCTGGCGTTCGTGCACGACGCCGACCGCATCCTCAATGCGGCTGAAATCGGCGTGGTGATGCTGCTGTTCGTGATCGGGCTGGAGCTTTCGCCATCGCGGCTGATGGTGATGCGGCGCACGGTGTTCGGCGGCGGCGCGCTGCAGGTACTGGTCACCGCCGGGGTGCTCGGCGGGCTGTTGCTGCTCTACCACTTCCAGTGGAAGAGCGCGCTGGTGATCGGCACCGCACTGGCGCTGTCCTCCACCGCCATCGGCCTGCAGCTGCTGTCCGAGCACAAGGCCCTGAACACGGACTACGGCCGGCTCGGCTTCGCCATCCTGCTGTTCCAGGACCTGGTCGCGATCCCGCTGCTGGCGGCGATCCCGCTGCTGGGCGGGATCCGCAACGAAACCCTGACCTGGCAGAACGTGACCACCGCCGTCGGCGCGCTGGCCGTGGTGATCCTGCTGGGCCGGCCGGTGCTGCGCCACCTGTTCGGCATGGTCGCGCGCACGCGCATGCCCGAGGTGTTCACCGCCAGCGCGCTGCTGGTGGTGCTGGGCACGGCGTGGCTGATGCAGACGGCCGGGCTGAGCCCCAGCCTGGGCGCGTTCCTGGCCGGCGTGCTGCTGGCCGACTCCGAGTTCCGCCACGAGATCGAGTCGCAGATCGAGCCGTTCAAGGGCCTGCTGCTGGGGCTGTTCTTCATCGCCGTGGGCATGAGCATCGACCTGGCGCGCATCGCCGCCGAACCGACCGTGATCGCCATCGGCGTCGGTGTGCTGCTGGCGGTCAAGTTCGGCCTGCTGGTGCTGATCGGCCTGGCCGCGCGGATGCCGCTGCGCAGCGCGCTGATGCTGGGCAGCGTGCTGTGGCTGGGCGGCGAGTTCGCCTTCGTCGTGTTCAACGAGGCCGAGCGCGTCAACCTGCTGGGGCGCATCAACCATGACCGCCTGGTGGCCATCGTCAGCCTGTCGATGGCGTTGACCCCGCTGCTGATGATCGGGCTCAAGCAGCTGGTGCGGCCGCGCACCCCGAACCTGGGCCCGGAGCGCGCCCCAGACAACATGAACGACGCCCAGGCCCAGCATCCGCAGGTGCTGATCGCCGGCATGGGCCGCTTCGGCCAGATCGTCGCGCGCCTGCTCACCGCGCAGCGCATCCCGTTCGTCGCGCTGGAAGCGGACCCGGGCACGGTGGAGGACCTGCGCCGCTTCGGCAACCACCTCTATTACGGCGATCCCACCCGCCCCGACCTGCTGCGCGCTGCAGGCGGCGACCAGATCCGGGTGTTCGTGATGGCCATGGACGACCCGGATACCAACCTGCGCGCGGTGCGGCTGGTACGCAGGCTGTACCCGAACGCCAAGGTGCTGGCACGCGCGCGCAACCGCCAGCACGCGTGGAAGCTGATGGACATGTCGGCCGAGCCGTTCCGCGAAGTATTCGGCTCCAGCCTGGAGATCAGCGAACGGGTGCTGACCGCGCTTGGCATCGCCGAGAACACCGCGCGCGAGCACGTGCGCCGCTTCCGCGAACATGACGAGAAGCTGCTCAAGGCCCAGCACCTGGTCTACGACGACGAAGCGGCGGTGATCCAGACCTCGCATGACGCACGCGCCGACCTGATGCACCTGTTCGAGGCCGACGCCGGCGACGACGAGGACGACGGTTCGCCGCAGCGGCCGGCGGCGAACCGCGAGTGACGGCGTGCATGCGGCACCGCCATGGGTTGAAGCCACGGCATCGCTGATGCATCCGGCAGCGGCCGCTGCCGGCAGGTGAGGAAGGCGACCGCGGTCAGCCGCGGTCGCGCAGGAACCGGGCCATCGACGAGACGCCCGGCACCGCCGGTTCGAACTCGCCGGCCACGTCGATGAAGCCGCGCATGACCGCGATCTCGCGCGGGCTGCGGCCCAGCGCGTCGCGCAGGTCGGGGTCGGCGCCGGCGCGCAGCAGGCGCTGCACCAGCAACGGCAGGCCATGCAGCGCGGCCAGGTGCAGCGGGCCGAAGCCGCGCGGATCGCGCACGTCCAGCGCCACTTCTTCATCGAGCAGGCGTTCGACCGCGGCCAGCACCACGTGCTCGTCGCAGGCGGTGCCCGGCTCGGCACGCGCGCCCAGCAGCAGCAGCAACGGGGTGACCGTACCGGCCGAGGGCTGGTCCGGCTCGGCGCCGGCCAGCAGCAGGGTGTCGAGCAGCGCCAGCAGCCGCGTGCGGTCGCGTGCGGTGAACCCGTAGAGCGCGGCGCAGTGCAGCGGCGCCAGCTGCTGGTCGTCGCAGGCATGCACGTCGGCGCCGGCGGTCAGCAGCTTGGCGGCGATGTCCGGCAGCCCCAGCGCCGCGGCCAGCATCAGCACGGTAACGCCGCCCGGCAGGCGGTGGTCGATGCGTGCACCGGCGTCGAGCAGGGCGGTGACGATCGCGGCCTGGCGCATGCTCACCGCCGCCGACAGCGGCGTGGCACCGCTGGCGGCCGCGTGCTGCGGGTCGGCACCGCGCGCCAGCAGCAGGTCCACCGTGGCCACGTGCCCGCCACCGGCCGCACGCAGCAGGCCGGTGCAGCCCTGGGCATCGACCGCATCCACCGGCAGCCCGAGTTCGACCAGGCGGCGCACCGCGTCGGCGTCGCCGGCCATCGCCGCGGCCGGCACGTCGGATTCGCGCAGTGCGCGCAGCGGCAACGGCCAGCCGCGCCAGTCCAGCCAGTCGGCCAGGTCGCGGCGGCCACTGGACAGGGCCACACCGAGCGGCGTCTGCCCGTCGGCGGCGCGGGCGTCCGGCGAGGCACCATGCATCACCAGTTGTTTCAGCGAAGCCTCGCGCGCAAGCGCGGTGGCCAGGTGCAGCGCGGTCATGCCGTGGCTGTCGCGCGCCTCGCGGTCGACCCCGTGCACCAGCAGCCAATGCTGCACCTTCAGCCAGCCCAGGCGTACCGCCAGCGCCAGCGGCGGATCGCCGGCGGGCGATGCGCCGAACGGGTCGGCGCCCTGTTCGAGCAGCTCCAGCACGAACTGCTCGGTACCGCGCGAGCCCTGGTCGTGCTGCACGCAGGCAGCCAGCAGGCGCCCCAGGCCGCCGCGGCCGGCGGGCGAAACCCCGTGCCGCAGCAGTACCTGCAGCGTGGGAACGGCATCCACGCCGCGCGCCAGCAGCGCGAACATCGGCGTGTCGCCGCAGGCATCGAGCACCTCGGCATCGGCACCGTGCGCCAGCAGCCAGTCGACCACGCGCGGCTGCAGCGCCAGCTCCACGTCGTGCAGCAGCGTGCCCAGTTCCCGTGCCGAACACAGCCGCGCCAGCGGTGCCATGCCCTCGGTGTTGCCGAAGGCCAGCGCCTCGCGCAGCAGTGCCAGCGGCGGACGGTCGTTGAGCTGTGGTGGCGTGGCCGCGCCATCGCCGGCGTCAGCGCCGGCAAGCGCGTCGCTGACCGCGGCCGGCAGCGGATACGCCGGATCCAGCAGCGAGACGATGCTCCAGCGGCCGGCGGCGGCGGCATGGTCGATGGCACGGCGGCCATCGGCGGCAACCACATCGGCGGCGACGCCCAGCTCCAGCAGGCGGCGCACCAGCGCCGCGGTCACGTTCTCGGCGCGGCAGGCCAGCAGCACGGCATTGCAGCCCTCGCCATCGACCGCGGTGACATCGGGTTTGTGCGCGAGCAGGCGCTCGAGCACGCCGGCATGCCCATGCGCGGCGGCATCCAGCCACGGCGTGCGGCCGGCGGCATCGCGCGGCTCGACATTGGCGCCGGCCGCGAGCAGCGCATCGACGATGTCGCCGTGGCCGGCCGCGGCGGCCTCGTGCAGCGCGCTGCGGCGGCGGCGGTCGCGCGCGTCCAGCCGTGCCTTGTGCTTGAGCAGCAGTTGCACGCCGGCGGCATCGTCGTCTTCGGTGGCGGCGGCGGGAATCAGTACCGGTACGCCGTCGGCGGGTTCGACCCGGGCGCCGCGTTCGAGCAGGAACCGCGCCAGCCGCCAGTTGCCGGCCTGGCAGGCCACCGCCAGCGGGCTGTGGCCTTCATGGTTGAGCGCGTCGATCTCGGCGGCGGCATCGCGCAGCAGCGCGGCCACGCCCGGGTCGGAACTGCGCGCGGCGTGGTGCAGCGGGGTGTTGCCGTCGGCGTCGGTGGCGCGCGGATCGGCGCCGTTGGCCAGCAGGGTCATCACCGCCTCGGGGCGGCCATGCCAGCTGTCGCGGGTCGCCGCCAGCAGCGGGGTCATGCCGCGATGGGCCAGGTTCACGTCCACGCCGCGGCCGATCAGCGCGCGCAGCAGGCGCAGGTCCGGCAGCACCGCGGCCAGTACCACCAGGCTGCGCTGGTCGCGCGAATCGGCCGGCGGCGGCGCGTGCGGATCGGCGCCGGCATCGAGCAGCTGCAGGGCGCGGTCGACGCGCCCGGCGCGCGCGGCCTCGTACAGCTGCGGCACCCATTCGTGCTGTGCCATCGGCTCCAGCGGTGCCGGTTCGGCCAGCGCCTCGGCAAACGGATCGAAGGCCTGCACCGCCACGACCGGCGCGGCCGGCGCCGCGGCCGGCAGCGCCTGCAGCGCGGCGTGCAGCAGCGGCGAGAACAGGGCGACGGCGATGGCCAGCGGCCAGCGCAGGCTGTCGCCGACCAGGCCAGGCCAGGCCGGCGCGACCACCGCCGCGCACAGCAGGCACAGCACCAGCGCCGCGCCGACGCCATGCCAGGAGTCCATGGCCCGCGAGGACAGTGCCTGCCCCTGCGCGCGCAGGGTGCCGCCCTCGCGTTCCAGCGCCTGCCACAGCGGCCAGGTGCGCCACAGCGCGGCCACCGCGATGCTCAGCGCCACGCACAGGGCCAGCACCGCCTGCAGGCTGCCGCTGTCGTGCAGCGCCGCCAGTGGCCAGGACACCAGCAATGCCAGCAACAGCGTGCCGGCGGTCCACACCGCAAGCAGGCCCGGCAGGTCCTGCCGTGGCAACGCGGACAGCGGCGCAGGGGCTCGCGTGCGCCGCCACCACGACACTCCCAGCGCGAACGCGGGCTGCGCCAGCAGGCCGCACGCGGCAGCCGCCACGCCACCGAACCCGGCGGCGAGCGCGAGCAGCGCGCCGAGCGCCAGCGCGCCTAGGGCACGGGTACGGCGGGCGTCAGTCATCGCGGCCGTCGATGCGGGCGATCTTCACCGGCGCCAGGGGCTGCGGTGGCAGCTGCAGATGGAACCCGTGCGCGGCCAGGTTGGCACGCACCTGCGCGGCGTCGGCCTGGGCCAGCCGCCGTTCCGGGGTCAGCGCGACTTCCAGCACGAACGCGAACGGCGCCAGGGCGGCGCCGAGCGTGGCCGGGATCGCATCGAAGTTGTCGCGCTTGGCAAGGTAGACGTAGGTGTCCTGCTTGCGTTGGCTTTTGTAGACGTAGGCTTGCATGCCCGCGGGCGTTGCCCTGCTTGGGAATCCAAGTGATTGTGTCGGAAACCCGACGCCGGTGAAAGGCATTGCCGTACGCCGCCGTCCGCATCTTTGCCGGGGCTTCATTCATTTTCATCAAGAAACGC
Organism: Stenotrophomonas sp. 17(2023); assembly: GCF_030345315.1. NCBI lineage: Bacteria > Pseudomonadati > Pseudomonadota > Gammaproteobacteria > Lysobacterales > Lysobacteraceae > Stenotrophomonas > Stenotrophomonas sp. 17(2023). The sequence continues at coordinate 3,436,544 of NZ_CP128405.1, forward strand.
GCACGCCATCACCCTGCCGGGACACCGTACGGTGGACGGGCGCCCCGATATACTCGCGCCCCGCCCAATGCCCGGAAGACCGCGTGACCGCCGCCTCGCCACCGCGCCTGCTCCCGCTGAACATCCTTGCGCACAGCGCCACCACCGCGCTGGGCGCCGGGCTGGATGCGCAGCGCCAGGCGCTGGCACAAGGCCGCAGCGGCCTGCGCCGCAACGATTTCGGCGCCGACCCGCTGGACTGCTGGATCGGCCGCGTCGACGGCGTGGAGGAGGTGGCGCTGCCGCCGGCACTGGCCGGCCTGGAATGCCGCAACAACGCGCTGGCGTGGCTGGCGCTGCAGCAGGACGGCCTGCTCGACGCCGTGGCCGCGGTCGTCGCCCGCCACGGCGCCAGCCGCGTGGCGGTGGTGATGGGCACCTCCACTTCCGCCATCGGCGCCACCGAGGAGGCGTACGCGCGCCTGCACACCGACAGCGCCGGCGTGGCGCATTTCCCGCCGGAGCTGCAGCGCCCGCGCATCCACACCCCGCATGCGCTGGGCGATTTCGTCCGCGCCGCCACCGGGCTGCGCGGACCCTGCGTGACCGTGGCCACCGCCTGCTCGTCGAGCGCCAAGGTGTTCGCGCAGGCTGCGCGGCTGATCCATGCCGGCTTCGCCGATGCCGCCCTGGTCGGTGGGGTCGATACCCTGTGCGGCAGCGTGCTGTTCGGCTTCCATTCGCTGCAGCTGGTCGCCACTGCGCCGTGCCAGCCGTTCGACGCGCGCCGCAGCGGGCTGTCGCTGGGCGAGGCCGGCGGCTATGCGGTGCTGGAACGCGCCGGCGCCGGCCCGGAGACCGCGCTGCAGCTGAGCGGATACGGCGAATCCAGCGACGCCCACCACATGTCGGCGCCGCATCCGCAGGGGCTGGGCGCGCGCCTGGCGATGCAGCAGGCGCTGCACAGCGCCGGACTCGAGCCCGCGCAGCTGGGCTACCTCAACCTGCACGGCACCTCGACCCCGGCCAACGACGGCGTCGAGGCCGCCGCGGTGGCGGCGCTGTTCCCGCCGTCGCTGCATGCCAGCTCGACCAAGGGCTGGACCGGCCACACCCTGGGCGCAGCCGGCATCGTCGAGTCGGTGTTCGCGCTGCTGGCCTTGTCCGACGGGCTGCTGCCGGGCACGCTCAACAGCACGGTTCCCGATCCGGCCTGCGGGCCGCAGATCCGGTTCGACAATGCGCGGGCGGATATCCGCCATGCGATGAACAACTCTTTCGGCTTCGGCGGCAACAACTGCTCGCTGGTGTTCGGCAAGGTGGGATGAGGCGCATGCGCGAAGCGGTCGTCGAAGGCATCGGATTCTGGGGCAGCGGGCTGCCCGACTGGGACGCGGCGTGCGCCTGGGCGCGGGTGGGCGTGCAGCCGGCGCAGGTGCCGGCGCGGCCGGCGCCGATGCTGCTGGCCGCCAACGAGCGCCGCCGCGCACCGGCCACCGTCGCAGTGGCGCTGGAAGCGGCACTCGCCGCCTGCGAGGCGGCCGGGCGCGAAGCGGCTCAGCTGCCGTCGGTGTTCACCTCCACCCATGGCGAGATGTCGATCAGCGACTACATGTGCACGACGCTGGCCAGCGACCCGCGCGCGATATCGCCGACCCGCTTCCACAACTCGGTGCACAACGCCGCCGCCGGCTACTGGACCATCGGCACCGGCGCGCACGTACCGGCCACCGCGATCAGCGCCGGCCGCGCCAGCTTCGCGCAGGGCCTGGTCGAGGCGATGGCGCAGCTGGCCGCCGGCAGCGAGGCGGTGCTGCTGGTCGCCTACGACGGCCCGGCGTGCGGGCCGCTCGGCGAAGTGGCCCCCAGCGAAGGCCTGCTCGGCGTCGCCCTGGTGCTGTCGGGCACGCCCTGCGCCGGGCTGCCGACGCTGCGCATGGCGCTGGAGCCATGCGCCGGCACCGACGCCGCCGATGATGCCGGGCCACTGTCGCGGCGGCTGGCCGGCAATGCGATGCAGCCGGCGTTGCCCCTGCTGGAGGCGCTGGCGCTGGAACGCACGCAGGTGCTGCTGCCGGCCGGCCCGGACCAGGCGCTGCGGATCGACATCGGCCATGGCTGATTCCCGCATGTTGCGCCCGGACGACGTGGCGGTGGTGATCCCGGCGCTCAACGAAGCGCTGCGCATCCGCGAGGTCGTGAGCGGCGCGCTCGCGTTCTGCCCGCACGTGATCGTGGTCGACGACGGCTCCGACGACGGCACCGTCGAGTGCATCGCCGACCTGCCGGTCACCGTGCTGCGCCACGCGCGCCGCGGCGGCAAGGGCCAGGCGCTGCGCAGCGGGTTCGCCGAAGCCGTGCGGCGCGGCCTGCGCGGCGTGCTGACCATGGACGGCGACGGCCAGCACGCGGCGACCGACCTGCCACGGCTGCTGGCCAGCGCCAACCGCCACCCCGGCTGCATCATCATCGGCGCGCGGCTGCGCAAGCGCGCCTCGCAGCCGCTGCTGCGGCGCCTGGCCAACGAGTTCGGCGACTGGGGCGTGGCCTGGGGCACGCACTACCAGGTCGCCGACAGCCAGAGCGGGCAGCGCTTCTACCCGGCCGGGGTGATCGCCATGCGCGACGTGCCCGGCGAGGACTTCGTGTTCGAGGCGCAGGTGCTGATCTCGGCGGCACGGCAACTGGGCACGCGCTGCGTGTCGGTGCCGATCGAATCGCGCTACCGCAGCGCCGACCGCGACGAGTGCTTCCGCCCCAGCCACTTCCGCCCGCTGCGCGACCTCACCCGGATCACCGTGCACATCGTGCGGCTGGCGCTGCGCCATGGCGACGTGCGCAGGGTCCACCGCAGCATCCGCGCCAACCCGCCGCTCATCGACGACACCCCGAGCGGGTGAACCGCGCCGCCGGCCGCTGGCCGCATCCGCCGGCGGCTCAGCCCATGCCGCCGTTGACGCCGATCACCTGGCCGTTGATGTAACCGGCGTCGTCGCTGCACAGGAACGCCACCAGCGCCGCCACTTCCTCCGGGCGGCCCGCGCGTGCGGCCGGTACGGTCTGCCTGATCAGCTCCGGCGGGAACGCATCGCCGGCCATCCGGCCTTCGATCACCCCCGGGGCGACGACATTGACGCTGATGCCGCGGCTGGCCATCTCCCGCGCCAGCGACTTCGAGGCCCCGTGCAGCGCCGCCTTGGCCGCCGCGTAGTTGGTCTGGCCACGGTTGCCGAGCACCGCCGCCACCGACGAGACGCTGACGATGCGGCCCCAGCGCGTGCGCGCCATCGGCAGCAGCAGCGGCTGGGTGACGTGGAAGAAACCGTGCAGCGACACGTCGATCACCCGCCGCCAGCGCGCCGCATCCATGCCGGCCATCGGCGCGTCGTCGTGCACCCCGGCGTTGTTGACCACGATCTGGATCGGGCCGTCGGCCAGCAGGCCGTCCAGCGCCGCCGCGGTGGCCTCGCCGTCGGCCACGTCGAAGGCAACCGCCTGCGCGCTGCCCCCGGCGGCGGCGATCTCCGCGGCCACGGCCTGCGCGCGCGCCAGGTTGCCGTTGGCATGCACGATCACGTGCGCGCCGGCCGCTGCCAGCCGCCGGCAGATCGCCCCGCCCAGGTCGCCACTGCCGCCGGTCACCAGCGCGCGTCGTTTGTTGTCGATGTCGGCCATGCCGGTGTTCCACTTCCACTGCGAGCGCGCAGCCTGTCGCAAAGCGGCGGGCAGGGCAAGCCGGCGCGGACGCCCCCGGCGCCGCGCGCACGGGGGCATGGATGCAGCGGCGGTCAGCGCGCGGCGGTCCCGGCCGATGCCGGTGCAGGCTCCAGGTAGAGCGCGCGCAGCCGCGCCCGGTCGGCGGCGCCGACCCCGAGCTGCTGTTCCAGGTAGGCATCGATCGATCCATGGTCGGCACGGATCTGGTCGAAGGCGGCGCTGAGGTACATCGGATCGGTGCCCATCAGCGCACGCAGCGCCGGCTCGGGCAGGCGCGACAACGCGCTCATGCCCGGGTCCTGCGTGCCGGAGGCATCCATGCGCGTACGCAGGCGCTGCAGGCTGGGCACGCGCTGGCTCATCGCGTAGTCGTTGACCACCACGTCGGGGGCCACGCCCAGCGCGGTCAGTACCAGTGCGGCGAGCAGGCCGGTCCGGTCCTTGCCGGCGCTGCAGTTGAACAGCAGTCCGTCGCCCTGCTTGAGCACGTCGAACGCCTCGCGGTAGCGCGCGGCGAACGCGGCCGGCATCTGCCGGTAGAAAGCGGCCATCAACCGCAGCGCGGTTTCCTGCGGGTCGCCGCCCATGGCGAAGGCGCCTGCGAACGCCTTCATGTCGAAGTCCTGCTGGTAATCCCAGGCGATGTAGCGCCCGCCGCGGGCGATGCGCCCGGCCTGCGTCGGCGAATGGCTGCGCTCGCGGCTGTCGCGCAGGTCGCAGATGGCCGTGATGCCCAGCCGCTGCAGGTAGGCATAGTCGCTGTCGGTCAGGTCGGCCATGACCCCGCTGCGGTACAGCCGGCCCCAGCGCACGCTGCGGCCATCATCGGTGCGGTAACCGCCCAGGTCGCGGAAGTTCACCCCGCCCTGCAGCGGTAGTACGCGCTCGCCCAGGGTGGTCTCGTTGCCCCTGTTGTCGCCGATCCACACGTAGGGACGTACCCCGCTGGCGTGCTCCAGTTCGACGCGACCGGCACTGCCGGCCACGTCATCGCGCAGCGTGGCGCCGTCCACCGGCTTGCCCGGTGCGGGAGCCAGGCCGACGTCCAGCTTCTCGGCGGGCACCAGCGCACCGCTCCAGACCACGGCGATACGCGTCGGCGAAAGGCGCTCGATCTGTACGTCGGCCGGCAGGCGGGCGTGCGCGGCGGAGGCGAGCGAGGCCAGGGCAAGCGCCAGGGCGGTTTTCCTGCATTGCATGGGGTCGGTTCTCCCGTCGGTCAGAAGCGGATGCTGATTTCCGCGCCGAAGGTGCGCGGGTCGTTGAAAATGCCGTAGGTGCCCAGCGAGGTGCTGCTGCTCTTGTAGAACAGGTGTTGCTCGTCGAGCAGGTTGCGCGACCACAACGCGAACTCGGCGGTCGCGCCGGTACCGTTGAGCGGCACGTCGATCAGCGCGACGCGCGCGTTGACCACGAACGAGCTGTCGGTGAGCGTCTGCTCGATCTCGCTGGTGTAGAAGCCGTCGGACCAGTTGCCATCGACATGGAACTTCAGCGCCGCGGCGCCGAGCGGCAGCAGGTAGTCCACCGCCAGGCTGCCGGCGTTCTTCGGCGCGTACAGCGGCAACACGGTCACCACCGGGTTGCCCTCCACATAGGGATTGGGTGCCTGCAGCGCGCCGATGTCGGTGTAGGCGTAGTTCAGGCTGAGCGTCAGGTAGTCCAGCGGCACGATGTTCAGCTCCACTTCCGCACCGCGCGAGGTACCGGTGGTGGTGGCATTGGTGGTGTCGGAAACGGTACGGCTCTGCCCCGGCGCCAGCGGCAGGTAGAAATCCATCTGCTTGTTCTCGATGCGCGAATCGAACAGCGCCAGGTTCAGCCGCGCGCGGTTGTCCCAGAACTGCGATTTCAGGCCGAGCTCGAACGCGCTCACTTCCTCCGGCGCGAAGGCGCGGTAGCTGAACGAGCGCGAGTTCGCGCCGCCGGCCTTGAAGCCGGTGCTGTAGCGCAGGTAGGCCATCACCTCCTTGCCCAGGTCGTAGGCGATGTTGACCATCGGGTCGAAACGGCTCCACTTGCCGTCGAAGCCCAGGTCCGACGGCGCGTCGTTCAGGGTGCGCAGCACGCCTTCCTTCTTGTCGCGGGTCCAGCGGCCGCCCGCGGTCAGGTGCAGCCTGTCGAACGAGGCCGGCGTCCACGTCGCCTGGCCGAAGATGCCCAGGCTGTCGGTCCACGCCTTGCTGGCGCGGTCGATGCGGACCTTGCCCAGGTCCAGCGGCGCGTTGATCACCGTGTAGCTGCTGCCGTCCGCGTTCCAGCGCAGGGTGTTGGGCGTCTGCGCGTTGTCGGCCACCGCTTCCTTGTAGTAGAACGCGCCCACCGCGTATTCCAGGGTGTCGGTGTTGCCGATCAGCTGCAGTTCCTCGCTGTACTGGTGCTGCCACAGCTGGGCCAGGCTGTAGCGTCCGAACTCGCCATTGGGCGCGAAGGTGGAGATCGCATCGACCAGGCCCTGGTCGAACTGGCTCTGCCGCAGCTCGCGGTACGAGCTGATCGATTTCAGCTGCAGCGTGTCCGAGAGCATCCAGTCCATCACCAGCAGGTGCCCGTCGGTCTTGCCGACGCTGTCTTCCTGAGGGCCGCCGAAGATGGATCCGTCGCGGCGCCCGGTCGACGCGCCTTCGCGCTGCGCCTGGCTGGCATACGGGCCGGCCACCAGCAGTTGCGCGTGGTATGGCGTGGTCGCGTCGTAGGAGTAGTCGTAGGCATAGGTCGCCTGGAAGTCGGCGCTGGGCTGCCACAGCGTGGTGAAGCGCAGGCCGCGCTTGTCGTAGGCGTTGAAGTCGCGCTGGCCGCGCATCGGGTTGTCGGTGGTGCCGCCGCGCGAGTCGAGCACGCCGTCCAGCTTGAAGCTGAAATCGCCCACGCGCGGAAGGTCCAGGTGCGCGCCGGCGTTGTAGCCGCCGTAGTTGGACACGCCGGCGGTCGCCTTCAGGCCGAATTCGCCGGTCGGCTGGCGGGTGATCACGCTGATCGCCCCGCCCTCGGTGTTGCGCCCGAACAGCGTGCCCTGCGGGCCCTTCAGCACTTCGATCCGCTCCACGTCGTACAGCGCCATGCCCAGGCCCTGCGAGCGGCCCAGGAACACGCCGTCCACGTACACGCCGACGCCGGCGTCGCGTGCCGGCTGGTTGGCATCGCCCGAAGCGCCGATGCCGCGCATGCCGATGTTCAGCGCCGAGGAGCGGGTGGCGAACGGCGCCACCCGCAGCGAGGGCACCGAGCCGTCGGCCAGGCTGGCCAGCGAGATCGCATGGCGGTCGGCCAGCGCTTCGGCGCCGACCACCGATACCGAAATCGGCGTTTCCTGCAGGTTCGTCTCGCGCTTCTGCGCGCTGACCACCACCGAATCCAGGGTGGTGGCCGCCATCGCTTCGAGGCCGGCGGCGGGCGCGTCTTCCGGGCGGTCGTCGGCGAACGCCGGCAGCGCCGCCGAGGCAACGGCCAACAGCACCGCGGCACGGGTATGCAGCACGCCGGCCACCGCTCGTGAAAGAGGATGGGTCATGGTCTGGGTACTCGTCGTAGGTAGGAGGCGCGACGGATTCTGGTGGCCGGAAATGACAGGTGAATGACCGTTCACCTGTCGTGGATTCGGTTACCCTGCGCGGCCAGAGCCATCCCGGGGCCATGCAGAACCGATGAGTCCGACCGCACCTCCGGCCGCCAGGCCGCCCTCCGAGTACGCGCAACAGCAACGCCGCCGCATCCTCGAGGCCGCGCGCAGGTGCTGCATCGGCAATGGGCTGGAAGCCACCTCGATGGCCGACATCGCCACCGAAGCGGGAATCAGCATCAGCCTGCTGTACCGGTATTTCGCCAACAAGCGCGCCATCATCCTGGCGATGGTGCAGATGCAGCTGGACGAGGACCGGCAGGGCCTGGACAAGGTGCCGGTCACCTCCGACTTCGTCGGCGAACTCATCACCGCCTACGCGGCGTGGGGCCGCGGCGCGGCGGACATGCGGCATGCCGGTCTGCTGTCGGAGATCAGCGCGCTGGGGCTGCGCGACGCGCAGGTGGCGGAGGTCCTGAACCGGTTCGAGCGCGAATCATGCGAAGACCTGGCGCAGTGGCTGCGGCGCCGGGCCGATGCCCGTGGCGTGGCCCTCGACCCGGAAGACGCGGCGCTGCGCGCGGTGTTCATGCGCTGCTTCATCAACGGCCTGGCCGTGCATGCGATCCACGATCCGGACATGGACACCGCGCGGCTGCGCGCGCTGCTGACACGGGCCCTGGCCCTGGGACTGGGCGACGACGCGCGCGACTGAGGCACGACCGCCGCGACCGCGGCTGGGTCAGTCCTGTCCGGGAAGCGGCCGCGGCTGCAGCATCACCGCGGCCCGGCCTGCGGCCAGCACGCGGCTGCCATGGGTGATTCGGAAGCCGTACTGCTGGCTGCTTTCGGTCTCGGCCAGCACTTGTGCGGTCGCCTCGATGGCGCCATCGAGATCGTCGATGCGTGCCACGTGCAGCTGCACGTCGCGCAGCGCCACCAGCACCCCGGGCACCACCGCGCCGCCGCGCTGGCGCGCACGCAGGCCGCCATGCACCGCCATCGCCTGGGCGCCGTACTCGCACAGGTGGATCGCACGCAGCCGGCCGTCGCTGCGCAGCGGATGCGCCGGGTCGCGGTGGTTGCGCGCGCGCAGGACGATGTCCGTGGCGGTCCACGCCAGCACTTCGTCCCACAGGCACATGTCGCCCTGGTGCGGCACCAGCTGCAGGATGTCCTCACGCGCCAGCATCGGCGGCCTCCTGCCAGGGATGGCGTGATATCAGCAGCGCCAGCACGAAGTTGCACACCACGCCCAGCGCCACGGTGGTGCCGATCGCACGCAGCACCGGGATCGAGGACAGCCCGAGCAGGCTGAACACCAGCAGCGTCATCGCGCTGCACACCAGCAGCCCGTGCAGGGTACGCAGCTGGTCGTCGAGGCTGTCGCCGGCGTGCTCGAAGAACAGGCCGTAGTCCAGGCCCAGGCCGGCGGCGAGGATCAACCCGATCAGGTGGAACAGGTTCAGTTCGACGCCGCTGGCGCGCAGCAGCGCCAGCACCACCAGCGTGGTCAGCAGCATCGGCAGCAGAACCCGCAGCGCGCGCCGCGGCGAGCGCAGCGCCGCCCACACCGTGGCCGATAACAGCAGCACCGCCACCGCCAGCGCCATCAGCACGCGGCCGCGATACTCGGCCACCAGCGATTCGGAGGCATGCTTCAGGTCCAGCAGTTCGGCGCCATGCAGGCGCGCGCTGGTGGCCACCGCGGCCACGTCGTGCAGTCCGCTCAGCGACACCAGCGCGGTGGCGTGGCCATGACCCTGCAGCAGCAGACCATCGACCGCGGTGGCCAGTGGCGTGCCGTGCAGGTCCTGCGGCTGCAGCACCGGTGCGCCGCGGGCACGCTGCACGTCGGCGATGAACGGCTCGAAGGCGTCGTCGCGGAACGGGGTTGCAGCCACCGCCGTGGCCAGCGCGCCGCGCAGCGTGGCTTCGTCCGGCAACCGCTGTTGCCGCTGGCGCTGCAGCGCGGCGCTGGGCAGGTAGCGCGCGGCCATGTCGTAGCGGTCCAGCGCGCCGTCGGCGACCAGCTGCTCCAGCACCGGCCGCAGGCCTTCGCTGGCGGCCAGCGCCGCCTGCGCATCGGCGCCCCGCACGGTGATCACGTAGCGCACGTCGGGCGCGCCGAGTTCGCCGCGCAGCTGCGCATCGCGCTGCAGGTCGGCCGGATCCACCGGCGTCAGCTTGCCCAGGTCGTTCTGCCAGAACGGCCCCGGCGCCCACACCAGCACCGCCAGCGCCGCCACCGCCAGCACCGCCAGCGACCGGCGTGGGCGCGGCAGCCGCCGGGTATGGCGCCACAGCCGCGCCAGCCGCGCCGAATCGGCGAAGTCGCGGGTGGCCGGGTCGACCAGCGCCGGCAGCAGGTAACGCGTGGCCAGCGCCGCGGTGGCCAGCGCGGTGATGGTGAACACCGACAACTGCTTCAGGCCATCGACGCCGGAGAACAGGAAGGTGAGGTAGGCGATGCAGGTGGCGACCACCCCGGTACCCAGGGTCGGCCACAGCGCGCGCACGTTGTCCCACGGCGAACGGCCCGGGCGTTCGTGGCTGAAGAAATGGATCGGGTAATCCTGCACCACGCCGATCAGGGTGAACCCGAAGGCGATGGTGATGCCGTGCACGCCGTCGAAGGCCAGCGCCACCGCCGACAACCCGGCCAGGCCGGCGCTGGCCAGCGGCAGGAAACCCAGGATCGGCATCTTCCAGCTGCGGTAGGCGATCCACAGCAGCAGGATCATGCCGAGCGTGTCGATGGTGCCGATGGTGCCGGCCTCGCGCGCGGTGCGGTTGCCGATCTTCACCGAGAACGCGCCCGGCCCGCTCATCTCCAGGCGGCTGCCGCTGTCGCCGGCGATGCCCGCGAACGCGGCCGTGATGGTGTCCACCGCCTGCTGCTGCGCGCCGGGGTCGAAACCGGCCGCGCGCGTCTGCACCAGCAGCAGCGCCTGGCGGCCGCTGCGGTCGAACCAGACCTCGTCGATGCGCTGCGGCGCGTTGGCCGGCTGCAGCGCCTCGGCCACGCGCAGCACCTGCAACGTGGGATCGGACGGCAGCAGCGGCTCGACCAGCGCCCCGGCCGGCGAGCCCAGGTCCTGCAGCCGTGCCTGCAGTTCCTCGCCCAGGCGATCGGCGCTGAACGCATCGGGTGGCAGCGCGTCGATCAGGTAGCGATAGGGCAGCAGTCGCTCGGGAAAGGCCTCCAGCCCGGCCTGGCCGCCATTGGCGACCAGCTCGAACTGCGGGTCGTCCGCCAGCGCCTGGTGCAGTTGCCGCGACTGCTCGGCCAGTTGCTCCGGCGCGGCACCGGACAGCGCCAGCAGCAGCAGCCGCGCGCCCGGGCCTTCGCCCAGTTCGTCGAGCAGCAGCTTCTGTGCCGGGGTGCGCGCATCGGGCATGAACTTGCGCAGGTCGCCGCTGACCTGCATGCGCCCGCTCAGCCAGGCGGTGAGCAGGCCCAGCAGCAGCAACCAGGTGATCGCCAGGCCGATGCGCAGGCGCGGGGTGAGCTTCAACGCCGGCTCCCGTCCAGGCCCGGAGCGGCGACGGAACCGGCCTGCGCGCCGTCATGGCACAGCGCGGCCAGGGCATCGGCCTGGTGCACGCCATCGGCGGCAGTGGCCGCCGTGCCCAGCAGGGTACGCTGCAGTTCGCCCCGCGCCGGCTGCGTTTCGATGCAGCGCAGCTCGCCGTCGCGCCCCCGCAGCGTCACCGCACGCACCCGCACCGCCAGCGCCTGGGCCCTGGGCGTGAGCACCAGCTGCCAGCGCTGCGCGGTGCCCGACGCCTGCAGGCGGTAGGCCTGTTCGAGCGCGGCCAGGTCGCCGGACAGCAGCGCGCCGAAGCTGGCCTGCAGGTCCGACAGCTCCGGCACGCGCTGCAGCGAGAACACCCGCGGCGGCTTGCCGGCGCGAGCGATGCTGACCTTGCCATCGGCGATCGTGGTGGTTTCGGCATAGGGCACGCGCACTTCGCGCACCAGCGTGGCCGTGTCCGGGCGCCGGTAGCGGCCTTCGACCCGCAACGGTTCCTTCAGCAGCGCCGAGCCGCGCAGTTCGACGAAGCCGGTCTGGCTGGGCGCCGGCTGCGCCAACCGGCGCAGGATCCACCCCGCGTCAACGTCGGCCGCCATCGCCGGCGCGCTGGTCCAGGCGCCCAGCAGCGCCGCTGCCGTCAGGCGGCGCAGGAAGTGAGGCTTGGGAATGCCAGAAATCATAGAAATTGAACCAGTTCCAGGGAGCGCCGCGCAGGTGGTGTTCGAGCCTGCCGGCATAACGGTGAACCAGCGCCGACAGGGCCTCGGCCCGCTGCGCGCGCGGTACGTCGACCGCGGTCGCGAACGGCTCGAACAGCAGATCGTAGCGGTTGCCGCCGCGGTACAGGCCAAAGGCCAGCATCACCGGCGCCTTGAGCACGCTGGCGATCAGCCACGGTGCGGTCGGGAACGGCGCCGGCGTGCCCAGCAGCGGCGCGGCCAGCGCGGTTTCGCCCGGCCGCGCACGGTCCACCAGCAACGCCACCATCGCCCCTTCCTGCAGCGCCTGCTGGATCGCCAGCACCACGGCCGGCCCGCCCTGCCCGGCATCGATGATGCCCGCGGCCAGGCCGGGGTCGAGCTCGGCCAGCAGTTCGGTGATGGCGGCATTGTGGCCACGGTCCAGCAGCACGCGCAGTTTCAGGTCCGGCCGTTGCCGGCCCAGCGCGCGCAGCGCGTCGAAGCTGCCCAGGTGCGAGCCGAACAGCAGCACGCCGCGGCCTTCGTCCAGCCGCGCAAGCAGCTCGCCGGTGCCTTCGGTGCGGATGTCGAACAGGTCCATGCGCCCGCCGAGCAGGAATACCCGGTCGAGGATGGTGGCGGCGAAGGTGTGGATGTGGCGCGCCACGTCACGCAGCCGGGCGCGGCGGCCCAGCACGCGGCCGAGGTAGGCGCGCGAGGCGCGGCGCTCGCTGGCGCGTACCAGCAGGAAGTAACCGGTGATCGGATACAGGCAGAGCCGGGCGATGCCGCGCCCGCCGTGGCGGGCGATGGCCGCGATCAGGCGGATAGCGGCGCGGCCACCGCCCTCGGGGCGGCGCTTCCAGTCGGCATCGCTCATGCCGCCGGTCCGCCGCCGGCCACCAGCTCACCGCGTGCAAGCAGTTCGTCGCCACGCCACACCCGGAACTTCCAGTGCGGCGCACCGCCGTCCAGTTCGATCCGTGCCTCCTGCCCGGGCAGCAGCGGCGCCATGAACTTCACCTGCGGCAGGCGCAGCGCGCCCAGCGGTCCCCCGGCCGCGGCCTCGACGGCGCGCATGACCTGCTCCAGCACCACCACGCCCGGCACCAGCGGCCGCCCCGGGAAATGGCCGGGCAGGCAGGGATGGTCGGGACGGATGCTGAACAGCATGGCAGGGTGGGTGGCGGCGGGGGCCACAGGATACCCGCGGCCCCGCCGGTTCAGCGCAGCAGGTCGCGCCAGAACGCCGGGCCCAGCTGCCCCATCTGGCGCACGAACTGGCCGGCGCTGCGGTAGGGCCGGTGCGGGAACAAGCGGCAGCGCAGCGCGTATTCGGCGACGAAGAAGCCGCCGATCAGGCCCCAATCGGCGACGTTCGCCCACCACGACCATTGCGCGTGGCTCAGCGGCCAGCGCGGCTGGTGGCCGAACGCGGCCAGCAGGCCATCGGGCACGGCGCTCATCGCCAGCGCCAGGTTGATCGCCGCCAGCAGCGCCAGCAGCAGCGCCCAGGCCGCGGTCAGGCGCCGCGCATAGCGTTCCAGCGGCGGCTCGACCGGCACCCCGGCGCGTGCATGCAGCGCCTGCACGATGCGGGTGATCAGCGGTACCCGGCCGGACCGCAGCGAGCGCGCGAACCCCCAGGCCACCAGCAGCGGGAACACCACCGGCGGCGCCAGCAGCAGCATCCAGGCCCACGGCGAACGCCCCAGCCAGGCCAGCAGCAGTGCCGACGCCAGCAGCGCGGCCCAGGCCAGCGGCCGGCGGCGCGCGAGCGCATCGAGCAGGCACAGCAGCACCAGTCCGAACAGCGCCAGCGCGGCCCAGCTGCCCTCGCTGCGCAGGCTGGCCACGTGCGACAGGACCGGATAGGCAAGCAGCAGCAGGAGCCGCAGCAGCTGGGCGGCCGCCCCGTGGCCGGGCGCGTGGCCGGCACCGTTCATGGCGTTCAGGTGGTGCGGTGGGCCTGCACGTGCGCCGACAGCGCGCGCAGCGAGGCGAAGATGCGGCGGTTGTCGTCGTTGTCCGAACGCAACTGGAAGCCGTAGCGCTTGCCGATGGCCAGGGCCAGTTCCAGCGCATCGATCGAGTCCAGCCCCAGCCCGTCGTTGAACAGCGCCGCCTCCGGGGCGATCGCCGCGGGATCCACGTCTTCCAGGTTCAGGCTCTCGACCAGCAGTTCGGCCAGCTCGCGCTCGGCCTCGGTTTGTTGCGACATTGCCACTTCCATGAAGAGATTGATGCGCAACGATCCGGTATCGCCGCCCGCGGCGCAACCATGGCCACGACGGCGCGCGCGGTATCATGGCGGTTTCTGCAGCACCGATCCGCGCGCACGATGACGTCCCTGCTCCCCTGCACCGCTCCCGCTCCCACGTTCGCCCCCGCCGCCGGTCGCCCTGGCCGCCGGAGCGCGCGATGAACGCGGTTTCCGGCTTCGTGCCCGCCGCCGGGCTGGAGGTGGACTACGCGGACCCGGCGCAGCTGCCGGTGCTGCTGGCCGATCCGCGGGTGCTGGCGGTGTTCGGCTTCCAGGCCGGCGACGGCGCGCCCGCCAGCGACGACCCGCGCTACCTGCAGGTCGGCCTGCAGCCGGACGGCGCGCCGCGGCTGGAGGTCTGGCGCAGCACCGGTACGGTACACAGCGGCCGCGAGGCCGACGGCCTGGCCTGGGCCAGCGACGGCGCACTGATGTTCGGCGCGCTGCAGATCGACGAATCGCGCCACGGCGGCATCCTCGAGGCCGGCGAGCACGCCTATGCGCGGCTGCTGTCGGCCCTGCCCGGGCAGGGCTATCCGCACCTGCTGCGGATCTGGAACTACCTGGACGCGATCACCGACGGCGATGGCGACGACGAGCGTTACCGCCAGTTCTGCGTGGGCCGCGCGCGCGGCATCGGCACCATCGATCCCGGCACCCTGCCGGCGGCGACCGCCATCGGCCGGCTCGACGGCGTGCGCGTACTGCAGGTCTACTGGCTGGCCGCACGCGTGCCGGGCACGCCGCTGGAAAACCCGCGCCAGGTCAGCGCCTGGCGCTATCCGCGCCAGTACGGCCCGCAGTCGCCCAGCTTCGCCCGCGGCATGCTGGCCGCACCGGGCAGCAGCTTGCCGCTGCTGCTGTCGGGCACTGCCAGCGTGGTCGGCCACGCCACCCTGCACGGCGAGGACACGCTGCGGCAGCTGGAGGAGACTTTCGCCAACCTCGATGCGCTGGTCGGCACCGCGCGCGCGCGCCTGCCGTCTCTGCCGGCGCATTTCGGCGCGGGCAGCCGGCTGAAGGTGTACGTGCGCGATGCGGCCGAGATCCCGGCGATACGGCAGGCGCTGGCGCGGCATCTGCCGCCGGAGGTTGCGTACATCGTGCTGCACGCCGAAGTGTGCCGGCGCGACCTGCGGGTGGAGATCGACGGGGTCCACGGCGCCTGACCGCGGTTGCGGTAGCCGTTGCCGTTGCTCCCCGCTTTTGACTGCCGGGTCCCCTTCCGAAGCGACGGAGCCGGCGGGAATAACCCGAAGGGCGACGCACATGGATGTGCGTCGTTTTTCTACGCGACAGGGATGTCGCGTAGAAAAATCCCGCCGGCGGAGTGGACCCGGCGCACGTAGCGCGGCGGGCGCGTAGGCAGGGGCGTGTTTCTTTTGGCTACCTTTTCTTTGCACGAGCAAAGAAAAGTAGCTCGCGCCCCGAAGGGGAGCGAAAGCCTTTGATCCTGCTCCTGCCCTTGCTGTGCATCCCTTGGAGGTCTGTGCCAAAGCGATAGGCAGAGCCGGAGCCAACCATTAAGCGGAAGCTTGAAAGCAGAGCGTTCGCCTCTGCTTCGCAGGAGCGAGTTACTTCTCTTTGCTCGTGCAAAGAGAAGTAACCAAGAGAAAGCACGCCCTGCCTACGCGCCCACGGCACTGCGTGCCGCGGGTCCACTCCGCCGGTGGGATTTTTCGACGAGACATCCCTGTCTCGTCGAAAAACGACGCGCATCCATGCGCGTCGCCCTTCGGGTTATTCCCGCCGGCTCCGTCGCTGCGGAAGGGGACCCGGGAGTCAAAAGCCAGGGCAAAAACAAAATCACGGCAACTGCAACTGCAACTGCAACTGCAACGGCAACGGCAACCGCAGAACTATTCCCCGCCCCGCAGCAACGCCAGCACCGCATCCCTCGGCAATTTCCCCGTCTCGTTGCGCGGCAGGCACGCCACCCGGCGCAACGGCCGCGGCAGGAACACCGGGTCCATACCCGCGCGCAGTTCGCGCAGGATGTCCGCCTCCTCACGCTCCGGTGCCACCACCAGCGCCGCGATGCGGCCGACCGGCTGGCCCGGCTCCGGATCCAGCTGCACCACCACCGCGTCGCGCACCCCGGACACCGCCTGCAGGCGGCGGGTCAGGTCACCCAGCGAGGCGCGCTTGCCGGCGATCTCCAGCAGGTCCGCACGCCGGCCGCGCAGCAGGAAGCGCCCTTCCGGCAGCAGCTCGACCAGATCGGCCAGCACTACCGGGCCGGGCAGATGCGGGGCATGGACCTGGGTGCCGTCCTCCTCCGCCACCAGGCGCACGCCCGGCAGCAGCGTCCACGCCTGTTCACTGGCGGTGCGGCGGCGGGCGAAGATGCAGGTCTCGGTGGAACCGAACACTTCGCGCACTTCCGTGGCGAAGCAGGCTTCGGCCGCCGCGGCCAGCACCTGCGGCAGCGGCGCGGTGGCGGTGACGATGCCGGCCAGCGGCGGCAGCGCCACGCCCGATTCGACCAGCGCCTTGAGGTGCACCGGGGTGGTGACCAGCAGCCGCGGCGCCGGTACTTCGGCCAGCGCCTGCGCCACGTCCTGCGGGAAGAACGGGCGGCCGGCATGCAGTACCGCCGGCGCCAGCAGCGGCAGCAGCACCGACATCTCCATGCCGTACATGTGCTGCGGCGGCACCGTGGCGACCACCGCCGGGGTGCATTCGCCCCACAGGTCGCCCAGCGCCTGCAGGTTCTGTGCGGTGCTGGTCACGAACGCGCCCCAGGTCTTGGGGTTGGCGGCAGGCGCGCCGGTACTGCCCGAGGTGAAGCCGATGGCGACCCGCTGCGCCGCATCCAGCAGCGGGGCTTCGCCCGGCAGCCGCGGCAGTACCTCGGGCAACGCGAACCAGCCGTCCGGCAGGGGATCGGGCGCGCTGTCGCCCAGGCACCAGGCCTGGTCATGGCGCCGCTGCACGTCGGCCACCACCGCCGGCGCGCGCGAGGGCGGCAGCAGGTTCACCTGTCCGCGCAGGGCGATCGCGCAGAAACCGACCAGGAAGCGATACCGGTCCTCGCACAGGTTGACCGCATGGCGCCCGGGCGGCAGCAGCGCCGCCACCCCGCGTACATGCTCCAGGAACGTGGCCAGGTCGATCCGCGCGCCGGCCCCCGCCGCCAGCGGTCGTGCGGGGGCGCCAATGGCGAGGGGGTGCAGGCAGGAGGACATCGGATGGGCGGCGGGCACGCGGGACAACCTTGGGGGAAAACCGCCGCGGAACAAGGATGCGGCCGGCGCCCAGCATAGCCGCTGGCGGAAGCCGGACAAGCGCGACGGCGGCACCGGGCGGCCACCGCACCCGCCGCAGCCGCGGCTTGCCGGCCCGTCCATGACCTGTGGCCCAGCCCCGCGGCTGACCGGGCTGATAGGCTTTGCCGGTTTTCTTCACCGGTGCCCGCGATGTCCAGATTCCTGCCCCTGTCCCTGCTGTTGTTGGCCGCCGCCGGCGGTGCCCATGCCGCACCCACGCCGATCACCATCGAACAGGCGATGGCCGACCCGGACTGGATCGGACCGCCGGTGGAGTCGGCCTGGTGGTCGTGGAACGGCACCCAGGTCGAGTACGCGCTCAAGCGCAAGGGCAGCCCGGTGCGCGACACCTTCCGCCAGCCGGTGGCCGGCGGCGCGGCGCAGCAGGTCGCCGACGACCAGCGCGGCACCCTGGACGCGGCCGGCCGGGTCTACGACCGCCAGCGCCAGCGCATGGCCTTCGTGCGCAACGGTGACGTGTTCGTGCGTGACCTGCGCAGCGGTGCGCTAACCCAGCTCACGCGCGGCAACGAGCGCGCCTCGGGCGTGGACTTCGCCACCGATGGCGGGGTGATCTGGAACGTCGGCAACAGCTGGTACCACTGGACACCCGGCACCGGCGGCATCGCCCTGGTCGCCCAGCTCAAGGCCGAGAAGAACCCGGCCGACGCACCCAAGGCCGACGTGCTGCGCGACCAGCAGATGCGCACGCTGGAGACCCTGCGCCGCGACCGCGCGCAGCGCGACGCGCTGCGCGAACAGGGCGAGCGTTGGCGCCAGGCCGATCCGACCCGCGCGCCGGGCCCGCTTTATCTGGGCGCGGACGTGGAGATCGTGGACAGCGCGCTGTCGCCCGATGCCACCCACCTGGTGGTGGTGACCAAGCCGAAGAACTTCGAGGACGGCCGCGGCGGCAAGATGCCGCTGTACGTCACCGAATCCGGCTACGAGGAAACCGAGGACACCCGGACCCGCGTCGGCCGCAATGGTTTCGCGCCGCATGCGCTGTGGCTGGCCGACACCCGCACCGGCCAGGTCCGGCCGCTGCCGCTGGACGCGCTGCCCGGCATCGGCACCGATCCGCTGGCCGCGCTGCGCAAGGCCGCCGGCAAGGAACCGCTCAAGGGCAACCGCAGCGTGCAGGTGATGGGCGACTTCATGGGCGGCGGCATCCGCTGGAGCGCCGACGGCACACAGGCGGCCGTGATGCTGCGCGCCAACGACAACAAGGACCGCTGGATCGTCAGCGTCGGCAATGACGGCGGCCTGCACAACCGCCACCGCCTCACCGATCCGGGCTGGATCAACTGGGGCTTCAACGACTTCGGCTGGATGGCCGACGGCCGCACGCTGTGGCTGCTGTCCGAAGAATCCGGCTTCTCGCACCTGTACACCCAGGCGGGGACCGCGCGGCCGCGCGCGCTGACCAGCGGCAAGTGGGAGGCCTCCGCGCCGGTGCCGTCGGCCGATGGCAAGGGCTTCTACGTGCTGTGCAACCGGCAGGCGCCGCACGACTACGAGGTCTGCGGCGTCGATGCCGCCAGCGGCCAGGTGCGCGAGCTGACCAACCTCGACGGCGTGGAGGATTTCTCGCTCTCGCCCGACGGCCAGCAGCTGCTGGTGCGCTACTCCGGCGCCTACCTGCCGGCACAGCTGGCGGTGGTGCCGGCCACGGGCGGCAGCGCGCGCGTGCTCACCGACACCCGCAGCGCCGAGTTCAAGGCGCGGCAGTGGATCCAGCCGCAGCTGGTGGCGGTGCCGTCGCGGCATGGCGCCGGCGTGGTCTGGGCCAAGTACTACGGCCCGGCGCAGAAGGAGCCGGGCAGGAAGTACCCGATCGTGATGTTCGTGCACGGCGCCGGTTACCTGCAGAACGTGCACCAGCGCTATCCCACCTACTTCCGCGAGCAGATGTTCCACAACCTGCTGGTGCAGAAGGGCTACATCGTGCTGGACATGGACTACCGCGGCAGCGAGGGCTACGGCCGCGACTGGCGCACCGCCATCTACCGCAACATGGGCCACCCGGAACTCGAGGACTACCTGGATGGGCTGGAGTGGCTGGTGGACACCCAGCAGGGCGACCGCGACCGCGCCGGCATCTACGGCGGCTCCTACGGCGGCTTCATGACCTTCATGGCGCTGTACCGGGCACCGGGCACGTTCAAGGCCGGCGCCGCGCTGCGCCCGGTCGGCGACTGGCACCAGTACAACCACGGCTACACCAGCAACATCCTCAACACGCCGGACATCGATCCGGAGGCCTACCGCGTGTCCTCGCCGATCGAGTATGCCGAAGGCCTGCAGGACCACCTGCTGATCGCCCACGGCATGATGGATGACAACGTGTTCTTCCAGGATTCGGTCAACATGACCCAGCGCCTGATCGAGCTGCACAAGGACAACTGGTCGATCGCGCCGTACCCGCTGGAACGCCACGGTTACACCCGCGCCGATTCCTGGCTGGACCAGTACAAGCGCATCCTCAAGCTGTTCGAGGAAACGCTGAAGTAAGCGGCCGCGGCGGCCCTCGGCCGCCCTGGCTCCAGCCCCGCGGGAGCGGCAGTGCCGGCGGCCTGCCGCCGGCATCGCTCCCCGGGCATCTCCCGCGACAGGAACCGGCCGTGCCTCCCATCCGCATCGTCACCGCGGTGATCCTCGACGACGCCGGCCGCGTGCTGGTGGTCCGCAAGCACGGCTCGGACACCTTCATCCAGCCTGGTGGCAAGCGCGAACCCGGCGAGGATGCGCTGCACACGCTGGCGCGCGAACTGCACGAAGAGCTGGGCGTGACGCTGCGCCAGGCCCCGGTACGGGCGCTGGGCCGCTTCGAGGACGATGCGGTCAACGAACCAGGGCGGCGCGTGCAGGGCGAATCGTTCCTGGTGCAGGTGGACGGCACGCCGCATGCGCAGGCGGAGATCGCCGAACTGGCCTGGATCCCCCTGCGTCCACCCCATGAAGTGAAGCTGGCGCCGCTGAGCGAACGCCACGTACTGCCGGCGGCATGGCGGCTGGCGGGGGCTGGGCAACCGGGCTGAAGCCGGCGATAGTGCGCCCACCGCCACCACCAGCGCATCGCGTGATCCAGCCCGTCCCGCCGCCTCTCCGTCCCGCGTCCGCATCGGCCGCCGGCTTCATCGATGTCACCGCCCGCCTGTCGCTGGCGATGGCCGTGCTGTCCATCGCCTGGAGCCTGTTCCAGCTGCTGCTGGTCGTCCTCCTGGACCGGCTCGACCCGCTGGACTGGCTGCAGCGGCAGGGGCTGCCGGTGCCGGCGGCACTGCAGTGGGCCGCGCAGCATGCGCTGTCGCTGACCGTGCTGATGCTGCTGCTGTGCGTGGCTCTGCTCGCGGTGTCGTGGGCGATGTTGCGACGCTACGAGTGGGGGCGGATCGGCTTCATCGTGTTCCTGGTCGGGGTGGCCCTGGCCAACTTCGCCATGCTGCCGCTGGTGGACGGCATGTTCACCGCGATGCAGGCGATCATGCCGCCCGGCTTCCATGACTCGCCCGATGGTCGCCACGCGATGGCCCAGATGCAGGCCAGCCGCTGGACCGCCCTGATCAGTGCCGGCGTCACCGCGCTGGCGTTCGCCGGCCTGCACGCCTGGCTGGTGGTCAAGCTGTGCCGCGACGAGGTCCGCGCACTGTTCCGCTGAGCGCCTGCGCTACAGTACGCGCATGGACGATTTCGAACGCGTACGCGACTACCTCACCGGTCTGCAGGACCGTATCTGCCAGGCCATCGAATCCGCCGATGGCCGCGCCCGCTTCGTCGAGGACCGCTGGCAGCGCGCCGATCCCGGCACGCATCCCGGCGCACCCGGCTCCGTTGCCAGCCCCTTGCTTGGCGGCGGCGGCCGCACCCGCGTGCTGCGCGACGGCGCGGTGTTCGAACAGGCCGGCATCGGCTTCTCCGACGTTTCCGGCACCCGCCTGCCGCCGTCGGCCTCGGCGCATCGCCCGGAACTGGCTGGCGCCTCGTGGCGCGCCTGCGGCGTATCGCTGGTGTTCCATCCGCTCAATCCCTACCTGCCCACCACCCACGCCAACGTGCGCTACTTCCAGGCCGAACGCGACGGCAAGGCGGTCGCGGCCTGGTTCGGCGGCGGCTTCGACCTGACCCCGTTCTATCCGTTCGACGAGGACGTGCGCCACTGGCACCAGGTCGCGCACGACGTGTGCGCGCCGTTCGGCGCCGGGCGCTACGACGCGCACAAGCGCTGGTGCGACGAGTACTTCTTCCTCAAGCACCGCAACGAGACCCGCGGTGTCGGCGGCCTGTTCTTCGACGACCTGCAGGGTGATTTCGAAGCTGATTTCGCCTACATGCGCGCCGTGGGCGACGGCTTCCTCGACGCCTACCTGCCGATCGTCGCGCGCCGCAGGGACATCCCGTACGGCGAGCGCGAGCGCGAGTTCCAGCTGTACCGGCGCGGCCGCTACGTCGAGTTCAACCTGGTCTACGACCGCGGCACGCTGTTCGGCCTGCAGAGCGGCGGGCGCAGCGAGAGCATCCTGATGAGCCTGCCCCCGCGCGTGCGCTGGGAGTATGGCTACCAGCCCGAGGCCGGCAGCGACGAGGCGCGGCTGGCCGCGTACCTGGTTCCACGCGAGTGGCTGTGACCGCGGCACGGCCGGCCGCGTAGCCGGCGGCCGTCAGCCGGGCCCCTGCCCGTCCTGGCGGCGCGGCACGATGGTGATGTGGCCGTTGGTTTCCAGCAGCGCCAGTTCGACGTCCTCGATGCCACGGCATCCCTGCTGGCGCATGGCCGCGTCGAAATCGGAAGACGTGATCAGTTCGCGCCGCAGTACCGAGTCCAGCAGGCGGCCGTCGCGCGCGATCAGTACCGGCTCGCCCTCGACCAGGCGCTCCACGCGCCGGCTGCGGGTGGCGAGCCAGCCCACCGCATAGTTGATCGTGATCAGCGTCGCGGCCAGCAGCAGGCCACCGGCCAGCGAGGTGTCCTGCCCGAGCAGCGCGTTCTGTACCGCATTGCCCAGCAGCACGATCAGCAGCACGTCGAACGGCGTGATCTGCCCCAGCGCGCGCTTGCCGCTCAGCCGCACCATTCCCAGCACCACGGCATAGACCACGACCGCGCGCAGGATGAATTCCCACCACGGCATCGCCAGTGCGAACATGTCCGACATCGGTCTGCACCCCCTTCCTGTACGTTCCCCATGATGCACAGCCCGCCACGCCCGCGCACGATGGATGCGCCGGGGCGAGCACAAAAAAAAAGCCCCGCCGACCAGGGGGGGGTCGACGGGGCGGGAGGAGCGGCGATTTGGGGAGGAATCCCCGCTCCGAGATCTGCTCCAGGGGATGGGAGAGATCCGCGACAGGCGTTGCACCTGTCACGGTCTATATGACCACCGCGTACATTGATGGTTCGTGAAGAATGGCTATTTATCTCCGGATGATTAAGGAGTGATTCATCCGCAAAACGCGGTGCGCCGCCATTGCATATTGCATGCACGATGCAACGTTCCAGCAATGGGTGGATTCACCTGAAATCCGTGCTGCCGATCGCAAACCGGATGGCATGCATCACGAAACGCACTGGATGCCATTCGACGCGTAAATAGTTTCGATATCGTGAAATCCGGGGCCCGGCATCGGCAGCTCCGCATCCGTTGCGCCCTGCGCGCCTGCATTCCGGGCACGCCAGCGCAGGCAGGGCCTCCACCGCGCCGCCACGCGGCGCCGGTGGAGCAAGGCAAGCGATGCCTAGTGCGCTTCGTCCCAATTGTCGCCGACGCCGGTATCGACCACCAGCGGCACCCGCAACCGGGCCGCGCCGGCCATGCGCGATTCAACTTCCGCGCGCAGCGTGTCGATGAAATCCACGTCGGCCTCGAACACCAGTTCGTCGTGCACCTGCAGGATCATCTGCGCACGCGCGCGGTGGCCGGCCAGCCAGTCATCCACGCTGACCATCGCGCGCTTGATGATGTCCGCGGCGGTGCCCTGCATCGGCGCGTTGATCGCGGCGCGCTCGGCCCCGGCGCGCAGGCCCTGGTTGCGCGCATGGATGTCGTTCAGGTACAGGCGGCGGCCGAACAGGGTTTCCACGTAGCCCTGCTCGCGCGCCTGCACGCGCATGCGCTCCATGAAGTCGCGCACCGCCGGGTAGCGGCTGAAATACAGCGCCACGTAGTCCTGCGCCTGGCCGCGGTCGATGCCCAGGTTCTTGGCCAGGCCGAACGCGCTCATGCCGTACATCAGGCCGAAGTTGATGGCCTTGGCGGCGCGGCGCTCGTTCGCGCTGACGTCCTCCAGCTTGCGGCCGAACACCTCGGCGGCAGTGGCACGGTGCACGTCCACGCCCTGCTCGAAGGCACGGATCAGGCCGGGGTCCTCGGACAGGTGCGCCATGATGCGCAGTTCGATCTGCGAATAGTCGCAGGCCATCAGCCTGCGTCCCGGCGGCGCGACGAAGGCCTTGCGGATGCGGCGGCCATCGTCGGTGCGGATCGGGATGTTCTGCAGGTTGGGATCGGACGAGGACAGCCGCCCGGTGGCGGCGCCCGCCTGGTGGTAGCTGGTATGCACGCGGCCGGTGTCGGGATTGACCATCTCCGGCAGCTTGTCGGTATAGGTGCTGCGCAGCTTGGCCAGGCCGCGGTATTCCAGGATCACGCGCGGCAGCTCGTGCTGCTCGGCGATGGCTTCCAGCGCCTCCTCGTTGGTGCTCGGCTGGCCCTTGGGCGTCTTCACCAGCGCCGGCAGGCCCAGCTCGTCGAACAGCACCGCCTGCAGCTGCTTGGGCGAATCCAGGTTGAAGCTGCGCCCGGCCAGTGCGGTGGCCTTCTGCTGCGCGGCGAGCATGCGCGCGGACAGGTCGGCGCTCTGCCGCCGCAGCTCGGCGCTGTCGATGCACACGCCGTTGGCCTCGATGCGCGCCAGTACCGGCACCAGCGGCATCTCGATCTCGCGGTACACCTTTTCCAGCGCCGGTTCGGCGGCCAGCTGCGGCGCCAGCGCGCGATGCAGGCGCAGGGTGATGTCGGCGTCCTCGGCGGCATAGTGGCCGGCCTCGTCGATGCCGACCTGCGAGAACGAGATCTGCTTGGCGCCCTTGCCGGCGACGTCCTCGAACTTGGTCGTGGTGTAGCCCAGGTAGCGCTGCGCCAGCGAATCCATGTCGTGGCGGGTGGCGGTGGAATTGAGCACGAAGCTCTCCAGCATGGTGTCGTCGGCGTAGCCGCGCACCTCCACGCCGTGGCGCCGCAACACGTGGATGTCGTACTTGCCGTGCTGGCCGAGCTTGCGCCAGCCGGCGTCCTCGAGCAGCGGCCGCAATGCGTCCAGCACCTGCGCCGACGGCAACTGCGCGGGCGCGCCCGGGTAGTCGTGGCCGACCGGGATATAGGCACCGGTACCCGGCTCGACCGCCAGGCTCACGCCGACCAGCCGCGCGCGCATCGCGTCCAGCGCATCGGTCTCGGTGTCGAAGGCGAATTCGGGCGCCGCCTGCAGGCGCTCGACCCAGGCACGCAGCCGTTCATCGCTGAGCACGGTCTCGTACTCGCCCTTGCCCGCCATCGCCGGGTCGGTCACGGGCGGCGCCGGGCCGTCCCCGCCACGCGCGAAGCCGGCGGCGGTGCCGCGCAGGCTGACCTTGGCCTCGTCGGCCGCGGCCGGCGCCGCGATGCCACCCAGTTCACGCAGCGCCTGGGTGAAGCCGTAGCGGCCGTACAGTTCGCGCAGGCTGTCCACGTGCTGCTCGCGCAGGCGCAGGTCGCGCGGCCCCTGCTCCAGCGCCACGTCGGTGCGGATGGTGACCAGCTCGCGGTTGAGCGGCAGCCGCGGCAGCGCCGCGCGCAGGTTCTCGCCGATCTTGCCCTTCATGGCGGCCGCGGCGGCCATCACGCCGTCCAGGTCGTTGTACTCGGCCAGCCACTTGGCCGCGGTCTTGGGGCCGCATTTGTCCACGCCGGGCACGTTGTCCACGGCGTCGCCCATCAACGCCAGGTAATCCACGATCTGGTCGGCGCGCACGCCGAACTTGTCCATCACCGCGGCATCGGAATCGGTCCGGCTGCCGGTCATGGTGTTGACCAGGATCACGCCCGGGCGCACCAGCTGGGCGAAGTCCTTGTCGCCGGTGGAGATGGTCACCTCCAGCCCGTCGGCGGCACCGGCCAGGGCCAGGGTGCCGATCACGTCGTCGGCCTCCACGCCGGGCACGCGCAGGATGTCGATGCCCAGCGCGTGCACGATGTCGCACATCGGCTGCACCTGGGCACGCAGTTCATCGGGCATCGGCGGGCGGTTGGACTTGTACTCGGCGTACAGGTCGTCGCGGAAGGTCTTGCCCGGGGCATCGACCACGAAGGCCACGTAGTCGGGCTTTTCCTTCAGCGTGGCGCGCAGCATGTTGACCACGCCGAACAGCGCGCCGGTGGGCTCGCCGGCGGCATTGGACAGCGGCGGCAGCGCGTGGAACGCGCGGTACAGGTAACTGGACCCGTCGATCAGGACTAATCTGCTCATGCGACGATTCTACGCGGCCGGCCTGCGCACGACGCGCGCACTGGCCGCAGGCAGGCATAATCAGGAGACACCGATGCGAGGAGCCGCCGTCATGAAACACCTGCTGCTGATCCCCCTGCTCGCCCTGGCCGGTTGCGCCAGCATGGGCCGGGACGCCGATGTGCCGCCGGTCGACGTGACCGGCGCCGACGTCACCCGCCGCAGCCTCGACAACGGCGACACCATCGAGGAATACCGCGTCGGCAGCCAGCTGCGCATGGTCAAGGTCACCCCCGCGCGCGGAGCGCCGTTCTACCTTTACGACCGCAATGGCGACGGCCGCCTGGACAACGACAAGGACGGCGTGTCGCCGGTCTACTGGAAGCTGTACAGCTGGTGATCGCCTCCGCCGCCGCGGCGGGCATGGCCTGCCGCGACCGGCACCGGCGGACACGGAAAAGCCCCCTTCGGCAACAATGGCATTGAAGGGGGTACGCTGAAAACGGGGAAAGGGCGGCAGCCTTGTCCGCAGGAGGGCGCAGTCGCCCTCCCGCCGGATCGATCAGCGCCGGTACGGCGACCTCAGCGGATCACCAGCACCGGCACCTTGCTGCGCGCCAGCACTTCGGCGGTCTGGCTGCCGAGCAGAACCCGGGTCATGCCGCGGCGGCCGTGCGAGGTCATCACCAGCAGGTCGCTGCCGCAGGCATCGGCGGTCTCGATGATGCCGTCGGCCGCATAGCGGTCGAGCACGTGGTGGCCGATCACCTCGGCCACGCCGGCCGCACGCGCGGCGTCCAGCGACGGCTGCAGGATCTTCTGCGCCGCGGCCTCGCGGTCCTGCTTGTATTCGGGGCTGGCTTCGTAGCCGGCGCTCCAGCCCATGGCGTCGTACATGCCCACCGCCCACGGCTCGGAGACGGTGACGATGTCGACCTTGGCGCCGAGCTGCGCCGCCAGTTCCAGGCCCTTCTGCAGGCCCTTCATGGCCAGTTCGGAACCATCGATCGCGATCAGGATGCGCTTGTACATGGCGGTGTTCCTTGGCAAGGGTGGCAGGAGAGCATTACACACCCGCGCCCGCCCCGGCGCATTGAGCCTGATCAAACGGCCGGGCGCGGGCGACCGGCGCGCTGCGGCGCCTAGAGCACGTTCAGGTTGGCGTAGGCCATCACCAGCCACTTGCTGCCGGCCTCGGCGAACTCGACCTGCACCCGTGCATGCGCGCCGCTGCCTTCGTAGTCGGTGACCACGCCCTCGCCGAACTTGGGGTGGCTGACGCTGGCACCCAGGCGGATCGCCGGCGCCTCCAGCGCGGCATGGCCGCTCACCCGGCTGCTGCCCAGCGAGGCCGGGCGCGAAACCTGCACCTTGGGCCGCACTTCGTGCAGCAGTTCGCGCGGGATCTCGCGCAGGAAGCGCGACGGCAGGCTGTAGTTGTCCTGGCCGTGGATGCGGCGCGACTCGGCGTAGCCCAGCACCAGCTTCTGCCGGGCGCGGGTGATGCCGACGTAGGCCAGCCGGCGCTCTTCTTCCAGCCGGCCGCTTTCCTCCAGCGAGCGCGCGCCCGGGAACAGCCCTTCCTCCAGCCCGGCCAGGAACACCAGCGGGAACTCCAGGCCCTTGGCCGAATGCAGCGTCATCAGCTGCACGCCGTCCTCACCGGCCTGAGCCTGGCCTTCGCCGGCCTCCAGCGAGGCGTAGGACAGGAAGGCCACCAGCTCGCTCATGTCGGCGGCGCCCTCCTCGTCCTGGTCGCGCTGGACGAAGCGCGAGGCCACCGAGACCAGTTCGTCGAGGTTGTCGCTGCGCGATTCGGAGTCGAGCGTGTTGCGGCTCTCCTTGCTCCAGTGTTCACGCAGCGCCGAGCGCACCAGCACGTGGTCGATGCGCTCGGCCAGGGTCATCTGCGTGGTTTCGCCGCCGATCTGCTGGACCAGGTTGAGGAAACCGGCCAGCGCGTTCCTGGCACGTGCGGCGAGGTCGCCGCCCTGGGTGGCGAGCATCGCCGCCTCCCACAACGACAGCGACTGCGCGCGCGCGACGCGCCGCACTTCGTCCAGGGTGCGCTCGCCGATGCCGCGCGCCGGCGTATTCACCGCGCGCTCGAACGCCGCGTCGTCGTTGCGGTTGGTCAGCAGCCGCAGGTAGGCCAGCGCGTCCTTGATCTCGGCGCGCTCGAAGAAGCGCATGCCGCCGTACACGCGGTACGGCACCTGCTCGGACAGCAGCGCCTCTTCGAAGGCCCGCGACTGCGCGTTGCTGCGGTAAAGCACGGCGATGTCGCCGTAGCTGCCGCCGTCGCGCACCCACTGCCGCGCACGCTCGACCAGGTAGCGCGCCTCGTCCATCTCGTTGTAGGCGGCATACAGGTCGATCGGCTCGCCATCGCCGCTGTCGGTCCACAGCTGCTTGCCGATGCGGTCCGGGTTGTGCGCGATGACCGCGTTGGCGGCGTTGAGGATGTTGGCGCTGGAGCGGTAGTTCTGCTCCAGGCGGATGGTCTGCGCGCCCGGGAAATCCTTCAGGAAGCGCTGCACGTTCTCGACCTTGGCGCCGCGCCAGCCGTAGATGGCCTGGTCGTCGTCGCCGACCACGAACACGTGGCCCGAGTCGCCGGCCAGCACGCGCACGAAGGCGTACTGGATGGCATTGGTGTCCTGGAACTCATCGACCAGGATCTCGCCGAAGCGGGCGCGGTAGTGGGCCAGCAGGGCCGAGTTGTCGCGCAGCAGTTCGTGCGCGCGCAGCAGCAGTTCGGCGAAATCCACCAGCCCGGCGCGATCGCAGCGCGCCTGGTACTCGATGTAGGCCTGGCGCATGGTTTCCAGCCAGGCATCGTGCGGCTCGGGCTGGATGTGCTGCGGGCGCCGGCCTTCGTCCTTCTGCGCGTTGATCCACCACGCGATCTGCTTGGCCGGGTACTTGCCGTCGTCCAGTTCCAGCGCCTGCACCACGCGCTTGACCAGCCGCAGCTGGTCGTCCGAGTCCATCACCTGGAACGCTTCGGGCAGCCGGGCATCGGCCCAGTGCAGGCGCAGCAGACGATGGGCCAGGCCGTGGAACGTGCCGATCCACATGCCGCGCGCACCGTTGCGCAGCTGCAGGTCGATGCGCTGGCGCATCTCGCCGGCGGCCTTGTTGGTGAAGGTCACCGCGAAGATGCCGTGGGTCGGCACGCCGTGCACTTCGTTGAGCCAGGCGATGCGGTGGGTGAGCACGCGGGTCTTGCCGGAACCGGCGCCGGCAAGGATCAGGTAATGGCCGGGGGCAGCGGAAACGGCCTCGCGCTGGGCCGGGTTCAGCCCATCGAGCAGGTGGGAAACATCCATCGGCGCATTCTACGGGAAAGGCCCCGGCGGCACCGTGCGTTCAGCCCCGTGGCGGCAGCAGCCGGGCGGCCGCCTGCGCCGCCTGCACGCGCAGCTCGGGTATCGCCAGGCTCTCCCACAGGCGACCGATGCGCAGGCTGCCGAGCACCTGTACGCGCGGCTCGGCCACGCCGTCCGCATCGAGCAGGCTGCCGTCCGGCGCGCTGTCGATGCCGATGCCGTGCGGGCCCGGGCGGGCGGTGCCACTGCCCAGCATCTGCTGCAGCAGCGGATTGCGCATGGCCTGCGCGCGCATCTCCACGCCGGTGGCGTTGATCACGCAGTGCGCATCGATCTCGAACGGCTGCCGTCGCCGGTCGAGCGCGCCCAGGCGCACGCAGGCGCCTTCGGCGATGGCGGTTTCCAGGCGGCCGCGGTGCAGGTGCAGGCGGCCCTGCCGCTGCAGCTCCAGCAACTGCGCATGCACCGGCACGGCGATGCGGTGCCGGTGCACGTCCCAGTAGCGCACCACGTGGCGCAGGAAGCGGCGCTGGTCGTCCAGCGACAGCGATTGCCACAACGCCTGGCCCAGCGGCCGGATGCGCTCCATCACGTTCTGCCACGGGATGCCGCGCTGCGCGGCCTCGGCCGCATGCAGGCGCAGCGCGCGCACGCGCTGGCGCAGGCCCATGGCCAGCAACGGCTCGGGATCGTAGTCGGCGGCCGGGCCCTGCGCATGCGGCAGCGGCAGCAGCGCGTGGCGCGAAAGCACGTGCACCTGCCCGCGATGCCCGCAGGCGGCAAGCGACGCCACGCTGTCGGCCATGCTCAGCCCGGAGCCGACGATGGCCACGTCGGCGCTGGCGGCGACGTCCTGCACCGCGTCGTAATCCCAGGCCTCGATGCGTTTGCCGGGCGGCACCGCGCTGGCGCCGCGGGCCGGCAGCGGGCGCAGCGCGTTGCCGGTACACAGCGCCACCGATCCGGCCAGCAGCGCCGGGCCCGCATCCAGCTGCAGCACGATGCCGGCGGCGTGGCGTTCCAGCGCCTGGACCCGCGCCGCGCGCACGTCCAGCAACGCCGGGCTGGCGTCCACCGCCTGCTGCAGGCGCTGCCGCAGGTACGCCGCGTAGTGGTGGCGGGCGACGAAGGCACGCGCCAGCACCTCGCGCTCGACACCGGGGAATGCGTCCTGCGCGAGCAGGTAATCGAGGAAGTCGTCGGGACGGTCGGGGAAACCGCTCATCCGGCCGGCGGGTACGTTGAGCAGGTGCGCGGGGTGGCGCGTGGCGTAGGCCACGCCGCGGCCGAGCGGCAGCTGCGGCTCGACGATCACCACGCGCAGCGCGCGGGTGGCGCCGCGCAGCACGCCGATCGCCACGAGCACGCCGGCGGCGCCGCCGCCGATGACCGCGATGTCGCAGGCCTGCGTCTGGTCGGAAACTGTCATGCGCCGATTGTAGGCGATGCCGCCACCACCGCCTGATGCCGCCGGCGCATGTGCTGATGGTGGCCCGATGGCCTGCCGACAGCCTGCCCATGGCCCTGAAACACGGAACCCGCCTTGCGGCGGGTCCGGTGTGGAACGGCGATCCAGGCAATCCTTGCGGATTACTTGATCTTGCCTTCCTTGTACATCACGTGCTTGCGGACCACCGGGTCGTACTTCAGGAATTCCATCTTCCCCGGGGTGTTCTTCTTGTTCTTGTCGGTCGTGTAGAAGTGGCCAGTGCCGGCCGAGGAAATCATACGGACCTTATCGCGCTTACCTGCCATGATGGTTTACTCCTCAGACCTTTTCGCCGCGCGCACGCAGCTCAGCCAGAACGGAATCGATGCCGTTCTTGTCGATGGTGCGCAGTGCATGCGCGGAAACACGAAGCTTGACCCAGCGGTTCTCGCTGGCGACCCAGAAACGACGCTCGTGCAGGTTCGGCTGGAAACGACGACGGGTCTTGTTGTTGGCATGCGAGACGTTGTTACCCGTCTGCACCTTCTTGCCGGAAACTTGGCAAACTCGGGACATTGCGCACCTCGGTAATGTCGGTTGTCTCTTCCTTGGCCAGGAAGAGGGCGGCCCCGGCGGTTGCCCGCCACGTGTCATGGGAATCAAGGGGTTACGCTGACGAGGGTGGGCGGATGACACGTTCCCGGCCACCGATCCGGAGGTTTCCGGACACAGCGAGCCGGTAATTATGCCGGGCCAGGGCCCCGAGTGCAAACCACCGGCCGTGGCCGGCCCTAGCGGGGCGCGAAATCCAGGCTCCGGCGCCAGCGCAGCGGCGTGCCGGCCCGATCCGGGTCCGGCGGAAACAGGCTCAGGTAGCCGGCGGCGATGGCGCGGTCGCGCAGGCGTTCACCCACGCCTTCGGCCACTTCGACCTCCACATGGGTGACCTTGCCCTGCGGATCGACGTCCATCGCCCAGACCAGCCGGCCCGCCCATTGTTCCGGGGCGATCGAGGCATCGTAGTTCGGGCGCCCGGCGACATAGGGAACGTCGCGCTGCTGGAACAATGGCGAGTCCTCCAACCGTGGATCGACGCGGATCGTCGCCGTGTTGCTGCCACCGTCGCCGAGAACCACATGCGCGGTCCAGTCTCCCGGCCGGCCGCCGCTGCCCAGGTCGGCCCGGTAGCACCGCTTGGCGCCACGGTAGTCGTCATGATGCTGCAGGGACACCCGCTTGCCGTCGGCATCGCGCAGCTCCAGTTGCAGGCCGCCGACATCGCCGGTCGCGGCAGTGGCGGCCACACAGATCTGGTGCTCGTGATCGCCGGTCATGACGAACTGCCGGGTCTGCTGGCGGGCAAGCGCGTCAGCCGGGGTCCTGGACCACAGGAACTCGATGTAGATGCTGTTGTCCTGCGCGGCGGCCGGGCCGCACAGCGACAACAGGAAGGGCACGACAAGACGGCGCGCTCGCATGGGTCCGCTCCCTGGAGGTACCGCAGGACTCTAGCCAGCCCGGCAGGTGCAGATCAAATCAGTACGCGCGCGCCTGCGCGCCACGCAGTTCACGCCAGGCCGTGCGCGCCACCTTCCAGGCCGAGCGCAGGAACAGCAGCAGCAAGGCCACCGCGATCAGCAGGTCCGGCCAGCCGGCACCGAACGCCCACACCGCCAGCGCGGCCAGGATCACCGCGCCGCCTTCGTAGACATCGTTCAACGAACACGCCCAGGCCGATGCCAGGTTGATGTCGCCCTGGCGATAGGGCCACAACAGGCGCAGGCACAGCAGGTTGGCGGCAAGGTTCAGCAGCGCGGCGATGCCCATGCTCTCGAACAACGGCAGCTGCGGATGGGCCAGCTTCCAGCCGATGCCCACGGCCACCGCGATGGCCGCGCACAGGATGAAGGCCGCCTTGAGCAGCGCAACCCTCGCCTTGGCGGCAAGGCCGGCACCGACCACCGCCAGGCTCAGCGCGTAGGTCAGCGCGTCGCCGAGGTTGTCCAGGCTGCCGGACAGCAGCGAAGCCGAACCGCTGTGCCAGGCCGCGGCCATCATCATCACGAAGGTCAGCAGGTTGATCGCCAGCACCCACACCAGCACCCGCCGCTGGCGGGCCTGCATGCGCCCGACCTCCAGGGTTCGGCCACAGCCGCAACAGTCGCTCATTCCGGTTCCAGACCCGATGTCCGGGCCAATTTTCCCACCGGCGGGCACGGATTGCAGCGCCGCGTCCCCGGCCCACGCCGAAGGCGTGGACCGGGGACGGATTCACGACTCGCGGCGATGCAGCCAGCGGTACAGCACCGGCAACACCAGCAGCGTCAACAGGGTCGAGGACACGATGCCGCCGATCACCACCGTGGCCAGCGGCCGCTGCACTTCCGAACCGGCGCCGACGTTGAAGGCCATCGGCACGAAGCCCAGCGACGCCACAAGAGCGGTCATCAGCACCGGCCGCAGGCGGCCCAGCGCGCCTTCGCGCACCGCCTCCAGCAGCGGCCGCCCCTGCTCGCGCAGGCTGCGCACGAAGCTGATCATCACCAGCCCGTTGAGCACCGCCACGCCGGACAACGCGATGAAGCCCACGCCGGCCGAGATCGACAACGGAATGCCGCGCAGGGCCAGCGCCAGCACGCCGCCGGTCAGCGCCAGCGGCACCCCGCTGAACACGATCGCCGCATCCTTGCCCGAGCCGAACGCCCAGAACAGCATCGCGAAGATCAGGGTCAGCGTCACCGGCACCACCACCGCCAGCCGCTGGCTGGCCGAGATCATCTGCTCGAAGCTGCCGCCGTAGTCGATCCAGTAGCCGGCCGGCAGCTGCACGCGGCTGTTGATGGCCTGCTGCAGTTCGCTGACGAAGCTGCCCAGGTCGCGGTCGCGCACGTTGGCGGTGACCACGATGCGACGCTTGCCGTTGTAGCGGTTGATCTGGTTGGGGCCTTCGCTGGCTTCGATGCTCGCCAGTTCGCGCAGCGGCACCGTGCGCGGGTTGCCGGTGAACACGCCGGCGGCGACGCCACGGCTCAGTTCATCGGCATTGCCGCTGGCCAGCGCGGTTTCCAGCGACACCGGCAGGTCCGCCAGGGCCGCTGGATCCTGCCGCAGTTCCTCCGGCAGGCGCACCACGATATTGAAGCGGCGGTCCCCCTCGAACAACTGCCCGGCCACCTGCCCACCCACCGCGGTGGCCACCGTGGACTGCACCTGGCCCGGGTTCAGGCCATAACCGGCGAGTTTCTGCCGGTCCGGGGTAACGGTGAGCAGCGGCAGGCCGCTGGTCTGCTCCAGCCGCACGTCGGCGGCACCGGGCACGCCCGCGGCCACCTTCTCGATGCGGCGCCCGACTTCCGTCAGCGTGTCCAGGTCGTCGCCGTAGAGCATCACCGCCACGTCGGCGCGCACGCCGGAGATCAGCTCGTTCATGCGCATCTGGATGGGCTGGGTGAACTCGTAGTTGTTGCCCGGCATTTCCTCCACCGCCCGCTCCAGCTCGGCCACCAGCTCGGCACGCGGCTTGCGTGGGTCAGGCCACTGGCTGCGCGGCTTCATCATGATGAAGGTGTCGGCCACCGACGGCGGCATCGGGTCCGACGCGACTTCCGCCGTGCCGACCCGGGAGAACACCTTGGTCACCTCCGGGAACTGCAGCAGGCGCAGCTCGATCTGCCGCTGCATCTGCAGCGACTGGGTCAGGCTGGTGCCGGGGATGCGCATGGCCTGCATCGCCACGTCGCCCTCGTCCAGGTTGGGCACGAACTCGCTGCCCAGCCTGGTTGCCAGCAGGCCGCAACCGATCACCAGCGCCAGCGCGCCGGCCACCATCCAGCTGCCGCGGCGCATGGCCAGGTCGAGCAGCGGCTGGTAGCGCCGGCGCAGCCACGCCATCAGCCGGTTCTCCTTCTCCTGCACGCGGCCGCCCAGGAACAGCGCGATTGCCGCCGGCACGAAGGTCAGGCACAACAGCATCGCCCCGCTCAGCGCCAGCACCACGGTGATCGCCATCGGGTGGAACATTTTTCCTTCCACCCCGGTGAGGGCGAAGATCGGCAGGTACACGGCGGTGATGATGCCCAGGCCGAACAGGCTGGGACGGATCACCTCGGCGGTGGCGGCGGCGGTCTCGGCGAAGCGCTCGGCGTGCGTCATCGCCCGGCCCAGCGCATGCGTGCGCTCGCCGAAGCGGCGCAGGCAGTTCTCGATGATGATCACCGCGCCGTCCACGATCAGGCCGAAGTCCAGCGCGCCCAGGCTCATCAGGTTGGCCGACACGCCGCCGCGCGCCATGCCGGTGAGGGTGAACAGCATCGCCAGCGGGATCACCGCGGCGGTGATCAGCGCCGCGCGGAAGTTGCCCAGCAGCAGGAACAGCACCACGATCACCAGCAGCGCGCCTTCCAGCAGATTGCGGGCCACGGTCTCGACGGTGCGCTCCACCAGCGCGGTACGGTCATAGCTGGCGGTGACGGTCACGCCTTCGGGCAGGCTGCGCTGCGCCTGTTCCAGCCGTTCCGCCGCGGCCTGGGCCACGTCGCGGCTGTTGGCGCCGATCAGCATCACCACCGTGCCCATCACCACTTCGTGGCCGTTCTGGGTGGCCGCGCCGCTGCGCAGCTCCGGGCCTTCGGCGACGTTGGCCACGTCGTGCACGTGGATCGGCACGCCCTCGCGGCGGTCCAGCACGATGTTGCCGATCTGCTCCAGGTCGGCGACCTGGCCGGGGATGCGCACCAGGAACTGCTGGCCGTTGCGCTCGATGTAGCCGGCGCCCACGTTCTGGTTGTTGGCCTCGACCGCGGCGGCGACGTCCTCCAGGGTGAAGCCCAGCGCACGCAGCTTTGCCGGGTCCGGGGTGATGTGCACCTGGCGCTGGAACCCACCGATGGTGTTGACCTCGGTAACGCCGGGGACGTTGCGCAGCTGCGGCCGGATCACCCAGTCCTGCAGGGTGCGCAGATCGGTGGCGGTGTAGGGGGTGCCATCGGGCTTGCGCGCCTCGGGGTCGGCGTCGATGGTGTACATGAAGATCTCGCCCAGCCCGGTGGCGATCGGCCCGAGTTGCGGGTCGAGGCCGTCCGGTATCTGCGAGCGCGCCTGCTGCAGGCGTTCGGCCACCTGCTGGCGGGCGAAGTAGATGTCGGTGCCGTCCTCGAACACCACCGTCACCTGCGACAGCCCGTAGCGCGACAGCGAGCGCATGTAATCCATCTTCGGCAGCCCGGCCAGCACCATCTCCACCGGGAAGGTGATGCGCTGTTCGGTCTCCAGCGGCGAGTACCCAGGCGCGGCGGTATTGACCTGCACCTGCACGTTGGTGATGTCGGGGGTGGCGTCGATCGGCAGGCGGGTGAAGCTCCAGACGCCAATCAGCACCAGCGCACCGGTCAGCAGCAACATCAGCCAGCGATGGGCGATGGCCGTGGCGACGATGCGTTCGAGCAGGCCTGCGCGCGGCGTGGCATCAGTGTTCATGGCCTGCCCCCGCCTTGCCGATGTCGGCCTTCACCGTGTAGCTCTGCTCCACGACCACTTCCTCACCGGCTTGCAGGCCGGCGCTGACCGCCACCTGGCGGGCGTCGCGCGCGCCGAGCGTGACCGGCCGCGCCTGGTAGGTATCGCCCTTGCGCACGAACACCACGTCGCGTCCGTCCATGGTCTGCAGCGCGGTCAACGGCACCACGATGGCCGCCGGCGCACTCGCCACCACGATGCGCGCACGCACCGCCGCGCCCGGCCGCCACAGGCCGTCGCTGTTGTCCACGGTGGCGCGCGCCACCGTGCTCTGGCTGGCGGTGGCGGTGCCCGGCAGCACCCGCTCGAGACGGGTGGTCTGGCTGGCGCCATCGGCCATGCGGGTGACGGTCACCGGCACGCCGGCGGTGATGTGCTGGGTATCGGCACCGAAGATATGCAGGTCCACCCACAGCTGTGACAGGTCGCCGATCTCGAACAGCGGCTGGCCTTCGGCGGCGATGCCGCCCACCCGGGCCTGGCGCGACAGCACCACGCCGGAGATCGGTGCGCTGACGCCGTAGGTGGTCAGGCTCAGGTTGCTGTCGATGCTGGCCAGCGGCTGGCCGGCACGCACGCGGTCGCCGACGTTGGCCAGCAGCGCGCGGATCGGGCCGGGGAAGCGCGCGGTGACCTGCGCGGTACGGCCGTCGATCGGCGTCAGCAGGCCCTGTACCTCGTGCTCGTCGACGATGGTGCCCGCGCCGGCGACGGCACTGACGATGCCTGCCGCCTTGGCGCGCTCGGCGGGAATGGTGGTCTGCTCGGGGCCGCCGTCCGCGTCGGCGTGGCCGTCGTCATCGGCATGCCCGGGTTCTTCCTGCGCGGCAGCGTCCGCTGCCTCGGCGGGAGCGGCGGGTTTGTCGCCGCAGCCGGCAAGCGCGGCAGCCAGTACGGCCAGCGCGGCCAGGCGGAACAGGGGGGAGAGATGCGGGGAAGCCTTCATGGCGTGTTTCCTTCGGAAGCGGTTGCGACCAGGGGCTGCCCGGTCAGGCGCTGGATTTCGATCAGGGCGGTCTGCGCGGCGAGCGCGGCATCGAGCTGGCGCTGGCGCGCCTCGATGCGCATGGCCTGCAGCTGGCCCCACTCCATGTAGCTGATGGCACCGGCGCGCCAGGCGGTCTCGGCGGCCTTCTCGGCGCGTTGCAGCTGCGGCAGCACGTCGCTGCCCATGCGCGCCACTTCCAGTCGCGCGGTGCCGTAACGGCCGTGGGCCTCGGCCAGCGTCGAGTACAGCTGCAGCGCGCGTGATTCGCGCTGCACCGCGCTCATCGCCAGCTCGGTCTCGGCGGCGCGGATCTCCGGCCCGGCGCGACGGGCGGTGCCCAGCGGCATGCTGAAGCCACCGACCAGTCCGTTGTCGCCGCTGGCGCGGCTGTTGCGCACGCCCATTTGCCAGGACAGGTTTCCGCGCAGTTCGCTGCGCGCCAGTTGCAGCTGTGCCTCGCGCACGCGCGCCTCACCGGCGATGACCGCCAGTTCCGGCGTATCGGACAGCAGCGTCGCCAGTTGCTGGAAATCCTCCAGCGCCGGCAGTTGCAGCGGCTCGCCGCTGACTTCGGTGAAGTCGGCTTCGCGCGCGTTCCACAACGCCGCCAGGGCCATGCGCGCGGCGCGCTCGGCCTGCTCGGCGCGGTCG
The DNA here is from genome assembly GCF_030345315.1 of Stenotrophomonas sp. 17(2023). Lineage (NCBI taxonomy): Bacteria > Pseudomonadati > Pseudomonadota > Gammaproteobacteria > Lysobacterales > Lysobacteraceae > Stenotrophomonas > Stenotrophomonas sp. 17(2023). The sequence continues at coordinate 3,473,948 of NZ_CP128405.1, forward strand.
CGGTCGAGTTCGGCCTGGGCCAATGCGGCCTGCGCGGTCATCAGCGTCGATGCGGGCGACGCACCGGCCAGCATGCGCACCCGCGCGGCGGCGACCGCACGACGACGCTGCTCGATGTCGTCCATCGCGATCCGGCGCTGGCCGCGCGCAGCGGTGACGGCCAGGTAGCGGCGCGCCACCTCGGCCATCAGGTCCAGGCGGGTGACCTCGCGCTGCGGGGCGATCGCGTCGATGTTGGCCTGGGCCAGCGCGCGGCGGGCATCGAGCTTGCCGCCGCGCTCGAGCACGCCGGCCAGCGAAACGGTGACTTCGCTGGCATCAAAGCCGCGGTTGACGCCGGTGCCGAGGGCGTTTTCGACATCGACGCCGAACACCAGCGGTGGCTTGAAGCCGGCGCCCTCGTAACGGGCCTCGGCGGCGGCACGCTGCAGGACGGGCAGGCGCAGGTCGGGATGGGTACGGGCGACGCGGCTGACCGCCTCGTCCAGGGTCAAGGGTGCAGGCGGCGACGACACCTGCGCGAAGGCGCACGGTGCGATCGCCAGGGCCGCAAGCGCGGCCAGGCGTTTCCACATGGGGGAATCTCCGGATTTCGGCAAAGGATCGGGACGTCCGCGCGGCGGACGCGGGATCAGGCCGTAATCGGAGGACGCAGCAGGCTTTCCAGTGGCGCCGGGCGCCAGCGGGTGTCGTGCGGGGTGGCGGCGGTGGCGGCCGGCGGCATCGCCACGTCCCAGGTCACGGCAGCGAACGGCAGCACGCCGCCGTGGCCGTGGCAGTGGCCGCAATGCACCAGCGCGTGCAGCAGGCGGGCGCCGCCATCGGATTCGTCATGCCCGGTGTCCGCTTCCAGTACCGGGTCGTGCGCGGCGGCCGGGTGATCGGCATGGGTCATCGCATGCAGCTCGCCCAGCGCCGACGCCAGTGCGCCGCCGGCGGTGCCAAACGCGATCACCGCCAGCACCAGCAGGCGGAGCAGCAGCGACGGCGGACGGCGGCGCAGGAACGCGATCATGCGCGGCAGGGTAGCCGCGACATGCCGCGTTACACAATCTCGTCGCGCCGGTGCGTCCGCCCGGCTGGCCGGCTCAGGCCTTCTTGCGCTCCTCGATATAGGCCTTGATCTGCCGCTCCAGCACCGGCAGCGGCACCGATCCCTGCCTGAGGATGGCATCGTGGAAGGACTTGACGTCGAACTTGTCGCCCAGCTCCTTCTCGGCCTGCGCGCGCAGCTTGACGATGGTGATCTCGCCCAGCTTGTAGCTCAGCGCCTGCGCCGGCCAGGAGATGTAGCGGTCGACTTCGGTGGTCACCTCGTGCTCGCTCAGCGCGGTGTGGTCACGCAGGTAGGCGATGGCGCGTTCGCGGCTCCAGCCGTAGTGGTGCACGCCGGTGTCGATGACCAGCCGGCAGGCGCGCCACATCTCGTAGGTCAGCCGCCCGAAATCCTCGTACGGGGTTTCGTAGATGCCCATCTCGATGCCGAGCTTCTCGCTGTACAGGCCCCAGCCCTCGCCGTAGGCGGAGATGTAGGCGCCGCGGCGGAAGTCCGGCTGCTCGCCCTGCTCGGCCGCCAGCGCGCCCTGCAGCGCATGGCCCGGGTCGGATTCATGCAGGGTCAGCGCCGGCAGGTTGTACAGCGGGCGCGCCGGCAGGTTGTAGGTGTTGACCCAGTAGGTGCCCATGCCGCCGCGGCCGGCGGTCCAGAAAGGGGCGATGTCCGGCGGCACCGGCACGATGGTGAAGCGCGCACGCGGCAGGGTCATGAACTTGCCGATCACGCCATCCACGCGCTTGGAGATCCAGGCCGCGCGCCACAGCAGTTCTTCCGGGGTCTTCGCGTAGAACTGCGGGTCGGTGCGCAGGAATTCGAGGAAGTCGGCGAAGCGGGTCTGCTCGCTGCTGCCCTTGAACCCCACCTTGTCGATGATCGCGTTCATCTCCTGCTGGATGCGGTTGACCTCGCTCAGGCCCAGCGCGTGGATCTGCTGCGGGCTCATGTCCAGGGTGGTGTACTCGCGGATCTGCTGGCGGTAGAACGCCTTGCCGCCGGGCATCTTTTCCGCGGCCAGGGTGGTGCGCGCCTGCGGCACGTATTCATCGCGGAAGAACGCCAGCAGCTTGCCGAACGCCGGGATCACGCTGCCGCCGATCGCCTGCTGCGCCTCCTCGCGCAGCTTCTGCTGCTCATCGGCCGGGATGCTGGCCGGCAGCTTCCGGAACGGCGCATACAGCGGCGATTCGCTGGGGTCCTTCAGCCCGGCCACGGTCGAGATCGAGACATCGCGGCCGTCGAGCACCGCGCGCGGCACGCTGAAGCCACGCTCCAGCCCGGCGCGCATGTTGGCGGTCTGCTGGTCGAAGTAGCGCGGCACGTCGTTCAGCCGCGCGATGTAGTTGCGATAGTCCTGCGCGGTCTTCATCTCGCGCCGGGCCATGAAGCCCAGGTTCGACCAGAACGAGGAATCCGAATTGAACGGCATCTCGTAGGCGCGCAGGCGCACCGCGTCGGCCAGGCTCTCCACCTGGTACTTGTAGATGGCGTAGTTGACCTGGTTCTCGGCCGAGAGCGTGGCCGGGTCGATCGTCTTGAGCTGTTGCAGCACCTCGTCCCATACCTCCAGGCGCGCGGCCTGCGCCTCCGGGCCGACGTCCGGCAGGCGGGTGGCGTTGGCCGGGGCGTCCTCGTCCTCGCTGGCCTCGCCGCCACCGGCCTGGCGCCAGGCCCATTCCTTCGCGTAGATCGCCTTGAACTGCGCATCGGCATCCTGCACGGCCAGCGCCGCGGGGGCGGAGGTCCTGGCGGCAAGGGCGGGAGCGGCACTCAGGCCAAGCACGATCAGGAGGGCGGCGGTCAGCGGCGATTTCACGTCGGATGCTCTGCAGGTGGCGGTAGAGGGTGATGTTCGCATCCGGCCACGCTGCGGGTATCGGCCAGAAGTCCCAGTCATTGCCCTGCCCACGGGACCGGACTCCCCATTTATTTAAAATGTTATAACATTACTTAATTGGCCATTCATTCACGGACTCCCTGCATGACCTTCCCCGCGCCCCTGCCCCCGATGCCATCCCCCGGCCGCCAGTCGTCATTGGCGCTGCTGGTGGCGCTGGCAGCCCCCGCGGCCGGGGCTGCCGACGCAGTTGATCTCGGGCCGGTGGTGGTCACGGCCACCGCCACCCACCGCGATGCCAGCGATGCACCGGCCTCGATCTCCGTGATCGACCGCGAACAACTGCGGATGCGCCCGGTGCTCGACCTGTCCGACGCCCTGCGCGGCACGCCAGGCATCACCATCAGCGGCGTCGGCATGACCCGCCGCGGCGTCCGCATCCGCGGAATGGACGCCGAATACACGCTGGTGCTGCTCGACGGCCGCCGGATCAACGCCGCCAGCGACGCCATCGCCCATGCCGACTTCGACCTGGGCTGGCTGCCGGCCAGCGCGATCGAGCGCATCGAGGTGGTACGCGGACCGATGTCCTCGCTGTACGGCTCGGAGGCACTGGGTGGCGTGGTCAACGTCATCAGCCGCGCCGCCACCGACGACTGGCGTGGCGAGCTGAGCTACAACGGCGGCGTGGCCTCGGGCGGACGCGGTGGCGGCACCACCCAGGCCGGCATCTACGCAGGCGGCGCACTGCTGCCCGGCACACTGGGATTGAGCTTCTTCGGCGAACACCGGCGCAGGGAGGCGACGCAGGATCCGCTCGACCCGCGCCTGTCCGAACAGGAAGGCCGTGACGCCGACACCGGCCGCCTGGCCCTGAGCTGGACGCCAAGCCAAACCCAGCGCATCGATCTGAGCCATCTGCAAGGCCACGAGAAGCGCTGGCGCAACGCGCTGCAGGGCGGCACGCCCAGCTATGTCTACGAGACCATCGACGACATCGACCGCGCGCAGAGCACCCTGTCGCACCAGGGCCAGTGGGCGTGGGGCCAGACCCGGTTCAATGCCTATCGTTCCACCCTCGACCGCGACAACCGCCGTTCGCGCGGCGCGGCGAGCCGCCCGCAGAAACTCACCGACGACATCATCGATGGCATGGCCACCGTCGAACTGGGGTCGCACCACCGGCTCAGCATCGGCAGCGAATGGCGCAAGGAGCAACTGGATGACACCTCGGCCGCACGCAGCGGCCACGTCCAGGCGATCCAGACCGCGGTGTTCTTGCAGGACGAGATCCAGTTGGGTGAAAAGGCCTCGCTGGTACTGGGCGACCGCGGCGACCACCACCCCGAGTTCGGCTGGCACCACAGTCCGCGCGTCTATGCGGTGTGGCACCTCACCGACACGTTCACGCTCAAGGGCGGTACCGGCAGCGGTTTCAAGGCACCGAGCCTGAAGCAGTTGTCACCGGAGTACCTGGCCGTCGGCGGCGGCGGCCGCTTCACCATCCACGGCAACCCGGCATTGAAGCCGGAAACCAATACCAGCCATGAACTGAGCGCGGCATGGAGAGGCCGCAGTGGCGCATCGCTGCATGCCACGGCCTTCCACAACGACCTGGAAGACCTGATCCAGACCGAGTGCGTTGCCGCCTGCGGGGTGCGCGGGCGCGAAGTGCGCAACTACGCCAACGTCGCCAGGGCGCGCATCCGCGGCGTGGAGCTGGAGGCCAGCCTGCCGCTTGCGGCCGGCTTCTCCTTCGACGCCAACCACAGTTGGCTCAATACCCTCGACCGCCAGACCGGACTGGCGCTGAACGAGCGCCCACGTCAGAGCGGCACGGCCACGCTGCGCTGGGAAAACACCGCATTGACCGCCGCCCTGCGCGGCGAATACGTCGGGAGCCAATACCAGGGCACGGGCATGGCGCGGGTGCAGCTGCCCGGCTATTGGCGCTGGTCGCTGGACGCGCGCTACCGGCTCACGCCCCGGGTGTCGCTGGTGGCCGGCGTGGACAACCTCGCCGACAGGCGCCTGGACGAAACCTCCGCGCTGTACCCCTACGCCGAAACCGGCCGCTACTGGCATGCCGGCTTCAACCTGGCGTTCTGAGCATGGCGCGTCTGAGCATGGCGCGATGGCACTGGGGCTGGCTGGGGGCATTGCTGCTGGCCGGCCCGGCGATGGCGCGGGACGCCACGCTGCGGGTGGACGTGGTCGCCAGCGACTTCGTGCCGCCATCCAAGACCGCGCGGCTGGATGCGATCGGCCGCGATGAAGGCGTGCGCTTCCGGCACCTTGCCATCGGCGCCGACGCCACGGCGGCCGAAGGCTGGCCGGGCGATGCCACGCTGGTGATCCTGGATACCCCGCGCCGGCCGGACGCCGGGGCGGTGGTGGCAGCGGTCGGGGAACGCCTGCACGCCGGCAAGGTACCGTGGCTGCGTGTCGGCGGCGGTGCTCTGGCCTTCGGCAACCTGCCGCCGGAACAGGCGCAGCAGCTGGCCGGCTACTACGCCGGGGGCGGTGAAGCCAACTTCCGCCACCTGGCCCGCTATGTGGCACGCCTGCACGATGGTCGCGATACGGCCGCGGTGCCACCGCCGCAGCCATTGCCCGTCACCGGCTACCACGACCCGCAGGCACCCCAATGGTTCACCGATGCCACCGCGCTGCGGCAGTGGTGGCATCGGCAGGGCCAGTCGGATTGGCCGAAGGCGGCGGTGATCGTCGCCGGCAACAGCGTCGGCTCGCTGCAGACCGAGGTCCTGGATGCGGTGATCGCCGCCGCGCGTCGCCATCGCGTGGCCGCCTTCGGCGTCTGGTTCGACGGCGACGCCGAGGATGGCCTGCAGCAGGCACTGGCCGGGCTGGACGTGGACAGCATGGTCAACCTGACCCACCTGCAGAATGGCAAGGCACGTGCCGCCGAGTTCCTGGAACTCGACGTCCCGGTGCTGCAGGCCCTGAACTACCGCCAGGGCGATGCCGCTGCATGGCGTACGGCCGACAGCGGCGTACCGGCCGCGCTGCTGGCAACCTTCGTTACCGTCCCCGAAGGCTGGGGCATCGGCGATCCGCTGGTGGTTTCGGCCAGCCAGCAGGGCACACAACAACCCATTCCAGAACAGGTCGAGGCGCTGGCCGCCAAGCTGGCGCGCCTCGGCGCACTGCGGCGCACGCCCGCCGACGCCAAGCGGATCGCACTGATGTTCTGGAACGCACCCGATGGCGAGAAGAACCTGTCGGCTTCGCACCTGAACGTGCCGCGCAGCCTGGCACTGCTGAGCCGGCGCCTGGCCGATGCCGGCTACAGCGTCACGCCAGCCGACGAGCAGCGCCTTATCAGCGATGCGCAGGCGATGCTCGGCGGCTACTACCATCCCGAATCACTGGACGCGCTGCTGCAACGCGACCTTGCCGCCACCTTTCCGATCGCCCGCTACCGGCAATGGCTGGATACCTTGCCCGCCGCGCGGAAACAGGCCCTGATGCAACGCTGGGGCGATCCGGAAAAACACCCGGCGGTGCGCCTGCGCGATGGCCAGCCGGTGTTCGTGATCCCGCGCCTGCTGCTGGGCAACCTGCTGCTGATGCCACAGCCGCCACGCGCCGACCGGCTCGGGCAGTCCACCCATGACGGCACTGCATTGCCCAACCACTACTACCTGGCCGCCTACCAATTCGTGCGCGAAGGATTCGCCGCCGACGCACTGGTCCACTTCGGTACCCACGGCACCCAGGAATGGCTGCCGGGCAAGGATCGCGGCCTGTGGACCAACGACTACCCGCTGCTGGTGCTGGGCGACCTGCCGGTGTTCTACCCCTACATCCAGGACAACATCGGCGAAGCGGTGCAGGCCAGGCGCCGCGGTCGCGCCATCATCATCAGCCACCAGACGCCTGCCTTCGCCCCGGCCGGACTGTACGACGAACTGCGCGATCTGCACGCGGCGATCCACGAGTACCAGCAGCTGGACGCCGGCCAGGTGCACGAGCAGGCTGCCGCGCACATCCGGCAGATGGCGCTTGACGCCGGCATCGCCGCCGACATGGGCTGGGACGCCATGCGCATGCAGGTCGAATTCCCCGCGTTCTTCACCCAGCTGCATGACCACCTGCACGAACTGGCACGTACCGCAGTACCGCTGGGACTGCATACGTTCGGCCAGTCAGCGGCGCCGGAACACCAGCTTTCCACGGTGATGCAACAGCTCGGCGAACCCTACTACCGCGCGCTTGGCCTGGATCCGCAGGAAGTATTCGCCGGCGACTGGGCGCAGCTGCAGCAGAGTGAGCCCTACCGCCTGCTGGCCAGGCACCTGCGCCATGGCGCGCCACTGGAGGAAATCGGCGACCCGGTGTTGCGCGCACACCTGCAGCGCGCACGGCAACTGGATGCCGCACTGGGCGACACGCAGGAAATCGAAGCGCTGCTGCATGGGCTGGAGGGTGGCTTCATCACGCCTGGAGCCGGTGGCGACCCGGTGCGCAACCCGGACGTGCGCAGCGGGCGCAATCTCTACCCGTTCGAGCCCGACAAGCTGCCCACCCGCACCGCGTTCGCCAGTGGCCGCCTGGCCCTGGACCAGCTGCTCGACGCCTACCGTGCCGGGCATGACGGCCGGTTCCCGGAAAAGCTCGCCTTCAGCCTGTGGTCAAGCGATGCCATCCGCCATCTCGGCGTGCTGGAAAGCGAAGTACTGCATGCACTGGGCCTGCGCCCGGTGTGGGATGCCGGCGGCAAGGTCAGTGCGCTGGAGATCGTGCCCGACGACGAACTGCCGCACCCGCGCATCGACGTCGTGGTGCAGGTCACCAGCGTCTACCGGGACCAGTTCGATGGCTTCATGCGCCTGCTGGCCGATGCGATCGAACGCCTGGCGGCGATGCAGCCGTCACCGCGCAACCCGGTCGCGGCCCATGCACGCGCGCTGGAAGCCAGCCTGATCGAGCGCGGGCAACCACCGCAACGCGCACGCGAACTGGCGGCGCTGCGCATCTTCAGCAACGCGCCCGGCGAGTACGGCAGTGGCCTGAACCGCGCGGTGCTGGCGGGCCCCGACGCCGACAAGCACGAGTCATCGCTGGCCGATGGCTTCCTGTCGCGCATGCAGTACGCCTACGGCGCGCGTGAAGGCGGCGTGCGCCTGGAGGGTGGCAACCTGCTGGCCGAGCAGCTGCGCGGCGTGCAGGCCGCGGTACTGGCACGCTCATCCAACGTCCACGGCCTGCTGTCCACCGACCACCCGTTCGAGTACCTGGGTGGGTTGTCATTGGCCGTACGCCGGCTCGACGGCAGCAGTCCGGCGCTGTACGTCGCCGACCTGCGCCAGCCGCAGCCGCGCACCACCACCACGGCGCGCTTCATCGCCGACGAGCTGCGCAGCAACGCGCTCAACCCGCAATGGATAGGCGCGATGCAGCAGGAAGGCTATGCCGGCACGCTGGAGGTGCTGAAGAACGTGGACAACCTGTTCGGCTGGCAGGTCACCGACCCATCCAGTGTGCGCGCCGACCAATGGCAGGCGCTGCACGATACCTACGTGCGCGACGTGCGCAGGCTCGGCGTGAACGAATGGTTCGAGCGTGGCAATCCCGATGCACAGGCGCAACTGATCATGCGCATGCTCGAGGCGGTGGAGCGCGGCTACTGGCAGGCCGATGCGCGTACCCGTACCGAACTGCAGCAACGCCTGCAACAGCTGCACCCCGCGGCCCATGGCAATGCGGAGACGGCAACAACGCCCGCCCCCGGTTTCGGCCGTGGCCGCGCGATCCCGTCGACCTCTGCGACAACCGTTCCGGCCACTGCCGGGCCGACGGCCCGGTCCCGAGCCGCCGATGCGGTGATGCCGACGGTGCGCGGGCACGTGATGCAGCGGATCGAACCACCCCCGGCCTCGCGCTCCTGGCCGGTGTGGCCCGGCCCGCTGTTGCTGCTGCTGTGCCTGGCCGCCGGTGCCTGGCGACAACGACGCGACAACCTGCGCACTGCCGCATTTTCCTGACCGACCCGACGATACGGACAACCTCGATGAAAAGCCTCGAAGCCACCCTCTACGATCTCTCGCACCTGTTCCTGGCACCGGTGCTGGTACTGATCCTGCTGGCGCTGGCCTATGCCTTCCTCGCCCTGGGCGGGTTCCTGCTCGAAGGCCTGCAACGTCGCCGTGGACGCTACCGTTCGGTGCTGGCCGCATGGCAGGCACGCCACGGCGGCGGCAGCGATGACCTGGAACTGTGGATCATGCGCCGGCTGGAATGGCTGCGCATCGTTGCCCGCACCGCACCGATGCTGGGCCTGGTGGCGACCATGATCCCGATGGGCCCGGCGTTGCTGGCGCTGACCCGTGGCGACGCGCAGGGCGTGGGCGAGAACATGGTGGTGGCGTTCTCCTCGGTGATCCTGGCACTGGTCTCGGCCAGCATTACCTTCCTGGTCCTCACCGTACGGCGCCGCTGGCTGCTGGACGAGCTGCGCGCGATCGAACGCGCACGGGGGAACGGCTGATGCGCTTCCTCGACCATGACGAAGCCGACGATCCGATCCTGTCGGTGGTCAACCTGATCGACGTGTTCCTGGTGGTGATCGGCGTGCTGATGATCGTGATCGTGCGCAATCCGCTGAACCCGTTCTCCAGTGACAGCGTGGTGCTGGTGGAGAACCCCGGCAAGGCCGACATGCGCATCACCATCAAGGATGGCGAGGAACTGACCCGCTACGAATCCAGCGGCCAGATCGGTGAAGGCCAGGGCGTCAAGGCCGGCATCACCTACAGGCTGCCGGACGGGCGCATGGTGTACGTGCCTGAATAACGGCACCCGCGCCGTTCGGCCCGCTGCGCGTTCCACCGGCGCCGGGGATCAGCCGATACGCCAGAACATCAGTGGGTCGCCTTGTCCCGCTTCCAGCCGCGGTGGCGGATGTCCAGGTACAGGCTGTAGAGCGCGGTGAAGGTGGGGAACAGGTTGCCGAGGATGCCCACCGCGTCGTTCTTGCCGAACACGAAGTAGCTCAGCGTCATCAGGCTGCCGAGGATGCTCATGTACCAGAACAGGCGCGGGATCACCGGCTTGCCCTGGCGCTTGCTGGCGATGAACTGCACCAGCCAGCGGCCGCCGAACATCAAGGTGCCGGTCAGGCCGATCAGCTTCCACGGCGACATGTGCACGCCGGTCCACTCCAGCCACGGCAGCGGCTGGCTCATGAAATCCATGTTCAGACCTCCTCGACCGCGGTGCGCCTGCTGCGCACGATCAGCCAGGCCACGCCGCGCAGGTCGCGGATGCCGACCAGGGCACGGCCGAGGTTGTTGTACTTGGACACCCCGGCGGTGCGGTGGCGGTGGTTGACCGGCACGCTCACCGTCTGCCAGCCGGCGCGCTGCATCAGCGCCGGCAGGTAGCGGTGCATGTGGTCGAAATACGGCAGGTCCAGGAACGCCGCGCGCTCGAACAGCTTGATCCCGCAGCCGGTGTCGGGCGTGTCGTCGCGCAGCATGCGCGCGCGGATGCGGTTGGCCCAGCGGCTGGCCCAGCGCTTGGACCCGGAATCCTGGCGGTTGACCCGCCAGCCGGCGAACAGCTTCACCCCGGGCGCGGCGGCGTCGCGTGCGGCCAGCAGTTTCGGGATGTCGGCCGGGTCGTTCTGGCCGTCGCCGTCGAGGGTCGCGATCCACGGCCCGCGCGCGGCCTTGACCCCGGTGCGCACGGCGGTGCTCTGCCCGCTCTGGCTGACATGGTGCAGCACGCGCAGCTCGGGGTTGGCGGCCTTGAGCGAGCGCAGTACCTGCAGGGTGTCGTCCCTGGAGTCGTCATCGACATAGACGATCTCGAAATCCACCCGGCCGCGCAGCGCGGCGGTGATCTCGCCGACCAGGGGCGCGACGTTGTCGCGTTCGTTGAAGACGGGGACGACCACCGAAAGTGCGGGTTGGCTCATCGCGGGATCCGTTCGTGCAGTAGGAAAAAAGACCGCGCATTTTCCGGTACGCGGCTGGATGGAAGATCGGTCAGGCGGCGGCGCCGAAATAATCGCGGCACCAGGCCACCACCGGCGGCAGCCCGGCCTCGATCGGCGTGACCGGCTCGAAGCCGAAGGCCGCGCGCGCGCGCGCGGTGTCGGCCATGGTCTCCACCATGTCGCCCGGCTGCATCGGCCTGTAGACCTTCTGCGCGGGGCGGCCGGCGGCCGTGGCGATCACCTCGATGAAGCGCTCCAGCTCCACCGGGGTGTGGTTGCCGAGGTTGAACACCCGATGCGGCACGGGCGCCTCCGAAGGGTGGTCGAGTGCGCCGAGGATACCGGCGACGATGTCGGAAACATGCGTGAAGTCGCGGCGCATGCGGCCTTCGTTGAACACCTCGATCGGCCGCCCGGCCAGCACCGCGCGCGAGAACAGCAGCGGCGCCATGTCCGGCCGGCCCCACGGGCCGTACACGGTGAAGAAGCGCAGGCCGGTTGCGCGCAGGCCGTACAACTGCGCATAGGTATGCGCCATCAGCTCGTTGGCCGCCTTGGTCGCCGCGTACAGCGAGCGCGGCTGGTCCACGCGCTGGTCCTCGGAGAACGGCGGCGTGGCCGAATCGCCGTAGACCGAGCTGCTGGACGCATAGACCAGGTGCTGCACGCCGCGGTGGCGGCACAGCTCCAGCATGTTGACGAAGCCGACCAGGTTGCTGTCGACGTAGGCGTGCGGGTTCTGCAGCGAGTAGCGCACGCCGGCCTGCGCCGCCAGGTGGACCACCCGTGACGGGCGGATCTCGTCGAACAGCGCGGCCAGGCCATCGCGGTCGGTCAGGTCCAGCGTGCGGATATCGACCTGCGGGCACAGCGCGGCGACGCGGTCGCGCTTGAGCTGCGGGTCGTAGTAGTCGTTGTAGTTGTCCAGCCCGAGCACACGCTCGCCGCGCGTGGCCAGGGCCTGGCAGGTGTAGGCGCCGATGAAGCCGGCGGCGCCGGTGACGAGAACGGTCATCTGTCGGATCCGGAAAAGTACGGGGTCAAGCGCCTCCCCACGGGGAAGAGGCATCGGGGCCGGCACCACGACGGGCGGGCGTCGGCATGCCCGGCATGGGCGGCGTTGCCGGCAGCGGCCATTGTCGCCGCCGCGCCTGCCGGCGTGGGCGGGGACGCCGGCTCACAGCGTCAACGGGTCCCGCGCCAGGGCGGCCTTGCGCTCCCGGCTGAAGGCCCACCAGGGCTGCGGATCGCCGCCTTCCATGAAGCGCACGACCGACAGGAACACGTCGATCACGCAGGGGTCGTGCACCACGCCGGTCTTCAGGCACAGCTGCGCGTACATGTCGTAGGGATCACGCCCGCGCAGGTGCGCGGGAACCCGGATCCCGATCAGACGGAGATCCTTTTCACAGGCCGGCCCGACATTCGGCAGGTCGGTCAGACGCAACAGGTGATTGCGGTCGACCTTGGTGGGGTTCATTGCCTTGCATGCACCTCGGGGGTGGGACGGGACGTCAGCCGTGCTGACGGGTACGCAGCCTTTCCAGCACGCCGTCGAGCGTGTCCAGGTCGGTGTAGTGGATGACCAGCTTGCCCTTGCCGCCGCGGCCGTGGTTGATGGCGACCTTGGTGCCCAGCGATTCGGACAGCTCGGTCTCCAGCGAGGCGATGTCGGCCTGCGGCGCGCTCGGCGCCGGCCTGGCCTTGCGCGCGCCCGGCACCTTGCCGGCGGCGAACTGCTGGGCGCGGTGTTCGACCTCGCGCACCGACCAGCCTTCGTCGGCGGCGTCCTGCGCCAGCTTGGTCGCCAGCTCCGGCGCCAGCGTCAGCAGCGCGCGGGCATGGCCCATCTCCAGGCGGCGGCTCTCCAGCAGCACGCGCACGCCGGCGGGCAGGTCGATCAGGCGCAGCAGGTTGGATACCGAGGCGCGCGAGCGGCCCACCGCCTGCGCGGCTTCGGCGTGGGTCAGCGAGAACTCGGAGATCAGCCGCTGCAGCGCCTCGGCCTCTTCCAGCGGGTTGAGGTCCTCGCGCTGGATGTTCTCGATCAGCGCCATGGCGATGACGGTGCGGTCTTCCAGCTCGCGCACCACCACCGGCACTTCGTCCAGCCCGGCCAGGCGCGAGGCGCGCCAGCGGCGTTCGCCGGCGACGATCTCGTACCTGCCGCCCTCGACCTGGCGCACCAGGATCGGCTGGATCACGCCCTGGGCCTTGATCGACTCGGACAGCTCGGACAGCTTGGCCTCGTCCATTTCGCGGCGCGGCTGGTACTTGCCCGGCTGCAGCAGGTCGATCTGCAGCTTGCGCAGCACCTCGCCCGGCTGCGGTTCGGCCACCGCCGCCACCGATACCGGCGTCACCGCGCCCTTGGGGCCCAGCAGCGCGTCAAGGCCACGGCCCAGGCCGCGTTTCTTTGCAGCACTCATCAGACAGCCTCCATGGCCCTGACGGCCCTGTTGCGTTCATCGGTGCGGCGGATGAGCTCGCCCGCCAGACCGAGGTAGGCCACGCCGCCGCGCGAGGTGCGGTCGTAGCCGACGATGCTCTGGCCATGGCTCGGCGCCTCGGCCAGGCGCACGTTGCGCGGCACGATGGTGCGGAACACGCGGTCGCCGAAATGCTCGGTCAGCTCGGCCGACACCGCGTTGGCCAGGTTGTTGCGCACGTCGAACATGGTGCGCAGCACGCCTTCGATCTCCAGCGCCGGGTTGAGGTTGGCGCGCAGCGCCTCGATGGTCTCCACCAGCGCGCTCAGGCCTTCCAGCGCGTAGTACTCGCACTGCATCGGCACCAGCACCGAGTCGGCGGCGGCCAGCGCGTTGAGGGTCAGCAGCGACAGTGCCGGCGGGCAATCGATCAGGATGAAGTCGTACTCGCCGCGGATCGGCGCCAGCGCACGCTTGAGGCGCTGCTCGCGGCCTTCCTGCTCCATCAGCTGGATCTCGGCCGCGGTCAGGTCGATGTTGCCCGGCAGCAGGTCGTAGCCCTCCGGCGCCTTCACCCGGATGTCGGCCGCGGCGCTCTCGCCCAGCAGCAGGTCGCAGGTGGATGCCGCGACCTCGCGCTTGTCCACGCCGCTGCCCATGGTCGCGTTGCCCTGCGAATCCAGGTCGACCAGCAGCACGCGCCGGGGCGCTGCGGCAAGGGCGGCGGCCAGGTTCACGGCGGTGGTGGTCTTGCCGACGCCGCCTTTCTGGTTGGCGATGGCGATGATGCGAGCCATGCGGATGGGCCTCATGGGCTGGAAGGTTGGGACTGGCCATTATGCGGGCTGGGGGCCGGATCGGGGAAATCCGGGCCCGCGACCAGACTATTGCGCCCCGGGAACCCTGCGGCCGGACACGGTGGGCCGGGGGCGGCGGACTCGGCAGATTCCAGCATTGCCAGACGACCAACGGCGTCTTCGTCCTTGCGGAGACCGCATGGTCCGGCAGCTCGTGGGTGGCGCAGGTGCCGGGGAAATCACCCACGGCACCTCGGCAAGGCCTGCCCGTGCTCACGAACCGTGACGAATGGTGTCGCCCCGATGCAACCGACGTATCGGTCCTGCCCGCCAGGCTTGCAGGGGGATTCTGCAGCACCCGCGACCCGCTGGAATCCAGGTGAACCCCATCGCTTCAACGGTATGATCTGGTGAGCCCGCGCGGGCAACGGCCTGAAGCGGCCGCGCAGGGGAAACCAAATCAATGAATTCCTTGAGCGTCAAGGCATGCCCAACCCGGCCGCGGCAGGCCACAAGCCCTGGCCGGCGTGGGCAACCTGCCGGGGCCAATGCGGGAATGATGTGCCTCCCCGGGCGACGAGTACCTGTCCGGGAATCCGACCAGGCTAAGGTTATGGAGGTGGCGAATGATCCCCCGGGCGGTGGCGGTCTCTTTGTTCTTCTGGCTTTGCGGCCAACCAATCGTGGCCGGTGCGTACCCCTGCCGGGAAATCGTGGAAACGGACGGCAGCTATGAAGCCTCGCCAATCCTGACGATCGTCGGCAAAAGGGCCCGGGCGACTGGCGCTTCCTGGGCAGCCATCCTGGAAGGCAATGCTGACCAGGTACGCGACAATTACGAGGCCATTTCAAAGATCGCCGTCGCTTACGATGACGCCGAGCTGGTGGAGCGTATCTCTGATGGAGTTCTGTTTGATGTTTCCACAGAGCAGAAATTTGCTGTCCTGGCAGCTGCGGCCCTGTGCAACAGCCCACGGTCAGCAAAGGCCATTTTGAAGCTTGGCGTACCCCCTGGTTATCACACCCCGGGCCATACGGATGCCATGGCCACCGCCATTCTTGAAGGCAGCTCTGATGTCATAGGTGTACTCCTGGCCAACGGCTATGCCAATTGCACTCAGGCCATCGCATATCGCTCGAAATCGGCCGAACTTGCCAGGGTCAGGGGCATGAACGGATTGCATGAGGAGCTCTCGGCCTGCCCTTAGCTGACCGGCACCATGGGAACCTGTCGGCGCGCGGACGGAGCCTGTTCCTGACTATCCGCTCGTGGAGACCGGGTTCTCCGCCACATTGAGCTGCAGGCAGGCCGGGCGCCAGCCCTTACCGGGACTGATATCTGCCGATTCAGCAGCCGCCGCCCCCAGCGCGGCTCGAGACGGACGGAGGCGCGGATACCTGAGCGCGTCAAGGGTGGTCTAAACGCCTTCCTGCCCGGTGCTCCCGCGGCTGCACACCACCAGGTGGCGCTCGCCGACCAGCCCCGGCACCGGCAGCGGGCGCACGTCGAGCACGTGCCAGTCGGCCGGCAGCGCGGCGATTTCCTCGTGCGGGTATACGCCCTTCATCGCCAGCAGGTGGCCGCCGGGGCGCAGCAGGTGGCCGCCGACCGCGACGATGCCGGCCAGGGTGTCCATGGCGCGGGCCGTCAGGTTGTCGTAGGCGCCCGGCTCGTCCAGCGCCTCGGCGCGGGATTCGGCGACGCGGGCGTTGCCCAGACCGAGCTGGCGCACCGCCTCGCGCAGGAAACGCGCCTTCTTGCCGTTGCTCTCCACCAGCGTCACCTGCAGTTGCGGGCGGGCGATGGCCAGCGGGATGCCGGGCAGCCCGGGGCCGGTGCCGAGGTCGGCCAGGGTGCCGGATTCGACGTGCGGCACCATGGCCAGCGAATCGAGCAGGTGGCGGGTGACCATCTCGTGCGGGTCGCGGATGGCGGTGAGGTTGTAGGTGCGGTTCCAGCGCACCAGCAGCGCCAGGTAGGCCAGCAGCGGCGGCGCCAGCGCGGCGTCCAGGCCCATGGCCTGCAGGCCAGCCTGCAGTTCGTCGGCCACGCCGGGCGGGAGGGAGGTGTCGTTCATCGGCGGATTATCGCAGAGCGGTTCAGAACGGGTACCAGGCCAGCGCGGCGCGGAAGTCCGGCGTGGCCTGCCATTCGTGCAGGTGCCAGCGCGCGGCCTCGCCGAGCCCGGGGTCGCACCAGGCCAGGTGCAGGGCATCGTCCGCGCCGGGAGCGAAGCACAACCGGTGCAGGCCGAAGGACAGGCCATGGCCGTGCGCCTTGAGCAGGGCTTCCTTGGCGCACCACACGCGGAAGAACCAGTGCTCGCGGCTGGCATCGTCCAGGCTGTCCAGCCAGGCGATCTCGTCGGGATGGAAGAAGCGCGCGATCACCTGCCGCATCTGCCGGCGCGGGCGCTGCTGTTCCAGGTCCACGCCGAGCCGGGCGTGTTCGCCCAGCGCCACCAGCAGGTGGCCGCCGCTGTGGCTCCAGCCGGTGCCGTAGTGGGCCAGCTCGCCGATCAGCCAGGGCCGCCCGCGCTCGTCGCGGGTCAGCGGCAGCGACTGCGGCGTGCCGCCGAGCTCTGCCGCCAGCAGTTCGCGCGCCTGCGGCTCGCCACGCGCGCCGGGCTGGTGCGGCAGGTGCCACACCCTCACCTGCCCGAACCGCCACGCCTGCAGCGGCTGCATCAACGCCCACCCCCGGTCCACAGGCGCTTCACGCCCGATCGTCTTGACTGCACCGGTCGCACCGCTCCGGGTGCACGCACGAAAGGAGACATCGGCATGGGCATCATCATCTGGTTGATCGTGGGCGGCGTTGTCGGCTGGCTGGCCAGCCTCATCATGCGCCGCGACGCGCAGCAGGGCATCATCCTGAACATCGTGGTGGGCATCATCGGCGCGATGATCGCCGGCTTCCTGTTCAGCGGCGGCAGCATCAACGGCGCCATCACCCTGCGCTCGTTCCTGCTGTCGCTGCTCGGCGCAGTGATCCTGCTGGCCATCGTCAACCTGTTCACGCGCAAGAGCGTCCGCTGAGCGGCGGAGCCGCGCCTGGCGAAGCCCGGCCGGCGACGGCCGGGCTTCGTCGTCTCAATCCTTCGCCAGCTGCACCCATGCCGGGGCATGGTCGCTGGGACGGTCCCAGGTACGCGGTTCGCGGTCGATGCCGGCGGCCACCGCCGTCGGCCGCAGCGCCTCGGACACCAGGGTCAGGTCGATGCGCAGGCCCAGGTCGCGGCGGAACCCGGCGGCACGGTAATCCCACCAGCTGAACACCCCGGCCGCGTCGCTGTGCAGGCGGAAGCCGTCGTGCAGGCCCAGCTGCAGCAGCTTGTTCAGCGCGCCGCGCTCGGCGGTGGACGTGAGGATATGGTCGCCGTTCCACACCGCCGGGTCGTGCACGTCGCGGTCGTCCGGGGCGATGTTGAAGTCGCCCAGCACCACCAGCCGCGGGTGCCTGGACAGCTCGGCGGCAACCCAGTCATGCACCGCCTCCAGCCAGCGCAGCTTGTAGGCGTACTTGTCGGTGCCCACGTCCTGGCCATTGACCACGTACAGGTTGATCACGCGCACGCCATTGATGGTGCCGGCGATCGCCCGCTTCTGCTCGTCGTCGAAACCGGGGATGCCGATCTGCACGTCCTCGATCGGGTCGCGCGCCAGCAGCGCCACGCCGTTGTAGGTCTTCTGCCCGGCGAACACGTTGCGGTAGCCCAGCTCCAGCAGGCGCGTATCCGGGAACTTGTGGTCCTCCAGCTTGGTTTCCTGGATGCCGACCACGTCCGGGGCGAAGCCGGCCAGCCACTGTTCCAGGTGCGGCAGGCGGACATTGAGCGAGTTGACGTTCCACGAGGCGATTTTCATGGCGCGATTCTACCCGCTCGGTCCGCTGCCTTCCGTCATCGCCGAAAGCAGCGTGCGCCGCCGGCTCACGCCTGCATGCGGCCATCGGCCATGTGCACGACCTGCTGGCCGAACAGCGCCACGTCCTCGGGATCATGGCTGATCAGCAGCAGCGGGATGCCGGTCTCCTCGAGCACGCCTTCCAGCTCGCGCCGCAGGTGCGCGCGCAGGGCGTGGTCGAGGGCGGCGAACGGCTCGTCGAGCAGCAGCGCCTGCGGCCGGGTGACCAGCGCGCGGGCCAGCGCGGTGCGCTGGCGCTGGCCACCGGAGATCTGCGCGGGCAGCAGGTCGCCGATGGTGTCGATGCCGAATGCCTGCAGCCAGTGCTCCACCGCGGCGATGCGGCAGCCGCGCGGCGGATTGCGCCAGCCCCGGCGCAGGCCGAAGGCGACGTTCTGGCGCACGCTCAGATGCGGGAACAGCGCATAGTCCTGGAACACGTAGCCGATCCGGCGCTGCTGCGGGGACAGGTGGATGCCGGCGGCGGCGTCGAACAGCGGCTGGCCGTGCATGCGGATGCTGCCGGCGTCCGGCCGCAGCAGGCCGGCCACGGCCTTCAGGGTCAGGCTCTTGCCCGCGCCCGACGGGCCGAACAGCACCACCCGCGGTTGCCGGCAACGCAGCGCGGCCTGCAGCCGGAAGCGCTGCCCGGCGGCCTGCAGCTGGCAGTGGATGTCCAGTTCAAGCCACATCGCGCGCATCGCCGGAAGGGCGGCCGACCAGCCGGGCGGCGACCAGCAGCACGCCGATGCAGACCGCCGAGGACACCAGCACCAGCAGGTTGGCGCGGCCGTCGTTGCCCGCCTGCACCGCTTCGTAGATGGCGATGGACAGGGTCTGGGTACGGCCGGGGATGCTGCCGGCCACCATGATGGTGGCGCCGAACTCGCCCATCGCGCGCGCGAACGCCAGCAGCAGCCCGGCGAGGATGCCGCGCCAGGCCAGCGGCAGGGTGACCCGGAAGAACAACGCCGGCTCGGATACGCCCAGTGTCCGCGCGGCCTGCTCCAGTTGTCCGTCCACGCCTTCGAACGCGGCACGCGCCGGCTTGAACACCAGCGGCAGCGACGCCACCGCCGCGGCGATCACCGCCGCCTGCCAGGTGAACACCAGGTTGATGCCGAAGCTGCGCTGCAGCCATGCGCCCAGCGGCCCGTTGCTGCCGATCAGCACCAGCAGGTAGTAGCCCAGCACGGTCGGCGGCAGGATCATCGGCAGGGTCAACAGCGTGTCCAGCAGTTCGCGGCCGGGAAAGCGGCGCCGCGCCAGCAGCCCGCCCAGCGCGATGCCCAGTACCAGGTTGATCGCGGTCGCGCAGCCGGCCACTTTCAGCGACAGCCACAGCGCACTCCAGTCCAGGTCGAGCATCAAGGGCTTCCGAAACCATGCCGGCGCAGGATGGCCTGGCCGGCGGGCGAGCGCACGAAGGCGATGAAGCGCCGCGCTTCGTCGGCGTTGCGGCTGCCCTTGACCATCGCCAGCGGGTAGTGGATGCCGCCGGGCAACGGCACCTCGAACGCGCGCCGCACGCGGCCGGGCATGGCCAGCGCATCGGTGGCATAGACGAAGCCGGCATCGACCTCGCCGCGCGCCACGTAGTCCAGCGACTGGCGCACGTTCTGCGCGAGGATCAGCCGGGTCCGCAGCGACGGCCACAGCCCGGCCTGCTGCAGCGCCTGCCGCGCGTAGCGCCCGGCCGGCACGCTGTCGGGGTTGCCGAGCGTCACCCGGGTGACCGCCGGCCCGGCCAGCGCCGCCAGCGAAGCCGGCGGGGAGGCAGCGCGCGGCGGCACCACCACCCACAGCGCGTTGCTGGCGAACACCTGCCGGGTCGACGGGTCCACCAGCCCGCGGCGGGCGGCCTGGTCCATCGTCGCCTGGTCGGCGAAGGCCAGCACGTCCACCGGCGCGCCGCGCGCGACCTGCTGCAGCAGCACCCCGGACGCGGCGAAGTTCAAATCGACCCGGGCGTCCGGATGGCGCACGGCGTAGGCGCCGGCGATCTCGCGGAAGCCCTCGGTCAGGCTGGACGCCGCCGACACCGTCAGCTCCGCGGCCGTGGCCGGGAGGACATGCAGCAGCAACAGCAGTATCCAGGACTTGTTCATGGCGGGATTCCGGGCGCACGGACCGCGTGGCGGGGAAAGGCGGCGGGACGGCGCACCGTCATGGTAACGCCGGTCCGCCCTGCCCCCGCATCACGCGCTGCGCCGATGCTCGCCTCAGCCGTGCCGCCGGCCGTCGGCCACGGCCGCGTCGATGGCCTCCGGCAGATCGGTTTCGCGGTCGATCTGCGGGAAGTGGCGGCGTTCCATGCGGCGGATCGCGAAGTGCATCCATGCCAGCGCGCTGGACACCAACACGAACAACAGCATGAAGCAGCTGCTCCAGATGCCGATCACGTCGTTCAGCGCACCGAACACGATCGGCAGGATGAAGCCGCCCAGGCCACCGATCATGCCGACCACGCCGCCCACCGCACCCACATGCTGCGGGTAGTAGACGGGGATGTGCTTGTACACCGCCGCCTTGCCGAGCGACATGAAGAAGCCCAGCACGAACACCAGCACGGTGAACAGGGTCACGCCGATGGCCATGTGGAAGGTGATCTCGCCATGCACGCCCTGCACCACGTAGCGGGTGTCCGGATAGGCGAGGATGAAAGTGCACACGGCCGACACGCCCAGCGTCCAGTACATCACCCGGCGCGCGCCGATGCGGTCGGACAGCCAGCCGCCGACCACGCGGAACAGGCTGGCCGGGATCGAATAGCACGCTGCCAGCATGCCCGCGGTGCCCACGTCCATGCCGTAGGCGCCGACCAGGTAGTGCGGCAGCCACAGCGCCAGCGCGACGAAGCCACCGAACACGAAGAAGTAGTACAGCGAGAAGCGCCACACCTGCAGGTTCTTCAGCGGCGCCATCTGTTCGGCGAACGGCATCGGCTTGACGCCGCTGCGGCGGCGCTCTTCCAGCGAGGGGTCTTCCTTGCTGAACAGGTAGAACACGATGGCGGTGACCGCCAGCCCCACCGCCCACAGCTTGGCCACCATCATCCAGCCCGCGGCCACCATCACCATCGGCGCCAGCAGCTTGGTCACCGCCGAGCCGATGTTGCCGGCGCCGAAGATGCCCAGCGCCGTACCCTGCTTCTCCGGCGGGAACCACTTGGACACGTAGGTCACGCCGACCGAGAAGTTGCCGCCGGCGATACCCACGAACAGGGCCGCCAGCAGGAACTGCGGGTACGTCTGCGCATAGGTCAGCAGCCATGTCGCCACCGCGCCGCACAGCATCACCAGGGTCATCACCTTGCGTCCGCCGAACTGGTCGGACCAGATGCCGAGGAACACGCGGATCACCGAGCCGGTCAGTACCGGAGTGGCGATCAGCAGGCCGAACTGGGTGTCGTTCAGGCCCAGCTGCTTGCTTATCTGGATGCCGATGATCGCGAAGATCATCCACACCGCGAAGCACACGGTGAAGGCGAACGTACTCAGCCACAGCGCACGCTGCTGCTGCCCGGCACTGGCGGGAGCGAGGGCCTGGTTCATGGGAGTCCTCCTTGGGGAAATGGGATCAGCCGGCCTCGGCTTCTATCTCCTCGAGGCCACGGACCGGGTAGCGTTCCTGCAACTGCAGCAGGTAGGCCTGGATTTCGCGCTGGCGTACCTGCAGCTCCAGGTAATCGCGGATCTGCCGGTGCACCACCTCGAACGCCTGCGGCTGCCCGGGCGCGCAGGCCTCCACGCGGACCACGTGGTAGCCCCAGCGCGACTCCACCGGGAAGCCGGCCAGGCCCTCGCGCAGGCGGAACACCTGGCGGTCGAACTCCGGCGTGGTCTGGCCGCGCTGCAGCCAGCCCAGGTCGCCGCCATCGCTGGCGGAGGGGCAGCGCGAATGGCGCAGGGCGAAATCGGCGAACAGGTGCGGGTGGTCCTTGAGCTGGGCGAGCAGGCGCTCGGCCTCGCTGCGCGCGGCCAGTCGCCCGGCCACGTCGTCGGCCGGCGCCGCCAGCAGGATGTGGCGCACGTGCACCCGGTCGGGCGCGCGGAAGCGTCCGGGGTTCTGCTCGAAGTAGCGCCGGCACGCGTCCTCGTCCGGCACGCGGTCCTCCACGCCCTGCTCCAGCAGCTGCTGGATCAACGCCTCCTCGTCACTGACCGTGCCGCCGGCCGGCGCCTGCAGGCCCAGCCGCCGTGCTTCGCGGCGCAGCAGTTCGCGCACCACCAGCGCGCGCGCGGCATCGGCGCGCGACTGCTCGGGACGCATCGCGCGGTGGTGCTGCATCTCGCGGGCGATGTCCGCTTCGCTGATCGCGGTGTCGTCCACGAACAAGCGGCACGGTGCCGGCTGCCCCAGCGAGCGCGGGCCTTCGGCGTCCGCGTCATGATGGTGGCCGGCCTCGGCCGGTACCGGCTGCGCCGAATCGATCACGGTGATCGGCAGGATCCGCGTCTGCACGTTCATCGTTTACTCCCGCGGCCCGTAGCGCAGCGCGGCCTGGCGGCGGCGCACCACCTGGTAGGGCCGCCACAGGTAGCTGAGCGGAATGCTCCACACGTGCACCAGGCGGGTGAACGGCGCGATCAGGAACAGGGTCAGGCCGAGGAAGATGTGCAGCTTGTAGACCCAGTGCACGCCCTCGATGAAATCGGCCGCGCCGGCACGGAAGGTGACGATGTGCTGCGCCCATTCGGCCAGCAGCACCATCACCCCGCCGTCCAGGTGGCCGGCCGAGATCCGGATGCTGTACAGGCCCAGGCACAGCTGCGCGAACAGCAGCACCAGCACCAGGGTGTCGCCGAAGCTGCCGGTGGCGCGCACCCGCGGGTTGGTCAGCCGGCGCACCAGCAGGATGACGATGCCGACGAAGCACAGCGCGCCGAACAGGCCGCCGACCACCATCGCCAGCAACTGCTTCTGCGAGGAGGTGATGAAGTGCTCGTACACCGCATGCGGGGTGAGCAGGCCGACCAGGTGGCCGCCGAGGATCGCCAGCACGCCGATGTGGAAGCAGTTGCTGCCGATCCGCATGCCCTTGTCCGACAGCAGCTGGCTGGAGCCGGTGCGCCAGGTGTACATGGCCTTGTCGTAGCGCGCCCAGCTGCCGATCAGCAGCACCGCCACGGCGATGTACGGATAGAACTGGAAGGCGAACTGGTGGAGGTAATGGTTCATGGCTGCACCTCTGGATGCGAAGGACGGGCCGGGGAACGCCGGGGCGGCGCGCAATCCTGCGCGGGGGCATCGCTGCCGAAGCGGACCGCTTCCTCTTCCCACAGCCGGTCCATGGCCTCGCGGGTGTCATCGCGCGCTTCCTCGCTCGCGCGCTGGCGCAGCAGCGCCAGGTTGACCTTGCCGTCGCCGGCCTCGACCAGGATCTCCAGCAGCACCGCGTGCGGCAGCTCGCGCTCGGCCGCGCGCGCGGCGAGCATGCCGGCGATGTGGCCGACGTGGTGCAGCCAGTCGCGGGCCTCGGCCTGCGGGCGGTGGGCAAGGAATTCCAGCAGCAGCGGCAGGTAGTCCGGCAGCTCGCGCGCGTCGAGCTCGAAGCCGTTGCGGCGGTACGTGTCCACCAGGTCCACCATCGCCTGGCCGCGGTCACGCGATTCGCCGTGGATATGCTCGAACAGCAGCAGGCTCATCGAGCGGCCGCGATCGAAACTGCCCAGCCAGCGCGCCTGTGCATCGAGCGGATCGTTGTCCAGCAGCGCCTGCACGAAGCCGCGCAGCTGCCGCTGGCGCGCCGGCGCAAGGGCCGGGTCGTCGCACGCGGCCAGCAGCTCCGGCCCGTGCTCCCACAGTTCGTCGCGCGGGTAGTCCAGCAGTACCCCGATCAGCTTGAGCAGGCTCATTCGACCACCTCATGCCGGTGCTGCCGGTTCGGGTGCACCGCGTAGGTGGTGGTCTTGCGCTGCCCGAACAGGTCGGCCGGGCTGTCGCCGTTGCAGCCGTTGCCGAAGGTGAAGCCGCAGCCGCCGCGCTCGCCGAACGCGTCGTTGGCGTACTCGCGGTGGCCGGTGGGGATGACGAAGCGGTCCTCGTAGTTGGCGATGGCCAGGTAGCGGTACATGTCCTCGGCCTGGGCCACGCTCAGCCCCGCCTGCTCGAGCACGCGGGTGTCCTCGATGCCGTCCACGTTCCTGGCCCGGCGCCAGGCGCGCATCGCCATCAGCCGTTCCAGCGCGCGCACCACCGGTGCCTCGTCGCCGGCCGAGAGCAGGTTGGCCAGGTAGCGCACCGGGATGCGCAGCGAGGCCACGTCCGGCAGCTCGCCGCTCATGCCGATGCGACCGCGTTCGGCCGCGTTCTGGATCGGCGACAGCGGCGGCACGTACCAGACCATCGGCAGGGTGCGGTACTCCGGGTGCAGCGGCAGCGCCAGCTTCCAGTCGATCGCCAGCTTGTACACCGGCGACGCCCTGGCCGCGTCCAGCCAGCTGTCCGGAATGCCCTCGGCGCGTGCGGCGGCGATCACCGCCGGGTCCGTGGGATCGAGGAAGATGTCCAGGTGCGCCTGGTACAGGTCCTTCTCGGCCGGCGCCGCGGCCGCCTCGGCGATGCGGTCGGCGTCGTACAGCATCACCCCGAGGTAGCGGATGCGGCCGACGCAGGTTTCCGAGCAGATGGTCGGCTCGCCCATCTCGATGCGCGGGTAGCAGAAGATGCACTTCTCGGACTTGCCGCTCTTCCAGTTGTAGTAGATCTTCTTGTAGGGGCATGCCGACACGCACATGCGCCAGCCACGGCACTTGTCCTGGTCGATCAGGACGATGCCGTCCTCCTCGCGCTTGTAGATCGCGCCCGACGGGCAGGCGGACACGCAGGCCGGGTTCAGGCAGTGCTCGCACAGGCGCGGCAGGTACATCATGAAGGTCTTCTCGAAGGCGCCGTAGATCTCCTTCTGCACCTGGTCGAAGTTGTAGTCGCGGGCACGCTTGCTGAATTCGGTGCCGAGGATCTCCTCCCAGTTCGGGCCCCACTCGATCTTCTGCATGCGCTCGCCGCTGATCAGCGAACGCGGACGCGCGGTCGGCTGGTGCTTGACCTCCGGTGCGTCGTGCAGGTGCTGGTAGTCGAAGTCGAACGGCTCGTAGTAGTCGTCGATCTGCGGCAGGTCGGGGTTGGCGAAGATCTTGGCGAGCATGCGCCAGCGGCCACCGGCGCGCGGCACCAGCTTGCCGGCGCGGGTGCGCACCCAGCCGCCGTTCCACTTGTCCTGGTTCTCCCACTCCTTCGGGTAGCCGATGCCGGGCTTGGTCTCCACGTTGTTGAACCAGGCGTACTCCACGCCCTCGCGCGAGGTCCACACGTTCTTGCAGGTGATCGAGCAGGTATGGCAGCCGATGCACTTGTCCAGGTTCAGCACCATCGCGATCTGTGCGCGCACTTTCATCACACCACCTCCCCGGCGGCGACCGCAGCGGTCTCGCCATCCAGCCAATCGACCTTGTCCATCTTGCGCACGATCACGAACTCGTCGCGGTTGGTGCCGCATGTGCCGTAGTAGTTGAAGCCGTAGGCCAGCTGCGCATAGCCACCGATCATGTGGGTGGGCTTGAGCACCACGCGGGTGACCGAGTTGTGGATGCCGCCGCGGGTGCCGGAGATCTCCGAACCCGGCACGTTGATGATGCGTTCCTGGGCGTGGTACATCATCGCCATGCCCGGCATCACCCGCTGGCTGACCACCGCGCGCGCGGCGATCGCGCCGTTGACGTTGAACAGCTCGATCCAGTCGTTGTCCTCGATGCCGGCGCTGCGCGCGTCGTCCTCGCTGATCCACACGATCGGGCCACCGCGCGACAGCGTCTGCATGATCAGGTTGTCGCTGTAGGTGCTGTGGATGCCCCACTTCTGGTGCGGGGTGATCCAGTTCAGCACGATCTCGCGGTTGCCGTTCGGGCGCTGGTTGAGCAGCGGCTGCACCGTGCGCGTGTCGACCGGCGGCCGGTAGCCCATGAAGGCCTCGCCGAAGTCGATCATCCACTCGTGGTCCTGGTAGAACTGCTGGCGGCCGGTGACGGTGCGCCACGGGATCAGCTCGTGCACGTTGGTGTAGCCGGCGTTGTAGCTGACGTTCTCATCCTCCAGCCCCGACCAGATCGGCGAGGAGATGATCTTGCGCGGCTGCGCCTGGATGTCGCGGAAGCGGATCGCCTCGTGCTCCTTGCCCACCGCCAGGTGGGTGTGCTCGCGACCGGTGAAGCCGCCCAGCGATTCCCACGCCTTCACCGCGACGTGGCCGTTGGTTTCCGGGGCAAGGTGCAGGATCACCTCGGCCGCGTCGATGGCCGAATCGATCGCCGGGCGGCCGTGGCTGACGCCTTCCTCGCGCACGGTGTGGTTGAGCCGGCCGAGGAACTCCACCTCGTGCCGGGTGTCCCAGCTCATGCCCTTGCCGCCGTTGCCGAGCTTGTCCAGCAGCGGGCCCAGCGAGGTGAACTTGCGGTACAGGTTCGGGTAGTCGCGCTCGACTACCGCCATGCCCGGCATGGTCTGGCCGGGGATGGCCTCGCACTGGCCCTTCTTCCAGTCGGCCACGCCGAACGGCATGCCCAGTTCGTTCGGGGTGTCGTGCAGGGTCGGCACCAGTACCAGGTCCTTCTCCACGCCAAGCACGCCCGGCGCCATGTCGCTGACCGTGCGCGCCACGCCCTTGAAGATCTCCCAGTCGCTGCGCGACTCCCACGCCGGGTCCACCGCCTTGGAGAGCGGGTGGATGAACGGGTGCATGTCCGAGGTGTTGAGGTCGTCCTTCTCGTACCAGGTGGCAGTGGGCAGCACGATGTCGCTGTACAGCGCCGTGGTGCACATGCGGAAGTCGAGCGTGACCAGCAGGTCGAGCTTGCCCTCGGGCGCTTCGTCGCGCCACTTCACTTCCTGCGGCTTGAGCGCGCCCATCTCGCCCAGGTCCTTGCCCTGCAGGCCGTGACGCGTGCCCAGCAGGTGCCGCAGCATGTACTCGTGGCCCTTGCCGGAGGAGCCCAGCAGGTTGGAGCGCCAGATGAACATCATCCGCGGGTGGTTCTGGCTGGCGTCCGGGTCGGCGAAGGCGAAGTCCAGCGAGCCGTCCTTGAACTTGCCCAGTGCGTAGTCGGCCGGCGCCACCCCGGCCGCCTCGGCCTCGCGCACCAGCTGCAGCGGGTTGCGGTCCAGCTGCGGCGCGCACGGCAGCCAGCCCATGCGCACCGCGCGCAGGTTGAGGTCAGCCAGGCTGCCGGCGTACTTGGAGGCATCGGCCAGCGGCGACAGCAGCTCGTCCACCTGCAGCTTCTCGTAGCGCCACTGCCCGGTGTTGAAGTAGAAGAACGAGGTGCCGTTCATCTGCCGCGGCGGACGGCTCCAGTCCAGGCCGAAGGCCAGCGGCTGCCAGCCGGTCTGCGGGCGCAGCTTCTCCTGGCCCACGTAGTGCGCCCAGCCGCCACCGGTCTGGCCCACGCAGCCGCACATGACCAGCATGTTGATCAGGCCGCGGTAGTTCATGTCGTTGTGGAACCAGTGGTTCATGCCGGCGCCGACGATGATCATGCTGCGGCCGCGGGTCTTGTCGGCGGTGCGCGCGAACTCGCGGGCGATCTCCACCACCTCCGCGCGCGGCACCCCGGTGATGCGCTCCTGCCAGGCCGGGGTGCCCGGCACGTCGTCGTCGAAGCTCGCCGCCACGTTGCCGCCACCGAAACCGCGGTCCACGCCGTACTGCGCCAGCAGCAGGTCGTAGACCGTGGCCACCAGCGCGTCGCCGCCATCGGCCAGCGCCAGCCGGCGCACCGGGATGTTGCGTTCCAGCACCTCCTCGGCCGGCGCGGCGGTCCAGCCGTCGGTCTCGATGCCGCCGAAGTAGGGGAAGCTGACCGGCTCGATGCCGTCGTTGCCATCGGCCAGGCTCAAGCGCAGGCGGGTGGCGGCGCCGCTGCTGGCCTTTTCCTCGATGTTCCACTTGCCCTTCTCGCCCCAGCGGAAGCCGATCGAGCCGTTGGGCACGACGATCTGGCCGCTCGCCTCGTCATACGCCAGTGTCTTCCATTCCGGGTTGTTGGCCTCGCCCAGCCCGCCCAGTTCGCTGGCGCGCAGGAAGTGGCCCGGCACCAGGCGGCCATCGGCGCGGCGTTCCAGCCGCACCAGCAGCGGCATGTCCGAGTACTGGCGGCAGTAGTCCTGGAAGTACTGCGACGGCGAATCGACATGGAACTCGCGCAGGATCACGTGGCCGAAGGCGAACGCCAGCGCCGCGTCGGTGCCCTGCTTGGGATGCAGCCAGTGGTCGGTGAGCTTGGCCACTTCGGAATAGTCCGGGGTGATCGCCACCGTCTTGGTGCCGTTGTAGCGCGCCTCGGTGAAGAAGTGGGCGTCAGGGGTGCGCGTCTGCGGCACGTTCGAGCCCCAGGCGATGATGTAGCGGCTGTTGTACCAGTCGGCCGATTCGGGCACGTCGGTCTGCTCGCCCCATACCTGCGGCGAGGCCGGCGGCAGGTCGCAGTACCAGTCGTAGAACGACAGGCAGGCGCCGCCGAGCAGCGACAGGTAGCGCGCGCCGGCGGCGTAGGACACCATCGACATCGCCGGAATCGGCGAGAAGCCGACCACGCGGTCCGGGCCGTACTGCTTGACCGTGTACAGGTTGGAGGCGGCGATGATCTCGTTGGCCTCCTCCCAGCGCAGGCGCACGAAGCCGCCCATGCCGCGGCGGCTTTTGTACGCGCGCGCCTTTTCCTTGTCCTCGACGATGCTGGCCCATGCCTCCACCGGCGGCAGCGTCTTGCGCGCCTGCCGCCACAGGCGCAGCAGCGTGCCACGCACCAGCGGGTACTTCAGCCGGTTGGCGCTGTACAGGTACCAGGAATAGCTGGCCCCGCGCGGGCAGCCGCGCGGCTCGTGGTTGGGCAGGTCCGGGCGCGTGCGCGGGTAGTCAGTCTGCTGGGTTTCCCAGGTCACCAGTCCGTTCTTGACGTAGATCTTCCAGCTGCACGAGCCGGTGCAGTTCACGCCATGGGTGGAGCGCACGATCTTGTCGTACTGCCAGCGGGCGCGGTAGCTGTTCTCCCAGTCGCGGCCTTCGCTCTTGCTGAAGCCGTGTCCATCGGCAAAGGGTTGCGGGTCGCGCTTGAAGAACTGCAAGCGATCGAGGAAATAACTCATCGTGGATCTCCCTTTGCGGACATCTGCATCGTGGCTGTGGCGTTCATGGCTGCGGTGCGTGCCGGGGTTGTCAGCAGGGCGCCTCCGCGCCGCGCCGGTAGTACCACCACCAGGTCACGGCCAGGCAGGTGATGTAAAAGGCGATGAAGCCGTACAGCGCCATGTCCGGGCTGCCGGTCAAGGTGATGGACGAGCCGTAGCTCTTGGGGATGAAGAAGCCGCCATAGGCGCCGATGGCCCCGGAAAAGCCGACCACGGCGGCCGACTCGATCCCGGCCTGGCGGCTGGCGTCGGCCTTGCCCTGCGCATCGGCACCGGCCGACAGGCGTTCGTGCAGGGTGCGGAAGATCACCGGGATCATGCGGAAGGTGGTGCCGTTGCCGATGCCGCTGAGCACGAACAGCGCCATGAACGCGGCCAGGAAGCCGAAGAAGTTGCCGCCCTGGCCCTTGTCGGGCAGGAAGTGCAGCACCCCGAACACCGCCGCGACCATCAGCGCGAACACCCAGAAGGTCAGCCGCGCCCCGCCCCAGCGGTCGGCCAGGCTGCCGCCGACCGAGCGCATCAGCGCGCCAAGCAGCGGGCCGATGAAGGCGTAGGTCATCGGGTTCACGTCCGGGAACTGGCTCTTGACCAGCATCGGGAAACCGGCGGAGAAGCCGATGTACGAGCCGAACGTGCCGATGTACAGCCAGCACATCAGCCAGTTGTGCTTGCGGCGGAAGATCACCGCCTGCTCGGTGAACGAGGAGCGCACGCTGGTCAGGTCGTTCATGCCGAACCACGCGGCCAAGGCGGCCAGCGCGATGGCCGGCACCCAGATGAAGCCTGCGTTCTGCAGGAACAGGTGGCCACTGCCGTCGACCAGCGCCTGCGGCGGCCCGGCCAGCGTGCCCAATGCGCCTACGGTGATGACCAGCGGCACCACCGCCTGCGCCACCGACACGCCGACGTTGCCGAGCCCGGCGTTCAGGCCCAGCGCCAGTCCCTGCTTCTGCTTGGGATAGAAGAAGGAGATGTTGGACATCGACGAGGAAAAGTTGGCGCCGCCGAAGCCGCACAGGATCGCGATCAGCACGAATACCCAGTACGGCGTGGCCGGGTCCTGCACCGCGAAGCCGAGCCACAGCGTGGGCAGCAGCAGCGAGGCGGTGGACAGCGCGGTCCAGCGGCGCCCGCCGAAGATCGGGATCACGAACGAATACGCCACGCGCAGGGTGGCGCCGGACAGGCTGGGCAGCGCCACCAGCCAGAACAGCTGGTCGGTGCTGAAGTCGAAGCCGATGCGCGGCAGGCTGATCGACACCGCCGAGAACAGCACCCAGACCGAGAAGGCCAGCAACAGTGCCGGGATCGAGATCACCAGGTTGCGCGTGGCAACCCGCCGGCCCGTGCGCTCCCAGTAGCCGGCGTCCTCCGGCTGCCAGTCGCCGATGGTCCGGCCGGGACCTGCGTTGCTGCGTTGTATCACTTCGCTACCGGCGGTCATGCATGGCTCCAAGGCTGCAGGATGACGACGTGTAGGTACAAAGATTCAGGCAGTACCTGTCTGGTCCGCGATTAGGCCAGCAGGCGGGTCGAGCCGGTTTTGATTTCGATCAATCCACGCCGGTTTTCGATCTCTCCATGACAAATGTCAAGCCGAAGGCTTGACCGCGCGTACTGCATCACGCCGCCGCATGCTGTCGCGCACGTCCACATCCAGCTGCAGACGCACGCTGTCGCTGCCGGTGCTCGATTCGAAGCAGATCCCTTCACGGCTGGGCAGACGGGCCTGCAGTTCCCGCACCGCATCAATCGGCAGCGCCACCTGGCAATCACCGCCCGTGGCGGAAATGACGGCAGCGCCCGCATTCAGGTGCAACGCCAACGACCAGCCCGCACCGTCGCCGAGTCGCAGCGTATCGGTCACCGTCCCACCAGCCAGCAGGTGCGCCAGTTCATCTTCATCCACGCGCAGACGCAGCGACTGCTGCCGGAACTGGATCTTCACGATGCGGCCTCCTGCCATTGCACCGGCGTATTGCAGTTGAACAGGCAGGCCTCGTCGCCGGGCGCCAACGGCAACCGCCGCGTGGCCAGGCGCTGCTGCAGGGCATGCAGCGAACGCGGGCCATGCGGGTCGGCGAGCATCGCCGCGAGCAGTGCGCGGCAGTCCGCATCGATATCCAGCAGCATCGGCAATGGATGCCCGGCCAGCGCCGTGCAGCCGCCGCGGTGCACTGCGTGCAGCCGCTGCAGCAGCGCAGGGGCCAGCCGCGGCATGTCCACCGCCACCACCCAGGCCGGCCCGTCGGGCATCGCCATCGCCACGCTGTACAGCCCGCCCAGCGGGCCGCAATGCGCGATCCGGTCGGGAATGCCGGCGAAGGCCGGATACGCACCACTGACCCAGACCCGCTGCGCGCCGGCCTGGCGCAGCAGTCCGCGCATGTGTTCCAGCAAGGTGCGCCCGTGCCAAGGCAGCAGCGCCTTGTCACGGCCCATGCGGCTGGAGCGGCCGCCCGCCAGCACGATGCCGGCCGGCGCTGGCCGGCTAATCGGCGTGATCGTGGCCATGCGCCGCGTCGCCTTCGCCATGGCACAACGCGCAGCCTTCGCTCCACTGGCTGTCGCCGTCCTCGTAATGTTCCTGCTTCCAGATCGGGCAGCGGTGCTTCACCGCCTCGATCAACTGCCGGCAGGCGCGGAACGCCTCGTCGCGGTGCGGGCTGCCGGCGGCAACCACCACCGCCACCTCGCCCACCGCCAGCCGTCCGCGGGCGTGCGCCACGTACAGCTTCACGCGCGGGCCGAAGGCGGCCTCCACCTCCGCGGCCAGGCGCTGGAACTCGTTCAGCACCAGCGGCTCGAACAGGTCGTAGGTGATGCCGCGCACCGCGCGCCCCTGGTTGAGGTCGCGTACCTTGCCGATGAACACGTCGATGCCGCCGAAGCCCGGATCGGATACCGCGGCGATCGCCTCGGCAGGGTCGATGGCGGCGCTGGCGCGGTCCAGCACCTTGCCGATGAACACGTCGTTGCCCATCTCAACCTCCACTCACCGGCGGCAGGATCGCCACGCGGCCATCTTCGGGCAGCCGCTCGTGCTCGCGCAGCACGCTCTGCTGGTCGGCGAACACCGAGTAGTCCAGCAGGCCGGCGCGGAACTGCGGCCAGCGCTGCGGCAGCAGCGTGCGCAACGCCCGGCGCAGGTCGGCCACGTGGTCGCCGGCCACGTCCACCACGATCTCGCGCGAAGCGTCCAGCTCGGAGAAGGCGCCGAACAGCTGCAGGTTCACCTGTTTCATGACGGCACTCCGCCCATCAACTGCACCGGATCGTGGTGCCCGGGACCCTGCACGCGTACGTGGGTGCCGGCGGCGGCGAGACCGGCGTCGCCTTCCAGCACCGCCCAGGCATTGGCGTGCAGCATCGACATCAGGCGGAACGATTCCTGCCCGGCCAGCAGTCGCACGCCCAGTTGCCCGCGTTCATCCACCTCGACCCGCGCGCGGGCATGGAAGCGCAGGCCCGGTGGCTTGCGCGCATCGGCCAGCAGCGGCAGGTACAGCGCCGGCTCCGCGTCCATGCCGAGCATCCTGCGCAGCACCGGCTCGACGAAGAAGCGCTGGCCGACCGCCGCCGACACCGGGTTGCCGGGCAACCCGAAGTACAACGCGCCGTCGGACAGCACCGCGAACAGCAGCGGCTTGCCCGGGCGGATGGCCACCTTGTGGAAAACGATGCGCGCGCCACGGGCACGCAGTGCATCGGGGATGAAATCGTAGCGGCCCTGCGACACCGCGCCGGTACTCACCAGCACCCGCGCACCGGCCGCCAGCGCCTGGTCCAGCACCGCATCGAAGGCGGCCACGTCGTCGCCGACCGTGCCCTGCCACGCTACCTGCGCACCGGCCGCGCGCAGGCGGCCGACCAGATAGGGCCGGTTGCTGTCGCGGATCTGTCCGGAGTCCAGCGCCTGCGCCGCATCAGTTACCAGTTCCTTGCCGGTGGCGATCACTGCGGCCTGCGGCCGCGCGGCGACCGCCAGTTCGCCCACGCCGATGGCATGCAGCAGGGTGCAGGCGTTGAGATCCAGGCGCTGGCCGGCGCACAGCACGCGCTCGCCTTCGGCCACGTCCTCGCCGCGCAGGCGCACGTGCTGGCCGGGCCTGACCTGCGCGCCCAGTGCGATGCGGGTGGGCCTGCCGTCGTGACTGTCGAGGAGGGTGACCTGTTCGATCGGCACCACGCTGTCCAGCCCGACGGGCATGCGCGCGCCGGTCATGATTTCCCATGCGCCGCCAGCGTCCCGCGCGGCGGCGCTGCCGGGGTCGCCGGCCGCCTGCCAACCCTGTACGGAAAACTCCGTGCCGGCGGCGAGTGGCGTGCCGCCGGCATGCAGGGCGAAGCCGTCCATCGCCGAATTGTCGAACGGCGGCAGCGACTGCGCGCTGAGCACATCGCTGGCCAGCACCCGCCCTTCGGCCCGTTCCAGCGGTACCCGTTCGGGCGGCAGCGGCACGGCGGCGTCGAGCAGGTGCCGCAGCGCTTCGTCATAGGCGATCATGCCGCGCTCCCGTGGCCAGCGCCGCCCGCCATGGCCAGTGCGTGGCCCAGTACCGGCGCGAGGATGTCCAGGCACTGCGCCGCCGCGCGCGGGCTGCCCGGCAGCGCGAACACCAGCATGCCGTCCAGCTGCACCACCTCGGCGCGGCTGAGCCAGGCCATCGGCGTGTGCTGCGCGCTGAGCGCACGCAGCATCTGCGCCAGCCCGTCCACGCGGCGCGCGCCCAGCGACTGCAACGCCTCCGGCGCCAGATCGCGCGGCCCCAGCCCGGTGCCGCCAGTGCACAGGCACAGGCGCACGCCGGCAGCGGCCAGCGCGCGCAGGCGACCGGCAAGCGGCTCGACGCCGTCGGGCAGCAGCTCCGTGGCCACGACATCGCCCCCCAGCGCCTGCAGTCCGGCAACCAGGCGCGGGCCGGATTCATCGTCGTAGATGCCCTGGCTGGCGCGGTCGCTCAGGGTCAGCACCGCGCACGCGGCGCCGCCCAGGCCCTGCGGCGGGCGTGGCCTGAAGCGGGCCCGCTCGGCCTCGTCCATGCCGTCGGGGTGCAGCCACAGGCCCTTCTTGCCGCCTTCCTTGAACAGCAGGCGGATGCCCTCGATGCGCAGCGCCGGCTCCACCGGCTTGCTCAGGTCGTACAGGGTCAGCAGGGCCGCATTGACCCCGGCCAGCGCCTCCATCTCCACGCCGGTGCGCGCTTCGCTCGCGCACTCGCACCACACCCGGATCGCCTGCCGCTCCGGCACCGGCGCGCAGTACACGTGCACCAGCTCCAGCGGCAGCGGGTGGCACAGCGGCATCAGTGCCGAGGCCATCTTCGCGCCCTGCAGGCCGGCGATCTCGGCCATCACCAGCGCATCGCCCTTGGGCAGGCGGCGCTCGACGATCAGCGGGTAGGCCACCGGCCCGGCGTGCAGTTCGCCCACCGCCACCGCACGGCGGCGGGTAACGCGCTTGTCGCGGACATCGGCCATGTGGAAAGCCGCATTCATCTGACCACTCATCGTGTTGCTCATCCTCCGATCGAGGCCAGGTGCGGGGTCAACCCGGTCCGGCCCTGGTGCAATCCGTGCCCGGCCGCCTTCAGGCCGAGTTGGGTGGTGATGCGCGCCAGCAGCGCGTCGTGGTCGGCGTCGGATTGCAGCAACGGCCGCAGCGCCACCCCGAAATCGCCGAACAGGCACAGCCGCAGGTCGCCGCGGGCGGTGACCCGCAGGCGGTTGCAGCCGGCGCAGAAATCGCGCGAGTACGGCGCGATGATGCCGATGCTGCCGCGATAGGCCGGGTGCACGTACTCGCGCGCCGGCCCGGCGTCGGCGGCGCGCGGGCGCAGGCTCCAGCCGGCGGCCTGCAGCTGCTCCACCAGCACGTCGGCGCGCAGGTGGTGGCGCTGGAAATAGTCGCCGTTGTCGCCGGTGCGCATCAGTTCGATGAAGCGCACGCTCAGCGCGCGCTCGCGCAGGAACTCCATCCACGCCGGCAGCTCGTCGTCGTTGCGGTCACGCAGCAGCACCGCGTTGAGCTTGACCGACTGCAGGCCCAGCGCCTGCGCCATGGCGATGCCTTCGAGCACCTCCGGCAACCGGTCGTGGCCGGTGATGGCATGGAAGCGCTCGCGCTGCAGGCTGTCCACGCTCACGTTGAGCGCGCTCAGCCCGGCCTGGTGCCAGTCCGGCAGGTAGCGCGGCAGCCGGGTGCCGTTGGTGGTGATGGCGACCTTGCGGATGCCCGGCACCCGCGCCACCGTGGCGATGATCCGGGTCAGGTCCCTGCGCAGGCTCGGCTCGCCGCCGGTCAGACGGATCTTGTGCATGCCCAGGGTGGCGAACGCGCGCACCAGCCGGGCAATCTCATCCACCGCCAGGAAGCGCGGCCGCCCGTCGGCGTGGTAACCATCGGGCAGGCAATAGCTGCAACGGAAGTTGCATGCCTCGGTGAGCGACAGCCGCAGGTAGGGGAAGCTGCGACCGAAGCCGTCGGTGAGCTGGCTCATGGCGGTTCCACCGTCGTCCACTGGCCCGGTACGCCGGGATACTCCCACTTGCGTCAATGGGTTGCCAGCCTACCTTGTCGCACATCGGCGCCGACATGACATGGATCAATCATGCGCCGGACAGGTATGGCAGCATGCCGCAACCGCGTTCTCTTACCGTGACGATGCCATGATGCTGAGCGATTTCGATGGATTGCTGCGCGCCGCGCTGCAACAGGCCGAGCCGCAGCGCCTGCTGTTCGTATTCGTGCGCGCGGAACTTCCCGAGTCCCCCAGCAGCGACCAGCACGCGCGCCATGCCGCCGGCGAGGGCGGCACGCTGGCGCCGGTGCTGTGCGTGGACAAGGCACCGCGCGAAGTCGCCTCGTTCGCCGCGCTGGCGGCCGAATCCACCGCCACCGGCGTGGCCTGGGACCTGGTGTTCGTCGCCGCGCTGGAAGGCCGCGCCGGCGTCGCCCCGTCCCCCGACGAAGCGGCGCAGCCGCTGCGGCTGATGGTCAACGCGATCAACGACGGGCAGGTCAGCCGTTTTGCGGCTTTCGACCGCGCCGGCGAACCGGTCCAGTTCTACTGAGCCACCAGCTGCAGGGTCAGGAAGAACACCACCAGCACCGTATTCAGGCCCCACACCACGGTCAGCCCGCGTGCGGCCACGCCGTAGTTGGGGTTGCGCGCGGAGGGTGCGGCGCGCCACACCGCCGGGATGATCCAGCCGGTATACAGCAGCAGCACCACGAACAGGCCCAGCAGCAGTTCGGTCATGCCTTGCGCCAGCGCCCACAGCGCCGCCGCCCACAGCAGGTTGCTGGGAATCACGCCCTGCAGCCAGAACACGCGCCACAGGTGCGAGGGTGGAGACTTGCCATCCGGTGCGCTCATCGAAGTCGCTGCGGTCATGGTGCTCTGTCCCGTGTCATGCCTCGCGAGAGCTTGCGCCCAATGCACGGGGCGGTCAAACCGGCCGCGCGGCTCAGTGGGGTACGCCGACGATGACGCTGGATGCCTTGAACAGGACCGTGACCACGATTCCCGGTTCCAGCGCCAGCGCCCGCGCGCTTTCCCGGGTGATGATCGCCACCATGCTGCAGCCATCGCCCACGTCCACGACGACTTCGTCGTTGACCGCGCCCTGGCTGATGCGGCCGACCGTGCCGCTGAAACGGTTGCGCGCCGAATAGCGGGCGCCCTCCACGTCGCGGGCGACGATCACCGACGACGCGTCGACCAGCGCGAAGGCCGGTGTCCCCACCTCCAGCCCGAGGCTGTGCACGCTGTCGCGGGTGATGGTGGCCACGATCCGCAGTCCCGGGGTCACTTCCAGCAGGACCTCGTCGTTGACCGCACCGGCCACGATGCCGCGGACATGCCCGTGGAACTGGTTGCGCGCACTGGTGACCATTCCGATCCTCCGTATCAGGGCCAAATCGTCGCCCAGCCCCGGCAGGGACTGGAGGGAATGCAGGAAGCGCCGGTGCTCGCGTTCGAGCTGCTCGAAGTGGCGGATCAGCTGGCGGCCGCGCTCGGTGAGCCGGGCGCCACCGCCCCCACGTCCGCCCACGGTACGCGCGACCAGTGGTTCGCCGGCGGCGGTGTTCATCGCGTCCACCGCGTCCCACGCGTTCTTGTAGGTCATGCCCATGCGTCTGGCGGCCTGGCTGATCGAGCCGCAGGCATCGATCAGGCCCAGCAGAGCGAAGCGGCCGCGGCCGCCCAGGCTTTTCCCTTCAACGCTCAGCCACAGGTGGCCGTGCGGCTCGACAGCGGCATGCAGGGGAGAATCGGCCATGTCGCGGTTGCTCGTCCATCACGCTGCGGGAGCGTGCAGTGTACGGCGGCAGCTACATCGGCCGTGCTTGACCTTCGTCAAGGACGGCCAAGGCGCGCGGGGCAAGAATCGATGACCGGGTCGACCGTGGGAATTGGTTGTACCCACCGCTATATCATTCTGGATATAACGGAATCCGAGGACCGCCAAGATGCGTACCCGCCGTTTCGTTCTGCCACTGTCCGCGCTGTTCCTGCCGTTGTCGACCTTCGCCGCCAACGCCCCGTCTTCCGCCCCGGTGTTCACCCTGGGCAGCGTCGATGTCCATGCCCGCCGCGGCAGCTCGGCCACCGTCGCCGAGCGCACCCTGGATGCCGTACGCATCCAGCAGCTGGACCGCGACACGGTCGGCGAGGCAGTCGCCGTACTGCCCGGTGCGAGCCTGTCGCGCAATTCGCGCAACGAGGACATGCTCTACCTGCGCGGCTTCGACCCGCGGCAGGTGCCGGTCTTCCTTGACGGCGTCCCGCTGTACGTCCCGTACGACGGCTACGTGGACTTCGGCCGCTTCACCACCTTCGACCTCGCGCAGATCCAGGTCGCCAGCGGCGGCGCCTCGCTGCTGTACGGGCCGAACATCCTCGGTGGCGCGATCAACCTGGTCAGCCGCCGCCCCGAGCGCCCGTTCGAGGGCAACCTGCGACTGGGCATCGCCGATGGCGGCGAGCGCAAGGCCGCGCTGAACCTAGGCGGCAGCCGGGGCGACTGGTACTACCAGCTCGGCTGGTCGCAGCTGAAGGCGGACACGTTCCCGCTGCCCGATGGTTTCCGCGACTACAAGAGCGTGCCCACCGATACCGGCGACGATCGCCGCAACGCCGATCGCGACGACCGCCGGCTGTCGTTCAAGCTCGGCTACACCCCGCGCGATGGCGACGAGTACGCCCTGGGCTACGCCCGCCAGGACGGGGAGAAGGGCAATCCGGTCTATACCGGCAGCGCGCGCGGCGGCATCCGCTACTGGCGCTGGCCGTGGTGGGACAAGGACAGCCTGTACTTCGTCGGCAACACCCGGCTGGGCCGGCACGCCACGCTGCGCACCCGCGTGTACCGCGACACCTACGGCAACGGCCTGGAGGCCTATACCGACGGCAGCTACGCAACCGGGCTGGACAACGGCAGCTTCCCCAGCGTCTACGACGACCGCACCGTCGGCGGCTCGGTGACCCTGGCCGGCACCGCGCTTGAGCGCCACGAACTGCAGCTGGCCATCCACTACAAGGACGACCGGCACAGCGACCGCAACCGCAACGCGCCGACCAAGGACTACCGCGACGTCACCACCTCGGTGGCGGTGGAGGACCGCTTCGCCCTGACCGCTGCCTCGCACCTGCGCTTCGGCCTCGGCCACGACCGCCGCGAGGCCAGGCGCGTCTACTACTGGCCCACCGGCAGCGCCGACGCCACCAACGCCGTGCTCGAATACGTGCAGCAGCTGGCACCGGACCGGCAGTGGTACGCGAGCGCCGCGCGCCGCACCCGCTTCCCGACCATCAAGGACCGCTATTCGGCGCGCATGGGCGCGGCGCTGCCCAACCCGGACCTCGCGCCGGAACATGCCACCCATCTCGAACTCGGCCTGCGCGGCCGCTGGTGGGAGGGCGCGCAGGTACAGGCTGCGGTATTCCACAGCCTGATCGACGACCTGATCCAGAACGAGGTGGTCGCCTCCACGGCCTGCGGCGGCAGCACCTGCAACCGTGCGCAGAACATCGGCCGCGCCCGTCACCTCGGCGTCGAACTGGGCCTGCAACAGCAGCTGGCCGGGGACTGGGAGCTGCAGGGCAGCTACGCCTGGCTGCGCCGCACCAATCTGGAGAACCGCAACGTGGCCCTGCTGGACAGCCCGCGCCAGCGCCTGTTCCTGGTGCTGGGCTGGGCCGCGCTGCCGCAGCTGCGCCTGCAGGCCACGCTGGAGGCCGAGCAGGGCCGCCGGGTCAGCTACGCCAATGCCGCCGCCCCGGTGCGCGAGCTGCCAGGCTTCGGCACGGTGGGCGTGAAGGCGAGCTGGATGCCGCGCGACGGACTGGGCCTGGACCTGGGCGTCCGCAACGTCGGTGACAAGTGGTATGAACTGGCCGACGGCTACCCGATGCCGGGCCGTACCTGGTTCGTCAACGTCAACAGGAGATTCTGAGCATGGCCGAGCTCATTCCCGTACGCATTGCCGCGCTGGTCCACGATGCCGGCGACGGCCCGGACCCGGACGCGGTGCTGGCAGCCTTTGCGACGCGGCAACTGGCTGCCGGCCACCGCGTGCGCGGGCTGGTGGCGCTGCCACACGAGGCCGCGCCCAACGGCAAGCGCATGGTGCTGATGGACGTGGCCGACCGCACCGCCCGCTACCCGATCAGCCAGGCGCTGGGAGCGGCCGCCTGCGGCTGCAACCTGGACCCGCGCGGCATCGCCGATGCCAGCGAAGTGCTGCGGCGGGCCATGCGGGAACCGGCCGAACTGGCCATCGCCAACCGTTTCGGCACGCTGGAAGCGCAGGGACGGGGCATGGCCGACGAACTGCTGGCATTGATGCTCGCCGGCATCCCGCTGCTCACCGTGGTGAACGCGCGCTACCTGGCCGCATGGCGTGATTTCACCGGTGGACAGGCACGCGAACTGCCTCCCCGCGACGACGCCCTGCAACGCTGGTGGGATGCATGCCGCACCACGCCGGCGCTGGCGGGATGAAGCGCCGCGCGCTGTTGCAGGCGCTGGCTCTGGCGCCGCTGCTGGCGGCGGGCAACGGCCCGCTGCGCGCGATGCCGGCGCAGCGCGTGCTGCGCCTGGGGGAGCCCACGGGCGTACCCGGACGGGTGTTTGCCGCCGGCGCTCCGGCGGCCGTGCTGATCGCCGCGCTGGCGCCGGAACGGCTGTTGGGCTGGCCGATGCGGATGGCGCCCGAGGCGCTGGCGCTGCTGCCCGCGCCCCTGCGCACGCGTCCGGTGATTGGCCGGCTGGCGGGGCGCGGCAGCACGGTGAGCCTGGAGCGGCTGCTGGCGATGCAGCCGCAACTGGTGCTGGACGCCGGCGATTTCGATGCGAACCATCGCTCCTCCGCCGAACGGGTGTGGCGGCAGACCGGCATTCCCATTGAACTGGTGGCCGGCCGCCTGCCCGACCACCCGGCCCAACTGCGCCACGTCGGCCGGCGGCTCGGCGTGACCGCACGCGGCGAAGCGCTCGCGCAGGCTGCCGAGGCGCAGTTGGCGCTGGTCCACGAGGTACTGGCCACGCGCACCCCCGACGCCCGGCCGACGGTCTACTACGGCCGCGGCGGCGACGGTCTGGAGAGCGGGCTTGCCGGTTCGATCAATACCGAGGTCATCGAGTTCTGCGGCGGCCGCAACGTCGCCGCCGCCGTCGGCAGCGGCGGGCTGGCACGGGTATCGCTGGAACAACTGCTGGCGTGGGACCCGGACGTGATCCTGACCCAGGATGCGGCATTCGCCGCCAGCGCATCGCAGGACCCGCGCTGGCGCAGCCTGCGCGCGGTACGCAGCGGACGCCTGCACTGCGCGCCGACCCTGCCGTTCGGCTGGCTGGACGGCCCGCCGGGCATCAACCGCCTGCCGGGGCTGGCATGGCTGCTGGCACGGCTGCACCCCGGCGCTACCCCGGCGCTGGCGCCGGCCGCGCTGCGGGCGCGCATCGACGCACTGCACCGTCTGCTGTGGGGCTCGCGCTTGCCGGCCGGCATCGCCGATGCGCTGGAGCATGGCCGGTGAGAGCCGGTGCTGTGCCGCGCTGGGCCTGGCACGCCGGTGGCTGGGGCCTGCTGCTGGCGATGCTGTTGCTGGCCTTCGCTGTCGGCCAGTTCCCGGTGCGGCCGACGATGCTGCTGCAGGCGCTGGCATCGCAGCTGTTCGGCATCGGCGAGCCGGTTCCGCCGACGGTGCATGCGGCGCTGTGGCACATCCGCCTGCCGCGGGTGCTGGCAGCGGTACTGATCGGCGCGGCGCTGTCGGCTGCTGGCGCCGCCTACCAGGCGATGTTCCGCAACCCGCTGGTATCACCGGACATCCTCGGCGTTTCCGCCGGTGCCGGGCTGGGCGCCTCGCTGGCGCTGTTCCTCGGCCTGCCGATGCTGCTGGTACAGGGTTTCGCCTTCGCCGGCGGGTTGGCGGCGGTGGCGCTGGTGTGCCTGGTCGCCGCCCTGGTGCGCCGCCACGAGCCGGTGCTGGTGCTGGTACTGGCCGGCGTGGCGGTATCGGCGTTGCTCGGTGCCGGCATCTCGCTGCTCAAGCTGCTGGCCGACCCGTACACGCAACTGCCGTCGATCACGTTCTGGCTGCTCGGCGGGTTGAACGCGGTGGTCGGCGACGACCTGCGCGTCAGCGCACCGTTGCTGCTGGCCGGCCTGCTGCCGCTGGTACTGCTGCGCTGGCGGGTGAACCTGCTGGCGCTGGGCGACGAGGAGGCCAGCGCGCTCGGCGTGGCGGTCGTTCCCTTGCGCTGGACGCTGATCGCGGCGGCGACGCTGTGCACCGCGGCAGCGGTGTCGCTGGCCGGCATCATCGGCTGGGTCGGGTTGGTGGTGCCGCACATCGCGCGCCTGCTGGTCGGCGCCGACTTTCGCCGGCAGCTGCCGGCGAGCCTGCTGCTGGGCGCCAGCTTCCTGCTGGCCGCCGACACCCTGGCGCGCACGCTGGCGCCGATCGAACTACCGCTGGGCATTCTCACCGCCTGCGTCGGCGTGCCGTGCTTCCTGTGGGTGCTGGCCCGCAGCGGAGGCCGCGCATGAACGCCGCGACTCCGCTGCTGGAAGCGCGCGCGCTGGCCATCGGCCATGCCGGCGTCGCATTGGGTGCGCCGCTGGCGCTGTCGCTGCAGGCCGGTGAAGTGGTGTGCCTGCTCGGCCCCAACGGCTGCGGCAAGACCACGCTGTTCCGTACCCTGCTGGGCCTGCTGCCGGCGGTGGCCGGCGAGGTGCGGCTGCATGGCCGGCCATTGCGTGGCCATGACCGCGCGCAGCGCGCGCGCCTGCTCGGCTACGTGCCGCAGGCTGCGCCATTGCCGTTCGCCTGGCGCGTGCGCGAGCTGGTGGGGATGGGCCGCGCCGCGCACCTGGGCCTGCTGGCCGCACCGGGCCGCGCCGATGAAGAGATCGCCGACGCCTGCCTGCACGAACTGGGCATCGCCGCATTGTCCGCGCGCACGGTGGATACCCTCAGCGGCGGCGAACGGCAACTGGTGCTGGTCGCGAGGGCGCTGGCCCAGCAGGCGCGGGTGCTGGTGATGGACGAACCCACCGCCAGTCTCGACTTCGGCAACCAGCTGCGCATCCTCGACACCGTGCGCGCGCTGGCCGGACGCGGCATCGGCGTGCTGCTGTCCACACACCAGCCGCAGCATGCACTGCAGGTGGCCGACCGCATTGCGTTGATGGCCGGTGGCAGCCTGCAGGCACTGGGCCCGGCGCACGAAGTCGCCACGCCCGCCCGGCTGGCCACGCTGTATGGCGTGGACGCCGCGCGCATCGCCGCCTCCCTTCCCGCCACCGGAGCCATGCCGCGATGACCGCGCTGCCCCCGCCGATCGACCATGCCGCCCGCTACCGCCAGCACCTGCAGGCCTGCGGCTACGCGCCCAAACCGGCCAGCGCGTGGGATGCGCGGGCGGCGCAACCGGGCTGGAAACGACGCCACGACGACTACAGCGACGCCTTCCTCGCGCGGCTGGACCTGGACGGCGTGGACAGCGTGCTCGACGTCGGCTGCGGCCCCGGCCTGCTCAGCCTGCCCATCGCCGCGCGGGTGCGGCAGG
Organism: Stenotrophomonas sp. 17(2023); assembly: GCF_030345315.1. NCBI lineage: Bacteria > Pseudomonadati > Pseudomonadota > Gammaproteobacteria > Lysobacterales > Lysobacteraceae > Stenotrophomonas > Stenotrophomonas sp. 17(2023). Next base: position 3,517,206 of record NZ_CP128405.1, read on the forward strand.
TGCATGCGCTGGACTACAGCCGCGGCATGCTCGATGGCCTGCACGCGGCGATCGCCCGCGCCGGCGTCGGCAACATCCAGCCGTGGCAGCTGTCCTGGGAGGACGACTGGAGCGCGGTGCCGCGCTGCGATGTCGCCATCGCCTCGCGCTCGTTGATGGTGCCGGACCTGGCACAGGCGCTGGCGAAGCTGGACGCGCACGCGCGCCGGCGCGCCTGCATCACCTTCGCCACCGGCCCGCGCACCGGCGCCGGCGAGCTGGCCGCGTTGCTGCGCCGCACGTGGACGCCGATGCCGGACCATCGCTACCCGGTCAACCTGCTGCTGGACATGGGCCGCCTGCCGCGCGTGGATTACCTCCCGGTGCCAGCGCCCGCTGCCGACAAGGACGTGGCGGACCTGCTGCAACAGGCCGAAGCGATGTTCGGCGAACTCACCGCCACGGAGCGGCAATCGCTGTGCGACTGGCACGCGGCGTCCCACGACAACCGGCTCGGGCCGGCTCCTACGTGCCGCTGGGCCTTCATCTGGTGGGAAACCGCCGGCTGAGCGCCGGCAACGTCGTCCCCGTCCCGCGTGGAGTGGATGGAACGACAAGGGCCGCCCTGTGCGGAGCGGCCCTTGTCTGCACACACATCAGGAACGGGTGACCGTCAGTGGTCGGCGGCCTTGCTGGCACCGATGCCGGTCTCGGCACGGACCTGCTGCGCCGGGTAGGCCGCACGCTCGGCCTTGGCGCGCGCGCTGTTGTCCAGCACCGAGAACAGCCAGATGGCGGCGAAGGCGATGGTCATCGAGAACAGCGCCGGGCTGGTGTACGGGAACGGCGCGCTGCCGGCCGGATTGCCCAGCGTATCCACCCACACCGACGGCGACAGCAGGGTCAGCAGCAACGACGAGGCCAGGCCGAGGAAGCCACCAATCACCGCGCCGCGGGTGGTGCAGTCCTTCCACAGCAGCGACAGGATCAGCACCGGGAAGTTGGCCGAGGCGGCGATGGCGAAGGCCAGCGACACCATGAAGGCCACGTTCTGCTTCTCGAAGGCGATGCCCAGCAGCACCGCGATCACGCCCAGCACCAGGGTGGTGGCGCGCGACACGCGCAGTTCGGTGCCCGCCGGCGGCCTGCCCTTCATGATCACCGTGGCGTACAGGTCGTGCGACACCGCCGAGGCACCGGACAGCGTCAGCCCGGCCACCACCGCCAGGATGGTGGCGAACGCGACCGCGGAGATGAAGCCCATGAACAGGTTGCCGCCCACCGCCTTGCCGACCAGCACCGCGGCCATGTTCGGCCCGCCCTGGATGGTGCCGGTGACCGGGTCGGCGTACGCCGGGTTGGTCAGGACCAGGGCGATGGCGCCGAAGCCGATGATGAAGATCAGGATGTAGAAGTAGCCGATCCAGGTGGTGGCCCAGAACACCGACTTGCGCGCCTGCTTGGCATCGGGAACGGTGAAGAAGCGCATCAGGATGTGCGGCAGGCCGGCGGTGCCGAACATCAGCGCCATGCCGAAGGAGATGGCCGATATCGGATCCTTGACGAACCCGCCCGGCCCCATGATCGACAGGCCGGCCGCGGCGGCCTCCTCCGCGCTCTTGCCACCGTTGGCGGCGATCTGGGCCTTGACCTGCACCGCGGTGGAGAACAGCTTCTCGAAGCTGAAGCCGAACTGCCACATCACCATCAGCGCCATGAAGGTCACGCCGGACAGCAGCAGGCACGCCTTGATGATCTGCACCCAGGTGGTGGCGGTCATGCCGCCGAACAGCACGTAGACCATCATCAGCACGCCCACCAGCACTACCGCGATCCAGTAGTCCAGGCCGAACAGCAGCTTGATCAGCGCACCGGCACCGACCATCTGCGCGATCAGGTAGAACAGCACCACCACCAGCGTGCCGGAGGCGGCGAACAACCGGATCGGCTTCTGCGCGAAGCGGTAGCCGGCGACGTCGGCAAAGGTGAAGCGGCCGAGGTTGCGCAGCCGCTCGGCCATCAGGAAGGTAAGGATCGGCCAGCCGACCAGGAAGCCGATGGCATAGATCAGGCCGTCGTAGCCGTTGGCCATCACCGCCGCGGTGATGCCCAGGAACGACGCCGCCGACATGTAGTCGCCGGCGATCGCCAGGCCGTTCTGGAAGCCGGTGATGCCGCCGCCGGCGGTGTAGAAATCAGACGCCGAGCGGGTGCGCGCGGCGGCCCACTTCGTGATGCCCAGGGTCGCCAGCACGAATACGGCGAACATGACGATCGCCGTCCAGTTGGTGGGCTGGCGCACGGTCTGGCCGATGTCGCCGCCGGCCGCCAGGGCCGCGCCGCTGGCGGCCAGCAGGGCGAGCAGCGCGGCCGGGCGCAGGAACGGACGGGTCATTGCGCGTCCTCCACGATCTGCTGGGTCAACTGGTCGAACTCCTTGTTGGCGCGGCGCACGTAGAAGCCGGTGATCAGGATGGTGAACACCATCAGCCCCAGCGCGATCGGGATGCCGATGGTGGTGATCCGGCCCTCGCCCAGCGGGGTGGCGAGGAATGCCTTGTCGAAGGCGATCAGGCCGATGTAGCCGTAGTAGGCCAGCAGCATCAGCGCGGTGAGGATCCAGCCCAGGCGGTTGCGCGACTGGCGCAGCCGCTGGTAGGCCGGGTGGGAGGCGATCCGCTCAACACGGGGATCGACGGAAGCATTCATCGGGATTCTCCAGATTTCGGGAATACGGACGCAGGCGTGCAGTGCGCGCCGGTGCGGGCATGAGTGCTCCCCGTGGGGGTAGGGAGATGGTGCGTACTGCGTTTCCTGGGGCAGCGGCACCGTCGCGGTGCCGCTGCCGGGTACTCAGAAGCTGTACTTGGTGGTGAACTGCACGCGGCTGATGTCGCCCTTGCGGCCGTTCTCGATCTCGCGCACGCCGTACATCAGCTCGGCGCCGATATCGACCTTGGGCATCGGCGTGTAGAACACGTTGCCGCGGATCGACTGCACGCTCTTCGTCACCAGCTGGCCGGTGATCGAGGCGTCGTTGTCGTAGTCGCTGCGCGCGTAGATCAGGTTGGTGCGCAGCTTCGGGGTGAAGGCGTGGCGCCAGCCGACGTAGCCGGCGATCACCCCGGTCGGGTCGAGCTCGTCGCGCACCGCGTCCCAGGCGCTGTCGCCGGTGATGCCCAGGCCGATGTAGCGGGCGATGCCCTGGCCGCCGGTGAGCTGGTAGTGCAGCGAATCGCTGCCGCCCATCACCCACTTGCCGCCCAGGGTCAGGCCGCCGCCGGTGGCGGTGGCGTGCGCGCCGGTGGCCTGGTTGTCCACCTTCAGCTGGCGCAGCAGGCCGGCCACGCCGAAAGTGCCCCAGTCGCCCTTCCAGCCGTAGCGCGCGGTCAGGTCGGGCAGCGAGCCACGGTCGGAGCTGGTGGCACCGACCAGGGTGGTTTCCGGATTCTCCAGCGAAGCGCTGAAGCCGCCCCTGGTGTAGCGCACCTGCGCCTGGCGCACGAAGATCACGCCGTCGGTCGGGCCGACGAAGTCCACCGCCTCGGGAATGGAGGCCGCGTCCATGAAGTTGGACCAGGTCTGGCCGGCCAGCCAGTTGTTCCAGTACATGTAGGCATGGCGCAGGGTGACGCCGTAGGTGTTGGTCGCGGTCTGGTTGCCCAGCGCATTGCCGAAGAAGTCCATCTCCACCAGCGCGCCGGCCTTGTCGCCGTTCTCGGCCACGTGGTCCACGCCCAGGTTGAAGCGCGAGAACTTGGCGTGGGCGTTGTAGTCCACGCTCGACGCCTTGCCCGAGCCGCCTGCGCCGTGCACCGGCGTCTGTCCCGGCAGGTACAGCGAGCGGCCGGTGGCGTCGTCGGCGAGTTGTCCGTCGCCGGTGCGGGTGGCGAGGAAATCGGCCTTGATGAAGCCGCCGAACTTGAAGGTGGTGCCCGGCGTGGCGCCCGGGGTGATGCTGGTCACCTGGATCGGCTGTTTGCCGGCCGGTACCGCGGGCCTGGCCGGCATGGCGGCGGCGGCCGCCTGTTCGGCACGCACCTGCTGCACATCGCCCTGGGCCTGGGTGATGGCGCCCTGTTGTTGCTGCTGGGTGGAGAGCAGCAGCTGCACCTGGCGCTCCAGCTCGGCGACGCGGGCTTCCAGCGCCTGTTCCCTGGCGGTGCCGGCAAAGGCCATGCCCGGCGCCAGCAGCGCCACGAGCAACGCGGCGGCAAGTGGCCGGCGCACCATCGGCGCAGTGGCCGGGAACGCGTGGCCCGCTGGTTTCAACACGTGTCTGTTCATCAGGTCTGCCTCTCTCCGGCTGGCGTTGACGGCCGCGTCGGTCGCACGGTCAACGGCAGGGTGCGCGGCGTTCGCCGCAGGCGGCTATTCGCCATTAGTCGAAAGCGGGCGGGTATTCGACCATCGTCTAAGCCGCGGGGCAGCGCGCGACTGGGGTGATGCGGCACACTTGGGAGGTCGCGGCCGCGTCGCAGGATGCGGCTCCTCCATTGGTTACAAGTGCAAAGGTGAGGGTATTGCCATGGCTGATCTCTATCCCGTCGATCCCGCGTTCGCCGCCCGGGCGCGGATCGACAAGACCACGTACCAGCAGCAGTACCGCGAATCGGTGGAGCATCCCGATGCGTTCTGGGCCAAGGCCGCCGAGCGCCTGGACTGGTTCACCAAGCCGACCCGGATCAAGAACGTCAGCTACCAGCTCGATGATTTCCGCATCAAGTGGTTCGAGGACGGCGAACTCAACGTCAGCGTGAACTGCCTGGACCGTCAGCTGGCCACCCGCGGCGACAAGACCGCGCTGCTGTTCGAACCGGACAGCCCCGACGCGCCGGCGCAGAAGGTCACCTACCGCGAGCTGCACGAACGCGTGTGCAGGCTCGGCAACGCGCTGCGCAACCTCGGCGTCGGCAAGGGCGACCGCGTCACCATCTACCTGCCGATGATCGTCGACGCCGCGGTGGCGATGCTGGCCTGCGCGCGCATCGGCGCGATCCACTCGGTGGTGTTCGGCGGGTTCGCCGCCAATTCCATCGCCGACCGCGTCGGCGACTGCGGCAGCAAGCTGATCATCACCGCCGACGAAGGCCTGCGCGGTGGCCGCAAGGTACCGCTGAAGGCCAATGTCGACGCCGCGCTGAAACTGCCCGGCACCCACACCGTGGAAACCGTGCTGGTGGTGCGCCATACCGGTGCGGCGGTGGACATGCAGGCGCCGCGCGACCGCTGGTTCCACGACGTGGTCGACACCCAGCCGGCGCAGTGCGAGCCGGAGCGCATGAACGCCGAGGACCCGCTGTTCATCCTTTACACGTCCGGTTCCACCGGCAAGCCCAAGGGCGTGCTGCACACCAGCGGCGGCTACCTGCTGTTCGCCGCCTACACCCACGAGGCGGTGTTCGACCTGCGCGAGGACGACATCTACTGGTGCACCGCCGACGTGGGCTGGGTCACCGGCCACAGCTACATCGTCTACGGCCCGCTGGCCAACGGCGCCACCTCGGTGATGTTCGAGGGCGTGCCGAACTACCCCAATACCTCGCGCTTCTGGGAGGTGATCGACAAGCACCAGGTCACCATCTTCTATACCGCGCCCACCGCGATCCGCGCGCTGATGCGCGACGGCGAGGAGCCGGTCAAGCGCACCTCGCGCAGGAGCCTGCGCCTGCTCGGCAGCGTCGGCGAGCCGATCAACCCCGAAGCCTGGCGCTGGTACCACGACGTGGTCGGCGAGGCGCGCTGCCCGATCGTGGATACCTGGTGGCAGACCGAGACCGGCGGCATCCTGATCTCGCCGCTGCCGGGCGCGATGGACCTCAAGCCCGGTTCGGCCACCCTGCCCTTCTTCGGCGTGCAGCCGGCGCTGGTCAATGCCGATGGCGAGATCCAGGAAGGCGCCACCGAGGGCAACCTGATCATCCGCGACTCGTGGCCGGGCCAGATGCGCACCGTCTACGGCGACCACCAGCGCTTCATCGACACCTACTTCCGCACCTACCCGGGCAGCTACTTCACCGGCGACGGTTGCCGCCGCGACGAGGACGGCTACTACTGGATCACCGGCCGCGTCGACGACGTGATCAACGTCTCCGGCCACCGCATCGGCACCGCCGAAGTGGAGAGCGCGCTGGTCAGCCACCCGAAGGTGGCCGAGGCGGCGGTGGTCGGCTTCCCGCACGACATCAAGGGCCAGGGCATCTACGCCTACGTCACCCTGGTGGCGGGCGAGGCGCAGACCGACGAGCTGCTCAAGGAACTGGTGGCGTGGGTGCGCAAGGAGATCGGCCCGATCGCCGCGCCGGACCACCTGCAGTGGGCGCCGGGCCTGCCCAAGACCCGTTCGGGCAAGATCATGCGCCGCATCCTGCGCAAGATCGCCGAGAATGCACCTGACCAGCTGGGCGACACCTCGACCCTGGCCGATCCGTCGGTGGTGGCCTCGCTGGTGGACGAGCGCAAGGTGCGCTGAACCGGCGTGCGGGCACCGCGTGGGGGCCGGCACGGCGCGACGGCGACAGCGTTGCCCGCATCGTCCCCCCGTCCCTCACGTTCCACCGCCTGCCCTGCCGATGCACGTCCCCGACCCCCGCTTGCCGACCGCTCCCGCCCCCATGCCCACCCTGCTCATCGCCGACGACCACCCGCTGTTCCGCGAAGCGCTGCGCGGGGCGGTGCAGCGGGTGATTCCCGGGGTGCAGCTGCTGGAGGCCGACAGCGTCGAGGCGCTGTATGCGCTGGCCGAGCAGCACCCCGACGCGGACCTGGTGCTGATGGACCTGAACATGCCCGGTGCCCAGGGCTTCAACGCGCTGGTGCACCTGCGCTCGCTGCATCCGCAGCTGCCGATCGTGGTGGTGTCCGCGCGCGAGGAGCCGACGGTGATGCGGCGTGCGCTGGACCATGGCGCGTTCGGCTTCATTCCAAAATCGGCCGATTCGGACACCATCGGCCATGCCCTGGGCACCATCCTCGATGGCGAGCGCTGGGCGCCGGCGGAGGCGCACAACGTGCCGCCCACCGACCACGAGGAGCGCGAGGTGGGCCAGCGCCTGCGCGAGCTGACCCCGCAGCAGTTCCGGGTGCTGCAGATGCTCGGCGCCGGCCGCCTCAACAAGCAGATCGCCTACGACCTGAACGTGTCCGAGGCCACCATCAAGGCGCATGTCACCGCGATCCTGCGCAAGCTTGGCGTCACCAACCGCACCCAGGCGGTGCTGATGGCAGGCAAGCTGGCCATCGACGACGACAGCATCGTGCTGCCGCCGGAAGAGGACTGAGCCGGCACCTGCGTGCCGTCGGTGGCGCGGGCTGCCGCCACCGCACCCGGCATCAGGCCACGCGTGCGGGCCGCGGCGCGTCGTGACCGCCCAGCACGAATGCTTCGCTGCCGCCGCCAGGTCCTGCGCCTGCTCGCGCATGGCCAAAGCCGCCTGCGAGGAGGCCCGGGCGACATTGTCGCTCTGGCGCGTGCCCTCGCCGATACGCCGCAGCAGCCGTTCGACGTCGTCCACCGCGCTGACCTGACGCGCCGACGCCGCGTCGATGCGCGCCATCGCCGCCACCACCTGCTGCACGCGGCCGCCGATGTCCTGCATCGCCTCGCCGCTGCTGTCGACCAGGTGGGCGCCGGCTTCGACCTGCTGCAGCGAGGCATCCACCAGCGTGCGGATCTGCTGCGAGGCCTCGGCCGAGCGCTGCGCCAGCTGCCGCACTTCGCCGGCGACCACCGCGAAGCCGCGGCCGTGGCTGCCGGCGCGCGCCGCTTCCACCGCCGCATTGAGCGCCAGCAGGTTGGTCTGGAACGACAGGCTGTCCACCGTGGCGACGATCTCGCGGATGTGGCGCGAGGACGCGCGCAGCCGCTCCATGCCCGACACCGCGGCGGTGGTGGCTTCACGCCCGCGCTCGGCGGCGATGCTGGCGGCCTCGGAGATCTCGGCGCTGTGGCGCGCGCTGTCGGCATTCTCGCGCGCCTCCCCGGCCACCGAGCGCACGCGCTGCAGCGCGTCATGCACGTCGTCGACCTGCTGCTGGACCTGGGCGGACAGTTCGCGGGTGCCGCCGGCCATGTCGGCCACCGCCGCCTGTACGCTGCCGGCCGACTGCTGGATGCTGGAGACGATGGCACCGACCTGGCGCATCGCCACTTCCAGCCCCTGCCGCAGCCGCGCGTAGATACCACCGCCATCCGCGCGCATGCGCGCACTCAGGTCGCCGCGGGCGAAGTGGCCGATCACGCGGGTGGCGTCGCCGACCTGCGACTGCACGCTGTCCAGCAACGCGTTGATGCACCCGCCCAGCTCCAGCACGAACCCCTGCTTGTCGGCCAGTTCGATGCGGCCTTCCAGGTCGCCGCCGGCGGCAGCGGCGACCACCGCCGCGACCTCGTTGGCGATCACCCGCTCCAGGCGCCGGTCCTGCCATTCCATCACCAGCCCCAGCACCTGCCCCTGCTCGAGTACCGGGCTGGCGCGCAGCCAGAACCCGGTGTTGCCCAGCTCCACCTCGGCGTCGATGGTGCCGCCGCCATCGCGCACCCGCGCCAGCACCGCGGCCACGTCGGGGCCGAGCGCGGCCACCGCCGCGCCGGTTGCGGCCGGCATCTCGACGCCGGCCCGTGCGAAGGTCTGCCGCAGGGCATCGTTGGCGTAGACCACGCAGCCCTCGCCATCGGTCACCAGCACCGCGGCGCGCGCCACGTCCAGCGCCTGGCGCACGCGCTGGTTGGCGAGCGCGGCGATGCGCTCGCTGGCGATGCGTTCGCGCAGGCGCGCCTGCATCTGCATCAGCGCGGTGGCGAGCTGGCCGATCTCGTCATGCCGGTTGCGCACCACCAGGGTGCCATCCAGGTGGTCGTCGGCGATCGCCCCGGCGAAGGCCGCGGCGGCGGCCAGCGGGCGGTCGATGGCGCGCAGCAGCAGCACCAGCAGCGTCACCAGCAGCACCCCCACGATCAGCACGGTGGCGGCGAAGGCGGCGTTCATCCAGCTGCGCGCGGCGGCCTGCCCGGCCTGTTGCCGCTGCAGCGCACTGCGCTGGTCACGCTGCAGGCGCAGGATCACCGGATCCACCTGCGCGGCATACTCGTCCAGCGCCTGGGTCTCACTGTCGACGCCGAAGCGCGCCGCCGCATAGGATAGGAACGCGCCCTGGTAGCGCTGCATCGCCTCGCGCACCTGCGCGCGCACCGGCTCCGGCATGCGTGCGCGCTGCAGTAGCAGTTCGAACGGCATCGCCTCGGCCCCCAGTTCGTCGGCGTACTTCTGTTCGCGGCGCGCGATGAAGTCCTTTTCGTAGCGGCGCATGCTCAGCATCGATACCTGCAGCTCCGGCTCGCGGTAATCACCGATCAGGTTCTCCACGGTATGCACCGCCGCGCGCAGTTCGCCCTGCATGCCGCTGTCGGCATCGTGGCCGAGCTCGCCGATGCGCTCGTCCAGCAGGCGCGCCGATTCCAGGTAGGCGTGCAGCGCGGCAGCCAGCGCGGGCGGCCACGGTTCGGCGCCGGGCACCGGCGCCAATGCCTGGCCCAGCTGCGCCCGCGCCTTGCCGAAAGCCTGCCCGGCGGTGGTCGAAAACGACATGGCATACTCGGCCTGCGCGCGCCGGGTCTCGGCGAAGGCGCGGGCCAGGCGCTCCAGCCGCGCCGCGTCCTGCTGGTAACGTTGCAGTCGCTGGTCGGCGGCGCGGGTGCCGGCACTGAGCCAGGCATAGGCCGAGCCGATGACGGCCAGGCCGACCACCAGCGCCAGCAGGCTCAACCGCAGCTTCTGGGCGATTCCAAGCGGGAACTTCATTGCACGACTCCGGGCGTGGGGACGCCTCTGGATCGGCCGCCGGCGCGCAACCTTTAGGGCATTCCGCGAGCGGGGGGGCACGTCGGTCGCCGCGCGCGGCGCAATGAAGCCAGCGGGTGATGACGGCAGCATGTCAGCCCCGCTCTCGCCCGCCGCCGCCTGCACGGCGACGGCCGCGGCGGCGTGCTAGAATCCGCGCTCCCTTGGGGAGTAGCCTGCTTCCAGCGTCTGGAAGCGCACGCGTCAACACACTCGACCATTGCGTCGTGGCGCGTGCGACCGGTTCCACGGTTGGCGAGACCAACGGCATGCGAGCGCAACGTCAGGTCGGGCGCGCCGCGTGCCGTCCGTGTCCGCCCGGCCAGGAAAACCCGATGTCCCCCCTGTCCATCCTTCTCATCGGCTTCGCCATGTCCACCGACGCCTTCGCCGCCGCGATCGGCAAGGGTGCGGCGATGCGCCGGCCGCGCCTGCCCGACGCGCTGCGCGCCGGCCTGATCTTCGGCGTGATCGAAGCCATCACCCCGCTGCTCGGCTGGCTGCTGGGCCGCGCCACGTCGCAGTACGTCGAAGCGTTCGACCACTGGATCGCGTTCGTGCTGCTCGGCGCGCTGGGCGTGCACATGATCGTCGCCGGGCTGCGCCCGGATGCCGAAGAGGACACCCAGGAACCCGGCGACAACCGCCACAACCGCTTCTGGACGCTGGCCGCCACCGGCCTGGCCACCAGCATCGACGCGGCTGCGATCGGCGTGAGCCTGGCCTTCCTGGACGTGCACATCGGCGTGGTGGCGCTGGTCATCGGCCTGTGCACGCTGGTCATGGTGACCCTGGGCATCATGCTCGGCCGCGTGCTCGGTGCGCTGGTCGGAAAGCGCGCGGAGATCGTCGGCGGCGTGATCCTGATCGTCATCGGCGCCAGCATCCTGTACGAGCACCTGCACGGCGCGGCCTGAGCGCAGGGCCGCGGCGGCGGCCGTGCACACCGCGTCCCGGCCGCTGCGGCGCACCTGCCTGGCGGCCTGCGGCACGCCGGCGGCATCGCGCCGCCGGCAGGTCCGCCAGCGCGATGGCCTCAGCGCAGGGCGGTCAGGAAGGCACGCAGCGAGGCCGGCTTCACCGGCTTGGTCAACACCCGGTAGCCGCGCTCGCGCGCCAGCCGCTTCAGCTCGTCGCGGCCATCGGCGGTGAGCAGCGCGCCGGGCAGCGGGCGGCCGGCGGCCGCGCGCAGCGCGACCAGCGCGTCGAGCCCGTCCATGCGGTCGTGCAGGTGGTAGTCCACCAGCATCACGTCGGGCCGCTCGGCGATCTTCTCCAGCGCCATGTCCACGGTGCTGGCCGCGATCACCTGCACCTTCCAGCGGCCGAGCAGCGCGCGCATGCCGTCGAGGATCTCCTGGTCGTTGTCCACGCACAGCACGCGCAGGCCGGCCAGCGCCTCGTCGCCGCCGAACGCCGGCATGGCGCGCGGCGGCGGCGCCACCGCCGGCGTCGGCACGCGCGGCAGGGTGATGGAGAACATGCTGCCGCGGCCGGGTTGGCTGCGTGCATCCAGGCCATGGCCGAGCAGCCGCGAGATGCGCTGGCAGATCGACAGGCCCAGGCCCAGGCCCTGCTCGCCCCAGTCGAACGGCTGCTGGTAGCGGTGGAACTCGTTGAAGATCTGCTGCATGTGGTGCTCGGGGATACCGGGACCGGTATCCCACACCTGCAGCTCGACCTGGCCACCGCGCACCCGCAGCGCCAGCACGATGCGCCCGCTGCGGGTGTAGCGCAGCGCGTTGGCCATGAAGTTCTGCAGCACCCGCCGCAGCAGGCGGCGGTCGCTGCGCACCCATGCCTGGCGCGCGAATACGTGCAGGCGCAGCCCGCGCCCGGCCGCCACCGGGGTGTACTGCGCGGCCAGTTCGCGCACCAGCACCGAGGCATCGAAATCGGTGACGGTCGGACGCAGCCCGCCGGCATCCAGCCGCGACACGTCGAGCAGGCCGTCGAGCAGCTCTTCGGCCGCACGCAGCGAGGCGTCCACGCGCTCGGCCAGGTGGCGCTGCTCGTCGCCCTCCTGCAGGCCGTCGCGCAGCGCCGAGGCGAACAGGCGCGCGGCGTTGAGCGGCTGCAGCACGTCGTGGCTGATGGCGGCCAGGAAGCGGGTCTTGGACTGCTGCGCCGCCTCGGCCGCCTGCGAGCGCTCGGCCACGCGCTGCTCCAGGGTCTCGTTGGCCTCCAGCAACGCCTGCTCGGCGCGCTTGAAGTCGCTGATGTCGTTGTAGCTGGTGACGTAACCGCCGCCGGGCAGCGCCTGGCCGCGCAGCTCGATCACCTTGCCGTCGGCGCCGGTACGCTCGAACACGTGCGGCGTGCCGGCGCGCATGTGGCCGATGCGCCGGTTGATCTGCATCTCGATGTCGCCTTCGCCCAGCTCGCCGCGCTCGGCGTTGTAGCGGATCAGGTCGGCGACCGGGCGGCCGACGTAGAGCATGCCGTCGGGATAGCCGAACATCTGCTGGTAACGGCGGTTCCATGCGGTCAGGCGCATGTCCGGATCGACCACGCTGACCCCGGCGCTGATGTTCTCCAGCGTGGTGGACAGGATCTCGCGGTTGAAACGCAGCTCCTGCCCGGCCTCGTCCAGCACCGCCACCACTTCGCCCAGGTCCATGCCCGAACCGCGCAGCAGGCTGGTCAGCAGCAGGCGCGCCGAGGCGGCGCCGATGGACGCGGCCAGCAGGCGTTCGGTGAACTGCACCCAGGCGCGGTCGGCGGCGGCGGCCGGCTGGAACTCGCGCTGCAGCGCCTGCGCCTGTTCGACGAAGGCGCGCCGCGCGCGCACGTCGCCGACCACGCGCGTGGCCAGCGCCAGCAGGTCGCGCACCTTGACGTGCGCCGGCCAGTCGCCGGCCACCGCCGGGCGCCGTGCGTACGGCTCCAGGAACGGCGCCACGCGCAGCCGTTCGGCCACCCCCGGGCGCCAGCGCATCGACACCAGCAGCATGGTCGCGGAGTTGAGCAGCAGCGACCAGAACGTGCCATGGGTCAGCGGGTCCCAGCCACGCAGGCCGAACAGCTGTTCGGGCCGCAGCCAGCCGATGCCGAACGGGCCGCGCTCGACCAGCCCCACGTCCAGCCAGCCGCCATGGCTGAGCGCCGGCAGCAGCAGCGTGTAGATCCACAGCGCGAAACCCACCGCCATGCCGGTGCCGACGCCGCGGCGGCTGGCGCCGCGCCAGTACAGGCCGCCGATCAGGCCGGGGGCGAACTGCGCCACCGCGGCGAACGCCATCAGCCCGTAGGTCGCGAGCATGGTGTCGTTGTTGCTGCCGCGGTAGTAGCCATAGGCCACCAGCGCCAGCAGCAGGATCGCCAGGCGGCGGATCCACAACACGCGCGAGGCGACGTCGGCGGCCTCACGGTGGTCGCCGCTGCGGCGCAGCAGCAGCGGCATCACCAGATCGTTGCTGATCATGGTCGCCAGCGCGATCGAGGACACGATCACCATGCCGGTCGCCGCGGAGAAGCCACCGACGTAGGCGACCAGCGCCAGCGCGGTGTTGCCGCTGCTCATCGGCAGCGCCAGTACCAGCGCGTCGTCGACCACGCCGCCCCCGCCGAGCAGGGCGTTGCCGGCCACCGCGATCGGCACGATCATCAGCGAGATCAGGACCAGGTAGCCGCCGAACAGCCAGCGCGCGCGGCGCACGTCGCCGACGTCGCCGCACTCCACCACCGCCACGTGGAACTGGCGCGGCAGGCAGATCAGCGCCAGGAAGCTGAGCAGGGTCTGCGAGACGAAGCCCACCGGCGGCGTGCCCTCGAACAGGGTGCGCGCCGACGCCACCACCGCGGTGCCGCGGTCGGACAGCCAGACGTAGGCGAACACCCCGACCGCCACCATCGCCAGCAGCTTGATCATCGATTCCAGGGCGATGGCCAGCATCATGCCGTGGTGGTGCTCGGTGGCGTCCACCTGGCGGGTGCCGAACAACGTGGCGAACAGCGCCATCAGCAGCGCCACGTACAGCGCCGGATCGGTGAGCACGCCCCCACCGCCGCTGTCGCCGGTAAGTACCCGCAGGCTCATCGCCACCGCCTTGTACTGCAGCGCCAGGTACGGCACCACGCCGATCAGCGCGATCACCGCCACCAGCGCGGCCAGCCGCCGCGAACGGCCGTAGCGGGAGGAAATGAAATCGGCGATGGAGACCACATTCTCGCTGCGCGCGATCAGCGCCAGCCGTTCGATGATGCGCCAGCCGAACAGCAGCAGCAGCAGCGGCCCCAGGTAGATCGGCAGGTAGCCGATGCCGTAGCGCACCGCGGTCCCGACCGCGCCGTAGAAGGTCCACGACGAGCAGTACACCGCCAGCGCAAGGCTGTAGATCACCGGCCGCAGCCACGGCCGGTCCGGATACATCGGCCGATGGTCGCCCCACCACGCCACGCCGAACAGCAGCGCGGCATAGCCGAGTGAGACCAGCAGCAGGATCCAGCTTGAGACCAAGGACGCGTTTCCGGACGGGCCGTGCCGCAGTGTAGCCGCTGCCAGGCCCGCGCCGTGGCGGCCGCCCGGCGCGGCTCAGCAGGGGATCGTTTCGCCGCCCCCGGCCGGCGGCGCCGGCTCGACGGACAATGCCCGCGCCGGCAGGTACAGATGGAACCGGGTGCCTTCGCCCGGCGCGCTGTCCACTTCGATGCGGCCGTCGGCCGCGGCAATCAGGTTGACCGCCACCGCCAGGCCCAGGCCGGTGCCCTGGCCGCTGGGCTTGGTGGTGAAGAACGGCTCCATGCAGCGCAGCCGTACCTCCTCGCTCATGCCATGGCCGCTGTCGCTCACTTCGATCCGCAGTTCGTTGCCCGGCTCCGGGCAGGACAACGCCAGCCGGAAGGTACCGCCGTCGGGCATGGCCTGCCGCGCATTGGCGGCCAGGCTCAACAGCACCAGCTCCAGCTGCGCCGGGTCGAAATGGATCTGGCACTGCACCTGGCCGGTGTCCAGTTCGAACACCATGCGCGCGTCGAACAACTGGCGCAGCATCGGCTCCATCGCGGCGATGGTCGGTGCCGCGTCCAGCAGCTGCGGCCGCGCCACGTCCTGGCGGCTGAAGTCCAGCAGCCGGCGGGTGACCGCGCCGGCGCGCCGTGCGGCCGACTCCACGCCCTGCAGAGCCGCCTTCAGCTCCGCCGGATCGTCGCTGCGGCGGCCCTTGCCGGCATATCCCATGATCAGCGCCAGCAGATGGTTGAAATCGTGCGCCACGCCGCTGGCCAGCCGGCCGACGTTCTCGATCTTCAGCGCGTGCACCAGCTGCTCGCGCGAGCGCTCCTTTTCCTGCATTTCCAGTTGCAGCGCATCGCGCTTGCGCGCCAGGTCGGCGCCGCGGCGGCGGGCGATGCGCAGGTTGTCGCGTAGCGCGGACAGCGACTGGTCCAGCACGAACGCCACCACCAGCGTGCCGAAGCCGGCCAGCACCAGGTCGCGCAACGCCAGCTCCACGCGCGCCGGCAGGTAGAAGGCGGCGGCCGCGTCCAACCATGCGCCCAGCGCCAGCAGCGCGGCCAGCCAGGTGGTCGCCAGCCACAGCGCACGGCGGCCCAGCAGCGCCCCGGCCAGCAGCACCGGCAGCAGCTGCAGCAACTGCCCGTGCATCTGCGCGCGCAGGCCCCAGTAGCCATACGCCACCGAGGTCAGCACCAGGTTGAGCACCACGAAGACCAGGACCGACAGGTGCAGGCGGCGGCGCCGCAGCAGCTCCAGCGAAACCACGCAGGTCAATATGCCGGCCACGCCCAGCCCCTGCGCCAGCCCCGCGGTGCCCGCTGCGCCCCACAGCAGGAGCAGCAGCTGGTAGCCGGCCACGGCCAGCAGCAAGCGCAACAGCATCGCCATGGCGCGCGCTTCGGTGGCATCGACCACCGCAGGCCGCCGTGGGCGGTCGGTGGCACGCGTGGCGCGTGGTGGCTCGGGCTGATCCCCGGGCCGGGTGGTTCCGGAAAGCATCGGGTGTAGTCCCCGGCACGGCGGATGGCCGCGCGATACATGGAAAGTTGCCGCTATATTACGGACGCCCGTCGTCCAGGCACCCACCCACGCCGGGCGGGCACGGCATGCAGCCGCGAAGGCGGCGCGATGTGGCGCCCGGCGCCCAGGCAGTGCGGCTATATTAGCCACGTCCGTTGCCGGACTTTCCCCGCCTGGAAACACCGGACGCCATGCTCCCACCGCTTCGTGTCATTCGATTCCGCAGCCTGTTGCCCTGGGCGGCACTGGCAATGGCCCCGGCCGGCCCCGCGGGTGCCCAGGGCACCGACGCCGACGTAAGGCTGATGGACCAGGTGGGACGCTGCCACGCAACGGTGCATGGCGCCCCGCGCGAAGCACTGGCGATGGCCACGAAACTGCTGGACATGCCGGCGCTGCCGCCGGTGGTGGAAATAGGCGCCGAGGGATGCCGCGGCTTCGCCCGGCAGTTGCTTGGCCAGGGCGACGCCAGCCTGGAATCGGCGGCGCGGGTGCAGGCGTTGCTGCGGACGACGGAGCTGCCCGCCATCGAACACAGCCGGGCGATGCAGATGGCGGCCACGCTGCTGCAGCGCAATGGACAGACCGCCGAGGGCCTGAAACTGCTCGAATCGATGCTGGAACGCGGCATCGCCGAAGGCGACGTGGGCAGCCAGATCACCGCATTGAGCGGCATCGCCCTGATCCGCGCCGAGCAGATGGACGACCCCGAGGGTGCGCTGCATTACCAGCAACAGGCACTGGCGCTGTCCGACCACCTGCGCCGGCCGCCACTGCCGCAGGACGTGATGCTGCACTACAACCACGGCTACACGCTGCTGCGGCTCAGGCGCCATGAAGAGGCGGAGCGTGCCTTCGCACGTGCCGAGTCGATCGCCAACCGCGTGTCCAACCAGGACGTGATGCTGCACCGGATCCGCAGCCACCGGGCCGAGATCCAGCGTGCCGGCGGTCACCTGGAGGCGGCCCGGGCGCAGTTCCTGGCCGTGCTGCCATGGCAGGCCCAGAATGATCCGCTCGGGCAGATCGTCACCCTGCAGCGGCTGGCACGGATCGCACTGGAGCAGGCGCAACCGGAGCAGGCCCGGGATCTCGGCGAAAAGGCCCTGGCGCTGGCCGAAGCCGGCAAGTTCCCCGGAGGCGCGCGCGACAGTCTGGACCTGCTGGCGGAGACCAGCGTGGCTCTCGGCAATACCGCCCAGGCGCGCGATTACCTGCGCCAGGCCAGGCAGATCGACCAGGCGCAGATGAAGGGCGACAACCTCAACCGCCTGGCCAGGTTGCAGGCCACGGCCGAGCAGGCGCTGGATCCGATCCGCATCAACGCCGTCCAGGAGGCCAGCCGCGACCGCCTGCTGCGCAACGCAGCGCTGGCCGCGGTGGCGGTCCTGCTGCTGGGCGGCGGCGGCCTGTACCTGCGCATGCGCCGCCAGCAGCGTCGGCTGCGCAGGCTCGGCGCCATCGACGCGCTCACCGGATTGCCGAACCGGCGCGAGGCGCAACGCCTGCTGGACGCCACCATGTCAGTGCGCACCGGCGACGCGCGCAGCGCGGTGCTGCTGCTGGAGATCGATGGCTTCAAGGCGCTCAACGACCTGCACGGCCATGCCGCCGGCGACCTGCTGCTGCGCGCGGTGGCCGAAGAACTGGTGCGCAACAGCGACCAGCACGACCACGTGGCCCGCTGGGGCGGGGCGACCTTCGTGGTGATCCGCGCCAACACCACCCAGGCCGCGGCGTTCGCGCTGGCCGCGCACCTGTGCCGCAGCATCCAGCGGATGCAGGTGGATGTCGCGCCGGGCCAGTGCCTGACGCCCAGCATGTCCGCCGGCGTGGCCCCGCACCCGCTGTTCCCTGGCACCGCCACCAGCCATGCCGATACCCTGCGCGCGGCCAGCCGGGCGCTGCAGGTGGCGCGCCGCAGCGGCACCGGCACCTGGGCCGGGCTGTGGGGCCTGGCCGAAGGCCGCAACGTCGACCTGTACAGCATCCTGCGCGATCCGGAACAGGCCCTGGCACAGGGCTGGATCATGATCGGCGGCGGCCGGCCGATGTCGTGGGCACCGCCGCGCGACGTCGGTGCCCCGCCAGCGCGGGACGAAAACCGGGGCCAGGGTCGGGTTTCCCACCTGCCCTGAACCCGGGACCCGCCGGCCGCTGCGCGCACGCATTAACCGACCCGGACCCCGGCTGTTCACGCGACGCGGCAATTACCGGGCCAGTTCGAAG
Organism: Stenotrophomonas sp. 17(2023); assembly: GCF_030345315.1. Taxonomy (NCBI): domain Bacteria; kingdom Pseudomonadati; phylum Pseudomonadota; class Gammaproteobacteria; order Lysobacterales; family Lysobacteraceae; genus Stenotrophomonas; species Stenotrophomonas sp. 17(2023). Next base: position 3,535,230 of record NZ_CP128405.1, read on the forward strand.
CGCACTTCGACCCGGCGGTTGGGCAGCAGGCATTCCAGCAGCGCGGCGCGCGGCTTGACGCCATCGCACTGCTGCACCTGCTGGGTATCGCCGCGGTATTCGTAGCGGATCCGGTCGGCGGCGATGCCGCGGCCGATCAGCAGCTCGCGAACCGTCTGCGCGCGACGCTGCGACAGGCCCTGGTTGTAGTCGAAGCCCTTGCCCTGCATGCGGTCGGCGTGCCCGACCAGGGTGACCCCGGCCAGTTCGCGCTGCTCGCCGGCCAGGGTGGCCAGCGCGCGGTCGATACTCTCCAGCGAGTAGGTACGGATGTCCTTGCGGCCATCGCGGTCGAACTCGAACAGCACGTTGGCGATCAGCGGGCCGGGCGTCGGCGCCGCGGCGGCGGGCGCCACGGCGCACTGGCGTGCCATCGCCTCGGCATCGTTGACCAGGTCTTCGGCGATCTGGATGTACGGCTTGGAGTGCCGCCACTGCTGCTGGTTGAACTCGTTGCCGGCGTGCACCAGCTCGACCTCGCCACAGGCCACGGCCTGCTGCGCGCAACTGAAGCCCGGGGTGCCGTGGATCGCCTTCAGGCGCTGCCACAGGTCGTCGCGCAGGTACTTGGCGTTGTTGACCAGGGGCGTATCGGTCGGGATCGGCGAGACGCCGGTCTCCATGGCCACGATCAGCTTCTCCGACTCGGTCAGCGCCTCCTGCGGGAACGCGCTGCGGTCGTTGCGGGTGTACTCGTGGAAGGACACGTCCAGCCAGCACTGCGCCTTGGACAGGTGGTAGTCGCGCACCGGGCGGCCGGCGTCGTTGAGCGCCTGGATGCGGCCCTGCGTGGCTTCGTAGCCCTGCAGGTCGGCGTGGATGGCCTCGTCGGTGATGCGCTTTTCCTGCGGGTTGAGCCGGGTCTGCTGGGCGGCGGCAGTGCCGGCCAGGGCGGACAGGAGGGCGGTCGCCAGCAGCGCGCGGGACAGGGTGGAACGGGTATGCGGGAGAGTCATCGGGTCGTCCTCAGCGGGCCGGGTCGCGGTAGCGCACCGGGTCACGGCGGAAAAGGTCTTCGTCGAACTTGAAGCGCAGGCGCAGGAACAGGCCCTGCTGGGTGTATTCGTAGCCGTTGAGGTCGCGGTCGCCCTCGAAGCCGGTCCAGTTGTAGCCGGCCGACAACCACAGGTTCTGCCGCAGCAGGCGGCCCACTTCCACGCCGTAGGCGTACTGGTTGCCGCCGGACTGGCCACGGAAGGTGGAGCCGAGCACGCCGACGTCCCAGTTCTCGGTGATGTCGTAGACGATGCGGCCGGAGAACAGCAGCGCACGGAAGCTGCTGTTGACGCGGGCGCCGTCGGCAAGTGCGAACTGGTCGCGCTGCCACTTGCCGGCCACGCGCCCGGTCAGCCACCACGGCCGCGACGGATGCCAGTCGGCATGCGAGGAGACGATGTGGGCGCGGGTACGCACGTCCTGGCTGGTGCCGTTGACCACCTGGCCGTCGAGCAGGGTCAATCCGCTTTCGTCGCGTTCGAGCTTGTACTCGTAGCGCATCAGCGCGTTGACCCGGTTGCGGTCGGTGTCGCGGTAGGCCAGGCCCAGCTGGAAGCGGTCCTGCAGGACGTCGCCGCGTTCCTTGTAGTTGGTCGCCAGCAGGTAGTTGCGGCCCAGCAGGGTCCAGTCGCGGCTGAGCTTGCGCGCCAGCATGAACTGCAGCAGCGTGGTATCGAACGCCTCGTTGGCCTCGGTGTGCGCCACGTCCTCGGAGATGCGGTGCTCCACGCGCACCGCGCCGCGCCACAGCGGGTTGGCGCTGTAGTCCAGCGCCAGCGCCAGCCCGGTGCTGTCGCCGGTGTCGCCGGCGATCACGTTGACCCGTTCGGCCGAGCTGCTCAGGCGCAGGCCCTCGCGGATGTCCCAGTTGTTGCGGATGCCCGAGGCGGCCTGCACGTCGCGGCCGCTGATCGCATCGCGCAGCCGGTATTCGCTGAATGCCTGGGTATCGCGCAGGTAGCTGCTGTCCACGCCGAACACCAGCGCGTCAGCCTGGCGGTCGGTGGTGGTGATGCCGTAGGCGCTGGTCAGGCCGGTCTGCTTCTCGTAGCGGCCATACAGGCGGCTGCGCTCGAACACCTGGTAGTCGACGCCGGCGGCCACGCGGTGGCGGTCCTCGCCGTTGACGCTCTGCTCGACCTCGGCACCGCCGCTGAACTTCTCGCTGAAACGGTAGCCCAGGCCGATGCGGGCACTGTCCGATTCCAGCTTGGTGCCGACCGGCAGGTCGCTGGTGATCAGGCTGCCGGACGACGGGCCATTGATGACCATCAGCCCGGTGGCCGGGTCCAGCGCCTGCTGGCCATAGCCCAGCGCGCCGCCGCCGGCACCGGTGGCGAAGCCGCCGGTCAGGCCGCCGGCCTGGCCGAACGGCGCCCCCATCGACCACGGCGAGGTCACGCCGATGGTCTCGCGCACGCTGCGCAGGCCGACGTCCAGGGTCAGGCGCTCGGTGGCGGCCACGCGCACGCCGGCACCGCCGGCTTCGCGCTCGCCACCATCGGGATTGCGGTCTTCGCTGCGCAGGGCCTCGACATACAGCTCCAGCCGCGGGCCCAGCGCGTAACCCAGGCGCGCGTTGTACTCGCCGCGGCCGCCGTACAGCGGCGACGCCGGGTTGTTGAACGCCGGATCGGTGCGCGCGGCGAACAGGCGCGCATCGAACTTGTCGCCGTCATGCGCGAACTCGACGCGCCAGGCATCGCCCTCGACCTCGCCGACCACGTCCTTCAGGCCCTGCGAGGCGACCTGGTTGAGCGAACTGGTGTTGACCTCGCTGCGGGTGCGCGCGAACTCGGCGACCAGCATCGTGTTCTCGCCGAACCGGTAGCCGGCGTTGGCGCTGCCCATGCGGAACTCGGCGTACGGGTTGCGGTCTTCCACCGCCGAGGCGCCCACTTCCAGCCGTTCGCCCAGCTTGAACTGGCCGTCGGCGCCGAACACCCAGAACTTCTCGGTCTGCTGGTCCAGCTCGTAGGTGATGCGCAGCGACACCGGATTCAGGTCGCTGTCGAAGGACGGCATGAACTGGTTGAGCAGGATGCGCCCGGAGAACGGCTCGAAGCTGTAGTCCACCAGCCGCGCCAGCGGACGCACCGACACGATGCGGGTCGGCTGGTTGCGGTCGCGCACGATCACTTCCACCCGCTCGCTGCCCTCCAGCACCGTGTTGTTGCGCAGCGCGTACGGGCCACTGCCCTGGCTGCGGAACTCCTCGATGACCTGGCGCAGCGAGTCCTCGATGGCGAAGACGTTGCCGCGTGCGCGCGCGCTCTCGAAGTGCCAGCCCAGGCCGGTGGCGGTGCGGTTGTAGGTGCTCAGGCTGCGCTGCGGGATCGGCCCGCTGCCACCGATGCCGGTGACCGTGGCCAGCGTGTCACCGGTCTGGAAGTCGCCGTACAGCAGGTAGCTGCGCTTGTTGTCGATGCGCACGTACAGGCGTTCGGCCGAGCGCGCGTCGAAGCCGCGCAGCGACGCATCGCCGTAGACCGGGTAGAACTCCTCCGGCTGGATGTCGCGCAGCAGGCGGCCGCGCACGTCCTTGTCCGAATCGTAGGCGGCGGTGAGCAGGTACTCGCCCTTGATCCGACCCTTGACGAAGAACGCGGTGCGCGCGGCGGCATTGGCCTTGCCGTTGTTGAACTGCTTCTCCCAGCGGCGGATGTCGCGGTCGAAGGCGTCGTGGTGCTGCACCGGCGAGATCAGCCCGGCATTGGACCTGTTGCGGAAATTGAGCACGCCCTCGATCAGGCCGGTGGCCAGCAGCTCGCGCATTTCCGGCAGGAAGCCGATCACGCCCTCGGCAGTGCGGCCGCCGGCGGTGATGCGCAGCACCACGTCCTGCGGCTCGTGCGGTGCGAGCAGGTCGAACTCGGCCACGCCGTCCTCCACCACCAGCTGCACGCCGGGGGTGACCTTGTCGGCATCGCTGGCACCGGGACCGAACTCGTCGGTACGCGAACCGGGCAGGCGCACGCGACCGCCGCTGCTCTCGATGGTGGCGTAGGCGCGGCCGGCCAGCGGCTTGCCTTCGCCATCGAGCAGCTGCACGCGCACGTGCACCGGGGTCTGGCCGTCGGCCGGCACACCGTCGCGGTCGACCTCGACGCGGACCAGGTCCACGCCGCGGTTGAGGGCGTAGTCGACCTGGCCCGGCCGCGCCGGCACCGCTTCCGGTGCGGCATCGACGCTCGCCGGCGAGCGCGGGTACAGGGTGCTGGCATCACCCAGCACCGGGGTGAAGCGGGTACTGGTGCCCACGCTCTGGGCCATCGCCGGTACGGCAACGGCAGCCAGCGCGCAGGCCAGCAGGCTCAGGCGCGGCGGCGTACGCGGGAAGTCGCGGCGGCTCATGGCTGCACCTCCTGCGCGGCCGATGCCGGGGGCGGGTTGGGTCTGGGATCCACGATCGGTCTCTGGTTGGCCGTATCCGTGGCCTGCTGCGGCGCACGGACGGGCTTGCTTTCGAAACGCAGCGGCGACTGGCCGGGCTCGCTCTCCGGTGCGCGCACCTCACCCTGGGTACGGCGCGCCTTGACCTGCTCCAGCACCGGGTTGGCGCAGCTGCCCTCGACGAAGTCGGCGCGGTGCAGCTCACCGTTCTTAAGGTCCAGGAACAGGCTGTCGGCGTCGCCCAGGTTGCGGTTGCTGCTGGTGGTCAGGCGTGCGCCGACCGGCAGGGTCGACGGATCGACCTTCAGCGTGTGGCTGTTCGGCGGCAGGCCGCAGTAGCTGTACTTGCCCTCCGAGTCGGAGACCAGCCAGGTGCCGTCGGAGAAGTACAGGCGCACCCCGGGGATGCCCAGTTCTTCCGGGTCCTGCACGTGGTTGTTGTTGCAGTCCACGAACACCTTGCCCAGCACGCAGGCCTCGTCGGTGAACACGCCGCCGGTGACGCGCACGCGGTACTGGGCGTGGTTGGACGGGGTCGAACCCGGCAGCGGGTTCAGGCCCACCGGATCGATGCAGCCGCCGGGGATCGAGCAGCCGTGCGCCTGCGCGCGGTTGATGCCGTCGCCCTGCAGCGCGCCCACGCCGATGCGCACGCGGTAGGTCAGCACCAGCTGGCCGCCGGCGGCGATCGGGCCCAGGTCGAAGCCCAGGCGCGGACCCGGCCTGCCCAGCGGTTCGTCCAGCACGCGGCCGTCGACGCGGGCGGTGCCGTCGATGTAGGTGAAGCCGCGCGGCAGCACGTCGACGATGTTCACCGTGCGCGCGGCGCTGCCGGACACGTGGCGTACCTCGATGGTGTACTGCACGGTGTCGCCGATCTCGGCCATGGCGCGGTCGCCACGCTTGCTGATCACCAGCAGCGTGTCTTCCGGCGCTTCCTGCACCTCGTTCGGCACCCGGCACAGGTTCTGGCTGATCTGTGGGTCACACAGGTCGAGCTGGCCAGGGGTTTCCTCGAACTGCTTCCACTGTTCCTCGCCCGGCCTGCGCTGCGGATCTTCGCCGCCGCCGGACACCACCACCGCGTTGTTCACGGTGCCCTGGCGCACGGCTTCCGGCAGTACGTCCACCGGCACCTTGATCGCGCCCGGATGGGTCGCACCGGCAGCCAGTTCGCGCGCGCTGGCGCACTCGAAGCGGCGCTCGCCCGCGCTGCCGGTACAGGTCCAGCCATCGCCGGCGGGCAGGCCCGACAGCACGATGCCGGCCGGCAGGTGTTCGCTGACCACGTATTCGGCGTCGGTGGCGCGCTCGCCGATGTTGCGCACGCGGATCAGGTAGCTGGCCTGCTGGCCAACGGTGAACACGGCGCTGTCGGCGGCCTTGCTGACCACCACGTCCGGCCATGCCTTCACCAGTTCGCTCGGCAGGCGGCAGGCGTTGTGCACCACCTCGGCCTCGCACACCGGCAGGATGCCGACGTCGCCGCCTTCCAGCGCCTGCTGTTCTTCCGGCGTCGGGCGGCGCGATTCCGGCTCGCCGCCGCCGGCGACCAGCACCGCATTGTTGACGGTACCGGCGCTGGCATCGGCGCCCACGCGCACCAGCGCACTGATCACCGCCGTCGCACTCTGCCCGGCTGCCAGCACGGTGCTGCTGCGGCAGCTGAAGCGGGTGTCGCCGGCCGCGCCGGTGCAGCTCCAGCCGTCGCCCGTCGGGACATCGGCCAGGGTCACGCCCTGCGGCAGGCGGTCGAGCACCTCGTACTCGCCGCTGGTCGCGGCCAGGCCGGCATTGCGCACCACGATGCGGTAGGTCGCGGCGCTGCCGGTGACCAGGGTCGCCGGATCCACCGACTTGCTGACCCGCAGGTCGGGCACGTCGGTGTTGAGCTCGCCGAAGTTGTTGGACTGCGAGTGGATGCCCGGCTCCAGCGTCAGCCAGCTGATGACCGAAACCGGCTCGCTCTTCGGCGTGCCGTCGCCACCGGTGGTACCCGGCACCGTCTGCCCGCTCTGCGTCTGCGGCGGCTGGTTGGGCTGGGTCACCTTGTAGCGGCCCGGGCGCAGGTTCGGGAAGTGGTAGCGGCCATCGCCGTCGGTGACGACCGTGGTGCGGACCGGGTTGCCGAGGTCGTCGACGCCCTCCAGCACGATCTCCTGGCCGGGGATGCCGGTTTCACCGGCGTCGATGCGCCCGTTGTCGTTGTCGTCGTACCACACCTGGCCGGCGATGGATGCCGGCGGGATCTCGCCGAAGTTGTTGGCCACCGAGTGTTCGTTGGCGCCCAGCACGATGCCGCTGATCGCCGACGGCGTGGTGGTCACCGCGGTGGCGTCGCCACCGTGGCTGCCGGCACGGGTACGGCCGTTGAACGTGCCTGCCGGCTGTTCCGGCTCGGTCACGGCATAGGTGCCCGGCGCCAGTCCGTCGAACAGGTAGTAGCCGTTCTCATCGGTACGCACCTCGGCCACCACCGGGTTGCCCTGGGCATCGGTGCCGGTCAGGCGCACGGTCACGCCGGCGATGCCGTTCTCGCCGACCGAGATGACGCCATCGTTGTTGCGGTCCAGCCACACCCGCCCGGCGATGGAGCCGTTCATCGGGATCTCGCCGAAGTTGTTCTGCACCGCGTGCTGGTTCTCGCCCAGCACGATGTTGCCGATCGCCGACGGCGTGGTGGCCTTGCCGGTCGCGGTGGCGCCCGCCAGCGGCACGCCGCCGATGTTGCCCGGTACCGTCTGGCCGTTGAGCGTCAGCGGCGGCTGGTTCGGCTCGGTGACGGCATAGGTGCCCGCCGGCAGGTCGGCGAACAGGTAGCTGCCGTCGTTGCCGGTGGTGGTGGTGCGGGTGACCGCGTTGCCATTGACGTCGGTGCCGGACAGCTCGACCGTGATGCCGCCGATGCCCTGCTCGCCCGTGTCGATCACGCCGTTGTCGTTGTTGTCCATCCACACCCGGCCGGCGATGGTGCTGCGGGTCGGGATCTCGGCGAACAGGTTCTCCAGCGACTTCTGGCCCGGGGCCACGGTGATGCCGGTGATCTGCGACGGGGTGGTGTTCACGCCGGTCGCGGTGCCGGTGGCGATACCGCCTACCGTTCCTTCGGTGGTGATGCCGTTGGCGGTGCCCGCCGGCTGGTTCGGCTGGTGCAGGGTGTAGGTGCCCGGCAGCAGCTGGTTGAACGAGAACGTGCCGTCGTTGGCGGTCGTCGTGGTGGCGACCACCGTGCCGCCCGCGTTGCGCAGCTCGATGGTCTGGCCACCGATGCCGCCGTCGCTGCCGTTCTGCACGCCGTCGTTGTCGTAATCCATGAACACGCGGCCGTGGATCTCGGCGCCTTCCTGTTCGCCGAAGTCGTAGTTCTCGCCGTTGCCGGTCAGGCGGATGCCGCTGATGCGGTCGGTGGTCGGCGCGTCGCCGGCCACGCCGGTCTGCGCGCTGCCGGCGCTGCAGCCGGCACCGCCACAGGTACCGGGCTTCACCGCGCTGGGCCGGTTCAGGTGCCCGGCCGGCAGCACTTCGCGCACGGCGTAGGTCTTGGCCGGGTCCAAGCCGACGAACTTGTAGAAACCATTGGCGTCGGTGAGCGCGGTCCCGGTCGGACCGGTGACGGGCACGTAGTCGCCGCCGACCAGCTCCAGCAGTTCCAGGGTGGCGCCGGCGATGGGCTCATCCGTGGCCGGGTCGCGCACGTCGTTGACGTTCTTGTCCAGGAACACGTGGCCGGACAGCGTGTACAGGGTGACTTCCGGGAAGTCGAACTGCACGCCCTGGCCGCCGCTGCCGAGCACCACGCCGCTGATGACGCCACCGCTGGCCACGATGCCGGCGCTGCCCTTGTCGGTCACGCCGGTACTGGTGCCGTTGCGCACGGTGCGCGTGCTGTTGGGCTGCGGCAGGCCGTTGTTGTAGCCACCGGACACGGTGCTCTGGTCCTGGTTGATGGTGTAACCGGCGGCATCGGACGGCGCCAGCCCGTTGAACACGTAGTCGCCGTCGGCATCGGTGGTGACGGTGACGTCGATCGCGTTGCCGTAGACGTCGGTACCGGTCAGGCGCACGCTGACGTTGGCCAGGCCGTTGTCGCCGGCGTCGGTATCGCCGTTGTTGTTCTGGTCGATGAACACGCGGCCGCCGATGCTGGCATTGCGCACCTGCACCGGGCCGTCCTGCTCGTTGTTGTTCGGATTGCTGTCCTTGGCCAGGTCCTCGTTGGCCGCGTCCTTGCCCGGCTGCACGGCCGCGTGGTTGTCCACGTCGGTCAGCCACGGCCCGGCATACACGCCCGCCTTGGGACGCGCATGCAGGGTCAGGGTGTAGCCACTGCCCGCCGGGAAATTGCCGTTGACGTGGCAGGTCACCTGCTGAACCGGGGTCGCGCTGGTGACGCTGGCGACGCCGTTGGAGACATAGCAGACGTCCGCCGCGTCCGGCGCCGGCGGGCCGGGCTGCACGGCCAGGGTGCCGCCGGCCGCGGCCAGCGTGGCGCCACCGGTGGCGGTTCCCACGCCCGGGGCGGTGCCGGGAATCCACTCGAAGCCGGACGGCAGCGTATCCACCACGCGCATCTGGGTGGAGGTGGAAATGCCGTTGTTGCGCAGCACGATCTGCCACGGCACGGCCTGGCCGACGTCGACCGGCGAGACCATGGCGGTCTTGCTCACCACTTCCAGGTCGGTGCTCGGGAACAGCACGTTGTTGATCGCGGCCAGGTTGTTGCCGGCCTGGAGCGGATCGGCGGTGCACTTGCCGGAGGATTCGTAACTGTTGGTCTCGTCCGCGCAGACGTGCACGGCATTGCCGAAGATCACCGGGGCGGTGGACACGCCGGTGGGCCGGAACACCAGTTCGAAGTTCACTTCCTCGTTCACGTCCAGCGTGCCGAAGCTACACACCGTCGCGGCGTTCGGTGATGCCTGGGTACAGGCAACGGTCTTGCTGGCCAGGGTGTAGCCGGCGCTTGCCGCGCCCGCGTTCATGTTCTGCGGCGTGCCCTGCAGTACCAGGCTGAACCCGGACGGCACCGTCAGGGTGTCGGTCATTTCGATGTTCTCGGCGATCGACGGGCCGGCGTTGCGGACGCTGAAGCGGTAGCGCAGGTCGTCGCCGGCGCGGAACTCGCTCTGCCCGGCGGGGAACACCGGCACCTTGCCCTGCTGCAGGTCGAACGACGGCACGGTGACGTCGAACACGGCCGAGGCGGTGTTGTTCGCCTGCGCGTTGGCGTCGCCACAGGCGCTGGAGTTGGCGACCCCGTCGAAACGGTACTCGCACATGTTGTCCAGGTGGACCTGGGCGGTGTTGTTGACGTTCTCGTACAGCTTGTCGCCCAGCGCGCCGGTGTAGCTCGGCGGCTTCTTGACGCGCGCACGCACGGTGACCGTCTGCACTTCATGGCGGGAGATGGTCGTGACGTTGACGCAGGAAATGGAACCGCTGGCCAGGTTGCTGGCCGCGCAGCTCATCTTGGCCGCATCGGCCGGCTTGACTTCCAGCACCTCGAAGGCCGGCGTCGCCAGCGTCGCCGCGCCGGTGAACAGGCTGTCGGTGATACGGAAGTTGCCGGCGGCGATGTGGTCCTGGCCCTGGTTGCGGGCGACCAGGGTGAACAGCACGGTCTCGCCGACCGATGCCATCGGATTGTTGCCGCCGCTGGCCGGGATGCTGGTCGTGACCGTCTTGCTGGTCATGGCCACGTCGGCACGCGGCAGCACCAGCACCCGCGCGCTGTCGCTCATCACGTTGCCGCCGGACAGGTCCTTCAGGAACGCGTTGGTCGAATCCAGCGTGGCGGTGTTGTTCAGCTGGCCGGTGGGCGCCCCCAGCGGGCGCGACAGCGTGGCCGTGACCACGATGGTGGCGCCGGCCGGCACGTTGCTGAAATTGCAGGTCTGCTCGTAGGTACTGCCGGACTCGACGGTACTGCCGCCCTGGCCGTACGAGTTTGGATTGCCGGAAATACTGGCGGGGCAGCTGTGCGTTGCGCCCGTGGCCTGGCTCAGGTCGTAGGTGAAACTGATGTTCGGCGTGGTGTAGTTCGGCGTCTGCCCGACGGCCCGCATCAGGCCGTTGTAGACGTCCTTCACCTGCAGGTTCGGGATCGTCGCCTGCGCCGCGGCGGTGGTGATGGTCATCCGCCAGTGCATGTCGTTGTCGGCGGCGGCCAGCGTCGGCGCGTCGGCGACGTCATCGTGCCAGGTGGTGCCGTCCACCGAGGACTCCTTGCGGATGCCCACGCGGACGTCTTCGATAATGGTGCCGATGCCGTTGGCGGCCTGGCAGTCCTGGCCGTTGGTACCGTTCTCGGCGATGCCGCCGGTCGCGCCGGCATCCTCGGGATCCGCCGGCTGCGGGCCGTTGCTCGCGTCCAGCCCCAGCAGGCGCAGCACCTCGCTGCCGGTACAGGCAATGTTGGTCAACGTAACCGGGTTGGGCCCCAGGGTCGCGGCGTCGGCGATGGTGTGGGCGAAGCTGAAGGAACGCGACTGGCCGACGCTCATGGTGCCGGGGACGGGCAGCTCGCACGAGACCTGCGTCGTCTGCGCGGGGTTGGCGCCATCGGTTCGCGGCGAGGCCGGGGTGACGGTGCACACCCAGCCGTTGGTGGCGGTGACCGAGGCATTGGTGATTTCGCGCGGATCCAGCCAGTCCACCACGCGCAGCGGCTGCGAGGCGCTCCAGCTGACCGTTTCCGGACCACGGTTGGTGACGGTCAGGGTGGTGCTGATGGTCTGTCCTGGTGCCACCTTGGCCGGCTTGCTCTTGCTCAGCCCCAGGTCGGCCGCCGACGGCGCCATCCAGTAACGGCGGGTGGCGCTGTTGTTGTTCGGCTGGCCATCATCCTGTCCGGGCGGCAGGGTCAGCACGGCGGGCAGGTACTCGCCGGTGCGGCGCACGTTGTCCAGCGTCACCGGGATGACGAACGAGGCGGACACGCCCACGTTCAACGCGCCCGCGATGCAGCTGACCTTGGTGCCGTTCCAGGTTCCGGTCTGGGTGCCGCCGCTCACCGGCGGGGCGATGGTCAGGCTGCTGGCCGGCACGGAGGTACAACCCGGCGGCAGTGCACCGATGGTGAAACCGGCCGGAACGATGGTCTCGACCACGGCACCGGCGGCCGACGCCATGGGGCCGTTGTTGGTCACACCCAGGGTGATGGTCTGGTTGCTCAGGCCCGACGAGGGCGAGGCCGAGCTGTTGCTCAGCGAGCTGCTGATGGTCGCCGCCAGGTCGGTGGCCGGCTCGGTGTTGTAGTTGAGGCTGGTGGTGTTGTTGCCCGCGGCCAGGTCGATATAGAGCGTATTGGCGGAACTGATGGACGCCGTGTTGACGAAGCTGCCGTAGCTGCGGGTGGTGCCACTGACCTCGATCCAGCTGCTGTTGAGCTGCGCGGCGGTGATCGCCGAGCCGCCGGCGGTATAGGTACAGGTCAGTACGCGGCTGCTGTTGGCCGTGGCCACCGCGGTGCACGACGGCGTCAGCGGGCCACCGAAGTTGATTGCCGTCGCCACGAAGCCCGTGGCCGCGCTGTCCGGCAGGTTGTCGGTGATGACGATGCTGCCGCCCACCGGCACGTTGTTGCCGCCGGCGGCGATGTTCGGGGTCAGCCGGAAGGTGCTGTTGCCACCGGTCAGCGGGCTGCCGCTCGCCGGCACGGTCATGGCCTTGCCCACGGTGAGGTCGCCGGCGTTGCGCACGTTGCCGGAGAAGGCGGCGGACGGACCCGAGGTGCCGGTGGCGGTCAGGTTGAAACCGCCGGCGGTCACGCCGCGCACCGGGAACGTCACCGTGCCGCTGCTGCCGGCGGTGGTCGAACACACCATGTTCGGCGCGGTGTAGGTACAACCGGCCGGGGGCGCGGGCGGGTTGGCACCGAGCTGGGCGGGGATGACGACCGTGATGGTGTCGCCGCCGGCACTGGTACGCGTCCAGTCGACCGTGACGTTCACGTCCTGGCCGATGCCGATGTCCGCGGCCGTGGTCACCTGCGTCGCGGTCACGGCGGCGTTGGCGGCCGGCGCCATGAATCCGACCGCGGCCAACAGGCCGGCGAGCTTCATTGCGCGGACGGCAAATCCATTTGCATGCGCGCGCGAAGACGTCGCGCGAGCGGCCTGATCGTGAGTTTGGTACACGGGTTTTCCCCTGCGTTGCAGCTGTTGCGCCCCACCCGGCTGCCTGGCGGCCCGGGCCTTGCGTGTCGTCGGTGCCTGCCGTTGCGGGCAAGCGCGGAACACCCGGTCAGGGCATTCGGGCGGCATTCTCGACAGCCCGCGCTGGCAAGGCAGTAGCAGTTCCTGACGCTTGCTCACAGTTGCTCTCAAAGCGTCGTGCGGCGGCACGCATCGGGTCGGCCGGAATCAGGATTGCGTGGGTACCCACAGATATCCCAGGCCACGCAGGGCGCGTACCGGCAGGGTCAGCCGGGTGGCGCCACGGACGCGCGCGCGCAGGCGGTGCAGCAGCACTTCCAGCCGGTGCGGGTCGAAATCCCACGGCGTGGGCGTGAGCGCGGCGATCAGCTGTTCGCGGCCCACGGGCGTGCCGGGGCATGAGAGCAGTTCGTGCAGCAGCGCCCGCTCGGCTGTCGACAAGGCCAGGGCCTGGCCATCGGGCGACCACAGCTCCCAGCCACCCGCGCGCAGGCTCCAGCCGTTGCCGGCAGGCTCCGCCGCCGGGCCGGCCGCCGTACCGCCACCGGCCACCATGCGCCGGTGCAGGCTGTGCAGGGCCGCCACCAGCACCGGCAGTTCCAGCGGCTTGGGCAGGTAGACATCGGCCCCCATCGACAGGCCATGCGCCATGTCGGCGGCGCTGCCGCGCCCGGTGACCAGCACGATGCCCATGTCGCCGGTGCGGCGCAGGTGACGGGTCGCGCTCAGTCCGTCCTCGCCCGGCAACATGATGTCGAGCACGACGATGTCGCAGGTGGCCACCGCCAGTTCGCGGTAAAGGGCTTCGGCACTGCCCATGCCGCGGGCCGCCGCGCCCTGCCGCACGAGTTCATCGACCACCAGCGCACACCACTCCGGGTCGTCCTCCACCACCCAGATGCGCATGCCCTGCAACGACTGCGGCGCGCATGCCGGCGGCGTTTCCTGTTTCGTTTCCAATACCGGTCCCCATGCACGCCGGCCACACGATGCGTGGCCGCGGCGTCGGGGTTGGATTCTCGACAGCTGCCGGCAACGCGGCAGTATCAAAAAATCTCCGTTGCTCTCCGGAATTCACATGCGCCGGCTGGCGGAAGCCGGTTTTCGCCTTCAGGCGGCGGGGATCGGCTCGGAGACCAGCATGTAGCCCATACCGCGCAGCGCGCGCACCGGCAGCACAATGCCGGTGGCGTTGCGCGCCCGGGTGCGCAGGCGGTGCACCAGCACCTCCAGCCGATGCGGGTCGAAATCCCAGGGCTGGTCGGTGACCGCGGCGATGAGCCGCTCGCGGTCGACCGCCTCGCCGGGAACGGCGAACAGTTCGCGCAGGAAGCCGCGTTCGGCCGCGGTCAGGGTCAGCACCTTGCCATTGGGGGCATGCAGGTCCCATCCGTCCGAGCGCAGGTACCATGCGGCGACGGCCTCGCCGGGGGCAACCACGGCCGGCGAGGACTGCGACATGCGCCGGTGCAGGCTGTGCAGCGCAGCCACCAGCACCGGCAGTTCCAGCGGCTTGGGCAGGTAGACATCGGCACCGAGCGAGAGCCCGTGCGCCATGTCCGCGGTACCGCTGCGCCCGGTGACCAGCACGATGCCCATGCCATCCATCCGCCGCAGGTGGCCGGTGGCGCTCAATCCATCCTCGCCCGGCAGGCCGACATCCAGCACGAGGATGTCGCACCGGTCCACCGCCAGTTCGCGGTAGAGCGCCTCGACGCTGTCGATGCCGCGCACGTCGGCACCGTGGTACTCGAGTTCCTCGACCACCATGCCGCGCCACTCGGGATCATCTTCGACGACCCAGATCCGTACGCCATCCAGCCGGCAACCGGCATCGCCTGCCGGCCGTTCCCCATCCACCTGCATCAGTGCTTCCCCACGACCTGTCCCGCCCTGTTCGCCCGGCCATTCTAGGCCAGTGGCGTCCTGCTGCCGCCCGGCCACGCGCGCCGGACGGGACGCGGCCGGGGCCCGGCAGACACCATGCCGGCCCCGGCCTTGCTTGCGCTTACTCCCGCGGCAGGCCCATTTCGTCCAGCAGCGCCGGTGCCGGGTAGACCTTGGCCAGCAGCCAGCGCAGGTAGCGCATGTCCACGTGCACGGCCCGCTTGTAGCGCGGGTCGAACCACCAGCTGGCGCTCACCGACTCCCAGTTGGAGTCGAAGTTCAGGCCGATCAGCTCGCCGCGCGCATTGAGCACCGGCGAACCGGAGTTGCCCCCGGTGGTATCGAGGTTGGTCAGGAAGTTGACCGTCTGCGTCTTCAGCACCGGGTCGGCGGTGCTGCCGAAATCACCCTTGGCGATGGCATCGAGCAGCGGCCTGGGCGCGTCGAACGGCACCGTGTTGGTGTTCTTCTCGACGATGCCGGCCACCGTGGTCACCGGCGAATAGCTGACCGCGTCGCGCGGATGCAGCGCCTCGACCCTGCCGTAGCTGATGCGCAGCGTGCTGTTGGCGTCCGGGTAGACGGCGCGGCCCTGGCTGGCGCGCCAGGCGAACAGCGCCTGCATGTAGGACGGGCGCAGGCGCAGCTGTTCGCCCTCGCGCTCCTTGCTTTCGCGTTCGGCGTCCAGCTGCGCCGCCACCAGCGTGGCAGCCGCCGCCAGCAGCGGATCGGCCTCGAGCGCACCGCCCTTGCGGGCCGCCTCAAAGCGCGACAGGCGCTGCGCCTCGTCGCCCAGCCGGGTCGCCGCGTACAGGGTATCCAGTGCCTTGCGCAGCTGCTCCGGGGTGCGCCCGAACAGCGCGTCGTAGCGCGCGTCGCGACGGGCGTCGGGCAACTGCTGGTAGCGCGTGAGCAGCGCGGTGAGCAGGGCCTTCTCCACGGCCGGGTCGTAGCGGCGCTGCACCTGCTTGAGCACGCCTTCGATCAGCGCCTGGTCGCGCTGCTGGTAGCCGCTCTCGCGCGCGGCGTCGGGCTTGGCCGATTCGATGCGCAGGCGCTCCAGCAGCATGGCCGAGCGCAGCAGCTGGGTCTGGCTGGACATCAGCGTCACCAGGAAGTCACCGGCGCCGGCGTCGCGCTCGGCGGCCAGCGAGGCGGACAACGCGTCGATGTCGGCCTTGTAGCGGGCGTCGGTGGCGGCCAGCATCGCCTGCTCGTCCTGCGCGCGCTGGGTCTTGGCGTCGCTGCGCAGCAGGCCTTCCAGTTCGCCGGCGGCGCGCTTGCGGTTGTTCTTGAGCGACTGCAGCTGCGAGGCGTAGCGGGTGCGCGCGTCGGCATTGCCCTTGCCCTGCGCCTCGATCACGTCGATCAGTTGCTGGAACACCTCGACGCGGCGCGGCAGCACCGTGTCGATCTGGTTGGCGAACTCGGCGGCGGTGCGCAGCCGGTAGGTGGTGCCCGGATAGCCGGCGAGCATCGCGTAGTCGCCTTCCTTCGGGCCGTCCAGCGACATCTTCAGGTGTGCCGGCGGGTGGTACGGCACGTTGTCCTTGCTGTACGGTGCCGGCTTGCCGTCCTTGCCGACGTAGGCACGCAGCAGGGTGAAATCGCCGGTGTGGCGCGGCCACATGAAGTTGTCGATCTCGTCGCCGTAATTGCCGATCGCGCGCGGCGGCGCGTAGACCAGGCGGATGTCGGTCAGCTCCAGCTGGCGGATGCGGTAGAAATCGCTGCCGTAGTACATGTTGGCCACCGAGCAGCGCACTCCGCCCTCGGCCTCGCAGTCGGCGACGATGCGCTTGCGCGCGTTCTCCACCGCATCGTAGTAGGCACGCCCGTTCTTGCCGCGCGCCTCCTTGAGCACCTCGTCGGTGACCTTGTCGAAGCCCACCGTCACCAGCACCCGGTAGTCCGGGTTGGCCGCGCGCTCGTCATCGCGGCCCTGGGCGATGAAGCCGTCGTTGATGGTGTCGTGCTCCTTGCTGGCGTTGTACTGGATCACTCCGTAGGCGACGTGGTGATTGGTCAGCAGCAGGCCGTCGGCGGACACGAACGCACCGGTGCCGCCGCCCACCCGCACCACCGCGCTCAACGGCGGCGCGGTGACGTCGGCCAGCGCCGACGGGTCACCCTTGAAGCCGGCCTCCTTCAGCGTCTTCGCCAGTCCAGGCAGCTGCGTGGGCATCCACATGCCCTCGTTGGCGTTGGCGGCGGCAGCCAGGCTCATGCCCAGCGCCATGGCGGCGGCAAGCGGTGTGCGCTTCATCGGAACTCCAGCGGATTCAGAAACAGCAGGCGACGGTAGCGGTGGCGGCTCTTGGAGGCAACTACCATGTGACGGACGGATCGATACTGCGCAGGTGTGGCCGGTGCCATCCGCGATCAGTAAGAACGGATCTGGAAAACCCGGAGCCTCTACTCGCCGCCGGGAAACTACCCCACGCCTTATTGCATGTTCTTGAAGGAACTCATTGCCGCCTTGATTAACACAAGTCCGGCCACCAAGAAAAATACGCCGAACACAGTTCCATATTTACCAAAATTAGAGAAAACGCCGATCCCGAAGTAGACATTGCTTGTGCCGCCAAGCAGTAGCCGGAGTCCGTACATAAGCAATAGCAGTCCAATCCCCACGTAGATCATACGACCTCCGCCATCAAGCCATCTCTATCCGACCACGACCGTTCTCGTTGCTTCCACTGCGTGGGTACCGCACCGGCCGGTCTGCTCTTTGTCTGCGGTGCCTGTACTCAAGCTTTCCGATCTGGCTGAAGCACCAATCATCGTAGAAGCACCGACAGTCGCGGCGGCTGCCACATCCCCCACAACTGTGTTCTCTGCAATCAAGCCAACAACCTGCGCGGTGCGCCCGCTCCTATTGGGAGTATGTATGCTTGGATCCGATGAGAGAATCCACTGACGGCTAGCCAGCCGCCGACGAGGTCATGTCCGCCGGGGTCAGTATGGCAACGGATCGTCATTGGCATCTCAATAGTGGTTGAATGCGCCCACCCGATCACGTTCCGTCGCCGCCGGATCTACCGACAGGAGCCTTCCGATCTACGGATCGTCATAGCGCTACTGCATGAGGTTCAATTAAGTAGATGCGCCATCAGCATGGCTGGTATAGGCCATGTCATCGCATATCGCACGGTTACCTATCACTCGCCCTCAGGGTACCCAGATGTCCTAGTTCGCGCGTCGGCGGCAAGCGGTGTGCGCTTCATCGGAACTCCAGCAGGTACAGAACAGGGGGCGACAGTAGCCGGGCACCGGTGGGGGGGGGCAACCGCCAACGGTCACGATGCCGCTATCCTGCGCGCATGCGCATCTTCCCCGTTTCCCTCGCACTGGCGTGTGCGCTGCTCGGCGCCTGCTCCGGCGATGCGCCGGCGCCCGCTGCCGCGGCTGCCGGCCAGGCCCTGCGCCTGCATGCCGAACCGTGGCCGCTGGCGGCCGACGCCAGCGCCGCGCAGCCGGACCTGGTGGCCGCGCCCGACGGCAGCCTGCTGCTGTCGTGGCTGGCGCCGGACGCACAGGGCCACCAGCTGCGCTACGCGCGCTTTTCCGGCGGCCGCTGGCAGCCGGCCCGGCAGATCGCGCGTGGCGACGACTGGTTCGTGAACTGGGCCGACACGCCGCACCTGCGCGCCAGTGCCGACGGTGCGCTCTGGGCGCAATGGCTGCGCAGGTCGGCCGATGCCCCGTATGCCTACGACGTGCAGCTGGCGCGCTCGGCCGACGGCCGGCAGTGGTCGGCGCCGGTCACCGTG
The DNA here is from genome assembly GCF_030345315.1 of Stenotrophomonas sp. 17(2023). NCBI lineage: Bacteria > Pseudomonadati > Pseudomonadota > Gammaproteobacteria > Lysobacterales > Lysobacteraceae > Stenotrophomonas > Stenotrophomonas sp. 17(2023). The sequence goes on from NZ_CP128405.1 coordinate 3,553,474, forward strand.
CACGATGACGCCACCGCCACCGAACACGGTTTTGTTTCGTTGTGGCCGGAAGGCGCCGACGGCATGGGCATCGCGTGGCTGGACGGACGTCGCACCGCGGGCACCGGGCACGGCGACGGCCACGGCCAAGGCCAAGGCGCGATGACCCTGCGCAGCGCCCGCTTCGATGCCCAACTGGGCAAGCACGACGAGCAGGAGCTGGACCCGATGACCTGCGACTGCTGCCAGACCGGAGCCCACGCCGACGCCAGCGGGGTGTTGCTGGTGTATCGCGGCCGCGACGCCGGCGAGACCCGCGACATCCACCTGCGTCGCCGCACGGCCGCCGGCTGGCAACCGGCACGGCGGGTCCATGCCGACGACTGGGTCATGCCGGCCTGCCCGGTGAACGGCCCGGCGGTCACCGCATACGCTGGCAATGCCTGGGTGGCGTGGTACACCGCGCCGCAGGGCGAACCGCTGCTGCGCCTGGCCCACAGCAGCGATGGCGGCGCCAGCTTCGGCGCGCCGCGCGTGCCGGATCGCGGCACCGGGGTACAGGGACGGGTGCAGGTAGCGGCCGATGCCGATGGCCTGTGGCTGGCGTGGCTGCGCGAGGAGGGGCGCGGGCAATCGCTGTGGCTTGCCCGCTACAGCCCTTCGCTGGACCGCGAGCTCGGCCGCCTGCAGGTTGCGATCCTGCAGGGCCGCGGGCGCGGTACCGGCTTCCCGCGCCTGCTCGCCGACCGCGGCAGCGCGCGGCTGGTATGGACCGACGTGATCGCCGGCAAACCGGTGCTGCGCGGCGCGGTCGTCTCGCCCGTGCCCGCCGCGTCCGCGCCGTGAACCAGCCTGCGCGGTGGCGCGGCCCTCCCCGCCGCACAGGCGCCGGGCCTGGCCGCGCCCGGACGATGGGGCGGTAAACGCCGGATCCACCGGGCGCCCGCCACGGATGCGCGGGCGCGGGCCCGGCTATTTCTCCTTGCGCCAGTTCACCGAGCCGCGGTTCTCCACCGTGCTCGATTCGACCTCGATGTCGAAGCCGCGACGCAGCAGGTACTTGAGGGTCAGCACCGAGCCGCTGCCGATCAGCGATACGCCATAGCCGATGTACAGCTTGGGGGTGATGAACTTGCCCACGCCGATCACCGCACCGCCCAGCGCGCGCGACTGGCTGACCCCGGCATCGTCCAGGCCGAGCCGGGCCCCGACCTGCGCGGCCAGCAGGCCGCTGCCGGCCGACAGCGCCGCGGAGGCAGCGTTGACCTGCTGCGCCTGGTCGCTGCTGGCCATGCTCAGGCTGCGGCCGAGGACCAGGTAGGACAGTGCCTCGGACTGCGACATCGCCGGATCGGACCACACGTCCACGCGCGGTTGCTGCGCGCGGCCGGTGACGACGATGCCGGCGGTGACCTCGCCGATGCCGCGCTGGGCGCGGATGTTGATGCGCGGATCGGAGACGATGCCGTGGTTCCACAGCAGCTGGCCCTGGGTGATGGTCAGGTCCTGGCCATAGGCCTTGTAGCGGCCGCTGACTTCCAGCCCGCCGTTGGCGGTCATCTCGCGGCCGGGACGCGCGCGTACCTGCATCTTTCCGGTGAGCGCGCCCTTCAGGCCGAAGCCGCTCATCTTCACCTTGTCGCCGAGGCTGACCGCCAGGTCCATGTCCAGCGGCGAGGAGCGCGATTGCTCCGGATCGACCGGGTCGAGCACCACCACGTCCTCGGATACCGAGGTGCCGCGGTCCAGGCGTTCCAGGTCGATCGCCGCCTCGGGTACGTGCACGCTGCCGCGCAGCTCCATGGCGGTGCCGGCCAGGGTGAAGTCGAGGTCGGGGTTGGCGACCACGCGCAGTTCGCTGGTGTTGGACACCAGCACCTTGTCGCCGCCGATGTGCAGCCGCAGCGGCTGCGCGTCGCCGAACCAGGACAGGCCGCCGTCGACCCGCAGCGCGCCCTCGCCACCGGTCCTGACCTCGGCGGCGATGCGCGCCGAGCCATCGGGCTGCGCGGTGAAGCTGCCCTTGCCTTCGCTCAGGGCCAGCCCCAGCGCCGGGAACTCGCCGCTGAAATCGCTGAGCTTGGCCTCGCCGCCGAGCGAGGGCTGCGCACGCGTGCCGCGCAGGCTGACATGGCCTTCGACCAGGCCCTTGGGCCGCACCAGGTCGGGCGAGAACAGCTCCATCCAGTACAGCCGCGACATGTTCAGGTACAGCTCGCCGTTGAGCGCGGCGTTCGGCTCCCAGCCGGTCCGCACCTTGGCATCGACGAAGCCGTCGCCCTGGAAACCGACGCCGAGGTAGCCGTTGATGCCGCCGGGCTGCATGTCCACGTTGATGGAGAAGTGGTCGTAGCGCACCAGTTCGCCGCGGGCGTTGTCGCCCAGGCGGATGCCGCCTTCGGCCGAGGCGACCTTGAAGCTGCCTTCCCAGGCCTTGCCGCGCGGGCGCAGCTGGCCATCGATGGTGACCTCGCCGCGCAGGTAGATGCGCCGTCCCGCGTTCGGCGGCAGCCACGGCTGCACCAGCGCCAGCGGCAATGCATCGCCGCGCAGCCGGAGGCCCTCGCGCGGCCAGTTGGCGCCCACGCACAGCGCACCGCCGGTGTCCGAGCCCAGGCAGGTGTCGGCCAGGGTGAAGTTGCCGCCCTGCACGCTGAAGGGCGCGGCCTGGCGCAGCTGCCAGGGCGCGCCCTTGACCGGCGCTACCCGCAACGCCGCCAGCTCGCCCCGCCATGCCTGCCCGGCCTGGCGCACACTGCCGCCCAGGGCGAGCGCGCCCAGTTCGTTGCGGGTGTCGGCCTCCAGCCGCAGGTTCTGCACGCTGCCACGCGCATCGATGCGCACGCTGTCCAGCAGCATGCCCGCTTCCACCGCGCTGGCCTGTACCTGCAGCGCTCCGTTGTCGCCCTTCCACGGCAGGTGGCCGCTGATGCTGGCCTGGCCGGCCTTCCAGTCATCCCAGCGCAGCCCGTCGCCGCGCAGGTCGGCGGTGACGTCCGGCTGGGCCGGCGTGCCCCGCAGCTGCAGGGTGCCGGCCAGGCTGCCGCTGGCGCCGGGCAGCAGGTCGGACAGGTGCAACGGCTGCAGCCGCGCATCCACGTCGAGGCGGTCGCCCACCTTGCCCTTGGCCTCGATGCGGCTGTCGCCCATCACCAGGCGCACGTCGCCTTCGCCCTGGGTGCCCTGCATGGCCAGCCGGGCACGCGCGTCGACGCTGCGGCCACGCAACCTGCCCTTGAGCTGCGGCACGTCCAGGGTGGCCTCGAACCGCATGTCCGCGGTGCCGGCCGGCGGCGGCAGCTGCTTGCCGCGGGAGGCAAGCGTGCCGGACAGCTTGCCTTCCCAGCCCGGCACGAAATAGCCCGGGTCGAAGCTGGCCAGGCGCGCATCCACGTCCCACGACAGCGCCGGCTGCCAGGCCGCCGAACCGGTGAGATCGAGCGAGCCGCCGGGCGTGCTCGCCGCGAGCTTCTCGATGCGCGCCTGCTGGTCACTGCCACGCAGGTCGAAGTCCAGGCGGGCGTCCTGCGCCTCGCGCGCGACCTCGGCCTTGCCGATCGCCGCCCAGTTCTTCAGCGTGCCCGCCACGCCGAGCCGCGCTTCCTTCAGGTGCAGCGGCGCCGGCGTGATGCCGGGCGCCGACGGATCGGGCGCGGGGGTCCAGGTCAGCTGGTTGGCGACCACCGCGAAGCGGAAGCCGGGGTTCTGCGTGTCGCTGAAGTCGGCGCTGCCCTGCAGGCGCAGCTCGCCACCGAAGGCCTCGGCCACCAGCGGCGAGACGGTCAGCACCTGGTTGTCGATGACGACATTGGACGGCGCCAGCACCAGTTCCTGGTCACCCTGGCGCACGCGGCCCTGCAGCCGCGCGCTGCCGCCGCGGCCGCGCGCGTTGAAATCCAGCGCCAGCGGCGCGGGCGCCTGCGCCAGGTACTGCGCCGGCACCAGCTGGCCGAGGTCCAGTTCCTCGCTGCGCGCGGCCACGCTCCACACCGGGTCGCTGCGGCCATCCAGCACCAGGCTGGCATGCAGCGGCCTGGGCGCGTACCCGGCCAGCGCCACCTCCATGTGCGCCAGGTCGCCGCGCGCGACCAGTCCCAGCCGCGTCCGCGGCTGGCCCGGCCGCGCCGGCATCAGCGCGCGCACGGTGAGGTCGGTGCGGTAATCCTGGCGCGGCAGGTAGTGGCCGTCGATGCCGAAGTCGCCCAGGTTGCCGTCCACCTGCAGGCCGATGGCGCGGAACTCGCCGTCGGCGGCTTCCAGGCCACCGCGGATACGGGTGATGTCGATCGGCGGCGCATCCTGCTGGACGATGCGCAGGCCATCGATCTCGATGGTGTCGGCCTGCAACGCCAGCGGCAGGGTGATGGCCGGCAGGACGTCCGGCCAGCGCGGCAGCTCGAACGGCTTGTCCTCCGGCGGCCCCAGCTCCAGCTGCGCGTTGCTGATGCGCAGCAGGTCCAGGCGCAGCTTGCGCCCCAGCAGCGGGCGGATGTCCGGGTCCAGGTAGGCCTGGGCGGCGCTGAAGTGGATGTCCTGGTAGCGGAAGTCCAGGTCGTGCAGCACCAGCGGCCCGGCCAGCGGGCCTTCGACCTTGCTCCAGGTCAGCGACGAATCGGCCGGCAGCCGCGCCACCACCTGCGCCAGCAGCACGTCGCGGCCGGCCACGGTCTGCAGCAGCCAGTACAGCGCCAGCGACGCCAGCACCACCAGCACGCCGATGCCGATGCCGCTGCGGATCGCCAATGTGCGCATGCGCGCGCGGCGCCGCGCGCGCAGTTCGGCGATGCGCGCCTCGCGTTCCTCGGGGGTGATGTCGGCAGGCGCGGCGGACGCGGGACGGCGGCTCACAGGTCGGCTCCGATGTTCAGGTACAGCTGGAACTGCGAGTCGGGGTGGTTCAGGCCATGGGCGATGTCGATGCGCACCGGCCCGACTGGCGATTTCCAGCGCACGCCAAGGCCCACGCCGGTATGCAGGTCGATGGTGTTGTCGAAGGCGCTGCCGGTATCGACGAACACCGCCGCGCCCCACGGACCGCCACCGAAGTAATGCTCGTACTCGGCCGAGCCGACCACCAGGTGCTTGGCGCCGAGCGCGTACTTGTCCGGGGCGGGCGTGCGCGGCCCCACTTCACGCCATGCGTAGCCGCGGATCGAACGGTCGCCGCCGGCGAAGTAGCGCAGGCTCGGTGGCATCACCACCAGGTCGCCGGTCCAGGTGGTGCCGGCCTGGCCGCGCAGGATCAGGCGGTCGCTGTCGCCCAGCGGCATGTACCAGCGCACGGTGGCGTCGGCCTGGATGAAGCTGGTGTCCGAACCGGCACCCTGGATGCCGCCGCGCAGCGTGGCGTTGCCGCTGAAGCCGCGGCGCGGGAAGGCCTTGTCGTCCACGTTCACGTAGTCGGCGGTCAGCTGCGGGTACACCAGCGTCGAGTACTGGTAGACCGCGTCGGTGAACGGGTCGCCGGAGCTGTAGCGCCAGCGCTCGCGCAGCGCGTTGACCGAGGCGATCGCGGTCCAGTACTCGTTGATCTCGCCGCTGCGGCTGCCGATGAGCTTGAAGTTGCGCATGTCCAGGTAGCGCGTCTGCTCGTCGTAGGCGCTGATGGCGAAGGTGTACCAGCCGTCGAGCCAGAGGAATGCGGGTATCCGGTAGCTGGTGACCAGGCTCTTGCGCTTCTGCGCGTAGTCCAGCTGCGTGTTGAGCTTGTGCCCGCGGCTGTTGACGTAACGCCGCTCCACCCCGCCGCGCACACCCGGGCCGCTCTCGCTGCCATAGCTGAGGCCGGCGGTGTAGATGGTGCGCTTGGCCAGGGTGAGGTTCACGTCCACCGGCACCTCGCCGTCGCCATAGGCGTCTTCCGGGCGCGGCTGGATGTCGATGGTGCTGAAGTAGTCCAGCTTGGTCAGCGATTCGCGCAGGCGGTCGAGCTTGCCCTCGTGCCAGTAACTGCCCTGCTCCCAGTACACCAGCGGGTCGAACAGCCCGGGGCGGAAATAGTCCTGGTTGAAGGTGATCCGGCCCATGTTGTAGCGGCGGCCGCTGTCCCAGCTCAGGAAAATGTCGGCCGCGTCCTGCGCGCGGGTGATCTCGACCTTGCGCTGGGTGAAGTCCGAGTCGAAGTAGCCGCGCTCGGACAGGCGCCGGGTGATGACCACCTTGCTGGCCTCGTAGGTGGTGTGGTCGAACGGCTCGCCCTCACGCGGCTGGAAGTCCTCCAGGTCCTGCTGCAGGTAGCGGTCGCGCGCGGCCGGGCCGGTGATGACCACCTCCGACTGGCGCACCCGCACCGGCTCGCCCTTGTGCACCTCGATCACCACCCGCACCGTGTCGCCCTCGCGCGGCGCCTCGACGGTGATGGTCGGGTTGTAATAGCCGAACGGCTCCAGCGCCTGCCGGGTCTGCCGCTCGGCCTGCGACAGCAGGTACTCCAGGCGCGACTCGCCCTGCACCTTGCCGATGGTGTCGTACAGCGACAGCGACACCTCGATGTTCTCGATGATCGCCGCGTCGTCGCCCTTGTCCAGCCCCTTGATCTGGACCTTCTCGATCGTGCCGCGGGCATGGGCGAAGGGAACGGCGGCGAACGTGGCCAGAAACAGGGCAAATGCGAAGGTCTTGGGCAGCATAGCGACAGCATACCGGGCGCTCGTGAAGGCCGGAATCATCACGGCGGTTTCACCTGGACGGTTAAATTATCGTGAACGCATCCAGCCTCCTCCGGTCATGCATGCGTCGTCGCGGCCCCCCGCGGGCGAGCCCGCTCATGGAAGAGCACCGGTCCGACTGGGTTCCACCGTCCACCCGCCATGAGCCAGGAATCCATCTGATGAAACGCCAGCTGCTGAGCGCCGCGATCTGCGCCGCCATCACCGCCCATTCGCCGCTGTCCTTCGCCCAGTCCGACGACAGCGGCGACAAGAAGGGCGTCGAGACCCTCGACCGCATCACCGTCACCGGCTCGCTGATCCCGCAGGTCCAGGTGGAAACCGCCACGCCGATCACCTCGATCAGCGCGCAGGACATCCAGAAACAGGGTTTCAAGGACGTCTACGAGGTACTGCGCTCGCAGCCGCTGGCCACCGGCGCGGTGCAGGACAGCCAGTTCTCCGGCGGTTTCACCCCCGGGGCCAAGCCGATCAGCCTGCTGGGCCTGGATCCGGGTTTCACCCTGGTCCTGATCGACGGCCGCCCCATGGCCGACTACCCGCTGCTGTACAACGGCCAGAGCAATTTCGTCGACCTGGCCAGCATCCCCACCTCGATGGTCGAGCGCATCGACATCGCGCCCGGCAACCAGTCGTCGATCTACGGCTCCAGCGCCATCGCCGGCGTGGTCAACATCATCCTGAAGAAGCGGCTGGATGGCACCCAGATGAGCTTCCGCATGGGCAGCTACGACGGCGGCGGCGGCGGCAACCAGCGCTTCCAGCTGACCAGCGGCCACAGCTGGGACAAGCTGGACCTGACCGCCGGCCTGCAGTTGAGCAATCAGGATCCGATCTACGGCTTCAACCGCAAGGACTTCGACTCCACCAACGACAACCCCAACCCGGCCGCGCGCTATGGCAGCCGCACCTTCGTCCACAACGCCAGCAATGGTGCCTACATCGATCCCGGTGCCGCTGCCTGCGCGCCGCTGTCCGGCCTGTTCGGCGGCACAACCATCTACGACACCCGTCCCGGGCGCGGCAACTACTGCGGCAGCCGCTACGAGCCGGGTTATTCGACCATCCTCAACAAGGAGCGCAGCGCGTCAGGCTACGCCAACCTGAACTATGCGCTCAACGACAGCACCGACGTCTACGCCACCGTGCTGCTCAACCGCACCAAGAACGAGAGCAACTCCGGTTCGCGCTTCTGGCAGCCCTCGATCGATACCAGCGGCTACATCTTCAACAACCTCACCGGCGACCTGGAGAGCTACCAGCGCATCTTCTCGCCGGAGGAGACCGGCGACCGCGACTTCAACAACGAGCGCCAGACCGCCGATTCCTACAACGTCGCGCTGGGCATCAAGGGCACCGTGGGCCAGTCCAACTGGGACTACAACGCCTACTACGCGCGCTCGGAGTACCACATCGACAGCCGCCAGTGGTGGCCGCTGAAGGACAAGGTGGAAGACTTCTTCCGCGAGCACTTCCTGGGGCCGCAGCTGGGCGACTATTACGGCTACCCGATCTACGAACCCAACGACGCGGGCTTCTACACGCCGCTGACGCCGGAGCAGTACCGCAGCTTCCAGGGCGAGATCCGCACCAAGTCCAAGACCTGGACCCAGAACGTCAACCTGCAGTTCACCAACACGTCGCTGTTCTCGCTGCCGGCCGGCGACGTCGGCTTCGCCGGCGTGCTGCAGGCCGGCCAGCAATCCTGGAGCAACCCCACCGACCCGCGCGTGGTCAACGACCAGTTCTGGGGCCTGAGCGGCACCCAGGGCGCGGGCAAGCGGGACAACTGGGCCGCGGCGGTGGAACTGCGCGTGCCGATCTTCAGCCGGCTCACCGCCAGCCTGTCCGGGCGCTACGACGATTACAAGAACAAGGGTGGCGGCAGCGATTCGCGCGCGACGTGGAAGGCGGCGCTGGAGTTCCGGCCGCTGGATTCGCTGCTGTTCCGCGCCAACTACGCCACTGCGTTCAAGTCGCCGGACATGGCCTACGTGTTCGCCGGCGACAGTGGCTTCTATACCTTCGTGCCCGATTACTACCGTTGTGCCACCGAAGAACCCGGCGTCCCGATCAGCCAGTGCTCCTACAACGACGAACAGGTGCGTGGCTCGCGCGCCGGCAACCCCGACCTGAAGTCGATCACCGCCAAGTCGTGGGGTGGTGGCGTGGTGTGGTCGCCCAATGCGCAGTTCACCGTCAGCGCCGACTACTACCGCATCAAGATCGACAACAAGGTCGCCGATCTCGACCTGGACCTGCTGCTGCGCAACGAAGCGGCCTGCCGCCAGGGCCAGCTGGACGCCAGTTCGCCCACCTGCGTCGATGCCCTACAGCGCATCGGCCGCGCCGGGGCCAACGCGCCGCAGCCGAACCAGATCAACACGGTGGCGGTGAACCCGATCAACGTGGCCAAGGAGGACGTGAGCGGCATCATCGCCAACATGGACTACCGCTGGGCCACCGATGCGTGGGGCAGCTTCATGCTGGGGGCGCGCTACAACGTCACCCTCAAGCACGAGAGCCAGCAGTACCCGGAAGACCCGGTGATCGACCTGCTGCGCGATCCGTACTATTCGTCCGAGTTCAAGAACATCTTCAGTGGCACCGTGGGCTGGCAGATGGGCGACTGGACCACCACCCTGTACGGCATCCGCTACGGGCGCACGCCGAACTTCGCCGCGCAGGACAGCACCCAGGGTTACGCTGCCAACAACGCCGGCCGGGTCAAGGCGTGGACCACCTTCAACCTGACCGTCGACTACGCGGTGACCGACGACGTTTCGCTGAGCCTGACCGCCAACAACCTGACCGGCGAACGGCCGCCGCGCGACCGCACCTACACCAGCTATCCGTACTACAACATCTTCAACTACAACGGCTACGGCCGCTCCTACATGCTCGAAGTGAACTGGCGCTTCGGGCGCAGCCAGTAGCCCTTGCGGCCAGGGGAAGGAACGGGGGCGGCCACGGCCGCCCCTGTTCTTTTCACCCGGGCGCCTGCAGGCGCTCGCGCAGCGGCGCGAGCCGGTCGGCATAACGCCGCCATTCCTCGACATTGCGCGCGTGCACCGGCTCGCGCACCTGCACGCTGCTCAGCGTGGCGGTAGCCGCGGCGTTGCGGGTCAGGTCACTGGCGCCATGCTCCGCAGCCAGGCCGCAGCGGGCCAGCACCTGCGCCAGCGCCGCATCGGGATCGTGGACCATCGCTTCGTAGTCGATCTCCAGCACCCGCCCGGGCAGGTGCCGCTGCCAGGCACGCATCAGCTGCGCGTGGGCATGGTGGTGCGCGGCCAGCGCATCCAGGTCGTAGCTGTAGCCGTAGGAGTCGCCGAACATCGCCCGGTAGTTGGAGAAGCACACCGCCATCGGATCGCGGCGCACGTACACGATCAGCGCCTGCGGCAGTGCGCGCGCGATGGGCCCGGCCAGCAGGTAGTTGGGCGGCAGCTTGTCGATGAAGCGGCGCTGCCCATCCAGCCGCCAGCGCACCTGCCGCAGATAGCCCTGGCCGATGCCGCGGTAATCCAGTGTCGCCAGTGCCTGCAGCAGCGGCGGGTCCAGCAGCGCGCGTCCGGCCTGGTCGGCGGCCCAGCGCAGCTGCTGGGCGAAATCGCCGAGTTCGCCGGCCGACGCCACCTGCGAATGGTTGCCGAGCATGCGCTCCAGCACCGTGGTGCCCGAGCGCGGCATGCCGATGATGAAGATCGGCTGCGCGCCGCCGTCGTCCTCCACGCCATCGGCCGCGGCAAAGACACCGCCGGCCGCCAGCCGCGCCATGGCGGCGTGCTGGGCGCCGTCGGCCTGCGGGTCGTGGCGCAGCCGCCGCCACATCACCGCATTGCCCTGGCGCAGCGCGTTCCAGGCGCCGTCCAGGTCGCCCAGGTCCTCCAGTTCCTTGTACAGCGCGAAGCACAACGCCGCCGCGTCCTCGCCGTCGGCGTCGACCGCCTGCAGCTGCCGGCGCAGCGCGTCGACATGGTGGTCGCCTGCGTCCCAGCGGCGCAGGCGCGCGCGCGTCAGCGCGGCGCGGCCATGGCCCGGGCGCAGCTGCAGGCAGCGCGCCAGCGCCTGCCCGGCCGCGTCCAGTTCGCCGTTGAACTGCAGCTGCACGCCAAGGAAGTACTGGAAGTCGGCATTGTCGAAGCCGGCCGCGGCAGCGCGCCGCATCAGCCGCAGCGCATCGGCGTGCAGGCCCAGCGACTGCAGCACGTGGGCCAGCGCCGCCAGGGTGGCAGCATCGTCGCAGCGCGCCACGCACGCCTGCCGCATCAGCGCCGCCACGCCTTCGCTGTCGCCCACGCGCAGCAGCGCCTGCGCCACCCGCAGCAGCAGCGCTGGATCGTCATGTTCCTGCACAGCTGCCAGCTGCAGCTGCTGCACCGCTTCGCGCAGGCGCCCCTGGGCCAGTACCGTACCGGCCAGCATCACCCGCGCGTAGGCGTGCGCGGGCTGCCGTTCCAGCACCGCCAGCAGGTGCCGGCGCGCCTCCGGCATGTCGCGCCGGGCCAGTGCGGCCTGCGCGGACTGCCAGGAGGCGGCCACGTCCATGCCTCAGCCGGACAGGTGCTCGATCGCCGCCACGCTGCCCAGGCGGTCGCCCAGGGTACGCAGCAGCGCGAGGCGGTTGCCACGCAGCGCCGGGTCCTCGGCGTTGACCATGACCCCGTCGAAGAACGCGTCGACCTGCGGCCGCAGGCGCGCCAGGCGGCCCAGCACGCTGACGTAGTCCTTCTGCGCCAGCGCCGCGCCGGTGTCGTCGATGGCCGCAACCACCGCTTCGGCCAGTTCGCTCTCGGCCGGCTCGCGCAGCAGCGCCGGGTCGATCATGCCCGGGATGTCGCCCTCGGCCTTGCGCAGGATGTTGCGGATGCGCTTGTTGGCCGCGGCCAGCGCCTCGGCTTCCGGCAGCTGGGCGAAGGTGCCGATGGCGTCGATGCGGCGGTCGAAGTCGTACAGCGAGGCCGGCTTCAGTTCGACCACGGCGTTGAAGTGCGTGGCCGGCACGCCCCTGTCGGCGTAGTAGCCCTTCAGGCGGTCGAGGATGAAGTCGTACAGCTCGCCGGTGTCGGCCTGCACCTCGCGCCCGGCCAGGCCGGCATTGGCGGCGGCCAGCAGCGCCGGCAGGTCCAGGTCGAAGCCCGACTCGATGATCGTGCGCGCCAGGCCCAGCGCATTGCGGCGCAGCGCGAACGGGTCCTTGTTGCCGGTCGGCTTGAGCGCCGCGGCGAAGCCGCCGGCCAGGGTGTCCAGGCGCTCGGCGATGGCCAGCACCTTGCCCAGCGGCGAGGCGGCGATGTCATCGGCGGCGAAGCGCGGCTGGTAGGCCTCGTCGATGGCCAGTGCGACCGCGGGCGATTCGCCACCGGCCACGGCGTAGTGGCGGCCGGCGATGCCCTGCAGTTCCGGGAACTCGCCCACCATGCGCGACTGCAGGTCGTTCTTGGCCAGCTCGGCGGCGCGCCTCGCCTGCCCCGGGTCGGCACCCACCTGCCCGGCGATGCGCTGCGCCAGCGCGCTCACGCGCTGCACCTTGTCGGCGACCGTGCCCAGCTTGGCCTGGTAGGTGACGGTCTTCAGCCCGTCGCCCATCGCCGCCAGGCCCTGCTTGAGGTCCTCGTCGAAGAAGAACTTGGCATCGGAGAACCGCGGGCGGATCACCCGCTCGTAGCCCTTGGCCACCTCGGCCACGTCCTTCGATTCGATGTTGGCGATGCCGATGAACTTCTCGGTCAGCCTGCCGCCGGCATCCAGCACCGGGAAGAACTTCTGGTTGATCTCCATCGTCTCGATCAGCGCTTCCTGCGGCACCGCCAGGAATTCGCGTTCGAAACTGCACAGCACCGCCGACGGCCATTCGACCAGATTGACCACCTGCTCCAGGTTGTCGTCGGTGATGCGCGCCACGCCGCCGGCCTGCGCCGCGGCCGCGTTGACCTCGTGCACGATGCGCTCGCGGCGCGCGTCGGCGTCGACCAGCACGTACGCCGCCTTCAGCGATTCGATGTAATCGGACGGGTGGCTCAGCCACACCTGCTTGTCGGCCATGAAGCGGTGGCCGCGGCTGAAGCGGTCGGACTTCAACCCGAGCAGCTCGGCGTCGACGACCTCGTTGCCGTGCAGCAGCACCAGCCAGTGCACCGGGCGGGCGAAGGCGTACTCGTGCGCGCCCCAGCGCATCGGCTTGGGGATCGGCATCGCGGCGATGGCCTCGCGCACGATCTCCGGCAGCAGCGTGGCGGTCTTCGCGCCCGGCGTCACCGAACGCAGCACGAAGCGCTCGCCCTTGGCATCGGTGGTGCGCTCCAGCGCGGTCCAGTCGATGCCGGCCTTGGCGGCGAAGCCCTGCAGCGCCTTGGTCGGTTCGCCGTTGGCGTCCAGCGCGATGTTCAGGTACGGGCCGAACACTTCCGAGTGCTGCTCGGGCTGCTCGGTTTCCACGCCCGGCAGCAGTACCGCCAGGCGGCGCGGGGTGGACAGCGGCTTGGCGTCGTCGCGCTCGAAGGCGATGCCGCGCCGGGCCAGCCCGTCGACCACGCCGTCGAAGAACGCCTGCGCCAGGCCCGGCAGCGCCTTGACCGGCAGCTCTTCCACGCCCAGTTCGATCAGCAGCGGCTGCATGCTCATGCCTGCACCTCCCTGGCCGCCACCGCTTCCAGGCGCTTGGCCTCGTACAACCTGGCCACCGCCTGGGCCAGCGCGCGCACGCGCAGGATGTAGCGCTGGCGCTCGGTCACCGAGATGGCGCGGCGCGCGTCCAGCAGGTTGAACGAATGGCTGGCCTTGCACACCTGCTCATAGGCCGGCAGCGGCAGCCCGGCCTCGACCAGCTTCTGCGCTTCCTGCTCGCAGGCGTCGAAGCGGTGGAACATTTCGGCCACGTCGGCATGCTCGAAGTTGTAGGTGCTCTGCTCCACCTCGTTCTGGTGGTAGACGTCGCCGTAGGTGACCGGGGTGCCATCCGGACCGTAGGTCCACACCAGGTCGTAGACGTTGTCGCAGTTCTGCAGGTACATGCACAGCCGCTCCAGGCCGTAGGTGATCTCGCCCAGCACCGGCTTGCACTCCAGGCCGCCGGCCTGCTGGAAGTAGGTGAACTGGGTGACCTCCATGCCGTTGAGCCACACTTCCCAGCCCAGGCCCCAGGCGCCGAGGGTCGGCGATTCCCAGTTGTCCTCGACGAAGCGCAGGTCGTGCACCAGCGGGTCGATGCCCAGCGCCTTGAGCGAATCCAGGTACAGCTGCTGGATGTTGTCCGGGCTCGGCTTCATCGCCACCTGGTATTGGTAGTAGCGCTGCAGGCGGTTGGGATTCTCGCCGTAGCGGCCGTCGGTGGGGCGGCGGCTAGGCTGCACGTAGGCGGCGTTCCAGCTTTCCGGGCCGATCGAGCGCAGGAACGTGGCCGGGTGGAAGGTGCCGGCGCCCACTTCCAGGTCCAGCGGCTGGATCAGCACGCAGCCCTGCTTCGCCCAGTAGTCGTTGAGGGTCTGGATCAGGCCCTGGAAAGTGATGGGAACGGTGGGAGTCGCGGACATGCTGCCTGGGCCGTACGGATGGGTGCGCTAGTATAGCGAGCGACCGCGCGGCGGCCGCGCCAGCAAGGAGTTTCAGGTGGAACACCCGGCCGCACCGAGCGTCCCGACCCCGCCGTCCCCGGTGGCCATCGCCCCGGGCCGGCTGCAGTTCTCCAACATTGCCGCCGCGGTGCTGGGCGACGGGCTGGTGGCCGCGCACGACCAGGAGCGCATCCGCTTCTCCGCACAGGGCGCGCGCAACGCCAGCGAGGTGCACCCGCTGGTGCTGCTGGCCAACCTCAAGCTGGCCGCGGCGCCCCCGGCCTCCGGCGAACTCGGGCTGGAGCGGCTCACCGAATGGCTGGCCGCCCGCACCGGGGTCCGCTACCTGCGCATCGACCCCACCCGGGTGGACGTGGCCAACGCCACCGCGGTGGTTTCCCACGCCTATGCCCGGCGCCACCGGATCCTGCCGCTGGCGATGGACGCCGAGCGGGTGCTGGTGGCCACCAGCGAGCCGATGGCGCGCGACTGGATACCCGACCTGCAGCACCTGACCCGGCGCCGGATCGAGATCGTGCTGGTCAACCCGCTGGACCTGCACCGCTACTCGATGGAGTTCTTCGGCGTCACCCGCTCGGTGCGCAATGCCCGCAGCGACGCGCGTACCGAGGGCGGCAGCCTGCCCAGCTTCGAGCAGCTGGTGGAACTGGGCCGCGCCGGCGACGTCAACGCCGACGACCACCACGTGGTCAGCATCGTCGACTGGCTGCTGCAGTACGCCTACGAGCAGCGCGCCAGCGACATCCACCTGGAGCCGCGCCGCGACATGGGCCGGGTGCGGTTCCGCATCGACGGCGTGCTGCACAAGGTGTTCGAGCTGCCGCCGGCGGTTATGACCGCCGTGATCAGCCGCATCAAGGTGCTCGGGCGCATGGACCTGGCCGAGCGCCGGCGCCCGCAGGACGGCCGCATCAAGACCCGCTCCCCGGGCGGGCGCGAGGTCGAGATGCGCCTGTCGACCATGCCCACCGCGTTCGGCGAGAAGTGCGTGATGCGCATCTTCGACCCGGACGCGGCGTTCAAGAGCATCGAGCAGCTGGGCTTCAGCCCGGAGGAAGCCGCCGGCTGGAACGAGCTGGTCGCGCGCCCGCACGGCATCGTGCTGGTCACCGGCCCCACCGGCTCGGGCAAGACCACCACCCTGTACTCCACGCTCAAGCGCCTGGCCACCCCGGACGTCAACGTGTGCACGGTGGAGGACCCGATCGAGATGATCGCGCCCGAGTTCAACCAGATGCAGGTGCAGACCAACATCGACCTGGACTTCGCCAGCGGCGTGCGCACCCTGCTGCGCCAGGACCCGGACATCATCATGATCGGCGAGATCCGCGACCTGGAGACCGCGCAGATGGCGGTGCAGGCCTCGCTGACCGGCCACCTGGTGCTGTCCACCCTGCACACCAACGACGCCCCCTCGGCCATCACCCGCCTGCTCGACCTGGGCGTGCCGCACTACCTGATCGCTTCCACCGTCAACGGCGTGCTGGCGCAGCGCCTGGTGCGCACGCTGTGCCCGCACTGCAAGCGCGCCGACGTGCTCGACGACGAGGACTGGGCGCCGCTGCGTGATGGCAATGAGGCATTACCTGATGCCATCCACGCCTGTGCGCCGGTGGGTTGCCTGGAGTGCCGGCGCACCGGCTACCTGGGCCGGATCGGCCTGTATGAACTGCTGCCACTGGGCCCGCGGCTGCGTTCGCTGATCCGCGCGGACATGGACCTGGCCGGTTTCAGCCACGCCGCGCGCGCCGACGGGCTGCGCACGCTGCGCCGTACCGGGCTTGAAAAGGTGGCGCAGGGGCTGACTACAATCGAGGAAGTCCTGTCGGTCCTGCCCCCAGCGGAATGAAACCCCCGCCGTTCCTCATCATCGAAACCGGGCAACCGTTCCCGAGCCTGCGCCGCTACGGCCGCTTCCCGCACTGGATCCGCGTCGCCGCGGGCCTGGAGCAGGCCGAGACCGTGGTGGTGAATGTCGAGCACGGCGAGCGCCTGCCCGCGCGCCACGGCTTCGCCGCCACCATCGTCACCGGCTCGGCGGCCTTCGTCACCGACCGCGCCGAGTGGAGCGAGCGCAGCGCCGACTGGCTGCGCGAGGCCGCCCACGCCGGCATGCCGCTGCTGGGCATCTGCTACGGCCACCAGCTGCTGGCGCACGCGCTCGGCGGGCAGGTGGACTACAACCCGGCCGGGCGCGAATCGGGCACCATCCGCCTGGAACTGGACCCGGCCGCCGCCGGCGATCCGCTGTTCGGCGGGCTGCCGGCCAGTTTCCCGGCCCAGGCCACCCACCTGCAGACCGTGCTCCGGGCACCGGCGGGCGCCACCGTGCTGGCACGCTCGGCACAGGACGGCTGCCACGCGTTCCGCTGGGGCGACAACGCCTGGGGCCTGCAGTTCCACCCGGAATTCGCCACCCACCACATGCGCGGCTACGTGCGCGCCCGCGCCGACTGCATTGCCCGCCACGGCGGCTGCGCGCGCACCGTGTCGCGCCAGGTCAGCGCCGCGCCGCAGGCGCGCCAGCTGCTGCGCCGTTTCGTGCGCCACGCCCGCACGCTGTAACCGCGCCGGCGCCCGGCGCCGCGCGGTGCCGGCAGCGCAGCCGGTGGCGGAATGCAGGTTCCCGTGGCGCGACTCGCCCGTCGGCCGGGTTCGGGCGATAATCCGCCCACGCCGGCGTGGTGCCGGCGCTCCCCCTTCTCGGAACTGCAATGGGCGATATTCGCAAGGTGCCGGCCTCCGCCGGCGCGGAATGGCTGCTGGCCGGCTTCGGCCTGCTCAGGCGCGCGCCGCTGGCGCTGGGCTCGCTGGGCATCCTCTGGGGCGTTGGCGCCTCGCTGGTGCTGTCGCTGTCCCTGCTGGTGCCGGCACTGGGCACCCTGGTGCAGTTCCTGCTGCTGCTGGCCGGGCCGCTGTTCATGGGCGGCCTGTTGTGGGCCGTGCGCGAAGTGGACCAGAACCGCCCGGCGCGTCCGGCGCACCTGCTCGAGGGCGTGCGCGAAGGCCGCGCCCCGCACCTGCTGGTGGCGCTGCTGCCGCAGCTGGTGGCGGCGCTGCTGCTGGGCACGCTGCTGCTGGTACTGGTCGGCAGCGACGGCCTGCAGCGGCTGTCGGACGTGATGCTGCGGATCAACGAGCTGAGCCAGTCCGGCGCGCAGCCGGACCCGGCGCAGATCGAGGCGCTGGTGGCGACGCTGCCGGCCGGGCGCATCTTGCTGTGGCTGCTGCTGATGCTGGCCACCTTCGCCGCGCTGACCCTGGCGCTGTTCGTGATGCCGCCGCAGGTGATGTTCCAGCGCACCGGCGGCTGGCACGCGCTGCGCCGCAGCCTGCGTTCGAGCCTGCACAACCTGCCGGCGATGCTGGTGTTCTTCGTGCTGGCCTTCATCGCCATCTTCGCGATCTATTTCGCGGTGATGATCCTAGCGGTCATCGTCGGCCTGGTCGCCGGCCAGACCGCGGCCATGGCGGTGGCGCAGCTGCTGCTGATGGCCGTGCTGATGCCGGTGTTCGCCGGCGCGGTGTACGCGGCCTGGAAGCAGATGCTGGGCCCGACCGCGGCCGCGGCGGCATCACCGCCGGACATGCACGTCATCGAAGCCTGAGTTGAGCCACACCGCGGCGGCGGTGCGGCGTCCCCGCCGGGCGGCACGCAGGCGGCTGCAACGCCCCGATCGGGTGGGTGCCGTGCTTACGGCTCGGAGGCCGGCTGCCTGCGTGGCTGCAGCCAGCGCGAGGCGTGGATGCCCAGTTCGTAGAGCACGCACATCGGGATCGCCAGCATCAGCTGCGAGACCACGTCCGGCGGGGTCAGCACCGCGGCCAGCACGAAGATGCCGACAATGGCGTAGCCGCGCCCCTCGCGCAGCTGCTGCGGCGTGACCCAGCCCAGCAGCACCAGGATCACCATCGCCACCGGCAGCTCGAAGCTGGCGCCGAAGGCGAAGAAGATCGCCAGCACGAAATCCAGGTAGGCGTTGGCGTCCGGGGTGATGGCGATCACTTCCGGGCGGAACGTGGTCAGGAAATGGAACACCGCCGGCAGCACCAGGAAGTAGGCGAACGCGCAGCCGATGTAGAACAGCGCCACCGCCGAGGCGAGCAGCGGTACGGCCAGGCGCTTCTCGCGCGCATACAGGCCCGGCGCCACGAATGCCCAGGCCTGGTACAGCAGCCAGGGCACGGCGATGAACACGGCGGTGAAGAACGTCAGCTTGAGCGGCGCGAAGAACGCGCCGGCCGGATTGGTGGCGATCATCGACTGCCCAGCGGGCAGCTGCGATATCAGCGGCGTCGCCAGGTGGTTGTAGAGCGTGCGCGCGAACGGCAGCAGCGCCAGCAGCACCACGCCCAGCCCCAGCAGGCCGCGCACCAGGCGTGCGCGCAGCTCGACCAGGTGCTCGATCAACGGGCTTTCGTTGAAGTCATCGCTCATGGCGCGCGCTCCGTGGGGGCCGGCGACGCCACCGCTTCGGTCATCTCCGGCGCAGGTGCCTGCGCGGGGGCCGCTTCGGGCGCCGGCAGCGCCTGCGCCGTGCGCTCATCGCCTGCATCGGCGGCGGGCGGCGCGGGGGCGGCAACGGCATCGACCTCACTGCGCAGCGCATCCACGTCGCCGCGCAGCTGGGTGGCGCCTTCCTGCAGGTCGCGTTCGGCCTGCTGCACCGACTGCCGCACGCTGCGCAGGTTGCGCTGCAGTTCTTCGGCCTGCAGTTCGCGCTCGAGCTCCTGCTTGACCGAATCCCACTGGTTGCGCGCACGGCGCACCCACAGCCCGGCAAAGCGCGCCGCCTTGGGCAGCCGTTCGGGGCCCAGAACCACCAGCGCCACCACCCCGATCAGCAGCAGTTCGCTGAAGCCGATATCGAACACGCGTGGAACCTTCGGTTCAGCGCGTCTCGCGGTCGCGCTCGGCCTGCGTGTCGCGGCTGGATTCGCGTTCGCGCGATTCGTCGTTCAGGCGCGCCGGCGGCGCGTCGTCATCGCGCATGCCCTTCTTGAATTCCTTGACCGCGCTGCCCAGATCCTTGGCGCCGCTCGTCAGCCGCTTGGTGCCGAACACCAGCACGACGATGACCAGCACGATCAACCAATGCCAGATGCTGAAACTGCCCATGATCCGCTCGCGTTATTCGGTGTGGAGGTCAGTGAGCATAACGCACCCGGCCCCGCCGGACGCCCCTGCCGAAGGTCAGTTGCCGCCGTCCAGCGACTCGGTGCGGATTTCGCCTTCGGACACCGGCTGGAAACCCTGCTGCGGCGCGGGCTCGGCGGTGGCCGGCTGCAACGGCTGGGTGGTCGCCTCGGCGCCCTGCTGCGGCGTGCCGGCGGATACGGTGACCGCCTGCGCGCGCGGCGCGGACGCGGCAACCGGTGCGGTGTCGCCCTGGGTGCCGCGCTTCTCGCGCGCGGCGTAGGTGGATTCCTCCAGGCGGTCACGGAACGCGACCACGTCGCTGGAGGGTGCCGCATTCAGGCGGCCCTCGAGGATCATCCGCGGGGTGGTGCCCTGGCCGTACGCGTCGAGGTTGGCGGCATCGTCGATGGACAGCACCGCGCCGTCCAGCGCCACCCCGGCGAACAGGCCGCGGGCGCGCGACCACGACCAGATCTCGGCCTTGAGCTGGCCGTCGGTGGCGGCGGCGGCACTGCGGCCGACCGGGCCGGCGGCCACGCCGGCGTCGGCGCCCAGGGTGAACTTGCCGTTGACGATGTTGTCCAGGCTGCGGTTGTTGCGGAACACCAGGATCACGTCGGAGGACTGCACGCCGGCCTGGAAGCCGATGCTGCCGCCGGTGAGCTTGACGAACACCGGGTTGGACCAGCTGCCGTCGGGCATCTTCACCGACATCAGGCCATGGCCGCGGCGGCCGCCGAGCACCAGGCCGGCCTTGATCGTGTCGGGGATGACGATGATCGCGCGGCCCTCGTCGAGCAGCTTGTCGGGAATGGCCTGCTCGGGAATCTCCTGGATCTCGCCGAGCACGCGCACGGCGTTGCGGGCGCGCTGGTCCTCCTGCGGCCCGGCCAGGGCGGTGGCGGACAACAGGCTCGCGGACAGCAGCAGGGCGATGTACGGCAGGCGGCGCATGGCGGACTCCACAGGTCGATGCACGGAAAGATACGGCAAGCACTGGAGATTGGAAGCGACGCCATGAATAGGGAGTGAGCGGCGCCAGCCCGTACCCACGCGCGTCAGCAGGCGTGGCCGCGACCCGGACCCGTTCGCAGCTGCCGGCCACTGCAAACCGGTCACTGCCTTCTGCCACAATGCGCGCATGTCCGACGCACCCACTACCGCACTGCTCGCGGTCAACCTAGGCACGCCCGAGACACCCACCGCCCCGGCGGTACGTCGCTACCTGGCCGAGTTCCTCGGCGACCCGCGCGTGGTCTCGATTCCCCCCCTGCTGTGGAAGCCGCTGCTGTACGGCTTGATCCTGCCGCTGCGCGGCGGCCGCTCCGCGCACAAGTACGCGCAGGTGTGGATGCCGGAGGGCTCGCCACTGGCGGTACATACCCGTCGCCTGGTGGCCAACATCGCCCGCGAACTGCCGCACTGGCAGGTACGCGAGGCCATGCGCTATGGCCAGCCGGCACTGCAGCCGGCACTGGACGCGCTGGCCGCGGCCGGTGCCAGGCGCATCGTGGTGCTGCCGCTGTACCCGCAGTACTCGACCACCACCACCGCTTCGGTCGAGGACAAGGTGCAGCAGTGGCAGGCCCGCCACCGCGACGTGCAGGTGCACACCATCCGCGACTACGCCGACGACCCGCAGTGGGTGGCGGCGGTGGCCGGCTCGATCCGCGATTACTGGCAGGCGCATGGCCGCGGCGACCGGCTGGTGTTCTCCTTCCATGGCATCCCGCAGCGGCTGGCGGACGCTGGCGATCCGTACCCGCAGCGCTGCGAGGCCAGCGCACGCGCGATCGCCGCGGCGCTGCAGCTGGGCGACGGCGACTGGCAGCTGGCCTACCAGTCGCGCTTCGGCCGCGAGCGCTGGCTGCAGCCCTATGCCGAGCCCACGCTGTGGGCGCTGGCCGAGGGCGGCGTACGGACGCTGGACGTGGTCTGCCCGGGCTTCGCCACCGACTGCCTGGAAACGCTGGAGGAAGTGGCGATGGGTTTCACCGCCACCGTCGCCGAGCGCGGCGCCACCATGCGCTACATCCCCTGCCTGAACGACAGCCCTGCCCATGCCCGCGCGCTGGCTGCGCTGGCCACCGCGCAGGACGCATGACCACGCCGTTCGAACTGGACGCCGGCGGCCTGCGCGTGGCCGGGCTCCGCGCCGGCAGCCCTGGCGGCATGCCGGTGCTGGCGCTGCACGGCTGGCTCGACAACGCCGCCAGCTTCGTCCCGCTGGCGGCGCGGCTGCCGGAGCTGGACTGGGCGCTGGTGGACCTGCCCGGCCACGGCCTGAGCGACCCCCTGCCTGCCGACGCGGCGTACACCACGCCACAGGCGATCGTGCAGGTACTGGCGATCATGGACGCGCTGGGCTGGAAGCGCTGCGTGCTGCTGGGCCACTCGATGGGTGCCGCGATCGCCAGCCTGGTGGCGGCGGTGGCGCCACGGCGGACGCAGGCGCTGGTCGCCATCGAGGCGCTGGGCGGCCTTGCCGCACCCGCCTCGCAGACGGTCGAGCGCCTGCGCGCGCACGTGGCGGCACTGGCCGCGTTCAGCGACAAGCAGCTGCGCGTGTTCGCCGATATCGCCGCGCCGGTACGCGCGCGGATGCTGGCCAACCAGCTGGACGAGCCGTCGGCGCGGCTGCTGGTCGAGCGTGGCGTGCGCGCGGTCGCCGGCGGCTGGAGCTGGCGCAGCGATCCGCGGTTGATGCTGCCCACCGCGGTGCGCATGACCGAGGACCAGGTGCGCGACGTGCTGGCCGCGATCGAATGCCCGGCGCAGGTAATCTACGCCACGCCGGCGCAGCCCTACTTTCCCGAGCCCGAGCGCAGCCAGCGCGCGGCGTTGCTGGCGCATGGCCGCCTGCACACCCTGCTCGGCCACCACCACCTGCACATGGACCAGCCCGAAGCGGTGGCGGCGGTGGTCCGCGATTTCCTCGGTACGGTTCCGCGCCATTGATGCCGGGGCAGGTACCCGCACGCGCGCCGGCACAACCGCGGGGACGCGTGGCGGGCGGCCCGGATCGCGCCGGGTACCGCCGGTGCGTCAGGCGCCGCGCAGCAGCTGCCGCAGCGTCGCCTTGAGCCGGCGGCCTTCCTCGCGCAGGTAGTCGCGTTCGTGCCGCCACTGCGGGAAGCGCGCCTCCACCTCGGCCCAGAAGGCCGGCGAATGGTTGGCCTGCAGCAGGTGGCACAGCTCGTGGACCAGCACGTACTCGAACGCCGCCGGCCGGGCCAAGGCCAGCGCCAGGTCCAGCGCCAGCGAACCGTCCGGCGCCAGCGAACCCCACTGCGAGGACATCACCTTCAACCGCAGCCGCGCCGGTGCGCGCGGCAACCCGGGCAGATAGGCCGGCAGCCAGCGGCCGACGTCGGCGCGCATCCGCGCTTCGTAGAACTCGCGCAGCACCCGGCGCAGCGAGGCGTCACCGGCCCGCGCCGGCAACTGGATGCAGGCGCCTTCGGCATCCACCTCGATCCGGGTGAAGCGGCCCTCCTGCCAGCGCACCGGCAGCAACGCCCCGCGCAGCGGCAGCACGCCGGGTTCGCGCAATGCCAGCGGCGCCGCCAGCAGGCCTTCGCCATCGAACCGCGCCAACTGCTGCTGCAGCCATTGCCGGTTGGCCTGCAGGAAGCGCTCGCCGGACGCCAGGCTGGCGCGCAGCGGCAGCGTCAGCCGCGCGCCGCGTTCATCGACGCTGAGCTTGAGCCGGCGCGCACGCGGGTCGCGCACGCGCAGCACGTCGATCTCGGCATCGTCCAGGCGCAGCCGCACGGTGTCGCGCTGGATGACGGGCGCGGCGGGTGCGGTCAGGCGGCGGAACAGGTTGGCCATGTGTCCAGCATAGTCCCTGCCCGCGCGCCGGGCCGGTCGATGGATCGCCCGTTCAGCTGTCGGCCTTGCTCAGCTTGAACGCCTGCTCCAGCAGCAGGAACAGGCGCCGGATCTCGCCGCTCTGCAATGCGAACCGGGCGTCGAGCTCGGCGCGGCGGCCTTCCTCGTCGATGTGTTCGAGCTGGTCCAGGGCGCCGTCGAGGAACTTGAGCTTGCGCACGATCAGGTCGTCGCCGAGCACGAAGGACAGGTTGTCCTCGAACACCAGCGCCAGCTTGGTCACCTGCTTGCCGGCGTCCAGGTGCTTGTCGATCTCGTCGCAGCGCAGTTCCTGGTGCTGGCACTTGACCACCGCGCCGCCTTCCGCCGGGTCCTTCATCTCGCATTCTTCGCCCAGGCTCAGGCCTTCGGGCAGCGGCTCGCCGGCGATCCACGCGGTCAGGATCGCGCGCGGCGCGACCTCGGCGTTCAACGGCATCGCCGGGAAGCTGCCGAGCATGCCGCGGATGTCGCTCATCACGTTCTCGCCGGTCTTGCGGCTGGAGCTGTCCACCGCGACGTAGCCGTGCTGCAGGTCGAGGAAGGCATCGGTGCGCGAGCTCTTGACGAAGGCGCGCGGCAGCAGTTCATGCAGCAGGTCGTCCTTGAGCCGCTTGCGCTCGCGGCCGCCGGGCTTGCGCCCTTCCTTCTCCTCGATTTCCTCCAGCCGGCGCGCCAGCAGGTCGTTGACCACCGCGCCGGGCAGGATCTTCTCCTCGCCGCCGACGGTGAGCCACAGCGCATCGCCGATGCGGTGCGAGAACTGCTCCTTCTCCTCGCGCCCGAAGGGCGAGATGAAGCCGCGCGAACTCATTTCCAGCGCGCCGACCGGCTTGAGCACGACGTGCGGCAGCAGGGTATCGACTTCGGAGAAATCGACCGAGGTGGGAAAGCGGAACAGGGTGAGGTTCTTGAAAAACATGGAGGTCCTGGGGAATGCGTGATCGGCGGGAACATGCCTCCCGCCTGGAAAAGACGCCGCGACGCGGCACCGGAATCAGGGTGGCCGCGGCGCCTCAGTCTTCTTCCGGCTGCCGGGCGGCCTGCGGGTCGCCACCGGCCAGCCAGGCATGCGCGTCGGGCAGCGGCGCGTCGTCGCGGCGGCCCAGCGCCATGAAGTCGAACAGGTTCGGATCGGCCATCTGCGAGGGGCGGATGTCGCCCAGCGCGCGCGAGATCTGCTCGATGCGCCCGGGGTGGTCCTTTTCCCACTGCTTCATCATCAGCCCGACCTGCTTGCGCTGCAGGTTCTCCTGGCTGCCGCACAGGTTGCAGGGGATGATCGGGAACCGCCGCGCCGCCGCGTAGTCGATGATGTCGCTCTCGCGCACGTAGGCCAGCGGGCGGATCACCACGTGCCTGCCGTCGTCGCTGCGCAGCTTCGGCGGCATGCCGGAGATCTTGGCGTGGTGGAACAGGTTCATGAAGAACGTGGCCACCATGTCGTCGCGGTGGTGGCCCAGCGCGATCTTGGTGAAGCCGTTTTCCTCGGCGTAGCTGTACAGCGAACCGCGACGCATCCGCGAACACAGCGAACACATGGTCTTGCCTTCCGGGATCACCCGGCTGACCACCGAATAGGTGTCCTGCTCGATGATGTGGTACGGCACGCCGATGCCGGCCAGGTATTCGGGCAGCACATGCTCGGGGAATCCGGGCTGCTTCTGGTCCAGGTTCACCGCCACCAGCTCGAACGGCACCGGCGCCTTCTTCTGCAGCTGCAGCAGGATGTCCAGCAGGGTGTAGCTGTCCTTGCCGCCGGACAGGCAGACCATGACCTTGTCGCCGGCCTCGATCATGCCGAAGTCGGCGATGGCCTGGCCGACCTGGCGGCGCAGGCGCTTGCCCAGCTTGTGGTGTTCGCGTTCGGCCACGCGCGGGTCGCGGGCGCGCGGCGCGGGATCGGGAAGGGGAATGACGGCACTCATCGCGTGCATTCTACCGGCTGGCCCCGCGCTCCACAGCGGTGGGTGACACGGGCTGGCACAAAAGCGTCATGGCGACGTCACGCCGCGCTGACAGCATCCCGGGCTCCCCCGTCCAGCCCCTGGGTCCATCGTGCTCGATAACCGTCTCGCTTCCGCCGTCTGCCGTGCGCTGCTGCTGTCCTCCGCCCTTGCCCCGGCTTCCGTGCTTGCCCAGGAGGCCGCCAGCGCTTCCCGTTCCTCCGCCAAGGACCTGGATACGGTCATCGTCACCGGCCGCAGCGGCACCGGCGTGCGCACCAAGGCCGAGACCAGTTACTCGATCACCAACATCGAGGAAGAGCAGCTGCGCATGCAGGCGCCGACCAGCGTGACCGAGGCGCTCAAATCGGTGCCCGGGTTCTGGGTGGAAGCCTCCGGCGGCGAGGCCAGCGGCAACATCCGCGCGCGCGGCATCCCGGTCGACGGCTTCGGCTCGGTCACCCTGCTGGAAGACGGCATCCCGGTGGTGCATGACCCGGCGCTGGGCTACCTCAACGGCGACCAGGCATTCCGCCTGGACGAAACCATCGAACGCATCGAGGTGGTACGCGGCGGACCGGCATCGGTGATGTACTCCAACGCCCCGGCCGGTGCGATCAACTTCATCCCGCGCCAGGTCGGCGAGGACGCCAGCGGCGTGTTCAAGTACACCGTCGGCGACAGCGGCCTGAACCGCCTGGACTTCGCCTACGGCAGCCCGCTGGCCAATGGCTGGAAGCTGCTGCTGGGTGGCTTCTACCGGGTCGAGGACGGCGTGCGCGATCCCGGCTTCAACGGCAACGATGGCGGCCAGTTCCGCCTGAACCTGGCCAGGGAGTTTGAGGGCGGGCGTTTCAGCATCGACGCCAAGCGCATGGATGACCGCGTCGCCCTGTACCTGGGCATCCCGATGTACACCAACGGCGACGGCGACATCCGCGCGGTGCCCGGCTTCGACGGCAACCACGGGACGCTGGCCGGTCCGGAAACCCGCTACCTGTCGATGAAGACCGCCGATGGCCGCGGCTGGGATTTCGACAACAGCGAAGGCACCCATGTGAAGCGCGACCAGCTCACGTTCAAGCTGGAGACCGGACTGGGCGGCGACTGGGAACTGGCGCAATCGGCACGCTTCAGCCGCACCGACACCATCCGCAACGGCGTGTTCCCCAACTCGCTGACGCCGGCGGCCACGTTCCTCGCCGGGCAGAAGAACCTGCTGGCGTCGGTGCCGGGCGCCACCGCGCTGGGCCTGCGCTACGTGAATGGAAGCGGCGGCTTCGATACCGCCAGCCAGAACGGCAATGGCCTGATGGTGATCGGCGGACTGCGCGGGCTGGACATCCCGGTGCGCGAGTTCGTCAGCGACACGCGGCTGATGCGCAGCTTCGCGCTCGGCGGCCAGCAGCACGACCTGACCCTGGGCTACTACCTGGCCTCGACCCGGGAGGACTACACCCGCTACTCGTCCTCGGTGCTGATGGACGCCACCGACAACGCCGGCCTGCTCGACCTGGTCGCGCTGGATGCAAACGGCAACGTGCTGCGTACGCTCAGCGACAACGGCGTGTGGCGCTACGGCTACGAATGGAACAACGCCTCGGGCGAACAGAAGACCCAGGCCTTTTATGTCAGCGACGAGTGGCAGGTCAACGACAGGCTGCGCATCGACAGCGGCCTGCGCTGGGAGAAGGCCAGCAGCAGCGGCTGGAACGAGGTGCGCCGCAGCGTCGACGGCGGCACCCTGGCGACCTCGCAGATGCTTGCCGGTTCGGGCCTGTACGTGAACCACGACCTGGAGTCGGACGACCTGGGCTGGTCGATCGGCGCCAACTGGCAGTTCAACGATGGCATGGGCGTGTTCGGCCGCTGGACCTCGGCCTTCCGCCTGCCCAGCCTGGGCAACTACATCACCCGCAACGACAACTGCGACGCGACCTCGGCCGCGACCGTCGCCGCCTGCGCATCCGCCAACGGCAAGGCGGCCGACACGCAGACGATGGACCTGGCCGAAGTCGGCTTCAAGTTCGCCAACCCGCTGTTCAGCGCCTACGCCACGGCGTTCTACACCAAGTACGACAACGTCGGCTTCAGCAACTACCGCTTCAACCCGGACACCGGCGTGTCCACCCGCGAAGCCGGTTATGCCAGTACCCGCACGTTCGGCCTGGAACTGGAGACGGCGTGGTACCCCACCGACTGGTTCGACCTGCGCGTCAACGCCACCTGGCAGGATGCGCAGTACCGCGACCTGCGCTACAGCGAGCTGGTCAATGGCGCGCCGGTGCTGCGCGATTTCGTCGGCAACCAGCTGATCCGCGTGCCGGAGCTGGGCGCGCGCGTGGTCGCCGGCATCAACCTGCTCGACCAGCGCCTGCGCCTGCAGGCCGCCGCCGAGCACCAGGGCGAGCGCTACGTGGACACCGCCAACTCGGTGCGCCTGCCGTCCTACCAGCTGCTCAACCTCAGCGCGCGCTACGAGCTGAGCGAGCGCGTGTCGATGTACGGCTACGTCGACAACGTCACCAACTCGCTGGGCCTGACCGAGGGCAATCCGCGTGCCGGCGAGCTCGCGAGCAGCGATGCGGGCGCCAGCGCCTTCATCGCGCGGCCGCTGCTGGGCCGCAACTACCGCCTGGCCCTGATGTACCGGTTCTGATGCGCGCCCTGCTCCCGGTGGTGCTGGCGGCGCTTGCCGCCAGCACCTGCGCCCACGCCGCGCAGACCCTGCAACTGCAAGGCACGCTGAGCGGCAAGGACCATCAGCGGTACCTGGAACTGCCGTTCACGGTGCCCGACGGCACCGCCAGGGTGGACGTCACGCTGCGGCATGACGGCGCCGGCGAGCGTACCGTCATCGACCTCGGCCTGCTGGACACGCATGGCTTTCGCGGCTGGAGCGGCGGTTCGCGCCGCGCGGTCACGGTTTCCCGCTACGACGCCAGCGGTGGCTACCTGCCCGGCGCATTGCCGGCAGGCCAGTGGAAGGTGCTGCTCGGCATTCCCAACATCCGTGCCGGGGCACGCACGCCCTACACCGTCGGCGTGACCCTGTGGGACGAGGATGAAGTTCAGGCCGGCAGGGACCGCGCGCCGCAGGTACTGCGCGAGGGGCCGGCGTGGTACCGCGGCGACCTGCACATGCACAGCATCCACAGCGACGGCGGCTGCAGCAGCCAACAGGGCAACAAGGTGCCCTGCCCGCTGTTCCTGAGCCTGCAGGCCGCGGCACGGCAGGGCCTGGATTTCGTCGCCGTCACCGAGCACAACACGGCCTCGCACCTGGAGGAGCTGGCGCGCCACCAGCCCTGGTTCGATCGCCTGTTGCTGATTCCGGGCATGGAAGTCACCACCTTCCAGGGCCACGCCAACGTATTCGGCATCAACGGGCCGCTGCCGTTCCGGCTCGGCGACACCCTGCCCGACTG
Source organism: Stenotrophomonas sp. 17(2023) (assembly GCF_030345315.1). Taxonomy (NCBI): domain Bacteria; kingdom Pseudomonadati; phylum Pseudomonadota; class Gammaproteobacteria; order Lysobacterales; family Lysobacteraceae; genus Stenotrophomonas; species Stenotrophomonas sp. 17(2023). The sequence goes on from NZ_CP128405.1 coordinate 3,582,085, forward strand.
GAACCCGCTGCTGCGCCAGGTCAACGACAGCGGTGCGCTGCTGTCGATCAACCACCCGGCGCTGGCCTCCGGCGAGGCGTGCATGGGCTGCGGCTGGACCCCCGCCGAACCGGTGGACATGGACGCGGTCGCCGCGGTGGAAGTGGTCAACGCCAGCCAGGCCGACGGCCCACGCGCGGGCGTCGGCTTCTGGGAGCAGCAGCTGCAGCAGGGCCGGCGCATGACCGCCATCGGCGGCAGCGACAGCCATGATCCGGGCGCGGCCGAAGGTCCTTCGCCAATCGGCCTGCCGGCCACCCTGGTGCATGCCCCGGCACTGTCGCGCGACGCCATCCTGGCCGCACTGAGGCAGGGCCGGGTGGTGGTGGACGTGCGCAACGTCGCCGGCAGCCGGCTGGACCTGTGGCTGCGCGACGCGGGCGGCCAGCGCACCGGGATGGGCCAGCAACTGGACCTGCCCGCCGGACAGTGGGCCACCGCGCACGCCGAGCTGGATTATCCCCGCCCGCTGCGGATCGAGTTCGTCATCGACGGCCGCCGCCACCCCGCCACGGTGGAAACCGGCGAGGACGGCAGCCAGCGGGCCAGCCTGCGCTGGCGCTCGGATGGCAAGCGGCACTGGTTGCGCGTGGATGCGCGCGATGGCGACGGCAGCCTGCTGATGCTGGGCAACCCGGTGTACGTGAACTGGCCCCGCTGACCCGCTAAGCTGGCAGCATGTCCGAGCTGCCGCCCTTCGCCGAGATCAGCCAGCGCATCGCCGAACTGCGGGCCGAGCACCGCAGCCTGGACGAACGCATCGGCAGGCTCGCCGCCAACCCCGACGACGAGCTGGACGCCAAGCGGCTGAAAAAGCGCAAGCTGCAGCTCAGGGACTGCATCACCAGGCTGGAAAGCATGCTGATTCCCGACGAGCCGGCCTGACCTGCGGCGCCGCCACGGCGGTCGCTCAGTCCGCGTGGCGGGCGATGACCCGGTGAGCTTCCAGCAACGATGCGCCGCATTGCCGGCGGTAGGCCCGGATCGCGGCGATCTTCCTACCGCTCCGCAACAGCGCCTTCACTTCTTCCGAAAGGGCCGGCAGTGCGGAAACATCGCGCGGCTTGCGGCGCATGGCGTGCACCGCGGCAAGCACGCAGAGGGTCGCCACCGACGCGAAGAACGTTGTCTGCCACATCACCTTGCCCTCCGTTGTCCGGCGCCGGGGAAGCTTCAACCCGCCGCCGGTTCCTCCGGCTTCACCGCTTCCGGGCTCACCCGCTCGATGGTGTGGCGCAGTTCGCGGCCGAGGATGAACTTGGCGTCCTTGGCCCAGGCATCGAGGCGCTCGTCGAACAGCAGCTTGCTGTTCTCGTCCGGCCAGACCAGGCGCAGCTCGCGCATCTTCTGGATGAAACCGCGGAACAGGGTCTTGTCGAAGAACTCCGGCGCGGCCGGGGCGTAGAGCAGGCTCAGGCGCTGCGCGGCCTGCTGGCACAGGCTTTCCAGTTCGGCCGCGCCGAGCACGCCGGGGCCGTTCTTCACCAGCACCGAGATGGCGATGTAGTAACGCTCGAACGCCTGCTGCAGCGAATGGCCGATGGCACGCAGGCGGAACACCTCGTCGGTCTGGCCGGTGCTGCGCGCGAGCATGCCGCCCTCGTCCTCGCCCACCTGCTGCAGCAGGCCTTCGCGCACGAACACGTTGATGGTCTGCTCGATGCGCGCGGCGAATTCGTCCTCGGTCCACGGCAGGAACAGCTCCTGCTGCAGGAACGGGTACAGCCCGCGCCCCAGCCGCAGCAGGCCGGCACGGCTCATGCGGCGGTTGTTCTGGAAGCAACAGGCCACCCACGAAGACGCGGTGAACAGGTGCAGCACGTTGTTGCGGAAGTAGCTCAGCAGCACCGCGGTGTCGCCGCTGACGCTGAGCACGTCGCCCAGCGGATGCTTGACCCGGGTGAGGACGTTGATCTCCTCGGCGTGGGCGATGATGCGCTCGGGCGAATGCGGGGTGACCGTCACCCGATCCGAATACGGCAGTTCCACCAGCAGCTTCTTGCACAGCTCGATCTGAGCGACCAGGTCGGCCTCGCCCATGGCGTGCTTGGGCGTGGACAGCAGCGCCAGCGCCAGCAGGTTGATCGGGTTGACGTCGGCGGCGCCGTTGATGCGCACCTGGATCTGCTCGGCCAGGGTATCGACCGTGCCCGACAGCCAGGACGGCTTCTCGTCCTCGGACACCGGCTGGCCATCCCACTCCGGCGCCTTCTCGGCCAGCACGTCGTTCAGCGCGATCGGCTCGCCGAAGTTCACCACCACCTGGCCGTAATTCTGCTTGAGCACCTTGGGGATGCCCCACAGCAGCGCCCAGATCGATTCCTTTTCCTTGGGCCGCCCGGACAGTTCGTCCAGGTAGCTGTTGCCCTCCATCAGCTTCTCGTAGCCGATGTAGATGGGCTGGAACAGCACCGGCTTGCGCGGCTGCCGCAGGAACGCGCGCAGCGTCATCGAGATCATGCCGCCCTTGGGCTGCAGCAGGCGCCCGGTGCGCGAGCGCCCGCCCTCGACGAAATACTCGATCGAGTAGCCGCCGGCCACCAGCTGCGCGACATACTCGCTGAGCACGGCCGAGTACAGCGCGTTGCCGCGGATGCTGCGGCGGATGAAGAACGCGCCGCCCTTGCGCAGCAGCGTGCCGACCACCGGCAGGTTGAGGTTGATGCCGGCCACGATGTGCGGCGGCACGATGCCGCGGTCGTACAGCAGGTAGCTCAGCAGCAGGTAGTCCATGTGGCTGCGGTGGCTGGGCACGTAGATCACTTCGTGCCCGGGCGCGGCTTCCTTGAACTTGTCCAGGTGGTGGACCAGCACGCCGGCGTAGATGCGGTTCCAGACGTGGGTCAGCATGAAGCTGGCCGAACGCACCACCGGGCTGGAATAGTCGGCCGCGATCTCCCAGGCGTAGCCCTGCGCCTTCTTCCAGGCATCGGCCGGCCTGGAGTTGTCGCGCTTGGCCTGGGCGGCGATGGCCTCGCGCACCGGCTCGGCTTCCAGCACCTTGTCCACCAGCAGGCGGCGGGTGGAAAGATCCGGGCCGATGATCGATTCGCGGATGCGGCGGAAGTGCGCGCGCAGCACGCGCTGCAGCTTGCGCACGGTGCGTTCGGGCTCCAGCCCCTCTTCCACGGTCTCGCGCAGCGAAATCGGCGCGGCGAAGCGCACGATGCTGTCGCGGCCGTTGAGCAGCACCGCCAGCAGGCGGCGGAAGCGGCCGACCAGCGCCCAGTTTTCCGAGAACAGCACCGCGAACCAGCCGCTCTGCTTGTCCGGCGCGCGGCCGACGAAGATCGACACCGGCACCAGCTGCACGTCCAGCGCCGGATTGGCGCGATGCGCCTGCAGCAGCCGCGCCAGCGAGTCGGAATGGGTACGGGCACCGCGCTGCTCGGGGATCAGCGCGTTGTTGCTGGAACGCCGCGACAGCGCGACATAGGCGCGCTTGCGCCCGGTCGGGTCGCCGGCCAGCGGGACCAGCGGCGACGGCAGCCCGGCGTCGCGGCAGGCCTTGTCCAGGATCAGCGCGTTGGACAGGCCGTAGTCCTCCAGCACGTAGACCACCGGCTGCGCCGGGTCGTGCTGGAGCTGCTCGGGCTCGATCTTCAGCCCCAGCCACGGCTCGATCAGGCGGCCGAGCAGGCGCGCCCACAGCGGGCGCCGGCCCGGGCGTACGGGCGGCCGACCGGCCGCGGCCGGCAGGGGGGAGGCGGCCGGGGCGCTGGCTTCGCCCGACGGCAGGAGTTCGCCCTGTTCGGGCCGTGGGTTCTGTTTCGACATCGGCGACATTATGGCTTAGCTGCCGCCGCCAGGCTGTCCCCAGTGCCGGTGGTTGCGTCGTTGCCGGAGCCGGACCGGGGCGCCTCGCCCTCCACCGGCGGCGGGGCGGCGGCGCGCGCGGCGGCCAGCACGGCGTCCACTTCGGCCAGGGTGCGGGCCAGGTACCAGTGCCCCTGGCGGCGCTGCAGCGCCACCTGCAGGTCGATGTCGTGGCCCGCCAGCGGGTATTGCACGTGGACGACGGCGCTGTCGCCGTCCTGGCTGCTCAGGCCGGTGCGCATCTGCGCGACGCTCTCGTCCAGCGACAACCCGTAGCTGGCCAGCACCTGTTTGCTGGCCGCGGCGAACGGTGACAGCCGTTGCAGGCTGCCGGTCATGCCCGCGGCCTGCAGCGCGGCGTCGCTGTCCAGGCCGGTGGCGCGCGCGGCGGTGGTGAAGGTGGTGATGGCCGAGCGGGCCAGCTTGGGATCGGACAGCGGCGCGGCCTGTGCCCAGGCGCTGAGCGCCTTGACCAGCTGCACGTAGTGGGCACGCTCGTCGGCGCTGTAGTCGCCCTGGTGGCTGATGTACTGCTCGCCGAACAGGCCCAGCGAGTGCGCGGCCTGGCGCACGCCGGCCGCCTGCCCGGCGATCTGCGCCTTGAATGCGCGCTGCAGCCGGGTCTCGGCGTCGGCGGCCGACAGCGTGGCCAGCAGCGCCGGCAGTTTGTCGTGCAGCGGCAGCTGGTCCAGTGGCCAGCGGCTGTGGCCCTGGGCCCAGGCCGCCTCCAGTTCCGCGTACTGCGCCGGCGGTACCGCCGCGCGGGCGTAGCCGGCCAGGTCGTCGTCGTGCAGGTGCTGGACCAGCTGGCGCACGGCCGCGGCCGGCTCGGTGGCAGCACCCGGCAAGGGCTCCTGCGAGCGCCGGCAGCCGGCGGCAAGCACGGCCACCGCGCACAGCGACAGCAAGACGAGACGCGAACGGCTGCGAGATGAACGGCGTGGCATGGCGTCGTTGGTCCTCCCCCGGGCCGTGGCATCTTGCGGCCAGCAAGGTGACAGCGGCAAGCGGCGCCGGTTTGCGCGCAAAAAAAAGAGGCCGCCCCGTTGCCGGTGGCGAACCTCCTCAAGCCGGCGGAGCCGGGGACATGTGACACATCACCGGCAATGCCGGGACGGGGCACAGCCTACGCGCCCGCTTCAGTTAATGCAACACTTCATGAATCAATATGTAAGTTATTGATTTTTAATCAAAGAAATCTGTGATTTCGCGCTGCATCGCCTGCGCCGCCGCACGCGGATCCGGGGCCAGCCGGATCGGCCGGCCGACGACGATGGCGTCGGCGCCATCGGCGAACGCCTGGGCCACGCCGACCGTGCGCTGCTGGTCGTCCCCCACCGGGCCGCCGGGACGGATGCCCGGGCAGACGATGGAAAAGCCGCTGCCGGTGGCGGCGCGGATCGGCGCGGCCTCCTGGCCGGAGGCGATCACGCCATCGATACCGGCGCGCTGCGCGGCCAGTGCGCGTTCGACCACCACCTCCACCGGTTCGCGGTCGATGCCCATCTGCGCCAGGTCGGGGCGGCCCATGGAGGTCAGCACGGTCACCGCCAGCAGGCGCATGTCCGAGGTGTTGGCCGTGGCCGCGGCCTGCATCATCGCCGGGTGCCAGCCGTGGATCGTGCAGTAGCTCACCGGCCACTGCGACAGGCGCCGGATGACGCCGGCGACGGTGGCGGGAATATCGAAGAACTTCAGGTCGACGAACACGCGCTTGTCGCGCCTGGCCAGTTCGTCGAGCACCGCGAAATATTCGCCCGAGGCCAGCAGTTCCATGCCGATCTTGTAGAACGACACCGCGTCGCCAAGCCGCTCGACCCAGTCGATGGCCTCGGCGCGCCCCGGCACATCCAGCGCGAAGATCAGGCGCTCGTCGGTGCGCAGCGGCAGCGGGCCGCGGCTCATTGGGCGAGGTCCAGCGCGGCGCGCTTGGCGGCGCGGCGCTCGGCTTCGGGCAGCGACCAGGCATTGTTGAACTGCGCCGGCTCCCAGCCGCCATAGGTCGGGTTGGCCAGCATCCACCAGCGCTGGCCGAACCAGCCCTGGTGGGCCTGCAGCAGCGCATCGCGGCCGGCCTGGGTATTGACCCCGATCGCGGCGAAGTCGCTGAGCTGGTCGCCGAACTGCATCAGCACCCGGTACTGCCGGGCCACCAGCTGGCGGCGGCAAGCCTTTTCGCTGCCTTCCTGTTCGCAGCCCGGCACGTACTTGTCCAGGCCCAGGTAGACGTCGTCGCCAGCGACCGGGAAGCCGAGCCGGCGCAGGTTGGCCAGGGTGACGTCCTTCATGTGCTCGGTGCGGTTGGTGATGTAGATCATGGTCACGCCCCTGGCCGCCGCGGCCTGCGCGAACTCGACCGCACCCGGTACCGCGCCGGCCTTGCCTTCGGACACCCAGGCGTCCCAGCTGACGTCGTCGTAGCTGCCGCCGTCGCGCACCAGCCGCGCCTGGTAGGGCGAGTTGTCCAGCACGGTTTCGTCCACGTCCACCACCACCGCCGGCTTCAACCTGGCCGACTGCTGGCTGCCGCCTTCCTGCGGCAGCAGCGCGGTCCACGAGCGGTCGGCCAGCGCGCGGTCCAGCTGCGCGGCGGCGGCGCGCCAGGTCTGCAGGGCGTTGGCCCGGTACTCCTGCGAGCGCTGCACCCACAGCACCGCATTCAGGTTGTCGTTGGCCCCCTCGGTGGCGACGGTCACCGGGGCCGGCACAGCGGGCTCGCCGTGGACCAGGGGCCGGGACGTACTGCACGCGGCCAGCGACAACAGCGCGCCGGCGAGCAGGAGGGAGTGGTGGATTCGGGACATGGGCACGGCTACCGGACAGAACGAAAACCCGACAAGTTTACCGGCTCCCCACCCGGCCCGCGCCGAGGGCAGGCAAAACCAGGGGCAGCGTCGGTTTTGCGGCAAGCCGACTCCGACCCCGGTTCTGTCGGGCCCTCGGCTATGCTTGCGCCCCCCTCGCGCGACCGGATGCCGACGATGACCGACACCCCTGCCCCCTTGCCCGTTCCCGTGCTCGACGCCGCGCAGATGCGGGTGCTCGGCTGCCTGGTCGAGAAGGAAGCGACCACGCCCGAGACCTATCCGCTGACGGTCAACGCCGCGCAGACCGCGGCCAACCAGAAGACCGCACGCGATCCGGTGATGAACCTGGACGCCGGCACCGTGCAGCACGCACTGCGCCAGCTGGAGGCGATGGGCCTGGCCCGCCAGCATTTCTCCGCGCGCGCCGAGCGCTACGAACACCTGCTCGGCGCCAAGCTCGACCTGCCGCGGCAGCAGGTCACGCTGCTGGGCCTGCTGCTGCTGCGCGGCCCGCAGACCGCCGGCGAACTGGCCACGCGCAGCGAACGGATGGCCAAGTTCGCCGACGCCGAGGACCTGCGCCACCAGCTCGGGCGCCTGATCCAGCGTGGGCTGGTGGTGCAGCTGCCACGCGCGGCCGGCCAGCGCGAGGACCGCTACATGCACCTGCTCGGCGGCCCGGTGGACGTGGACGCGCTGGCCGCGCAGTTCCGCGCACCCGCGGGCACGGCCGCGGACAACGGCGCGCTGGAAGAACGCGTGGCGCAGCTCGAAGCCGCGGTGGCGACGCTGCAGGAACAGCTGGCGCAGCTGCAGTCCCGGCTGGACGACTGAGCCAGCGTAGCTGCGGGGCTTGCCCCTCCCAGCGACGATTGATCCAACGCAGCTGCGGGGCTCGCGCCGCGGGGGCATTACCGTGGACGCCCCGCCAGCGGCCAGTGCCCATCGCCGCACAGCGATGCATGCCGGGGCCATGCCTCCGGCATGCGCCTCCCTCCGCACTGGCGGGTCCCGGGTGCGACCCGGGCTAACCGGTTGCAGGCTCGTTGACGAACAGCAGCAGGTCCTCGTCCTTGCCGGGCAGGCGCACACTGCCATTGGCCTGGAATCCAAGCTTTTCCAGCAATGCGACCGAACGCACGTTGCCCGGCGTCACGATCGCGCACAGCGCGCCCAGCCCCAGCGTAGCGCGCGCATGGCCCAGCACCGCCCGGGCCGCCTCCAGCGCATAGCCCTGGCCGGTATGGCGCTCGAGCAGGGCATAGCCGACATCGGCATGCGGCAGCGCGGCCCGGTGCACCAGCCCGGCATTGCCCAGCCAGGCCCCGTCGCTGCGGCGCTCGACCACGTACATGCCATAGCCGTGCCGCGCGTAGCTCACCAGCGGGCCGTCGCGGATGCAGCCGCGCGCCTGCTCCAGCGTGCGGATGCCGCGGTCGCCGATGTAACGATGGAAGCCCGGCTCGTTGAGCAGCTCCAGCATCGCCGCGGCATCGGCGTCGTCATCGCGCAACGGGCGCAGGCGCAGTCGTTCGGTTTCGATCAGCATCGTCTGGCCCGCCACGGTCGTTGCCATGCAGGGTGGCTCCACGCACGCGCGGGCGCAAGCCCGCTGGCGGCTAGTCGAACAGCGCCTGGATCGCCGCCAGTCCGGCCTGCGCACGCTCCTTCTTGTGCACGGCATCGGCCACCGGGTCGGCGCCGTCGCGCTGGATCTCGGCCGCCGGCAGCTCGTCGAAGAAACGGCTGGGCTTGAGCCGCACGTGCTCGCCGAACTTGCGGGTCAGGCGGCTGTAACTCATCCACAGCTGGATCTTGGCGCGGGTGATGCCCACGTACAGCAGGCGCCGCTCCTCCTGCAGGTTGCCTTCGTCGAGGCTGACCTGGTGCGGCAGCACGCCGTCCTCGCAGCCGACGATGAACACGTACGGGAATTCCAGGCCCTTGGAGGCGTGCAGGGTCATCATCCGCACCTGGTTGCCGCCGTCGTCCTTGTCGCTGCGCGAGATCAGCGCGAGCTGCGCGGCCATGTCCGCGGCGCTGGCGCCGCGCGGGCCGTTCTCGAACCACGAGGCCAGCTCCTCGAGGTTGGCGGCACGGCGTTCGTAGCCGGCGGTGTCCTTGGCCTGGTGGCGCAGCTCGGCCAGCAGGCCCGAGTCCTTGGCCACGCGCCGCACCAGGTCGCCGGAGGACATCTGCCGCATGTCCATGCGCAGCGCGCGCAGGATGTCGGTGAAGCGGCTCAGGCTGTTGGCCGCGCGCGGCGGCAGCTGCGCCAGCGCGCCCATCGCCTCGGCCGCCTGCGCCATCGACATGCCCTTGTCCGAGGCCAGCTCCGCCAGTTTGGCCAGGGTACCGGCACCGACGTCGCGCTTGGGCGCCTGCACCGCGCGCATGAACGCGGTGTCGTCGTCGGGGTTCACCAGCAGCCGCAGCCAGGCCAGGGTGTCCTTCACTTCCTGCCGCTCCAGGAACACGGTGCCGCCGGTCAGGTGGTAGGGCACCCCGACCATCTGCAGCGCCTTCTCCAGCGGCCGGCTCTGGAAGTTGCCGCGGAACAGGATGCAGAAATCGCTCCACGGCACGCGCCGGCTGGTGGCGATGAACTGGATCTCGGCGGCCACTTTTTCCGCTTCGTGCTCGCTGTTGCGGCACTCCCACACGCGGATGCGCTCGCCGTCGGCCTGGTCGGACCACAGCGTCTTCAGGTGTTCGTGCGGGTTGTGCGCGATCAGCGCGTTGGCCGCGCGCAGCACGCGGTTGGAACAGCGGTAGTTCTGTTCGAGCTTGATGATCTGCAGCGACGGGTATTCCACCGCCATGTTGTGCAGGTTCTCCGGGTTGGCGCCGCGCCAGGCATAGATCGACTGGTCGTCGTCGCCCACGCAGGTGAAGTTGCCGGCCGCGCCGGCCAGCTGCTTGAGCAGCCGGTACTGGGCATCGTTGGTGTCCTGGCATTCGTCCACCAGCAGGTAGCCGATGCGTTCGCGCCAGGCCGCGGCGATGTCCGGGTTCTCTTCCAGCACCTGCACCGGCAGCCGGATCAGGTCGTCGAAATCGACCGCGTTGAACGCGGTCAGCCGCGCCTGGTACAGCGCGTAGACCATCGCCGCGTCCTTCTCGCGGTTGCTGCGTGCGGCCGCCATCGCCTGCTCCGGCGAGAGCCCGGCGTTCTTGGCCCGCGAGATCAGGTTCTTCATGTCCTCGATGTCGTCGGGCTTGGCGTTGCCGCCACCCAGCAGGTCCTTGACCTGGGCGGCCGCATCGTCGGCGTCGAAGATCGAGAATCCGCGCTTCAGGCCCACCGCGGCGTGCTCGATCTGCATGAACTTCAGCCCCAGCGCGTGGAAGGTGCAGATGGTCACGTCCTCGGCCTGGCCGCCCTGCAGGCGCCTGGCCACGCGCTCGCGCATTTCCTTGGCCGACTTGTTGGTGAAGGTGATCGCGGCGATGCGGCGGGCGCTGTAGCGGCCGCTGCCGATCAGGTGGGCGATCTTCTCCACGATCACGCGGGTCTTGCCGCTGCCGGCACCGGCCAGCACCAGCAGGGGGCCTTCGGTGTGCAGCACCGCCGCGCGTTGGGGGGGATTGAGGGAATCCAGCATGGGAACGAAGGGACGGGAACCAGAAACGTGAGAAGCCCGGGTGGGCCGGCGGCGGGTATTCTGTCACCCCTCAGGGTCGGCCGTTGCCTCGACCCGCCCCTTTCCACTCGTTCCCAGCTCCATGGCCAAGCTCTACTTCTACTACTCGGCGATGAACGCCGGGAAGACCACCACTTTGCTGCAATCGGCGCACAACTACCGCGAACGCGGCATGCGCGTGGCGATCCTGACCCCGCGCCTGGACCACCGCGCCGGCAGCGGCGTGGTCGCCTCGCGGATCGGCCTGCAGGCCGAGGCGACCGCCTTCGACCACGACACCGACCTGCAGCGGCTGGTCGAGGGCGACATCGCCGCGCACGGGCGGCTGGGCTGCGTGCTGGTGGACGAGGCGCAGTTCCTGACCAAGGCGCAGGTGTGGCAGCTGAGCGAGGTGGTCGACCAGCTGCGCATCCCGGTGCTGTGCTACGGCCTGCGCACCGATTTCCGCGGCGAGCTGTTCGAGGGCAGCCAGTACCTGCTGGCCTGGGCCGACGAGATGCAGGAGATCAAGACCATCTGCCACAGCGGCAAGAAGGCGACCATGACCGTGCGCGTGGACGGGAACGGTTTCGCCGTGCAGGACGGCCCGCAGGTGGAGATCGGCGGCAACGACCGCTACGTGTCGGTCAGCCGCGCCGAGTTCAAGAAGATCACCCGTGGCGAGGGCCGGATCGACCCGATGCAGGCGCCGCTGCCGCTGTAGCGGGCGGCGCCGCGGTGACGGCCGCCGCCGGGTGGCTCAATGCCCGCCTTCGGCTGCCAGCCGGTCCAGGTCGATGCCCTGGCGGCGCAGGAGCGCGGCCGAGCGCAGCGCGTAGAACGCCAGGTAGGCGAAGCAGGCCACTCCGACCCAGAAGCTCATGTGGATGCCGGCGGTATCGGCCAGCACGCCCTGCAGCAGCGGTACCAGCGCGCCGCCCATGATCATCATCACCAGCAGGCTGCTGCCCTGGTTGGTGTGGCGACCGAGTCCGGCGATGGCCAGCGCGAACACGCACGGCCACATGGTGCTGCAGAACAGCCCGGAACTGATGAAGGCGATGGCGCTGGTCTTGCCGTCGCTGAACATGCCCACCAGCAGCGCGGCGATGCCGCACAGCGCGAAGTACAGCAGCATCCGCGCCGGATTGCCGCGGCTGAGCAGGGTGGCGGCGATCATCACCACGATCACTCCGGCATAGCCGTAGAACTGCGCCACCTCGTGGCGCAGCGCCGCGTTCACCGCGAGGAACACGCCGAAGGCGACGAACGGCAGGACCAGGGTCAGCATGCGCCGGGCACCGGCGCCGATCTCGAACGCGCCGGCCGCGCCGGTCCAGCGGCCGATCATCAGGCTGGCCCAGTACAGCGACACGTACGGCGCGACCGCCGAGGTATCCACGCCCAGGTGTTCGCGCATGTAGGCCGGCAGGTGCGCGCCGGTGGACACCTCCACGCCGACGTAGAGGAAGATCGCCACCATCCCCAGCAGCAGCTGCGGGTAGGCGAACGCCGACGCCTTGTGCGGGAGCCGGCCGGCGTCCTGCGACTCGCTGCGGGCGACGCCTTCCAGGTCGATGTAGTTGGGCACCGAGGAGAATCTCAGGAACAGCGCCACCAGCACGAATGCCGCGCCCAGCACCAGGTAGGGCATCTTGACGCTCTCGATGCTGGCTTCGGTGTTGCCGCTGGCCACGCTGCCGAAGATCGCCACGCTGACCAGCAGCGGGCCGATGGTGGTGCCGAAGTTGTTGACCCCGCCGGCCAGGGTCAGGCGCTGCGCGCCGGTGGCCGGATTGCCCATCACGATGGCCAGCGGATTGGCCGCGATCTGCTGCAGCGAGAATCCCAGGCCGACGATGAACAGGCCCGACAGCATCAGTACGAACGACCCGCTGTTGGCCGCCGGGTAGAACAGCAGCGTGCCCAGCGCCGACACCAGTAGGCCCAGGCAGATGCCGTTGCGGTAGCCGATGCGGTTGAGCAGGTCCTGGCCCGCGAGCCGGGAGATGCCGAAATAGGCCAGCGAGCCGACCGTGTAGGCGATGTAGAACGCGAACGACACCAGCTGGCTCTGTGCGTGGCTGAGGTCGAAGGCCTTCTGGAAGACCGGGATCAGGATGTCGTTGCTGGCGGCGACGAAGCCCCAGAAAAAGAACACCGTGATGAGCACACCGAACTGCGACCAGCGGGTTTTCTGCGTCATGGCATCCCGGTCTCGTTGTCGTCGTCACTGCGGGCGCGCCGCGCCCGTCCCCTGCGGACCCACGGGATGCCCCGTGCGCGGTCCCGCCACGCCACGCGCGCGCGGGCAATGACGGACCGTCGGCCGTTTTAGGCGCGATCCGGCGATGCTGTCAACGGATGCCTGGCGATGCACCGGTCAGCGCGCGTGCACGACGCCGGCCGGCGGCCCGGCCGTTGCGCCGCAGCCCCCGGCCGCGCGCTGCCGGACACGCCGGGACGCGGCGCGTCAGTACAGCGTGCGCTGGTCCGCCGGCGGCGGGCTGTACTGGTACAGCCAGGTCTCGGTGAGCGCCTTGCCGCCGCTGCGCAGGTACAGGCGGATGTCGATCTGCCCGGTGCCGCCGTCGGGCGGCACCAGGTCGAACATGGCGCGGTAGCCGTTGATCTCGCGCAGCGGGCGCGCCGAAACCACCTCCACCCGCCCGCTGCTGGCTTCCACCACCGCCTCGACCTCGGCCTTGTCGATCAGGCCGGCCAGTTCGCCGCCTTCGAAGTCCACCGCGAAGCGCCAGGAGAAGTACTCGCGCTTCTTGCCGATCACCCCGCCCAGCCCGGTGCGGCTGGCCACGCAGTGCGCCAGCGGCGGCCGTGCCGGGGGTTGCGCGCCCCAGTAAAGCCGGTAGCCGACCAGCAGTTCCTGCCCCGGCTGCGGCTTCTGCTTCGGGTTCCAGAACGCGACGATGTTGTCGAAGGTCTCGTCGACGGTGGGAATCTCCACCAGCTGCACCGAGCCCTCGCCCCATTGGCCTTTCGGCTCGACCCACAGGCACGGGCGCTTCTCGTAGAACACGCCGTCGTCCTGGTAATGGTCGAAGTCGCGGTCGCGCTGCAGCAGGCCGAAGCCACGCGGGTTGTCGTCCACGAACATGTTGAAGCGCAACTGCGCCGGGTTGCACAGCGGGCGCCAGATCCACTCGCCGGCACCGCTCCACATCGACAGGCCGTCGGTGTCGTGGATCTCCGGGCGCCAGTCCCAGGCCATGCGGCGGTCGTTCTCGCCCACCTGGTACATGCTGGTGCACGGGGCGATGCCCAGCCGCTCGATCTCCCGGCGCGGGTACAGCGCGCTGTCGATATCCATCAGCAGCACGTCGCCGTTGGTGATGGCGAAGCGATAGGCACCGGTCACGCTCGGCGAATCCAGCAGCCCATGGACGACCACGGTGTCCGAGTCGCGCGCCGGCTGCTCCAGGTAGTAGGCGATGAAGTCCGGGAACTCCTCGGGCCTGCCGGTGCCGGTGTCGATCGCCAACCCGCGCGCGGACTGGCCGTACTGGCCTTCCTTGCCCACCGCGCGGAAGTAGCTGGCGCCAAGGAACGCGGCGAAGTCGCGTTCGGTATCGCTGCGGGTGTTGAGGCGGAAGCCGGCGAAGCCCAGGTCCGCCGGCAGCCGCCCGCCGTGGATGCCGCTGTTGCCGTAATCGAACGCGGCGCCGTCATAGGCCAGCTCCTGCGCCTTGCCGTCGACCACGTCGAACATGCGCACCGGCGAATGGAAATACAGGCCCAGGTGGAAAAACCTGGCTTGGAACCTGCCGGGCTGGTCGGCCCACAGCGCGTGGTCCTGACGGTAGCGGATGGACTGGTACTGGTCCCAGTCCAGCGCCTCCACTTCCGGCGGCAGGGTGCGCTTGTGGCTGCGGTACGGCGCCTGCGACAGCGCGCGCGCCTGGCCCTTGAGCGCGGCGAAGTCGAACGGCTGCGGCTGGCCGATGCGACGCAGGCCCAACTGCCGTTCGGCGGCGGCACAGGCCGGCAGCGCCGGCAGTCCGAAGGCGGCCAGGGCCAGCGAGGCGCGCTGGAGGAAGTCGCGTCGATCCATGCGGTCGTCCGGTAAGGGGTGGGCGGATGATAGGCAGCGGCGGGTGAACGAAGGTAAGCCGCGGGTGAAGGCCGGCCCGGCCGCGCGCCGGCCCGCCGCGGCCGCTCAGCGCTGGCAGTGGCCGCACCACACGCTGGCGCGCTGGCCGATGCTGGCATGGCGCAGCGGGCGCCCGCAGCGCACGCAGGCCTGGCCCTCGCGGCCGTACACCGACAGCTCCTGCTCGAAGTAGCCGGGGGCGCCGTCGGGACTGATGAAATCGCGCAGGGTGGTGCCGCCGCGGGTGATGGCGTAGCCGAGGATGTCCTTCACCGCCGTGGCCAGGCGCTGGTAGCGCTCGCGCGACACCTTGCCGGCCTCGCGCAGCGGGTTGATCCCGGCCATGAACAGGCTTTCGGCGGCGTAGATGTTGCCGACGCCGACGACGATGCGCTGGTCCATCAGGAAGCTCTTGACCGGTGCGCTGCGGCCGCGGCTGCGCGCGAACAGGTAGTCGCCGTCGAACGCCGCGTCCAGCGGCTCGGGGCCGAGCCCGCGCAGCAGTTCATGGGTTTCGCCCGGCGGCTGCCACAGCAGGCAACCGAACCGGCGCGGGTCGTTGAAGCGCAGCAGGCGCCCGTCCTCGAGGCTGATGTCGACGTGGTCGTGGGCACGCACCGGGGTGTCGCCGGGCAGCACGCGCAGGCTGCCGGACATGCCCAGGTGCAGCAGCGCGCTGCCGGCATCGGTATCGAGCAGCAGGTACTTGGCGCGGCGGCGGATCGCGGCGATGCGCTGGCCGGGCAGCGCCCGCTCGATGTCCGGCGGAATCGGCCAGCGCAGGTCCGGCCGGCGCAGGATCACGCCGTGGATGCGCCGCCCCTGCAGGTGCGGCTCCAGGCCGCGGCGGGTGGTTTCTACTTCGGGCAGTTCCGGCATCGCTCGATCCTGTTATTCGCGCCCCCCGGAACGCGGGTCCGGGCTGGCCTGGCCGCGCGCGCATGCAGCCGAAGCGGCCCACGCGCAACTGGAAAAGCGCCACATGGGCTGGTTGCCCGGCGCCAGCGACAGCGCGGCCCCCGGCAATCGCAACGACGTGGTGGCCGGCAATGGTACGGACAAGTGCGTCATCGCCGATGTCCCGGATGGTTCGGGGCGCCATTGCGGTCGTACGCCGGCAGCGCATCAACGCGGTGGCGCCATCAGCTCGCGCGCGTCCAGGTAACCGTCGCCGTTGGCATCCTGCTTGCGGAAGCGTTCGAGGATCACCTGCCCGTGCTGTTCGCGGGTGATCGGCCGGCCGCGGCCGCCGGGTTGTTCCGCCGGCTCCAGCACACCGTTGCCGTCGCGGTCCATGCGCTCGAAGGCGTAGAGCATCCACCGCTGGTATTCGTCCGGCGCGACCCGGCCGTCGCCGTCCAGGTCCATGCGCCGCAGGTAGTCGCCGGCATCGTGCACCTGTGCCGGCGCGGCCCATGGCAGCAGCGCCGCCAGCAGCACCGGCAGGCGCCGCGCGAAGCGGCGTCCCGGGACCGGCGCGGCGGCGCGGGCGCTCATGCCGCGCTGAGCGAGTAACCCTTCAGTCGCGCCGCGTACGCCTGCAGGGCGGCCACGCCGCTGGCCTCTGCCTCGTGGCACCACTGCTGCAGGTGGCGCAGGCGCTCGGCGGCGTCGTGGGTACGCGCCTCGAGCAGCGCCGAAAGCCGCGCGCGGTGTTCCACCAGCAGCTGGATGCGCGGGCGCTGGCTCACCCACTGCTGCAGCTGTTCGCGGCAGGCCGGCTTGAGCCAGCGGCCGTCGTTGACCAGGCCCTTGCGCATGCGCCGCGGCAGCATCTTGCGCAGCTTGGCGCCGGCGATGGCGGCCTCTTCGCGCAGGGCCGGGGCGAACACGTTGCGCTGGTAGTCGGTCATTGCCTGGAAACGGTGCGAGAGCAGCGCCTTGAGCGTGTCGGTGTCGGGCACGGCGATGTTCGGGCGGATGTCCATGGTCGGCGCCACGCGCAGCACCTTGGCCAGGCCCAGCGCCTGCAGCAGGCGGATCGCCTGCCAGCCGATGTCGAACTCCCACCTGCGCATCGAGAAACGCGCCGAGCTGGGGAAGGCGTGGTGGTTGTTGTGCAGCTCCTCGCCGCCGATCCAGAACGCCCACGGGGTCAGGTTGGTCGAGGTATCGGCCGATTCGAAGTTGCGGTAACCCCACCAGTGCCCCAGGCCGTTGACCACGCCGGCGGCCCAGAACGGGATCCACGCCATCTGGATCGCCCACAGGGCGATGCCGGGCAGGCCGAACAGCGCGAAGTCCAGCGCGAACAGCACCACCGGGCCGAGGTTGGCGTGCGGGGTGTAGAGGTGGCGTTCGATCCAGTCCTCGGGCGCGCCGCGGCCGTACTGCTCGATGTCCGCGCGCTGGGCGCGGGCTTCGCGGTACAGCTCGACGCCGCGCCAGAACACGCGGCCGATGCCCTTGGTCACCGGGCTGTGCGGGTCCTCGTCGGTTTCCACCTTGGCGTGGTGCTTGCGATGGATCGCCACCCACTCGCGGGTGATCATCGAGGTGGTCAGCCAGGTCCAGAAGCGGAAGAAATGCGCGATCAGCGGGTGGAAATCCACGCCGCGGTGGGCCTGGCTGCGGTGCAGGTACAGGGTGACCGCGAAGATGGTGAGCTGGGTGAACACCAGCAGCACCGCCAGCATGCCCCACCAGCCCAGGCCGGCGACGCCGCCGGTGAGGAAGTCGAGGAGGGTGTCGGACATCGCGGAACTCCAGGCCGTTCGGTGGCATATGAAACTGTGGATACACATGATGGGGCCTGCAGCGGCAAACTTCATCCACCCGGCGCCCGACTTTGGTCCAATCCTTCAGCTGCGCGCCCCTTGCCCCGCTCCCGCCTGAACGATGTCCACCGCCCCTGCCGCCGCCGCGGCCCCCCTGATCGAACTGGACCACGCCTGCGTCATCCGCGGCCAGGTCCGGGTCCTGCACGAACTGGACCTGCGCATCGAGCAGGGCCAGCACACCGCCATCCTCGGCCCCAACGGCTGCGGCAAGTCCTCCTTCATCAAGCTGATCACCCGCGAGCTGTACCCGCTGGCGCGCGCCGATGGCCATGTGCCGGTCAAGGTGCTGGGCCAGACCCGCTGGCAGGTGGACCGGCTGCGCTCGCAGCTGGGCATCGTCAGCGGCGACCTGTCCGGCAACCTGGCCGAAATGCCGGGGCTGGGCGTGGAAGAGGCGGTGATCTCCGGCTTTTTCGCCAGTTACGTGGTGCCGGCGCACCGCGACGTCAGCGACGACATGCGCGCCCGCGCGCGCCACGCGCTGGGATTGGCACGCGCCCTGCCGCTGCTCGGCCGCAGCTACGCCGAACTGTCCGCAGGCGAGACCCGCCGCGTGCTGATCGCCCGCGCGCTGGTGAACCAGCCGCGCGCACTGCTGCTCGACGAGCCGTCCACCGGCCTGGACCTGGTATCGCGCCAGCACCTGATCGACACCATGCGCCACCTCGCCGGGCAGGGCATCACCCTGGTGCTGGTCACCCACCACATCGAGGAAGTGATCCCGGAGATCCAGCGCGTGGTGCTGATGAAGGGCGGGCGCATCTTCGCCGACGGCAGGCGGGGCGAGCTGCTGCGCGCCGGCCCGCTGTCCGAAGTGTTCGGCGGCCCGATCGAGGTGCGGGAGGAGGACGGCCGGCTCAGCGCGTGGGCCCGCGCCATCTAGGTGGGCCGGGGCATCGGTGCGATGATGCCGGCCCGTTCCGCCGATCCATGCCTGCACGATGTCCCGTTCCCCGTTTCCGCTGCGCCTGGGCGCGGCCTCCGTCCTGGCCGCCGCGCTTGCGGCATGCGCCAGCACGCCCGCCCCCGTTGCCCGCGGCCACGACGCATCCGCCGAGCCGGCGCCGACCGGCTACCTGCAGGGCGCGGCGATCCCGGACAGCCAGGCATTGAGCCCGCCACCACCGGCGCCGGGCTCGGCCTGGGCGGCGCTGGACGAGGCCATCGCCCGCCAGGCCACCGCACTGCGCGGCAGCGCGCGCTTCGCGCAGGCAAGCGCCGACGCCGGCCTGCGCTTTCCCGCCGGCGCCGGGCAGTTCAGCTGTGCGCTGGGGATTGCGGTGGACAGCGGACACACCCCGGCCCTGTACCGCCTGCTGCAGCGCAGCCTGATCGACGCCAGCGCGGCCACCCGCGCGGCCAAGAACCACTACCGGCGGCCACGCCCGTTCATGGTCAACGGCGAGCCGACCTGCACCCCGGACGACGAGCCGCACCTGCGCGGCAGCGGCTCCTACCCGTCGGGCCACACCGCCATCGGCTGGGCATGGGCGCTGATCCTGTCGGAGATCGCCCCGGAGCGCGCCACCGCGCTGCTCGAGCGCGGGCGCAACTATGGCCACAGCCGGCTGGTATGCAACGTGCACTGGTACAGCGACGTGCAGCAGGGCCAGGCGCTGGGTGCGGCCACGGTCGCGCGCCTGCACGACAACACCGGGTTCGTCGCCGACCTGGCCGCGGCCCGGCAGGAGATCGCCGCCGCGCGTGCGCAGGCGCTGCCGATACCGCGCGATTGCACCGCCGAAGCCGAGGCGCTGGCGACCGGCCTGCCCGACGCGCGCTGAGCGGCCACCCGCACCCCGGCGACGCGACACACCCTGAGCGCCACCTGCGCGGACGCCGCGCCGGACCATGCCCGGCAGCGGCGCCGCGTCATAGACTGGGCGCTCTTCCCCAGCCAGGCGCGCCCATGAGCCAGTGGTACTTCCACACCCCCGGACACTCCGACCGTATCGGCCCGCTCGACGACGAGGCCGCCCGCCGCCACGCCCAGCTGCACCGCGATGCGCTGGCCTGGCGCGAGGGCCTGCAGGGCTGGCAGCCGGCCGGCTCGCTGCCCGAGCTCGGCGGCCAGGCGTCGCCGCCACCGATGCCGCCGCCGGTGGGAGGACGCCGCAACCGCGCCGATGACATCGACTTCCGCATCGTCGGCCACGAGATGCAGTTCGTGGAGATCGAGCTGGATCCGGGCGAGAGCGCCATCGCCGAGGCCGGCGCGCTGATGTACAAGGACGCCGCGGTGCGGATGGACACCGTGTTCGGCGACGGCCGCCACGAGAGCGAGGGCGCCGGCTTCATGGACAAGCTGCTGTCGGCCGGCAAGCGCGTGATCACCGGCGAAAGCCTGTTCGCCACGCTCTATACGCACGGCGGCCAGGGCAAGGCCAAGGTCGCCTTCGCCGCGCCCTACCCCGGCACCGTGCTGCCGATGAAGCTCGACGAGCATGGCGGCAAGCTGATCTGCCAGAAGGACAGTTTCCTGGCCGGTGCGCGCGGGGTGCAGGTCGGGGTGCATCTCCAGCGCAAGGTGATGACCGGCCTGTTCGGCGGCGAGGGATTCATCATGCAGAAGCTGGAAGGCGACGGCTGGGTATTCGTGCATGCCGGCGGCTGCGTGGTCGAACGCGAACTGGCGGCCGGCGAGCGCATCGACGTGGATACCGGCTGCGTGGTCGCCTACCACGCCGGCGTGGACATGGACGTGCGCCGCGTGGCCGGGCTCAAGAGCATGTTCTTCGGTGGCGAGGGCGTGTTCCTGGCCACCCTCACCGGACCGGGCAAGGTGTGGCTGCAGTCGCTGCCGTTCTCGCGCCTGGCCGGACGCATGTACGCGGCCGCGCCGCAGGGCGGCGGCCAGAGCCGCGGCGAAGGCTCGGTGCTGGGCGGGCTGGGACGCATCCTGGACGGCGACAACCGCTTCTGAGCCACCGCGGCGCGCAGCGCCCGGGCACGCGGCCGGCGCTGCAGGACCGCCCGGCGCGCGGGCCGGCGCCGCTTGTCGGCGTGCGCGGGCCCTCGCATACTCGCCGCAATCACCTGCAGGGATGGATGGGTGGCATGGACGCGCAGGACGATGTCTACGCGGCACCACGGGCGGCGCTGGTCGCCGCTCCCACGGAACGGCCGCGCCTGCCGCCGTTCTACGTGGTGTCCGTCACCAAGCTGGTACTGCTCTCGTTCGCCACCATGGGGCTGTATTCGCTGTACTGGTTCTGGCGTCACTGGAAACTGCACAAGCTCGACAGGAAGCTCGACATCTGGCCGGTCCCGCGCGCCCTCTTCTCGATCTTCTTCGCCCACGGGCTGAACCGCGAAATCGACCAGCGGCTGCAACGCTCCGGCAGCCGCCATGCCTGGTCACCCGGCGCCTGGGCCACGTTGTTCGTGGTCTCGGCGATCACCGGCCGCATCATCAGCCGCCTCCCCGATTCGGTGCTGCCATTCGGGCCGGGTTTCGGGCTGATCGTACTGAGCCTGGCCGGCGGCACCCTGGCGATGGTCCACGCGCAGCGCGCGGCCAACCTGGCCAGCGGCGACGCCACGGGCGCGGCGAATGCGCGGCTGACGGTGGCCAACTGGCTCTGGCTGGTGCCGGGCGGCCTGTTCTGGCTGATGTCGCTGGCCAGCCTGGTGCTGCTGACCGGCGACGCCTGACCGCCACCACGCGGCGGCAACGAAGTGGCGCCTAAACGGCCGCGCGGCCGGCGCGGCCCGTGCCCGGCGCAAAGCGCTATGCTGGCGCCCTTTTCAACACCCCTGCCCGTTCATCATGAAGCCGCGCACCGCCCGCCTGCTGCTGTCCCTGTCCCTGTCCGGCCTGCTGGCCGCATGCGGTGGCGAGAACGTGAAGCCCGCGGCGCCGGCCGCAAGCCGGCCGGTCACCGCGGCCAAGCCGGTGAAGATCGGCGTGGCCCTGGGCGGCGGCGCGGCCAAGGGCTTCGCCCACATCGGCGTGATCAAGATGCTGGAGGCCAACGGGTTCGAGCCGGTGGTGGTATCGGGTACCAGTGCCGGCAGCGTGGTCGGCGCCCTGTACGCCAGCGGCATGAACGCCTTCGACATGCAGCAGAAGGCGGTCTCGCTGGACCAGGCCAGCATCCGCGACGTGCGCCTGTTCTCCGGCGGCCTGATCCAGGGCCAGAAGCTGCAGGACTACGTCAACGCGCAGGTCGGCAACAAGCCTGCCGAGCAGTTGAAGAAGCCGTTCGCGGCGGTGGCCACCCAGCTGGAGACCGGCGAGCGCGCGGTGTTCGTGCGCGGCAACGTCGGCCAGGCGGTGCGGGCGTCCAGCTCGGTGCCGGGGGTATTCGAGCCGGTCACCATCGGCGGCAAGACCTTCGTCGACGGCGGCGTGGTCAGCCCGGTGCCGGTGGATGCCGCGCGCCAGCTCGGCGCCGAGTTCGTCATCGCCGTGGACATTTCCAGCAAGGCCAGCGGCCAGCGCCCGAGCGGCCTGCTGGGCACGCTGAACCAGTCCATCTCCATCATGGGCCAGCGCCTGGGCGAGCGGGAGCTGGCGCGCGCCGACGTGGTGATCCGGCCGCAGGTGCTGGACATCGGCGCGGCCGATTTCGAGCAGCGCGGCCGCGCCATCCTCGAGGGCGAGAAGGCGGCGATGGCGGCGATGCCGCAGATCCGCGCCGGCATCGCCCGCCTGCAGCAGGCGCATGCGGCCAGCGCGCGCAACGCCGATGCGCGGGCCAGCGCCGCCGCGACCGAGGCCTACCAGCGCTGCCTGGACAGCCGCTCGCGGCTGGACAAGCTGCGCGGCAAGGAAGGCAGCTGCGCGGCACCGGTACGCTGAAGCCGCGCTGCCGCCACGACGCGGCTAGGACCGGGTGTACTGCAGCTGCACCCAGAGTTTGTCGGCATCGCGGGTACGCAGGTCGTCGCTGCTGCGGTAGCGCGCGGCCTTGAGCAGCACGCTAAGGCCCTTGAGCTGCGGAACGGCGCGCTCCCACGACAGGTTGAACTCGCGCCCGTAGCGGTAGCTGCCGCGATCGCTGCGGAAGTCGTGGTACCACGCCTGCGCCTTGCCGCCGGCCAGCGGCACCACCACGCCCGCATACGCATCGCGCAGACCATCGGCGGGCGTGGTCAGGAACTGGTCGGCCCACCCCTGGAACGCGTGCTTGGTCGCCAGTGGCGTCTGGAACGCACGGTTGCCGGGCCCGCTCTCGCCGGCGCCGAGCACTTCGTAGCCGAGCGTGCTTTTCACTTCGCCTGCGGCATGGCTGGCCTCGCCCAGCCAGTAGCGGCTGTCCAGCGACCACGGGTTGCCGCGGCCATCGACCTGCCGCGCATGTTCCAGCACGTAGCCGAAGGCGCCGTGGCTGCCCTGCAGGCGCAGGCCGGTGGTGTTGCCCGACAGCGTGCCGCGCGGCGCGCCCGCGGCCACCGCCACGTTCTCCAGGTCCAGGCGGTAGTGGTAGCCGGTGAGCGCCAGCGCCGGGCCGGGCGCGAACCGCGCCTGCAGCAGGTGGCTGTCGCCGTGGATGTTGGCCGGCGCGGTGAGGCTGGGGGCCTTGGGTTCATCGGGGCCGAACACCGTGTTGATGTTGGCAACGTAGGCGTAGGTCAGCTTCCAGCGCGCGTCCGGCGCCAGTTCCATCATCGCGCCGTCATAGGTCTGCTCGTTCTGGCGCCAGCCCACGCCGCCGACGAAACGCTGGTTGCCCAGGTTGATGCGCTGGCGGCCGAACTGCACGTTGGCGTGGGCGCCGTCGTAACGCAGCAGCGCCTGGTTCAGTTCGGCGTAGTCCGGGTCGGCCACCGTCGGGTAGCCGGTGCGGCCGTTGCGGGTGTCGTTGAACCGCTCCCCGCCCAGGTGCGCGACGCCGTCCGCCTCGGCCAGCGCCGACCAGCCATGCCAGCGCGCGGTGCGATAGCCCAGCCGCAGGCGCGCGCTGTTGGCGTCGGCATCGCGGGCAAAGCCGTCCTGCGCGACGTGCTCGTAGCGGTAGCGCAGGTCCAGCAGTGGCGCGCCACCGGCATCGGCGGCCAGCACCGGGGCGGCGACCAGCAACAGCGGCAGGGCATGGAGGAGGCGGATCGTCATGGCGGATGCTCCTTGGGGGAATGGCGCCATCCTCCGCGCCGCCCCCCGCGACCACCATGACGCCGGTCAAGCCGCGCGGTCAGCGCTGTCCCTGTCCCGCGGATGCGGCGCCTTCGCTCCGGTCACCGCCTTCGGGCACGTAGATCATGCTGCCGTCCTTGAGCCGGTAGGCGGTGCCGGCGCGGGTGCCCTCGCCTTCGCCGATGCTGCCGCTGGCCTTGTAGCGGTCCAGCGTGCGCCCGTCCTTGACCACGATCTCCATGTCGGCCTGTCCGGGGTTGGCGACCATCACCACCTTGTCGTGGCTGAAGGGATTGAGCGGGTTGCGGATCAGCGCGATCAGCAGGATCGCCACGATCACCAGGAACACGTCGATCAGGTTCACGACCGACAGCACCGGGTCGTCCTGGTCGTCCTCGTCGAGATAGCGACGGCGCATGGTTCAGCCCTCCGCGCCGGCGATGGCCAGCTCGATCCGGCGCAGGTCCTGCAGCAGCCAGCGCCGCCGCACCACCAGCACGGTGTAGATCGCCGAGGCCGCCAGCAGCGAGACGATGACCGCGGCGAAGGCGACCCCGACGTGGCGCGCGACCTCATCCATGCGCCCGTCCGACAGCCCGGCCAGCGCCGGTCCCATCGGGATCATGGTCGCCACCAGCCCCAGCATCGGCGCGGTGCGGCTGCCGATACGCAGCGGCTCCAGGCGCTTGAGCGTCCACAGTTCCATGTCTTCCAGCCCGCCGCCGTTGCGGCGCCAGTGCCGCTCCATCGCATGCATGCGGTCGCCGCGGCGCTGCACGGCTTCCACCGCGAACATGCCCAGCGCGTAGCAGGCGTACAGGAACAGCGCCAGGATCAGCAGCAGCACCGGCGCGAGGAACCAGCCGGAAAGCTGGTGCAACAGGGATTCGATCAGGTTCATGTCGGTTCTTCGTTCGAGGAGGAAAGGGAAATCAGGAGGTCATGCGCGCCTGTCGCCAGCCGCCGCCGGCGAACGCCAGCAATGCCGGCCATAGCGCCAGCCACC
Organism: Stenotrophomonas sp. 17(2023); assembly: GCF_030345315.1. Lineage (NCBI taxonomy): Bacteria > Pseudomonadati > Pseudomonadota > Gammaproteobacteria > Lysobacterales > Lysobacteraceae > Stenotrophomonas > Stenotrophomonas sp. 17(2023). Next base: position 3,606,343 of record NZ_CP128405.1, read on the forward strand.
ATGCGCCGGGTACCGGCGGCGCCGGCGGCGGCACGCGCTGCAGCTGCATGCCGCTGACCTTGGCCGGAGCGGGAACCGGCGGTGGCGGGGCGTTGGCGGGCGCTGTTGCCGGTGGCGATGCGGGGGCAGCGGGCGATGCCGGCACCGGCGCGTCCGGCGGCGCTGCGCCGCGCGGCTGCAGGCCGAACGCCGCGGCCAGCCGCGCGACGTGCGGGCGCAGCTTGTCGCTGCCCGGCAGCACATCGTGGCGCGCATCCAGTTCGGTCCAGGTGTCCACCAGGCTGCGCAGGGTCGCTTCGTCTGCGTTCCAGTAGCCCTTGCGCTGCGCCTCGAGCATGCGTTCGACGATCTGCGCCAGCGCATGCGGATTGGCGCGCTCGAACCAATCGCGCATGCCCAGCTGCAGGCGGTCGGCGACGTAGACATCGTGGAAGCTCTGCCACTGGTCGTCGCGGACCATGCCCGGATCGACCGCCTGCCAGCCCCAGAAATTGTCCATCGAGGCGACGATCTCCAGCGTGCCCGCATAGCCTTCCTGCTGCATCTGGGTGATCCAGCCGGGGTGGAACTGGCGGGTCTGCAGTTCGGCGGCGAGGAAACGCGCGGCGTCGTCCACGCGGCTGCCGGCCGGGTCGCGCAGGTTGGAGATGTACAGCGAAGGCGCCGCGCCATCGAGGTGGCGCACCGCCAGCGACAACCCACCCAGATAGGAAAACGGGTCGTCGGTGGTCAGCATTCCGTACAGGTTGGACGAGCGCGACAGCACCGCGGCGCGGGTGCCGCGCAGGTGCTCGGCGTAGGCGTTCACGCCGGCGGGAACCTCGCCCCAGTGCGCCGGATCGGGTCCGTAGCCGTACTGCATCTGCGCCAGATAGCGCTGCGCCAGCTCGGTGTCGGCATCCCATTGGCCGGTCTTCAGCACCGTGCCGCCCAGGCCGCTGCCGTAACTGCCCTGCGCGCTGGAATAGATGCGGGTGCGCGCATAGCGGTCGGCCAGGTCCTCGGCCAGTCCCTGCGCCAGCAGCCGCGCGCGCACGCCGGCGGTGTGGCGGGCGATGGGGTTGTCGCCGTTCTCGGCGGCGGCGGCCAGCGCGACGGCTTCGTTCATCCGCTGCATCAGCGTGGCGAACTGGTCGCGGTACAGGCCGGTAGCCGACAGCACCACGTCGATCCGCGGCCGGCCCAGCCCGGCGGCGGGGATCAGTTCCACCTTCCCGATGCGCCCGCCCTCGTCCCACACCGGGCGCACGCCCAGCGCGGCGAATATCTGGGCTTCGAGGATGCCGTTGTGGCGCATGGTCTCCACCCCCCACAACGAGAACGCGAGCTTGTCCGGGTACTGCCCGGCGTGGGTGTCGCGGTAGCTGTCGATCAGCTGCCGCAACGCCACCTGGCCGGCGTCCCAGGCCGCGCGCGACGGCACCCGCATCGGATCGAACCCGTACAGGTTGCGGCCGGTCGGCAGGCTCTCGGGCGTGCGCAGCGGGTCGCCCCCCAGCCCCGGCGTGGAATAGCGCCCGGCCAGTGCATCGAGCAGCCCGGTCAGTTCGCTGCCGGCATCCAGCGTGGCATCGGCACGGCGCGCGGCGTCCAGCAGTTCGTGCTGCGCCGGCGGTGCGTCGTCCGGCAATGGCTGCCCGTCGTACAGGTGACGTTGCAGCCAGCGTCGGCCAGGTTCGTCGCCGCGTGCACGGTAGTCGGCCGATGCGGCGTGCGGATCGTTGCCCAGCCCCAGCGCCTGGTCGATGCGCCTGCCCAGCATCAGCCGCAGCGTGTCGCCACGGCGCGCGGGGTCGGCGCGGGTACCGAATACGTGCAGGCCCTGTGGCTGCGGCTGTCCACCGAGCGCGTCGAGGTAGGCGTGCAGTTCGACGAGGAAGCCATCGAGGTCGGCCGCGATCCGCGCCGCATCCCATTGCAGGTCGGCGGCGATGCCGCTGCTGGCGGCCAGCTCACGCAACTGGCGCGCGGCGGTGTCGCGCACCGCGCCCTGGTCGAGTTGCTGGTACTCCTCGATCAGCTGGTGCAGGCGCAGCGGCTCGCCGTGCAGGCCGGCGCTGCCGAACGCCGGGGTCTGGTGGCTGACGATCACCGCGCGGCCACGGCGCCTGGCCTGCAGCGCCTCGCCCACGTCATCGACGATATAGGGATAGACCACCGGTACGTCGCCCACCAGCAGCATGGGATTGTCGTAGACCGACAGCCCGCGCTCCTTGCCGTAGCTCCACTCCTGCGTGCCGTGGGTACCGAAGTGGACGATGGCGTCGCGCCCGGCCTGTTCGCGCAGGTACTGGTACGCGGCCAGGTAGAAGTGATCCACCGGGCGCTTGATGTCGTGGTAGCCGGCGCTGTCCGTGCTGTCGGCACCCGGCGATGCGCGCGTGGGCTGCGGCAGCAGCGTCACGTTGCGCAGGCGCAGGCGCGGGATGGCGAAGCCGGCTTCGCCGCCGCGCCGCCGCAGCCACGGGCTGGCGTCGGGCTCGCCCCACGCGCCGACGATGTCCGCGCGCACCGCCGCCGGCAGTGCATCGAACCAGCGCCGGTAGTCGTGCAGTGGCAGCCAGCCGGCCAGGTCATCGCGCAGCAGCGCGTCCAGTTCCGCGCTGCCGCGGTACGCCGGCGCCAGCAGTCGCTGCAGCGTTTCCAGCAGGGCCGGCTCGGTGGGCAGATCGGCGCCGTAGCCGGCCTCGCGCAGCGCGACGAGGGTGGCATGCAGGCTGCGCGGCAGGTTCAGGCCCGAGGCACCGAGGTTCTTTTCGCCCGGCGGGTAGTTGTAGAACACGATGCCCACGCGCTTGTCGGCCGCGGGCGTGCGCCGCAGCGCCGCATAGTTGAACGCCTTGTCGGCAAGCGCCTTGATCTGTGCGCGAATCGGCTGCGGCGGCGTGCGCGACCTGCCGGCGGCCACGATCAGCGGGTCGATGAACCCGGCCTGCTCGGGCAACGCCAGGTAGAACGAGGTCGCGCCCGGCGATATGCCCTGGCGGTCGGCCTGCCACACCGCCTCCGCTCCGTCCCAGTAGGTGATCGCCTGCAGTACCGGCACGCCCAGCCGCGCGTAGTCGGCGCCGATGTCGCTGCGGTAGAGGATCTCGAAGTTCGCGACCACGTCGACGAAGGGTTTCCCGTCGCGCGACAGCAGCGCGCCCACCGGCACCCCGGCATCGGTGTCGCGGAAGAACGGCAGGGCGATGCCGCCGCGCGCCTCGACCTCGCGCACCAGCGCATCGATGTGGGCGGTGGAATCGGAGCCGATCGCCGAGGCGAACATGGCGATGCCGACCACCGGCTGGCCCGGGCGTACCCGGGCCCCCAGCCAGCGCAGGTACTCATCGAGCGTGGCGAAGGCCAGGTCGCGGTAGTCGGGGTGGTAGATGCCGGTCCCCGGCATCACCAGCGGCGGCTGCGGATCGGCCGGCGGGCGGCGCTGCGCCTTCCATCGGTGCAGGTAGCGCATCAGCCCGCGCAGGTTGCGCTCGCCGCCGTTGCGCGCATACGCCGCCAGCAGCGCGGCCTGCCCTTCATCCATGCCGCGGCCGCGCTCGCCATCGCGTTCGACCAGCAGGCTCCGTGGCAGCATGGCCAGCTGCCCGGGCAGCTTTTCGTCGCGGTACATCTGCACCGGTGGCAGCTCGGCCAGCACCAGGTCGGCGCCCGCCAGCGTGGCCAGCGCGTCCGGCCCCAGCGGTGCGGCCACGTAGTCCAGCGCCACGCCTTCATCGGCGGCAAGCTGGCGGTACAGCGCCAGCTTGCCCTGCGCGAAGAAGCCACTGCCGACCAGCGCCAGCCGCGCCGGCTCCGCATCCTGGACGGCCGCATCCGCCGCCGCTGCGGCAACGGCCGTCGCCATGCCGGCCATGCCCAGCAGCAGCCCGCAGATCGCATATCGCCAACCGGCCATGCTCAGAACCCGATCCCGAGCATCGCGTACAGGTAGCGCCCGCGCTCCCGGTAGTTGTAGATGCCGTGCTCCTCGACGCGGTGGTCGGCCAGGTTCTCCACGCCCAGCTGCAGGTCCACCCGGCCGGGCAGGCGCCGTTTCACCGATGCGCCCCACAGGCCGTAGGACGGCTGCTCCTGCGGCACTCTGGCGGCGGTGAGCTGGCGGCCGACATGGTCGTAGCGCAGTTCCAGCTGCCAGCCGCGGTCGTCGCTGCTCCAGCCCAGCCGCGCGTTGCCGCTCTGCAACGGCCGCTCGGCCAGGCGCCTGTCGTCGGCTTCGTCGCGCGCGTCGTTGTAGCTGTAGTTGCCGGCCAGGCGCAGGTTTGCCGGCAGTTCCACGCCGGCCTCCAGTTCGGCACCGCGGATGCGCGCGTCGTCCACGTTCTCGTAGCGGTACAGGCGCCGCAGCGGCAGGGTGCAGCGTTCAAGGCAGACCGAGTCGATCAGGTCTTCCACCGTGTTGCGGAAGGCCGTGGCACGCCACCAGTGGCGCTGGCCGGTGTAGCCGACCGACAGCTCCAGGTTGTCGCTCTTCTCCGGCTGCAGGCCGGGGTTGCCGATGAAGCTGTGCGGGCCGTCGAAGCGGTAGTCCGGCGAGATCTGCTTGAGCATCGGCGCCTTGAAGCCACGCGAGTAGCCGCCCTTCACCGTCCAGCGTTCGGCCGGCTGCCACACCGCGTACGCGCGCGGGCTGACCTCGCTGCCGAACAGGTCGTGCTTGTCCACCCGCGCGCCGTACACCAGGTCCACGCTGCCGGTCAGCGCCCACTCGTCCTGCAGGAACAGCGCGTACTGCCTGGCCGTTTCCTCGCCGCTGGCGAAGGAAGGGTGTTCGAGCCGTTCCTCGCGCGCCTCGAAGCCGCTGGTGAGGCGGTGGCTGCGGCCCAGCGCGATGCCGTAATGGCCGTTGAGCGAAGCCTCGCCGGCTTCCTGCTCGGGCGAAGGCGCCACGCCGCCGGTGTTGCGCTGGCGCTGGTGGATAGTGGCGACCTGCGCGGCCAGGCGCAGCTGGCCGCCGCCGATCCCGCCGTCGTAACCCAGCCCGACCTGGGTGCGGTCGAAATCATAGGACTGGCGATGGAACAGGCCGGCGCCGGTACGGGTGCCGTACCAGCGGTCCTCGTCGCTCTTCATCGCGGTGAACGCCAGCCGCTGGCCCTGCGCCGGCTGCCATTGCAGCCGCGCGCGCAGCGTGGCCTGCTCCTGGCCCTCGCGCTGGTCCAGCCGCGGCTGGTCCGGCTCCGGCACCGGTTGCTGCTTCTGCCATGCACCATCCACGGCCAGCGCGAAGGTCTTGCCCAGCGGGCCGGCCAGATGCGCGGCCGCCTGCTGGAAGCGGCCGCCATCGTCTTCGGGCAACAGACCCAGCGACGTGCGCAGCGCGCCGCCCCACTGCGTGCCGGGGCCCCGGGTGATGATGTTGATGACCCCGCCCAGCGCGTCGGACCCGTACAGCGAGGACAGCGGCCCGCGCACGATCTCGACCCGTTCGATCGCCTCCAGCGGGATCCAGCCGAACTGCAGGTCGCTCAATCCGAATACCTGGTCGGTGGCGGCGATGCGCTCGCCATCGACCAGCACCAGCGTATGCCGGCTCTCCATGCCGCGGACGCTGACCACGCGGCGGCCAAGGCTGCCGACCGCGCGGATGTTGAGCCCGGGCGTGTCGCGGATCGCATCGAGCACGTCGCGCGCCGGCCGCGTGCGCAGTTCCTCGCCGCTGACGACGGTGACGCTGGCCGGCGCACGTTCGACGCTGCGCTCGCTGGCGGTGGCGGTGACCACCACCGCATCAAGGTCGGTGGGAACGGCGGCTGAGTTGGCGGCGGCGAGCGCGATGCCCGGCGCCAGCATCGATGCCAGGCCGATACCGGCGGACAGGCGCGTACGGGCGCCCGACACGCGCCGGGAGTGTCGTGGAGTCATGGTCCGTGTTTCCTCTGGAATGAAGCCGCGCTGCCGGCGGGTGGCGGCCGATGAGAGTCAACGGAACAATAACCATTCTCATTTGAAGGGCATTGACCTGGATCAAGCCCGGCACATTGCCCCGCCGCCGCCGAGGCGGCGTGGCCCGCTCAACCGCGCCCGAGCTGCGACAGCGGCAGCGCGCGGAACTCCTTGACCGTGCGCAGCACGAAGCTGGAATTGACGTCGGCCACGCCGGTGGCGTCGAGCAGCTTGTCGAGCAGGAACGCCGAGAAGTGATCCAGGTCGCGCACGTAGATGTGCAGCAGGTAGTCCATGTCGCCGGTGAGCGCGTGGCAGGCCACCACCTCGTCCCACAGCTGCACCGCCTCGACGAAATGGCCGATTGCCGCCTGCCCGTGCTTGGACAGCTGCACGCGTACGAACGCCTGCAGGCCCAGGCCGATGGCGCGCGGCTCCAGCCGCGCGCCGTAACCGGCGATCACCCCGTCCGCTTCCAGCCGCTGCACGCGGCGCAGGCAGGCCGACGGCGAGAGATTCACCCGCGTGGCCAGTTCGGCATTGGTGGCGCGGCCATGCTGCTGGATTTCCGCCAGCAGGCGCAGATCGGTGCGGTCGAGGGAGATGGCATTCATTTTGTTGCCTCGCAACATCGAATCGACGCAACAATCTTGCGTCATGGCAGCCGCTCGACGCAATTTCGCACACCTGTTGCGCGCGCGGATTTCTACCATCAAGGCGATCTACTTTCCGGAACCGCCCCATGGACACGTCCCCGCGCCGCGTAGAGCACCAGCAGACCGACAAGGGATATGTGCCGGTCTACACCACCGCCGTGGTGGAGCAGCCGTGGGACGGCTACAGCGCCGACGACCATGCCACCTGGAGCACGCTGTACCGGCGCCAGCGCGAGCTGCTGGTCGGCCGCGCCTGCCGCGAGTTCCTCGATGCCCAGGACGAAATGGGCATGAGCGAGCACATGATCCCGCGCTTCGACCAGCTCAACGAGGTGCTCGGTGCCGCCACCGGCTGGACCCTGGTGGGCGTGGAGGGGCTGCTGCCGGAACTGGACTTCTTCGAACACCTGGCCAACCGCCGGTTCCCGGTGACGTGGTGGATCCGCCGCCCCGACCAGATCGACTACATCGCCGAGCCGGACCTGTTCCACGACCTGTTCGGCCACGTGCCGCTTTTGATGAACCCGGTATTCGCCGACTACATGGCCGCCTACGGCCGCGGTGGCGTCAAGGCCCACGCCATCGGCCCGGACGCGCTGCAGAACCTCACCCGCCTGTACTGGTACACGGTGGAGTTCGGCCTGATCGATACCGCCGATGGCCTGCGCATCTACGGCGCCGGCATCGTTTCCTCCAAGGGCGAATCGCTGTACTCGCTGGAATCGGCGGCGCCGAACCGGATCGGCTTCGACCTGGAGCGGATCATGCGCACCCGCTACCGCATCGACACCTTCCAGAAGACCTATTTCGTCATCGACAGCTTCGAGCAGCTGATGGCGGCGACCGAACCGGACTTCACCCCGATCTACGCGCGGCTCGCCGGGCAGGCGCACCTGCCGGCCGGCGACGTGCAGGACGGCGACCGCGTGTTCCAGCGCGGCAGCGGCGAAGGCTGGGCCGACGGCGGCGACGTCTGAACCGGCGTATCGCAGCGCAGCCAAAGTGAAAGAGCCGCCCGCGGGCGGCTCTTTCGCTGGCACTCCCGGAACCGGCCGCTCAGGGCGCCGGCCGGGTGGCGGCCGGTGCATGGCGGCGGCCATAGCGGCGGTCCAGGCGGATGCCGATGGCCACCGCGACCACCAGCGGCACCGTCCACGGGAACAGTTCGACCAGCAGCGGCGGCACCGCGGCGTGCGCCTGCAGCCACTGCCACACCGGGCGCATGCCGATGCCGAGGAAGGCCACGTGGGTGGCGATGCCCGCGCCCAGCATGGACTGGTAGTGCTGGCGCAGTGCCCAGTCCGGACGCGACGGGCCGCGACGGGCGAATTTCCACATGCGCCAGCCCACCCACAGGCCGATCGTCGCAAAACCCAGGAACAGCGGCTGGCGCTGGCCGATGCCCACCAGCAGCGTGGCCAGCGCCAGCAGCAGCGTCGGCCACAGCGCCAGCTTCCAGCCGATCCGCGCCACCAGCCGCTTCCAGTCGCGCTTGTCGGTGACCGCGCGCCAGGCCAGCCAGGCGGCGTTGCCGGTGAGGGCCATCAGGTAGGCCAGGAACAGCGCCGACAGCGGCTGCCGGCGGAACACGGCGTACTCCACGGTGATCGGCAGCGCGGTGGCGACGATCGTCGCCATGGCCAGCAGGTACACCTTGCCCAGCGCACGATGGCGCGGCGAGCCCTTCTTCATCAGCGCCGCCGACCAGAAGCCGACCAGCGCGACCACCCCGGCCAGCACGTGCAGCGCGACGAACAACGAGTACCCAGGCATGAGACGTCCTCCGATGGCAGCCGGCGGAATGCGGCGGCTCGTGCACAGGTTCGTTGAACGGCACCCGCCACGGCAGTCGCCGTGGTCACCTACGGACCCTGCCGGAAGTCACTTTCTGCGGCGTCCCCCTTGCCGCCGGCCAGCGCGCCCACCAGCATGCACGCATGGAACTCGGCTCGCAGTCGCGCTGGCGCGGACTTCTCCACCCCCTCAATCTGGCTGGACTGCTCACCTGGTGTGCGGTGGCCTTCACCCTGCCCTACGGCGACACCCCGTCGCAGCCCTGGCGCTGGGGCTGTGCGCTGGTGTTCCTGGCCGCGTTCCTGTTGGCAACCGCACTGCCGCGGGCGTCCTGGCAGCGGGCCACGCTGCTGCTGGTCGAAGCCGCCGCGGCGCTGGCGCTGGTGCGCCTGGCCCACCACAGCGGGGTGGCGCCGGCACTGCTGGTGATGCTGGCCGCGCAGGTCGCCGCCAGCTGGCCGCCGCGCAGCGCCGTGGTGGCCGTCGCCGCCCTCAATCTGGGCATGTACCTCGTGCTGCGCGGGGTCAACGGGCATGCCGGCGTGGTGGTGCTGATCTTCGCCGGGTTCCAGGCATTCGCCATGTTGACCACCCACTACGCACGCGGCGCCGAGCAGGCCCGCGACCGGCTGGCGCAGGTCAACGCCGACCTGTTGGCCACCCGCGCGCTGCTGGCCGACAGTTCGCGCGATGCCGAACGCCTGCGCCTGTCGCGCGAACTGCACGATGTCGCCGGGCACAAGCTCACCGCGCTGCGGCTGCAGCTGCGCGCGCTGGCCGGCGAGGCCGGCGCGCCGCCGGGGCTGGCACTGTGCGAACGGCTGTCCGCCGAACTGCTGGGCGACCTGCGCGCGGTGGTGCAGTCGCTGCGCGACAGCGACGGGCTGGACATCGCCACCGCCCTGCACGCGCTGGCCGCGCCGCTGCCACGGCCGCGCCTGCACCTGCTGCTGGACGACAACGTGCAGCTGCACGACACCGCGCTGGCCGAGGCGGTACTGCGCTGCGTGCAGGAAGCGCTGACCAACAGTGCGCGCCATGGCGAAGCGCAGGTGCTGCACGTCGCCCTGCGGCAGCACGAAGGGCACCTGCTGCTGGACATGCACGACGACGGCCAGCTGCGCGGCGAACTGCACGAGGGCAACGGCCTGACCGGCATGCGCGAACGGGTTGCCGAGCATGGCGGCAGGCTGCAACTGCAGCGCAACGCCTCCGGCGCGCTGCACATCCAGGCGGAGTTCGCGGCGTGAACGGCGCCCCACGCATCGCCCTGGTCGACGACCAGGCCCTGATCCGCGCCGGGCTGCGCGCATTGCTGCAGCAGCAGGGCATCGACATCGTGTTCGAAGCCGACAGCGGCGAGTCGCTGCTGGCCCAGTTGGTGCTGCAGCCGGTACAGCTGATCGTCTCCGACATCCGCATGCCGGGCATGGACGGCATCCAGGCGTTGCAGGCGCTGCGCGCGCGCGGCGATGCCACGCCCTGCCTGTTCCTGACCACCTTCGACGACAGCGACCTGCTGCTGCGCGCCACCGCGGCCGGCGCCCAGGGGTTCCTGCTCAAGGACGCCGCGCCGGAAGACCTGCGCGAGGCCATCGTCCGCATCGTCGCCGGCCAGGCCCTGCTGCAGCCGGTCAGCACCGACCCGGTGCGGCAACGCTATCGCTACCACGCCGACGATGCGCCCAGGGAGCTGTTCAGCCAGAAGGAGGTGGCGGTGCTGCGGCTGATGGCCGGCGGCTACAGCAACCGCGAGATCGCCGGCAGCCTGTTCCTGGCCGAGGGCACGGTGAAGAACTACGTCTCGGCCATCCTCGACAAACTCGATACCCGCGACCGCACCCGCGCGGTACTCAAGGCGATCACCCTGCGCATCATCTGAGCGCCGTCGCCCTCACGACGCGGCGCTGCGTACCTCCACGGTGACGTGCACGATCTCCTCGTGGATCGACAGCGCGCGATGGAATACCTCGGCCTCCACGCCCGGCGCGGTCGCCACCTCCATCGCGCAGGCGAAGCGGCCACGGCCGACCTGCCAGACATGCAGGTCGCTGATCCGGGCCGGTACCGGCCCCTGTTCGACCGCTTCGCGGATCTCGGCCACCACCGGCGCATCCATCTCCGCGTCCAGCAGCACCCGCCCGGTCTGCCGGATCAGGCCCCACGCCCACACCGACACCAGCACCGCGCCGACGATGCCCATCAGCGGATCCAGCCAGGACGCGTTGAAGTACAGGCCACCAAGCAGGGCGATGATCGCCAGCACCGAAGTGGCCGCATCGGCCAGCACGTGCAGGTAGGCCGAGCGCTGGTTGAGGTCATGCTGGTGATGGCCGTGGTGATGATGGTGGCCGTGGTCGTGATCGTGATCGTGATCGTGATCGTGATCGTGATCGTGATTGTGATTGTGGTGATCGCCATGGTCGTGGGCGTGGCCATGACCGTGGTGGTGCTGGTCGCGCAGCCACCACGCGCACAGCAGGTTCACCGCCAGCCCCACCACGGCGATGGCGATGGCCTGCTGGTAGTGGATCGGGCTGGGCTTGAACACGCGCGCGATCGACTCGAACGCCATCAGCCCGGCCACGCCCAGCAGCAGGATCGCACTGGTGTAGCCGGCCAGGATCTCGATCTTCCAGGTGCCGAAGGCGAAACGCGGATCGTCGCGGTAGCGCCGCGCGCAGGCATAGGCGAACGCGGCCAGCCCCAGCGCCAGCGCATGCGAGCTCATGTGCCAGCCGTCGGCCAGCACCGCCATCGAGTTGAACCACCAGCCGCCGGTGATCTCCACCCCCATCATCAGCACGGTCAGGATCATGGCGCGGCGGGTGTTCTTCTCCGCCATCGGGTTGCCCTGGCTGAAGACATGGCTGTGCCGGCGGGACACGGCAAGGGTTTCGAGGTTCATCGTGGCGGCCTTTTCAGATACCCCCATAGGGTATACGATAAGCACCATGGCACACATCCAGCGCGACAGGAAGAAACTGCTTGCCCGGGTGCGCCGCATCGCCGGCCAGGTGGCGGCGCTGGAACAGGCGCTGGAAGCCGGCGACGACTGCGATGCGGTCCTGGTGCAGATCGCCGCGGCCAAGGGCGCCATGCACGGGCTGATGCTGGAAGTGATGGCCGGCCACCTCAGCGACCACGTCGTGGCCGAGCCCGACCCGGCGCGGCGCGCGGACGAAGCCGGGGTGCTGCTGGAGCTGCTCAAGCGGCACGCGCGCTGAAGCCGGCGCAGGCCGCCCACCGGGCATGAATGCGGACCGCCGGGGCACCCCCTGGCGGGCCATGTAAAATGCCCGATTTTTCGGTCAGGACCATGGCGAAAGCTTCCACACGGGCGCCCGTGCTGGGCCCGGCGTTCATTCGCCTGCTGGCCCGCTTCGGCGACGCCGACCTCCCGCGCACGCCGCCGGTGCTGACCGAGCGGCTGGCGCAGTGGTTCGACTGGAACCGCGCCATCACCCTGTCGCGCGCGCTGGACAACCGCCTGCCCGAAGCGGCCGACGGCCCGGGCTTCGACGACGCCCAGGAAGCCGAATGCGCACGCCTGCGGCGTTCGCTGCGGGAGGCCATCGACGCCGACGTCGACCTGTCCGCACCGCGGCGCAAGGACGCCAGCGCCGCCGCGGTCGACCCCGGCTACCTGCCCTACCGCCAGCACTGCCTGGCCATGCAGCGCGCGATGCAGGCGGCCACCGGCCTGCTGCGCGGCCGCCTGCGCGACATGCTGGCGCTGCAATCGCCGGCCAAGGCGCGGCTGGCCGAGGTGGACGCGGTGATGGAAGCCACGCTCAGCCCGCGCGAACAGGCCCTGCTGGCCATCGTGCCGGGCCTGCTCGGCCTGCACTACCAGCGCCTGCGCGACGCCGCCCTGCCCGAACCCACCGGCGCCGACGCGCCGGACGACACCCCCGCCACTCCCGCCGCCGGCCCTTGGCTGGCACGGTTCCGCCAGGACATGCGCACCGCGCTGCTGGCCGAACTGGAAGTCCGCTTCCACCCCATCGACGGCCTGCTCGCCGCGTTGCGCACCCGGTAACCGCATCTCCATGTCCAGAAACCCCATCGTTCCCGTCGTGTTCCTTGCCGGCCTGCTGGCCGTGTGCTGGATCGGCATCGGCTACCTCGGCAGCCACCCGCTGGCCACCGCCGTCGCCGCGCTGATCGCCGCCTGCTACCTGGCCGGCGCCTTCGAGCTGCTGCGCTACCGGCAGGCCACCGCCACGCTGGTACAGGCGCTGCCATCGCTCGGCGAGGCCGCCGGCGACCTCGACGGCTGGCTGTCGCGGCTGCAGCCGGGCCTGCGCAATGGCGTGCGGCTGCGCATGGAGGGCGACCGCGTCGGCCTGCCGGCGCCGGCGCTGACCCCATACCTGGTCGGACTGCTGGTACTGCTGGGCATGCTCGGCACCCTGCTGGGCATGATGGCGACCCTGCGCGGCACCGGGCTGGCCCTGGAAAGCGCCACCGACCTGGACGCCATCCGCAGTTCGCTGGCCGCACCGGTCAAGGGCCTGGGCTTCGCCTTCGGCACCTCGATCGCCGGCGTCGCCAGCTCGGCCGCGCTGGGCCTGCTGTCCGCGCTGCTGCGGCGCGAGCGCGCGCAGGCCGTGCAGCAGCTCGATGCCGGCATCGCCGCGCAACTGGGGCACCTGTCGCACGCGGTCCAGCGCCGCGAGACCTTCCGCCTGCTGCAGGAACAGAACGCGCTGATGCCGGCACTGATCGAGCGCCTGCAGGCCCTGGCCGGCACCCTGGAACGCCAGCAGCACGACGCCGGGCAACGCCTGCAGTCCAGCCAGCAGGAGTTCCACCAGCGCAGCGAGGCCGCGTGGACGCAGCTGGCCGCGTCGCTGCAGCAGGCGCTGCGCGACGGCATCGCCCAGCAGGCCAACGCCGTCGGTGCCGCGCTGCAGCCGGTGGTGGATACCACCATGGCCGGGTTGGCGGACCGATCCGAGCACCTGCACGCGGCCATCGAACAGGCCGTGCGCCGCCAGCTCGACGGCCTGGACAGTGCCGTGCAGGGTGCGGCCAGCGCCGCCCGTGACAGCTGGAGCGCCGCCGTCGCCGAGCAACAGCGCGGTAACGCCGCACTGGCCGACGGCCTGCAGCAGGCGCTGCAGCAGTTCGCCGCCACCTTCGAGCAGCGCTCGGCCGCGCTGGTCGATGGCGTGGCGACGCGGCTGGAAGACAGCACCCACCGGACCGCCGACGCCTGGAACAGCGCACTGGCACGCCAGCTCGACGCCCAGGCGGCGCTGGCCCAGCGCAACGAGCAGGCATTGGTTGCCGCCGCCGACCACTTCGACCGGCATGCGCATGCGCTGGTCGACAACCTGGGCCAGGCGCACGCCGAACTGCAGTCGGCACTGGCCGCGCGCGACGAACAGCGGCTGGCGCACTGGTCGCAGTCGCTGGCGGCGATGCTGGCCACGCTGGAAGAGAACTGGCAGCGCAACGGCGCGCAGGTCGCGCAGCAGCAGCAGCAGGTCTGCGATGCGCTGGCGCGCACCGCGGGCGAGGTCTCGGCGCAGCTGCAGGCCGCGGCCGGCGGCGCGCTGGAGGGCATCGCCGGCAACGCGCAGGCGCTGACCGACGCGGCCGCCGCCTTCGCCCTGCGCAGCGAGGCCATGATCGACGCCCTGCAGCGTTCGCATGGCGAACTGCAGGACGCGCTGCAGGCGCGCGACGCGCAGCGCCTGGCGCAATGGCGCGACGCCTTCGCCACGCTGACCGGCGAGTTCGGCCAGCGCTGGGAACACAGCAGCGCCCAGGTCGCCGCGCAGCAGCAGCAGGTCTGCGACACGCTGGCGCAGACCACCCAGGCGATCCACGCGCAGGCGCAGGCGCAGGCACGCGACACCCTGGCCGAGATCGAGCGGCTGGTCGCCACCGCCTCCGAAGCGCCGCGTGCCGCCGCCGAAGTGGTCGCCGAGCTGCGCCAGAAGCTGTCCGACAGCATGGTGCGCGATACCGCGATGCTGGAAGAGCGCGGGCGCCTGCTGGAAACCCTGCAGACCCTGCTAGACGCGGTCAACCATGCATCGCGCGAGCAACGCGGCGCCATCGACGCACTGGTCTCGACCTCGGCCGAGCTGCTGGAGCGGGTGGGCAGCCGCTTCAGCGCGCAGGTCGAAGGCGAGGCCGGCCGGCTCGACGCCGCCGCCGCGCACGTCAGCGGCAGCGCGCTGGAAGTGGCAAGCCTGGGCGAGGCGTTCGGCGACGCGGTGCAGGCGTTCGGCGACGCTACCGGCAGCCTCAGCGAACGCCTGCAGGGCATCGAATCGGCGCTGGAGAAATCGCTGGCGCGCAGCGACGAGCAGCTGGCCTACTACGTGGCGCAGGCGCGCGAAGTGATCGAGCTGAGCATGCTGTCGCAGAAGCAGATCATCGGCCAGCTGCAGCAACTGGCCGGCGCCCGCGACGGGGCATCCGGCGCATGAGCGACGAGATCGAGTTCGATGCCGAATCCAGCGCCACCACCTGGGCCGCGTTCGGCGACCTGATGTCGGTGCTGCTGGGCGCGTTCGTACTGATCCTGGCCAGCGTCATCGGCATCCAGCTGCTGCTGCACAACCGGCTGGACGAGGAAGTGAAGCAGCGCCAGGCCGAGGCCGCGCGGCTGAAGACCCTGGAACAGGCGCTGGCCGCGCCGCTGGCGGCCGGCCGGGTGACCGTGATCGACGGCCGCATCGGCATCAGCGGCAGCGTGCTGTTCGCGCTCAACTCCGACCAGCTGCAGCCCGAAGGCCGCGAACTGCTGCAGAGCATCGCCACGCCGCTGCGCGACTACCTGGCCGCGCGCGACGAGATCCTGATGGTCAGCGGCTTCACCGACAACCAGCCGGTGCGCGCGGCCAACGCCCGCTTCGCCGACAACCTGGAACTGTCGGCGGCGCGCGCGCTCACCGTCACCCGCACCCTGATCGCCGACGGCGTGCCGTCCGCGTCTGTGTTCGCCGCCGCGTTCGGCGCCGAGCAGCCGGTAAGCACCAACGACGACGAAGCCGGCCGCGCCCGGAACCGCCGCGTGGAGATCGCGCCGATCCCGCGCCGCACGCCCGATGGCAAGGCCCATGCCCGCTGAAACCGGCGACGTCCACGCGCGGCTGGAGGCCTGGCGCCGGGACGGTGCCGACCGCATCGATCCGCTGCGCTTCGCGGTGATGAGCGCGCTGGCGCGGCATGCGGCGCGCCACGACGGCGCGCTGCGGCAGCGCCTGGATGCGCGCCTGCAGGCGCTGGCCGATGCCTATGCCGCGCTGCCGCCACCGGGCGCTGCGCGGCCACCCATGCGCGCGGCGGGGGCCAGCCCCTTGCGGCAGTTGCTGGACCGGTTCGGCCATGCGCGGCCCGCGGATGCACCCGTGCAGGCCATCGCCCCGCTTGCGACCGGTGCAGCGGGCGACGCCGGCGACGCAGCGCCGGTCGTCGATCTGGCCGCGCCGATGCCGGTACTGGACGAGTTCCAGCAGCTGTGGACCCGCATCCGCATCGACGGCCTGCTGCGGCACTGCCTCGACGGCCTGCCCGAGGACGCCGGCCCGCTGCATTCCAGCGTGCTCACCTACCGCGCCATGGCGCTGATGCGCGAGGTCTGCCCGGAATACCTGCAGCATTTCGTCGCCTACACCGACGCGTTGTCGTGGCTGGAACAGCTCGGCGGCAGCGCGGCCACCGGCGGCGACGCCGATGGCGCGGCCGCTCCGCGCAGACCCGCACGCACGGGCGGACGCAGGAAGAAGTAGGCCGCACCTGTCCGCTCCGGTGCCATGGGTTGTCACATCAGCCGGCGCACGTCCGTCACACTGCTTCCCGGGCCCGGCAACTCTGCCACGATGGCGAGAACTTCCATGAAGAACCCTGCGTTGCTGTCCTGCACGACACTCCTGCTGTGGAGCCTGTGCGCTGCCGCCCAGCCGGCCGCGGCGCCCGCTTCCACCGCGGCGCCGGCATCCACGCTCCAGGCGCGCATTTCCAGAGTCGAGCAGGGGCTTTCCACGCGCATCGTGGTCAAGGGTTCGCCGCAGCGGAGGATGGCGCTGGAACAACGCATGGCCTTCCACCGGGTGCCGGCGGTCAGCATCGCGCTCATCGACCAGGGCCGGATCGCGTGGGCGCGCGCCTATGGCGTGGCCGATGCCGCCAGCCAGCAGCCCGCCACCACCACCACGCGCTTCCAGGCCGGCTCCATCAGCAAACCGCTCAGCGCCCTGGGCGCGCTGCGTCTGGTCGAGCAGGGCCGGCTCTCGCTGGACGCGGACGCGAACGGCCAGCTGGCTTCGTGGAAGATTCCGCAGAACGCGTTCACCCGCGCGGGCACGATCAACCTGCGCAGGCTGCTCAACCACGGCGCCGGGGTGACGGTGCACGGCTATGACGGCTACGCACCGGGGCAGCCGTTGCCCACGCTGCTGCAGGTGCTCGATGGCATCGCGCCGGCGAACTCCGAGCCGGTCCGCGTCGATATCGCGCCCGGAAGCACGTGGCGCTATTCGGGCGGCGGTTATAGCATCGTGCAGTTGATGATGACCGAAGCCAGCGGGCAACCGTTCGACCGGTACCTGGAAACGGCGGTCCTGCAGCCCTTGGGCATGGCGCACAGCACCTATGCCGTGCCGCTGCCGGAAAGTGTGGCCAGCCAGGCAAGCGCCGCCCACGACGGCAACGGCCAGGTCCTCGCCGGCCGGTGGCGCCTGTACCCCGAATCCGCCGCCGCTGGCCTGTGGAGCACCCCCAGCGACCTGGCGCAGGTGATCCTGGAAGTGCAGCGGGCCGAGGCAGGCGGACCTGGCAGCATCCTGTCGCGCGACATGGTTTCGACCATGCTGACGCGCGGCCTGGGCGAGTACGGCCTGGGCTTCTTCGTCGAGGACCTGGGCGACCGCACCAGCTTCAGCCACAGCGGTGGTACCGAGGGGTTCCGCTCGCAGCTCTATGGCTATACCCGCTCCGGGCAGGGCGTGGTGATCATGGCCAACAGCATCAATGGCGCCGCATTGATCGACGAGATCCTGTGCAGCATCGCCGCCGAGTACGGCTGGCCCGAGTTCCAGGTCGTCGAGAAGACGGCCATTCCGACCGACGTGGCGACCAACCGGCTGCTGGCCGGCGACTATCGGCTGCTCGACCAGCCCGCCCACGTCGTCGCCGAAGGCGAACGCCTCTACTTCCAGAGCGATCTGTTCGGCGCGGGGCGGATGGAACTGTTCCGCGAGTCGGAGGATTCCTTTTTCATGACCGCCCAGGACATGAGCATCCGCTTCCGGCAGGACGGTGCCGGCACGATCGCGGGCTTCGACCTGGTCCGCGGCGCGGGGACCTATACGGCGCACAGGACGCGTTGAGGCGGAAAGGCCTGCCATCGCCGCGGTCTTCCGCCTGCAGGCCCGCACGGACGACCCCGCGACGCACCGGCCCGCCAGCGCGGGATCGGCTGGCGCGCCTTCTTCCCGTATCCGGCCGGGCCGGGTTCTGCGGCGGGCTCAGGTATCGCGGAAGCCGTAATCGAAGGTGTAGTGGTGCCTGCCGTCGACGATGTCGATGGCGATGCGGCCGTGCAGGCCGGCCAGCTCGCCGGTGCCGCTGTCGGGCACCACGGTGAGGTCGAGCCGGGGCGCGCCGCGGTCCATGACACCGTTGTGCTGGGCCTGGAAGCTGCCACGGCGGCCGTCGAGAGTGCCTTCGATGCGTTCCAGGGCGACGTAGGCGCCGGAGTCGGATACCGGCGACATCATCGCCAGCATGTGCACCACGCTGCTGGCGTCCAACGGGCCATGGAAGCGCTTGTCGAAACGCACATGGCCGACGACCGCGCCGCCGCCGATGTCCAGCGATTCCTGCGGGACGCGCGTGATGTCGAACTCGCCCTTGGCCTGCATGACGGGATTCCCGGGTTGGCAAGGAAAGCAGTTTAGGCAGGGACCGCGCATGCCGCCATTGCCGGTGCCGGCGCTACCCGCAAAGCCCACGGTGGACCATCAGCGGAACCAGATCTTCAGCGTCACGTACATTCCATAACCCAGCGCCAGCACCAGCCACACCAGAAACAGAACGTTGGCCCAGTACGCGCCCGCATGCGCGACCAGCGTATACACCTGCCCGGCGCAGCCCTTGCCGAGGCAAGGTATCTGGCCCCGCGCCAGCGCGCGCATGACGGCGAACAGCGCATAGCCCGCCACGCCGGCGGTCATCAGGAAGCCCACCGGCCCCACCAGCCCCTGGGTCGGCGCGCCGTTCTCGTCGAAGGGCGCTTTCTGGAGCTGCTTCTGCCCGAACCGGTACCAGGCAAATCCGAGCAGGAGCAGGGACGAGTAGTAGAGGAAGTCACGCATGTCGTCGCGGTACCGTGGCCGGCCAATCCGCAGTATGGCGGCAAGCGCAACCGCTGCCTGTGGCGCCATGCACGGATCGGCGGACAAGGTGCCTGCTTCCTGCGGTTGCACGGCCCGGCGCTGTCCGCGCATGCGCAGGCCGGTCGCCTCCGACCCGTCGTCGCGAAGCGATGCGCTGACCCGGCCGCGTTCGTACGTCATGCCGGGGAGAACCCGCGCGGCGCCTGGAATGTCGCGGCGAATCCGCTGCGGCAGTGGCGCCCGGGTTTTACCGGAAGGCACGGGTGTTTGCGTCGCTCCTGCGTCCGGCTTGCCTTCGCGGACGACGGCAAGGGCGCGGTCGCCCGCGCCCTTGCGTCGATCATCAAGCGGTCCCGCCGCTCAGGCGGCGGTATCCACCAGCACCAGTTCGGCATCTTCCAGCGCGCGGACGGTGATGCTGCCCTCGCCGGCAATGGCGGCGCCGTCGCGGGCTTCGAGCGGCACGCCGTTCACTTCCACCTTGCCGGTGTTGGGCACCAGGTAGCCGTGGCGGGTGGCGTCGCGGAAGTGATACTCGGTGCTCTCGCCGGCCTTCAGCGACGCGCCCAGTACGCGGGCATCGGCGCGGATCGGCAGGGCCTCCTCGTCACCCTGCATGCCACTGGCCAGGGCGATGAAGCGACCGGAGCGCCCGCCCTTGGGGAAGGGCTTGGTGCCCCACGCCGGCGCACCGCCGCGCGCATCCGGGATGATCCAGATCTGGAAGATGCGGGTCACCCCCGGCTCCAGGTTGTACTCGGCATGGCGGATGCCGGTGCCGGCGCTCATCACCTGCACGTCGCCGGCCTCGGTACGGCCCTTGTTGCCCTGGTCGTCCTGGTGGCTGATGGCGCCCTCGCGCACATAGGTGACGATCTCCATGTCGGCATGCGGATGCGGCGGGAAGCCGGTGCCGGGCTGGATGGTGTCGTCGTTCCACACCCGCAGGGCGCCCCAGTGGACGCGCGCCGGGTCGTGGTAGCCGGCAAAGGAAAAGTGGTGCCTGGCATCCAGCCAACCGTGGTTGGCTCCGCCAAGGGTGGCAAACGGGCGACGCTCGATCATGGTCCTGTCCTGCGGTGTGGTTGCGATGGGGGCCAGTCTAGGCACGCGCCTTTACATTCGGAATGGAAGGAATGAAAAGACATTCTTTCCATTTGTGACATGATCCAATCTCCTCCCCCGTGGTCTCCGCCATGAGCCAACTGCCCGACCTGGAAGCCTGGGCCATCTTCGCCAGGGTCGCCGAGGCCGGCTCCTTCGCCCGTGCGGCCGAAGCGCTGGGGCTGTCACAGGCCACCGTGTCCAAGGCCATCACCCGGCTCGAAGCGCGCATCGGCACCACCCTGTTCCACCGCACCTCGCGGCGCATGTCGCTGACCGATGCAGGTGCCGCGGCGCTGGAGCGCGCCGCGCGCATCCTCGACGAGGGCGAGGCGGTGGAGGCCGAGGTCGCCGACCGTTCGACCACGCTGCGCGGACTGGTGCGGGTGGCCGCGCCGATGTCGTTCGGCGTGGCGCAGCTGGCGCCGCTGCTGCCCGCATTCATGCGCGCGCATCCGGACGTGGAACTGGACATCCAGCTCAGCGACGCGCAGGTGGACCTGGTAGCCGAGCGCTTCGACCTGGCGCTGCGCATTTCCACCCTGGCCGACTCCAGCCTGCGCGCGCGCCGCCTGTGCCAGGTGCGGATCCTGCTGGTCGGCGCGCCGGGCTACTTCGCCGAACACGGCAGGCCGCGGCATCCGCGCGACCTGGCCGGCCACCGTGGCTTCCAGTACAGCTACACGCGCGGCGGCAACACCTGGCGCTTCCGCCATCCCCGCCACGGCGAGTACGCGCAGACCGTGCCGCGCCAGTTGCAGGCCAACAACGCCGAAGTGTTCGCCGCCGCACTGCGCGGCGGGCTCGGGCTCGCCCTGCAACCGGAGTTCATGGTCTGGGACGACCTGCGCGCCGGCCGCCTGGAAACGGCGATGGACGACTGGCAGGTGGAGCCGATCGCGCTGCACATCGTCACCCCGCCCGGCCTGCGCCGCCCGGCGCGCGTGCAGCGGCTGATCGACTACCTCGCCGCCGGGCTGGAACGTGCGCCGTGGGCGACGGGCGCGGGTGCAGGCCGTTAACCTCGCGGCTGGACGAGGACCACGGAGAAGGCGATGCACCTGGCGATGGGCATGCTGCTGGCGGGCCTGCTGCTGGTGGTGGCCGGAGCCGCGGGCGCGACCGCGCAGGTGCCGGACCGGATCTTCATCGAAGGCCGCGACTACGCGCTCGATACCAATCCGCTGGAAGGCCAGCTGCGTGATCGCCCCGGTTTCCCGCCGGAGAATGTCTCGCGCAGCACCGCCAACTGGCGCGGTTACGTGGCGCACTGGGCGATAGACGGTGACCGGCTGCTGCTGCGCAGGGTCGAGGTACGCCTGTACGACCGCCAGACTGAACAGGAAAGTGCCATCGACCTGCTGCCGGAGCTTTTCCCCTCGGGCGCGCCGGTGGCCGCCACCTGGTACAGCGGTGCGCTGATCGTCCCCGACGGGCGCCTGGTCGATTACGTGCACATGGGCTATGGCTCCACCCATGCGCATTACCGCGTCTACCGCATCGCCAGGGGCCGGGTGCTCGAGGCGCTGTCGATGGGTGCGGAGCAGTTCCGCGTC
This sequence comes from Stenotrophomonas sp. 17(2023), assembly GCF_030345315.1. Lineage (NCBI taxonomy): Bacteria > Pseudomonadati > Pseudomonadota > Gammaproteobacteria > Lysobacterales > Lysobacteraceae > Stenotrophomonas > Stenotrophomonas sp. 17(2023). Next base: position 3,627,703 of record NZ_CP128405.1, read on the forward strand.
TGGCGCGAGCGGAAGTTCCAGGCGTTCAGACAGACCGCGCAGTACCGCGAAGCCGTGGCCGCCGCCCGCAAGCAGAGCGGCAGCATGAGTGCGGAGGAGATCGACGGTTTCCTGCGCGGCTTTTATGCCGAGGAGTACCTGGGGCGGTAGGAGCTGACTTCAGTGAACGCCTATCGCGAGCGGCCCAGGCGCTGCGCCAGGCCCGACCAGCGGCTGGCGTGGCGCGACAGCGCCGCTTCGATCACCGCCGCGTCGCCGGCCACGTGCACGGCGTGGCGCGCGCGGGTGATGCCGGTGTAGAGCAGTTCGCGGCTGAGCACGCGGTTGTCGCGGCGCGGCAGTTGCAGCCACACCTCGTCGAACTCCGAGCCCTGCGCCTTGTGCACGGTCATGGCGAAGGCGCTTTCGTGCGCGGGCAGCGCCGCCGGGTGGAACGGGCGCGGATCGTCCGGATCGTCGCCGGGGAACCAGGCGGTGGTGCCATGGGTACTGCCCTCGCTGCGCAGGCAGATGCCGACATCGCCGTTGAACAGGCGGTGGCGATAGCTGTTCTCGGTGACCAGCAGCAGGCGCCCGTGGAAGTGCACGGCGGCACCCCGCGCGGCGCCGCCGGCGAGCAGCTCCTCGATGCGCGCATTGAGCCCGCGTGCGCCCTGCGGGCCTTCGCGCACGGCGGTGAGCAGCCGCAGGCGCCCGGCCAGGGCCAGGGCCAGGGCCGGCGTCTGCACGCTCGCCAGCGCCTCCCAGTAGCGCTGCAGCGGTTCGCGCCAAGCCTGCAGCGGATCGTCCTCGTTCTCGTGGAAATGCACGCCAGGCAGCTGCGCATCACGCAGCAGCGACAGCGCGCGCGCGGCGTCACCCTCGCGCATCGCCGCGGCCAGTGGCGCCAGCCGCAGCGCCTCGCTCTGCCGGTAGCCACGCTGCAGCTGCACGCGGGTGCCGGCAAAACCGCCGGCCGGGGCCGCGATCGCCGCCGCCGGCAGGCTGCCCAGCAGGCCCTGCAACGCCTGTGCGTCGTCGGGCGCGATGCGTGTGCCGTCGCCGGCGGCGCGCAGGATCGCGCCGAGCACGTCGCCGGCTTCCACCGAAGGCAGCTGGTCGGGATCGCCCAGCAGCACCAGCCGGGTACCGCTGGCCACCGCCTCGACCAGCTTGGTCATCAGCGGCAGGTCGATCATCGATGCCTCGTCGACCACGAGGGTGTCGTATGGCAGCGGGTTGTCGGCATGGTGGCGGAAGCGCGGCGAATCCGGGACCACCCCCAGCAGGCGATGCAGGGTGGTGCCGGTGGTCGGCAGCTGCGCGCACAGCGCCGGGTCAACGCCCTGCTGCGGCAGCTTCTGCACGGCATTGCGCAGGCTCTCGGCCATGCGCTCGGCGGCGCGCCCGGTGGGCGCGGCCAGGGCCACGCGCGGCGGCGCGCGGCCGTCGGCACGGGCCTGCGCGGCCAACAGCACCAGCAGCCGCGCAATGGTGGTGGTCTTGCCGGTGCCGGGCCCGCCGGTGACCAGCAGCAGGGCGTGGCGCAGCGCCAGCGCGGCAGCGCGCGCCTGCTGGTCGCCAGCGGCGGGCGCATCGGCGGGGACTGACCGGGCGAACAGATCGCCCTGTACCGACGCCACGCCCGCCGCGGCATCCACGGTGCCCGGAAACAGCTGCGCGAACAGTGGCGCCAATGCCGCCGGATCGGCCCGCTCCAGCGGTGCCTGGCCGATGCGCTGCAGGCCCAGCGCCAGCCGCCGTTCGTACTCACGGTAACGGCGCAGGTACAGCAGCCCGTGTTCCCAGGCCAGCGGCGCCTGCGCGGCCTCGGCCGCATCGTCATGCGGCTGCGCCACCCAGGGCGAGGCCTGCAGCTGGGCGATCCACGCCTGCGCGTCGGGCCAGGGCAACGGCTCTTCGAGCAGCCGCGCCGGTCGCGCCGGGTCGAACCCGGCATGGCCGTGGGCGACGGCCAGCGAAGCCAGCGCGGCGGCGGCCAGCACCGCGTCGGGGGTGTCCGGATCGAGCCGGCGCAGGCTCTGCGCCAGCGCGTGGTCCAGCGCGCGCAGCACGCCGGCCTTGCTGAGTGCGGCCAACAGGCTCATGCGCGGTCTCCCAGGCGCGCCAGCATGGCCGCGTGGGCGTCGTCGCCGCCGGCGAACAGCGCGTCCAGCGCGTGCACCAGGTCCGCCGCGAAGACATGCGCGTATACGCCCGGCGACGGCACGCGGGTCGCGTCCAGGCCACGGCAGAACAGGTAGCGGATGCCACCGAAATCACGCGCGTAGTCGTAGCCTTCGCCAAGCCGGAAGCGCAGCCAGCGGTGCAGCGCCACGGTGTAGATCAGCGCCTGCAGGTCGTACTCGCTGTGGCGCATGGCCGCCTCCAGTTGCGCCGCGGCGTAGCCGGGCAGGCGGTTGGACTTGTAGTCGAGCACGTACCAGCGCCCATCGCGCAGGTAGGTCAGGTCGATCTTGCCGGTCATCAGTCCTTCCAGGCGGCCACGCGCGCCGAAGCCGTGGCGGCCGCGCACCACGCCATGCGCGTGCAGCACGCGCAGCAGTGCCGGCACCGCGGTGGGCTGCATGGCGAAGTGGAATTCGATTTCGGCGCGGCGCTCGCCGGTCCCCAGCGCATGCAGCGCGCCGCCCTCGGGCAGGGCCACGGTCAGGGTCTGGCCGACCAGCGCGGTGAGCAGGGCCACGCCGTCGTCGATGTCGGCCTCGGCATAGCCTTCGGCGCGCAGTGCCGCGGCGATCACTGCGGCCTGCCCCGCGGGCGCCGCGTCGCCGGGCCGCCAGCCGCTCCAGGCGCCGAATTCGGTGGTCTCCAGCGCCGCGTGCAGCACGTTGCCGAAGCGGCTGCCGGCGAAGCGCGGATCGAACGCATCCTGCGCCACCGCCGGATCCTGCACGGTCTCGTCGGCGGCCTGCGGCGGCTCGTCGGCGGCACCGCCGCTGTCCTCGGTGGCCGCGGCCGCGGTGTCGTGGCCGGCCTCGGCGTGGGCGAGCTGGGTGAAGCTGTAGACCCACCAGTCCTGCGACAGCGCGCGGCGCACGCTACGCACCGGCGGCAACGCCGGCTCGCGCGCGGGCGGCAGGCGCGGCGGCAGCGCGGTAGCGCCACCTTCGACGATGCGGATGTCGGCATGCACGGCCAGGCGTTCCAGGTCGCCGAGCATCGGCCCCAGCTGCGAGCCGGGCAGCCCCGCCAGCGCGCCGCCGGCGATCCACAGCGCGTGCTCGGCGCGGGTCAGGCCGACGTACAGCAGGCGCGCGGCTTCGGCCGCGTCCTCGGCGGCAGCCTGCTGGCCGACGGCCTTCCAGTCGGCCGCCTCCTTGTCGATCTTCCAGTGCAGTACGCGCCGCTCACCGTCGTGCACGATGCGGTGGGCATCGGTGGCCGGCGCGCCGCCGTCGATGCCGACGAACGGCAGGTAGACCAGCGGGTACTCCAGGCCCTTGCTCTTGTGCAGGGTGATGACCTGGACCCGGTGCGCGTCCGATTCCAGGCGCAGCAGCTGGGTCTCGTCGCCGTCGTCGGCATGGGCGATGCGCGCCTGCAGCCAATCCAGCAGGCCATGCAGGCCGATGCTGCGGGTGCCGGCCTCCTGCAGCAGTTCGCCCAGCTGCAGGTAGTTGGTCAGGCGGCGCTCGCCGTCGACCAGCGCCAGCAGGCGTTCGGCCTGTTCCGCGCACAGGTCGGACAGCATCGCCAGCACGCCGCCACGCTGCCAGCGCTCGCGCCATTGCAGCAGGCGTTCCTGGTGCGTGCGCTGGCGCTCGCCATCGTGTTCCATCGCGGCGATGCCGGCGGCGCTTTCGCCCAGCAGCACGGTCGCCAGCGCCGCGCGCAGGCGGCCTTCGTCGGCCGGCTGCAGCAGCGCCAGCAGCAGCAGGCGCAGTTCGTGCGCCTCGGCGGTGGAGAACAGGCTGTGGCGGCCGGCCGCGACCGCCGGGATCGCCGCCGCCGCCAGCGCCTGCTGGATGCGCGTGGCCTCGCGGTGCGAGCGCACCAGCACGGCGATGTCACCCGGGCGCAGCGGGCGACCGTCGACCCGCGCCCTGTCCTGGCGTGCGGCGGACAGCACGCGGTGGATGTCGGCCACGCAGGCCAGGGTGGCGGCGTGGCGCGAGTCGTCGGCCTTGAGCGGCTTGCCGTCGGCATCGGCGTCGATCAGGTGCAGGGTCAACGCCGGGGCCGGGGCGCCATCGAGCAGGTAGTCGGCATCGCCCCGCTTGCTGCCGGCCTGCACCGGTTCGAAACGGATCCGCGGATCGACGAAGGCGCGGTCGCCGGCGTTGGCGTACAGCGCGTCGATCGCACGCAGCAGGCCGGGGCGCGAGCGGAAGTTGTGCGCCAGCCGCGGTGCCTCCGCGGCGCATTCGCGGGCCTGCAGGTAGGTATGCACGTCGCCGCCGCGGAAGCCGTAGATGGCCTGCTTGGGATCGCCGATCAGGAACAGCGCGGCGGCGGCGGGCGGTTCGGCGAACACGCGGCGGAAGATGTCCCACTGCCGCGGGTCGGTGTCCTGGAACTCGTCGACCAGGGCGAAGCGGTACTGCGCACGCAGGCGTTCGGCCAGCGCCGCGCCGGCTTCGCCGTCCAGCGCCGCATGCACGCCGTCGATCAGGTCGTCATAGGTCTGCACGCGGTACTGCTGCTTGTGCCGTGCCAGGCGCTGGCGGGCTTCATCGCGCAGCGCATGCAGCAGGGCGATGGACTGCTGCATGCGCCACTCGCCGAAGCGTGCCTGCGCCTGCGCGTAGTCGGCGATCAGCGGCTGCAGCGGCGACACCGGGGTGCTGCCGGCCTTGGCCTTGACGGTCCTGGCGGTGAGCGCGTCGAGGGTCAGCCGCTGCAGCCGGTCATCCAGCGCGGCATCCGGATCCGGATGCCGGGCCCACTGCAGCAGTTGCCGGAACAGCGGTTCGATCCACTCGGCCTTGTAGCTGCTCCTGTTGAGCACGCCGCCTTCCAGCGCGGCGCGCAGCTGGTGCAGGTACGCCTCGCCATGCGTGGCCAGCCCGGCGGCAAGGCGCCCGGCGGCGGCATCGCGCAGCGGACGGGGATCGTCCAGCGGCGCCGGCGGCAGCGCCGGCAGCAGCGGCAGGTCGGCGACCAGCACCGGCAGGTCGGCCGCCAGCGCGTCCGGGCTTTTCCACAGGCCGGTCAGGGCCGCCAGTACATCGGCGCGGGCGGCATGCTGGCGCCACAGGTCGGCGGCGAGCCCGGCGTGGAGCTGGCGGGTGTTGGTCAGCAGTTCCGGCGCGGCGAAGCTGTGGCCGCTTTCCAGCGCGTGCTCGGCCAGCACCCGGGTGCAGAAGCCGTGGATGGTGAAGATCGCCGCCAGGTCGGTTTCCTCGGCGGCGATGCGCAGGCGCCGGGCCAGCTGCGCGGCGGTTTCCGTGCCCTGCTGCAGATGGCGCTGCAGGATGGCGCTGGTCAGCGCGGCTTCGTTGCCGTCGCCCGGCCCCGGCACGGCGTCGGCCAGCCGCGCGGCCAGGTCCAGGCGCTCGCGGATGCGCCGGCGCAGTTCCTGGGTGGCCGCGTCGGTGAAGGTCACCGCCAGGATCTGGCCCATGCGCAGGTTCTGCTCCACCACCAGGCGGGTGAACAGAGTGGCCAGGGTAAAGGTCTTGCCGGTACCGGCGCTGGCCTCGATCAGGCGCAGGCCATCCAGCGGCAGGTCCAGGTACGGGTCGGTCGCAAGCGGCGCGGCGCTCATGCGCGGTCCTCGCTGCCGGCCGGCACCCGAGCCTCGCGCAGTGCGGTGAACACCAGCAGGCTGTTGTGGATAAATCTGTTGGTAGTGGCTGGATCGGCGAACGGATCGGCGCAGCGCAGCGCCAGCTGCAGGGCTTCGCCATCGCGCTCGCCCCAGCTGCGCTCGCTGCCATGCCACTTCTCGCGCGCGGTCTTTTCGCGTGCGTCCGGATCGGCGTTGTAGATCGCCCAGCCGGTGTACGGGGCAAACGGCAGTGGCGCCTGCAGCCCCTGCCAGCGCAACTGCAGCAAGGCTTTGAGGGCCGACCTGGCCTGTTCAGCGGGTGGCGGCGGCAGGACGTGCGGACCGAAACCGCCATCGCCGGCATCAATGAACTGCAGCAGGGGCAGCGGCACGCCGGCGGCATTGGCCAGCAGCCAGTCCAGGCCGCTGCGCAGCACCCAGGCCACGCCCGGCGCACCGGCCTGCAGGCGTGGCAGTCCCTGTGGATGAATCTGTGCGACACGACCGTGAACGATGCTGTCGTCGATCGCCACTTCCAGCCGCTGCGACTGCAGCGGCGTGCCGTCGTACCACTGCGCGAAGCTGTCCGCGCACGGGCGGATGCGGCCCAGCAGCTGTTCGAACTGTTGCCGGCCGAGCGCTCCGGACGGCAGCAGCGCGCGCGCGCGCAGGCGTTCGTACAGCCCCTGCTCGCGGCCCTCCAGCAGCGCGGCGAGCACCTGCTGCTGCAGCGTGCCGTGCTCGCGCCCGCGTTCGGGCAGCACCAGCGGTTCGACATCGTCGCTGGCCTCGATCTCGCCCCCCAGGCGCAGGCCCAGGCGCTGTTCGAGGAACTGCCCGGCCGGATCTGCCAGGAAACGGCGCAGCGCATCCAGCGACACGCCGGGCTCGCGCAGGGCAGCGGGCAGCGGCGCATCCAGCACGCCGGCCGACCACGGCGCCAGCTGCCCGCGCTGGCCACCGACCGCGCCGGCGGCCGGGTGCCACTGGCGGCGATAGCTGAAACGCCGCGGCTCGCCATCGCCACCGAACGCGGCCGGGGCGAAGGGTTGCAGCGGATGGCGCACGACCATGGCCTGGCGCGCGGCCGCCGGATCGGCGTGGCAGGCGGCCACCGCATCGATCAGCTCGCTGACCAGCACCGAGGGCTCGCGCACGCTGCCGTCGCGCGCGTCGGCACCGAGGTAGCTCAGGTAGAACACGTCCTGCGCCGAGGCCAGCAGCTGCAGGAAAAGGAAACGGTCGTCCTCGCGCAGCGAGCGGTCGCCATGACGGCGACGCGCGGTGCCGAGTTCGGCGGTGAGCCGGCTCAGGCCGGCGGCCGGGTCGCGGCGCGGGAAATCGCCGTCGTTCAGGCCCAGCACGCAGATCGCGCGGAACGGCAGCAGCCGCATCGGCACCATGCGGCCGAAGCTGACGCCGCCGGTGAGCAGCGGCGCGCGGGTGTCGGCCTCGGACAGCACCGCGGAAAAATGCGCGCGCACCACTTCGGCCGGCACCGGGGCCTCGAAGCCGGCGCGGGCGGCTTCGCCGGCGAACTCGTCCACCAGCTTGCGCAGGCGTTCGAGCGCGCGCTGGGTGGACGGCTCGGCCGGGGCGTCCGGCAGCAGTGCGGCCAGCAGCCCGAGCAGGCGCTCGCGCCACTGCGCCGGAGGCAGCGCCTCGGCCAGCGTCTTCTGGTGGCGGGCGAGCACCCGCAGCAGGCGGATCAGCGCATCGAGCGCGGCCAGTGCGCTGCCCTCCAGCTCCGGCCACGGCGCGACCCCGGCCAGGTCGTCATCGCTGCCGCTGGCGTGGCCCAGCAACAGCCGGTCCAGCGCGAACTGCCAGGTGCAGGCGTCGTCGGCCGGCGCCTGGTGCTGGCCGCGATGCGCCGCATCCAGCCCCCAGCGCGCGCCGGCGGCCTGCAGCCAGCCGTGCAGGCGCTCGAACGCGGCCGCATCCAGTCCGGCGGCGGCGGCCAGCGGCGGGCTGGCGAGCAGGTCGAGGATCTCGTTGAGGCCGAAGCGCGAGACCGGCAGCCCCAGCAGCTGCACGAACACCTCGGCCAGCGGCTCGCCCTGCAGCGGACTGGCATCGGCCAGCGCCCACGGGATATGGCCCTCGCCGCCACCGCGGCCGCCGAACACCGATTCCAGGTACGGCACGTAGGGGTCGATGTCCGGCGCCAGCACCGCGATCTCGCGCGGCTGCAGCGGCGGGTCGAAGCGCGGATCTTCCAGCAGCGCGCGCAGCTGGTCGTGCAGTACCTGCATTTCGCGCAGGCGGGTATGGCAGGCGTGGACCTGCACGCTGGGGTCGTCCACCCGCAATGCCGGGCGCAGTGGCGCCGGCGGCCGCGCGCGGCGGTGGAACAGGTCGGCCTGCAGGCGATGCAGCAGGCTGTCGCTCAGCCCGCCCTGGTCCAGCGTCGGCCCCTCGCGGCGCTCCGGATCGGCATAGGCGGCGATTTCGCCGGATGGGTGCACCACCTCGTAACTGCCCAGCACCGCCATGAAGTCGCGCCCGGCCGCGCCCCAGGCCTGCAGCAGCGGGTTCTCGCCGGCGGCGCTGCCGAACGGGTCGTCGATGCCGCCGCGCAGCCGCTCGGCCAGGGTCTGCAGGTCGCCCCAGTAGGCACGCGTGGGCGTGGGCAGATAGAAATGCAACGTACCGACCCGCGCCTGGGTGGCGATCACCCGCAGTACGTCGGGCGAGACGTTGAGCGTGGCGAATGCGAACAGCCGCGACGGCAGGCCGCGCGGCAGCGGCTGGCCGGCGCCCTCGAACCGCGCCAGGTAGTCGTTGATGCGGCGCGCGCGGTGCTGCTGGCCAGCGGCGATGTGGCGCCACAGGATGGCCTGCGGGTCGGCGGCGTCGGCGCCGGCCTCCCAGCGCAGCAGCCAGTCGCGGCGCCAGGCCTGGTACTTCTCGAACACCCCGCCCAGTTCGGCAGCCAGCGACCAGGCCCGCAACGGGTCGTCGCCGCCGGGCGCATTGCCGGCCAGGTAGGCGCGCAGCGCGGCCATTGCCGGCTGCCGCATCAGCGCCGCGTCGGTCAGCGCCGCGTACAGCCGCCAGTGCAGCCCGGCCGCGCCCAGGTCGTCCTGCTCGCCGGGCACGTTTTCCTTCAGCGCGCGGGCGACGAACTCGCCGGGCGTGAGGAACTCGAGGTTGGCGGCGATGCCGTACTCGGCGGCCAGCGTGGACTGCAGCCAGCGGCGCATCGCCACCTGCGGGATCAGCACCGTGTCGGCCGCCAGCAGCGGCCGGCCGGGATCGGGCTCGCGCAGCGCATGGGCGAGCAGCGAGGCAAGCACGTCCAGGGCGTTGGAGTGGTAGAGGCGGAAGTCCGCGGAGGCGTCAGGCATGGCCGCGCCATTGTGCCGGAGCGGCGTCGCGTTGACTGCGACGCGCGCGGGCGCGACGTGGACGTGGCGGTGATCGGCGGTGGATGGCGCGGGTCGCGTGGCGTCCGCCACGGACGTGGGCACGCGCCGCCGCTGCGCGTGTGACGACACCAGGGAGACTGGGCGTTCCGCGCATGGTCACTGACGCGCGCCGCCGGTACGGCGACAATACTGCACGGTCCAGTTCTCTTTTGTTCAGGCGGACCCGATAATCCTGCCACGTTGGTTTTCCGTTAAAGGCCGCCATGTCCCTTCCCCGGACACCCCTGGTGCAGTTGTCCGACGTCCGCATCGACCGCGGCGGGCGCACGATCCTGCGCGACGTTTCGCTGGACGTGCCGCGTGGCAGCATCACCGCCGTGCTCGGCCCCTCGGGCACCGGCAAGTCGACGCTGCTGGCGGCGCTGACCGGCGAGTTGCGCCCGGTCAGCGGCCAGGTGCGCCTGTTCGGGCAGGACATCCCGCAGGGCAACCGCGCGCTGCTGGAGATGCGCAAGAACATCGGCGTGCTGCTGCAGGGCAACGGCCTGCTGACCGACCTGACGGTCGCCGAGAACGTCGCCCTGCCGCTGCGGACCCACACCCGCCTGGCCGAGCCGGTGCTGCAGCGCCTGGTGCGGATGAAGCTGCACGCGGTGGGCCTGCTGGCCGCGGCCGATGCGTGGCCGCGCGAACTGTCCGGCGGCATGGCGCGGCGCGTGGCGCTGGCCCGCGCGCTGGCGCTGGACCCGCCGCTGATGATCTACGACGAGCCGCTGACCGGGCTGGACCCGATCGCCTCCGGGGTGATCATGAGCCTGATCCAGCGCCTGAACCACAGTCTGGGGCTGACCAGCGTCATCGTCAGCCACCACGTGCACGAGACCCTGCCGATCTGCGACCAGGCGCTGGTCATCGCCAACGAGGGCATCGTGTTCTCCGGTACGCCGGAGCAGTTGCAGGCCAGCAGCGACCCGCTGGTGCGGCAGTTCCTGCACGGCCAGCCCGATGGCCCGATCCCGTTCGATGCCGCCCCGCGGCCGAGGGTTGCCTGATGCCGTTCGTTTCCTCGATCCGCTCGCTGGGCCGCGCCGGCCTGTTCTCGCTGACGGTGCTGCGCGGCTCGCTGCCGACCCGCGACTTCCTGGCCGAGCTGACCCGCGAGATCTACAAGATCGGCGCGCGCTCGCTGCCGATCATCGCCGTGGGCGGTGCCTTCGTCGGCCTGGTGCTGACCCTGCAGGGCTACCGCACGCTGACCACGTTCGGCGCCGCCGACGCGCTGTCCACCCTGCTCGGGCTGTCGCTGTACCGCGAACTGGCGCCGGTGCTGACCGCGCTGCTGTTCATCGGCCGCGCCGGCAGTTCCATCGCCGCCGAGCTGGGGCTGATGCGCGCAACCGACCAGATCAAGGCGCTGGAACTGATGGCCATCGACCCGGTGGCCAAGGCGGTGGCGCCGCGCTTCTGGGCGGCGGTGCTGACCGTGCCGCTGCTGACCGGCGTGTTCTGCTCGCTGGCCATCACCGGCGGCTGGTTCGAGGCGGTGAAGGTGCTGGGCCAGGACAACGGCACGTTCTGGTCGGGGCTGCGCAACAGCGTCGACTTCTGGGACGACTTCGCCGTGGCCCTGCTCAAGTCGGCGATCTTCGGCGGCACCGCGGCACTGGTCGCGGCCTACGTCGGCTTCCATGCCGAGCCCACCATCGAAGGCACCTCGGTGGCCACCACCCGCGCGGTGGTGAACGCCTCGCTGCTGGTGCTGATGTTCAACTTCGTGCTTTCCGCACTGATGTTCCATTGATGCCAATCCCTGCCGGGGACCCGCACGTTCCGGTGCGGGGATCCGACGAACAACCCGCTTCGCCGGCACCGGCGAGGCACCTGCTGGATCAGGAGTGAGACAACAACATGGCCATTCGTGGACCTCGACTCGAATTCTCCGTCGGCGCCTTCCTGCTGCTGGCGCTGGCGTCGCTGCTGGTACTGGCGGTGGCGTCCACCAACCAGCGCTTCGGCATGGGCGGCGGCGACTACGTGCTCAAGGCGCGTTTCAGCCAGGTCGGCCAGCTGCGCCCGCAGGCGCCAGTGAAGGTAGGCGGGGTGACCATCGGCCAAGTGGCCGACATTCAGCTGGACCCCGCTAGATACGACTCCATCGTCACCCTGTCGCTGGACGGAAAGTTCAAGGACCTGCCCGCGGACACCTCGGCCGGCATCTTCACCAGCGGCCTGCTGGGCGAGAGCTACGTCGGCCTGCAGCCGGGCGGCGATCCGGACGTCCTCAAGTCCGGCGACGAGATCGTATTCACGCAGCCGGCGGTGGACCTGATCCAGCTGGTCGGCAAATACATGTTCAGCGGCGGCGGCAACAACGCCACCGAGTCCACCCCGGGCCCCCACCCGACGCCCACCAAGGAAGAACCGTAATCATGAAAACCCGACTGCTCACCACCGTGCTCGCCGCGGCCCTGCTCGCCGCGGCCCCGTCGCTGGCGATGGCGCAGGCGCAGGCGCGCCCGGCGGCCAGCGCCGCGCAGCCTTCGGCCGCCGCGCGCACCGTGCTCGACGCCAGCTCGCGCATCCTGTCCGCGCTGGAAACCCGCCGCAGCGAGTTCCGCGCCAATCCGACCGCGCTGCGCGGCTTCATCGACGGCGAGCTGAGCCGTGGCTTCGACCGCGACTACGCTGCCCGCCTGGTGCTGGGCGTGCATGGCCGCGGCGCCGCCGATGCCGACGTGAAGCTGTTCGCCGACGCGATGGCCGACAACCTGATGGCGCGCTACGGCTCGGCCCTGCTCGATATCCAGGGCAAGCCCAGCTTCCGCTTCAGGGGCGAGGCGCCGTTGCCGGGCAACCGTGGCGTGAAGGTGTCCACCGAACTGGTGCGCGCCGGCGCCGAACCGACCCCGGTCGAATACCTGATGCGCAACGTCGGTGGCCAGTGGAAGATCTTCGACGTGATGATCGAAGGCATCTCCTACGTGCAGACCTTCAAGAACCAGTTCGACGCCCCGCTGCGACAGAAGTCGATCAAGGACGTTGCGGCCGAACTGCGCAACGGCAGCATGCAGGCCACCGCGGGCCCGGCACCCCGTGGCAAGTGACGCCACCGCGCGCGTCGAAGGCGACGCCCTGCACCTGGCCGGCACGCTCGACCGCGCCGCGGCGATCGCGCTGTGGCCGCAGCTGGCGGCGCTGGCCGGCAGGCTGCGGCGGCTCGACCTGAACGCCGTCGAGCGCGTGGACAGCGCCGGGGTGGCGCTGCTGGCCGAGCTGTCTGCACGCATGCGTAGCAATGGCGGCGCTACCATCGCCGGCGCCCCGGTGGGCCTGGACGAGCTGCGCGCGGCGTACCGGCTGTCGCCGGACCTGGATTTCAACGCCTCATCGGCCGAACACTGACATGAGCCTCTTCCGCACCCTTCCCCTCCTGGCTGCCGTGCTCCTGCTGGGCGCCTGCGCCGGCAAACCCGTGCGCGCGACCGCACCGCCCGCCAGCGCCAGCGTCAGCGCGGAGCAGCCCGGCTGCGCGGACGCCGCCGCCTGCGCAGGCGCGCCGGCAACCGCACCGGTGCCGGTGCCGGTTGCCGACACGGCAGCGCAGCCCGCCCAGGCAGCCGGCGACACGGTCGCGGGTACCCCGGCGCAGGCGAGCACGCCCAGCCCGGCCGCGGCGACCGACGCAGAGGATGACTTCGCCGCGCTGTATGGCACCCCGGGCACGGAGGCCGGCAAGGGTGGCGATGGCGCCGCGCCGACCTACGATCCGTGGGAGAAGTACAACCGCCGGATGCACCGCTTCAACCTGGCGGTGGACCGTGGCATCGCCCGTCCGCTGGCCACCGCCTACGTGAACGTGGTGCCGCGCGTGGCGCGGACCGGGGTCAGCAACTTCTTCAGCAACCTGCGCTTGCCGGTGACCATGGTCAACCAGCTGCTGCAGGGCCATGGCGACGACGCCTGGGACTCGCTGGGCCGGTTCCTGATGAACTCCACGCTCGGCATCGGCGGCCTGTTCGACCCTGCCAGCAAGGCCATGGTGCCGCGCCGCAGCGAGGATTTCGGGCAGACCCTGGGTGCCTGGGGCTGGCGCCAGTCGCGCTACGTGGAACTTCCGTTCTTCGGCCCGCGCACCGTGCGCGACGTGTTCGGGCTGGCCGGCGACGTACCGTTGTCGCCGCTGCGCCGGGTGGAGATGGACAGGCTGCGCGTCGGGCTGCAGGGCCTGCAGCTGGTCGATACCCGCGTGCAGCTGCTGTCGCTGGACGACATCCGCGACAACGCGGTGGACGAGTACGCGCTGACCCGCGATGCCTGGCTGCAGCGGCGCAATTACCAGATCGAGAAGGACCTGCGCCACGGCACCCGCCGCCACGGCGACGACGAGCAGACCACCATCCCGGTCGATGCGATGCCGATGCCCGACTGGGGCCACTGAACGCGCTGTCGGTGATGCATGGAAAAAAGCCCGGGAAATCCCGGGCTTTTTTTTCTGGACCGGTGGCGGCGCCCTGGACCGGAGCTCAACGGCCGCCCGGGCGCGGGGATGCCTGGAGCACCAGCAGCAGCGTGGCCAGCGGGCCAGGCAGCAGCGACAGCAGCCCCCAGTTCATGCCACTGCGTCCCTTGCCCTGGGCGAGACCGGCGTTGATGAGCGCCAGGGTGAACCAGCCGACCGCGAACCCACCGGAATTGCCTGCAGTCATCCTGCGATTGCCTCTTCAGTCTGCTGCCCGGCGCGGGTCGCGGCTCAGGCCGCCAGCGCGGCGTCGATCGCCGCGCGCAGGCCCGCGTCATCGGCGGTGGTGTCCGGCGAGAAGCGGCCGATGACCTGCCCGTCCCTGCCGACCAGGAACTTCTCGAAGTTCCACAGGATGCCCGGCGCCGGGTTGGGTTCGATGCCGAAACCAACCAGCTTCTCGCGCATCGGGCCTTCGCCGGTGGCCACCGGCTGCGCCGCGACCAGCTGCTGGTACAGCGGATGCACGTCGGCACCGGCGACGCTGATCTTGGCGAACATCGGGAAGGTCACGTCGTAGGTCAGCGAGCAGAACTGGCGGATCTCGTCCTCGCTGCCCGGCTCCTGGCCGTTGAAGTTGTTGGCCGGGAAACCCAGTACTTCCAGGCCGGCGTCCTTCTTCTCGCGGTAGAGCTTTTCCAGCCCTTCGTACTGCGGCGTCAGCCCGCACTTGGAGGCGACGTTGACCACCAGCAGCACCTTGCCGGCATGGTCGCCAAGCGAGGCCGGGGTACCGTCGAGGGTGGTCAGGGGGATGTCCTGGATGGAAGTGGTCATGGCGGTTCCTGCCGGGGAGAATGGAGCGCAAGCATAAACCGGCTTCACGCCGGTCATGCATCGCTGGAATCGGTGCCCTGCTCCTCGCCGTCATCGTCGTTGCCAAGGTCGCCGAGCAGCGCCTGCGACGCATCGGCGGACAACGACTCCACGCCGCGCAGCTTGCGCTCGATGGTGCGGGTCTTGCGGCTGGCGTCGCCCAGGCTTTTGCCGACGGTGTTGATCTGCTTCTCGGCCTTCTCGAGGATGCCGGCGAACTTGCCGAACTCACCCTTCACCGCGCCGAGCAGGCTCCACACTTCCGAGGAGCGCTGTTCGATGGCCAGGGTGCGGAAGCCCATCTGCAGGCTGTTGAGCAGGGCAGTTACGGTGGTGGGGCCGGCGATGACCACCCGGTGCTCGCGCTGCAGGACGTCCACCAGCCCCGGACGGCGGATCGCCTCGGCGTACAGCCCCTCGGTCGGCAGGAACATCACCGCGAAGTCGGTGGTATGGGGTGGCGCGATGTACTTGTCGCAGATCGAACGGGCCTGCACGCGCAGCGCGCGTTCGAGCTGGTTGCCGCTGGCGCGTACCGCCTCCTGGTCGCCCGCTTCCTGCGCGTCGAGCAGGCGCTCGTAGTCCTCGCGCGGGAACTTGGAATCGATCGGCAGCCACACCGGCGTGTCGTCGCGACCGCGCCCGGGCAGGCGCACGGCGAAATCCACCATCTCGTTGCCATCCGGGCGCAGCTTCACGCCGCGCGCGTACTGCTCGACGGTGAGGGTCTGCTCGAGAATGCCATCCAGCTGCACCTCGCCCCAGCCACCACGGTTCTTGACGTTGCTGAGCACGCGCTTGAGATCGCCGACGCCGGTGGCCAGCTGCTGCATCTCGCCCAGGCCCCGCTGCACCTGCTCCAGCCGTTCGGAGACCAGCTTGAAGGACGAATCCAGGCGCGTGTTGAGCGTGCTCTGCAACTTCTCGTCCACGGTCTGGCGCATCAGTTCGAGCTTGGCATCGTTGCCGGCCTGCAGGTCCTTCAGCCGCGCCTCCAGCGTCTGCCGCATCTCGCCGATGCGTTGCTCGTTGCGCTGGGTGAGTTCGGCCAGGCGCTGGCCCTGCATCTCGCCAAAGCGCTGCAGTGCATCGCCGCTCTCCTGCCGGCCCTTGCGCGTTTCCTCGAGCAGCGCCGCCTGCAGCGCGGCCAGCTGCTTGGCGAACAGTTCCATGCGCACGTGCTGCTGCTGGCCAAAGGCATCGAGCTGCCCGCGCACGTCCTGCAGCCGGGCATCCAGCAGCTGTGCCATCTGCTGGCGGGCGCCGGCGTTTTCCTCGCGGCCCTTGCGCGCATCGTCGGTGAGGCTGTCACGCAGCAGGTCCAGGCGCTGGTCGGTGCGGGTGGACAGATCGGTGAGGTTGCGGCTGAAGCCGTCCATGCGCGCGTCCTGCTGGCGCGACATGCCTTCGAGCTGCTCGCGCAGTTCGCCACGGCCGCTGCGCTGCTCCTCGCGCAGCACGCCTTCCAGCCCGGCATTGCCGGAACGACGGACCAGCAGCACCAGCTGCAGCACGATGACGGCCAGCAGCAGGCCGGCAAGGATCAGGGTTTCGGTTTGCATGGGACAAAGTGTAGCCCCGCGCGTCTCAACGGCTGCGCCGCTTCTGCGATCATGCGTGTCCCCCATGCTCCCCGCCATGCCATGAAGCCGTTGCTGCTGTCCTGCCTGTTGCTGCTGTCTCCGGTCGCCATGGCGGGTTCGCAGACCATCACCTCGCCGGCCGCCATTCCCGGGGACGATGCGCGGCCCACGGTGTTCCTGGCCGGCAGCATCGAAATGGGCAGGGCCGGTGACTGGCAACGGCAGGTACAGCAGGCGCTGGCCGATGAGGACGTGCTGCTGCTCAACCCGCGCCGCGCCGACTGGAACCCGGCGTGGCGCGCCGAAGCCGACGAGCCGGAGTTCCGCCGCCAGGTCGAATGGGAGCTGGCCGCACTGGAACGGGCCGACATCGTGCTGATGTACTTCGCACCGGGCACGCAGAGTCCGGTCACTCTGCTCGAATTCGGCCTGTATGCGCGCTCGGGCAAGCTGCTGGTGGCCGCACCGGCAGGTTTCTGGCGCAAGGGCAACCTGGACATCACCGGTGACCGCTACGGGGTGCCGCGGCATGACGACCTGCCGGCGCTGATCGCCGCGGTGAAACGGCGCCTTGCCGCGCAGCGCGCGCGCTGAGCCTGCCGGGACCAACGCCATGCCGTGGATGGGCATCAACGACCTGGGCACCTTCGTGGTGGCCGTCATCCTGTTCCTGATGCTGCCCGGGCCGGGCACCTTCACCCTGCTCACCGCCACCGCGCGCGGCGGCGTGCGCGCCGGCTACGCGACACTGGCGGGGCTGATGCTGGGCGACCAGATCCTGATCGCCATCGCCGCCACCGGCGTGGCCGCGCTGCTGAAGGCGCACCCGCTGCTGTTCGCCGGCCTGCGCTACGTCGGCGCGGCCTACCTGGTCTGGGTCGGCCTGCAACTGCTGCGCGAACCGGCCGCCGTGGCCGGCGCGACAGCACAGCAGTGGGGCCGGCGCTGGTTCCGGCAGGCGTTGCTGGTGGGCATGCTCAACCCCAAGGCGATCCTGTTCTACATGGCGTTCTTCCCGCTGTTCATCGACCCGGCCACGCAGCGCGGTGCGTTGACCCTGGGGCTGATGGCCGGGTTGATCGCGGTATTGAGCGTGGGCTGGTGCTCGGTGCTGATCTTCGGCGGCCAGTTCATCGCCCGGCGCCTGGCCGGGTACCCGCGGGTGGGCGTGTGGCTGCGGCGCGCGGTCGGCGTATGCTTGATCGCATTCGGGGTACGGCTCGGACTGGAAGGCTGAGCCCCGGCGCCGGGAGGTCGGCATGCACATCCACTGCAAGCGCGCCTATGAAGCCGCCACCGCCACCGATGGCCAGCGCTTCCTGGTCGATCGTCTGTGGCCGCGCGGGATCAGCCACGCCCGGTTGCAGGCGCAGTGGCTCAAGGAGGTGGCGCCCAGCGACGCGCTGCGGCAGTGGTTCGACCACCGCGCCGAGCGCTGGGACGCGTTCCGCCAGCGCTACTGGCGCGAGCTGGCCGCGCAGCCACGGCTGCTGGCGCCGCTGCGCGATGCGCTGGACGCCGGGCCGGTGACCCTGGTGTACGGCGCCCGCGACACCTTGCACAACCAGGCCGTGGCCCTGCGCGACTACCTGCTGGCGCACCCGCGCCGGACCGCGTAGCGCGGCCAGCCCGCCGCTACGCGCAGGCCACCGGGACGCGGCCTCGGCGCGGCAACCGTCCGGGCATCCGGTTTTGTGCCGGATCCGTCGCCCCGGCCACCGCCCATCGCCAAAGCCCATGAAAGCAGCGGGAAATTCTGGCTTTGCTGCGCTGCGTTCGGCGAAACTCGGCCCCTTTCCCGAATACCACGAACCGCGAGGTCCGCATGCAGTCCTGGCTCCGGCGCAAATCCATCGACCAGCTCACCCAGCACGAGGAAGGCCGCCGGCTGATTCCTTCGCTGAGCTGGCCCCACCTGGTCGCGCTGGGCATCGGCGCCATCGTCGGCACCGGCATCTACACCCTGATCGGCGTGGGCGCGGACAAGGCCGGCCCGGCGGTGCTGATCTCGTTCGTCGTCGCCGGCATCGTCTGCGCCTGCGCGGCGCTGGCCTACGCCGAGCTGTCGACGATGATGCCGGCCGCAGGCAGCGCGTACACCTACAGCTACAGCGCACTGGGCGAGACCATCGCCTGGGTGGTGGGCTGGAGCCTGATCCTGGAGTACTCGCTGGTGGTCAGCACGGTGGCGGTGGGCTGGTCGGGCTATTTCGTCGGTTTCCTGGAGTGGCTGCATACCTCCTTCGGCTGGAACGTGGTGCTGCCGCCATCGCTGGCCGCCGGCCCGCACGTGGAAGGCGGCTTCCTCAACGTGCCGGCCATCGTCATCACCTTCCTGGTCGCCGGCATGCTGATCGCCGGCACCCGCGAGAGCGCCACGGTCAACGCGGTGCTGGTGGTGTTCAAGCTGATCGCGCTGGCGGTGTTCGTGTGGGTGGCATTGCCCGCGTTCGACCCGGCCAACCTGCAGCCGTTCATGCCCTACGGCTTCCCCAAGTCGGTCGGTCCGGACGGCGTGGAGCGCGGGGTGATGGCCGCGGCGGCGATCATCTTCTTCGCGTTCTACGGCTTCGATGCGATCTCCACCGCCGCCGAGGAAACCAAGAACCCCAAGCGCGACCTGTCGATCGGCATCGTCGGCTCGATGGTCGGCTGCACCCTGATCTACCTGCTGGTGGCGCTGGCCGCGGTCGGTGCCATGAGCTACACCGTGTTCGGCAAGAGCGCCGAGCCGCTGGCGCTGATCATGCGCGAACTGGGCCACGGCACCGCCGCGCTGGTGATCGGCGTGGTCGCGATCATCGCCCTGCCGACCGTGCTGCTGGCGTTCTTCTATGGCCAGAGCCGCATCTTCTTCGTGATGTCGCGCGACGGCCTGCTGCCGCGCGGGCTGTCGCTGGTGAACAAGCGCACCGGCACCCCGGTGACCATCACCGTGTTCACCGCGGTGCTGGTGGCCGCGCTGGCCGGGGTGGCGCGCCTGGACGAGATCGCCGCGCTGGCCAACGCCGGCACGCTGGCCGCGTTCACCGCGGTCGGCCTGTGCCTGCTGGTGCTGCGCAGGCGCGAACCCGGCCGCGCACGTACCTTCCGCACGCCGCTGGCCTGGGTGGTCGGCCCGATCGCGATCCTGGGCTGCATCTACCTGTTCTTCAGCCTGCCCACCCGGACCCAGCTGTGGTTCGCGCTGTGGAACGTGTTCGGGCTGGTGGTCTACGTGCTGTACAGCCGCCGCAACGCGGTGCTGGGCAGGCAGGCGGGCTGACGCCGGCGGCACCCCCGCCGCGGGCGGGGGCGTGCGTCGACCTGCACGGACAACGCACGCGCGGGGTGAGCGCCGGGGCTTCGCGCCCGGGTGCGGAGCGCAGCGCGCGGCCGTGATCGGCCGCGGACAGACAGGCCGGGCCTGGAACCGGCGGTGCCGCTGCCCCGGCATGGAAAGCGCCGCGCGTGCAGCGTTGGTCGTCGCCGTCGCGCGGCCAGCGCGGCCACGCGACGTGCCTCAGGCAACGACGGCCGGTTACTTGGCGCCGTTCTTCGCCGCGTAGTCCTGCGCCTGGCGCATCACCCGCAGCACATTGCCGCTCCAGATATTGGCGATCTGCGCGTCGCTCAGGCCGCGGCGCTGCAGCCAGGCGGTGATCTTGGGCAGGTCGGTGACGTCGGTCATGCCCGGCAGGCCGCCACCGCCATCCCAGTCCATGCCGATGCCGACGTGGTCGGGACCGACGACGTCGAGCAGGTGGGCGAAATGGACGAAGAAGTCGTCCAGCGTCGCCCGCCGGCGTGGCAGCCGCTGGTCCAGCTCGGCCATCCCGCGCGCCAGTTCCACGCCCTTCTCGATCGGCATGCCGTCCCAGCCGCCGAGCCGCTTCTCCAGGTCTTCCTCGGCCTGCTTGCGCTCCGGGCTGGGGGTCTCGTCCAGGAGATAGCCGCCATAGGCGTTGACCTGGATCACCCCGCCCTTGGCGGCGAGCTGGCGCAGGCGCGCGTCATCGAGGTTGCGCGGATGGTCGAACACCGCCTTGGCGGCGCTGTGCGAGAGGATGAACGGCACCGGCAGCAGCGTCGCCAGGTCGTCGAACACCGCGTCGGAGGCATGCGACTGGTCGATCACGATGCCCAGCCGCACCGCCTCCTGGACCAGTGCCTTTCCGGCCGGGCTCAGCCCCTTCCACTCCGCGCCCTTGGGGTCGGTGGCCGAATCGGCGAACTCGTTGTTGGCGAAGTGCACGGTGGACAGCAGGCGCAGGCCGGCCTTGTGGTAGAAGCCCAGCAGCGACGGGTCGGCCACCAGCGGGCTGCCGTTCTCCATGCTGATGTAGACCACGCGCTTGCCGGCCGCCTTGATCCGCGCCGCATCGTCGGCGGTGAGCGCCAGCTGGAACCTGTCCGGGTGCGCGGCCAGCATTTCGCGGATCTCCATCAGCCGCAGCAGGCCGTGGTCACGCTCGGCCAGGTGCGCGGCGGCGCTGCGGTCGCCCTGGTCGGTGTAGATCGCCCAGAAGCCGCCGTCGAGCGCCCCCTCGAGCATGCGCGGGTAGTCCACCTGCGACAGCGCGTTGCGGTCATGGCGGTGCAGGATGTCGAAGCCGGGCCGGGCCAGATTGGCCGGGGTGTCCAGGTGGCTGTCCAGGGTCAGCAGGCGTTGCTGCAGCGCCTTGGCACGGGCCAGTTCGGCCTGGGTGAAGTCGACCGCCTGGGCGGACAGCGGTGCGCCCAGCACAAGGGCGAGCAGCAGGGACAGACGACACAGCGGCATGCGGGCCTCGGCCTTTGGGAGAAGGCCACGACCATACCGCCGCCGCGGCGCGGACCGGTAGTACCCGCCGTTGCCAAGGCCATAGCCGCCGGGCATGGCTCCCGATCCGCGCGCTATGGGAGCGACCGTTGCCGCTCCCCTGGAATGCCGGGCTCAGTCCACCACGCGGCAGAACACCGCCTTGAGGTAGCGCGATTCGGGCACGTGGGCCATGAACGGGTGGTCCGGGCCGGCGCCGGCCACCTTCAGGATCTGCAGGGTGCGGCCGGCGTAGAACGCGGCGCGGCGCAGCATGTCCAGGAACTGGTCCTCGGCCACCAGGCCGGTGCAGGAGAAGGTGGCGAACAGGCCACCGGGCTTGACCACGCCCAGCGCCAGCTTGTTCATGTCCAGGTATTTCTTCAGCGCGTTGATGACCTGGTCGCGGTCGCGGGTCATCTTGGCCGGGTCCAGGATCACCACGTCGTACTGCTCGCCGCGGTTGGCGGCATCGCGCAGCCACGGAAAGATGTCGGCCTGCACGAACTTCGGCCGGGCGTTGTTGAGCCGGGCGTTGCCCTTGGCGATCTGGATCACGTCCTGGTCGATGTCCACGCCCAGCACCTCGCTGGCACCGCGCGCGGCCGCGTACACGGCGAAGCCGCCGGTGTTGCAGCACAGATCGAGCACGCTCCTGCCTTCGACCTGCTGGCTCAGCCACTGCCGGTTCTCGCGCTGGTCGGCGAAGAAGCCGGTCTTGTGCGCGCCGGCCGGGTCGGCGCGGAACTTGATGCCATGCTCGGTGATCACCGCCGGTTCGGTGGTGGTGTTGCCGTGGAAATCGAAGCTCTCCTGCTTCTGCACGTGTTCGTCGGCGAAGCTGTGGAAGCGGCAACCCGGGAACTGCGCGCGCAGCGCCTCGTAGATCCACTCGCGGTGGCGGAACATGCCGGCGGCGAAGAACTCGACCACGATCAGGTCGTCGTAGCGGTCCACCACCAGCCCGGACAGGCCGTCGCCCTCGCTGTGCACCACGCGCCACGCGTTGGACACCTGGTCCAGCCTGAGCACGTCACGGCGCAGCGACACCGCCTCGGCGATCTTGGCCGCGAACCAGGCTTGGTCCACGTCCACGTCGCGGCGGGTTTCCAGGATGCGCACGGCGATGCGCGAGTGGCCGTTGTAGAAGCCGCGGCCGATCCACTCCCCGTCCACCCCGACCACGTCGACGATGGTGCCGGGCTTGGGCTTGGCGACGGGCTTTTCGACCAGCTTCTGGAAAATCCACGGGTGGCTGGAGCGCCACGCGTTCTTCAGGCGTACGACGGGAAGGGGGGTATTCATGGCGACATTGTAACGGGCGCCGGGCCACCGCCGCGGCGCGTTCATTGACGGCAAAGCCTCCAGGCCGCACTATCTGCGGCTGAAGGGGAGTAGCTCCCAGACGTTGTCGCCGTCAGTTCGAGCCGCAAGGCTCCGGTGCAGCGGCAGTCCCGGTTCCGGGACTGTGAGCAAGACCTTCGCCGCATAGGCGAAGCTCTGTCCCCGGTCTCCCCGATTCCGTGTCCAGTTCTTGGCCCCTGCGGTCCCCAGAACCTCCACATGACCGGAACTCCCATGATCCAGACAATCGGTAATCCCTGGCTTTGGGGCGGCTTCATCGCCGTCGTCATCGCCGCCCTGTTGATCGACCTGGTGCTGATGCGCCACGGCGGCCCGCACAAGGTCACCTTCAAGGAAGCCCTGCTGTGGTCGATCGGCTGGGTCGCCCTGGCGCTGGCCTTCAATGCCGGCCTCTGGTACTACCTGAACGAGACCGCCGGTACCGCGGTGGCCAACGAGATCGGCCTGCAGTTCCTGACCGGCTACCTGATCGAGAAGGCGTTGGCGGTCGACAACATCTTCGTCTTCCTGCTGATCATGGGCTACTTCGCGGTGCCCGAGACGGCACGGCAGCGGGTGCTGATCATCGGCATCCTGGGGGCGATCGCGCTGCGTACGGTGATGATCTTCGCCGGTACCGTGCTGGTCAGCCAGTTCCATTGGCTGCTCTACGTGTTCGGTGCGTTCCTGTTGTTCACCGGCTGGAAGATGTGGTTCGCCGCCGGCCAGGAACCGAGCCTGGACGACAACCCCGCGCTGAAGTTCATGCGCAGGCACCTGCGCATCACCCATGAGTACAACGGCAACCGCCTGCTGGCCGAGAAGAACGGCGTGCGCTGGTTCACCCCGATGTTCGTGGTGCTGGTGCTGATCGCGGTCACCGACGTGATCTTCGCGGTGGACTCGATCCCGGCGATCTTCGCCATCACCACCGACCCGTTCGTGGTGCTGACCTCCAACGTGTTCGCGGTGCTGGGCCTGCGCGCGATGTTCTTCCTGCTGGCCGGCATGGCCGACCGCTTCCACCTGCTGCCGTACGGCCTGGCGGTGATCCTGGGCTTCATCGGCGCCAAGATGCTGCTGATCGACGTGTTCAAGATCCCGGTGCCGGTGTCGCTGGGCGTGGTCGCCGCGATCCTGGTGGTGACGGTGGTGCTCAGCCTGAAGCTGCCGCCCAAGGGCGGGCACAAGGCCTGATCCGCGGGGCACGGCTCCGATTGTCCCGCCGGTGGCACACCGGCGTCCCGACGCGGCGCCCTTGCATTCACTGCAGGGCGCCGCAATCCCGAAAGCCATGGACACTTCCAACACGCCCGCCGCCGGCGACACCCCGGCCACCGACCGCAGCGACCGCCGGCGCGTACTGCGCGCCTTCAACCTGAGCCTGGGCTTCGTGCTGCTGCTGGTGGCGCTGTTCGCGCTGCAGCAGACCGGCTGGGACTGGCGGCCGTGGACAGTGGGCCCGCACGACACCGGCGGCCTGCTGGGCCTGCTCGGCGCGCCACTGCTGCACGGTTCGATCGAACACCTGGCCGCCAACGCGACCGCCCTGCTGATCCTGGGCACCCTGGCCGGCAGCGTCTACCCGAAGGCCACCGTGCGCGCACTGCCGCTGCTGTGGCTGGGGTCGGGTATCGGCGCGTGGATGCTGGGCGAACCCGGCAGCCACCACCTGGGCGCCAGCGGCGTCACCCATGGCCTGATGTTCCTGGTGCTGGGGCTGGGCCTGCTGCGCCGCGACCGCGCCGCCATCGCCGCCGGCATGATCGGCGTGCTGTTCTACGGGGGCATGGTGATGACCGTGCTGCCGCACGAGCCGGGCGTGTCGTGGCAGTCGCACATGGGCGGTGCCGCCGCCGGCGTGATCGCCGCCCTGCTGTTCCGCCATGCCGACCCGCTGGCGCCGCGCAAGCGCTACAGCTGGGAAGACGAGGACGAGGAAGACGACGCCGATGCGCCGCTGGCCGATGCCGAGCTGGAGCCGCCGTCGCCCGGCCAGGTGCCGGTGCTGTGGCAGCCGCGCGAGGGCCGCGACTACGAGGTGGTGGTGCAGCTGCGGCCACGCCCACGGCGCGATCCGTCGTAACCGCGCCTCAGCCGTCGCCACCGGCGACAGGCGCGTCCCCGTCCACCGCACGCCGGCCCAGCGCCGGATCGTCGGTGAAGAAGGCATCGATCCCGGCCTGCAGATAGGCGCGGATCTCGGCCACCGAACCCTGCGGATTGCGCGCATTGGCCGCCCCCTGGCGCAGCGCCGGCGGCAGGAACGGGTTTTCCGGGCGGAACGTATAGGCCACCACCTGCAGGCCGGCGGCATGCGCGTCGGCGATCAGCGGCGTGGGCGCGCCGAGCCGGCCCTGCGCGTCGAGCGGCAGCAGGGCACGGCGCTCGACCCCGATCGCATCGGCATAGCCGGCCACCTCGCGCAGGCCTGCCGGCGTGGCCATGCGCGCGTAGGTCAGGTCGCCGCCGGCCAGCACCACGTCGGCCGGCATGGCCTGGGCTTCGCCCAGCAGCTGCAGCAGGCGGATGTTGGATTGCCGGCCGATGCGCGCGCGCAGCTGGCGCAGGTTGGCGGTTTCGAACGACTGCACCAGGATCGGCGCGACGTGGGTGTAGGGGTTGCCGCGCAGGGCATCGAGCAGGCGCTCCTCCATCGGCAGGCCGATGCCGCGGAAGTAGCTGCCATGCTTGATCTCCGGCGCCAGCCCGATGCCGCGCCCGCTGCGCCGCGCCTGCTGCACCACGAACGCGATGATCTCCTCCAGCGTGGCGATGCGGAACTCGCCGTCGAACGCGGTACCGCGCAGCTCGGGCAGGCGCTCGCGGGCGCGCAGGGTTTTCAGTTCGGCCAGGGTGAAGTCTTCGCTGAACCAGCCCTCGACGCGCTTGCCGTCGACCAGCTTGGTGGTGCGGCGCGCAGCGAACTCCGGGTGCGCGGCGACGTCGGTGGTGCCGCCGATCTCGTTCTCGTGGCGCGCGACCATCACCCCGTCGCGGGTCATCACCAGGTCCGGCTCGATGTAGTCGGCGCCATCGACGATGGCCTGCGCGTAGGACGCCAGGGTGTGCTCGGGCAGCAGCGCGCTGGCGCCGCGGTGCGCATACACCGAAACCTGCGCGGACGATGGGGCGGGAACGGCGGCCATTGCCGTCGAGGATGCCACGCACAACCCTGCTACTACCGCCATCACCGCTCTGCCGAACACCGCGCGCTCCCGTTGCCGCCATCGAAGGAAGCGGGAGTGTGCGCGGCGGATATGACCGGCATGGGACACGCCCTGCGGCTGCCGGGTTTCATGGCGGCAGCCGGCACCAGCCCCCGGCGCCGGCGTGCAGCCGGCCGGTGATGCCGATGCCGTGCAGGAACGCCTCGTCGTGCGCGGCCACCAGCAGCGTGCCGGGCCATTGCCGCAACATTGCTTCCAGCGCCTGCATCGCCTCCAGGTCGAGGTGGTTGGCCGGTTCGTCCAGCAGCAACAGCTGCGCCGGCGGCTGCGCGTACAGGGCGCAGGCGAGCGCCAGCTTCATGCGCTCGCCGCCGCTGAGCGCGGCAACCGGCTGCCCCGCATGGCCGGCGTCCAGGCCCAGCAACGCCAACCGGGTGCGCAGCTCGGCCTCGCCGGTCGACGGACCGGCATGGCGCAGCTGCTCCAGCGCCGTGGCCTGCGGCAGCGGCAGGGACAGATGCTGGTCCAGCCAGGCGTGCGGCGCGTTCACCTGCACCCTGCCGCCCCGCGCCGGCAGCCGCCCCGCAAGCACCTGCAGCAGCACCGACTTGCCGCTGCCATTGCGGCCGGTGAGCGCGAGCCGCTCGCCCCGCCCCAGCAGCAGATCGATCCGCGCCAGCGGGCCATCGACGAATGGCAGCACCACGTCCTGCAGCATGGCCACGCGGGCGGGCGCGGGGCCGGCGTCGACCGCCGGCAGCAACACCACCGGCGCAGCGGCATCGACCTGCGCCGCCGCCTGCCGCACCTGTTCGTCGAGCTGTGCGCGCTGCTGCTGCTGTTGCAGCTGCGCCTTGCCGGCACTGGCCTGGGCCCGCTGTTTCTGCCGGCCCAGCAGGATCGGCGCCTGGTTGGCGTGCGCGGCCTGGCGGTCGCCGCGCGTGGCGCGGCGTTCGCGCTGTTCCTGCTGTTCGCGCAGCGCCCGTTCGCCCTGGCGGCGTTCGTGGCGCCGCTGCTGCAGCGTGTCCGCGGCCAGGCGCCGCTGCTCGCTGCTGCGCGCCGCGTAGAAGTCGTAGTTGCCGCCATGGCTGCGCAGCCCGAGCGCGGACAGCTCGACGATACGCTGCATGTCGCCCAGCAGTTCGCGGTCATGGCTGACCACCAGCAGGCCGCGCGGCCAGCGCCGCAGCTGTTCGCGCAGCAGCTGCCGCCCGGCCGCGTCGAGATGGTTGCTGGGCTCGTCCAGGACCAGGAAGTCGGCATCGGACAGGAACGCACCGGCCAGCGCCACGCGCATGCGCTGGCCACCGCTGAGCCGGCACGCCGGCATGGCCGCCGACACGCCGTGCAGCTGCATCCGTTCCAGCTCGGCCTGCAGGTGTTCGCGCAGCTGCCAGCGCTCGCCCAGCGCTTCGAAATCGGCGACGTCGCTGCTGCCCTGCTCGATGCGCTGCAGGGCCGCGAGCGCATCGCCCAGGCCGGCCAGGTCGGCGACGCTGGCCCCGGGCGCCACGTCGATCTGCTGCGGCAACCAGGCCACCGGCCCCGAACGCAGGCAGCGCCCGCGGGCAGGCGCCAGGCGACCGGCCAGCAGCCGCGCCAGCACGCTCTTGCCCACGCCATTGCGCCCGACCAGCCCGGTGCGCCGGGCGTCGAAGGTTTCGTCCAGATCGGAAAACAGCAGCCTGCCGTCAGGCAGCTGCCAGGAGACGCGTTCAAGCGTCATGAAGGGAGTCGTGGTCATTGCATTCCATCCATGCCCGGATCACCCGGCTGCCAGCGGCAGCGGGACTTCGCGAGGCCTCGCCAGCGCGTGCTGGCGGGGCGGGCATCAATGGCGCATTGGACCGGACTCCTTCGGAAAGCGGGGGCCGCCATCGCGGCGACCAGGCCAGACTACCCGGGGCTCGATGAACGTTTCAATGCCGGTGGCCGGTCACTTGCCGATGCAGAAGCTCGAAAAGATCCGACCCAGCAGGTCGTCGGCGGTCATGCGGCCGGTGATTTCGCCCAGTGCCTGGTGCGCCAGGCGCAGTTCCTCGGCCGCCAGTTCCAGGTGGTCGTGGCGCAGCTGCGCATCGGCATCGTCCAGGTGCGCGGCGGCCAGGGCGATGGCCTGCACATGGCGCAGGCGCGCGGAGAATTCGCCCTGCTGGCCTTCGCCGCCGGCCCCCTCGCCGGCCAGCTGGCGCAGGCGCGCGTGTAGTTGCTCCAGGCCCTGCCCGCTGGCGGCGGACAACGCGATGCTGTCCGCGTCCGGCGGCTGCGGCCACTGCGGCAGCAGGTCGCATTTGTTGAGTACCCACAGCTGGCGCGTGGCCTGGGCCGCGGCATCGCCGATGGCCTGGCGGCCGGCATCCGGGTCGCGCGCATCGAGTACCACGATGGCCAGGTCGGCCCGCTGCATCTCCTCGCGGGCGCGCCGCATGCCCTCGCGCTCGATGGTATCGCCGCCTTCGCGCAGGCCGGCGGTGTCGACCAGCTCCAGCTCCAGGCCATCGATGCGGATGGTCTCGCGCAGGGTGTCGCGGGTGGTGCCGGCGATATCGGTGACGATGGCGCGCTCGCTGCCGGCCAGGGCGTTGAGCAGCGAGCTCTTGCCGGCGTTGGGCGGACCGATCAGCACCGCATGCAGGCCGTCACGCAGCTTGCGGCCGCGCTCGGCATCGACGCGCAGCCGCGCCAGCGCCTCGCGTGCCTGGGCGACGCCGGCACGCACCTGCGCCCCGCCCAGCGTATCCAGGGGTTCGTCGGCAAAATCGATGGCGGCCTCGACGTGGATGCGTAGCCGCACCAGCTGTTCGGCCACGTCCTCGACGCGACGCGAGAACACGCCGTCGAGCGAGCGGCGGGCGGCGCGCGCGGCGCGCACGTCACCGGCGGCGATCAGGTCGGCGATGGCCTCGGCCTGGGCCAGGTCGAGTTTGCCGTTGAGGAAGGCGCGCTCGCTGAACTCGCCGGCGCGGGCCTGGCGCGCACCGAGGGCGATGCAGCGCTCCAGCAGCTGGCGCAGGACCACCGGGCTGCCATGGCCCTGCAGTTCCACCACGTCTTCGCCGGTGAAGCTGCGCGGACCGGGGAAGTACAACGCGATGCCGTCGTCGATCACCTCGCCCGCCGAATCGCGGAAGCGTGCGTAGTGGGCGTGGCGCGGCCGCAGCGCGGGGCAACCGAGCCCACGTGCGATCGGCGCCGACAGCGGGCCGGAAAGACGCACGATGCCGACGCCGCCCGCAGCGGCGCCGCTGGCGATGGCGATGATGGTGTCGCGGCGGGCGCTGTCGTTCATGGCTTACAGCTTCTGCAGCTGCGCGCGGGCCTGCGCGGCGCCGCTGCCCTGCGGCTGCAGTTCCAGGTAGGTAAGATAGGCCTGCCTGGCCCGGGGCGCGTCGCCGGCATGGACATACGCATCGCCGAGGTTGAGGTAGGCCACCGCGCGCGAGGGGTCGATCTTCAGTGTGTTCTCCAGCCAGCGCGCCGCTTCCGCGTAGCGTTGCTGGCGGTAGTAGACGAAGCCCAGGTTGTTGGCGGCCTGGGCGAAATCAGGACGCAGCTTCAGCGCCTCGGTGAACTGCGCCACCGCCTCGTCGTAGCGCTTCTCGCGGTACAGCTGCAGGCCGCGGTCGTTGGCCTGCTGGGCGCGCTGGCGATCGGACGCCGGCACCGCCGCCGGCACCACCAGCGTGCTGCTGCCGCCCTGCAGGCCGGCCACCTTCACCGTCGCGTCGATGCCTCCCTGCGCCGCATCGGCGCGGCTGTTGAGCGCGATGGCATCGGCCGAGAGCTGGGCGCTGCCGGCGTTGAGGAACTCCTGGCTGTCCGGTACCTGGAACACGAACTCGCCGCCCTGCGAACCGGGCAGGCTGCCGAACGCCGGCGTCTGCCGCGAGACCGCCGAGACCGCCGGCGCGACGTAGGCCGCCAGTTCGGTGCCGGTGATCAGGCCGTCGCCGTTGAGGTCGCCCTTGCCGGACAGTGCCTGCAGCAGCACCCAGGTGAACACCGAATGGCCGTTGGGCCCGCTGTCGGCGACCTGCTGGTCGGCGCCACCGGCGGTGAGCATCTGCCGCGCGGTGCGCCGCGCATTCTCGCGCAGGAACGACGACGAGGCCGGGCCGCCGCGGGTCAGCCCCAGGCCGCTGTAGCAGGCATCCATCACGAACAGCACATGCTTGGCCTGCAGGCTCTCGGCGATGTTCTGCACGTCGGTCATGGCGATCGCATCGGTGGCGAACTCGCGCGGATCCGAATCGACCGGGATGATGTAGCCGAGGTCGCGCCCGGAGGCGAGCTGGCGGGTGGCGCCATGGCCGGCGAAGAACACGAACACGCGGTCGTTCTTCTGCGTGCGGCCATCGGACAGGCGGTCGTGGAATGCGGCCAGGATGTTGTTGCGGGTGGCATCGCGGTTCTTCAGCACGATCACCTGCGAGGAAGGGAAGCCGAACTGGCCGGTCAGGGCATCGGCCACTGCCTGCGCATCGCGGCTGGCGTATTCGAGCTTCGGCCACTTCGCGTAGTCGTCGATGCCGATCACGATGGCCCAGGATTTTTCGTAACCGGTGGTGACGGTGGCCGCGTTGCCGGCGTCGCGGCGCGCGCGGCTGACGGAGAAGTCGCGTCCGTTCCAGCCGGCGAACTGGTAGCCGTCGGCGATCAGCCTGTCCAGGATCTGCGGCAGCGCCTTCACCGCGCGGTCGTGGATGTCGTGGAACAGGATGATGCCGCGCTGTTCCTTCTGCACCTGCGCGAGCACGCGCTGCACGATGGACTCCGGCACCGGGTCGGCCCAGTCCATCGAATCGATGTTCCACATGATCGATTTGAGGCCGGCTTCGCCGAGCAGCTGCAGGCCCTCGGCGTTGCGCGCGCCATACGGAAAGCGGAACAGCGGCGCGCGCTCGCCACCGACACGGCGCAGCAGCGCATCGGTGCCCAGCACCTGCTCGCGCAGCGCGTCGCCACTGGTACGCGACAACTGCGCGTGGGTCAGGCTGTGGTTGCCCACCGCATAACCGTCGGCCATCAGCTGGCGGCTGATCCCGGCCATCGCACCCAGCGCCACCGTGCCATCGGCGCCGACCGTACCGATGTTGCGGCCGACCTCGAAGAACACGCCCGGCACGTCGTAGCGCTTGAGGATGGCGCTGATCTCCTCGGTATGAGCCTTGTGCGGGCCATCGTCGAAGGTCAGCACCACGGTCTTGGCCGGCAGGTCGCGGCCGAAGATCTCGCGCTCGCTGTCCTTCATCGACATCGGGTACGGCTCGATCACGCCGTGGTCGCGCAGGATCGCCTCGCGGTCGTAGCGCGTGCGCAGGTGGGCGAGGTAGTCCTCCCACTTCTCGCGCTTGAGCGCGATGGCGCGGGTGCGCTCGAAGCGGCTGAAGATGCGGGTGACTTCCTGGTTGTAGTTGCGCTCGATCTCGTCCAGCGCCTCCAGGTCCTCGCCGATGCGCTGGTGCAGCTTCACCGCCGGCAGCGAGGAGTCGGCACCGACCCGCGCGTGCAGGTCGCGCAGTACCTCGCGGAACGCCAGGCGGTCGGCGTCGAACAGGTCCGGCGCCGATTCGATGTAGTCGAGTACCGCGCCGAGCGTGGCGAACCGCTGCGGGCTGGCGGTGCGCAGCAGCGTATCGAACTGCGCGGCGATCGCGTCGCGCTCCTCCAGTCCCTGGTGGAACAACTGCTGGCCGATGCGGGTGGAGGTGGCGCGGTCGCGCTCGGCCTGCGTGTCCTCGTCGGCCAGCAGCACGATGATGCGGCGGTGGCTGTCCAGTTGCTTCTGCAGCGCCGCCAGCAGCGGAGCGGCAGCCGGATCGGCCGCCGTGGCCTGGCCGGGTGCCGGCGCCGCCGCGGGAGGCGCGGCGCCCTGTCCCCCTCCGCACCCGCCCAGCAACGCGGCGATCGCGATCGGCAACAGGAAACCGCGCAGGGCTGGAAGACGGGACATGGCAGGCGAAGACAGGCGGGGGCCGGACGATTCTAGTGGAGCCGCGCGTGTACCGCTGGCCCCGCCGCAGTCGCGGGAGTCCCCGCGGGCGGCGGCGGCGTGCGCCGCACATGCGAAAAGCCCGCCTTGCGGCGGGCTTTCGCGGTTACTTGGCTTCGGCCTTGGCCGGCGGCGTCGGTGCGTCCTCGCCGTGCTTCTTGGTCATCCACCACTGCTGGGCCAGGCTCAGGCCGCCGTTGACCACCCAGTACAGCACCAGGCCGGACGGCATGAAGGCCATCATGACGCCGAACACCAGCGGCATGAACTGCATCATCTTCTGCTGCATCGGGTCCATGCCCGGCGCCGGCGTCAGCTTCTGCGTGAACCACATCACCGCCACGTTGATCACCGGCAGGATGAAGTACGGATCGCGCGCGGTCAGGTCCTGGATCCACGCGAACCACGGCGCCTGGCGCAGTTCCACCGATTCCACCAGCACCCAGTACAGGGCGAAGAAGATCGGCATCTGGATCAGCAGCGGCAGGCAGCCGCCCATCGGGTTGATCTTTTCCTTCTTGTACAGCTCCATCATCGCGGTCTGGAACTTCTGGCGGTCGTCGCCATAGCGCTCCTTGAGCTGGGCGATGCGCGGCTGGAACTTGCGCATCTTGGCCTGCGACTTGTACTGCGCGTTGGCCAGCGGGAACAGTGCCAGCTTGAGCAGGATCACCAGGCCGATGATCGACCAGCCCCAGTTGCCGACCAGCTTGTGGACCTGGTTCATCACCCAGAACAGGCCCTGGCCGATGATCGCCATCAGCGAGAAACGGCTGTAGTCGACCACGCGCTCCAGGCCGGGCACGTCTTCCTTGGCGATCTGGTTGACCAGCTTCGGGCCGACCCACAGGCGTGCCTGGGTGCTGACCTTCTGGCCCGGGGCCACGGTGAAGCCCGGGCCGCGCGCCTCGATCACGTTGCGCGGGCCGTTCTGCGAAAGCAGGTACAGCGAGGCCTGGTCGGCCTGCGGGATCCACGCGGTGAAGAAGTGGTGCTGCAGCATCGCCACCCAGCCACCGGTGATGGTCTGGTTGAGGTTGCCGTCCTCCAGGTAGTCGGCGAAGGGCCGGCGCTGGTACTTCTTGTCGTTGTCGTACCAGGTGGCGCCGTTGAAGCTGAAGGAATCGGGGTTGGTCATGCTGCGGCTGAGCACCGCCGGCACGCGGTCCAGCTTGCGGAACACATAGCCCTGCCACGGCGTGGTGCCGGCATTGACCACTTCATCCTTGACGCCGATGGCGTAGTCGCCGCGCTTGAAGGTGTAGGTGCGGTGGATGCTGACGCCATTGGGGCCGTTCCAGACGAACGGCACCTGCAGCTCGCTCTGGCCATCGGCCAGGGTGTATTCCTTCGCCCCCTGGGTCGGCTGGAAGCCGTTGGCGCCCGGCGCGGCCGAGCCGCCCTGGCCAACCCAGCCGCTGGTGGCGCTGTACGGATGCGCCTTTTCCTCGGTCAGCAGCTGCACCGGCGGGCTGCCGGCGGCCTTGGTCTGCGGGAACTGCAGCAGGTCGGCGTCGAGCACACTGCGGCCATCGAGCACCAGCTTCAGCACGTCGGTGGTGACGCTCACGCGGCTGGCGGCGGTGGCCGCTTCCATGGCCGGTGCCGGGGCGGCCGGGGCCTGTCCCGGAACCGCCGCCTGCGGCACGTTGCCGGCGGCCGGCGGGGCCAGGTCGGCGTCGTTGGCGGCCGGCACCGCCGGCTGGGTCGCGGCGACGGTGGCCGGGTCCGGCGCGTTCTTCTCGCGGCCCCACTCCATCCACAGCAGCACCGCCACCATCAGCCAGGCGAAAATCAGGAATACACGGGTCTGGTTCATCAGCAGGCAGGCTCGGCTCGACCAGGCAGGGTGCCTGGCGCATTCAAGGAAGAAGAGGGTTCGTTGCCCTCGCGCGGCGGCATTGTGCCGTCAGCGACCACGGCGGGCAATGCGCCGGCACGGCGGAGCAGGCGTTCGAACGCCTCGCGGATCTGCCGGTTGCTGGCAAGTTTGGCCGCCGAGCGGGCGACAACGACGTAGTCACCCCCGGCCATGCCTGCCCGGAGGTGGCGTGTGGCATCGCGCAGCACACGCTTGATACGGTTGCGCCCCACCGCATGCGTATCGACCTTGCGTGACACGGCCAGGCCCAGCCGGGCGGGGGAATCCCCTTTCAGCCAGTGCAGTGTCATCAGCGGGTCGGATACACGGCGGGCGCCGTTGAAGACCGTTGTATATTCGGCACGCGTACGAACCCGCGCAGAGCGAGGAAATCGCTTGCGCGGGTCGGTGCTGCTCACGATCGGAGTTGCATCTGCCGCACGGGGCGGCAACGCAATCAAGCGCTGAGGACTTTGCGGCCCTTGGCGCGGCGACGCGACAGGATCTTGCGGCCGTCAGCGGTCTTCATACGCGCGCGGAAGCCGTGATCGCGCTTGCGCTTGAGGTTGCTGGGTTGGAACGTGCGCTTGGTGGCCATGGGGGCACCTGTATGAATGGGACGGAAAGAACCGGAAATTCTATAGACCCTACCCCCATCGCGTCAAGCCATGTCCGCCTTTCGTGCAGGGATTTCATCCACAGGCTGTGGATGGTTCTGTGAACAAGTCAGGGACAAGCATTCCCGCCCCCGCCGCGCGGTGGTAGTCTGGGCCATCCACTTTCCCCCTATCCGGCACGTGGCCGGGCGGCTTCGCTGCGCCCGTCCCGCGTGCCTTCGACGATTATTCCTG